>NZ_FQVC01000018.1 GCF_900128975.1 Devosia limi DSM 17137 | reverse complement strand
GGCGACGCCTACCGGCGCGCAGGGGCGACGCCTACCGGCGCGCAGGGGCGACGCCTACCGGCGCGCAGGGGCGACGCCTACCGGCGCGCAGGGGCTAATTGCGGCTGAAAGTGGTGCGGTACTGGCGGGGTGGCATGGCTTTGAGCGCCTTGAACTGGCGGTTGAAATTGGCGAGCGAGCCATAGCCAACCGCGCCGGCGATCTGGGTCACCGACTGCTCGGTGCCGGTCAGCAGAGCACAGGCCTGGCCGATGCGCAGGCGCGTCAGATATTGGCTGACGGTCTGGCCGGTATGACGCAGGAATGTGCGATGCAGGCCCGACTGGCTCAGCGCAGCGACATCGGCGAGATCGGCCAGGGTGATGGGGCTGGCATAGGCATGATGCAGGTGATCGAGCACGCGGTCCATGCGGCTGCGCTCGGGGCCGGCAGCGGAATGCTCGGGCACGATGGTGGCGAGTGGCTGGGCGGCAGCGTCCTCGGCCAGAAGGCTCAGCACCGAGACGAGGCTGAGAAGCCGCTCGATATTGGGCTGGGCGAAGAGGGCTTCGATCTGGGGACGAGCCTGCCGGGCCATGGCGGGGGAGAAATGCAGGCCGGCGGTGGCGCGGCGCAGCAGGCCGGCAATGCCGGCAAGCTCGGCAAATCCCTCCGTCAGGCGGTCGGCCCAATCCTGGGTGAACCACATCACCAAAGCGACATGGGGCTGGCTGGGGTCGATCGGCTCGATGGAGGACCAGGTATGCGCCAGATTGGGGCCGATCAGCACCAGGTCGCCATCGTCATAGCGGCCGGTATGGTCGCCGATGAAACGCTGGCCACGCGAATTGAGCGTCAGGGTCAGCTCATATTCGGGGTGGTGATGCCACTGGAAGGGAATGCCGTCCGCTAGCCGCCGGTTCAGCATGGCCCAGGAGGCGCCTTCGGCCAGTGACAGACGCTCCCGAAACAGCTTCATTCGGCCCCTCCTAGCGCTGTTGACGCCAGAATAGTACCGGAACTTGCCAGAGAAGGGCAAGATGGGCGGCGTTGCGTGGCCTAGGCTGGGTCCATCAGCAAGCCCCGGAGGGGAAGAGATGGAGGATCATCATGCAGGCCCAGACCAAACGCGACAGCCACCCCACCACCCAGCAGGTCACGACGCAGCTCAAGGATATCGTCAAGACGCTGCCGCTGCGGGTGCTCAGCCCCCAGGACTGGGAGCATTGGGTGACCAGGGGCTATGTGATTGTGCGCAATGCGGTGCCCGCAGCCAATGTCGAGCGGCTCAAGGCCCTGCTCTGGCAGTTTGACGAGAAGGACCCTGCCGATCCCTCGACCTGGTATGCGCCGCAGCGGCGCGACCACAAGATGAAGGAGCTCAACGGCACCGGCATGGTGGAGATCTATAACCACCAGCTGCTCTGGGACAACCGGATGGAGCAGCGGGTCTATGACGCCTTTGTCGATATCTGGGACATGGAGGAGCTGTGGGTGTCGATCGACCGTGCCAATCTCAATGTCCCCAAGAAGGTGCATGGCAATCCCGATGGCTTCATCCACTGGGACAGCGACACCTCGCTCGATCCACTGCCGATCGGCGTGCAGGGGGTGCTGAGCCTGGTCAAGCAGGATGGCGCGGTTGGCGGCTTCCAGTGCATTCCCGAGCTGTTCTACAATTTCGACGAATGGGTCAAAACCCAGCCCGCGGATCGCGATCCGATGCATCCCGATACCACAGGGCTCACGATTACCAATATCGAGATGGAGCCGGGCGACCTGATGATCTTCAATACGCTGCTGGCCCATGGCGTGCGGCCCAACCATTCGGACGGGCGGGTGCGGATGGCGCAATATATCTCGATGTATCCTGCCAATGAGGCCGATGTGGTCGACCGCGCCGAGCGGGTACGATTGTGGCGCGAACTCGACCATCCGCAGCGCGATGCGTTTCCCGGCGATCCGCGCGAATGGGAGAAACGCCATGCCGAGACGGCGAAGCTGACGGAACTGGGCGAGAAACTATTGGGGCTGAGGGGGTGGAACTAAGCACCGCCGTGTCGCAGGGCGCGAGCAAGTTCATCCGGGGCGCGACCAGCCGCCCCGGAAGACCGGCGGCGCCCCAGGCCTCCTGAGGGCCGGTCAGGGCGCGTTCATCATCTCGATCAGCAGCGGATAGACCAGGGCGGGATCACCATGCTGTTCGCGCGGATTGATCAGGTCATGCGGCAAGTGGCGGTCGAAAGGCAGGGTTTGGACACGCACATCGGCGCCGTGGTCCCGCCAATCCGCAACAAGATCCAGGGTCAGCGCATTGCTGACCGCCACATCGGCCTCGTTGAGCAGCACACCGATCCGCTTGACCGCCGGTGGATTGTCAGCGGCGCTGTCCTGCACGATCCGGCCCAGCCGCATGATTTCGGCCAGCGCATGGGTCGCCGGACGCGGAAAGGCGTAATCGATCTGGTCGGCCGGCACGTTTTCCAGCGGGTTCCACCACAGCACCAGATTGGGCAGCATTAGCGTCAGATTATGCGCGGCGCTCATCGCCCAGGGCGGCACCACATAGGGACCCAAAAACGGCGAGACGATCACCGCCTGATCGACATCGCGGCGATATTGCGCCGTCCAGGAGGCAATGGTGCCGCCGGCGGAAAGGCCGACAACGACAACCTCATCGCCGAGGCCTTGCACCAGGTCGGTGGATTCATTGGCCAGGTCCACCAGCTTGTCGGCGGTCAACTCGATCAGCGACAGGGTCATCGGATCGGCTTCGCCATGGCCGAACATGCGCGGCAGATAGACATTGTAGCCCAGCGCAAACAACTGCTCGGCAAACGCGTCGCCCTGGGCGGGGCAGCTGGTGAAGCCATGGAAATAGATGACGACGCGCGCCACTTTGCTGCCATGGGTGAGCAAGGTGGAGGGGCAGCGCTCATGCAGCGGTAACTGGGCCTCGCGCGCCTGCACCAGTTCATAGGCGGCGATGGATTGCTCGTAAGTCGTGGCCGGGCCGATCTCGGAGGCCTGGATATCGAGGCCATCGGTATCCAGCGGGGTCCAGCTGAGCCAGGCGAAGGAGCCGGCCAGCGCCAGGACGATGGCCACGGCAAGCACGGCGGCGAGGCGCTGCAGGATGCGCATCAGCGGGCTGCGCCGCTGGGTATTGCGCGCCGCTTCGGCCGCCATCAGCGGATGGAAATGCACCAGGGCCCAGGTGGTCGCCATGCCAATGATGGCCGAGATCGGGGTCGCGAGGAAACCGGTGGTCATCAGCGTCAGGCCGGCGACCAGCAGGGTATTGTCAATGCGCTCGGCCAGGGGCGGAATCGATGCGCCATCGAACCAGTCGCGCTGCACGAATTCGGCCAGCGCCAGAACGCCGGGATAGGCGAAGAAGGCCACCAGCACGCCGGTGACGGCGCCGCGCCACAGCGAAAAGCGTTCCGGCCAGGACATCAGCAGCCACCAGAACAGGCAGGCGAGCAGGAAAACGCCAACAAACAGGTTCAGCCAGGTGACACGGCCATCGGTATTGGTGAAAGCGGCGCTGATTTCGAGCCCGATGGCGGGCGCCACGAACAGGGCGGCGATGGCGAATATCAAGCCGGCCGTAACGTTCCAGCCGCGGTAATTGGGGCGCGGCCGGTTGGGATCGTCATTGCGCATGGTCATGAACTCAGTGGGCGCGGACGGGCAGCGAGGATCACCTTGAGCGCATCAAGGCTCGCCTCGTCCCAGCCGGTGGGTTCGATCAGCG
Source organism: Devosia limi DSM 17137 (assembly GCF_900128975.1). GTDB lineage: Bacteria > Pseudomonadota > Alphaproteobacteria > Rhizobiales > Devosiaceae > Devosia > Devosia limi. Next base: position 67,755 of record NZ_FQVC01000018.1, on the reverse strand, counting down.
CATACCAGGCGTCGACATAGTCGGCGCTGGCATAGAGGTGGCCATGGCCCATGGGGGCGGTCTGGCCGAGAGCCATGTCGACGCCCAGTTGCAGGAAGGTGACCACCGGATACCAGTTCAGCGCCGGGCTCACATCGGGGCCGCGTTCGCCGACCAGCCAATCGGGGGTGCGATAGAGGGCCGACCACTCGAAGAACACCACCGGATCGCTGGCATATTGCAGGAAAGCGATGCGGAGCGGCCCCCAGGGCACGCCCGGCATGTCCAGATGATCGCCCTGGATGGTGAAGCGAATGGAGGAGGAATTGCCGAAAACCGGCATCCATTCGGGACTATCGGGTTGACGGTTCTGGGTTGCCCAGCGCCAGATCGGGCTGGTGAAGGGCGGGCCCACCCAGAGCGCGCCCTGGAAGGGATCGGCCAGCACGTCGAAGACCTGGGTCGAGGACTGCGAGGCATGGGCGCCAAGGCTCAGGCCATTGAGATACAGTTTGGGTCTGGCGTCAGGGGGCATGGCAGTCCAATAGCCATAGACGGCATTGAACAGGGCCTGCGCCGCCTCGGTGCCATATTCGGGTTCGACCACCAGCGACAGCGGGCTGGTGAGATAGGAATATTGCATCGAGACGCTGGAGACATCGCCGGCAAGCAGGAATTCCAGCGAGTCGATACCGGGGGGATCGACCCAGCCGGTGCCGACCGGGGTGATAATGACCAGCACCGAGCGATCAAAAGCACCGACCCGCAACATTTCGTCCAGCGCCAGTTGGGCACGTTCTTCGACGGTGGGGGCCGAGCGCATGCCGACATAGACCCGCAGCGGCTCGAGCGCCGGGCGGCCGATGGCTTGGGCGATATCGGCCTGGCTGGGGCCGGTTTCCACATAGATGCGGCCATCGCGGCCAATGGTATCCCAAGGGACCAGCGAAGCAGCGCTGCCCGAGGAAAGGGGATTGGTCGGGGCGGTGCCAAAGCGCCCGGCAACCGTGTCGAGGCGCTCAAAGAAGGCGTCGGCGGAGCGCAGGGCCCCGCGCAGCAGCACGCCGTTGAACAGGGTGGCGGTAACGATGCCCACAATGATCAGGCTGGCGACAAAAGCAATGCGTGGCGGCACCAGCTTGACCAGCCGGCGCGAGACATATTGCACGCCCTGCACGATGATGGTGCCAATCAGGATGAGGATAAAGGCCGGGACCAGCGCTACCAGCAGCACCCAGAGCGGGTGGCCACCTTCGACGGGGGCGGCGCCCATGACTTCGCGCACCGAATTCTGCCAGGCCGTGGTCTGATAGAGGCAGAGCGCGACCAGTATGATGCACAGGATGGCGACGCCGATACGGAACCACTTGCCGGCCTGGCCGCGCAGGCGGCCCAGTTGCATGTAGTCCCAGAACCATTCGAGGACGGCGCCGAGGCCGTAGCCAACGGCAAACGTACAGCCAGAGAGAATGCCTTGAACCAGAATGCTGCGCGGCAGTAGCGACGGCGTCAGCGACAGGGAGAACAGCACGGCTCCGACGGCAAGACCCGTCAGGGGAATGCTGTTGCGAACCGCTATGATCCAGTTCGGAGCCCGCACGACTACACCGCCTGTTGACCAGCTGAGCGCCAAGTTGCTCTGTGCCAAGACAAAATCACCTGACGGCGCGGTTCGTCAAGTTTCGTCGCCGCAAGAACAGCGAAAGGCAGAGCGAGCCGGTCAATTGCCGCGCCTGGCGCTGGTATCGCGGGGGCAATCATGGTGCAGTGATTTTGCAGGTGCGGAATGCTATGGGTTCTGCGCGAAGCCGATGTGTCGCTCAAACGCGCGGTCTGCAGGATCCAAAGGGCCCCACTTCCCCACACATCGGCGTGGGAAAGCAGGGCAAGTCAGCAAGCGCGCAGAGGGATCTGTTTGCTCGCTATTGGTTCAGCGCACAGTCGGTCGCATGGAGTTGATGTCGGCGATCCGAAACATCAGTTTTTCGCGTTCGCGCTGGGACATGTCGGGAAAGCGCTGCGCTAGCTGGTCCTGGTTCAGCTCAAGCAGCTCATACGGATTGATACCATTGGCCTGGCGCGCAGTGTTCGGCACAACTGGTATCGCCAGGCCATCGGAAAAGGCCGGGAACGATAGAGACGTCACAGTGACGGCAATAGCCCCGGTCAGAAAAGCGCGATGCTTCATTGTCTCCCCCATTGTTGAAGCGCGTAACCAGCTGAAATCCCCAGTTCTGCGCGGTTTACAGTTCGCGTGTGACCAGCCGCTGCCCGGTCTGGCTGAGCTCTGGCTGTGACATGGTGCAGCCTGTCGCTGGCTGATCCCTCCGGCAGGCCACGCGCCAATCCCCAAAGGCCTCCATCAGCGAGGATGCGCCGCCCGGCTGCGCCGGCGTTTCCTGAGCCCCGAGGCCCGCGGCGAGGGGAAGGCTGCATGTCAGAACCTCACCTTGAAGTTTGCCTTGAAGCCGTGATCCCCGGCTGAGCCGGAGAACTGTCCGGTATAGGAGAAGCCCAAGGTGGTATCGGGCGTCAGCGTCATGTCGAGGCCGGCCTCGACATCGCGCTGTCGCGGGCCATCGGCGTGCCGGCAATGGCGAAGGCGTCGCCGGCCGAGAAGGCATGGCTGTTCATCGGCGTAGTGTCGCCGAAGGCATGCCGCCAGCCGACCATGCCGCGCAAGGTGGCATCGACCGTGCCGAGCGCCAGAGCGTGTTCAGCACGCAGGCCGAGCGTGATGAAGGTGACACCGGTGGTTGAACTCGCGCCGGAGACCGCCACCGCCCCGCCCTGTTCGGCAAAGTTGCCATTGTGCAGATTGACGTAAGCGAGATTGGCGAAGGGCTCGAAGCGGGTGCTGCCCATGTCGAAGCCATAGCCGAGTTCCCCGAACGCTTGCAGGGTCCCGGCGCCATAGCCGGCACTCAGGCTTTCGGCCAGGCCAGGAATAGTGACGGACCGATTGGTGGAGAGATCGTGCCATGTATAGGCAAGCCCGCTCCTGAAGGCGATATTGCCCCATTCGGTGCCACCATAGAGACCGACATGATAATTGTTGCTTGAACCCGAGGAGGCGCGGTCCGCGACCCTAAGGCCGGTGCGGCTGTAGCCGGCGAGCAGGCCGATGCGCCAGTCGCCAACCAGGCTGTCGGCACCGATCAGCAGACCGCCGGTGGAATGGTCGAGCCTGGCGGCATTACCGTCGCTGTCGATCTGGCTCCAGGCGCCGAAGCCATGCGACCAGAATGATGGTTCGCCATGATCGGGGGCGACCAGAACGGGCGTTGCACCCGGCCCATATGCAAGCACCGGCGCCAGTGACGCACCGGCGCCGTCGAAGGCGGCGCGCAGCCGCCCGTTGATGGCATCACGGACGAAACGGCTTTCCTCGATCAATGCCGACTTGGCCGAAGCGTGGATCTCGCCCGAGAACTGCGACAGCGCATCCAGCAGGGGATCGCCCGACAGGGCGAACAGCGCGTCGAAGCTGCCCGGCAGAACGGCGCCACCGACAATCGCGCTGTCAATTCCTGCCGCAACGCTCTTCTGGTTGAACGTGGCGTTGCCCACCAGCCCCGGCACCAGCAGGCCGGGATCAAGGGTCAGCAGCACGGTGTCGCCGGCATAGCTCAGCCTGGCATTGCGGCCAAAATTGTTGATGAGGGTAGCGCTGTCGAATGTGCCGGTCAGCGTGCCCGCATCGATGATCGTATAGGTCGTGGTCGATGTCACACGTGCCAGCGGATCGACGCTGACCGTGCCGGCGATTGTGGCTGCCCCGGTGACGATCATCCTGTCCGACGCGGCACCGTCGACCTGCACCAGATAGGTCGAGCCCGGCGTCATGGTCAGGCTGGCCATGGTCAGCGTGCCTATCGAATTGCCGGGCGCCAGCGTGCCGCCATTGATGGTGGTGGCGCCGACAATACCAGAGCCGCCGAGGGTGCCGCCGGGATTGACGGTGAGCAGGCCAGCGGAGGCGAGATTGCCGTTCACCGCGAGCGTGCCGCCATTGATGTCGACGGGGGACGCATAGGTCGCGGTGCCGGTCAGCGTCCAGATCGACGGGTCGAATTTGGTGAACGTGGTGAAGCCGGAAAATTGCGAGATATCGACTGAACCCCTGCCCGTGCCGGCAAGCTGCAAGGTGTCGCTGCCAAAGCCGATCACATCGCCGGAGATGACGGAACCCGGTAACAGCGTCAGAGTATTGCCGGCGGCACCGAAACTGATCGCAGCTGTACCGCCGCTGATGCTGCCGGCGTTGACGATCGATGCGCTGCCGCCGGCGAACCCTGTCACGATCCCACCGACCGCGCCGTTGATGCTTGCTCCAGCATTGTTGACCAGTTGCAACGCGCCGCCGACAAGGAGGCCGATGCCCGGTGCCGCTGTCCCTGAAATCGTTCCGGAATTGGTGATGGACACGTCTGAGGTGGAAAGTACGCCAATCGCGCCGCCGCTCATCGTGCCGCCGGCCAGATTGGTGATTGTGTTGCCGCTGTTCGAGAACACTATCCCATAGTTGGTGGCGCTGATGGTGCCGGCGTTGGAGATCGACGAACCAGCTCCGGAGGCCCCGCTAACAGCATCCGTCGCACTGGTGATGCTTGCTCCCGCATTGTTCACGAGCCGCGCGTTGTCGTGGAGCCCGACGCCACCGTTGATCGTTCCGGAATTTTCGATGGACCCGTTTATGACACCGGCGCCCCCGATATATCCGCCAGCGTGATTGACCACATTGGAACCGCTCAGCCCGTTGACGCTACCGAGTATGCGGGCACCGGTGTGATTGACCAGATTGCCCGTCCCGACGATCCCGACAAAGGTCGTCACGGTGCCGAAATTGTCGATCTCGCTGTCCCCAGCGCTGACTATTGAGGTGATCGTGCCGGTCTCTGCATTGACCACTTTAATACCCGTGCTGCCAGTGATGCCGCCGATATCTCCGGAATTGTGCACGTCGATAAAACCTTGGCCGGTTATGACGTTGCCGTTGATGCTTCCTCCTGCCCGGTTGATCAGCGTCACGTTGCCGGTCTGGGTGCTCACGGTTGCGACCTGGTTTGAGCTCGTGATGCTGCCTGAATTGTCGAGAATGATATTGCCACCGCGTGAGAATATGCCACGCATCCCACCGGATATGACGCCGCCAGCGCGGTTGGTGACCGAGATGTCGAGGAGGCCGTCGATTGCTGCCTCATTGGTGCCGGTGATGGTGCCTGCGTTGTCGACCGTGACAGCACCGTTGAGCGACTTGATGCCGTCGCCTGTCCCGCTGACACCGCCGCCGGCTTGGTTGGTCAAGGTCACGTTGGCGGATGAACTGATGCCGGCGACTACCCCGCTGACATTGCCGCCGGTTTGATTGGTGAGCGTCACGGCGGATGCTGAACTGATGCCGGAGCCGGCCGTGCCGGTGATGGTTCCAGCATTATCGACATTAACGACGCCGCCTGACACGATTCCCGATACCCCTCCGGAAATGACGCCTGTCGCGTGATTGGTCAGGGTCAAGCCGGTGGCCGCGTTGATGGCGTTCGCGTTCGTGGCGGTGATCGAACCGTCATTGGTCACGGCGAGAGAGCCGGTCGCGGCAATGATGCCATTGGTCCAGCCCAGGATCGTGGCGCCGACGCCGTTGTTGATCACGCCATCGCCGACCCAGATGCCGATCCTGGCATGGGATTCCACCGTCGCGCCATTGCCGACATTGATCGTAATGCCGGTCTGGTTGGCGGTGCCATAGCCCGCGTCGAGGTTCTGATCGAGGGTGGTTCCCGAGCAGGTCACCGTGGTGCCTGGCGCAGGTGTCGCGGCATCGACGGCGCCGGGCGTACAGGCAGCCTGCGCCGGTGTTGCAGTCGCGACCGATATCCCAATCGCCAGAGCCGCACCGGCGGCGCCCTGCATCCACTGTCCCTGACCAAACTGCACGCACGCCCCCATCAATTGCACGCCGCTGGCGCGTCTCATGGGGCAGTTCAACAGCGGTCCGGGGCAAGTTCACAACCAAATACCGGACACGAACGTCATAGCGATGCCTGCAAGTGACTGAAAAAACACGCTTTCTAATAATTGCCAAACAATTGGGAACATTTGCGCCACATTCCCAGCTCTGCGTGCAAGCGGCGGAGAGGGCGATAATTCTACTATGCGGTTTCCGTGCATGGCGGGCGAAACGCTCGCTTCGATTCCGCGATGCCCGCGCTAAAACAGGCGACAGAGTTGCACCGCCATGACAGAACTCTCCGGGCGGCGGTGTCGGGTCAGAGAGCGCGCGTGGAGTTTGGAATGGGCAAAACGGAGAGTGTTTTCTTCGCAGATTTGATCCTGGACGAGACCTGCCTATTCGCGCGACGCGGCGACACTACCATCCAGTTCACCCGCAATGAACGGGCACTGTTGCTCGCCTTGTCACGCAACCCGCATCGGTTGATGTCGCGCAGCGATCTGATCGAGAAGATCGCGTCACTGGACGCCGACACCGCCGACCGCAATATCGATTTCCTGGTCAACCGTCTGCGTGCCAAACTCGGCGACAGCGCCAAATCGCCCCGATACATCGCCACGCAATATGGCGAAGGTTATGTCTGGATCGCCGAACCGTCGGCGGTGCCGATCGGGGCGTCACCGCAGTCTGGGCCGGTCGATGCCTGGCTCGCCATCGTCCCGGCCTCCGTCGGGCAACGCGACCGCATCGACGCGCGGGCTTTGTCGCTGCTGACGCACTTGCGCGACGGAATCGCCGCCGGCATGTCACCCGCACAGAAGATCGTCATTGCCGACGACTGGCGCTCCGCTGCCTCAATCGGCCTGCGCTATGTGCTGCAGGTGAGCTTTCAGACCATCAACGATCGGCCTGCCTGCGCGGCGACATTGCGCGAGATGCCGTCCAAACACATCGTCAGGGCGTTCCGCCTCAATCTCGCCGACAGCGCATCGTTTGTGTCCGAAGCGACGCGGGTTTCGCGCGGGACGATCAAAGAATTGCACGACGCTCTCAGCGATGCCTCAGCCGGCCTCGGCACGCCCTCCGACCAGCCCCTCGACATCCGTCTGCGCAAGGCGTCGACTTTGCTGTCGTCGTCCAATCCGGCCTGGCTCGAGAAGGGCCAGGAACTGAGCGCAGCGCGTGCGGATAATCCGTCCGATCCCGACATCGCACTGCAATGGTGCCTGCATCTGTTCGCGCGCCTTGTGCTCGCCAATCCCTTCACTGGACTGGGCAGCGAGGAACGCGATGAAATCGAAGACGAGATCGAAGCCACAGTGCTGGATTGTCTGCCGGCGGTCCAAAGCAATCCGCTGCTGATGCTTGCCGCGGCCAAACTGTTGTACTTCGTCGATCGCGGTCATCTCGACCTCGCCGACGATCTCGCCGAACGCGCCTTCGCACGCACGGCCGACTTCGCCGCCGCGCTGCCGGTGATGGGGCAGTTGCGACAGGCGCGCGGCAACTTCAATGAAGCCGTCATCCTCTTCGACCGTGGCATCGAGATGGCCGATCCGGATTCCGAATTCCTGCAGCATATGCGGGTGCTGAAATGTATCGCGCTGCTGGCCAAGGGTGATCGCAACGCGCTCGATGCTGCCAGCACCTTCACCGGCGACATGCGCTATGGCCCGCCCGAGTTGGTCGTGATGATGGGCATGGCCATGACGGCTGCCGATCAACCGCTGCCGGAGGCCGTCGTCAAGACGCTAACCGCGGTCGGTCCTGTCGGCGTCCGCAATGCGCTGGAATACGTCTATTTCGCCTCGGCGCGTCACTTCATCGCCCAAGGCGCGCGCGCCAATGTCATGCGCGGGCTGGTCGACCATGCGATGCGCCTGCATGGCCCGGCGGCGATTCCGCCCATTGTGCCGGCCGGCACCGGTATCGTCGCTGCCCCGTGATCTCGGGGGCAGCGGCAAGTTCTGTCGCACGCAACCAGCAAGCGCCCGCCTGGTGACACCCGTAATGTTTCGCGGCCTGAATCAGGATGTTCAGCTTCGCCTTGGAATGCCCAGCAGGGAAGCCGCAGCCCTTGCCGAGATCGCGCGAGACGATGGCAACCACGTCCGAATGCGGCGACGCCATGATCGACGGCGTCACCTTTTCCATGCCGATATTGGCAATCGACAGAATACCCCAACGGACTTTCTTCATAAGTCTTGTTCTTGCCACGACGCCTCGTGCGAAACCATTGCACGTCTTGGTTGACTTCCTCTGGTCTGGAACGCGTCGAGGCTACAAGCTTGCGCCATCGAATTTCTGCGGGGACAGACTGTCGATATCCACATCTTCGAGGCAGCGTACGTTGATGGCACGCATTTCAACACCGTCCGGCCCCACACCTTTGCTAAATGATTTCACACCGCAGGTTTTGCAGAATTCATGATGGATGTTGTGTGAGCCGAACTGGTAATCGCTCAGGTTCTCCGCGCCCTTCAGCAGGGTGAATTTTTTCGTCGAGGTAAATCCGAGTATCGTGCCCTGGCGGCGGCAGATGGAGCAGTTGCAGGTCACAACCTGATCCAGTGCCAATGTCGCCTCGAATTCCACCGCACCGCAGTGGCAGCTTCCGTAATAGGTTTGTTCGCTCATATTCTTTTCCCTTTGATTTGCCGTGTCGAGACGCTGTCAGATGTTCAGGCCCTGACCGGTTTCGAGGAAGGACTTCATGCTTGACAGGACAATCGGCCAGCCCTCGCTGATCCCTTTCAACATGCCGCTGCCGGGCTGCAATTCCTCATGCGAGACGGTCAGCTTGACCATGTCGCCTTTCGGTTCGATATCGTAGGTGACCCGGCTGTACTGGTCAGGATCGTCCTTCTGGCTTTCGTTCGCCCAACTGATGACGAGCCGCCTGGGTGGGTCGCTTTCGATGACCTTGCCGACCAATTCGACGGTGCGGGCTTCCTTGACCTTGATGTGCTGCCAATCGGAACCGGGCCGCCAATCGTCCGAGACGTTCTCGTGGTCCCAGTAGCGGCGGGAAACCTCTGGCCGTGTGATCGCGTCGAACACCTTTTCGGGCGTTGTGCGGATAAAGGTGACGTAGATGAAACTGGCGGATTTGTCGGTCAATTTCCGTTCCTTTCAAGTTCCTGTTTGATGTCGTGGAGAAGGCCCAGTCGACCTTCCTCGAATTTCCGGATCCAACGCGCGTAAACCTCGTAAAGCGGGACCGGGTTGATGAAATGCAGTTTCTCGCGCCCACGACGGACGGTGCTGATGAGATTGGCCTGCTCAAGGAGGCCGAGATGCTGGGTCACGGATTGGCGCGTCATATCCATGGACTCGCAGAGCTGCCCGAGTGTCTGGCCGTTTCTGTCGCAAAGCCGGTCGAGCAACCGCCTGCGGTTTGGATCGGCCAGCGCCCTGAACACCCTGTCGTCATCCATCCGAATCTCCTTGTGCGACGGCATATAAAATATGCAGGCCTTTACCTGCCTGTCAATACATGCAGGTAAACGCCTGCCAAAAGGTGATTGCACTGAACACGCTCAGCAATCGCTTCGCCTTAGGGCGATACAGCATGACGCTGCGCCAAGCGGAGCTAATGTGCTGGTGTTGTAATGTCGGCTTCCTGCGCCTCGCTGACCTCGAGCGGGCGCAGCCAGCGGGGCTGGAAGACGTCGAGGATTGGCCAGAACGCAACGTGCTGAACGGTCCGCTGCAGACTGGAACGCGGACATCTCAACTGTCCAATGAGGCTTCATGCGGCCGGATGACCGCTTGCGTGATCGCTCCGAGCGACCTTCCGGGGCTAGAACAGATGTTCCGATATTTGCTGCGCGGCGATTGGGAGGAGTTGGGCGTGGAGGGCCCGATTTTCCGGCGTGGCGCGGCCGGCTGGCGTCGAGACGCTGAGCGCTGCGATCGGCCGGCGGTCGGCGGCAACGATTACTGCGCCGGTAGCAAACACGTCCTGGCGCCAGGACGTGGTGGTGGCATAGCCGCGCGCCGCGATCTCGGCAAGTTCAGCCATCAACGCGTCCAGTGATGGCGGCGGGGCCACGGCTACGGACTGGCTCTCGGCCTTTACCGCTTCGTTATAGACCCGCGCCACCTCATCGCCGTCCATGCAGGACAACATGGCCTTGCCGGTCGCAGTGGAGAGCACCGGTGCGCGGCCGCCCAGCGGCTCGACATGACGCACGGCATGGGGGCTTTCCAGACGCTCGATCAGCACGATTTCAAAGTCGTCCAGCACGGCGAGGTGGATAGTCTCATTGGTCTCGCGACGCAGCTGTTCCATGATCGGCAGAGCGGCTTCGCGCAGCCCGAAATGATTGCCGGCCTTGCGCGCTAAACGACTGGCCCGGAACGTCAATTCCCACCGCGTCCGCTCGCCGACCGCCGGCCGGATCCAGGATGCCTCATGCAGGGTTTCCAGCGCCCGCTGCACCGAGGTCTTGGGTTGCTTGAGGTGCGCCGCCAACTCGCTGACGCCCACCGGCTGCAGATCGGCAACCGTTTCCAGAACCACCAAAGCTTTCCGCACGCTGTTCATGTCTTGACAAATCCCCCATAGGCCGACATAAATTCGTTCCGTAATTTGGAACATCGTACCAATATACGGAACGAACTGCAAGCAACAACCGCCTCACTTGCTGTGACCGCATTAGGGGCGATTTCAAAGGAGAGGGAAATGAAATCGAGTATCCTGTCGACGGGACGGCTTATGGCTGGCGCCGGGCTCGTTGCACTCACACTGATGGCGCAATCGGCGCTGGCAGAGGAGCCCAAGGCGGGCGGCACGTTCAAGCTTGTCGGCGCCGGTGACGTTGCCGGGTTCGATCCGGTTTCGGCGCGGTCGGCGTCGGTGTTCCTGCACCGTGCCCTGACCCGCACCCTGGTCGCATTCCCGACCGATGCCGACCCCAAGGTCGCCGCCCAGCCGGTACCCGACCTGGCCGAAGCCGTGCCCACCCCGGAGGAAGGTGGCCTGGTCTATCGGTTCAAGATCCGCGAAGGCGCGATGTGGAATACCGACGCGCCACGCCAGATTACCGCTGAAGACGCCATCCGTGGGTTCAAGCGCCTGTGCAATCCCGTTCAACCCACCGGTACGCCGACCTATTACATTGGCATCATCAAGGGCTTTGCCGAGTTCTGCGATGGCTTCGCCCAGGTCCCTGCCGATGTTGAATCGATCCGCACTTATGTCGAGGACACCCAGGTCGCCGGCCTGACCGCCGAGGACGAGCGCACGCTCAAGATCACGCTGGAACGGCCGACCGCCGACTTCACCTCGATCCTGGCGCTGATCTCATCGGCCCCGATCGCGGTTGAAATGCTCGACTACCTGCCGAACTCCCCCGATTTGCGCCGCAATTATGTGGGCTCGGGCCCCTATGTGATCGAGGACTATATCCTCAACGAGCAGCTTAACCTGGTCCGCAGCCCCACCTGGAATGCTGCGGCCGATCCGCTGCGCAAGGCCTATGTCGACCGTATCGAAGTTGCCTTCGGCACACCCGACGCCGGCAAGACCCAGCGCATGATCGAGGCGGGCGATATAGACGGCTATTTCGATCTGTCCATTGCCACGGCCGATCTGACCCGCGTCATGGAAAATCCCGACGATCCGCAGTTGCTGCAGTTCGCCGATGGTGCGGTCAATCCGATCCTCGTGCTCAATAGCGCCTCGCCCAACAACAATGCCGCACTGGCCGATATCCGCGTGCGGCAGGCGATCAATTATGCCGTCAACAAGGCTGCAATCGTGCAGGTTGGCGGCGGGCCGAACGTCAAGAAAGCCGTCGACCAGATCCTGACCGAAAACGTCATCGGCTATGAGCCCTATAACCTCTATCCGACCCCCGACCACCAGGGTGACCCGGAAAAAGCCAAGGCGCTGCTGGCCGAGGCCGGCTTCCCCAATGGCATCGAGCTCAAGTTCAGCTACGCCTCGGGCGGCCGCTACGACCTCTATTCGGCAGCTCTGGAAGCTGATCTGGCCAAGGCCGGCATCAAGCTGATCATGCAGCCGGCGCCGTCGCGCACCGTGATGTCGCAGATGTACCAGAACCGTCAGGCCACCAATGGCGGCGCCTGGGACATGGGCATGACCTCGATCCGCGCCGACTGGGTTGGCGACTCCGCCCGCACCATGATCGTGCCGATGTTCGACGGCGAGGCTTGCGAGACCAGTACCAGCAACTGGACCTGCTACAACAATGAGGACGTCAACGCGCTGATCGACACGGCCCTGACCGCCACCGACGAAGCCACTGCGGCCGCGGCCTGGGCGGCTGCCGACAAGGCGATCATGAGCGATGCGCCCATCGTGCCGCTGATCACCGGCAAGATCTCGCTCTACGCGTCCGAGCGCCTGCGCGGCACCACGGTGAACCTGCTGTTCAACAATGTCGATCCGACCCTGGTCTGGATCGCCGAGTAATTCCGGCGCGGGCGGCTCCGTCGCCCGCGCACCCCATCCTCAATTTCGGAGACTAACGTGCAATACCGCCAGATCGGAACCTCGGACCTCAAGACCTCGGTCGTCTCGCTGGGTTCGTACCAGACCTATTCGCGCATGGAATATCGGGACGTCGTCAACCTCGTGCGCCGCGCTGCCGATCTCGGCATCAACCTGTTCGACGTCGCTCATTACCGCACCGCCCCGCATACCGAAGTGGTGCTGTCGCGCGCCCTGCGCGATGCCGGGCTCAAGCGCGCCGACATCATGATCATGGACAAGGTCTGGTGGTATGACGGCGACAATCCGACACTGGGCCACCAGCTCGACGAATTGCTGTTCCGCCTCGATACCGATTATCTCGACGTCATCATGTGCTACGGCATGCGCCCGGGCCGCGATGACCCGGCCGAAACCGCGCGCATCAATGCCGGCTTCGTCACCTCGGGCAAGGCCCGCGCCTGGGGCGGCCTGAACTGGTCGGCCAAAGACCTGCGCATCGCCTACGACACCTGCAAGGCCGAGGGCCTGCCGACGCCGCAGATCGTGCAGCTCAAGTACAATATCGCCCGCCGCCATATCGTCGAAGCCGACGACTATACCGCGCTGCGCGCCGAGACCGGCATTTCGATCCACGCTTCGGACAGCCTTGAAGGCGGCATTCTGGCCGGCAACATGGTGCGCGAACGCGTGCTCGGCCGCGATCCCGGCAATGTGCGCGAAGAGATCATCGATCTGGTGCCGCGCCTGGCCGAAGTCGCCAAACAGTTCGACTGCTCGATGGCCCAGCTCGCCATCGCCTTCTGCATTGCCAATCCGCAGACCGCATCGCTGCTCTTCGGCGCCAGCCGCATCAGCCAGCTGGAAGACAATGTCGGCGCCGTCGCCATTGCCGAAAAGCACGGCGAGGCCATCCGTGCCGCGCTGGCCGATTTCGGCGTCGAGGGCCACGCCTTCGACCTGCCGCCCAACCACGCCACCCCGCTCACCACGAGCTGATCGGCCTGCCGGAGCGAAACGATGTCCGATATCCCTGCCAGCACCGTCCATCCCGCGCCCCCGGCACTGAACACGCGGCAACGCGTTATCAGCCAATTGCTGCGTGACAAAGCCGCGATGGCGGCCCTCACGGTCATCATCCTGCTGGTGCTGACGGCGATCTTTGCGCCTCTCATCGTCATGGTGCTGGGTCACGGGCCCAATGAGCAGTTCCGTGATATCGGACTAACCCCCGGCGGCGTGCCCTTGCCGCCGGGCCCCAATTTCCTGCTGGGCACCGATGTGGTCGGCCGCGACCTGCTGGCCCGCCTCGTCGTCGGCACCCAGATCACCATTCTCGTGGCCGTCACCTGCGCGCTTACCGCCATCGCCATCGGCATCGCCGTCGGCATGCTGGCGGGGTTTCGTGGTGGGCTGATCGACACCATGCTGTCGGGCTTTGTCGACGTGGTGCTGGGCCTGCCGCTGCTGATTACCGCCGTGGCGCTGGTCTCGGTCTATGGCGCCAGCTTTCCCATCATGATGGGCACCATCATCTTCTTCACCTGGGGGCCGGTCGCCCGCGTGGTGCGCAATCTGGTGGTGGCCACCAAGGAGGGCGAGTTCGTCGACGCGGCCCGCATGCTGGGGGCCAGCGACCTGCGCATCATGGTGCGCGAAATCCTGCCCAATATTGCCGGCCAGGTCATTGTCTATGGGAGCCTCCTGATCCCGCAGGTGATCGTGCTGGAAGCCTCGCTGAGCTTTCTGGGCCTGGGTGTGCCACCGCCCACGGCGACCTGGGGCGGCATCATTGCCGAGAACCAGACCAATTATGCCGTCGCCTGGTGGACGATCCTGTTTCCCGCGCTGTTCCTGCTCGCCGCGACGCTGGCCTTCAACGTGCTCGGCGACGGGCTGCGTGATGCGCTCGACCCCTCCTCAGAACGCCGGACGAAGTAGATCGCCATGCTGAGATTCATTCTGCGCCGCACCCTGTTCGGCTTGCTGACGCTCTGGCTGATCACCCTGGCCGTGTTCGTGCTGTTCTATATGGCCACACCGGGCGATCCGGCGTTGATGTTTGCCGGCGAGTTCGCCACTGCCGACCAGATCGCCATGGTGCGTGCCCGGCTCGGCCTCGATCAGCCCGTGCATATCCAATATCTGCGCTACATGTGGGCGCTATTGCATTTCGACTTCGGCATGTCCTTCGTCAATCAGGAGGAAGTGCTCACCACCATCCTGCGGCGCATGCCGGCAACCATCTCGCTGGCCCTGGGTTCGGTGGGCATCTGGCTGCTGGTCGCCATTCCGGCCGGCATTTTCTCGGCCCGCCGGTCCGGCCAGGCGTCTGACCGGCTGATCACCATGATGGCGCTGGCCGGCATGTCCTTCCCCACCTTCGTGGTCGGCACGCTGCTGTTCTACGTATTCTTCTTCCTGCTGACCAATGCCGGTTTCCCGGTGTTTCCCTCGGGCGGCTTCGTACCGATTACCCGCGACCCCGGCGAGTGGCTGCGCCACATGCTGCTGCCCTGGGCGACGCTCGCCGTGGTCGGCACCGGCACCTATACCCGCATCGCCCGCGGCTCGATGCTCGAAACGCTCAACCAGGACTATGTCCGCACCGCCCGCGCCAAAGGGCTGGGTGAACGCCGGGTGATGTACAAGCACGCTTTGCCCCCGGCCATGACCCCGGTGATGACCCTTGTCGGGCTCGATCTCGGCGGCCTTCTGGGTGGCACCATCATCACCGAGCGCATCTGGGGCCTCAATGGCGTCGGCTCGCTCGCCGTGCAGGCGGTCGAAACCGGCGACCTGCCGGTGATCATGGGCACGGTGCTGATCGCGGCGCTGTTTGTCGTGCTCGCCAACCTTCTTGTCGATGTCTTGCAGGCCCTGCGCGATCCACGCGTGCGCTTGGGCTGACCATGTTTTTTCCTACGGAGTTTTCCATGTCCAACGCCTTTCCCCGTTTCGGCTCCCGGGGGCCGACATGCTGAAACGCGCATCACTGGGTCTGATTGTCCCGCCGGCCGCCGGTGCGGTACCGCCCGACGCCGCCCAGATCTATCCGCAGCACGACTTCATCGCCGAGGGGCTCGGGCTCGCCGAGATGTCCAACCAGGGCTACGATTCCGTGGTCAATTCCGTCGGCGCTGCTGCGGCACGGCTGGCCGAGCGTGGCGCCAGCGTTATTGCGCTGATGGGCACCTCGCTGAGCTTTTATCGCGGCCCGGCCTTCAATCTGGCGCTCGAGACCGAAATCGCTGCGCGCTCCAGCCTGCCCTCGCTCACCATGAGCAGCGCCATGCTGGAGGCCATTGCCCAACTCGGGGTCAAGCGGCTGGCCGTGGCGACCGCCTATCGCGACGACGTCAACGTCGCCTTGCGGCTATTCCTCGAAACGGCCGGGATCGAACTGGCTTCGCTCGAGCATCTGGGCATCGCCTCGATCGAGGCGGTGCATCAGGTGACCGAAGAGGCCGTGATCGCGCTTGGCCGCCGCGCCCTTGCGGCAGCGCCGGACGCCGAGGCGCTGCTGATCTCCTGCGGTGGCCTGCCCACCCGTGCCGCCGTCCGCATTCTTGAGGCCGAGACCGGCAAGCCAGTCATCACCTCGCCACTGGCCGGACTGTGGGCGACCGTGCGTAAGGCCGGACTGGACCCCCGCGCGATGGGCGAAGGCCGCCTGTTCGAAGCCGTCGCGGAGCAATAGGAGCTGTCATGTTCGTCTCGGTTCGCGATCTGAAGGTACATTTTCCTGCCGAAGAAGGCCTGATCCGGGCTGTCGACGGGCTGACCTTTTCGGTCGAAAGCGGCAAGACCCTGGCCATCGTGGGGGAGTCGGGCTCCGGCAAAACCGCGGCGAGCCTGGCCATGCTCGGCCTGCACGGCCCGCGCGCGCAGGTCAGCGGCGAGATCAGCATTGGCGGCGAGCAGATTGTCGGGGCCAGCCAGACGACGCTGCGCCAGTTGCGGGGCGAGCGTATGGCAATGATCTTCCAGGATCCGCTGACCGCCATGCACCCTTATCACCGCATCGGCGAGCAGATCATCGAGGCCTATCGCGCCCATCACCGGGTCAGCAGCAAGGCGGCAAGCCAGCGTGCGCTGGACCTGCTGGACCGGGTGGGCATGGCCGATCCCAGGCGCACCTTTGAAAGCTATCCGCACCAGCTGTCGGGCGGCATGCGCCAGCGCGTCATGATCGCCATGGCGCTGAGCTGCGATCCGCAATTGCTGATTGCCGATGAGCCGACCACCGCGCTCGACGTCACCGTGCAGGCGCAGATCCTGGACCTGCTCAAGGACCTGCAGCGGGAGTTTGGCTCCGCCATTATCCTGATTACCCATGACCTGGGCGTGGTGGCCGAAATGGCCGATGATGTGGCGGTGATGTATGCGGGCCGGGCCGTCGAAACCGGCAGCGTGCGCGACGTATTCTATCGCCCGTCCCACCCTTACACCTGGGGCCTGCTGGAATCGGTGCCGCGGCTCGATCTGCACCGCGAACGGCTCACCGCTATTCCCGGCTCGCCCCCCGCACTCGCGGCGCTTCCACGGGGCTGCGCTTTCCGGCCGCGCTGCGCCTTTGCCGCCCAGGTGGCCGATGGCCGTTGCGCCAGCGACATCCCCAATGCCCATGACGTCGGCGAAAACCACGCCATTCGCTGCCACCTGTCCGAAGCGGCACGCAGCGAAGCCCGCGCCCTGCACGCCGCCAGCACTGAGACCAAGCCATGACCACACTATCAGCTTCAGCGGCGCCGGCCCTGCTGACCGTCGACAATCTCAGCAAGCACTTTCCACTCGGCAAAAGCCTGTTTGGTCCCGAGCGCTCGGTGCGCGCCGTGGATGGCGTCGGCTTCAGCATCGGGCGCGGCGAAACCCTGAGCCTCGTTGGCGAGTCAGGCTGCGGCAAGTCCACCACCGGCCGCATCGTTGCGCGCCTGCTTACCGCCAGCAGCGGGAGCATTGTCTTTGAGGGTGATGATATCACCAGCCTCGACGGCGCCGCGTTGCGGGCACTCCGGCGTGACATCCAGATGGTATTTCAGGACCCGTATTCATCGCTCAATCCGCGCCAGACTGTCGGCGATATCATCGAGGCGCCGTTCTCCATCCAGGGGATCGAGCCACCAGGCGGGCGCCGCAAGGCGGTGCTCGACCTGATGGCGCGGGTCGGGCTCAACCCCGAGCATGTCTATCGCTATCCCCGCGAGTTTTCCGGTGGCCAGCGCCAGCGCATCGGCATTGCCCGCGCCCTGGCGCTCAACCCCAAGCTGATCATCTGCGACGAACCGGTCTCGGCGCTGGATGTCTCGGTGCAGGCCCAGGTCATCAATCTGCTGCAGGACCTGCAGCGCGATCTTGGTTTGTCCTACCTGTTCATCGCCCATGATCTTTCGGTGGTGCGGCACATCTCGCAGCGCGTGGCGGTGATGTATCTCGGGCGGATCGTCGAAATCGGTGACGCCGAGACGCTCTATGCCAGCCCCAGCCACCCCTATACCCAGGCGCTGATGACTTCCGCGCCGGTGCCGGACCCGGATCGCGCCGCTGCCCGCCAGCGCGTCGCGCTCAAGGGCGAATTGCCCAGCCCGATGAACCCGCCCAGCGGCTGCACATTTCACACGCGCTGCCCCTTTGCCGCCGATCGCTGCCGGAGCGAAGCGCCGGTCCTGCGCGTGACCGAGGGCGGCACCGCTGCGGCTTGTCACTTTGCCGAAGTCCGGCCAGTTATCGCCTGAATGGTGCGCGGGTGAATGGGAAGTCCCCACCGCGTCGAGGGAGAGGGCGGAGCGGAGCGCGCGACCGGCTGGGTAACAGTTTGAACCAGAGCCGCCGGACGCGGCTCGGCGGCGGGGTTCAAATGCGTTGTGGTACAGAACGGGCATTGCTCGAAGCCGACCAGATGCCGCGCTATGCGCACCCGATAGCGGGCCGGACCGCGCTAACGGTCAAACGGCAGCGGTCTATCGTTCGCAGCGCCCCGCCAGTTCGATCACGGCCCTGAGCCGCTTGAGGTCACCAATTTCATTGGCCATCAGCAGCACCAGCCGGACATTGAGCTGATGGCTCTGCGCCTCGCTCAGCCCCTCATGCGCCTGCATCAGGGCACTATAGAAATCATCCCGACCGGCGCCCAGATTGTCACGCATGATCCTTGTCTCGCTCATGCTGCCACCGCGCAATCTACTGCACCGAGGGCGCGTTGCATGGCAGCGCTGACCTGATCTGCACTTGGCTGTGCGAAGACCGCAGCGACATGGCCATCGGGCCGGAACAGATAGGCGAGGCCCGTGCCGTAGCGGGTGGCGGCATAGTCACCCGTGCTGGCGAAGCCGGGATAGGGGCCTGCCTGGTCGATGCCGAGGCGACGGAGGTCCGCCACTTCCGGCAGGGCAATGTCGCCGAAGCCGACCAGGACGAAGTCGCCCTGCACATGCTCCACCAGCCAGGAGCCATCGGCCAAGGGCAGGTCCAGAACCACCGAACCGGGCCGCAGCGGTGCCTCGCCCGGGGTTTGAAGGCTATGCCCCTCCAGCGAACATGGCAGGGACAGACGTCCCGAATTGATCAGCTTCTGGGCGAAGGGCTGACTATGGGCGAGCCTGAGAGTTTCGCTGCGAAACAGCGCCTCGATCGGCGATTTTGGGGTCATGAAATTGGTGGCTCGGGCAGAATTGAGGATGTTCTCGGCGGAGCCATGGCCGCGTTCGGCGTTGTAGCTCTCAAGCAGGCCGGGACCGGCTATGCCCTGTATGAGGGCCGCCAGTTTCCAGCCCAGATTGTCGGCGTCCTGCACGCCGCCATTGCCGCCGCGCGCGCCGAACGGCGACACCACATGGGCGCTATCGCCGCAAAAGATCACGCGGCCATGCACGAAGCGATCCAGCTTGGCGCAGCGGAATCTATAGACACTGACCCAATCGAGCCGGAACGGCTTGTCACCCACAATGGCCCTTATGCGCGGCAGCACCTGCTCCGGCGTCGCTTCGAGCCTGGCATCAACATTCCCGCTCAGTTGCAGGTCGATGCGATATATCCCATTGGGCTGCTGATGCAGCAGCGCCGACTTGCCCGCATGAAAGGGCGGATCGAACCAGAACCAGCGCTCGGCCACGCCGGAATTGCCGAACGGGCTCTGCGTCATTTCGATATCGGCGATGAGGAATTGTTCCTCAAAGCTCTGTCCGACGAAATCGAGCCCCATGCGCCGCCTTGTGGGCGAATTGGCACCATCGCAGGCGACGAGATAAACCGCCTGCAGCCGATAGGGACCGTCCGGCGTCTCCACATCGACAGCGACGCCGGTACTGGTCTCCGCGTGTCCCACCACCTTGTTGAGAAACCGCAGGTCGATGAGATCGGGGAAATCGTGGCAGCGCTCGACGAGGTACTGCTCGACCAGATATTGCTGCAGGTTGATGAAGGCGGGATATTTGTGCCCGTGCTCGGGCAGGAGATCGAAGGAATAGACCTCCTCGGCCCCATGGAACAGCCGCCCGACGGTCCAGGTCACCCCCGCATCCAGCATGCGTTCGCCAACGCCCAGCCGGTCGAAAATTTCCAGGGTGCGCTTGGCCCAGCAGATGGCGCGCGAGCCCACCGATACGACATTATTGTCGTCGAGCACGACGCATTTAATCCCGCGCAGCGCCAGATCGATGGCCAGCGTCAGGCCGACCGGCCCGGCGCCGACAATGGCGATTGGCGCCTGGCTCCGGCCGCCATCGAGTTCGGGCGGCCGGATATAGGCGAACGGCTCGTATTGGTAAGCTGGCATCTCCCCCTCCCCGAGGCTGGTGCTAGTTCTGCAGGGCTTCCCACATGGCGAGGTCGCGCTGCGCGGTCCAGATGCGGGGCGTATCGATGCCGCGCGCTTCGTCATAGGCGCGCGCCACGTTGAACGGCAGACAATGCTCGTAGATGGCGAAGTCCGAGAATTTCGGATCGCAGACCGCCCGGACTTCGTTCCAGGCATCCTTGAGCGAGCCGCCCTTGGCCGCAACCTTTGCCGCCGGCTGATAGGTGGAGCGGACGAAATCGCGGGTGCTTTCAATGGCCTTGTTGACCATTTCCGGGCCGATCAAGGCATCGCCGCGCCCCGGCGCAATCGCATCGACCTCGAAAGCCCGAATGGCATCGAGCGTCTGGCCCCAATCGCGGAAGTGGCCATCGCCGCAATAGCAGGCCGAGTGATATTCGACGATATCGCCAGTGAACATGACGTTCTGATCCGGCACCTGGATGACGATATCGCCCGCCGTATGAGCGCGGCCGAGATGCATCAGCTCGACCCGGCGCTGGCCGAGATAAACCGTCATTGATCTGGAAAAAGTCGTGGTCGGCCAGGTGAGGCCCGGAATGCTTTCGTGCCCCTCGAACAGGCGCGGGAAGCGCTGGAATTCGCTGTCCCAATCTTCCTGACCGCGCTCGACCACCATGGCCCGGGCGCTATCGGACATCAGGATCTGGTCGGCACCGAAGGCCGAGGCGCCGAGCACGCGCACCGCGTGGTAATGGGTCAGCGCGACATGGCTGATCGGCTTGTCGGTGATCTCTCGGACCTTTTCGATCACCTTGTTGGCGAGGCGCGGCGTGGCCTGCGCCTCGATGATCATCACGCTGTCATCGCCGATGATCACCCCCGAATTGGGATCGCCCTCGGCGGTGAACGCCCAGATGCCAGCGCCGATTTCAGTGAACGAGATGTTCTTCTCGCTAGTGTCGCCCTGCGACGCGAATGCCTTGGCCATGGATGGCTCCTATTTTGGGTATGTAACGGCGGGCAGGACGGTGCCCGCGCAGGTGCCGAAGCCGATGCGATAGCCTTGCCCCTGGGCGTGGCCATGCAGGGTCAGCGTGTCGCCGTCTTCGATGAAGGTGCGGGTGGCGTCGCCCAGCGTCAGCGGTTCCTTGCCGGCCCAGGTGATTTCCTGCAGCGAGCCGAATTCGGACTTTTCCGGGCCCGAAATGGTGCCGGAGCCAAGCAGATCGCCGATGTTCATCGAGCAGCCGGAACTGGTGTGGTGGGCCAATTGCTGGGCGGACGAATAATACATGCGGCTGTAATTTGTGCGGCAGATCGGCGTGGGCGCCTGCCCTGCCGGCGCCATGGTGACGCTGAGGTCGATATCGTAGAGCAGCGGGCCGGCTTCCTGCAGATAGGGCAACAGCGGCTTTTCGCGCGGCGGGGTGCTGGTGCGGAATGGCTCCAGCGCCGCCCTCGTCACCACCCAGGCGCCTATGGTGGTGGCGAAGGCCTTGGCCTGGAACGGACCGAGCGGCTGGTATTCCCAGGCCTGGATATCGCGCGCCGACCAGTCATTGAGCAGCACATAGCCAAAGATCATCGCATCGGCTTCGGCAACCGAGACCGGCTGGCCCATTGCGGACGGCACGCCGATAACGGCGCCAAGTTCCAGCTCGATATCCAGCCGCTTGCAGGGGCCAAAGCTCGGCATGTCTTGATCCGGGGCCTTGAGCTGCCCATTGGGCCGGCGGATCGCCGTGCCGCTGACCACGACGGTGGAGGCGCGGCCGTTATAGCCGATGGGGATATGCAGCCAGTTGGGCGGCAGCGCATTCTCGGCCCCGCGGAACATGGTGCCGATATTGGTGGCGTGGCTCCGCCCGGCGTAGAAATCGGTGTATTCGGCGACCTTGAACGGCAGGTGCAGGGTGACATCGGCGCGAAGGAATAGCGCCTGGCGCACTGCCTCCTGCTGGTCAGAACCCTGTGACAACAGGGCGATGAGCCGCTGGCGGATATCGGCCCAGACGGCAGGCCCCTGCGCCATGAACGGATTGAGTGCTGGAGCGTCAAAGCCCACGGCCGGGAACAGGCCCGCCCGCTCCAACGCCGCCAGATCGAGGACATACTCGCCAATGGCCACGCCGCAGCGTGGCGCATCACCGCCGGTCGAGAACACGCCATAGGGCAAATTATTGACCGGGAACGGGCCATCGGGGTCATTGGCGCTGTCGATCCACGATCGGATCAGGATGGTCGAGTTGGTCATTGTTTAATCCCCGTCGTGCCGTCGAACTTCTTTTCCAGGCTCGACCAGCAGTCCACATAATCGTCCTGCAACGGCGCCTCCCTGGCGGCGAAGTGGGTCAGGTGTTGCGGGAAGCGCGTCTCGAACATGAACGACATGGTGTTATCGAGCTTTTCGGGATGCAGCTCGGCATTGGACGCCCGCTCGAACGCGTCGCGGTCGGGGCCATGCGGTAGCATCATATTGTGGAGGCTCATCCCGCCGGGCACGAAGCCTTCGGGCTTGGCGTCATACTTGCCGTAGATATTGCCCATCAGTTCGGACATGACATTCTTGTGGAACCAGGGCGGCCGGAAGGTATTTTCCGCCACGCCCCAGCGCTCGCGGAACAGCACGAAGTCGATATTGGCGGTGCCCGGAACGCCGGACGGCGCGGTCAGCACGGTGAAGATCGAGGGGTCAGGATGATCGAACAGCACTGCGCCCACCGGGCAGTAATCGCGCAGGTCATATTTGACCGGCGCGTAATTGCCGTGCCAGGCGACGACGTCGAGCGGGGAATGATCGATATGACTGCGATGGAATTGACCGCACCACTTCACCGTGACGGTTGATGGCGCGTCCCGATCCTCGAAGGCGGCGACGGGCGTCTTGAAATCGCGCCGGTTGGCGAGGCAATTGGCCCCGATAGGGCCCCGGCCCGGCAATTCGAATTTCTGCCCATAATTCTCGCAGACAAAGCCGCGCGCCGGCCCCTCGATCAGTTCGACCCGATAGACCAGCCCGCGCGGAATGACGGCGATTTCCTTGGGCTCAAGGTCAATGATGCCGAGTTCGGTATAAAAGCGCAGGCGGCCCTCCTGCGGGACAACCAGCAACTCGCTATCGGCGGAATAGAAATACTCGTCCACCATCGAGGTGGTGACCAGATAGATATGGCTGGCCATTCCGGTCTGGGTATTGACGTCACCCGCCGTGGTCATGGTGCGCATGCCAGTGATCCAGTTGAGGCTCCCCTGGCTGTGGGGCACCGGGCTCCAGCGGTACTGGCCCAGCGAAATCACATCGGGATCGATATTGGGCGCCGATTGCCAATAGGGCATGGCGATCTTTTCGAAGCGGCTGGCATGGCGCACCGAGGGGCGGATGCGATAGCACCAGGTGCGCTCGTTCTGATGGCTCGGCGCGGTAAAGGCAGTGCCGGACAGCTGCTCGCCATAGAGCCCGTAATTGCATTTCTGCGGGCTGTTGCGGCCCTGCGGCAGGGCGCCGGGCAGCGCCTCGGTCTCAAAGTCATTGCCGAAGCCGGGCATATAGCCAGGACGCGTGCCAACCGGTGTCGCCGCCTGCACCATGCGTGAAATCACCTGATCGCTCATCTGATATCCTCCCACTTCGCAGACCGGGATATTAGTTGAAAATGTAACTAACAAGCCCCAGTCTCAGCGCATGAAGCCAACTCCCGCCTTCGATCCGGTCCTGCCCCATATCCTCAAGCAGGCGGCTGAGGCTGCCAGCGGTTCGACAATCACCGCTATGGGGTGTTGCGCCGCGGGTGGCGCTTGCTGTTGCTCGGTTGCTGTTGGGAAATGACGGCCAGGACATTTGCGAACGAGCGCGCATCCACAGAACCAGACCTGGCGCGCGGTCAAAGCCCGAGGGGGACCGGCGCGTCCTGACGCGGCGCGTGATGACGCCGCCGATCTAAAGGCCGCCAACCCGGGCCTGGAGGAAGGCCAGGATGCCGAGAACCACGATGCGGGGCCTTTCGGGGGTGGAACCGAGCGCTTGGCCCATTAAGCCCGCCTGTCATCCTCCGGTTCGGGAGGCTCATGATTGTAGCTCCGGTCGCAGAGCGTCTCGACCTTGAGGAACTCACGCCACCGCTCGACCATTGCCGAGAAGGAAACGGAAGCCCAATCTCTTGCCCAGTTGAGGTGTCGCGCAGATACGCCCCGGCCTCTATCCGGCCCCGGCACTCCTCACCGGCCACGCCCAGGCGCAGGTGCGGCTAGGCTACCCCGCCGCGTTGGCCGTCATCGAGATCAGTTTCAACGTCATCTCCCCCAGGCCCTTTCTGGCCCTAGAAGGCGAAGCCGACAGAAGCACCAGCGACATGCGACGACTGCGCTCCCGAAAAGGTACCGGTGTAGTTGAGCGAGAGGCGCGTCTCTTCGGTTGGCGCGTAGTCCACCCCCAGGCCGAGAACGAAGCGGTCACGGTCGGCCGCGGCGCCTCTGACGTTTATCGGCGTCGCGGAATTGCCGGCCAGTGCCAGGTTTTGGCTCGATGCCGGATCGGTCAATGCGTGCTGCCACAGGCCGCGCGCCTTCAATGTCAGATCGGCACCATTGGACAGGGACATGGTATGCGCCAGCTCGACACCAAGCCCGATATCAACCTGCCACTTGCCAGCCGCCGCAATCGTGCCATTGAGCGATCCGGCCCCGGTTTCGGTCGCGCCGCCATGGCCCGACCAGACCATACCCAGCATGCCGAGGGGTTTAAGTGTCATTTGCTCGGTCAACTTAAACCCATAACCGGCCTCAAGTTCCGCTCCAATAGACTGCGCCCAATAGCCGGCCGTGGCGGTACGGGAAACTGCGCCCACCGTAATGTCGCGGCGCGTTGACACATGACTGGCACCATAGGCCAGGTTGCCCGACAGCGCCCAGGCGCCGTCGGCCCAATCGCCATAGACGCCTACGAAACCGCCCTGGGTTTCGTAAGTTGAGGCGCGACCTGCCAATTCGCCCCTAGAGGCCAGATAGCCCAGGCCGGCGCCATAGGTCAGCTTATGATCGCCCGTCGCGACGACACCTTCGTAACCGAGAGCCAGACCGCCGGATGCCCAATGGATCTCGGCGGCATTGCCATTGCCCCTGACAGTGCCCACGCCGCCCAGCGGCGCGAGCCAGGCCAGGTTCGACATGACGGTGGTCTGCTCGGCCTCATCGATGGCCGCCAGGCCCGGATTTGAAGAGGCCGGCACTTCCACATAACCCAGCACCGATGTCTGGCGTGCGCCCGCAGCACCGCCGCCAGTCGGACCGCCAATAAGGGAAGAGGTAAAAAGAGCAAATGTCTGATCGAGCACCTGCTGGCCGGAGGCATGCGCTTCGCCCGAAACGCTGTCATAGGCGTTCTGCGCCTGCTCGGCTGTAAGACCCAGAAGTTGCTGGTAAATGGCGTCAGTTTGATCGAAGCCCGCCAGGGCGGATGCGGACGATTGCTGGTTGGCGGTGCTGGCAACGTCAGGCAGTGTCACGTCATTGCGGGTGAGGTTCAACTGAACGTCGTTTCCGACATATTTCAGTGCTGCATCGAGGAATGCGAACTGTTCATCCACGTTATTGTTGAACTGGCCGGTAACACCGCCCGTCGTCGAGAGGATGGTATAGGTGGTGTCGGGCGCGTAGGTGGAGCCGTCGTCGGTGCCGTTGAGCGCGCGGACGCGCACCAGTGCCGCCGGATCAATCGTGGCGCTGCCAGCTACGCTGACCTTGTCGCTTAGGCCAGCCTTGGTGACCTGAATGTCGAGTACCGAGCCACTTTCGAACGTTACATTTCCGGCCACGTTCATCGTGCCGATCGAACTCAGCTTCCCGCTCCCACGCGACGATAGATTGCCAGGTGCCAGGATGCCGCCATGCAGTACTCTTGTGTCTCCCAAAGTACCGGCGCCTGTTGACGCGAGCATCGCCCCAGAATGCACATTGGTCAGACTGGAGGATGCAATCGACCCCAGCACCAAGAGCCCCCCGTCCTTGACGTCCGTCGCACCTGTATAGGTATTTGTCTTGGACAGCGTGACCACGCCAGAGCCTTCTATGGCGAAACTACCGCTGCCGCCGATCGCTCCCTGGTAGATGCGGTCGCCGGAGCGATTGATGATCAGGGTGCCATTGTTGACGACCGGGCCGACCGAAACGCTCGGCCCACCACCCAGCCAACCGGTTGCGCCACCATTTCCCCATTGCACCGTAGTGCCAGCATCGATGGTCCAGGCGCCCGAAGCGCTGCTATCCTGGGTCAGCACATAGGTGCCGCCGCCGGTAAACGTGCTGGCGCCGTTGCCAGTTATCAGCCCGTTATAGGTCAGGGCGTCCGATCGATTGAACACCAGGGACCCGGTATTCAGAATATTGCCGACAACGTAACCGATGGTTCCGCCATCGCCGATCTGCAGCACGCCGGCACCGCTGGATGCCTGACCCGTGAACGTATTATTGCCGGTAAGGGTAAGACTACCGGTGTTAACGCTAATACCGCCATCTCCGGAAATGATGCCCGAGAAAGCGCCGCTACCGATCTCCAAATTATTATTGCCGAGCACAACTGACCCTGCGCCGTTCAACTGCAGGACGGATGCCGCTGTGGCGGCCGAAACATCCAGGGTTGCGCCAGTGCTTACCGTCACGCTGCTCGATCGATCAAGGCGCCCCTGACCCGACAGGGCGAGCGTGCCTTGCGTGACCGCGGTCGCACCGGTGTAGGTGTTCATGCCGATGAATGTCAGCACGCCCGCACCTGTCTTGGTAAAGGTCCCGCCCCCCTGCAACGCGGAGTTCAGCGTGGTGGCATACCCATTGGTGTCGATGGTACCGCCACCAGGGCCCAGCGTTGTGGTCGTGACGGAAATCGTCAACGGATCCTGCACCATCAGGGTACCGTCATCAAGCAGTAGCGATGTGCCCAGCGTATCGCCGGCCGAGACGTTCAGCGTCCCCCCGCCCGTCACATTGGTATCGGCCGCATGCGCCTGCGCCATCGCCAGAAGCAGGGCCGTGGCGGAAACTCTACCAAAAATTCTGGAATTTATACTATTAAGCAAAGCGCCACCCCCCCCAATTATTAACGTTCATTAATGGCACTTGCCACTCTTGTGAATAGGGGAATGCACGACAGGCTGGAGAATTTTCCTCGCCAACCTATTGTCAGGCCGAAAAATAAGTTCCACTCCAGCACCAAAAGGCACGCAATCGCCCCCTTTCGGCGTCGAGAACACCTTACGGCTTATCAGCCAAGACGCCGCGCCTAGAAAGTATAAATAAGCATTTATCAGTAATTTCACACATTGAAACAATAACTACAAATACACAAAGTTCTATTTCAGGAATTTCAGAGATTTAATTGAGCAGGTTATTCATAGCACTTGCATTTAACTGACGTCTGCAGACAAGGTACCGCATCCGTGTCCTTGTCACTGCTAAGGCAAGGAAGACCGCGTGGTCGACCAAAAGCCTCTTCGCGAGTCCCACGTTTGCGCCCGCTGCCTGGCCGCGGCCGCGCTCGAGGTGACAATGGCGGCGTTCTCAACATACCGCTCAGCTTCAACCTGCCGCCGTCTGCAGTGCAGGCCCCGTTGAAGTCATCAGAAGCAAGACGCGAACCGCATCCAGGCTGACCGGTTGAGGCCAGCCGCGTGCACTGCATTGCAGGATCGGCCCTACTCGGCCGCCAGGACCTGGAGATCGTCGTGGACGATTTCGAGCACGACATTGCCGCGCTTGTGCCCAGCCTGGACGTAGCGATGCGCCTCGCCGATCTCTGTCAGATCGAAGTGCCGATCTATGATCGTGCGGAGCGCGCCCGCCTCGATAAGCGTCTTAACCTCGGTCAACCGCTTGCCCAGTTCTGCATGCGGCAGCAATCCGGTGGCGGAGAACTTGGCCTTCCTGCGGCCGAACTTGCCGGTCCAGAGCATTTGCAGCAGCAGGCCCAGCCCCAAAACCGGAGACAGGTAGACACCGCCCGGCTTGAGCGCCCGCTTGGCCTTGCCGAAGGGTACCTTGCCGACCGTATCGAAGATCACGTCATAGGCCCCCAGCCGGTGGCTGAAGTCTTCCCGCTCATAGT
The DNA here is from genome assembly GCF_900128975.1 of Devosia limi DSM 17137. GTDB lineage: Bacteria > Pseudomonadota > Alphaproteobacteria > Rhizobiales > Devosiaceae > Devosia > Devosia limi. The sequence continues at coordinate 39,512 of NZ_FQVC01000018.1, read as the reverse complement.
CGATGACATGGTCAGCGCCGAGGCGCGACAGAAACTCGCTGTTGCGACCGCTGGCGACGGCCGTAACCTCGGCACCCAGGTGTTTTGCCAACTGCACCGCCGAGGTTCCCAGCCCACCGGCCGCACCATTGATCAGCACCTTCTGGTCCGGGCGGATGGTCACGAGGCGCGTCAGGAAATGGTGCACCGTCAACGTACCGTCGACTACCGGCGCGGCCTCCTGATAGGACATGGTCGCGGGGATGTATTCGATGACGCCATCCTCGGGCACTGCGAGGAACTGGGCATGGGCATGGAAGCCGAGACCGGTCTCGCCGAAGACATCGTCGCCGACGGCAAAGCGCGTCACGCCGGGGCCTACCCCGATGACTTTACCGGCAAAGGCGGTGCCCGGAATGGCCGCCTTGGGCTTGCTCAGCCCCAGAAAAATGCGTCCGAACCAGGGAGTGCCGGTCCGCATCATCACGTCCGCCTGCGTCACGGCGCTGGCATAGACTTTTACCAGGATCTGTTTGTCCTGGACCTTGGGGCGATCGATCTCCTTGACACGCAGAACTTCGGGGCCGCCATAGGCCGGTGCAATTACAGCTTTCATCTTCTGTCTCCTCTTGGCTCGCACCAGTGCGGTGCCGATGACCAGGACGATAAGGCAGGGGACGCCTCTGCAGAATTGACTAAATCCTGCATTTCGATATGCACATATGCATGGATTGGCGGTCTGTGAAATTCGACTGGAATCGGGCCCGGGCTTTTCTCGTCACGGCGGAGGAAGGCTCCCTGTCGGCTGCCGCCCGGGCGCTGGGCATGGCACAGCCGACGCTGGGGCGCCAGGTCGAGGCGCTGCAGGAGGAACTGGGTGTGGTTCTCTTCGAACGCACGGGGCGCGGACTGGAACTCACGCCCAGCGGCCTCGATCTGCTCGAACACGTTCGAACCATGGGTGAGGCCGCTGGGCGTTTCTCGCTAGGCGCCTCCGGCCGCGCACAGGCGCTAGAAGGCACCATTGCCGTCAGTGCCAGCGAGATCGACGCGGCCTATCTGCTGCCACCGGTGATCGCAAAACTGCGGCGCGCCGCTGCCGGCCTCACCGTGGATCTTATCGCCAAGAACACCGCTTCGGACCTGCGCCGGCGCGAGGCCGACATTGCCCTCCGCAATTTCCGTCCCGACCAGCCGGAGCTGATTGCCCGCAAGATGAGCGACGTCACCGCTCGTCTCTATGCCTCGGAGCTTTATCTGGAGCGATTTGAGAAGCCTCTGACGCCCCATACCTTGGCAGACGCCGATTTCATCAGCCTGTGGTCGCCTGAAACCTACCTTGGCGCGCTGGCGGGGGCCGGCCTTTCGGTGGAACGTGGCAATCTCACCATCCTGTCCGACAGCCATCTGGTTCATTGGGAACTGCTCAAGGCGGGCGGCGGCATCGGCATGGTCCCTGAATTCTTGGGTGATAGCACTCCGGGTGTCTGCCGGGTTCTAGAGGGTTCCTATACGCCGTTCATCTTCCCGCTGTGGTTGACTACCCATCGAGAACTGAACACGTCGCGCCGCGTGCGCATGGTGTTCGATTTCCTGGCCGAGGCGCTGTCGGCGCATTGACCGGTCTGGCGGCACACCGGTTTGTGGCCTCTAGAGGTATTGTGCCTCGGTGACCGCAACCTGGAAAAACGGGAGATAGTTCTCAGTCCCGTAGTGATTGCCCATCTTCACCCGACTGGGAATGGTGTACCCGCCAAAGCTGGCTTCAGCTTCGACTGCTCCTCCGAACCGCTGCAGACGGAAGACCTTGTCAGCGTTCTCATTGCTCCAGCGCATCGAGACAATCTCCACAACCTTTCCGTCTACTGCCAGCGTGATGCCCACGGGCTCGACGCCCGTGGAGAAGGTCACGCGCGCCGTGTTCGGGCCCGTCTGCTCCCACGCCGCTCCGTTCTCGGGAAGCAGGCTCGCCGGGACCCATATCGCCTCCATTGCAGCGCGCGTCAAAGCCGAGCGGTTCAAATCAGGGGAGGCCCCCTGGTTCACCACTGGCACCAGGGAATTGATCCAGAAGCGCGTCCATCCCTCCCCCTCCACCAGGGCATCAGACCCTGTAATGCGCAGCAAGCCTGATCGCATCGAGGGCACCCATACGAATTCCGATGGCGGGGCCAGAACCTGATAGGCCGTCATGTCATAGGTCTGGTATTCCTGACGATCCCCGAGCAGGAATTTGCCATCCATTTGGAGTTGCACGGTGGTCTGGAGCGGGGTGCCGGGCTTGATCGCATGGTTGAAGTAGCGCTGCGCAACTTCCGGCAAATCTGAAACCATCGACGGTTGGAACGCGCCCAAGGGAGTTTGCGCCCGCCCCACAATAGCAGCCACGGCACGTTCAGTTTCTTCTACGGCCTGACGGTAGGACCAATAAGCGGCAGCCACACCACCGAGGACCACCAAGGCGATAACCAGAAGTACAATCTTCGACATGAAACGATCATCACCACGAGAAAACCTGCTCCTCAAATCACAAATTCAGCCATCTTGGGGATAGTCGCCCGCAGATCGTCTCGCCGCGTCATGGCCCAGGATTGCCAGCCGAGACGTTTAGAAAAGGCCGAGACTTCGCGGCTTGGTTGGGTCTGGCGCCCCGCCAAGTCTCGAGCGGTGGCAAGCAAAAGCTGGGGTCGATCGCCAAGATGGGTGAGCGAACCTTGCAGCGACTTCTCATCATTCCAGTGCGGTGGTCTTGCGGGCGAGCAAGCAAGGTGCACCCGCAGGCTCATGGCTTGAGCAGATGATGGCTCGCAAGCCGCGCATGCTGGTCACGGTCGCACTGGCCAACAAGATGGTGCGTATCATCTGGGCGCTGCTGGTCAAGGCCATCAAACACAGAGTGGCGGTCCGCCGATTGACAGGAATTTACAGGAGCTTTGACCACAAGCATGGCAGAGTGCTCCAAACGCAGGAGTGTTGGAGCATCATGCGAAGGGAGCCGAAGCCTGTCGCATGATGCCAGTTCGTGAGGCTTATGTCTGGTCGAGCCGTCCAATCTCCAAGTCCGTCTAGGCGGCTATACGACTGGGCGGCCGCAGATCCTTCAGTTTACTTTATGCGGCCTTTTCGTTGACGTCGTCGCTATGGCGGATTTCAGTACCAAGCACCTTGAGGCATTCGCGGATGAAGGCGGCAAGCGCGGTCCAGCCCTTGGCCGAAACCATGGTGCCATCGACATAGGCGTCGGTCGGTGAAAGATCGATATAGGTGCCGCCAGCCAGCGTCACTTCAGGCTCGCAAGCGCCCAAGGCAGCAACCTTCTTGCCGCGCACTACGCCATCGACTGCGATCAGGATTTGCACGCCGTGGCAGATGGTGAAGATGGGCTTGTTGGTCTCGTGGAAATGCCTAACCATTGCCTGCACCCGCTTGTCGGTGCGGATATATTCCGGCCCACGACCACCGGCTGCATAGACGGCGTGATACTCGTCCAGCCGCACTTCACTGAAGGTTTTGTTGATCAGGGCGTAGTGGCCCATCTTTTCGGTATAGGTCTGGTGACCTTCGAAATCGTGCAGCGAAGTAGCAATGACCTCGCCGGCCTTCTTGTCGGGGCAAACGACATGAACGGTGTGGCCGACGGCCTCCATCGCTTGCTGATAAACAAAGATTTCGTATTCCTCGGTGAATTCACCGCACAACATGAGGATTTTTTTGCCAGGCATTCTCAGTCTCCAAACAAACAAATGGGGCTGGACCGCGCCATGGCGCGGTCCAATAAACAATCAGAACGGGGAATCGGGGAAGTAGTATTCGGCCGCGTTGTCCTTGGTGATCAACGGTGCATCGAGCTTGACCGTGCCCCGAACTGGGGCCTGACCATTAAACTGGGCAGCGGTCATGTAGATGGCTGTTTTGATCATCGACGGTGGATAGGGAGTCTCGATTGGGGTCATGGGGTCACCCGCCATTACTTTCTCGATGATTTCCTTCATGCCATTGCCGCCGAGTGCATACTTGATCTCGGTGCGGCCCGACTGCTGGATGGCTTCCAGAACACCGAGCAGCATGTCGTCGTCATTGGCCCAGACCGCGTCGATATGCGGATATTTGGCGAGGTAGTCCTGCATGAGACTGAAGGCCTCATCGCTGTTCCAGTTGGCGTACTGGATGTCGAGGATATTGATATCGCTGCCCGCGAGGCCTTCCTGGAACCCCTGGATACGTTCGTCATCGATGACGGTTGGAATACCGCGCAGCACAACGACGTCCCCCTTGCCGCCCAGCGAGTCCACGAGGAACTTGGCGGTGGTCGAACCCACGGCGATATTGTCGCCGGCGACGTAAAGATCCTGAATTGCCGGATCGGTCAGGCCCCGGTCGACGACAGTGATAAAGGTGCCTGCATCGGCAACCGACTGAACCGGCCCGGTCAGTTCATCGGACGAGAACGGCAGGATGACCAGAGCATCCAGGTTCCCAGCAGCGCTCAAATCCTCGAGCGCGCTGACCTGTGCCGCCGCGGACGGAGAGGTCTTGACCACCACCTTGATATTGGGAAACGCGGCCTGGATTTCCTCAGCCGCCTTCTGCGCATGGTACACCACACCGCCCGTCCAACCATGGGTGGCCGCGGGAACGGAGACGGCAATGGTCTTGGTTTCCTGAGCGACAGCAGGAACGGCCAACAGGATGGTCGTCAGCGCGGCCGAGGCTAATAGATTACTTCTCAATGTAGTTTCCTCCCAGAAAATGGACCTGAAGTTTTTTGCAAGGCGTGAGGTCCGGTCACGGCTGCTTGGAGAACCTCTGCACGAGCATGGCGATGATGATGATGATGCCTTGCACCGCAGCGACGAGGTATTCGGAGATAAAATTGGACAGCACCATGAGGTTGGCGATCATCTCAAGGATGACGGCCCCGGCCACGGTGCCCCAGATGCGCCCTTTGCCACCGCGCAGAGCTGTGCCCCCGATCACCACGGCAGTGATCACCTGAAGCTCCCAGAGCTGGCCCGTAGTCGGGGTGGCTGCCCCAAGGCGCGGCACATAGCAGATGGCGGCAATGGCGACGCAGATGCCCTGGATGACGAAGGCCAAAGTGCGGATGCGACCAACCGAAATTCCCGAGAAGCGCGCCACTTCCTCATTGGCTCCCACTGCAGCGCAGCGGCGGCCAAACTTGGTCTTGTAGAGAATGAACGCGCCCACCGACGCCACGGCGATGGAGACAAGGATTGGGATCGGGATGCCGGCAAAACTGCCGTAGTAGACCGGACGGAACGGCTCGCGCAGGCTGCGATCCAGGGGGATGTTGCCCCCATCGGACATGAAGGTAATGAGCGCTCGGAAAATGCCCATCGTGCCGAGTGTGACGATGAAGGGCTCGATCTTGCCAACCGTCACGATCAGGCCGTTGAATAGCCCGCAAAGTGCACCAACGCAGAGCGCCAACGCCATGCCAGCGATGATGGCATTGCCACCAAGGCTGGGCACCATGGCATTCATGAACATGATCATGATCCCGGTAACGAACGCTGTCATCGCGCCGACGGAAAGATCTAGCCCGCCCGAGGAAATGACGAAGGTCGCGCCGACCGCGATAATGGCGATGAAGGCGGACCGAGTCACCACATTGGCGATGTTGGTGGGCGACAGGAAGTCTGGATTTATCAGCACCCCGACAATGACCAGGATGCCCAGCGCGATGAAAGGTCCGATATCGACCCAGTTGATGCGCTGTAGCCAAGGCTCGCGCGCAGGCATCGCCGTGATGTCGCTCATTTAGTGTTTTCCTCCTGCCGCAGCGTTTGGTCCGCCGCTTGTGGCCGCCAGAACGACGGCTTCTTCAGTGATGTCGTTACCCGCGAACTCCGCCACGATGCTGCCGGCGCGCATCACCAAGATGCGGTCGCACAGGCCCACAAGCTCTTGCAGTTCCGATGAGATGACGATGCACGCCTTGCCGGCGCGGATCAGGGCATCGATGAAGGAATAGATCTGGCTCTTGTTGCCGATATCGATGCCGCGCGTTGGCTCGTCGATAATGACGACCTTTGGGTCGAGCATCATGATCTTGGCCAGCAGCAGCTTTTGCTGATTGCCGCCGGACAACTGCCCGGCCTCGAGCCGCTTGCTGCGCACTCGAATGTCATATTCGTCGACCGCCCGGTCCAGCTCGCGCTGCTCCAGCGATTGCTCGATATAGGGCTTGCGATATAGCCGGGAGAGCGCAGTGAGCACGAGATTGGGTGCGAGGCGCTCGCGCAACAAGAGGCCCTTGCCCTTGCGATCCTCAGTGAGATAGCCGATCCCCACGTCGACGCCATCAGCCACCGAGCGGATTCTCACCGCCTTGCCGCTGACCCGAACCTCACCCACCTTTGCCGGGCGCAGTCCAAGAAGACCCTCGAAAAGTTCGGTTCGGCCCGCCCCGATCATGCCGCCCAGGCCCAGCACTTCGCCCGGCCGCGCGACAAGCGAAGCATCCTCAACGAAACCCGGCACACTGAGATGTTCGATTTCGAGCACCGGCGCCGCTGTCGAAACACCGCGCTTGGGCGGATAGAGCATGGAAAGCTCACGGCCCACCATCAGGCGCGCCATGTCTTCCTGCGTCACGTTTGCCGCATCATAGGTGCCGATCATCTTGCCATCGCGCAGCACCGTGATGCGGTCGGCCAGCGCTTCGACCTCGTTGAGGCGATGCGAGATATAAAGGACTGCGGCGCCCTGATCGCGCAAGCCGCGCACGATGCCCAGAAGTGTGTCCACTTCCGTCGTGGTCAAAACGGCGGTCGGCTCGTCGAAAATCACCAGCCTATGGTCTTCGAGCAAGGCCCGGGCGATCTGCACCAACTGGCGCTGCGCGATAGGCAAGCTGCGGATCAGCGCCCGGGGCGAGGCCGTGCATCCAAGATCGGCCAGGCGCTGCACTGCGATACGCTCCATCGCGCGATCATCAATGACGCCATTGCGCGTCAGTTCGCGCCCGAGAAACAGGTTTTCCACGACAGTCAGCCCATCAGCGAGCAGGATTTCCTGGTGCACGAGGGCAATGCCAGCATTTTCGGCCGCCGCTGGATTTTGGAATTCGACCAGTTCCCCGGACAAACGAATTGTGCCGGCGCTCGGCTTCACATGGCCCGAAATCAATCGCATCAGGGTCGATTTGCCGGCGCCGTTCTCACCGATAATGGCGTGGACTTCGCCCGAGCGAATGTCGAGATCGACCCCGGACAGCACCGTGACCGCACCATAGGCCTTACCCAACCCCGAAAGCTGCATCAGTGGCAGGGTCTCCAGATGCGAGGCCGCCTCGATCATCACTTCAGCGGCGTTCATTCGTCGAAAACCGGCAGCAGGCGGTCGCGCGACCGCTCGATATGAATACGCATGGCTGCTTCAGCGGCAGCAGCGTTTCGCGCCTCGAAGGCCGTAATGATCGCCTCGTGCTCTTCCAGCGCTTCCTCGGTGACGCGCGAATGAAACATCAGGCGGAAGATGTGAAAGTGCGTGTGTTGATGCGCCAGCGTTTCGCGAACCAACTCATTGCCAGCGGACTGCAGGATCAGGTCGTGGAACACGGCATCCTGGCGAGCGAACTGGGAATAACGCGCGCGTTCGTCGCCCGACTTTGCGCGCCGCCCCATGACACCCGCGGCCTCGGCAAGTGTCGCCAGCATGTCGTCTGTCATCTGGCCGACGGCGCGACCCGTAGCGTGCGGCTCAAGGAGGAGCCGAAGCTCATACAACTCGCCAAACTGGCGGGCCGAAATCTGTGGCGCCGCGCTAAAGCCGATCAAGTGAGTCTTGTGAACAAGACCTTCCCCCTCCAACCGACCAAGAGCCTCACGGATCGGCGTCTGTGAAACGCCCAGTTCACGCGCCAGATTGTCGACGGTGATGCGAGCACCAGGCGCAATCTTGAGCGCCATCAGTTGAGAGAAAATGGTCTCATAGACCTCGTTGGCAAGGCTGATTGGCCTCTGGATGCCAGAGGCTCCAGCACCATTGCGATCCGCACCAGCATCCGTCGTCAGAACCGTTCGCGCCATCATTTACCCCTTGACATTGCCATCCTGCTAACACGATGTTACGACACATGCAATCCTATATGATATCGGATGTGAAATGAATATCAGGGTCGACGCTGCTGAGGCGCGAGGTTTGGCGAGCGCACTGCTCGTGCAGTTCGGCGCGCCGTCGCACCATGCGCAACTGCAGGCTGACCTGCTGGTAGAGGCACAGTTGCGTGGACATCCCTCACATGGATTGCTGCGCCTGCCCCGGCTGCTTGAGCGCATGGAAAAAGGCCTGATCAATCCCGCAGCACTGGGACACCACACCTGGCAATCGGCGAGCATGTTGATCGTTGATGGGCAGCAAGGTTTTGGCCCGGTTGTTGCCATGAACGCGCTTGCGGAACTGGTCGGGCGGGCGAAACAGACCGGCATTTCCATTGCCGGCATCCGCAACGCTAATCATCTTGGCATGCTCGCCTACTACGTCGAGAAGGCCGCTAGTGAGGGCATGATCGTTCTGGCCTTTTCGACCAGCGAGGCGCTGGTGCATCCCTTTGGCGGCAAGCAGGCGATGCTGGGTACCAACCCCCTGGCCATCGGCATTCCGGCAGGTCCCAGCCCCTTCGTCCTCGACATGGCGACAGGAACTGTCTCGATGGGCAAAATTCATGACCATGCGTTGCGCGGTGAGCCTATCCCCATCGGATGGGCGTTGGACCGGGACGGCAATCCAACGACGGACGCGACGATGGCCAAGGCCGGATCGCTCGCGCCATTTGGTGCAGCCAAGGGCTATGGCATCGGTCTCGCCATTGAACTGCTGGTGGCAAGCTTGGCTGGGTCCGCGCTGGCGCCGGATGTGCGCGGCACGCTTGATGCCGACCACTTCGCCAACAAGGGCGACCTGTTCATCGTTATCAACCCACCCGCGCAGCCGCACCTCTCGCAAACCCTGGCGACCTATCTGGCTGACCTCCGCCTTAGCCCGCCGCAGCAGCCAACCCATCCGGTGACCATTCCAGGCGATGGCGGCCAGCGGCGCCGGACGGCTTCGCTTCAACATGGCCTGGAGATCGATGCCGATCTTTGGGCGTCACTATCGGGCGCCCTGGCGGCGCCTTCCCCTATCGCCACCCAGGACGTTTACTCATGAGCTTGTTTGCCGCAATTAGAATGCCCAGAGAGGTCGTATTCGGAGTTGGCCAGCGCAAATGCCTGGGCACGGTAGCGCGACGCCTTGGGACGCGCGCCCTGGTTTGCACGGACGCAAGGTTGGCCGGAGAACCGATCTTCCACGAAATGATCGCAGACCTTGAGGCAGCAGGCGTGACGGTGCAGGTCGATTCAAGCGTCTTGCCCGATGTTCCGCGCGACTCCTGTACGGCTGCGGCCGAAAGCGCGAGGGCCTTTGCCCCCGAGATGGTCATCGGTATCGGCGGGGGCAGTTGTCTTGACCTAGCAAAATGCGTTGCGCTTTTGCTTACGCATGGCGGCGCGCCACAGGACTACTACGGTGAATTCAAGGTGCCCGGCCCCATCCTGCCGATTATCGCTGTCCCTACCACCGCAGGAACGGGCTCGGAAGTTACCCCGGTCGCGGTTCTGTCCGATCCGGAACGCACCATGAAAGTGGGGATATCCAGCCCCCACCTCATTCCCCACGCCGCCATCTGCGATCCCGAATTGACTGCAACATGTCCGCCGGGCCTCACCGCGGTCGCCGGTGCTGATGCGCTGACCCACGCCATTGAAGCTTTCATGGCAATTCGCCGCGAACCCACTGCGGGCCTGTCCCAGCAAAGAGTGTTCGTCGGCAAGAATAGACTGAGCGATCATTTTGCCCTGCTGGCGATCGGGCTTTTGGCCAAGAGCCTAGAACGAGCCTGCAGCGACGGCAGCGACATGGAGGCCCGCGCCGATGTCATGCTTGGCGCATCCGCAGCTGGCATGGCTTTTGGCACTGCAGGCACTGCATTGGCCCATGCCATCCAATATCCTATTGGCGCGGACACGCACACGGCGCACGGGCTGGGCGTCGCTGCCCTTCTGCCTTACGTCATGACCTACAATCGCTCGGTAGCATTGCCAGAACTGGCCGCCGTCGGGCGGGCGATGCATGTGGCGGGCTCAAATGAAAGCGAACTCGCCGACGCTGCGATTACCCGCGTGGCCGAGTTGTTTGCCGCCATCGGCATTCCTGCAAATCTGGAAGCTCTGGGCCTGGACAAAGACAGGATCGAATGGACTGCGACCCAGTCGTTGACCATCGGCCGACTGATCGACAACAATCCCCGCCCGATCGACGAGGCGGCCATGAACCGGCTGGTGCGAGCCGCCTTTATAGGCGACCGCACGCTCGCCGTTTGACCTGCAGATAAGGATCCTTCCCATGAGTGCCGTCACCTCGTCTCCGCGTCCCGCCACCATCGACTGCACACGCTATGCGCGCGGCCTTTACATCGGTGGGCGTTGGTTACCGGGCGCCGATATTGCAGTGGTCAACCCATCCACCGAAGAGGTTTTGGCCAGGGTTGCCAATGCCAGCGTCGCCGACGCGACCGCGGCCGTCGACGCGGCAGCGGCGGCAGCCGCCGGATGGCGTGATACTCCAGCACGCCAGCGCGCCGAAATCTTGCGCCGATGCTTTGTGCTGATGACTGAGCGTCACGAAGAGATCGCGACCTTGATATCGCTTGAGAATGGCAAGTCGTTGGTCGATGCGCGGGGCGAAGTGACCTATGCAGCCGAGTTTTTCCGATGGTATGGTGAAGAAGCAGTGCGCGTCGGCGGCGAGTTCCGCACGGCGCCATCGGGCAGCAACCGCATCTTGGTGGATTACGAGCCCATCGGCGTTTCTGTGCTGATCACGCCGTGGAATTTCCCGGCAGCCATGGCAACGCGCAAGATCGCGCCGGCGCTCGCCGCAGGCTGCACCGTTGTGCTGAAACCAGCCAGCGAAACGCCTCTGACGGCCTATGCCCTTGCTGAAATCTATGCTGAAGCCGGCGTACCCGATGGCGTAGTCAACGTCATCACAACATCGACCCCCGGCCCGGTCACCAATGCCATGCTAAGCGACCCGCGCGTGCGCAAACTCTCCTTTACCGGCTCGACCGGCATTGGCCGGGTGCTGTTGGCCGAAGCGGCCAAGACTGTGCTGAGCTGCTCCATGGAGCTGGGCGGCAATGCCCCCTTCATCGTTTTCGATGATGCGGACCTTGAAGCAGCGCTCGACGGCGCCATGATCGCCAAGATGCGCAATGCCGGTGAAGCCTGCACGGCGGCCAATCGGTTCTATGTACAGGATGGCATTTATGACCGTTTCGCAGCCGGTCTCTCGGCGCGCATGGCCGCGCTAAAGGTCGGTGCCGGCAGCGACCCGCAAACCGCCTGCGGCCCCATGATCACCCGCAAAGCCGTCGACAAGATCGAGGCCCTAGTTGCCGATGCGACGACTCGCGGCGCCCGTATTTTGCAGGGCGGCGTCCGGCCCGGGGGAAAAGGCTTTTTCTACCCGCCCACAGTGCTGGCAGATTTGCCCCGCGATGCCAACTTGGCCTATGAGGAAATCTTCGGACCGGTTGCAGCGCTCTATCGATTTTCAACCGAGGACGATGCCATCGCTGCGGCGAACGACACCGAATACGGGCTTGCCGCATACATCTACACACAAGACCTGAAACGTGGACTATCGGTTGCCAGTCGCGTCGAAGCCGGCATGATTGCGTTGAACCGAGGACTTCTATCCGATCCGGCAGCTCCATTCGGCGGCGTCAAGCAAAGCGGCTTGGGACGTGAGGGTGGCATTCACGGCATACTCGAATTTATGGAAGCCAAGTATATCGCGGCCGACTTCTGATGGTCGGAGAGAGCATCGACCTGTTCAAGACCCGCGATCACGTAGCGGACTTCGACCGCTATTTGGTTGCGTTCTCTGAGCGCAGCCAGGAGACGCGTGCGGTCCAGATATCGAGGCTTGACGTTCGCTATGGCGAGGGGCCGAATGAAAAACTCGACCTCTTCTTGCCCGCGGGCCTTAATTCACCTCGCCCCATCCACCTGTTCGTTCATGGTGGATATTGGAGGATGTTCACCAAGAACGACTTCTCCTTCGTCGCCGACACCGTCGTCGCCGCAGGTGGCATTGCCGCAATAGTCGACTATGACCTCATGCCGGCCGTGCGCATGAAGACAATCGTTGCTCAGGTGCGCTGCGCTGCGGCATGGCTCGTCGCCAATGCATCAAGCTTCGGCGGCGACGCCAATCGTCTAACCATATCCGGCCATTCCGCCGGTGCTCACCTGTGCTGCACCTTGCTTGAGACCACTAGCGCGGTAAGACCACAAAGCGCACTCCTATTAAGCGGCATTTACCAGCTCGCGCCGCTGCAAACATCTTTCTTGCAGCCCTTGATCTCCCTAACCGACGAAGAAGTGGCCGATTTCTCGCCAGCTTCAAAAAGCTATCGGGTTGGAGGCCAAATCACCCTGCTGGTCGGAGAGCATGAGACCAAGCCATTTCACGTCCAGGCCGATGAAATGGCAGCCATGTTTGCGGCTCAAGGCGTAACAGCGACGCGTAGCGATGTGGCAAACGCCAATCATATGAGCATCGCTCTCGATTTGGGCGATGCGGCCTCCGTGGTCGGACAAACACTGACACGAATGATAGCCGCGCGAACTCTAGACATCGAGATATACGCGTGATGGCTACCAGCGAGCGAAATGTGGTGATTAGACAGAGAATGACCGCTTGGTAGCGACAGCACCCGCTCGTGAGCTCGCACGTCGGCGATGAGCTGATCCCGCCCCATTCCCATGACGTCGTAGCCGCGGCAGCCGTTTGAGAAATAGGTGCGCGCTTCAAAGCGTATTTCTGGCTTACCGGTGGCCAGTGGCGCCAGCACGGCCAGTGGGTGACTCGCGACAGCAACACCATAAACGAAATCGCGCTAGCCCTCAGCGGCAGAGTGCAAAGCGACTGCGCCATTTTCATCTTCCTCCTGCAGCATCGTGGTTTCGGTTTACCGAGGAGCGCGACATCCTAAAAAAAGCGGCCGCGTACTTCGCCAAGGATGCAAAGTGAGGTACGCGTTCGTCGCCGAGCATCGCGAGCAGTTTTCGGTGCGCACCATGTGCCGGTGTCTGCGCATCCACCCCAGCGGTTTCTATGCCTGGCTCAGAAGCCCCTTGAGCAAGCGGGCCCAGGAAGACATTCGCCAGACCCAGCTGATCGAGGATGCCTGGAAGCAGAGCGGCAAGGTCTATGGCTACCGCAAGCTTCATGACGACCTGCTCGATCAGGGCGAGACCAGCTGTGCCAACCGCATCGCCCGCCTGGCCAGGCTCGCCGGGATCAAGGCCCAGATCGGCTATCGGCGGCGGCCTGGTTCTTATGGTGGCAAGCCATCAGTGGTAGTCGATAACACCCTGGCTCGGCAGTTCGACGTCCAGGCGCCGGACACCGCCTGGGTGACCGACATCACCTATATCAAGACCATGGAGGGCTTTGCCTATCTGGCCGTGGTCATTGACCTGTTCTCGCGTCGCGTCATCGGCTGGTCGCTACAAAGCCGGCAGACCAGTGAGGTCGTCCTTCAGGCCCTGCACATGGCTGTCTGGCGCCGCAAGCCACAGAACACGGTGCTGGTCCATTCCGATCAGGGCTCCCAGTTCACCAGCATGGACTGGGCCAGCTTCCTGCGGCACCACAATCTGGTTCACTCCATGAGCCGCCGTGGCAACTGCCATGACAATGCTGTGGCCGAAAGCTTCTTCAACCTTCTCAAGCGCGAGAGGATCAGGCGCCGCACCTATCGAACCCGAGACGAGGCCCGCCAGGATGTGTTCGATTACATCGAGATGTTCTACAACCCGACCCGCAAGCACGTCCGCAACGGCATGCTCTCACCTGTCGAGTTCGAACGACGACACCAAATCTAACCCCGAAGGTGTCTACAGAACGCGGGGCTATTCAGTGAGCATGCATGGGCGAGGCTGTGCATGATGGAAAGCATGGACTTGCGATGTTCATGGAGGTGCCTTCTAACCTTACTATGGATACTCGGGGTGGCGGCCCTCGCCAGACGATCAAGCACGGCGTTGGACAGGCTCTCTAGGTCATTTCTGTACTTCTGGTCGCCCCTAATCTCTCCGAACATGGGGAAGCTCAGCTCCGTAGCAAGGAGTGACTCGGATGAGGGCAGATAGATGGGCAAATTAAATGATGCCTCTAGCTCTGCTAGCTGGCTGGCGGACACTTCTTCTAACAATTTGAGTTGCTTTCAGTTCATCCAATAGGATGCGTTCCCACAGTCACAAGAGACTTGGGATTATGCCCTGCTCATAAAGAGGGGGGAGGGCAAATAACATTACTGATATGCCAAACGGCCTAAGCCCTTGACAAACAAGTAGAATACAAAATTTTGATGAGGAACCCAGGATATGAATTCTGGATAACTTCTTTATACGTCAAATGGCCTGATATGTCAACCGCTTAGGGCGACGCAGGACCAAGCGCGCCACCAACCCTACCCGGCACCCATAACCTCGCTGTACGGCCTTCCCTGAGGCTTACAGGGGCTATCCACGCAGCTCCGGGTACCCCGCCCCATCCCATCTGAGCCGGAGGTTTACAACCTTAAACGTCCTTCTCAGGGGAAAGCCATATACGGCACCGGTAGGGGGTGGGGGTGTCACTGGCGGGCATCCGCTGCCATGCCACCTAGCGAGGTCCTGATGTTCCAAGTAAGCGAATGATGCGTGTAGCTACCTCGCTGGAAGGGCCCTCGGCACCTTCTAACTCATCGACATACCGCCTCACAGACACCATCCACTTCGGAAACGGTGTGGCGGCAATCTCCGATTTTATGACATCGTCGGCACTTGTGGCAGGCACCAACGCCAATCCAACTCTTTTGTAGGCGTTTGCGAGGTAGCCCGGACATAATATCCATTCCAAAATCATACCCAACGCTCGACGTCTTCCGATGAGCAGCTTGCGGTCGGTGAGAACAGAAACTGAACACCATATCGCAATCAGGAGATGAAGGGGCATTACAGACGCTATGGCCGACCGCAGTCCAAAATAGTGCGTTGCAACGGGGCCGAGAACAAACAGATTCAAAGAAACAATTACAGATGCAGCTTGATAGATACGAAGGCCATCAATTTGGCTTTTAAGCTGCCTAATACCACCTCTGGGCACCGCTGTATGCGAGATGCCTCGCCAACTGAACGAACAAGCCGTCTCCCATGGGAGTGGCAGGAGCAGAGCTAGCACCCTGCTGGGCGGCTGATGAGATAACAATGGCGTCACCGGCAACCATCCAGCCCCCACACTCACAAACTTCATCTGATCCGGCTTCAAGATCTTGATGCAGTCTGAAATATAGAAGCAGAAACAGAGCAACCAGAACGACTGATCTGGAATCACTTCCGGACCATCATGTACTGGAGCGCCTAAATACTCTTCGAAACAGTGCTCCAATTGCAGCCACTACAGCAGCCCCGATCGCAAACAGAAACACTCCAAATGTCTTCAGAAACCCCGATTTAGTGGCCACAGCTGCCGCTCCACCGACTATCAGCGCCGCCAGTCCGTATTCGGCAATCCTGTCTCCTTGTTGATATGCCCCATACTGGTGAGCAGGCAAAAAGCCAAAACCGGCAAGACTGGCATGAAATGCTGCAACGTTAGTTTTCAAAGCCGGAGTGTCAGAAACTAATACTGCTCTCATAACCCCAGATCGACCCAAGATCCTGACTGTATAATTCGCAACTTCGGTGCCATCTGACGCCATTAAGAGTGTGCCCCATTCAAGTCGCTTTGTAGTAGCGTCATAGTGGGGCGGCACGGACCAATCGAC
Organism: Devosia limi DSM 17137; assembly: GCF_900128975.1. Lineage (GTDB taxonomy): Bacteria > Pseudomonadota > Alphaproteobacteria > Rhizobiales > Devosiaceae > Devosia > Devosia limi. Next base: position 23,644 of record NZ_FQVC01000018.1, on the reverse strand, counting down.
TAATGTTAGTTGAGTAAGTCCAAGCCGTTTTCGCTCTTCAAAGCCACTTGCATTTTGCTCTTTCAACGTACTTAAAAGGGCGTCGGCGTCGATTTTCTCGTCGTCCCTGACGTAGCCCGACGCATCAAAGTTGAAGATAGCGAACCAAGCCAAGCTTTCGGGAGCTAACGTGAACTGCCCCCGTCTCGCGGGATTGCCGTTCAACACCAGAAATCGGCTAGTCGCTTCTTCTCCTAAAAAGTACAATCCGCCCTGCAGAGAAACTTCTGCCTGATCGCTTATCACACCCATTGAAGGGTAGGTAACCCATGGCAGGTCGGAGACGGATTCAACTGGTGGAACATCAGTTAATCGCTGAGCGTGTGTCGTTCCTGCTGTCAACAATATACAAGAAACTACCAGTACGGCCGTATAAACAACCCGCATAATCCCCCCCCCTGTTTCCTCCCAGTCTAGAATTACTTTGCAAACGCAGCAACACCTCAGGCGGCAGCAATACCTAAGGTGGTTACTGACGGCTAGCGCCATTCAAAAAACCCTCCCGACCTCACCCTCGAAATAACACCACAAACCCTCACTTGTACGCTGTCAATTTATCTGTTCAAATAACATTTGATTATTGAACAGGAGATAGCCGATGAAGCGGGCGGTGTTGTATCTGCGAGTAAGCACAAAAGAGCAGACTACGGATAATCAGCGCATCGAACTTGAGAGAGTTGTGGTCTCTAGAAATTGGAAAGTAGTAGCTGTCTATGAGGACCAAGGGATCAGCGGAGCAAAAGGGCGAGACAAAAGACCAGCCTACGATCTAATGCTTAAGGAGGCAGTCAGGGCAAAGTTTGATGTAATCATGGCTTGGGATGTGTCTAGGTTGGGTCGTAGCCTAGCTAGTTTGGTGCAAGCGCTGGATGATCTGCATGCCAATGGTGTCGATCTGTACTTACACCAACAAGCCCTCGACACAACAACTCCTTCCGGCAAGGCACTTTACCAGATGTGTGGGGTATTCGCAGAATTTGAACGGAGCATGATTTCGGAACGGGTCAAACTTGGACTGGCAAGGACGAAGCAATCAGGTACTTCGCTAGGAAGACCGAAATCCCGTATCGACCATCATTGGATCATCCAAGATCTTAACTCGGGCGCTTCGTATCGAAAGGTCGCTAGCAGCCACGGCATATCAGTCGGAACGGTGTTCAATATCGCTAAAGAACATGGATTGGTTACACCAATCGTCGATAAAGATACCGATCCGCTCATACGTGACAAATTGAGCCCCCGTACCTGAATACAGACTACCTAGATCAGCATGATGTGAGTTCAAATAGCTAAATAGCTCTTTCACCGCTTCCCTGTCCTCGTGCCATATCCAAATTATGCAATCCGAAATTACTTCCGAAACATCACTGCTCAAAAGAACACTTTTCTGCTTTTGAAATCCACCTACTCGCGGGATCAAAATTGAACCATGCGGACAGGCTTTTCTCTTCATTATCGGATCAGCTGCCTCATAGCGGTGAACGATATCATTATCAGCGATGCTTGTGGTGTGAACCCATCCAGCCCCAGCCGTTCGCTTTCGAGCTGCCCTAGAAACAGACACTTCGCCCCTACCAATGCTCCACCTTTTGGAGGCCTTTTCAACGCTCCGCTGGTAGCTCGTAGGTGGTGGCAAGTGGCTTACTATGGACAACCGCAAGGCACAGATGGAAACGTCAGCACTGCCAAACATGCCTCTGGTTGGCGGCAGCACGACCTCCACCCGGTACTCGGAACGGAGATAGGTGAGAGCCTCACGATCCTTCAAGCTGGTTAGGATATTGCTTGGCAGCAAAGCGATCAGTTCACCATCGTCGGCCAAAAACGTCAGAGCTTTCAAAACGAATGCTAGTGCTCGGCTGCAGCTCGGGCCTACGTCTCCACTGGTCGACCGACTCACTTCGCTGAACGGAGGATTCAAGAGGACCAATTTAAAGCGGCCCACGCTACGAGGAGCGACGAATTCCTCAGAGAGAAAGTTGAAGTTAGCCTTCTTGTGTATCTCTGAACTGTGCAGTGAATTCGCGGCACTATCTATATCATTGGCGAACAACAACGCGTTGGGCCATCTCTGTTTTGCCGCCAAAAGCAAACTTCCTGCACCGGCTGCGAAGTCCGCGATGCTTTCTACCTCTTCACACCGGCAGAGACTGACCAGCTGATCTGCAAGCACACTAGGAGTGTAGTACCTGTCTAATCGGTCCAACTCAAAGCGATCGAATGAACTCTGAGACGTTATAAACATGACATCTACCAGCTCCAGTACTGCGCGTTTTCTTTCTTATGGGGTGGTCGTACACCAACTCAGCTGTTGGATTACGTACCGCGTAGATCGCTGCACCTAACGCATGTGGCTTGGTCCCAATAGGAGCTATCTTCAGCTGGCTGGTACTCCTCGTGCGCTTAATGTCATCCAATGAATGGAACAGCGAAAAAGGGCATGCAGCATCAACAAAGGCCACGTTTGTCCATGCCCTATCAGATTCAAGAGCATCAGCGTTTCCTTCGTAAGTATGGAACGGGTATTCCAACTTGAAGCCCGGGACACCTACAACCGGAAATACATTCTTTCCTTCAGGTTGCAGCGTTTCAATTAGGTACTTAAGCCGAGTTCCCTCGAACCCCAACAGCGGCACGACGCAGGAATCAAACTCAGCCAAGTTTGCTACTGTGATAAAGGTAGGAACGGGGGAAAAGCCCCGAATACGCTCGCTCAGGTCGAAAAACTCACCGGGGCGTGGGTTCATCTTTGAAGTATACGTTCTGGGTTCAGAGTAGATGCACTGAAAATCTCTATGCTCATCGATTAGCAATTTTACCAGTGGCATCCAGACGTGGTGGGACAGGCCGGTAATATCCAGACAAATTGAATTGCCGCCAACCGAGTCCAAGAACTTTAGGATGGATGATTTTCTTCTAGTGGATACCAAGTCATTGTTTTGCAGCAAAAATTCAAACAAATTTCCTGTTTCACTTAGCTCTACGGAATGCAAGTTACTCGTGCCTCCGCTCCAATGAACCGGCAACTTACTTCGGTCTTCCAACGTGCCGTGAATAAGAACGGTATCGCTTCCAAAGGGAACTTCGGCGAGGCTGTCAAAAACCCTTGAGGGCAGCGCTCTAATCATTTCATCAGCCCGAAAGGTATTCTTCAAAAAGCCGAAGCTGAACAGGTGCGTCCTGTTCGGCCAAATCAGAGCGGTCCTTCAACAGTGCTCTGATGGTATCCTTTGGTTTATCGATCATCGCCAGCACATCGATATCACGAACGTCCATTTTGCGTTTACGGCGATGGCTGAAGTTGAAATATGGCGCAAATATTGGATGAAGTGAGTAGTCCCACTCTCTCGTGTCGGCAACCGTGCTTAGCTTTGTGCCAGGATGACGTACGAATCCTAAGTGCATGACGGCCTGATTAAGTACCGACTTGGCGGCTTCGTAATTGGAGCCATCTCGTCCGGTAGGAGTCAATTGAAACTGAGTACACTCAGGTTTCCCACCTATTGGATTCATAGACAATATCTGAAAAAGACGACCGAATCCGAGCAGCAGCTTGACTATCTGGGCCCCCCTTGCAGTCATTCCCTCAAGCTCGTTTAAGTATCGCAGGCCGATTGCACGGGCTGCTTTAGTTTGATCCTCAGGTGATATCGGCTCGGAAACCGCTTTACCGGATCGCAATTGAAGGGACATACTCTCAGCTACAAGCTGAAGATAAAACCTAATGTTGGAACTTGAAATGGTAGCAAAAACCGCATTTCCGCAATAATACTTAGATATATCCGACTTTGGGCCAGATATCTTAAACAGCATCGCATATTTGTAGTTGTTGTACCGCTCCTTTTTATCCACCTGCCCTGCAGCAAAATCAGCAATTTCCGCAATGGCTGCGCCTAAATTGCCGGGATTGAGCGCCTGAAACACAAATAGAACGAGAGGATGTATCTCCTCCAGCGGCCGCCGAAGCGTAAGACGCTTCATCTGCGCTTTAATATCTTTGACCTGCTCTACTACGCCTAACCGTATAGCCTCATCTTCGTAGGTTAGATTTGGGAGAAGATCCTTTAGAGCAAGGTGCTGCATTCCATACTTTGCATACCAGTCTGATAGACGAGCTTCACAAACACGCCTCGAAAATTCTCTGAAATTGGGGCCAAGTCTTTCTTCTATACTTATCAGTTCGTAGTCGGCAGGGCTGATCAGCTGTTCATTCTCGTTAAGGGTAGACTTTGTACGCCAACCAAGTTCACGAACCCCCAATTTGAAAACATAACCAGAACCAGAGTGCTTTATTAGCGTGTTCACGATTATTTGCTGATAATCAAGCAGGTTCTCGTATTCATCTACGATGATATAGATAGTTTTACTCGAAAAGTAGTCCGTACTTCTTAATTCAGCGATGAATTGTTCAATTGGACGCTGCAACATCGACAGCGCCGGGCGCTTTACGTCAATGTTGTTAATGTATAATTCGATTTCATGTATCGCTGAGCGAATAGAGCCGAGCAGATCTTTCACCCCGACAACTTCCGCGACACCTAAAGTCGCACTTATCCTGCGACAGGCGGAAGCTGACAGTAGATGTTCTTCATCGGCTTTATGGGAATACCAACAGGCAAATGCTGCAATTTGTTCGCAAATTATCAGGTTGATATAGTGTGAGAAAAGCTTCCGCCAGTCCAAGTCGCTAAGGTCAGGCCCCGAGAAGGCAGTTACGTGCGGGGTGTTCACGCGAAAGTATAGCCCGATAAAATCAGATTTGTCGAAAGCCTCAATACTCTCCCCGGATAGAGCAAACTGACCTTCGTAAGACATGCACCTTAGTACAGTCGTCTTACCCGAACCTCTCCCTCCCACCAAAGCGCAGGGACGCTTATCGCGAAGTGTTGGGAAATACTCAGGTTCACTAAAGAGCGAATATAACCTGTGCTCAAGCCACTCAGCACGAAAGCTGCCAAACAGCTCCTGCAAGTTCTGGGCTTTGTCACTATCTGTGTCCATGCCTACCACCTTACCAGCGGCTTCCAGTCGTTCCGCTGGGACCAAAACAACGCAAGGTTTGCGTCGGGAATCCCATGACTAAATCCGACACCGAGTCCCAAGCCATGAAAGCCGCGCCAATCTTCCTCGGAATGGTCTTCTCTGGTGAAGCCCGCCCTAGCGCTTGCGCTGCGGAGGAACGCTTCTATCGCACTCGGTTCAAGTCCACTCCAGAACGAAGAAGAAGGCAATGAAAGATTGTAATCCTCTCCAGTCACGTGAGCTGGAGAAAGATCAAGCATGGGAAGGTTGGTGCGCAATCTGTTCAGCCCTTTCTCGGTGAACACGCATGCACAATATCCGAAGGTCATCTGCCTAGAGTGAGCTAGCTCCCAAAAGGATTGCCCTTCATAAGATCTACGGAAAGTTTCCTCCATCTGATTGCCACTGCCGACGAAATCATCGACGAAAATGATGGTGTCATAGTTGGAGTGGCTCTGGATAACGTTAGCGGGGTAGAGAATTCTCGCCTCCGGTACCCCCATCTTCTTTTTGAGCCGTCTTGCGAAGAGATGACCACTATCGGTGGTATTCGGCGTCTCGCCTTCAACAGGCACAAACGCCAGCCGATGAAGAGGCTGTGTTGCCGACAGTGTTTTCCGCGAAGCCAGAACATTGAAATATCGCTGCACAGAGGCTCTAAAAAGCGCATCCACCGCGTCATCCGAGAAATAGCAGAACGCGTTCGCTAATCTGAGAGCAAACTCCTGTTCTGCATTCTCAAAATTGCCCAGCCACCGACGCAGGTCCAGCTTGTTCGCTAGCGGCCAAAGTTGGAAGTTACGAAAGTGAGTTTCACGCTCGAATAAGAGGTGCTGCCTTTGATCGGTGCTGCTCAAGTCAAGGTCTCACTGCAGCCGGTAGGACAAAGAGTGACTACTATGCCGCACAGTATGGGTACAATCTGGTTACAGCGAAATCAAAAAAGCAAGAAAACGAAATAAAAACAATGGCTTGCGAATAATGGCGGAGAGAAAGGGATTCGAACCCTTGAGACGGTTCCCCGCCTACACACTTTCCAGGCGTGCGCCTTCGACCACTCGGCCATCTCTCCGCGTCGCTTTTGAGCCGGTGGAAAAACCCGGCGCGAGCCGGCGCAATATACTCATCGTCAGAGCGGGCGCAAGTGATCACAAGCATGGCATACCGATTGTTTTATGCTCGGCGCCTACCATCTTGTGAGAAAGCCCCGGACCGTGGCACAAAGCGGGTGCGGTCGGGGCCGGACGGGCGAGCCCAATTCAGCTTCTCCGGGCGCTTGGGAAATGCAATGCGGCTTGTTTTGAGAATTGTCGGAACCTGGCTCCTGGGCCTGGCATTTGTATTGCTGGTGATTGACGGAACCAAATCACTGGCTGCCAACAGCGTGGTTCTGACCAGCTTCGCCGATGCATGGGACAACGTGCATGCCCCCAGCATTGAGGCCGTGCGCGCCTTCTTCGATAGCCGCTTCTTTGCCGACCTGCTGGGTGGCGCTTTTGAGATCGTACTGACCTATCCGGCCTTTGCGGTGCTGGCCCTGCCGGCCATCGTGATGATTGTTGCCGGACGGACGCGGCGGCGCGACCGCTATGTGCAGGCTGACCAGCTCTGACCCGTTCGTGGCACAGCTTTGAAAGGAAACCTGACCATGTTCTTCAAGACCAAGCCCACAACCATTCCCGGTGCCGATGAGGCGTTGCCGGGGCGTGCCGAGACGATGAGCGTCGCCAATGAGCACTTCGTCAACGGCGCGCCGCTGAAGGGGCCTTATCCGGCCGGTGCACAAACCATCTATTTTGGCCTTGGCTGTTTCTGGGGAGCCGAGCGGCTGTTCTGGCAACTGCCTGGCGTCATCGTCACCGCCGTGGGCTATCAGGGCGGCGTCACCCCCAATGCGAGCTATGAAGAGGTCTGTTCCGGCCGCACCGGCCATACCGAAGCGGTGATGGTCGTCTATGACCCCGCCAAGATCAGCCTGGAGGCGTTGCTCAAGACATTCTGGGAAGAGCATGACCCGACCCAGGGCATGCGGCAGGGCAATGACCACGGCACGCAGTACCGCTCGGCCATTTATACGACAACGCCAGAGCAGGCGGCGATTGTTGCGGCCAGTCGCGAGGCCTATCAGGGCGCGCTGCGCCAGCGCGGGCTGGGCGAGATCACCACCGAGATCGGCGAGGCCGGGCCGTTCTATTTTGCCGAAACCTACCACCAGCAATATCTGGCGAAGAATCCGCGGGGGTATTGTGGCCTGCAGGGCACTGGCGTCAGTTGCCCGATCGGCACCGGCGTTGCCGCGCAGTAACCAATCTGCCCAATCGGATCGATAGAGACCGCCACCGCAACGCTGGTCCGGGTCATCCGACAGGCATCCTTTGATTGTGGGCGGGACTTGAGTGAGTACCGATAACAGTACAGCTGCCAGCATGCTGCTGCGGCCTGACTTCGAGGCGTTTGTGCTGGCGCTGCCCGGCACCACGCTGGTGCGGCAATGGGGCGATGCCAGCGTGGCCAAGGTGGGTGGCAAGATTTTTGCGCTGCTATCGGGCTGGCAGACGAGCGGGCCGCTGGCGCTGAGCTTCAAATGTTCGGAGCTGTCATTCGCAATGCTGCCCGAACTGGCCGAGGTGCGACCGGCACCGTATCTGGCACGGGCGCACTGGGTGCAGGTGGGGGCGGGAGCGGGAGCGCCCCTGAGCGATGAGGAATTGGGCCGTTATGTGCGGGAAGCGTATCGGCTGGTAGCCGCGAAACTGACGCGCAAGGTGCGAATGGACCTGGGGCTACCAGCGGGGCAGGACGGCATAGACCTTGAGCGGGCTATCCGGAAGGCTGACCTCGCGGAGCCAGGGGGGAAGCAGGTCTTGGCGGGCGAGCTCGATGAAAGAATCGGGGGCACGGGTGGCAAGTCCCTGCATTTCGGGCATGGCGGGGCAGGTGACGACGAGGCCAATCCCCCGCATTTCGAGAATGTCCCGGGCCTGATCGATCGGCAGATTGAGGAAGTCGAAGACGGCGCGGACGCCCCGCTGGTTGCGATGATAGGGCGCGGCGACGACTGCATGCGGGGTTTCGAGCAGCATGTGGGCGCCCAGGTCTATGGGTGTCAGGATGCGCTCGGGCGGCAGGCCGCGCAGATCAATAAAGGCTTCAGGCTCAAGACAGGCCAGTTTGCTGGCGCGCGCTTCCTGTACCTTCGCAACGCTGCTGGCGGGCAGCAGGCCGACGCCAAAACTGACCAAGGGCGCGAGGACCACGCCGGACAGGACGGTCCAGGCCACCAGCAGGAGCAGAGCGTCGCCCCCGCGCTTGTTGGCCAGATAACGGTGGCGGATGGTGACGATCAGCCAGGCAGCGGGTGGCACAGCGAGCATGGCGGCGAGGCGCACCCCGCGCACCTGCGCCAGCATGACCAGGGTTACAAACAGCAGAAACGCCAACAGGACCAGCCATTCATCGCGATCGTGTCTGGCATAGAGCAGGCGAGCGACCAAGAGCGGCAACGCCAGCAGCACTGGCAGCGCCACGGCAATGGAATAGCCCGGTAGATCGATTACCGAGACATGCCAGGGCTTGGCCTCGGCGATACGATCAATCCAGTTCGCCAGCAGCCATGGGTCAAGCGCGGCATAGGGCCCACCCAGGCATTGGGGATAGATCGCCAGCAGGCCGGCAAGCCCGCCCAGGCCCAATCCGCCCAGCAGTAACAGACGCAACCAGGGTGAGCGCGGCCCCCGCAGCAGTGACACCAGGGTGAAGACGACACCGACGACCAGCGCACCGCCGGCATAGACCGGCGAGATCATGTCGCAGGCCGCCTCCAGCCAGCGACCGGGCGGGCGCGCGATGGCGAGATGCAGCAGAGTGGCAGCGGCAAAGGCGAGGCCGAACAGGCGGGTCGTTGTGCTGCGGTTTGGGTCCACCACCCAAAGCATGGCGAAGACCACAATAGCGGCGGCGATGGCGGGAATGGATTCGGTGGCGATGGCCAGCGATGTGGCGGCCAACAGGCCAGCGGCAAGGGCAAAGCGCGGCCGCTGCAACGCTTCGATACTGGTCCAGGCGGTGGCAAGCGTCAGGATGATCACGAGATTATGGTGATCGATGCGGCCGGGCACGAATTCGGCGGCAATTGCCGGGTTCAGTACCGGCAGGATCAGCGCCGGCAGCACAGCTTCAGGGCCGACGAGGCGCAACGACAGGCGGGCGCTGACCCACAGCAGGACGGCGAGCAGCAGCAGCGGCCAGACATAGGCGGCGGCCATTTCAGCCCCGGAGCCAAACAAGGGGCGGAAACCCAAGACCAGCAGGCCCAGTGGTACATCGACCAGCCGCGACCAGTGAATTTCGGCACCATAGGGAGTGTCGAGGCGGTGCTGGACCAGATCATGCCAGCCCTGCCCGGCCAGAAAGTCCCTGACCACCACCATGCGCATGGCATCATCGGTATCGCCAAGTAGCGGCCCCGCGGACAGTTGGGCCCGCGCGATCAGCGTCAGGGCGGCAACAACGAACACCGCCAGCAGCATCCAGGGATTGAGACTGGCGGGTTTGACAGGGCCGGAGGTCATGCAGGAGGCGGATCCAGGGGCGCGTAATGGCGCGAGCGCAGGGATAGTGCAGCGGGGCTGTTAAGATGGGCTGAATAGAGGCGGGATGGCGTGGGGCAGCGGGCCACAAACAAGAATGGGCGGCACCGTGTGTGCCGCCCAGGAGGTCATGGCGCGAAAGTGCTAGCCGCGCGGCTGTGGCACGATGCGGAGGTAGGGCTTGAGCTCTTTCCAGCCTTCGGGGAATTTCTCCTTGGCGGCTTCGTTGGAGACGGCCGGGACGATGATGACGTCTTCGCCATCCTTCCAATTGACCGGGGTGGCGACCTGATGCTTGGCGGTCAGCTGCAGGCTATCGATGACGCGCAGGACTTCATCGAAATTGCGGCCGGTGGAGGCTGGGTATTCGATCTTGAGCTTGACCTTCTTGTCCGGCCCGATGACGAACACTGACCGCACGGTCAGGGTATTATCGGCATTGGGGTGGATCATGTCGTAGGCGCGGGCCACGTCGCCATTGGTATCGGCGAGCAGCGGGAAATTGAGGGCAGCGCCCTGGGTTTCAGCGATATCGCTGGCCCAGCCGGCATGGTCTTCGAGCTTGTCGACCGACAGGCCAAGCACCTTGACGCCGCGCTTGTCGAATTCGGGCTTCAGCTTGGCGGTGTAGCCCAGCTCGGTGGTGCAGACCGGGGTGTAATTCTTGGGGTGCGAAAACAGCACGGCCCAAGCGCCATCGATATAGTCATAAAAATGGATGGGGCCTTCGCTGGAGTCGGCCGTGAAATCGGGGGCGATATCGCCAATCAGAATTGCCATTGCTTGTCCTTCGCTCGCCCCAGACGGGGCGTTTCCGTTGGTTACAGAGTATCGTACTAGCGATGGCGCATAGAAGCGCCAAGCCGCAAATTCTTTTTATCTTTTGCTGGGTTAGCACGGCATGGCGTTCCAAGGGCCGTCATGGGCGCAGCATGACGACGGAAGCGCGTCAGCCCATCATGGCGATGAAGTGGCTCGGCGATGCGGGGTGATAAAAGAAATAGGCCACGGCCAGGGGCAGGAGCGCAATGGTCAGTGCCAAGAGTGGATGGGCCTTGAGCAGGCGGGCGATCAGATAGATCGCCAACACGCCACTGCCGATCCACAGCAGTTCAGCGGCATTCGCCGAGACCAGATCGATCCATCGCCCCATTAGTCCCATCCCTCAGATGAGCCAAAGACGGGACGATGATGCGCGCAAGCGATGTGCGGAAAGTTCCGTACGTCGATTAAGTTCTAATCAATATGCAATTAGCGGTTTCTGGCTCGCCGTCGATGACCGGCAATTGGCCGGGCTTACTGCACGGCGGCGGGCTGGGCGGCCGAAACATTGGGCGGGGCGCCGCGTTCCCAGGTGACCTGGCCGATGGTGAGCGGCACGACCGAGAGCGACATCTTGGCCGAGCCCTGCTGCACTTCGCGCGAATGGCCGAGATAGATCAGCGCATTGTTCTTGGCATCATAGATGCGGGTGACGCGTAGCGACTTCCAGATCAGGGACCGGCCCTCGCGGAAGATTTCCTCGCCGCCGGCACGGGTCGAGATATCGCCAACGGTGATGGGGCCGACGGCGGTGCAGTCGAGCGCCGAATAGGAGGGATCCTCGAACCAATTGCCCTGCTGCAGGCGATCGATCAGGCCGCGATTGAAATAAGCGAGATGGCAGATGACGCCGCCGACCTCAGGATCGGCCACCGCTTCGATGGAGATGTCATTGCCGGTCCAATCGACCCCGACATTGCCAACTTCGCGCGAGTCCGAACAGGCAGCGAGGAAGGCGACGAGCGCGACAGGCAGGGCAAGGCGGGCGAAGCGGTTCATGGCAAGTCCTTGATTGGGCCGATGATAGATAGGGACCCTAGCCCAGCGCACAAGGCTTGGCGATGACCGGAGGCACCGATTGTCAGCGCCGCTCCTGGCGAAGATAGCGCTCGAGCAGGCGCACCAGCAGCGACAGTGAAATGGTCATGGTGAGATAGAGAAACGCCACGACATTGTAGGTTTCAAAGAACTTGAAGGAGCTGGAGGACAGCACCTTGCCCAACTGGGTGATGTCCTGCACGCCGAGCGCCGAAACCAGCGCCGAGTCCTTGATCATCGAGACGAAATCATTGGCCAGGGGTGGCAGGATGGTGCGCAGGGCCTGGGGGAAGACGATGAAGCGGAAGCAATGCCAGCGCGATAGGCCCAGCGCGCGCGCCGCTTCGATCTGGCCTTTGTCGACCGATTCAATACCGGCGCGGAAAATTTCGGCGATGAAGGCGGAATAGCAGATGGTGAGCGCCAGGATGGCCCGCCAGACGAAGTCGAAATTGCGCACGGTGAGCGGTTCGAGCCAGCCGGCGGCAATCAGCGGGGTGAGCAATGTATTGACGGCCCCAACTACCCAGGGCGCGCCGACAAAGGCGACGTAGAACAGGAAGACCAGGAGGGGTATGCCGCGGATGATCTCTACGTAGAAGGTGGCGATCTCGCGCAGCACCCGATTGGGCGCGGTGCGGGCCAGCGCGATGCAGAGGCCCAGCACTGTGGCGCCGGAAAAGGCAATCACAGTGACCCAGATGGTGGTGGTGACGCCGCCCGACAGCGCGCGGAAAATCTGGGCATAGCCGGCATCGGCGGTGATGGCCCAAAGCCCGACAACGAAGAGCAGGCCGATGGCGACGAGCCACCAGGGGGTGCGGGACAGGGCGGAGGGTTTGCGGGGGGTGTAGGTCATGCGGCGCTTGGTACCGGTTCGTCCGCAGTCACGGAGCGGTACCTCCCCCGCGACGGGGGAGGCTGGGAGGGGGGGCTGGAAGCCCCACGATTGTGGCGCTCATCCCCCAGTCTTGATCCCTCCCCGCAAGGGAGAAGGTGTCGGCTGAGGGATTTCGGCGGCGCTATTGCGCGGCGTTGTATTCGTAGAACCACTTCTGCTGCAGCTGGTCCATGGTGCCGTCGGCCTTGATGGCTGTGAGGGCGGCATTGATGGGGGCGACCAGATCGGAGCCGGGGGTGAGGATGAAGCCGAAATCCTCGGCGCCGAGCGGGGTGCCGACGACTTTGAAGGCGCCGGGATTGGCGCCGATATAGCCATTGGCCGAGGTCTGATCCATCAGCACAGTGTCGACATCGCCGGACTGCAGCGCCGAGACCGAAGCGCCAAACGTATCGAACAGTTTGATACGCGGATTGGCTTCGTCACCATCGAGGACATTATAGACCGCGACGTAGAAATTGGTGGTGCCAGCCTGGGCGCCGACGAGGAAATCGGCATTGGGGGCGAAGGTGGCCGCATCGGTGAAACGGGTTTCGTCGGCGCGCACCAGCATCAGTTGCTGGGAGGTCAGGTAGCTGTCGGAAAAATCGATCTGCGCCTTGCGCTCGTCATTGATGGTGATGCCATCCATGCCGACTTCGAACTGGCCATCGCGCACCGCCTGGATCATCACATCCCAGCTGGCGAGTTGCCAATCGACCTTGGCATTGAGCCGCTTGGCGATCTCGTTGAACAGGTCATATTCAAAGCCCACGCCCTGCCCGGTCGCAGGATCGGCGAAGTTCAGGGGTACATAGGCGTTTTCGGTGACGGCGACGATGGTGCGGCCGGCCAGATCGGGCAGGTCCTGCGCCTGCGGGGCAGCAACACCAAGGGCAAGCGTAACTGCAGCGGCGGCGAAGAGATGGCGGATCGATGACATGAGGCAGCAGTCTCCCGGATTGTTTTGCCGGGAGACTAGACCAGACACGGAGTGCTTGGAAACCAGGATTTGCTGGCGATCAGGCTTCGTCGACGACTTCGGCGTCGGGGCCGTTCTTCTTGACCGATTCAATGGCGTTCACGGCACTGGCCTTGGCCTTGTAGGTTTCGGAACGCACCATGGTTTCGCCATTGGAGGCAACAAAGCGCACGAAGAACTGGCCGTCCTTGGAGCCGACGATTTCGAAGCGATAGCCGCTGCCGGTCTCGTCCTTGGTCAGATCGACCGTCGGCGCGCCAGGGGCATTCTTCTTGATCGAGTCGATACCGGCCTTGGCGCTCGCCTTGGCCTTGTAGTTTTCCGACCAGACGATCGATTCGGCATTGTAGACAAAGGCGAACTTGAAAGAATCGTTCGCGGCTGGGGTGATCTTGAACTTATGCGCCATGACGCACGGCCTCCCAAAAAGGAGCGACCGCGACCCGGCCGCTTTGCAGGCAAGAGACTATCGTCACAGCAGAAAAATGGAAGCCGTTACTTGGCGGGTCGCTCCGTCTTGGGCGGCTCGACCAGCGCGGCCAGGATCTGATCGACCAGATCAAGGTCCTGCCGCTTGCCGGCGGCCTGCTGCTGCAGATCGACCAGGTAGGAGGTGGTGTAGTAGAGCCGCCGCGCCAGCATGGTGGCGATATGCAGCGAAAATTCTGGGCGCTTGTCGAGGAAGGTCAGCGCATCGGGGATTGCATAGGCCCTGACCGCCGAGAGCGCCTTGACGCTGGCGGAGTGGGCCATGTCGAGCAGCACCGACATCTCCCCGAACATCGAGCCGGGTTCATCGACATGGGTGACCTGGGTGCGTTCGCGGATCACCTCGACCTGCCCCTCGACCAGGATATAGAGCCGGCCAAGTCGCTCGCCTTCCGCCAGGATTTCCTGCCCCGGCTTGAAGCTGACGATCTCCAGCCCTTCGCAATAGTCCAGAATGTCGGCCATGCCAGCCCCTCCGCCCGCAGCGCCGCCTATATTGCCCAAAGCGGCGGAATGGTCAAAGCGAAGCCGCCCGGCGAACCGGGCGGCGGCATGCGGTGGGACTAGTTGATCCAGACGATGGCGCGGGTGCTGTTATCAACCAGGGCCGGGCGATCGTTGACATAGACGTAGGAATAGGTGGGATCTTCGGGCACGGCGACCAGTTCGACGCCTTCGGGCACGACATAGCCGACGACCACGTCACCCTCGACGGTGGCCGAGGTCACCGGATTGCCGATGGCGTAATCAGCGGCGGTCTGGGGCACCAGATAGCCCGGCGACTGCACCAGGGCGCGGCTCTGCAGATCGACGATCCAGACGCGGTTATTGGCATAGACATAGCCATACTGCTCGTCGCCCTCGACCGGGTAAATGGTCACATCAGCCGGAACGACAGCGCCCAGAGCGGCGCCATCGAGATAGATCGGCTCGACCGGATTGGCGGCGGCGAACTCGACCGTGGTGGCGGCAACGCCGACTTCAGCACCGAGGACCGCGCCGGCAAAGCCGCCAATGACTGCGCCAATGGGGCCACCAACGACAAAGCCGAGTGCCGCGCCGCCAGCCCCACCGCTGGTGGCGCCAATGGAGGCATTGGCATCGACGGTGCCCTGGGCAAAGGCCGGGGTGGCAATGGCGAGCGTCAGCACGGCCATGGAGGCCTTGAGAATCGTGTTCATTGTAATTGTCCTTTCAAGGGAATGGCTGGGCCATTCGGTTTGCGGAAGCGCTGATCCAGGGGATGGACCGCGCATCGTTTTCCGCCCCGTGCCAGACCAACGGGTGGTTGAAAGGTTCGTTCCGGCGCTGCGACAAAGCGGCCGATGCTGTGGCACTGGGGCCACAGCGCCATTGCCCCGGTGGGCGCCGCGCTCAGAGCAGCGCCCGGATGGGGGCGGCGAGATCGGCGGGTTCGGTGGTGGGGGCGAAACGCTCGGCCACCAGACCGTCGCGGCCGATGAGGAATTTGGTGAAATTCCATTTGATCGCCTCGGAGCCGAAAATGCCGGGGGCAGAGGATTTGAGCCAGACATAGAGGGGATGGGCATCGGACCCATTGACCTCGATGCGGGCAAAGACCGGGAAGCTCACGTCATAAGTGGCCGAACAGAACTGGGCGATCTCGGCGGAACTGCCCGGCTCCTGATCGCCAAACTGGTTGCAGGGAAAGCCGAGGATGACGAGGCCCTGTGGCCCCAATTCGCGCCACAGCGCCTCGAGCCCGGCATATTGCGGCGTGAGGCCGCATTTGCTGGCGACATTGACCACCAGCACCACCTTGCCGGCGTAATCGGCGAGGCTTTGGGGCGTGCCCTCGAGCAGCGGCAGGGTGAAATCGGCGAGACTGGTCATCAAATCGGTCCGTCAAGGTAATGGCAATGCAGCCAGGATAGACCGGGCGGGCGCCGCCGCCCAGCCCGCCCGGCCCGATAGCGGCGCGCCGCGCCTAATTGTTGGCGATCACCGCGCCGGCGGCCGCGCCACCGGCGCCACCGATAATGGCACCGCCATAGCCGCCCACGGCACCACCGAGTGCGGCGCCCGCCGCACCACCCACGGCAGCACCGGTCAAGGTGCGCTGACTGGAGGTGCAGGCGGTAAGGGAAAAGCCGGCGATAACAACGAGCGCAACGGGAACAAGCTTTTTCATCGAATAGTCCTTCAAACTGGGGAAGGCGGAAATAGCGCGGGAAAGCGGCAGCGGCGTGGCAAGCCGGAGCGCCGGACGGCGCGGACGCCTCCGGGGAGAGCAGTGAACGGGGCCCCGAGACGCCTTGCGTCCCTGGATAGGTATAGAGTGAGACACAGAGCGCCTCGGGGCGCCGGGTTTTCTGGAACGAGCCTGCGGCCGACCTTTTGAGCTTAGGCCAACACAGCAGGCCTGGACCCAGGCGGGGTCCGACTCCCCCACCCTCCCGGCCATCGTTCCGCAGCTGGTCGTTGCAACTCCCGTCCCAGCGGAACTGACCGGGCCAGTCTAGCCCGGCAGGCGCAGGCGGGGATAAGTTTGCGGCTCGTCCGCATCCGCATCAGGATCGGCACCGGCGCCAAGGCCGGCGCGGGCCTGCAATTGGCCATCGCGGTAGCCGCGCTCGTAAGTGCCCCGGGCCCGCTCATCGATGCGTCGCGCCAGCTTGTCGCGCAACAGCCGCATATGGGCATTGTCGGCCGCGACGACGGCCAGCTTTGGCCGCAGCCGCCGCACCGGCAGGTCCCGCGCATCGGAAACCGACCAGAGCAGGCAGGCCAGCTTGGCATTCCAGCTGGTATGGGCGATTTCAAACGCATCGAGCCCGGCCAGGACCTGGCCCAATTGCACCGCCAGCCCGGCCTGATCAACGGCGACCGCGGGCCAGTCGCGCCGCCTGCGGGCGCCGGACAGAAAGGGGCGCGCATCGAACAACAGCCCCTCGGCCAGGATCCGCGTCGCCTCGGGCAACAGCGCCTCGGGACGCCTGGTGGCAATGGCCTGGGTCTGGGTGAGCAGCGCCTGCAGCCGGAGATAGACGGCCTCGTGGCGGGCAGCGGTGCGGGCGGTGATGGGCATGGTCTTAGGCTCCTTCCGGGAACAGGGTTGGGAAGGAGTATGCGGGAGGGTGGTGGGGGCGGGGATTAGGTGGGCTAGCGCGGTGCGATGTGGGTGCGCAACAGTCTGGGCCTCGTGAACCTATTTGGCCAACGCTTCATAAACCGAGCGACGCTGCTCCATGCTTTCGGCGAGGAGTTGTTGCACGCGCGGGCTGACCTTGCTGCCGGCACTGGCTGCGATCAGCCGCTGATACTCGGCGGCCGAAACGACCACCGCGATATCGCGACCATTTTTCTGCACATGCACCGGCTCATGCTGGGCCTGATCGAGGACCTGGCCGAACTTGTTCTTGGCGTTGGTAGCGGTGATGGTGGACATTTTTCGGACCTCCAGAATGGCTAATATAGCCATTTTGGACGCAGGAGAGCAGGGTGGAGACTGTGCCTTACCCTTGCGCTGGATGCTGCTGAGGGCCTTCAGCATGGATCCCGGCCTGCGCCGGGATGACACCGCGAGGGGGCAGCCATCGCCGGCGCGGCAACTGCTGGGTTTTAGGCAGTGACTGGAGAATGCGGGCTCGCGGTGGATGGGAATATGGGCCCCAACTTGCGGCGGATCCACCGCGTCCGCACTTTCTGCATTCGAGCATTAAGCGCAGGATGGACTGCGGCCCCCGTCGGTATGACCTTCAGTGGACGGGTGGATTTTGAAGATATGCGCGTAGCGAAACCGCATAAAATCTTCAATCATTTCAGCTGTTAATTCTGTCGCTTGCGCGAACGAGTCCACCATGTGAGCGAAGTATTCATCGGGTTGTGCGTCGTCGGTGCCCTTCAGGTGGAAGAACAGCGTAGGCGTCCCTCCGGGCTCAGATAGCCCCGTTTTGATGTGTGATGCTGAGAGATGCACATATGAGGAAGTCGCCTCATATACACTGGTCAATCCAGGATAGTATTCATCCAATCTGCGATGAAGCACTGCATCGTCCAGCGGCTTGTTATCGCGTGACCGAAGCTTCCGGTAGCTCCCATCATTCATCAAATGCGTGCCGGCAGCCTCGACATCGTTGACCAGCGCCAAACCGGATATGCGCATCGCCGTGTCGAGCTGCAGCCGGATGAGTGATGCCGCTGCAAGCGTGTTCTTGGCGCGTATCAGAGCGCAAAACGCATGGGACAAAGATGCTGTCTTTTTGACAGCAGCCAGTACGTACCAGCCAATATCTGGAATCTTGGAGCCTTGCGGACCGAAGTAGGCGACAGGAATTTTCCAGAGCTCGGCCGAAACGTGCTCGATCCTGCTTAGACAAGCTTCGAGGTCAAACGTTTCGGTCGATGACTGATCCAAAAATTCTCCGCCCTATAGGCCCTTAGTCGTCACCCATCTTGAGGGCCTTGATGAAGGCTTCCTGGGGGATTTCGACGGAGCCGAACTGGCGCATCTTTTTCTTGCCGGCTTTTTGCTTGTCCAGGAGCTTGCGCTTGCGGGTGGCGTCGCCACCATAGCACTTGGCGGTCACGTCCTTGCGCATGGCGCGAACGGTTTCGCGGGCGATGATCTTGCCGCCGATGGCGGCCTGGATCGGGATCACGAACAGATGCGGCGGGATCAGGTCCTTGAGCTTTTCGCACATGATGCGGCCACGGCTTTCGGCCACCGTGCGGTGGACCAGCATGGAGAGCGCATCGACCGGCTCGGAATTGACCAGCACCGACAGCTTGACCAGATCGCCGGGGCGGTAATCGGCCAGGGTATAGTCGAAGCTGGCATAGCCCTTGGAAATCGACTTGAGGCGGTCGTAGAAATCGAACACCACTTCGTTCAGCGGCAGGTCGTATTCGACCATGGCGCGATTGCCGACATAGCTCAGATTGCGCTGGATGCCGCGGCGATCCTGGCACAGCTTGAGGATCGAGCCGAGATATTCGTCGGGCGTCAGGATCGTTGCCTTGATCCAGGGCTCGCGGATTTCCTCGATCTTCATCACATCGGGCAGATCGGCCGGATTGTGCAGCATGATGGTGTCGCCCGAGGTCAGCGCGATCTCGTAGACCACCGAGGGGGCGGTGGCGATCAGATCGAGATTGAACTCGCGGCTCAGCCGTTCCTGGATGATTTCGAGATGCAGCAGGCCCAAAAAGCCGCAGCGGAAGCCGAAGCCGAGCGCGGCCGAGGTTTCCATCTCATAGGAGAAGCTGGCATCGTTGAGCCGCAGCTTGCCCATGGCGGCGCGCAGCTCTTCGAAATCGGAGGCATCGACCGGGAACAGGCCGCAGAACACCACGGGCTGGGCCGGGCGGAAATCCGGCAGGGCCTGCGCCGTGGGCTTGCGGTCATCGGTGATGGTATCGCCGACATTGGTATCGGCAACTTCCTTGATCGAGGCGGTGAAGACGCCGAGCTCGCCGGGGGTCAATTCCTTGACCTCGACCAGCTTGGGCGTGTTGACGGCGACGCGATCCAGCTCATAGACGGCGCCGGAGGCCATCATGCGGATCTTCTGGCCCTTCTTCATCACCCCATCGATGATGCGGACGAGCACGACGACGCCCAGATAGGTATCGTACCAGCTATCGACCAGCAGCGCCTTGAGCGGCGCAGTGATATCGCCCTTGGGGGCGGGCAGGCGATGCACAATGGCTTCGAGCACGGTGTCGATGCCGATGCCGGTCTTGGCGGAGATTTCCAGCGCCTCGGACGCATCGATGCCGATGACGTCCTCGATCTGCTGTTTGACGCGCGGAATATCTGCCGCCGGGAGATCGACCTTGTTGAGGACGGGGACGATCTCGTGATTGGCATCGAGCGCGTGATAGACATTGGCGAGCGTCTGCGCCTCGACGCCCTGGGAGGCGTCGACAACCAGCAGCGAGCCCTCGACAGCGGCCATCGAGCGGGAGACTTCATAGGCGAAGTCGACGTGGCCGGGCGTGTCGATGAGATTGAGGATATAGGTCTCGCCGTCCTGGGCCTTGTAGGTCAGCCGGACGGTCTGCGCCTTGATGGTGATGCCGCGTTCGCGCTCGATATCCATCGAGTCGAGCACCTGCTCCTTCATCTCGCGCAGGTCCAGCCCGCCGGTCAGTTGGATGAGCCGGTCGGCCAGGGTGGACTTGCCATGGTCGATATGGGCGACGATGGAAAAATTGCGGATGTGGGAAAGCGGCGTTGTCATGGGGCGCTGATAGCAGAAGCGCAGAGGGCCGCAAAGATGGTTTATCGCCGGTAAACCGCACGATTGCAGTGTAAACGACAATAATGTGCACGCAACCGATCAACAGGGGGTGCGTTGGCTGGGCATGCGCATGTTCACAGCCCTGCCCTTCGCCATTCTCGCCAGTTGCGCCACGCCCGCGCTGGGCCAGGATATTCTGGCGCCGTTCGAGCGCATGATCGAGGCGCTATCGCCGCAAGAACCGCAGCGACCGGCGGTCGATAGGGTCCAGGAGACACCGCCAAAACCATTGCCGCGCCCGGACGCAGCCGAGGATGCGGAAGCGGTGCCGACTGCGGAAGCGACGCCCCTGCCGCGGCCACGGCCGGAAGCGGCGGATGTGGTGGAACCGGCGGCGGAGGCGGAGCCGGCAGTGGAGGCGGAGCCGGCGGCCGAGGCACGGGTCTATCAGACGGCGTGTCCGGCGGTGTTGATGGGGCTGGTGGAGGCGGAAGCCTTGCCGCCACTGGCCGAGGGGATTTGCGGGGAGCGATCGCCGATCCGCGTCACCGGGGTGTTGAGCCGGGGGCGGATGGTGGCGACGAGCACACCGATCATCACCAATTGCGACATGGCCAGCGCCCTGCCCGCCTGGGTGGAGGCGGTGGACCTCTATGCGCTGGCGACAGCAGATGCGGGGATCGACAGCATCACTATCGGCACCAGCCATATGTGCCGCAACCGCAACAATGCCAGCAGCGGCTTCACCTCCGAGCATGGCTTTGCCAATGCGATCGATGTGGTGGGGTTCACGCTGGCCAATGGCGAGACCATTGCGCTGGAGGCGGACTGGCTGCCGGCGGCGGCGCCAAAGGGGCGGCTGCTGCGCTTTGCCCATGATGCGGCGTGCACGGGATTTACCACCGTGCTGGGGCCGGAGGCGAATGCGGACCACGAGGACCATCTGCACCTGGACCTGGGCTGCCACGGGCAGAGTTGTACGGCGCGGATTTGTGAGTGAGGGGGGGCGAAGGCGCGCCCGGTCATCACACGGTCATTGCCAGTCACTGAGTCATTCCCGCGCAGGCGGGAATCCATTCGTCATGCGGCCAAGAAGAAAGAATGGATTCCCGCCTGCGCGGGAATGACTCTGCGGGTGGGAATGACATTCTAGGTAAGGGTGAAACCGAAAAGGAAGGAGATTCCCGCCTGCGCGGGAATGACTCCGGGGGTTGGGCTGTCGTTCTGCCGGCTATTGCGCGCCGGCATAGACGGATAGGACAGCATCGACGCCCTGGCGGTCGGGGCTGCCATCGGTGCAGTCGGGATTGGTGGACTGGACCGAGGCCTTGATGCCGCCATAGGCCTGGAGCGCCGTGGCCGGATCCCAGCCCATCTTGCGCTCGAAGCGGATCTGGTCGGCGGTCATCGCCGTAGTGGTGGCTTCGGGCACCTCGATGGCGCAGATCTCGATCACGGCCCTGGTGGCGTAGAGGCCGGTGAGCACTTCGGTGGAATCGGTGGCGGCGGCAAGGCCGGCCGCGGGATCAATCGAAATTTCGGGGGCGGCGGGGACGGTTGGCGCAGCCGGGGCCGCAGCCTGCGCAAAGGCGGCAGTGGTGCCGACAAGTGCAAGCAGGACAGCGAGGGCCAGGGGGGAGCGAGCCATATGGATCTCCTTGGAAGGGTAACGCGCCGACGCAACGCCGACCGTTTCATTCCCGTTCCTTCAAGACCCCGAATATGGCTTGAGCACGGCGCCGCCTAAGCGGCGCGGTCGCGGCGGGGGTGGTGGGCAGGCAGATCGGCCCATTGCTGCAGGCTGAGGGCGTCGGGATCGATGCTGGGGCGCGCAGCCGGAACGAAGACAGCGGCAAGGCGCTTGAACAGATTATTCATGGTGGACATTTTGTGACCTCCTTTCAGGTCATGACTACAAAATGCGCTTTCGCCCGGCGGGTTGCAATGGACAAGGCATCCGGACAGATATAGAAAATCTATATGGTCAATCCCTTTCCCATTCCGCTCAATGCGCTGCGCGCCATCGAAATCGTGGCGCGACGCGGCGCCCTGGCGCCGGCAGCCGAAGAACTGGGCGTAACCGTGGGTGCGGTCAGCCAGCATTTGCGCCGGGCCGAGGAGCGGCTGGGCATGGAGCTGTTCGAGCGCACGCCGCAGGGCCTCGTGCCCCTGCCGATCCTGCGTCAGGCGCTGCCGCAGCTGACGGCGGGCTTTTCGGCGCTGCAGGATGGGCTGGCGAGCCTCAAGGGCAGCGACGAAAGCGTCCTCAACCTGACGGTGGGGAGCGTGTTTGCCTCGCGCTGGCTGATCTGGCGGATCAACAAATTCACCGCGCGCCATCCCGATATCGAAGTGCGGCTGACGGTAACGGCGGCGATGCTCGACCTGTCGCGGCCCGATATCGACTGCGGGGTGCGGTTCGGGCTGGGGCCATGGCCGGGCGTTTCGGCCGAACTGGTGGGGGGCACAACCTATCAGCCGGTCTGTGCGCCCCTGGTGGCACCCCGGCTGCAGAAACCGGCGGATCTGGCACATGTGCCGATCATCCAGGATGCGACGACAATGCTGAGCTGGGATGCCTGGCGGGCGGTGGCGGGACTCGACCCCAGCGTGACGCTGAGCAGCGGGCCGATCTATACCGACGCCTCGCTGGCCTTTGACGCGGCGATTTCCGAACAGGGCGTGCTGATGGCCGCCGACATGATGAGCGCCGACGCGGTCAGCGATGGTCGGCTGGTGCGGCCGTTCAACCTGTCGGTGGAGGGACCGCAGGGCTATTGGCTGGTGACGGCAAAGGGCCGGCGCGAGCCGCGCAAGACGCGGGCGTTCCGGGAATGGCTGGCGGAAGAAGTGCCGGCTTCGGCGATGGGCTATGTGAACCAGTCGCGGGGGTGAGGGGGGTGGATCGTATGAACTCCCAGCGCTCACTTTAGCCAGCCATTCGCGCTCAGATGGCGGGATTGTGCGTGCGGATAGTGGCCCACGGGTCGAGCCCGTGGGCAGCGCGGTGGGTGGGCGAGGGCTGGTGGGCCAGCCGTACACCGGGCTGCCCGCGGGCTTGACCCGCGGGTCGGCGACAGCCCCCACTACGGCAGTGATGTTGGATGTTCGAACGACTCAGCCCAGCCTTCACTCATGGGCGCGGGACGGCGGAGGGTGTGGTGTTTGCGGATAGTGACCCACGGTCGAGCCCGTGGGCAGCGCGGTGGGTGGGCGAGGGCTGGTGGGCCAGCCAGGCTGCCCGCGGGCTTGTGTGGAGGGAATATGGTTTACTTGGCGCATCAGCCGGGATGCGCATCCCGGCTGATGCAGGCAGGAGGCCGTCTTTACGGGCTGGTTTTTGACAGCCGCGGTCAAGCAAGGCCCTGCCTGCTCCCTTTGACCCCGAACGGTTGATTGGGCTCTCGCCCGCACCACAAGCCTGGGAGCAAGGCCATGTTAGTACACTCCGGCTTCGTCGGCATCGACGTTTCCAAAGCCCATCTGGACATCCACATCCATCCAGCCGGCACGCATCTGCGCTGCGGCACTAGCCCCGGCGAGCTGGCTGATCTGGCGCGGCGCCTGGCCAGGCTTG
>NZ_FQVC01000008.1:76971-255242 GCF_900128975.1 Devosia limi DSM 17137 | reverse complement strand
CCCGTAAAGACGGCCTCCTGCCTGCATCAGCCGGGATGCGCATCCCGGCTGATGCGCCAAGTAAACCATATTCCCTCCACACAAGCCCGAGGGTGGCACCTATGGCATGATCTCGGGCGGCGCCGCCGCGCCGAACCTGGCCCTGCGTGTTGACGGCGTGCGCGAGGCTCTGGCCGGTTCAGCCTGGACCGAGGTTCCCGGCTCGCCGACATTCTCGAACGACGACATCGCGCTGGCCGTGCAGCAGATGGGCGATCTCAAGACTGCCAACCCCGATATTGGCGCCATTGTGCCAGTAGGCGGCTGGCCGATGTTCGCTCCCGACGGGTGGAAGAACTTCGTCGACGGCTTCAAGGCGGAAGTCGACAGCAAGGCTCTGGCGCTGGTCGTTGCCGACACCTTGCCACAGCAGCTTGAGCTGCTCAGCGAGGGCTATGCACATGGCCTGGTGGGCCAGCGGCCCTATGAAATGGGCCAGGTAGCCATGGACACGCTTCTCGCTCTCAAGAACGGCGAGACGGTCGAAGACATCATCTATACAGGGGTCGATGTCGTGACCGCCGAGAATGTCGCCGAGTTCATGAAGTAGGCGTCTCCCAATCTCCGCGTGCCACGGCTGTGGTGCGCGGAGATAAATGTATGGCGCCGCAAATGACGCGCCAATTTCCGGCGAGACATGCCGGGTGTCGTCATCTTGCTCGACGATGGCAGGGGGTAGGGTGCCGTAACGTCCATCCGAACAGCGGCGGCCCGCAGGACGTTATCATTGAGACGACAGGGGTCGCGCTACGCCGCGCTTTCTCCATTCCACGTCATTCGCATAATATATATTATGGAACTTCTGGATCGCACGCGCACTGAGCGGTGCCACCGCCGTCGTCGGCCACCCAGTGGCTAGAGATTGAGGATCGTTCCGGCCAGCGCATCGATACGCATGCCGTCAAAGGCTGGTTCGACATTGAGCGGCGTGGTGGCCGCGACGGTCTTGTAGTCCAGGTCGACGTGCATGTTGGTGAGCACAGCGCGCCGCGGGGCATAGTGCTCGATAAGCGCCAGCGTTTCCGGCAGGCTCAGATGGCTGGGATGTGGCGTGCGGCGCAGCGCATCGATGATCCAGAGTTCGAGACCGCTGACGGCGGCGCTGGATCCATCGGGAATGGCTGAGAGGTCGCATGAATAGGCCAGATTGCCGACCCGGAAGCCCAGCGAAATGATGGTGCCGTGCGTCTGCTCGAAAGCGTTGATCCGGATTGAGCCGCCCGGCCCTTGCACAGTCACTTCGGCATTGGACTCGATTTCGTGGGCATTGAGAATTGGCGGGTAGTCACTACCCACCGGTGAGACGAAGCAATAGCCGAAGGCCTCGTGCAGCCGCAGGCCGGTTTCCCGCGCGGCATAGACGTCGACCCGCTTGCGATTGTTCAGCGCCAGCACCCGCAGATCGTCGATGCCATGTGTATGGTCGGCGTGCTCGTGGGTGTAGAAAACAGCTTCGACACGATCCACCCTGGCATCCAGAAGCTGCTCGCGCAGGTCGCAACCGGTATCAATCAGGATACGGGTCGGTTCACTGACGCCATCGGTCCAGCCCTCGATCAGGAGCGAGCAACGGCGGCGGCGGTTGCGGCTGTCGTTCGGATCGCACTCGCCCCAGACATTGCCGATCCTCGGCACGCCACCCGACGAGCCACAGCCCAGAACTGTGGCGATGATGGTCTGGGCGGGCGCCATGGACTAGACCAGACCGGTCTTGGCGAACAGGCGAGCAAAATTTGCCGTGGTTTCCGCGCCGAGCGCTTCAAGGCTGATGCCGCGCACTTCGGCCAGCTTTTCGGCGGTGTGACGCACGAAGGACGGCTCGTTGGACTGGCCGCGATGTGGGATTGGCGCGAGATATGGCGCGTCGGTTTCAACCAGATAGCGGTCGGCCGGCACGAACTTGGCGACTTCGCGGATTTCCTCGGCGTTCTTGAAGGTGATGATGCCCGAGAACGAGATATAGCCGCCCAGCGCCAGAGCGCGGCGCGCCAGATCCTGACCGGCGGTGAAGCAGTGCAGCACGAAGGGGAAGGTCCCCTGCCCGGCTTCTTCCTCGAGGATCGCAGCCATGTCGTCGTCTGCAGCGCGGCTGTGGATAACCAGTGGAAGACCGGTGATCCGGGAAGCCGCAATGTGCCGGCGCAGACCCGTGGCCTGCGCTTCGCGCGGCGCATTGTCATAGAAGTAGTCGAGACCGGCTTCGCCGATCGCAACGCAGCGTGGGTGGGCGGAAATTCGCACCAGGTCTTCGGTCTGGATGTGCAGTTCCGCGTCGGCGTGATGCGGGTGCGTGCCAACCGAGCACCAGATGTTCTCATAACGTTCCGCGATGGCCGCGTATGTGGAAAACTTGTCCACATGTGTGGATATCGTCACCATTCCGGTGACGCCGGCAGCAGCCGCGCGCGCCAGCACACCGTCGATATCGGCGGCGAGTGACTCGAAGTCGAGGTGGCAGTGGCTGTCGATCAGCATGTTACTGGGCCTTGCGCTCGAGACGCGCGAAGACGCCCTGCGGGACCGGCAATTCGGCGCCCTGGCGCAGGCGATTGGCCGTCAAGGCATCGGCGAACATGCGCTCGTCGGCTGGCACGCCGAGTTGGTCGAGCAGCACGGAAGCCGCGTTCGGCACGAAGGCCAGCATCGGTATGGCCAAGCGGCGAACGGTATCGGCGGTCAGATACAACACCGCCCCCATGCGGGCCATGTCCGTCTTCTTCAGTGCCCAGGGTTCCTGCGCGGCAAAATAGTTGTTGGCCGAGCTCAGGGCGGCAATGATGGCGCCGGCCGCTTCGTGCACCAGCTGCCCATCCATGGCAACGCGCGCGGCTTCCAGCGCCTCGTCGACTTCCTTGATCAGGGCAAGGTCATCGGCGGTTGCCGGCCCCTGTTCCGGCACCCTGGCATCGCAGTTCTTGTTGATCATCGACAGCGAGCGCTGCGCCAGATTGCCGAAATTGTTGGCGAGGTCGGCATTGACCCGGTTGATCAGCTTGTCGCGGCTGTAGTCGCCATCCTGGCCGAAGGAGACTTCGCGCAGCAGGAAATAACGCAACTGGTCGACGCCAAATTCATCAGCCAATTCAAACGGATCGACGACATTGCCGAGTGACTTGCTCATCTTCTGGCCGTCGACGGTCAGGAAGCCATGGGCGAACACGCGGTGTTGCACCTCGATACCCGAGCTCATGAGGAATGCCGGCCAATACACCGTGTGAAAACGGATGATGTCCTTGCCGATGACATGCAGGTCAGCGGGCCAGAACTTCTTGAACAGCTCGCTCTGCTCGTCAGGGAAACCGACACCGGTCAGGTAATTGGTCAGCGCATCAACCCAGACATACATGACGTGGCCGGGCGCATGCGGCACCGGAATGCCCCAGTCAAAAGTCGTGCGTGAGATCGACAGGTCCTGCAGGCCGCCCTTGACGAAGGAGATGATCTCGTTGCGGCGTTCCTTGGGGGCGATGAAGTCCGGGTTGCTCTCATAGAGCGCCAGGAGCTTTTCCTGATAGGCCGACAGGCGGAAGAAATAGGTCGGCTCTTCGACCCAGTTCACTTCGGCGCCGGACGGCGCAAAGCGCTTGCCGTCCTTCTCCGTCAGCTCGTCTGCGTCGAAATAGGCCTCGTCGCGGACTGAATACCAGCCCTTGTAGGTGGACTGAAAGATATCGCCATTGTTGCGCTCGGCCATGCGCTTCCAGATTTCCTGGCTGGCTTGATGGTGCCGCGGCTCGGTGGTGCGAACGAAGTCGTCGTTGGAAATATCCAGCACGTCCGCCAGGCGGTGGAACTCGCCGGAATTGCGATCCGCCAGTTCTCGCGGCGAAATGCCTTGAGCGGCGGCGGTCTGCACCATCTTGATGCCATGCTCGTCGGTGCCGGTCAGGAAATAGACATCGCGCCCTTCCAGCCGCTTGAAGCGGGCGATGGCGTCGGTGGCGATCATCTCATAGGCGTGGCCGATATGCGGAGCGCCGTTGGGATAGGAGATCGCAGTCGTGACGTAGAAGGGTTTGGCGGTCATTGTTGCTCGATGGAAACGGGGGCTGTCGTACGAATATGCTTCCTGATCGCGTCGAAAATGGCGACGAGCGTCTGTTTCATGTCCAGATTTATGCTGTCAGCCTCGGCAAGCAGTGCGTGTGCCTTGTCCCATAGCTCGTTTGCCGAGGCAAGCCGCATGCGGGCGCCAGGCTGCATGGCAGCCGCATGCGCCTCGCCGGCCAGCCAGTCGATCAGCATTTCGCGCGCGAAGGACAACTCTGTGCTCTGGGTATTGGCGCCCAGCGCATCCGCCAGTTGCACATGGGCCGAAGCCGGGAAACGCAGCGGATCGGTCAGCCAGCCCTGCAGCGCCCCAAGTGCGGTCTCGGTGCCCAGCGTCAGCGTCTCGAAGGCGCGGCGCGGCCGGCCACCAGAGAGCGACAAGGCGCGCTCCAGTTCCTGCGATGACGCATCGGGGCGCTGATCGAGCAGCACCGCGCGCACGTCATCAGCCGATAGCGGCCGCAATGCCAGTGTGTGGCAGCGCGATTTGATCGTCGGCAGCAATTGGCCGGGGCGGTGCGAAATCAGGAAGAAGATGGTGTCGGCCGGCGGCTCTTCCAGTGTTTTCAGCAAAGCGTTGGCAGCGGACGGATTGCAGTCATCGATGCTGTCGATGATGGCAATGCGATGCCCCAGCCGCCCGCGGGTGCGATGCAGTGAATCGCGGAGATCGCGGACATCCTCGACGCGGATGACGGTGTAATAGCCCTTGGCGTCTTTCGGTCGACGGCGCAGCAGCGCCAGGTTTGGATGCGACATCGCCGAGACCTGCTCGGCGACACGATGCTCGTCTTCGTCGCCGGTGGCCGTCAGAATGGTGCGGGCCAGCTCGAACGCCAGTGTCGCCTTGCCGATGCCCTGCGGACCATGCATCAGGATGGCGCCAGGCAAGCGTCCTTCGGCCAGTTGGGTCAATATGCCGGCGCGGGCAGCCTCATGGCCCCTCGCCCGCAGCTGCCGTTCCGGCAACGCGACATCTTCAAGTGCGTCGGGATCGCTCACGCCTGGGAACCACTCAACAGTTCGGGAAACCGTTCACACACCACAGCCCAGATCGCGGCTTCCAGCTCGTTCTCGGCCTGCTCGGCAGAAATGACGATGCAGCGCTCGCCATTGTTGCGCGCGATCGACAGGAACGCCTGCCGCAGGCGCTTGTGCCATTCGATGTCTTCCTTCTCGAAGCGGTCGCCAGTCAATGCCAGCCCGTCTTCCACGGCGCGCTGCGCGACACGGCGAAAGGCCGCCTCCGGATCCATGTCGAGGACGATGGTGAGATCGGGGGCATGGCCATCGAGCGCCAGCGTTTCAAGACCATCGATCAGCTTGTCATCGACGCCGCCGGTCAGCCCCTGATAGGCGCGGGTGGAATCGTGGAAGCGGTCGCAGATGACCCAGGTGCCGGCGGCCAGGTTTGGCGCGATCAACTGAGTGACGTGGTCATGGCGGGCTGCGGCGAACAGCACGGCCTCGGCCCCTGCCCCCCAGCTTTCCGAACGGCCCTGCAGGATGAAGGAGCGAATGGCCTCGGCCTTGGGTGTGCCGCCGGGCTCGCGCGTGCGCACGGCTTCGATCGCCACCCGGTTGAGGTTGGCGACAAGGCGTTTGACCTGGGTGGATTTACCGACCCCTTCCCCACCCTCGAAGGTGATGAAGCGGGCATGTCGGGTCTTGGTCGCTTCGAGCATTGCGGCAGTCGTTCCTTGCTCTAGAGCCAGCCCAATGCCAATTGCTTGAGGGCGTCCGCAGCCTTGCGGACGATATCGCCTTCCTCGACCGTTTCGGCGGCGAAGAGCGGCGCTGTCTGCACCAGCTGGTCGTCGCAGAATACGCGCAGTTCGGCAACCTTGTCGCCCTGCTGAACAGGCGGCAAAAGTGGCCCGGTATAAACAATGGTGCCCTGGAGGCATTTCCGCGAGCCGCGCGGCAGGTAGAGCGCGACTTCACCCTTGCCGACAAGCCCAACGCTACCGGCAGTGCCGCCATAGACATTGGCATAGCCGACGACCTTGCCTTCCGGGTAGGCCGAGACGCGCTCAAAGGCGCGGGCGCCCCAGGTAATCAGTTTGCGCCCCTCTTCTGTGCGCTGCGCCATCGAGGTCAGCCCGTGCACCACCGCCACCAGACGGCGGCCGCCATCGTCGGTCGAGATCACCGACCCGTAACCTGCCGCTTCCGTATGTCCGGTCTTGAGGCCATCGACGCCGATTCCCAGTTCGACCAGCGAATTGCGGTTGGACTGCTTGATGTTGTTCCACTCCATCTCGGGCTCGGAGAAGTAGTGATAATATTGCGGGAATTCGCTGATCAGGTAGCGCGCCAGATCGGCCAGGTCGCGCGCCGTCACATACATGTCCGAATCCGGCAGGCCGGTCGGATTGGTGAAGTGCGAGTTTTCCAGGCCCATGTCCTCGGCCTGCTCGTTCATCATCGCGGCGAAGCTGGCTTCCGAGCCGGCAATGCCTTCGGCAAGCACGATTGCGGCGTCATTGCCGGACTGGATGATGACCGAGCGCAGCAGGTCCTCGACCTTGATCTTGGAATTGAGCTCAGCAAACATTGTCGAGCCGCCAGAGGCTGCGCCGCCGGTGCGCCAGGCATGTTCGGAGACGAAGAACTCGTCGTCCATCTTGACCCGGCCGGCGCGGATTTCATTGAACACGACCGCGATGGTCATGAGCTTGGCCATGCTGGCCGGCTCCATCGGCAGGTCGGCATCCTTCTGGAAGATGACGGTGCCCGACTCCTCGTCCATCAACACGGCGAACTTGGCCTTGGTGTCGAAGTCCGCCTGCGCAAAAGCTGGCGCAGTACACGCCAGCAACGCAATCGCAAACGGCAGGAAGCGTCTCACCTTAGCGCACCATTTCATCAGAGGCGCCGAAGCAGCGCCATTGCGTTCACTAATAGAGCTTTATGTCGGTGAGTCCAAGTTCCCGGGCCAGATCGAGCGCATCGACACGGCTCACGCCAGGCTTCAAATGCGTCAGGGTCAGGCGGGTAGCGGCCCTGCCGTTCACGGTCACATTTTCTTCATCGACAGCGCCGAGCAGAGCGAAGCGCTCCGACAGGGCAATCGCGTTGGCCTGGTCGGCATAGATTCCAAGGCCGAGGCGGATCGTGCGCGAATCCGCGTCGACCGATTGAGCCCAGTCCTTGAGGTCGGGCGCGCGGGTGGCCATGGCGGTCACCGCGGCATGGGCGGACTCGATATTGATGTCCTGCTGCTCGGGCGTGGTGTCCGCATAGGAGAAGAGGCCACTGAAGAAGTTGCCGGCGATATCGACGACGCTATTGGTATTGTCGGCATAGGCGATACGGGTATTGCTGCTATTGCCGCCAAAGTTGGACGGGCCCTCATAGCTGGCCATCAACATGCGGGTATCGTCACCCTCAAGCGGCGCCCTGCCGACATATTCGACAGTCACATTGGCGTGGCCATTGTTCACATAGCC
The DNA here is from genome assembly GCF_900128975.1 of Devosia limi DSM 17137. GTDB lineage: Bacteria > Pseudomonadota > Alphaproteobacteria > Rhizobiales > Devosiaceae > Devosia > Devosia limi. The sequence continues at coordinate 247,701 of NZ_FQVC01000008.1, read as the reverse complement.
AAGCATGTCTGCCGCGCGATGCGACAGGTCCATGATGCGTCCCGGCATATAGGGACCGCGATCGTTCACGCGCACGACGATGGAACGGCCATTGTCGGCATTGGTGACGCGCACATAGGACGGCAGCGGCAATGTCGGATGGGCGCCGGTGATGGCGTTGGCCGAGAAGATTTCGCCATTGGCAGTGCGGCGGCCGTGGAAATCGGAGCCATACCAGGAGGCCTGGCCGCTGCCGGTGTAGTTTGGATCTTCCTTGGGGGTATAGACCTTGCCGCGCACGGTATAGGGCTTGCCGACCTGATAGCGGCCACCACCCTTGGGCGGATTGGGATTATTGGTGACGCGGGGGGAGACGCCGACGCCGTATTCCGATGAGGTGAAAGCCCCGCGCTTGACGGTCGCGCCCAGTCCGCCGCCACAGGCAGCGATCACTGGAGCGACCATGATGGTCAAGGCTACGATACGGACGGCGTTTCGCCAGGAAGTCGTCACGGTACTCAAACTCATACGCTTTTTGTCACTCTATGCGGTACACTAACTCAAGCTTGCCCCACCCGCGCGCATGGAAGCGGATACTGGTTGAGGGTAGGTTAAGGCCAGCAATGCGTTAACACGCGGAATCGCATTTTGGGTTAATGCGATGGATGTCGGCCGCAGGGTGGCCGTGTTTGCCGATTGATTGACATAAAGATATCTTTATGTGATGCCCTGCCCACACTTGATTGCCTGCATTGAACCAGCAGATAGGACCGGCGATGAGCCCCTCCCCCATTCGACCGATTGCCAAGCCCGATGGCGCCGAGATTCTCGCGGCGCTGACGCAGGCTGCGCGTGAGCGCATCCTGATCCTGGATGGCGCCATGGGCACGATGATCCAGCGCCTCGGGTTCGACGAGAGCAATTTCCGGGGCGAGCGCTTTGTCGATTCGGCCAAGCCCTTGCAGGGCAATAATGATCTGCTGATCCTGACGGAGCCGCAGGCCATTGAGGACATCCATTATGCCTACGCCAAGGCCGGCGCCGACATTATGGAGACCAATACCTTCTCGGCGACCAGCATTGCCCAGGCCGATTACGGCATGGAGCATGTGGTCTATGACCTGAACTATGAAGGCGCCCGCATCGTTCGCCGGGCCGCAGATCGCGCCACGGCTGAAGATGGCCGTCGGCGTTTCGTGGCCGGGGCGCTTGGACCGACCAACCGGACTGCCTCGATCTCGCCCGACGTCAATAATCCCGGCTATCGCGGGGTGACGTTCGATGAATTGCGCATTGCCTATGCCGAGCAGTTGCACGGGCTGATCGATGGCGGCGCCGACATCATCCTGATCGAAACCATTTTCGATACGCTGAACGCCAAGGCCGCCGTGTTCGCGACCGAGGAAGTGTTCGCCGAAAAGGGTGTCCGCCTGCCGATCATGATTTCGGGCACCATCACCGATCTCTCCGGCCGCACCCTGTCCGGCCAGACGCCGACCGCGTTCTGGTATTCGTTGCGTCACGCGTCGCCCTTCACCATCGGGTTGAACTGCGCCCTTGGCGCCGACCTGATGCGCGGCCATGTCGCCGAAATTTCGGCTGTCGCCGATACCTTTGTCTGCGCCTATCCCAATGCCGGCCTGCCCAATGAATTCGGCGGTTACGACGAAACCCCGGAGTTGATGGCCGAGCAGCTGGAAGGCTTTGCGGCCGCTGGCCTGATCAACGTCGTCGGCGGCTGCTGCGGCTCCACGCCCGACCATATCAAGGCTATCGCCGATGCTGTCGGCAAGCATCCGCCGCGCCAGATTCCCGAAGTACCGCCGCTGATGCGCCTGTCGGGCCTCGAGCCCTTCACGCTGACCAAGGACATTCCCTTCGTCAATGTCGGCGAACGCACCAACGTCACCGGCTCGGCCCGTTTCCGCAAGCTGATCACCGCTGGCGACTATACGGCCGCGCTGGCCGTTGCCCGCGATCAGGTCGAGAATGGCGCCCAGATCATCGACATCAATATGGATGAAGGCCTGATCGACTCCAAGAAAGTCATGGTCGAGTTCCTCAATCTGATTGCCGCCGAGCCCGACATTGCGCGCGTGCCGATCATGATCGACAGCTCCAAATGGGAGGTGATCGAAGCCGGCCTGCAATGTGTGCAGGGCAAGGCGCTGGTCAACTCCATCTCGATGAAGGAGGGCGAAGAGGCCTTCCTGCATCATGCCCGCCTCTGCCGTGCCTATGGCGCCGCCGTCGTGGTGATGGCGTTTGACGAGCAGGGTCAGGCCGATACGCTGGAGCGCAAGGTCGAGATCTGCACCCGCGCCTATAAGCTGCTCACCGAGAAGATCGGCTTTCCGCCCGAAGACATCGTGTTCGATCCCAACGTGTTCGCTGTCGCGACCGGCATCGAAGAGCACAACAATTACGGCAATGACTTCATCGGTGCGGCCAAGCAGATCACCGAGACCCTGCCCCATGTCCACATCTCGGGCGGTATCTCGAACCTGAGCTTCTCGTTCCGCGGCAATGAGCCGGTGCGCGAGGCCATGCACGCCGTGTTCCTCTATTATGCCATCCAGAATGGCATGGACATGGGCATCGTCAATGCCGGGCAGCTGGCGGTCTATGAGAGCATCGACAAGGAACTGCGCGACGCCTGCGAGGACGTGATCCTCAATCGCCGCCCGGACAGCACCGATCGCCTGCTGGAAATTGCTGAAAAGTATCGCGGCACCGGCGGCAAGGAGGCCGCGGCCAAGGACCTGAGCTGGCGCGAAAAGTCGGTCGAGGAACGGATTGGTTACGCCATGGTCAATGGCATCACCGAATTCATCGACGCCGATACCGAGGAGGCCCGCCAAAAGGCCGACCGGCCGCTGCACGTCATCGAAGGCCCGCTGATGGCCGGCATGAGCATTGTTGGCGACCTGTTCGGCTCCGGCAAGATGTTCCTGCCCCAGGTCGTGAAATCAGCCCGCGTGATGAAGCAGGCCGTGGCGCTGTTGCTGCCCTATATGGAAGCCGAAAAGCTGGCCAATGGCGGCGCCGAGGGCGAACGCCAGAGCGCCGGCAAGGTGCTGATGGCGACCGTCAAGGGCGACGTCCACGATATCGGCAAGAACATCGTCGGCGTCGTGCTGGCCTGCAATAATTACGAGATCATCGATCTCGGCGTCATGGTGCCTGTCGCCAAGATCCTGCAGACCGCGCGCGACGAGAATGTCGATATTATCGGCCTCTCCGGCCTGATCACGCCCTCGCTCGACGAGATGGCCCATGTGGCCGCCGAAATGGAGCGCGAGGGCTTTGACATCCCGCTGCTGATCGGTGGCGCGACGACCAGTCGCGTCCACACCGCGGTCAAGATCCACCCGCGCTACGAGCGTGGCCAGGCTGTCTATGTCAACGATGCCAGCCGCGCCGTGGGCGTCGTGTCCAACCTGTTGTCGCCCGATACCAAGGTGACGTTCATCGAGAACGTGCGCGCCGAATATGCCAAGGCCGCCGCCGCCCATCTGCGGGCCGAAGAAGAAAAGCAGCGCCTGCCGCTGGTCAAGGCCCGCGCCAACGCCTTCAAGCCGGACTGGGATGGCTACACCCCGCCGGTGCCGAAATTCCTCGGCACCAAGGTGTTCGACGACTACGATCTGGAGACGCTGGCCAAATATATCGACTGGACTCCCTTCTTCCAGACCTGGGAGCTCAAGGGCCGCTATCCGGCGATCCTCAGCGACGAAAAGCAGGGCGAAGCCGCCCGCCAGTTGTTCGCCGATGCGCAAAAAATGCTGGCTCAGATCATCTCGGAGAAGTGGTTCCATCCGCGCGCCGTGCTTGGCTTCTGGCCGGCCAATGCCGTGGGCGACGACATTCGGCTCTATAAGGATGAAGGCCGGGAGGAAGAGCTGGCAACGCTGTTCACCCTGCGCCAGCAGCTGAGCAAGCGTGGCGACAATCCCAATGTGGCTTTGGCCGATTTCGTCTCCCCGCGCGATGGCGGCAAGCCCGACTATGTCGGCGCTTTCGTCGTCACCGCCGGTATCGAGGAAGTGGCGATTGCCGAGCGCTTCGAAAAGGACAATGACGACTATTCCTCGATCCTGGTAAAAGCGCTGGCCGACCGCTTCGCCGAGGCTTTTGCCGAGAAGCTGCATGAGGATGTACGCCGAAACTATTGGGGCTACGCGCATAATGAGACGCTCGCTCCAGAAGAGCTGATCGGCGAGAACTATCGCGGTATCCGCCCGGCACCGGGTTATCCCGCCCAGCCGGACCACACGGAAAAGACCACGCTGTTCAACCTGCTCGACGCTGAGAACGCCGCTGGCGTCCGGCTCACCGAGAGCTATGCCATGTGGCCGGGCTCCTCGGTTTCGGGCATCTACCTGTCCCATCCCGACGCCTATTATTTCGGCGTCGCCAAGGTGGAGCGCGATCAGGTGCTCGATTACGCTGCCCGCAAGGGCATGAGCGTGGCCGAGGTCGAACGCTGGCTGAGCCCGATCCTGAACTACATCCCCGCCCCCACTATCGTGGCGGCCGAGTGATGACCGCCGCCCTGCAGCACCGGCCCGATGCCATTCCCGTCACCTTGGTGACGGATGCATCAGCGCTGGTGCCGATGGACAGGGACACCGCCTATCTCAAGCTGCCACCCAATAGCGGCCACGGCCACGCCGATGGCCAGCATTGCGCCGCCTGCGCCGGCCGCGACGACGTGCGGACCATGCTGTTCGAACTGCTCGAAGGCGCAAGGCAGGGCCTGCATCCGGCGTTTACGCGGGTTGTGGTGGACGCCAGTGGTCTTGGCGACACGACCAAGGTAATCGCTGCCCTCACAGGGAAACTCCCAGCCCAGGCCCTGCGCGACCACACCGTAGCGCGGCGGTTCTATCTGGTGGGGTAAGTGGGCCGCGTGCCTCCACGGTCACACCCGACAACCCACGGTTCACTATCCCACGGAGTCATTCCCGCGAAGGCGGGAATCCATTCTTTCGGGCACCAAAGCAAGAATGGATTCCCGCCTTCGCGGGAATGACTCCGTGAAAAAGCTAAAGGCATCGGGCCATGCAACCCGGCGAGTGGTGGCGGCAAACCCGCTCTACCCCCCAAACCTCACCAGCGGCGTATCCGCGCGCAGATACAGCGGGTGCTTCGGCGATCCGTCGCCATTGGTGCCAAAGCACCAGAGGTCGATGCCGTCTGCCTTGAGAGCGGCGACGATGTCCCGGCCGGACTGGACCAGCGCCTTGTTCAGCTTGCCATGGCAGAGCACCACCAGCCCGGCGCCGGCCGCAGAACGGCGAATGGTCGGCAGATTGTCGTCGGACACCGCCACCACACCTTCCGCCAGCAGCATCTTGGGAACGGTGGCGCGATAGTCGCCGACATTGGCCTTCACCATGGCCGAAAACCCCTCGCGATTGGCAAAAGTCCATTCGCGGGCGCAGGTTGGGTCATTGACGGTGGCGTCGGCGGTCGACGGGTTCATGCCGATGAACATGATGTAGCGCTCGGGGAATTCATCCCCGGTCCAGCGGCGCATCAGCTGGCGATAGCGTCCGTCGGCACTGAAGGTGGCATCGCCCCTGACGCCCGGCATGAGGGCAAGGCGAACCTTGCCCCCGGGATCGTGTCCGGCGCCGTCGCTCATGCCGTCAGATCGCTCGGCGGCACCAGGCCGTTGATCAGCGAGGCCGTGGTGATGGTATTGGCCAACAGGCACGCAATGGTCATTGGACCCACCCCGCCCGGCACTGGTGTGATCGCTCCGGCGACTTCCTTGGCCGAGGCGAATTCGACGTCGCCGAGCAGCCGGGTCTTACCCTCGCCGCGCTCCGGCGCCGCAATGCGGTTGATGCCGACATCGATCACCGTCGCGCCCGGCTTGATCCAGTCCCCCTTGATCATTTCCGGCCGGCCGACGGCGGCGATGACGATATCGGCCTGGCGCACCAGCCCCGGCAGGTCCTTGCTGCGGGAATGGGCGATGGTGACGGTGCAGTTCTCGCGCAGCAACAGCTGGGCAATCGGCTTGCCGACCAGATTGGAGCGCCCGACGACGACGGCATGCAGCCCCGACAGATCGCCCAGATTGTCGCGCAGCAGCATCAGGCAGCCGAGCGGCGTGCAGGAGACCGGGCCCGGCAGGCCGATGGCCAGTTTGCCGACGCTGGCCGGAGTGAAGCAATCGACGTCCTTGGCCGGGTCGATGGTCCCGATGATCTTCTTGGGATCGATGTGATCGGGCACAGGCAGCTGCACCAGAATGCCGTGAATGGCCGGATCGGCATTGAGCTTTTTCACCAGCGCCAGCACTTCGGCCTCGCTGACGGTCTCGGGCAGCTCGTACTTTTCGGAGTGCATGCCGACTTCGACGGTCTGCTTGGCCTTCTGCGCCACATAGACCTGGCTGCCGGGATCATGGCCGACAATGACAACGGCGAGGCCGGGCGTGATGCCATGCTCGGCCTTCAGGCGCGCAACATGGCCGGCGATGCGGGTCCGCAGGCCTTCGGCAAAGCTTTTTCCGTCGATGATGGTGGCGACCATGTCGTGCTCCCGCGGGGGTTGTGGAACTTTGGTGCGTTGCCCAGCGGATGCGGCAAGGGTTATTGCCTGCCGGGCCGAATGCGCTTTCCTTATGCAAACCGGGCTGATCCGTCCATGGCCTTGGTGGGCACAGCGCCTACCCACGGCAAAAAGAAAGGGCCGCAAGACATCTCTGTCATTGCAGCCCTTGGGGTTGATCATCCACCGCACTGTTGAGGGCTTGGGGGACAAGCGGCAGACACGATCTTCCCTGGCTCACCGGTCGCATGGGTCGCTTGCGTGTCCAATGAACTGCCATCAAGATGGTGCCTAATTGCGGCAGGAAAAGTCCCCTTCACCGAAGTGTGAATTTGCTATCCTGCTGCATCGGCGTGTTGCCGGTTCGCCGACAAGCTGTCATGGCAAGACGCTAGGAGAGGACTGAGCAGTCCGCGCCTGATCAGCGAGATGGCGCGGCCCAATCCGGGGCCCGCAAACGAGAAGAATGTATGACCACTATCAGCCCGCCGCGCCTTGAAAAACAGTCCTTTACCGATCCCGAGAAGGCCTGGGCGCACCTCGCCGAAATCTATCACCGCAATACCAGTTTCATCCGCGGGCATCTCAATGCCCTGGCGCATGGCACCGTCCCGCAAGGCCGGGTGCGCGCCTACTATCCGCAGGTGGAGGTGCGTTCGACCAGCTTCGGCAAGGGCGAATCGACCCTACCCTATGGCTATCTGCACACGCCGGGTCTCTATCGGACGACGGTCACCGCACCCGACCTGTTCCGCACCTATTTCCAGGAGCAGTTCACGGTCATCCTCAAGAACCATGGCGGCACTATCGATATCGGCGAGTCCGATACCCCGATCCCGCTGCACTTTGCTGTCGCTGCCAATGATCGGGTCGATGGCGAGGCGCTCAACGCTCTTAATATTCCGCTGCGCGACGTGTTCGATGCGCCCGATTTGGGCAATACCGATGACGAGATCGCCAATGGCACCTTCGTGCCCCCCAAGGGTGGCCCCTACCCGCTGTCGGCATTCACCGCGCCGCGCGTGGATTACTCGCTGTTCCGGCTCAGCCACTATACCGGCACCGAGGCGCGCCACTTCCAGAACTTCGTGATTTTTACCAATTACCAGTTCTACATCGATGAGTTCTGCCGGGTCGCCAAGGACTATATGGCCAATGGCCATGAGCATTACGAGAGCTTCATCGAGCCGGGCAATGTCATCACCGAGAACGTGCGTCTGGGCGGCAAGGTCACCGGCAGCCCGCTGCCGCGCGCGCCGCAAATGCCGGCCTATCACCTGACCGCCGGCCGCAGTCGCGGTATCACCATGGTCAATATCGGCGTCGGTCCGTCCAACGCCAAGACCATTACCGACCATATCGCCGTGCTGCGCCCACATGCCTGGATCATGCTCGGCCACTGCGCCGGCCTGCGCAATTCCCAGGAGCTGGGCGATTACGTGCTGGCCCACGCCTATGTGCGTGAAGACCACGTGCTGGATGCCGATCTGCCCTTGTCTGTACCGATCCCGGCCCTGGCCGAAGTTCAGGTGGCGCTGGAGCAGGCGGTCGAGGAGATTACCCAACTGGAAGGCCTCGAGACCAAGCGCATCATGCGCACCGGCACGGTGGCGACCTTCGACAACCGCAATTGGGAGCTGCGTGACCAGACCGAGATCACTCAGCGCCTCAGCCAGTCGCGCGCCGTGGCACTCGACATGGAAAGCGCCACCATAGCGGCCAATGGCTTCCGCTTCCGCGTGCCCTACGGCACCCTGCTCTGTGTCTCCGACAAGCCGCTGCATGGTGAATTGAAGCTGCCGGGCATGGCCTCGGACTTTTACCGCACTCAGGTCAATCGCCACCTGCTGATCGGTTTGCGCGCCATGGAAATCCTGCGCGACCAGCCGGCCGAGCGCCTGCATTCGCGCAAGCTGCGCAGTTTTGCCGAAACCGCATTCCAGTAGGTTTCGCACCCTTGAACACAGCCCTTCCCGCGCAAGCGGGGATGGCTCCCGGGCTCTAGATATCGGCCGTTTCCGGCTCGACTGGGCGGATTTCGACGCCCTCGCCTTCCAGCGCATCGCGCACTTCACGGGCCAGATCGACGGCGCCCGGCGTATCGCCATGCAGGCAGATCGAGCGGGCCGACGATTGCAGCACCGTACCATCGATGGCCACGATCTCGCCCTTGAGCGCCAGGCGGATGCAGCGTTCGATCACCGCGTCCACATCGTGGATGACCGCGCCATCCTGGCTGCGTGGCACCAGCAGGCCCTCGGCAGTGTAGGCCCGGTCGGCATAGGCCTCGCGGATCAGTGGCAGGCCGACAGCCTTGGCCGCCCGCACCTGCTGGCTGTTGTCGAGCGCCAGAATCGCGACATGCGGGTCCATCGCCTGGATGGTCGCAAAGATGCCGACCGCGAAGGCCAGCTCCTCCGCCGTCTGGTTGGCCAAAGCCCCATGCAGCTTCACATAGGACAGCGGCAGTTCGACCTCATCGGCAATGAAGCGCACCAGAAGCAGCTGCGAGCGGATTTGTGACAGCAATTGATCCAGCGGCATGACCAGCCGGAAACGCCCAAAACGCTTGGGATCGGCGTAGCCGGGATGGGCCCCGGCCCGCACGCCGCGCGCTTTGCAGACCGTGAGGATATGTCGGATGGTGGCCGCATCGCCAGCATGGCCGCCGCAGGCAATGGAGGCGCTGGAAACGATGGCCAGCAGATCATCATCCGTGCCCATGCCTTCGCCAAGATCGGCGTTGAGATCGATCACCGTCATTTCAATGAGCTCCGCAACAGCTGGTGGGCATGCTCAACTGTCACTGGCCGGAAAGCAACCGCTGTGCCGGGCCGCAACTGGGCGAAACGGTCGAAATCGGCCGAGATGACCGTCGCGATGCGGGGATAGCCACCGGTTGGCTGGTGGTCGCGCATCAGGACGATCGGCGTGCCATCGCCGAGTATCTGGATATCGCCGGGGACGATGGCGTCGGACACCAGCGAGAGGTTGGCGCTGCTGGCAAACATATTTGGGGGGGCACCCAGCCGCACGCCCATGCGATCCAGCTGCGCCGAGATGGTGAACGGACTGGTGACGAAGCGGTTACGCACCTCCGCCGCAAATAGATCGGCGTGCAGCCCCCAGATAACCCGGATCGGCCCAGCCCCGGGGTGACAGGCTGTCATTGGCCGTTCCGGCTGCGCCGACTTGAGCCGGATACGGTCGCCAGCGGCAAGGGCACGGCCCGAGAAACCTCCCAGTTGCGCCCTGCTGCTGGTTGCGAGGCTGCCGAGCAGCATGGGGACATCGATCTGCGCATCAAAACGCAGATAGCCGTAATTGCCGGCGGCGCCCGGTGTAATCGTCAGCCTGTCGCCAGAGGACAGCCGGGTCGTGCCGGGCCAGGCCAGCGGCTCGCCATTGCGGCGTAGGATGAAATCCCCGCCGGCAAAACCCACACGGCAACTGCCCTGCTCAAGCACCAGATCCAGACCGGCGCGGGTGATTTCAATCGCCCCAACCGGCGCGTCCACGGCTTCGCCAGCCGCCAGATAACCAGCCCGATCCATCGCCCCGGCGGCGCTGATGCCATTTCCGAGCATGCCGAACCGGCCCAGATCCTGCACGCTCGTCAGCGGCCCGGCGCGGGTAATGGCCAGGATGGCGGTCATGGCGCTGCCTCGAAAACCACTTCATCGCCGGCGCGGACCTGCGTCGGTGGATTGGCATGGGGATTGAAGTTGCGCAGCTTGGTATGGCCAATGAGATGCCAGCCGGTCGGAATGGCCGTCGCCGCGATGGCGGTCTGCCCAGCGGCAAAAAGGACGCTGCCGGCGGGTACACTGGCGCGCACGTCGGAGCGGCGCGATACTACCAAGGCGGCGGGGTGGAAGCCGCAATAGAGGAAACCGGGAGAGAAACCCGTGCTGAGAACGCGCAGGGGCACGGCATTGTGCGCCTTGATGAAATCGGCAGCCGATAGCCCCAGCGATGCAGCCACTGCATCCAGATCCGGTCCCGCCTCGCCACCGAAGGTGATGGCGATCCTGTGGCGGGCGACCGAGCCAGAGGCAGAGGCAGCTCCACCCATACTATAGGTCCGCAGGCGAACTTCTCCGGTCAGTTCGGCAAAACTTGTCCGCATGGGATCATAGCGCAGCAGCACCGAAACCAGGTTGGGGGAGACTTCCACCACGCCGGGCAAGGGATCGGCAATCAACCGGCGTGCCAAGGCAATTGCGGCGAAATTGGCCGCTTCCGACAAGTCATTGCCAAAGCGAACCAGCAAGGCGCTGTCGCCAAGGGGGATAAGTGTCGGACTGGCCAAGGCCATATCGGTGGCCTGGGGGGCCATGGCAGCCTCCCTGGGCCTGAAAGACTGGCAGGATGAACGTTCCCTGAGCGGGTTACAACGCTATCTCAAGCCCATGTGAGCCACTGCATACGGCCTGACCTCCACAATTCGTTATGCGAACCGGGAAGCGTGCGGCTTGGGACGTAGTGGCAGCCATGCACCCGAACAAGTTCGAAGCCAGCCTTATCCACCGATGGCGAATGTCTCCATCAGGCTGCCATGTGCGGCAGCCGCCGTGTCGACCCGCCGAACCCGAAACTAGTTCGGGTCCTTGCCGTCCTGTTCGACAACGGCGTCGAACAATTGCCGGGCCTGGCCCGCCCCGATTGCCTCAATGGCGACCGCGGCAATGGCAGCAAACAGCTCTGCAATTTCCTGGGGATCGGTGATTTCTGCGTCGTCGTCTTCGGCGTCGGCGTTGATCAGGGTGAACACAATAACGCACCTCCAAAGTAGCCAATGGTCTGAGTGTGCGTCGATTCTTGTTACAGAACAAATAATGGAATGAGATTTCCGCCATGCGCAGGCCGTTGCGCAGTCCGGCGGATGCCCCTACTCTTCGCCTTCTTCGAGCTTGGTCAGGTACGCGTCGATATCGTCGAGCGTCGCCGTGAATGGCAGGGGCTTATCGCCAAAGATCACCTTGAAGCTCTCGTCATCGCGCAGCGCATGGCCGCCCTTGCCGGTTTTGGCGTTGAGCTTCTCAGCGGTCAGAATCGTTAGTCCGTAGCGACCGGCAACCCGGCGCATGCGGCGCATCCTGGATGCCTCGAATTCCTTACGGCTCACTATCACGTTCCTTCTGGGCAATGGCGGGTAGGGAGGGATTCGAACCCCCGGAACGCTTTCACGTTCGCCGGTTTTCAAGACCGGAGCAATCAACCGCTCTGCCACCTACCCGTCGATGTGCGTTTAGCGATTGCGCCACCGGCTGTCCAGTGGCGCAAATCGACTATGGCAAAAGGACGACCGAACCGGTGGTCTGGCGGGTCTCGAGGGCGATGTGGGCGGCCCGTGCCTCAGCCAGCGGAAAGGTGTGGTTGACCGCAACCTTGATCGTGCCGCTGGCAATGGCGTCGAACAGCGCGCTGGCTGCTTCGAGCAGCTCCTGACGCTGCGCAAAATAGTGCGCGCTGGTGGGCCGCGTCACATATAGCGAACCCTTGCGCGACAGGATGCCCAGGTCGGGAATGCTCACCACCCCCGAGGCATTGCCAAAGCTGGCCAGAAGGCCGCGTGGGCGCAAGCAGTCCAGCGACTTGTGGAAGGTGGCTTTGCCCACGCCGTCATAGACGACATCGACGCCCCTGCCCTCGGTCAGCTCGCGCACCCGAATGGCAAAGTCTTCCTCATTGTAGTTGATCACCGCGTCGCAGCCATGCCGAAGCGCCAGTTCGGCCTTGTCGGCGCTGCCAACAGTGCCAATCACCCGGACCCCCAGCGATTTGGCCCATTGCGTGGCGATAAGGCCGACGCCACCGGCAGCAGCGTGCCAGAGGATGGTTTCGCCTGCGGCCACAGGCCAGGTCTTGAACAGCAGGTAATAGGCAGTCAGACCCTTGAGCGTTGAAGCTGCGGCGACGGCGTCGTCGATCCCGTCCGGGAGCGGAATGGCCTTGTCGGCCTTGATCACGCGCTCCTCGGCATAGGCGCCGAGCTGGCCCTGATAGACCACGCGCTGGCCGATGCTGAGGAAATCAACGCCATCGCCGAGTGCGGTGATGATGCCAGCGCCTTCATTGCCGGGCACGAAGGGGGTCGCAACCGGGTAAAGCCCCGACCGCTGATAGGTGTCGATGAAATTGAGGCCGATCGCGGTCTGCCTTATGGCAATTTCGCCCGGCCCGGGACCGGCCACTGGCCAGTCCTGTGTCTGCATGACTTCGGGACCACCGCTTTGGTTGACGACGATCGCCCGGGTCATGGCTTGGGCTTTCGCGGTGCGGACTTCGGGCGCGCCTGGGCGCTTTTGTTCGGATTGTTCCTGGGCTTCGGCTTGGTCGCCGCTGCGCCGGCTTCTGCTGTGATGGAGCCGCTGGCACCCGTGAACGGCGCAACGGCCGCGTTGTGGGCGCCGGCCGCCTTCTTGCGGCGGTCGGAGGCGATGATGTTGATCGCTTCAACCATCACCGAGAAGGCCATGGCCGAGTAGATATAGCCCTTGGGAATGTGGAAACCGAGGCCGTCGGCGACCAGCGAAACGCCGATCAGCAGCAGGAACGCCAGCGCCAGCATCTTGGTGGTGGGGTGTTCGGACACGAACTTGGCCACCGGGCCCGAGGCCACGAACATGACGCCGACGGCAACGACAACGGCGGCAATCATGACTTCGACATGGTCGGCCATGCCCACGGCCGTAACGATCGAGTCGATCGAGAACACCATGTCGATGACGATGATCTGGCCGATGACGGCAGCAAACACACCAGTCGCCTGCTTGGCGATATCGACCTCGTGCGGCTCTTCGACGGCTGCGTGCATTTCGTGGGTGGCCTTGTAGACCAGGAACACGCCGCCGGCGATCAGGATAATGTCCTTCCAGGACAGCTCAAGGCCGAATGCGCTGATGGCAGGCTGGGTCAGGCTGATGATCCAGCTGATGACCAGCAGCAGCAGAATGCGGAAAATCAGGGCCAGAGCCAGGCCAAGTTTACGGGCCTTGTCGGCCTGTTCTTTCGGCAGCCGGGACACCAACACTGAAATGAAGACGATGTTGTCGATACCCAGAACAATTTCCATAACGGTCAGGGTCGCAAAGGCGATCCACACATTGGGATCTGCCAATAGCTCTAACATTGTCGGCTCCATTTCGAATTTACAGGTTCCTATATCTACGGCCTGGCCGCGATAGTGGAAAGTGGCGCAAGCAAAGTTTGCAAGTCATTCTGCAAGTGCGGCCTTTTGGCTGCACGCACGAGGCCTCCGCTTGCTGGCTCCGCCCGCGCGAGGGTGCTAACGTCCCAGCTCACTGGCCGTTCCCGGAGTTTGGAGATGAAATCACTGATGCCGCTATCCGCCATTGGTGGCGGGAGTCGGACGCGATGATCACGCTGGATGCCGACGCCATCGTTGTCGGCGGTGGACTGGCCGGGGTCGCTGCGGCCATCGCAGTTGCACAGGCAGGCCTTTCGACCATTCACCTTGCTCCACCCGGCCCACCAGACCGGCGCACCTCGGCGCTGATGATGCCCAGCGTCGATTATCTGCGCACGGCCGGCTTGATCGATGACCCCGAAGCGGTCGGCAATCCACTGACGCAGATCCGCATCATCGATGCGACGCCGCGCCTGCTGCGGGCGCCCGAGACGCTGTTCGACGCCAGCGAAGCCGGTCTGACGGCATTTGGCTGGAACTTTGCCAATATCCGGCTGATGGAGCGCTTTCAGGCCGTTGCGGCCAAGCTGCCCAATCTTTCGGTGCGCGATGCCAGCCTTGCGGCCTTCACGTCTGATCCCGATGGTCACCGGCTGACACTGTCCGATGGCAGCATGCTGCGGGCGCCGCTGGTGGTTGGGGCGGATGGCAAGAAGTCGCTGGTTCGCAGCGCTAGCGGCTTTCATGCCCGCGAGACCGGTTTCAAGCAGGCGGCGCTGGTTTGCGATCTGGAACTGGGGCGGCCGCTGGGCGGCGCCTCGGTGGAATTCCACTATCCCAAGGGGCCGTTCACCCTAGTTCCAGCTGGTGGCACACGCGCCAACCTGGTCTGGATCGATGATCTCGATGTGCTCAAAGCCGCCCAGGCCAGCGGCCAGGACGCATTGGCGGCGCTCTTCTCTGAGAAGTCGCAGCGCCTGTTCGGTGCCATTGCCATTGCCACGCCGACGCATGTCTTCCCGCTGAGCACGTTGAGCGTGGACCGGGCGGGCGCCAGGGGGGTGGTGCTGGCGGGCGAGTCGGCCCATGCCTTCCCGCCGATTGGCGCACAGGGGCTCAATCTGGGTCTGCGCGACGTGGCCGACCTGTCGGCAGCGCTGGCGGCGGTCGACCGGACGCGCCCGGACTGGGCGATTGCGCTCAGCGAGGACTATGCCAGCCGCCGCGCCAGCGATCTGGCCCGCACTGGCGGCATGGTGGACACGCTGTTCCGCTCGCTGCTGGCCGACATGCTGCCGGCACAGGCCCTGCGCGCCGGTGGCCTCTGGGCCCTCAAGCTGATGCCAGCCCTGCGCAAGCAGGCGTTCTCGATTGGGATGGGTGGGCGGTAGGCCCCTACTCGTTCCCCTTTTCACCACACCCACATCGCTTCTCTCCTCGCGTCACTCTCCACCGCGCTGCCCTCGGACTTGATCCGAGGGCCATTCTCCGCGTGTATCGGGTTGGGAGTGGTCCACGGATCAAGTCCGTGGGCAGCGCGGTGGGGAGGTTAGCTCTGTGGGGGAGCAACTGCGCCACTGCCAACGGCGCTCGCCGTCCCAACACCCACAAAACAAAAGGGCGCGGTTGCCCGCGCCCTTTCAAAAATCACAATGTCGGCGCGCTTACTGAGCGGCCGGAGCAGCCGGGGTTTCGGCAGCGGGGGCAGCAGCGCCGCCATCGAGCTGCTTGCGCAGTTCTTCGGCGCGATCCTGCAGGACCTGCTCAAGGGCGTTCTCGCCACTGGTTTCCTTGCGGAATTCGTCGAAGGTCAGCGCAGCATCGCCATCATAGGCGGCGGTGAAGCCGGCCAGGGTGATCTCGATGGTCAGGTCTTCGTTCTGGCGGTTCTTGGCAGTGAGCTTGAGCGTGCCACCCTTCTTGAGCGAGTTCACATACTGCTCGTTGATGACCAGCTGGGTCGCGCAGGAGGTGGGATCGCACAGCATGTAGGGGACGCGGATCGGCTTGGCGCCATCGATCTGCCAGGTCAGGCCGAACGGCAGCAGCACGCCGAGCGGAACGGCGGCGACGGCGAGCAGGCGGCTTTCCTGGCCGGGATCATCACGCAGCAGGAACGAGCCGAGGAACTGGCCATTGGCCAGAACGACCTGGCGCATGATGCAGGCCTGCTGGCCATCGGGCAGCGGATCGCAAACCTTGAGCCAGTTCTGCTGAGCGGCAGTTGCCGGAGTAGCTGCAGCTGCTGCGTCGGCAGCGGGTGCTGCAGGCGCTTCGGCGGCAGGCGCCTCCGGTGCGGGAGCGGCGGCATCCTGAGCATATGCCGACACCGAGGACAGCATGAGCGCGGCCACCGTAAATCCGGCGACGAGAGGGTTCCTGAGGTTCATAGAATTTCCTTGGCTTCCTTGGCAGTCCCGGTGACCTTTGTGCCACCTCGAATAGAACAGCCCTTCAAGTGCTGAATTCGGGCAATAACATGACCGATAGTCATTGCCAAAGCATTTGGCTTGGTCAACGCCGCATCATAGGGCGTAAACCTTAATTGGCACAACAAAGTGACCGGATTTCCGCTCATTATGGGCCAGTTTCCGCCAGTTTTGCCAAACGCGACAGGATGGAAGCTGCGCCCTTTAGGCGATCATTCGGGGTTGGCCAGTTGCGGGCGAACACGAGTTTCTGATCGGGTTTGATGCGAACCTGGTTGGCGGGATCGGAAACCAGCCGCACCAGCGCCACCGGATTGGGGAATTCGCTGTTGCGCAGGGTGATGACCGCGCCCTTGGGACCGGCATCGACCTTTTCGACATTGGCCTGGCGGCAAAGCGCCTTGACCAGGATGACCTTGAGCAGCGCCTCGACTTCCTCGGGCAAGGGACCGAAGCGATCGATGAGTTCGGCACCGGCGGCATCGATCTCGCGGATATCGGCCAGATCGCCCAGCCGGCGATAAAGCTGCATGCGCAGCTGCAGGTCGGGGACGTAATGCTCGGGGATCATCACCGGCATGCCGAGGGAGATTTGCGGGCTCCACTCGTTCTTGTCCTCGTAATCTTCCTCGCCATTCTTGAGGTTTGCGACGGCTTCTTCAAGCATCGCTTGATAAAGCTCGTAGCCCACTTCGCGGATATGGCCGGATTGTTCGTCGCCCAGCAGATTGCCGGCGCCGCGGATATCGAGGTCGTGGCTGGCGAGCTGGAACCCTGCCCCGAGACTTTCCAGCGATTGCAGCACGCCCAGGCGGCGCTCGGCGGTATCGGTGAGCTTGCGGTCGGGCGGGATGGTGAACAGCGCATAGGCGCGGGCCTTGGCGCGGCCGATGCGGCCACGGATCTGATAGAGCTGGGCCAGGCCAAAGTGATCGGCGCGATGCACGATCAGCGTATTGGCGTTGGGGATATCGAGGCCCGATTCGACGATGGTGGTGGCCACCAGCACGTCGAACTTGTTGTCGTAGAAGGCGTTCATGATGTCGTCGAGCTCGCCCGGCGGCATCTGGCCATTGGCGACGATGAACGAGACCTCAGGCACCTGCGCCTTGAGGAATTCAGCAATCTCGTGCTGGTCCTTGATGCGCGGCACCACATAGAAGCTCTGGCCGCCGCGATATTTTTCGCGCAGCAGCGCCTCGCGCACCGACAGCGGATCGAATGGCGAGATGAAGGTGCGGATGGCGAGGCGGTCGACTGGCGGCGTTGCCAGCAGGCTGAGGTCGCGCACGCCGGTCAGGGCCAGCTGCAGGGTCCGCGGAATCGGCGTCGCGGTCAGCGTCAGCACATGGACATTGGCCTTGAGCTCCTTGAGGCGCTCCTTGTGGCCCACGCCGAAATGCTGCTCTTCGTCGATGATCAACAGGCCCAAATCCTTGAACTTGATGGTCTTGCTCAGGAGTGCATGCGTGCCGACGACAATATCGACCTGGCCGTTATCGAGGCCTTCCTTGGTGGCCTTGAGTTCAGCAGCCGAGACGAGGCGCGAGGCGTGGCGGACATTGACCGGCAGGCCGGCAAAGCGGTCGCGGAAGGTCTTGAAGTGCTGGCGCGCCAGCAGCGTCGTCGGCACCACCACGGCGACCTGCTTGCCGCCCAGCGCCACGGCAAACGCCGCGCGGAGCGCCACTTCGGTCTTGCCGAAGCCCACGTCGCCGCAGACCAGCCGGTCCATGACCTTGCCGGTGGTGAGGTCTTCGAACACCGCATCGATGGCGGCGAGCTGGTCCTCGGTCTCCTCATAGGGGAAGCGGGCGGCGAATTCGTCATAGGAGCCGGGCGCCAGCTCGATCGGGTCGGTGCGGGTCAAGAGGCGCGCGGCAGCGATCTTGATCAGCTGCTCGGCCATCTCGCGGATGCGCTTCTTGAGCTTGCCCTTCTTGGCCTGCCACGCGACGCCACCGAGCTTGTCGAGCGAAGTATTGGAATCGTCGGAGCCATAGCGCGACAGCAGCTCGATATTCTCGACCGGTAGGTAGAGCTTGGTATCGCCGGCATATTCGATTTCGACGCATTCATGCGGTGCGCCGCCGGCCTGGATAACCTTGAGCCCGAGGAAGCGGCCGATACCGTGATCGACATGGACCACGAGATCGCCGGTGGACAGGCTCGTCGCCTCGGTCAGCGCGTCGCTGGCCTTCTTCTTGCGCTGCGGCCGCAGGATGCGTTCGCCCAGGATATCCTGTTCGCTGAGGACCAGCAGGTCCTTGGTCTCGAAGCCGCTTTCCAGCGGCAGCACCACCAGCGAGGTAGTGGCGGCGCTGGTGGTTTCGGCATCGCGCCAGTTTTCCGCCATGCGCGGATTGGTGAGGCCATGATCTTTGAGCACCTGGACCATGCGGTCGCGGGTGCCGGTGCTCCAGCAGGCGATGATGGTGCGCCGGCCGGCCTTGCGCTCGGCCAGCAGGCGCTGCACCACCGCCTCGAACAGGTTGATATCCGTCGCCAGGCGCTCGGAGGCAAAGCTGGGGGCGATCTGGCCGCCCATATCGTCATTGGCGCGGGCATTGGGCGCCTGGAATGGCGATAGCTGCAGCACCGAGGCGCCGGCCAGCGCATAGGGATGCTGGTCGATGGCATAGAGCAGCGATGGCTCTACCGGTTTGTAGGGCGCCCCTGCCCCGGCAATCTGCGGGCTCAGGCGCGCATGCTCGCGGGCCTCGTAATAGTCTTTGATCTGGCCCTGGCGGTCGGCATAGGCCTCGGCCGCCTGATCGTCGAAGACGAAGGGCGCGTCGCCGACATAGTCGGCCAGCGTATCGAGATGATCGTAGAAAAACGGCAGCCAGTGTTCGGTGCCGGAATAGCGTGAGCCGCCGCTGACGGTCGCATAGAGCGAATCGTCGGCAGTATTGCCGCCAAAGGCGCGGGTATAGTTCTGGCGGAAGCGGCGGATGGTGTCTTCGTTCAGCACCACTTCGCTCATCGGCGTCAGGTCGATGCGCTTCAGTGTGCCGGTGGTGCGCTGGCTGTCGGGATCGAAGGTGCGGATCGATTCGAGCTGGGAACCGAAGAAATCGAATCGCAGGGGTACGTCGGCGCTGGCCGGGAACAGGTCGACCAACCCGCCACGCACGGCGAACTCGCCGGATTCGCGCACGGTAGGCACGCGCAGATAGCCATTATTGGCGGCCCAGCCGATCAGCTTGTCGCTTTCCACGATCCGGCCGGAGACCGCGGAGAACGACATGCCGGCAACGACATCGCGCGGCGGCAGTTTCTGGATCAGCGCATTGACGGCGGTGAGGACGATATTGCCCTTGCTGGCGCCGCTGGTCAGCGCGGCCAGCGTATTCATCCGCGCGGCAATGGTGACGTTATTGGGCGAAACCCGGTCATAGGGCAGGCAGTCCCAGGCCGGCAGCGTCAGGACGGTATGGCCCGGCAGCATCTGGGTCAGCACATCGGCCATGCGTTGCAGGCGGCGGCCGTCGCGCGCCACGAATACCAGGCTGGCCGCATCCTCCGGCGCTGCTGCAAGGCGTTGCTCGATCAGGCGCGCCAGCACCACGGGCTGCATTCCGTCCGGGACATTGGCGAGCGTTCTGGGCGGGAGAATCTGATTCATTTGGCAATCCGGGCGCGATGGTCGGCGATGATCCGCGCCAGGAACGCCACGTCGAAGCCCTCCGGCGGGGTTTCCTGCCCCAGCACCCATTTGAGCAATGGCGGGTCTTCCTCGCTCATCACCCGTTCCAGGCGATCCAGGTCTTCGGCGCTGAGGTCATTGATATGCGCATCGGCAAATGGACCCAGAACGAGGTCCATTTCACGCGTACCGCGATGCCAGGCGCGGTAACGGATCATCTTGCGGCGCATGGAGAGGTCTTCACCGGCAGTCATTTGAACGCCATGATCCTGGGAGTGGTTGATGGCAGCCTCTTTAACCCGATTGATGGGACTTGTCAGCAAGACTTGTGCTGGTTTCGTTCTCTGTCTTGGAACATCGTCCCGCCGCGCTATACCCTGTGCGCAAACAGGAAACCCGAATCGTGTCGCGTCCCGAAACTCTCGATCCACTGTTCCGGTCGCTGCACTCCATCAAGGGTGTCGGCGACAAGCTGGCCGCCCTGCTCACCCGGTTCTTCGGCGCGCCCGAGGGCCAGGAGGCGATGGCGCTCGATATCCTGATGCATATGCCATCGGGGGTGGTGGACCGCCGCCGGCAGGTTGGCGTGGCCGAAGCCTATCTCAACCAGATC
Organism: Devosia limi DSM 17137; assembly: GCF_900128975.1. Taxonomy (GTDB): domain Bacteria; phylum Pseudomonadota; class Alphaproteobacteria; order Rhizobiales; family Devosiaceae; genus Devosia; species Devosia limi. Next base: position 227,311 of record NZ_FQVC01000008.1, on the reverse strand, counting down.
GTCACGCTGCGCCTGCATATCGACCGGCATCAGCCACCGCCGCGTGGCCGGCCGCACGTACCCCACCGGGTCTTCGCCCATGACGAAACCGGCGACATGCAGCTGGTCTTCTTTCGCGCGCAGGGCGGCTGGGTGGAAAAGGCGCTGCCGGTTGGCGAAGAACGCTTCGTTTCCGGCAAGATCGATTTCTTCAACGGCGAAAAGCAGATCACCCATCCCGACTATGTGGTGGAACCGGACAAGTTCGCCACCCTGCCCCTGGTCGAGCCGGTCTATCCGCTGACCAATGGGCTGAGTTCCAAGGCGCTGACCAAGCTGACCCGGCAGGTACTGGACAGCCTGCCCGCGCTGCCGGAGTGGATTCCCGAGGAGACCCGGGCGCGTCACAACTGGCCGAGTTTCGGCACCGCGATGCGCGCCGTGCACACGCCCGAGAATCCCGCCGAGGCCGAATTGTGGGCACCGGCGCGGATGCGGCTGGCCTATGACGAGTATTTTGCCGGCCAGATCACCCTGCAGCTGATCCGCTCCACCATGGTGGCGGCGCGCGGCGTGGCGCGGCAGTTCACCGGCGAAATCACGACGCGGGTAAATGCGGCGCTACCCTTTTCGCTCACCGAGGGCCAGCTACAGGCCGTGACCGAGATTCGTGCTGATATGGCCTCCGAGGATCGCATGTCGCGGCTGCTGCAGGGCGATGTGGGCTCGGGCAAGACTGTGGTGGCCCTGATGGCCATGGCCGCCATGGCCGAGAGCGGCGCGCAGTCGGCGCTGATGGCGCCGACCGAATTGCTGGCGACGCAGCATTTCAAGACGCTGAAGCCGCTCTGCGACGCCGCCGGGCTCGGCTGTGTGCTGCTGACCGGCAAGATGCCGGCGGCCGAACGCCGGGGCATTCTCGCCGGATTGGCGGGCGGGGAAACCAGCATTGTCGTCGGCACGCATGCGCTGTTCCAGAGCGGTGTCGAGTTCCACGATCTCGGCCTGACCGTTGTGGACGAGCAGCACCGCTTCGGCGTGCATCAGCGCCTGGCGCTCTCGGACAAGGGCCGCCATACCGACCTCTTGGTGATGACCGCGACGCCGATTCCACGGACGCTGGTGCTCACCCATTTCGGCGATATGGCCGTCAGCGTGCTTCGGGAGAAGCCGCGCGGGCGCCAGCCCATCGACACGGCCGTCCTGTCGATCGGCGACTATGGAAGGGTGATTTCGCGGCTGCAGACGCGGCTGGGCGAAGGCGCGCAGGCATTCTGGGTCTGCCCACTGGTCGAGGAAAGCGAGCACCTCGATGTCGTCTCCGCCGAAGACCGCTTTGCCGAACTGCGCAAGGTGTTTGGCGATCAGGTGGCGCTGGTACATGGCCGCATGAGCGCCGCCGCCAAGCAGGAGGTGATGCAGCGGTTTTCCGCCAATGAGCTGAAACTGCTGGTCGCCACCACCGTCATTGAAGTGGGCGTCGACGTGCCCAATGCCTCGATCATGATCATCGAGCATGCCGAGCGCTTCGGTCTGGCCCAGTTGCATCAGCTGCGCGGCCGCGTCGGCCGGGGCTCGCAACGCTCGGCTTGCCTATTGCTCTACAAGGATCCGCTGAGCGAAACCGCCAAGGCGCGGCTCGAGACGATCAAATCCACTGAAGACGGTTTCGAGATCGCCGAGCGCGATCTGGAGCTTCGCGGTCAGGGCGACGTCCTCGGCACCCGCCAATCGGGCATGCCCGGCTATCGCCTCGCCGTGCCGGATGTGCACCGCCACCTGATCGACTTCGCCCATGACGACGCCAAGGCCGTCCTCGCGGCCAATCCGGGCCTTGTCGGCCCCGAAGGCGATGCCATGCGGACGCTGCTCTATCTGTTCCGCAAGGACCTGGCGATCCCGCTGATCCGGGCGGGATAAGACCGGACTTCGTGCATGTCCCGGAGTCATTCCCGCGCAGGCGGGAATCCATTCTGGCTTTGCCCCGCATTGTTCTGTCCCAATCACCGGCGCTGCCCTCGGGCCTGACCCGAGGGCCATTCCCAACACGGCATGCGCGACGAAAGGCCCACGGATCAAGTCCGTGGGCAGCGCGGTGGGTTGGGAATGGATCGTGACGAAAAGGGGGGTGTTAGAAAAAGAGGCGCCCTATTCCACCGTCACCGACTTGGCCAAATTCCGCGGCTGGTCAACGTCCGTGCCCATGAACACGGCAGTATGATAGGCCAGCAGCTGCACCGGGATTGCCGCCAGGATCGGCGCGACGAAGTTCGACACATGCGGGATGATAATGATATCGGCGACGCCGTGCCCGACCGTCTTGGCGCCTTCGGCATCGGTGATCAGGATGATCTTGCCGCCGCGCGCCGCGACTTCCTGCATGTTGCTCAGCGTCTTGTCGACCAGCTCATCGGAGGGGGCGACGACGATGACCGGCATGTCCTCATCCACCAGCGCGATGGGGCCGTGCTTTAGCTCACCTGCTGCATAACCTTCGGCGTGGATATAGCTGATTTCCTTGAGCTTTAGCGCGCCTTCCATGGCGATCGGGAACATCGGCCCACGGCCCAGATAGAGCACATACTTGGCCTTGGACAGGCGCTTGGCGATGTCGATGATCTGGCTTTCCGAGCCGAGAGCAGCTGAAACGGCGGCTGGCAGGCTGGTCAGCGCGCGGACCAGTTCGTTCTCCTGCTCGACGCTCAACACGCCACGGGCGCGGCCGGCGGCCACGGCGAGGCTGGCGAGTGCGGTCAGCTGCGCGGTCAGCGCCTTGGTCGAGGCGACGCCGATTTCCGGGCCGCAGAGGATGGGGAAGACCACGCCCGATTCCCGGGCGATGGTGGATTCCTGGGTATTGACCAGCGAGGCGATATGCTGCCCCTGCCCGGCGCAATAGCGCAGCGCGGCCAGCGTGTCGGCGGTTTCGCCCGACTGGGAGATGAACAGCGACAGCCCGCCCTTGTCCAGCGGTGGCTCGCGGTAGCGGAATTCCGACGCCACATCGATATCCACCGGCAGCCGCGCATAGCGCTCGAACCAGTATTTGGCCACCGCACCGGCCAGATAGGCGGTGCCGCAGGCGCTGATGGTCAGCCGCGTCAGGTCGGCGAAATCAAAGGGCAACGTTTCGCGCAATGCGACCCGTTCGGCGCCCATATCCACATAATGGCTGAGCGTATGCGAGATGGTCTCGGGCTGTTCGTAAATTTCCTTGGCCATGAAATGGCGGTGATTGCCCTTGTCGACCAGCAGCGCCGAGGCCTGCGAAATCTGCTGTTCGCGCTGCACGATGGCGTCCTTGCCATCGCGGATGGTGACGCCCCTGGGGGTGATCACTGCCCAGTCGCCATCCTCGAGATAGGTCAGGCGCGAAGTGAACGGGGCCAGCGCCATGGCGTCGGAGCCGAGATACATTTCCGTCGCGCCATAACCGATGGCCAGCGGCGCGCCGCTGCGGGCGGCGATCAGCAGGCCCTCTTCGCCCTTGAACAGGAAAGCCAGTGCAAAGGCGCCGCGCAGCTGCTTGAGGGTGCGGGCGACGGCCAGCTCAGGATCGGCGCCATTGGCCAGTTCGCGGCTGACCCAAAGCGCCACCGATTCCGTATCGGTCTGAGTCTTGGGCAGGTAGCCATCCTTGGCCAGATCGGCCAGCAGCTCGCGGAAATTCTCGATAATGCCGTTATGCACCACCGCAACGCGGTCGGTGGCGTGGGGATGGGCATTGGTTTCGGTCGGCGCGCCGTGGGTCGCCCAACGGGTGTGGCCAATGCCGATCTGGCCGCCCAGCGGCTCGAAGGCCAGCTTCTGGGCCAGATTGCCGAGCTTGCCTTCGGAGCGGCGGCGGCTGATGGCGCCGGCTTCCAGCGTGGCAACACCGGCGCTGTCGTAGCCCCGGTATTCCAGGCGCTTGAGCGCATCGACGAGACGGGAGGCGACTGGCTCAGTGCCGACGATACCGACGATGCCGCACATGCTTATTTCCCCTTGGATTTCTTGAAGGCTTCGGCACGTTCAAAGATTGTTCTGGCTCGGCCCGGCATCGCCACCTGGCGCGCGCGGCCCAGCGCCAGTGCATCGGCGTCAACGTTCTCGGTGATGACGCTGCCACTGCCGACCAGCGCGCCCTCGCCGATGGTCACCGGCGCGACCAGCGAGGAATTCGAGCCGACAAAGGCATTATCGCCGATAGTGGTTCGGAATTTGTTGAATCCATCATAGTTCACGGTGATGACGCCAGCGCCGATATTGACGTTCGCGCCAACAGTCGCGTCGCCGATATAGCTCAGGTGGTTCACCTTGGCCCCCTTGCCGATGTCGGCCTTCTTGATCTCGACGAAATTGCCCACCTTGGCGCCCTCGGCCAGGTTGGCTTCCGGGCGCAGCCGGGCGAAGGGGCCGACCGAGGCATTGCGGCCGATATGGGCGCCTTCGATGTGCGAGAAGGCATGAATATCAGCGCCTGCTTCGATCACCACGCCGGGCCCAAAGAACACATTGGGCTCGATGGTGACGTCGGGGGCGATTTCGGTGTCATAGGAGAACCAGACACTGGACGGATCCTTCAGGGTCACGCCGGCTTTCATGAAGTCCTCGCGGCGCACGTCCTGGAACAGGCCCTCGGCGCGCGCCAGCTGGCTGCGATCGTTGACGCCCATGACATCATTTTCCGGCGCCACGCCATAGCCAACCTTCTTGCCGGCGGCATTTGCGAGTTCCACCAGGTCACCCAGATAGTACTCGCCCTGGGCGTTATTGGTTTGCACCTTGTCGATCAGGTCGCGGAAGACTTCGGCGCGGAACGCCAGGATGCAGGCATTGCAAAGGCGGATGCGCCGCTCGTCTTCGGTGGCGTCCTTGTGCTCGCGAATTGCCAGCAGCGTTTCGCCATCGGTGATGAAGCGGCCATAGCCGGTTGGATCCTTGGGCTCGAAGCCGAGGATGGCGACGTCCAGTCCGGCATCGAGCCGATTGAGCACGGCGCGGAAATTGACGCCGCGCAGCAGCGGATGGTCGCCATAGACCACGGCAATATAGCCTTCGGCTTTCTCAAACAGCGGACGGGCCATCGCGGCGGCATGCGCCGTGCCGCGCGCCACGGCCTGCTCGAAATGGGTCACCCCGGGGTGCAGCGCAGTCACCGCTTTTCGGATTGCATCGTGTTGCGGGCCGGTGATGAGGGCGATGTCGGTCGAGCCGGCTTCGCGGGCGGCGCGGGCCACATGTCCGATGATCGGCATGCCACCGACGGGGTGCAAAACCTTCGGGGTTGCCGAGCGCATACGGGTGCCCTCGCCCGCGGCAAGAATAATCGACAACAATTGGGTCATATAGCCATCTCCGGATGCGCGCTTGTCTTCGCGCATTTGCACATTTTTATGGCATGCCGGCGTTGGTGAACCACTAACGACCGCCAGCAGTGTATCTTGAGCATATTACTTGATTCGACTGCGCCCTCGGGAGCCGTACATTGGCTAAAGCATCAGAGCAATTCCGACAATCGGACGTGACCATCTGGGGCATTGTCGCCCTGGTATGCGGGGCCACGGCGGTGCTCGGCGCCAATGTCTCCGCCATGATCCCGCAAAGTGTGCTGGCCGGGCTGCACAAGACCCGGCTGGAAGGCGCCAGCCTCGACCAATTGCGCATACAGGTCGGCGAATTGCGGGAGCAATCGGCCCAGCTCAAGCGCGACAATGACGTGTTGACCACCCGCTTCGCCCTGCAGGAACAGGCCGGAAACGACGTGGTCCACCGGGTTGGCGCGCTGGAGGTCAGCCTGCCCAAGCTGATTGAAGCGCTCCCCGACACCGCCGAAATCGACCGTTCCTCCCTCACTGCCTCCATCGGCGGGGGCGAGACGCAGATGTATGAGGCCGATGGCGGCTCGGTGATGGTGCGACAGCAGCCCATGCCAATGCTTGCTGCGCGGGCCGGCCAGGGCATGCCGCAACAGCTTGCTGCGGTTCCCGATGCGGCGGCTTTCGGCATTGCCATTGGTCCCAAGACCTCTTTCGAGGGCGCACCGGCAGCGTGGACGGACCTGTCCGGCAAGCTCGGTCCCCTGCTGTTTGGGCTGGCGCCATTGCTGGCCGATGAGGCCAACAGCGCCGAAAAACGCATCGTTGTCGGCCCGATTACCCAGCTGTCGGAGGCCAATGCGCTGTGCGTGCGGCTGGAGCGTATTGCCATCACCTGCGTGCCCGTGCCGTTCACCGGTACACCGCTAACCTTATAAAACCGCGCGAAGGCGGTTGACAGTGGATCGCCAGTGACTATGTTCCGCCGCGACGCCACTGGCGTCCGCCTCAGTGCGTGCCGGTAGCTCAGTGGTAGAGCATTCGACTTTTAATCGAATGGTCGAGGGTTCGACCCCCTCCCGGCATACCACCTCCCCTTTTCATCGTTAGAGGCGTTGCCATGTCGCAGGACACGATTGATCTCCTCAAGGCAATGGTGGTGATCCTCCTGGTGTTCGCACTGAGCACCGTGGTCATGATGTACCTGCTGTTCGCTTATCGCACCTTTGGCGGCAACCTGCCCATCATTGGCTCCCTGCCCTCCTATGAGCCGCCTGCGGCGATTCCCCTGCTGGTGGACGTGCGTTGGCTCGTCGTCCTGGGGGCGACCTTCCTCACCGGCAGCGGCCTGACGCTGATCCTGACCAGCCAGACCATGGATATGGCGATGCTGATCTTCGCCAAGGCGATGACCCTGATCATCACCGCCGCCTTCGGCATCTTCGGCGGCATCTGGCTCTATATGCGCCTGAGCGCAGGGACCGAGCTGTCCCTCGCCAGTCTCAACCGCCTGGCGATTGCGCTGGTGATCTTCTTCGTCCTCGCCAGCGTGCTGCGGCTTTCGTCCCTGCGCGCTTCCGGCGCCCTGCGCTTCGCCATCGCGGCAGCTCTGATTCTGCTGGGGCCGATTGTCTTGGTGTCGCTGTAGGGGGCTCCACGGAGTCATTTCCGCGCAGGCGGGAATCCATTCTGTCCCGCCACGCCACAGGAACGAATTGATTCCCGCCTGCGCGGGAATGACCTGGTGATAGATGGCATTGGCCAGGTTCTCGAAAACAATTCCGGGGGGCGCGGATTGCTTTTGCGGCCTCCACGCACCGCGCTGTCCACGGGCTTGCCCCCTGGACCATTCGCCGCTTGTGCCGAGTTAAGAGTGGCCCACGGGTCAAGCCCGCGGGCAGCCCGGTGTTCGTGGTTGGATCAGCAACGACACCCCGGTAGCCGCAGCGCCCTGTAACCGCACTGTTACGCCGCCAGCGTCACCACAATCGCGCCGCGCGGTGTTGCCACCACGGTATGCTCATACTGCACGCAAGGCGCAGCCGGGCGGCTCACCAGCGTCCATTCGTCATCATCCGACTTCTGGTCCGCCATGCGCCCACCGAGCGACAGAAACGGCTCAATCGTGAACACCAGGCCATTGTTCATCCGGCGGCGTTCTGACTTGTCCGGCCAGGTGGAGATTTCACCGGGCTCGTCATGCAGGCTATCGCCAACGCCGTGGCTGGCGAGGTTGCGGATCAGCGTATAGCCGCCCTTCTTGGCGAACTTGCCGATGGCATCGCCGATATCGGCCAGCGGCGCGCCGGCTTTCACCGCGCGGATACCGGCCCACATGGCCTTCTTGCCATCGCTGCACAGGGCTTCGAGCCGTGCATCGCCGGGCGGCAACAGGAAGGATGCACCGGTATCGGCGAAGACCCCGTCTTTCTCAGCCGAGACGTCGATATTGACCAGGTCGCCGGCGGCGATGATGCGGTCGCCGGGAATGCCGTGGGCGATTTCCTCGTTGATCGAAATGCAGGTGGCGCCCGGAAAATTGTAGGTCACTTCCGGGGCCGAACGGGCGCCATGGGCTTCCAGCAGCTTGCGGCCGATCTCGTCGAGTTCGAGCGTGGTCATGCCCGGACGCATGGCCTCGGCCATGGCGTCCCGGGTTATGGCGCAGATGCGGCCGATGGCCTTGAGCTTTTCGAGCTGTTCTTCCGTGGTGATGGTCAAGCGATCAAGCCTTGTGGTCGCGATAGTAGGCCAGCAGGCCCTGCGTCGAGGCGTCATGCCCCTCCGCGTCCGCCTTGCCTTCCACCTTGGGCAGCAGTGCCTTGGCAAGCTGCTTGCCGAGCTCGACGCCCCACTGGTCATAGGAATTGACGTTCCAGATCACGCCCTGCACGAACACCTTGTGCTCATAGAGCGCCACCAGCGAACCCAGCATTTCGGGGGTCAGTTGCGGGTAGAACAGCGTGTTGGACGGCCGATTGCCGGGGAACACCTTGTGCGGGGTGAGTGCCTTGATCTGGGCCTTGTCCATACCCTGCGCCTTGAGTTCGGCGATAACCTCTTCTTCGGTCTTGCCCAGCATCAGGGCTTCGGACTGTGCCAGCACGTTGGCGACCAGCTTGTCGTGGTGCGGCGGCAGGTGTTCATGCGGCCTGGCGGCGATCAGGAAGTCGCAGGGGATGACGTCGGTTCCCTGGTGGATCAGCTGGTAGAAGGCGTGCTGGCCATTGGTGCCGGGCTCGCCCCAGACGATTGGGCCGGTGGACCAGCCAACCGGCTTGCCGGTCAGCGTCACCGACTTGCCGTTCGATTCCATATCCTGCTGCTGCAGATAGGCGGCGAAGCGGCTCAGGCGCTGGTCATAGGGCAGCACGGCATGGGTCGAGAAGCCCCAGACATTGCGATACCAGACGCCGAGAACAGCCATGATCACCGGCAGGTTCTTTTCCAGCGGCGTGGACAGGAAATGCTGGTCCATCGCATCGGCGCCCTTGAGGAAGGCGGCGAAATTGTCGTAGCCGACGGCAATGGCGATCGGCAGGCCAATGGCCGACCACACCGAATAACGCCCGCCAACCCAGTCCCAGAAGCCGAAGATGCGCTCCTGCTTGATGCCGAATTTCTGGCAGGCTTCGATATTGGTGGAGACCGCAGCAAAGTGGTCATTGACCGCCGCATCGCCCAGCGCATCGGCCAGCCACTTCCGGGCCGAGCCGGCATTGGTCATGGTTTCGTCGGTGGTGAAGGTCTTGGAGGCGACAATGAACATCGTGCGCTTGGGATCAAGGCGCTTGAGGATGTCATGGATATGGGCGCCATCGACATTGCTGACGTAATGGGCGCGCAGATCGGCGCGGGTATAGGGCTCCAGCGCCAGCGTGACCATGGCCGGGCCCAGATCGGAGCCGCCAATGCCGATATTGACGATATCGGTGAACTGCTCGCCGGTATGGCCGCGGATGGTGCCGTTGCGCACGTCATTGCTGAAGCTCTCGATGCGCGCCAGCACCTCGCGGATGGCGGGCATGACATCTGCGCCATCGACCGGCACCGGGAGATTGCCCTGATAGCGCAGGGCCATATGCATAACCGCGCGATCCTCGGTGATGTTGATGTGCTCGCCCTCGCACATCTGGGTGCGGCGTTCCTCGACCCCGGCGGCGCGCGCCAGATCGAACAAAGCCGCCATGGCGTCTTCGTCGATGCGGTTCTTGGAATAGTCGAGCAGCAGGTCGCCAGCACTGGCGGAATAGCGCTTGAAGCGGTTGGGATCGACGGCAAACTGTACGCGCATCGGCTGTTCGGCAAGGCGCTTGCGGTGCTTGTCGAGGCTGGTAAAGCTGGCCTTGCGTCCGGATTTTGCCATCGGATGAACCTTTATGAAACGCGTCTATACGGTTAAAGCGTGGGCAGATCGCCAGCGGCCCAGGCCGCGCGCGTCTCCGCCGCAAAGTCGGTGAACCGGCTGCTCTCGATTGCCGTGCGAGCGCCTTGGACCAGCTCTTGATAATAGGCCAGGTTGATCTGGGAAAGGATCATCGCGCCCAAAATCTCCTCAGTCTTAACGAGGTGGTGCAGATAGGCGCGGCTGAAGCGGCGGCAATTGCGATTGGGCGACGCCTCGTCGATCGGCCGGTGATCATCCTTATGCCGGGCGTTCTTCAGATTGATGACGCCAAAGCGGGTATAGACATGGCCATGGCGGCCGGCGCGGGTCGGATGCACGCAGTCGAACATGTCGATGCCGCGGCCGATGGCACCCAGGATATCGTCGGGCTTGCCGACGCCCATCAGGTAATGCGGGCGGTCGGTGGGCAGTTCCGGCACGATTTCGTCGAGCACGCGGAACATGACTTCCTGCGGCTCGCCAACGGCAAGGCCGCCCACGGCATAGCCATCAAAGCCGATGGAGGTCAGCCCCTGGGCCGAGCGGGCCCGCAGGTCCGGGGCGTCGCCGCCCTGCACGATGCCGAACAGCGCCCGATTGGCCTGGTTGTTGAACGCGGTCTTGGAGCGGTCGGCCCAGCGGAGCGACAGCTCCATGGCGCGCTCCATTTCCTTGTGCTCGGCCGGCAGCGCAATGCACTCGTCGAGCTGCATGATGATGTCGCTATCGAGCAGCGTCTGGATCTCGATCGAGCGCTCGGGCGTCAACTCATGGGTGGAGCCATCGATATGGGATTTGAACGTCACCCCGCGCTCGCTCATCTTGCGCAGCTGGCTGAGCGACATGACCTGGAAGCCGCCGCTATCGGTCAGGATCGGGCGTTCCCAATCCATGAAGGTGTGCAGCCCGCCCAGCGAGGCCACCCGCTCGGCGCCGGGGCGCAGCATCAGGTGATAGGTATTGCCCAAAAGGATATCCGCGCCGGTCTCGCGGACCTGCTCGGGATACATGGCCTTGACGGTGCCGGCGGTACCGACGGGCATGAAGGCGGGCGTCTGGATATCGCCGCGCGGCGTATCGATGCGGCCGCGCCGGGCCTTGCCGTCGGTGGCGGAGAGGGTGAACGTGACTTGTTTCATGGCGGGGGTTCTAGCCGTTCACGCCGGACGCGACAACAGGCGCGTAGCGGACGATTTTCGCCAGGATTGCCGAAGGCGCTGCCGGTACGGGCTCGCGCCCTCTCTCCCCGCCCTAGTTCCCGTAGAGCGCATCCGTCGCCGCGATCCCCAGCGATACAGCGACATAGATCGCCAATGCCCCGATCAACAGCCCGACAATGCTGACCACGCCGCCAAGCACGACCCCTGCCCCATCCCGGTTCAGCATGGAAAAGCAGATGATGCTCAGGCCCACATTGGGCACGGCGTTGATGAACGGGATCGGCAGCATCATCAGCACGCAGACGAACATGATGAAGATGCCGACCGGCCGCCGGGCGTGATTGCCGGCGAGCATTTGCAGCCGGGGCCGCGACAGCCGTCCGGCCCAGGTGCTCGCCCGGGCGAGCTTGCCCAGCATATTGGTCAGGAGCTTGAGCGGCAGGCTACGCTCGCCGATGAACTTGGGCAGGCGGATCGGCTTGTCCAGCACCATGGCGAGAGCGAAGCTGAAGGTGGCAATTGCGATGGTGCCGCCATAGCCGGGTGGGCCCGGCACCATGTTGAGCACACAAAACACCAGCAGAACGACGAGATGGGAGTGGACGCCCAACAGCTCGATCAGGCCGGCCAGCGTAAGCTTGGGATCGGGGCGCGCCGCGACCTCGCCCAGCATATCGACCAGGGCATGAGCCTGGATTTCGACCGGGCTGAGTTCACGCTCGATGGTCACTCGTCGTCCTGCTCTGCGCGCAGCAACAGCGAGGAATCGCCGTAGGAGTAGAACCGGTAACCGGTTGCGATCGCGTGCTCATAGGCCCTGCGCATGGTGTCCATGCCGGCAAAGGCGCTGACCAACATGAACAGGGTCGATTTCGGCAGGTGGAAATTGGTCATCAGCACGTCGACCGTGCGGAAGCGGAAGCCCGGCGTGATGAAGATATCGGTATCGCCGATGAAGGGCTGCAGCGTGCCGGTGGCGCGCGAAGCGGTTTCCAGCAGGCGCAGGCTGGTGGTGCCCACGGCGACGACGCGACCACCGGCAGCCTTGGCTGCCAGGATTCGCTCGACCGTGGCCTGATCGATATCGCCCCATTCGGCATGCATGACGTGGTCGTCGGTATTGTCGACCTTCATCGGCAGGAAAGTGCCGGCGCCAACATGCAGGGTTACGCGCTCGATGCTGACCCCAAGGTCAGACAATTGCTGCAGCAGCGTTTCGGTGAAATGCAGGCCCGCAGTGGGCGCGGCAACGGCGCCGTCCTCGGCGGCATAGACAGTCTGGTAGTCGACATTATCGCGGGCTTCGGCCTTGCGCTTGGCCCCGATATAGGGCGGCAGCGGCATGGCGCCATGCGATTTGATGGCTTCATCGAGCCGGGCGCCGCCCAGATCGAATTCCAGCGTCACCTCGCCGGTCTCGCCCTTCCCCGCAACGCGGGCAGTCAGGGCATCGGCCTGGCCATTGCCCAGTTCCAGCTGGTCGAGCAGCGCCAGGCGCTTGGCCGGGCGGGCAAAGGCGCGCCAGGTATGCGCATCGACCCGCTTGTGCAGGTTGAAGGAAACACTCGCCCGGTTCTCACCGCGAATGCGGGTGCCGCGCAATTCGGCCGGCAGCACGCGGGTGTCATTGACCACCAGAACGTCGCCGGGGCGCAACAGGGTCAGCAGATCGGGGATATGGCGGTCGAACAGCCCGTTGTCGGGATCGACCAGCAACAGTCGGGCGCTGTCGCGCGGCTCGACCGGATGCAGGGCAATCAGCTCTTCGGGGAGATCGAAATCGAAATCGGAGACAAGCATGCAGGCCGCCTTCAGCCGCAAGTCATCCGCCGGTCATTCCGGCTGATGCCGGTATCCATCCCCGAAATCGTGCGGCAAACCGATATTTCGGGGATGGCACCCCGGCCGCAGCCGGGGTGACCTTGGCGGAGTCAGGCCTTAGGCAGCGATATCGGCGGCAACCTTGACCGACGTCATCGAGTCGGGGTTCTGCACGGGCTCGCCGCGCTTGATCTGGTCGACGGCATCCATGCCTTCGATGACCTGGCCCCAGACAGTGTACTGCTTGTTCAGGAACGGTGCGTCGGCAAAGCAGATAAAGAACTGCGAATTGGCGCTGTCCGGATTGGACGAGCGGGCCATCGACGCGGTACCGCGAACATGCGGCTCGGCGTTGAATTCCTGCTTCAGGTCAGGATACTTGGAACCGCCGGTGCCACGGCCCTGCGGGCAGCCGGTCTGGGCCATGAAGCCCTCGATGACGCGGTGGAACACGATGCCATCATAAAAGCCTTCGCGCGCCAGCTTCTTGATATGAGCGACGTGGTTCGGCGCCAGGTCCGGACGCATGGCGATAACGACCTTGCCCTTGGTGGTTTCGATGACGAGGGTGTTTTCGGGATCCGCGTATTCAGCCATTTGTCAGTGCTCTCTGATTGGAAATTTGTGGCCCGGATGTAGGGCCATTGAAGGCCGGGCGCAAGGTTTTGTCGTGCGCCCCACGCAACTGGAGCCGCAGCCCCGGGCTGAGCCCGCAGGTACTGCCCCAATTGAAAACACCCTCGGGTCAGACCCGAGGGTGTCGAACGGCGCGGGGCGAAAGCCTGCTGCGCCGTTGCGATATTAGCGGTATTCGACCTTGGCGGAGACGATCTTGTCGGGGTTCTCGACCTGGCCATTGGCAGATTCCGGCCCCTTTTCCAGCGCATCGACGAATTCCATGCCGGAAACGACCTTGCCGAAGATGGTGTACTGGCCATCCAGGAAGCTGGCATCGGCATAGGTGATGAAGAACTGCGAATTGGCGCTATTGGGATCCTGCGACCGGGCCATGCCCAGCACACCGCGCTGGAAGCTCTCGGCATTGGTGAATTCGGCCTGCAGGTCCGGATAGTCGGAGCCGCCCATGCCGGTGCCGGTCGGATCGCCAGTCTGGGCCATGAAGCCGTCGATCACGCGATGGAACACCACGCCATCATAAAAGCCTTCATTGGCCAGGGTCACGATGCGCTCGACATGCTTGGGCGCCAGTGCAGGCAGCAATTCGATATCGACGACGCCATCTTCCAGCGTCAGCATCAGATGCGGGGTGCCGGTCGGGGTCTGGGCCTGAACTGCGGGCGCTGCAAAGGCAGCGGCAAACACGGCGGCGAAAGCGAAGGCGAGGCCAGCCAAGCGGCTGGCTGGACGGGAAATGGCGCTCATTTTTTCAGTGCCTTGAGAACTATTTGGGGGACAAAGGCGGAAATATCGCCGCCCATTTCGGCTATCTGGCGCACCAATGTGGCCGAGATGTGCCGTACAGGTGGGCTGGACGGCAGGAATACGGTCTGCAGATCGGGCGCCATCTGGGCGTTCATTCCCACCATCTGCATCTCGTAATTATAGTCCGTCGTATCGCGCAGGCCACGAATGATCAGCTTGGCGCCATTCTCGCGCGCGGCATTGACCATCAGACCGCTGAAATCGACGATGCGGAATTCGGTATCGGTGCGCTTGCCCACCGGCGCCAGCACCTGCTCGAGCAGCGCCAGGCGATCCTCGTGGGCAAAGAGCGGCATCTTCTTGCCGGGATTGATCCCGACAGCGACCACCAGCGTGTCCACCAGCTTGCAGGCCCGCTCGATCACATCGAGGTGCCCATTGGTCACCGGATCGAATGACCCGGGATAAAAGCCGACCAGTTTGCTCAATGCGCCCTCCCCTTACCTCGTCGCGGTTTTGTCACGGGCAGGCGGTTTAGGCAAGTTGGCGGGTGGCAGCGAGGGGGTGATAATCCGCATCATGGCGCCGACGAGACCGAGCGTAACCAGCATGACGCCGCCACACAGGAATGCCATGGCGGTGCCCCAGGTGCTGGCGATGAAACTGCCGATGAACGGCGCCGAGAGCATGACAGCGGTGATGACGGCCTCGCCGGTGGCGAAGACCCGGGCGATACGGTCGGGTGGCGTTTCACTCTGCACGATGGTCCGATAGGGCACCAGCATGAAGGCGGTGGCGCCCCCCATCAGCGCCAGCACCAGGTAAAAGGGCAAGGCTGGAACGGCGATGCCGATCAGGGCGCCTGTCGCGATGAAGACAGTGACTGAGCCGGAGAAAGCAGCAGCTGCAATCATGGTCTGCATGGGATGGCTCCCCGCCAGCTTGCCGGCCCAGAAGGCCCCGAGCAGGCCGCCGCCGCCCGAAGCGGCAATGCTGATGCCAAAAGCGGTCGCGTCCAGTCCAAACTCCTGAGCCAGCAGGGCAATTAGGGCGTCATAGAGAAAGAACGAGAAATAGGCGAACGCCGAAAAGATCAGGGCTGCGAGCAGACGGCGGCTGCGGCGGAATTCGCTGATGCCAGCAGCAGCTTCGGCAAGAAGTCCAGCATGCTGGCTGGTTTTCGGCTTGGGTGGCAGGATCATGCCGAGGCAAATCATTGCCCCCAGCAGGGACAAAAGAGCGTTGATTCCGAACACAGCCTGGGCGGGGATAAAAGCCAGCAATAGTCCGCCCAGCGCCGGGCCGGCGATCTTGGATGTCTGGTTGATCGCCTGATGCAGGCCATTGGCGCTGCCCAGCAGTTCGGGCGGGGTCGATGCCTGGATGGCCGCCTGTCGCGCCGGGGTAAATGCCGAGTCGATGCAGGCGCGGGCAAAGACGATCAGCAGCACCAAGGCCGTATTGGGCGCGAAGATCAGCGCCAGCGTGGTCAGCCCGCGCCCCAGATTGCTCAGCACCAGGATCCGCCGCAGCGGCGTCCGGTCCACAACCACCGCCAGCAGCGGCCCGACCACAATATAGGGCAGTGTAAGCGCCAGCGCGAACAGGGCCAGCACGAACGGGCCTTCGCCCCAGGCAAAAACCAGGAGCGCGATGATCGCAGCATAATCGAGCCAGTCGGCGAAGTCGGCCGGGATGCTGGCCAGCGCTAAACGGCGGGGTACCGGCAGGGCGAGCAGCCGGCGATAGCCACCGTGGCCGGCATTATCCGGACTCAGCTGGTCCATCTGAACGCGAAACAGAGAACCGGCGCCAAAATAGGGGATAACCTCGCGAGGCTGAACATAATGGCCACTCCTGGCAGCGCCGATCCAAACCAATGATCATCGCACATGACAAGGGGCGCCGCAGCGCCCCTCCCCGTACCTATTCCGCCGCCGGCTCATCCGGATTTTCCGGCGCCTCAGGCGTATCCTGACCGGCCTGGACTTCGAGGTCTTCGTCTTCCTCGGGCTCGCTAATCCGCTCAACCGACACGACTTTTTCGTCGTCAGCAGTATCGAAGACGATGACACCCTGGCTGCCGCGCGAAACGATGCGGATGGGCTTCTTGCCCTCAACGGGCATGCGGGTCATCTGGCCCTTGTCGGTGACGAGCATGATCTGGTCCTCGCCCTCGACGGGGAAGGAGGCGATCAGCTTGCCATTGCGCTTATTGACCGCCATGGCGGTGATACCTTTGCCGCCGCGCCCGGTGATCCGGTATTCGTGGCTGGACGTCCGCTTGCCATAGCCGTTTTCCGAAATGGTCAGGATGAACTGCTCGGCTTCGCTCATGGCGACATACCGGTCCTGGCCGAGTTCGCCGGCGACGCTGTCTTCGCCGTCATCGCTTGCAGTCTCGTCGCTCTCGCCTTCGCCACGCACCGCGCGGCTCATCTTGAGGTAGGCCAGACGTTCTTCGGAAGTGGCTTCGAAGTGGCGGAGGATGGCCATGGAGATGACGATATCGCCCTCGGCCAGCTGGATGCCGCGCACGCCGGTCGAGTCGCGGCCCTTGAAGACGCGGACTTCATCGACCTGGAAGCGGATGGCCTGGCCCTGGGCGGTGGTCAGCAGTACGTCGTCATTGGCCGAGCAGGTGTCGACGCCGATGATGCCGTCGCCCTCTTCGAGCTTCATGGCAATCTTGCCGTTCTGGCGAACTTCGACAAAGTCGGCCAGCGAATTACGGCGGACGGTCCCGCGATCGGTGGCGAACATGATGTCGAGATCGACCCACGTTGCCTCATCCTCGGGCATTGGCATGATCGAGGTGATGCGCTCGCCCTGCTCCAGCGGCAGGATATTGATCAGGGCCTTGCCACGCGCATTAGCGTTTGCCAACGGCAGGCGCCAGACCTTGAGCTTGTAGACGATGCCGCGGCTGGTGAAGAACAGGATCGGCGTGTGGGTATTGGCGACGAACAGGCGGCTGACGAAATCTTCGTCGCGCGTGGCCATGCCCGAACGGCCCTTGCCGCCGCGGTTCTGTGCCCGGTAGGTCGAGAGCGGCACGCGCTTGATATAGCCGCCATGGGTCACGGTGACGACCATGTCTTCGCGGGCGATGAGGTCTTCGTCCTCGAAATCGGCGGCACTATCGGTGATCTCAGTGCGGCGCGGAGTCGCGAACTGGTCACGGATGGCGGTCAGCTCATCACGGATGATGGTGATGACGCGTTCGCGCGAGCGCAGGATATCCAGATAGTCGGCAATCTCGGTGCCCAGGCCATTGAGCTCATCGCCGATTTCGTCGCGGCCAAGGGCGGTCAGGCGTGCCAGACGCAGCTCGAGAATGGCGCGGGCCTGTTCCTCGGAGAGATTGAAGGTGCCATCGTCATTCATGCGGTGACGCGGGTCGTCGATCAGCTTGATCAGGGGCGCCACGTCTTCGGCAGGCCAACGGCGGGTCATCAACTGCTCTCGCGCCGTCGCGGGATCTGGCGCGGTGCGGATCAGGGCAATGACTTCATCAATATTGGCGACGGCAACAGCCAGACCGACCAGGATATGGGCGCGGTCACGGGCCTTGTTCAGCATGAAGCGGGCGCGGCGGGTGACCACTTCCTCGCGGAAATGCACGAACGCCGTCAGGATTTCCATCAGGTTCATCAACTGCGGCTTGCCGCCGTTGAGCGCCACGAAGTTACAGCCAAATGAAGACTGCAGCGGGGTGAAGCGGTAAAGCTGGTTCAGCACCACCTCTGGCAGCGCATCGCGCTTGATTTCAATGACGACGCGCATACCGTTGCGGTCGCTTTCGTCGCGAATGTCGGCGATGCCCTCGATGCGCTTCTCGCGCACCAGGTCGGCGATCTTCTCGATCATCGACGCCTTGTTCACCTGATACGGAATCTCGGTGATGATCAGGGCTTCGCGTTCCTTGCGGACTTCCTCGACAGCGACGCGGCCGCGCATCAACACCGAGCCACGACCGGTTTCGTAAGCCGAACGGATGCCGTGGCGACCGAGGATGAGGCCCGCGGTGGGAAAGTCTGGGCCGGGCATGACGGCCAGCAGGTCATCGACTGTCACATAGGGCTGATCAAGGACGAGCAGCGTCGCGTCGATCACTTCGCCCAGATTGTGGGTCGGGATATTGGTGGCCATGCCAACGGCGATGCCGCCGCCGCCATTGACCAGCATATTGGGGAAGCGCGCCGGCAGGACCGCAGGCTCATGCTCGGAGCCATCATAGTTGTCCTTGAAATCGACGGTGTCCTTGTCGAGATCGTCGAGAAGGCTCCCGGTAATGCGCTGCATGCGCACTTCGGTGTAACGCATGGCCGCCGGCATATCGCCATCGACCGAGCCAAAATTGCCCTGACCATCGATCAGCAGCTGACCCATGGAGAAGTCCTGGGCCATACGGACCAAGGCCATGTAGACCGACTGATCGCCATGCGGGTGGTATTTACCGATAACATCGCCGACCACACGGGCCGACTTACGGTATGGCTTGTTGTACTCGTAGCCGTTCTCGCTCATCGAAAACAGGATGCGCCGGTGCACAGGCTTGAGGCCGTCACGGACATCGGGGAGTGCGCGGCTCACAATCACGCTCATGGCGTAACTGAGATAGGACTGGCGCATCTCGTCGGTGATCGAGATCATGGTGATATCGGACGGCGGCATGGCGCCGGTCACGTCTTCGGGCGTATCGGTCACTGGGCTGATTCTACTTTGGCCAAACTAGCTCTCTAGATAGGCGATTCCGGCGCAAATTGCTAATTTCGGGGCCCGCGGCGGCGCGCGAAGCTGTGGAGAGCCAGTGCCGCCGCGCTGTGGTTGACCACCCTGCCCGCCTCAAGCTGTAATGCTGAATCCGCCGATGCCGTTATGGCATTGGAACTGCAACAGGAATTGCACTGATGACTGCCGCACGCACAGCCCTGATCAAACCGAAGCGCCTGCAGCCTGGCGACAGGATCGCAGCGGTCTCGCCATCATGGGGTGGACCGGGAACGGTGCCCGAGCGCTACGGGGCGGGCAAGCGCCAGCTTGAGGCGGCGTTGGGCGTTGAGGTTGTGGAGATGGCCCATACTCTGGCACCGGCTGATTGGGTCGCCGGCAATCCCAAGGCGCGGGCGGAAGACCTGATGGCGGCGTTCGCCGATCCGTCTATCGCGGGCATCGTTGCCAGCATTGGTGGCGAGGATTCGATCCGGCTGCTGCCTTATCTCGACCGCGAAGTAATCAGAGCCAATCCCAAGGTGTTCCTGGGGTTTTCAGACACCACGAGTCTGCACATGGCCTGCTACACTGCGGGATTAGCGTCGTTCTATGGTCCCAGCATCATGGCTGGTTTTGCCGAGAATGGCGGCATGCATGACTATACGCTGGCGGCGCTGCGCAAGGCGCTGATCGAAGTGGCGCCGATTGGGGAGATCCCCATCAACCACGAGGGCTGGACGAGCGAGCGGACGGATTGGAGCGCCCCTGCGGTACAGGCGCAGCGTCGTGTGCTGCGGCCGGCTGAGACGCCCCGCGTGTTGCAGGGCGAAGGCGTGGTGCGTGGGCACCTGCTGGGCGGCTGTGCCGAGGTACTGGAGATGGTCAAGGATACGGCCTGGTGGCCGAACGCTGCCGATTGGCGTGGCGCCATTCTGTTCCTTGAGACCTCCGAGGATGCACCACCTGCGCATTTCATCCGCTACTGGCTGCGCAACTACGCGGCGAAGGGCATTTTGGGTGGGCTGGCCGGTATCCTGCTGGCGCGGCCGGATCCGCAGGGCGACGAGGGCTATAGGGCGAGGATTGAGGCAGCTGTTGTCGACGTCCTGGCGGAGGCGGCACTGACTGAACTGCCGGTGCTGTCGGGGCTGGATTTCGGGCATACGCAGCCGATGCTGACGCTGCCCTTTGGAGCAATAGCCGAGATTGATTGCGCGTCGGCGACCCTGCGGGTGCTTGAGGCAGGGGTGGTGTGATGGACAGCAGTGTCGCTGGAGGCGACACTCGCCCGCCCGGAGATGACACCGTGGCTAGTGATCGGGCGCTGACACCAGGCGCTGTGGCTCAAGCGTCCTCGGGCGGTCTGCGAGCGTGCTGCAACTTAGCAGTGTGCTGGCGGGGCAGCTGACTTACGCCACCGCAGGAATCGCTGCACTGTGGCGCGGTCCTTTCGGAGCAAGTCTGTTGGCTACTGGGTCGGTTTTCAAGCGCCTGCTGGCGCATCTTACTTATGATCGGTCGATTGGCTTCGGGCTCGAAAATATCGGGCTGGCAACGCTGCGATATCCACGTGCCATTGCCCTGGCCGTATTGGCGTTCTCGATCCTGTGTTTTTCGCAGATTCCACGCGCCAGTGTCGATGGCGACCTTATGCGGGTCTATGCCCATTCCGGGCAGTATTACGACGCCTATGAAGAACTCTCCGAGACTTTCGGCACCTTCGAGAACGACGTCTATGTGCTGGTCAATTCGGAAAACCTGACCGAACCGGCGGTTCTGGAGCGGGTGCGCGAACTGGCGTTCGATCTTGAGCTCAACGAGTTTGCCGTAGGGACCATGTCGCCGTTCACCTTGCGCAAGCCGGATGGCAATGGCGGCTCGGTGCCGGCTGTGCCCGAGGGCATGCAGGACTATGTCGAGGTTGCGATTGCTCTGAGCGAGTTGCAGCAGAACGACCCGATGATGCGCAACCTGATTACGCCCGACCTGATGGGCGTGGTCCTGATCATGTTTCCCAATGCGGAGATGACCAAGGGCGACGGCACCAAGCGGATGATCGAAAGCATCCGCGAAACCCTGGCCTATTATGAGGGCGAGGACCTGCAGATCGAGCTGACGGGACCGCCGATCTGGACCACGGAAATGCTCGACGCCTCGGTTAGCGACCAGGTGAAGTTTACCGTCTACGGCTTTGCGCTGGGATCGTTGATCGCGCTGCTGGCGCTGCGCTCGCTCACCGGGGCGCTACTGGTGGCGGCAACGCCGTTTCTGGCGGTGATGTGGGCGATGGGCATCATCGTTCTGTGCTTCGGCTCCTTCACCTTCCTGACTATCATCGTCACGACGCTGGTGCTGGTGATCTCCTTCGCCGAGTCGATGTTCTTCGTCTTCAACTGGCTGGCCTATTGGCGCGACGATGGCATGGACCCGGACAAGGCGGTCGATGCCACCGTCAGACTGGTGGGCCCGGCCACGGCGCTGACCATGCTGACGACGCTGGTCTCGTTCGCCGCGCTATCGTTGACGCCCGGTCAGGGTGTTCGCGAATTCTCCATGGCGGGTGCGATCGGCTCGGTCCTGATGTTTGTCTGCCTCATGACCTTCCTGCCCTTGTTGCTCAAGCTGGCGGTGCGGCTGGGCTTCAAACCGCCAGCGCGGTCCAGTCTGGTGCTGACGGCACCGCTGCCGGTGTCGTGGTTCATTGCCAGCAAATTTGCGCGGCCAATGTCGATCATAGCCATCGCGGTCACCGTGCTGCTGTTCATCCCGTATTTTCTGATCAAGCCGCATTTCTCGTTCGAAGACTTCGTTGCCAAGGAATCGCAGGCGCTGAGCGCCGCCGAGAGTATCGATGCGGGCGTCGGCGGGGTGGCGCCTCTCTACGTCCGGGTGCCGCTGCGGGACAACGACCCCAATGTCAGTGCCCGCGACTATGATGCAATCGTGCGCGTGCACGAAATTCTTGAGGCGGAGCTGGGCGAAAACAAAGTGATTTCGGCGGCGAGCCTGGCCAATTACGCGACCGAGGGCGGGTTTACCCGGGAGGACGTATTCGACTCGGTGGGGCCGTTCATGCGCAAGCGCTTCATTACCGAAGATGGCGCGCAGGCGCTGGTGACGGGCTTCATGCCCACGGTGATCGAAAGCGACAAGCTAAGGGAGCTGGTGACCCGGGTTGAAGTCGCCCTCGCAGCGGCCGGGGTGACGCAGGCGGAGATTGGCGGGTTCAAGATCCTGACCACGTTTGCCACCGACGATATCGTGCGCGGGTTGCAGCTCGGATTGACGATCAGCGTGCTCGTCAATCTGGCGCTGATCGGCTTTGCGTTTCAATCCTTTCGCGTGGCGCTGGCATCGGCCATTCCCAACCTGTTCCCGATCCTGGGGGCGGAGGCCTGGCTCTGGTGGTCGGGTTCCGGGCTGCAACTGACCACAGTGATCGCACTGACCATCGCCTTTGGTATCGCCGTCGACGATACGGTGCATTTCCTGTCGCACTATCTGCACGCGCGGCGCGCAGAAGGGCGGCAGCACCTGGAAGCGGTCAGGCACACGCTCGAGCGCATTGGCGGGGCGATCGTGGCGACCACGATCATCCTCTGCGCCGGCACGGCGATCCTCATGTTCTCGGACTTGCCGCAGGTGGCGCTGTTTGGCGCGCTGTTCGTCGTGACGCTGGCGCTGGCAGTGTTGGGCGACCTGTTCATATTACCGTCATTGCTGGTGGCGGGCGGCAGGTTCTTCCACCCGCTGGGCAAACTGCGCGCGCGCAACGCTGACCACCTGGCGGAGCCCGACGCTCCGGCCGGCGCGACGACGACCGAGGGGGCCAATCCGCGCTCATCGCCCGTCTAGGCGTGGCGCAGGTGCCTCTGACGCGGTTGATTCGTGAGGCAATTGTCGCGGATCGACTTGGCGCAACTGGGATTTGATGGTTGTTAGGGGGCGTGCCACTGCGACGTCATTATGCAAGCGTGGATCAGATTTGATATCTGTCGCGGAATGGAATTTGCCGGGGGCTAATTCTCAGTTGGAGGCCTAGTCATATGAGCTTTTTCGGACCCCTGCAGCGCGCTGCGGCGCTCGCTGGTCTGCTGATCGCTGCCGCAGCTGGCAGCACGCCTGCTCTGGCGGCGCCTGCCGATATCGCGCTGCTCAAGTCCTATCTTGGCGACTGGCGCGGCCGTGGCATCCTTATCGGCGCATCTACCGAAACCGTCGTGTGCCGCATGTCCCTGAAGGAAGGCAACAGCGAGAAGGTCAACTATTCCGGCCGCTGTACGCTGGCCGGGCAAACGCTGTCCATCAACGGCACCATTGCCTATATCGACGCGAAGCGGCGCTATGAAGCTGCGATGACCACCAATGCCGCCTTCAGCGGTATTGCTGTTGGCCAGAAGCGTGGCGGCGGGCTGATCTTCAATCTCCGCGAAAAGGAGGTGGAGGAAGGCAAGGACCTGACGATCACGGCGCAGATCGCTTTAAACGACGATGCCATCGATGTGCAGTTCCAGGTGGTCTATGACCAGACCGGAGAAAGCCTGCGGGCTGAGGTGCCGTTCAGCAAATAGCGACAGCGCGTGGATTGAGAGGATGCGGGCGGCCCCTGGCCGCCCTTTTCTATTCCGCCAAGATGATGGCGCCGAGGCGCAGCACTTCGCGCACCAGCAGATCGAGGTCGTCGCGTCGGGTGCGGTGATTGGTGATGGCGACCCGCAGGCAATGCTCGCCATGGATGGTGGTGTCGGACAGTACCGCCGTTCCGGCCTCCTGCAGGCGCAGCATGATCTCGGTGTTGAGGGCCTTGAGGTCACCGGTCCAGGGCACCGGGCGGTACCGAAAACAGACGATATTGATGCTGTTCGGCGCGGCTAACTCAAGTTCGGGTTCTGTTTCGATCAGTGTGGTGAGATAGAGCGCCTGGGCAATGTTCTGGTCGATCAGGCGGCCGAACTTCTCGATACCGTGCTGCTTGAGGGCCATCCACACCTTGAGCGCCCGGAACCCACGTGTGGTCTGCATACCATATTCGTGCAGCCAGACCGCCGAAGCCAGACCGCGCGGGGTGGATTCCAGATATTCGGGCGTCACGGCAAAAGCGCCATGATGGGCTCCAGAGTCGCGCACCAGGGCGCAACCGACTTCGAAAGGCGCATGCAGCAGCTTGTGTGGATCGAGGGCGATGGAGTCAGCCCGCTCGATCCCGGCGACCAGACCGCGATTGATCGGGGCAATGGCGATGAGCGCACCGATGCAACCATCGACATGCAACCAGAGCCCCTCCTCTGCGGCCAGATCGGCGATGGCATCAAGATCATCGATGGCCCCGCTATTGACGGTGCCGGCGGTTGCGATGATGCAGGCTGGTTTGAAGCCGTTGATCCGGTCATGGCGGATCGCCTGGCGAAGTGCGTCGATATCCATGCGCAAGGCAGGATCGGTCGGAATGCGGCGGAGTGCGCGATTGCCTAGTCCAAGGGCCTCGACCGCTTTGCGATGGCAGGAATGCAGCTGTTCGGAGCCATAGAAGCGCAGCGGCCTGGGCAGCGCCGCCATGCCCTCCTCGCGCACATCGATGCCGGCCATGACATTGCGGGCGACAGTCAGCCCGACAATATTGGCCATCGAACCGCCGCTCTCCAGTGTGCCGCTGGCGCTGGCAGGAAATCCCAGCATCTGCTTGCACCACTCGACCACCTGCTGGTCCATGGCGGCCGCAGCATGGTTGCCACCGCCCAGATTGGAGCCCAGGATGGCGGCGAGGAAGTCGCCGAGGGCGCCGGTAAAGTTGCTTGACCCCATGTACCAGGACCAGAAGCGCGGATGCACGTTTCCCATCGGGTATGGCATCAACTGTTCGCTGACCTGTCTGTAGACATTCCTCAGCGGCGTTGGCCCATGGGGCAGCGGTTCAGTATAGGCGGCGCGAATGTCGTCCGGCATATCTTGCCAAGCTGGCCTGTCACGCACGTCACGGAGATAGGCAATCGCGTCCTCGATGACCTGGTGAGCAAGCTCGCTGGTCCCATCCCAGTCATCGGGGTCCAGGGTTTCTTCGGTTAAGGCACTCTCCGTCTGGTCCGCCGCATGCATCGCATCCTCCCTGGGCCGTCATTCGGCGGCGAGTTGATATCCCGGGGTCGAGCGCGACAGCGCAATCTCGGCCTCATCCATTTCGGCCTCGATGGCCTCGAACAATGGCGTGCTCATATAGCGTTCACCGGTATCGGGCAGCATGCAGAGGATGACCGAGCCTTCCGGGGCCCGTTCGGCTATCAATCGGGCCACGGCAAAGGTGCCGCCGCCGGAAATGCCGGTCAGGATGCCTTCCTTGGCGGCCAGTTCGCGGGCCCACCGCATTGCATCCGGTCCGGCTATAGGAACCAATTCGTCATAGAGGTGCCGATCGAGGGCTTCCTGCAGAACCTTTGGAATGAAGTCCGGCGTCCAGCCCTGGATCGGGTGCGGCTCGAAGGCGGGATGGCTGGAGGCCGGCGACGCATCGGCATTGCGCTCCTGCGGCTTGCTGCTGCCGATCAACTGGGCATTGGCAGGCTCGGTCAGCACAATCTTGACGTCGGAGCGCTCCTTGCGAAGCACGCGGCCGACGCCGACGAGTGTTCCGCCAGTGCCGTAGCCGGTGACGAAATAGTCGAGGCGCTGGCCGGCGAAATCATTGATGATCTCGCGACCGGTGGTGGCTTCGTGAATGTCGGCATTGGCTGTGGTTTCAAACTGATGCGCCAGGAACCAGCCATTGGCTTCGGCGAGCTCGACAGCCTTGTTATACATGCCCAGTCCCTTCTGGGCCCGCGGCGTCAAGATGACTTTGGCCCCGAACATGCGCATCAGCTTGCGACGCTCGACCGAGAAGCTGTCAGCCATGGTGACGACCAGCGGATATCCCTTCTGGGCGCAGACCATGGCAAGACCAATGCCGGTATTACCGCTGGTCGCCTCGACCACCGTCTGGCCGGGCTTCAGCGCGCCGCTGCGTTCGGCAGCCTCGATGATGTTGATGGCGAGGCGATCCTTGACCGAGGCGGCCGGATTGAAAAACTCCGCCTTGACGTACAGCGTCCGCCCCACCACGCCCAGATTGTTTATCCGGATAACGGGCGTATCGCCGACGGTGTCGAGAATGCTCGGAAACAATCGGCCGCGGCCAGTAGTGCTGCGAACGGGTGACATAGTGATCTCCTCGGTGTGGAGGCGGCCATCGCCGCCGGGAGCATACTGTCGGTGCCGCAGTTTACGCCTATCTGCACGAAGATGGGAGAGCCGCGACAAAGTTCCCTTAAATGGCAACAGCCGGCCCCTTGCGGAGCCGGCTGTCGAGTGAGTGTGGCTGCCGTATTACTTGGCGGCGACGGATTCGTTCAGGTGCTCATCATCGGGCCCCTTGGGCAGAAAGCGGCTGATAAAGCGGCCGAAGGTTTCGATATAGGTCAGCATCACAGGCACAACCACCAGGGTAAGCGCCGTCGAGCTGATAAGCCCGCCAATCACCGCATGGGCCATCGGCGCGTTCTGCGAGCTGCCTTCGTGCAGGCTGAGTGCCAATGGCAGCATGCCGAAGATCATGGCCAGGGTGGTCATGATGATGGGCCGGAAACGGGTGGTCCCGGCTTCGACGAGCGCATCGTAGAGGTTCATGCCGGCGCGAACGTGCTGGTTGGCATTATCGACCAGCAGGATGGCATTCTTGACCACCAATCCCATCAGCATGATGAAACCGATCGCCGAGAACATGTTCAGCGTCGATCCGCCGATCAGCAGGCCCACCATGACGCCGATCAGCGCCAGAGGCAGCGATACCATGATGGCGACAGGCTGCAGGAAGCTGCCGAACTGGCTGGCCAGCACCAGATAGATGAAGATCACCGCCAGCAGCAACGCCGAGCCCGCGGCACCAGCCGTTTCGGCCAGTTGTTCGACATCACCGCCCATGGAGACACGGTAGCCGGTCGGAAGATCGAGCGCATCGACCGCCGACTGCAGCTGGCCGGTAACCGCCCCCAGTTCCACGCCGGAGATATTGGCGGTGACGCTGACCTGACGCGACAGGTCCTGACGCAGGATTTCGCCCGGTCCCTGCGACTGGACGATCTCGGCAACCTGATCGAGCCGCACCATGGCATTTGAGCCCGTTGCACCGCTCTGAGTGATCGGCAGGGAGCCAAGTGCCTCCACATTGTCGCGGGCCCATTCCGGCAGTCTCACCGTAACGGTATAGTTGTTGCCGTTCGGCGCGGTCCAATCGGTGACTTCCTCACCGCCGAGCATCGGTCCAAGCGTGGAGCCGATCTGCTGCAGGCTAACGCCCAGATCGCTCGCCAGATCGCGATTGATCCGCACGCCGATCACCGGCTGGGCCGCATCCATGCTGGACTCGATATCTTCCAGACCCTCGATCTGCCGCATGCTGCCCACGAGGCGGTCAGCCAGTTGCTCGAGCACGGTGAAGTTGTCGCCATAGATGGTGATCGAAATCGGGGCAGCGACGCTTCCCAGGCCACCGGCAGCACCAACCATGAAGTCTGCACCCGGGATCTGCGCCAGGGCTTCACGGACGGGTCCGGTCATGTCCTGGGGCGAGCGATCGCGCTCGGACTGGTCCACCATGGTCACGACAATCGTTGCCCGGTTGTCCCCGGACGTGGTGCCGGCATTGATCGTGGCATAGGTGCCCTCGACCTCGGGAAAGCGTTTGAGCGTCGCATCCACCTGGCGGATCTTGCTGGCGGTGTAGTCGATGGACGAGCCCGTGGGCGTCTCGACGTCGACCTGGAATTCGCCGGTATCGGTCGCCGGCACGAACTCCACCCCGACCAGCGGGAACATGAAGAAGGTGCCAATGAACGAGGCCAATGCGACCGAGAGCGTGGTCTTGCGGTGTTTGAGACACCAGCGCAGCACGCCGCGATAGCCGCCATTGATACGCTCAAAGAAGCGATCGAAGCCGGCGATGGCGCGGCCGATTGGGCCGCGCTTGGCATTGGGATTGGCCGCCGGATCGTACCAGACGCTGGACATCATCGGATCGAGCGTAAACGCCACGAAGAGCGATATCAGCACCGCCACCGATACGGTGACGCCGAACTGCAGGAAAAACCGACCGAGAATGCCGTCCATGAAGGCCACCGGCAGGAACACGGCGACGATGGACAGCGTGGTTGCGAGGACGGCCAGACCAATTTCATTGGTACCGTCGAGCGCCGCCTGGCGGTGGCTTTTGCCCATATGCAGATGGCGCATGATGTTCTCACGCACCACGATGGCGTCATCGATCAGAATGCCCACGGCCAGCGACAGCGCCATCAGCGTCATCATGTTGAGAGTGAAGCCGAGGAAGTAGAGCACGACCATCGTCCCGATGATCGAGATCGGCAGGGTCAGGCCGGTGATTACCGTCGAGCGCCATGAATTGAGGAACAGGAAGACGATGAAAACCGCCAGAATGGCGCCTTCGATCAGCATGTTCTGCACGGCGTGGAAGGACTCTTCGACCGGCACGGCATTGTCGCGAACAACCTCCACATGGACGGTCTCAGGCAGTTCCTTGGCCTGCATTTCCGCGATTGTCTTGCGGATGGCCGCCGCAACACCAACTGTGTTGGCGCCCTGAGTCTTGACCACGTCGATGGCCAGCGCCCGCTCGCCGTTCAGCAGCGCGAGGCTGGAGACGTCGGCCTGACCGTCTTCGATGGTGGCGACGTCGCGCAGATACACGGGCTGACCGCCCAGGCGAGCGATGACGATATTGAGGAAGTCATCGGCATCCTCGATCCGGCCTTCGACCTGGATGGACTGAATCTGCGCGCCCTCGGTGATAGAGCCGGCTGGCAGGTTCTGGTTTTCCTGCGACAAAGCCTGCACGACCTGGCCAACACCGACATTGAAGGCAGTTAGGCGATCGGGATCGATCAGCACATTGAGCTGGCGCGGTACGCCACCAACCACTGTGGCACGGCCAACCCCGGGTATGTTGGAGAGGCGGGCGACGATGACGTCTTCGGTCAGCGCGGTCAGGTCGCGGGGCGAGAGCGTGTCGGAGCTGACCGCCAGCGACATCACCGGCAGTTCCGACGGATCGAAGCGCAGCACCTGGGCATCGCCGGCATTGTTGGGGAAGCCTGCCTCGACGGTCGCCAAACGGTCGCGCACGTCCTGCGCAGCGGCCTGCGAGTTGACGCTCATGTCGAACAGGATGATGACCATGGCCTGGCCGGCCCGCGAGGTCGACTGGATGGTGTCGAGGCCGCTGATCGTATTAACGGCTTCTTCGATGGGACGAACGATATCGTTCTCGACGGCTTCAGGCGATGCGCCGGGATAGCCGACGACGACTGCCACAACCGGCAGATCGATATCGGGTAGCTGCTCAATGGGCAGGCGTTGATAGGAATAGATACCGAAGACCAGCATCGCCACCATGATCATGGTGGCGAAAACCGGCTGGTTGACGCTGATGCGGGTGAGGAACATCTAGCCCTCCACCATTTCGTACTTGTCGCCCGGCTGCAGCTGGGTCAGCGCCGCAGTAACGACGAGATCGCCCGGCGCTAGGCCGGCGGCGATTTCGATCAGGCGGCCGCCATTCCAGGAAGCCCCCTGCTCCACGGCCTGCCGCTCGACAGTGCCATCGACAAGCTTGAGCACGAAGTAGCCATCGGCATCCTCGCGAATGGCCACGGCCGGTATGGCAATGCCGTCGACCTGTTCTGCAACAACGATCTGACCCGTGGCAAACATGCCGCCGCGCAAAAGCCCCTCGTCGTTCGAGAGCATAATGTAGACCGGGATGGTGCGGGTGCCGGCGACTGCAATGGGATTGACGCGATCGACCGTGCCCTCAAAGGTGCGGTTGGGGAAACCTTCGACCGCGATGCTGACCGCCTGACCCTTGGCAATCTGGGCGCTGGCGCCCACCGGGGCCGAGCCATTGAGATAAAGCTGATCAAGGTCGACGATCGTAAAGAGCGTGGCACCTTGCTGTACGGTTTGGCCCGGCTGCACCGCGCGGTCGGATATTATCCCATCCATCGGCGACTTCACTGTGGCGTTCTGCAGGGCGATGCGAGCCCCCTCCACCTGCGCTTCAAGCGCCGCGAGATTGGCGCGCAGCGCATTGGCGCTCGACTGGGCCTGTTCGAGATTCGATGAGGCGGTAAGGCCGCGCTCGGTCAGGTCC
This sequence comes from Devosia limi DSM 17137, assembly GCF_900128975.1. Classification (GTDB taxonomy): domain Bacteria; phylum Pseudomonadota; class Alphaproteobacteria; order Rhizobiales; family Devosiaceae; genus Devosia; species Devosia limi. The sequence continues at coordinate 197,371 of NZ_FQVC01000008.1, read as the reverse complement.
GTGGCGCGCAGCAACTGGCTTTCTGCCAGAGCCAGTTGCGCCCGGGTTGCATCTGCCGTGCTGGTCTGCTGATTGAGTTGAATGAGCAAGCTTTCGGTGTCGATCTGCAGCAGCACATCGCCTTCCTTCACCGCGTCGCCAGCGCGGGCCATAACCGCAATCACCCGACCAGACACCTGCGAACCAAGCTGGGTCAGGCGCTGTGGCTCCAGCGAACCGGTGACCCGGACTGTCTGGGCCAGCACCTGAGGCTCTATCGTGGCGACTTCGGCCGGATTGAGCTGCATGACGGGTACGGTCGCCACCACATCCGGCTCAGCAGCCGGCGGCTTCAACAGCTGGAATGCAACAAATCCGACGATTGCGAGCACGACCACGCCGAGCAGGATCAGCGGCCAACGTCGACGGCGAGGCTTCTCCCCTGCGGCAATACGGGCCACGTTTTCCTTGTCGTGCTTGCTTTGCGCCCAATCGGGCTTGGAAAAATTAGCGGTCATGGCTCGGTACCGTTTCGGTCTGTTGTCCAAAATCTGTGTCGGCAGCGCTCTGGTCCAGATGCGCGGCCCAAGTCGAAAAGAAATCGGCGGAGCGGTCGTAAAAAATTGCCAACTCTCGCACGCGTCGCTTCGCATCGCCCTGGCTGTCGGGGATTAATGCTTCTGCCTCGAGCACCTGCTTGGCCGAGCGCCGCATGCGCGCGCTGATGGTATCGACCATCCGGCCATAAGGATCGGCGCCCATTTCATAATAGTCCTGTCGATCACCGGGTCTGGCGACCAATTGCACCATGCCGGCGCTGAGCAGGAGGCGGGCATTGGTGCTGGCGCTGGCCTTGCTGATCTTCAGACGTTCAGCCATCTCGTTGAGAGCAAAAGGGCGCCCTTCGGCCAGCAGCAAACCGAAGATCCGACCGGCAATGCGTGGTCCGCCATCGGACTGAGTGATCAGCCCCATCTGTTCGACGAATCTGTCAATTGGGTCGGTCGACTGCATAAGGTCCCCGTACCGAAGAGGTATCGTTCAGTCAATACTGAACGAAATGAATGCTACAGATCTGGGCCGACAGAGGGCGAGCACTGCCTAGGCTTACCCTGCCAAACTATGGCGAAAGCCCAAGCGGCACAATCCAGGGTACATTTAGGGACCTCGGGTTTGGGTTGCCGAAAAAGCAAACGGGCCGCTTACGCGACCCGCGTTCCGATGGGTTGGCAGTCCATTCCCCAGGGACGAACTATCCCGCCTGGCGCATGCGCAGCTTGTCACTTGCTGCCGCATCGACGGTGAAGCTGTCGGCGATGTGGTCCAGGGTCATGGCTTCACTGTCCGCGATCGATACGGCTTGATTAGTTTCGCGAACAAGGCCGCTATTGTGGCGTGTCATCTGGTCGATGAGGCGCACTGCATCAGAAACGTTGCCGATCGTGGCCGCCTGCTCCCTGGTGGCGTCGGCGATTTCCGCCACCAGCCGACTGGCGTCGGCAATAGAGCCTAACAGTGCCTCAACCCTGTCGTGGGTCTCAGAGACCAAGCGGGTACCGCGATCGACTTCCCTGCCGGAAGTCTCGATCAGACCCTTGATCTGTGAGGATGCGGTTGCAGTCGACTGAGCGAGGCGACGGACTTCGACGGCAACAACAGCAAAGCCCTTGCCGGCCTCACCTGCCCGTGCTGCCTCGACCGAAGCGTTGAGGGCAAGCAGGTTTGTCTGGAAGGCGATGTCGTCGATGATGCCGATAATGCCGGAGATTTTCGCTGATGATTCAGAGATAGAAATCATGGCCTTGTTGGCATCCCCGACGACTGCGTCGGTCTCGCTGGCGATGGCCGCGGCGGATCGGGCCTTTTGGCTCGCCGATTCTGCGCGCTGCGCGTTGGCGGTGATTGTGCCTGACAATTGCGCGGTCGCGCGAGACAGATCGTCGACGCCCCGCCCCTGCTGTTCTGTTCGGCCAGCAAGGTCCCTCGCACCAGACGCGATGCTAGCGGTGGCGCTGCGCAGCTCATGGGCAGTGGCCTTGAGATCCTGCACGAAACTGACGAAGCGCGCCAAGGTGGACTTAAGTGCAAGTCGGATATCGTCAAACTCCCGGGGCAAGGGCTCCGACAGCGTGTCGACGATGGTGCCGTTGGCCATGTCCTCCAATTGACAGCCCAGCACGCGCACCGCGTTCTTGCGCGCGGTGATGTCGGTGGCGAACTTCACAATCTTGTAGATGCGGCCAGACGGCGCAAAAATAGGATTATAGGTGGCCTGGATCCACACGTCGGCACCATTCTTGCCGATGCGGCGATATTCGGCACTCTGATACTGACCATCCCGCAGGCGATTCCAAAAACTGGTATAGGCCGCACTTGCCACTTCAGCGGGGTCAACGAAGATCCGGTGGTGCCGTCCTACGATCTCCTCGAGACTGTAGCCAAGTGCGGAACAGAAGTTCTCATTTGCGGTAATGATCGTGCCGTCGGTCTCAAATTCGATCACCGCCTGCGAGCGCGAAATGGCATCGATCTGACCGCGCGCATCGGCGTCGCTGCGCTTGCGCGCCGTGACATCAGTGGCGAATTTTACAACGCCACAGGGCTCGCCATTCCTGTCAAAAATCGGGTTGTATGTGGCCTGTATCCACACCGCCCGCTTGCCCTTGGCAAATCGGCGATACTCGGCCGATTGATATTCACCCGCGGCCAGGCTTTTCCAGAAAGCCTTGTACTCCGGTGACTGAGCGTGGCTCGGATCGACGAATATGGAATGATGCCGACCGACGATTTCATCGAGCGCATAACCCATGCAAGCCAGGAAATTTTCATTGGCCGCAACGACGGTTCCATCGAGCCGGAATTCAATGACCGCCTGGGCGCGGTGCAGCGCCTGGGTCAATTGTCGGTCATTGACCGTAAACACACCCGAGGCTGGCGGCCTTGGCTTGCGGGTAAACATTACGGCACCTTCCAGATGAACAACCCTAGGCTCATAGAGTGTTCAATCTTAAAGAGCGGTGAACCGTCGGACCTCTCGCTCTATCGAACTGAGAAGCCCCTGGAATGTCTTCGTCGGCTTGATTGTTCAGGGGACACTCGAGCTAGGCTGACGCCGCCGGGATGGCTAGACCCGCATCGGCGCCATATTGCAAAAATGGGCCGCCGAAGCGACCCATTTCCGAAACCAAGATCAACTCATTGGCTGATCATAGAGACACGTTCCCCCAGCAGGGCTCAGAACGGGATATCGTCATCCATGCCACCTGGCTCAAAAGCTGGCGCATTGCTGGAGGGACGACGGGCACCGCCACCACCGGCTCCGCCGGCATTGTCCGACTGACGCGTGCCGCGGAAGCCACCATTGTCGCCGCCGCCGGCGTTGTCGCCGTCGCCACGACCGTCGAGCAGGGTCAGGTTCGAATTGAATCCCTGCAACACGACTTCGGTCGAGTACTTGTCGGCGCCGCTCTGGTCCTGCCACTTGCGGGTCTGCAACTGGCCTTCGATATACACCTTGCTGCCCTTGCGCAGATAGCTCTCGGCAACCCGGGCCAGCCCCTCGGAGAAGATCACCACGCGGTGCCACTCGGTCTTTTCGCGACGCTCACCGGAGTTCTTGTCTTTCCAGCTTTCCGAAGTCGCGATGGAGAGATTCACCACCTTGCCGCCGCTGGGCAGGCTGCGCACTTCAGGATCGGCACCAAGATTGCCGACCAGAATGACTTTATTGACGCTGCCCGCCATGGCGATATTCCTTCCAATCCAGAGTGACGGTCCTGCCGCCGTTTGCGCGCAGTTTAGCGCCTTACGTTGCCGGATGCGCGCCTAAAGCTGCCGTCATCAACAGTTGCTTGTGGCCGGGATCGCTGCGCGCGGCCAATTTATGTTCTCTTTATGTTCCGAATATCGACGGGTTTGTCAAGGCTACTCCAAACCTGATCAAGCCCACACTCAACAAGAGCAGTGCACTGTCCCAGACGAAGGTTCTTGACGTCGCCGCGTTAAGCGTCGGAGCTTTCGATGCGGCCATTGAACCGCTCAAGAAACGCTGTCTTATGACGCGGATCGACCCTCACGACGAAGCCCGAGCCCTGTTCGGTGGGCTCATCGCGCGAGATGATTTCAGCGTGGCTGTGCAACCAGCCGATATCGCTGCCGGCGCTGTGCGGGACATGGACGTGATAAGTGCGGCTCTTCTCCGAAAGCGCCGCTTCGATGGCCAATTTGAGGGCTGCGAGCCCGTCACCGGTCTTTGCCGAAGCCCGGATGACCGCGGCGACCCGGCCGGCAGGCGTGACCGACGCCAGCACGTCTTCGCCGTCTTCACTGCCTGCAGTCAGCAGGTCGATCTTGTTCCAGACTTCGATAACCGGTGTCGTTTCTGATGAAACCCCCAGATCGCCCAGGACCTTGAGCACATCCTGCGCCTGCGCCAGATGATCGGGATTGGAAATGTCGCGCACATGCAGGACGACGTCGGCATCTACGACTTCTTCGAGCGTGGCCCGAAAGGCGGCGACGAGGTCGGTGGGCAAATCGGCAACAAAGCCCACCGTGTCGCTCAGCATGACCTCGCGGCCATGCGGCAATTCCAGCTTACGGACGGTCGTGTCCAAGGTCGCGAACAACAGGTCTTCAGCGAACACCCCTGCCCCGGTCAGCGTGTTGAAAAGGCTGGACTTGCCGGCATTGGTATAACCAACAAGAGCCACGATCGGGAACGGCGTGTCGTCGCGCTGCCGGCGCTGTTGGGCGCGCGTTTTCTTGACCTTTTCCAGCCGCTCTTCGAGCAGCACGATGCGGTCGGTGATCTGGCGCCGGTCGCTTTCGATCTGGGTTTCGCCTGGACCACCCATAAAGCCATAGCCACCGCTGCCGCGTTGGCGCTCCAGGTGGGTCCATGAGCGGACCAGGCGGCCCTTCTGATAGTTCAGATGCGCCAGTTCGACCTGCAGCACACCTTCGCGCGTGGCAGCGCGCTCACCGAAAATTTCGAGAATAAGCGCCGTTCGGTCCAGGACCTTGGCGCCGGTTTCCTTCTCAAGATTGCGCTGCTGGATGGCGGTCAGCGCGGCATCGATGATCAGGAGATCGATGTCCTCATCCTTGACGCGCTGCGCCAGTGTCTCGACATGGCCGCCACCGATGAAGGTCGCAGGCTTGACTTCACGGACCTTGAAAACTTCCGAAAACACGATGTCCAGCTCGATGGCCCCAGCGAGGCCTTCGAACTCGGACTTGCGGGCCTCGATGCTGTGCTGAGAGAAACTGCCGCGGACATCAGGACAAACCAGACCGACCCGGGTCGCGAGCTGACGCCGATCGATAAATGCCTTCGGGCCGCCCTTGTGGCCGGCCTCGTCGCCTTCGTGGTCACTCATATATGCGATCAGTCGCTATCTTGGTTCTGCTCAGGATCGAACAGCTGGATTGGCGCGCCCGGCATGATGGTCGAAATCGCATGCTTGTAAACGAGTTGCGACTGAGCATCCCGGCGCAGCAACAGGCAGAAATTGTCAAACCAGGTGATCACGCCCTGCAGCTTGACGCCGTTGACGAGAAATATCGTAACCGGAACTTTTTGCTTGCGGACGTGATTAAGGAAAGAGTCCTGCAGATTTTGTTGTTTTTCACTAGCCATTCAGGCCTCTTTTCGCGGCTTTTGTTGTCGCTGTTATGGTTGCGCTGGTTGACCCAGGCTGACACCAGAGCTGCCGCCCCGCTCTGGGTCCAGAGGTGTGTTCGTCACACATTGAGCACTATGGCACAGAAGACTTTTCGTGCCTACCCGCGGGCCGCAGGTGCGGCCTGCGTTTTTTTCATTCCATTTACAGACCGAGCGATTTGATCTTGCGGTGCAATGCGCTGCGCTCCATGCCGACGAACTCGGCTGTCTTGGAGATGTTGCCGCCGAACCTTTCGATCTGCGCCAGCAGGTATTGCCGCTCGAACACTTCTCGAGCATCGCGCAGGGGCAAGCTCATCAAATGGGCCGAGGCATCGGTATCGCCCACTGTTGGCAGGACTTCGCCGATATCGGAGGGCAGCATGGCAGCCGTGATGATGCCATTCTCGGGCTGCTGATCCTTCATCAGAATCAGAAGGCGCTCGATGGAATTGCGCAATTGGCGGGCATTGCCCGGCCATTCCTGCGCCTGGAGCACCGCAATGGCGTCATCGCCGACTGTCATGCGTTGCAGGTTGTGCATGCGGCACACCTGTTCGATGAACACAGAAACCAGCGGTGGCACGTCTTCGCGGCGCTCCTTGAGCGGGGTTAGCGGCAGCGGCACGATGGACAGCCGATGGAACAGGTCCGAACGGAACTCGCCGGCCTCGATCTGGGCGGCGACATTCTGCGAACTTGCCGCGATGATGCGAACGTCGATCGGCACGGCCTGGGTGCCCCCGACGCGGTTGAACCGGTTTTCGACGAGCGTGCGCAGCAATGCAGCCTGGGTTTGGGCCGGTAGCGCCGTCACTTCCGACAGATACAGGGTGCCACCATGGGCTTTTTCCAGCGCACCGACTTCGGCGCGCAAAATGCCGGTCTTCTCGCGAACTTCACGGCCAAAGAGCACCACCGGCACTTCCTCGGGTGCGTAGAGTGAGGCGTTGATCTCGACAAATGGCGCGTCGGCCCGGGGGCTGCGCTGATGGATCATGCGGGCGACGAGGCCCTTGCCGGCGCCCGATGGCCCGGAGATAAAGATGCGCGAATTGGTCGGCGCGGACTTCTCGATGATGCCGCGAATCTGCTGCAGCGCCGGCGACGTGCCAACCAGGTCGGCGCTCTTGGTCGCCGAGCGTTCCTTGAGTTCGGCGACCTCACTGCGCAGCCGGGTGGCTTCCATCGCCCGCTGGGTAATGTGCAGCAGCCGATCAATCTTGAACGGCTTCTCGATATAGTCATAGGCGCCGCGCCGAATGGCGGAGACCGCCGTTTCGACATTGCCGTGGCCCGAGATCATCACCACCGGCATATCGGGGTGCTGGCTCTGGAACACGTCGAGCAGTTGCAGGCCATCCAGCCGCGAGCCCTGCATCCAGATATCGAGGAACACCAGACTGGGCCGGCGGCGCGCGATCTCGTTGAGGCCGCTATCGGCGTCGTGGGCCTGACGGGTCTCAAAGCCCTCGTCATCGAGAATACCCGCGATCAGGTCACGGATATCGTCTTCGTCATCGATAATCAGAATGTCGAGTGCCATTATGTGTGAACGACCGCCTCGTATGGCGGCTCCTCATTTTGGGATGGCTCGGCATGCCCGCGGGCAGTACCGGCTTCCTCTGAAATCTTGGTGGGCGAACGCAGCGGCAGCGTAAAGGTTACGCAAGCGCCAATTCGCCCATTGTCGTCAGGTTCGGCATCGACCAGCTCAACGATTCCGCCGTGCTGCTCGATAATCTTGGCGACGATGGCAAGACCAAGGCCGGTGCCCTTCTCGCGCGTCGTCATATAGGGTTCCAGCAGACGCTGGCGGTTATCCTTGGGCCAACCCTTGCCATTGTCAGACACGGCAACCCGTGCGTGATCGCCTTCGATCTGGGCCTGCACCCTTATGGTGGGTCGGTATGAAGCCGAAATATCGACCGTTTCAAATGCCTCCACGGCATTCTTGATGAGGTTGGTCAGACTCTGGGCAATCAACCGACTATCGAAATAGGCACGAATGGGCTCGTTCGGTAGTTCCGTATTGATGGTTATTTCCGGCAGGCGCACGCTTTCCAGGAAAACCGCCTGGCGGATGGTGTCGGAGAGATCAGCGATTTCGGGCGCCGCTTCGGGCATCCGGGCAAAGGCCGAGAATTCGTCCACCATACGCCCGATATCGCCGACCTGGCGCACAATCGTATTGATGCACTTGTCGAAGACCTCGCGATCGTCTTCCAGCTTGGCGCCATAGCGGCGGCGCAGGCGCTCGGCCGAAAGCTGGATCGGGGTGAGCGGGTTCTTGATTTCGTGGGCGATCCGGCGCGCGACGTCGGCCCAGGCGCTGGTGCGCTGGGCTGATTCCAGATCGGTAATATCGTCAAAGGTCAGCACGTAGCCTTTGGATTCGGTGATGGACCCCTCGCGCGTCAACTGCACCTGATAGGTGCGCCGGTCGGTCTCGTTGCCGAGATAGATCTGGTCGCGCACCTGGCCGCGGCGGGCCGAGCGGGTGCGCTCGAGCACTGGCGCCAGTTGTGGCAGCACTTCTTCGATGCGTTCGCCCATCAGCGCTATTTCGTCTTTGCCCAGCATTTCACAGGCACGCGCATTGACCAGGGTCACGGCCCCAAACGGGTCGAGGCCGATGATGCCGGCCGACACGCCTTCCACTACCGCCTCGGTGAACTGGCGGCGCTTTTCGTTCATTTCGCTTGCAGTCAGCAGGGCTTCGCGCTGGCTCTTGAGCTGCTGGGTCATCCGGTTGAAGCGATTGGACAGATCGCGCAGATCACCCCGTCCCTGTTGCACCGGAACGCGCACGTCGAGATCGCCCTTGCTGACGCGGTTGGAGGCGATCATCAGGTTTCGGATCGGGTCAACGAAGCGATTGGCCAGCGCGATGCCGATCCACAGTGCGGCCAGCAGCAGCACCACGGCCAGGCCGACATACATGATGGTGAAGGTGATCTGGAACACCAGCCGGTTTGACGCGTATTCGCGATACTCGGTGATGTTCTCATCGGTCAGCCGCATATATTCGAGCACTTCGGCATCGACTGGCCGGGCTACAAACAGGAAAGTATCCTCGTAGCCGCGCAGCTTGACGATGGAGCCGACGAGGTTGGTCTGACCAGGCGAAATCTGGGTGGGAATGCCTTCGGAGACGCCCTGGGTGATGCCTTCGGGCAGTTTGGGATAAGCCCCCTGCACCGCGATCTGGGCGCGCATCAGCGTATCGCCGTCGGCTGAGATCAGCGAGGTGAATGGTAGCGAACGCGTTACCGCAAGCGCTGTCAGGATGCGTCCAAAACGATCACGATCGGTCTCGAAGGTGCCACGAGCCTGCTCGAGTTCGGTGGCAACCCAGATGATGTCATCGCGTAGGACCTGCGCGTGTTCGAGCATGTAGGAGCGCGCCACCAGCCGGGAGCTTTCCACCATGGCGCGGGTTCGTTCGGAGAACCATTGATCGAGGCCCTGATTGAGCGAGATGGTCGCCACCACGGCAACAATGGCCGCAGGGATGGCAGCGACGAGCGCGAACATGGTGACCATGCGGATTTGCAGGCCAGCGCCGGGCTGCCGCTGCAGGCGAGCCTGGATCAGCAGCGCCGCTTCGGTGACCACCAGGGCAATCACCAGCAGCACCAGCACGCCGGTGCAGATCCAGATGATGGTCCAGACCTCGGCGGAAGGCTCGATATTGGTCGCGCCGATCAGGATCAGGAACGAAACCGACGACATGAGCACGGAGGCGACGACGACGAAGAAGCCGACGACCCGCAGCGGGCCATTATTCTGCGCACCCAGAAACGCCGGGCGCGCAGACTTGCCCGTGTCTTCCCGCTCCATATCGCGGGGCTCGTCACTGTGTGCCGAAGTCTCGGTCATTCAAAAAGCCGCAAGGCTTTCCCTCTTCTGCCAAATCAAAGGCAGAGTCTGCCCCAATGAGACAGACCCTTCAAGACAATTGTTGCCAAAATGTGACAGTCCGGTCCGGCGCCCCGTGGGCGCGAAAACACGCCGGTGGCGTGTTTTCAGGACCGGACGCCCGAAGGGCTACGCTCGCAGGGCCCAGAAGCCCCGCACATTCGATCCCCAAACCCCCGCATAACCTGGAGTTTTTAGGCGAGCGGCCATGGATTGTCGCTCGTTCAGTTCCGCCGGCTATGCTTCACAATCTCGATGCTGTGCGTGCGGATTTTCTTGCGCAGCGTGTTGCGATTTAATCCCAGCAAATCCGCCGCCTTGATCTGATTGCCGCCACAGGCATTGAGCGTCATGGCGATCAGCGGCGCTTCCACGCGGTCGATCACACGCTGATAGAGACCTGCTGGCGGCAGATTCGGTTCGTATTCGCGCAGCAACTGCCCAACATGGGTTTCGACTGCCATTGAGACATCCATGGTTCCGGAACTGCCGGTGACCTGCGGACGATCGGTAATGTTGAGTTCGTTCTGGACAATCTCGGCCGAGATGCTCTCGTCGGCATAGAGCGCTGACAGGCGGCGGACAAGGTTCTCCAGCTCGCGGACATTGCCCGGCCAGGAGTAGTTCTGCATCAGTTTGATGGCTTCGGGCGCGATCGACTTGATGGGCTCGCCTTCGCGCTGTGCCGCCTTGAGGAAGTGGGCGGCAAGATCGCCGACATCATCGACGCGCTCACGCAGTGGTGGCAGGCGGATCGGCACCACGTTCAGGCGATAATAAAGATCCTCGCGGAACAGTCCCTGCCGGATCATCTGGCTGAGATCGCGGTGCGTGGCGGCGACGATGCGGACATTGGTCTTGATCGAGGAGCGCCCCCCGACCATCGTATACTCGCCTTCCTGCAGCACGCGCAGCAGGCGGGTCTGTGCATCCATCGGCATGTCGCCGATTTCATCGAGGAACAGCGTACCACCCTCGGCTTGCTCGAAGCGGCCGGATGTGCGCGAATTGGCGCCGGTAAAGGCGCCCTTCTCATGGCCGAACAGCTCCGCCTCGATCAAGTCGCGCGGAATGGCGGCCATGTTGATGGCCACGAAGGGGCCGTTGCGGCGTTTGCCAAAGTCATGCAGCGCCCGAGCCACCAGTTCCTTGCCGGTGCCGCTTTCGCCGGTGATCATCACCGTGAGATCGGTCTGCATCAGGCGGGCCAAGGCGCGGTAGATGTCCTGCATGGCCGTCGAGCGACCGACCAGCGGCATGGTCTCGCCGGGCTCCTCGGCCTTGCGATCGCCGGTGGTCGGCTTTTTGGCATCGGCCAGCGCCCGGGCTACCACCGAGAGCACTTCGGTAATGTCGAAGGGCTTGGGCAGGTATTCGTAGGCGCCAACTTCATTGGCCCGGATGGCGGTCATGAAAGTGTTCTGGGCCGACATCACGATCATCGGCAGATCGGGACGCAGCTTTTTGATCTTGGGCATCACCTCAAAGGCATTGCCGTCCGGCATGGCGACGTCGGTGATCAACACATCGCCTTCGCCACGACTGATCCAGTTCCACATCGTTGAGATATTGCCGGTGGGACGCACCTCATAGCCGGCGCGCGTGAGCGCCTGGTTCAGGACCATGCGGATGGCTGCATCGTCATCGGCAAGCAGAACAACATGGCTCATCGGGCCGTACCCTCTTCAGTGGACGTCGTAAATGCCCCGCTAGCCACTGGCAGCAGGATACGGAAACGGGTGCGCCCCGGCCGGCTTTCGCAATCGATCACCCCACCATGGTCGCCCACGATCTTGGCAACCAGCGCCAGGCCGAGTCCGGAGCCATTCGTCTTGGTGGTGATGAACGGATCGAACAGGAATGGCAGGATATCAGGCGGCACGCCGGGGCCATTATCCTCGATGACGATCTCAAGCGGCAGCGAGATACGTTCGGACACGCCCAGCACGCTGATGCGAATGCCAGGTCGGAAGGCGGTCGTCAGTCGAATCTCAGGTTTCTGTGTGCGTTCAAGCGCTTCGGAGGCATTCTTGACCAGGTTAAGGAAGACCTGGATCAGCTGGTCGCGGTTGCCGAAGACCGGCGGCAGCGACGGATCGTACTCTTCCGAAAACGTCACACCACGCGCCACGCCATTGCGGGCCAACAGTTTCACCCGGTCGAGCACGACGTGGATATTGATCGGCTCCCGTTCCAGCGGCCGGTCATCGCCGAACACTTCCACGCGGTCGAGCAGGCCGACAATGCGGTCCGTTTCATCGCGGATCAGCCGCGCCAGGGGGACCTCGTCGGCGGCAATGCTCTGTTCGAGCAACTGCGCGGCGCCGCGAATGCCTGAGAGCGGGTTCTTGATTTCATGAGCCAGCATGGAGGCCAGGCCCGTTACCGAGCGCGCTGCACCGCGGGACACCATCTGCCTGTCGATCTTGTCGGCCATGGTGCGCTCCTGGATCAGGAGCGCCACGCGGCCATCGGTATCGGAAATCGGGCTGGCGAAGACGTCTGCGACCCGCTCGTCACCAAAGCGCGATGAGCCGACCCGAACCCGGTACTCGGTCATTGGCGCGCGCCGTAGCGCGACGGTTTCGACCAGGCTGATGATGGGCGATCCGAAGGCGATCAGGTCATCCAGCCTTTGGCGGGTGAGTACGCTCAGCGAGGCGCCAAAGAAGGCTTCGGCGGCGTAATTGACGAAGATGATCTGATGCTCTTCCCCAACGACAACAATGGGTTGCGGCAGTGCCTGCAGCACTGCGGTTGACGGAATGGCTGCGAGAGTGTCGTTCATGCGGCAGTTTTCCAGTCGCCCGAATAAATTTCGCCAATCATCGCCAGGACCGCTGCGGGCTCCTCGGCATTGAGAAAGGCAAGCCTTGTCGGCTTGTCGAGCGTCAGCCCCATGGCTTGGGCATACCAATCGAGATGCTTGCGCGCGGCACGGACGCCGACAGCGATGCCGTATTCGTAGAGGATCTGTTCGTAATGAGCGGAGATCAGTGCCACGAGGTCCTGTCCTGTCGGGGCCGCTTGCGGGGTCTCGCCGCGCAATTGCGCGCCAATCTGGCCGACGGCCCACGGCCGCCCCTGTGCACCGCGGCCGAGCATGACTGCCGCGGCGCCCGACAGGCTCAGGGCTTCCTGGGCGCTGGCAAAGTCGATGATGTCGCCATTGACGACCACTGGCACATCAACCGCCTCGACGACGGCACGGACCAGTTCCCAGCGGGCGCTGCCCTTGTAGAATTGTTGCCGCGTGCGACCATGCACGGTGATCATCTGCGCACCAGCATCGACGGCGCGGCGGGCCATCAGCGGCGCATTGAGGCTATCGTCGTCCCAGCCCAAGCGCATCTTGACGGTGACCGGGAGCGGCGTTGCCCCTACGACAGCATCGATCAGGGTCATTGCCTGGTCGGGCACGCGCATAAGCGCCGAGCCGGCATAGCCGTTGGTAACCCGCTTGGACGGGCAGCCAAAGTTGATGTCGATGATATCGGCGCCCGCTTCATGGGCGATCCTGGCGCCGGCGGCCATCCACTCGGCTTCGCAACCGGCCAATTGCACAACATGCGGCAGTTTGCCGGCCTTGCCGAGCTTGCGCACCATGTCATGGTGGCCGGTGCCGAGGGCAGCGCTAGCGATCATTTCGGATACGACCAATCCGGCGCCGAACTTTTCAGCGATTTCGCGGAAAGGCCGGTCGGTGATTCCGGCCATGGGCGCCAGGAACGCATTGTTGCGAACCACATGACTCCCGATGCTCAAGCCGCAGGCAAACTCAGACACAATCTGCCCCAGAAATGGTCACTGTCCCAATAATGCCTGCACAATAATCAAAACCAAGTCGCGCGCAACACCTTATCGCTGCACGGCTCCTGTGCACCGGGCTCAGCCTTGCCGCTCGCCCATGGCAGCGCTAGACCACCTGTGTGTGACAATTTCTTGTTTGAGTACCCTCCTCCATGCCTCCCAAATCCATCGCCGTCATCATCGTCGCCGCCGGTCGTGGCGAACGTGCCAGTGTCGGCGGAGAGCCCGATCCCAAGCAATACCGGCCCGTGGCTGGCGCTCCCGTGCTGTCGCGTACCGTAGCGGCGTTTCTGGACGTGCCAGAGATCGCGCGGATTGTCCCCGTCATTCACCCCGATCACAGCGAACGCTATGCGGGACTGGGCCTCAGCGATAAGCGCCTGATGGCTCCGGTCATCGGCGGCGACTCGCGGCAAGCGTCGGTGTTGGAGGGGCTCAAGGCCCTGGCGCCGCACAAGCCGGACCTGGTGCTGATCCAGGACGCTGCCCGCCCCTTTGCCTCCCCGGCGCTCATAAGCGACGTCCTGACGGTGCTGCAAACCCATGATGGCGCCCTGCCCGCCTTACCGTTGACCGACACGATCAAGCGATCGCTGGACGGCGCGCTGGTGGCCACCACCGAGGACCGGCATCAATTGTTCGCGGCGCAGACCCCGCAGGGCTTCCGATTCGGGCAAATCTTTTCTGCGCATATGCGCGCAGCGACGGTGCGGCGGCAGTTTACCGATGATGCGGAGATCGCAGAATGGGCGGGGCTGCGCGTCGGCATGGTCATGGGCAGCACCGATAATATCAAGATTACGCATCCCGAAGATTTCGCGCGGGCCGAGCGGATCGTACTTGGAGATAGTCGCATGGAAACCCGTATCGGCACTGGCTATGACGTGCATCAGTTCGAGGCCGGCGATGCAGTCTGGCTGGGCGGTGTGCGCATTCCCCATACGGCCAAGCTCAAGGGGCACTCCGACGCCGACGTGGCATTGCACGCGCTCACCGACGCGATTCTGGGGGCCATTGGCGAGGGGGATATCGGTATTCACTTCCCACCCAGCGATATGCAGTGGCGCGGCACCGCATCGGTGGTTTTTCTCAAGCATGCTGGTTTGCTGGTTGCCAATGCTGGCGGCCGCATCGTCAATCTGGACGTGACAATCGTCTGCGAAGCGCCGAGGATCGCCGAACATGTTCCGGCGATGCGTGCGGTCATCGCCGAGGCATTGGGCATCGTGACCTCACGGATCGCGATCAAGGCGACAACGAGCGAGAAGCTTGGGTTTATCGGGCGGGAGGAAGGCATGGTGGCTATGGCCAGTGCGAGCATTGAACTACCGAGGAACGATTGATGGCAGCGGCAAAAGCAGCGCCCGATCCGGCCAAACGGATCATTCAACTGCTGACCGAAACCGGTAAGACCATCGTTACCGCAGAAAGCTGCACTGGCGGCATGATTGCAGCAGCTTTAACCGACATCCCCGGCGCCTCGGCGTCGTTCATCGGCGGCTATGTCACCTATTCCAACCTCGCCAAGTCGCGCATGATCCACGTGCAGCCCCGGCTGATCCGCGATTATGGTGCGGTTTCCAACCAGGTGGCCCGGGCCATGGCCGATGGGGCGCGCAACACGGCCCGCGCCGACTTCGCCGTGGCGGTGACCGGCATTGCCGGGCCCGATGGCGGTAGCGAGAAGAAGCCGGTTGGACTGGTTTACGTGGCGGTGTCTTCGGAACTGGCGACCGTGGTCATCGAGCACCAGTTTGGGGACCTTGGGCGGTTGCCGGTGCGCGAGGCCAGCGTCAAGGCGGCGCTGGATCTGGTGGTGCAGGTGTTGACGAGCACGACTGAGGGGTAGCGTCCCTGCCCGGTGGCTGGATGTCCAAGCACCGGGCCGTTCCAGGACTTGGTCTGGGAATCACTGCCCGCGCCGTGTCGGGTTGAGGGTGGCCCACGGGTCGAGCCCGTGGGCAGCGCGGCGGGGGTGAGAGGATTGAGGCGGCGACCAGCATGAAGAATGGATTCCAGCCCGCGCGGGAATGACCTGGTGGCGACGCGCGGCGAGAGAGCGGCGCGACTAATCCCCGTAGCGGCGGTCGGCTTCGTCGGCGAAGGCGCGCATGATCTCTTCCTGCTTGGCGGCGAAGGCAGGTTCGGCGAGTGCTGCAATCAGCGGGTTGGAGATCTTGAAGTCGATCTCGAAGCGCACGCGGGTGCCCATGCCTTCGGGCTCGAAGCTCCAGACGCTGTCGAGATAGGCGAAGGGGCCGTCGATGGCCTTGGCCTTGATGGTGCGGGCGACCGGATCGAGCACGACGCGGCTGGTATAGGCCTGGGTGATCGGGCCGAAGAACAGCGTCATGCGGGCCAGCCGCGTGTCATCGGGCGATGCAGGGTCCGGGCGGACATCCATCGCCTTGCAGTTGGGCACGAAGCGCGGATAGTCGTTGAGGTCGGCTACGATGCCGTACATCCGCTCAGGCAGGTGCGGCACGTGCCGCTCGAAAAATCGCTTCATCAGTGACCGAGCTTCGCCATACGTGCTGCTTTGAGCGCGGCAAAGTCTTCGCCGGCATGGTGGGACGACCGGGTGAGCGGGCTGGACGACACCAGCGAGAAACCCTTGGCCGTGGCAACCGTTGCGAACGACTTGAATTCGTCGGGGGTGACGAAGCGCTGCAGCGGATAGTGCTTCTTGGTCGGCTGCAGGTACTGGCCGATGGTGAGAAAGTCCACATCGGCGGACCGCAGGTCATCCATCAGCTGGAGCACCTCGTTGCGCTCCTCGCCGAGGCCCACCATGATCCCCGACTTGGTGAACATTGTGGGATCGAGTTCCTTGACCTTCTGCAGCAGCCGGATCGAGTGGAAGTAGCGCGCGCCCGGACGGACCTTGAGGTATTTGGACGGCACTGTTTCCAGATTGTGGTTGAAGACGTCGGGCTTGGCGGCCACGACGATCTCCAGTGCGCCTTCCTTGCGCAGGAAGTCCGGGGTCAGGATTTCGATGGTCGTCTTGGGATTGCGGGCGCGGATCGCCAGGATCACGTCGGCAAAGTGCTGGGCGCCGCCATCGGCGAGATCGTCACGATCGACCGAAGTGATGACCACGTGCTCGAGGCCGAGCTTGTGGACGGCACTGGCAACATTTTCGGGCTCGTTGGGGTCCAGCGGCCCGGGCATGCCGGTGCGCACATTGCAGAAAGCGCAGGCGCGCGTGCAGATTTCGCCCATGATCATCATGGTGGCGTGCTTCTTGGACCAGCACTCGCCAATATTGGGGCAACCCGCTTCCTCGCAAACCGTCACCAGCCCGTGCTCGCGCACGATCTGCTGGGTTTCCTTGTAGACGGGGGAGCCCGGCGCCTTGACGCGGATCCAGTCGGGCTTGCGCAGAACTACGGTATCGGGCCGATTGGCCTTTTCGGGGTGGCGCGGCTTGAGCGCCGAATTATCGATGAGCGTAACCAATTGTTGGTCCTGACTGGGCAAGTGCCCTCTATATCGCTCCCAAAGGCAGCCGGTTCAACCCGGCCTTTTTAACTATTGCAGAACTTCGGCGATCTCGACCCAGTCTCCGCCACGCGAGGCCGAGAGAATGGTCGCCTGAACCAGGGCCAGGGAATGGAGATTGTCTTCGCCCGAGCTGAACCGCGCTGGCACGGTGCCGGTTTCGATCACCCTGGCGATGGCGGCCAGCGTGCCGACCCGGTCGGCATATTGCACCGGCTCCAGCGGAACCGGGGTCAGTTCACCGTCCAGGGGGCGCAGGCTCAACCGGTCGGGGCCGGACTTGCCCATGAAGTGGTCGCGTGAGCTCCAGAGGATTTCACCTTCCGAGCAATCCATCACCCATTCCCCCGACCAAGGGGTAACCGGGCCGCTACTCATCCAGCTGCCGCGATAGGACACGATGGTGCCGCGCTCGAATTCCAGCGTGGCGACGCCGATGGGGTGGTGGCCGAAGGGGCTGGCAGGCGGGTTCCAGGTGCGGCAGGAAACGCGCCTGGGGTTATCGCTCAGCACCATGCGCATCAGATCGAAATGGTGGATGGACATATCGGCCAGCAGTGGATCGGGCATGTCCCAATAGCGATAGCCCTGGCTGGGGGCATGGCGGCGGAAATCAATGGAGACCAGGTTGACCGGCCCGAATTTCTGCGCGCCGATCAGTTCGGCAGCGGCAATCGGACCGGGCTGGAAGCGGTAGTTCTGGCTGACCATCAGCACCCGGCCATTGGCCTTGGCGAGAGCGACGAGTTCCTTGGCCTGGGCAATGGTCGTGGCGAAGGGCTTTTCGACGATGACGCTCAGGCCCAGTTCCAGGCAGCGCCTGACCACCGGATAATGGGCTTCAGTGCGCAGCGTGCAGATGGCCAGTTCGGCTTTTACGGCGCCGGCTGCGGTTTCCAGGTCGTTGAAACACAGGCTTTCGGGAACGCCCAGTTCGGCCTGGACGCGAGCTGTGGCATCCGGATTGCTGTCGACATAGCCGACCATCTCAATATTGGGAACTTTGGGGATAACATCCTTGGTCCAGCTGAAACCCCAGTGTCCGAGACCGATCTGGATAGCTTTGACCATGTGGATAACTCCTTCAGGGTTCGCCGTTTGCAGGTTCGTCGTTGCAGTGACCCACCGGGCCATTCCGGCGAAGCCGGGATCCGTGCCGTGTCGCTGTTGCGGGTTGAAGGCCTTCAGAATGGACCCCGGCCTGCGCCGGGGTGACATCGCGTGTGTTGGCGCCGCTCACGCCTACATATTCAGAACGCGGCCATAGGCGTCGAGGACGCTTTCCTTCATCGTTTCCGACAGGGTCGGATGCGGGAAGATGGTGTGGATCAGTTCTTCCTCGGTGGTTTCCAGGTTCATGGCGATGACGAAGCCCTGGATCAACTCGGTGACTTCGGCACCGACCATGTGGGCGCCCAGCAATTCGCCGGTCTTGGCATCGAAAATGGTCTTCACCAGCCCATCGGGTTCGCCCAGGGCGATAGCCTTGCCATTGCCGACGAAGGGGAAGCGGCCGACCTTGATCTCGCGCCCGGCTTCCTTGGCCTTGGCCTCGGTGAGGCCGACGCTGGCCACCTGTGGCTCGCAATAGGTGCAGCCCGGGACCTTGAGCTTGTCGAGGCCATGGACCGGCAGGCCGGCGATCTTTTCGACGGTGATGACGGCTTCATGCTCGGCCTTGTGGGCCAGCATCGGCGGGCCGGCGACGTCGCCAATCGCCCAGATTCCGTCGATATTGGTCTTGCCGTAATTGTCGATGACGATGGCGCCGCGCTCGGTCTTGACGCCGACGGTCTCAAGGCCAAGGCCTTCGATATTGCACTGCACGCCGACGGCGGAGATCAGCTTGTCGCCAGTGACCTGCTGCTTTTCGCCGGACTTGAGCTCGACATGGGCGATGACGCCGTCCTTGGTCTTTTCGACCTTGGCGACCTTGGCATCGGTCAGGATCTTGATGCCGCGCTTTTCCAGGCGCTTGCGGGCCAGGGCCGAAATCTCGGCATCTTCCACGGGCATGATCTGGGGCAGCAATTCGATGATGGTAACCTCGGCGCCCATTGAGCGATAGAACGAGGCGAACTCGACTCCAATGGCGCCCGAGCCCATGACCACAAGCGATTTGGGCATGGTGGCCGGCTTCATTGCCTCGAAATAGGTCCAGATCCTGTCGCCATCGGGCTCGATGCCGGGCAGCACGCGCGGGCGGGCGCCGGTGGCGATGATGATGTTCCTGGCCTTGTAGGTGCCTTCGCCCAGCGCATTCTTGGGCACGGGGCCCTGCGGCTGAACAATGGCCTTCTTGGTCGGCGCAACCTTGATCTCACCCGGCTTGGTGATCGTGGCTTCGCCCCAGATGATGTCGACCTTGTTCTTCTTCATCAGGAACTGGACACCATTGTTCATCTGCGCCGCGATACCGCGCGAGCGCTTGACGATGGCGTCGATGTCGAAGCCGAAGCTGTCGGCGGTAAGGCCGTAATCCTTGGCGTGGCTCATATGGCCGTAGACCTCGGCGGTGCGCAGCAGCGCCTTGGTGGGAATGCAGCCCCAGTTGGAGCAGATGCCCGCCATGTGTTCACGCTCGACGATGGCAACCTTCATACCCAGCTGCGCGCCACGGATGGCGGCGATATAGCCGCCGGGACCGGCGCCGATGACGAGGAGATCGTATTGGTCAGCCATTTGGGCCTCCGAGATATTATGAGCGGGTCAGAGACCCAGCATGGATTTGACGACCGGGATCAGGCCGGTGCCGATCGCGCGGGTATTGGCGGCGTCGAGATGGACCCCATCGAGCGGATCAGCGTGGGCGACGTCGGCGGCGTCATAGAACTCCGCGCCGTATTCGGCGGCACGCGTCCGGTAGTGACCGGCCATCAGCTTGGATTCGGCAATCGCCGCTTCGCCACCGAAATGCTGGCCCATCTCCGCATGCCGGGTCGGGATCAGATGGGGCGGGCTGACGATCAGCAGCTTGGGCATGACGTCGCCCGGCTGGATGAAGTGGCCGCGGACCACCTGCATCAGCTTGCGAATGCCATAGGACGCCGTCAGGGCGCGGCCATGGATCGCCGGCTTGAGATCGTTGGAGCCCAGCATGATGATGACGATGTCGAGCGGCTTGTGGGTATCAAGCAGCACCGGAAGAATGCGGGCGCCATTGCGGTCGGACGAAGCCGAGCCATCATCGAAGGCGGTGGTGCGACCACCCAGGCCTTCGGCGATCACCCGCGCATTGCCGTCGAGCCCCTGCTCCAGAACGGTCGGCCAGCGGTTTTCATAGGCATGCCGCAGCCCATCGGGCTGCGGATTTGCGCCATAAGTCAGGCTGTCGCCATAGGCAAGAATGGTCTTCATGCGCCCTGCCCCTTAGGCCAGCATCATCACGGGATTTTCGATCAGGCCCTTGAACACGCCCAGCACTTCGGCGCCGAGCGCGCCATCGACGGCGCGGTGATCGCAGCTGAGGGTGACGGTCATGAAGGTGCCGATCTTGATCTGGCCGTTTTCCGGATAGACCCGTTCTTCACCGACGCCGACGGCAAGGATAGTGCCATGGGGCGGATTGATCACGGCCTGGAAGTTCTTGATGCCGAACATGCCGAGATTGGACACCGAGGAAGCGCCGCCCAGGTATTCATGGGGAGCGAGCTTCTTGGACTTGGCGCGACCGGCGAGATCCTTGACCTCTTCGGAGATTTCCCGAAGCGTCTTGGTATCGCAGGACTTGACTACCGGAGTGAACAGGCCACCCGGCACTGCCACGGCAACAGCGACGTCGCTGCGCTTGTGGTAGAGGATGGAGTCACCGGCCCAGGTGGCGTTGGCGGCGGGAACGCGCTGCAGGGCCACGGCCCAGGCCTTCATGACGAAATCATTGACCGAGAGCTTGTAGCCCGGCTTGCCGTCCTTGCCCTTGGGGGCCTGGGCGTTGATCTGCTCGCGGGCGGCCATCAGGCCATCGATCCTGCAATCGAGCGAGAGATAGAAATGCGGAACGGTCTGCTTGCTCTCGGTGAGGCGCGCGGCCACGACCTTGCGCATGCCATCGTTCGGCACGAGTTCGTAGCTGCCCTCTGGGTAGAGTGCGAGCACCTGAGCCTTGGTCATGCCGGTTGCGGCAACGCCGCCGGCGGCGGGTGCAGTGGCAGCGGCCTTGAGCGGGGTCTTGCCGGACTTGGCGGCTTCGACGTCGGATTTGACGACGCGGCCCTTGGGACCGGAGCCGGAAATGGCTGATACGTCGATGCCGGCTTCCTTGGCCAGGCGGCGGGCCAGTGGCGAGGCGAAGACCTTGCCATTGGCAGACTTTGGCGCTGGCGCGGCAGCCTTGGCTGGAGCGGGTGCCGCGGCAGGCGCAGCGACGGCCTCGGGCTTGGGGGATTCAGCGGGTGCGGCGGCCTTGGGGGCCTCGGCCTTTGGCGTTTCGGCTGCCGGAGCGGGTTTGGGCGCTACGGCCGCATCGGCGCTTTCGCCTTCCTGCAGCAGGATGGCAATGACGGCGTTGACCTTCACGTTGTCAGTGCCTTCGGCGACCATGATCTTGCCGATCTTGCCCTCGTCGACGGCCTCGACTTCCATCGTGGCCTTATCGGTCTCGATTTCAGCGATCACGTCGCCGGAGGAGACGGTGTCGCCTTCCTTGACGTGCCACTTGGCAAGCTTGCCCTCTTCCATGGTGGGAGAGAGCGCCGGCATGGTGATTTCAATTGGCATGGCGTCTCTCCTTACGAGCGGTAGGTCACGGCATTGACGGCCGCGATCACTTCATCGACGTTTGGCAGCGCCAGCTTTTCGAGGTTGGCGGCGTAGGGCATCGGCACGTCCTTGCCGGTGACGCGCATCACCGGGGCGTCGAGGTAATCGAAAGCCTGTTCCATGACGCGGGCCGACAGCTCGGCGCCGATACCGCCCTGCGGCCAGCCTTCTTCCACGGTAACCAGACGGCCGGTCTTCTTGACCGACTCGATGACCGTGTCGCTGTCCAGCGGACGCAGGGTGCGCAGATCGATCAGTTCGACATCGACGCCGGCAGCAACCAGCTTTTCGGTCGCCTGGGTGGCGTAGCGCATGCCCATCGAGAACGAGACGATGGTCACGTCGGCGCCCTTGCGGGCAATGCGGGCCTTGCCAATCGGCAGGACAAAGTCCTCGACCTGCGGCACGAGGCCGGTGGAGCCGTAGAGGATTTCGTTTTCGAGGAAAATCACCGGGTTGGGCGAACGGATAGCAGCCTTGAGCAGGCCCTTGGCATCGGCGGCGCTATAGGGCGCGATGACGGTGAGGCCGGGAACGTGGCTGTACCAGGCCGAATAGTCCTGGCTGTGCTGGGCACCGACGCGCGAGGCCACGCCGTTGGGGCCGCGGAACACCATCGGCGCCTTGACCTGACCACCCGACATATAGAGCTGCTTGGCGGCGGAGTTGATGATCTGGTCGATCGCCTGCATGGCGAAGTTCCAGGTCATGAACTCAACGATCGGCTTGAGGCCGGCAAAGGCGGCGCCGACGGCCAGACCGGCAAAGCCGTGCTCGGTGATCGGTGTGTCGATGATGCGCTCTGGCCCGAATTCCTGCAGCAGGTTCTGGGTGATCTTGTAGGCGCCCTGATATTCGGCGACTTCCTCGCCGATGACGAAGACGTCCTTGTCGCGGCGCAGTTCTTCGGCCATGGCCTCGTTCAGCGCCTGCCGGACGGTCATTTCGACCATTTCGACACCAGCCGGCAGATCGGGATCGGACTGGGCTTCGAACTTGGGAGCGGCAGGAACCGTCGCCTGCGATGGCGCCACTTCTGCGGCCTTCTCGGCCGGAACGACAGGCGCCTCGGCAGGCTCGGGCGCGGTCTTGGCAGCCGGCGCTGCATCTGCAGTTTCGCCTTCGGCCAGAACCAGTGCGATCGGCGTATTGACCTTCACGCCTTCGGTGCCTTCGGCGACCAGCAGTTCCTTGACCACGCCCTCATCGACCGACTCGACTTCCATGGTCGCCTTGTCGGTTTCGATCTCGGCCAGCACGTCACCGGACTTGACGGTATCACCAACCTTGACCAGCCACTTGGCAAGCTTGCCTTCTTCCATGGTGGGCGACAGCGCAGGCATCAGGATTTGAGGCATATGAGCTCTCCAGCAATGAGACGCCGGGCGTAGTCGCCACGCGGCGGACAGATAGGTGAATGTTCAGCGCGCAAGCGCCTGACCGAGGTCAGGCGCTGACGGTGATGTCGGTCCAGAGCTCTGCGGCATCCGGTTCTGGATCATTTGTGGCAAAATCGGCAGCCTCGGTGACGATGGCGCGAATTTCGCTTTCAATGGCCTTGAGATCTTCCTCGGTGGCCAGCTTGCCTTCCAGCAGCCGTGCCTTGACCTGTTCGATCGGATCACGCTCCTGACGGTACTTGGTCACTTCGTCCTTGGAGCGATACTTCGCCGGATCGGACATGGAGTGGCCGCGATAGCGATAGGTCAGCATTTCCAGGATGTAGGGGCCATTGCCCGAACGTGCATATTCAATGGCGCGCTTGGCTGCATCATAGACCAGCCGCACGTCCATGCCGTCGACCTGCTCGCCCGGGATATCGAACGAGGCACCGCGCTGGGAGAAATCGGTGGTCGCGGAAGCGCGCTCAATCGAAGTGCCCATGGCGTACTTGTTGTTTTCGATGATGAACACAACCGGCAGCTTCCACAGCTTGGCCATGTTGAAGCTCTCATAGACCTGGCCCTGATTGGCCGCGCCGTCGCCGAAATAGGCCAGCGAAACCGAACCGTCGCCCTTGTACTTGGCGGCGAATGCCAGGCCAGTGCCGAGCGACGCCTGGGCGCCAACAATGCCGTTGCCGCCATAGAAGCGATGCTCATTGGAGAACATGTGCATGGAGCCGCCCTTGCCGCGGCTGAGACCGCCAGCGCGACCGGTCAGCTCGGCCATGACGCCCTTGGGGTCGAGGCCCATGACCAGCATGTGGCCGTGATCACGATAGCCGGTGATCTGGGCATCCTTGCCCTTCTCGCTGGCCATGGTGATGCCGGTCACGACAGCTTCCTGGCCGATATAGAGATGGCAGAAGCCACCAATCAGGCCCATGCCATACATCTGGCCGGCTTTTTCCTCGAAGCGCCGGATCAGCAGCATCTCGCGATACGCGTCGAGCTCCTGTTCCTTGGAAAATTCAGGGACATTGGATTGCGCCTGGGCCTTAGTGGCCGTCGCTTTACGCGCCATCGTTCACGCTCCGCTGGGGTGGGAATTGTCGCGTGGCCGAGTTGGCCACAGATCGGGACAATAACGCAAGCTGCGCACGCAGAGCAATGGGCTAACGCATGAAATTGCGCCCGCTAAATATCTGAACTATCAGCAGGATTCGTGTTTAACTCGTTTTCAGATAATTCTGAATATGAACCTGAAGTCGGTTTACCAGTCTTTGGATCGACCATGACGATAATGTCGTCGGCATGCGCCATGTTCAGCAGCGCACGGGCGCGCTCGGTGACGATGTCGGGGTCCAGGCGGCGCGTATCCATCAGCGAAGCACGGTGACGAAAGGCATCGATCTCGGCCTGCAGGGCCGAAGACTGGCCCTTGAGAACCCCGATGTCGGAAATGATCTCCGCGCGACTCTCGATGCCGAACTGCCCCCCAATGGCTGAAAAACCAAGATAGCCCTGAAAGCCGAGCAAGGCGAGCGTGAGGCCGAGGGGGCGCCAGATGGGAGGACGTTTGAGACGGGTGGGCATGAGCAAACCGGGACTGAACCGCCCCAGTATGGCTGACAAGGGTTTAACGCCGAGTTTCGCTATTCCGCTGCGCGCCGCTCAGCCGCCGTGGTTTCGTGAAATAGCGCACTGACGGACTCGCCGCTATTAATGCGCCGCATCGCCTCGGCCAGTGCCGGCGCAATCGACAATATGGTGAGCTTCTCACTCGCCGCCCCCACCGCGACCGGCAGGGTATCGGTGCAGACAATTTCGTCCAGGCCGGCTTGCGCGGACAAACGCTCGAGGGCAGAGCCAGCGAAGATGCCATGAGTGCAGGCGATGCGAATGGAGCGCACATTGCTGGCCCGCAGATGGGCCAGCAGCTCGATCATCGAGCCGCCGCTGGCGATCTCATCGTCCAGCACGATGACGTCGCGGTCATGCACGTCGCCGATAATCGCCGAGATGCGGACTTCGGTGTCGCTGATGCGCTCCTTGGCGCCGGCGGCAACGGGCGTCCCGAGGCGACGCGCAAAGGCGGCGGCGGTCTTGGCATTGCCGAGATCGGGAGACACCACCACGGCATTGCTGAGATCGTAGCGCCGGAAGTAATCCGCCAGTTCGCTCAGCGCGTGGAGATGATCGACGGGGACGCTGAAGAAGCCATGCACCTGCGGGGAATGCAGCGTCATGGTCAGCACGCGGTCGGCGCCAGCAGTCTTGAGCAGATCGGCAACCAGACGGCCACCAATGGAAATGCGCGGCGCATCCTTCTTGTCGGAGCGGGCATAGGAATAGTGCGGGATGACGGCGGTGATGCGCGCCGCGGAGGCCCCTCGGGCCGCATCCAGCATCAGCAGCAGCTCCACCAGGTGATCCTGCACCGGGGCGCTCAAGGTCTGGATCAGGAACACATCCTGCTCGCGGCAATTTGCCTGCAGATGTACTTCGAGGCAGTCATTGGAGAAGCGCTTCACCAGCGTGGGGTGCAGCGGCACGCCGAGTTTGGCGCAGATGTCCCGAGCAAGTTGAGGATGAGCGCTACCACCGAATACGGCGATCTGGTTCATCGGGGTTATCCTGGCTCTTGGGGGCTGGAACTGCGACTTACCGCACTGAGCCAGTCGCTGCAAGGTTTCCGATGGGATGGGTGGGGATTTGATGGAGGTGGCGCGCGGCGTGGAGGATTTGGCCAGCCACGGAGTCATCCCCGCGCAGGCGGGAATAGGTTCGTTTTGATGCGCGGAGGGCAGAATGGATTCCCGCCTGCGCGGGAATGACCCGGTGAGGGGTGTGAGGATCGGGGTTGATTTGGGGGTGGTTTGGGGGGCGCCTGACCATCAGCCGTCATTCCGGCGGAAGCGGAAACCAGTTCGCTGGGGCGGTCCGAAACTGGATCCCGGCTTTCGCCGGGATGACGTGGTGGGAGGCGGGCATTTTGCGTGGCGGACAAAAGTCCGGTGCGGGGAGGAGTTTCCAGCCTGCGCGGGAATGTCTCCGTGGCTGTGAATTGGCCCCGGAAAAACCGGGGCCAGAGTGCCCTACTCCGAGCCCATCGCCTCGGTGGCGGCGATGGCAGCCATGTTGACGATGCCGCGGCTGGTGGTCGAGGGCGCGAGGATATGCGCCGGCGATTGCGGACCCATCAGGATGGGACCAACGGACAGGCCGTTGTTCATTTCCTTGAGCAGCGTCATCGACAGGTTGGCGGCGTCGAGGTTCGGGAAGATCAGCAGGTTGGCTTCGCCGCTCAGCACCGAGTCGGGGACGTAGCGCTCGCGCAGGTCCTGATTGAGCGCCAGATCGCCCTGCATTTCGCCTTCGACGATCATCTCGGGCGCGATGGCCTTCAGCTTCTGATAGGCCTCGCGCATCTTGTAGGCGCTATCGCCGTCGCGCGAACCGAAGTTCGAATAGCTGAGCAGCGCCACGCGGGCTTCGATGTTGAAGCGCTTGAGATGGTTGCGGGCCTGAAGGGCGATTTCGACAATCTCGTCGGCGGTCGGGTCCTGGTTCACATAGGTATCGGCCAGGAAGAACGCGCCGCGCGGCATGATCAGCATGGAGAGCGCCGAAACGTCCTGCACACCGTCCTGCAGCCCGATGATCGAGCGGATGTCGCGGACATGCTTGATGAAACGACCCTGGAGGCCGCAGATCAGCGCATCGGCTTCGCCGCGCTTGACGGCCAGCGCACCAATGACGGTGGTATTGGTGCGGACCACCTGGCGGGCCGTGTCCGGTGTCACGCCGTTGCGGCCGACCAGTGAGTGGAACAGGCTGACATAGTCGCGGTAGCGCGGATCGTCTTCGGGGTTGATGACCTCGAAATCGGTGCCGGGGCGCAGATTGAGGCCGAAGCGCTCGATGCGCTGCTCGATGACGGCGGGACGACCGATCAGGATCGGGCGGGCAATACGCTCCTCCAGCAGCACCTGGGTGGCGCGCAGCACGCGTTCGTCCTCGCCATCGGCAAAGGCAATGCGCTTGTTCTGGCCCTGGGCGCGATCGATGATCGGCTTCATCACCAGACCCGAGCGGAACACGAAGCGGTTCAGCGTGTCGTCATAGGCGTCGAAATCGGCGATCGGCTTCTTGGCTACACCCGATTCCATGGCGGCGCGCGCCACGGCAGGCGCTATGCGCAGCATCAGGCGCTGATCGAATGGATTGGGAATGATGTGGTCGGGACCGTAAACGGCGGGCGCGCCCGAGGGCGAGACTTCCAGGCCCGGCTCATGCGCCAGCTTGGCGATGGCGCGCACGGCGGCCAGCTTCATTTCCTCGTTGATGGTCGAGGCGTGGACGTCGAGCGCGCCGCGGAAGATGAACGGGAAGCAGAGGACGTTGTTGACCTGGTTGGGATAGTCCGAACGACCGGTGCAGACCATGGCGTCCGGACGGGTCGACTTGGCCAGTTCGGGCATGATCTCTGGATTGGGATTGGCCAGCGCCAGGATCAGCGGCTTGGGGGCCATCTTGAGCAGCATTTCGGGCTTCAGCGCGCCGGCGGCCGACAGGCCGAGGAACACGTCGGCGCCGTCGATGACTTCGGCGAGCGTGGTGGCATCGCTCTGGCGGCGGAACTGGCCGCGCCACTTGTCATTGACGTCGTTGCGCTTGTGGGTGACCAGACCATCCTTGTCGGCGACCCAGATGTTGTCGTATTTTGCGCCAAGGGCGACGAGAACGTTGAGGCAGGCGATTGCCGCCGCACCGGCACCGGAGGTGCAGATCTTGACGTCCTCGATCTTCTTGCCGGCCAGTTCCAGGCCGTTCAGCACAGCGGCGCCGACAATGATCGCGGTGCCGTGCTGATCGTCATGGAACACCGGGATATTCATGCGCTCGCGCAGGACTTCCTCGATCTCGAAGCAGTCCGGGGCGCGGATGTCCTCCAGATTGATGCCGCCAAAAGTCGGCCAGAGCGGGGCCACAACCTCAATGAATTTCTTGGGGTCGAGTTCGTCGATTTCAATGTCGAACACATCGATGCCGGCGAATTTCTTGAACAGAACCGCCTTGCCTTCCATCACCGGCTTGCTGGCCAGCGCGCCGATATTGCCGAGGCCGAGCACGGCAGTGCCATTGGAGATGACGGCCACCAGATTCTGGCGCGAGGTGTAGCGCGCCACGGCATCGGGGTGCTCGGCGATTTCCTCGCAAGGCGCGGCAACGCCGGGCGAATAGGCCAAGGCCAGGTCGCGCTGGTTGCCAAGGGGCTTGGTTGCCTGGATTTCGAGCTTGCCGGGCTTGGGGAATTCATGGAAATGCAGCGCCGCTTCGCGCAGGGCTTTGCGTTGCTCGTTGATGTCAGATGACACTGAATTGCTCCTCACGCACGAACGGACGGCCTTCCTCGACAAGTGAAAGCCAAGCTTGAGCCAGCGTTGGTGCCACCAATCGCGCCAGATGAAAAGGGCCTATGTCCGTGCAGGGGCGCAACTAAAGTGGCAAATGTGGCTCAGGCAGCGCTGTCAACGATACCATCGACGCCGCTGCGCGGGTTCTTGGTGGCGTGCAGCGCCATCGCCAGCTCCTTGAACGCCCCTACCTTGAGCGCTGGAGCGAAAATGAAACCCTGCGCATGCAGTACGCCGCGGGCCCGCAGATACAGCGCCTGTGCTTCGGTCTCGACGCCCTCGGCGACGATTTCACAGCCCAGATCGTGCGACATGGTGATCAGCCCATCGAGCACCGGCACCTGCTTGGTATCGGCCTTGACCATATCGACGAAGATCCGGTCGATCTTGATGACGTCGACGCCCAAAGTGGCGAGATAGGCGAGATTGGAGTGGCCGGTGCCGGCATCGTCCATGGCGAGGCGCGAACCAAGGGCATGCAGACCCGCGATGACGCTATTGACCTGCACAGAGTTCTCCAGCGGCCGGCGCTCGGTGATTTCGAACACCAGCTGGCGGAAATCGATCAGCGAGCCGCCAAAGATGGCCTGGACGTCCTCGACAATGCTGCCGTCGCGGAAATGACCCTCGAACAGGTTGATGGAAACCTTGATCTCGGGCATCAGCTGGCAGAGTTCGCCAAGATCGGCGCGCACCTGCTGCATCAGCGACAGCGTCATCGGAATGGCAAGGCCGGTGACTTCGGCATAGTCGATAAAGGCGCCGGGCGGGATGACCTTGCCGTTCTTCTTTTCCCAGCGGCACAGCACTTCGCAGCCGACCAGTTCGCCGGTGCGCAGGTTGATCACCGGCTGGTAATAGGGCTTGATCTCGCCATGGGCGATGGCGCGCTCGAGGTCGAAGGCCGGCACGCGGGAGCGGCGCACATATTGCAGCGCCATGAACAGCAGCCCGGCGCTCATCAGGCCGGCGACAAGGGTGAAACCCACATCAAGGTCGGAATAGCCGGCGCGCGCAATGGCGAATGGAATGGCGGCTTCGCCACGCAGCGGCAGTTCGCCGGCAAAGGCCTGCGCATAGACAAACTCGGTCCTGGTGGTGCGATTATCGAAGGATTGGGAATCCCCAACGGTGAGCACCTGTGCACCATTGGTCAGCAGCACCCGCATCATGCCTGATGGCCCTAGGCCGGTTGACTGCGCCGTTGGCATCTGGCCCAGAAGCGGCACAAAGGCCGACACCCGGCGTCCCTGCCCAAAGACCTGGGTGATCTTGAGCGCCGGCATTGCCAGATCGCCCAGCTTGACCAAGGTGATGGTCTCGGTGTGCCCCGGAATAGGCAAGCTGCCCGAAAGCGGCGAATAGGTTACCGTGAGTCCGAAAGCGTCGCAGTACTGAACGCCATCAACGTTCTCGACCAGCACCTGCTTCATATTGAGACTGGATTCGATCTCGCGCTGCACATTGGCGACAAAGGTCGGCGTACAGAGCGACGGGCTCTCGGCGAGAATTCGGCGCAGGGAGGCAATAGCGTCGTCCACACCGAGTTCAACTTGAGAGGTAACGGCTACAACAGATTGTTGTACCTTATTTTTCTCTGTCACCCGAACATAGGCATCCAGCAGGTAGTCCACTGCAATGATGGGGATGAACGCCAGAAGCGCACCCAGCAGCATGAGGATATGGGAATACCTGGATTTCAACGGACGAATCCAATGTGCAGAAAATACTCCCCCTCACTAGCAATCAGCATTTAACGGATCATTAACGCTGGTTAACCGCCGGAAACCAATGGGGCAGCACAAACAACAAGGGCGGGCATCCATTCGGTGCCCGCCCCCAGTCAATATCTGGCAGATGCCTGCTTGGCTTACTTGTCCTGAACGTTCAGCCGGATGCTCAGCTCGCGCAGCTGCTTGGGGGCAGCCGGGCTCGGCGCCCCCATCAACAGGTCTTCTGCCTGCTGGTTCATCGGGAACGCAGTGATCTCGCGCAGGTTCTGCACGCCACAGATCAGCATGACGATGCGATCGACGCCGAAGGCAGCACCACCATGCGGGGGAGCGCCATACTGGAAGGCGCGGTAAAGGCCGCCGAACTGCTCTTCGACTTCGTCGCGCGACTTGCCGGTCAGCTCGAAGGCGCGAACCATGGTCTCGGGCAGCTGGTTACGGATCGAGCCGGAGGCGATTTCGTACCCATTGCAGACAGCGTCATACTGATACGCCTTGATGGTCAGCGGATCCTGGCTGTTGAGTGCGTCGATCCCGCCCTGCGGCATGGAGAAGGGATTGTGCGCAAAGTCGACGCGCTTTTCCTCTTCGTCCCATTCGTAGAAGGGGAAGTCGACGATCCAGCACAGGGCGAATCGTTCGGTATCGATGACACCAATATCGGTGCCAGCCTTGGTGCGGGCTTCGCCAGCGAACTTGTAGAACTTCTCGGGGCGACCGCAGACGAAGAATACGGCATCGCCATCATCGAGACCGAGTTGCGCCTTGAGGGCGGCAGTGCGTTCCTCACCGATGTTCTTGGCGATCGGGCCGGAGCCCTGCCCGTCCTTGAAGAAGATGTATCCAAGGCCCGGCTGGCCTTCGCCCTGGGCCCAGGCATTCATGCGATCGCAGAAGGCGCGGCCGATCGGTTCGGCGCCGGCCTTGTTCTTGGCCGGGATGGCCCAGACTTCGACCTTGGCATCGGCTTCGATCTGGCCGGCAAACACCTTGAAGCCCGAACCGGCAAAGTGCTCGGTCACGGCCTGCATTTCGATGGGGTTACGCAGATCGGGCTTGTCGGAGCCGTATTTGCGGATGGCGGTGTCATAGGGAATGCGCGGCCATTCCTTGTTGACCTTCTTGCCGTCGGCAAACTGCTCGAAGATGCTGGTGATGACCGGGGTCATGGTGTTCCAGACGTCTTCCTGCGTGACGAAGCTCATTTCCATGTCGAGCTGATAGAACTCGCCCGGCAGACGGTCGGCGCGCGGGTCTTCGTCGCGGAAGCATGGCGCAATCTGGAAGTAGCGATCAAAGCCAGCCACCATCAGCAGCTGCTTGTACTGCTGGGGTGCCTGCGGCAGCGCGAAGAACTTTCCGGGATGGATACGGCTGGGCACCAGGAAGTCGCGGGCGCCTTCGGGCGAGGACGCGGTCAGGATGGGGGTCGAGTACTCGGCAAAGCCCTGCTCGGTCATGCCATTGCGCATCGCCGCGATCACTTTGGTGCGCTTGACGATATTGGCATGGAGCTTTTCGCGACGCAGATCGACGAAGCGGTACTTGAGGCGCACGTCCTCGGGATATTCCTGATCGCCGAACACCGGGAGCGGCAATTCCCTGGCGGCCGAGAGAATCTCGATTTCGCGGATGAACACTTCAATCGCGCCGGTCGGCAGGTTTGGGTTCACGGCAGCCGCATCGCGCAGCTTCACTTCACCATCAATACGGATGACCCATTCCGAACGGACATGTTCCACGGCCGCGAAAGCGGGGGAATCAGGGTCCACAACGATCTGGGTGAGGCCATAATGGTCGCGCAGATCGATAAACAGCAGGCCGCCGTGGTCGCGAATACGATGGGCCCATCCGCTGAGCCGGACTGTCTGCCCCGCATTTTGAGCAGTCAATTCCCCGCAGGTGTGCGAGCGATAGCGATGTGATGTCATGGCGTAACCGTTGAAAAAGGCCGGAATCTTGGGCGGGAAAAGCGCATGGGGAGCCCCGCTTGTCAAGCAGCGCAGCCGGTGAACGGGACTTGTGAAGGCATAAGGAGTAACCAATTCCCAATGCTTAACAAATCCCTTCTGGAGTGACGGTGCCTCACCTGCTAGGAACAATCTTGACCTTTTTGAGACGGAAGCCGGTATGGACCTAGTTATTTCCACAGACGTGCTCGCCGCATTTTGCGAGCGCGCTTCCAAGTTTGATTACGTAACGGTCGATACCGAATTTCTGCGCGAAACCACCTATTGGCCAAAGCTTTGCCTCATCCAGGCGGCGACCGAAGACGAAGCGGTATTGATTGATCCACTGGCGCCAGGATTGGACCTGACGTCCTTCTTCGACCTGTTGGCCAATCCGCAGGTGACCAAGGTTTTCCACGCCGCGCGGCAGGATATCGAAATCTTCGTCAAGTTTACCGGCAAGGTGCCGGTCAATATCTTCGACACCCAGATCGCCGCCAGCGTCTGTGGTTTCGGCGACAGCGTCTCCTATGACAATCTGGTGCGTTCGATCACCAATGTCGAACTCGACAAGTCCTCCCGGTTTACCGACTGGTCGGCGCGCCCGCTTAGCGAGAAGCAGCGCCGTTATGCGGTAGCCGACGTCACCCATCTCCGCGATATCTATAAGGAACTGCGCAAGCAGGTCGACGCCACCAAGCGCTGGGACTGGGTCGAGGACGAACTCGGCGTGCTGCGCAGCATCGATACCTATGTCGTCCAGCCTGAGCAGGCCTGGGAACGGCTGAAGATGAAGATCAACCGGCCGCGCGACCTGGCAGCGCTCAAGCGCCTCGCCGCCTGGCGGGAAAAACGCGCCCAGGACAGCGATCAGCCGCGCAGCCGTGTGCTCAAGGACGACGTGCTGTTCGAGTTGGCCATGCAGCGTCCGTTGACGCCTGACGCCTTCGAGAAGCTCCGCGCCGTGCCGCGTGGCTTTGGCCGCAGCAGCGCCGCTGCCGAGATCATGACCATCCTCAAGGAGGTCGAGGCGCTCTCCAAGGCAGAGCTGCCGGTCATGCCGGAGCGTTATCGCGGCCCATCCCCCAAGGGCGCGGTTGGCGATCTGATCCGGGTGCTGCTCAAGTCGGTCGCCGAGCAGCATGGCGTCGCCGCGCGCATCATTGCCACTTCGGACGATATCGACTCGCTGGTGCTGGACGACGCGGCGGACGTCCCTGCCCTAAAGGGCTGGCGCCGCAAGCTGTTCGGCGAAAAGGCGCTGGACATCAAGCACGGCCGCGTTGGTCTGGTCGCGACCCGCAAGGGGGTGATCGAATTCGCGGTGAAGGATGCGGTTGCTGTCGAGTGACGCGGACGCGTGGTGCGCACGGCTTGCCACACACACTGCCCCCGTGGTTCGGGAAATGATCTCGTGATCTGACAAGATGGATCATCCGGAAACGCCGGGTGATGACGATGGGGGTGGAGCCGCCACAAGGATGGCGTGGTCAGTACCGTCCCGCAGCATCAGGATCCGTAACGGAACGCTGACCGACGCAACTATACTCGGATCGAAGCGCGCTTGTAGCCGGCGACGTTGGCGAACTGGTCGAGGCGGCCGCGCAGATGTTCGCCGTCAAGGAAGGCCAGATCGGTAGGCAGACCCAGCACCAGCTCATTGCCCTCCACGGCGAAGCGGATGCGGGGAAGGATTCCCGGCATGGCGGCGGACATGGGATAGGCGACGCGGAACAGTGCGCCGATCAGACGGGCCTGCGCGGTCGCGGCGGGGTCCGCCAGTGCGAGCAGTTTTTGCTGGGACTGCTTAGTCTTGAGCCCGCCATACCGCACCGAAATCACATGCGACAGAAAGGCCCGGCTCGGATGATCGACCCCGGTCAGCGACCCATAGGCCACGGCCTCGATGCTTTGCTGGCCGCGATAATCGGGATGGGCGCGCCAGCCGATATCGGCGAGCAGGCAGGCAACCGTGCGCAGGCGCATGCCCTCATCAGTCTCGGTGACGCCGGCCGCGGCGAGGTATTGTCCGGTAAACGCGACGAGGTCGCTGGCATGGGCCGGAGAGCGCGAGCGCAGCACGGACAATTCCTCAGCGCCCTGGATCAGCGGATCAATCTGCTGCTCTCGCGCGTCAAGAAGGCCGAAGAGATAGCCTTCGCGTACCCCGAGCGCAGAGAAGACCAGGTTGTCGAAACGTCCGGCCTTGAGCACTTCGCCCAGCACGGCGGCGCCGAATGGCACCAGATCGCGGCGCGATGAGCTGACATTGTCGGAGCCGGGATAATGCTTGAGCGAGCCGGCGGCAACGATCTCGTCGCAGAGGGCGATCATGTCTGCGGCCGGAACGACGTAATGCTGCACCATGTGCAGCGGATAACCGCGCAAAATCTGGTGCATCTTGGCCATGGACCGCCAGGTGCCGCCAATCGCGGCAAAGTCCCCGCCGCCGTCGCGGCGCGCCAGGATCGAACTCTTGAGCCGCTCGCGCACGATTTCGGCAGCCTTGCTGGGCGAGCCGTCGCTGTCGTCCTGCAAGCGGATGACGCCGAGTTCAAAGGTTTCCCCGTCGACATCGGTGCCGTTATTGATGGTGGAGAGTTCGAGGCTGCCGCCGCCGAGATCGCCGACCAGGCCGACAAATCCGGGAATGCCGGCGACGACGCCGAGGGCGGCGAAATGGGCTTCCTGCTCGCCGCTCAGCACATTGACCTTGGCATCCATGATGGCCTCGACCGCGCTGACGAATTCGTCGCGGTTGGCGGCGTCACGGACAGCCGAGGTGGCCAGGATATGCACCTTGCCGACGCGCATCAGGCGGGCCACCAGCGCAAAGCGCTGGATCGCCGTCAGCGCGCGCTTGACGTTGCTGTCGGCCAGCCGGCCGCTCGCCGCGATCCCGCGCCCGAGGGCGCAGGCAGACTTTTCGTTGTAGAGCGGGGTCAGCGAGCGCGCGTGACGCTCATAGACGACCAGACGAACCGAGTTGGAGCCAATATCGAGAACCGCGACCGGCTTGGCGCCCTTGATGCGCCCTTGGGCCGTCGGATCGGCATCTACGCCCCAGAACTTGTTCAATCGAAGCCCTCATCGCCATCGTCTATCCCGGCGCTGCCGCGGCCGGACAGTGACGGATTGGTCATGAAGTAGTCGTGCGCGTTGAAGGCTTCCTCACCCTCGGCGGTGCGCACACGGTGTGAACTGCCATCGGGCAGCACTTCCCAGCTCTGCTGATTGTCGCGGAGATAGGCAACCAGAATCCGGTCGAGGATTTGCTTATGCACGGTCTTGTTGAGGATCGGCACCATCACCTCGACGCGGCCATCGAGGTTACGCCCCATCAGGTCGGCCGAGGAAATATAGACCGTGGCACGCGGATTGGGCATGGCCTCGCCATTGCCGAAGCAATAGATGCGGCTGTGCTCGAGGAAGCGGCCGACGATGGATTTGACCCGGATATTGTCCGAAAACCCGGGAATGCCGGGCCGCAGGCAGCAGATGCCGCGCACGAGCAGATCGACCTTTACGCCGGCCTGGCTGGCGTCATAGAGCCCATCGATGATTTCGGGATCGACGAGCGAATTCATCTTCAGCAGGATGCTGGCCGGCTGGCCTTCCCTGGCGAAGTCGATTTCGCGACGAATGCTCTCCATCAGCGTTTCGCGCAGGTTGACCGGCGAGACGGCAATGGTCTCGAGCTCGGTCGGGCGGGCATAGCCGGTGATGAAATTGAACACGCGCGCCACGTCGCGCGTAATCGCCGGATCGATGGTGAAGTAGCTGAGGTCGGTATAGATCTTGGCGGTGATCGGGTGATAATTGCCGGTGCCGATATGGCAATAGCTGACCAGCTTGCCCTTTTCCCGGCGCACCACCTGGCTGAGCTTGGCGTGAGTCTTGAGCTCGATGAACCCGAACACCACCTGCGCCCCTGCCCGTTCCAGATCGCGCGCCCAGCGGATATTGGCTTCTTCGTCGAAGCGCGCCTTGAGCTCGACCAGGCAGGTCACCGACTTGCCGGCTTCGGCTGCCAGCACCAGCGCCTTGATGATCGGGCTATCGGCCGAGGTGCGATAGAGCGTCTGCTTGATGGCAACAACGTCGGGATCGCGGGCTGCCTGCATCAGGAACTGGGCGACTACGTCAAAGCTCTCGAACGGATGGTGGACGAGGATGTCCTTGGCCCGGATCGCGGCGAAGCTATCGCCATTATAGTCACGAATCCGCTCCGGGAAACGCGCGTGATACGGCGTGAACTTGAGGTCCGGGCGGTCCAGATTGCAGATCTTGCTGGCATCGGCGAGACCGAGGAAGCCTTGTACCTCGAAGATGTCGCCTTCCTTGACGCCGAGTTGCTCGCTGATCTGGCGCTTGAGAGCGCGCGGCATGGTGCGTTCGATCTCGAGCCGGATCACCTGGCCGCGCCGGCGCTGGCGCAGGGCCGACTCGAACTCCACCACAAGATCGGCAGCTTCGTCGTCGATTTCGATTTCACTGTCGCGGATGACCCGGAAGGCACCCGAACCGACCACTTCATGGCCGGGGAACATCTTGTGGAAGAACAGCTTGACCAGGGTGTCGATGGTAACGACCTCGGTCCGCCCTTCCGACACGAGACCCGAAGGCAGCGTGATGAAGCGATCGAGATTGCCGGGGATACGCACCAGGGCGGTCAGCGGACTGTCATTGTTCGGGCGCTTCAGCTCGAAGGCGAGCGCCAAACCCAGATTGGGGATGAACGGGAATGGGTGGGCCGGATCGACCGCGATCGGCGTCAGTACGGGGAAGATTTCCTCACGGAACAGCTTCTGCAGATAGTTGATCTGCTCGGTCGAGAGGTCATTGCTCTCGTGGATGACGACGTTTTGCGCAAACAGTTCCTCGCGCATCGTCTGCCACTGGTCCTGCTGCTCGAGCTGCAGGTGCTGGGCCAGCGTTGCAATCTCTTCGAGCTGCTCGGCCGGGGTCAGACCATCGGCGCTCTGCTTGGACAGCCCGGCACGCACCTGCCCCTTGAGGCCGGCGACACGCACCATGAAGAACTCATCGAGATTGTTCGCCGAGATCGAGACGAAACGCAGGCGTTCCAGCAATGGATGGGCCTCGTTGCCGGCTTCTTCCAACACCCGCATGTTGAACTGCAGCCAGCTGACTTCACGATTGACGAACCGGGCCGGGCTGCGACGCAGCGCCTCGATGTCGGGAACGCCGGCATCCGCCTCGGGAATTTCGCTCATCTCATTCATCGTCTTGGGTGTCCCAGTCCTGTTCGTGCTGCGCGTCCCCGCTCGCCAAGCTGCGGCGGTGGAGCGCATCGGCGGCGATGCTGCGGGTGATGGCGGTCCCCTTCGCCAGGGCCAGCCGGTCCATGAGGTCGACAAGGATCACCGCTTCCTCGGTCGACCGCTCCATGCGCGCCACCAGATAGCCGATGATCCTGGGATCGACCGCAACCTGGCGATCCCCGAACAGTTTCACGAACATCTGTGACAATTGAATGTCATCCGTCATCGCCACGCCGAACGCGGTCGCCCGCCGCGCCCGCGAGCGCACATCATCGGTCGAGAACGGCCAGTTCGCAACATCCTCGCGCGCGGTCATGAGCACCGGCCGGTGATCGCGCATCGACTGGTTGAGCAAATGGAACAGCCCCGCCTCGTCATAGCCGCCGCGATCGACATCCTCGATGACCACCGGCTGGCGCCCGCCGTCGCGCGCCAGGCGCTCCAGATCGTCGGGTCCGGCAAACACCGCGCCGCTGCGATCGGCGAAAATCCGCGCCAAATGCGACTTGCCGGCCTTGGCGGGACCACTGACAAGGGTCAGCGGATCGGGCCAGTTGGGGAAAGCCATGATCCGGCCATGCGCAAGAGCATTCCCTTCCCCGACCATGAAGTCAGCTTCGCCATGCGCGGGCGTGTGACCGAGCTCGAACGCCAGCTGACCGGGCGCATCGCCCGCCGGATCGATCTCCGGATCGGTATCAGACCGCGCTGGCATCGCCACCGGCGTCACCATCTGGCCCGCGATAGAGCGAGCTCGCCTTGTACTTGGCTACTGCAAAGCGCACCAGCACCCCGCCAATTGCCGCCAGCGGCACAGCCAGCAGCAGGCCCACAAAGCCGAACAGAGCGCCGAACGCCAGCAAGGCGAACATCAGCCAGACCGGGTTGATGTTGATCGAGGAGCCGACAAGCTTGGGGTACAGAATATTGCCTTCGATGAACTGGCCGACCATGTAGATCGAGAAGATCAACACGACCATCCACCAATTCGGCCAGAACTGGACGATGGCAATGCCCATGGACAGCACGAACCCGAGCGCAAAGCCCACAAACGGCACGAAGCTGAACAAGCCGCCGATCAAGCCGATGGCGAGGCCGAAATTCAACCCGGCCAGCGTCAGCGACGTCGCGTAGAAGGCCGCCAGGATCAGCACCACGCCGCCCTGCCCGCGAATAACGCCAGCCATGGAGCTATCGATATCGCGCAGAATGCCGTTGATCTCGTCCTTGTACTGGCGCGGCAGTAGCCCCTGCAGGCCCCGCTCCATGCCTTCCCAGTCGAGCAGCAGGTAAAAGGTCACCACTGGGGTGAAGATGATGAACCCGATGGCGCTGATCAGCGTCATGCTGCTGGCCACGACCTCGCCGGTGATCACCCCGACAATGCCAACCAGGCGGCCCAGCATATCGGTGATCGTCGCCTCGAGCTGCGCGGCCCGTTCCGGGCCCAGCCATTCATTGAGTTCGGGAGCCCAGCGGCGCGCCAGGCTCTGCAGATCGGCCGTATAGCCCGGCAGGCGCTGGATCAGCCCGCCGACCTGCTGGACCACCAACGGCACCAGCATGAAGAACAGCCCGAGAATGATGGCAACGAAACAGAACAGCACCAGGGCCGTGGCCCAGCCGCGGCCGAGGTGCAACTTCTGCAGGTGGTTGACCAGCGGGTTGAGCAGATAGGCCAGTGCGGCGCCCACGACGAAGGGCAAGAGGATGCCGCGGAAGAGCCAGAGAATGAGGATGAGGACCACAAAGAACGCGATCCAGATCAGGACTTGATTTCGCAGTGACATTGCGCCAGCCGACCCTTGCGTCAGTGTGGTGGAGAAGCTATCAGGCCGTGTAGCGGCCGGCTCCGGAAAGTTCAACCGACTTGGACTCCCGTGGTGCGGTTGCACACGGTTTCCCCAAATTTGGCAAGAGGCTCATGTCCGACCAGCAAAACCTG
This sequence comes from Devosia limi DSM 17137, assembly GCF_900128975.1. Taxonomy (GTDB): domain Bacteria; phylum Pseudomonadota; class Alphaproteobacteria; order Rhizobiales; family Devosiaceae; genus Devosia; species Devosia limi. Next base: position 158,020 of record NZ_FQVC01000008.1, on the reverse strand, counting down.
CCACCAAACGGGCTCTCATACAAGCAGGCGGGCGTCGACATCGATGCTGGCAATGCCCTTGTGGAAGCCATCAAGCCGGCTGTTCGGTCGACGCGCCGTCCCGGTGCGGATGGCGAGATTGGCGGATTTGGCGGGTTGTTCGACCTCAAGGCGGCCGGGTTCACCGACCCGGTCCTCGTGGCGGCCAATGACGGCGTCGGCACCAAGCTCAAGATCGCCATCGATACCGGCAATCACAGCACGATCGGCCAGGACCTTGTCGCCATGTGCGTCAACGACATCATCGTGCAGGGCGCCGAGCCGCTGTTCTTCCTCGACTACTTTGCCACCGGCAAGCTGGACGTTGCCCAGGGCACAGCGATTGTCGAAGGCATTGCCGAGGGCTGCCGTATTGCGGGCTGCGCGCTGATTGGCGGCGAAACCGCCGAAATGCCGGGCATGTATCACGGCAATGACTATGACCTGGCCGGCTTTGCGGTCGGTGCCGCAGAGCGTGGCACGCTGCTGCCGCGCCGCGATATCGCCGCGGGTGATGTGCTGGTTGCGATTGCCTCGTCGGGCGTGCATTCCAATGGCTATTCGCTGGTCCGCAAGATTGTCGATCTCTCCGGCATCGACTGGTTCATGGACGCGCCCTTCGCGCCGGGCATGTCGCTGTCACAGGCGCTGCTGACCCCGACCCGCATCTATGTGAAGCCGTTGCTGGCCGCGCTCAAGGCGGGCCTCGGCATCAAGGCGCTGGCCCATATTACCGGTGGCGGTTTCATCGACAATATTCCACGGGTGCTGCCCGAGCATCTGGCGGCCCATGTCGATCTCGGCGCCATCACCGTTCCCAAGGTGTTCGGCTGGCTGGCGCATGTTGGTGGCATATCCGAGCCCGAAATGTTGCGCACCTTCAATTGCGGCGTCGGCATGCTGGTCGCTGTTACCCCCGAGGATGCAGAGCAGCTCGTTGCCCAGCTGACGGCAGATGGCGAAACTGCTGCTATCGTCGGCAAGCTGACCGAACGCACTGGCGAGCCGGTGACCTTCCAGGGTTCGCTGTCGCTGTGAGCCGCAAGAAGGTCGGCATCCTGATCTCTGGTCGCGGCTCAAACATGTCCGCCCTGATCGAAGCCACCAAGGCACCGGATTATCCGGCCGAGGTGGTCGGGGTGCTGTCCAATCGCGCCGCCGCCAAGGGGCTGGAGATCGCTGCCGCGCAGGGCATTGCCACGGCATCGCTGGCGCAGAGCAAGTTCCCGACCCGCGAGGCATTCGAGGACGTGATGACCCGGGTGCTGGAAAGCTGGGAGGTGGACATTGTCTGCCTTGCCGGCTTCATGCGCATCCTGACCCCTGAATTCACGCTGCACTGGGCGGGGCGGATGATCAACATCCACCCATCCCTGTTGCCGCTCTACAAGGGACTGGACACACACGCACGCGCGCTCGCCGATGGGGCGAGCAGGCATGGTTGCACAGTGCATTTCGTTACCCCGGGACTGGACGAAGGAGCGCCGATCCTGGCGGCCGAGGTGCCGGTCCTGCCGGGCGATGATGTGGACACACTCTCGGCCCGGGTGCTGGTCGAGGAGCACCGGATCTATCCCGAGGCGCTGCGCATGCTGGCTGCCGGTGAAGTTGCGTTCAACAGCTAGGCGCGTGGCGGTCATCTCCGCCGGACTTTAGATTTCTTCTATTTCTCCGCACCGATATTGCCCGGAGAAGTGCGGCCATGGGCGGCGTCCACCCGTAAAGTGGGAGCGTCCCGTTACGGCTGCGGAACTGGCCGAGGTGCGCCTTTCCGCTCATCACCAGAATTGATGGATGGGATCGTCAGAATCGGTTCGACCTTTGTTCCGCACAGGCATAGCGTCGCCGCTTCCATGGAGTGGAATCAAATGGCGTTACGGGACTGGCTGCTGATCTTGTTTGTCGGCAGCATCTGGGGCTGCTCTTTCCTGTTCAATGCAGTGCTGATCCGCGAGCTGGGGCCGATCTGGGTCGCAGCCGGTCGCGTCAGCATGGCTGCAGTGGTCAGCTGGATCTTCTTTTTCGGCATGAAGAAGACGCTGCCGCGTGACCCCATGCTTTACATCAAGCTCGGCCTGCTTGGCATTTTCAGCTATGCCATCCCCTTCACGCTGTTCCCACTCGGCCAGGCACATATTCCGAGTGGGCTGACCGCCATCATCAACGCGCTGACGCCGATCATGACGGTGATCGTGTCGCACTTCTGGCCGGGTGGCGAGAAAGCCCGCTTTAACAAGGGCTTGGGCGTATTGGCTGGCTTTGTAGGTGCGGCGCTGCTGGCGTCGCCTGCCCTGTCAGCCGGCAATGGCAATGGTCAGCTCTGGGCCATCGGCGTCTGCCTCCTGGCGACGATCCTCTATGCCATCACGCTCAATGTGGCGCGCAACTTCCGGGCAATCGATCCCACCACAATCGCCACTATTGCACTGACCGGCGCCGCCGTCGCTTCGCTGCCCATGGCCTTCGTCGTCGAGGGCGTGCCCCATGTCACGCGGGTGGAGACCTGGGCCGCATGGCTCGCACTCGCCGTAGTTTCAACCGCCCTGACCTTCCAGATCATGTACCGCATGCTGCCACGGGTCGGCGCCACCAATTTTGCTTCCAACACATTCGTCTCGCCGGTGGTGGCGATTATCCTGGGGGTGACGCTGCTGGGCGAGACCATCCTGCCCGTGCACATTATCGGCATGCTGGTGGTCTTCCTGGGCCTATTGCTGATCGACGGGCGGATCCTCAGGATTGGGCGTCCCGCCGCCGCTTAGGCCCACCGGCAACGCATCGGTGGGCGTCGACAGGTCGATGACGATGCCATTGGGGTCGCGGATCAGCGCTCGCGTCTGGCCATAGGCCTGCGCCGTGGGTGGCTCGATCTGTTCGACCCCAAGCTCTCCCGCCCGCTGATAGGCGGCGAACACATCGTCCACCACCAGTGTCAGGAAGCCGCCTGCGGGTATGCCCCCCGCCGAGCGCGGCGTGAATTCGCTCACCTGATCGATCAGCCCGATCTCAAGCCCGGCCAGCCCGGGCGCAGTCATGACGATGTACCAGTCGCTGGTATAGGTCTGCTCAAAATCGGCCAGCTGCCGATAGAACGCGGCACTGGTGGTCAAATCCTTGACCAGAATGTTGAACATCACACGATCGATGAAGACGGCCATCTGTGCCCCTCGCTGCATGAGTATCCTCATCAACGATGGCGACACGCCACGGTTCCCTATGGAACCGGGTGGACCGGTATCCGTTGGTGCCCCATGAACCAGCCCAACCGCCCCCAGCCAGATATCGATCCGCGCCGCCAGCCCGAGATTGTTCCGCAACCCGAACCGGCGCCGCCCATGCCGGTGCATCTGCCGACCCCGCAGCCGGCCGAGTTTCCGGACGATCCGGCGCCCATTGAGGATCCGCAACCGCCGATCCAGCCGGAACTGCCGCCCGAGCCGGGCAACGACCCCAATCTCTGAACCAACGCGCAGGTGGGGCCGTGGCTTACGCTATTCGATGCCGAGCTTCTTCTTCATCAATTCGTTGAGCGCCTGCGGATTAGCCTTGCCACCCGAAGCCTTCATGGCCTGACCGACAAACCAGCCGATCATGGTTGGCTTAGCCAGGACCTTGGCGACCTGATCTGGATTGGCAGCGATGATTTCATCGATGATCGCCTCGATGGCGCCGAGATCGGTAACCTGCTTGAGACCGCGACGTTCGACCAGCTCGGCCGGATCGGCAGCCTTTTCCTCGGTCAGGATCAGGGCCAGAACGTCCTTGGCGATCTTGGTCGAGATCGTGCCGTCAGCGATCAGATCGGCAATTCCTGCGATCTGGCTGGGCGTCACGTGGGTCTCGGCGAAGGTCACCTGCTGGGTGTTGGCATAGGCCGACAGGTCACCCATGATCAGGTTGACCACCTGCTTGCCATCCCGCGCCTTGCCACCGAACTTGACGGTAGTCTCGTAGAAATCGGCCGCTTCGCGGTCCAGCGTCAGCACCATCGCGTCATAGGCCGAGACGCCGTAATCGGCGATGAAGCGAGCGCGCTTCTCGTCCGGCAGTTCCGGGAGCTTGTCGGCCAGCGCATCGATGAAGGCCTGGTCGAACTCCAGCGGCAGCAGGTCGGGATCGGGGAAGTAGCGATAATCGTGGGCTTCTTCCTTGGAGCGCATCGAGCGGGTTTCGCCCAGCTTGGGATCGAACAGGCGGGTTTCCTGGTCGATCTTGCCGCCGTCTTCCAGAATGTCGATCTGGCGGCGCGCTTCATACTCGATCGCCTGCCCGGCAAAGCGCACGGAGTTGACGTTCTTGATTTCGCAGCGGGTGCCGAATTCGCCACCGGGGCGGCGAACCGAGACGTTGACGTCGGCGCGCATGGAGCCCTGCTCCATATTGCCGTCGCAGGTGCCGAGATAGCGCAGGATGGTGCGCAGCTTGGACAGATAGGTCTTGGCTTCTTCCGACGAGCGCAGGTCGGGCTTGCTGACGATTTCCATCAGCGCCACGCCGGAGCGGTTCAGATCGACAAAGCTCATGTTCGGGTGCTGGTCGTGGATCGACTTGCCGGCGTCCTGCTCGAGGTGCAGGCGCTCGATGCCGATCTCGATCTCGCCATCCTCGCCCATGTCGAGCAGGATTTTGCCCTCGCCGACAATGGGGTCCTTGAACTGGCTGATCTGATAGCCCTGCGGCAGATCGGGATAGAAGTAGTTCTTGCGGTCGAACACGCTGCGCTTGTTGATCTGCGCCTTGAGGCCGAGGCCGGTGCGCACGGCCTGGCGCACGCATTCCTCGTTGATCACGGGGAGCATGCCCGGCATGGCAGCATCGACAAAGGACACATTTGCATTGGGCGGATTGCCGAACTGGGTCGACGAACCCGAGAACAACTTGCTCTCGCTGGTCACCTGGGCGTGCACTTCCATGCCGATGACGATCTCCCAGTCGCCGGTCGAACCGGAGATGAAGCTCTTGGGATTGGGCGTGCGAGTGTCGATAAGGGTCATGCTGTCGGCAATCCTGTGTCCGGTTGCGCGGCCAGTGTCTTGGCCAGCCGCACTTTGTCCAATGCGTAGTTCAGGCTGGGCGAGTGCTTCAACCCGCGCCAGATCGTCTGGTATCCATGCCGATGGTAGAACCGCACCGCGCCAGTGTTGCCGGCATAGGTTTCCAGTTCGACATGATCAAATCCTGCCTTGGCGATACCGACTTCCAGCGCGTCTAGCAAGGCCGCGCCCGCGCCTTGACCCTGCGCATGGGCACCGACCCACAAATCCGAGATCAGGAAGTCGTCATTTTCGCGCGCGCCCCAGCCCAACAGAACGCCGGCGCGTTCGGCAACCAGGGTCCGCGCATGGCATTGCCGGCAGAAGGCGATGAATTCAGCCCGCAGCGCCGCGCGGTCGGCCCGGCCGGCGTCGTGCTCGGCAAAGGCGCTGTTACACCAGGCATCAAAGCCGATTGCACCCAGGGCCTCGGCTTCGTCAATCCGGGCTGGGCGAACGATAATCGGGGAAGCCATCAGTCCTCGTCGATATCGCCTTCAAAGGGCATCAGCACCTTTTCCAGCCGCACGCTCATGAAGGGCTCATGGGCCGCGCGACCGTCCGGGCGCATGGCGAGGATGCGATAGCCCTGCTTTTCGTAGAAGCGCACGGCGCGCACATTATCGGCAGGCGTTTCCAGATGCACCCGCTCGGCGCCCTCCAGCTCCAGCATGGTCTCCATGCGGCGCAGCAGGCGCGAGCCCAGGCCATGACCTTGCAGCTCAGGCATGACGAAGAGATAAGGAATGTAGGCCCGATGGGCTGCCCGCGAGCACCAGGCGACGACAATGCCGTCGACCTCGGCCACAATGATCCGTCCCAGCGTTTCGGAAACTGCCTGGGCCAAGCGGCGTTGCTCGGCTTCCCGCATGCCCAGCCGCTCGGTCAAAAGCGGCAGGATGCCGCTTTCCCAGGCGCGGTAGGAGATATCGGCCAGGCGCCTGGCATCTGCGGTTTCGGCTTTGCGAATAACGACGCCAGGCATGTCCCGTACTCCGTTCGCTAGTCAGCGCGTCGCCGCGCCGCGATGATGCCCTTCTCGTAGTTGATGTTCCAGTCGATCAGGGTCCGCCACACAAGTTCGGCCTGATCTTCATCAAGATCAAGAGCCAAACTCCGGGTTCTGACGCGATCGATCACCGCGGCGATGCGGGCGGGGTCGTTCGCCTCGTGCGGATCGGTCTTGATCTCGGCCATGCGCGTCACGTAGCGGTGCCGCTCGGCAAACAGGTTGAGCAGGGCCTGATCGATGCGGTCGATCTCGACCCGGACATCGTCCTTGGTTGTGCACTGGGCGGGCATCTTGAGTGCGGTCACGGCGTCTTCCAATCTAAGAATGTCTGTTGCTGGTTTGCACCGGCAGGACGGCAATTTCAATAAGTCTGGTCGTCCATTCTGGCATCGCCGCCCGCGCGGCGCTACACAGGCCGGGCAAATCAAGGCTACGCTTTATGTCTAATTCATTTGAGTCCTGCTGAGGCCCCGTACACTTCGGTGACGGGGCAGGAATGAACCCAATCTGCCGTCCAGCGTGATGCGGGCGGTCGATTTCGTTTGTTCGCGGGCCGGATTTGCAGTCGTCACAGCGCGACCGCCGCCCGCCGCTATCGGGCTGATAAACTCAAATGAATATCTCCAAACGGGAACACCGGGTGCTGACGGCACTCGCCCAGGGCGGTCGCATCATGCTGCTGCGTGACGACAACCGCAAACTGCTCAATGCTGAACTCTACAATCGCGACGGCTGGCTGATGACCAATTGCGATCTGTCGATGTTCAAGCAGCTCAAGGCCAAGAAAGCCATCGCATCAACGGGCGGCAAGCCTTACCGCATCACGCGGGACGGCATCAGGATGATGACAGCCTTCGACAACCGCTAGGACAAACGACCTCCGGTGCATTTGGCGCCGGAGGTCGCTTCAATCAGAGCTGGCCGACCAGCGCCGGCTCCTCGCGATACTCGTTGGGGAACAGCTCGCGCAGGGCGGCGATCTTGGGCAGGTCGTTATAGACGATATAAGGATAGGTCGGGTTCAGGGTCAGAAAATCCTGATGATACTGCTCGGCAGGATAGAAGGCCTTGAACGGCTCGATCGTGGTCACGATGGGCCCCGAGAACAGCTTTGCAGCGTCCAGTTGCGCGATATAATCGGCCGCGACCTTGGCCTGTTCATCGGTGACGGGAAAAATGGTCGAACGATATTGGGTGCCGTGATCGGGGCCCTGGAAGTTCAGCTGCGTAGGGTTATGGGCCACCGAAAAATAGATCTGCAGCAGGTCGCCATAGCTCACGACGCTGGGATCGTAGGTCACCTCTACGGTCTCGGCATGGCCGGTCTGGCCGGAGCCGGTCTGCTGATAGGTTGCCGTCTCGGCTGCGCCACCTGAATAGCCCGAAACCGCATTACTCACGCCTTTGACGTGCTGGAACACGCCCTGCACACCCCAGAAGCAGCCGCCGGCAAAGACCGCCACCGCACTTGTCCCGCTATCGGCAATGTCGACCGCCGGCGCGGGAATAACCACCGGTTCCTCGGCTGCGCGGGCCGACACGCTCCAGGCGGCAACCATCAACAGGGGCAGAACCACGATTGCCGCCCAGAGCGATCTGCTGGGCGAGAGGCTGGCGGCACGAACGACAGGACGGATCATGGCTGGCACCTTGGATGAAACATCAACTTGGATAGACCCAATATGGTCGCTGGCCGGAAAAAGTTCACCGCCCTCACAGCGAAATGAAGCAGAACGTGAACGAGCGCCCTGCCCGCCATATCCGCTGGAAGCCGCCACCGGACTTCAGCGCAGGATCGAGCAATCGCGACAGCCGATGAGTTCGCTCGACGTCCCCCGGCGGTGCAAAAATGGTCGCAATCGGGCGCTAGTGCCGTCGCAATAGCTGACGCATGCCGACATGAAGGAAAGCTCATTGCTGACGAACTCTCTTGACCACAGCGCGCGGGGCCTTGCGGCGGTGCTGGTGACGATGCTGCTGGTGCCGCAGCCTGCTGCGGCTGCCGATCGCCTCTGCGCGCCGGACACCTTCGAGGGCGAGCGCTATATTGTCTGCACGATCGATCCGCAGGTCGATGATCTGCAGCTGTTCTGGAAGAATGCCGATGGCGCGCCGCATCGGTATTTCTCCAGCGTGGCCGAGGCGGTCAGTGCCGGTGGCCGGACGCTGAGCCTGGGGGTGAATGCTGGCATGTATCTGCCCGACTACTCCCCGAGCGGGCTCTACATCGAGAATGGGCAGGAGCTGCGCCCCGCCAACACCGCCAGCGTCGAAGGCCCGCCGGCCAAGGTGCCGAACTTCTTCAAGAAGCCCAATGGCGTGTTCTTCATCGATGCCAACGGCGCCGGCGTTCTACCGACCGAGGCATTTCTCGAACAGCGGCCCGCTGCGCGACTGGCGACGCAATCGGGCCCGATGCTGGTCATCGACAACCAGTTGCATCCGGCCTTTATCGCTGGCTCGTCGGATCGAACCCGGCGCAGTGGCGTCGGGGTTTGCGAGAATGGGCTGGTGCGCATTGCCATCAGCGAATCCAGCGTCAATTTCCATGACTTCGCGCGGTTGTTCCGTGATCAACTGGCTTGCCCCAATGCCCTGTTCCTCGACGGTGGCCGTGGCGTGGGCATCTACAGCCCGGATATGGGCCGCAATGACCGGTCCTGGCATGGTGGCTTTGGCCCGATTCTCGGCGTTGTAGAATAGGCAGCGGGGGGCCCGCCGTTCCGGCTACCAGCGGATGGCGCCGAGGCGCACCATGCCATCCTTTTCAAGCACATCGACGGCGGTCAGCGCGCAGGGCATGGCCGGCCCTGTCACGCAATGCCCGTCCTCGATGGCAAACATCGCCCCATGCATGGAGCACATCAACGTGGCGCCATCGGCGCTCAGGATATTGGGGCCGGCAAAGTCGAGCGGCAGATATTGATGCGGGCAGGCATTGAGGAAGGCCCGTAGCTGACCATTGCGGCGCGTGACCAGCACCGACCAGATCTGATCATCCTCTGTCAGCTGCAGAATGCGTAACCCACCCTCTACCAGACCGGCGGCGGCAAAGCCCACCGCCGCGTCTGGCTCACTGGTCTCGGAGCCCAGATTCATGCCGATTTGAGCACGCCACGACGAATCTGATCTTCCTCGATCGACTCAAACAGGGCCTTGAAGTTACCCTCGCCGAAGCCGTCGTCACCCTTGCGCTGGATGAACTCGAAGAAGATCGGGCCGATCACGGTCTTGGAGAAGATCTGCAGCAGGATGCGCGTGGTGCCGCCATCGACGACGCCTTCGCCATCGATGAGAATGCCGCGCGCCTTCAGCCGGTCCAGCGGTTCGGTATGCCCCTTCACTCGACGCTTCGACATTTCGTAATATGTGTCTGGTGGGCCGGGCATAAATTCAACGCCGCGCGCTGCGATGGCGTCAGTTGAGGCGTAAATATCCTCCGATGCCACGGCGATGTGCTGGATGCCCTCGCCCTTGTACTCGCGCAGATATTCTTCGATCTGGCTCTTGTCGTCGGCGCTCTCGTTGATCGGGATACGGATTTTGCCGCAGGGCGACGTCAAGGCGCGACTGGTGAGGCCAGTCATCTTGCCGGCGATGTCGAAATAGCGGATTTCGCGGAACTTGAAGGTGTCGGCATAGAAGCGATACCAGGTGTCCATGTTGCCGCGGATCACGTTGTGGGTCAGGTGATCGAGATAGTAGAAACCGACGCCCTCGGGCCTGGGATCGACAGCGCCGGTCCATTCGAACTCCGCCGCATAGGGCGACCCTTTGGCGCCATAGGTAGCGACGAAGTAGAGCAGCGAGCCACCAATGCCGTAGACGGCGGGCACGTCGAGCGCCTTGCCATTGCCGGTATATTCCCTGGCGCCCAGATCGAGCGCCCGCCTGAGCGCGACCTGTGCGTCAACGACCCGCCAGGCCATGCCGGGGGCGCAAGGGCCCTTCTCGGCCACGAAGGCGGCAGCGTGCGTGCCCGGCTCGCGGTTGATCACATAATTGATGTCGCCCTGGCGGTAGACGACAATATCCTTGCTGCGGTGTCGCGCCACCAGTTCATAGCCCATGGCCTCGAACAGGGTTTCGAGCTTGCCGGCTTGGGGGTGGGCGAATTCAACGAATTCAAAGCCATCGGTACCAGCCGGGTTGGCTTCGCTGATGGTCGGCGGCGGCGCGTCGTGCGGGTAAGGGCCCATATGATCCTACTCCAGGATGGAACGAGGATGCACTGGGGCGAGCAGATTTGGCTTGCATTCTGCGGTCATCTGGCTCGAAATCTGCATAATCGACGCATGAATGGGCTGTTTGATGCAAGAAATCACGCTGGATGCATTCGACTACGCAATCTTGTCGGCACTACAGGCAGATGGGTCGCTGACCAATGCGCAGCTTGCCGAACGCGTCAATCTGTCGGCTTCGCAATGCTCCCGGCGCAAGGCGGCGCTGGAGGCCTCCGGCTATATCGAGGGCTACACGGCGCGGCTCAATACTGCAAAGCTCGGGTTTACGGTGGAGGCCTTTGTGCGGGTTAATCTGTCGTCACACGGCAAGGCCCAGGCCGAGGATTTCGCAACCTATCTCGAGGCGTTTCCGCAGGTGCGAGCCGCCTATTCGGTTTCGGGCGACGCCGACTATGTCCTGCATGTTACGGCGCGCGACCTTGAGCATTTCGCCGAGTTCATCCACCGTCACCTGTTGCCCTATGGCCGGATCGGTCAGGTTCGTTCCGAGATCGTGTTGACGACGCTCAAGCAATCGGGCGGCCTGCCGCTGCGCCATGGCGGCTTGTGACCACGCTTGTATGACGGCGATTAGCAGGTAGATTTACGATGCAATCCAACTGTTTGAGGGACAGGCTGCAATGAAGATGTTCACGGCACTATCGATCGCCCTACTTGCGCTGCCGACACTGGCGCAGGCCGCCGATGAGACAGTAATGATCGCGGGAACGGACCGCCAGATTCCGGCGACGATCACGCTACCGGAAGGCGATGGACCGTTTCCATTTGTCGTGATGTTCCATGGCACTGGATCTGACCGCCACGAGGCCGGTGGGGGTTATGACCTGCTGGCGCCCAAACTGGCGGCGGCAGGGATCGCCAGCGCCCGCTTCGACTTCGCCGGAAATGGCGACAGCCCCGCTGAATATCTTGAATATACGCCGAGCAGCGGCATGCAGGATGGGCTCGACGTCATCGCCCATATGCGTGGGCTTGAGCAAATTGATGATGCCCGACTGGGTCTGTTGGGGTGGAGCCAGGGTGGTCTGGTCGCGATGCTGACCGCGAGCCACACGCCGGATGTGCGCAGCCTCGTGACCTGGGCCGGTGTGGTCGATATGACCGGTTTCAGCCCAGAGGAATATGCCGAGGCGCAGAAGAATGGTTTTGCCGTCGTCGAGTTTGACTGGCGCCCGGCCCTGAACCGTTCGCTGGCCTGGTATGATGAAGTGCGCGCCCTCGATCTCGCCAAGGACCTCGCGGGTTACAGTGGCGCGGTGTTGGCGATTGCCGGCGCCAATGATGATGTCGTCGCGCCCGCTGTGACCGACACCATTCTTGCTGCCGTTGGCTCGGCGAACAAGCAGAAGGAGATCATTGCCGGGGCCGATCACACGTTCAACATCTTCTCCGGCGACATGGCCGCCTTCGACAGGCTCTCCCAGTTAACGGTCGATTGGTTCAAAAGCTCGCTCTGAGACGCGCACGAATAGCGCGCCACAGACCGCATGAATGACGGCCTCAGCCTCTCGCTGAGGCCTTTTTTATGTCCGTTGAAACGGTCGCGCTCATGATCGACGGCCAGAGATTTCTCCGGCGTCCAGATGCATTCAGCCGGCTTTTCGGCGAGGGCACGGCCCCAGATTCCCCCGTGGATAATGTGTCGAGCAGGCCCAAAGCGGGCATTGACACCGCTTTGCATCTTCCATACCACACATTGGTACCATTGTTGGACCATGGAGTGAGGAATGGTTCGCGTATCGGCGGTTCAAAGCGTGCTGGAGGCGCTTAAAACCGAAATCCAGACGCAATATCAGCCAGGCGACTACCTGCCCAACGAGCGGCTTTTCGCCGAACGTTTCGGGGTTGGGCGCAATACCGTGCGCGAAGCCCTGATCGTGCTGGAGGCCTATGGCTATGTGGAAAAGACCCAGCGGGGGCCGCGGGTCTGCACCCCAGACATCGCGGTGGCGTTCAACGTTTTCGCGCAGTATTTCGACCGCAGCCTGAACACCTGCAAGGACCTGCTGGAGTTCCGCCGCATCATCGAGCTCGGGATCCTGCCGTCCGTCGTCACCAATATTTCCGACGCCGATATCGACAAGCTGGAGGATCTGGTGCGGCGCATGGAGCGGGCGTTGACGGCCCGGCAGGCAGCCGAGGCCGACTATGCCTTCCACAATATGATGGTCGAAGCCTCGGGCAATGCGGTGATCCGCAAGCTCTACCGCGTCCTCGCCCAGAGCATCGTTTTCTACATGGAGATCGGCAAGCACGTGCCGCGCCACGACATTGCGTCGGCCGACAACCACCTCTCCATCGTCGACGCCCTGCGGCGTCGTTCCTATCCCGAACTGCTCGCCGCCTGCACCGATCACTATCGCTATAGCGAAGGGGTGCTGGAGGAAACTATGACCCGCGACATGGCCTTGCCTGTCACTACGGAGCCTGCCCCATGAAAGCGTTGATGATCGAAGCCGAAGGGCGCTCCGCCCTGCACGACGTTGCCGAACGCACGCCCGGACCGGGCGAGGTGCTGGTGCGCGTGCGCCATGTCGGCCTCTGCGGCAGCGATCTGAACACCTTTCGGGGGTTGAACCCGCTCGTCACCCTGCCGCGCATTCCCGGCCATGAAATTGGCGGAGAGATCGCCGCCCTGGGGCCTGAAGTTCCGGCTGGTTACGCCATTGGCCAGCGCGTCGTCGTGCTGCCTTACACCAGTTGCGGCACGTGTTCGTCCTGCCGCAAGGGCCGCACCAATGCCTGCCGCTACAACAAGACGCTGGGCGTGCAGCAGGATGGTGGGCTCGCCGAGTCGATCGTGCTGCCCTATGGCAAGCTCATCACCAACGACACTCTGGCGGCGCGCCATCTGGCGCTAGTCGAACCGCTCTCGGTGGGTTTTCATGCCGTTGCCCGCGGGACGGTAGGTGCAGGCGACACTGTCGTTGTGATCGGCTGTGGCATGATCGGGATGGGCGCTATCGTCGCCGCTGCAGCCCGCGGCGCCCGGGTGATTGCCATTGACGTCAACGCCGACAAGGCCGCCTACGCCACCCGTTTTGGCGCGGCCCATGCCGTTGATGCTTCCAGCGAGAACGTGGCTGAGCGCATCGAGGCGCTGACCAATGGCGACGGTGCCGACGTGGTGGTGGAAGCCGTCGGCCTGCCGGTGACGTTCACCCAGGCCATCGATCTGGCGGGCTTTGCCGGGCGGGTGGTCTATGTTGGCTATTCCAAGGCCCCGGTCACCTATGAGACGCGGTTCTTCAATCTCAAGGAACTCGACATCATGGGCTCGCGCAATGCGACCATGGCCGATTTCGAGGCTGTGATCGCCTATCTCGAAACGCTGGGCGACGCCGCTGATGGGCTGGTAACGCGCACCTTCCCCTTCGCCCAGGCCGATCAGGCGCTGCCCCATTGGGCCAGCCATCCCGACGCGCTCAAGATCATGATCGAAGTCTAGGACCGCCCCATGACACTGCCGAATTGGAGCCAGGCCTTTGGTCTGGCGGGAAAGACAGCGCTTGTCACCGGTGGCGGTTCGGGCCTCGGCCTCGCCATTGCCCGCTGCATGGCCAGCGCCGGGGCGCGCGTCATCCTTGCCGGTCGCCGGCGCGACGTACTGGACGCCGCCGTGGCCGATATCGGCGACATGGCCGTGGCTGAAACGATCGACCTTGCCGATGTGGACAGCGTTGCGGCAACGGCCGCCGGAATTCTCGAACGGCAGGGACCAATCGATATTCTGGTCAATAATGCCGGCAACACCGTCAAGAAGCCGTTCGAGCAGTCGACCATGGCTGATTTCGATCAGGTGTTCGACGTGCATGTGCGCGGCGCGCTGGAACTGACCCGCGCCCTGCTCGGTCCGCAGCTCGAACGCGGCACCGGTTCGGTGATCTTCACCGCCTCGATGACCTCGTTTATCGGGCAGCCGATGGTGCTGGGCTACACCGCCTCAAAAACCGCCATTACCGGCATTGTGCGTGGCCTGTCGGCGGAATTCGCCGGACGAGGCATCCGCGTCAATGCCGTCGCGCCGGGCTGGATCGACACCGATCTGTTCCGCGCCGCCACTGCCGCCGATCCGGCGCGCAAGGCAAAAATCCTTGGCCGCATCCAAACCAACACTTTGGGGCAGCCGGACGACATAGGCTGGGCCTGCGTTTATCTCGCATCCCCCGCTGCTGCCTATGTGACTGGACAAACCCTCGTCGTCGACGGTGGGGGAGTCATCGGGTTTTAAGCCCGCGGCATTCTGCCGAAAAATCTAGCTGGAGGAACGAATACATGTTGAAGAAACTTGCCGGCAGCGTCGCTGTCTGCGTCCTTGCCCTGGGCATCACCGGTGCTGCTGCTCAGGACGTCAAGCTGCGCGTGGCCTATGAAAACAATCCAGGCGAGCCGGTCGATATCGTCGCCAATTACTGGAAAGACCTGGTTGCCGAAAAGAGCGGCGGCCGCATCGCGCTGGAGCTCTATCCCAGCTCGCAGATGGGCTCCAAGGCCGACGTGACCGAGCAGGCCATTGCCGGTCTCAACGTGGTGCAGATCAGCGATGTCGGCTTCCTCGCCGATTACGAGCCCGACCTGGGCGTGCTGTTCGGGCCCTATCTGACCGATGATCCGGCAAAGCTGTTCGCCATCTATGACGGCGAGTGGTTCAAGGCCAAGGACGAAGCCCTGCGCGCCAAGGGCGTGCGGATCGTGATGCCGAACCTGCTCTATGGCGTGCGCCAACTGATCACCACCAAGCCGGTTCGCACCCCTGCCGACCTGCAGGGCATGAAGATCCGCGTTCCCAATAACATCATGCAGATCAAGATTCTTGAGGCGATGGGCGCAACCGCGACCCCAATGCCGCTGGGCGAAACCTTTGGCGCCCTGGCGCAGGGCGTGATCGACGGCGTGGAAAACCCGATTGCCGTGCTTTACGGCCAGAAGTTCCACGAAGAGGCCAAGTACCTCTCGATGATCAACTACCTGACCAATACGGCGATGTTCATCGGCGGCGAGGCCTATTTCTCGACGCTGGCGCCTGAAGATGCAGCACTGATCCAGGAAACGGCTTACGAAGCCGGCCTTTACAGCCAGAAGCTCATCACCGATCTGGACGCCAAGATGGTCGACGAAATGAAGGCTGCCGGGGTCGAAGTCATCGAAGTCGACACCGCACCCTTCAAGGAACTGAGCATGAAGGTCTACTCCGAGTTCCCGGAATGGACCCCTGGCCTTTACGACCTGATCCAGGCCGAAATCCAGTAATTCGTGCGCGGCGGGCGCCCTGCCCGCCGCATCCCCCAAGCTGCGCGCCCCAGTCGGGTCGGTTGCTGTTCCGGAGACGACAATGAAGTTCCTAGAAAAGCCGATCAACTGGCTGGCGGCCATTCCGCTGCTGGTGCTGGTTGGCATCGCCAACTACGCGGTGATCATGCGCTACGCGGTCGGACAGCCCGTTCACTGGTCTGAAGAAGTCAGCGGCATGCTGTTGATCTGGATCGTGATGATTGGCGCCATCGCCGCCGAACGCGACGGCCAGCATCTTTCCATCTCGCTTGTGACCGATGCCCTGCCCCGGCGGGCACGCCTTCTCGTCAACGCCGTTGTCGGCCTCGTCTCGGTCGCTGTCATTCTCTATGTCGGATGGATCGGTCTGCAACTGGCGCTGTCGGTGCAGTTCAAGGTCACCTCCATCCTGCGCATTTCCTGGCTCTGGATCGATATCGCCATTCCCGTAGGGGCCGTCGGCATCGCCTTCTACATGCTGATCGACGCCATCAAGGGCTTCCGCGCCCTCGCCAAGGACGACGCAGAATGACCCTGACCACCGTAATTCTCGTCATGCTGGCGCTTATTGCCCTCAATATGCGCCTCTACATTGCCATTCTTGTGGCCGTGCTGGTCTATTTCCTGTTCTTCAATCAGGTCCCCATCACCATCGCCATTCAGCGCCTGATCAGCCCGACGCAGAACGTCTCGCTGCTGGCGATCCCGTTCTTCATCCTGCTCGGCACCCTGATGGGCCATACCGGCATTGCGCGCCGCATGCTCAGCGTTGCAGACCTGCTGGTCGGCCGCTTCCGCGGCGGCATGGCCATGGCAAACGTAATGCTCTCGACCCTGATGGGCGGCCTCAGCGCCTCCAACCTTGCCGATGCTGCCATGACCGCGCGCATGATGGTGCCGGAAATGGAAAAGCAGGGTTATGATCGCGGCTTCGCAGCGGCGGTCACCGCCTTTGGTTCGCTGATCACCCCGATCATCCCGCCCGGCATCGCGCTGATCATCTATGCCCTGCTCGCCAACGTCTCGGTGGGCCGCATGTTCATGGCCGGCATTCTGCCCGGCCTGATGCTGGCCGTGCTGCTGCTGATCGCCACCTACTGGATTTCGGTGCGCCGTGGCTACAAGCCGACCCGCACCAGCTGGCCCAAAAGCGCTGAAGTCGGCGCCACCCTGTTCTCGGCCTGGCCGGCGGTATTGCTGGTGTTCGCTGTTATCGGCGGCATCCGCGCCAATATCTTCACCCCCACCGAGGCCGGTGCCTTTGCCGTGGCCTTCGTGATCTTCATCGGCTTCATCGTCTATCGCGAAATGCGGCTGTCCCATGTGGGCAATGCGCTGGTCGAAACCGCCAAGTCGACGGCGTCGGTCATGTTGATCATCATGGCCAGCTCGGCCCTGGCCTGGGTGTTCTCGCTCGAGCAGGTTGGCCAGTCCCTCGCCGCCAGCATCGTCGCCATCAGCGACAACAAGTACCTGTTCCTGCTGCTGCTCAATGTCCTGTTTCTGGGGCTCGGGTGCCTCCTGGAAGGCACGGCGCTGATGATCGTGCTGGTGCCCTTGCTGATGCCGACCGTTCTGGCCATGGGGATCGACCCCGTCCATTTCGGCATTATTCTCATCGTCAACCTCTCGGTTGGCACTCTCACACCGCCGATCGGCACTGTGATGCTGGTGGTCTGCAACATCACCAAGGTCAACGTCGCCGAATTCACCCGCCAGTCGCTGGGCCTTTATGCAGCGCTGGTCATCGGCCTCTTGCTCATCACCTATGTCCCCGAAATCTCCCTGCTGCTGTCGAGCGGCAGCTAGTACCGACGGAAATTTGACCATGACTATTCGTACCGAGGCGGAGACCATCCGTATTCTCAAGCAGGATCTGTTCACTGCCGTGGTGGGCGACATCCTGGATGTACTGGGCTATCGCAAGCAGTTCCTGCCGGCCGGTCTCGCCCCTCTGGAGCTAGGCACCCGCATTGCCGGGCGCGCCATGCCGGTGCTGGAGGCTGACGTATTCAGCATGGGCCTCGATACTTCGGCCGGTCCGCTCGCGCACAAGCCGTTCGGGCTGATGCTGGAAGCACTGGACGATCTCAAGGAAGGCGAAATCTACATCGCCACCGGCGCTTCGCTGAACTACGCCATCTGGGGCGGGCTGATGTCGACCCGCGCCACTCACCTCAAGGCTGCTGGCGCTGTGCTGGATGGCTATGTGCGTGACGTCGGCGAAATCCAGGCCCTGGGTTTCCCCACCTTCTGCCGCGGCGTCTACGCCCAGGATCAGGGACCGCGCGGCAAGGTGATCGACTATCGCACCACCATTGAAATCGGCGGCATCACCATCAATCCGGGCGACCTGGTCTATGGCGATGACGAGGGCGTGCTGATCATCCCGGCTGCAATCGTCGATGAGGTCGTCACCAAGGCCCTGGAAAAGGTCAGCACCGAGAACCAGGTCGCAGAGGCCATCAAGAACGGCATGAGCGCCACCGAGGCCTTCCGCACGTTCGGCGTGATGTAAGGAGCTGGCATGACCGACCCCCGTCTGCTGCTGCTCTCGCCCC
This sequence comes from Devosia limi DSM 17137, assembly GCF_900128975.1. Taxonomy (GTDB): domain Bacteria; phylum Pseudomonadota; class Alphaproteobacteria; order Rhizobiales; family Devosiaceae; genus Devosia; species Devosia limi. The sequence goes on along the minus strand of NZ_FQVC01000008.1, from coordinate 139,881 downwards.
AGGACAATATTCTGGTTGCCCGCGAACCGATCCCGGCCGGCGAAGCCGTTGTCGTCGGGGATCATCCGGTGACGCTCGCCGCCCGGCTCGACCGCGGCCACAAGATCGCCCGGCAGGCGATCCGCACCGGCGAGAAAATCCTCAAATACGGTGCCCCGATCGGCTCGGCCACCCAGGCCATCGCCATCGGGGATTCGGTGCATATCCACAATATCAAGAGCGACTACACGGCCACCCATGTGATCGCCAAACCCACCACGGAGGCCAAGCCATGAGCTCACCAATGCGCGGATATCCGCGCGCGGACGGACGCAAGGGCATCCGCAATGTGGTGGCCGTCGCCTATCTGGTCGAATGCGCCCACCATGTCAGCCGCGAAATCGTAGCATCGGCCCGCGATGGCGACGTGCATCTGATCGGCTTTCCGGGCTGCTACCCGAATGCCTATGCGCAGCAGATGATGGAAAAGCTCTGCACCCACCCCAATATCGGGGCGGTGCTGCTGCTGTCGCTCGGCTGCGAGAGCTTCAACAAGTTCTCGCTCGCCGATATCGTCGAAAAGAGCGGCCGGCCCGTACACACGCTCACCATTCAAAATGACGGCGGCTCGCTCAAGACCATCAAGGCCGGCCAGGCCTGGGTTCAGGAACAGCTCGCGGCGCTGCGTGATGCGCCCACGGTGCCGATGGCCGTGGAAGAATTGATCATCGGCACTGTCTGCGGCGGCTCCGATGGCACCAGCGGCCTCACCGGCAATCCGGCTGTTGGCCGCGCCTTCGACACCTTGGTATCGGCCGGCGCTACCTGCATCTTCGAGGAAACCGGCGAACTGATCGGTTGCGAAGAGATCATGGCCAGCCGCGCCGTCACGCCGGAGCTGGGCGACGAGCTGCGCGCATCGGTGGCCAAGGCCGCGACCTATTACGCCACCCTGGGCTATGGCAGCTTTGCTCCCGGCAATGCCGATGGCGGTCTGTCCACCATCGAGGAGAAATCGATGGGCGCCTATGCCAAGTCGGGCTCATCGCCCATCTCGGGCATCGTCAAGCCGGGCACCGTGCCGCCGCGTGGCGGGCTCTATCTGATGGACGTGGTTCCTGATGGCGAGGTCCGCTACGGCTTCCCCAATATCTCCGACACCGCCGAAATCGTCGAGCTGATCGCCTCGGGCAGCCATATGACGCTGTTCGTCACCGGCCGTGGTTCGGTGGTCGGCTCCGCGATTGCCCCGGTCATCAAGGTCTGCGCCAATCCAGACACCTATCGGCGGATGGAAGACGACATGGACGTCGATGCCGGCCGCATTCTGGAAGGCGCTGCCAGCCTCGATGAGGTCGGGGCCGAGATTTTCGAGTTGATCCAGTCCGTCGCCGCCGGGGCCCAGACCAAGTCCGAGGCGCTGGGGCACCGCGAATTCATCCTGACCTACAAGTCCTTTGAACCCGCCGGTCCGGCCTGCCTGCCCAGCTGACGGCGACCGCCAGCCCATGCGTCACAGCGAAAGCGTCCGCTTCGACCTGAGGCGGACGCTTTGTCTTGTGGTCCATACGCACGGCGTTCTCACCTGGGCCGGGATTGGCACCGGCCCGGCGCGGCAGCCCGGCGTCCAGACCGGAGGCAGGATCACCAATAGCAGGTGCCGCCGGATTTCCGGGGCACGCGAAATTCCACACCCGTTATGCGAGGCCCGGTACGCCGACCAGTACCAGCCTGCCCCACGCGAAAAATTCGATTAAGCTCAAAGGATGGAACCGCAGTTTCCGGCCCGATCACCAGAGATGCGCGGGGCGCGGAACGGCATCATTTATTGCCCGGCAATTCTCCGGCTTTGCTTGCCGGCCCGCGCCAATTAACAATCAACTGTGATTTCTTAGTCGACGTCTTGGATGGGCGGCGCGTCTGGTGCTACGCTGATTTGACTTAGCCTTCGGGCTGTCAGTAAAGAGTGATAAAAAGTGACACATGCCAAGTTGACGGCCACCGCGCTCGTTACGCGGAACTCACTTTCCTACATCGAGCATGTATTTGCGCTCAACGCGGCGCGAGAGCCACTGGTCAACGTTCCGGACGAGGCGTTCGCCGCGGCCTTGACCGGCATAACCATCGAGAACTGTATTGTCCCCGATGAAGGCAGCGGCTGGTTCACTGCGAACCACCCCCTGATCCACGAGGACCGCCCCGCTCAGGTCACTTACACCTCCGGCACCGAGGGCATGCCAAAGGGTATCGTCCTCACATATTCCAATCTCGCCGATGCGGCAGAGCGGATTATCGACCAGATGGGTCTGACCTCCGAGGTCCGCGAATATGTCGGCGTGCCTGTCACCTACAGTTTCGGCATCGGCCGCGTCCGTGCTGTCAGTGCGGCAGGCGGCCAATGCTATGTGCCGCCCCGCGGCTTCGATCCGCATGAGCTGGCCCGAATGCTCAAGTCAGGGGAGGTCAACGCCCTGTCTGCGGTGCCGACGCTTCTGCGAATTGTGCTGCAGACGCCGACCGTGCTTGCCGATGCCGGCAAGAACCTGCGCTGGCTGGAGATCGGTTCGCAGTACATGTCGGCCGCTGAGAAAAGTGCGGTGCGCGCGCTTTTTCCCAATGCCCGGATTGTTCAGCACTATGGCCTCACCGAGGCGTCCCGCAGCACCTTCCTGCAGATCTCGGACGTCCCGGATGACCTTCTGGAATCGGTCGGCCGCGCCGTCGGCAAGACCGAGATCGAGATATCCCCAAAAGGGCGGATCCAAATTCGCGGCCCCCATGTCGCGCGCTGGCGCGTCGATGCCGATCAGCTCGTGGACCTGGCCAGCCCGGATGGCTGGCTGGAAACCAGCGACCTCGGCCACATCAGTGACGGCTACCTGTATTACGATGGCCGAGCGGACGACCTCATCAATAGCGGTGGCATCAAGATCAATCCCGACATGCTCGAGGCGCGGATTGGCGGGCTTCTGGGGCTCGGCGGCAGGATCGTCGTGGCCAAGGTGCCAGATGCGCTGCGCGGAGAAGGCGTTCTCGTTGCGGCCGAGTCGGCAGATCTCTCCGAGAACCGGCTCCGTGACGCTTCAGTTGAAGCCCTGAGCGAGCTTGGGGTGAACGCGGGCGATGCCCTGCACGTTCAGGTCATGGCGACAATTCCACGCACTGCCACCGGCAAGCCATTGCGTCGCCTGCTCACCGAGGCATTCGCCCAGCAGCGTGATGCCGCCGCGGCGGCTGGCATTGTCGATCCAGTTCCTGAATCGGGAGCAGACGATGTGCTGTCATTCTTCCAGAAATTCTTTCCCGGAGAAGACATCGGCCCGGACGACAGCTTCGAGACCATGGGCGGGGACTCGCTCAGCTACATCCAGTTTTCGCTAGGATTTGAGGATCGCTTTGGCCCGCTTCCCAGCGGGTGGGAGGGGCTGACCGTCGCGCAACTGGAAAAGATCAGGGCGGTCGATGGCGGATCGTCGTGGCGCTTGTTGGAGTCCGCCACATTGACGCGCGCATTCTTCATGATCTGCATCGTCGCGCTGCACCTTGATACATTTGTTTACAGCAGCACCTGGGGTGCGGCCTATTTCCTGTTCATGCTGGCCGGCTACAGCGTCATGCGTTTCCAGTGGCCCGAAATCAGCCGAACCGGCAAGGTCAATACGATTTTCGGGACCGTTCTGCGCGTTGCCATCCCGACAGTGATGGTCATTTTCGCTATGCAGCTGCTGGCCAGGACCTTCGAACTGATGCCACCGCTGCTGATATCCAACTGGTTCGACCCAAGCCAGTACCATATCGCCTATTACTATTTCGCCGAGATCTACATGCAGCTGCTGCTGGTCATTGCCGCACTGCTAGCGATCCCCAAAATTCGGGACGTTTTGCGAGCGCGACCGATGATGACCTGCACCGCGCTCATCGTTGTGGCGATGGTGGTCAGCTGGATGGTTGATCAGGTCTGGGACACCAACTATCTCTACCATCGCACGCCGATCTGGTATCTGTGGACGATAGGCGCCGGCATGCTGATGGCAAGCGCGCGTGACATGCAGGACCGCCTCATTGCCATGGCGATCATTGCCGTTGCGGTGTTCATGCATCACGGCATGAGTTCGGCCAGCGCCTACATCCTGGGCGGTACGGCCCTGGTGCTGTTCGTGCCCGAAATTTCGGTTCCTGCGCCGGTCAAGGCGATCGTCGGTGAGATCGCTGGCGCGTCGATGTTCATGTATCTCAGCCATTTCCAGGTCAATTCGCTGATCACCCGGATATTTCACGGCCCCAAGCCGTGGATTGCCCTGTTTGCGGCAATCGCATTCGGCATCGTCTTCGCGCGAATCTACAACTGGATGGAATCCAAGGTGCGCGCCTATGTGCGATCGTATCGCGCGGCTGCGATCAATCGCACTCCACAAGATGCGCTCTAGTCCGAGCGCACCGATCAATGGAGCCGACGCTGCGTCTGGCGGCGTCGGCTCCTGACTAACTAGCCCAGTCCGCCGATGCAGGCATATTTGAGTTCGGTGAATTCCAGGATGCCATGGGATGAGCCCTCGCGGGAATTCCCGCTTTCCTTGACGCCGCCGAAGGGGGCGAGTTCGGTGGAGATCAGGCCGGTATTGACGCCGACCATGCCGTATTCCAGGCGCTCCATGACCCGGAACAGGCGGGCGGCGTTTTGGGAGTAGAAATAGGCGGCAAGGCCGGTTTCGGTGGCATTGGCGGCGGCGATGACGTCGTCTTCGTTCGAAAAGCGGAAGACCGGAGCGAGAGGCCCGAAGGTTTCTTCCTGCGCCAGCTGCGATGACGCGGTGACCCCGGTCAGCACTGTAGGCTCAAAGAAGGTGCCACCCAGCGCATGCCGTTTTCCGCCCAGCGCAATCGAAGCGCCCTTGGCGACAGCGTCGGCTATGTGGGTCTCGACCTTGGTGACGGCGTCCTCGGTGATCAGCGGCCCCTGCACGACGCCTTCGGTAAAACCGTCGCCAACCTTCAAGGCGCGGACCCGTTCCACCAATTTGGCGACAAAGGCGTCATGCACCTTGTCCTGCACATAGATGCGGTTGGTGCAGACGCAGGTCTGGCCCATATTGCGGAATTTGGAGAGCATGGCGCCCTCCACGGCCGCATCGATATCGGCGTCGTCAAAGACAATGAAGGGCGCATTGCCGCCCAGTTCGAGCGCCACTTTCTTGACCGTGCCAGCAGCTTGCCGCATCAAGATCTTGCCGACTTCGGTCGAGCCGGTGAAACCCACAAGCCGTACCTTGGGATGGCTGGTCAACACACCACCTATTGCGATGGCATCGCCGGTGATGACATTGAGCGTACCGGCAGGAAATCCAGCATGCTGGGCCAATTGAGCCAAAGCCAGGGCGGTGAGCGGGGTTTCCGGAGCCGGCTTCAGGACCACGGTACAACCTGCCGCCAGGGCCGGCGCGACCTTGCGGGTGATCATCGCGGCGGGAAAGTTCCAGGGGGTGATAGCTGCAACCACGCCTATGGGCTGGCGCGACACCATGATGCGGGCATCGGTCCGGTGCGAGGGCAACAATTCACCGGCGATGCGCTTGGCTTCCTCGGCGTAGAACTCGACATAGGAGGCGGCATAATCGATCTCGCCCAGCGCCTCGGCAAAGGGCTTGCCCTGCTCGCTGGTGAGGATCGTGGCAAGGTCGCTGCGATTGGCCACGATCAGCTCGAACCACTTGCGCAGGATGGCGCCGCGGTCCTTGGCCGTGCGGGCGGCCCAGGGGTGGAAGGCGGCGGCGGCGGCTTCGACGGCTGCAGTCGCCTCGGCAGCACCCAGATGGGGGACAAGTCCGATGACCTCGCCGGTGGCGGGATTGGTGACCGCCATGCTGGCCTCACCGGTGAACTGGCCGTTGATGTAACTCTGCGACCGCAGGAGGGTCGGATCAGTGAGGCTACGCATGAAGGCTCCTGTACTTACTTGGCGGCAGCGAGAGCAAGACCGAGTTTCTCCAGCCCCTCGAGCAGGACTGTATCGGCGATGGTCAGCGGGTTGAGAACGCGGATGGTATTGCCATGGATACCGCAAGACAACAGCACCAGCCCATCCTCCAGTGCGGTCTGGATGACCCGCCTGGTGGCGGCGGCATCCGGTTCGCCTTCGGGCGTCACGATGTCGAAGGCGATCATCGCGCCGGGGCCGCGGATGGCGGTGATAGCGAGGCAGTCACTGCGCAATGCCATATTTTCCAATGACTTACGGATGGTTTCTCCGATGGCATTGGCGCGATTGAGCAGGTCTTCCTCGTCGATCACGTCGAGGACGGCTAGTGCCGCAGCGCAGGCCATGGGGCTGCCGGCATAGGTGCCGCCCAAACCGCCTGGCTCGGCTGCGTCCATGATCCCTGCCCGGCCGATAACGCCTGAGAGCGGGAAACCACCGGCCAGCGACTTGGCGACCGTGACCAGATCGGGCTCGACACCGGAATGCTCGATGCCGAACATCTTGCCGGTGCGGGCGAAGCCGGTCTGCACTTCGTCTGCAATCAGGACAATCCCATGGGTATCGCAGGTCATGCGCAGGGCCTGGAGCAATTCTGTGGGTGCGGGCAGGAAACCGCCCTCGCCCTGCACTGGTTCAATAATGATCGCCGCCACGTCGGACGGGGATATGTCGGCGCGGAACAGAGTTTCGAGCGCCTTGAGCGTATCAGCGACGGTGACCCCATGGGTCTCGGCGGGGAATGGCAGATGGTAAATCGCCGGCGGCGCGACACCGAACTTGACCTTGTAGGGCACGACCTTGCCGGTCAGCGCCATGGTCAGCGTGGTGCGGCCATGGAAGCCGCCGCTAAAGGCAATCACGCCGGGGCGGCCGGTATGAGCCCGGGCAATTTTGATCGCGTTTTCAACTGCTTCTGCGCCAGTCGAGAATAGCACCGACTTGGCGGGAGCGGTGAAGGGAGCCAGCCCATTGAGCCGCTCGCACAACGCCACATAGGGCTCATAGGGCAGAATCTGGAAGGCGGTATGGGTGAAATGATCAAGCTGATCGCGCACCGCCGCCATCACCTTGGGGTGACGGTGACCGGTATTGAGGACGGCGATGCCGCCGGCAAAATCGATATAGCGCTTGCCGTCGGCATCCCAGATTTCCGCGTTCTCGGCATGGCGGGCATAAACGGGAAAAGCACTGGCGAGGCCGCGCGGAATAGCGGCGACATGGCGGGCGCGGAGGTCGGCATTCTGGGTCATTGAGCGCACTCTGAAGACGGAATTTGTTGCCTGAACGATAGGCGGTCCACTGCCCCACCCCGTAGCAGATTGATTTGGTCACAGTGGTGCACTAAAGCTTCCACCCATGAGTGGTGATGGGATGAAAATGGGGATGCCGCCGTTGATCATGCTGCGGGCCTTTGAGGCGGTGGCGCGGATGGGCAGCATGCGCAAGGCGGCCGAGGATATCGGGGTGAGCCACACGGTGGTCAGCCGCCATGTGCGCAATCTCGAGCACTGGCTGGGGCAGAAGCTGGTGACGACGACGCCGCGCGGGGTGGTGCTGACACCGCAGGGCGAGACACTGTTTGCGGCGGTGAGCCGGGCGTTTCGGATCATTGCCAATACGACGGCGGAGCTGCGGCCGGGACCGACGCGGTCGTCGCTGCGGATCTGGTGCATGCCGGGGCTCGCAACGCGTTGGATGACACCCAGATTGTCGGAGATCGAGGCGGCGATGGGAGCGGTCGATATCAGCCTGCGGGCGATCGACCGACTGCCCGATTTCGCAGCGCGGGAGGCCGATCTGATGATCGGTTTCGGCAGTTTCGACCAGCTTCCGCCAGGGGCCGAGCGGCTCATCATGCCACGGATGTTTCCGGTGGCGAGCCCGGCCTGGATCGAGCGGCATGGGGTGCCGGAGACCCCTGCGGCGCTGGCCGAAGCGCCGCTGATCCACGAGGAAAGCCGCCAGCAATGGACCGATTGGTTCGAGGCTATGGGGGTCAAGCTCACGACGGAGTTGCGCGGGCCCCGGCTGTGGGACGCCAATCTGGGCTTTGACGCGGCTCTGGCCGGTCAGGGGGTGGCTCTGGTGACGCGGCTGACGGCGGGTGCCGAGATCGACAATGGGCGGCTGGTGGAAATCCTGACCAGCACCGTGCGGTTGGGGGGATATTATCTTTTGGCGGCGCCACAGCGGGAGGGCGATCCGGTTTTGGCGCGCTTTGAACGCTGGCTGGAGGACAATTTACCGCTGGATTAGGGCCGGTTTTGCTGGCGATTGCTGGCTGGTGCTGGCAGCTGCTGGTTTCCGGTGGGCTACCCGTGAGCTGGACGGCGTTGAGGGTGTTCAGCATGGATCCCGGCCTGCGCCGGGATGACCCGGTGGGGGGCGGGATTCCCACGCGCTTACGCGAGTGGGCGTGAGTTTGCGCTGGTCGGGATGGTTGTCCAGAGGGGTTTTGGCGATTGTGCGGGTTGACGAATGCCGACGGCAAAACGACTCTCAGGGGAGTTTCCTCCAGGTACCGCACTTATCATGCCCAGCACCAGCAAGCCCGTTATCGGGGTTATTTCCTGCAATCGCACCGTTGAGGGCGAGGACGCCTATATCGTCAAAACCCGTTACGTGGATGCCGTGGCGCGCTATGCCGATGCGGTGCCGCTGATCTGCCCGAGCATCGAGAATGTTGGGGATGCCGATGCGATCATCGCGCGACTCGACGCGGTCCTGCTGACCGGGAGCAATTCCAATATCGAGCCGGCGCGCTATGGCGCCGCCAGTGGGCGGGCGCCGTTTGATTGGAACCGCGACGCGATGTCGGATGCGCTGATAAAGGCAGCGATAGCAGCGGGCAAGCCGGTGTTCGGCATTTGCCGCGGGCTGCAGGAGATCAATGTTGCGCTGGGTGGCACGCTGGTCGACCAGCGCGACGGACCGGAGCCGGCCCTGCCTCACCATGCGCCGGATGGCGTTTCGATCGATGACATGTTCGGTTATGGGCACCGGGTCGCGCTGGAGCCCGGCACGCCGCTGGCTGAAATCACCGGGGCAAAGTCCATTGCCATCAACAGCGTGCACTATCAGGCAATCGGGCAATTGGGGCGCGGCCTGGTGGTCAATGCCCGGGCTGAAGATGGCGTGGTGGAAGCCGTTTCCTCGGCTGCGGGAACTCCGCCGATCCTGGCCGTTCAGTGGCATCCGGAATGGCGCCCGGAGGGTCGCCCCCACGATCTGGCGTTCTGGCGCGAAATTGGCGAAATCGCTCGAAGCGCCGCAAGTCAATAAGAATCCATTATCGCTTGGATTTTGATTTGGAATTGGACAGGGGTGCTGGATGGCCTTTGATTGAGGGACCAAATCAACTTATGGCCATCCATGTCCGACAAGAAATTCTACCTCAAATTCGTCGATGCCAACGTCCAGGGTATCATTACGCTTTATTGGGACAATGCCCCCAAGACCTGTGAAGCGCTGTGGAATGCGCTTGAGACACCAATCCAGTGGCAGGCCACCCACGCCATGTTCTCGGGCCCCGAGATCATGATGGGCCTGCCCGAGACGCACCGCAATTTCGACCCGACGGCTCTGCCGCCGGAGAACCAGACAGTGCTGCCCGAAGTGGGGGAACTGCTCTGGTTCTACCAGCCCAAGAACTTCTTCAAGATCGACCCGACCGAGTTCTGGGAGATCGGCATGTTCTACGGCGTTGGTGGCCGCACATTTGGCCCCACCGGTTGGATTCCCTGCACCTATTTCGGCAAGATGACCGAAAATCTGGATGCAGTGGCCGAACAGTGCCGACTGATCCGCATCGAAGGCGCCAAGACTGTCGAACTGGGTCGCCTCTAGGAACACCGGCCGGGCTGCCCAGCCCGGCCACTCATTCATCAGCAAGGGAGAACGCAAATGAAATATACACTCGGTACCGCCGTCCTGGGCATTTCGGCCCTGCTCGGCTCCACTGCCTTCGCGCAGGACAATACGCTCACCATCAACTCCTTCGGCGGTGCCTATGAGACGGCGCACCGCGCCTGCATCATCACCCCGTTCGAGGCCGCGACCGGCGCCAAGGTCAATGTCGTCACCGCCTATTCGGCTGACGCCTTTGCCCAGCTGCGCGCCCAGAAGGATGCGCCGCAGTTCGACGTGATCCACTTCTCTGGCGGCCAGGAAATCGTCGGCGCAGCTGAGGGGCTGCTCGCACCGATCGATCCGGCAAGCCTGAGCAATGCCGCCGATCTCTATGACTTCGCCAAGGCCAATCTCGACAAGGGCCAGGGCCCGGCATACTCGATCGCCGCCATTGGCCTAGTGTTCAACACCGAAGCCGTGACCACGCCGCCGACCCAGTGGACCGATCTGCTGAACCCGGATTATAGCGAGCACCTGGTGCTCACCGACATTTCCAACGCCTATGGCATGCTCGGCTTCCTGATGCTCAATCAGGTACAGGGCGGCGATCTGACCAATATCCAGCCGGGTCTGGATGCTGTCGGCAAGCTGCTCGATGCCGGTGCCGTGGTGGTTTCGACCTCGCCGGAGATCCAGCAGGAATTCGCCCAGAACGATGCCTGGATTGCTCCATACGCGTCTGACTATGCCTTCACGCTGCGCAATGCCGGCCTGCCATCGGGCTTTGCCCAGGGTGCAGAAGGCACACCTGCCAGCTTCATCACCACCAACCTGGTGGCTGGCCGTCCGAACAATGAACTGGCGCTGAAACTCATCGACATGTCGATCTCGCCTGAAGCGCAGCAGTGCTTCGCCGATGCCCTGCGCTACTCGCCGACCAATACCAAGACTGAGCTGAGCCCCGAAGTCGCCGCCGACGTGGCGTATGGGGAAGCTGGCGTCGCCGGGCTGATCCGGTTCGACCCGGCAGCGATCGAAGCCAACCGCACGGCTTGGGTCGAAGAGTGGAACAAGGCAATCGCCCGTTAAGCTCTTCGCACTCCAGGTGCCTGCCCCCGTCCTGCTTCCACCCCCCAAAAGGGAAGCTGGGACGGGGGCGAGTACCCCCCGCCATCCATGCTCGCCTAAACCGGGATGAGCATGGTTCGCGGCCCGGACGCGGCTCCTCCCTCGCCTGCCCGGGCCTTCGGCCTCTTCAACCCAAGGTGGAGAGGCCGGCCGTTTTCCAGTAGACCTCGAACACGCCTGACCATCACAAGGCCATGGCATCGTGTCTGGACCCGCAGGGACCATCCCGTGGCCGACCGGTTCGCCATGCGGCTACTGATAAATCGAACGCGCGGCACCAGAGCCATGCGACCCAAGGAAGACCACACCGAATGAACGACCGCACAGAGAACCTGCTGCTGGCCCTGCCTGGAATCCTGTTACTGGGGCTGGCGTTTTTCCTGCCGATTGCGCAGATGCTGCTGTTGAGCATTTCGGGACCGGATGGCCCGACCCTCAGCCATTTCGTGCGCTTCCTGTCTGACCCCTATTATCTCAATATCCTGTGGCGCACCGTGCGCCTGTCGCTGCTGATCACCCTGATCTGCGCGCTGATTGGCTTTCCGCTGGCCTATATCATGACCAAGGTCGGCCCCAAGCTGCGGCTGTGGCTGGTGGTGATGGTGATCCTGCCGCTGATGACCAGTGTTGTGGTGCGCACCTTTGGCTGGATGGTGCTGCTGAGCCGCAGCGGGCTGATCCCCGAAATGCTGCGCGACATGGGCCTGGTGGGGCGCACCTTTGCGCTGATGCAGACCGAAACCGCCATCGTCATCGGCATGGTGCAGGTGCTGTTGCCATTCATGGCGCTGTCGATCCTGGGCGTGCTGACGCGCATCGATGGCCGGTTGGAGGAAGCTGCGCGGACCATGGGCTGCTCGTTCCTCGCCACCATCCGTACCGTGGTGCTGCCGCTGGCGCTGCCGGGCATCGTCGCCGGATCGCTGCTGTGCTTCACGCTTTCGGCCAGCTCGTTTGTGACCCCCAACCTTCTGGGCGGAACCCGCATCCAGGTCTTGGCGGCCTCGATCTATAAATCGGTGACGGCAACGCCGGACTGGCCGTTTGCTGCGGCGCAGGCTGTCATCCTCTTCGCTGGTATCCTGCTGGTGCTGGCGCCCTATATCAAGCTGACGGGGACCAAGCATGGTTAAGGCTGTTCCTAGCTGGCTGCGACTTGCCAGCGTCGTTTTCGTGGCGCTGACCGCGCTGATCCTGCTGGCTCCACTGATCGTGGTGGTCGGGGTTTCAGTCTCGGAAAGCCAGTTCATCGCGTTTCCCCCCAATGGGCTGAGCCTGCGCTGGTATCAACAGGTGCTGTCGTCCAACGCCTATCTCGGCGCGGCCTGGATCAGCATCCAGATTGCGGTGATGGTAACGGTGCTGGCGACCGTCATCGGTGGCGCGGCGGCGATCGCCATCCACCGTCGGCAATTGCCGTTCTCGGACCTCCTGGCAACGGTATTCCTGTCGCCGCTGGTGCTGCCGACCATCATCTATGCCATCGGCATGCTGATGTTCTGGAGTGCTGCCTTTGGCCCGGTATCGCCCATCACGCTGGCGCTGAGCCATACCGTCATCGCCCTGCCCTATGTGGTGCGCACGACGCTGGCTGTGCTGGCGGAGTCGAATCCCTATCTGGAGGAAGCGGCGCGCACCATGGGCGCCAATCGGATGCAGCGACTGTGGTTCGTGGTCGTGCCGCAATGCATTCCCGGGCTCGCGGCTGGCGCGTTCTTCGCCTTCAACATCTCATTCGACGAGGCGGTGCTGTCGCTGTTCCTGCGCGGCCCGACCCTGACCACGCTGCCGGTGCAGATCTACGGCCAGCTCGAATTTTCGCCCGACCCCTCGGTGGCCGCCGTGTCCACCATCATGATTGCCCTGACCATCGTGCTGATCTTCGTGATCGACCGGATGCTTGGCCTCACCAAATTTGCGAGTGCCTGACCCATGGCCAATGTCCGCCTGACCAATATCCGCAAATCCTTCAACAAGACCGAAGTGCTGCATGGCATTTCGCTCGATATCGCCTCGGGTGAGTTCATCTCGCTGCTCGGCGCATCCGGCTGTGGCAAGACCACGCTGCTGCGCATGGTGGCGGGGCTGGAAACCGTGTCCGCCGGCAACGTCGAGATCGACAATCGCGACGTGACGGAGCTGCCGCCCGAGCAGCGCGATATCGCCATGATGTTCCAGTCCTACGCGCTGCTGCCGCATCTGAGCGTCGCCGAGAATGTGCGGTTCCCGCTGCGTATGCGGGGCATCGGCAATCGCGACGAGCAGCAGGAAAAGGTCAAGGCGGCGCTGGAAACGGTGCAGCTGGGGCATCTGGGCGAGCGCAAGCCGCGCCAGCTGTCGGGCGGGCAACAACAGCGCGTGGCGCTGGCGCGGGCCATCGTCTCGACGCCCAAGGTGCTGCTGCTGGATGAGCCGCTGAGCAATCTGGATGCCCGCCTGCGCGAAGACATGCAGGTGGAACTGATCGAAATCCACCAGCGGCTGAAGCTCACGACGATTTTCGTGACCCATGACCAGGAGGAGGCACTGAGCCTGTCCGACCGCATCGTGCTGCTCAATGCCGGCAAGATCGAACAGCAGGGTACGCCGGACGAGATCTACAACCAGCCGGCAACCGGCTTTGCCTCCAATTTCATCGGCTCGGCCAATCTGGTTCCAGCCGAAATCATCGACGGGGCCAATGGCCCAGTTGCAAAGTTTGCCGATGGGCAGCTGCTGTCGCTGGATGCGCAGGAAAAGACCCGTGGGGCGGCCACGATTGCGCTGCGCCAGGAGGACCTGACGCTGAGCGCCAAGGGGTCCGGGCCCAAGGCCAGAGTGCGCACCCGCGTCTTCCTGGGCGCCCGCAACCGCTATGTGATGACGCTGGCGGGCCATCCGCTGCGCGCACTCACCGCCAATGACCTCGAATTCGCCGATGGCCAGGACGTGGTCCTGAGCATCGATCCGGCACGCATCCGCGTGATCCGTGACTGACCCTAGCTGGATGACATCATGACTTACGAATCCCGCCTTTTCATCAATGGCGCCTATGTCGCGGGCCAGGGCCCGACGCTGCCAAGCCATGAGCCGGCAACCGGCAAGCTGCTGGCGCAGGTGGCCTCGGCCGATCGTGGCCAGATCGATGCGGCCGTGACCACGGCGCATGCAGCGTTTGCCAAGTGGAGCCAGACCACGCCCAAGGAGCGCAGCCGCGCCCTGCTCCGCATTGCCGACGCCATCGAGGCGCAGTCGCATAGCCTGGCCGATGTGGAATCGATCAATGCCGGCAAGCCCTGGCGCTATGTGCAGGCGGGGGAACTCGCCAATGTGGCCGATGTGTTCCGGTTTTTCGGGACCGCCGTGCGCAACGTGCCGGGGACGGCAGCCAATGGCTATCGCTCGAGCCGGCATACCAGCATGATGCGCCGCGATCCGCTGGGCGTCATCGCCTCGATCGCGCCGTGGAATTATCCGCTGCTGATGGCGGCGTGGAAGATTGCGCCGGCCATTGCGGCGGGCAATACGGTGGTGATCAAGCCATCGGAGAACACCCCGCTCAGCCTGTTGCTGCTGGCCTCGATCCTGGCGGAATTCCTGCCGCCGGGCGTGGTCAACGTGATCTGTGGCGATGGTCCCGAAGTGGGGCAGACGCTGATCACCCATCCGCTGGTGCGGATGATCTCGCTGACGGGCGATGTGCGCACCGGGCGGGCGGTGCTGAAGGCGGCCGCCGGCGAGAGCATCAAGCGCACGCATCTGGAACTGGGTGGCAAGGCGCCGGTGATCGTCTGCGCCGATGCGGATGTGGATGTGCTGGTGGAAACGCTGCGCGAGGCGAGTTTCTACAATGCCGGGCAGGATTGCACGGCGGCCTGCCGCATTTTTGTCGACAAGAGCATTGCCCAGGAAGTGACCGACAAGCTGGCCGGGATGATCGGGCAGCTGGTTTATGGCGCGCCGGAACGCAATGACGTCGAGTTCGGGCCGCTGATCACGGCGGCGCAGCGGGATCGGGTCGCGGGCTTTGTGGAGCGTGCGCGAGCCGATGGCGCCGATATCGTGGCGGGTGGGCAGACACCGGATGGCGAGGGCTATTACTACCAGCCGACGCTGGTGGCGGCGCCGATCTCATCGGAAATCGTGCAGAAGGAAGTGTTCGGCCCGGTGCTGACCATTACGGCATTCGATGAAGCGGCGACGGCGCTTGAATGGGCCAATGCGTCCGATTACGGGCTGGCGTCTTCGGTCTGGTCGCGTGACAGCGTGCAGGCGATGAACATAGCCAATGCGCTGCAATATGGCGTGACCTGGGTGAACACCCATGGCGTGTTCGCCACCGAGATGCCGCATGGCGGCATGAAGAACTCGGGCTATGGCTCTGATCTGTCGATGCAATCGCTGCTGGATTACACGCAGGTTCGGCACATCATGGTGGCGTCGTAGGGGGCTCGGTGGTCCCCGTGTGAGCATATAGAGGCTCCCGCCCCGTCCCAACCTCCCCCTCGAGGGGGAGGTGCCGTTCGGGGGAGGCGGAAGCATCGTGCCTATTGCCAGCAATCCAAAGAAAAAGTCGCGCGAAAATGGCCAAGTCTGATAGAGGAAGCGCTATGCGCATCCTCGACATGACGACCTTTGTCGCCTTGGCGCGGCACCGGCACTTTGGCCGTGCCGCCCAGGAACTCCATACAACCCAACCCGCCATCTCCATTCGCCTGGCGGCGATGGAGGATGAATTCGGCTGCCGCCTGATGCACCGCACCGGCCGCGACTTCGCGCTGACCGCCAGCGGGCAACGCGTGCTGGAGACGTTTCAGGCGATCCTGAGCTCCTATGAAGGGCTCAAGCGCGAGCTGGCTGGCGAAACTACCCATGCGCCCAAGGTGGTGCGGATCGGGGCAATCGACTCGGTGTCCTCCACCTGGATGACGGCCTTTGTCGAAGCGCTGCACGAGGCCGCGCCAACGCTCAAGATCGAGCTGACAGTGGAAGGCACCAAGAGCCTGATCGAGGGGATGAACAAGGGCGAGTTCGACGTGATCTTCGCGGTCGATCCGGCCATTGGCGACAATTTCCGCAGCTTCACCTCCTGCGTGCTGCAAATGACCTGGGCCGGTTCGCCCAAGATCATCAATCCGGACAGCACCTATAGCGTCGATGACCTGGCGCGGATGCCGATCATCACCTTCCCCAAGGACACGCCGCCCTACCGGATGATCGCGCCGTATTTCCAGGATGAGCAGGTGCTGGCCAGCAAGCTGACCAGTTCCAATTCCCTCTATTCCATCATCAACCTGCTGATCGACGGCTATGGCGTGGGCGCCATTCCCACGGTTACCATCAAGCGCGAACTGAAAATGGGCCTCCTGCACCCCATCAGGGTCAGCAAGCGTTTCCCGCCAATGCCGATCATCGCCACCTATCAGGCGACCACCGAGACCGAACTGATCCGCCGCGTGGTTGAACAATCCCGCCAGAGCGTGGCCCTGTTCTGCGCCACGGTGGACCCCAGCATGGCCTGGGTCGATTAGGTTACCTTTGGCTTGGGCGCAGCGGGACGCGGCGGGGTATTGGTGGCCAGCCAGATGACGTGACGGGCCCCGCGCCGTTTGGCGTTGGCGCGGACGCGCTCTTCCTCGACGGTAAAACCGGAACGCTGCAGGCGCTGGGTGAACGCCCGATCGGGCGCAGAAGCCCAGACTGCCAGGACGCCGCCGGGCCGCAGGGCGGCCTTGGCGGCCTTCAGGCCAGCCATGCTGTAGAGGGCGTCATTAGTTTCGACGGTCAACCCGTCGGGGCCGTTGTCGACATCCAGAAGAATGGCGTCATAGCTCCCCTTGGCCGACCGGATAACGTGGCGCACGTCATTGAGCTTGATGTCGACGCGGGGGTCATCGAGGCAGCCGTCGAAAATGGCCGCCATAGGCCCCCGGCCCCAGGCAACGACAGCGGGCATCAGTTCCGCCACGGTGATCTTGACGGTTGCCGGCAATTCGGCCAGCGCGGCCCGCAGGGTAAACCCCATGCCAAGGCCGCCGATCAGCATATGGGCGTGCGGACGATCCTTGATCCGCGCCCATGACAAGCCGGCCATGGCTTCCTCGGAGCCGCTGAGGCGGCTGTTCATCAGGGCGATGGTGCCCAGCATGATCGAGAATTCGTCGGCGCGCTGGATGAGGCGAATGTCCCCACGACCATCGGGCAGCGGAACGGTATCAATCAGGACCCAGGGGTTCACGGCGGAGCTTTCGCAAGAGTGTTACGCCGGTTCTATCGGTCGTCTGCACGGATGGTGCAAGCAAAAGCAGCTGCACCCTGCTGTCGATATCGCGCTGGAGCAGAGGTGGGCGCCGATCTCGCTGGAGCGGGCGTTCAGCAACATCCGGCTCTGGAAACGGGCATGGGGAGCATGGCGGCCCCGGGCAACCGCCCTTGGAGGAAACATCCATCCAGGCGGTTGAAATGTGGGCGCGAGGGGGCCAATTTTCAGTACCCAGACCCGGTTCCTCTACAGCAACCGGCTTGATCAGGAGAAGAAGATGAAATTCTCGAAAGTGCTGCTTGCCGTCGGTCTGCTGGCCATGGCCACCCCGGCATTCGCGCAGACGGCACTCGATGCCGTCAAACAGGCCGGCGTGCTCCGCATCGGCACCGAGGGCACCTATGCCCCCTTCACCTTTCATGACGCCAGCGGCGCGCTGGTTGGCTTTGACGTCGAAATTGGCCGCGCCATTGCCGCGCAGCTTGGCGTAGAGCCAGAGTTCGTGGAAGGCCCATGGGACGGCCTGATCGCCGGCATCGATGCCAATCGCTACGACGTGGTGATCAACCAGGTGGGCATCAACGCCGATCGCCAGGCCAAGTATGATTTCTCCGAACCCTACATTGCCTCCAAGGCCGCTCTGGTTGTGCGTGGCGACAATACCGACATCACCGGCTTCGAGGCCCTTGCCGGCAAGAAATCTGCGCAGTCGCTGACCAGCAATTTCGGCAGGCTGGCCGAGGGGTATGGCGCGACGCTGGTGGGTACGGAAGGGTTTGACCAGTCCATCGCGCTGGTGCTGCAGGGCCGCGCCGACGCGACCATCAATGACAGCCTGTCGTATCTCGACTTCAAGAAGCAGCAGCCGGACGCCGACGTCAAAGTCGTCGCCACCGCACCCGATGCCGATTTCTCGGGCGTGCTGCTGGCCAAGGGCAAGCCGGAACTGCTAGCCGCGATCAATGACGCGCTGACCACGATCAAGGCCGACGGCACCTATGCCGAGATATCCCAGAAGTACTTTGGCGAAGACGTCTCGCAGTAAAACGCAGATCGCGTAGTATCCACAGGGATCGGCCGACAACCGGCCGGTCCTTTTTCATAACGGAAAATGCATCATGCCGCCCTGGCTGTCGCTGATGATCGAGTCGCTGCCGTCCCTGCTATGGGCGTGCCTGCTTTTTACCGTGCCGCTGACATTGCTGTCTTTTGCCTTTGGCCTGACGGTCGGGTTTCTGGCCGCAATCGCCCAGCTTTTTGGACCAAGGCCGATAGCGGCCGTGGTTCGGTTCTATGTCTGGATCATCCGCGGAACGCCGCTGCTGGTGCAGCTGTTCCTGATTTTTTACGGGCTGCCCAGCGTCGGTATCGTGCTGGATGCATTCCCCGCGGCGCTGATCGGCTTTACCCTCAATGTGGGCGCCTATACCTCGGAGATCATTCGCGCCGTCCTGCTGGCGGTGCCAAAGGGACAGTGGGAAGCCGCCTATTCCATCGGCATGACCTGGCCGCAGGCGATGCGCCGCACCATCCTGCCGCAGGCGATGCGCATCGCGGTGCCGCCGCTGTCCAACACCTTCATTTCACTGGTCAAGGACACCTCGCTTGCCGCTGCCATTACGGTGCCCGAGCTGTTCCGCGCGGGGCAGCGCATCGTCGCCACCACCTATGAGCCGCTGATCCTGTATGTTCAGGTTGCGCTGATCTACCTGGTGCTTAGCTCGGTGCTGTCGAGCCTGCAGGCGCAGCTGGAGAAACGGTTCTACCGCTATGGCGGCCATCTGGAGGCCGCGTCGTGATCAGCCTGACCGACATCCACAAGAGCTTCGGCGACAATCACGTTCTCAAAGGCGTCAGTATCGTTGTCCCGGAAGGCGGCGTCACCGCCCTCATCGGCGCCTCGGGCAGTGGCAAGAGCACGCTGCTGCGCTGTGCCAATCTGCTCGAAATACCGCAATCGGGCGAAGTGCGGATCGACGATGCAGTGATCGAGTTTACGCCCGGCGGCAAGGTTGGCCGTAAGGACCTGTTGCCGCTGCGCCGCAAGACCGGAATGGTCTTCCAGAACTTCCAGTTGTTTCCCCATCTGACGGCGCTGGAAAACGTCATGGAAGGTCTGCTGGTGGTGCTCAACTGGCCGCAGGAGCAAGCGCGCCAGCGCGCGCTTGAGCTGCTCGACAAGGTCGGCATGACGGCCAAGGCCGACGCCTGGCCGTCCAGCCTCTCCGGCGGCCAGCAACAGCGGGTGGCGATTGCCCGGGCCCTCGCCCCTGCCCCCAAGGTGCTGCTGTGCGACGAACCCACCTCGGCGCTCGATCCGCAGCTTGCCGGCGAGGTTGTGGAGGTGCTGTCCCAGCTGGCCCGCGAGGGCACGACCATGCTGATGGCCACCCACGACCTGCGCCTGGCGGCCAAGATCGCCACCAATGTGGTGTTCCTTCAGGATGGCGAAGTGGTGGAAGCGGGTCCGGTGCGGCAGGTTTTCGGCGCGCCCAAGGATGAGAGGACCAAGCGCTTCATCACGACGCTGACGGCGCAACATCCAGACCTATCGCCGCAATAGTCGCGTCGGTCCTGCCACCCGGGCGCCTGGTCCGGGCGATGCCGGGCTAGAACCTGAAATGCCCGCCAATTGCGAGCGATTGCGACGCAGACTGGTTCTGGAACTGTGCATCGTAACGGCCGAACCAGTTCACGCCCGTCTGCGTCGTGGCGTTGAGGTTCAGCTGGGCCCCAATACGCAGGACGTCCTCGCCCATATGGCCGTTCGTCGTTGTGATTGCCCGTCCGTGCAGGGCGGCTGAGGTGTTCAGGTCCCTGTCACCGGTCAGTCGCGCATAGGACAAATCCAGTGCCAGATTGAGCTCGTGATCGTCAAAGGCGACGGGCTCGGTCTCGAGGCGCAGGCCGACACCGATCTCCATCTGCGCATAAGCAGACGACGGCAGGTCGAGGCCAAAGGCCCCCGCACCGGTCTCGCTGGCCCCAGTCAGCTGTTGACCGCGGCCGATCACAGAGGCGTAGGGCGATGCCGCGGCAAAACCCGGAATTTCAAACCGATGCCCGGCCCGCACGCTTGCTTCCAGGCCAAAGCCGGAAAAACTGGAAACGCCAACGGGCGCGAGGCTGGTCCCTGTTGCACCGGAAATCGTCCGTCGGGTGACGGTTTGATCGAAGCGCGCCACTTGTCCGGTGCCATCCACGAACCAGCCGTTCGCGGCCCAGTGGCCATAGAGGCCAAAGTGCAGATTGTTGGCGGTTGCGGAATTGTCGGTGCCGGTTGCAAACGTAGAGGCCGCGGTAAAGCCAGCTGCCACGCCCAAACGCAGATTCTGGCTCTGGAGCAGATCGATGCCGCCGATTATGCCGATCGTTCGGCTGCCATGGGTTGCAGCGCGTTCCATACCCAGGACAGGTGATAGCCAAGCATTCCGGCCAGCCGGCGCGGTCATCGCGTCCGTTATCGCCAGCGACGCGGTTGTCACCGGCGAATAGGCGAGCGGCGCTACGCCTGCGGCCGAGATCGCGCCCAGATCGGTCGCCGCAGCGCGCGTCCCGAGTAGTTGCGTCACCTGCGAAAGGGCGCCGAACCGCGCCTGGGTGGCGCCGGTGAACACGGTGGCAGTGGCCGGATTGATGGTATCGACGAGGTTCCGCAGGTTCAAAAGACCCCAGCCATAAACGGGGTCGATGCCTTGCTGGCCGATATCGGTTGCGGTTTGCAGAACCAATTGAGCAAGGTGTGCATTGCTGGCCTGTGGGAAAATCTCCGCGGCAATGGCGACGGCGCCCGTGACATGGGGCGCGGCCATGGATGTGCCGTTTTCGGGGAAATAGAGGTTGTCGCCGCCCGCGCTTGCCGACCAGATCGAATCATTGCCGACGCCGTCTCCTCCCGGGGCGCTGAGACACCAATTCGCGGCCAGGCCGCACTGGTTGGCGTAGCTCGCCAGGGTGCGCGTGGGTCCCAAGGCGGTCACCGCCAGCCAATTGCCCTGCAGTTCAGGGAAATAGTACGGAAGGCCGGCGACGAAACTTGGTTGCGCGAGCCCCGAATTGCCGGTTGCGAACACCTGGAGCGTTCCGAGGCGCAAGCCGTCGCGAAGAGAAGCCAGTGCCTGAGGTATGCCCGCCTCCACCTGCGCCTTTGACAAATCCGTGAGCGTCACGGTGCGAGAAATGCCACTTACCGGGTCGGCGAACTTGAACTCCCAGGAATTATTGAAGAGGCGGATACCCTGGGCACTGCCCCAGTTGAACCCTTTCGAGACGCCCACATCGCCGTTAAGGGCAAACCAGTCGATGCCGTATAGCAGCGTTCCGGGTGCGACGCCGACATTGACGCCACCGATGGTGCCCGACACATGCGTTCCGTGATTGAGCGGAGGGCCGTAGGCCATGTCATCAACGCTGTAGCCGCCGAGCCAACGGTCGGCATACTCGCTGTGGGTCGTCCGCGCTGCTTGATCCATCACCCCGACAACGACCCCGACTCCAGTGAAACCGTGCTGCAACGCATAGTTTCGTCCGATCATGTCGTGGCCCCAAAGCACGGGCTGCGACCACGACGGCGCCGTCAGGCCGAGGGAGCAAAGGATGGTTGTGATTGCAATTGCGGTGTGCCGGAACGCGATCCCCGTCAGAGCCATAAATATCTACCAGATCAAGACAATGCCTAAAATATCCCGCCATTCTACAGAATGAACGCGCATGCGCTACACCTCGCGGGGCGCATTGGACAGGAAATCCTACAGCCGAGCGGGCAGCGCGACCAGGCGCCGGTAAGCAGATCGGCCGGCCGGGTCAGTCCATATCCGGAACGTCGCCATGCTGGAACAGCACGACGGGGTCGCCGAACTCACCATTGACCAGATCGGCGGTCCGCGACCAGGCAATGACGCCGGCATAGGTCCCAAGCGCCGCCATCCGTCGCCCGTCCATCTTGGCCTTGTCCTCGGATGGCACCTCGCGCGCATCGAAGGCAGGCCGCAGCTCACCTTCCTCGTCGCGGACAAAGGCGAGCAGCACAATAAGCCTGGTTGGTTTGGCGGACTTCGTCTCGCGGTTTTCCATTCGCCCCTCGCTCTCAGTCGGCTCCGCACGCGCACGATTGGCGTACCGGATGCCCAGATTCTCGCGTGACGACCATTAGAACAAACAAGGAACTCGCGCAAACGGATTGCGCGTATGCGGTCGTGGCGCCTGGGCTATTTGGCGTCGCCGTGCACCAGGGCCTGGATCATGTGTGGAGCGATGCCGGCGACAAGAGCGGGCTGCAGATCGCCACTCTGCCGGCGGGCCTCCAGACGCAAAGTGCGGGGGCTGAGGCCGAACCGGTCCTTGAAGGCCCGGCTGAAATGCGCCTCGCTCCGGAATCCCAGCGAGAACGCTACCGTCCCAATGGTGTCATTGGGGCGGTGGTTGCTCCTGAGTATCTCGTAGCATCGCTGCAGCCGCCGCTCCCGAATATAGGCCTGCACGCCACCATTGGGCACAAAGAGCTCATAAAGCGTTGCGCGCGACACGCGCAGCTGCTTCTGCAGCATGGCAGCGGACAGCTCCGGATTTTCCAGCAGGCGCTCGATCCTGGCCTGGGCGGCCCCCAGCAGGTCCAGCGGGGCCGACGCCAAGTCCTTTTTGGGGCTCAGGCCCGACTTGAAGAGATCAAAGGCCAGGGACACCGCAGCCCTGGCGGCGGCCTCGGCCTCGTCATGAGACAGGCTCGGCGCCATTTCATAGGTTTGCCGCATGAGCTGGGCCAGGATGGCGGTCGCCGGGCGATCCGCTTTCAGCACCAGGCCATGCACGAGGTAATCCGAAAGGCTTGATGGCAATGCGTCGCGCGGCACGAGCAGCACGGTCATGGCGAAGCCCGATACTTCGCATTCAAACGGCTGGCTGCAATCGATGAAGCAGATATCCCCCGGGCCCACGCGAAATGCGGGCTCGCCGCGTCCCGTAATTACGCCTTTGGTCAGCAGGCAGATCTGCAGAAGATCGACATCCGATCGGGCGACGTCCAGTCCCGTCCGCAGCATCCGGGTAGGATGGGAGGCAGTCGACTCCAGCAGAACGAGCCGCCCGAGAAAGAAAATCTGCGCCGAGCCGTGAAACGCGGCCGCGTCCTCCTCCGTCAGCAAGGAGTTCTGGCTGATGAAGGACGTGCTGGTCTGCCAGTCGCTAAACGCCCGGCCGTCGCCCGTCGGGACGAGGTCCATGGCGATGTGTGGCTTGCCGAGCGGAATGCCCGCCTTGACGTTTGCACGGTCGATCGACATGGGGTTGCTCAACCATTGCTAACCGTCGCACCGAGGACGGAACATCTTCGGTTCATAATCGAAGAACCAATCGTTCGACGTCAAGTCGAAACCCGCTGGGCCGGCGCAGCGAGCCGGAAGACCTGAATGTTCCATGGCGCATCCGACCATGGCGCCACTGCCCACTCCCTTGGTCTGGCCGTAGCCCACTTTTTTTGCTGCCCCATCAAGACTTTCAGTACGGACAGTCAAATTGGGCCGGAGCAAAGCTGGTACATCCTAGCTGTTCGATGGGGAAGCGACGATGTCCAGGAAGATGCTCAGGATCTGCACCGCACTCTTGATGGCGGGCGTGGCCTTGCCTCCGATCGCCCTAGGCCAGGTCGTTTTGCCGTCCAACGGGCAATTCGTGATCGGCACAGGCACCATCAACACCCTCCCCTCCGGTCTTGTCATCGATCAGGCCGGGCCGGTCGGCATTGTGCAATGGAGCGGCTTTTCCGTTGGGTCGGGTGCCTCGGTACATTTTAACAACGGCGCGGGGGCAACACTCAATCGCGTCACGGGCAATATCGGCTCGCGCATCGATGGCGCGCTGACGGCAACCGGATCGCTTTATCTGGTCAATGGCGCCGGCGTCGTCGTCGGGCGCAACGGTGTCATTTCCACCGGCGGCAGCTTTTTTGCATCGACCCATGATGTCTCGGATGGGGATTTCCTAAACGGCGGCGCCATGGCCTTTGCCGGCGGCTCCCAGGCATCCGTCGTCAATCTCGGAACGATCGAGGCAAAGGCGGGCGATGTCGCGCTGATCGCGCGGGCGGTGAACAATGAGGGCAGCATCAGCGCCGCAAATGGAAGCGTCGGTCTTCTGGCGGGCTACGAAATCCTGGCCAGGGACGCCGCCGAAGAGAATGGCCTGTTCTCGGTGGTGGTCGGGGGCGCGGATACCGGGGTCACAAATTCCGGCGACATCGCTGCGGCCAATGCCGAACTGCGCGCCAATGGCGGCAATGTCTATGCCCTTGCGGGCAATACCGGCGGGGTCGTCAAGGCGAGCGGAGCAACCAGCCGGGCGGGTCGCATTTTCTTGACGGCGGGGGCGCTGGGTAACGTCAAGGTTACCGGCCAGCTCAGCGCAAAGCGTTCCGCGTCAGCACCTGTGCCCCAACCGCGCCCGGCCAGTCGCGGCGGCGATATCCGCATCGCAGGGGGTGATGTAGTGGTGAACGGCGAACTGGATGGGGCCGGCACGACCGGAGCTGGCGGCACAATCGTCGTGACGGGGCATACCCTGTCGCTTGGCGCCGATGCGGTGCTCAATGCCTCGGGAGCGACCGGGGGCACCATCCTGATCGGCGGCGACTATCAGGGTGGCGTCAATGCTGCCAGCAACTATCTCGGCGAAGCGGTTGCGACCGCAGACGGCGTGACGGTGGCCGGTGGCGCGCGCATTCTGGCGGATGGCTCGGCAGGCGCCGGTGGCAACATCGTTGTCTGGTCCGATCGGCGGACGTCCTTCCAAGGCGCAATTTCGGCAAGGGGAGCTGGCGGCTTCAAGGGCGGCGACGCGGAGGTGTCGGGAAAAGCCTGGCTGGACTATCGCGGCACGGCCGATCTGCGCAGCGATAGCGGGCGCTTCGGCACACTGCTGCTCGATCCCTACAACATCACCATTTCCAGCGGCGCCAGCAGCGGCATGTCGGGCTTCGATGCCAATGGCAATGACAGTGTGCTCAATGTCACGACACTGACCAATGCGCTGGCCCTGGCAAGCGTGACGGTGACAACGGGCAGCACCGGAGCGCAGGCCGGCAATATTACCGTGGCCGCCCCGATCACCTGGAGCACCAACAGCATCCTGACGCTGAATGCCGCCGGTTCGGTTGTGATCAACAGCAACATCACTGCGACGGGCACCTTTGCCGGTCTCGCGCTGCAACACAGTGGCGGCCACAGGCTGAACAACGGCGCGCGCATCACCCTTTCAGGCGCCAGCTCGAGCCTTGCAATCAATGGCGAGGCCTACACCCTGATCCGCGATATTGCGCAGCTGCAGAACCTGACGATGACCGGCTATTTTGCGCTGGCTGACGACATCGATGCTTCCGGCACCGCCAGTTGGAACGCCGGTGCCGGCTTCGAGCCGATCGGCATCATCGGCTCAAACTTCACTGGCATCCTGGATGGACTAAACCATTCGATCACGGGGCTGACGATTAATCGCGGTGGACAAAGCGAGGTCGGCCTTTTCGCGCTGCTGCAAGGTGAAATCAGCAACTTGGCTCTTGTCGGAGGCAGTATCGCAGGGGGCTCAAATGTGGGCGCGCTGGTCGGGCTACATTGGGGAACGATTACCAATGTGCACTCCTCAGCTGCAGTCAGCGGCGTTACCTACGCTGGAGGCCTTGTCGGCATCACGTCCGGTGCGACGATAACGCGGTCCTCCTCTACAGGGGACGTTACCGGCGGTGCCTTTTATATAGGCGGGCTGGTGGGCAGGCATTCGGGGCTGATCAGCGAGTCTTATGCCACCGGAGCGGTGACTGGCACGACCGGCATTGGCGGCCTCGTCGGCTCCAATCGCGGGGTGATCGAGCAATCCTTCGCCACAGGCGCTGTCAACGCGACGGGCGATGGAATCGGCGGATTTGTCGGCGACAGCAATCTCGGCGTTATCTCCGATTCATATGCGACTGGCTCCGTCACGGGCGGGGCAGCTGCCCTCAATGTCGGTGGCTTTATCGGGACACTCGCGGGCGGGTCCCTTCAACGCACCTATTCCACCGGCGCCGTCACAGGCACCACCAATGTCGGCGGCTATGCGGGAAATATTGACGGCGGCACGATCGTCAACAGCTACTGGAATACCCAGACCTCGGGCCTGGCAAACAGCAATGGCACTGGCGCCAGCGCGACGGCCCAGGGGCTGGCCACGGCCCAGACGCTGAACCAGGCAAGCTTTGTCGGCTGGAGCATCGATGGCATTGGCGGCACGGGCGCGACCTGGCGCATCTATGAAGGCCAGACCGGACCACTGCTTCGCGCCTTGTTGACACCGCTCACCGTCACGGGTGGCAATGTGAACAAGACCTATGACGGCACGACCACGCTGGCCGGTGTCGGCACGCTCACCTACTCACTCCCCGGCTATGACAATGCCGAGGTGCTGGGAACGGCGGGTTACACCCTGACCAGCGCCAATGCCGGTACCTATACGGGAGCAGACCTGACGCTTGGTGGGCTTTACTCCAGCCAGCAGGGTTATGACATTATCTCTGTCGGTGGAACGGCGACAATCAACCAGCGGGCGATCACCGTAACCGCCGATGCCGGGACCATGACCTATGGCAATGCGGTGCCGACACTCACCTATACGGTCGGTGGTGGCGGTCTCGTCAATGGCGATGCGCTGACGGGTGCCCTGGCAAGCGCCGCCTCCAGCACCAGCGGGGTCGGCACCTATGGCATAATGCAGGGCACGCTTGGCAATGCCAACTACGCCATCACCTATGCCGGTTCGAACATGGCTATCTCAGCCCGCGCTATCACGGTGACTGCCGATGCCAAGATCATGACTTATGGCAACACGACGCCGACGCTCACCCACACGGTCACCAGCGGGAGTCTCGTCAACGGCGACTCTCTGTCGGGCCTGGCGAGCACGGTCTCCAGCACCAGCGCCGTCGGCACCTATGGCATCACCCAGGGCACATTGGGCAATGCGAACTATGCCATCACTTACATAGGCGCCAATGTAACGGTCGCCGCCCGCGCCCTTACCGTCACCGCCGATGCCAAAACCATGACCTATGGCGACACTGCGCCGACACTCACCTATACGCTCGGTGGCGGCGGGCTCGTCAATGGCGACGCGCTGACGGGTGCCCTGGCAAGCACCGCTTCCAGCACAAGCGGGGTCGGCGGCTATGGCATCACGCAGGGTACGCTTGCCGCCTCATCGAATTACGCCGTCACCTATATCGGCGCAAATGTCAGCATCGCGGCGCGCGCCCTCACCGTTACCGCCAACGACGATTCCAGAATCTATGACGGCACGGCCTATTCCGGGGGGAATGGCGCGACTTACACCGGTTTCGTCAATGGCGAGAGCGCAGCAGTCCTGGGCGGTGCGCTGATCTATGGCGGCACATCGCAGGGCGCCATTAATGCCGGCAGCTATGGCGTCGCGCTTTCGGGCCTGACGTCAGGCAATTACGATATCACCTATGTCGATGGCACGCTGACCGTGGCGCAACGCGCATTGACCGTGACGGC
The DNA here is from genome assembly GCF_900128975.1 of Devosia limi DSM 17137. Classification (GTDB taxonomy): domain Bacteria; phylum Pseudomonadota; class Alphaproteobacteria; order Rhizobiales; family Devosiaceae; genus Devosia; species Devosia limi. The sequence continues at coordinate 112,172 of NZ_FQVC01000008.1, read as the reverse complement.
GGATAATCTCACCAAGACGCCGGACGAGGCCAATCCACCCCTCACCTACACAATTGGCGGCCTGGGCCTGGTGGGCGGAGATAGTCTCTCGGGCCTGCTATCAACCACCGCAATGGCAGGTTCTCCGGTCGGCTCCTATTCCATCTCGCAAGGCACGCTTTCGGCCAGCAGCAATTACCTGCTGAGCTTTGTGAATGGCACGCTGACGGTCGCTGCCAAACAGTCTGGCCCTTTGCAATCCATCATCGAGAGCAATCCCCCCTTCGGCCTGGCCTTCCCGAATACAGGTTTCGCCAGCTCCGCCCACCTTCAGGCCTGCGACCAAGACGGGGTGATGGACAGCTCCTGTGCCTATGTTCCGCACCCGGCCAACCTACCTGCCGGCCCCTACCTGACCACCGGAGCCCTTTGATGAAAGCTCGTTATCTCCAGGGCCCCGACCTGCTCCTCGCGCTCATACACACTGCGCTTATGACCTCCATCGTTTGCGCCGGCACAGCATCAGTGCAGGCGCAAACGGTAACGGTTGAGCGCAATCCTCCAGTTCGGGCCAATGTCGCCGCCCCGACCGTCAGGGAGGATGAGCAAGCCAGCACCAGCGCCGACGAAAGCCCGCTGGGCGTAAACCTCGCCGGCATCAAGCTGGTCGGCCTCAGCGAACAGCCCGGAAATAGCGGCACCGGCGGTATTATCGTTGGCGACATCGGACCGGGGCGCAATCTGCGGCCGGAGTTCGAGGCTGTGCTGCGCCCATTGGTCGGCCAGCCACTCTCCATGGCGCTGATTGCCGACGCGCAGGCTGCCATTGCCGGCGTCTATCGGCGCGCCGGTTATCCCTTCGTTTCGGTGACCATTCCGCCACAGGAGGTCACCAATGGCATTCTGACCCTGCGGGTGCAGGAGTTCGGCTTCGGTGCTGTATCGGCCAGAGGCGTCGACGATCCGGCCGCAAGGCGCCTTGCGGCGCAGATTCGCCTGAACGACGACGGGCGCATTCCCGCCGCCAGCGTCAATGAAGATCTGTCCTGGCTCAATCGCTCACCCTTTCGGCGCGTCGAAGGGCTATTCTCGCCGGGCTCGGAAACAGGCACATCCGATCTCGTGCTGGCTGTCACGGCAGCAAAACCCTGGCAGGTCTATGCCGGTTACTCCAACACCGGCAGCGCCGAAACGGGGCACAGTCGTTATTTTGTCGGTGCCGGCATTGCCCTGCCCATGCTCGACGGCGCCTTTGCAACTTACCAGCTGACCGGTTCGTCCGATCTGTTTTCCGACTTGGCGGGCCTGCTGCCCAATCTTGGCAATGGCTATGACGCCCACCGCGCGCGGTATGTGAGCCATGCCGCCAACGTGGTTTTGCCCCTGGACGGTCGAAGCACCCTGGAATTCAGCCCAGCCCATATCGCGACGCGCCAGACCAGCTCCGCCTTCACCTTCGACAACACCATCATCGAGGTGCCGCTGTACTATCGCACGGCCCTGTCCAACATCCTGCCGGGGGTGCATGGTGGCGAGGTCTATGCCGGCATCGAGTACCGCAACCTGCGGCGACAAACCTATTTTGCGCAGATTGGCCTCGGGGCGGCAGAGGCCGAAATCCTGCAATTCGGCCTCGGCTGGAGGCATGAGTTCAAGGATGACCATGGCTCTACCGGGGTCGACCTGTTTGTGATGGCAAGCCCCGGTGGCATTCTGGCGCACGATAATGGCAGCGCCTGGAGCGCCTATTCAAACGGCGCCGTGACCAGCGCCAGCTATGCCTATTTCGGCGGCAGCCTGAGCCGGGTGACCGAATTGGGCATCGGGTTCAAACTCAGGAACGATGTAGTCGTTCAACTGGCCGGCCAGGCCCTGCCGGACACCGAACGGCTGACGCTGGGCGGGCTGGACGCTGTGCGGGGCTATGGCCTGGGGGACGTGACGGCAGATAGCGGCATCGTGCTGCGCAATGAATTGCGGCTGCCGCAAAGCTCGCCCACAGGTTCTGATGTTCTGTCGCCCTTTGCCTTTGTGGATATTGGCTTCGCCCAGCAAGCGCTCGCCAGCACCGGCATCGGCTTCGATTACACCATTGCCGACATGCTCAGCGTCAATGCCACCGCGGCACTGGCATTGAGCGATGCCGGCAGCACGAAAGCGGGCGCTGTCGACGTGAAATTTCGCCTGACCGCGCGCTACTGACACCCAACCTGTTCATTATCCCAAAGCGAGGCGCCTTATGGGCCATCTGTGCACTGCAACCGTCGCCGCCCTGTTCGCCATGGCAGCCATCATGCCGACAAGCGCGCAGGAGACGCCACCATCATCGCTGCCGGGCGGCGCCAGCGCACTGCAGGAGACATTTGCGGATTGGCAGGTGGTCTGCGCTGCCGTGGAAACGGGCCGGAGCTGCGCCATGTCCCAGGTCCAGGCGCAGCAGAATGGGCAGCGGGTTCTCGCCATTGAACTGCAGCCGGGCAAAGATGGCGGCGCGACGGGCGTGCTGATCCTGCCCTTCGGCCTTGCACTCGAGGCCGGCGCGACGCTGACCATCGACAGCAATCCGCCCCTGGCTTCGCTCAGGTTCGCCACCTGTCTGCCCGCCGGCTGCCTGTTGCCGCTCTCGTTCAGCGCAGCCGACATCGCAGCCCTCGAGGCCGCGACGACAATGACCGCCAATGCCTCCTCCATGGACGCAGGCCAGCCCGTAAGCCTGGCTGTCTCCCTCAAGGGCTTCACTGCGGCCTATGCCAGGCTCGGGCAACTCGCGAACGGATAGAAGCTGGCGCGTGGGGGGCAAAGACTTGTGAGCAGTCCGTCTGCTTTTAGCGGCCGGTCCCCGGAAAGCAGACGTTTTGCGGCTCCGACTAAAGCGTCAGGAGACCCCGCGAGATGGCCTTTGCCAAGGCCTGCTCCCGGGTATTTGCCCCGAGCTTTTCACGGGCATTTCTTATGTGCATTTCCACGGTGACGGGCTTGATGGCAAGCCGGTCCGCAATCTGCTGCGTTCGCAGACCGGAGGCCAGGTGGGCGAGGCAATCGCGCTCGCGCGCCGACAGAGCCGGGCCCAAGGCTGCCCCATCCTGAGGTCGTAACATCTGCATGCGCTCATGCGCATAAAGGGCCACCACACGCAGATGGACGCCGTGCTCGGCTTGTATGGCCTCCACCTCGGATCGTGACAGGGTGGAACCGATATTCCAGCCGCCCATGCCCCGTTGGTCTGACTTGTGAAATGTGCAGGAAAACCCTGACCGCATCCCCGATTCCCGTGCTGCCAGGATAACTTGCCGCTCGCTGGTGCTGAGATAGTCGTAATGGTGCAAGTAGTCGGCGCCGGTTTGCTTCGGCGAGAGCGTCGAGCAGCAATAGCGGAAGAAGGGATCGTCCCGCGGATTGCAGACATCGGCATAGTATTGGTCGAAGCCGTTGGGATAGGTGTCGAGGATAACAGGCACCTTGCCGCGCAAATCGGCATAGATGACACGATCAAAGCCGTGCTGCGCAAAATAGTCCTGGATGGCGACCCAGACCATGGCGCTGCTTGTCGCTTCAACCATGCGCTCCAGGACTGGCTCGATTGTCACGTTGTTCCATCCCACCTATGGATTTCCATAGATTGCGCAGCTTGTGCAGGAAATGTCTATTGCCGCTAGGATTTTTGCTGATTTGCTCAGCAAAGCGACAGCCGGGGGGCCGGATATGTTGCAACTTGGTGTGCAGCGCCAAATGAGCGGGGCGCGACATGATATGCCTGACCTTCCCGGCGCGGTCTGAACGGCGTGCTTGCCTAGTAAGATCTTCGTGCGTCGCACGCGCTGTGAGCATGTCCAGCTTGCCCGCGACGGCGGTGGAATGCCCCGAGGACGGGCCCGCACATCTCGAAGCCGAAATTGAGCGCTTCGTGGGAGCGCCCCGATTTGTCCAGCTCGACCCGGACTATTTCACACAGGCGATTGGACCGGCAGGCTTGCCGCAACCACCGTGCCCCGTCTCGACCATTGACAGACCGATTTCTCTGGAGACGCAGCTGATGTTCACAATCATCACCATTCAACCCAGGCAGGCCCGATAATGTGGGATTTTTCGATTTCCCGCTCGCTTGGGCTCATGGGCAAGACCATGCCCTTCGTCCTGTTGCGCGTGGCCGTCTATTTCAGCATTGCGGCGGCCTATGTGATCGTCACCGGGACGGGCGCCGGCATTGGCTGGGGCATCGGCGCCTTTGGGGATGAGGGCTTCCGGGCCGGTTCGATCTTCTGGGGCGGCGCCATCGGCTTCGGGGTCACCGCCGGCGTCCTCTATTTCCTGCGCGAATATATCCTCTACATCGTCAAGGCCGGCCATATCGCCGTGCTGGTCGATCTGCTCGATGGGCGGCAGACGCCCGAGGGCAAGTCGCAAGTCTCCCACGCGACCTCCGTGGTCAGGCAGCGCTTCGGCGAGGCCAGCGTCCTGTTCGCGGTAGATCAACTGGTCAAGGGCGTGCTGCGCGCTGTGTCCGGGCTTATTCAAGGCATTGCCGCCTTCCTGCCTATTCCCGGCCTGCAACAGATGACCGGCATTCTACGCGCTTTTCTCAATATCGCAGTGGGCTTCATCGACGAGGTGATCCTCGCCTATGCCATCCGCACCGGCTCGACCAATCCCTGGGGCTCGGCGCGCACGGCGCTGGTACTCTATGGGCAGAACTACAAGACCATGCTCAAAAACGCGGCCTGGCTGACGCTTATCGTCTATGGCCTGTCGTTCCTGGTGTTCCTGCTCATGCTCGCACCAGCGGCGGCGCTGGTCTATTTTATCCCCGGCGCCTGGTCGGCTGGCGGCCTCGTCTTCGCCCTGCGGTGAAAGCCGCGCTGATCGAACCCTTCGCAATCGCCTGCATGATGGATGTCTATTTCCGCACCATCGAGGGCCAGGAGCCCAATGCGGAATGGGACGCCAAGCTTTCGGGCATGTCCAAGCAATTCGCCAAGATCAAGGACAAGGCCGCCGGATGGCAGCAGACCGCCCCACCGCGCACTGGTGGCTCAACCATGCAGGGCGGGGCAACGACATGAGTTTTCATAACATCATCGGAGGGACGTCCGGCATGCGGGGGCGATTGAAGACATTTGGGCGCGCGGCGCTGGTGAGCGCCGCAGCCACATTGGCCATGCCGTTGGTTGCACAGGAGGCGGACAGCGCCTCGATCCTGATCTACGACGCCTCGGGCTCGATGTGGGGCCAGCTTGATGGCGGCATTTCCAAGGTCGAAATCGCCCGCGAGGTGATCGGCGATTTTTTCGTCAGCCGCGACAATTCCATTCCGCTCGGCGTCATCGCTTATGGCCATAACCGGCGCGGGGATTGCTCGGATATCGAAGTCGTCGCCAATGTCGGGATCAATGATCCCGCAGGCCTGTCGTCCAGCCTCAACCGGCTCAATCCGCGCGGCATGACGCCGATCACGGACGCGCTGTCGCTGGCCGCCTCGATGATCCCGCCAACTGCGGAATCGGCCGATATCATCCTGGTGACCGACGGGCTCGAAACCTGCGAGGCTGATCCCTGCGCGCTGGCCGCGCAGCTTGCCAATGAAGGCATTGCCATTCGCGCCCATGTTGTCGGCTTCGGCCTCACCAGGGAAGAGGGCGAAGTCATGGCCTGCGTGGCCGATGCCACGGGTGGACTGCTGCTCACCCCGCAAACGGGGCAGGAACTGGCCGATGCGCTACGTCAGGTGGCGCAGGTCGAGCCAGCGCCGGCGCCGGAGCCAGAACCTGTTGCCGAAGCCTTCTTCGATATGGGTCCCAAGGCTGAAGCTGGCCATGACTACAGAATTTCTTTTCAAGGGTCGGCGCGGAATGTCGACTATGCCGGTTTCACGCGGCGTGGCGAAGAAGCGCCGGACGTCAGCCCCTCCTATGGCGTTCTGGGCGGTGGCGAGACCGGCAATAACCCGTTCACCAGAACGGCACCGTCAGAGCCAGGCGAATATGACTTGATCCTGGCCGTGACTGGCCAGGGCATCATCGCCCGCCAGCCAATTGAAGTCGTTCCGCCGTCCAACGGCTTCGACGCCGTCGGTTCGGTCGAACCGGACAAGAGGTTCCAGTTCACCTGGCGCGGCCCTAATCAGGTCGGCCAACGCATCGTCATCGCCCGACCAGCCGCCGCGCCTGCAGACTATGTGGGCGATTGGGGAGCCCCCTTCAGCAACCGAAAGACGCAGACGATGCGACTGCGCGCTCCGAAGGAACCCGGCCTCTACGAACTCCGCTATATCTCGGGCAACAGCCAAGAAATCCTGTTCTCCCGCGCGTTCGGCGTTGGCGTGCCCTATGAAGATCGCGATGGCATCAATACGGCCGATCTTGCTGCGCAGGCCGCCGCGGCAACCCAGGCCGCGCCCGGGCAGGACGACCTGCCCATGGTGCCGGCGACATTCCGCCTGCCGCCAGACTACCCGCAAGAGCCGCATGAATGGTCGGCCATTCCGCTCGATCCTGACATGAGCCCGGAAGCATGGGCGCCCTCGGGCAAGACTATCATTGGCGAGGGTGTCTTCGAGCCCGGCCGCTATGAGGTGACCGCCAACTGGGGGCCCAAGGACACGTTCAAGGGTGTGGTGGAGATCCTGCCCGGTCAGGACAATGACTTTGTCATCCCCGTCATGAGCGAGGAGGATCCGATTGTCCCGACGCTGGACGGCCCATGGCAGGTGCTGGGCGTGCCGCCCTATCAAGTGCAGGCGGGTGCAGACCGATTGCTGACGCTGGCACTGGAGCAGGCCTCTCCTGGTGCACCTATCGACGGCAGTTGGACGGCACAGGACATGCTGGCCGGGCCGCAGGCGGCGGGCCGGGAGGGCACGTTCACGTCAACCACTTTCGAGAACGGCGCACTGCGCATGACCTTTACGGTGGGCGACCCGATCCTCGAGCCGATGACGCTCTATCTCACACCCTATGAGATTGGCTATGCCGGAACGCTGTCCGCCGGCGCCATGGGCATCAGCGTTGTCATGTGGCCCGGTGGTTATACGCCACCATCCCTGGCCGAGATGCGCGAAGCGGTACACGGCCCCGCGCCGGGGGACTTCGTCGACATGACCTCATCGGCGCCTCAGCCCATGCAGGCCGGTGAGGCGGCGGCGGCCGCCAATGTGCCGGTCCGATTGCGGACGCCATTCGAGATCGGGGATGTAGGTGTGCAATGGTCAGCCATCCGCACCGATATGCAGGAACTGAATGTCGCTTTTGCCAGCAGCGATTTGGAGACCAGCTTCGTTACGGAGCTGGCCGCCGGTGGCACCTATGAAGTCGAGGGCGTCAATTCCGATGCCGGCATTTATCTCGCCGATACCATCACTATCGACCCCAAAGGCCGCAACGATTTTGAAATTCCGATGGCACAAGGCCGCGATTCCGGCCCCTCGGAGACGGGCCTTGGCGACGATGTCGCCTTTGTCTGCAAAGACACGCCACCCGGATGCCCCGTCAGTCACGCAGAAAGCGGCATCTCGCTGAGGCTGCCGAACGACTGGTCGATGAGCGAGCCCTATTTCTACGAAACGGCCGGCGGCGCAGGCAGCGGCCTGCCAACGGCCAGCTTCTTCTGGGAGAGCTTCGGCACGGTCAACACCATCGAGCTCAATCCGCGCCAATGGCTGGAGTCCAATGGCCGCTGCGGAACAGTTGGCACCAGCCAGCTCTGCTACATGCGCGGACAGGACATGATGCTCGATGTGGTCTTCGAGATGATCCGCGACACGCTGAGCGTGGCGCCAACAGATTTGCAGGAAGAGACCACCCTGCCCGTGGATCTGGGCGGGATGTCTCCCGAGGAATTCATGACCCGGCTCGGCGTCAATTGAGGATCGCTACATGTGCAAAATGATCAAAATCGCATCCCTCACGGCTGTCATGGTCCTGTCGGGCCTTGGGACAAGTCTGCCAGCCTTCGCCGTTTCTGCGCAAATCGCCATATGCGGATCGTCTGGCTGCACCTGCCGTGTCTCCAACGACAGCATTGATACCCTCGCCACGCAGATGCCTGGTGCCTTTCCGGCAAGCTATGAGACCAAGACGCTCGTGAACTACGATGGGAAGTTCTACTGGTCGTCTCTTACCCCCGCCCAGCTCGACCGCAAATATGGCGGCACCGGCTCCTGCCCACTGGAAGTAACTGACAATTCAGGCATGGCAGATGGACGCTGGCAGATCAGCGTCGGCGTCACCGACACTTCGGCCTGCAAGATGGTGGGCGGTCAGGTCGCCGCCAGCGGCATGACCGGCGAGACGCGGACGATCCAATGGGATCGAGAATTCCACCCCGACAAGCTGTTCATGGAATCGGTGGGCATGGTGCGCTGGAGCAAGACGGGCCTGCAGACCTGGCGCGGCGTCGTGGTCGACGAGCGCATGTCCGCCAATGGCGGCGCTTCGGGCGCGAGCGTCATTCACAGCATCAGCGTGGATAGCGCAACCCAGGTAAGCGGCAGCACGGTGTTCGAATATGACCTCAGCATTCCCGGTCTCGACGCCGCCGCGGCGGCGGTCATCGCCGGCATGCAGTGCAAGACCGTAACTCCCTTTACGGCGCGCAAGATTGGATAGTCGCACGGAGCACCTGGAAAGATCGTCCGGCTCCATTGGTATTGGCGGCTCCCGCGGCTTTGAATGTCCGAACAGGGGCGCCCAAATCACCTTGGATTCAGGTCCTCAGGATACCGGCTTTGACAAGGCCCTCGACCAGAAAACCATCGTGGGGGCCAGGCCTCTGGTTGCGGCCAAAAAGTTCGCCAATCGTCAGGCCGGGGCGCGCAGCGGTCACGACCCGCAGCGCATCTCTCGCTTCATCGATACGGCCGAGATGGGCAAGCGCGGCTGCGAGCACAGTCTGTGTCCATTCCAAGCCATCATAGATGTCACGGGAGCGCGACGCCCAGACAAGTGCCTGCACGAACCGCAGTCTACCGACGATTCGCGGTTCTGAGAGTTTGGATTTATCTGCCGGAAACCGCCCGACGGGCCAGTCGGCCACAAAGAGCGTTTCTCCCAAAGGAAACACGGTCCTGAAGGCGGTCCGGACCTTACTCTTTCAAAAACCAGCGCCGTAACGACGGCATGCGTGTATGGAAGACGACGCCGTTGTGAAAGCGGCGCGCGCTTTTTGGCGCAGAGCACAACGAGTTTAGAAAGGAACCTTGGAAGATTAGGAAGTTGAAACTTCCGGGGCGGAGCCCTGCGCCACCATTCCAATTTCTTGAACATAATCAAGAAGGAAGGTGGCGCGAGAGACGGGGCTCGAACCCGCGACCTCCGGCGTGACAGGCCGGCGCTCTAACCAACTGAGCTACTCCCGCAGCGGCAGACTGGTCTGTCTGCGCAACGTGGGTGTCGTTTACCCAGCCCCCCCAACCAAGTCAAGCGCCCAAAACAAAATCGTATGAGAATTCTGCAATGAGTTTTTGAGGTGTGGAAAAACACGACCAACTCACTTCGGTTTGATTGCTTTTCATAATTTCTTAGGGATCGATTTCGCGCAAATTGCTCATTTTATTGGCATTTTGGCGAGTCGCACGATTCAGGACGGATCAGGGTCGGTTTGCGCTGCGGTTCAAAGCGCTTCCGACTCGCCACTCGACGACGCAGGCGCACCGACTCGCACTTGCGCGCGGGGAGTCGGTCGCCTTTCACAACGTATCGGGCAGGTTTCGGCGTTTCCAATCCCGAGAGCCCCCTGCCCGCCACCCCGCTATTTTGCCCGGGCCAACCATTCTCCAGATCTGGCCGGCCCGGGCCTATCTGCGCCCTGCGCTTCGCAAGGCCTGGCCGGCGCTAGAACACGAAGACGGTGAGTTGCGAGCCGGACCGCTGCACGCCGAGCACGTGGCCGGGCTGGTAGCGGGTTCGGCTGAGTGCGGCACGGATCAGCGGGTCAGACGCCACGGCCCGCACCATCGCGTGGTAGTCGCCATTGGCGGCCAGGTAGTTGGCCAATTGCTGGCGGATGTCGGCACACACCTTGATCGGGATGAGCTGAATGCCATCGGCCCGATTCCAGCCCCGCGTCCTGGTGCTGTTGAAGAGCTCCAGCAATTGAGCGGTATTGGTATTGGCGCAGGATGCCCGATTTGAGCCGATCATCACGCCCCCGCCGCCACGCACGACGACAAAGCCCGGGGGAACGCCGCCGGGACTGCCGGGCCCGCCGGGGCCGCCCGGGGTTCCAGGACCGCCGGGTCCGCCGGGACCTCCATTGCCTGGGCGGCCGATGCCGATATTGACGTCGACCAGGCCATTGCCGCCACCGACATTGACCCTGGCATCCACGGCATTGCCGACACCGGCGGTGACGTCGACCAGACCGGACGAACCGCCGAGACTGACATTGGCATCGACCAATGCGCCGGAGCCGGAACTGGAACCGCCGACATTGGCGTCCAATACATTGCCGTCGCCGCCGCCGAGGCCCAGATTGACCAGGCCGGAATCGCCAGCTGAGCCACTGCCGATGGTGATCAGCGATCCACTGTCGCTATCGCCGATGATGCCGAGAAGGCTATCGGCAAAGCTCGCGCTGGTCATGGAGCACGCAGCCAGTAGCATCGCAAACGTGCGTTTTGGAAACCGTCGCATTCTGTCCTCCGCTATGAGCGGCGCGAAATGGCGCCTTGCGGAGGATCATCCGGCAAGCGAGGCGCGACCCGAATTCGGACATCTACGCAGATGAGCCTGGAATCGCCTGGACTGGTTAAGCCCCGGTTTCCATTTGCACAGGACGATCTGCAGGCGTTGCCGCTCTTTGCAGCGGCGCAAACAGGATCGAGGGCACCTTGTCGGCGTCGAGCTGCACGAGCGCGCCGACCTCATAGACTGCTTCGATCCGCTGCTGCGTCAGCACTTCATGGGGCCTGCCCTCTGCCACCACCCGGCCATGGTGCAGCATGACGATGCGGTCGCAATAGCGCGCCGCCAGATTGAGATCATGCAGCGCCGCCAGCGTGGTCTTGCGCAAATGGCGGATCAGTTCGAGCAGATCGATCTGGTGACGGATATCGAGATGATTGGTCGGCTCGTCCAGCACCAGCACCGGGGTGCTCTGCGCCAGCGCCCGCGCCACCAGCACCCGCTGCTTCTCACCGCCCGACAGGCTCATGAACTGTCGTTGCGCCTTGCTGGCCATGCCGACCTGATGGAGGCAGTCCTCGATGATCCCACGGTCCCGGGCGCCATTGGCGTCGAACATGCCCTTGTGCGGCGTGCGCCCCATGGCGACCAGTTCGGTCACGGTGAAGTCGAACTCGCCCATGCGCTCCTGCCCGACCACCGCCAGGCGCTGGGCGCTCTGTTTGGCGGTGATGGTCCAGATGTCGTCGCTATCCAGCCAGGCGCGGCCCCCAGACGGCCGCAGCACGCGATACAGCGCCTTGAGCAGGGTCGACTTGCCGCTGCCATTGGGGCCAACCAGTCCGACGAACTCGCCGGGTTGGACCGAGAGCGCAATCTGTTCGACAATCTGCTGACCATCGATGGCAACCGACAGATCCTCGAGCAAAATCCGGCTCATGCGCCCTCTCCCTTTTTCCAGCGCTGCGTGGCCAGCATCCAGATGAAGAATGGCCCGCCCAGCAGCGCGGTGATGACACCGACCGGCAATTCCACCGGTGCAAAGGCCATGCGGGCGATCACGTCCACCCAGATCAGCAGGATGGCGCCCGACAGCACTGCCACCGGCAGGACCCGGCGATGATCGGTGCCCACCACCATGCGCACCGCATGGGGCACGACGAGGCCGACAAAGCCGATGGCGCCGCTCACCGCCACCATGACGCCTGTGACCAGTGAGACGACAACAAACAGGTGCCGCCGCGTGCGGGCAACATCGATGCCCAGCGTGGCTGCGGTTTCGTCACCCATCAGTAACGCGTTGAGCGCCCGCGCATTGAGCACGAGATAGATGGTGCCGATGGCAAGCGCCGCTGCCGGCAGGCCCAGATCATTCCAATGCGCGCCGGCGAGGCTGCCCAGCAGCCATTCCATTGCCTGCCGCGCCAGCTCACGATTGTCGGACGTGAGCACCAGGAGGCTGGTGAGCCCGGACAAGGTGTAGGAGCAGGCCATGCCCGCCAGCACCAGGCGCAGCGGCGACATCTGGCCGCCGGCCTGCGCCACGACAAAAACAATGGCGAAGGCGACGATGGCGCCGGTAAAGGCGCCGGCCGACACCGCGAAGGCACCGGCAAAGGCGAACCAGCCGAGGCCCAGCACCAGCACGGCGCCTACCGAGGCCCCGGACGAGACGCCCAGAATGTAGGGATCCGCCAGCGGATTGCGCACCACAGCCTGCATGGTGACACCGACCGCAGCCAGCCCGCCGCCGACAAACATCGCCAGCAGAACGCGCGGAAAGCGGATCATCCAGACGATATTGCCCTGCGCCGCACTCCACTCCCCCTCGCCGCCAAAGATCCGGGCGAACGCCACCTGCCAGACCATCGAGGCCGGCAAGGGCACCGGCCCCATCAGGACAGCAATCGTGACGGAGAGGACCAGCGCGAAGGCCAGCCCCGCGATCACAAGCGGAAACGGCACGGCAAAACCGGGGTTTTGCCGTGCCAGAGGGGAAGCGGATGCTTCACTCATTTGAACAGGTCCGGATAGAAGCCTTCAGCCAGCAGACGCACGGCGGTCGGATTGCGAACGCCCTCAAAGGCACTCGGCAGCGGCAGGATGACGAAGCGTTCGTTCTGGATCGCCGGGACTGACGACAGCGCCGGATTGGCCTTGAGCTGGGCGATCTTTTCGGCGGCGGAAACAGTGCCATAATCATTGACGACGATGACGTCGGGCGCGCGCGCCACCACTTCTTCCCAGCTCACATTGGCCCAGGTTTCATCGAGATCGGCGAACAGGTTCTTGCCGCCTGCCAGTTCGATCAGGTGGGTCTGGAAGGCCTTGCCGGTGGTGTAAATCTGGTCCGTGCCGCTATCGAAGACCACGACCGAAACCGGGTTATCGACATCCGCGACCTTCTTGTGAACGGCAGCGATCTCGTTACCGATGGTTTCGATCAACGCGTCGGCGCGGTCCTGGATGTCAAAGATCAGGCCGAGATTGGTGATGTCGGTGTAGACGTCGTCGAGCGTCGCGCCCTTGATCAGCGTGCCGGTGACGGCATAGCCGTTGATGCCCAGGTCCTGCAGCGCCGGGACCGTGGCCACGGCGGTGTCGCGATAGGCGCTCAGGCGGCCAAAGGTGAAATCGGGCTCGACGCCCAGCACGACTTCAAGCGACGGCGAGCTGGTACCATCCGAGAGAATGGGGATCGCGTCGTAATCGGTCTTGAGGCTGTCGAGAATGGGATGGTTGAGATAGGCGGTGCCGACCATTCTGTCGGCCAGGCCCAGCGACAGCATCAGTTCAGTCGTGTGGCCATTGAGGCTGATGGCGCGCTCGGGCGCTTTCTCGAACACCAGCGTGTTGGGACCGTTGACGATGGTCAGCGGATAAACGGTGCTGTCGGCAAGAGCCGGGGCCGCCGTCATGAGGGCGAGCAGGCCCGTGGTCAGGGCAAAGTGACGCATATTAGTCTCCTGATTGAAATGTGGAATTGGCTTCGAGGTGCGGCGCGCGCGCTTCGGGGCGCTGGACGACCCCTTCGGGGCGCTGGGCGACCCCTTCGGGGCGCTGGACCCGATGGATGATGAATTCGGGGAGGCTCGCGCCCTGCCCGATGACCTCGGTCACGAAGCGGGCAACATGCTCTTCCTCGATCAGCTGGTACCATTCCCCCGCCGGATAGAGCGCCAGCATCGGCCCCTGGTTGCAGGGGTAAAGACATCCTGTCTGGGCGACGAGGCAGCGTGAAGCGAGGTTCTGGCGAGCCAGTTCCTCGGCCAGAGCCGTGCGCAGCGATCGTGCCCCGCGAAAGTGGCACCGGGGTCCGGTGCAGACGAGGATGTGGTGATCAAAGGCCGGAGGGTCCTGCCATCCGGGCTTACCCAGACTGGCACGCGCCGGATCGACCGGCTCGGCCAGCAGCGCATTGGCCATGGTCTGCGCCGCAAGCGATGCGACGACATCGCTATCGCCACTCGGATCGGATGCAAAGCGCAGCACGAGACCCTTATCGAGGGCCTGTACGCTCAGCCAGTGCGCCAGCACGCCAGGCACCCAGGCCGTCAGGCTCTCGGAGAATGGCAGGCCCAGCGGCTGCACCAGAATATCGGTGAAGCCGTCGTCGCGCATCGCATCGAGCGTTTCGCCGAGATGGGCACCAACGCCTTCCAGCCGGATCAACCGGCTAGGCAAGCTGACAGCCGCCGCCAGCCCGTCGCTGAGCATGCGCTGCCGCCTGGCACTGAGATATTGCTGTGAAATCAGAAAGAGAATTGCATCAGGCACAGAACCGCCATCTTCCCAGTGGAGAAGACGAGTGAAATCGAGCGCGACGCCGAGCGTGCAGGTTTTCATAGACCGCCCCCTGCCGAAACACCTCGTTCGGCTTCATGGAATGTGTGCTCGGCAGGTCTCCTGGCTCACGGCTCAAGTGTGGCGCTGCCGCCTTCCCAACCGTGAGGTCAGTGGCGATGGCAGCGGCACTTGCCGCTTACAGTTGCGAGGGCAGCCACGGTTTTGGCCCCTGATGGGTAATCCGCACCGTGTTCCCTTTTAATCCGCGCGAAATGGCGGAACCGAACAAGGGACCTGTACTGGAGTTGAGTGAGACATTCAAGTTCTGGGCTGGTCGGTCAGATTTCGTTCAGAATGCGTTCAGGCGTGATCGGGCAAGAAACGTTTATTGAGTAAATGCGTGTTACGGGTGGCATCCATGTTGAATATCCTTGCGAAATTTGTCGGCGACGAATCCGGCGTCAGCACCGTTGAGTACGGCCTGATCGCGGCGATTATCCTCGTTGCGACCACCTGCGCAGTCTCGGCCGCCGGCTTCAGCATCGCCGATGTCGTGGAGGCCGTTACCGGTCGTTAAGCGGCCGAACGTCGCTGTGCCACGAACACCAGTCGCCAAGCCGCATCGCCCGTCATAGGCTGCCCGGAGTAGACTTGGGAGACTCAAGTGGCCGAATCCAAACTCGCAAAAACACCCCGCCGCATCTGGCCCGCACTCTTGAAGGGCCTGAAATGCCGTTGCCCAAAATGCGGGGTCGGCAAACTGTTCCACCACTATATCGAGGTCGTCGAGAACTGCCCGCACTGCGGTGAGCGGCTGGATCGCTACAATGCGGGCCTGTTGCTGCCCTTCGTCGTCATCATGATCGTGGCGCACCTGCTGGTCTTCGTGATGCTGGAGATGGAGCTGACCGGTGCCGCAAGTCCTCTCGTCTACTTGGCCGTCCTGGTGCCCCTGGCGCTCATCCTGCCACTGCTGCTCCTGCCGCCCATCAAAGGCGCCATCGTTGGCCTGTTCTGGGCCCGCAGCCTCAGCGACGAACTGGATCGTTAGGCGGGCCGCGTTTGAGCCCGCTGATATCGGATTTTGGGAGTGGCACCCTATTGGCGCATCCTGTCCTGCGACAGAAGAATGGTGGGTGATGACGGACCACCAGCGCCTATGTATACAAGGAGGTTAGAACGTCTAGCCTCGTTGCCCCCCTACCCCGCCCCATTGAATTCGCTTGAAAAAATTCGGAGCTTTCTAACTTTGCGGAGTGTTTTGTGCTGCAGTCAAAGCCAAAACCGAATCCAGGGCCGACAAGCTAAGTCCAAGCGTCCCAGGGGTGAAACTCGAAACTCCTCTGCCGCGCCATTCTCATACAATTGGGCCTTGCCCTATGCATTTGGCCACGACCAAATTGGGGCCGGTAGCTGCCTGTCTGCTTTGGGTTGCCGCATATCGGAAAGCAGCCATTGCGAACGCGGTCGCGCCGACCGCTCATTTGAGCCGCTTGCAGATTGACCGGCTTTATACAGAAAATCGCGTAGGCTGCCTTTCGGCCTTTGAGCAACGCGAGCCCTAAAAATGACCACGCCCCAGATCCTGATCTTCGCCATTCTGTTTGCAACAATGGCGCTGTTTCTGTGGGGACGGTTCCGGCATGACATAGTGGCGCTGCTGGCGTTGATGGCCTGCGTCGTGGGAGGGCTGGTACCGCCGGCGGACGCATTTGCGGGCTTTGGCCATCCAGCTGTAATCACCGTGGCCTGCGTTCTGGTGTTGAGCCAGGGTCTGCAAAGCACCGGCGCAGTGGACTGGCTGGCGCGCACGGTGCTGCCACGCGAGCCTGGGCGGCTGACTGGCATGGCCATGCTGATGGGTTTGGGGGCGCTCTTGTCGGGCTTCATGAACAATGTGGGCGCCATGGCCCTCTTGATGCCGGTAGCGTTACAACTGTCCCGCCGACTGCACATGTCGCCCGGCCAGGTGTTGATGCCACTGGCATTCGGCACCATCCTGGGCGGCATGACCACGCTGATCGGCACGCCGCCGAACCTGATCGTTTCGGGGTTTCGGGCCGAGGCAGGATTGGGTCATTTCGCGATGTTCGACTTTGCTCCGGTCGGGCTCGCGGTGGCAGTGCTCGGCGTGGCCTTTGTCGCGCTAATCGGCTGGCGCCTGGTGCCTGAGCGCAAAGCGGTTGACACAGAGGGTTTTGAGACGGGCGCCTATATGACCGAAGTGCGCGTGCCCGAGAACAGTAAGGCGGTCGGCCTGACCCTGCGGGCATTTGAGCGTGAGATCGAGGTCAGCGAAGCGCAGGTCGTCGGCCTGGTGCGCAACAATGTGCGGATGACCGCGCCGCATGGCGGCAGACACATCCGCGCCGGAGACATCCTGGTGATCGAGGCGGATGTCGAAGCGTTGGCCGAGGCGCTGTCGGTCTTTGGCCTCAAGCTGGAAGAACAGGGGCCGTCGACTGCAGAGGACGAGGAGGACGAGAACGCGAAGGAATCGCCTGGCCCGGCGCAGGATGAAACAGATGACGGCGACAGCAAGCGGGATGAGGACATCGTGCTGCGCGAACTTGTCGTATTGCCCAGCTCCAGCATCGTCGGCCGCTCAGCCTCCGATCTGCGGTTGCGCACGCGTTACGGACTGAACCTCCTGGCGGTGTCGCGTGAGGGGCACCGACCGAAGTCACGGCTGCGGACGCTCACACTGAAATCTGGCGATCTGCTCCTGATGCAGGGTCCCGCCGAAATAGTGTCGGAATTCGTCAACGACACCGGTTGCGTGCCGCTGGGTGAGCGCGAGTTGCGCATCCCCGACAAGCGCATGGCGATCATTGCGAGCGCCATCATGCTGGGATCGGTGGGCATTGTCACCGCCGGGCTGCTGCCGGCGGCGGTGGCTTTCACGTTGGGGGTGATTGCGTCGATGCTGTTGCGCACTGTTCCGCTACGCCAGATTTATACTGCCATCGACTGGCCGGTGATCGTGCTGCTGGCCGCCCTCATCCCGGTTGCGGGCGCCATGCAGGTCACGGGGGCGGCAGATGTCCTGGCGCAGTTTCTGGTAAACACCATTGCGCAGGGCAATGCAGTCGCCGCGCTCGCGGTGGTGCTGGTCGTAACAATGTGCCTGTCCGACGTGATGAACAATGCTGCCACTGCCGCAGTGCTCTGTCCCATCGCCATAGGCATCGCCTCCACTTTGGGCGTCAACCCGGACAGCTTCCTGATGGCCGTGGCTATCGGCGCCTCCTGCGCGTTCCTGACACCCATCGGCCACCAGAACAACACCCTGATCCTTGGCCCAGGCGGATTTGGCTTTGGCGACTACTGGAAGCTGGGTCTGCCGCTTGAGATACTGGTGGTGGGGGTCAGTATCCCGCTGCTGCTGATCGTCTGGCCGCTGTGAGGCACCGACCCTAAACAGCGCTGGTCCGGGTCCAGTCTCCCCTGTCGCGGGCGGTCGCAACATTGGCTTTCAGCACGACCATACGGTGCGTGTTCCTGTCCGGCGGCAACCGCCCCTTTTCGGACCTTCAGTGCGTGAAGTAGAAATCCGAAAAGCCGTCAGACGGGACGTAGGAGCGGCTCTTGTGAGCCGCTCCATGTAATCAGGCCGCAGTGTTTTTGCGCCACTGAATAAGTGGGCCGTCCTCCTCATTGACACAGGTGCCGATTTGCTCGAAGCCATTTCGCCGCAGGACGGACTGTGAAGCTAAGTTCTCGGCGCCGGTTTCGGCCGTGACCCAGTCGACCCTTGGGTGACGTCGAGCCCACGCCAAGACGTCAGCAACGGCGCGGCTCGCTATGCCTTTCCCCCAGCGCGATGGCGAAACTCCGTACCCGATGTGAATGTTGCTAGCCTCGGGCGTGCGAATGAGGGAGCAGAGGCCGACGATTTCACCGTCCTCGATAATCATCCAGGCACAGGGGGTGAAGTTTGGACGAATGCCTTCGGCCAATTCGGACAGCATTTCGATCACCTCGGTGGGAGCGATATTACCGGGAGCCAAACGATAGTCATCAGGCGCCCTGCCAACCTGCAGCAAGGCGAAGTCAGAAGCAGATGCTTCAGTGATCATGAGTATTCTCAATAGAAGAATGCGCGGGGGCATAGCCCAGCCGCCTGGTGCCGAGAGCTACTGGCTTGTTTGCGCCATGCGCGCAACACCGGTATTCACCGCCTCGGCGGGTGAATTGAGGGTATTGGCAACGGTGAGCAAAGGCATCTCCTGAATTGGGGACGCTTCTAACAAGATAGCTACGATTGGACAACCCCTAGGCCATTCGGCTGCCGGAGCGCGATTCCCCAGATAGGCCAGGATCAGTCACCGGGTTTGCTGCATCGTCGCCTCTCCACCGATTCTCAGGTGGCCGGTGGCCTGCGCCAGGTCGAGAGCGAATGGGCACTCACGCGCCGACGCTGCGACACCTCGGAAAGCGGATAGTCCCGCTCGGTGATCTGACGCACCGCATCGCGCTTGAACTCTTCGGTGAAATTGGCTTTGCCCATAAGGAAGGCGTCTACAAATCTAGGGGCTATTCAGTATGATGGGAAATCGTCGATGCCGACTTGCCGCATCTGAAATCGAATGAGGACAATCCCGGGGTTTCGCCCAACTTTCGAAAAATCTCGAAACGTAGCGGATCTCCAAGCGCCACAAGGATCTTCAGCGCTTCACTGGTCTGCCCAAGGGCTTCAACGCCCACGGCCTCCGCAAAGCTGCCTGCCGGCGCCTGGCCGAAGCCGGCTGCACCACCAGGGAAATCATGGCCGTTTCCGGCCCATTCTAACCCCTTTATAACTAAAGGGGTTGGTGGGCGATGACGGACTCGAACCGCCGACATCCTCGGTGTAAACGAGGCGCTCTACCAACTGAGCTAATCGCCCGCAGGCCGAAGCAGCTGCGTGTGGGGCTCTGATTAGGGCCACCGGCCCTGCCCGTCAACTGGGTACGGACAAAGAAATGGCCCCGGCGCAAGGCGCTCGGGGCCGATCGACGCATCAAACCGTTGCCGGTGATTAGTTGATCGCGTCCTTCAGGCCCTTGCCGGGCTTGAACTTAGCCTGGTTCGAGGCCGGGATCTGAATCTCGGCGCCGGTAGCAGGATTGCGGCCGATCGATGCCTTGCGCTGGGAAACAGCGAAAGTACCAAAACCAACCAAGCGAACTTCGTCGCCGCCCTTGAGCGAAGCGGTGATCGCTTCGAACACTGCGTCAACCGCTTCGGCGGCCTGTGCCTTGGTGATCGTAGCCTTGTCGGCAACGACGCCAACCAGATCGTTCTTGTTCATAGCGTTTCCTCACAGTGAATGCCCGCCTCGCGGCGAACCAAAACGTCGCCACCATTTTGCGATTCTAGGTGAAACGCAAGGATTTCCGGGGGTCTTGGGCCGCCAGACGGTGCAAAGCTGTTAATGAACCGGAAAAAACACGCCGACAAGGCCGGATCGAAGTTTTTCCCGGTTTTCCGGGGTTTTCCACCGCCTCAGCGGCACATCACTCAACCTGCGGCCGCGACGGGCATGCGGCGACGGATTCCCAACATCAGCGGCAGCGCCGACAGGTAAATTGCGGCACCGATAATCCAGATCAAACCTGGCCAACTCGGGCGAATGGCGAAATAGACGAAACTGAAGAACAGCGGCCCGAACACGGCCGCCAAGCTGACGAGACTGGCCAGCACACCCTGCAATTGCCCCTGCTTGTCCGGTCCCACCTGCGTGGTGGTCAGCGATTGCAACGCCGGCATGCCAATGCCACCCAGCGCGAAGAGAGGCGCCAGGGCGAACAAGACCCAGCCCTGCGTGGCAAAGCCCAGGCAGACCAGCGCCGTCAACTCGCAGGCCATGCCGACGACAAGGGCCCAGCGCTCCCCCAGCCGCGCCACTGCCGGTCCGGTGAGGAACGCCTGCGCCCCGGCGTGGAAGAAGCCGAATGCCCCGAGCGAAAGGCCAATCATCATACCGCTCCAGCGGAAGCTGTCCTCGCTGAAGAGCGCCCAGACCGTGCCGTACATGGTGCCGACGAAGTTCATGATGACGAAGATGGCCATCATCGGAATCAGCGCCTTGAAGGTGAGCGCCCATTTGAGCGGAATGAAGGGATTGAGCGCCTTCCACTCGAACTTCGCATGACGCGTGCCGGGGCGCGACTCCGGCAGGACGAACAGGGCCAGCGAGAAGTTGACGGCGTTCAGCAGCGCCGCCGCGAGGAAGGGTGCCCGCACCCAATAGTCCCCCAGAATGCCGCCGATCACCGGGCCGATGATGAAGCCGATACCGAACATGGCATGGAAATAACCGAAGCGCTTGGCCCGCTCGTCCTCGCTGGAAATATCGGTGATGTAGGCCGTGGCCACCGCCATATTGGCACTGGTGATCCCGGCAATGGCACGGCCGACGACCAGCATCCAGAGCTGGGGCGCGAACGCCATGATGACATAATCGATTGCCGCCCCGGCCAGCGATATCAACAGGACCGGCCGCCGACCAAAGCGGTCGCTGAGCACCCCCAGAACGGGTGAGAACAGGAACTGCATCGCCGCGTAAAGCGCCAGCATGAGGCCCAACATCGTCGCCACCTCAGTCGTGTGGCCGACGTCCCGCAGCAGGGCGGGCAGGATGGGAAAGATCAGTCCGATCCCGATGGCATCAAGGGTCACGGCGGCGAGAATGACGAGTAGCGGCTTGTTCATAATCGGCCCCCTGCGAACCGGAACGGGGCGCCCTCCAAGCAGATCGCGCCGCAGCGACAATTGATGTCAGCAGACACCTATCCAAGGCAAGGGGCGAGCCGAACAATCGTGTCGGCTCGCAGCAAGCGGCTTATTCCTCCGCGGCGAGCGCCAGGCATTCCTCGGGGGTGTAGCGGGTATCCCCGGTCTCATTGATCACCTGGGCGAAAGCGTCTTCGACATAGAACTCGACGAGGCGATCATACTCGGTTTCGGCGACGGCGTCGGCTTCCAGGGCCAGTTCGGCCTTGGCGAACAGGATGGCGGCAACGGCGTTGGAGCTTTCGGCCTGCTCGGCCGGGGTATCGTCGGCCTGCGCGGCAACGGTGAAGGCCGCACCGCACCACATGGCGATGTCGACGGCGTCGCTGACTTCTTCCTGGGCGAAGGCAGGCGCGGAAAAGCTCATCGCGGCAGCGGCGGCAACAGTGGCAAGCAATCTGGCGGTCATCGGCATTGGTATCTCGCTATGCGCTGGGAACGGGATGTTCCTGAGCGGGCTCAGTTCCCTAGATGGCGGCAGGCCCGGTGTCACAGGATAAATGAAAACGGCGGCCCTTGCGGACCGCCGTCTGATGACCCGGATCTGCCAGATTAATGCGGCAATCCAGTGCTGTTGTCTTCGGCTTCGACGCCAACCGGCTTCACCGGCTGTTCATCGAAGTTCCACTCGATCGGTTCAGGCTTGCGGACCAGGGCCCGCTCGATCACCTGATCCATCCGGCTGACCGGCACGATCTCCATGCCTTCCTTGACGATATCGGGGATCTCGGCGAGATCGCGAACGTTCTCTTCCGGGATGAGCACCGTCTTGATACCGCCACGGAGCGCTGCAAGCAGCTTCTCCTTGAGGCCGCCGATGGGCAGGACCCTGCCCCGCAGCGTGATCTCGCCGGTCATGGCGACATCATTGCGAACCGGAATGCCGGTCATGACCGAAACGATGGCCGTTGCCAGGCCGATACCAGCGGACGGACCGTCCTTGGGCGTTGCCCCTTCAGGCAGGTGGACGTGGATGTCGCGCGTGTCGAACATCGGCGGCTTGATGCCGAAATCGACCGAGCGCGAACGCACATAGGCAGTGGCCGCAGTCAGCGATTCCTTCATCACTTCCTTGATGTTGCCGGTAACGGTCATGCGACCCTTACCCGGCGTCATCACGCCTTCAATCGTCAGCAGTTCGCCACCAACCGAAGTCCAGGCCAGACCGGTCACCAGACCAACCTGGGCCTCGGCTTCGATTTCGCCGTGCTTGTAGATGTCGGCGCCGAGATAGCGGGTCAGCGTTTCCTCGTCGATGGTGATCGACTTGGCCTTGGTCTTGACGATCTCGGCCACAGCCTTGCGCATCAGCTTGGAGATTTCGCGCTTGAGATTACGCACGCCCGCTTCACGGGTGTAGCGCTGGATCACGGCGGTCAGCATCTCGTCGCTGAGGATGAACTCATGCGGCTGCAGGCCATTTTCCTTGAGCGTCTCGGGGATCAGGTGCTGCTTGGCAATACCGTGCTTCTCCTGCTCGGTGTAACCGGACAGGCGAATGATCTCCATACGGTCCATCAATGGGCCGGGGATGTTCAAGGTGTTCGAGGTGGTCACGAACATCACGTCCGAAAGGTCATAATCGACCTCAAGGTAGTGATCGGCAAAGGTGTGGTTCTGCTCGGGATCGAGCACTTCCAGCAATGCCGAGGACGGATCGCCGCGGAAGTCCTGGCCCATCTTGTCGATTTCGTCGAGCAGGAAGAGCGGGTTGGACTTGCCGACCTTCTTGAGCGACTGGATCACCTTGCCGGGCATGGAGCCGATATAGGTGCGGCGGTGGCCACGGATCTCGGCTTCGTCGCGAACGCCGCCGAGCGCCATGCGCACGAACTCACGCCCCGTCGCCTTGGCGATGGACTTGCCAAGCGAGGTCTTGCCGACGCCCGGAGGACCGACGAGGCAAAGGATCGGGCCCTTGAGCTTACCGACACGGCCCTGCACTGCCAGATATTCAAGGATGCGTTCCTTGACCTTCTCGAGGCCATAGTGATCCTCGTCCAGAACCTTTTCGGCCAGGACCAGGTCACGCTTGACCTTGCTCTTCTTGCCCCAAGGGAGCCCGAGAAGCGTATCGAGATAGTTACGGACCACGGTGGCTTCAGCTGACATCGGGCTCATGGTCTTGAGCTTCTTGATCTCGGCATCCGCCTTGGCGCGGGCTTCCTTGGAGAGCTTGGTCTTGGCGATGCGCTCTTCGAGTTCGGTGATCTCGTTGGAGCCTTCCTCGCCATCGCCCAGCTCGCGCTGGATCGCCTTCATCTGCTCGTTGAGGTAGTATTCGCGCTGGGTCTTTTCCATCTGCCGCTTGACGCGGCTACGGATGCGCTTTTCCACCTGCAGGACGCCGATTTCGCCTTCCATCAGGCCCAGGATCTTCTGGAAGCGCTCGGCGACCGAAACGGTCGAGAGCAGGTCTTCCTTCTCGTTGATCTTGATGACCAGGTGGCTGGCAATGGTGTCCGCGAGCTTGGAATGGTTCTCGATCTGCCCAACAGCAGCGACGACCTCGGCAGAGATCTTCTTGTTGAGCTTCACATAGCTTTCAAATTCGGTCTGGGCCGAACGGGCCAGCGCCTCAAGCTCGGTCGGATCGTCTTCGGGCTCGGGCAGCACGGTGGCTTCGGCCTCGAAGTAATCGACGGTCTGGAGGTAGCGATCGATGGTTGCGCGGCTCAGCCCTTCCACGAGGACCTTCACGGTGCCATCGGGGAGCTTGAGCAGCTGCAGGACGGTGGCAATGGTGCCCGTCGTGAAAATCTGGTCGGGCGCCGGATCATCATCCTGCGCGTTCTTCTGGGTTACGACGAGGATGTGCTTGTCGTCGCGCATGACTTCTTCAAGCGCCTTGACCGATTTCTCGCGGCCGACGAACAGCGGCACGATCATGCCGGGGAAAACGACGATGTCGCGCAGCGGGAGCACTGGGTACACCCGATCACGGCTGATTTCGCCGCCGGCGGGATTCACGTCAGTCATCTCTTATCCTTTCCGGGGCGCACTGGAAGGAAGGAGGGAAGCGCGCCCGTTGCAGACAGCCCCACCGCAGAGGCTGGGCTGATTCTGATTAATAAATAGGTCGGACGGCGGCTGGGGCAAGTCAACCTTTGCAAAATTGTCACGGTTAACCCCGCAGCGCACAGGAGATGTGCATCTGGCGGGTAGATAGCCTCCTCAAAGTACCGATTTGCGGGCCTTGAGCAGGATACTCGTATCGGTATTGGCGATGCCGTCGATGAGGCGAATTGACCGCAGCAGGTCGTCCAGCTCAGCTACATCGGCAACTTCGAGCTCGGCGACAACGTCCCAGCGGCCATTGGTGGTGTGCAGCTGGCGCACTTCGGGCATCCCAAGCAGGCGCTTGACCACGGCAGCTTCGTTCTTGCCATCCACTTCAACCATGGTGATGGCGCGCACGCCATGGCTCTCGCCCCCAGCCATGACGACGGTGAAGCCGGCGATGACGCCATTGCTCACCAGCCGGTCCACACGCGCCTTGGCAGTTGCGCGCGACACCTTGAGATCGAGCGCCAGCTTGGCCACGGGCGTCCGGGCATTGGTGCGCAGTAGCGCAATCAGGCGGTGGTCGAGGTCATCGAGCTGCATGATCTGTCACTTTGCACATTTTGCACCGCCACTTTGCTCAGTTGAATAGTCATTTCTATCACATCTCCGACTATTGGCCCACCTCACTGTGCTTCATGCTGAAGGGATCATCAGAGCCGGTCATGACCCGGCGGGGACCGACACCAATGCATCAGCCAGCAGACGCCGTTCGCTCCATCGACATCTTTGGCATTCCCACTGACGCGGGCGCTTCGTGCCGCGGCGATGGTATGGGGCCGGAAGCACTGCGCGTGGCTGGGCTGCTCGATACGCTCGCCGCGCTGGGCCACACGGTCAGCGATCACGGCGATATTGTCTGGCACGAGCGCCCTGCCCCTAACGCCCAATCGCCGTGGCGGCTATCGACCGAGCGCCAGGCCGACGTGCTGGCATTGGCTGCGCAGAGCTGCCAGCGGGCACAGGCGTCGCTGCAGGCCGGACACCTGCCGGTGTTCCTCGGGGGCGACCATAGTCTCTCCATGGGCACCCTAGGTGGCGTGGCGCGCCACTGCGCCGAGATCGGCAAGCCGCTCTTCGTGCTGTGGGTCGATGCCCATGGCGATTTCAACACGCCGGAAACCTCCACCACCGGCAATCTGCACGGCATGCCACTGGCGCTGCTGTGCGGCGAGCCGGACTTTGGCCCGGAGTTTGATGGGCCGTGGCGTGGGGCAATCGATCCGCGCAACGTCACCATCTTTGGCGCCCGCTCCATCGACCGGCCCGAGCGCACACTGCTGGAGGCGCGCGGCGTCGATGTGATGGATATGCGCCGGATCGACGAAATGGGCGCCGTAGCACTGATGCGCGGGGTTATCGAGCGCGTGGAAGCCGTTGATGGGCATCTGCATGTGAGCCTGGATGTCGATGTCATGGATCCCTCGATTGCTCCGGGTGCCGGCACGCCAGTCGCGGGAGGCCTCACCTTCCGTGAAGGTCACCTGGCGATGGAAATGCTGCATGACAGCGGCTGCGTCAGCTCCGTGGATATCGTCGAGCTCAATCCATTCCTCGACCACGCCGGCATGAGCGCCCGGCTGCTGGTCGATCTCGCCGCCAGCCTGTTTGGCCGCCAGATCATGGCGCGTTCGCCAATGCGCGGCACCGGCTTCACCGGGCTGGCATCCGGCGCCGCACCTTATTCCCGACAGGGTGCAACCATCACTGCAGCAGGGAGGCAGCAATGACCCAATTCATTGGTATCGAGGACCTCAAGAGGCTGGTGCGAACCACCGGCACAAAGGGCTTTCTGAAACAATTGACCGACTATATCCGCGCCGATTTCGGACGTTGGCCCGAATTCGAAAAGTCAGCCCGTGTCGCCAGCCACTCCGCCAAGGGTGTTATCGAGCTGATGCCAACCTCGGACGGAACGCTTTACAGCTTCAAATATGTCAACGGCCACCCAGGCAATCCGGCATCCGGTAAGCTGACGGTGACCGGATTTGGCGTCCTCGCCGATGTCGCCACGGGCTATCCGCTGCTGATCAGCGAAATGACGCTGCTGACGGCCCTGCGCACCGCGGCCACGTCGGCTTTCGCCGCATCACTGCTGGCCCGGCCAGAGAGCCGCACGCTGGCGCTGATCGGCACGGGAGCACAATCGGAATTCCAGGCCCTCGCCTTTCAGGCGATCATCGGCATCGAGGAGATCAGGGTTTACGACCCCGATCCCCTGGCGGTCGAGAAGTTCATGGCCAATGCCGCTGGTTTCGGTCTTCGACTGATCCGCGCCGGTTCTGCGCGTGAAGCCGTAGCGGGCGCGGATATCGTGACCGTTGCCACGGCGGTCAAAGGCCGCGCGGCCGTCATCACGGCGGACATGCTGAGCCCCGGCACGCATATCAACGCCATTGGCGGCGATTGCCCCGGCAAGACGGAGCTACATCGGGACATTCTCGAGCGCGCCAGGGTGTTCGTGGAGTTCACGCCGCAGACGCGGGTGGAGGGCGAAATCCAGCAGATGGAGGCGGATTATCCCGTCACCGAACTGTGGGAAGTGCTGGCTGGCTCCAGGTTTGGCCGCACCGACGCTGATGAGATCACCGTCTTCGACTCGGTTGGTTTCGCTATCGAGGATTTTTCAGCCCTCCGGCTGGTGCATGACCTGACGCGGAGCGGACCGAAGCACATGCTGGACCTGGTGCCGGATGTGGCGGATCCGAAGAACCTTTATGGGGAGCTGGTGAGCGAACCGCACAGAGTGCTGCCCGCCAGGACGCCGGAGATCGCCTGAACCACGAGACCTGAAACGACCACCGGGTCATTCCCGCGCAGGCGGGAATCCATTCTTCATCCGGTGTGCCAAAGAGTGGATTCCCGCCTGCGCGGGAATGACTCCGTGGGTGAGCAAGAATCAAAAACGCCGGGGCTTTTGCCCCGGCGTTTTAGTATCTCATGGTCGAGAAGATCAGGCCCCTGCGGGCAGTTCTTCCTTCTGGCGATCGGAGTAGATGTAGAGCGGACGCACGTCCTTGCCCTTCACCACGTCTTCGCTGATCACGACTTCCTCGACGCCTTCCAGAGATGGCAGGTCGTACATGGTGTCGAGCAGGATGCCTTCCAGGATGGACCGCAGACCGCGAGCACCCGTCTTGCGCTCGATGGCCTTCTCGGCAATGGCCTTGAGGGCATCCTCGTGGAAGGTCAGCTCGACTTCTTCCATCTGGAACAGACGCTGGTACTGACGCACCAGAGCGTTCTTTGGCATCGTCAGGATTTCGATCAGGGCGGCAATATCCAGATCTTCAAGGGTCGCCAGGATCGGCAGACGACCGATGAATTCCGGGATCAGGCCGAAGCGCACCAGATCTTCCGGGGCGACGTCAGCCAGGACCTGCCCGACGCGACGGTCGTTGGGGTCCTTGACCACGGCACCGAAGCCGATGCCCGAGCCTTCGCCGCGTGCCGAAATGATCTTTTCGAGGCCCGAGAAGGCACCGCCGCAGATGAACAGGATATTGGTCGTGTCCACCTGCAGGAATTCCTGCTGCGGGTGCTTGCGACCGCCCTGGGGCGGAACGGAAGCCACGGTGCCTTCCATGATCTTGAGCAGGGCCTGCTGCACGCCTTCGCCCGATACGTCACGGGTGATCGACGGGTTGTCGGACTTGCGGCTGATCTTGTCGACTTCGTCGATATAGACGATGCCGCGCTGGGCCTTTTCGACATTGTAGTCGGCGGCCTGCAGCAACTTGAGGATGATGTTTTCAACGTCTTCGCCGACATAGCCGGCTTCGGTGAGCGTCGTGGCATCAGCCATGGTGAAGGGCACGTCGAGGATACGAGCCAGGGTCTGGGCCAGCAGCGTCTTGCCCGAACCGGTCGGACCAATCAGCAGAATGTTGGACTTGGAAAGCTCAACATCCTGGTTCTTGGTCGCGTGGTGCAGGCGCTTGTAGTGGTTGTGGACGGCCACGGAGAGCACGCGCTTGGCGCGGTACTGGCCGATGACATAGTCGTCGAGCACCTTGCAGATATCTGCAGGTGTCGGCACGCCATCGGAGGACTTGACCATCGAGGTCTTGTTCTCTTCGCGGATGATGTCCATGCACAGTTCTACGCATTCATCACAGATGAACACGGTCGGACCGGCGATCAGCTTGCGAACCTCATGCTGGGATTTCCCGCAGAACGAGCAATAAAGCGTGTTCTTGGAGGATTCGCCGTTCGTTGTCTCTTTGGACATCCTGTCACTCCCGGGGGTAAACACCCCCAAAATTCAACGTCACCTATGACGGTAACGCTCGAGGCCTAAAGAAAGTCTAAGCCGAACCGACCTTAGCGGTCGATCCGGCTACGTGCAATTCCGCGGATGTCACACTCCGCGGCGCTTCGTTATTGGCGTTAACGCCCATAGATCAGACTGCGTCCGGTACGGCGCGCTTCTCGTAGACGCTGTCGATAAGGCCAAAGGTCTTGGCTTCTTCGGCAGACAGGAAGCGATCACGCTCGAGAGCGTTCTCGATTTCCTCGTAAGTGCGGCCGGTGTGCTTCTCGTAGATTTGATTGAGACGACGCTTCAGGCCTTCGACTTCCTTGGCGTGAATCAGGATGTCAGTCACCTGACCCTGGAACCCGCCGGACGGCTGGTGAACCATGACGCGCGAATTCGGTAGCGACGTCCGCATCCCGGCTTCACCGGCGGCCAGCAGCAGCGAGCCCATCGAAGCCGCCTGCCCCATGACCATCGTGCCAACCGGCGGACGGATGAACTGCATGGTGTCGTAGATCGACAGGCCAGCCGTCACCACGCCACCAGGCGAGTTGATGTACATGGAAATTTCCTTCTTCGGATTTTCCGACTCAAGGAACAGCAGCTGAGCCACGATCAGGCTCGCCATGTTGTCCTCGACCACGCCGGTCACGAAGATGATGCGCTCACGCAGCAGGCGCGAGTAAATGTCGAATGCGCGCTCGCCGCGGTTGGATTGCTCAACCACCATGGGAACGAGCGTATTCATGTAAAGATCGTGTGGATCTCTCATAGTTGATGCCCCTTTGCTGCGCCGGACTGCGTGGATGCCGGGCTAGCCTATTCGGTTGGTACACGATGCCGGAAACCGGACACCCAAATTGCTGGATCGTGCCTTGAATTCGAATCAGCGCGACTGGCCGATTGCTGCCTGTGCCGCATTAACGCGCGGTAAAGGCACAGATAGGCGGCATTGACGCGCGCTTCAATAGGCACGCCAAGGCTTGTGACGGCAAGGTGAATGCCAACCCGACGCCATGGTGTCCGTCCCTATGAAGCGAAGCTGACCGGAACGCCCTTCTTCTTGAAATAGGCTTGCATGGTCTTGCGACCCTGGCGGTTGTTCTGGGCCAGCTTGGCCGGCTCGAACACCGCCTCCTTGACGCCCTCGGTCGCCATTGCGGCCTTCAGCGCGGCGATGTGGAGGTCAATGTCCTCGTTATTGTTCTTGATCGACGCATAGATGTTGTCGATGGCTTGGCTCAGGGTCAGGTCGCTCACGAGAGGCTCCGTGAAATCATCAGAACGTGAAAAATCATTGCGCCCTGCACTAACGATTTTTTCGGCAGGAGCAAGGCGCGATGCCCTTTTGCCCGCATGTTCACCATTTCTAGAGGCTTGCCAGCACGCCCGGCACCAATAATGGCAGATCTTCACTGATCAGTCCGGGTCCTCCGAATCGGTTGGCAGCATCGGCGTGCACCCACACGGCGGCGGCGGCGGCCTGAAATCCGGGCATACCGCGCGCCAGAAGGCCCGCCACGATCCCCGCCAGCACGTCGCCAGCCCCGGCCGTTCCCAGCCAGGCCGGCGCATTGGCGTTGACGATGGCCCGGCCATCGGGCGCGGCGATGACGGTGTCATTGCCCTTGTAAACGATCGTGGCGCCGCAATGCCGCGCAGCGGCGCGGGCCATGGTCAACTTGTCGCCCTGGGTCTCGCCAAACAGGCGCCGGAACTCGCCCCCATGGGGCGTCAGCACGACCGGGCGCTCCGGCTGGGCCTTGATGGCGGCAAACAGGGCCTCGGCCTGCCCTTCAAAGCTGATTAGGGCATCGGCATCCAGCACGACCGCGGCGCCTGCTGCCAGCGCCGCCAGCGTCTTGTCGCGCGTCTCCTGCCCCACGCCTGCGGCCGGGCCGAGCACGACGGTGGTGATGCGGTTGTCGGCGAGGAGCGCGGTCAGATCCGCAACGGTCTCGGACACCTTCAACATCACTGCAGTGACGTGAGCGGCATGGACCATCAGGGCATCCTGCGTGCCGGTCAATGACACCAGACCGGCACCGGCACGGAACGCGCCCATTGCCGCCAGCCGGGCGGCGCCGGTGTGCAGTGGACCGCCCGAAACCACGACACAGTGGCCACGGTCAAATTTGTTACCCTGGCTCTCGGCTGCGGGAATTTCCCACTGGTTTGGCGTGTTTTCCCATGCACTTGCACCGATTAGATCAAGCACAGAATCGGGAATGCCAATGTCAGCCAGCACCGTTTCACCGCACAGATCGCGGCCCGGCTGCAGCAGGTGACCCGGCTTGAGCCGGAAGAACGTCACCGTGAGGTCGGCGTCTATCGCCGTGCCCCGCACGGCCCCGGTGGCGCCATCCAACCCGCTGGGGACATCGATGCTGACCACGGGACGGCCACTGGCATTGACCGCCCCAATGAGCTCGGCAAGCGCACCGTCGACGTCCCGATCCAGCCCGGCACCAATCAGAGCATCGATCACCAGGTCGGCGTGCTCGAGGTCCTTCAGACTTGGGGCTTCGGTCCTGCCGGTCCACAGCGCCGCCATGGCCGCGGCATCGCCCTTGAGCGCCGCGCGATCCCCAATGAGCCGCAATTGCACCGGCCAGCCCTTCTCCTTGAGCAGGCGTGCGGCCACGAAGCCGTCGCCGCCATTATTGCCCATGCCGCAGAGGACCAGCACCGAGCGCTGGTAATAGTGCTCGGTTACTGCATCCACCACAGCACGGCCAGCGGCCTCCATCAGCTTGAGGGATTTGATTCCGGCGCGCACGGCGAGGCGGTCGGCTTCGCCCATCTGGGCTGGCGTCAGCAGAATATCGGAACTGGGGCTGCTCATTGGTCGGTAACGTCCTTGATGTCGGCCTTGCCGGATTTGCGAGGCCCTGCCGATGTGGTGCCGGCGAGCCCATCCTACCAGCCGGCCCCAAAACAAAAAGCCGCCCATTGCTGGGCGGCTTTCAAAAATCTGGTCCGGAACCTTAGTGGTGGTGTTCTTCCGGAACTTCGTCCTCGTCGGCCTGGATCAGCTTGGCCAGCTCGGCGCGGGTCATCTTCTTTTCGGTCTGCTCGGCCAGCTCGGCAACAAAGTCGACGACCTTGTTCTCGAACACGGGAGCACGGAGACCGGCGAGAGCCTGCGGGTTCTTGCGGTAATAGTCGTAAACCTGCTGTTCCTGGCCCTGGAAACGACGGACCTCGGCGATGAGCGCCTGCTGGTGCTCTTCGTCGGTGACGTTGACGTCGTTCTTGTTGCCGATCTCAGCAACCACGAGGCCCAGACGCACGCGGCGCTCGGCGATCTTGCGGTACTGTTCCTTGGCGGCTTCTTCGGTCGTGCCTTCGTCTTCGAAGGAACGGCCATGGGCCTCGATCTCGTGCTTGACGCGGTTCCAGATGGTCTCGAACTCGGCATCGACCAGCTGGGCCGGTACTTCGAACTTGTGACCGTCATCGAGCGCGTCCAGAATCTGGCGCTTGACGTGCTGGCGGCTCATCGAAGCCAGCGCGGCTTCCATCTGGGTCTTGACGGCGGCGCGCAGCGCAGCGACGTCTTCGACGCCAAGGCGCTTGGCGAACTCATCGTCCAGCTCGCCCGTGTTCGGGCCGTCGGCGTGCAGGATGGTCACTTCGAAAGTGGCCTTCTTACCGGCAAGCTCTTCGCTCTGGTAATCCTTGGGGAACGTGACTTCGATTTCGCGAGTCTCGCCCTTCTTCATGCCAACGAGCTGCTCTTCGAAGCCCGGGATGAACTCGCCCGAACCAACGGTCAGGTGAGCATGGTCGGAAGTGCCGCCATCGAACGGCTTGCCGTCGATCTTGCCAACAAACGACAGACCAAGGCGGTCGCCGGTTTCGACAACAGCGTCATCGCCCTTGTCGGTATAGCCACGGTTCTGGGCGAACACGCGGTTGACTTCGGCATCCAGCTCTTCGTCGGTGATTTCAACGACGGGCTTGTTGAGCTTGACGCCCTTGAGTTCCATCAGTTCAACCGGCGGCAGGACTTCGTACTCCACGACGAATGCCAGGTCGGCCTTGCCTTCGAGAACGTCGTTGATCACGGCCTGATCGTCCGGCAGGTCAACCTTGGGCTGCGCTGCGGCGCGCTCGGAGCGCTGATCAAGGGTCTCGGAAACGGTCGAATTGATTGCGTCCTGCATCACTTCGGACATGGCCGAACGACCATAGACCTTCTTGAGGTGAGCGGTCGGCACCTTGCCTGGGCGAAAGCCCTTGATGCTGGCCTGGCCCCGGATCTCGTTGAGCTTGGCATCGAGGCGCGAGACGAGGTCTTTCGCCGGAATGGTGACGCTCAACTTGCGCTTCAGGCCCTCGTTGAGGGTTTCGGTAACCTGCATTCGGTTCAATCCCGTATTCATTGATCTTAGGCAGCCAGGGTCATAATCGTGGTGCGGGTGAGAGGACTCGAACCTCCACGCCTTGCGGCGCTGGAACCTAAATCCAGTGCGTCTACCAGTTCCGCCACACCCGCAAGAATACCCGTTGGCCGGGTTGGGCGAGGGTCTAACCTAACTTGAAGTGCCAGTCAAAGCCTCATTGTGGCAAGCCTTACAGGCCTTTGGACAACTCGCGCGCCACAGCATTGGGCAGGCGAGTGTTTGCCAATTGCCCAAGAAATGGGCATCTTGCCGCAAATCTGACCATGGACGGGTTCTTCCGCCTGCCCGTCCCGTATGCAGTGCGTCTGTAAACCATTGCAATGCAATGACTTTATCTGCACTGGCACAGCTGGCACAGGCCGTGCATAAGGGGGTGGCGGTACCGCCGAAATAGCGAAGTGGAAACTCAATTGAAGAAGATCGAGGCTATCGTAAAGCCCTTCAAGCTCGACGAAGTCAAAGAGGCACTGCAAGAAGTGGGTCTCCAGGGCATCACCGTCACCGAAGCCAAGGGCTTCGGGCGGCAGAAGGGCCACACCGAACTCTATCGCGGCGCCGAATATGTCGTGGATTTCCTGCCCAAGGTCAAAGTCGAGGTAGTTTGCCCCGATGACCTCGCCGAAAAGGCGATCGAAGCGATCCGCAATGCGGCGCAAACCGGTCGCATCGGCGATGGCAAGATCTTCGTCTATTCCATCGAACAGGCGATCCGCATCCGGACCGGCGAATTCGGCGACGACGCGCTGTAAGCGCGCCTGACCATCCACACAAACACCACAGCATTCCGAATAGACAGGGGAAGACCTAATGACCACCGGAAGCGACCTTCTCAAGCGCATCAAAGACGAGAACATCAAGTATGTGGACCTGCGCTTCACCGACCCGCGCGGTAAGCTGCAGCACCTCACGCTCGACGTTTCCATCGTCGATGAGGACCTGTTCGAAGAAGGCACGATGTTCGACGGTTCCTCGATCGGCGGCTGGAAGGCCATCAACGAGTCCGACATGGTGCTGATGCCCGATCCGGACTCGCACTACATGGACCCGTTCTTTGGTGCGTCGACCCTGGTCATCAACTGCGACATTCTCGAGCCCCTGACCTACCAGCCCTATAGCCGCGACCCGCGCACCACGGCCAAGAAGGCAGAGGCCTATCTCAAGTCGACCGGTATCGGCGACACCGTGGTGTTCGGCGCCGAGCCGGAATTCTTCATGTTCGACGACGTGAAGTATTCCAACACCCCGTTCAAGGTTGGCTTTGAAGTCGACCATCCGGAACTGCCGTCCAACAACGACACCGCCTATGAAGCCGGCAATAACGGCCACCATATCGGTCTCAAGAAGGGCTATTTCCCGGTGCCGCCGCTGGACAGCGCCCAGGACATCCGTGGCGAAATGCTCGCGGCAATGGCCGAAATGGGCGTGGTTGTCGAAAAGCACCACCACGAAGTGGCTTCGGCCCAGCATGAACTCGGCATCAAGTTTGCGCCGATGATCAAGGCTGCCGACGACGTGCAGATCTACAAGTATGTCATCCACCAGGTTGCCAATGCCTATGGCAAGACCGTGACCTTCATGCCGAAGCCAATCTTCGGCGACAACGGCTCGGGCATGCACTGCCACCAGTCGATCTGGAAAGACGGCAAGCCGCTGTTCGCCGGCGACCAGTATGCCGGCCTGTCGATGGACGCGCTGTATTACATTGGCGGTATCATCAAGCATGCCAAGGCCATCAACGCCTTCACCAACCCGACCACCAACTCCTACAAGCGCCTGGTCCCCGGCTTTGAAGCCCCTGTGCTGCTGGCCTACTCGGCCCGCAACCGCTCGGCCTCCTGCCGTATCCCCTTCGGCCAGTCACCGAAGGCCAAGCGCGTCGAAATCCGCTTCCCCGATCCGCTGGCAAACCCGTATCTCAGCTTCGCTGCGATGCTGATGGCCGGCCTCGACGGCATCAAGAACAAGATCCACCCCGGCGAGCCGATGGACAAGGATCTGTACGAACTGCCGCGCCAGGAACTGATGCAGATCCCGCATGTCTGCGGTTCGCTGCGCGAAGCTCTGAACGCCCTGGAAGCCGACCACGAGTTCCTGCTCGCCGGTGGCGTGTTCGACAAGGACCAGATCGCCAGCTACATCGAACTCAAGATGACGGAAGTCATCAAGTTCGAGCAGACCCCGCATCCGGTCGAGTACGAAATGTACTACTCGGCCTAAGCCGATCCGATACCGCTGACGATGAAGGGGCCCGCAAGGGCCCCTTTGCTTTTGCGGTCCGGGCACCGCCGGTGGGCTCCCCTCCCCCTTGAGGGG
>NZ_FQVC01000008.1:0-76729 GCF_900128975.1 Devosia limi DSM 17137 | reverse complement strand
GAGGGCTCAGCAGACACAACGTTTGTGGAGGGCGCAGCACCCCCACCCTTGATCCCTCCCCTCAAGGGGGAGGGAGATGACTGAGGGGGTGGGGGCACAATGCATCAGAACATGCGGGGTGCCCCTGCGGAAGCCGGAGGCCAGTTTGGGATGCGTGCGAAGGAAACTGGATCACTCGCCGGGATGACGGTGGCGGTGTGGATACTGAGCGGGATCAGGGAGCGGAGGCCCCCTACTCGGCCTCGTCGAGCTTGTGGCCGTCCAGCAGCCGGGCGGCCTGATCGGATTTGGCTTTGGTCAAAGCCTTTTCGGTCTTGGTGCGGCCGAAGGTGACGCGGTTCTGGTCGGCTTTGGCGCTGGCCTGGTCGCGGGCCTTGCGCTTGCGGGCGGTGCGGAGGTTGATGATCTCGGCCATGCTCGGATCCCGTGGGAAATGCGCGGCAATATTGTCGTGGCGTCAGGCGAGAGGCCCGGCGCGGCGGTCAGGGACCGGCCGCGCGGGGCGAGGGCATCAGACCAGGCGGCTCTGCTCGATAGCCGCAGCGATGAAGCTGGCGAAGAGCGGATGGGGCTCGAAAGGCTTGGACTTGAGTTCGGGATGGAACTGCACGCCGATGAACCACGGGTGGTCGGTACGCTCGACGATCTCGGGCAACTTACCATCCGGCGACACGCCGGAGAACAGGAGGCCGTTCTTCTCGAGCACCTTGCGATAGTCCATGTTGACTTCGTAGCGATGGCGGTGACGCTCGGAGATGCGCGTCGAGCCATAGATGTCAGCCACGCGGCTGCCACGGGTCAGCTGCGCCGGATAGGCGCCCAGGCGCATGGTGCCACCCAGATCGGTGTCGGCGCCACGGCTCTCGGTCTCGTTGTCCTTGACCCACTCGGTCATCATGCCAACCACCGGCTCCTTGGTCGGGCCGAACTCGGTGGAGGAAGCATTCTTGATGCCGGCAGTGTTGCGGGCCGCTTCGACGCAGGCCATCTGCATGCCGAAGCAGATGCCGAAATAGGGAACATCCTTGACGCGGGCAAAGCGGGCCGCCTCGATCTTGCCGGCCGAGCCACGCTCGCCGAAGCCGCCCGGCACCAGGATGCCATGGACATGCTCGAGATAGGGTGCCGGGTCATCGCGCTCGAACACCTCGCTGTCGATCCACTGCAGGTTGACCTTGACCCGGTTGGCGATGCCGCCATGGGCCAGGGCTTCGCTGAGCGACTTATAGGCATCCTTGAGGCCGGTATACTTGCCGACGATGGCGATATTGACTTCGCCCTCGGGGCTGTGGAGGCGGGTCGAAACGTTCTGCCAGGCGGTGAGGTCCGGGGCCGGCGCATCGGTGATGCCGAAGGCGGCGAGAACTTCGCGGTCCAGCCCTTCCTCGTGATAGGCCAGTGGCACGTCATAGATCGAAGCGACGTCGAGGCCCTGGATAACGGCGCTTTCACGCACGTTGCAGAACAGCGAGAGCTTCTTCTTTTCCCCATCCGGGATCGGGCGATCGCAACGGACCAGCAGCACGTCGGGCGCGATGCCGATGGAGCGCAGCTCCTTGACGGAGTGCTGGGTCGGCTTGGTCTTGAGTTCGCCGGCCGAGGGAATGTAGGGCATCAGCGTCAGGTGCAGATAGCAGGTGTGGCCGCGCGGCAGGTCGTTGCCCAGCTGGCGGATTGCCTCGAAGAACGGCAGGCCTTCGATATCGCCGACGGTGCCGCCGATTTCGACCAGCACGAAATCGAAGTCTTCATTGCCTTCGATGACGAAATTCTTGATCGCATCGGTGACGTGGGGAATGACCTGAACGGTGGCGCCCAGATAGTCGCCCTTCCGCTCCTTGGCGAGGATGTCCGAATAGATACGGCCGGTGGTGATGTTGTCGCGCTTGTTGGCCGAGCGGCCGGTGAAGCGCTCGTAGTGGCCCAGATCCAGATCGGTCTCGGCGCCGTCATCGGTGACGAACACCTCGCCGTGCTGGGTCGGCGACATCGTGCCGGGATCGATGTTGAGATAGGGGTCAAGCTTGCGCAGGCGCACCTTGAAGCCGCGCGCTTGCAGGACCGCGCCAAGCGCTGCCGATGCAAGACCTTTACCCAATGAGGAGACCACGCCTCCGGTGATGAATACGTACCGAGCCATGGGCGCTCACCTTACACAGATCAGGAATAGATTCGTAGAGCAGCAATGCTGGTCTACACAAAAAGAAGAAGGGGATGTCTCCACCCCCTTCTTCGCGGTCGCCTTGCGGCGGTTAGTTGGTCGGTGCGACCGGCGTTTGCACCGGCGTATCCGCCGGGGGTGCAGCGTCGGTCGCAGCGGGTGCTGCCGGAGCTTCGGCAGCGGGCGCTTCGGTAGCAGGCGCAGCCGGAGTCTCGACGGCCGGCACTGGCAGATCGGTTGCTGGAGCCGGAACCGGCAGGTCGCTGGCAGAGCCGCCCATGGCACCAAGCGCGTCAAGCACGCTGGTTGGGGCCGCACCGTCTTCAGTCTGCACGGCACGTTCGAGAATACCCGAAGTGCCACGATCAACCTGGCTCAGGACCGTCAGGCCGATAGCCGTGGCGAAGAACAGCGTCGCCAGGATCGCCGTCGTCCGGGTTAGCAGGTTAGCCGAGCCGCGGGCAGTCATGAAGCCGCCGCCGCCCCCGCCAATGCCCAGCGCACCGCCTTCCGAGCGCTGCAGCAGGATCACTGCAATCAGCGCCAGGACGATCAGCAGATAGGCAACAATCAGGACGTTCGCCATCGTGTCTCAGTCTCAGGTCGTGTCAAAAGATGGGGCCTCATACACGCATGGACGCGCAAAGGCCAGCGGGTAGAGCCGATTTCTACACCGCGGAGATAATGGTGTAGAAGTCCTTTGCCAAGAGGCTTGCACCACCAACCAGGCCACCATTGACGTTTTCAATGGCCAGGATCTCGCGGGCATTCTGGGGTTTGAGCGATCCACCATAGAGAATGTGGATGCCTGCGCCCTTCTCGCCAAAGCGTTCGACCAGAATTTCGCGAATGCGGCCATGCATT
This sequence comes from Devosia limi DSM 17137, assembly GCF_900128975.1. Classification (GTDB taxonomy): domain Bacteria; phylum Pseudomonadota; class Alphaproteobacteria; order Rhizobiales; family Devosiaceae; genus Devosia; species Devosia limi. The sequence continues at coordinate 73,704 of NZ_FQVC01000008.1, read as the reverse complement.
TGCGCAATCTCGTCATTGGTCGGCGTGCGGCCGGTGCCGATTGCCCAGACGGGTTCATAGGCGACCACGACATCGTGCTGTTCTGCCGCATCGGGAATCGAGGCGGCGAGTTGCGCAGCCACGACGGATTCGGCCTTGCCGCCATCGCGCTCTGCTTCGGTTTCGCCGACGCAGATGATCGGCTTGAGCCCTGCCCCCATGGCGGCCTCGGCCTTGGCGCGCACCAGATCGTCGGTTTCGGCATGGTTGGCGCGGCGCTCGGAGTGGCCGACAATGACATATTGGGCGCCGGCATCAGCCAGCATATTGGCCGCGATATCGCCGGTATGGGCGCCAGATGGGTTCGGGTGGCAATCCTGGCCGCCGGTTTGAATACCAGCCGAAGCGCCCTGGGCGCTGACATTGGAGAGGATGGTCGCCGGAGGGCAGATGACGACCAGGGCGCGCGGCGCCTCACCCGTGGTGAGCAGCCCGGCAAGGATCTGAAGTTCCTCCAGCGAGGCCATCAAACCGTTCATTTTCCAGTTACCCGCGATCAGCGGCGTGATTGTCGTGGTCACTCTTGCTACTCCTGCCTCTTGCACAGGGACGGGCTTTGCCCTAACCCCGGCTATCTAATTGCTTTACTAGTCTCCTGCCGCCGATGCGGTAAAGACCAGAGCGTCTTGGAAGCGCCGAAACGCGCATCGAAAACGCGAAACATCGATAATCGGGCGCATCCGGCGCGACGCTGTCGGGACGGATGCACCAAACCTTGCGTACTGGAACGTCTGACATGCTCGATAGTTTGCGACTGTTTGCAAAATCCTGGCCCGGCAAGATCATGGGCGGTTTCCTGTTGGTGGGTGTCGCAGGGTTTGGCATCAACAATGTCATCGCCGATCTCGGCAGCAACACGGTTGCCAAAGTGGGCAATGAGGAAATCACATCCCGTGAATTCCTGCGCGCCTATAACAGCCAGATGAACCAGGTTGCCCAGCAGATCGGCCGCCTGCCGACAGCTGCAGAGGCCGAAAGCTTCGGGATCACCGGCGGCGTGCTGCGCAGCCTGATCCAGGAAGCCGCGCTCGACCAGATGGCCAATGATTTCGGTCTCGGCGTTTCGGAAGACAAGCTCAGCCAGATGCTGCGCCAGGATCCCAACTTTGCCGGCACGCTGGGGACATTCGATCCGAGCTCGTTCCAGCAGGTGCTGCAGATGAGCGGCCTGACCGAAGCCGAGTATTTCGGCATCCTGGCCAATTCCGCCCGCCGCGAGCAGCTGGGCCTGGCCCTGTTTGGCGATGTCGCCCTGCCCGCCGCTGCCGCCGACCTGATCAACCGCTATGCCGCCGATCAGCGCACGGTAGACTACATCATCATCAACGAAACCAATATCGAAACCCCGGCCGAGCCGACGGAAGAAGAACTGGCCGCCTATCTGGCCGAGCACCAGGCCGAGTTCCGGACCGTCGGAACGCGCAATGTCCGGCTGCTGGACCTGTCGCCGCAGACGCTTGCCGACACCAAGACCATTTCCGAGGACGCGATTGCCGCCGAATACGAGCGCATCAAGTCGAGCCTGGTGACGCCGGAGCGCCGCACCATCCAGCAGGCCGTTCTCGGCTCGCCGGAGCAGGTTGCCGCCTTTGAAGCTGGCCTGGCCGCTGGCACACCTTTCGAAACGCTGGTGGCTGACGCCGGCCTGACCCCCACCGATCTGGGCAATCTGACCCGGGCGCAGGTAACCGACGGCACGCTGGCCGATGCCGCCTTTGGCCTGGCGGAAGGCGAATTCGTGATCATCGATGGCGTGGCCGGCAGGCGCGCCGTACACGTCTCGTCCATTGAAGAGGGCGGCACTACCTCGCTCGAAGATGCCCGCGAGACCATTGCCAAGAACCTGGCACTGGCCGAAGCCCGCAAGGAATATGCCGATATTCTCGACCAGGTCGAAGAGCTGCGCGCCGCCTTCCAGCCGCTGAGCGATATCGCCGCTCGATTCGGCCTTGAGATCTACGAAACGCCCGTGACCAGCAGCGGCGCCGAATTGGCCGTGCTGCCCAACCTGCCAGAGACCGAGCGTTCGCGCGTCGCCCAGGCTGTGTTCAAGGCCGAACAGGGTCAGCTGACCCCGGCGATTTCGCTGGGCAGCAATGCCAATCTCTGGTTCGATCTCGTATCGGTCGATCCGGCGCGAGACCAGACGCTGGACGAAGTGCGCGATGCCGTGACCACTGCCCTCACCACCGAGCGTGTCAATGCGGCGATCCTGGCCGAAGCAGAGGCAGCCACCCAGCGCCTTGACGCCGGCGAAAGCCTGGCCGATGTCGCCGCCTCGCTGAACCTGTTCCCGCAGCTGAGCTCGCCGTTCAACCGGTTTGGCTTGCCGAACACCTCGATCGACAGTGCAGTGGCCTCGGCCGTGTTTGCCGGTGGTCCGGAGCACCATGGCTCGACCATCAACGACGCTGGCGAACACATTGTGTTCCAGGTGGTGGATGCGATCCCGGCGACGGATCCGCTCGATGCCCAGGCGATTGCTGCCCTGGAAAACGAAGTGCGCACCGGCATTTACGGCGACTTCGTCACCTCGGTGATGCAGGACACCCGCGTCACCGAGAACACGCAGGCGCTGCGGCAGGTCCTGACCCTCAACACCCCTCAATAAAACCGGGGCATCTGCCCCTTCAATCAGGCAATGGCTATGGGCGACGATTTCTATCAGCACTTCGCGGATCAATACGATGCTGGCAAGTCCCAGATCGTCTGGCGCCGCGTCGTGGCTGATCTGGAAACGCCCATCGGCACCTATCTGAAGCTGGCGCAGGATCGCACCAATACCTTCCTGCTCGAATCCGTGCAGGATGGGGCGATCCGGGGCCGCTATTCGATCATCGGCCTGTTGCCAGACGTGATCCTCAAGGTTGCCGAGGGACAGGCCTCGATCAATCGGGCGGCGCATATTGACGTCGATACGTTCGAGCCCCTGCCCGATGCACCGCTCGATGCGCTGCGTCAGCTGGTGGCCGGCTCGCAGATCGACGTGCCGCCCGGGCTGCCACCGCAGTCGGCCGGCGTCTATGGCTTCCTCGGCTATGAAATGGTCCGCTACATGGAAGTGCTGCCCGACAGCAATCCAGACCATTTGCAGTTGCCCGAAGCCATCCTGATGCGGCCGTCGCTGCTGGCGATTTTCGATACGCTCAAGGACGAACTCTACCTGACTGCGCCGGTCTATGTGCGCGAGGGTGTCACGGCGCGCCAGGCGCATGAGGCGGCCCAGTCGCGCATCGACGACGCGATTTCCCGGCTTGGCCGGGCGCTGCCGACCACTGCCGCCCTACCCGACCTCGAAACCATTGAAGTCAGCAGCAATACCAGCCGCGACGAATATTTCGGCATGGTGGCCAAGGCCAAGGACTACATCACCGCCGGGGACATTTTCCAGGTGGTGCTGAGCCAACGCTTTGAAGCCGAGTTCAACCTGCCCGCGACGGCCCTCTATCGGGCGCTGCGCCGCACCAATCCGTCGCCCTACATGTATTTCCTCGATTTCGCCGGCTTCTCGGTCGCCGGATCAAGCCCGGAAATCCTGGTGAAGGTGCAGGACGGCGAAGTCACCATCCGCCCCATCGCCGGTACCCGCAAGCGCGGCGCCACGCCGACCCGGGATCAGGAACTGGCCGCCGAACTGCTGGCCGACCCCAAGGAATTGGCCGAACACCTGATGCTGCTCGACCTTGGCCGCAACGATGTTGGCCGCGTCGCCAAGACCGGCACGGTCAAGGTGACCGACAAATTCTTCCTCGAATACTATTCCCACGTCATGCACATCGTCTCCAATGTGGTGGGCGTGCTCGACCCCAAATATGATTTCGTCGATGCGCTGTCGGCCGGCTTTCCGGCCGGTACCGTTTCGGGCGCACCAAAAGTGCGGGCGATGGAAATCATCGACGAACTGGAGAAGTCGCGTCGCGGCATCTATGGCGGCTGTGTCGGCTATTTCGGCGCCGATGGCACCATGGACACCTGCATCGTGCTGCGGACCGCCATCGTCAAGGACGGCAAGCTGTTCGTGCAGGCCGGCGCCGGCATTGTCGCCGACAGCCAGCCCGAACTCGAGCAGCTGGAATGCGAAAACAAGGCTCGCGCCCTGTTCAGCGCTGCCGAGGAGGCGCTACGCTATGCTGGCGAGGCGAGGATCGGGCAATGATCAGGATTCAACACACACTCGGTTTCATTCCCGCGCAGGCGGGAATCTCCGTTTCTCGATGGCGGGGCTGGTTCTGAAAGGCGATTCCCGCTGTCGCGGGAATGACCCGGTGGTAGAAACAGTCTGCTGAGGACCAAGCAAATATGACCCGCACCCTCGTTATCGATAATTACGACAGCTTTACCTACAATCTCGTCCACTTCCTGGGCGAACTCGGCGCCGATGTCACCGTCGTGCGCAACGACAAGATCACGCTCGACGAAATCGCTGCAATGGCGCCGGAGGCGATCGTGCTGTCGCCCGGCCCCTGCACGCCCAATGAGGCGGGCATCTGCCTGGCCCTCATCGAGCGCTTCAAGGGCGATACGCCGATTCTGGGTGTCTGCCTGGGCCATCAGGCCATCGGCCAGGCCATGGGCGGCGACGTGATCCGCGCGCCGCATCTGGTGCATGGCAAGACCAGCAAGATCAACCACACCGGCAAGGGCCTGTTCCGAGGGCTGAATTCCGGCTTCGAGGCGACGCGCTATCACTCGCTGATCGTGCAGCAGGATACCCTGCCCGACGTGCTCGAAGTGACTGCCACCACCGATGACGGACTGATCATGGGCATGCAGCACAAGAGCCTGCCGGTGCATGGCGTGCAGTTTCATCCAGAGAGCATTGCCTCGGAAAATGGCCACGCGCTGCTGCAGAATTTCCTCAACCTCGCTCGCGACTTCAACCTGGGGAAGGCCGCGTAATGGATATCAAGCAGGCGCTAAACAAAATTGCCGATGGCAAGGACCTGACCGGCGAGGAAATGCGCAGCGTGATGCGCATCATCATGGCCGGCGAAGCGACGCAGAGCCAGATCGGCGCTTTCCTGATGGGCATGCGCATCAAGGGTGAAACCGTCGGCGAGATCGCAGCTGCGGTTTCGATTCTGCGCGAGCAGATGGTGCCGGTTACGGCGCCGCCAGACGCTATCGACATCGTCGGCACCGGCGGCGACGGTGTCGGCAGCCTCAATATTTCGACGGCCACGGCCCTGGTCGTCGCCGCGGCGGGTGTACCGGTGGCCAAGCATGGCAACAAGGCGCTGTCGTCGCGCTCGGGCTCCTCACAGGCGCTGGAAGCGCTGGGCGTCAAGCTAGACCTGACGCCCGAGCAGATCGGCCATACCATTGCCGAGGCCGGGATCGGCTTCATGTTCGCGCCATCGCATCACCCGGCCATGCGCCATGTGGGCCCTGCCCGCGCCGAACTGGGCGTGCGCACGCTATTCAATCTTCTGGGCCCGCAGTCCAATCCTGCTGGGGTTCGGCGCTATCTGCTGGGCGTCTATTCCGAGCAATGGGTCGAGCCCGTGGCGGCGGCCCTGCTGGCGAATCGCGCGATCAAGGCCTGGGTGGTTCACTCCAGCGAGGGGCTCGACGAACTCTCGACCTCCGGCCCCAATTTCGTGGCCCAGATTGCCGGTGGCGATCTGCGCAGCTTCGAGGTTCACCCAGACAAGGTTGGCCTGAAGCTGACCGATCCCAAGGACCTGCTGGGCGGCGAGCCGGCCGAGAATGCGGCGGCCATCAACGCCCTGTTCGATAGCGCGCCCGGCGCCTATCGCGACACCGTGCTGCTCAATGCCGGCGCGGCCTTGCTGGTGGCCGACAAGGTCGCGACCATCGAAGACGGCATTGCCATGGCAGCTGATGCCATCGACACTGGCAAGGCCAAGAACACTCTCGCCCGCCTCGTCGCGGTATCGAACGGACGATAGCAATGACCGACATCCTGCAGCAGATCGAAGCCTATAAGCGCGAGGAAATCGCCGCCGCCAAAACCATGCGCCCCTGGGCCGAGGTGGTGGCGCAGGCTCATGACCAACCCGCACCGCGCGGCTTTCTCAAGGCGATCAAGGCCAAGCGTGCAGCGCGCCAATACGCCCTGATCGCCGAAGTGAAGAAAGCCAGTCCATCCAAGGGACTGATCCGGCCCGATTTCGACCCGGCGGCGATCGCCCGCGCCTATGAAACCGCCGGCGCCGCCTGCCTGTCGGTGCTGACCGACCGGCCGAGCTTTCAGGGCTCGCCGAGCTACCTGATCGAGGCCCGTGCCGCCACCAATCTGCCGGTGCTGCGCAAGGACTTTCTGTTCGAGACCTATCAGGTGGCCGAGGCGCGCTCCTGGGGCGCGGACTGCATCCTGATCATCCTGGCTGCTGTCGGCGACGATGTGGCGCGCTACCTGCTCGACGCGGCCGAGGAATGGGGCATGGATGCGCTGGTGGAGGTGCATGACCAGCTCGAACTGGACCGGGCACTGGCGCTGGACGCCGAATTCATCGGCATCAACAATCGCAATCTCAGAACCTTCGAGACCCGGATCGAAACGTCCATCGACCTCGCTGTCGGCGTGCCGCCCGGCAAGGTGCTGGTCAGCGAGAGCGGCATCGTCACCCATGACGATGTGCGCAAGCTGGAAGATGCCTCGGGGATCGGCACATTCCTCGTCGGCGAAAGCCTGATGCGCCAGCATGACGTGGTTGCCGCCACCCGCGCCCTGCTCATGGGAGCGCCCCAGGGCGTGCGCTGATGGCGGGCGGGCTTACCCACCTCAACGAGAAGGGCGAAGCCCAAATCGTGGATATCGGTGACAAGGCGGTTACGCGTCGTCGCGCACTGGCGCAGGCGCGGATCAATGCCCTGCCCGACACGGTCGCGGCGATTATGGGCGGCGGCCTCAAAAAGGGCGATGCGCTGGCGGTGGCCCGTGTGGCCGGGATCATGGCGGCGAAGAAGACGTCCGACCTGATACCGCTGTGCCACCCGATTGCGCTGACCAAGGTCAGCGTCGAAATCGAGGCTATCGACGTTACCACCATCGGTATTCTGGCAACCGCCGAGACCACCGGCCAGACTGGCGTGGAGATGGAAGCACTCGTCGCGGCATCGACGGCGGCGCTGACGCTTTATGACATGGCCAAGGCCATCGACCGCGCCATGACGATCACCGACCTTCGCCTCCTGGAGAAATCGGGCGGCAAGTCCGGCGATTTTGTGCTGAAGCCATGAGTCTGCTGCCGGTCGAAGACGCCATTGCCGCCATCCTCGCCCGCGTGCCCGCGCCGATTGGCGAGGAGGTGTCCCTGAGTGAAGCCAATGGGCGAGTGCTGACGGCACCGCTGATTGCCAGGCATGACCAGCCGCCATTCAATGCCAGCGCCATGGACGGTTACGCCGTTCGTGCCGCTGACGTCCAGCCGCGCGCCTTCCTCACGCAGATTGGCGTCTCGCAGGCAGGTGCCGGATTTGATGGGGAAGTCGGGCCGGGGCAATGTGTCCGTATCTTCACCGGCGCTCCGGTTCCAGCCGGCGCCGATGCGGTGATCATGCAGGAACAGGCCACGGTCTTTGGCGACAATGTGAGCTTCTCCGAGCAACCGCAGCCGGGTCGCAGCATAAGGCCGATCGGCAATGACTTTGCCAATGGGCAGGTGCTGATCAGGGCGGGTGAGCGGCTGACGCCGATGCGCCTGTCGGTCGCAGCGGCTGCCAATGCGCCAGCATTGAGCGTTGCGCGCCGTCCACGCATCGCGGTGCTGGCGACCGGCGACGAACTGGTTGTGCCGGGCACGCCGCTGGATCCCGGCATGATCGTCGCCTCCAACAGCTATGGTCTGGCTCCGCTCCTGGCGCCTTATGCCGAAACCGTTGGCGACTTCGGTATTGTCGGCGACGATCCCGATCAGCTGCGTCAGCGGCTGGAATCGGTCTTCGCCGATGCACCCGATATCGTCGTCACCACGGGCGGCGCCAGCGTTGGCGATCATGACATCGTGCAGGAAATCCTGCTGTCGCTGGGCGTGACGCTGGATTTCTGGCGCATCAACATGCGGCCGGGTAAGCCGCTGATGTTCGGCACACGCGGCAAGACGCTGGTGTTCGGACTGCCGGGCAATCCGGTCTCGGCGATGGTCACCGCATCGGTGTTTATCAAGCCGGCACTGCGCCACTGGCTGGGACTGGCGGTGACACCGCCGGCATGGCGTCTGCCGCTGGCCGCGCCGACCCCGCCGAATTCGGCGCGCCGCCACTTCATGCGGGCGCAGCTGGTGCATGGGGCGGCCGGCTCGCAAGTGCTGCCAATCTTCGAGACCGATAGCGGGCATACGTCATCGATGGCGCAGGCCGATATGCTGATCGTGCAGCCCGAGCATGATCCGGGCCAGCCGGCCGGGGCTATGGTTGAGGCGATAGCGGTCGACGCGTTCTAACTCTCCACACCCTACCCTCCAGGGTTGCTCCACCCACTGCTGTGCCACACCCACTGCACTGCCCACGGATCAAGCCCGTGGCCAGCCCGGTGGGTACGAGCAGCGCAGTTGAGCAGAGCGCTGACCCGCCTAAATGTTCTGCCGCACGAAATGGCCGGGGGACACTTCCACCGCGTCCAGCAACTCCCCCCGCGTTGCTTCGCGGACGGCGTCGGCGCGGGCGGCGAAGGCTTTTCCGTCCTGGCCGCACAGACGAATCGATGGATCTGGCACGGCGTCGAGCAGCAGCCGGGTATAGGGGTGCTGCGGGTTCTCGATGATCGCAAGGGGCGGACCCCATTCCACCACCCTGCCCCCGAACATGATCGCCACGTCATCGGCCAGGTACTGGGCCGTGGCGATGTCGTGGGTGATGTAGAGGAACGAGATCGCGCGTTCGTTTTTCATCCGCCGCATCAGATCGAGCACAGAGCGCCGGATCGAAACGTCGAGCATCGAGGTGGGTTCGTCAGCCACCACCAGCTCGGCACCCACTGCGATGGCCCGGGCCAGGTTGATGCGCTGGCGCTGGCCGCCGGAGAGTTCGTGCGGATATTTGTCGATGCAGATTTCGGCGTCCATTTCGACATCGGCCAGCACCTGCCGCACCGCCTTGTCCAATGCCTCGCCGGAGAGGCCCCGATGCAGTTGCAGCGGGCGCTGCAGATGGTGGCGGATGGTGTGGGCGGGATTGAGCGCGGCGAACGGGTCCTGGAACACCATCTGCACGCTGCGCAGATAGGCCAGCTTTTCCTGGCGGGTGTGGAAGGTGGCGATATCCCTGCCCTTGAAGCGCACTGCGCCGCCGGAGAGCTGGAACAGCCGGATCACGGCGCGGCCCAGCGTGGATTTACCGGAGCCGCTTTCGCCGACAATGGCCAGCGCCCGGCCCGCCTTGATGGTCAGGTTGACGTCGCGCAGCGCCGCCACTTCGCGGGCCCTGCCGAACATCGGCCGGAGATGGAAGATCTTGGTGACCCCATCGAGCTGCAACAGATCGGGAGCGTCTTGAATATCAGTCATCGTCACGCCACCCGGCTTCTGGACAATATCGGCATGGAGGACCACAGGCGGCGCGTATAGGCGTGCTGGGGGTTGCTGACGATCTCGGCCGCCGGAGCGACCTCGACCAGCGAACCCTCGAGCATCACGGCGATGCGGTCGGCGAACTGGCCCATCAGGGCCAGGTCATGAGTGATGAACAGGATCGAGAATCCAAAGCGCTGCTTGAGCGCCATGATTTCCTGCAGGATCTCGCGCTGCACCACCACATCAAGCGCCGTCGTCGGCTCATCCATGACGATCAGTTTGGGATCGAGCGCCAGCGACATCGCCAGAACGATGCGTTGGCGCATGCCGCCCGATAGCTGATGCGGATAGTCGTCGAGCCGGTGAACGGGGATGCCGACCAGCTCGAGCAGTTCCTCGGCGCGGGCCCGGGCCTGATCCCGCGTGCCGCCAGTATGGCGGACGATGACATCGCGGAACTGCTCGAACACGGTCAGCACCGGATTGAGCGAGTTCATGGCGCTCTGAAACACCATCGAGACCTTCGACCACCGCCACTTGGTGAGCTTGTGCATCGGCATGGCCAGAACATCTTCGCCGTCGATGATGATCGAGCCCTTGGAGATCAGGGCTGGCGGGCGATGCAGCCGCATCAGTGAGAAGGCGATGGTGCTCTTGCCCGACCCCGATTCCCCAGCGAGGCCCATGACCTCACCATGCCCAATGTCGAAATCGACGCCTTTGACGGCGGTGAACAGGCCCTTGGCGGTGAGGAAATCCACCTGCAGGCCACGCACTTCAACGAGATTACCGGTCATCATGCAGCTCCCTGGCTTTGCAGCAGCCGCTGCTTGTCGAGCTTGCGCTGGGCCTTGGCCGCCGCGGCAATGGTGCCGAGGGTGCGCAGGCGCGGATTGGAAATCTCGTCGACGCCGAAATTGAGCAGCGACAGCCCCACCCCGATGCCGGCCACCGCCAGCGCCGGCACCAGCACCTCCCACCAGGCGCCCACCGTGATCGCCGAGGCATTCTGGGCGTGGTAGAGCATGGTGCCCCAGGAAATCGACATCGGATTGCCCAGCCCCAGGAACTCGATGGTTGCCTGGGTGATGATGGTGTAGGTCACCGAGCCGATGAAGTTGAAGCCGATGATCGACAACAGATTGGGCAAGAGCTCAACCATGATCATTCGCCGGGCCGGCTCGCCGATCAGCTCGGAGGCCAGGATATATTCGCGGTTACGCAGCGTCAGCGTCTGCGCCCGGGTAATGCGGGCGCCCCAGGCCCATGAGGTGACGCCGATGATCATCGCAATCACCAACGGACTGGATTCGCCGAGGAATGCGGCGATGACCAGCAGTAGGGGAAGCTGCGGAATAACCAGCACCACATTGGTGGCGAAGTTGATCGCCTCATCGACCTTGCCGCCGAAATAGCCGGCAGTGATGCCCAGAACCGTGCCGATGATGACAACGACAAGGCCGGCAAAGAAGCCCACTGCCAGCGAGGTGCGGGTGCCATAGATCAGCTGGGTGAAGACATCGCGGCCCATGCGGGTCGTGCCGAGCAATTCGTCGACATTGGGCGCTTCATGCGGGCGGCCGACGCGCTGCATCGGATCGGCCTGCAGCAATAATGGACCGAAAATGGCGACCGCCACGTAGAACAGCACAATCGCCAGGCCAACAGCGGCCTTCTTGTTGCGCAGAAAGACTTTCAGGGTCTCGAACATGGCTCAGACCTTCCGCAGGCGAGGATCGAGGAGGACGTAGACCAGATCGACCACCAGATTGGCGGTGAGCGTGGCCAGTGTCATGATCAGCAATTGGCCCTGGATCAGCGGATAGTCGCGCGAGACGATGCCGATGAAGAGGGTCTGGCCGAGCCCGGGATAGTTGAACACCACCTCGGTCACCAGCGAGCCGCCGAGAATGGCGCCGATGGTCAGCCCCAGCGCGGTGACCGATGGCAACATGGCGTTGCGGGCGGCATAGTTGAAGCGGACGCGGTTCTCGGACAGGCCCTTGGCCGTGCCCATCACCACATGATCCTCGCCAAGCTGGCCGATCATGTTGTTGCGCATGGTGACCAGGTAGCCGCCGACAAAGACGATCATCAGCGTCGTGACCGGCATCAGGCCGTGGTAGAATACACTGCCGAAATATTGCAGCGTCCAGGCCGGATCGAGGCCGGGGTTGAACGCGTAGCCGGTGGGCAGCCAGCGCAGCGCCACGCCGAAGCCGAACAGCGCCACCAGCGCGATCACTACCGGCGGAATGGCCTGGATGGCCAGGGACAAGGGGGTGACGATGGTGTCGAAGGTGCCCCCGCGCCGCCAGGCGGCAAACACACCCAGGATCGAGCCGACCGCAAAGGCCAGCAGCGTCGCCGTGCCAGCCAGAAAGATCGTCCAAGGCAGGGCATAGGACAGCACCTGATTGACGGTCTGGGGATAGAAGCGGATCGAGTAGCCGAGATCGCCGCTGAAGACCGAGCGCAGATAGGCGAAATATTGCTCATGCAGCGGGCCGGCAGCAAAACCGAAGGTTTCGACCAGTGCAGCACGGGCTTCCGGCGGCAGCGTAGTGTTCTGCTGGGCGAAGAGCACATCGATGGGATTGCCGGGCATCAGGCGGGGCAAAATGAAATTAATCGTGGCGGCGATGAAGAAGGCAGCGAGGTAGAAGCCCAGCCGACGCAGGACGAAGGACATTTGGATGTCTCCGGTGTGCACGGGAACGCCGCGATGGCGGCGCGCGAAGCGACCGCCCCCGGATGCCATCAAGGAAGCATCCGGGGGCAGCTCTCATCGCGGACTACTGGGCGACGGGACGCAGGGCCAGCAGGTGCAGCAGGCGTTCGGGGACGCCGGCATAGGCAACCGGGCGGGCAACCGGGTTGTCGGCGTTGAACCAGCCTTCAAAGCGCTTGGTGCTGTATTCGTACCAGAGCGGGTTGCTGAAGACGTTGATCACCGGCATGTCCTCGGCGATCAGCACCTGAATCTGGTTCATGATCTCGGTCTGCTTGGCGGCGTCGGCAGTGCCATTGAAGGCGTCGAGAGCGGCATCCAGCTCAGGATTGACGTAGCGCGCCGACTGGAAGCGGTTCTGGCCGATATGGCGCGAATGCAGCGACAGATCGAGGAAGTAGTGCGGCGACACGCCGGTCGTCACCGAGTTGATCGCGGCCTGGTAGGTGCCGTTGATCAACTGGTCGGTCCAGCCCGGGCTTTCCGGCGTGGCAAGGCCAGCCTGAATGCCGATCTCGTTGAGACCTTCCACTGCCAGCTGCACGGTGTTGACCCAATCGGTCCAGCCATTGGGAACGATGATCTCGAGGCTCAGCGGCGCGCCGCTGGGGGTCTCGAGGAAGCCATCGCCATTGGTATCGGCATAGCCGGCATCGGCCAGGATGGTCTTGGCACCATCGATGTTGAACTCGGTGAACTGGCCGAACTCGGACTGCACTTCGGCATTGTTCCAGGAGTGGTATGCACGGCCCAGGCCTGACGGATAGTCGTTGACCGTCGGATAGCCGTAGCCAGCAATGTCAACCATGGCCTGGCGATCCATCGCCATCGAGAAAGCGCGACGGAAATTGACGTCGTTGAAGGCTTCGTTGCGCCCCGGATCGGCGTCTTCCATGTTCAGCGAGAAATAGACCGGTGAGCCGGCCGGGAACCAGTAGCCATTATGTTCCGGGTCCTTGCTGACATAGGTCTGCTCGATATCGGGCAGGAACGAGCCGAACCAGTCGAGCTCGCCAGTGGCGGCCATGGCCAGCACCTGGTCGTTATTGGAAACCTGGGGCATCCGCATGCAATCGACCTTGAGCGTCGCGGCATCCCAGTAATTGGGATTGCGGCACTGGATGTATTCCTGCGGGGTGAAGCGGCGGATTTCGGTCAGTGGCCCAGACCCGACCGGCGCCGGATTGGTGAAGGTGACCGGGTCGGCGACACCGCTCCAGACATGCTCGGGCACGGTATAGACCTGCGCCAGCTGGTAGATCAGGCCGGCATCGACGTTGTTGTAGCTCATCTTGACCGTCAGGTCGTCGACCAGCTCGACCGATGCGAGCTGGGTCCAGACGGCGCGCACGTCGAGCGCCGGATTGTCCTTGAGGAGCTGATAGGTGAAGACCACGTCCTTGGCGGTCAGCGGCGCACCATCGGACCACTTGAGGCCATCGCGCAGCTTGAACGTGACCGACTTGAGATCGTCGCCATATTCAAACGACTCCGCCAGGCGGAAATTTGGCTTGCCGCCATCGAGGGCGTTGAACACCACCAATGGCTCATAGAGGAAATCCTCGACGGTGGGCAGGACGGTCGTGCGGTTGAAGACGTTGTAGTTTTCCACCCACGCAGTCAGCTGCTGCGGCACGGCGGTCAGGATGGCCTCCCCCTGCTGGGCCATGGCGGTGCCTGGCACCAGCATCGCGCCACTCAATAGCGTGGCGGTCAAAAGCCGATAAGTCATGATCTCAATCTCCCTCTGGGCTCCCGTTCGACGCCCCGCCGCTCTCTGGCAGCATGGGACGCCGTCGCCACGACCGGAATACGGCCCGCAGCGAGTGGGACCAAGACTGGTTTGACGGCAAATAATGTCACCCCCTCAAAATCGGTGAAATCGCCAGTAATTTCGGCAATTCCGTCAAAAGCGCCGGAATTGGCCGCCGAGGCTTTAGGTTCGCCGGTGTTTGAGGCACATTGGCGCGCCGGCGTGGGGAGACGACACTGGCGCCGATGCGTGGCTGGGAGGCCGACGCCGCGTGTCGAGGAGGGAGAGCATCCATGAAACGCCTGTCACTGGCGCCATCCAGCTTTCGCGGACGGCTGTTTGCGATCTTCCTCGCCATTGCGACAGTGCCACTGGTGCTCACTGCCTATGCGTTCGTCTCGATTCTGGCCGCCAATATCGAAGAAGAGACGATCGAAAAGCTGACCTTCGTGCGCGACGCCAAGCGCGCCGAGATCAACCAGTACATGACCTTTGCCATGCGCCAGGCGGAATCGCTGAGCAAATCCAACGCCGTCCGCTATTCGATCGGCGACTTCTACGGCTTCTCCTATGCCTTCCGCATGATCGACGACTCCCCGGAAGTGGCGCAGGCAATCCTGCACAAGCTGTTCTCTGTCGACCAGACCGGCGCAGCCGGGCAATCCCAGCCCATCGACAATGATGAACTCATCAGCACCGCGCTGGAATATTCCAACGCCCACCAGCAATTCCATGAGGAATTTGCCAGCTTCGTGCGCACCGCCGAATTCGACAATGTCTATCTGGTGAACGCTGACCGCCGGGTCGTCTATTCCTATGAGAAGGACGCGTATCTGGGCGCCGACATGCGCACAGCCATGGCAGATACCGCCATCGGCGAGCTGGTGCGCAGGGTGATGGCCGCCCCCGCCGACACCAATGTCATGGTGCGCGACTTCGACCTCGATCCGGTCAGCGGCGACTTCGTTGCCTATGTCGCGGTGCGGGTCGAATTCTACCAGCGCGTGCGGGGCGTGGCGGTATTCCGGCTCAATGCCGCCGGGCTCAACCGGGTGGTCCAGGCGCAGCAGCGCGACACCGGCAGCCTTTACCTGATCAGCTCCACCAACCGTTTCGTTTCGACGCCGCGCGTCCAATCGGCCGAGATCGGCAGCGCCGTCAGCGATCATCTCAATAACGGCAGCGCTGGCTCGGGTATTGTGGGACATGGCTTTACCGGCGCGGCGGCCCTGGCCGCCTGGTCGCCAGTCGCTTTCGGCGACGCCAGCTGGCAGCTGACCGCCGAAGTGCCCACCAGCTTTGCCTTTGCCGATACCGAGGCGCTGACCCGCTTCGTGCTGATCCTGGCAGCCATCTGCCTGCCGGTGATCTTCTGGCTCTCCCTGATTTTGGCGCGCACCATTGCCGCCCCGCTCGACAAGCTGACCGATGCCGCCGAATCCATCGCCGCGGGCGATCTGGAACGCGAAATGCCCGAGATCGACAAGCCCAATGAACTGGCCAGGCTCGCCGCCAGCTTCCGCCGCATGCGCATTGCCGTGCGCGAGCAACTGACCTTGATCGGCCAGAAAAACGCCGAGCTGAAGCAGCATGTCCGCGTCATCGAGGAGAAGAACGCCGCGCTCGAGGAAGCCGACCGGCAGAAGGATACCTTCGTCGCCAATACCAGCCATGAGCTGCGCACCCCGCTCAATGGCATTATCGGCATTTCGACCACGCTCTCGGCCGGTGCCGTGGGGGAGCTGACCCCGGTGCAGCGCTCGCAGATGGAGCTGATCACCTTCTCCGCGCGGCGGCTCTCGCGGCTGGTCGACGACCTGCTCGATCTTTATCGCATACGCCTCGGCCGCATGCGGCTCGATATTCACCCGGTGCATGTCGCCACCTCGATCCGCAACGTGCTGCAGGTGTCCGAGACGATCCTGCGCGGTCAGCCGGTGACGGTGGCCATCGATATTCCGGACTCCCTGCCCTTCGTGCTGGCCGATCCAGTGCGGTTCGAGCAGATTCTCTATAACCTTGTCGGCAATGCCATTAAATATACCAGGCGCGGCAGTATCGAGATCTCGGCGCGCGAGGCCGACGGCATGGTGCAGGTCGTGGTTGCCGATACCGGCATCGGCATAGCCCGCGACAGCCTCGAGCGCATCTTCCAGCCGCTGGAGCGCGCCGCCGACCACGAGACCGGCGGCGCAGGGCTTGGCCTCACCATTGCCCGTCAGCTGACCCACGCCCTGCACGGCAAGCTCTCGGCCGAAAGCACACTGGGCGAAGGCTCGAGCTTCACGCTTGCCCTGCCCGTCGCGGACGCCGTTTCGCCGGAAACCAGCATGGCCGCTGCGGCGACCACCACGAGCCTGCGCGAAACCTTTGATGGCTTGCAAATGCTGGGGCTGGAAACCGAGGGCCCGATCAGCAGCGGCATGCCGCTGGTGCTGGTGGTGGACGACGAGCCAATCAATATCCAGGTGCTGCGCAATGTGCTGCAGCCGCATGGTTATGCCGTCCGGGCGGCCGAGAATGGCGCCAGGGCGCTGGAATTCATCGACCAACAGAAGCCCGATCTGGTCGTGCTGGATGTGATGATGCCGGAAATGGGCGGGCTCGAGGTCGCCCGCCGGCTGCGCGACAGGTATACGCTTATCGAACTGCCCATCATCATGGTCACGGCGCGCAGCCGGACCCGTGACGTCATTGCCGGCTTCGAGAATGGCGCCAACGATTATGTGGTCAAGCCCTTCGTCAAGGACGAGCTGCTGGCCCGCGTCGCCACGCTGCTGGCCGCCAGCCGCGCCCAGTCGCAGGCGCGCGAGAATATCGAACTCAAGACCGAAATCGACCGCCGTGTGCAGGTCGAGGACGCTCTGCGCCTGTCACAGCAACGCATGACCCGTCTGCTCGACACGCTCGATGCTGGCCTCATCTGCGTCAGCGACAGCGGCCGCATCACCTATGCCAATCGCGCCGCCTCCCGCCTGGCCAATACCAGGCTGGTGGCCGGCACGACCCTGCTCACCGATATCCTGAGCCCCAGCCTGCTCGATGCGGTCAAGCGCAGCGTCGAACAGGATGGCCAGGCTAATCTCTCCGATATTCCCTTCGGCACGCTCGACCAGTGCGTGCTCATCAATGCCTTCGACGTCGAGCCCGCCGCCGGCGGTGGCCTGGCGCTGATCATCGCCCCCGACTCTGCCGAAACCCGCCTGACCGCGGCAAGCCTGACGCGCTCGGTGCGCGGGCTTATCGATACCGTTGGCAGCGAATTGCCCAAGACCGCCGCCGTGGCCGAGGCACTCGCCGAGCCGCCGCACCCACCAAGCGACAAGCTCGACCGGCAGCATTACCGACAGACCATCGTCAAGGTCGTCACCGAAAGCCTGCGGGTCTGGCGCGAAGTGACCGGCATGTGCAAGTTCGACCTCGCCGAAGCCAGCGGCATCTGGCGGGTGAGCCTTGACCGCTCGTCGCTGCAGTGCCGCACCCTCGACAAGTACCTGCTGATGGAGACCCTGCCCGATCAGCCGCGTTGGCGCGACGTCATCCTGACCGCCGAATATGTGCTGGGCAATGTCGGTGATGCCAGCGAAAAGGAAACCCAGCAATTGCGCTCGGCGCTTGCCCTGCTGCGCGCGCAGGTCAAGACCCAGATGGCCAACCCGGCCCGCGACACGGCAGCGGATTCGCGCGACCAGGCGCACACGCGCTAGGACCGCACCAGGATCCGTGGGACCGTTACAGCGAAATTCTGTTGGATATTGCGGAACATAACTGGAACACGTATAGTCGTTCAGTCTTTGTTCCGATTCCCGACCGAGGGGCCCGAATGCTCACGCGCAAACAACACGAGCTGCTGATGTTCATCCATGAACGGATGAAGGAGAGCGGCATCCCGCCTTCATTCGACGAGATGAAGGACGCGCTCGACCTGGCCTCGAAATCGGGCATTCACCGGCTGATCACTGCGCTGGAGGAGCGCGGATTCATCCGCCGCCTGCCCAATCGGGCCCGCGCGCTCGAGGTGGTCAAGCTCCCAGATTCGATGAACCCCTCGCTTGGCGGCCGCAAGGCCCGGTTCGAACCCAGCGTCATCGAGGGCAATCTCGGCAAGGTCGCTGCGCCACCCGTGCGCAGCAGTGTCGAGGACTATGCGCGGCCGATTTCGATCCCGGTCATGGGCCGCATTGCGGCGGGCACGCCAATCGAAGCGATCCAGACGCATTCCCACACCATTGCCGTACCGCCCGAAATGCTCGGTGCCGGTGAGCACTACGCGTTGGAAGTGCGCGGCGATTCGATGATCGAGGCCGGTATTTTCGATGGCGACACCGTGCTCATCCGCAAGCAGGATTCGGCGGGCACCGGTGAGATTATCGTTGCTCTCGTAGACGATGAAGAAGCCACCCTCAAGCGCCTGCGCCGCAAGGGAAATACCATTGCGCTTGAAGCCGCAAATCCGGCCTATGAAACCCGCATTTTCGGGCCGGATCGCGTCAAGGTTCAGGGCCGTCTCGTCGGATTGCTGCGCAAATATTGAGGGCCGGCTGTGACGGCAATCGGCAAGGCCTGCCCGGTGGTATTGCGCCATCGGGAGGACGGCACTGATATCGTGGTGTTTCGCCATCCCCTGGCCGGTATGCAGCTCATCAAGGGCAGTATCGAGCCGGGTGAGAAGCCGGGCCGGACCGCCCAGCGCGAGCTGTTCGAGAAATCCGGCGTTCCGACCCAGGCTGAGGGGCACCTCCTCGGCAGCGATGCGGAAATTGCCGATGGCCAGCTCTGGCACTTCGTTCTCTGCCCGGTTGCCGACCTGCCTGACAGCTGGAGCTTCCGCTGCTTCGACGATGGCGGCCACCTGTTTGCCTTCTCCTGGCACCGCCTCGGCACGCCAATGGCAGATGCGGACTGGGATCCGGTTTTCGTCCGGGCGATGGCGAGCATTGAGCGGATGCTGGACGAGCAGGCGCAGGTTGGGCTGTAGGTGACGCGGGAGGCGGCGGCGGTTCCAGCGGCTTGATGGTCGATTGTGAGTGGCGCGCGGCTGCTCGCCGGGGCTGTTTCGCGAACGGCGGCCTGTGTGCGGTGCTGCGGATTGGATCATGCACTTCAGACTTGCCTGAAACAAACTGGATCCCGGCTTTCGCCGGGATGACGGGTGATGGTTTTGTGGGGCACGGCAGAGGTTGTATTCGCGCAGTTTGCCTGCACGCGAAGAAGCAGCATCTTGCTCCCCACCGCATCATCCCGGCGAAAGCCGGGATCCAGTTTTCTCGCTTGATTGAGAGATCGAACTGCTGCTCCGTTGCTAGGGCTGTCACGCGCCGACTTCTTCTCACCTGCCGCCTCTTTGCCGCCCCGCCTGGGCCCCGGCCCACGGATCATTGGCTGTTCGTGCCGTGACGAAAGTGCCCCGCGTGTGAAGCCTGTGGGCGGCGTGGTGGGTGGGATACCAACAAGGTGACAGCGGGTCGGCTATTGGAGCCGCTCGCATTGGTTTAAAGCACACACACCGCATCGCACCGCAAACACACCGGGTCATTCCCGCGCAGGCGGGAATCCATGCTCACGACGCTGAAGCAAGAATGGTTTCCCGCCTGCGCGGGACTGACTCCGTGGGCGAGCTTGTGCTGCTGCTGGGTTGTTGACCCGTCGTGCGCAGGCATCGTTGTCTCGAGCACCCCTACCCAACAAAATAGACCTCGCCCCAAACAGAAAGGGCGACCAGTTCCCTGATCGCCCTTTTTATTCAATACCTTACGACAATCAGTGATTGTCGCGTGGCAGGCCCTTGCTCTGGGCGATACGCTGATACCCCACCGCCGGCTTGAGCACGGCGCCGTTGCCGAGCTGGTCGACGATACCGCGCTGAATTTCCTGCCAGGGCGTCTGGTTGGCGGGGTATTTGTAGCCGCCGGCTTCGGCGAGTTCCTGGCGGCGGGTGGCGATTTCGGTGTCGGAGATCAGGATATTGGCCTGGCCGAGATTGAGATCGATGCGCACCCGGTCGCCCGTCCGCAGGATAGCGAGATTGCCGCCGGCGGCGGCTTCGGGCGAAGCGTTGAGGATCGAGGGCGAGCCGGAGGTGCCGGACTGGCGGCCATCGCCGATACAGGCCAGGGCGTGGATGCCCTTCTTGATGAGATAGGCCGGTGGCCGCATGTTCACCACTTCGGCTGCGCCGGGATAGCCGATGGGGCCGGCGCCGCGCATGAACAGCAGCGTATTCTCGTCGATCTCCAGCGCGGGATCGTCGATCCGGTGGTGGTAGTCCTCGGGACCATCGAACACCACCGCCTTGCCTTCGAACATGCCGGGATGTTCGGGATTGGCCAGATAGCGCTCGCGGAACTCGGACGAAATCACGCTGGTCTTCATGATGGCATTGTCGAACAGGTTGCCGCGCAACACCAGGAAGCCCGCATCGGTCTTGAGCGGATTATCGAAGTGGCGGATGACCTTATCGTCCTGAATGGTTGTATTGCGGCAGTTCTCGCCAATGCTCTTGCCGTTGACGGTCGGGGCATCCTCGCGGATCAGGCCCTGCCCCATCAACTCGTTGACCACCGCGGGCACTCCGCCAGCGTGGTAATAGTCCTCGCCCAGATATTCGCCAGCCGGCTGCAGGTTCACCAGCAGTGGCACCTTGTGGCCATAGGTCTGGAAATCCTGCAGTTCCAGTTCGACGCCGATGTGCCGGGCGATGGCCTGAATGTGGATCGGCGCATTGGTCGAGCCACCGATGGCCGAGTTGACCACGATGGCATTCTGGAAATTGTCCTTGGTCAGGATGTCGGAGGGCTTGAGGTCCTCATGCACCATGTCGACGATCCGCTTGCCGGTGCGATAGGCCATTTCCTGGCGATCGCGATACGGCGCGGGAATGGCGGCCGAGCCCGGCAGCTGCATGCCCAGCGCTTCGGCCAGCGAGTTCATCGTCGTGGCCGTGCCCATGGTGTTGCAAAAACCGGTCGAGGGGGCAGAAGAGGCTACCAGCTCGATGAACTGGGCGTAATCGATCTCGCCGGCGGCCATCATCTGGCGGGCCTTCCAGACGATGGTGCCCGAACCGGTCCGCTCGCCCTTGTGCCAGCCGTTCAGCATCGGGCCGACCGACAGCGCGATGGCGGGAATGTTGACCGTCGCCGCGCCCATCAGCATGGCCGGGGTGGTCTTGTCGCAGCCGATGGTGAGGACGACGCCATCGAGCGGATAGCCATAGAGCACTTCGACGAGGCCGAGATAGGCCAGGTTCCGGTCGAGCCCGGCGGTCGGGCGCTTGCCGGTTTCCTGGATCGGATGCACCGGAAATTCGATGGCAATGCCACCCGCTTCGCGGATACCTTCGCGGACACGCTCGGCAAGCACGATATGGTGGCGATTGCAGGGGCTGAGATCGGAGCCGGTCTGGGCAATGCCGATGATCGGGCGGTCGGACTGCAGCTCTTCGCGCGACACCCCGAAATTCATGTAGCGCTCAAGATAGAGCGCCGTCATGTCCGGATTATCCGGATTGTCGAACCAGGCGCGCGAGCGCAGCTTCTTGCTGGGATTACCGCCGTTGCTTGCCGTCATGTCCGTATTCCTCGATCCGCGTCTGGGCGCACCATCCGCGCCTGATGTCGCCTGTCGTTCTAGCACTTCCATACTAGGAATGAAGGCGATTCTGTCGAAAACGGCCTTGATGACAGAAGACTTTGAGGAGTTTCCGGAACGGCTGAACAACCTTACCGGACGACAAGACCCCTGCCCGCTTTCATGTTGGTTTGGACGCAGCTTTGCGCGCCAGATTCGGGCTGGTTGAAACGGGACACAGCGACTAGTTTCCCCGCAACCATTGTAACAAACGGGGTCTGGCGTTGACGAACAAGGCGGAATGGGTCGCGGTGGATTGGGGAACCTCCAATCTGCGCGCCTGGGGGGTGGATGATGCCGGCGCGGTGACATTCGCGCGCTCATCAGCCAAGGGCATGGGCAAGCTCAGCCGCGAGGAGTTCTCCGGCGCGTTGAGTGAATTGCTGGGCGATGTCGTTCCAGCGAGTGGCAATGACCTCGATGTGCTGATTTGTGGCATGGCCGGCGCCCGTCAGGGCTGGCTGGAAGCGCCCTATCTCGAGGCCCCCGCCGATCTGCGCGGGCTGCTGCAAGGCGCGGTGCATCCGGAGATGCCAGAGGGCCGGTTGCGGCCAGCGATCCTGCCCGGCGTGTGCCAAAAGGGCCAGGGCGGCGACAATGTCATGCGCGGCGAGGAAACCCAGCTGCTCGGCCTCGCGGCGCTGCAGCCCGGGTTTTCCGGCGTTGTCTGCATGCCCGGCACGCATTCCAAATGGGTGCAGCTCAACGGCACGCGGATCGAGCGCTTTGCCACCGCCATGACCGGCGAAATGTTCGAGGTGCTGCGCACCCATTCGGTGCTGCGCCATTCGCTGCAGGGCGAGCTCAACGGGCCCGGCCGCGCAGCTGGCTTTGAGGCCGGCGTTGAAATTGGCCTCGCTCATCCCGAAAAGCTGATGGGGCAATTGTTCCAGGTTCGGGCCGGCTCACTCCTGTCGGGCCGCCAGCCGGACTGGTGCGCCGGCTATCTGTCGGGCCTCCTCATCGGCACCGAAATCGGCGCCAACCGCGACTGGATCGGCGACAGCGAAGTGCCGCTGATCGGTTCGAGCGAACTCTGCACCCTTTATGCTGGGGCTCTGGCCAGGATCGGCGCGCGCTCGCGCCTGGTCGACGCCACCGAGGCCGTCATCGCCGGCCTCACCGCCGCCCGCAGCTTTATCGCCTGATCGGAGACTATCATGCAGGCCCACCGCCATCTCATCGCCATTCTGCGTGGCATCACCCCGCCCGAATCCATCGACGTCTGCCAGGCGCTGATCGATGCCGGCATCACCATGATCGAAGTGCCGCTGAATTCGCCGGATGCGCTGACCAGCATTGCGCTATGCGCCAACCAGTTCGGCGACATGGCTGCCATCGGCGCCGGCACGGTGCTCAGCAAGAAGCAGGTCTGGGCCGTGGCTGATGCCGGCGGCACCTTCATCGTTTCGCCCGACACCAACAAATCGGTGATCGAAGAGACCGTGCGCATCCGGCTCGGCTCCTATCCCGGCGTGTTCACGCCCAGCGATGCGTTCCGCGCCATCAAGGCCGGCGCCACCGGGCTGAAATTCTTCCCGGCCGAAGTGCTGGGCCCCAAGGGCATCAAGGCGATGAAGGCGGTGCTGCCGCCCGACTTGCCGCTTTATGCCGTGGGCGGCGCCAATCCGGACAATTTCACCGAGTATTTCGCCGCCGGCTGCGCCGGTTTCGGGCTCGGCACCTATATTTACAAGCCCGGCATGAGTGTCGCCGAAGTCAGCGAGCGCGCCGTTACAGCGGTCGCGGCCTATGACCAGGGCCGCCCGCAATGACCCAGACGGCAAAGCTGTTTCTCGATAGCCAGTCCTCGCTGGGCGAAGGTCCGGTCTGGCATGTCGGCCGCCAGCAATTGTTCTTCTTCGATATCAACGAGCAGACGCTGTCCGCCGTTACTGCCAGCGGCGAGATCGCCGACCAGTGGCTGTTCAATGAAAACGTCGCGGCTGCCGCGATCGTTGATGACGCGACGCTGGTTCTGGTTACCGAAACTGGCCTCAAGGGCTTTGACATCGCCACCGGTGGCATTGCGCCGCTTGTGGGCATCGAGGCCGACAAGCCGCAGACCCGTGGCAATGACAGCCGGGTGCATCCGTCCGGTGCATTCTGGATCGGCACCATGACCAAGAGCGAAGAGGAAGCGGCGATCGGCTCGGTCTATCATTACCGCGCCGGGGAGCTGACCGTGCTCAAATCGGGCATTTCGATCCCCAACGCCACCTGCTTCTCGCCGGATGGCCGCATCGCCTATTGGACCGATACGCCGACCATGCGGATCATGCAGTGCCCGACCGATCCCGCCACCGGGCTGCCGATTGGCGATTGGACGCTGTTTGCCGATGTGTCCGGCCATCGCGGCTATCCCGATGGCGCCGTGGTCGATAGCGAAGGCTATCTATGGAACGCCCGCTGGGGCGGCTCCTGCGTGGTGCGCCACGCGCCAGATGGCTCGATCGACCGGATCATCGAAGTGCCGGTGAGCCAGGTGACATGCCCGGCCTTTGGCGGCCCCGATCTCAAGACCCTCTACATCACCACTGCCAGCAAGACCCTGAGCCCCCAGCAGATCGCTGCCGAAAAACATGCCGGCAGCGTCTTCGCCATCGATCTGGATATTGCCGGCCTGCCCGAAGCCCTCATCACTCTCTAGAGCCGCTCCCATGACCCCTGCCCTCGGCGTTTGCTACTATCCCGAACATTGGCCCGAGGCAGGGTGGGAGCGCGATGCGGCCAGCATGGCCGAAGTGGGCATCAGAATTGTCCGCATCGGCGAGTTCGCCTGGTCGCGGCTGGAGCCGACCCCGGGCGATCTGCAGTTCGATTGGTTGATCCGGGCCATGGATGTGCTGGGGCGCCACGGGCTCAAGGTGGTGTTCGGCACCCCGACGGCAACGCCGCCGCGCTGGATGATCGACAAGCATCCGGACATGCTGGCGGTCGACGCAAGGGGCCAGCGCAAGGGCTTTGGCTCGCGCCGGCATTATGACTTCTCCCATCTCGGCTATCGGGCGGAATGCCAGCGCATCGTCAAGCTGCTTGCCGATGCCATTGGCCAGCATCCGGCGCTAAGCGGCTGGCAGACCGACAATGAATATGGCTGCCACGGAACGACCTATTCCTATTCCCCCGCGGCGCTGAGCGGATTCCGGCTGTGGCTGGAGCAGCGCTATGGCACGATCGAAGCCCTGAACGAGGCCTGGGGCAATGTGTTCTGGTCGATGGAATATAATCGCTTCGATCAGATCGAACTGCCGAACCTCCTGGTCTGCGAGGCGGCGCCCGCACATGACCTCGATTTCCGCCGCTATGCGTCCGATCAGGTCGCGGCCTTCAACAAGGTGCAGTTCGACATCCTCAAGCAGGCGCGCCCCGACCTGCCGGTGATCCACAATTTCATGAGCCGCTACACCGAGTTCGACCATTACGATGTGGCCGAAACCCTCGATATTGCCAGCTGGGACAGCTATCCGCTCGGCCACCTGGCCACCAGCAATGAGCCCGACGAGGTCAAGCGGCTCTATCTGCGCCAAGGCGACCCCGACAATGCGGCCTTCCACCACGATCTCTATCGCACGGTCGGCCATGGCCGCTGGTGGATCATGGAGCAGCAGCCCGGCCCGGTGAACTGGGGCATTTTCAATCCCGATCCGCTGCCCGGCATGGCCCGGCTGTGGGCATGGGAAGCCTTTGCCCATGGCGCCGAGGTGGTGTCGTATTTCCGCTGGCGGCAGGCGCCGTTTGCGCAGGAGCAGATGCATGCCGGCCTGCTGCGGCCCGATAGCGAGCCAGCGCCCGCCTATCACGAAGCGACGCAAGTCGCAGAGGAGCTGCGCGCCACCGGCCTTGCCGGCATTGCTGCCAAGGGCCGCGTCGGCATTGTCTTTGATTATCAGAGCGAATGGGCCTGGGAAATCCAGCCACAGGCCAGGGGCTTTACCCATGGCGCCCATGTCCGCGCCATCTATGCCGCCTTCCGCAAGCATGGCGTCGATATCGATATCCTGTCGCCCCACACCAAGAGCTTTGCCGGCTATGACATTGTCGCCATTCCGGCGCTGTTTGCCTGGAACGAGACACTGCGCACTGCCATCGCCGAGTTCGAGGGCCATCTGCTGATTGGGCCCCGCAGCGGTTCGAAGACGGAGAACTTCTCGATCCCTGCCGCTCTGGGTCCCGACCTGCCGCAGAACCTGCTGGCCGCCAAGGTGATCCGCGTCGACAGCGTCGATCCGCAGTTGGAGGTCGAGGTCAAGGGCGGCGGCGGCTCGGTGCATCACTGGCGCGAGCGCATCGAGACCACTGCCGAAGTGGTGATCGAGGATGCCGAGAACTGGCCGGTGCTGCTGTCGCAGGGCAAGCTGTTCTACCTCGCGGCCAGCGGCTCCAAGGCGCTGGTCCAGCGCGTCGTTGATTACCTGATCGCCGAAGCCGACCTGCCGACACTGGCCCTGCCCGCTGGTGTGCGCTGCCGCGTGCGCGATGGCATGCGGGTCTATGTCAACTATGGCGCCGGCCCCGCGACGCTGACGCCGGCTGCCGATGAAACCGGCTATGTGCTGGGCGGCGTGGATATGCCGGCTGCAGGCGTTACCTTGGCCCGGCTCGCCACGGCCGGGTGAGATTGGGCACGGCGGTGCGGACGGCAAATCCGTCCGCCGTCGCGTCCCAGCGCAGCCAATGCACCCCGCCCGCCGCCAGATCGCGGGCATCCACCACCTGCGCCTGAGCCCGGCAGGCCTGCGGCGCCCGTAACCTTGTGATGACCAATTGATGGCGCGCGCAATCCTCGGCGAAGGCCTCGGCACTCTTGACCACGGCGACCGAGAATTGCCCGGCATTGGCCACACAGGCCAGGCTATCGCAGCGCGCACCGGGCAGTAACGGCGCGATCTCTTCCTGATAATGCTCGCTCCAGACATCGACAGCAAAGCTGCCCGCCTTGCCGGTCAGCAGCCCCATCCCATCTGCGCCCCGCACGGCCACGGCTTGCGTGGTGTCGGCAATGAGGACATCGGGCCTGATATCGAGGCCGAACAGCAGCACTGCCGGGATGGCCAGCACCGGTCCGGCCAAGCGCCAGTAATTCTGCAGGAAGGCGAACCACGCCAGCGCGATTAGTCCGATGATCAGGGCCGTGCTGGTCAGCAGCGGATTGGAATCAAGCCCGGCGCTCCAGCTCGCCACCAGCTCCGCGCCATCGACCATCCGCTCGATGCCCCAGCCCATGATGCGCACGAATGGCGCCTCGATGCCGAATGGCATGGCGAGGACCGACAGCATGGCGAATGGCATGATGACGAAGCTGACCACCGGCAGCACCAGCACATTGCCGACGACGCCCAAGGGCGCCGTTTGCTGGAAGTGGTAGGCCGAGAACAACACCGTCGCGGTCCCAGCGATCAGGCTGGTCAGCGCTGTCAGCCTGACATTGCGGGCGAAACGCGAGAACCAGCCGCGATTCTCCGGCGGAGCCAGCCGCGGCAGTTCATAAATTCCGATCAGCGCGACCACGGCGGCGAATGATAGCTGGAAGCTGGCGCGGAAGATGCTGGCGGGGTCGATGATGATGATCGCCAGCGCCGCAATGGCCACATTGCGCATCGTCAGTGCCCGCCGCCCGGCGAGGATGGCACCAAAGATCAGCCCCAGCATGATGGTGGAGCGCAGAGCCGGCACATTGGCCACGCCGCCCGCCAGCAGCAGGTAACCACAGGCAGTGACGATGCCGCCAATCGCGGCGATCTTCTTGATCGGCAGGGTCTGCGTCCAGCCCGGCACCGAGGCCAATGCCAACCGCAGCAGGAAGAACATGCCGCCCGCCACCAGCGACAGATGCAGGCCCGAGATCGAATAGATATGCGCCAGCCCCGAGGCGGCCATGACATCGCGGGTTTCGTCGCTGATGGCGCTCTGGTCGCCCATGACCATGGCTTGACCGATGGCGGAGGCCGGCCCCTCCAGCACCGCTGCGATGCGCCCGGCAATGGCAGAGCGCAGTCCCTCGACCCGCCTTGTCGGATCGAAGGCGCTGCCCTCCGAGACGAGGCTCAATCCGCTGGTGACATTGCCATAGGCGCCGATGCCGCTGAAAAAGGCGTGGAACTGGCCATCGAACGATCCCGGCAAGACCGGGCCGGGCACTGGCGCCAGCCGCAGCTTGGCCCGGATGACGTCGCCGGGCTGCAGGGGCGGCTCAGCTCCGACCAGCAATCGGGCCCGGACGATTCCCGCCGGCCTGGCATCGCCGATGGGTACCAGGCGCGAAACGATGATCCGCCGCTCGACGTCAGTCTGGGACAGGATTTCATCGACCACGGCTTCGTATTCGCCATAGATCGGAAAACCCAGCATGGGCGTGCCGAACAGCGCGCCATGCACCGGCAAAAGCCCCAGCCCGGCCCAGAATGCGGCCAGCAAAACCAGCACCCGCAGGCGGTTAATTTGCGCCAGCGACATGATGATTGCGGCCGCCAAGACGGCACCGATTCCGGCCAGTGCCCAGTATTGCGGCTCGAATGGCAGGCCGGCATAGCAGATCAAACCGGCTATCATCGCGAAGGGCAGCAGCACGAAGAGCCGGCGGCCCTCGACGGCATTCGCCAGCACCGCTCGTAACGAGTTCGCTACGCGTAGGGGATGGTCAAGAATGGCAAGTTCTGTTGGCTGCGGGCGTGGCCAAACCGCTGGTGGCCGGGCCTGTGTGCCCGGTCTGGTTGCGTCCAGAATTTCTGGCCCCTGCACCGGCTGCGCCCCCGCCCTTGCGCTCATGCCCGCCTATGGTACACACGGCACCGAAACTCGTCCAACCGTTCCGGTCTTTGCATGTCCCAGGTCATCACCCGTTTTGCTCCCTCGCCCACCGGCTATCTGCATATCGGCAGTGCCCGTACGGCCCTGTTCAACTGGGCCTATGCGCGTCACACCGGCGGCAAGATGCTGCTGCGCATCGAGGATACCGACCGCGAACGTTCGACCGAACCGGCGATCCAGGCCATCTATGACGGCCTGACCTGGCTGGGCCTGAAGTGGGACGATGAGCCGACGCTGCAGTTCTCGCGCGCCGCGCGCCATGCCGAAGTGGCGCACGAACTCGTCGCCATGGGCCATGCCTATAAGTGCTACTGCTCGCCCGAAGAGCTGACCCAGATGCGCGAAGAAGCCCGCGCTGCCGGCAAGCCGCCGCGCTACAATGGGTATTGGCGCGATCGTGACCAGTCGGAGGCGCCCGCTGGCGTCGCGCCGGTCATCCGCATCAAGGCGCCCCTGACCGGCGAAATCGTGGTCGATGACCACGTGCAGGGCAAGGTCGTGTTCAAGACCGAGAACCTCGACGACTTCATCATCCTGCGCTCGGACGGCACCCCGACCTACATGCATGCCGTGGTGGTCGACGACCACGACATGGGCGTCACCCACATCATCCGTGGCGACGATCACCTGACCAACGCCGCCCGCCAGATCATCATCTATAATGCGATGGGCTGGACCGTGCCGGAGATGACCCACATCCCGCTGATCCACGGTGCCGATGGGGCCAAGCTGTCCAAGCGCCATGGCGCCCTGGGCGTCAACGCCTATCGCGAAATGGGCTATTTGCCCGAAGCGCTGCGCAATTACCTCGCCCGCCTCGGCTGGAGCCACAATGACGACGAGATCTTCTCGACCGAGCAGATGATCGAGTGGTTTAGCCTCGAAGGGCTGAACAAGGGCGCGGCCCGCTTCGATTTCGTCAAGCTCGAGAGCATCAACGGCCATTACATCCGCGAAGCCAAGCCGGACTATCTCTATGAGGTCATGCTGGCGACCGCGCAGGAAGTCGGCCGCCTGACCGATGTCGACGGGCTCACCGCCAACAAGGCGACCGTGCTGGCCGCCCTGCCCGAATTGCAGCCCCGCGCCAAGACCGTGCTGGAGCTCATTGACCTCGCCCAGTTCATCTATGCGACACGTCCGCTTGCTATCGATGCTGCTGCGGCGGTGCTGTTGACCGACGACGCGCGTGGCGTCCTGGCCGACATGAACGCGCTGCTGCGTGGCCTCAATGACTGGAGCGTTCCGGCAATCGATGCGGCCATGCGCACCCTGGCGGAATCCAAGGGGCTCAAGCTTGGCAAGCTGGCACAGCCACTGCGTGCCGCCCTCACCGGCCGCACCATCTCCCCCGGCATTTTCGAGGTGATGGTGTTGATCGGAAAGGAAGAAAGCCTGGCGCGGCTGGGCGACCAGATTACTGCTCCCTGAGGACTGCCATAGGGTAAGCAATGCTTACCCATTGGTTGCCCTCCAGGGGTGAAAGCTGATACCCAAGCCTGTATCTAACTGAGGCAAATTTGCCGGCCCAGCCCATCGAAATTCCTTCCGGGTTGCGGGCCATCGAGGAGAGCTAAATGACCGACAAAGTCGCCAAACTCGTCATCGGGGACCAGACCCACGAATTCCCGGTCTTGTCCGGAACGGTTGGGCCGGATGTCATCGATATCCGATCCCTCTATGCCAAGACCGGCATGTTCACCTACGACCCTGGCTTCACCTCGACGGCGGCCTGCGACAGCGCCATCACCTATATCGATGGCGACAAGGGCGAGCTGCTGTATCGCGGCTACCCCATCGACCAGCTGGCCGAAAAGAGCAATTACCTCGAAGTCTGCTACCTGCTGCTTTATGGCGAACTGCCCAACAAGGCCCAGATGGCCGAGTTCGACACCCTGGTGACGCGCCACACCATGGTCCACGAGCAGATGCACTATTTCTATCGCGGCTTCCGTCGCGATGCCCATCCGATGGCAGTGATGACCGGCGTGGTCGGCGCCATGGCGGCGTTTTATCATGACTCCACCGACATCACCGATCCGCAGCAGCGCGAGATCGCCTCGATCCGCATGATCGCCAAGATGCCGACGATCGCAGCCATGGCCTACAAGTATTCGATCGGCCAGCCGTTCGTGTACCCGCGCAACGATCTCGATTTCGCGTCGAACTTCCTGCACATGTGCTTCTCGGTTCCGGCCGAGCAGTTCAAGGTGAACCCGACCATTGCCAAGGCAATGGACCTGATCTTCACCCTGCATGCCGATCACGAACAGAACGCCTCGACCTCGACCGTGCGCCTTGCCGGCTCGTCCGACGCCAATCCCTTCGCCTGTATCGCTGCCGGCGTGGCCTGCCTGTGGGGCCCTGCCCATGGCGGCGCCAACGAAGCCGCGCTCAACATGCTCAAGGAAATCGGCACCGTCGACCGCATTCCCGAGTTCATCGCCCGCGCCAAGGACAAGAACGATCCGTTCAAGCTCATGGGCTTTGGTCACCGCGTCTACAAGAACTTCGATCCGCGCGCGACCGTGATGCAGGCTACCGCCAAGGAAGTGCTCGACCTGCTCGGCGTTCACAACAACCCGACACTGCAGGTTGCCCAGGCGCTGGAAAAGATCGCGCTCGAAGACCCCTACTTCATCGACCGCAAGCTCTATCCAAACGTCGATTTCTACTCGGGCATCATTCTCGAGGCGATCGGCTTCCCCACCTCGATGTTCACCGTGCTGTTCGCCGTCGCGCGTACTGTTGGCTGGATTGCGCAGTGGAAGGAAATGATCGGCGATCCGCAGAAGAAGATCGGCCGTCCGCGCCAGCTGTATAACGGCTCGCCGGCCCGCGACTACGCTGAGATCACCGGCCGCTAATCTGCCAATAGGCGAGGACCCGGTCCGCCGGGTCCTGACGGGGCGCATCTGCCGTGCCATTCGCCATCAGACCAATCAGCTCGCCAAATGCCTCAACCTGGCTTTGGCGGGCTTTTTTGTCATCCAGCAGCCGCAGTGCCGCGGCATGCAGGGCTTCGGGCTCGGCCTGCGCGGTGATCAGTTCCTCGGTCACATTGCGGCCAAGGATGATATTGGGCAGACCGACATGGGGGCGGCCGATGCGGTCGAACTCGCGCGCCTGCGGCGCATCCAGCACATAGACCACCACCATCGGCACCCGCGCCATGGCCAGTTCCAGCGTCGCGGTTCCTGACACCGAAAGCGCCAGCACGCTCTGCTCATAGAGCTTATGCCGCTCGTCGCGATCCGCCACGATGGTCACCGGCACCGGCCAGTCGGCCGTCTCGGCGCGCAACCGCGCTTCCAGCGAGCGGAGCGTGGGAATGAAGAAGCCGCTGACCGCAGGATGATCGGCCAGATCAATGGCCGCCTGGCGCAGCAGGGGCATATGCCGGCGCAGCTCGCCATTGCGGCTACCCGGCAGCAGCGCGACGAGGCCGCGCTCGGCGGGTGCTCGCTCGGGCAGGCTTTCGCCAAGCGAGGGATGACCGACAAAACAGGTTGGCGGCCCGCCGAGTTCGGCCATGACCCTGGGCTCGAAGGGCAGCACGGCGAGCACTTCATTGAACAGCGGCAGGAGCTTGGCAGCGCGTTGCGGCGCGCGAGCCCAGACACTGGGCGCGACATAGAGAATCAACGGTCCGGCATAGCCCTTTGCCTTGAGCCGCTTGGCCAATAGTTTGGAAAAATCCTGCGCATCGATCAGCACCACGACATCGGGCTTCGCTGCCAGGATGGCGCGGGCCGTCTGCTCCAGCCGCCACAGGAGCAGCGGCAGGCGCACCAGCACGTCGGTCAGACCCATAACGGCGAGGTCACTCATTGGGAACAACGGCTTGAGCCCCTGCCCGATCAGTTCATCGCCGCCGACGCCGGTCAGCGCGATGGTGGCCTTGTCGCGCAGGCGGCGGACCAGATCAGCGCCGATCCTGTCGCCGGAGGGTTCGCCAGCCAGAATGAACAGCTTGAGGGCCTCACTCATCGCCGATCACCACGCCGGTAATAGTGATGCCATGCTTGTCAGCAGCTGCCAGCAAATCCGCCCGCATCAGCAGCAAGCTGCGCCCTGCTTCGACCACGATAGTCGCAATCCCGGCCGCAGCGCAGTTCTCAACCGTTGTCGGCCCAATGGCCGGAAGATCAGCAAATCCAGGCTGTTGCGGCTTCATCGCCTTGGCCAGCGTCAACCGCGCTGCGCCATCCCCCGCCAGCCCATTGCGCCGCAGCGTTCCCACCCGGGCAATCAGATCATCGGTCCCGCCAATATCCTCAACCGCTATGACGCGGCGGCCGGACACCACGGCGGCCTGCCCGATATCGAGCCGGCCAATGGCCCGCGCCGTCTGCAGTGCGAACACTGCATCGTCGCTGGCGACGTCCGGGCCGGCAATATGGCCCTCGGGTGCCAGGAGATCGGGCGACAGTTCATGAACGCCGATCAAATCCGCACCTGTCATTTTCTTCAGCACCGTACCCAGCGCAGCCAGCGTCGCGTCGCCGACAGGCGCCGAAGAGGCTGATTTGGTTGGGTTATTGCCGTTGGCAAAGCGGATCAGGCCCTCACGGGCCTTGTCCGGCAGATGGATGGCACCCACCATCAGGATGTGGCTGGTGCGGAAGACCTTGAGCGACCAGATGATCGCCAGGGGATTGGCTACGTCGGCGACGATGACCTTGACCGCCGTAATGTCGGGTCGTGGCGTCAGCGCCATGACCTGCACCTTGTAGCCCGCCGCCAAAGCAGCGTCGATGGCATGGGGAACCAGGTCACCCGTGCCGGCGAAGATGGTCAAGCGCCCAGGCGACTTGGCCATTTACTCGGTCGTCTGTCCATTGCGCGGCATCAGGATCGGGCGATCGGACGCGGCGGCGATGAAGGCCACGACGTCCTGCACCAACTGGTCGTCCTTGAACAGCTCGGAGGCATCCTCGACGCGTTCGCGCAAAGTGCCTTCGGTCGAGAAGATCATCCGGTAGGCGGCGCGCAGGCGATGGATCGCCTCACGGTCGAACTTGCGGCGCTTGAGGCCGACAAGGTTGAGCCCGGTGAGCGCAGCCCGGTTCCCGACGGCCATGCCATAGGGAATGATATCGCCATCGACCATCGACTGGGCGCCAACGAAGGCATGCGGACCAACGCGGGTGAACTGATGCACGACGCAGGCGCCGCCGAAGATCACATTGTTCCCGACCACGCAGTGACCGGCAAGGCCAACATAATTGGCCATGATGACATTGTTGCCGATGATGCAGTCGTGGGCGACGTGGGCATTGGCCATGATCAGGCAGTCATTGCCGATCTTGGTCAGCATGCCGCCGCCTTCAGTGCCCGGATTAATGGTCACGGCTTCACGAATGACGCAGCGTTCACCAATCTCCAGCCGAGACTCCTCGCCAGCGTATTTCAGATCCTGCGGCTGATGGCCGATCGAGGCAAACGGAAAGATACGGGTGCCCGCACCAATCTCGGTGATGCCATCGATAGAGACATGCGACACCAGCTCCACGCCATCATGCAGCACCACATTGGGGCCGACGATGCAAAAGGGGCCGACCTTCACGCCCGCTCCAAGCCGCGCCGTTGGCGCGACTATGGCTGAGGGGTGGACGGTCGCGTCGGTCACAGCGGCGCCTCGATGATCATCGCGGTGATCTCGGCTTCGGCGATCAACACGCCATCGACCATCGCCTTGGCTTCATAGCGGCCGACATTGCGCCGGCGCTGGATCTTGGCGATGTGATATTCCAGGCGGTCGCCGGGGCCCGCCGGCTTGCGGAACTTGGCCTTATCGACGCCCAGCATCATGACGATGTTCTTGCGGCCTTCGCTGGCCGCATTGGAATCGTGATGGATGACGATGGCACCGGCAGTCTGGGCCATACCTTCGATGATCAGCACACCCGGAAAAATCGGATTGTCCGGAAAGTGGCCCTGGAAGATCGGCTCGTTGAAGGTCACGTTCTTGATGCCGATGGCGGTCTCATCGCCATTGATCTCGACGATGCGGTCGATCATCAGCATGGGATAGCGATGCGGCAGGGCCTTCAGGATGTCGGCAATCTGCATTGCCTTGAGTTCCGTACCGGCGGTCGAGATATCGTTCATTACCGCTTGTCCCCCTTGGTGAGTTTCCGCATGGTGGCGAGTTCGCGCCAGAAGTCTCTTATATCCTGCGCGGGAGCCCCGGCAAGTTTGGATCCGGGTGGCCAGTCTTTGGTCACCGCAGAGCGCCCGTGGATCACCGATCCGGCGCCGATGGTCAAGTGCCCGGAGGTGCCAACATTGCCCCCCATCAGCACCCCATCCCCAACAATTGTCGAGCCGGCAAGCCCGCTCATGGCCGCAATCAGGCAGTTGCGGCCGATGCGGCAGTTGTGGCCGATCTGGACGAGATTGTCGATCTTGGTGCCTTCGCCCAGCACGGTATCGCCCAGCGCACCCCGATCGATGGTCGAATTGGCCCCGATCTCGACCCGGTCCTGCACAATCACCCGGCCAAGCTGCGGCACCTTGCGATTCGAGCGGCCATGATCGAGCCACCCGAAACCCTCCGTGCCGACGCGCACGCCGGAGTGAATCACCACGTCATTGCCGATATGGGCGCAATCAATGGTGCAGTTGGAGGCGATGACGCAGTTGCGCCCGATGGTGACACCCGCCCCAATAACGGTGTTGGCACCGATAACGCTGCCGCGGCCGATCTCTACACCGCTGCCGATGACGACATTGGGGCCGATAGTGACGTCGCGCTCGACAATCGGAGGGACCGCATCGTCACCCAGGGAGGTGATGACCGAACGGGTATCGTCGGGATAAAGCAGATCCAGCACATCGGCGAAGAGCGGGTGCGGCCGGTCAGCGGCAATTATGACGCGCCCCGCCGGAGCCGCATCGCGCAGGGCCGGCAGCACGATAACGGCGCCAGCAGCGGTCGAGCGAAGCTCTTCGATATAGGTTGGACTGGCGGCCAGGGCGAGATCGCTGGGACCGGCAAGTTCTAGATCGGTAACGCCGGTAATGACCAGCGCGGGATCGCTTAGTCCAGACAGCAGATCATCCCGACCAATGGCGGTCAGGATGGTGCCGATCGTTGATGGACCGGAAAATCGGTGGAAACGGGTATCGACCATTGTGTCACTTAAAACAAAGAGCCGCGGGCGCTACCGCCCCGCGGCTCGATAAATGTTTCACGCAAGCTTGCTTAGAGCAAGGTGGAGAGCGTCAGCTGGAAGACCTGTGTACGATCGGCGGTCGACTTGCTCATGACGTGGGCGAAGTCGCCACGCAGAGGGCCAAACGGCGAGTCCCAGATGATCGAGGCACCGATCGACGTCCGCCACGGCTGGTCGGTGCTCTCGGCATCGAGGCCGATTGCGCCAACCCGAGCAAGACCATCAACCCAGGCCGCATCGGCCCAGATGGCGCCGCTCAGGCCATAGCTTTCCGGCAGAACCGGGATCGGGAACTGGATCTCGGCGGAGATACCGGCATAGGCGGTGGCACCCAGATATTCGCCGCTTGTCAGGCGCGGCCCGAGGCCACGGTTTTCAAAGCCGCGGATCAGCGTGGAACCAGGAGCGAAGGCTTCGACAGTGCTGACGCCATTGCCGCTCAGATCATTGACCACACCGGCCTGGCCCTTGAGGCTAGCGACGATGCCGCTATCGTCCAGCAGAGGCATGAAGTAACGGCCACGCGCTTCGGTTTTGATCAGGTTATGATCCCAGCCGACATATTGCTGCGTGAAGGTTGCATAGAGGCCTTCGGTTGGCTTCTTGACGTCATCCAGGCCATTCCAGGTCAGGGTGTAGCCAATGAACGCCTTGTGGAATTCCTGACCATCGGCAACCAACGACGAGGTGGTGTCCTTAACGTCGACGATGATCTTGCGCTCAATGCCACCGAAGACGGTTGCCGAGAGATCGCGGGTGATCGGCACGCCGAAGCGGAGCTGGCCACCAGTTGCCTGCGAGCCATAGAAGCTCGAGACAGTCTCTTCGTTGATGCGGTGATATGCATCAACGCCGGCTGCAATCTTGAGACCCATGAAGCGAGGCTCGGTGAACGAGAAGTCGAAGGTACGGCCCGACTGCGAGGCGCCGATAGCGGCACGCAGGTACTGGCCACGACCAAGGAAGTTCCGTTCGGTCAGCGAGATTTCACCCAGGATACCATCGGCAGTGGAGTAACCGGCGGTCGCGCCATACTCACCAGTCGACTGCTCGACCAGAGCGATGTTGATGACGACCTTGTCTGCGGCCGAACCGGGAGCAGTGCTGACTTCGACTGCCTTGAAGAAACCGAGACCCTCGATGTTCTTACGGCCACGCAGAACCATCGAACGGTTGAACGGGTCGCCTTCAGCGAACTCCAGCTCCCGACGGACGACGAAGTCACGCGTCTTGGTATTGCCGGTGATGTTGATGCGCTCAACGTAAACCCGCGCACCCTCATCGACCAGATAGGTGACGTTGAAGGTCTTGTTGGTCAGGTCGCGATCGAGACGAGCCCGGACGTCGGCGAAAGAATAGCCCTGGGCAGTTGCCTCATAGGACATTTCCTCGATCGACTTCTGCAGGTCGGTGATCGAATAGCGGCTGCCCTGCCCGGTCTGAACCGATCCGGTCAGCGCATTGGTGTTCAGGCCATCGATGCTGGTTTCGATCCCGACATTGCCGAACTCATACTTTTCACCTTCATTGATGGTGAAGTTGATGAAGTAGGCATTGCGTGAAGGATCATACTCGCCGACCGAGGTGATCTGCGCATCGGGATAGCCGCGATTGGCGTAGTACAGGCGGATCAGTTCACGATCGACGGCGATCTTGCGCTCGTCATAGGTATCGTCCTTCACCAGCCAGCTGAGAATGCCGGTCTCTTTGGTGTTGATCGCACCCTTGAGGGTGCCGCCATTGACTGCATTATTGCCAGTGAAGTTGATCGCCGCGATACCGGCGCGGTCACCTTCATTGACCTGGAAAGTCACGCGAATGCGCCCATCCGGAAGAGCTTCGGTCTTGGCGGTGACGCCAACGGACATGAAGCCATCGCGGTCATAGGCCTGACGGATGCTTTCGATATCGGCTGCAAGGCGCTGCTGGCTGAACACGCCGGACGACGAGATGTCGACCATGGCGAGCAATTGCGCATCATTGAAGCGCCGATTGCCCTCGAACAGCACCGAGCCGACCAGTTGTTCCTGAGCCTGCGCAGTCGCAACGCCAAGAAGCGGAATACTGGTGCCGGCCAACGGGGCGGCGCCCAGGACTGCGAGCGCAAGGAAAGCGCCGCGCATCAGCTTGGTGGGGTGGATCATGTTTCTTATTGCCTTCTGCGACCGGCCAGGGGAATCGCCATGCACAGCGCTCCCCCAAGCTAACTCCATTGAACCGTTTTACTGTTTTTTTAACCACGGGCAAGGCGGAAGCCTCGACGCGGTTAGCAAATGATTGGCGCCCTTGCATTCCTGCAACACCTTGCGAACCAAGGTTAACCGAAGGTTAACTGAGAGTCCTCAGGTATGCGAAGAGCGTATCATTGAACAGTGTGAAGACCATGAGCGTAATAACCAGGGCGAATCCGAAGCGAAATCCGATTTCCTGAACCTTCACGCTCAATGGCCGCCCCCGAACGGCCTCAACCAAATAGTACAACAGGTGCCCGCCGTCGAGCATTGGAACGGGCAAAAGGTTGAAAATCCCGATATTTAGCGAAAGCAAAGCCGTCAGGTTTATGAGTGCGATAATCCCCAGAGTCGCAACCTCTCCTGAAACCTTGGCCACCTTGACCGGACCACCCAGCTGCTCGATGTCCCCGCGCCCGACGAAAAAATCGCCGAGAAACGCCGCCGTACGGTTGATGATGAAGCTGATTTCCTCAAACGTCATGCCGATCGCCTCGACCGGACCCGGCCGATAGCGCGTCACATCGGCCTCTTCGACCGCGCGACTGACGCCAATACGGCCAATGCGCTGGTTGTTGCCGAACCGGTCCTGCACCTCGACCGACTCGGGCACCACGACGATGGTCCGGGGCGCACCGCTCCGCTCCAGTTCGATGGTGACCGGGCGCTGAGGACTGGTTGCAACCAGACGCTGGAAATCCTCGAAGCCGCGCACTGAATAGCCATCAACAGAGACAATCACGTCCCCACCCTCAAGGCCCGACGCCTCGGCGACCGAACCGGCAATCACCTCGCCCACGACCGGCGGGATGGTGTAGCGCCCGTATCCGAGCAGCAGCGCATAGAGAATGAAGAAAGTCAGCAGCACATTGGCCAGCGGTCCGGCGGCGACGACCGCGATGCGCTGCCACACATTCTTGTTGGCAAACAGATGCGGCGCCAGGGCGGGATCGACATTGGCCAGGGCGTCGGGATCGGGAACACTGGCGGCGTTCATATCACCGGTGAATTTGACATAGCCACCCAGAGGGATGGCCGATAGCCGCCAACGGGTGCCGTGCCTGTCGTTCCAGCCGATCAGTTCCTTGCCGAAGCCGACAGAGAACGTGTCGATAGCCACGCCGTTCCAGCGGGCGACCAGATAATGGCCCATCTCGTGGACGAAGACGATGACAGTCAGGACCGCCAGGAACGGAACGACATAGGATAGCAACCAGAAAACGAAATCGAGCATGGTCTTCCTTGTGGGGGGGCGATCAGCGCCAGCGCGCCATCACCAGAACAGCAGGCCTTCGGCCACGGCGCCAAATCCACCATGGGCCGCACCGACCAGCAGCACGAACATCACGCCAAATGTGAGGCTATCAAGCCGATCCATCAGGCCGCCGTGCCCGGGGATGATATCGCCGCTATCCTTGACGCGGAAGTGACGTTTCACCGCGCTCTCGCACAAGTCACCGAGCTGCCCCAGAACGCTGATCACCAGCGACAACACCAAACCGATCCACCAAGGGGAATCATTGATGAAGATCCAGAACAACAACCCCGCCGAGGTGCCCAGGGCCAGGCCACCGAGGGCGCCCGACCAGGTCTTTGACGGCGAAATATCGGGCGCCAGCTTTTCGCCGCCGATCTGCCGGCCGGTAAAGAAAGCCGCAGAATCCGTCATCCACACCACGGTGCCGAGATAGACGCCAGCCCATACGCCCGCAATGGTATCGCCGCGCATCAGCAGTGCCGACAGGATGATCGCGCCGAACACCACCAGGCCACCAACGCGCCACCACATCCCCTCCCCCCGCGCCGCGATGGCGATGAGGCAGGCGACGGCGATGATGCCGATGGAGCCCATGGCGCCAATCAACGGGAAGACGAGGCCGGACAGCGCTACCAGCCCGATCAGCAGCATGCCGACCGGGGTGATCGGCGCCCGCATCACCATGGTCTCCCATTCGCGATAGGCACCGGCAAAGACGGCGCCCACCACGGCGGAAAAAACATATGAGCCGATATAAAGCGCTGTTGCGGTCAGCGCCACCAGAACGGCGGCGGAGGCAAAGCGGGGACCGAGATCGGTCCATTTACGGCGATTGGAAGAGTTTTCGGCAGCGGGTTCGCCGGGACTGGTCAACTGGTTTGCGCCTCGATGCCACCGAAGCGCCTATCGCGCCTGGAAAATATCTCCAGCACTCGCACGAAGCTGGACTCGTCAAAATCAGGCCAGTTCTCATCCACGAAGACGAATTCGGAATAGGCCGCCTGCCAGAGCAGGAAATTGGAAATGCGCTGTTCGCCGCTGGTCCGGATGATCAGATCGGGGTCAGGCAGCCCACTGGTATACAGCGCCGCCTCCACCGTGGCCTCGGTGATATCCTCGGGCTTGAGCCGACCAGCCGCCACTTCGACCGCGATCTTGCGGGTCGCGTCGGTGATTTCGGCCTTGCCACCATAATTGAAGGCAATGACCAGCACCAAGCCGGTATTGTCGACGGTCTTGGCTTCGACATCGTCGATCAGCCGGATCAGCGAAGGCTCCAGGCCCGCGCGCGAGCCAATGATACGCACACGCACATTATTGCGGATCAGGCGCTGAAGGTCCGATGCAACGAAGCGCCGCAGCAGATTGAAAATGAACGCGACTTCGTCCTTGGGCCGCGTCCAGTTTTCCGAAGAAAAGCTGAACACGGTCAGGTGGGCGATGCCGTAATTGATCGACAGTTCAACGAGGTTGCGGAGGGACTTGACCCCCTCGATATGCCCCTCGGTGCGCATCTTGCCGCGGGCCTTGGCCCAACGGCCATTGCCGTCCATGATCACGCCCAAATGCACAGGGATGCGCAAGCGCTGGCGCAGCACCGGTTCGGCATTGATGGCGGGATCGATGGACATCTACGCCCTCCCGGCGCAGCTAAAGCGGGTCCTTAGACCTGCATGATTTCCTGTTCTTTGGTGACCA
Organism: Devosia limi DSM 17137; assembly: GCF_900128975.1. GTDB lineage: Bacteria > Pseudomonadota > Alphaproteobacteria > Rhizobiales > Devosiaceae > Devosia > Devosia limi. Next base: position 32,898 of record NZ_FQVC01000008.1, on the reverse strand, counting down.
GCACGCCGTCAATCTCGGCGACTGCGGCATCCGTCGCCTTCTGTACCAGATCGGCCTGCACGCGGGCATCGTCCTGGCTCATATCGCCGTCTTTTTCGGCCTTTTTGAGAATATCCATGCCGTCGCGACGAATATGACGCACGGCAACGCGCGCCTGCTCTGCATAATTATGCGCAACCTTGGTCAGATCACGGCGGCGCTCTTCGTTCAACTCGGGCAACGGCACGCGGATCACCTGCCCCTCCCCCATCGGGTTCAGCCCCAGACCGCTGTCACGGATCGCCTTTTCGACGGCATTGGCCATCTGGCGGTCCCAGACCTGCACGCTGAGCATCCGAGGCTCGGGCACAGTCACGGTCGCGACCTGGTTCAGCGGCATGCGCGAACCATAGGCCTCGACCGTCACTGGCTCGAGCAAGCTGGCGCTGGCCCGGCCTGTGCGCAGGCCCGCGAGTTCGTCACGCAGCGAATTGATCGACTTCTGCATGCGCGACTTGAGATCGGCAAGGGAGTAACTGGCGGCCATTGGCGTCTTCCTTCTAGCTAACTGGCGCTGCCGACCCGCGTGAAGCGAGACCGGCCGGCAAGAACGCCACTGAGGCCTTCCTTGTCGTCGAGCGCGTAAACAATTATCGGCAACTGATTATCGCGGGCAAGCGCGAAAGCCGCAGTATCCATAACCTTGAGGTTCTGGCCGATGACTTCATCATAACTGACGGCATCATAGCGGGTTGCATTTGGATTCTTCTTGGGGTCTTCCGAATAAACACCGTCGACCTTGGTGCCCTTGAGCAGCACGTCGCAATCGAGCTCGATCGCCTTGAGCGCAGCGGCAGTATCGGTGGTGAAAAACGGATTGCCGGTGCCGCCGGCGCAGACCACGACATAGCCTTCGTCCAGAGCCGCCTTGGCGGCGCGCGCAGTGAAGCTGTCGGCGACCGATGGCATGGTCAAGGCCGAGAAGACCTTGGATTTGACGCCCTGGCGCGAGATCGCATTGGACAGTGCCAGCGAGTTGATCACCGTGCCCAGCATGCCCATCAGGTCGGCGGTGACGCGATCGGTGCCGTCAGCGGCGACGGCCATGCCGCGGAAAATATTGCCTGCGCCGATGACGATGGCAATCTGTACGCCATCCTTGGCGGCATCGGCGATCTGCTGGGCGACGGAATGCAGAAACTCGGGCTCGATACCAAACGATTGGTCTCCGGCCAACACTTCGCCCGAGACCTTGAGCAAAATGCGTTTGTAGGCAGGCGCCATCGGCGAACCCCTTTGAATTGCAGCGGGGTGCCGAATCCGGCAACGCCCGCCAGACCCTATTGCATAAGCGGCCCCAGTGGGAAGCGCCTAGCGGGTAGATTTGGCTTTGTGTCAGGGTGAAGCGCTCGATCCCAGCCACTCGAAAGGCTGTGGCGGGAGAGCAGCAGACGGGCCCCGGGGCCCGCCTGCAGACGTTTATCGGCTTACTTTACGCCGGAAGTGGCAGCAACTTCGGCCGCGAAGTCAGTTTCGGCCTTCTCGATGCCCTCGCCCAGTGCATAGCGCACGAACTTGGTCAGCTTGATCGGCGCGCCGACATCCTTCTCGGCATTCTTGATCACGTCGGCGACCTTGGTCTCGCCGTCGATCACGAACACCTGCGACATCAGGGTCACTTCCTCGAAGTACTTGCGCATACGGCCTTCGACCATCTTTTCGGCGATCTCGGCGGGCTTACCCGATTCCTTGACCTGCTCAAGAATGATGGCGCGCTCGCGGGCAACCACATCCTGATCGAGTTCGTCAGGCGCGATGGCCTGTGGCTGTGCTGCGGCGATGTGCATGGCAAGCTGCTTGCCGAGAGCCGACAGAGCAGCCTTGTCACCGGTCGACTCGAGAGCCACCAGGATGCCGATCTTGCCGAGGCCCGGCTTGACGGCGTTATGAACATAGCTTTCCACGACGCCATCGCTGACCGAAACGGCCTGCGTGCGGCGCAGGTTCATGTTCTCGCCGATCTTGGCGATGGCGGCGGTCAGTTCGGCCGAAACCGAATGCCCCGAACCGGGGAACGGCATTTCGCCGAGCTTGACGACGTCGCCGTCGGCATCGAGCGCCAGCTTGGCGACGCTGCTCACGATCGACTGGAACTGCTCGTTGCGGGCAACGAAGTCGGTCTCGGAGTTGATTTCGACGGCAGCGGCAGCGGTGCCGTTGGTCACAACGCCGACCAGACCTTCAGCCGCAACGCGGTCGGCCTTCTTGGCAGCCTTGGCAAGGCCACGTGTGCGCAGCCAATCGACCGCCGCTTCCATGTCGCCATTGGTTTCGGCAAGGGCCTTCTTGCAGTCCATCATGCCGACGCCGGTAGCGTCGCGGAGCTGCTTGACCATTCCTGCAGTGATTTCCATGGGTTCACCTTTCGGCGGCCCGCCACGGGGCCGCATGGTTCAAAATTGAAAAGAGAGCGCCTGACACCCCGAACGCATCGGAGCCGCACCCCAATATTTAAGCTCCCGGACTGAAGCGAAACACTCCAGTCCGGGGCGAAATCCGTAAAGGACTTAGTTGGCGGCCGGAGCGGCTTCTTCGGCGAGGGCAGCCTCAACCGGAGCCTCGGCAGCAGCGCCGAGATCGGCACCCATGGCGCTCGACGAACGGCTGATGCCATCGATGGCGGCGCGCGAGATCAGCGACACGTAGAGTTCCAGCGCACGGCTGGCGTCGTCGTTGCCCGGGATGGCGAAATCGACGGTGTCGGGATCGCAGTTCGTGTCAACGATGGCGACGACCGGGATACCCAGGCGACGGGCTTCCTTGATCGCGTTGGCTTCCTTGTTGGTGTCGATGACGAACAGCAGGCTCGGAACGTTGCCCATGTCCTTGATACCGCCGAGGTCGCGCTCAAGACGCTCCTGCTCGCGGCTCATCATCAGACGCTCCTTCTTGGTGCGGCCTTCGAGCTCATCGGGACCCATTGCTTCGAGTTCGCGCAGGCGCGAAATCGACTTCGAAATGGTCTGCCAGTTGGTCAGCGTGCCGCCGAGCCAGCGCGAGTTGACGTAGTACTGGGCCGACGAGCGGGCAGCTTCAGCCACCAGCGGAGCGGCCTGACGCTTGGTACCGACGAACAGCACACGACCGCCATCAGCAACGGTGTCGCTGACGAGCTGCAGGGCGCGGCTCAGGGCCGGAACGGTCTGGCTCAGGTCCAGGATGTGGATGTCGTTGCGAACGCCGAAAATATAGCGCTCCATCTTCGGGTTCCAGCGGTGCTTCTGGTGACCAAAGTGAACGCCTGCTTCAAGCAGTTGACGCATAGAAAATTCGGGCAGTGCCATGATGGCTACTCCTTTTACCGGTTGATGCCTCCACGAAGCCTTGCGACGGTTGCCCGCCACCGGATGGTCGCCTGATCGAGATCAGGGGCCGTGCTTCGTGTGTGAAATCGCGCTGACGCGCAGTCAAACGCAGGGGCCATATAGGTGAAATGCCACCCCAAAGCAAGGCCCGCAGCGGCAGCTCACTCGATTGATGTGGTGCCTGGACCCAAGGGACGCCTGGATCAGGCTGGAACGCGGAGAACTGTGCCCTGCCCCATCCTCTGGCAGACAGAGCCACACCGCATCAAGACACTCCCGGACCCGGCTCACCGCGCGCGCATCGCGCCGCAGGGCCTCGCCCCCCACCGAGACAGTGAGTCCTCACCGGGTCATGGGCCCACGGAGAATGGATTCCCGCCTGCGCGGGAATGACTCCGTGGGGCTTTTGGACAGTCACTGCAGGTTCTGCCGAACCCCATCAGCAATATCGTAATAGTCGCCCTTGTCGGCGACGAAAATGTGCATCGAAATCTTGGTCTTGGTCGGCGTATCGAAGGCGCCCATCATGATCCCGATCCAGTCGAGATGCGGCGGATCAAAAAATAGCGAAGACCCACAAATCGAGCAAAACCCGCGCCGCACCGTCTCCGACGAGTGGAACCACGTCACGTGCTCTTCACCCGCAATGCTCACAGCCGCACGCGGTACATCCGTCCCCGCCTCGTAATGCCCGGTATGCTTGCGGCACTTCGAGCAATGACACGCGGTCGGCGCCGGAAGCTCGCCTTCAACGGTGAACGTCACCGCACCGCATAAACAGGATCCTTTGTGCATCTGCCAGTCACCGGTGGTTTGAGATCAGCCCAGCATACCGCGATGCGGGCCTCTGTGAGCAAGGGGTTGTTGTTGCCTGCGGGCACTCAACTCCCACTGACCGCGTCACTACCACCGGGTCATTCCCGCGCAGGCGGGAATCCATTCTTATGGGCAAGCCGTGAAGAATGGATTCCCGCCTGCGCGGGAATGACTCCGTGGGGATGCATGGATCCAGCCGCCCGTTGGGACTGGCACCACACAGTCCGCAGCCCCCCTAGTGGAACCGCACGTCAGTTACGCCGTCGAGCGCCTTGATGCCGCCGGCGACTTCGGCGTTCAGGCGGTAGCCACCGGCGAGTTCAATCTCGTATTCGCGCGCCCCGCCATCGCGGATGACGACGAAATTGACCGACCCCTCCCCGCCCTTCTTGAGCTGGGCGCTGATCGGCCCCAGCGCCTTGGCATCGGCAGCAAACACCGTGAGCCGTCGATCCACCTTATCGGCAACGGCCTCGATGCCTTGCGCGGACAGCAGCCGCAGGCTGACGCCATCGGCGCGCTCATCGGCACCCACCTGCAAGATTACCGACTTGCCCGGTTGCAGCACCGCACCGAAATCGTTGATCTGCTCGGAAAAGGCGATGCACTCATAGCTGCCGCTCTGATCGGACAGGGTCAGGATCATCATCGGCGTGCCCTTGCGGGTTCGCCGATCCTGCCGCGAGGCAATGGTACCTGCAAGGCGGCCAGCCGAGGCCCCGTCTTTCACCGCGCGCTCGAAATCGGTCCATTTCTGCACGCGCATGCGCTCGAACAGATCGGCATAGGCATCGAGCGGATGCGCCGAGAGATGGAAGCCGATGGCGGAGAGTTCGCGGTCGGCCCGCTCGGTCGTGGTCCAGGCCGGCACGCCGGCAGGCAGCTTGATCGGCTCGGGCTCACCGGAATCGAACATATTCCACTGCCCCTCGTTGCGCTCGGCGGTCAGCGACTGGGCCACGCCCATCACCGTCTCGATGGCAGCAAAGGCCTGCTCACGGCGCGGCACCAGTTCGTCGAACGCACCGGCATTGGTCAGCGTTTCCAGCGTGCGTTTGGAGAGGACGCGCGGATCGACCCGACGGGCAAAATCCCCCAGATCCTTGAATGGCGTATTGCCGCGCACTTCCACAATATGATCGGCAACCTGCCGGCCAACGCCCTTGACGGCGCAGAGGCCATAATGGACCCGCTTGTCCTTGACCGAGAATACCGCCTGCGAACGATTGATGCAGGGCGGGACAAGCTCGATCTTGTTGCGCACCGCTTCGCCGCGGAATTCCGCCAGCTTGTCGGTATTGCCCATGTCGAGCGTCATCGAAGCGGCGAGGAACTCGTGCGGGTGGTGCGCCTTGAGATAGGCGGTCTGGTACGAAACCAGCGCATAGGTCGCAGCGTGGCTCTTGTTGAAGCCGTAGTTGGCGAACTTGGCCAGCAGGTCGAAGATCGTATCGGCCAGGCTTTTCTTCAGGCCATAGCTGATGGCGCCTTCGCGGAAGCGCTCGCGCTGCGCATCCATCTCCGCCTTGATCTTCTTGCCCATGGCGCGGCGCAGCATATCGGCTTCGCCCAGAGAATAGCCCGAGAGCAGCTGGGCGATCTGCATCACCTGCTCCTGGTAGACGATGATGCCATAGGTTTCGTCGAGCACCTTGGACAGGTCCTCGTGTGGATATTCCACCTCTTCGCGGCCATGCTTACGGTCGCAGAACAGCGGGATGTTATCCATCGGACCCGGACGATACAGCGCCACCAGAGCGATGATGTCCTCGAAACGGTCGGGCTTGAGATCGACCAGGGCACGGCGCATGCCGGCGCTTTCCACCTGGAACACGCCGAACGTGTCGCCCTGCGCATAGAGCTTATAGGTCGGCACGTCCTCGATCGAGATATCCTCGATGCGGAAGCTGCCGCCGTCCTGGTTGACCATATTGACGGCGTATTGAATGGTCGTCAGCGTCTTGAGGCCGAGGAAGTCGAACTTGACCAGCCCGGCCGCTTCCGACCACTTCATATTGTACTGGCAGACCGGCATATCCGAGCGCGGATCGCGGTAGAGCGGCGCCAGATCCTGCAGCGGCCGATCACCGATGATGATACCGGCAGCATGGGTCGAGGCGTGGCGGAACAGGCCTTCGAGATTCTTGGCGATTGCCACGAGATCGGCCACCGTCTCGTCCTCATCGGCCATCTGCTTGAACTGCGGCACCTCTTTCATCGTCCGCTCGATCGACCATGGATCGGCCGGATTGGCGGGCACCATCTTGCAGATGCGATCGACCTGACCATACGGCATCTGCAGCACGCGACCGACGTCACGCAACACGGCGCGCGCCTGCAGCGTTCCAAAGGTGATGATCTGCGCCACCTGCTCCGTGCCATATTTCTGCTGGACGTAGCGGATCACCTCTTCGCGGCGATCCTGGCAGAAGTCGATGTCAAAGTCGGGCATCGACACGCGTTCCGGATTGAGGAAGCGTTCGAACAGCAAGTTATAGCGCAGCGGATCGAGGTCGGTGATGGTGGTCGCATAGGCCACCAGCGAGCCGGCACCCGAACCACGGCCCGGGCCGACTGGAATGCCCTGCGACTTGGACCAGCGGATAAAGTCAGCCACGATGAGGAAGTAGCCGGGGAACTTCATCGACTGGATAATGTCCAGCTCGAATTCCAGCCGGTCCCAGTATTCCTGCTCGGTCTTGCCCGGGCCGGGGCCGACCTCAGCAAGGCGCTCGGTGAGCCCATCCTCCGCCATCTTCCGCAGGGCGGCGGCTTCGACGGCGACTGCCTCGCTATCGCTCAGTTCCGGTGCGGCGGCGAATTTGGGCAGGATCGGCGCGCGGGTGCGCGGGCGATAGGCAATACGGCGCGCAATCTCGACAGTCGAGTCGAGCGCCTCGGGCAGATCGGAGAACAGCTCCGCCATCTCCGCCCGGGTCTTGAAGTAATACTGGTCATTGAGCTTGCGCCGCTCGGTCTGGGCCAGCACGGTGCCGCCGGCAATTGCCAGCAGCGCATCATGGGCCTCGAATTCCTTGGAGGAGCGGAAGAATGGCTCATTGGTCGCCACCAGTGGGATGCCGCGCCGATAGGCGAGGTCCACCAACCGTGGCTCCACAGCGGCCTCCTGTGGCCGCCCATGTCGCTGCAGCTCGATATAGAGGCGGTCATCAAACAGGTCATGCAGGAAGGTGAGCCGCTTGACGGCATTGGCGTCCTGCCCGCTGGCAAAGGCCATATCGATGGCGCCTTCGGGCCCGCCGGTCATGCAGATGATGCCGTCCAGATTTTCGCGGGTCAGCCAGTCCATCTGGGCCTTGACCGCACCGCCATCGCCCTGAAGATAAGAGCGCGATACCAGCCGCGAGAGATTGCCGAAGCCGGTCTCGGTGGCCGCCATCAGCACGATGGAAGATTTGCCGCTCCAGGCGACATGCCCGCGTTCGCTGACCCGCTCTTCGTCGGCAGCGAAATCAACGGCCAGCTCCACGCCCACCAGGGGCTGGATACCTTTCTTGACCGCCTTTTCGGAGAATTCGAGCGCACCGAACAGATTGCCGGTGTCGGCGATGCCCAGCGCGGGCTGCTGGTCGTCCTTGGCCAGCCCCAGAATGGCTTCGAGCTGCAGCGCGCCCTCAAGCAGTGAGAAGGCGGAATGGACGTGCAGATGGATGAAGCCGGGGCCGCTCATGATTGACCTTTCCTAGGAGGCCTTTGTGACAGTCTCCGGGCCATCCCGATACCGGCCCGAAGACGCAATCCACAGGACCGTCACACGAGTCGGCTGAGCAAATCCATCCAGGTAACCGAGCCGATGGTGAAGGCACCGAGAGTGATGAACGCCATGAAGTCCTTGAGGAAGGTGAGCATGTCCGTCTCCTGTGTTTCCGTTACGTTCTTATAAGTTCCGCGTTTGTTCCTGTCCAGTGTGGAACACGGGAACAGTGGGGATTGGAAAGAAGTGGTTAGGAATTCGTTAGGACGTGTTTCGAATTGGTTGCGCAGAGCCAGGATTCTGTCGCTTCGCTACCCTGCCCGTTCACCGCAAGTTGAGGAGCCGTGTGGACGCTGGAACGTGAAAGGGTGGCGCATCAGTACCGCCCTCTGCCGGTTTCGTTCACCTGAGCGCACGCCAGATTTGCTGACCGGTTAGACGCCCTGGAGGCCAACGGTTCGAACCGGATCCGAACTCGCGCATTGTCGCCATGCAAACCACTGATACAGTGCAGCTTCAACAATGGGTCTGGAACGAAATTGTTCGGCATCGCTGACATTCTGCGCTCACTCACCGCCGACCTGAGCATCCTTGCCGCCATCATGGCGGCGATCTACCTGCTGGCCTTTGTCTGCGCCGTACGCGAAATCATGTATTCCCGGACCTCGCAGGGCTCGATTGCCTGGCTGTTGTCGCTGGCCCTGCTGCCCTTCCCCACGGCCTTTCTCTACCTGATCTTTGGCTGGAAGCTGTTCGACGACTATGCCACCGACCGGATCCGCAATGGCCGCGCCGCCCGGCCGCTGCGCGCCAAGGACCTCAGCCTGATCGACACGGAAACCAGCTCGCAATGGCCGGTGCAGGTGAAGGTCTCCGAAGTGCCCTTCCTCACCGGCAATGAGGTGGAGGTGCTGATCGACGGGCGCGCCACCTTCGATTCGATCTTTGCCGGCATTGAGAAGGCGCAGCATTACCTGCTGGTGCAGTTCTATATCGTGCGGGATGACCGGCTGGGCGAAGAGCTGGCCGAAAGGTTGATCGAGCGGGCCAAGGCCGGTGTCCGGGTCTTCCTGCTCTATGATGATATCGGCAGTTCCGGCATGCCCAAGCGCTTCCGGGTGCGGATGCGCGAGGCCGGGGTCAAGGTCGCCGGGTTCAACCAGCGCCACAAGTTTCTCAAGATCTATGGTCCCGCACGGATCAATTACCGCAACCACCGCAAGATCGTGGTGGTCGATGGCGAGGTCGCCTGGGTCGGCGGGCATAATGTCGGCGTCGAATATCTTGGCGAGGACAAGCACTTCGGACGCTGGCGAGACACCCATGTGCGGGTATCGGGTCCGGCCGCCCTGGGCTGCGCCCTGCTGTTCCGCGAGGACTGGGAATGGGCAACCGGCGAGAAACTCCCGGCGACACCGCCGGAATCCGTGCCGACGCCGGGCACCGAGTCGGTGCTGGTCATGGGCAGCGGCCCGGCCGACAAGCTCGAGGAATGCGCCATCGCCTTCACCGACGTGATTGCGCAGGCGCGCGAGCGCATCTGGATTGTCAGTCCCTATTTCGTGCCCGATACCGATGTGCGCACGGCCCTGTTCGCTGCGCAGCTGCGGGGTGTCGATGTGCGGGTGATGTTGCCGGAAAAGCCCGATCACAAGCTGGTCTGGCTCGCCAGCATCGCCCATGCCGATGCCATGGTGGAGCATGGAATCTCGATCTATCGCTATACCAGCGGCTTCCTGCATCAAAAGGTGGTGCTGATGGATGACCGCATCGCCACCATTGGCAGCGTCAATTTCGACAATCGCTCCTTCGCGATCAATTTCGAGATTACCCTGTGGTTCACCAACCACCGCACCATCAAGGCCGTCGAGACCATGGTGCTCGAAGACTTCAACAATTGTCGCCAGGTGGGGCTCGAGGAGGTGCGCAAGCGTCCATTGCCCATGCGCTTCCTCGCCCAGGCGGCCCGCCTGTTTTCTCCTGTTCTCTAAGGTATTTCAGCATGACTGAATTTCTGTTCCGTGAAGACAGCTATCTGCAATCGAACCCGGCGACGGTCGTCGCCATCACGCCCGAAGGCGGCATTGTTCTCGACCGGACTGTGTTTTATGCCGCGTCGGGCGGGCAGCCGGGCGATAACGGTCGGATCGAGCTGGCCGACGGTTCGAGCATGGCAATTGCCACTGCCATCCACCCGGATGGCGACAAAACCCGGATCGTCCATGTTCCCGCCGAGGGCCAGTCCCTCCCCGCGGTTGGCGACAGCGTCACGGCGCATCTCGATTGGGACCGCCGCTATCGCCTGATGCGGATGCACACCGCGCTGCACCTGCTCTCGGTGGTGTTCCCCTTCCCGGTGACCGGCGGCTCGATCGGCGCCGACAAGGGGCGGCTGGACTTCGACATGGCCGAGGCACCCGGCGACCTCCAGGCTTTGCAGGCGGCGCTCGACACCATGGTCAGCGCTGCGCATGCAGTGACCCACGAGTGGATCAGCGACGCTGAAATGGCGGCCAAGCCGGAAATGATCAAGACCATGAAGGTCAAGCCGCCCATGGGTCAGGGCCGCGTTCGGCTAATCCGCATCGGCTCGGTCGACCTGCAGCCCTGCGGCGGCACCCATGTTCGCAATACGTCCGAAATCGGTCCGCTAATGCTCGGCAAGATCGAGAATAAGGGTAAGCAAAACAGGCGCCTAAACCTGTTATTTGCGGAATAGAATCCGATAGGGAGGCAGGCGAGCTCTTCGTACGCCTCCCTCAATCAAGCACCACTTCCCCCACCCACTGCGCTGCCCGCGGACTTGATCCGCGGGTCACTCGTCGCATGTGCCGTGTTGAGAATGGCCCACGGGTCAAGCCCGAGGGTAGCTCGATGAGTGATTGAACCTAAGCGTCCCTATCGCACTGGCGGGGCGTAAAGCAGCCCACCATTGCTCCACAGCGCATTCTGCCCGCGCAGCAGCGCCGCCCCCGTCTGCGGGCCGAAATGGCGATCATAGAGCTCGGAATAATTGCCGATGGCGCGAATGACATTGCTCATGAATTCCGCCTTGAGGCCCAGCGGCGCGCCAAAGTCGCCCTCAACCCCGAGAATGCGGCGCACCGCCGGTGTTCGCGCTGCAGCCAGCGAGTCGATGTTGAGCGAGGTGATGCCCACTTCTTCGGCGTCGATCAGCGCGAACATCGTCCATTTGACGATGTTGAACCACTGATCGTCGCCCTCGCGGACCACGGGTCCCATCAATTCCTTGGAGATGCGTTCGGGCAGGATTCGATGGCTCGCCGGCTCGGGAAGCGCGCGACGAATGGCCTGCAATTGCCGGCCCGATGCCGAAACCGCCTGGCAGCTCCCGGCGACGTAGGCAACAGCTAGGTCGGCTACATCCTCGTAAACCACCTCGGTGTAGGTGGCCTGATTGGCAAAGAAGAATTCTTCCATCCGTTCGAGATCGCCGGCGGAGTCCACCACGCAGATGCTGACATCGTCCAGTTCATAGGCCGAGACGAAGCCGAGCGATTGCGCCACCATGAAGGCCTGCCCGTCATAAAAGCTCGGGGCGACATAGCTGGCGCCGTAAAGCGTATCGCGGCGTTGCGTCCACGGACCGTTACGCGTCAGCACGTCGACTTCGCCGGTCTGCAACGGGGCAAAGCGCGCCTCGCCGCGCAGCGAGCGGAACTCAATCAGGTCGGGATTGCCGAATACAGCGGCGGCAATGCCGCGGCACAGATCGACATCAAAGCCCGACCAGCGGCCCTCGGCGTCCATCTGGGCAAAGCCCGGCAAGGGATTGGTGGCCCCGCAGATCAGGAAACCGCGCTCGCGCACCGCATCGAGCGTCTGTGCCTGGCTTGCGCCAGCGGCAGCCAGCACAAGGGCGGCAGCCCCTGCGATGCGCGCTCCGACTGACAGCAATCGCCTGATGGATTTCGTCAAACCGCGCACGCCTTGCATGGGCGCCTGTCACTCCGTTGCGGAGTTGCGCCCTACTTTGAGTTGTGAATTGAAGACCCCGCATTGCTGCGCCCGTCTCCGTTGCCGTGATGACGGGCATATTGGCAGTCAACCAGTTCGGGTCAAGGCAGCAGGCGGATTGCCCCAGTCTTTTCGACAGGACAATCCGCAGCTTGGCAGCTAGTGCAGTATCTGGCTGAGGAACAGCTTGGTCCGCTCATGCTGCGGGTTGGAGAAGAACGCCTCTGGCTCGTTCTGCTCGATGATCTGGCCCTGGTCCATGAAGATGACCCGGTTCGCGACCTGCCGGGCAAAGCCCATTTCGTGGGTCACGCAGATCATGGTCATGCCTTCCTGGGCCAGCGAGATCATCACCTCCAGCACCTCCTTGACCATTTCTGGATCGAGGGCCGAAGTGGGCTCGTCGAACAGCATGATCTTGGGCTGCATGCAGAGCGAGCGGGCAATGGCCACACGCTGCTGCTGGCCGCCCGACAGCTGGCCGGGAAACTTCATCGCCTGCTCGGGGATCTTGACCCGTTCCAGATAGTGCATGGCCATGTCTTCCGCCTCGGCCTTGGGAACGCCGCGGACCCAGATCGGGGCCAGGGTCAGGTTCTGCAGGATGGTCAGGTGCGGAAACAGGTTGAAGTGCTGGAACACCATGCCGACTTCACGGCGCACTTCATCGATGCGCTTGAGGTCGTTGGTCAGCTCCGTGCCGTTGACGATGATCTGCCCCTGCTGGTGCTCCTCAAGGCGGTTGATGCAACGGATCAGCGTCGATTTACCGGACCCCGAGGGTCCGGCAATGACGATGCGTTCGCCCCGCATGACGCGCAGGTCGATATCGCGCAGCACATGAAAGTCGCCATACCATTTGTGCATGCCGACGACATCGATGGCGACATCGGTATCCGAGACGGTCATGCCCCCGGGCGCGGCACTGGTGCTTTCGGTTTGGGAAACTTGGTTCATTAGCCTTACCTCTTGTGCCCTGTATTGAGACGCCGTTCCATGAACAGCGAATATCGAGACATGGCGAAACAGAAAATCCAGAACACGAAGGCCGCAAACAGATAGCCCGTCACCGCCTGGGTCGGTGATGCCCAGTCAATATCGGAGGATGCTGCCTGCACCGTGTTGAGGAGATCGAAAATGCCGACGATGGAGACCAGCGAGGTATCCTTGAACAGCGAAATGAAGTTGTTCACGATCCCGGGAATGACGTGCTTGAGCGCCTGCGGCAGGATGATGAAGAACATCCGTTTCCAGTAACTCAGGCCAAGCGAGGCCCCTGCTTCGTATTGGCCACGCGGAAGGGCTTGCAGCCCGCCGCGAACCACTTCGGCCAGATAGGCCGAGGCGAAAAGCGTCACACCCACCAGAGCCCGCAGCAGCTTGTCCACCGTCATGCCCTGCGGCATGAACAGGGGCAGCATGATCGAGGCCATGAACAGCACGGTAATCAAGGGCACCGCGCGCCACAACTCGATGAACATCACGCAGAGCGTCTTGATGATCGGCAAGTCCGATTGCCGTCCCAATGCCAGCAGGATGCCGATCGGGATGGAGCAGATGATGCCCACCAGCGAGATGATCAGCGTGACCATCAGGCCGCCCCACTGCTCGGTCGGCACTGGCTTGAGGCCAAAGACGCCGCCATTGAGCAGGTAGAAGCTGACCACCGGGAACACCACGAAGAACAGCAGCGCATTGATGCCCTTGTAGGGAATCGCCGGCCACAGCAGTGGCACGATCAGCACCGCCCCCATGGCAAACACGATGTTGGGACGCCAGTATTCGCTGATCGGGTAGAAGCCATAGATGAAGAAGTTGAAGCGGGCAGCGATATAGGCCCAGCACGCTCCCGCATTCTCGACCCGGCATTGTTCGACGGTACCGCCGGGCGCCACGGCATTGCCGCCCAGCGAGGTTGGAAAGATGAACCCATAAATGGGCGGCACGGCCCAGATCAGGAACAGTACGCCGATGATCGTGAAGATCGTATCGACGGGCGTTGCGAACAGATTCTTGCGGGCCCAGCCGACCAACCCGCTGCTGCGGGTGGGTGGGGATTGGGACGGCGCCATGTCAGTGCGGACAAAAGCAATGCTCATGATCGCGCTCCTATCGCTCGACCAGTGCAACGCGCCCGTTGTACCAGTTCATGAAAGCTGAGGTGAGCAACGAGAACGTCAGGTAGACCGCCATGGTCATGGCGATCACCTCGATCGCCTTGCCGGTCTGATTGAGCGTCGTGCCGGTGAAGACGTTGACCAGTTCCGGGTAACCGATGGCTGCGCCCAGGGACGAGTTCTTCGTCAGGTTCAGATATTGGCTGGTCAGGGGCGGAATGATCACCCGCATGGCTTGCGGAACGATCACCAGGCGTAGCCGGTCCCCCTCCTTGAGCCCCAGTGATTGAGCCGCCTCGGTCTGGCCGTGGCTGACTGCCTGGATGCCACCCCGCACGTTTTCGGCGATGAATGCGGCGGTATAGATGGTCAGGCCGAAGACCAGAGCCACGAATTCAGGTGGCAGTTCGAGCCCGCCCCTGAAGTTGAAGCGCTGCAGTTCCGGCATGTCGAAGGAAACGCTGGCGCCGCTGAGCACGAAGCCGACGGCCACCACGACAAGGAAAAGCCCGATGGAACTCAGCAGGACCGGGAAGCGCTTGCCTGTGGTTTCCAGACGGCGCTTGGCCCATCGGCTGAGCGCGAAACACAATACGAGGGCCAGCACCACGGCCGCATAAACCCAGACGAACTGGTCATCGGGCACCGGCTTGGGCACGAACAGGCCACGCTGATTGATGTAGATGCCCATGGGCAGTGAAATGCTGTCGCGCACTGCCGGCATCGCCTTGAGCACGGCGAAATACCAGAAGAACAGCTGCAGCAGCAGCGGAATGTTGCGGATGGTCTCCACATAGACGGTGGCAAACCGCGAGATCAGCCAGTTCGATGACAGGCGAGCGATACCGAGGACAAAGCCCAGGATGGTCGCAAAGAAGATGCCGATGACGGCGACCAGCAGCGTATTGAGCAGGCCGACGAGAAAGGCCTCCCAGTAATACGAACTGCGATCGAACGGGATCAGCGTGAAGCTGATATTGAACCCTGCGGTCCGGAAGAGAAAGTCGAACCCGGTCGACTTGTTCTGAGCCGCCAGGTTTTGGGCGGTGTTGACGATGATCCAGGCGAAGAAACCAATGACGATGGCAGCGACGACGACCTGGTAGATGATGCCTCGGACCACCGGATCGTTGAAGAACGATGTCCGGGGTGGCGCAGTCCGCAAATTACCTTGCACGGCCATGGGGCGATAGGTCCTCTCAATCAAGAGCAGGAGCGCTTGCGTGGAACTTCAGACAAAAACGACAAACACTTCCACCGGCAACCGGAAGCGCTTCGACTTCGGGCTGCCCGTAGAGCAGTTCGGCTTGCAAGAGTTCACGAAAGTCGCCAGTCAAAACGAAACCGGCGCCCCCCAAGGGGAGGCGCCGGACGAGATCATGGTTAGCGGATCGGCGGGGCATATTGCAGCCCACCGTCTTTCCAGAGGGCGTTCAGGCCGCGCGCCAGACCGATCTGGGTAGCAGGACCAACGTGGCGGTCGAACGACTCGCCGTAATTGCCCACATGCTTGATGATGCGGTAGGCCCAGTCGGCGGTGAGGCCGATCGGCGCGCCGAAGTCGCCTTCAACGCCGAGCAGGCGCTTGATCGACGGATTGTCGGCACCCAGCATTTCATCGACATTGGCCTGGGTCACGCCCAGTTCTTCGGCTTCGAGCAGGGCGAAATAGGTCCAGCGAGCGATGTTGAACCAGGTGGAGTCACCCTGGCGAACCACCGGGCCAAGGGGTTCCTTGGAGATGATTTCGGGCAGGATGATGTAGTCATCTGGATTGGCGAACTTGGACCGTTCCGCCGCCAGCGCCGAAGCGTCGGTGGTGTAAACGTCGCAGCGGCCGTCTTCAAATGCCTTCACGACTTCGTCCTGGTCGGTAAACACGACCACATTGAATTCGAGATTGTTGGCGGCGAAGTAGTCGGCAGCGTTCAGTTCGGTGGTGGTGCCGGACTCGATGCAGATAGCTGCACCGGACAGGTCCAGTGACGACGCAATTTCGTCCGCCTTGCGGACCATGAAGCCCTGGCCGTCATAGTACATCGTGCCAATGAACGAGATGCCGAGATCGGTATCGCGGCTCATGGTCCAGGTCGTGGTCCGGGACAGCACGTCGATTTCACCAGCCGAGAGGGCGGCGAAACGTTCCTGGGACGTCAAAGGCGTGTAACGGACGGCCTCGGCATCGTCGAAAATCGCGGCCGCAAGGGCGCGACAGAAGTCGACTTCAAGACCAGCCCAGTTATTGTTGGCATCGGGAGCGGAAAAGCCCGGCACGCCGCCGGTCACGCCACACTGCACATAGCCCTTTTCCTTTACCGCTTCCAGCGTCTGGGCGTGAGCCGCAGTTGCCGTCAGCCCGAGCGAGGCCGACAGTGCAATAGTAAGGAGCGTCTTTTGCATTTATTTGCCTTTTTGTTTCCTGACCTTCTATTCCCGTGCCCCCGTCGCCTCGCAGCGACTTGGAGCCGGCCACACCGTGCCTTATTAGACAATTGCGATGCTGCTAATCATGGAAGCGGCTAATGGAACGGGCGTCAAGGGCCGATCCACCGTTGAGGCAGGAATACTGTCTCTTTTTTGAGCGTCAAACAGGAGTGAGTTGATTTTGTGCAGGCCAGTGCGATGACCAGTGAAGCAAACAAGCAGGCGCTATCGGTAGAAACCCTACTGACCCATCTCGGGCGCGAGCCGGACGACCAGTTCGGGTTCGTCAATACGCCGGTTTATCGCGGCTCGACCGTGCTGTTCAAAACCCTGGACGATATCGAGTCGCAGCAGCAGCGCTTCCTTTATGGCCGCGCCGGCAACCCGACCACCGAGGGCGTCGAGACCATCGTGACCGCCCTTGAGGGGGCATATCGCACCCGGCTGGTACCGTCAGGGCTGGCGGCGATCACCATCGCCATCCTGAGCTGCGTCGAGGCCGGCGACGAAATTCTGGTAACCGACAGCGCCTATGAGCCGGGCCGCAAGTTTGCCGATGGTTTCCTGGCGCGCATGGGCGTCACCACGCGCTATTACGATCCGCGCATTGGCGCAGGCCTGGCTGAACTGATCACTCCGCGCACCAAGGCGGTGCTGGCCGAGAGCCCGGGGTCGCTGACTTTCGAAATTCAGGACATTCCGGCGCTGGCCGAAGTCACCCGCAAGGCAGGGATCAAGCTGCTCGTCGACAATAGCTGGGCCAGTCCGCTGTTCCTGCGGCCGCTGAGCCTGGGCGCCGATATCGTGATCCATGCCGGGACCAAGATGTTCGTCGGCCATTCCGATGCCTTTGCCGGC
Organism: Devosia limi DSM 17137; assembly: GCF_900128975.1. Lineage (GTDB taxonomy): Bacteria > Pseudomonadota > Alphaproteobacteria > Rhizobiales > Devosiaceae > Devosia > Devosia limi. Next base: position 15,646 of record NZ_FQVC01000008.1, on the reverse strand, counting down.
ACCATTTCCACCACCAAGGAGAGCTGGGCGGCCGTCGAGGCAACGCGCGGCGCGCTGGGCTTTTTCACCTCGGGCGACGAGGCCTATCTGGTCGCACGCGGCCTGCGCACGCTGGCGATCCGCATGAAAGAACATGAACGCCGCACGCTGGAGATTGCCAGCTGGCTCGAAACGCAACCGGAAGTCAGCAAGGTGTATCACCCTGCCCTGCCCAGCCATCCCGACCACGCCCTGTTCAAGCGCGACTTCTCCGGTTCGGGCAGCCTGTTCAGCTTCACGCTGAAACCGGCGCCACGGGCCTCGGTGGCCGCGTTCATCGACCACCTGAGCCTGTTCACCATGGGCTATTCCTGGGGTGGCTATGAAAGCCTCTGCACCCCGATTACGCCCGGCCGCATCCGCACTGCGGTGAAGTGGACCGAGGAAGGCAACATGTTCCGGCTGCATATCGGCCTCGAGGGTGTTGATGACCTCAAGGCCGACCTGGCGGCGGCTATCGAGCGTTACGCCCGCGCCCGCTGAAACAGGCGCGGCAAGGCCACCAATGGCCGCCTGACGATCCTGCCGTCCGCTTGCTTGATAAAAAGCAAGCTGCGGGCGGCAAACCAGTTGCGCACCAGATACGCGCCCAGCATGCCGACGATCAGTCCGCCGAACACATCGGTCGGATAATGCATGCCCACCGGCACCCGCGAGATCCCGGCCGCGACACCCAAGGCCAGGAGCCAAGGGAATAGACGCGGCATCAGAAAGCCCATCGCAAAGGCAAAGGCGATCGCCGTGGTGGTGTGACCGGATGGAAAGCTCTGGAAATTCCATGCATTGACGATGTGGTGAAAGGCAAACTGGCCCGAGGCCTCGAACTCGTCTGGACGGCCTCGCCCGATCAGGCGCTTGACGATGGCAACGAACAGGCCCGGCATCGCCACGCCGAGGAAGATGAAGCCGGAAACCAGCGAGACCTCAAAGGCTGCTAGACGCGGCAAGCGACGCAGCAGAATCATCGCCAGCCTTGCCAGCAAGAAAACCAGCATGCTGGGAATCAGTATCCAGTCGGACAGGCCATAATCGGTGATGAAAAAGAATGGCGCCCGCCAGGCGTCGGGCCAGTTGATGGCCCCCTGCGAGGCCCAGGCATCAATGCTGGCGAGAACCAGCAGAACAAGCACGATGCCGGCACAAAAGGCCGGCCAGGTGCGGCGAGACAGGCCCAACGGCCATGGTTTGGTCAAATCGAACATGGGCGACTTTCTCGGGCGAAAGCCTTAAATCGTCAATAGCACTGAACACTTGTCAGAAGCGCTTGCCCTTTGCCGGGCAACGCGCTAGTGGAGGCTTGCGATTACGGAGTGTAGCTCAGCCTGGTAGAGCACTGGTTTTGGGAACCAGGGGTCCAAAGTTCGAATCTTTGTACTCCGACCATCGCACCTTCTGGCCTTACGTCATGGCGCAGGCCAGCCGTACGGCCTCTGCGCTGTGTTGAGGACGTCGCATGACCGCCCGTATCTATCGCCCGGCCCGTAATGCCATGCAGTCGGGTAAAGGTAAGTCGAACCAGTGGGTTCTGGTGCACGAGCTTGCTGTTCCGCGCGAAATCGACCCTTTGATGGGGTATACGAGCTCCCGCGACACTCGCCAGCAGATCCGCCTCTCCTTTGACACCTTGGAAGCTGCCGAGGGCTACGCCCAGAAGAACGGCATTCCCTATTCGGTGCAGCCGGCGCACGACGCAACACCCAAGCGCGTCTACTATCCAGACAATTTCCGCTCCGACCGCAAGACGCCCTGGACGCATTAGCGTCACCCAAGGCGGATAGAAAGAATCACCAAGGCGCCGCAAGCCATTGCGGCGCCTTTGCTTTTCCGGACTGACGCCCTGGCCCCCGCGCAGATAATCGTCCTGCTGCAGCGGGCCTGCCTTACCCAGATGTATCAGTGTGGTGAGCCGGGCTTGGCAGCCAAAAAAGGAGTCATTCCCGCGCAGGCGGGAATCTCTTCATCCCAGACCCAAGGAGATTCCCGCCGTCGCGGGACTAACTCCGGGCTGAAGTGACACCATGGTTAGGTGATGTGAGCAGTTTAGGCGTTGTGCGTCCCGGCCCCAGCCGAGACGCCGGTTATCGAGCTCAAACGTCGCTGAGCCTGGTCCACTTGCCGTCGTCCTGGCTCGATTTCACCGAAGCGTTGATGAATTCCATGCCTTCGACGCCGTCCTGCAGGGTCGGCAGCAGACCCTCATAGGCAGCGCCATCGCCACGGATGATGGCGGCGAACTGGGTGTAGAGGGTGGCGAAGGCCTCGAGATAGCCTTCCGGGTGGCCGGATGGGATGCGCACATTCATGGTCGAGGCCGGCGCCCCGGTGATGGAGCCGCCGCGGGTCAGCAACTGCTTGGGCTTACCGAACTCGGTGAACCACATGTAGTTGGGATTGTCCTGACGCCATTCGATACCGCCCTTGTCGCCATAGACGCGCAGCTGCAGCCCGTTTTCATTGCCGACAGCAACCTGGCTGGCCCAGAGCATGCCGCGCGCACCGCCCTCAAAGCGCAGCATGATGTGGACGTTGTCGTCCAGCTTGCGGCCAGGTACGAAACTGGTGAGATCGGCAGAAACCGCCTCGGTCTTGAGCCCGGTAACGAAGCGCAACAGATTGTAGGCGTGGGTGCCGATATCGCCGATGGCGCCGCCAGCGCCGGAGCGGGCCGGATCGGTCCGCCATTCAGCGCCGGGGGCATTGCCGGACTGCTCGACGGCCTCGGTCAGCCAATCCTGCGGGTATTCGGCCTGGATCACCCTGATATTGCCAAGCGCACCCGATTCGACGAGTTCGCGAGCCTGCCGGATCAGCGGATAGCCCGTGTAATTGTGGGTCAGCAGGAAGCGGGCGCCGTTCTTCGACTTGATTTCGGCGAGCTTGCGCGCGTCTTCGATGGTCGAGGTAATGGGCTTGTCGCAAATGACGTGAATGCCGGCTTCGAGGAAGGCCTTGGCCGGCCCAAAATGCATGTGATTGGGCGTGACGATCGACACGGCCTGGATGCCATCGGGGCGCGCGGCTTCCGCACGGGCCATCTCTTCATAGCTGGTATAGATCCGGTCATCGGCCAGCCCAAGATTGCGACCTGACTCCCTGGCGACTTCGGGGCGCGACGACAGCGCGCCAGCGACCAGCTCATAGTCCCCATCGAGCCGGGATGCGACGCGATGGACGTAGCCGATAAAGGCCCCCGTGCCGCCGCCAACCATGCCCAGGCGAATGCGCTTCGCGCCATTTTCAGCCATTGATGCCTCCCTCTTGCGTCATTGTCTTTAAGTCACCGGTCATTCCCACGAACGCGGGAATGACCCGGCGGGGCGGATGGTTTAGCTCAGCCCCAGAATCTTGCGGTTGGCTGCCAGATCGGTGCCCGACGCCGCAAAGTCGTCAAAGGCGTGTTCGGTGACGCGGATGATGTGATTCTTGATGAACTCGGCACCCTCGCGCGCGCCATCTTCGGGATGCTTGATGGCGCATTCCCATTCAAGCACGGCCCAGCCGGCGAAATCATACTGCGCCATCTTGGAAAACACCGAGGCGAAATCGACCTGACCGTCGCCGAGCGAACGGAAGCGCCCTGCCCGATTGATCCAACTCTGGAAGCCGCCATAGACGCCCTGCCGGCCCGTTGGATTGAACTCCGCGTCCTTGACGTGGAACATCTTGATCCGCTCGTGATAGATATCGATGTAGTCGAGATAATCGAGCTGCTGCAGCACGAAGTGGCTGGGATCATAGAGCAGATTGGCGCGTGGATGGTTGTTCACGCGCTCGAGGAACATCTCATAGGTGATGCCGTCATGCAGGTCCTCACCGGGGTGAATCTCGTAGCAGACGTCGACGCCTGCCTCGTCAAATGCATTGAGGATCGGGGTCCAGCGGCGGGCCAATTCATCGAAGGCCTCTTCGACGAGACCGGCCGGGCGCTGGGGAAAGGGATAGAGGAACGGCCAGGCCAGCGCACCCGAGAAGGTTGCGTGTTCGGTGAGGCCGAGGTTTTTGGAGGCCTTGGCGGCCCAATGCAGCTGCTGCACCGCCCATTCCTGGCGCGCCTTGGGATTGCCATGCACCTTGGCCGGGGCAAAGCCGTCCAGCATGGTGTCATAGACCGGATGCGCGGCAACCAGCTGCCCCTGCAAGTGGGTGGAAAGCTCGGTGATTTCCAGGCCATGTTTGGCGGCGGTGCCGGCCAACTCGTCCGCATAGGTCTTGGACGTCGCCGCCTTTTCGAGATCGATGAGGCTGCCCACCCAGGTTGGAATCTGCACGCCCTTGTAGCCGTAGTTGGCGGCCCAGCCGCAGATGGCGTCGAGGGAATTGAACGGGGCGGCATCGCCCGCAAACTGGGCCAGGAAAATACCGGGCCCCTTGATGGTGCGCATATCGTTGCTCCTCACTTAGCCAGCCCTGGCGGCCGTAACACGGAGCCGGACTTGTTATTCTAACTGGCCCCCTGGGACCCAAACAACAGGCGGCGAAAAGGCCGCCGCCTGCCGATGTAATCGATTACCATATTCATTGACCGGCTGCCCGCCTGTCAATGACGCACGAACCTCAGGCCTTGAGCAGCGCCTGGGCGTCGGCTGGCGTCAGCGCCATAGGGCGTTCGCAAGTGGTGGACAGGGTCAGCACCTGCCCGCTCTCGCCGGCCTTCAACAGCGAGGTCATCACGTCGACGGCATGGAGCGCCACATCGAGGCCACAACGGGCTGTGTAGCCGCCTTCCAGCGCGGCCATCATGTCGGCGAGGCCGGCCGTGCGGTAATTGGCACGCGGATTGGGCGATTCCAGATCCTGATTGGCAATACCGAACGGATGGCTCCACGGGGTCACCGTGGACTTGGTGCCCGCGATATCGGTGGTGATCAGCTCGCCGCCGAAGAAGTTGGGATCAGGGACGTATAGCGATCCATCGGTCCCGTAGAGTTCGATATTGTGGTGACCATGGCTGGCCACGTCCCAGCTGGCGCCAATGGTGATGATGGCACCGCTGTGGAACTCCAGCACACCATGGATCGTGGTCGGCGTGCCGACCTTGATCTTGGTACCCTTGTATGGACCCTCGGCGGTCACTTCCCGCTCTTCGCGCGCCATATTGGTGAAGGCGGAGACGCGCCTGACCGGCCCGATCAGATGAATCAGATCGGTGACGTAATACGGCCCGATATCGAGGATGGGACCGGCGCCAACCTGGAAGAAGAAATCCGGATTGGGATGCCAATGCTCCATGCCGCGGCTCATCACGTGCGTGGTGCCGCTCATGATCTTGCCAATCTTGCCGCTATCGATGATATCGCGCGCCTGCTGGTGCGCACCGCCCAGGAAAGTGTCAGGGGCGCTGCCGACCTTGAGGCCGCGGTCGTCCGCAGCCTTCTTGAGCGCCTTGCCCTCTTCCAGCGTCAGCACAAAGGGCTTTTCCGAATAGGCGTGCTTGCCGGCGGAGACGATGTCCATCGAGACGGAATAGTGGGTCGCCGGGATGGTGAGGTTCACAATCACGTCGATTTCGCTGTTCTTCAGCAGCTCGTCCGGCGTCTGCGCGGCGACGTTGAATTCCTGGGCGCGCTTCTGGGCGGCGGCAGGAATAATATCGGCCACGGCCCGCACTTCGAGGCCCTTGAACAGCGGCGCGAGCCTGAGATAGGCGCTGGAGATATTGCCGGCACCCATGATGCCGACGCCATAAGTCTTGGCCATTGGAGTTACTTCCACTTCTTGGCGGTAGCGATCGAGCGGCTGGCGAAGCGCTCGGCATCGGACGGATTATCGTGTTCGGCGACGAAATACTCAGCCTTGGTCTTGCTGGTCACCTTGGTGATCAGATTGTCCCAGTCGAGGCGGCCATGGCCCACATCGGCCCAGCCATCTTCATTGGCATTTTCGCCGGCTGGCGCGATGTCCTTGACGTGAACGGCGGTGATGCGGCTGCCATAGCGATCGAACCAGGCGATCGGGTCGGCCTTGCCGCGCACGATCCAGGCGACGTCGGCTTCCCATTCGATATCGGGCGCGGTCTCCAGGATGATATCCATCGGCAGGCGGCCGCTGCTCGTGGGCAAGAACTCGAAATCGTGGTTATGCCAGCCGAAGCCATAGCCGGCCTTGGTGTAGGTCTCGCCGAGCGATGCCAGCGTTTCGGCCAACTCGACCCACTTGGAGTCGTCGGTGCTGCGATCTTCCACGCCGATATAGGGGCAGTAGATCTTCTTCATGCCGATGGTTTCGGCAGTCTTGAGCGCGGTCGCGGTGTCCTTGAGTTGATCGAGGCCGAAGTGGCCGGTCGGCATCGCGAGGCCATTGCTCTTGAGCTGGGCTGCCAGGCCGCCCGCGTCCCCATAGAGTCCGCCATAGCCTTCGACCTGCTTGTAGCCAAGAGCGGCAAGCTTGGGCAGGAAATCGGCCAGTGGCGGAAAGTTACGGGCGCTGTAGAGCTGGAATGACAATTCGGTCATTGATGCCTCTTGAGAGTGATTATGAGTTTGGCCTGACACGCTGCATGCATGGCTAGCCGGGATTGTGGGTGCCGTCGCGCCGACAAGGCAGGTCAATTACCGCAATAGTAATATTGGCCAAGTCTCGTCGGCGACGACTGATGGACGGCGCCCAAAGGCGCCGCCAAATGGAAGGAAAGCCGATCAGACCCGGTTGGTGGTCTCGGCATTGAAGATCGAGCCGCGGGCGGTGTCGAAGCCGGCCTTGAGGTTCTGGCCGACCCTGATCTCCGTGTCGCTGCTGCACCGGAAGGTCACCGGATGGCCGGCGATCTTGGTCCAGGCCAGCGTGTCGGACCCCATGGGCTCGACAATCTCGATTTCGACATCGGTCGAGAACGGCATGGCATGAGCCGCCTCCCCGATCACGATGTGCTCGGGCCGCACGCCCAGGACCGCCTTGACAGAAGCGGCGGGCGCTTCGTCAAACTGGTAGTTGCCGGTGGTGATGACTGTGCCGTCATCGGCGACGAAAGTCGGCTGGGCGCCGCCTTTGAGTTCGCCCTGGATGAAATTCATCGACGGAGAGCCGATGAACCCAGCCACATAGAGATTGACTGGCCGGTTATAGATTGTGTGCGGATCGGCGAGCTGCTGGATCACCCCGTTCTTCATGATGGCGATGCGATCAGCCAGGGTCAGTGCCTCGATCTGATCGTGGGTCACGTAGATCATGGTGTTCTTCAGGCGCTGATGCAGCCGCTTGATCTCGACGCGCAGGTCCGAGCGGAGCTTGGCATCCAGATTGGACAGCGGCTCATCGAACAGGAACACGTCCACATCGCGCACCAGGGCGCGGCCAATGGCAACGCGCTGGCGTTGCCCGCCGGACAGTTCGACCGGCTTGCGCTGCAGCAACGGCCCGATCTGGAGGATTTCGGCGGCGCGGGCGACGCGCTTTTCGATCTCGTCCTTCTTCATGCCGGCGACGCGCAGGCCGAAGCTGAGGTTCCGTTCCACGGTCATCTGCGGATAGAGCGCATAGGACTGGAACACCATACCGATGCCGCGGTCCTTGGGCTCTTCCCAGGTGACGTTCTTGCCACCGATGAATATCTGCCCGTCGGTGACGTCGAGCAGGCCGGCAATGCAGTTCAGCAGCGTGGACTTGCCGCAGCCGGATGGCCCCAGCAGAACGATGAACTCACCCTGGGCGATATCCAGATTAAGGTTTTCCAGAACCCTGACATTACCGAAGTTGAGCGAGAGATCCCGGATGGAAACACTATGTTGCATCTGCTTAACCCTTCACCGCACCAGCGGCGATGCCGCGGACGAACCATTTTCCGGAGATGAAATAGACGGCGAGCGGCACAGCAGCGGTCAGGATGGTCGCCGCCATGTGCACGTTGTATTCACGCACGCCCGTTGTCGTCTGAACGATGTTGTTGAGCTGGACCGTCATCGGCATGTTTTCGCGACCGGCGAAAACCGTGCCGAACAGGAAGTCGTTCCAGATGCCGGTAACCTGCAGGATGACCGCCACGATGGTGATCGGCACCGACATGGGCAGCATGATCTGGAAGAAAATCTGCCAGAATCCTGCACCATCGACGCGCGCCGCCTTGAACAGCTCCGGCGGTAAACTGACAAAGAAGTTGCGGAACAACAGCGTCAGGATGGGCATGCCGAAGATGACGTGGACGATGATGATCGCCGGGAACGTGCCGAACAGACCGACCTGACGGAATCCCAGGATCAGCGGATAGATCACCACCTGATAGGGTACGAACGCGCCGAACAGCAGCAGCCCGAACAGGATATTGGCGCCCTTGTAGCGCCAGAACGACAGCGCGTAGCCATTCATCGCCGCGATGACGATGGAGAAGAACGTGCCGACTGCAGTGATTTTGATCGAGTTCCAGAAGCCGGGCTTGAGGCCATTGCAATCGCGGCCGGTGCAGGCAGTGTCCCAGGCCTTTATCCAGGGCTCAAAGGTAAGCTCGGACGGCCAGGCGAAAAGGTTGCGCATCTGGATTTCAGGCATGCCCTTGAGCGAGGTCACGACCATGACCCAGAGCGGCATCAGGAAGAACAGGGCCGCCAGCACCAGAAAGGCATAGACGCCGATCCGGCTGATGGTCAGCCTTTTTGGCTTGGCGCCGCGCGGTCCCTCGACAACGCGGGACGCAGAGGGGGAAAGAGCTTCTGTGGTCATTAGCTGTTCATCCGCTTCTGGTTGGCCCGCCACTGGATAAACTGCTGCAGACCCAGCAACAGCACGACGGGAAGCAGCATCATGGTCGCGGCGGCCATGCCGAGGCCGACATTGGCGCGGTCGGTGATGTGCTGGATGACGAAGATGGCAGGCATCTGCGTGGCAATGCCGGGGCCGCCCTGCGTCATGGCGACGACAAGGTCAAACACACGCACGACGCCAACGCATTGCAGGATGAACGCCGTCAGGATGGCGCCGCGCATCATCGGCAGGACGATCTGCAGATAGGTCTTCCAGGTCGGAATGCCGTCGATCTTGGCGGCTTTCCAGATTTCGCTGTCCACGCCGCGCAGACCGGCCAGCATGATGGCCATGCTGACGCCCACGCCGTTCCAGATGCCCGCAACAACCAGCCCATAAATGGCAGTGTTGGAATCCACCAGCGGGGCGAAACTGAAATCCGCGAAGCCCCAGCCCCGGACCGTCGCCTGCAAACCGTAATTCGGATCGAGAATCCAGCGCCATACCAGGCCGGTGATCACCAGCGACATGGCGAAAGGATAAAGGAAAATGGAGCGGAACAGATCTTCCTGGCGAATACGCTGGTCCATGAACACGGCCAGCAAATAGCCGACAACCATGTTGGAGCCGATCGAGAGCAGACCGAAAATCCAGAGGTTGTTGACGGAAACCAGCCAACGCTGAGTGGACCAAAGACGCTCGTACTGATCGAACCCGATGAAATCAAAGGACGGGAACAGCCTTGAGCTAGTGAATGAAAGCAAGAATGAATAGATGATGCAGACGACGAATACACCGATGGCTGTCAGGATCATCGGAGTCGTTCCGACCACCGACATTATCGAAGACAGGCGCCAGCGCCCTCGCCTCGCGCTGCCGCTGGCCTGAGACTTGGCCAAAGGACTTGCTGAAGCAGCTTCAGTCATGACGATTTCCTTGTCGTTAGCTGCCAACGCCCAGGGCATTGCCCGCAAAGGCGCCAATGGCATGAGGCGTCGGGCAGCGCGCGCGACGCGCTGCCCGCTCCATCACGTCCTTAGTCGGCCGTGGCCAGGATTTCGGCATAACGCTTCTGAGCGTCTGCGATTGGCATGTCGTCATTGGCCCAGAATTCTGCGATCAAATCCTGCATCTGGCCAGTGGTGTCGTTCGAGAGCCAGTTGTTGGCGCTGGTCACGACGTTTGCAGGGTCCTTGAGAATTTCAAGGCCGAGCTTCATGCAGTCGTCAGCGAGGGACATGTCCACGTCGTCACGAACGGGCATGGAGCCCTTGGCAACGTTGAACAGGGCCTGCACGCGCGGGCTGATCATGGTCGAAGCGAGCTTGAGCTGGGCCGCTTCGACTGCCGGGTCATCCTGCTTGAAGAACAGGAAGATGTCGCCGCCAGTGGTCACGAATGGGTTGGCGCTATCGAGCGGCAGGCACGCGTAATCGACGCCTGGCTTCTTGCCGGCAACGCCGAATTCGCCACGAGCCCAGTCACCCATGATCTGCACGCCAGCCTGGTCGGTCAGCACGAGATTGGTGGTGTCGTTCCAGTTACGGCCCGGGGAGCCTGGATCACTATACTTCTTGAGTTCGCGGAAGGTCTCGAAGACCTTGGTGAATTCGGGAGAGTTGGCGATATCCTGATTGTGGTCGCGCAGCAGTTGGTCGCGCTGCTCGATGCCCAGTTCCGCGATGATGATGCCACCAAACGCCGCGTTCAGCTGCCAGCTTTCGCCGCCCTGAGCGTAGGGGATGAGCCCAGCTTCCTGAAGCTTGGGGGCCTTGGCCACGAGATCGCTGACGCTGGTCGGCAGATCGACGCCGGCCTTCTTGAAGGCGGGGATCGATGCCCACATCCAGGCTTCGGAGTGAATGTTGACGGGGACGCACCACCATTTGCCATCGATATGGCAAGGCTCGGCAATCACGTCTGGACGGACGATCTCGTCCCAGCCCTCGGCTTCCGCAAGCGGGGTCAGGTCGAGCAGGAGACCCGCGGCGATCAGCTCCTCATACTGACGGCCGGGGTTGAATTGCGCCGCACCTGGAGGATCGCCACCCAGAACGCGCTGCATCGTGGCAGCACGGGCGTTTTCACCCAAGGCAATAGCGGTATCGACCCACTTGTCTTCACCCAGAGCATCGAACTCATCTGCGAAGACCGACACGGCAGCCTGTTCGCCACCAGATGTCCACCAGTGGATAACTTCGACATCCGCAGCATAAACAGCCGTGGAGCCGAGGAAAGCAGTTGCCATAGCGGCAACCACTGCAAACTTCTTCATAGGTTGTCCTCCCAACGATCACTTGGAGCAAATCGCTCCCGCGAAGCCGCCAGCCGCAGGGTCATCTTCTTGGAGAGAGGTCCCGAGCTGGCCGCGTGTAATCGATTGCATAACTCGGTGCCCGAAATCTCTGCAATCGATTGCATTACATTCAGACACTTCTTGCGCGCCTGTCAAGATCGATTTAGACAGAAGTCGTATACGGCATTTTGAGGGTGCTGAACTTAATGACAGCAGCGCGAAAAGCCCCAACAATTCAAGATGTTGCTCGGATAGCTAATGTCTCTACTGCAACTGTAAGCCGCGCCCTGTCCAACCCTGGACGGGTGAGTGAGGCAACACGAACGCGTGTTTCCGAAGCGGTTGCGAAAACTGGCTACACGCTCAACCAGGCGGCGCGGTCACTACGCCAGAAAACCTCGCGAACGATCCTCGTTGCCCTCCCCGATATTCGTAATACGTTCTTTTCGACCATCCTTGATGCCATTGAACGTGAGGCGGCGTTGCGTGGCTATGGCGTGCTGGTGACCAATCGGTTCTCGGGCCACGACCCCGTTCGCCACCTCAAAGACTATTTCCGGTCCAACCGCGCCGATGGCCTGCTGCTGCTGGATGGCTCGCTGGAGCTCGATGAACTCATCGACCTGACAGGCAGCCCGGTTACGGTTCCACTGGTGGTAGCCTGCGAAGAGATCCCCAATTCGCCGTTCCATACAGTCAAAACCGACAATTGCTTTGCCGCCGCCAGGGCTACACGACATCTGATCGACCTCGGGCATATGCGGATCGGCCATATCCTGGGGCCGGAGGGTAATGTGCTGACCGCCGAACGCCGTGCAGGGTACTTGCAGGCAATGCAAGAAGCTGGGTTGGCAGCGTCGCCGAAATGGCTATTTCCCGGTAGTTTCGAGATGGAGAGCGGTTATCTGGCCGCCTCGCATTTCCTGGCCCTGCAGGAACGCCCCAGCGCAATCTTTGCCGCCAATGACGAAATGGCGATCGGATTTCTGTCAGGGTTGCGGGAACATGGTCTGGAGTGCCCCCGCGATGTCTCCATCATCGGCTTCGATGACCTTGCCGTCGCGCTGCACTATGCGCCCCCACTGACCACCATACGCCAACCCCGGGCCGCAATCGGCCGCCTGGCAGCGGAGGCGCTGATCGACATTCTCGAAGGTGAGAGCCGCCAGGGCGAGCCGCTCCGGATCGTGCTCAATTCCGAATTGATCCTGCGCGACAGCACTGCGCCCTTTGGCGTCCACCACCCCAATGCGGCCGAAATCCGTTGTACTTGAATTTGCTGGCTCGCCCGCCTCGTCCACAACTTGATCCGGACGCTCGGCGCGAACGCGCAAGAAGGGCGTTCATTTCTGAGAAAAATGCGCTAAAGAGCGCGCAGCCACCCCAGCACGGTCCCGTAGCTCAGTTGGATAGAGCAGCAGCCTTCTAAGCTGTTGGTCGGAGGTTCGAGTCCTCCCGGGATCGCCAATTCCAGTGGTATCTGGCGAGCAGCGCCACCGCGTGTCAGCAGCGCCCAGAGCGATTTCGGCTCCCGAAATATTGATCCGAACTGACACCCGTTTGGGGGGCTGTCCGGGGTCCATATACGAGTGGGTAACCACGCCCAACTAGGATGGGGTCTTGAAATGAGACCTTTATGAACCGCCATCCGCTCCGCTTTTTGATCGCCATCGCCGCCGTTGTTGTCCTTGCCGGCTGCAGCCAGTTCGTGGGGGACAACCGACACAATGTGCCCCTGAACAAGGAACTGGTGGCGCGTCTCGCAGAGATCGGCTCCTCGCCGGCCCAGCCCATGGTGATCCGCGTCTACAAGCAGAGTTCCGAGCTGGAAGTGTGGAAGCGCACCAATTCGGGCCAGTATGCGCTGCTCAAGACCTTTCCGATCTGCAAATGGTCGGGCGCGCTTGGCCCCAAGATCCGTGAAGGCGATCATCAATCGCCCGAAGGGTTCTATGACGTGACCCCTGCCCTGATGAATCCAAAATCCGCCTACTGGCTGTCGTTCAATGTCGGCTTTCCCAACAAGTTTGATCAGGCCTGGGGCCGCACAGGCACCAATCTTATGGTCCATGGCGACTGCAGGTCGGTCGGCTGCTTTGCGATGACCGATGAGGGGATCAAGGAGATCTATGCGTTGGCGCGCGAGTCGTTCCGGGGCGGCAATCGCTCATTCCAGCTGCAATTGCTGCCATTCCGCATGACCGATGCCAACCTGGCTCAGCACGCCGCCAGCCCACACGCCGCCTTCTGGGGCAACCTCAAGCAAGGCACCGACGCTTTCGATCGGACAAAGCAGCCGCCAGCCTGGGACGTTTGCGAGAAGAAGTATGTCTTCAATCCGCCCGTGGGCGGGCTCGACCCGGCAGGCGCCTGCCCTGTTACGCCATCTACGGTGATGGCCAACTTCTGATCAGAACGCTGTCACCCGAAGAGGGAACGCGTGCCTACCCGTCGACGTTGCTATCAAGCCAGGTAAGCGCCCGGCGGGCGAGGTCGGCGGAGTCAGGGATGGCCTGGCGGCAGGAGTTCGCCGGCTTCGATGCGGACTGGCAGCACGTTTTGTCCCGGCGGGAACGGGCAGAGCGCATAAGGGGTGAACGAGCAAGGCGGGTTGAAGGCCTTGTTGAAGTCGAGCACCACGTGCTTGTCGGTGGAATTCTCGCCATAGAGGAAGCGGGCGGCAGCATAGGTCTCGACGCCGGAGGTCTTGTCGCGCAACACGAACATGGGCTTCTCGCGCGAGCCATGGGTGGCGAGCAGGGACAGGGATTGCCCGGCAAGGGTGAAGTCGACGCGATGGGTCGCGGTCACCGTCGTGGGAATCCCGGCGAAGGTGTCGATCTCGATCGCCTGTGGCGTATCGAGGCTGACCCATTGCCCGGTGACGCGCCAGGCCGGGTCGACCGGGAAAGTTTCGATGCCCGGAAAGGTGGCGCCGGGATTGCTATCAAGATCACGCAGGCGGATGGAGGGGCGGCCATTGAACTGGTGGATTTCGACCAGAACCGAGCCCAGCACCTGACGCTGCGACAGGCTGCTGGGCGCAAATTCGAGCGTGGTCAGACTGTCGGCAGAGACAAGCGTCACCGTGCCGTCCTCGACCAGCGTCACCGTACCGATATGGGCGGGTCCCCGCTCCATGATGAGATCATTATCCTCGGCGGAGCCGATGGTGGCACTGCCCGGCGCAAGCCATTCGCGGCCAATGAGATTGAGCCATCCCTCATCGCCAAAGAGGGTCTTGAGGCGCGCAGCGCGCCAGGTGGCAATCTCGGCTTGATAGTCAGACATTGTGTTCCTCGGGACCTTGGGTTGGCGGGCGCGTTCCCGCCAACAGCACCCTTTCGCCAATGCCACGAATAGCAGCGAAAACAAAGGTCACGGGTTCCACGCTTTTCCATTCTGCGGGCTTGATCGGCCTGCCAATCGCCTGACAGACTGATGCATGCGCCAACCAAGAACCAGGATGCAATTGTGACCGCCCAAACGCCCCGCCCGCTCGCGAAGCTGAGCCTGAAGTGGAACATGATCGAGGAGGACGGTCTCAGCATCCTCGAGAAATTCCAGCTGACCAAGGATCTGGGTTTTGACGGCATCGAGATTGATTCCCCCGGCGACCTGCCGCTGGCCGAAGTCATCGCTGCACGCGACAAGACCGGGCTGACAGTGCCCGGCGTGGTCAATTGTCAGCATTGGCAGCTCCCGCTGACCGATCCCGATCCGGCGGTGCGGCAAGCCTGCGTCGATGCGACGATTGCAGCACTTGATGAGGCCCAGCAGCTTGGAGCAACGACCGTCTTGCTGGTTCCTGGCGTGGTCAAGCCGGGTACAAGCTACAAGACGGCTTATGAACTGGCGGTCAGCGAAATAGCCAGGATCCTCCCGCATACCGACCGCACCGGCGTTTCGCTGGCCATCGAAAACGTGTGGAATGATTTCCTGCTCAGCCCGCTCGAGGCAGCCCGGTTCATCGATACCTTCGAGCACCCACGGATCGGCTGGTATTTCGACGTCGGCAATGTGCTGCGCTATGTCCGCCCGGTGGATTGGATCGAAGCGCTGGGCCAGCGCATCTTCAAGATCGACATGAAGGAATTCAGCCTCAAGAAGATGGACGCCGAAGGGACCTGGAAGGGCTTTGACGTGGCGCTCGGCGATGGCGACTGCGATTGGCCGGCGGTCAATCGTGCGCTATCGGCAGTCGGCTATTCGGGCTGGGCTTCGGTCGAAATGCCGGGCGGCGACCGCAAGCACCTTGCCGACCTGAAGGCACGGGCAGACCGCGCCGTTGCGGCCTAGGTAGCGGACTCATAAAAGCGCATCCAGAGGCGTGAACAAGCGATGAGAACGGCGGCGAGATAGTTGCGCGCCGTCTTTTCGTATCGGGTTGCGATCTTGCGGAAGTGTTTGAGCTTGTTGAAGAACCGTTCTACGAGGTTGCGCTGGCGGTAGATGGCTGGGTCGACGCTGCGCTGCTGCTTGCGGTCCCGTTGGGTTGGGATGTGGCCGCGGCCGCCTCTTTGCTGGATCATCTCGATAATGGCTTGCGCGTCGTAGCCGCGGTCCGCGACCACGTCACCGACGACTGCTCGTGTTGCCAATAGGGCGGGAACCGCTGCTTTGTCTGAGGCCTGCCCGGGT
>NZ_FQVC01000002.1 GCF_900128975.1 Devosia limi DSM 17137 | reverse complement strand
ACCTTGCTGGCCGACATGCCCGAGCTTGGAAAGGTCTCCGCCAAGGTCGCTGCGGCCCTTCTGGGCGTGGCCCCCTATGCGCGCCAGTCCGGCGCTTCCGATCGCAATGGGCGATGCAGTGGCGGCCGAAAGCACCTGCGCGACATCGCCTACATGGCTGTGCTCAGCGCCATCAAGGTCAAGGATCCCGTGCTCGGCAGCTTCTACCAAAGGCTCCGGGCGCGCGGAAAACCCTTCAAGCTCGCCATGATCGCTACCGTCCGCAAACTCATAACAATCCTCAATGCCATCGCCAGATCTGACCCCGCATTCAATCCATGATGCCCACGGTTGCTTGACCTGCAGCAGCAGTTCGCCCAGCGCCGTGCCGAACTGCTTGTTGTCGGTGCCAACATAGGCCGAACGCTTGCTGTCCGGGGCATCGCTATCGAAGGTGATCACGACAATGCCGGCGGCTACGGCGCGGTCGATGACGGTGGTCGCGGCGGCAATGTCGGAAACCGAAATGGCAAGGCCGTCGACGCCCTGGGTGATCAGATCTTCGATGATCTGGGCCTGGGTCGCAGCTTCGTGCTCGACCGGGCCGATATAGGTGCAGGTGACGTTCCCCAGCTCCGCGGCACGCGCCTCGCAGCCGTCGCGGGTCAGGTCAAAGAATGGGTTGTTCATCGCCTTGGGCACAACTGCGAAGGTGAAGCTGTCCTGGGCGTAGCTTGTGCCACCCATGGCGAGCGTGGCGATCGTGCCAAGCACGATGGCTGATTTCAGGTTCATCGTAGTTCCTCCTGTAACCCGGTCTGTTCCGGGTACTCTTGCGCCAGCGAAGGAATTCCGCCGGCCTCCCTACACCGCGCGCAGCCCCTCGCCACGCGTAGCGATCTACGCATTTTCATCCGTTCCTGAGGGACCGCAGGCGATCGACCAACACAGCGGCGACGATGATGCAGCCCACCAGCGTCTGCTGCCAGTATGGATCGACCCGAGCCAGCACCAGGCCGTTGCGGATGACCTCGATCAGCACGCAACCGATAATGGCGCCTGCAGCCCCGCCGACACCGCCGGCCAGATTGGCGCCGCCAATCACCGCTGCCGCAATGATGGTCAGCTCATAGGCTGTCGCCAGGTTTGCGGGGGCCGACCCGAGCCAGCCCGAAATGATGATCCCATTGAATCCGGCAGCCAGCCCGCACAGCACATAGACCTGGATCTTGACGCGATCGACATTGACGCCCGTCAACCGCCCTGCCGCTTCATTGCTGCCAATGGCAAACACATGGCGACCCCAGGCCGTATGGTTGAGCGCCAGCCACATGGCCAGCGCGCAGATCAGCAGATAGACGAAGGCGATTGGAACCGTGTCGAACAACTTGCCCGCTGTCACCAGCAGGAACAGATCCTTGTCGGGTCCGGACGGAAAGGTGCCGCGTCCGTAAGTCGCGACATAGGCCAGCCCCCGCACGATCGACAATGTGCCCAGCGTGGTGACGAACGGGCTGAGCTTGAGCTTGGCGATGGCCACCCCATTGAAGAGGCCGATAAGGGCCGCGACGCCCAGTCCTGCAGCGAGCGAGATGATCAGTGCACCGCCTGGGAACAAAGCGACCGATGCGCCCGCCAGCGCCCCCATCATCAGCGACGTCGCCGTCGCCGACAGGGCCATGGTGGATCCCACGGACAAATCGATGCCCCCCGTGATGATCACCAGCGTCATGCCCAGCGCCGCGATGGCAATGAACGAAAAATTGCGGGTGATGTTGGAGATATTGCCGGCGGTCAGGAAATTGGGTGACAGCAGGCTCATCACCACGATGATGACGACCAGCGCGGCCAGTACATAGGCCGATTGGCTGGCCAGAAAGCCCTTCTGCCAGAAGCGGGTGCGGCGAACATTGGAGAAACCCTGGGCGGCATTTTCGCTGGCCATCACGCCGTCTCCTTCGCGCCGGTTATGAGCGCCGTCACTTCTTCAGGCGAGGTCTGGGCGATCGGCTTGTCCGCGACCTTGGTGCCGCGCCGCATGACGATGACCCGTTCACAGACAGCGAACACATCCGGCATGCGATGCGAAATCAGGATTACGGCGATGCCGGCGTCCTTGAGCCGATGGATCAGGTTCAGCACCTCCGCCACCTGTCGCACCGAAATCGCCGCGGTCGGCTCGTCCATCAGGATCAGCTTGGCGTCGGCCAGGCGAGTGCGGGCAATGGCAACAGCCTGGCGCTGGCCACCGGACATCTGCCGAACATAGTCGTCGGCCCGAGTTTCAGATTTGAGCTCGGCGAACAGCTCCGCTGCGCGCTGGTTCATTGCGCTGTGGCGCAGGAATCGGAACGGCCCGAAATTGTATTTGAGCTCGCGGCCGAGAAAGATGTTCTCGGCGGCCGTCAGGTTGTCGGCGAGCGCCAGATCCTGGTAGACGGTCTCGATGCCAAGGCGACGGGCTTCGCCCGGACTGTTGATCTGCATATGCGCGCCATCGAAGCTGAGCGCACCTGACGTCGGCTGATAGATGCCGGATATGATCTTGACCAGGGTCGACTTGCCCGCACCATTGTCACCCATCAATCCGACCACTTCACCGGGTTGGATCGAAAGGCTGACATCGGACAGCGCCCGGATGGCACCGAACTCCTTTGTCACATTGTTGATCTCGAGTAGTGCCACCGAATTCCTCCCAGATGTCGGTAATTCACCTTCCGGCAATGCCGGCCTAAGTGACTGTATCGCCTGCGCTAGACCTCGCCCGCCCGTTCGATCAGACGCCCGGCTTCCCGGCGTGCGGCACGCTCGAAGCCCTCCTCGATCACCACCTTCATGGCTGTTCGCGCTTCCTCGGGCAGGCGCTCGGCAATGGCGCTGGCAATGCGGCGATGTGCGGCCACCGTCAGCGCCTTTGCGTGGTCATCCTCCACGGGCGAGCTGATGGTAAAGGCGGCTGTCAGAGCCAGTTCCACCAATGAACTGATCGACGCCATGAACGGGTTACCCGAGGCTTCGGCAACGGCCCGGTGAAATTCGAGATCATGGCGCGCAAAGCTCTCGGCGGTGCTCGCTTCACCCATCTTGTCGGCCCAGCCATGCAGGGCCAGCGCCTGTGCATCGGTCCGCCGCTCGGCGGCCAGCGCCGCCGCCTCGATCTCGATGCCGATGCGCACTTCCGCCAGACTGCGCAGGAACTGCACATCGGGCCCCTGCTCGAAATGCCAGGCCAATACATCCCCGTCGAAGAGGTTCCACCGGCCGCGTGGCAGCACGCGCGTGCCGATCCGGGCCCGGGCCTCGATCAGCCCCTTGGCCGCCAGGGTCTTGAGGACTTCGCGCAGAACGGTCCGCGACACACCGAATTCGGTCAGTAACTCGTTGTCCGCTGGCAGGATGGAGGTTTCCGGATAGCGCCCGGATACGATGGCTTCGCCAAGCTGCCACAGCACATGGGAATGCAGATTGCGCGGCGGCGTCCGGCCGGAAAGCAGCGCAATCAACTCGCCCGAATGCCTGGCATTGCCAATCGTCCCGCTCACCATCGGCCTCCTCGACCATGCTGATGACGAAGATAATCACACCTGCATTAGTAATACAATATGATACGTGACGATGGGCATTAGCCGGTTTTTTCGATCCGTCAGCACGCAGGAGAGCGCGGCATGCGATCACAGAAATTGCTGTTCAAACAAATCACGGCGCTGAGCAAAGCAATTGAAAACTGATCTAAGCTTCTGAGGGAATTGACGGGTCCCGCTCCTAATCCAGACATTGCTGCCAGCTATTGGGACGGGTCGCCGTCAGCCACCGTCGTGCCGAATACTGAAGTGCGCCTGCGGAGCGAACCCATGACGATCGAAGCGAACAATCGCCCGGGCCTGGAGAACAGCGCTGCGCTGCCACTTCTGCCCAACCTGCTCCAGGGCAAACCGCTGCTGGGGGTCACTCTCGTCATCACCGCGACGCTGCTGTTTGCCATCAATGACGCCACAAATAAATACCTGCTTGTCTCCTATGACGTGCCGCTGGTGGCAGCGATCCGCAATATCGTCCACGCCATCCTGATGATCGCCATCCTCGGCCCCTATCAGGGCCATCGTCTGGTCCAGAGCACGCGGCCCGGCCTCGTCATCATTCGCTCCGTCTGTCTGACCGTCGGCACGCTGTTCGCAGGGCTCGCACTGCAATTGATGCCTATCGCCGAGACCACGGCGATCATCTATCTCTCGCCGATCATTGTCGTGCTGCTGGCGCGGCCCATCCTGGGAGAGAGTATCGGCATAGTCGGTTGGTTGGCGGCGCTCGGCGGCTTCGCCGGCGTTGTGCTCATCGCCCGCCCAGGGGGCGGACTCGATCCCCTCGGCGTCATTTTTGCCCTCTGCAATGTCGGGGCCACAGTCAGCTACTATCTGCTCACCCGCATTCTCGCCAAAAGCGAGCGCACCCTCACCCTGTTATTCTATTCGGCCCTGATTGGCGCGATCCTGTTCGGACTTGCCATGCCCTGGTTCTGGTTCGGCGCCATGCCGAGCAATTTCGAGATCATCCTGTTCCTGAGCCTCGGAGTCACGGCGGGCCTCGGCCATTTCTGCTTTACGGCCGCCAACCGCTATGCGCCGGCCTCGGTGCTGGCGCCGATGACCTATTCGCACCTGCTCTGGGCCGGCATTCTGGGATGGCTGGTCTTTGGACAATTGCCCGATAGCTGGGGCCTCGCGGGCATGCTGGTCATTGCGGCCGCGGGAGTCGCAGTCGCGCTGCGCACCCGGTTTGCCCGCCGCTAATCCCCAGCCGCGCTCGAAGCGCGGCTGGGGTCGACCTGGTGCTATTGAAAAGCAATGGTGTGGCCGTGCCGCACGCTAGGCATACTTCTCCAGAAACGCCTCGATCCCGAGCTTGCGAAAGTCCGGCAGCGCCTGATGCAGCCGTTCATGGTCCCAGTCCCACCAGGCGAGCGCATCAAGCCGGCTTGCGACATCGTCGCTGAACCGCTGCCTGATCGTCCGCGCTGGCACCCCCACGGCAATGGCGAAATCAGCCACATCCTTGGTCACCACCGCATTGGAGCCGATGATGGCGCCATTGCCGATCGTCACGCCCGGCATGACGACCGCGCCATGACCGATCCAGGTATCGTGCCCGATGGTGATCCCCTGCCCTGCTCGCCAGTCAAAGAACGATTGATCGTCCGTCTCACCCTCGAAATACCAGGCCGAGCGATAGGTGAAGTGATGCTGCGACGCCCGTTCCATCGGGTGCATGGAGGCATAGATTCGCACATGACTGGCAATATTGGCGAATTTGCCGATCTGGGCATAGGCGATCTGGGTGTTCTCGACGCAGTAGGAATAATCCCCCATGGTCGAGCGTGACACCGAGCTGCCGGACCCCACTTCGGTATAACGCCCCAGCGTGGAACCGACGACCTTGGCCATCGGGTGGATATTGGGCTTCTCGCTGAGCCGGGTCATGCTGCAATCCTCGGTGCAAAATCGGTAACGTCGACGATACGGTCCGCCACCTGCTCACGCACTTCCTCGTCGTGGAAAATACCCAGCAGAGCGACACCGGCCGCTTTCTTCTCGGCGATCATCGCCACCACCACCGCACGATTGGTGGCGTCCAGCGATGCCGTCGGCTCATCCAGCAACAGCACCGGATGATCGGTGATGAAGCCGCGTGCGATATTGACCCGCTGTTGCTCACCGCCGGAAAACGTGGCCGGTGGCAGGCTCCACAACCGCTCCGGCAGGTTGAGCCGCGCCAGCAGGTCCCGAGCCCGCTGCTGCGCTTCCGATTTGTCGGTCCCGCGGATCACCAGCGGCTCGGCCACCACATCCAGCGCCGAAACGCGCGGCACGGTGCGCAGGAACTGGCTGACATAGCCAATCGAGTCTCGACGCAGCGTCAGCACGGTGCGCGGATCGGCGATGGCGAGATCGACAATCTCACCATGGTGCTGCAGCAGAATGGCGCCGGCATCGACACCGTAATTGCCATAGACCATCTTGAGGATCGAGCTCTTGCCAGCCCCTGATGGGCCGCCGAGCACCACGCATTCACCCGGCAAGACGTCGAAATTCACATTCGCCACCACCGGCAGCACCACCCCATCGCGCAGATGCATGGTGAAGGTCTTGGCGAGGTTTTGGACTGAGAGAGCGGTCATTGCATTGCTCCGCATTTGAAGAAGAAACCCCCACCCTTGATCCCTCCCCACAAGGGGGAGGGAGACGATGGGGCCGTTGTCTTTGTGGGCGCGGAAAAACTGTCTCTGCGCATCCCTCCCCCTTGTGGGGAGGGAATGAGGGTGGGGGTTGGGTTGAACACCGGCCTCACACCTGCAAGATCGAGCTGACCAGCAGCTGCGTATAGGGTTCGCGCGGATCGTCGAGCACACGGTCGGTCAACCCCGCCTCGATCACGCGCCCATCCTTCATCACCATCATCCGATGGCTCAGCAGCCGAGCAACCGCCAGGTCATGGGTCACCACAATCGCCGCCAGCCCCAATTCGCCCACCAGCCCGCGCAGCAGGTCCAGCAACCGCGCCTGTACCGACACGTCGAGCCCGCCGGTCGGCTCATCCATGAACACCAGCCGTGGCCCGGTCACGAGGTTGCGCGCTATCTGCAGCCGCTGTCGCATGCCACCCGAAAACGAGCGCGGCTGGTCATCGATGCGATCCGCCGCAATCTCCACCCGCCCCAGCCAGTCCAGCGCCGTTTCGCGGATATGCCCGTAATGCCGGTCACCGACCGCCATCAAACGCTCCCCCACATTGGCACCGGCCGAAACCGTCATGCGCAGCCCATCGGCCGGGTTCTGGTGCACAAAGCCCCAGTCCGTCCGCACCAGGAACCGCCGCTCGGCTTCGCTCAGCTCATAGATATTGCGCCATTGCTCATCGCGCATCCGGTAGAGGGTCCGGCCCGAACTCGGCTCCAGCGTGGCTGACAGGGAGTTCAGCAAAGTGGTCTTGCCCGAGCCGGATTCCCCCACAATGGCCAGGACTTCGCCCGGCCAAAGCTCGAAATTCACATCGGCGCAGCCAAGGCGGCTGCCGTAATACTTGGTCAGGTTCTCGACGCGGAGAAGGGGTTCAGTCATGGCAATGCTCTTTCTTCACCTCTCCCTTGGGGGAGAGGTCGACCCGCTTGGGTCGGGTGAGGGGGCCTTTTCCAAATCTGGCGCAAGGGGAAGGCCCCCTCACCCGGCGCTGCGCGCCGACCTCTCCCCCGAAGGGAGCGGTGAGAAAGTCTCTCATTCCGCTGCCTCCATCGGATCGGCACCCAACGCGCCGACATGCCCGGCAGCGCGGCGCTCTTCGCAATTGTCGGTGTCCGAGCAGACATACATATGCCCGCCCCGATCATCCAAAATCACCTCGTCCAGATAGACCTGGCTTGCGCCGCACAGTGCGCATGGCTCCTCGAAATGCTGGATCTCGAACGGATGGTCCTCGAAATCGAGGCTCACCACCTCGGTATGCGGCGGCACGGCATAAATCCGATGCTCGCGCCCGGCGCCAAACAGCTGCAACGCCTCGCTCATATGCATTTTGGGATTGTCGAACTTCGGTGTCGGGCTAGGATCCATCACGTAGCGCCCCTCGACCTTGACCGGGTAGGCATAGGTTGTGGCAATGCGGCCGTGCCTGGCGATATCCTCATAGAGCTTGACGTGCATCAGCCCATATTCCTCGAGCGCATGCATCTTGCGCGTCTCGGTTTCGCGCGGCTCAAGGAAACGCAGCGGCTCGGGGATCGGCACCTGATAGACGAGGATCTGCCCCTGCCCCAGCGCCTTCTCCGGAATCCGGTGCCGCGTCTGGATAATCGTCGCTTCGGCCGTATGCGTTGTTGTCTCGACTTGCGCGACCTTGGCAAAGAACGCCCGGATCGAGACCGCATTCGTCGTGTCGTCGGCGCCCTGGTCGATGACCTTGAGCACATCCTGCGGCCCGATGATCGACGCCGTCACCTGCACCCCGCCCGTGCCCCAGCCATAGGGCATTGGCATTTCGCGGGAGCTGAACGGCACCTGATAGCCGGGAATGGCGATGGCCTTGAGAATGGCCCGCCGGATCATCCTTTTGGTTTGCTCGTCGAGATAGGCGAAGTTGTATTGAGCGACGGCGTTCATTCCGCGGCCTCCTGCATTTCAGCCGCATCATGGTCCGCCCGCATGCGCCGGATCAGATCCAGTTCCGCCTGGAAATCCACGTAATGCGGCAGCTTCAGATGCTCGACAAATCCGGTCGCCTGCACATTGTCGGAGTGCGAAATGACGAATTCCTCGTCCTGCGCCGGCGCCACGATATCCTCGCCGAACTCGCGCGCCCGCAGCGCCCGGTCGACCAGCGACATGGCCATCGCCTTGCGCTCCGCCTGCCCGAACACCAGTCCATAGCCACGCGTGAACTGCGGCGGCACCTTCGCCGATCCCTTGAACTGATTGACCATCTGGCACTCGGTGACGCGAACGCGCCCCAGGTTCACCGTAAAGCCCAGCTCCGGCACGTCGAACTCCACATCGACTTCGCCAATGCGGATTTCGCCGACAAACGGATGGCTGCGCCCATAGCCGCGCTGCGTCGAATAGCCGAGCGCCAGCAGAAATCCTTCATCGCCGCGCGCCAGCGCCTGCAGTCGCAGGTCACGATCCAGCGGAAAATCCAGCGGCTCGCGCGTCAAGTCGCCGACCTCACGGTCCGGGTCAGTCTCCCCATCCGGCTCCATCAGCCCCTGCCGCCCCAGCATGTCGGTCACGCGCGGCGCCTGCGCCGTGTCGGCCTCGCGCGTCACCGGCTCCGGCACTGCACCATCGACAATCGATGGATCCAGCAGGCGGTGGGTATAGTCGAAGGTCGGCCCCAGCATCTGCCCACCGGGCAAGTCCTTGAACGTCGCCGAAATGCGCCGCTCGATCAGCATCTCGCCGGTTTCGATTGGCTGCGAATAGCCAAAGCGCGGCAGCGTCGTGCGATAGGCCCGCACCAGGAAAATTGCCTCGATCAGATCGCCCCGCGCCTGCACCAGCGCCAGCGCGGCCAGCTCCTTGTCATAGAGAGACCCCTCGCCCATCGCCCGGTCAACGGCCAGCCCCAGCTGCTCGACGATCTGGTCGATGCGCAGCGCTGGCACCGCACGATCACCCCGGCGGCGATCCGCCAGCAGCGCATGGGCATTGGCAATGGCGGCTTCCCCGCCTTTGACGGCTACATACATCTCAATGTCCTTCCGAAATGCGGGTGCTGCGCGGCAGGCCCATCACCTGGCCATCCGCCGCCAGCAGCAGGTCGATACCGCGCGGAAACAGCTCGCGATTGTCGGCCCACTGCACCACGAAGTCCTTGGGCAGGCCCACTGGGTTGATATGCCCATGCCCCTTGATCCCGGGCCCGCGCGTGATCAGCGTTTCGCCGCCGGACAGCGCCGGAA
Source organism: Devosia limi DSM 17137 (assembly GCF_900128975.1). Taxonomy (GTDB): domain Bacteria; phylum Pseudomonadota; class Alphaproteobacteria; order Rhizobiales; family Devosiaceae; genus Devosia; species Devosia limi. The sequence continues at coordinate 429,213 of NZ_FQVC01000002.1, read as the reverse complement.
CCGCCAGCACGATGGTCGTCGAGCGATCCGGATATTCCTGCGTTCCCAGGTTGAATTGGGCGAACGCCGGCAACTGGCTGGCACTGCTCGCCCCGGCAAACACCGCCGCGCCAGGCGCCCGCACAACCGGTGCACCGGTGTGAAAGCTGAGAAATTCCAGCACCGCCGCGTCGCCCCGCAGGGCGTCATCCAGCCAGATGCTGGTGTCGTGATCCGCCAGGATCAGCATGACGCTGGCCAGCTCGGCGCTCAGTCCGCCAATCGGTTTGGACGTCACCAGATCCCGGATGGTTCCCGGATTGGCCAACGCGTCCATGATGGCGCGAAACGCCGTCTGCGACTGCATGACCGGCTCGGCAAAGCCGCCGTCGAGAACGCTATCCATCAATTGTCTCCCCGCACCATGGTGAAGAAGTCGACCTTGGTGGCCGCCGATTCCTCGCGCCGCTTCTGGTCTGCCGCGTCAGCGAGGGCCCGCAGCGGCGCGATGATCTGGGCCTCGATGGCGTCAGCATTCTGCTGCCACAGCGCGTCGATCACCGCGATGGCCTCGGCCTTGGCCAGGTCCCGGCCCAGGCAATAGCCATGGCCGACTTCCCCGGTCTCGATCCGCACACTCGCCCGGCTTACCGTCGCTTCACCCAGATTGAACGGCGCTCCGCCGCCCCCGGCCCGGCCGCGCACCATGACGAGACCGACTTCGGGGCCGCGCACCTTGCTGTGCGCAGGCTTGTCGGCATAGCGGTCCCAGAATTCGGCCAGCGCGCGGGCCGGCGCCGCGGCCAGCGCGTCGAGTGCTGCCTTGCGCGCTGCATTATCGATTGAGGTTGCTGTCTGCATACTTGCCTCTACTTGTCTAATGAACTAGACAACTAATGTCCTGAATCCGGTCTTATGCGCTCTGTGTGAATTTGCAATGACAAGTGACAAAGATGAGTTGGGCGGGATCGCCCTATGGCGCCGCATCGCCGATGCTATCCGGCTGGACATCATCGGCGGAAAGCTCACCAATGGTGATAGATTACCGACCGAAGCCATTCTATCTGAACGGTTTTCCGCCAATCGCCATACGGTTCGGAGGGCGCTGGCTGTGCTCGCCGATGAGGGTGTTGTCGCGGCTGAACAGGGGCGTGGCACCTTTGTGCGCAGTGCCCGCCGCCTGAGCTATCCCATTGGCAAACGGACACGTTTTTCGGAAGGTCTGGCCGGACAGGCCGGCACATTGGGCACCCAGCTGCTCGGCCACCGCATCGAAAATGCCAATGCGACAATCGCCAAGGCGCTGAAGTTGAAAACCGGCGACAAGGTCGTCCGCATTGATGGCGTTTCGTCAGCCGATGGTCGGCCGCTCTCGCGTGCCACAACCTGGCTGCCCTATCGCCGCTTTCCTGATTTTGCCGAGCGCATCACCCAACTGCAGCGCTTCACTGCCGTCTTTGCCAGCTATGACATTGCCGACTATGCCCGCGCCTCGACCCGCATCTCGGCCCGCCATGCCGATGTCGAGGAAACCAAGCTGCTCGGCCTCGCCCCCGGCGCGATTCTGCTGGTCTCGGAAGCAGTCGATATCGACGCCACCGGTGAGCCGGTTTCCTACGCCCTCAGCCGCTTCCCCGCCGAACGCCTCGAACTGGTGGTTTAGGGGCTTCGCGCAGCCGCATCGCCGCTGCTAGACCCGCTCGTCCTGCCGCAATGCATCCTCAAGCAGCCGCACAAACTGCTGTCCGGCAGTCTCGATCGCCCCGGCATTATCGATGCAGACAGTGCTGGCCGGCAATGGATCGCTCACATTGCGATTGAGCCGCTTCTCGATGGACTCCGCCGTCTCGCGCCCGCGTCCGGCCAATCGCTCTGCAATCACAGCGCGATCCGCCGTCAGCGACACCACGATGGCGTGGGGATAGCGTGCCACCAACTGCGGAATGATCCGCCGCGACAGGTTAGCCACCACCACCCTGCCCGCCGCCAAATCCCGCTCCAGCGCGATAGGCAAGCCATAGCGCAGCCCATGCGCGCCCCAGCTCAGCGCAAACGCGCCATTCCGCTCGGCCTCGGCAAACTCGCCCTCGTCCATACTGTCATGATCTTCGCTGCCGCCATCGGCCTCGCGCGTCACGATGCGGCGCACGAACACCACATTGCCTGATGCTTCCAGCCGGTCACGGGCAAAGCCGATAACGCTATCCTTGCCGACCCCGCTGGGGCCGACAACGGCGACAAATGTTCCGCTCATATCACCCGGCGACCCTGGCGCCAGACGGTCAGCACGATTGGGATGCCGTCTTCAATCCGCAGATGCACAAAGTCCGCCCGCTTGCCGACGGCGATCTCACCACGATCGGTGAACCCTGCAGCCGCGGCCGGGCGCTTGGTGACCAGCTGGATCGCCTTGGGCAAGCTTACACTCTCGACCACCTCGGCCAGCGCAAAGGCGGATTGCAGCATGCTGAACGGGATATAGTCCGACGACAGGATATCCAGCAGGTCCGCCTCGGCCAATGCCCGCGCCGACACATTGCCGGAATGCGAGCCACCGCGCACCATGTTCGGCCCACCCATCAGGATCGCCATGCCGGCCGCGCGTGCCGCCAGTGCCGCCTCCATGGTGGTCGGGAATTCGGCAACGCCGATGCCCAATGCCACCGCTTCAGCGACATGATCGCCGGTCGCGTCGTCGTGGCTGGCGAGCACGATCCCCATCTCGTTGCAGGCCGCCGCAATCGCCCGTCGGTGCGGTTCCGCATAGGTCTGCGATTCTTCGGTGCGGCGCGCGGTGAAGTCTGCGAGTGCCGCGTCGCTCATCTTCAGCTTGCCCTGATAATAGGTTTTGTAGGCGTCCATGCTGGCGAACTGGCGCTGTCCCGGCGCGTGGTCCATCAGCGAGGCCAGCCGCACCTGGCTGTCATCCTTGATCGCGAGGAATGATTCGAGGCAATCCGGCGCAGAAACCTCGCAACGCAGGTGAATATGGTGCTCGGCCCGCAGCCGGCCGGCCTGGGTGCCTGCGGCAATGGCATTGGCCAGAATGCCCATCTCGGTCGCGCCCATGTCCGAATTCTCGTCCAACCCGACGCGGATGGCGTCAAACACCGTGGTAATGCCCGAGGCCGCAATCTGCGCGTCATGCGCCTGCACCGCGGCCACCGGGTTCCACCGCACCTTGGGACGCGGGGCATAATGGGTTTCGAGGTGGTCCGTATGCAACTCGACCAGGCCCGGGATCAGGTAGTCGCCATCGAGATCGAGGCCAGTCCGGCTCGGCGTGCCGATATCGGTGATCATCCCGCCATCGATCCGTACTGAACCCTGCCGCACCTCATCGGCAAGGACAATCTTGGCATTGGTCAGGACGAGGTCCCCAAGGGCGATGGTGTTCATTGGCGTGCCGTTTCTATTGTTACCGTGCTGCGCTAACTGAACTTGATGACGGTTTGGCGACGGACTGCACAGATTGAGCACAACGTCATCGGAGACGCCACATCCCGCACTTCGCTTCCTTGCCGCCAGCGCGGCGCTGACATAGGCATTCCCGGCCCCCGACCGTCCCGGCGTCGATGCCTACCATGTGGAATCCGAGCGGGTTGGATGGTTCCGGACAGTTTTTGGGGATGGTCAGCGGCGTGAAGCATGGCATAAGTGCCCCAGGGTTGGGGAACTCATGACATGCATACGATTGCCTCGTTGCCGCCGGCATTGCTGCTCGCCGCGATCACCTTCTTCTGCATTGCCGCCATGGGCTTGGCACTATTGCTCCTGCGCTACGCGAGCGGGGTCGCGAGCAAGGCACCGGAACTGGTACCGGTCGCCGCATTCCTCGGCACGATCAGCACCGCCTGGGCCCTGTCGCTGGGCTTTGCCGCATCCGACGTCTGGTCGCTGGGCTCGCGCGCCGACCAGGCTTCGGCATGGGAGCGCTCCGCCGTAACCAGGCTTCTCGGTATCGCCGAACCGAACGCGCTCGACATTCCGGTTATGCACAGCGCGTTGCTCTCCTATATGCATGCCGTCCACAACCGCGAATGGAATGACAAGGGCAACCGCCTGAGCGATCCTGAGGTCGACGCCGCTTTGCAGGCGGTCCGCCTCGCCATTGTCGGCATGACCCGGCAGGGCGTGGCCGATCCGCTGATCATCAAGGCGGCGCAGGACTTCGACGAACTGCAGGACGCCCGCAACGAACGGCTGGCCGTGGGGCAAAGCGCAGTCGACGAAACCAAGTGGTGGCTGGTGCTCTTCCTGACGGGCCTGTCGATGGTTGCGATCGCGGTAGTCCATGCGGACCGCCCCGGCGCAGGCCGCAACGCGCTGATCATCTTCGCCATCGCGGCCGGGTTCAGCATGTGGATTCTCGTCCTGCACGCCAATCCATACCAGGACATGAGTTCGCCGTTCGCGGGCTTGCTGGATACCTGACGCGGGAACACTTGCCCGGCTGACGAGTTCTCACTTCATGCAATCTCGCAAAGGAGCAAGACCATGGACTGGAATCGTGTCGAAGGCAGCTGGAAGCAACTCCGCGGCAAGGTAAAGGAGCAGTGGGGCAAACTCACCGATGATGACCTCGACGTCATCAACGGCAAGCGCGAGCAGCTCGAAGGCAAGATTCAGGAGCGTTACGGACACACCAAGGATGTCGTCCGCAAGGATATCGATGACTGGTACGACCGCCAGACCTGGTAGCCAAAACGTCCCCGCCTCCTGATAGGGGCGATAGACAGGCCTCGCCCTCTGGTCGATTTCTCTGGCGCAAATGCACCGACCAATCGCTCAGAGGGCATTCTGCATAAATGTTGCGCCGCGAAATAGCGTCGCCCTATTCGTTACGCGAAACAACAGCTTGCCTTCTGCGCCCCAGCCCCCGATGTTTTAGCCCCACAGGGTGGCGGTCGGCAGAGGCAAAGGTATGACATTTCAGATTCCAGGCCTGCTGACGCTGACCCTGGCGATTCTGGTTTATTTTGCGGGCTCGGGAATCAACCGTTCCATACCGCTGCTGTCAGGCTGGAACATTCCCGAGGCTGTCACTGGCGGCCTGCTTGCGGCCTTGATCACCCTCATCGCCTATGGCCTGTTCGGCCTGGAGGTCTCTTTCACCCTCGAAGCCCGCGATCTGCTGCTCCTCTACTTTTTCACCGGCATCGGGCTCAACGCCCGCCTCGCTGACCTGCGCTCCGGTGGCCGCCTCCTCCTGATCCTGTTGGGTCTGACGCTGGCCTTCCTGGTCATTCAGAACCTCATTGCGATGGCGAGTGCGGCGGTGCTTGGCTTGCCGCCCGGGGTCTCGATCTTCCTCGGTTCGGCCGCGTTGATCGGCGGGCACGGCACCAGCATCGCCTGGGCGCCTGTAGTGTCAGAACGCTTCAATCTGAGCCAGGCAATGGAGATCGGCATTGCCAGCGCCACTCTGGGTCTGGTCATCGCCAGCGTGATTGGCGGCCCGGTGGCACGCTTGCTGATCAAGCGGCATGGCCTGCAAGGCCCCGCCAATGAAACGCTCACCGTCGGCGTAACCGACGTCCAAACCCATCGCGACGATGATGTCAGCTATGTCAGCCTGCTGCGCACGCTGCTGGTCATGAACATTGCCATCCTGATCGCCTACCTCCTCCACGAGGTAATCAGCGACCTGGGCATTCAGTTGCCCTTGTTCGTCGTCTGCATGCTGGTGGCGATCGCCATGACCAATACCGTTCCAGCCCTGGCCCCGCGCCTCAAATGGCCGACCCGCACCCGCGCCCTGGCCCTGATTTCCGATCTGTCGCTGAATGTCTTCCTGGCGATGTCGCTGATGAGCATGCAGCTCTGGACCATTGGCGAGCTTGGCCCGTCGCTGATCGTCGTGCTGGCTATCCAGACCGCCGCGAGCATCATCTACATCCTGTTGGTCGTCTTCCCCGCCATGGGCCGCACTTATGACGCCGCCGTTATCTCCGCCGGCTTCGGCGGCATAGCGCTAGGCGCTACGCCCACTGCGATCGCCAATATGACGGCAATCACCAAGGCTTTCGGCGCCGCGCCAGTCGCCTTCATGATCCTGCCGCTGGTTTCGGCCTTCTTCATCGACATCGCCAATGCCGCCATTATTGGCTTTCTCGTTCGCTAGCCCTGGAGCCTCGACAGCTGCCGAAACCGCTGCGTGCCTCCGGCGCAAGGCTTGCCAGGACTTGCACCGTCCAGCGGCGCCGGCAGGCTCAAAGTGCCAGATATGTCATCAGTTCGCGCGCCGCCGCATCGCCCGCCCGGTTCGCGCCGATGGTCGAGGCCGATGGTCCGTAACCGACCAGATGGATGCGCGGATCCCGAGCCACCTGCGTTGCCAGGCGCCCTGTCATGGTAATGCCGCCACCTGGTTCGCGCAGCATGAGCGGCGCCAGATGATCCAGGGCGCTGCGAAAACCGGTGCACCACAGGATCACATCCGCCTGCTGTTCGGTTCCATCCGCCCAGCGCACGCCGGTCTCGGTGATTTCGGCGAACATCGGCAAGCGGTCGAGCGCGCCGCGCGCCCGCGCCGCTTCAATCGTGGGCGTCACCGGTAGCCCGGTGACCGACACCACCGAAGTCGGCGGCAGCCCCCGCCTGACCCGATCCTCCACCATGGCCACAGCCGCTCGCCCCGCCTCCTGGTCGAACGGCCCCTGCCGGAATTCCGGTGGTCGGCGTGTCACCCAGGTCGTGGTCGTAACCAGCGAAATCTCGCCCAGCAGCTGAATGGCCGAAATACCGCCGCCCACCACGATCACATGCTTGCCGGCGAACGCATCGGCGGTGCGGTAGTCCTTGGTGTGCAGCTGCAGCCCCTTGAAGCGCTGTGCTCCGGGATAGTCCGGGATGTAGGGCTTTTCCCAGGTGCCCGTCGCATTGATCAGCCCTCGAGCCGAGAAATTGCCGCGATCCGTCTCGATGCGCAGCCGTTCTCCCCGACTGCAAACGACCTTGACCGTCACCGGCCGCCAGACCGGCAGCTGGAAGCGCTTCTCATAAGCTGCAAAATAGCGCGGCACCGCCGTCGCCGCTTCCACCTCCAGTGCGTCGATATCGACCGCATCCGAAAACGGCATGCCCGGCAGGTCATGGATGCGATTGACCGTATTCAGCGTCAGGGACGGCCAACGATACTGCCAGGCCCCGCCAGCCTGGGGCGCATGATCGAGCACCATGAAGCCCCGTTGCGGATCCAGCCCCCGCCTCTGCAGGTGATAAGCCGACGACAGGCCCGCCTGCCCCGCGCCGATAACGACGATATCGACCTTGAGGGCCACATTCGCCGAGTTCGGCAGGTTCGGCGGGGTGGCGTGGTCATCCATGGCTGAATTCTCGCTGGCAGGTGGCCACAGTGTTCGCACATCTCCACCGGCGCCCGCTAGACCCACCGACAAGCGCTGACGATCTGCTATGGTCTGGGCCCGATTCCCAGCCATCGAGCCCGCCATGCAGCCCTCCCGAGACATCGCCCGCCTCATCGAGATCATGGCCGCGCTGCGCGATCCGAATGGCGGTTGCCCCTGGGACCTGGAGCAGGACTTCTCCACCATCCGCCACTACACCATCGAAGAAGCCTATGAAGTCGCCGACGCCATCGAGCGGCAGGACTTTGCTGACCTGCGCGAGGAACTGGGCGATCTGCTGCTGCAGCCGGTCTACCATGCACAGATGGCCAGCGAGGCTGGCATGTTCGACATTGGCGATGTCGTCTACGCCATCACCGAGAAGCTCATCCGCCGTCATCCCCATGTCTTCGGCGATCTCGACGCCAACGATTCCGAAGCCGCCAAGCTGCGCTGGGATGCGATCAAGGCCGAAGAGCGCGCCATCAAGGCCGCGCGCAAGGGCGACGTGATCCCCTCGGTGCTCGATGACGTGCCCGGCACGCTTCCTGCCCTCGCCCGCGCCGAAAAGCTCACCCGTCGCGCCGCCAGTGTCGGCTTTGACTGGCCCGACGCGGCGTCCGTCGCCGCCAAGGTCGAGGAAGAACTCACCGAAGTCCGCGAAGCCATCGCCTCCGGCGACAAGGATTCCGCCCAGGAAGAGATCGGCGACCTGCTGTTTGCGGTGGCCAACCTCGCGCGCCACGCGGGCATCGACGCCGAAGCCGCCCTCCGCGACGCCAACCACAAATTCACCCGCCGTTTCCACTATGTCGAAGCGCGCAGCCGCCAAGACAACGTGCCCATCGAAACGGCCGGGCTGGAGCGCCTCGACGCCTATTGGAACGAAGTTCGCGCTGCCGACAAGGCCTCAACCTAAGGCGTAACCACGACCTTACCAATGACCAGGCCGTCGCCCAGCCGCCGCATCGCGACTGCGCCCTGCTCCAGCGGACAGACGCCATCGATGATCGGGCGCAACTCACCGGCCAGGCAGCGCGCGGCGAGTTCGGCGCTATCCGCGGCCGATGCGCGATAGACCAGCAATTGCAGTCGCTTGCCACCCTTGCGGCCAACCAGGGCGCCAAACACCGCCACCTGTAACAGGCTGGCTACACGACCGCCGATCACCACCAGATTGCCACCATCCCTCAGCACGCGCGCAAATGCGCCGGCAGAATGGTTGGCAACCATATCGAGGATGAGATCATAACGCGCCGAGCCCGCGGCGAAGTCGGTCTGGCGGTAGTCGATAAACGCATCCGCGCCCAGCGACAGCAAGGCGTCACGCTTCTCGGCCCGGTCAACCGCGATAACCTCGGCCCCGAGTGCCTTGACCATCTGCACGGCAAACGTGCCCACGCCACCGCCAGCGCCATTGATCAGCACCTTGTCGCCGGGCCCCAGTTGCGGTCGCTTGCGCAAGGCCTGCAGCGCCAGGCACCCCGCCTGCGGCAAGGCAGCCGCCTCCACCCAGCCCAGCCCCGCCGGGATCGGCGCCAAGGCACTGGCCTTGGCGCAGACCATCTCGGCCAGCCCGCCCCATTTGCCCTCCGACAGATCGCCAAACACCGCATCGCCAGGCGAAAATGCGGTCACGCCTTCGCCAACGGCCACAACCGTTCCGGCAATATCGGCACCAAGGATTTTATGGGGTGGTCGCAATGGCCCTGTTATGCGGCCCATCGCTGTGCCGACCATCAGGTCCCAGTCCCAGGAGTTCAATGCAGTGGCGTGAACGCGCACCAGAACTTCACCTGGAGCCGGACGCGGCTGGGGCACTTGCTCCAGCCGCAGCGTTTCTGGCGGGCTATATTTGTCATGAACAAGAGCCCGCATCATTAGTCTCCGGCCTAGCGCCCCTTGACCACCGAATAGCCGGCATACTTGGCCGACGAGCCGAGTTGCTCTTCGATACGGATCAGCTGGTTGTACTTGGCCAGGCGGTCCGAGCGCGACAGCGACCCGGTCTTGATCTGACCGCAGTTGAGCGCCACGGCCAGGTCGGCAATGGTCGAGTCTTCGGTTTCACCCGAACGGTGCGACATCACCGAAGTGTAGCCGGCGCGGTGCGCGGTATCGACGGCGTTGAGGGTTTCGCTCAGCGAGCCGATCTGGTTGACCTTGACCAGGATCGAATTGGCGACGCCCATCTTGATGCCCGAAACCAGACGCTCGGTATTGGTGACGAACAGATCGTCGCCGACCAGCTGGACCTTCTTGCCGATGGCGTCGGTCAGGGCCTTCCAGCCCTCCCAGTCGTCTTCACCCATGCCGTCTTCGATCGAGATGATCGGATAACGCGCAGCGAGATCGGCCAGGAACTTGACGTTTTCTTCCGACGACAGCGACTTGCCTTCGCCGACCATCTCATACTTGCCGCCCTTGTAATATTCGGTGGCAGCGCAATCGAGGCCGAGGAAAATGTCCTCGCCCGGACGGTAACCGGCCTTTTCGATGGAGCGCATGATGAAGCCCAGCGCATCGTCGGCCGAACCCAGATTGGGCGCGAAGCCACCTTCGTCGCCCACATTGGTGTTGTGGCCTTCAGCCGACAGCCCCTTCTTGAGGGTGTGGAAGATTTCCGAGCCGATGCGGACGGCGTCAGCCAGGCTTTCAGCGCCAACGGGCAGGATCATGAATTCCTGCATGTCGATCGGGTTGTCGGCATGCTCGCCGCCATTGATGATGTTCATCATCGGCACGGGCAGGACATGGGCGTTCGGGCCGCCGATATAGCGGTAGAACGGCAGTTCGCTGGACTCGGCGGCGGCCTTGGCCACGGCCAGCGACACGCCGAGAATGGCATTTGCGCCGAGGCGCGACTTGTTCGGGGTACCGTCGAGCTCGATCATGGCCTGGTCGACGCCAAGCTGGTCGAGCGCGTCGAGGCCCTGGATTTCTTCAAAGATCGCCGTGTTGACGTTCTCGACGGCCTGGGTCACCCCCTTGCCGAGATAGGCCTTGCCGCCATCGCGCAGTTCGACGGCCTCATGGGCGCCGGTCGACGCGCCCGAAGGCACGGCGGCACGCCCGAAGCTGCCATCGTCGAGCACCACATCCACTTCGACCGTCGGGTTACCGCGGCTATCATAAATCTGGCGACCGTGGACGTGGATGATTGAAGACATGGAAAGCCCTTTCCCGGCTGGGACTACACAGTGTTTGAGCCTGTCTAGACGCACTGTGTGACAAGGAAAAGGGGGACGGGCGAAATAATTGCCGCCGCAGCCAAGCCGTTATTCGGGCTGGAAGGGGACCATCAGCTTTTCGACGGCGGCGAGATCCTGCAATTCTAGGAAATGTATCGCGAAGCCAACATCGAGATAGCGCACCACCTCGCCAATCAACTGCCCCAGAATGACCGGAACGCCCAGCTTGGGCCGCACCTTGGCAGAAATGGCCGCCCCGGACTGGGAAATGTCGATGACGAAGCATGGCAGCTGCTCGCCATTATCGAGCGTCAGCACGGTGCGTGGATTGCGCGGCAGGATGCGTTTATACTCACGCTTGTCGGCCGCATTGGTGATCGATGTCCGCTTGCGCCAGGCAATCTTGGCCGCCAGCTTCTGACGGTCGGCATCGGACAGGTTCAGGTCCATCGCAAAACCATCCGATATCTTGCGGGTCACGACGGCACGGAATATCCCAAAGACATCGAAATGCGCCGCGACAGTTTCGCCGACTTCGCCGATGACCGGCGCGACCACGACCGCCGTGCGGGTGGAGATCGACCGAAGCCGGCAGGCATAGACCGGAATATCTTTGCTGTTCAGCGGCTTGCGATCCGACAACGCGTAGCGCCCAGCCACTTCACCGATATAGCGCACATCATCCCAGCGCGGCTGCGGGGGCGAGGCGGACGGCGTTGAAACAAATGGATACGACATGGCTCTTCAGCAGTCATGGAAGCGCTTCGCGCATTATACCGAAAATTACTTAATGATTACTACGTAGCGAAAAATTCTGACGGCTGCCGCAGCGACGTTGCTGCGGCAGCCTATTGCCATGTCGATCAGCTTGCTGCCGCCGCCATCGCCGCGAAGAACGGTTCGGGACTCTCGACCTCCTTGAGGCGCCTGCCCTCGATCACGAAAAACCGACTGCCCAGCCCGCGAACAAAGCTGCGATCATGCGAGATCAGAATGCAGGTCGCTTCATGGGTGCGGATCTCTTCCTCCAGCCGCTCCTGCCCGGTGATGTCGACATGGTTGGTCGGTTCGTCGAGCAGGTAGAAGTTCGGTTCACTCAACCGCAGCGCCAACAGCCCCAGGCGCGCCCGCTGTCCGAAGGACAGCTCGGCAATCGGCCTGCCCTGCTTTTCCAGCGGAAAACCAGCTGCTGCCAGCAAACTCTTGCTCCGCTGGTCGCCTTGGTCAAACCGGCCGGTGATGAAATCGATAAGCGAGCCCTTTTCCGGCAATTGCGACATGGCCTGATCGACATAGCCCGGCACCACCGAGGGACTGATGCGAATGCCCTCGCTTGCATGGCCGCGCATGGCACGGTGGATCAGCCCCATGAACTGTGACTTGCCGGCGCCATTGCGCCCCAGGATCACCAACCGGTCCTGCTGGAAAATGTGCAACTTGTCGATGCGGAACAGCTTCTCTCCGACCGGCGTAGTCACATCGCAATTCTCGATCGCCACCAGAACGCGCGCATGGGTGCCGCTATTGCTCAGCCGGATTTCCCCCGAGCGCTCCTTATGCAGGGAGAGCGCGTTGCTCTCGATTTTCTCGGCCCGGTCGCGCAGCTGCTTGGACTTCACCACCAGCAGATCGCTGCCCGAATTGATGCCGATATTGGTCAGCTTGGCCGCCTGCTTGCGCAGCTTCCCCACTTCCTTGAAATCGCGCTCGCGTTTTGCCTCGGCAGCGACATCCAGCTCCTCGACGGCCAGTCGTGCTTTGCTGTATGGCAGCGCGAAATAATGCGAGGTCTCCGGCCGCAGGAACAGCGTCCGGTTGGTCGTCGCATCCAGGAACTGCCGGTCATGACTGGCAATCACCACCGGCAGGTTGCGGGCCGCCTGGTTGATCCAGCTTTCCAGCTGGAACAGCTTACCCAGATCCAGGTGGTTGGTCGGCTCGTCCAGCAGCAATGCGTCGGGCTGCAGCACCCAGCAACGGGCAATCAGCGCAATCCGCTGCCAGCCGCCACTGAGTTCGCGCAACACGCGGTGGCGCATTGCCTCGGGCGTTTCAAATTCGTCCAGCACCACATCGACCCGCCAGCTGTCGGTATCGCGGTCAGACGGCGGCAGTGCTTCGAGGATGGATTGATGCAGCGTCAAATCCATGCTCTGGGGCGGCATATCCTGCTCGACATAGCCAACCTGCAGCCCACGCGAGCGCACGATATCGCCGCCGGTCAGCTCGGTGAGCCCCGCCATGGCGCGCAGCAGCGTCGTCTTGCCATTGCCATTCCCGGCGACAAGGCCGACGCGGTCACCATCGTTGATGACGATATTGAGGTTGGAAAACAGAGTATCGGTAGCCGTGAGGCTGGCATTGCGGAGGCTGATTGAGCCCATAATTCATCTCATTTGGTGTGGCGCAACCAAAGCGCCGATGCCGTGTGGCGACGTTTGTGCGCATCGCGCAGACAAACGCCATCGAAGGGCAAACCAGAAGGATGAGACTGAATGGAAGTCCGTACCAGGTCCTGGTCAGCCCTGCAGCTGATGCCGCAGGGCGTAAACGGGGCCACGCTGACGATGCTCGAACATTGCGATCATGCAGCCCTCCTGAGCTGATGTTCCGGACGAAACATCAATAGCGCCGGCAGCGGCCGAGATCAACTCGTGAGCGTCAAACGAAATAGAAGAGAGCGGAAACCAGGGTCAGCGCCCCAAGGCGCGGCATCGACAGGTGGGCAAGCCGGTACGCAAAACTAAAAATTCCGGCTTGCTTCCACGTGTCGGAAAGCGGTGAACCAAACGGGGCCGTTTGATACGCAATACTATGGTCCCGTGCGGCTCGCATACGGCAACTCCAGACAAAAAACCGTATGCCCCCGTTGTAGCAGCGCCCCTTTAAGAAAGTGCTTTCAAGAAGCAAACGCTTCGTAAAGATGACGCTCGATCTTGGGACGGTTTTGTCTCGACCTGGGCTATTCAGTTGGCCGGCCGCAGCCTTTCCCGACTTTCGATCCGGTCGGTGCAGTAGTTGAACCGCAGCAGGTAAACCCAGTCGCCTTTGGTCGCCCGCACCTGGATGCGCTTGTTGTTGGGTACATTGAGATAGATGTTGGAATAGCCCTCGGCGGCGATCGATTTGCGGATCTGGTAGTCGGTCAGGCACATCGCTCTTTCCGGATAGAAGCCGTCGCGGCTTTCATCACCCCCGCCAAAGAACAGACCGAAAGCCAGGCTTGGCCCCTGGGCCATCGCGGGCACTGCCGACAGCGCGACCATCCCCATGATCGCGGCCAGTCCCATCGCGCGCAGCACTATCAGCGCCCGCCCTGTTGCCTTGATCATTGCGTCCTCCATGTGTGAACCGGTGAAAGCGACGAGATCCCGGCACGCCAGCCGGGATCGTTATCAACGCCTGACACGGCAATCAGCTGCCGAAATTGAACTGGAAGCCGAAGCCATTGCCATTGTTGTAGCCGCCGGTATTGCCACGACGGAGCCGCTCGATACGATCAACCTCGCCGGTGCACTTGTCGACCCGCATCGCGTAATCCCAGCTACCATACTGAGCGAGCACTTCGACACGGTCACGGCGCAGCTCGCGGGTCACTTCGACGCGGCGAAATCCATAATCGGCCAAGCCGCGACGGACCTCACGATTGGTGAGGCAGCGCTGGGCCCAGCCACCACCGTGATTGCCGCCCCAGCCGCCACCACCGTGACGTTGTGCGCCAAACGTCTCGGCGCCGCCGCCCTGTCCCCCTGGAAGCTGCAGGCTGAACGCCTGCGGGGCCTCCTGGGCCATCGCAGGGACGGCCGACACGGCAGCAGCGCCCAGGGCGATAGCAATGACCGCTGCGCGGGTGAACGTCTTGAACTTGGACTGCATGATGGTCATCTGAGGGCTCCGTGTCGCTGCGCCAATGAATTGCGCTGAGAACCAGACCCTAGCGGGCCGGCTTTGAACCCAACCGCAACCACACGTTCATCTGCCGTTCATCTGGCGCCATCGGCGGCTCACCTGGGGTCTTGCCTGTGGCTAAGCCCGGCAGAACCGGGCTGACCCAGCCCCGCGTGAGGTATGCTAAAAGGCAGATCGGGCTGATTCGGCCCCCAGCATGGATGACAGATGTCGCAAGCAGACGACCTTTTCGGCGGCGACCCGGCGCCCATTCGGCCTCAGCCCGAGGTGGAGCCAACCAAGCCCGCCTCGCGCGCCAACGCCCCCACCCAGGGCAGCTATTCGGCTGCCGATATCGAAGTGCTCGAAGGCCTTGAGCCCGTGCGCCGCCGCCCTGGCATGTATATCGGCGGTACCGATATCAATGCCCTGCACCACCTCTTTGCCGAGGTGATCGACAATTCCATGGACGAGGCCATTGCCGGCCACGCCAGCCGCATCGAGGTGCATCTGGGCGAAGACGGCTATCTGACCATCTCCGATAACGGCCGCGGCATCCCGGTGGAAAACCACCCGAAATATCCGGGCCGCTCCACCCTCGAGATCGTCCACACCGTGCTCCATGCCGGCGGCAAGTTCGACTCCAAGGCCTATGAGACATCCGGCGGCCTGCATGGCGTCGGTATTTCGGTCGTCAACGCCCTCTCCGACGAGATGATCGTCGAGGTCGCCCGTGAGCAGCAGCTCTATCGACTGACATTCTCACGCGGCAAGCCGGTCGGCGAGATCGAGAAACTGGGCCGGATCAACAACCGCCGCGGCACCACCACGCGCTTCCATCCTGATCCGCAGATCTTTGGCGAGACCGCGAAATTCTCCGCTATTCGCCTGTTCAAGATGACCCGCGCCAAGGCCTATCTGTTCGGCGGCGTCGAGCTGCGCTGGTCCTGCGATGAATCCATGGCCAGCGACGACGCCCCTGCCCGCGCCGTCTTCCACTATCCCGATGGCCTGCGCGATTTCATGGCCGCCCGCATTGAGGGCGAAACCCGCATCGTCGATGAAATCTTCTCCGGCCAGCACGGCAAGCCCGGCACCCACGGCGCCACCGAATGGGCTATCGCCTGGACGCTGGGCGACGGCGGCGTCTCCTCCTATTGCAACACCGTACCGACCCCTGACGGCGGCACGCACGAAACCGGCCTGCGCGCCGCCATCCTGCGTGGCCTCAAGAACTACGCAGAGCTGACCAAGAACAAGGCCGCCGCCGTCCTCACCGCCGAAGACGTGTTCGCCCATTGCAGCGCCATGCTCTCGGTCTTCGTGCGCGAGCCCGAATTCGTCGGCCAGACCAAGGATAAGCTCGCCTCGGGCGAAGCGACCCGTATCGTGGACACAGCCCTGCGCGACGCCTTCGATCACTGGCTCGCCGCCTCGCCTAACCAGGCCGGCAAGCTGCTGGACTGGGCGATCGATCGCGCCGAGGAGCGGCTGCGCCGCCGCAAGGAAAAGGAAATCGATCGTGCCAGCGCCACCCGCAAGCTCCGCTTGCCCGGCAAGCTTGCCGATTGCACCCAGGGCGCTGCCCAGGGCGCGGAACTGTTCATCGTCGAAGGCGACAGCGCTGGCGGCAGTGCCAAGCAGGCACGCAGCCGCGCCAGCCAGGCCGTGCTCCCCCTGCGTGGCAAGATCCTGAACGTCGCTGGTGCCAGCCGCGAAAAGATGGCGGCGAGCCAGTTGATCGCCGACCTGATCCAGGCGCTGGGCTGCGGCACCCGCGACCGCTACCGCGAAGACGACCTGCGCTACGACAAGATCATCATCATGACTGACGCCGACGTGGACGGCGCCCACATCGCATCGCTGCTGATGACCTTCTTCTTTCAGGAAATGCCCAAGCTGATCGATGGCGGGCATCTCTACCTGGCGCTGCCCCCGCTATACCGCCTGTCGCAAGGCCCCAAGACGCTCTATGCGCGTGACGATGCGCATAAGGACGAGCTGATGGAGACCGAGTTCACCGGCAAGGGGAAGGTCGACATCACCCGCTTCAAGGGCCTCGGCGAGATGCCGTTCGCGCATCTGCGCGAGACGACCATGTCGCCCAAGACCCGCACCCTGCTGCAGGTCAAAATCCTCGACGAGCTCGAGATCACCAAGTGGAGTGTTGACCGGCTGATGGGGACCAAGCCAGAGGCGCGCTTCGACTTCATCCAGGAAAATGCTGCCTTCGTGACCGATCTGGATATCTAGACGATCCGCCCTGATGGCGGTGGCGAGCAGTCATTTGCCCGCCATCGCCATGCAGCGCCTTAACCGCGTAGCGGCTTAGTTCCTCAAGACCGTTGACTTGAAAGGTCTTTGCGCTATGGTCCGCGCCGCTGGAGCATTTCCGGCTTGACGGCAAGTTTATCTGTCCGCCGAGGCTGAAGATGCCTTCATGGCCACCCCGTCGATTGCAGTATCTGCATTCCCGTCCTGTTGGCCAGACTATTGTGTTGACGTATTCCAACCCGGAATTCGCCGCCGCCAACCCGACGCAATGGCTAATGCAGCCCGCTGCGCCGTATTCCCCGAGCCCCGCTTCGAATGTGTCGAACGGATTTGGCCCAGGGCAACACCATTGAGTGGATCGACTGAATTTGACCGACGATTTTTCCGGACTTGGCCTGTCTTCCAAAGTAACCGACGCAGTCACTGCAGCCGGCTACAGCAAGCCGACCGAAATCCAGGCGCAGGCTATTCCCCACGTTCTTCAGAAGAAGGACGTTATCGGCATTGCGCAGACCGGCACCGGCAAGACGGCCAGCTTTGTCCTGCCCATGCTGCACCTGCTGGAAAACGGCCGCGCCCGTGCCCGGATGCCGCGCACCCTCATTCTCGAACCGACGCGCGAACTCGCGGCGCAGGTCAGCGAGAACTTTGAAAAATACGGCAAGAACCATCGCCTCACCATGGCGCTGATCATTGGCGGTGTCTCATTCGAAGACCAGAACAAGAAGCTTGATCGCGGCGTTGACGTGCTCATCGCGACGCCGGGCCGGCTGCTCGACCAGATCGACCGCGGCAAGATCATGCTGAACGGCGTCGAGATTCTGGTGATCGACGAGGCTGACCGCATGCTCGACATGGGCTTCATTGACGACATCGAGAAGATCGTCAATCGCCTGCCGCCGCGGCGCCAGACCATGCTGTTTTCCGCCACCATGGATGCCCAGATCGAGCGGCTGACCAAGAAGTTCCTCAAGGATCCGGTGCATGTGCAGGTGTCCCGCGCGGCCTCGACCGCCGACACCATCGATCAGAAGCTGATCAAGGTATCGTCAAAGCCCGAGGACAAGCGCGCAGCTTTGCGTTCGCGAATTTCGGCTGCCGAAAACCTCACCAATGCGATCATCTTCTGCAACCGCAAGCGCGACGTGGCGACTCTGGCCCGTTCGTTGGAGCGGCACGGCTTCAGTGCCGGTGCGCTGCATGGCGATATGGACCAGAAAAGCCGCACCGAGACGCTCGATGCGTTCAAGAACAACCGCCTGACCCTGCTGGTAGCCAGTGATGTGGCCGCCCGTGGTCTCGATATTCCGGCCGTGAGCCATGTGTTCAACTTCGACGTGCCCGTTCACGCCGAAGACTATGTGCACCGTATTGGCCGCACGGGCCGCGCCGGTCGTTCCGGCGTTGCCTACACTCTGGTTGGCCCGGCCGATAGCAAGCATCTCGACGCCATCCTCAAGCTGATCCAGCGCCCGATTGAATGGCTGGATAGCGGTCCCGCGCCCGCGGCGTCCGCACCTTCCGCTGCGCCCGAGGCTGGTGACGAGAACCGTGCCCCTCGTCCCGCGCGCTCGCGTCGTGGTGGCGCCCGGACCCGTCCGGTTGCGTCCGCCGCAACGACCGCACCAGCCGCAGAGCCCGTCGCCGCTGCAGAAGCACCGGCAAAGGTCGAGCCACGTGCTCCGCAGCAGGATAGCCGCGCCGCACCACCGGCTGAACAGCGTCAGTCCAAACCGGACGCGCGTCCGGCCAGGACTGACGGCCGTCCGTCGCGAACCCGGCCCAAACCTTCCGAAGATCGGCAAACCGACGATTCGGGGGAGAGTTCCAACTCTCCATTTGGCAATGACGGCCCCATTCCAGCGTTCCTTTTGCGGTCAACTGCACGCCCAAACTAGAGTTTGCGACATTTTCAGTGGGCAAGTCCCTGAAAACTTGACCTTGGACTGTTGTACCTGATCGGTAAGGGCGTTATCTGCTACACGTTAACCATGGCATCGTACGCGGTGCCGTGGCGCAGCGAGGTGCGGGGTGGGTTGTGTCTGAACAGGAATTCAAACGCGCGCTTGGTTATGCCAATTCCGCTTTCGACCTGCTCAAGCGCAGCGGCATTCCGCCTTACCCCCAGTTTTACGAATTGCTCTACACCTATGCGACGGGCGTCAACCCGACGCTGAACAATCGTATCAACTCGATCTTCCGCGCCGGTGACTCCCCGTCACTGAGCCTGGCAGAGGCGCTCTACAACGAGTTCCTCAAATCCGATGTCAATGACCGCATCTCCAACGTTTCGGAGCGCATGCACGCCCGCATCGAGGCTGTGCATGATGCCATCGACACGGCGATGACCACGGCAAATTCCTATTCCGGCTCCCTGCAGGCTGCCAGCGGTGATCTTGGCCGCGAGATCACCGCCGAAGCGATGAAGCAATTGGCGGAGCGCCTGTTGTCCGAGACGCGTCGCATGCAGGATACCAATCAGGCCCTTGAGATCCAGCTCGAAGCCTCGCGCGACGATATTGCCTCATTGCAGCGCGACCTCGATGACGTGCGCCGCGAGTCTATGCTCGACCCATTGACCAAGATCGCCAATCGCAAAAGCTTTGACGAAGGGCTGGCAACGGCGATTGCCGAGGCCAGCAAAGGCTCCTCGCCGCTTTGCCTGCTGCTGCTCGATATCGATCACTTCAAGAACTTCAACGACACCTATGGCCACCAGACTGGCGACCAGGTGCTGCGCCTCGTGGCGATGACGCTCAAGTCCAATATCAAGGGCAAGGATCTGGCGGCACGTTATGGTGGCGAGGAATTTGTCGCCATCCTGCCATCCACCGATATCGAAGGCGCCATGATCGCCGCCGAGAACATCCGCAAGGCCATCCAGGCCAAGGAACTGCTCAAGCGCTCAACCAATGAAAAGCTGGGCCGCATCACAGCCTCATTCGGCGTTGCCGCTTTCCGCCCTTCAGACACCGGCGCCACCCTTATCGAACGGGCCGACCGCTGCCTCTACGCGGCCAAGCACGCTGGCCGCAACCGCGTCATCAGCGAAATCGACCTGGCCGCCATCCAGGCTGCTTGAGCGGGGCTGCGTAGGCCGCCCAGCTGTTACCAATTACCCACTGGTCAGCAGCCGCCGCCGGGTCCTTAATCCCACTGAGTCATTCCCGCGAAGGCGGGAATCCATTCTTTCTCGTCACCGCCGGAATGACCTGGTGGACAATAAGCCCTCTCAGCAAGGGAACGGCCCGCCCCCAGAGCCAAGCTCCTACTCCGCCGGCTCCAGCTTGACGCCCAGGCCCGCTAGCATGTCCCAGTACGCCGGATAGGTCTTTCCCGTGCACGCAGGGTCCAGAATAGTGATCCCGCCGATCCTGAGCCCTGCCAGAGCAAAACTCATGGCAATGCGGTGATCCGCATAAGTCTCGATCCGCGCCGGCAGCGTCTGCCCCGCCAGGCCGGGATCAGCATGGACGATCAGGTCATCGCCATCTTCCTCCGCCAGCCCCGGCCGGATGCGTTGCAATTCGGTCGATACCGCCGCAATCCGATCGCATTCCTTGACCCGCAGATTGGCAATGCCAACAAATCGCACCGGATGATTGTTGAACGCCGCCAGCACCGCAATGGTCGGCACTGCATCCTGCATCTGCGAGCCGTCGATGACAGCCGGCATATTCGGAAATTGCGCAATCACCGCCTGCGCCGCCGCATCCGGCTGCGTGAAGGCATCAGCGGCCACCCCAAGATCGATCGTGCCGCCGGTCAGCACCTCGGCGCCCCAGAGATAGGTTGCCGCCGAGGCATCGGGCTCGATGGCGAAATCGGTCGACCGGTAACCGCTCGGTTGCAGACGCCACGTACCGGCATCCACCTGCTCGACCTCGGCGCCAAACGCCCGCATGGCTGCAATGGTCAGATCGACATAGCCACGCGCCCCGATATCGCTACCGGTCAGCGCGATCTCAATCGGCCCCTCCCCCAACGGCGCCGCCATAAGCAGCGCCGAGACATACTGGCTGGAGAGACCGCCATCGATCTCCACCCGCCCCTTGCCGAAACTGCCATTGCCCTTGACCACGATCGGCGGGCACCCGCTCTCGCTCGTCGCATCGATGCCCAGCGAGCGCAGCGCGGCAACCAGCGGCGCTATCGGGCGCACCCGCATATGCTCGTCGCCGTCGACAACAACCGTGCCGTCCACCGTCGCCACTGCCGCGGTGAGGAACCGTACCGCCGTCCCGGCATTGCCGAGGACCAGCGGCCCCTCCGGCGCCTGCAGGCGGCCAGTGCTGGTGACCACAAAGCTCGTTGCATCCGGCTCCTCGACACTGACACCCATCTGGCGCAGCGCGGCAGCCATCAGCACCGTGTCCTTACTCTTGAGCGCGCCGGTCAAGCGGCTGGTGCCCTTGGCCAGCGCCGCCAGCAGCAGCGCACGATTGGTGATGGATTTGGAGCCTGGGGGCGAAACGCGCCCGACAAGCGGATGATTGGGGGGAATGATCGTCAGGGCCGCAGGCAGGGCGGTCATCGGCAAACTCATGGGAAGGAGCCAAAATGCCCCTGCCTGTTAGGCCAAATGCGTCGTCAGCGCAATGTCAGGCGCTGGCCCGGGCCTCGGCAATTGCCTTGAGGTCGGCTGCCTTGAGCTGCACGCTTTCACCGCAGCCGCATTCGCCGGTCTGGTTCGGGTTCTTGAAGGTGAAACCCGAGCTCATCTTGGACTGCTCGAAATCCATGACCGTGCCCAGCAGGTACATGGTCGCCTTGGGATCGACCCAGACATGAACGCCCTTGTCCGTCACGTGGTCGTCGCCGGCCGGTGCTTCGCTGACATAGTCCATCGTGTAGGCCACGCCCGCGCAGCCGGCATTACGG
This sequence comes from Devosia limi DSM 17137, assembly GCF_900128975.1. Classification (GTDB taxonomy): domain Bacteria; phylum Pseudomonadota; class Alphaproteobacteria; order Rhizobiales; family Devosiaceae; genus Devosia; species Devosia limi. The sequence goes on along the minus strand of NZ_FQVC01000002.1, from coordinate 407,651 downwards.
ATGCCGACGCGCAGCCCGATCACCGGCTTGTCGGAATCCTCGATGATCTCGTTGATCCGCTCGGCGGCTGCATCGGACAGGGACATGATTTTGAAGGCCATGACGTCGATATCCTTCTAGTAGTTCTTCCAGACACCGGGAGTGATCAGTTCAACCAGCAAACGGTCCGGATCACGAAAATAGAGACTGCGACCGCCCTGCGGCCAATCAATCACGCTTTCGATCACTATATGTAGGCCTTCGAGGTAGGATTTCCAATCCTCGAAGCTGTCGGCTGCAATGCCAAAGGCGAAATGCTGTTCTCCGTCCCCATCATGGGGCGGAATGAAGCTTCCCGCCAGCGGCACCGGCTTCAGCGTGCCCTCGCGGCGGAACAGAATCAGTACCTGCCCCTGACTGACGTTGAGCGGCGCGATCCGATCGTCGCCCCCCATTGCCTCGAACCCGAAGACATCGGCATAAAACGCCCGGCTCCGCGCCACATCCGTGACGTAGAGGCAGGTCTCAACCACGCCCTCAATCGCTGGCCGGTTCATCTTACCACCAGTTCAGCGCGACCTGAGCTTCTTCGCTCATGCGCGTCGCGTCCCACGGGGGATCGAACACCATGTTGACGGTGACGTCCTGGATACCCTCGACGCCGCGCGCCGCATTTTCGACCCAGCCCGGCATCTCGCCGGCCACCGGACAACCCGGCGCGGTCAGCGTCATGTCGATGGTCAGCTTGCGGTCATCATCGAGATCGACACGATAGATCAGGCCGAGCTCATAGATATCGACCGGAATCTCGGGATCATAGACTGTTTTTAGCGCACCGATCAGCTCGCTGGTGATGCGCTCGACCTCGGCCTCCGGCAGGCTGCCGGAATGGGTCGGCTCGATGCGGCTGGCTTCCGGCAGGGCCGGTGCGGCGGCGATTTCAGCTTCGTCGGTCATTGTGGTCCTCGCTTACGCGAAAAATTTCTGGGCGCGTTCAATGCCATCCACCAGCGCGTCGACGTCGTCCTTGCCGTTATATAGGGCGAAGGAGGCGCGGCAGGTAGAGGTGACACCGAAACGTTTGAGCAAGGGCTGGGCGCAATGCGTCCCGGCCCGCACGGCAATGCCGTAGCGATCGAGAATAGTCGAGATATCATGGGCATGGGCGCCGGCGATCTCGAACGAGAAGATCCCGCCCTTCCCCGGCGCCGTTCCGATCAAGCGCAATGAATTGATCCGGCTCAGCCGTTCCTGGGCGTAGTCAGAGACCTCCGCCTCATGGGCGGCAATGGCGTCACGGCCAAGCGTTTCCATATAGGTCAGCGCCGCGCCCAGCCCGATGGCCTGCACGATGGGGGGCGTACCAGCCTCAAAGCGATGCGGCGGCTGGTTATAGGTCACGCCATCCAGCGTCACCGTATCGATCATTTCGCCGCCACCCTGATAGGGCTGCATTTCGGCCAGCAGATCGTATTTGCCATAGAGCACGCCGATACCGGTCGGCCCGTACAGCTTGTGGCCGGTCATCACGTAGAAATCGGCGTCGAGATCGCGCACGTCCACCGGCGTGTGAACCGCGCCCTGACTGCCATCCACGAGCACGGGAATACCCCGCGCATGGGCTATGGCAATGATGTCCTTGATGGGCGCCACGGTGCCCAGCACGTTCGACATATGCGTAACGGCGACGATACGCGTCCTGTCGGTCAGCGCTGCTTCGAAGGCGTCGAGGTCAAAGCTGCCATCGTCGCGCACGTCGACCCACCGGATCACCGCGCCCTTGCGCTCGCGATGGAAATGCCACGGCACGATGTTGGAGTGATGCTCCATGATCGTCGTAACGATCTCGTCGCCCTCGCTGATGCGCGGCCCTGCAAAGGACGATGCCACCAGATTGATGGCCTCGGTCGCCGATCGGGTAAAGATGATTTCCTCAGTGCGGCCGGCATTGAGAAATTTGCGCACCGCCTCACGGCCGCCCTCATAAGCTTCAGTCGCCCGGTTAGCTAAAGTGTGCAACCCACGGTGAACATTAGCATATTCATGCCGGAAGGCATAATCCATCCGATCCAGCACCTGCACCGGCTTCTGGGCCGAGGCACCGCTATCCAGATAGACCAGCCGATTGCCGTGAATGACCTCGGACAGGATTGGGAAATCGGCGCGGACTTTTTCGAGATCGAAGGTCATAGGTGAGTTCCCGGACGCGAACGCCCTTTCAAACCACGGAGTCATTCCCGCGCAGGCGGGAATCCATTCTTCGTGCAGCCCCCCGGAGTGGAAACCCGGCAGCGCGGGAATGACTCCGGGATTGCTGCTGCGGGTCAGCTCCTGGCAGAGCCAACCCTCTTGGCTTACTTGCCGCCCAGCAGCCAGCCGTCGATGATCCCATGCAGCGCTTCGGCCAGTGCCTCGTCTTCGATGGGGTCCACGAGCTCTTCCAGGAAGCCACGGACCAGCATGGTCTCGGCCTCTTCCTTGGGAATGCCGCGGCTCATCAGATAGAACATGCTGTCTTCGTCCAGCTTGCCGCAGGTCGAGCCATGGCCGCAGACGACGTCGTCGGCATAGATCTCAAGCTCGGGCTTGCTGAGGATTTCAGCTTCGTCCGACAGCATCAGGCCCTGATGCATGAACTTGGCATCGGTCTTCTGCGCATCGCGGGCGACGACAAGCTTGCCCTGTACCACTGCCTTGCCGTGACCACGCGCGATCGACTTGAACAACGGCTGGGAAGTCGTGCCGGGCACCGCATGCAGCGCATCCATAGTGATGTCGGCGTGCTGGCCATCGGACACCAGGTTGAGCCCAGTAATGTCACCATGCGCACCCGCGCCTTCATAGCGCGGGAACAGCTGCGTGCGGCTGAGGCCTGCACCGGCATTGATCACCAGCGTCCGCAGCTTTGCGCCATCGGCCAGATGGTATTCATTGCTGGCGAAATGAGTGGCCGCACGAGCCGACAGGTCCACGGTGATATGGGTCACCACGGCGTTCTTGCCGAGCGCCATGTAGGTGCCGTGATTGCCGACATGGGCGGCGTCCGAGCCCGAAAAGGTCTCGATGATCACGGCCGAGGCATTGTCCGCCACGAAAACCTTGACCGAGTCCGTCACATGTGCGGCGGCGCCTTCGGCGCGGCGGTCGATCTGGATAACCGGATCGACGCTGCTTTCCAGCGTCAGGGTCAGACTTTCCTTGGCGAAGGCGCCATTGAGATGCACCAGCACGTCATCGCGCGTGGACAACACGCCACCCTCAGCCTTGCCGACGATCACGCCGGCAGGCGCAGTCGAAGCCGACTGGATGACGCCATTGGCGATCATCAGCTGATAGGCACCAGCGACGCGCAACGCCGGGGCACTGGCTTCGTTGGCGGCTGCAGCCTGGGGCGGGATCGCCTTCAGCAGCATCTTGAGGTCGGTATAGTGATAGCTCTCGACGCGCCGGGTCGGCAGGCCGGCCACGGTGATGCGTTCGGCCTCGGCATTGGCGCCAATGGCCTTGAGCTGGGCGATCAGGGTTTCTTCGGCTGCGTTGAGCCGGACTGGCATGGTCTGTCGCATCTTAGGCTGCCGCGCCGTCGAAGTCGGCATAGCCCTTGGCTTCCAGCTGCAATGCCAGATCCTTGTCGCCGCTCTCGACAATCTTGCCGTCGGAGAACACATGCACCACGTCAGGAACAATGTGGTTCAACAGGCGCTGATAGTGGGTGATGACCAACATCGAGCGGCCAGCCGAACGCAGCGCGTTCACGCCCTTCGACACCACCTGCAGCGCATCGATATCGAGGCCCGAGTCGGTTTCATCAAGGATGCACATCTTGGGCTGGAGCAGCGCCATCTGCAGCACTTCGGCGCGCTTCTTCTCGCCACCCGAGAAGCCCACATTGAGGGGGCGCTTCAGCATCTCGGTGTCGATGTTGAGCTCGGTGCCGGCCTGCTTGACCGCACGCATGAAGTCAGGCGTGGTCATTTCACCCTCGCCACGCGCCTTGCGCTGGGCGTTCATCGCCGCCTTGAGGAAGGTCATGGTGGCCACACCCGGGATTTCGATCGGGTACTGGAACGCCAGGAACAGACCGGCCGAAGCGCGTTCAAAAGGCTCCATTGCCAGCAGGTCCTGACCGTCGAGCAGCACTTCGCCCTCGGTGATCTCGTAGTCTTCCTTGCCGGCCAGCACATAGCTCAGCGTCGACTTGCCCGAGCCGTTGCGGCCCATCACGGCATGCACTTCACCGGCCGGGATCGTCAGGTTGACGCCCTTGAGGATCTCACGGTCTTCGATGCGCGCATGCAGGTTGCGGATTTCCAGGATTGGGGTGGTCATAGCTTGGTCTCCAATAAGAGGGGGAACGGGCTTGCGGCGCTCTCAAGCGCCCGGCTCGCCGTCCCAGTAATCGAGGTGGTTCTGGCCTTCCCGGCCACAGTGGCGGATGCGGCTACCGTCCGGGAGGCGGCTGGTAACCTGGAACTTGCCGGAATCGGGGTATTCGCAGACCTCGATATCGGAATTGTTGGCGACAGCCAGATACTTCAGCGGGACACTGCCCGTGTTGATGATCTGGTGGGCTGTATCTCGCCCTCCGGCCGGCGCGCCGAGCACGTCGCCGGCCTTGAACGGCAGGCGCTGGTCCCCGAAACGATAGGTGCCTTCGCCTTCGAGAATGACGAACAGCTCATCTTCCACATGATGGCTATGGAAGGGGCAGCTGGACTTGCCGGCAGGCACTTCGTTATAGCTGATGCCAAGCCCTTTCAGGCCCAGCAACTTGCCGAACGAAACGTCCGCGGCCTTGTAGAGCGTCCCCTGCTCCATCTGGTCGAGCGCAAGCGCCGCCAGCGTGACAACGGGGTTCGTCCTCGGATCCATCAGCCCACGCTACCTTCAAGCGAGATCGAGATCAGCTTCTGTGTCTCGACCATGAATTCCATCGGCAGATGCTGCAGCACGTCGCGGACGAACCCGTTGACGATCAGCGCCACAGCTTCTTCCTCATTGAGGCCACGCTGGGCGCAGTAGAACATCTGGTCGTCCGAGATCTTGGACGTCGTGGCTTCGTGCTCGAACACTGCCGTGCCATTGCGGCTCTCGATATAGGGAACCGTGTGGGCGCCGCACTTGTCGCCGATCAGCAGGCTGTCGCACTGGGTAAAGTTACGAGCATTCTTGGCCTTGGCGTGAGCAGAAACCTGGCCACGATAGGTGTTGTCCGAGAAGCCGGCGGCAATGCCCTTGGCAATGATGCGGCTGGACGTGTTCTTGCCCAGATGGATCATCTTGGTGCCGCTATCGACCTGCTGATAGCCGTTCGAAATGGCGATCGAATAGAACTCGCCGCGCGAACCGTCGCCACGCAGGATGCAGCTCGGGTACTTCCAGGTAATTGCCGAACCGGTTTCCACCTGGGTCCAGGAAATCTTGGAATTGTCACCACGGCAATCGCCGCGCTTGGTGACGAAGTTGTAGATGCCGCCCTTGCCGTCCTTGTCGCCTGGATACCAGTTCTGGACCGTCGAGTACTTGATCTCGGCGTTTTCCAGGGCAACCAGCTCAACCACTGCAGCGTGCAGTTGGTTTTCGTCGCGCATCGGGGCCGTGCAGCCCTCGAGATAGCTCACATATGAGTCAGCCTCGGCGATGATCAGCGTGCGCTCGAACTGGCCGGTCTTTTTCTCGTTGATGCGGAAATAGGTCGACAGCTCCATCGGGCAGCGAACGCCCTTGGGGATGTAGACGAACGAGCCGTCGGTGAAGACTGCCGAGTTCAGCGTGGCGTAGTAGTTGTCCGAAACCGGCACCACCGATGCCAGGTACTTCTGCACCAGCTCGGAATGCTCGCGGATCGCTTCCGAGATCGAGCAGAAGATGATGCCGACCTTGGCCAGTTCCTCGCGGAACGTGGTCACGACCGAAACCGAATCCATCACCGCATCGACGGCAACCTTGGGGCGCTCGACGCCTGCCAGGATTTCGCGCTCGCGCAGTGGGATGCCCAGCTTGTCATACATCTTGAGCAGTTCGGGATCGACCTCATCGAGGCTGGTCGGTGCCGGCGTCGATTTAGGCGCGGCGTAGAAATACATGTCCTGCAGGTCGATCTGCGGATAATGCACCTTGGCCCAGGTCGGCTCCGTCATCGTCAGCCAGCGCCTATAGGCTTCAAGGCGCCAGTCGAGCATCCATTGCGGCTCGTTCTTCTTGGCCGAGATGAACCGAACGGTATCTTCGCTCAGCCCCATCGGGGCCATGTCGGATTCGATGTCGGTCTCGAAACCGTATTTGTACTTGTCCACATCGAGCGCCAGCACCGAGTCCACGGTCGCGCGATCAATGTTTTCCTTGAGCGTCGGGATATCGTCGTAATCCGCCATTTCGGCTTCTCCTATTCGCCCGATGGCGATTCAAGGTCGCCGCGAGCCGTCAAAATATCTATCGCGGCCTAAGCCGCCTGCCCCTGCCGGCTGCGATGCCGGCCGAGGATGGATTCAAATCCGGCGATGAACGCCTCGACATCGGCCGCGGTGGAATTCCACCCCAGGCTGACGCGCAAGGCGCACTCCGCCAATTCAGGCGCGACGCCCATCGCTGCCAGCACATGGCTGGCGCCCACCTTGCCCGACGAACACGCCGAACCCGATGAGACAGAAAGACCCAGCAGGTCCAGACCCATCATCGCCGTTGCATTCTTGACGCCGGGCACGGCGAAATTGCTCACATTGCCGATCCGCTCGTCGCCGAAGATGACGACATCCGGCGCTATAGCGCGCAGGCCCGTTTCGAGCTTGTCGATCAAGGCAAGAAGTCCAGCATGCTGGTACTTTTCGTCGTATGCCGCCGCCGCCGCGCCGAACGCCGCGATCAGGCCTGCAGCCTCCGTACCGCCCCGCCGCCCCTGCTCCTGCCCACCACCCGGAATCAACCGGACGACATCGGCATGAGCCTTGACCAGCAGCGCGCCAATCCCCGCAGGCGAGCCGATCTTGTGACCGCTAACCGCCATCATATCGGGTGCCGACCCCGCAAAATCGAGAGGCAGCTTGCCGAAGGCCTGCACCGCATCGATGAACAGCGTGTGACGGGTCGGGCCAACCAGCGCGTTGATTCGTCCCATGGGCTGGACCACGCCGGTCTCGTTATTGACCCAATGCAGCGCCACGAGCAGCGTTTCACCCGCCGCATCGGCCCGCGCAATTTCTGCGCCCAGTTGATCGAGATCAATGAAACCATCGCCATTCAGGCCAATAGTCACAACCGGAAGCCCGGTGGCTTCTGCTGCCTTAAGGACGGCTGCATGCTCGCCGGCGCTGACCAGAATGGCTGACGAGGCGAATGCCTTGGCGCCGCCGACAATGGCCTGGGTGATGGCTTCGGTCGCTGAACCGGTGAACACAACCTGCTTGCGCTCCGCCCCGGCAAGGCTTGCGACCTGCCCCCGAGCGCTATCGATCAAATTGCGCAAGGCGCGGCCATGGCCATGGACAGATGACGGGTTGCCCACCATATCGAGGGCAGCAACCAGCGCCGCCCGTGCTTCTGGTAGAAGCAAGGACGCGGCATTATGATCAAGGTAGATCGCCGGTTTCGTCATCGTATTTCCAATGGCGCAATGCGCGCCGGTCATACCGTCCATGCCTGGAACGAGGCGGTCCAACGCCCTCAAGTCCAAACACTTCTTGAAATCTGACGCCCATTTTCATTACAAGGGGCGCTCTCACCGGCCGCGATGCGGCCGAAAACCGCGTTTTGAATAGTTCTAAACTGGTTTTTCGACCCATGTTTTAGGGAGCGGAGCGGGCTTAGTCAAGCTGCATCGCCGTTCTCTACGGGCCGTCAAACCTCGCCAACAGAGCCAAAAGTGGCCGGAAAAGCAGACCCATGCCAGAAGTGATTTTCAATGGCCCCGAGGGCCGTCTGGAAGGCCGTTACCAGCCCGGCAAGGAGCCCAATGCTCCGATCGCCATCGTATTGCATCCGCACCCGCAGTTCGGCGGGACGATGAACAACCAGATCGTCTATAACCTGTTCTACATGTTCGCTGAGCGCGGCTTTGCCGTTTTGCGATTCAATTCACGCGGCGTCGGCCGTAGCCAAGGCATGTTTGACCACGGTATCGGCGAGCTGTCTGACGCCGCCTCGGCGCTCGACTGGCTGCAGTCCATCAACCGGGAATCGCGCGGCTGCTGGATTGCCGGCTTCTCGTTCGGCGCCTGGATCGGCATGCAGTTGCTGATGCGCCGTCCGGAAGTCGAAGGCTTCATCTCGGTGGCACCGCCGGAAAACCTCTATGACTTCTCGTTCCTGGCCCCCTGCCCGTCCTCCGGCCTGATCATTCATGGCGACAAGGACCGCGTGGCTCCGCCGGCATCGGTGCAGAAGCTGGTCGACAAGCTCAAGACCCAGAAGGGCATCAATATCGAGCAGCAGATCGTTGAAGGTGCGAACCACTTCTTCGAAGGCAAGATCGATGAATTGACCGAACGATCCGCTGACTACCTCGACCGTCGCCGTCAGGAGATCGCCGACGGCGGCGGGCGCTGATTTCGGCGCATTGACGCGATCATCGTAACACCACGGAGTCATTCCCGCTGGCGGGAATCCATTCTGACGATACGCGCTTCGGCCAGAACGAATGGATTCCCGCGGCAAGTTCCCCGGGCGCATCGCGACCGGGGGCGGGAATGACCCGGCGACCACCACACGTTCCCGGGATCGTACCCAATGTCCAACTACAAATCAGACTTCCTGCGCGTGCTCGATGAGCGCGGCTTCATCCACCAGATTTCCGACCCGGAAGGTCTCGATGCCCTCGCCCTCAAGGGCCCGATCACCGGCTATGTCGGCTATGACGCGACCGCGACGTCGATTCATATCGGCAATCTGATCACCGTCACCATGCTCTACTGGTTGCAGGAAACCGGCCACAAGGCGATCAGCCTGATGGGCGGCGGCACCTCCATGGTGGGCGACCCTTCGTTCCGCGACGACCAGCGCAAGCTGCTGACGGTCGAGCAGATCGATAGCAATATCAACAGCATCAAAAAGGTCTACAGCAACATCCTGAACTATGAGGGCTCTAATCCAGCCATCATGGTCAACAATGCTGATTGGCTGCTGAAACTGAACTATGTCGAGTTCCTGCGCGATGTCGGCCGGCACTTCTCGGTCAACCGCATGCTGAGCTTCGATTCGGTGAAGCTGCGCCTCGATCGCGAGCAGTCGCTGAGCTTCCTCGAATTCAACTACATGATCATGCAGGGCTACGACTTCACCGAGCTCAACCGCCGCTACGGCACCGTGCTGCAAATGGGCGGATCGGACCAGTGGGGCAATATCATCAATGGTGTCGACCTCAATCACCGCATGGGTGGAGAACAACTCTATGCGCTGACCACACCGCTGCTCACCAAGTCCTCGGGCGAGAAAATGGGCAAGTCGGCCTCTGGCGCCGTCTGGCTCAATGGCGAGCTCTTCAGCCCGTATGATTTCTGGCAGTATTTCCGCAACACGGAAGACGCCGACGTCGGCAAGTTCCTCAAGATCTTCACCCGATTGCCCCTCGACGAAATCGCCAAGCTGGCGGCTTTGGGTGGCAACGAGATCAACGAGGCCAAGAAGGTGCTGGCCACCGAGGTCACTGCCATCGTGCACGGCCGCGCTGCTGCGGAAGAAGCAGCGCATACCGCCCGCGCCACTTTCGAGGCTGGCTCGATTGATCTGTCGCTGCCGACCGCCACGGTCACTCATGCCGAACTGGCGACGGGCCTCGGCATTCTTTCGGCCCTGGTGACCGCTGGCCTTGCTGCCTCGAATGGCGAAGCGCGCCGCCATGTCGCCTCGGGCGCCGTACGGGTCAACGATGCGCTGATCGAGGACGACAAGCTGGCCATTGGCGACAATGCGCTGCTGCCCGAAGGGGTGATCAAGCTCTCCGTCGGTAAGAAGCGCCATGCGCTGATCAAGCCGATCTGATCCAAGCTGATTTGAATTGAAGAAGGCGCCGGATGTCCGGCGCCTTTTTTCGTGGCCGCAGCTTCCCCATCCACCGTGTCATTCCGGCGCAGGCCGGAATCCATGCTGTGAACTATTGACGAGCTGGATGTGGTTGAGGGCCTTCAGCATCGATCCCGGCCTGCGCCGGGATGACATCGGGGACAGGCACTCTGGCGGTTACTCCGCCGCCCTCGGCTGTTCCTTCGCACGGAACTCGAACAGCTCCCTGAACGCACCGGGGACCAGTGCCGATAGCGGATTGATCTTGAATTCCGGCTTGTCCAGCGGACCCTGCACTGCAAAGGTCACGCCGACCAGCCCCTCACCATCGCGACCACCCAGCAACGGCCCCAGCAGCGGGATCTTCTGGAACACGCTGTTGAGCCCGAACAAAGGCACATAGGTACCTGTCAGATCGTACTGGCGCTGGTTGGTGTAGATAAAGCCGCGCATCGTGCCGCCCACCGTATCGCCGGTCAGCATCGCGTCGCTGACCTCGACACGGTCGGAGCGGCGGATGAAGTTGACAACGCCACTATCAAAATCCAGCCGGTTCTTGGCTTCGATGACCGCCCGCGAGTCGGCGTGGTTTCCCAGAACCTGGGCAACCTTAGCCTCGTCGACAATGGCAAAATTGCGCATCTGCAGCTGGCCCATATCGAGCTTCTGGCTGGAAATTGTATTCAGCACCAGATTGCCTTCGCCGCCGGCAAGCTGCGAGTAGACCCCCAGCAGCCGCAGGATCGTGCCAGCATCGCTGAATGCAACCGTGGTCACTCGCCCATCGGGCGTGGGATTGGTCGTCACGGAAAGCGCATTGCCCTCGCTGAACTGCGCAGTGACATTGGCGCGGCGGATGTCGCTACCGCGCAGCAGCAGATCGAGATCGAAGTTGAAGGCCGTGGTAGCATAAAAACCGAGCGCACGATCCAGCTCGACATCCAGCGCCAGGGTCTGCTGGATCGAGGATTGCACCCCGCCCGAGCCCTCATCCAGCCCGAAAAAGCGCTTCAGCATTGGCCGCAGGTCAAGTTGGCCGCCGCGCAGCTGGATTTTGTAGCCTCCCTCGATTGGTGCCAGCGCCAGCTGGGCATTGTCACCTGAACTGAGCGCGAACTGGCTGAACTCCGCCGACTGCAACCCGTCTTTGGCGTGATACTTGATTGCGCCAGCCATCTGCACGGTGCCGAATCCAAGCTTGATGTCGGTCAGGTCGATCAAGTCGCCCGACTGCCGGATTGTCGCCTGCATGGTTCCCGGGACGCCTCCGGCCTTGCTGACACCGATATCCTTGATCGTCAGCGCCGCGTCCTTGAGATCGACAGCCATCTGGATCGAGCCATCCGGCATCGGCTGGGCGACGAAACGCACCTTGCCAGTCAGAAACGCCGAGGCGTCAAAACCCATCGCCGCCAGTTCCTTGGCGTCGATGGTGGACGCCAGACGGAAGGCTGGCCGGGTGTCAGGCGAGCCGCCAATCTCCAACTCGGCCGGCATGCCGTCGATCTCAGCCGTACCGGCTACCTGGTAACCGTCCTGCGACGCGCTGAACGCCAGCTGGCCATTGTCGATGCGACGCTCCTGGATCGGCGCGCTACTGGCAAAGTCTGTAACATTGCCATTGATGACATAATCCACATCCAGCGGGCGCCCGACCTTCTCGTCACCCAGCGTAATCGTCGACACCAGCCCGAGATCGACATTGCCAGTCAGCGCCTTGATGTCGACCGGCAGCTCGGCATTGGCCAGCAAACCGGGCTGCTGCTCCTCAGTCAGCGCCACAAGCGCTGGGATCGAGCCGGAAATGTCACCGGAAACCTCGATCACGCCACGACCGGGAACGGAATTGTCCATGATCAGCGCCGGCTTGGAAACCTCGATCGGGCCCTTGGCGGTATCAACCCGCCCGCCACCAGCGGAGATGGTGACATTGCTGTCCCGAACCTGCAGACGGGTGTCGCCATCAATCGCGATTGGCGCCATTTCCTCGGTCGGCCGGAAGCTTGCGCCGGTACCCACCATGTCGATGCGCATCGAGTTTTTCGGCAATGGCTTGTCTTCCTCGCCGATGGCCACCGTGCCGACGGGGAAGACGAAATGCATGGTCGAATTGCCCACCGTGCCGGCCGAAACGTTGGAGACGAACCAATCCCGCGCCTCACCGCCCATCACGTAAGGCCAGAGGCGCTTGAGATCGTCGGCACTGACCCCCTTGCCGGCGACACTGACGTCAAAGCCCAGACCGGCGCGGAGCATGTCCACGCGGCCCTTGCTTTCAACAATAGCAGCGCCCTTGGTTGCCCGCATCCGGTCGATGCCGAGTGCCCCATAGAGCGGTGCTGACCAACCGGAAAAGCTAATTTCATCAAACGGTTCCGCTGGCGCCTGCATGTCGTTTGGATGCAGATAAACGTCGCTGGCCTCAATGGAAATGCCCATGGTCGGGCCATAGAGCTCGTCTAGCCCCATGGCAAATATGCCGGAGACGCGCGCCGTGCTCTGGCCAACCTGCAAAGCGGCATCGGCCAGCGTGAACTTGCCCTCGCTCGGTGACCAGGCGATATCCATGATGGAGGTAGCGATCGGAAAATAGTCGTCCTTCACGCGCAGGTCGAGGCCGGTCATGTCGACCTTGAAGGCGCCATCCAGCAGCTTGCCGGTATTTGGCTCAAAGGTGACGTTGATCGACAGTGCCCCGGCACCGCGCACTGCGACGAGGCTCTCCGGATCATCGATGAATGGCAGGAAGGAGGCAAAATCAATATTGGTGACATCGGCTTCCAGCCTGATGCCACCCGCTTCGTCCACCACCCGCGAGACGCCACCGGTCATGGCGCGCCCACCCAGGGTCGCCGAAAACGTCCCCACGGTATTGGTTCGGTCGCGCGACGGCGCCAGGTCCAGGTTGATGTCCTCGAACCGACGGAACAAGCCGTAGACCGTGTCATTCATGTCAACAATGCCGTCGCGCACGATCAGGCGAGAGAAGCGCCCCAGCTCAACCTGCTCAAGTATGTCGGCGAGCCCCTGCTCGGAGGCTTCGAGATTGTAGATTAGCCAGTCGTTATCCGAGCGCAGGCTGATTTGTGGCCCACCCGTGTCCACGCTGCGCAGATTGAGCCCCTCAGACGAAATATCCACGCTGGGATATGAATCCTCGCCCTCCATCACCCGAACGGTTGGCGCGCCGCCGTCGGAGTTTTCCAGCATTTCAAACGTGGTGACGCGGGGGCCGAACAGGTCCTGCACGATCTGCACATGGGGACCGACGATGGTTACGGTCGCACCCGGCTGCCCTATCAGGGCTCGAACCGGAGAGAACCCCAATTCGAGCGCATCAATCTGCACGCGCGCGCCGGTCTTGGTGTCCGTCAACACAACGGGAGAGAACTGAATGACGGGCCAGACCCCGCTCTCCAGTGCCAGCGCCATCTGCCCCAGTTCAAGCTTACTGGTCGGCGGCAGCGCTGACCTGACAATTGCTTGCGCGGCTTCGCTGCCGAATGGCAGCCGGATCGGGGTAATAAGCAGGACGAGATAGAGCAGCAGCGACAGTACTGCAGGAATGCCCAAGGCCCACACCGCAATTTTGGCGGCATGTCGCAGCGGATGGCGCTGCCGCTCCGTCAATGACGGCGGCGCTTCTGTGAGTGTGGTTGACGCGCTCACTTGCTTCCAGATCGAGGCTTGGCCGGAATCTCTTGGCACCCCTTGAGAATCAACCGCACGAAGCGGTCTATTGCCCAATGATACCGGCCGGAATATGGCACCGACACCCACAATACTCGCTCGATTTGCCGGGCCAGGGAAAGGCAAAAGATGACCATCCCACAGGAAGGCGACGTCGCCCCCGATTTCACCCTGCCCCTTGATGACGGCACGAGCTTCACCCTTTCCGCTCAGCGGGGTAGTCCGGTGGTGCTCTACTTCTATCCTGACGATGATACGGGCGGCTGCATCAACGAGAACCAGGAGTTCTCCGAGCTCCGCAGCGCATTTGCGGACCGCAAGGCCAGGTTGGTGGGAATTTCCCCCAACACGATCGAGTCACACCAGAAATTCCGGAAGAAATACAATCTTCTGGTGCCTTTGGCTGCAGACCCGGATCACCTAGCAATCGAGGCTTTTGGACTGTGGCAGCTCAAGAAGCTCTATGGCCGGGAGTTCATGGGGCTGATCCGCACATCCATAATCATTGATGCCGAGGGCAAGGTCCCCCGCATCATCCGCGCTACCCGTATCGCTGGCCACGCGGCCAAGATGCTCGACGCACTCGATGAGGTTCTGGCGGGCAAGTCTCCAGCAAGGCGGAAATAGCCGCCATTTCTGCCTTTATTAACCATGAGGCGCCATAATCCGCTCACCATAATTGCGGTGTGTGGAGATTTGTTGCGTGCGTAAAAAACCCAGCTTCGCCCGGTCTGGCGGCACCCCTGCGCCCACCCACAACAGGCCCGCGCGTACTGGCATCCGGCCCGCCCTGTTTTACGGCATGTTTGCGCTCCTGCTGACTGGAAACGCGCTGACGGCCACTGCATTGCTGCTGACCCCCGATATTGCACGCCTGTTCAGCGGCCAGACCGACGAACTCATCGACGCCTACGAAGACCGGCTCGCACAATTGCGCGTCGAAGTCGACCGCCTGCACTCGCGCAGTTATGCCCAGGCTGGTGACATCAACCTGCAGTTGCAGGAACTGTCGCAGCAGCAGGAAGTGCTGCTGGAGCAGCATCAACTGGTACGCCTGCTGGTCGACAAGGCCGATCAGCTCGGTATCGAGACCGCCGCGCTGGCCCCACCGGCGGGCGAATTTACAATCGCGGCTCCCCTGACCGCAAGCGGCAACCCGGATGTGGATGCAACGGCCGTTGCTATCGCTCAGATGATGGGAGAAACCCAGTTCGCGATGAGCGCCATTTCCGAGGCCGCCATTTCCAGGACCGACAGCATTGTCGCCGAGCTCTCCAATATCGGCATCCGGATTGCCCTACCCGAGGGCGAACTCGCTGGCATGGGCGGCCCGCTCCTGCCAGCGGCCGGCGTGATGACTGGGACCGGCATGATCGATGACGCCAACGCTGTCATGACCGCCCTGGTGCGCTATCAGGCTGCCCGCGAAAGCATCGAGTCTGCGCCGGTTCACATGCCCATCAGCGGAAACTTCCGCCAGAGCTCGGGCTTCGGCAATCGCAAGGACCCGTTCAGTGGCGGGCGCGCCTTCCATTCCGGGCTCGATTTCGCCGCGCCGAGCGGCAGCATCGTCTACAGCGCCGCTACCGGCATTGTAACATTTGTTGGCACCAGGTCCGGCTACGGCAATGTGGTCGAGGTTACCCATTCCAGCGGACTTGTTAGTCGCTACGCCCACCTTTCAGGTTTCCTGTCCAAAGAGGGTCAGGCTGTAACCACCGGCACGCCGATCGCCAAGGTCGGCTCAACCGGACGCTCCACCGGCCCGCATCTGCACTTTGAGGTGCGCAAGGGCGACGCGCCGCTTGATCCCATCAAGTATCTCAATGCCGGCAAGCGCTTGCTGGGCCTGATGGGTTAGCTGGCAGCTGCTTGCCAGCAAGAGACAGCACCATCTTCTGGATCGATCCGCCCGCCGATGCGAACGAAAACGTTCTTTTCCAGCACCCGCTGGGACGGGAAATTGTCGACCGCAGTCTCTGCGGCGACCGTGCGGATCCGTTCATCGGCGCGCGCCAGCGCCAGTAGCGCACCCGCGATGCTCCGGGGCGATGCCATACCCGATCTCGGGTGATTCCAGCCCAGAGCCTAGCAGGCGAAGGCCATCGGGCGCCCTGCCCGCCGCCATGCCAAGGAAATGATCATCCGTGGCGGCGACGAGGCGAAGCGTTCCGATGGCTGGTTTCGTCAATCCGAGGTCACGTCCGTGGCAACACCAACCCGCTGGGCAAGCGCCGCTTCCATGAACTCGTCAAGATCGCCATCAAGCACCAGCGACGGCTGGCCGCTTTCGACGCCGGTCCGCAGATCCTTGACCATCTGGTAGGGCTGCAGCACGTAGGAACGAATTTGGTGTCCCCAACCGATATCGGTCTTGCTGGCAGCCTGCGCGTTTGCGGCCTCTTCACGCTTCTGCAGTTCCGCCTCGTACAGACGCGACTTCAGCATCGCCATCGCCGTAGCACGGTTCTTGTGCTGGCTACGCTCCTGCTGGCAGGCCACGATAATGCCCGACGGCACGTGGGTGATGCGGATGGCCGAGTCTGTCGTGTTGACGTGCTGCCCACCGGCGCCCGAAGCCCGATAGGTATCCACCTTGAGATCGGATTCTCGGATCTCGATATCGATGGAGTCATCGACAACCGGATAGACCCAGCAGCTGGAAAAGCTGGTGTGCCGCCGCGCTGCCGAGTCATAGGGACTGATGCGAACTAGGCGATGCACGCCGCTTTCGGTCTTCAGCCAACCATAGGCATTGTGGCCCTTGACCAGGATCGTCGCCGACTTGATGCCGGCTTCTTCGCCGTCATGCATTTCGAGCACTTCGACCTTCATCTTCCGGCGTTCAGCCCAGCGCGTATACATGCGCAGCAGCATGTTGGCCCAGTCCTGGCTTTCGGTGCCGCCGGCGCCCGAATGGATTTCCACGTAGCAGTCATTGGCGTCGACTTCGCCCGAGAGCAGCGTCTCGATCTGGCGGCGGCGCGCTTCCTGCTTGAGCTCGATCAGCGCGTTTTCGGCGTCCTTGATGATTTCGGCATCGCCTTCGGCTTCGCCCAGCTCGATCAGTTCGACATTATCGCGAATGCCCGCCTCAAGCTCGCGCACGGCCTTGACCGCCACGTCGAGTTCGTCGCGTTCGCGCATTTTTGCGCGCGCCTGCTCGGGATTATTCCAGAATTCGGGGGATTCAGTCTCGGCGGTCAGCGCGTCGAGGCGTAGCTCAGCAGTTTCCCAGTCAAAGATGCCTCCTCAGCAGGGTCAGAACCTGCTCGATTTCGGCGACGGTCTTTTCGATTTCCGTGCGCATTTATGTGTCCTTGTAAACTGCGATCCATGTAGCCGAGCCATCGGGTTCGATCAACCCGGCCTTAGCTCCTATTCAGTAGTTGCCAAGTCGAGCGTTCAGGCAGACGCTGCGGCCATCTAGGTTGAGCACAGGGATCAAAAATGTTGAGGACTACACTCGCCGTTCTGGCCCTCTCGGCGGCCGGCGCGGCTTACGCACAAGACGCGGAAGTATCGGTCGCAAAAGGCGAACGCATCTCCCGAATTGGTGGCTGCCACGATTGCCACACAGCCGGTTTCAATGAAGCCGGCGGCACGATAGACCCAGCAACCGCGCTCAAGGGCAGCCCCGTTGGATTCCAGGGCCCCTGGGGGACCACCTATGCATCCAATCTGCGCATGA
Source organism: Devosia limi DSM 17137 (assembly GCF_900128975.1). GTDB lineage: Bacteria > Pseudomonadota > Alphaproteobacteria > Rhizobiales > Devosiaceae > Devosia > Devosia limi. The sequence goes on along the minus strand of NZ_FQVC01000002.1, from coordinate 390,298 downwards.
AAGCCCGCGAGCACACCGAAGACGACTTCGTCGCCTACATCGCCGCGCTGGAAACCAGGCCGCCCATGCCTTGGTTCAACCTGCATTATCTCGATGAAACCGAGGTGCGTTCGCTACACCAGTATATCATTTCGCTCGGCGAACCGGGTGAGCCTACCCCGGCCTATGTACCGCCCGGGCAGCCGCCCCAAAGCCCATTCATTGTTTTCGCGCCGCCCACCATGCCAGGCAGCTAGAACTTAGCTGACGCGGTTGAGCTTCTGGAATTTGCGAATTGCCGTGTCGCGCTTCAGGCGCGACAGGCGACTGAGGAAGAACGTGCCGTTGACCTGATCGATTTCATGCAGGGCGCACCGGGCCACAAAGCCCTCGAAGCGCTCCGTGTTACGTTTGCCGTCAACGGTGTCGAAGGCAATTACGGCCCATACCGGACGCTCTACCGGGGACTCGATGCCTGGCATGGAAACCGACCCCTCCGGTCCGAACTCCGTTTCTGGCGCCACCTCGAGGACTTCAGGGTTAAACATCACCAGATAATCGCGTGCCGCCGTGTCCTGGGCGACACTGATCACCACGATAGGTTCGACAGCCCCGACATGGGCCGCTGCCAGTCCATAAGCCTGGGCAGATTCCGCAGCAGCACGAAGCTGCTCGCCAATCGCGACGAGGTCACCATCAACAGGCCGGGGCGCCGCCTTCTGGGTCAGTCGCGCATCAGGAAAGGTCACAAACTCGGTCATGCTTAGAACAGCCCGCCGCGGCCCTGGTTAGGATCGGCATACTGGCCGTTCCCCTGAACTGGATAGCCCTGCTGCTGCATCTGCTGCTGTTGCAGCATTTGCTGCTCGACGCTGACATAGCCGCCATCGACACCAATTACCGAAGTGGCGAGGTTGGGGCCGGTCCCCGGCTTGAAGGCTTCGAGAATAGCCTGCTCGCCCGGATTGGCTCTGACGCCGGAAGACGGGCTGATCCATGTCGAACTCATGCCTGAAGGCACGCTGAACTGCGTTGCCGGCGTGCCCTGCAGCGCCTTGGCGACGAAATCCGTAAAGATCGGCACCGCGAACGAGCCGCCCGTCACTGCCCGGCCCATCGAGCGCGGCTGGTCATAGCCGACATAGACGCCGACGGCGAGTTCGGGGGTAAAGCCGACGAACCAGGCATCCTTGTAGTCATTGGTGGTGCCGGTTTTGCCCGCAACCGGACGCCCAAGCGACCGGGCGCCGGTTCCCGTGCCGCGCAGCACCACGCCTTCCATCATCGACGTGATCTGGTAGGCGGTCATCGGATCGAGCACCTGCTCGCGATTGTCGATGATCAGCGGCTCACCCTGCCCCTGCCAATTGCTCGCTGTGCAGCCGTCGCAGAGACGCGCATCATGACGATAGACGGTGACGCCATAGCGATCCTGAATGCGGTCGATGAGAGTCGGCACGATCTTGCGGCCGCCATTGGCGATCGTCGCATAGGCGGCGGTCATCCGCATGTCGGTGGTTTCGCCGGCGCCCAGTGCCATTGCCAGCACTGGCTGCATCGTGTCGTAGACGCCAAACAACTTGGCATATTCGGCCACCAACGGCATACCGATATCCTTGGCCAGCCGAACCGTCATGACATTGCGGCTGCGCTCGATGCCGCGACGCAGCGTCTGCGGGCCATAGAACTGCTGGGCATAGTTTTCCGGCCGCCAGATCGAGCCGTCGCTATTGCGAATTTCCACCGGCGCATCCAGCACCACGGAAGCAGGCGTATAGCCATTGTCCAGCGCTGCCGCGTAAACGATGGGCTTGAACGACGAGCCGGGCTGCCGCAAGGCCTGCGTGGCGCGGTTGAATTCGGATTCCGCAAACGAGAAACCGCCAACCAGCGCCAGGACCCGACCTGTGCGCGGATCCATGGCCACCAACGCGCCTTCGATCTCGGGCACCTGCTCCAGCGTGTAGACGCCGTCCTTGCCGGCGACCGGCGACACATAGACAACGTCTCCGACTTTCAGAATGTCTGATAACGGCTTGGAAACCCATCTTATTTCCGGGCCGGACAGGGTGCCGGTAGCCCGCTCCGGGCGCACCCCATTGTCGACGTCATCGGCGGGGCGCAGGCCAATGCGCGCCTCGTTGCCGCCCATGTCCAGCACCACGGCCAGTGTCCACTCCGGCACGTCGCGAAGCGGCACGACCTTGGCAACGTCTAGGCCCCAGTCTTCACCGATTTCAATGCTGGCCACCGGTCCGCGGAAGCCCTTGGTGTGGTCGTAGGCGATCAGCCCATCCATCAGTGCACGTCGAGCGTATTCCTGCAGCTTGGGCTCAAGCGTGGTACGAACTGACAGGCCGCCGCCATACAGCTGGTCCTCGCCATAAAGCTTGGCAAGCTCGCGGCGCACTTCCTCGGTGAAATACTCAGCCGAATAGAGCTGGCTGCCCGAGGCGCGTGGAATGACGTTGAGCGGCTCGTCCTTGGCCTGCCTGGCAGCATCTGCGGTGATGTAGCCATTCTCCAGCATCCGATCGATTACCCAGTTCCGGCGGCTGATCGCCGCTTCGGGACGACGGAACGGATGATAATTGTTTGGTCCCTTGGGCAGTGCCGCAATATAGGCCGCTTCGCTGAGTGTCAGCTGGTAGAGTGCCTTGTCGAAATAGTTCAGCGCTGCCGCGGCGACGCCATAAGAATTCAGGCCGAGGAAGATTTCGTTGAGATAGAGCTCCAGGATCTTGTGCTTGGAGAAGGTCGACTCGATGCGGATGGCCAGGATCGCCTCCTGGATCTTGCGATCCCAGGTCTGATCGGCGGTCAACAGGAAGTTCTTGGCCACCTGCTGCGTGATGGTGGAGGCGCCAACCATCGGACCGTTTCCGCCGTCGATGCGCTGCAGGACGTTGTCGCGCACGGCCCGGACCACGCCATCTATCGCGATGCCGCCATGGGTGTAGAAGTCTTTGTCCTCAGCCGAGAGGAAAGCCTGCACCAGCAGTGGCGGCACAGTCTCGATTGGCTGGAACAGGCGGCGTTCCCTGGCATATTCGGCCAGCAACGTACCATCGGCGGCGTGCACGCGTGTGGTCACCGGCGGCTGATAGTCCTTGAGCACCGTGTAATCAGGCAGGTTCGATGAGACCGTGGTCAGATAGACAACACCAACCGCAACGCCGGCCAGCGCCACAAACATCCCAAAGCCAAACAGCCAGCCGAGCAAGCGCAGCATATAGTCAGTTTCTCCTGGGCGGCGCCCGCCGGCTGACCGGCAATTCACCCGTATTCTGCGGTTCGAGCGACGCAAATCGCTCGTCCAATTCAGTCAGAATCATATCAGACGCCAGCAGAAATGTGGATCACAAGCGCCCGAGGAGGCGCGCTATCCCCGGCATAGCAGGACGCGTGACTGAATTGTCACATCACTCTTCGGGGTTCAGGCTATCGAAATAGCTCGATATGCCGCGCGCCAGGGCATCGGCGGTGCGATCGCGCCAGTCCGATTGCAGCAGATTGGCCATGTCACTGGCATTGGACAGAAAGCCCAATTCAACCAGGACGGACGGCACGTCGGGCGCCTGCAACACGAAGAAGTCGGCCTGACGCACCGGGAAGCGGCGCAGCAGCACGCTCGGCTCCAGTTGATGCACGATGGCCTGTGCGGCCATGAACGACTGCATACGCATTTCGCGGCGCATCAAATCCAGCAGGATGTCGACAACCGCCGGCGCCATCTGCGGCACGGCAAAGCCGGCAATGACGTCGGTCTTGTTCTCACTGTCGGCCAGAACCTTGTCCAGCACGTCGGTGGCATTCTCATCGCGGGTATAGACGCTGGCACCACGGATCTCGGGCTGCTGGAAGCTATCGGCGTGGATGGAAATGAAGAGATCGGCCTTGTTCGTCCGGGCCAGCGCCACGCGTTCCTCAAGCCGGAGGAACGTATCGTCTTCGCGGGTCAGCGCCACATCGAACCGTCCCGATTCAACCAGTAATTCCTGCAGACGCAGGCTGAAGGCGAGGACGATATCCTTTTCCTTGATCCCGCCCGCAGCAGCCGCACCACTGTCAATGCCGCCATGGCCGGGATCGATGACCACCAGAGGCTTGGTGGCGATAGGCAGATTGGAACCTCCGGCCGGCGTTGGTGCGTGCGCCACGGCCGCCGGCACACTGCCGGTGGAGATCGCCAGGTCCCTGGCCACATTGGCGGCGAACTGCTCCGCTGTTGCCGGAATGATGTCGACCACAAGGCGGGCCGGCTGGTCTTCGAACGGCGCCAGCAAGTACGCCTGCTGCACCTGGGCGGGAATGGACAGGGTGAGCGTCGTTCGCACACGGTCTGGCGCGGCTTGCTCGACAGCATACCCAGAAACCATCCCCTCACCGGCTGGCTTGCCGTTGGCCTCGGGGGCCGCCACCGATGCGGCACGGACATCGATAGCCAGTCGATCCGGCTCATCCAGGGAAACCAGTGCAAAATTGGTCTCTGCCCCGAGATCGATCACCAGCCGCGCCCTCTCCGGCGTCGCCGAGACGCGCACCTCGATCACCCCAGGCAATGCGGGCAGCGGGGTCGCATCCTGCGCACGGGCGGCCAATGGTGTCAGCAAGAGCAGCAAAGCCACTAGAAAATGAGGAAATTTCAACAAGCGCGGACCGGTCCCTAAGTGAGAGGTGGCCGCATGCCAAGCCGATCAGGCGAATCTGCGGCACCGCTGCTGTTATGCGCAGTTTTGTGGCGCAGGCCAACCAAGGCCAATTGAAATTGAACTGGAGGCGCAGTTTTGACTTTCCTGTTGCCAATCAGACCCAACACCCCTACACGCTAATAGTAGAGGCACATGCTTCCAGCCAAACCAGTTTGCGTGGCCAGATCGCCACCACATCCGGGTCTGGAAGTGGCCGGACAACGGGGTGAAACAGCCCTGGAGCCCCGGATCAGATGCGGCAAATCCTGTGCCTCACATAGGAATTTCGGTTTCTCGTAAACCGGACGGTTGTCGGCGCCAAAGCGCCAGCAGCCCAATAGGAAGAGGTCAGATGGCCCGCAGGCGGACAAAACGCGACGCGATCGAGATTACCGATTGCCGTTTTGCCATGCTGCATCTTCCGGCCCTGACCATATCTGCCGGTGCGCCAAACGCAGAGGTTTCGCGCCCCACCCCCCTCAAACCATTCGCCTCGCACTGCGCCACGGGAAGGATGCCGGTTTTCCGGCGCCCACTTGTCGGCGCGCGAGCGCGCGGAGTTCATTATGGCTACCAAGAGAATGCTGGTGGATGCCATCCACCCGGAAGAAACACGGATTGTCGTTACAGCGGGTAACAGGCTCGAAGAGTTCGATTTTGAATCGGCGTCCCGCCGCCAGTTGCGGGGAAATATATACCTCGCCAAGGTGACGCGCGTTGAACCGTCGCTGCAGGCGGCCTTTGTTGAGTATGGCGGCAACCGTCACGGTTTCCTGGCCTTCTCGGAAATTCATCCCGATTACTACCAGATCCCGGTTGCCGACCGCGAAGCCCTGCTGCGCGACGAGGAGGCTGAGGACAGCCATGACGATGCAACCGACGAGCACATTTCGCTGCCCGAAGGCGTAACCGAGCCCGACGCCGAGACCGACACCCAGGACATGGAAGGCGCCAGCCATATCGAGCAGGCCCCGGCCAATTCCGAACCTGTCGAATCGATCGGTGGCGCCGATGCGCTGGAAGAACTGCCGGAGCGTCGCCGCTCGCAGAACAGCCGCCGTCACTACAAGATCCAGGAAGTGATCAAGCGTCGCCAGGTGATGCTGGTGCAGGTGGTCAAGGAAGAACGCGGCAACAAGGGCGCGGCGCTCACCACCTATCTGTCGCTCGCCGGCCGTTATTCGGTGCTGATGCCCAACACCGCTCGCGGTGGCGGCATTTCGCGCAAGATTACCAACGCCGCTGACCGCAAGCGCCTCAAGGAAATCACCAGCGACCTGGAAGTGCCGCAGGGCATGGGCGTGATCCTGCGCACGGCCGGTGCTTCGCGCACCAAGGCCGAGGTTAAGCGCGACTTCGAATACCTGATGCGCCTGTGGGAGAACGTGCGCTCGCTGACCCTCAAGTCGCAGGCGCCGTGCCTCGTCTATGAGGAAGGCTCGCTGATCAAGCGGACCATCCGCGATCTCTACAACAAGGAAATCGACGAAGTGTTCGTGGCCGGCGATGACGCCTTCCGCGAAGCAAAAGACTTCATGCGCATGATCATGCCGAGCCACGCCAAGAACGTGCAGCTCTACAAGGACGATCAACCGCTGTTCTCCAAGTTCGGCATCGAAGCCCAGCTCGACTCGATGTTCTCGCCGACGGTCACCCTGCCCTCCGGCGGCTACATCGTCATCAATCCGACCGAAGCGCTCGTCTCGATCGACGTGAACTCGGGTCGCTCCACCAAGGAGCACAATATCGAGGACACCGCGCTCCAGACCAATCTGGAGGCTGCGGACGAAGTGGCCCGCCAGCTGCGCCTGCGCGATCTGGCCGGCTTGATCGTCATCGACTTCATCGACATGGTCGAGAACCGCTCCAACCGTGCCGTCGAGCGCAAGCTCAAGGACGCCCTCAAGGACGACCGCGCCCGCATCCAGGTTGGCCGCATCAGCCATTTCGGCCTGATGGAAATGAGCCGCCAGCGTATCCGCTTCGGCGTCGTCGAAAGCTCGACCCACAAGTGCCCGATCTGCGATGGCACCGGTCTCGTGCGTTCGGTGGAAAGCCTGGCGCTCATGGTCATGCGGCATGTGGAAGACCACGTGCTGCGCCGCCAGGGCCAGTCGATCAACGTTCGCGTACCGGTCGAAGTGGCGCTCTATATCCTCAACTACAAGCGCGACACCCTCACCGTGCTTGAACACCGCAATCAGCTGTCGATCACCATCACTGCTGACGGCAAGATGACCGGGCACCAGTTCGCCATCGAAAAGGGCGAAGCGCGCATCGTCTCGTTTGCCGAGACCCGTACGCTTGAGCATGTCCGTGTCGACAGCGCCGTGATCGAGGACGAAGACGAGGATATCGTCGACGAAGCCGAGAGCGAGGACGAAGACGACAAGTCGGCAACCGAGGCTGAAGCCGGTGAGGGCGAACCCTCTCGCCGCCGCCGCCGCCGCCGCCGCCGTGGTGGCGAGCGCGCTGACGACAATGGCCAGCGTCCGCCCCAGCAGCAGCGCGCTGCCCAAGCACCGCAGGTTGAAGCCGCTGTCGAAGGCGAAGAGGCCGAGGGTGAAGGCGAAGACACCGATGAGAACGGTGCACGTCCCGAAGTCGCTGGCGATGACGAGCCGCGCAAGCGCCGCCGTCGCGGTCGCCGCGGTGGCCGTCGCAACCGTCGCGATGGCGAAGGCGAGAACGGCGAACGCGCCCCCTCGCCCGCTGGTGACACTGGCCTGACGCCAGCCGAAACCAATGTGGTTGCCGAGACCCTGCTGGCCCAGGACGAGATCGTCGCTGCCGCCGAGGCCCCGGTTGAGCCGGAAGCTGTCGTCGAGGCCGAAGTCCCCGCCGAAAAGCCCAAGCGCACGCGTCGTGCCCGCAAGCCAGCCGAGCCTGCCGCTGTCGAAGCTGCAGCCGAAGCGCCGGTTGAGGCACAGCCTGAGGCCGTTGCCGCCGAGGCAGCGGTCGAAGCCGAGAAGCCCAAGCGCAAGCCCCGTGCGCGCAAGCCAAAGGCCGAGGCTGTCGAAGCTGGAGCCGTGGCGGCGCCGTCGGTGAGCGAAGCCGCTCCTGCACGCAAGGCACCGGCCAAGGCTGCACCGAAGGCCAGGCCAGCATCGACGCCTGCTCCGGAAGCCCCAGCGCCTGTGGCGGAAGCCGCAGCGCCTGCTCCAGAAGCCGCAGCGCCTGTGGCGGAAGCTGAACCCGCTGAGGCCCCCAAGCCTAAGCGCGCCAAGAAGGAATTGCCGCCTGAAGGCATCGTCGTCTCGTCGACCGCTGCCCCGGAACCCGAGGGTGAAGAGCCCGAGAAGAAGAAAAAGGGCGGCTGGTGGCAGCGCCGCCTCGGCCTCGGCTAGAAACGTCAAAAGGCGGCCTTCGGGCCGCCTTTTCTTATTCCCGCACCGGCTGCCGCCAGACCCCGACCGGGCTCGTTTGCGACGTCAAATCGCCCAGCATGCTGGATTGCTGGCTCCTGCAGCAGTGCAAGAAATGCTGACTTTTATGAAAGAATCCGGCGGATTGCTGGCCGGTGCTGGCTTTTGCTGCGAGGGCGCTTGAGCCCAGAGCGGCGGCGACCGATTACCAGCTGGGATCAGCCCAGAAACCGCGCCATCCGCTCCAAGGCCAGTTCGATGCTTTCATGCTTGCCGGCATAGGAAAACCGGACGAAGCCGTGGCCGTCAGTGCGGTCGAAGTCGATCCCGGGCGTTGCGGCGACACCGGCCTGTTCCAAGAGGGCCTCGCAGAAGGCCATCGAGTCGTTGGAGAAGCGGCCGATCCCGGCATAGGCGTAAAAGGCCCCATCGGACGGCGCGCCGATTTCAAAGCCGAGCGAGCGCAGGCCATCGTTCAGCAGGCCGCGATTGGCGGCGTAACCCGCCTTCTGCACTTCCGAATAGTCGCGCTCGCCCAAAGCCGCCGTCGCGGCAATCTGGCTGAGGGTCGGTGCGGAAATGAAGAGATTTTGCTGCAGGATTTCGGCGCGGCGCAGGAATGCCTCCGGCAACACCATCCAACCGATCCGCCAGCCGGTCATGCAGTAATATTTGGAGAAGCTGTTGATGACGATGGCATCGCGCGTCAGTTCCAGCGCGCTGACCGAGGGACCACGATAATCGAGCCCATGATAGATCTCATCGGAGATGAGCTGCACGCCCAGTCGCTTGCAGGTCGACACGATATCGGCGAGCCCCGCCCGATCGACCGCTGCGCCGGTTGGATTGGCGGGACTGGCGAACAGCAGGCCTTCAAAGGGCTCCATGGCATGGGCGGCGGCGATATCGGAGCCGGTCAGCTGCCAGCCATTGGCGGAACGCACCGGAATTTCGCTGATACCGAAACCCAATCCCAGCAAGGTGTTCACATAGGCGGGATAACCCGGCCGGGTAATGGCGATGCGGGCGCCGGGCCGGAACGCGGCATGAAAGGCCAGAATGAACCCAGCGGACGATCCCATCGTGCAAAGGATGGAATCGGGATCGACCGCGACACGATGCTGGTCGGAATAATAGGCCGCAAGCCCTTCGCGCAGCTCGGTCAAACCCTTGGCATTGGTATAGCCCTGCGCATTGGGCAGCGCCCGGGCCACGGCCTCGATTACCCGCGGCGCCGGCGGCGAACCGGGCTCGCCCACTTCAAGATGGCAAACCGTGCGGCCACCCGCCTCCAGCGCCTTGGCGCGCTTGAGGATCTCCATGGCGTGAAAAGGCATCAATCCGTCGGCTGGGGCTTGGGTCATCTTTCCGTCCTTGCTGTCGGTCCCTAGCCCGATCCGGCACCCGTCTCAACAACAATTGATGCTCCCGCCAACGCTGCGTTCACTGGCGGCTCCTATTGTGGCAGCGCAACTGCTAGAAGACCCTGCCTATTGCGATTCATCGGGAGCCTTTTCATGTCGCGTGTTACCATCGCCCTTGTCGCCCTGGCGGGCATTCTTGCCGGGGCCCTGGGCTTTTCGGTGCTCAATCGGCCCGCGCCGGAGACCGATGTCGTCGCTGTGCGTGCCATCGTCGAGGACGCGCTCGCCGCCCGTGACATCGCCGTCGCGGCTGCCACGCCGGCTACACCGGAGGTCGAGGCACCGGCACAGGTAGCGGCGCTAGATCCGGCCGAGCTCAATCCGATGATCGAGAACTTCCTGATGAGCGACCCGGCGATCCTGCAGCGCATGTCATCGGCGCTCGAGACCCAGATGGCCGCCGCCGAACGCGAACAGGCCACCACGGCCATTGCCGCGATGCAGACAGCCATCTTCAATGACCCCGACCAGGTCGTTCTGGGCAACCCCGATGGCGACGTCACCCTGGTCGAACTGTTCGACTACAATTGCGGCTACTGCCGCAACGCCCTGCCCGACCTCGCAGCGCTGCTCGCGGAAGACCCGAACCTGCGCGTCGTGCTCAAGGAATTCCCCATCCTGTCGAACGAATCGATTGATGCGGCCCGTATCGCGGTCGTGGTGAACAAGTCCGGCGCCGATTATTGGGCGTTCCACGAAGCCCTGTTCACCAGCCGCGGCAAGATCGACAAGGCAGTGGCGCTCGCAGCCGCAGCCGATCTGGGCCTGAGCCCGGTCAGCGTCGAGTTGCAGATGAACGAGCCCGGCGTGTCCAAGGCCATCCAGACCTCCTATGAGATCGCCAAGGCCCTCAACATCACCGGAACGCCGACGTATATTATCGGCAATGACGTCATTCCCGGCGCCATTGGCGTCGACGAATTGCGGGCGCGTATCGCCAATATGCGCGCCTGCGGCGAAACCCAATGTGAAGGGTAATCCCCCACAAGCACATTGATCGGCGGGCGCGGGGCGCTGCGAGCGGTACTTTCGCCGCCCCGAGCCAGCCGGTTTTTTGCGTTTTCAGTGCATTTCGTATAGTCGAGCTTGCGCAGCCCCAAGTGGCCAGTGCAAAAGGCAAAAACCATGGCAAAGCGCGTTCTCGTCCTCAACGGCCCGAACTTGAATCTCCTCGGCACTCGCGAGCCGGAGATTTATGGTTCGCTGACGCTCAAGGATGTGGAATCGGCTTGCCGGCAAACTGGCCTGGCGCTGGACCTGACCATTGATTTTCGTCAGTCCAACCACGAAGGCGAATTGATCACCTGGATTCATGATGCGCGCCAATCGGCCGATGCCATCGTCATCAATCCAGCGGCCTATTCGCATACCTCAGTGGCTATCCACGATGCGCTCAAGGCGGTCGGCTTGCCGGTCGTCGAAGTGCACCTTTCCAACATTCACCAGCGTGAGCCGTTCCGGCACCATTCATTTGTCTCATCTGTCGCCTACGGCGTCATTTGCGGCTTTGGAGTGGTCAGCTATAATCTGGCACTTCATGCACTGGCAGAAAAACTCAAATAACGATCGACGCGCAAGCGCGGGAGACCGACAAGAATGACCAAGGCATCTCAAGTGGACCAGGACCTGATCCGCACTATCGCTGAACTGCTCAACAAAGAAAATCTCGCCGAAATCGAGATCGAGCAGGACGATTTCCGTGTGCGCGTCACGCGCTCCTTCGCCAAGGAAACCGTGACCTATGCCGCCCCGCAATATGCGCCGGCACCGGTTGCTGCCCCCGCCGCCTCGCTGGCTCCGGCCGGCTCGGTCGCCGCCGCGGCTCCTGTCGCTGCCGAGGACCTCGCGTCCAATCCCGGCACGCTGACCTCCCCGATGGTGGGAACCGCCTACCGTTCGCCCGAGCCGGGCAAGGCCGCTTTCGTTGAAGTCGGCACCAAGGTATCCGAAGGCCAGACCGTCCTCATCATCGAAGCGATGAAGACCATGAACCAGATTCCGGCGCATCGTTCGGGCACGATCACCCGCATTCTGGTGGAAGACAGCCAGCCCGTCGAATATGGCGAACCTCTCGTCGTCATCGAATAAGGGGGGCATGCTGTGTTCCAGAAAGTCCTGATCGCCAATCGCGGCGAGATCGCGCTCCGCATCCTGCGCGCCTGCAAGGAACTCGGCATCCAGACCGTTGCCGTTCATTCCACTGCCGACGCCAATGCCATGCATGTGCGGCTGGCCGACGAAAGCGTCTGCATCGGCCCCAATGCCGCCAAGGACAGCTATCTCAACATCCCCGCCATCATGGCCGCCTGTGAGATCACCGGCGCCGATGCGGTGCATCCCGGCTATGGCTTCCTCTCGGAAAACGCCCGTTTCGCCAAGATCCTGACCGAGCACAACGTGACATTTATCGGTCCGTCAGCGCATCACATCGAGATCATGGGCGACAAGATCACGGCCAAGAAGACCGCCGTTGAGCTGGGCATCCCGGTGGTTCCCGGTTCTGCCGGCGCCGTCGAGACCGAACAGCAGGCAATCAAGACCGCCAAGGAAATCGGCTATCCGGTGCTGATCAAGGCAACCGCTGGTGGCGGTGGCCGCGGCATGAAGGTGGCCAAGACCGAATCCGAGCTGCTGGTCGCCTGGTCGACAGCCCGGACCGAGGCCAAGGCCGCGTTCGGCAATGACAGCGTCTATATGGAAAAGTACCTCGGCAAGCCGCGCCACATCGAAGTCCAGGTCATGGGCGATGGTCAGGGCAATGCGGTGCATCTGGGTGTGCGTGACTGCTCGCTGCAGCGCCGCCACCAGAAGGTCTGGGAAGAGGCCGGCGGGCCCACTATTCTGCCGGAAGAGCGCGATGAGATCGGCGAGATCTGCGCCGCCGCCATGCGCAAGCTCAAATATTCGGGCGCCGGCACCGTCGAGTTTCTCTACGAGAATGGCGAGTTCTATTTCATCGAAATGAACACCCGCCTGCAGGTGGAGCACCCGGTTACCGAGCGCATCACCGGCATCGACATCGTCTATGAGCAGATCCGCGTTGCTTCGGGCGAAAAGCTCTCGATGACGCAGGACCAGGTGCAGTTCTATGGCCACGCCATCGAAGTGCGCATCAATGCCGAAGACCCGCAGACCTTTGCGCCCTCGCCCGGCACCATCACCTTCTATCACCCGGCGGGTGGCGTGGGCGTGCGTGTCGATTCGGCGGTCTATCAAGGCTACAAGATCCCGCCCTATTACGACTCGCTGATCGGCAAGCTGATCGTTTACGGCCGCAACCGTGAAGAATGCCTGCAGCGCCTGCGCCGCGCGGTGGACGAGTTCGTCATCGACGGCATCAAGACCACCCTGCCGCTATTCCAGCGCCTGATGAAGGAGCCCGACATTCTCGCCGGGAACTACGACATCCACTGGCTGGAAAAGTACCTCGCCGAGAACAAGGTCTGATATTATCAAAGGGGCGCGCTGCGCCCCTTTTTCCTTGCCTGTGGGCCGGAGTTCGTCATGTCCAGACCCAACCCTTTCGATGTCGAAATCACCCCCGAGCTGATCATCCGCGCCTATCGCGCCGGGATTTTCCCGATGGCAGAGGATGCGAGTTCCACGGACCTGTTCTGGGTCAGCCCGGAAATGCGCGGCATCATCCCGCTGGATGGGTTCAAGCTCTCGACCAGCCTGCGCAAGGCCATCCGCCAATCGGACTTTACCATTCGCGTCGATACCGACTTTGCCGGGGTCATCGAGGGCTGCGCCAGCGTCGGTTCCGATCGCGACAGCACCTGGATCAACGCCTCGATCCGGGCGGTCTATGGCGAGCTGTTTCGCCGCGGCGTCTGCCACACGGTCGAAGTCTGGGACCGTGGCGCGCTGGTTGGCGGGCTCTATGGCCTGGCCATCGACGGCGCATTTTTCGGCGAGTCAATGTTCCATCGCCGCACCAATGCCAGCAAGATGGCGATGGCGCATCTGGTCGAGCGGCTCAAGGCGGGCGGCTACGTGCTGCTCGACACCCAGTTCCTCACCGATCATCTGGCCTCCCTGGGCGGCATCGAGATCCCTCGCGAGGACTATGAGGAACGCCTTGCCGACGCATTGGAATATGACGGCGACTGGACGGCCTGGGATCGCGGCTGACCAGTCCGGGCAAACGCGCCATACTGGCTCTGATGCCGCGATCCGCTAAGCTGCGAACTTGGGATACGAAAGACAGCTCAATTTTGGGGACGTGAATGCAGACTGATCGTATCCCGGAGGCCGGCCCGCACGTGCAGCTATCGTGGTCTCATTGCATTCCGACACTCAATCGCATCGATGTTCTGGAGCGTGCTGTAGGCTTGTCGCTGCGCCAGACCTTGCCGCCGACCGAGATTGTGATTGTCGACGCGGGCGACAGCGTCGCGGACAATCACAGTCGCATTCAGGCGGTACTTGCCGGCTCGCCCAGGCCCGCAACGCCTTTGATCTATCTCGCGAGTCCCATTCGTTCCAGCTCGGCGCAGCGCAATCTGGCGATTGATGTTGCGGTGGGCGACGTGTTGTTCCTGTTCGATGACGACACATTGATGTTCCCTGACTGCGCCGAGACAATCTTGAGGGCCTATGCAAGCGATCCCGAAAGGCGCATCGCCGCCGCTGGGGCCGTGCATGTAGCGCAGATGCCGATGGACGTCAGTTTAGACGCCGATCGCAAGGACACGCGGCGCAACCAGTCCGAGGCGGCTCCGGACCTGCGTGAACCTTCCCGGCGCGAGAAGTGGCTGCGCGGAATTCGCCATTGGATATGGACGGAGGTCTTTCTGATGAACGCCTCACGGCTTTTCATCCAGTATGACACGCCGCGCCTGCGGGGCAATGAAGCCGCCGTTGCCGCACTGGGCGTGGCGCGCATTTCGCATCAGCCACTGATCTCAGGCTACGCCATGACCGTACGCCGCGAGGTGGCGCGGACCGAGCGATTCGACCCGATCCTGCTGTCCTACAGCCCCGGCGAGGATATGGACGCGACCTATCGCTTCTCACGGCATGGCTTGAATGTCGCGGTAGAGGGGGCACTGGTGCACCATTTCGAAGCCGCGTCCGGCAGGATAAAGCGCAAGCAAGCGACCACCCTTGGCCTGATGAACGTTGCCAGCTTCGTCGCCAACAAGAGCAGCAGCCCCGCACGCGACATTCCCGCCTATTACCTGATGTTTGTGCGCCGGCTTTTTGCAGAATTCTGCAAGGACCTGCTCAGCCGGCGGTTCACCTTCCCACAATTCGCCGGCACGGTGCTGGCTCTGCCGCGCAGTATCGGCATCTTTCGCCACCGAAACCGGGCCGACTTCGATGGGTGGTACAAGCAACAGCAACTCGATATCCTCAAGCCCGGCCATCGCGCCGATGCCTGAGCCTGTTTCGAGCGGTCGAGGTCGGCTTAATCCTTGCGCTTGAAAACCAGCCCGGTCACCCGGTCTTCCATAGTGGGCACCTCATTGGGCACCTCGCGGGGCGGCTAACGCTTGCCCGGAGGCGGTACGTCGGTACTGGTCTTGCACGCGATCAGCCATACATCATAGACGGCGTGGTCGACGGCATTGAGCGCCGGGCTATCGGCGAACATCCAGCCGGTGAAGATGCGCTTGCTGGACCCCTGCAGGCTGCGCTGGTCCACTTCGAGAAACGCCGACGTGCGCTGGGTCTCGGTCGATGGGCGGCTATAGCAGGCGCGCGGCGTGATCTCGAGCGCCCCGAACAGCACCGTCTCGTCAATATAGACATCGAAGCGGGTGATGCGGCCGGTGATCTTGTCGAGGCCGGCAAAGGTGGCAATCGGATTGGCTACGGGCTGGGCATGGGCCGGCAAAGTCGGAAACGCCAGCGCCAGAAGAGGCGCCAGCGTCAGCAATAGCTTTCGGTGAGGTGAAGCGGTCAGGCGCAAGGCGCCGGCGTCCTTATTCAGGCGACCAGGCCTGATAGTCGCCGGTCACGCGCGGGCGCTCGCCCTTGTTCAGCATGCTCCCGTCCGGACGGTAGGCGGCCGAGGTGCCGGTCAGGTTTGGAACATGGGGCTGTTCCCAGGTGCGGGCCGCGTAATTGGCCTCGGTGGGAACGACATCGGTGCGGTGATGCATCCAGCCGTGCCAGCCGGGGGGAATCGAGGAGGCATCAGCCGGACCAGCATAGGTCACATAGCGGCGGTCGGCCTTCTTGTCCTGATAGTACTTGTTGCCGAATTCGTCGCTGCCGACAAAGTCGCCAAAACGCCAGATCCACAGGCGGGTGCCCCAGGTCGTTCCGGTCCACCAGGCAAAGATTTCGATGAGGAAGCGCTTCATACCGCAACAAGTCCATGGTGCCGCGAACGGCGTTGCAATTGGAGCGGGTTTAACACGCACATGCGCATACGCCTAGCCCCGGCGACACCCACCAGGTCTGGTGGCTCCCACCGGGTTTTCCCGAGCCGCGAATAATCGCCTTGACTCAGAGCAGGCCCGATTCGGGGGTTCGACGATGAGGGTTAATACGAAGCATTGTGGCAGCGGCGAGGCAGCGGAAGATCAAGACTTTGCGCTGGCTTAGCTGATGTCCCTGGCGTTCTCGAACAGGGTTTTGGCCACCCCAAAAGTGATCGCTGCCCGCCCCTGCCGGCGCGCAATCCGCTTGCGCTTTATCCCCGCAATCCACATATTACGCCTACTAGCTCTAGTCCTCCGGCGCAGCGCCACCACTACAATTAGTTTTCTTGCGTTGACGCCGGATTTGAATCGGCAGAGTATTTTCGACGGCCCGCAACAAACATAAAGCGGGAATAAGTCCCGGGGGACAGCATCGGCATATTAGACCGGAGCACACCCTGGGCACGGGCAGATTTCGAAGTCCGCATGGCGGGCTTCGGTTGGTGACGCGTCAAACAGATTAGATCGAGAAGCCGGGATTCGGCTCGCGGGTGCCTATGCGCCTGCTACACTGGGGATTACGACGACAATGCGCATTGAACGCCGGTTTACCAAGGCCAATGAGGACCGTTACGGCTCCATCGAATTCCGCTCGGCCACGAGCGAGATTCGCAATCCTGACGGGTCGGTGGTGTTCAAGCTTGAGAACATCGCGATCCCCTCCACCTGGAGCCAGGTCGCGGCCGATATCATCGCACAGAAATACTTCCGCAAGGCCGGCGTCGCGCAGGCCCTCAAGAAGGTCGAAGAGAACTCGGTCCCCTCCTGGCTGTGGCGCTCCGTCCCTGACGAAGCAGCGCTCGCCAAGCTGCCGGAAGCCGAGCGCTTCGGCCCGGAAATGGACAGCCGCCAGGTGTTTGACCGCCTGGCCGGCACCTGGACCTATTGGGGCTGGAAGGGCGGCTATTTCGACAGCGAAGAAGACGCCCGCACCTTCTTTGACGAGCTTTGCTACATGCTGGCGACCCAACGCGTCGCCCCCAATTCCCCGCAATGGTTCAATACCGGCCTGCACTGGGCCTATGGCATCGATGGCCCAGGCCAGGGCCACTTCTATGTGGACCCCTTCACCCACAAGCTGGTGCAGTCCAAGAGCTCCTATGAGCATCCCCAGCCGCATGCCTGCTTCATCCAGTCGGTCAATGACGACCTGGTGAACGACAATGGCATCATGGACCTGTGGGTCCGTGAGGCGCGCCTGTTCAAGTACGGCTCGGGCACCGGCACCAATTTCTCCAAGCTGCGCGGCGGTGGCGAAAAGCTTTCGGGCGGCGGCCGTTCGTCGGGCCTGATGAGCTTCCTCAAGATCGGCGACCGGGCTGCCGGCGCCATCAAGTCGGGCGGCACCACCCGCCGCGCCGCCAAGATGGTGGTCATAGATATCGATCACCCCGATATCGAGGAATACATCAACTGGAAGGTCAAGGAAGAGCAGAAGGTCGCGGCGCTGGTCACTGGCTCCAAGGTCGTTTCCAAGCACCTCAAGGCCATCATGAAGGCCGCCGTGAACTGCGAAGGTTCGGGCGACGACTGCTTCGACGTGGCGATGAACCCTGCCCTCAAGCGCGAAGTGCGCGCCGCCAAGAAGGCGCTGGTGCCGGAGAACTACATCTACCGCGTCATCCAGTTCGCCAAGCAGGGCTATACCGAGATCGATTTCCCCGTCTACGACACCGACTGGGACAGCGAAGCCTATCTGACCGTTTCCGGCCAGAACTCGAACAATTCCGTTCGCGTGACCGATGACTTCCTCAAGGCCGTCGAAACCGATGGCGACTGGAACCTGACGGCCCGCCAGAGCGGCAAGGTCATCAAGACGCTCAAGGCGCGCGACCTGTGGGAACAGGTTGGTTACGCCGCCTGGGCCTCTGCCGATCCCGGCATCCAGTACCACACCACCATCAATGAATGGCACACCTCGCCCGAGGCTGGTCCGATCAATGCATCGAACCCCTGCTCGGAATACATGTTCCTCGACGACACTGCCTGCAACCTGGCGTCGGTGAACCTGCTCCCCTACCGCAATGGCGACGGCTCGTTCAACACCGCTGCCTATGAGCACACGGTGCGTCTATGGACCATCGTGCTCGAGATTTCGGTGATGATGGCGCAGTTCCCGTCCAAGGCGATTGCGGAACGCTCCTACGAGTACCGTACGCTCGGTATCGGCTATGCCAATATCGGCGGCTTCCTGATGACTTCGGGCATTCCCTATGACTCGGCCGCCGGCCGCGCCATTGCCGGTGCCGTCACCGCCATCATGACCGGCGTCTCCTATGCAACCTCGGCCGAAATGGCCAAGGAACTGGGCGCGTTCAAGGATTACAAGCGCAATGCCAAGCATATGCTGCGCGTCATCCGCAACCATCGCAATGCCGCCCACGGCAATGCGACCGGCTATGAAGGCCTCAGCATCACCCCGGTACCGCTCGATCATGCCTCGCTGATCGATGCCAACCTCAGCGAACGCGCCAAGCTGGCCTGGGACAATGCCCTGGCCCTCGGCGAGAAGCACGGCTTCCGTAACGCCCAGGTTTCAGTTATCGCCCCGACCGGCACGATCGGCCTGGTGATGGATTGCGATACCACCGGCATCGAGCCCGATTTCGCCCTGGTCAAGTTCAAGAAGCTCGCCGGTGGCGGCTACTTCAAGATCATCAACCGCGCCGTGCCCCCGGCCCTGCGCACCCTTGGCTATTCGGAGAGCCAGATTGCCGAGATGGAGGCCTATGCGGTCGGCCATGGCAACCTCAACCAGGCTCCGGGCGTCAATCCCTCGACGCTGCGCGCCAAGGGCTTCACCGATGACAAGATCGAAGCGCTCAATGCCGGCATGGCATCGGCCTTCGACATCAAGTTCGTGTTCAACCAGTGGACGCTGGGCGTCGACTTCCTCAAGTCGCTGGGCGTCACCGAAGAGCAGATGAACGATTTCAGCTTCGAGCTGCTGCCGTTCCTGGGCTTTTCCAGGAAGGACATCGAGGCCGCCAATATCCACGTTTGCGGTGCGATGACCCTGGAAGGCGCGCCCTTCCTCAAGGCCGAACACATCCCGGTATTCGATTGCGCCACCCCCTGCGGCAAGATCGGCAAGCGCTACCTGTCGGTCGAGAGCCACATCCTGATGATGGCTGCCGCCCAGCCGTTCATTTCGGGTGCCATCTCCAAGACCATCAACATGCCAAACGACGCCACCGTGGAGGACTCCAAGGAGGCCTACATGATGAGCTGGCGCCTGGCGCTCAAGGCCAACGCCCTCTATCGCGATGGCTCCAAGCTCTCCCAGCCGCTGAACTCGTCGGTGCTGGCCGCAGCTGACGACGAAGATGAAGACGATGCCGTCGACAACCTCGTTGCCATGAATGCCGATGCTCGCATCCCGGCGATCGCCGAAAAGATTGTCGAGCGCATCGTCGAGCGCGAAGTGGAAATCCGCAGCCGCGAAAAGATGCCGGACCGCCGCAAGGGGTACACCCAGAAGGCTGTCGTTGGTGGCCACAAGGTCTATGTCCACACCGGCGAATATGCCGATGGTCGCCTCGGCGAGATCTTCATCGACATGCACAAGGAAGGCGCCGCTTTCCGTGCGATGATGAACAACTTCGCCATCGCCATCTCGATCGGCCTGCAATATGGCGTGCCGCTGGACGAATATGTGGAGGCCTTCACCTTCACGCGCTTCGAGCCTGCCGGCATGGTCATGGGCAATGACCGCATCAAGAATGCAACCTCGATCCTGGATTACGTGTTCCGCGAACTCGCCGTCTCCTATCTGGACCGCGACGACCTGGCCCATGTGAACCCGGATTCGCCGACTTCGCTCGGCAAGGGCGTTGCCGAGGAGCAGGCGCCGTCGCATGCAGCGAACAACCCTGCCCCGGTGCCCGCCGAGCGCTTTGTCTCCCGCGGCATGACCCGCGGCCGCGTCGCCAACAAGTCGCTGATGATCGTTTCGGGCGATCACCAGTACAATCCGGTCCAGGCGATGCAGACCTCGACGGTTACGGCGCTGCGTACCGCAACGGCCCTCAAGGTGGATACCCAGCTTTCGCCATCGGCCTTCGCCCCGGCTGAGCTGAGCCCCATCCCGAGCCCGCCGTCCAGCAAGGACGCCGGCCTGCTGCGCGCAGAGGCCCAAATGAAGGGCTACACCGGCGACCAGTGCACCGAGTGCCATAACTTCACCATGGTGCGAAACGGCACGTGTTTGAAGTGCGACACGTGCGGCACGACCACGGGCTGCAGTTGATCTGTCGACTGAAGAAGAAGACGCAGCCAACATATAGAGAAGGTGCCGGCAGCAATGCCGGCACCTTTTCTTATTGCCTTTACAGCGAGATCCCCGCTTCAGTTTGACAGCAATTTCTGGGCTGCGATGTATTCATCGGCTCTGGAAATACATTGCAGTTCCAACGCATGCCGATGGTTTAGACACCGATCTGAGGAACAAAAAACAAGATCGGGGCGCAATCCTCCGAGACGGGCATTGTCTGATATTCGATCGATCTGGAGCTGGTGAACATTCATTCGGGTGCGACGCACGCCGCATTGGAACTTCTGCTTCGTCGGCGTCGTTGATAGGCTTGAGGGCGTCATTACGCCCATGCATGCAAGCCAGGAGAGCACGATGAAGCGCATTGCGACCGCGAACTGGACCGGAACCCTACAGGAGGGGTCGGGAACCCTGGATGTCCCGAGTGGCGCGTTTTCGGCGCTGCCCTATACCTACAAGGCGCGGTTCGTCGATGACAGCGGTCAGTCGGGCACCAGCCCGGAAGAACTGATCGCGGCGGCGCATTCGGCATGCTTCGCAATGCAGCTCGGACATTTCCTCGCCGAAAATGGCACCCCGGCGACCAATCTCAAGGTCGATGCCGCGGTCACGCTCGTTCCGGGAACCGGCATTACCGGCAGTGCGCTAACGCTGGTCGGCACGGTGCCCGGCATCGACAACGCCACGTTCCAGGACCTGGCGGAGAAGGCCAAGGCCAATTGCCCGGTGTCGAAGGCGCTCGGCGCCATCAGCATCACGCTCGAAGCCAAACTCGGTTAGCCGGCAGACAGCACTCCTGCCCTGACCCAAGAGCGCGCGGTGAGCGCTGGGGCGTTCGAGCCGAAGCCTCCTCCAGGGGAAGCGCAGGCCCGAACGGTTTATCGCGACCGCATGCAAGTGGGACGCAGGATCGAAAACTCCTACGGGACCACGAAGGTGGGGACGAGTGCCTTGGTGCAACTCGTATCCACCTTGGCCATTGGATCGTCGATGAACGCCGCCCCAATATCCTTGGCACACTGGGAGAACTGCAGCACCCCATGGCCGGCCTCGGGGAATGTCACTGCCTGGCCGTTCGACATCGTCGCGAGCACATAGTCTGCCGCGTCTCCATTGGTCTGTGTGTCGTTCAGGCCAGCCAATGCCAGAACCGGGCGGTCGGAGGAGACGCGGGTATTGAAGCCCTCACGCGGCGCCGGTGTGAAATTGTCGCAAATGTCGTAGAATTCGAGCGTCGAGTCTGCGTCAGCGCGGACAAAAGGAAAACGATAGGCCTCCGACATTGCTTCGAAGCCCTCGCGTGAATTGAAGGGTATGTCCTCTTGGCAGGCATAGATGGCGAGGTCGAGAGACTCCCTCAGCTTGTCGAAGTATGGTGACGTATCCCGTTGCGCCCGCGCATAGAACGCCGCGACATCGCTTGACGACATCGCTGCGATGATCGTCTTGATGCCGCTGAGGCTGGGCTCTGGAATGTAAGTCTCCACAAAGGCCTCGATCGCCGCCTTGTCGGGCGTCGCGCCGACAAACCGTCCATACGCCTTGGCCATGGCAATCAGGGTATTGGCATCAAGGCCAGTCAGCGAAGCCGAGATCGCCTTATCAAGCGTGCTTTCGAGTTGTGTGAGATCGGCGGGCGCCACGCTGAGGGCCGAGATCTGCTGCAACAGGATTTCGCTCGCAGTGTTGAACCTGCGAAGCTCCTCGGCCTTGTTGAGGGCAGCGTAGGCCATGACGAGCTGATCACTGGGCACCTTGTCGATAAAGGGGGTAATCATCGTGTCGGGCGTTTGAGCGGGGGTCAGCTTACCGGCGACATAGAGATCGTAGAGCTGCGTGGTGCCCGCTGCCCATTCGCTGACAATGGCGGGGATGAAGGATGTCTGGCGCCGGTTGGTGACAATGCTGTTGCGTTCAGCGAACAGGTTGATCAGGGTGGTTAAATCGATGGCCGGGCGCGTCGCCGTGGCCGGAAACGGCGTTTCCTTGAGTTTGTCGGCAGCGGTGAGAACTGTCTCTTCGAAGTCCGGAAACGCTGCAACGCAGGCTACGTCGGCAGCGCATTGGTCGACGACGGCGCCGATGGCGAGATCGAGGGGCACGCCGTTAGTGTCGTAGGATCGAACATCGGGCGGAGCAATGCTGTCAAGTATGACCGCCCGAAGCCCCTCGGGAGCCGAGCGCAGCATTTCAAGGCCAAGCTTGGTACCGTAGGAAATTCCATAGGCATTGTAGACCGGGTATCCCAGTCCGGTCATCAAGGCCCTCACGTCCTTGGCGTTCTGCGTGGTGTTGTAGTCTGGGAGCACGATGCCACTGCTTTCGACCTCGTTCAAGCACAGGGCCAGGGGGTCGGGGGCGTCACTGTCGGGCTCGTCCTTGGCCAACTCGATGATGTTGTCAGCGAGCGTGTTGGTGCAGGCGACTGTGCGAGCCGAAATACCGGAGGCGCGCTGATCAAACAGCACCAGGTCACGTCTGTCGCGCAGGTGGTCGAACAACCCGGCGTTGAAGGCGAGATCTGGAACGGCGCGGCCGCCCGGCCCCCCATGCAGATAGACGACCGGATCGGGGGCGGGTGACAGTGAGCGAGCTTTTAGAACCGCAAAGGCCAGATCGACCCGGTTGCCGTCAGGTGCTCCGTGGTTTTCCGGCACGTCGATGCGGCCGCAGATCACCGTCTGGCCTTCGATGTCTGCGGCAGGCAATGGCCGGGGACAGGCTTCGATGGTGACTGGAAAGTGGGCGTCATAGCCGCCCGACATCAAGGGTTGAAACGCGGTTGTGTCAGGTTGCGCCACCAGCAGGGCCACAACAATCTGAAGAATTTGGTCGGGCGTCATGGCATGTCCTTGCCGTTTGCAACTCTAATTCTTGCCAGGATAATGTAGATGCTTGAGCGCACTCAGATGCGGGAGCTGTATCCTTCCACCTCACCTGCTTTTGGGCGAGAAGGCAATATAGCCCACACCGAAGCACCGTATGGCTTGGGTTAAGGCGCGCAACGGGTCCAGGGCATGCCCTGGCTAAACGCAAAGCGACAAAAACAGACTGGGAACAAAGATCACGACGGATGCAAGGATTGCTGCGACGGTGAGCCAGAGGCCGGCGCGGTCAATGGCGACCGGGTTGGCGGTGTATGCGCGGAACTGCCAGCGCAGCAGGACCAGCAGCACTGCAAGCGTAAACACGCAGACGCCCACCAACACGCCACGGTGAAGGGCTTCGGGCCAGCCCCAGACGCAGCCGAGCGCCTGCAGACCGTAAAGGCCGACAAAGGCCGCTGCCCAGATGCAGAAGCCGATCAGCAGTGGCCATAACTTGCCGATCATCTGAGCCCCCCGCCGGACAGCATCAGCAGCACGGCCCACAAGGGCACTTGCACGATCGCTGCGTAATCGGTCCAGACCCGCGTCACCCGAAGATCCGTCGCTCGAACCGACGACACGAAGCCGCCGCGACATCTCAGCCATGCATGCAGTGCCAACAGAGCCGCCACGGCTGAATGGACGGCGCAATAGGCCAGAAGCACGAAACGAAGCGCCAGGTTGGCATGGGATGTGGGATGGGGAATGATTGCCATGCCCATTACCAGTATCAGCGTCGTGGCAATTCCGACGCATGTTGCGAGCAACAGCATTGGTGCGGGCGATACGCCCTTTGCGTTGGAAATCTCGGCTCGCCGAGCCAGCGCCAAAGACGCGATGGCTGTCGCAAGAGCGATTGCCGGCAGCCAGTTGGTCGCTGGCAGGGGCTCGGCCCAACCCGGCGCGATCACCGCCAGGTAGAGCGCGCCGAACAGCAGTGAGGCGTAGAGCGTCGCATCCACGGCAATGCCACTGAGCGATGCCCAATAGGTGACATTGTCCTTCACCTCTCCATCGGCTGGAACCGCCCTGCCCTGACCGATTTCGATGGCGCCCATATTGCGCCGCGCGCCGAGTGGTCGCGTCCATAAAAAGAACAGGATGACTACGGCGACAGTCGCGACCGGCACGATCCAGTAGACCTTAAACAGGAGCCCGAGGAAGAACGCTGCGGTCGCGAGCGCAGTCCAGAGCGGCAGAAAACTGGGCTGGGGCAGGATGATCACCTGATCCGGCTCGCCGGTCATCATATCAACGCCCAGCGTCTCCTGACGGTCGGCGCGGGGAAACGCGAGATACCCCCTGCCACCGGCAAGTTCGCCACCAAGGGCATCGATGTCGAGATCATCGGCTCGGGCGTTGATTTCGGGAATAGCTACAAAATTGTACGGCGGCGCGGGCGTGGGCATGGCCCATTCCAGGGTACGCGCCTTCCAGGGATTGCGTCCTGCGCGCCGCCCAAAGCGGAACTGCATGATGATGTCGATCAGCACGAGGGCGAAGCCCATGGTCATCAGGAATCCGCCGACGGATGACAGCAGGTTGAGCCAGTCCCAGCCCCAATTGGACGGATAGGTCGAGATGCGGCGCGGCATGCCCATCAATCCGGTCAGGTGCATCAGGAAGAACGTGAGATTGAAACCAATCAGGATCAGCCAGAAGGCCGGTATCGACAGGCCATAGACGCTGCGCCGTCCGGTAAAGTGGGGCAACCAGTAGTACAGCGCCGCCAGCATGGGAAAGACGAAGCCGCCGACCAGCACGTAATGCAGATGCGCGACGACAAAGTAGCTGTCATGGGCCTGACTATTGAACGGCACCATGGCCAGCATGACGCCGGTCAGGCCGCCGCAAACGAAGACGATGAAGAACCCCACGACGTAGAGCATGGGAATATCGAACTTCGGCCGGCCCGACGCCAAGGTGCCAATCCAGGCAAATATCTGCACCGCCGTGGGGATGGCCACCAGGGCACTGGCGGCTGAAAAGAAGGCCAGGGCCAGATGGGGAATGCCCACCGTGAACATGTGGTGGACCCAAAGACCAAAGCTGAGAAAAGCCATCGCGACGATCGCCACAATGATCGCGTTGTAGCCAAGCAGCGGCCGACGCGCGAATGTTGGGATCATGGTGGATAGCACCCCCGCTGCCGGCAGGAAGATGATGTAGACCTCAGGGTGCCCGAACAACCAGAACAGGTGCTGCCACAGCAGCGGGTCACCGCCGCGCGTTGGGTCAAAAAACGGCAGGTCGAAGGCCCGCTCCAGCTCAAGCAGGATCGAGCCGAGGATGAGCGGGGGAAACCCGATCAGCATCATCCCTGCCGTTACCAGCATGTACCAGCCGAAGATTGGCATACGGGTCAGCGACATGCCCGGCGCGCGCATCTTGAGGATGGTAACGACGAGTTCCACAGCAGCGGTTACAGCCGAGATTTCGACGAAAGTGATGCCGAGTAACCAGACATCGGCATTGATCCCCGGGCTGTAGGTTCCGGACGATAGCGGCGTGTACATAAACCAGCCGGCATTGGGCGCGTAGCCGGCCAGCATGGCAATTATCAGGATCGTGCCGCCGAACAGATAGCACCAGAATCCGTAGGCGGTGAGGCGCGGAAAGGCCAGATCGCGCGCGCCGAGCAGTTTGGGCAGCATGTAGATCGCCAGCCCCTCGAACATGGGAATGGCAAACAGGAACATCATCACCGTGCCATGCATGGTGAAGATCTGGTTGTAGAGCTCGGGCCCGATGAAGGCGCTGTTTGGCGTGGCCAACTGGGCACGGATCAGCATGGCGAGCACACCGCCAATGGTGAAGAACACCAGCGCCAGAACCATGAAGCGCTTGCCCAGGATGTTGTGGTTGACGGCTGACAGGCGTCCCCATCCCGGGGGCGTCGCCCAAATCTTGTTGAGCGCCTTGTGCAGGCCGATGGGCGACATTTCCCTGCGGCTCATGGCCTGCCCCCCACTGCCGCAGGGAAGTCTGCCCCATCATGCGCCTGGGCGACGAAACTCATGGTCTCGTGCCCCGGTCCGCAATATTCCGCGCAGATGCCGTGATAGGCGCCCGGCTTATCGGCCTGCAGCCGGATCGTGTTTTCACGACCGGGTATGGCGTCGATCTTACCCCCGAGGCGCGGAATCCAGAAGCTGTGAATGACGTCTGCAGTGGTGACGACAATATCGACAGGCTCGCCGGCCGGCAGATGCAGCACATCGCTTTCGGCGCTACCGGCGATCTCGGGGTAAGTGAAGCGCCATTGCCACTGGCTGGCATGGGCTTCGACCCGCATTGCCTTTGCGCCCCCCGCACGCGGCAACAATTGCTCGCCCAAAACCAGCGCCGCGATGAGCAATCCGACAAGGATCGGGATGGGCATCATCAGCCCACCGCCGATGATCCAATGCATGGGCTTTACCGCCGCCAGCATGGCTGGCCTGAGCAGGCTAACGCTCAACAGGCCAAGCACCAGCAGAAACAGCACGCAGGCGCCCCAAAACATCACCCACCACAAAGTCGCGATATTGCTCGCGGCTGGCCCTGCAGGATCGAGCGTCGATAGCGGCGTGCCGCAACCAGTCAGGGCCAGCGGCGTTGCTGCAACAGCAGCAAATCGCAGGACAGAGGAGCCCAAATGCCGAAGCCGGACATGGAAGCGCAGGAAATCGATCGGGAAGAAGTGCCGCCCGAAGCCCATAGCGGCCACCCTAACCCCGCGATCCGAGCCGTTGCGGACAAGGACATAGGATCTGCCATTGCCGTTGCCGGGCACCCCATCCACGCCATGCTCGTTCATTTCCCTATCGCGCTCGTCATCTGCACGCTGGGCATAGATGGCCTCTACTGGATCACCGGCGACACGTTCTGGGTCCGCGTCGGCCTCTGGTCGACAGGCTTCGCCTTCGGATTTGGCGTCGTGGCGTCCATTGCCGGAACCGCCGAATTGCTGGCCGTGCCCGGCATTCGCGTTCGCGTCGCCAGTTGGAACCATGCAATCGCCGCCATGACCCTGCTGGCTGTTGCCGGCGCCAATTTCGGTCTGCGCCTCAATGTGCCGGATGCGGTTTTGCCCCATGGGCTGTTGCTTTCGGTCCTGGCAGCAATTCTCACGGCCTTGGCGGGCTGGCACGGGGGCAAACTGGTGTTTGATCATGGTGTTGGCCTCATCATCTCGACCAAGCAATGAGGTCACCCAGCGCCTCACCAAGCGCCCCCGGTGCAAAGAAGTGTTCGAGCCCGGCCGGAATGGTCCATTCCGGCTTGCCCAGAACCGTCACCAGAATGGCGGCGATCACCGCAATGGTCACCGTGCTGACGGCCACAAAGCGCCATGTTGGATAGGATTGGCCCGCTTCGAACAGGCGCAGGATTACCACGCCGCTGGTGACGTGAATGATCACCATGGCGGCCACCAGGGCCAGCTTGACCGAGAACCATGGCGCGAAGGTTGCCTGCAGGAAGATCAGAACAATGCCGGAGCCAACAGCGACAAACGCCGCCGGGGAGACCAGCGCGACGTAAAAGAACCGCGTAAAGTTGTGCAGGCGATGTAGTGAATCGCCGCCAAGGCGCCGCCGTTGCAGGTAAAGAAACGGCAGGCAGATCAGCCCCGCAGACCAGCCCGCAATGGCAATGATGTGGACGAACTTGAGGAAGACCGCACTCATGCCCCATGCCCTTGCACTGCGCGCAGGCTTGCCAGCAATCGTGCTAGGCCAACGGCGAGATAGGGCAGACTGGCCGGCACCCACATGATAAGCCCAGCCAATTGCTGGTCGTCGAGTGGATCGAGACCGAACGCCGATGTGGTTGCGAAATGCGGGGCATATAGCGGGTGCGACGCAAACACGAGCAGTGCACCCAGCAGTCCCATCTGCACCGTGAGCAACAGCAAAGTGCCTATGGCGCGCGCCGGGGTAGCCGCAAAAATGGCCGACCACATCAAGGCCGCCGAACCCAGCAGTGTGATCTGCATCAGCCAGTAGATCGGAGTATTGGAGAGCGCCAGCGCATAGGCATCCGGCGCGTGCCACAGCCAGAAAATGACGGTATGCATCACTGCCAGTGGCGCGAGCAGCTTTGCCAAAGCGTTCGAGCGCAGCACCGCGAGCGCCAACAGCGGGGCCGCGACTGCAACCAGCAAGACGTGATGGACCACCCTCGCCGAAAACAGCGCCACGGTGAGTGCGCAGAGCGGGCTGATGAAGCTGATGACCAGCACAATCATTGCACCGAAGAACCACATGCGCTCCCGATGAGAAGCCGGCCGGGAGATGAACAAGGCCATCCCCAACAGCATGATGGCGATGAGAATAGGGTCGAAATTCCACCGCCCCCAGAGGTCGTCCGGGAGCGGCGGCGGTCCGCAATAGCTGGTCGCGAGTGACGCTGGCATAAAAGTCATGACGCTGGAGCCGTGCTCTAATTGGCCGGACTGCCGGGCAAGGCGTAGGCGATGAAATAGTCCCCGATGGGCGTCTCCATGAAGTCGTGCCCACCCGCATTGATCACCACGAT
The DNA here is from genome assembly GCF_900128975.1 of Devosia limi DSM 17137. Lineage (GTDB taxonomy): Bacteria > Pseudomonadota > Alphaproteobacteria > Rhizobiales > Devosiaceae > Devosia > Devosia limi. Next base: position 361,745 of record NZ_FQVC01000002.1, on the reverse strand, counting down.
CTGCTTGCCGCCCGCTTCATAGGTCATCGGCGTGGCCTGACCACCGGCTGGCAATTCCACCTGCCAGACCTCTTCGCCTGTCTCGATATCGACAGCGCGCAAGATGTCGTCGGTTGCGGCGGCAATGAAGAACAGACCGGACGCCGTCACCACGCCACCGCCATTGTTCGGCGTGCCGATATCGATGGGCAGCATGGTGGGGATGCCGAAGGGGCCATTCTTGCGCGCCGAGCCAAATGGGCGGTCCCAGAGCATTTCGCGGGTGTTGAGGTCGATGGCCGCGATCCCACCATAGGGCGGCTGCTTGCAGAGCAGGCCGGTAAAGGGCACGCGCCAGCCAGCATTGACGCGAATGCCATAGGGCGACTCCGCCTGCGGGCTCAGGCTGCCATGCGAGCCGCCACCTGCGTCTGGGTCGTAGTTCGGATCCGTGATCGGCAAAACACCGAGTGCATCGACTTCTTCACGGGGCACCAGCTGGTTGTAATTGGGCATATTATTGTAATTGGCAATCATCACGCCCTTCACCGGATCGATCGCGACCCCGCCCCAATCCACACCACCGTTATAGCCAGGATACTGGATCCAGGGCTGGTCAACGGTTGGCGGCGTATAGACGCCATCATAGGCAGCCTGCCGGAACTGAATGCGGCACCACAATTGGTCAAGCGGGGTGGCGCCCCACATGTCGGCCTCAGTCAGTGTCGGCTTCAACAGGTTGGGAAAATCGGTGACATAGGGCTGGGTGGGCGACAGACGCTCGGGTTCGACGCCGCCAGTCGGAGCGGGACGCTCCTCGATATTGACCAGCGGCTCGCCGGTTTCGCGATTGAGGATGTAGAACTGCGCCTGCTTGGAGGGCATGACGATGGCCGGCACCGGCCCTTCCGGCGTCGGGAAGTCCACGAGCGTCCCCTGCCCGCCAAGGTCGTAGTCCCAGATGTCGTAGTGAACGGTCTGGTATGACCAGGCCACCTCGCCGGTTTCAACGTCGAGCGCCACGATGGCGGTGGAATAGGTGTTCTCGGCATCGGAGCGATCGCCGCCCCAATAGTCGACGGCCGAATTGCCCATCGGCATATAGACGAGGCCCAGTTCGTCGTCGCCCGAGGCGATGGTCCACATATTTGGCGTGCCGGGCGTATAGACTTCGCCCTCAGGCGGCAGTCCAGTCTCACCTGGACGCCCCATGTCCCAGGCCCAGTCGAGGGCACCGGTTACCGCGTTGAAGCCGCGGATGACGCCAGACGGCGCTTCGCGCGTCTGTCCATCGCTGACCTGACTGCCAACGACCAGAACGTCCCGGACCAGCGTCGGTGGTGAGGTCGGCGCATAAAATCCGGGCGCAGTATCTCCGATACCTTCCAGCAGGTTGACCACGCCGCCATTACCGAAATCCGGGCAAAGCTGGCCGGTCTCCGTATCAAGCGCAATGATGCGCGCATCATGGGTCAGATTGACCACGCGAGTGGCGCACAAGGCGCCGGCCTCGGCCGTCGTGTCCTCAAAATAGACCAGTCCGCGGCACGATGCGTTATAGCCGATGGCATCCACCGGCGTCTGCGGATCATAGGTCCAGAATTCGGCGCCTGTCGCCGCGTCGAGTGCGCTGATCTTGTTCAGCGCCGAGCACAGATACAGTCGATCGCCGACCTTGACCGGGGTGTTCTGATTGCCGAACGGCTCACCATCCTCGGGCAGATCGCCAGTTCGGAACTCCCAGATCTGCTCGAGCTCACCGACATTATCCCGCGTGATCTGTGTCAGGGGGGAGTAGCGTGTTGCAGCATGCGTGCCACCATAGGCAGGCCAGTCGACACCAGTCTCAAGCGCAACATACTCAACGCTGGGTGTGGCTTCGGCCGGCTGAGCGGCCGTCGAATCCGGGGTCGGCACGATTGGAGCTTCAACTAAAGGCGCCGGGGCCTCCTGGGCAAAAAGACTGGTTTCGCGCACCGAAGTCAGGACCATGGCCGAGGCGCCGAGGGACAGCACCCCCACCATGGCGGCTGCCACTGCGCCACGCGGCATTCCCATCCGACCGCGCAAAGCTGGAATGGCCAGCAGCACCAGAACGAGAATGATCGTCGGAGCGAGCAACCGCGGCACCTGCGCCCAGCCATCCAGGCCAGACTCCCAAAGTGCCCACACCAATGTGCCGACAAAGGTCAGTAGATAAATCCACACCCCGACGATGGAGTGACGAAACAGAAAGTAGGCTGACAGCACGAGGCCGAGCCCCGCCAACGCGTAATACCACGACCCGCCGAGACTTATCAGCCAGACACCTCCTGCCAATATCGGCAGGCCAAACACCATCATTGTCAGCGCCAACAGCGCAACGGCCCAAAATCCAAATCCCCGGGTCGCTTCCCCCATGCGCTGGTCTCCTTGAACACTGCTTCATGGACGCAACGAAGAAAACCCACCCCGGTTCCGACATAATTTGACTGGCGCTGCTTTGCCGAAGAGCAAAGCGCGTTTCAGCGCCGATCTTGGATGTGACGCGGTCCCGGTCAAAACTCGCGCCATGGCTGGTAGATAGCCGCCGAAGGGCATAAACAGGTAGGCAGATTTGCGCCGTGATGGCGTGCGAGGTCGAGATTTGACACAGGTCGTCTGTTCTCATTGTGGAGCGATAAATCGCGTGCCTGCAGACCGCAGCCTTCTCGAGGGCAAGTGCGGCAAATGCGGGCGCCGGCTTTTCGAAGGCCAGCCGGTGGACGTACCGGCAGCGATCCTGGAAAAGCAGATCGCCAAATCGAGCATACCCGTTTTGGTGGATGTCTGGGCGCCATGGTGCGGCCCCTGCAAGATCATGGGTCCACATTTTGAAACCGCGGCGAAGCAGGCCGAACCCAAGCTGCGCTTCGTCAAGCTCAACTCCGACGACAACCAGGCGCTTTCGGCGCGACTTGGTATCCGCGGCATTCCAACCATGATCCTGTTTCGGGAGGGCAAGGAAATCGCCCGGGTTTCGGGAGCCATGACGAGCGCCGACATCCTCCGATGGGCGAGCCAGCACGGCTAGAATTCCGCGTCGCGCTGCCAAGGCTTATGCAGGCCGCGTTTGCCCAGATCAGCTTCGGGACGAGACATCGCTGGATAGCACCAGCCGGGCCTCGATGCGGGACAGATCGTCAGCATGGGTAGTCATCGTGAATCCCAGGCTGCGGCAAAGCGCCTGCATGCGCTGGTTTTCACCCATGAGAATACCCGTCAGTTCGGCAATACCACGCGATCTGGCATAGGCGATGAGATGCTTCAACAACCCCGTCCCCAAGCCCCTGCCCTTTAGGTCGCTCCGCACCAGAAGACCGAATTCGGCGTGCCTGCCATCCGGATCGGCGGCGTATCGCACGACACCCGCCAATTCTCCCGCAGGCCGCGTCAAGGCCACGAAAGCTATGTCACGGTCATAGTCCAGTTGTGTCAGGCGCATCAGCGCGTCCGGCGAGAGGCTGGTGGTCGGCATGAGAAAGCGCAGGCGGAGATCCTCTCGCGTAATGCCCTGGAGAAACCGGGGATAGAGTTCCGCATCCACTGGTCGTATGGCCCTTACGTCGAAACTTTGATCGTCCAAGACCAGAAGCCCGGCCCAATCAGCAGGATATGGCCGAATGGCCATTGCCGGGTTGGGCGGCGCGATTGGCTGTCGGCTGGGGTCAATTTCGATACGCGCATCGACTGCGATGACACCGTTGGCGTCGGCCAGAAGCGGGTTGATATCCAGGGCCACGATCTGCGGAAAGTCGATGAGCAGCTGTGAGACCGCCTTGAGCACCAGCACGATGGCGCCGCGATCTGCCGCTGGCCGGTTGCGATAACCAGCGAGCAGCGCGCCAATGCGCACGCGATCAATCATGTCATCGGCCAGCACATCGTCGACCGGCAGAAGTTCCATCGTGGTGTCGCGCACCACCTCGACCGCAACGCCGCCGGCGCCAAACATCAGGACCGGCCCGAACACCGGATCCGTTGTTACCCCGACCAGCAATTCCTCGGCCTGAGGCCGGACCACCATCTGCTCGACCCAGAACCCCTCCAGGGCCGAACCGTGACCGGATGACGTCAGCCGGTCCTGGACAGCCTGGGCAGCCCCTCGCGCGGCAGCCGCGCTTTCGAGGTTCAGCACCACGCCGCCGAGGTCTGACTTGTGGGTCAGCGAGCTGGACACCATCTTGACCGCAAGCTGGGCGCCGCCGGCGAGCAGCTCAGTTGCCGCCGCCGCGACAGCATCGACACTGGGCACAGTCACCCCGCGCGGCACGGCAATGCCATAGGCGGCGAGGATGCTCTTGGCTTCGGGTTCGGTCAGCATGCGCCGATCCCCGGCAGCCACCTTTTCCAGCACCGCAGAGGCCGCAGCCCGATCCACATGGATGGTTTCATGGGTGGACGGAACGCGCTGAAGCCGCGAGGTCAGGCGGCGCCAGCGCGTCAGGATGCTGACGGCGTCGGCAGCTTTGGCGGGGGTATCGATGCTTGCTATGCCAGCTTCATTGAGCAGCCGGCGCGCCTCTCCAGCCGCAAATTCCCCCAGCCAGGTGGCGAGGACGGGCTTGCCGGCGATCAGACCATTCTTGATGAGACCCGCCATGGCCTTGGCCGCTGCCGTTGGCGAGGCAAGTGCGGTCGGACAGTTCATCACCAAGAGAACGTCTACATTTGGATCGGCCGCAACCAGCCTTATCGCCTCCAGATAGCGGGCGGGCGGGGCGTCGCCGATGATGTCGACCGGATTGGCGCCCGACCAGTTGGGGGGCAGAACGCCATCGAGCGCGGCTATCGTCTGCGGATCAAGCTCGGCCAGCTCGCATCCGCGTTCCACGAGGTGGTCCACGGCCAGCACGCCGGCACCTCCACCATTGGTGACAATGGCGACCCGGCCCCGCTCAAGTGGCTTGAAGCGCGCAGTAATTTCCGCCGCCGCGAACAAATCCTCGAGGTCGTTGACCCGGATAATGCCGGCACGGCGCAAAGCTGCCTCGACCACCCCATCAGCCCCTGCAAGAGCGCCAGTGTGGGTCTGAGCCGCCTTGGCCGCCTGCGCGTGGCGTCCGGCCTTCAAGGCAATCACCGGCTTCAGGCGCACCACCGCGCGCGCCGCCGACATGAACTTGCGCGCATCGGGAATGGACTCGAGATACAGCAGGATGGCGGATGTGCCCGCATCTGTCGCCAGGGCGTTGAGGCAATCGCCCACATCGACATCGGCCATGTCGCCCAGCGACACGATCTGCGAAAAGCCGATCCCTTCTGACTCGGCCCAATCGACTATCGAAGAGACGATGGCGCCCGACTGAGACAACAATGCCAGGGAACCTGCCCGGGCCGGAATGTGGGTGAAGCTCGCATTGAGACCGACCCGTGGCGCCAACAGGCCGATCGTGTTGGGGCCGATGATCCGAATGCCATGGCGCCCCGCCGCCTCAAGCATGCGCTGGCGCAGTCCATCCTGCTTGCCAATGCCTGCGGTGATCACGACGACCGCCCTGCCCCCGGCCAGGCCGATTTGCTCGACCAGATCGGGCACCGTGCCGGCCGGCGTGGCGATGACACAGAGGTCCGGCACCTCGGGCAAATCGCTCACGCGCGCATAACAGGGGCGACCGGACAGTTGAGCGTATTTGGGATTGACCGGGAATACCGTCCCGGCAAAGCCACCGGAAACAATATTGGACAGAACCAGGGCCCCCAGCGAACCCGGCCGCTCCGACGCGCCGATAAGCGCTACCGATCGTGGGGCGAAGGCTCTGTCGAGGTGCCGGATGGTCATGTTGCTGAATCCGCAAGCGAACGAGGCTGGATGGCCAGAGCCCGCAAGGCGTTCAGAATGACGGCGACGTCAATCGCTTCCTGAAGAATCGCGCCCTGCACCGGCGTCAGGTAGCCCAGTGCCGCAGCGATCATTCCTGCCACCGACAGGCCAAGGCCCACGGCAACGCTCTGGAGTGCGATCCGGCGGGCGCCCTGCGCAATCTCGATTCCCGGCAGCAGGCGGTCAAGGTGATCCACCAGCAGGACGACATCGGCGGCCTCAGCGGAAGCAGCCGCGCCCCGCGCGCCCATCGCTACGCCTACATCCGCCGCTGCCAGCGCCGGCGCATCATTGACGCCGTCGCCCACCATCATCACGGGACCATGCCCTTCCCGCTCGGTCAGGATAAGCCGCACCTTCTGGTCCGGCGTCAGCTGCGAGTGCACGGCATCCAAGTCCAATCCTGCGGTGATGACTTCGGCCACCGCCCGCCGATCCCCGGTTGCCAGCATGATCCTGTCTATCCCAAGGCGCCGCAGCCCCGCCAGAAGCCGAGGCGTTCCCGACCGCAACGCATCGGCCATCACGATGTGCCCGGCCAGCTTTCCATCGATTGCCACAGCGACAAGCGCCGAACCTGCGCCAAGGATCTTGTCCTCGGGGGCTGCGGCACCGATCCGATCGGCGACGAAGCTCGCGCCGCCTGCGACCACATTGCGGCGGCCAACCGTACCCGCCAGACCTTCTCCGGCAATCTCGACGACCTGTGCGGGAATCTGCAGGACCGCGCCACGTTCGCGCGCCGATGCCACGATGGCGCGCGCCATCGGATGTTTGGACGCCTGTTCGAGCGAGGCAGCAAAGAACAGGAGCTGCTCCTGGCTCAGGCCATCATGGGCCTCGATAGAAACGATCTGCGGACGTCCGTCTGTCAGTGTCCCGGTCTTGTCCAGCACCAGTGTCCGGATGCCGGCAAGGTTCTCAAGCGGCCGCGCGCCCTTGATCAATACACCGAACCGCGCGGCCCGCGACAGGCCGGCAACCAGCGCCACCGGGACCGCCAGGATCAACGGACAGGGGGTGGCCACCACGAGCACGGCGACGGCGCGAATGGGATCACCCGTAAGCCACCAGGCAGAGGTGGCCAGAACCACGGTAATCAGCAGGAACAGCAGGGAATAGCGATCGGCAAGCCGCGCCATGGGCGCTTTTGACCTCTGCGCCGCCTCGACCAACCGCACGATCCCGGCATAGGTGCTTTCCGAGGCACTTCGCGTGACCCGCAGATCGAACGCCTCTCCCGAATTTGTCGAGCCGCTCATCACATCCTGGCCGCGGTCCAGCAGTACCGGCATCGACTCCCCGGTCAGCGCCGATTGATCAAGGACGGCTCGATCGCTTTCGACCGTGCCGTCCACCGGGGCCACGTCGCCCTGACGGATCAGCAGCAGGTCATCTGGCTCGATATCATCGAGCGGCACCTCATCGAGCTTGCCATTGCGGTGCCGGGTGGCGGTCCGCGGCACGCGCGAAAGAAGCTGGCTCATCTCCCGGCGGGCTCGCCCCTGAGCAAAGCTCTCCAGGAAGGTCCCGCCGGAATACATGAGGGCGACGACCGCAGCCGCCAGCGTCTCTCCAAATACCAAAGCTGCCGACATCGAAAGGGCAGCTACGATATCAAGACCAAATTCCCCCCTGGCGAGACCTCGAACGATCTCGACCACGAGGGCGACGAGGACCGGAATGACACCGGCGCACCAGGCGGCTGTGGCAAGCGTGTCGTGACCGGCCCACATTAGCCCCAGGCCTGCCATCAGCCCGACCAGCGCCACGAACAACAGGACGGTATTCAGGCGGTTTTGCAGCAATAGGGGCATTGAGCGTTTAATCCCTGGTTGATCGTGACATCAGGCTGGCAGAGCTCACTCACCTTACCTTAGCGCCACAGATCGTCATTGTGCTGACCGGAGTTACCAACACCGCAATAATAGGGTCGAAGCGATGACGCCTGCGCCACCAGGGCACGGAAGTGGTAGCAGATTGGGTTCTCGGGCTTTGGAGGGAATTTGACCTAATGCTGCATGGGGAATGCCGCCAGAACCGCCGGATGCGCCTCGGCGGCACGCAGGACGGCCGCGATGCGGGGCAGGTCATCGAAGACGACGCCCCAACGGCGGGCATTGTAGATCTGCGGCACGAGGCAGATATCGGCCAGTCCCAGCTGCGCACCGGTGCAGAACGGGCGTCGCTCGAAGCCGCCCAGGAGCACCTCGAAAGCTTCGAGCCCCGGACGGATGAAGTGCACCATCCAGTCCGCCTTGACGCGGTCGCCGGGCACCAGCGCGTTGACATGGGCGACGACGTTCAGATTGCAGACCGGATGAATATCGACGGCAATGGCCTGAGCCAGGGCCCGCGCCTTGGCGCGCCTGGCCGGATCCTCCGGCAACAGTCCGAGCCTGCGTGTCTCATCGAGATATTCGATGATGGCCAGCGACTGGGTGAAACGGTGCCCATCGATATCGAGCACCGAGACGAGACCCTGCGGATTGCGGTGCCGATGTGCCTCGGACTTGTGTGAACCGGCGAGGAGATCGACCGGTACCGTGTCATAATCGACGCCAGCCAGATGCAGCGCGATGCGCACCCGATAACTTGCCGAACTACGCCAATAGTCAAACAGCGCCGGTTTATCGCTCATAATATCCTGCCAGTCCGATTACCGATTTCAGCCGCTCAACAACTTCATGCATCGTGGGATAATGCGCGGCTGTGCAGCACCGACTCCAGCGGTACTGGCCGCAGGCGTGCAATCACCTGCTCGATCATCTGACATCCCCCTCTTCGCAGACCGGGATATGAGTTGAAAACGTAACTAACAAGCCCTCGGGTCTACGCAGTGGACGAGGAAATGCGAGACACTCAGCCCGCATACCAATGTGAAATAAATTTACAAACCAATTGATCGATGGCCAGTAGCGTGCGGTGTCCTGCACCAACGGGCAACGCAAGTGGCGCGCCAACGAATGTCAAAGGCATAAGTTTCCTGTTTTTTCGACGTGTTCATTTGTTTCTTGCTCAGGCAGCAAATCTGTAACATGATTTCAGAAGCGTTCGCCCCAGCCGCGAACTGATGCACTCATCGCTGTTACGGAGGTCGCCTTGTCTGCCTTTGTGTTCGACCATGTGGGGATAACCACGACAGAGCCCCAGCCCCATGAGGACTGGGTGGAGCAAAGCCGGATCTGGGTCACCAATCCCAAGCTGCATCCGGAGCATATCGAGTTCCTGCGCTATGCGCCCGACAGCCCAGTGCCGGCCGCCATACGCGACAATCCCCATGTCGCCTATCGGGTTGAAGACCTGGAGCCGCATCTGGCCGAGCCAGGTGTCGAAATCCTGATCCCGCCATTCGTCGTCGGCGACTTTCTCGAGGTGGTGTTCGTACGCAAGCACGGCGCGATCTTTGAGTACATGCGCTATCTCAAGGATGGGTGGTTCGGCAATTGAGCTACAAGGCCATCTACACCTATGCCTGGGACCTGGCCGAGGCCGGGATTGACCGCGCCATCGATGAATTCCGCGGCCTGGGCCTAGACACCGTTACCATTGCCGGCAGCTACCATGCAGGCAAGTTCCTGCGACCGCACGGGAAGACGGGCAAGGTCTATTTTCCCGAGGATGGCACCATCTACTTCAATGCCGATCCGACGCGGTACGGCGCGATCAAGCCAGTGGCGAATACCGCACTGGGGCATGGCGATGTCCTGCGCGAACTGACCGAGGCGGGTAGTATGCAGGTCAATGTCTGGTTGGTCCTGCTGCACAATACCCACCTTGGAATGGCCCACCCGGAAGCGGTAGTGCGCAATGCGTTCGGCGACCCGTATTACTACAACCTTTGCCCTTCGGCGCCAGCGGCGCGCGCCTATGCCACTGGCCTGGCCAAGGACGTAACCGAAAGCTATCCGGTGGCCGGCATTTCGATGGAAGCGCCAGGGTTCACGCCCTATGCCCATGGCTACCATCACGAGTTCGCCCTGCTCCGCACCAATGCCTGGCTCGAAAACCTGCTGGGACTGTGTTTTTGCGACCATTGCGTGGCTGGCGCTGCACGGGCCGGGATTGACGCTGCCCGCCTCAAGGCCCAGGTCGCCACAGATATTGCCAGCTATCTCGACAGCGATCTCGACTTTCCGCCCGATATGGCCGAGGCATTCTGGCGCGCCGATATCACCGCCAATGGCGATCTTCGCCGCTATCTCGACTTCCGCAATGACGTCGTCACAACCCTTGTCGCCGAGATACGTGCCGCGGTTCGATCCGACGCTATTGTGGCCGTTATCCCCTCGGTGGCGCGGCCGACCGCGGGCGCCTGGTACGAAGGCAGCGATCTCAAGGCGCTGGCCGATACGTGCGGTATTGTCGAAGCGTGCTTCTACGAACCCAGTGCCGAGCGGGTTGCTGCGGACCTGTTCGACATCCAGCGTCGATTGCGTGGCAGCGGCAGGCTAAGGGCAATCCTGCGGCCGTCCTTTCCAGACCTCGCGACCAAGGGGGAATTCCTCGATTCCATCGCGCGGCTGCGGGCGGGCGGTATCGATGAGTTTGCATTCTACAATTGGGGGCATCTGCGGCGGAGCAATCTCGCCTGGATTGGTGAAGCATTGGGAGCCCGAGCATGAGCGGCGGCTGGGCCGGCAAGACCATTGCCATTACCGGCGCAGCGGGCGGTATCGGCCAGGGCCTGTGTCGATTTTTTGGCGCTCAGGGCGCAACCCTGGCGGCTCTGGACAGGAGCGCGGCCGTGCTCGAACTTGCCTCCGCGCTGCAGCGCGAGGGCATAACGGTGCGGGCGGCGGTGGCTGACATCACCGACCCCGCCGAGGTCGCTGCAGCATTTGCCAGCTTCGGCGCCGTTCACGTGCTCATCAACAATGCCGGTCTCTCGCGTCATCCAACGCTCCACGGGACCGACCCGCATGGCTGGGAAGAAGACATCAGCGCCAACCTCAATGGCGCCTACAATTGCGCCCATGCGGTGCTTCCGCAGATGGTCGAACGTCGGGGCGGAACGATCGTCAATGTCGGTTCGGTCAATGGCCTGCACGCCCTGGGCGACCCTGCCTATAGCGCCGCCAAGGCGGGCATGATCGCGATGACCAAGGCGATGGCCATGGAGTATGGCCGCTACAATATCCGCACCAATATCGTGCTGCCGGGCACGGTGCGCACGCCGCTCTGGGATGCACGCAAGGCCAAGGATCCCGATGTCCTCCGGACGCTGGAACGCTGGTATCCGCTCGGCCGCATTGTCGAACCGGATGAAGTGGCTCGGGTTATCGCCTTTCTCGCCTCAGACGCGGCCAGCGCCATTACCGGAGCGGCCATTCCGGTCGATTGCGGGCTGACTGCCGGCAATATCGTCATGGCGCGGGAATTGACGCTGGAAAATTTCTAAGGGGGGAGACTATGGACAAGCTGCGTATCGGCGTGATCGGCCTCGGCTGGTTTGGGGAAATCCACTGCGAGACAATTATCGGCCTGCCCAATCTGGAGCTGGCCGCCCTGTGTACCCGGACCGAGGATCGTTTGGCCGCGCTGGGAGACAGGTTCGGCGTTGCCAAGCGCTACCAGGATTACAATGATATGCTGGCGGATCCCGACATTGATGCCGTATCGATCTGCACCATGTGGGACCAGCATACGGAGCCGGCAATTGCAGCGCTGAAGGCAGGCAAGCACGTCTTCCTGGAAAAGCCCATAGCGTCCACGGTGGAGGACGCACACAAGATCGTTGCCGCTTCAAAGGAAGCCAAGGGCATCCTGTTCATTGGCCATATCGTGCGCTTCAACCCGCGCTATCGGGCCGCCAAGCAGGCTGTTGACGCTGGCCGCATCGGCAAGATTGTCGCCATGAGTTCGCGCCGCAATATTCCCGCCGCCTGGACGCCGACCATCCTCAACAAGATCGGCCCGATCGTTGGCGATGCCATCCACGACACCGACATCATGCTGTGGCTGACTGGCGACAAAATCGTCTCGGCCTATGCCCAGACGGCGGATGTTCGGGGGCTCAAGCATCCCGATATCGGCCAGACCATGTATCGCTTTGCCGGCGGCGCGACCGCGACCCTGGAAACGGTGTGGTGCATGCCCGAAAAGACGCCCTTCGATATCGACGAGCGCATGTCGATCATCGGAACCGAAGGGATTATCCATATCCAGGACACCTTCCCTAACCTCGGAATTGTCGACGCTGACCGACTGCACTCTCCCGACATCACCTACTGGCCGATGTTCGAAGGCAGCCGCGGAGGCGCACTGCGCGAGGAGTTTGCCTATTTCACCAATTGCGCCATCAGCGGGCAAAGGCCGACCATCGGCGTGCCCGAGGATGCGGCTGCCGCTCTGGAAGCGACGCTGGCGGCCGAGCAATCGGCGCGCACCGGCGACGTCGTTCGGTTCTAGGGACGAGGGCATCGCCGTTTCCGGACTTGCACCCAATCACAATTCGTCACCATCGGGCCCGACCCGAGGGTGACGATTGAGGCTGAGGAAGCGGGTGCTTCAGTGAGTGCTGTTGAAGGCCCACGCCCCCGGCCACTCCCCCGAAAAAGACAAGGCGGACCGTTGCCCTGCGGACAGAACGCCAGAAATGGCTAATGGTGATGGTGGCCGCCCAGGATGAACGGTTCTTCAAATGGCCGCCGGGCAATCTCCATGGACGTGCCTGCGACATACACCATTTCGGGCTGCAGCAGCATGGTGCCCTGGCGTTGCGTTCCCACCACGTCCTCGAAGACGTAATTGCTCTCCATCTGGCGCAGCACGGTGATGTCGGCAATTGCGCCGACGCCCAGATGGCCCAGGTCCGGCCGCCGGATGGCAAGGGCGGGCCGATTGCTCGACATTGCGATGACCTGCTGCAGCGACAGGCCGCAATTGAGTAGTTTGCTCATGGTGTGCAGCAGATCAAAGCCTGGCCCCTCCACCGCGATCACATGGACATCGCTGGAAATCAGGTCAGGCGGGAAATCCTCGGCCAGCGCGGCTTCGGCCGAGGCATAGCCGAACGCCCCCATGCCATGGGCGATGTCGAACAGGACGCCCCGCTCGCGCGCAGCTCGAATTTCAGGAAGAATCCGGCCCTGGGCGTCCAGCGCCGAATTGGGATCGGGACGGTAGCAATGGGTGAGAATATCGCCGGGCCGCAACATTGAAACCACATCGGCATAGCTGGGTGGCGGCCCGCCAATATGGGTCATCAACGGCAGCCCGACAGCATTGGCCGCTTCCAATGCCAGCTCCAGCGCGCCCAGGCCGAGCTCGCCAGTGACGGGGCCGCCAATACGCACCTTCACCCCGATAATGCGATCACGATTGGCTTCGATCTTGGCGACGCACCGATCGACCGGCAGCATTTCGCGCAGGGTTGCCTCTCCAATCGAGACGCCTTTATCGAAGCCAAAAATGCCCGGGAACGACACGTTGAGAAAGGCCAGGATCCGGTATGGCGAATGCGCCATCACATAGTCCCTGAAGCCGTCATAATTGCCCGCTCCGGCGCTGCCGGCATCAATCAGCGTCGTCACGGCAGAGCGCCTTGCGATCATCCCAGGGTCGACGCTGAGCGAGGTCGCCTTATGGTAGACGTGGGTATGGATATCGATCAAACCCGGCGCAACGATAGTGCCCGCCAGGTTCTCCACCCGCGCGCCGCCCAGTGGCAGGTCGCGTCCGATGGCCGCGATCCTGCCGCCGCTGATAGCGACGTCGAACACCCCGTCGACACCATTTCGCTCGTCCATTACATGGCCGCCGCGAAGCAAGACATCGAAGCTGCTGGCCGTCCCGGGTTCAGTCATCGCCGTTCTCCATGGGCGTCGTCCAACAGGCGATCGGCGAGACGCCGTTCGCTTGCATGGACTAATGGATGCGTGAGACGGGGCGTCAGGTCAGCTCGACCACGCGCCCCTCATTGATGCTCTGCTCTGCTGCCAGCACGATGCGCAGGCTGTTGACCGCCGCGTCCATCTGCTCGGTCAGGTCGATATCCTCGATGATGGACTTGAGGAAAAACGCCTGCTCGCGGTCACACAATTCCTGGTGACCCGGCTCGTCGGTCATGGTGAATATCTCGTCCTTGCGGACGAAGGTCTTGTCCCCGGGGTTCACTTCGGCGTGGTGATACTGGATCGCGTCGGTCTTGGTATGCTGGTCGATATCGGAAGAGTCCGAGACGCCATCCTTGTGCGCTTTGGGATTGGGCACGATCGACACGGCGCCCTTGGGACCAATCACGTCCTTCACGAAATAGGCGACTTCGCTCATCATCGGGCCCCAGCCGGCTTCGTACCAGCCCACCGAACCATCGTCGAACGTGACATGCAGGTGCCCGTAATTCGGTTTGTCCGCTTCCGCCCAGAGCTTGGCGCCGATGCCGTGCACGCGGACCGGCTTGGCGCCCGTCAACTGGCACATCACGTCGACATAATGCACGCCGCAGTCGACGATCGGGATCAGCGAGTCGATGAGGTTCTTGTGCCAGTCATAGCTGGGGCCGCCACTCTGCTGGTTGAGGTTGAGCCGCATGACCAGCGGCTTGCCCAGGGTCTGCCCCAGCTCGATGAACTTCATCCAGCTTGGATGCACGCGCAGGATGTAGCCTAGAACCAGCTTGCGGTTTTTCTCGCGCGCCAGCTTCACCACCGCCTCTGCGTCGGCAATGTTGGTCGCCAGCGGTTTTTCCATGAACACATGGGCCCCGGCATTGATCGCCTTGATGGCATATCCAGCGTGGCTGTTGGGCCATGAATTGATCGAGACGGCGTCCGGTCTGGTTTCCGCTAACGCGACATCATAGTCCTCGAACAGCGGATAGCCGGCAAGTTCGTCCGGGATTTTCTTGTCCTTGATGGACCGGCTCATCAAGCCGACGATCTCGAAACCCGGACTGCGGTGATAGGCACTGGCATGGGAGGCCCCCATATTGCCCAGACCGACCACGAGAACCCTGACTTTGTCCGGCATTGCGCCCTCCCCTTGCACCAGCCACTTCGGGCTGCTCATCAGCTGTTAGAAAGGAGCCTGGGCGGCACGAATGCCCGCCCAGCCTCATACGGTGATCAGCGAACCGCCTGATCGTAGAGACCGGCTTTGATGGCTTCCACATCCAGCGCCGCAAACGGCTCGCTCAGGACATAGGCATCGGCATCGGCCTTGACTTTGGCCGCGTCAAAATCATTGGCGGCCGCGACCAGTTCATTGGTGGCGATGTCCTCCGCCTTGAACGCCTTGGTCACCTGGCCCAGCTCATAAATGCTGTCGAAAAAGGTTTGCCACTTGGCCATATCGTGGTCGCCCCAACCAGCGCGCTTGTCCATGTCGCCCCGGTTGACAGCCAGTTGCTGCAGGATCGACACGGTGCCGATCTGAGGCCCCAGATTATTGGCGAGCGTGGGGAACTGCTCGAACACCGCTTCGACCGCGGCGCGCGGATTGTGGTAGGCGAATTCCATGCCCATGGCCCAGCCACGCAGGTACTTTCCGAGGAATTCTTTCTTGTCGGCATCGTCGAGATCGGCGGCGCGCACCACGAAGGTATTGGCAAACAGAGGCGAGTGCTTCACGCCCAGCCAGTATTCGAAGTCCAGCCCGTTCGCGATCCATTCGGCGCGCAGGCCTTCCCAGCTCAAGGCAGCATCGCCCTGCCCGGCCTGCAGCGCTGTAGCCCAGGTTGGCCAGCCGGCTTCGACATAATTGACCTTGGAAACGTCAACGCCCTGCACTGCCAGCATTGGATCGACGATTGACTGCCAGGCGGCGGAACCGAGCAGGATGGTCTTGCCTTCGAGGGTCTTGAGATCGTTGGTGCCCTCGCCTTTGCGGAAGGCCAGGCTGAAAGTATCGAGTGCCCCCATATGGAACACCGACTTCAGATCCATGCCGTTTTCGAGAGCGAACGAGAACACCCCCGGCGACGGATATCCCATGTCGGCCTGGCCTACATCGACGAACTTGACCACCGCCGTGCCGTCCGAGGGACCGGGCTGGGTGTCAAAAGCAAGGTCGCCGAAATAGCCCATCTTCTTGCCTACCCAGAGGCCGTAGTCGTCGAGCACCTCCAGCGAGCCTCGCGGCGAAATCCAGGTGAAATTGCCATAAGGCGCGCCATAAGCCCGGCTGATGCCGCCCAGCGTCGTGGCGCTGACGAGCCCGGCGGCGGAAACCTGCAGGAAAGTCCGGCGGCGCATGCCGGCGGCGCGTGTCGTGTCAGTCATAGCAGTCCCCTTGCTTGTTTAAGTGTCCCTGTAGTCTTCGATCTCCCGCCAAATTCCCCTTCGGGCGGTGTCTCGTCAGGCCTCCCAACTGGCAAACTTCTTTCCGAGCAGAAAGAAGAGAATGTAGATGAGAATGCCCAGCATCGAGAGGATCAGCACCACGGCAAAGAATTGTGGCATCTGGATCATCGAGGAATAAGAGGTAAGCCGATTGCCCAGCCCGAAGCCGCCGCCAACCATTTCGGCGCCGACTGCGGTCAACAGGCCAAAGATCGATCCGACCATCAGGCCAACGAAGATCATCGGCAGTGCCATTGGCGCGCGGATCTTCCAGAAGATCTGCAGGGTCGAGGCGCCGTAGGAGCGCGCCAGCGCGATCTTGCCGCGATCAACCCGCCGAAATCCGGTTGCGGCATTGATCATCACCATCGGGCCAACGGCCAGCGCCACTGCGATGATGCGCGGCGTATAGCCAAAGCCGAAGCGCAGGATCAGCAGCGGCACCAACGCCAGCATGGGCGTGGTTACCAGCAGCAGGATGTAGGGAGTGATGATCTTTTCCGCGAAGGGAAACTGGGTAATCACCGCGGCGAGCACGAGCCCGACCAGCGCCCCGATGGCAAAGCCGGAAAACAACTCGACCAGGGTGTGCCCCAGATGGGGCAGGATGAACCAGAAATCAGTCACAAGTGCCGTCGCGATCTCGCTCGGCTTGGGCATCACGTATTGCGGCACAGCAAACAGATTGAGCAGCAGTTCCAGCCCGCCGATGACGATCACCGCCACAATGGCGATAATGGCGACGTCGCGTACCGACTGGATGCCTGGCCCCGCTGCCAGCGCCGACATATTGGCAACACCAGCGCCACCACCGCCTGCGTCGGATTTGGAGAATTCGGGTATGGCGTCGGCGCTATCCATTTCGCTCTCCTAGCTGGCGGCCTTGGCAACGAGGCGCGGCCTGCTGGCCATGCTCTTCTGGTCACCAACGATTTCCTGCTTGATGACATTGGTGAGGTCGAAGACCTCCTTGGTCGCCATGATCTCCATGGACCGTGGCCGCGCAAACGGCACCACATGCTCACTGGCAATCCGACCCGGCCGCGCACTCATCACGATAACCCGATCCGCCAGGAAGATGGCTTCCTCGATGGAATGGGTGATCAGCACGATGGTCGTATGGGTATCGAGATAAATCTCCTCGACGAGGTGGTTCATTTCCTCGCGCGTAAACGCATCCAGCGCGCCGAAAGGCTCATCCATCAACAGCACCGATGGCTTGAACGACAGCGCGCGCACCAGCGCCACGCGTTGCTGCATGCCGCCCGAAAGCTCGCGCGGCATGCGCTGCTCGAACCCTTCCAGCCCGACCCGATGCATTAGCTGGGCGATCCAGGCCTTGTCGGGCGCCTGCCCCATGATCTCGAAGGGAAAATTGATATTGGCTTCAACCGTGCGCCAGGGCAGCAGGTTGGCATCCTGGAACACCATGCCGATATCCCGGCTGGGCTTGGTGATCTTTTGGCCGTCGAGTTCAACATCGCCCGAACTCAGACCGTGCAGACCCGACATCGACCAAAGCAAGGTGGTCTTGCCACTCCCGGATGGCCCCACGATGGAAACGATCTCACCGGTTCGTATGTCGAGGTCGCATCGGTCAAGCGCCAGCAGGTCGCCGGAGGCGGTCGGATAGACCTTCGTGGCCTGCCGCACCCTGAGTTTCACCTCGCCCGACTTATGCTCGACCATCGTGCCCCACACGTTGTTCTGCGCCGTATCAGTGGATCAAAGTCCACCCAGATGGCAGTCTGTAACTAACTTACCTCATCAGTCAAGCCGACTTCATAAAACTTTCACCGACCGCCCTAGTTGCTGATTTATAAGGCATAGCGCCCTTGCAACTTTTGTAAGTTTCTTACATCCTGCTTGGAAGAACGCGACCGGCAGGCCGCGCGGATGGGCCTCCCGGGTGAGGCATCGGGGGTCCAGCATGGCAGTCATCGCGCCCGGACAGGCACCGCACGGCAGGGGCGGGATCAAGCGCACCGGCACCGGGCACCCGGATCGCATCACCGCCCATATGCCGATCCCCGACATTCTTTCACAGATCAAGGACAACTATGCCGAACTGCGACCAGCCGAGCGGCGCGTCGCTGACGTGGTACTCGCCGATGTGGCGTTCTGCGTCGATGCCTCCAACGCCGAGATCGCCCGCCGGGCAAGCGTCAGTCAACCAACGGTTACGCGTTTCTGCCACGCGATAGGCTGCGATGGCGTGCGCGACTTCAAGGTAATACTGGCCCAGAGCGTTGTCGTCGGGCGGATGTACCTGACAGCCACGCAGCCGCCCGAGCCGACAGAGAATGGCTCCCCTCTATGGAACACCGTGTTTTCCGAGGCGCGCAACGCCCTCAACGCCGTCGAACGCCAGGTGGATCCAGCCGAGATCGTTCGTGCTGCCGAACTGGTTGCCCATGCCCACCAGGTGGCGGTATTCGGCCTGGGAGGCAGTTCGTCCGCGTTGGCGCAGGAGACGCAGATCCGCTTGTTCCGCTACGGCGTGATGGTGTCGGCCCATTCCGACCCCTACATCATGCGTATGATCGCCTCGACGCTCCGGCCTGACGACGTGGTGATCGCCATTTCTGCGACAGGACGTTCTCGCGAGGTGATCGAGGCCGTGGCCCTGGCGCGGCACTATCGGGCCAAGACCATCTGCATTACTGCGCCGGGCAGCGAACTCTCGCAGCTCAGCGATGTGCGCCTGACCGTGGCAATTCCCGAATTTCCCGACACCATGAAGCCCACGGCATCGCGCTTCGCTTTCCTGGCTATCATCGATCTTGTTTCAGTCACCACCGGCTACCGGCTTGGCGCCTCGGCGCTCGAGACACTGCGCCGCGTCAAATACAATGTCCTGTCGCACCGCAAGGGAACCGAGCTCGAACCGCTTGGAGACTGATGGTGCGCGGATCGTCAATTTCGGCCGCGCCTTTCGCCGGCCCCTGTTTGAGGGACGACCATGCACGACACAGCCTTGGCAGTTGACGCCACACTCTGGCTCAACAGTTTCTCCCAAGCCCTGGAGCGCCGGGATATCCCCGGTGCGCTGACCCTGTTCGCCCAGGATTGCTACTGGCGCGACATGGTCGCCTTCACCTGGAATGTCAAAACCACCGAAGGCAAGCCGGACATCGCGGCAATGCTGACAGCGACGCTGGAGCACACAGCGCCGTGCAAATGGCAACTCGGGCAAGTATCGGGCTCACGCAGCGGCACTATCGAAGCGTGGTTCACCTTCCAGACCAGCGCCGGTCACGGCGAGGGCATTTTTCGCATCGAAAATGGCGTCTGCGTCAGCATTCTGACGACGCTGCAATCGCTGCATGGACATGCCGAGCCGCTTGGCGCCGCCCGTCCGAAGGGCGTTCGGCACGGCGCTGATCGCAATCGCGAAACCTGGTCCGAACAAAGGTCACGCCAAGAGGCAGCGTTCGACAATGGCGAGGATCCCTATTGCCTGATCATTGGCGGTGGCCAGGGCGGCATCATGCTGGGCGCCCGCCTCAAGCAATTGGGGGTCCCCACCATCATCGTCGAAAAGAACCCAAAGGCCGGCGATTCCTGGCGCAACCGCTACCGCTCGCTCGTGCTGCACGACCCGGTCTGGTACGATCACCTGCCCTATATTCCGTTTCCCGAGCATTGGCCGGTGTTCACCCCCAAGGACAAGATGGGCGACTGGCTCGAAATGTACGTCAAGGTGATGGAGCTGACCTATTGGGGCGGCACGGAGTGCATCAGCGCCAGTTTCGACGAGGCCGAGAAGCGCTGGATCGTGCATCTGCAGCGCGACGGCAAGGCGATAACGCTGCGGCCGACCCAACTCGTCTTCGCCACCGGCGCCTATGGCCCGCCCAAATTCATCGAACTCCCCGGCGCCGATCAGTTCGCAGGCGAAATCCTCCATTCCAGCCGCTATCGCGACGGCGCCGACTATGCCGGCAAAAATTGCATCGTCATCGGCGCGGCCAGTTCCGGCCATGACGTGGCAGTCGACCTTTGGGAGGCTGGCGCTGAAGTGACCATGGTGCAACGTTCGCCCACCACCGTGGTGCGTTCCCAGACGCAGCTGGACCTGGCCTTCGATATCTACTCCCAGGTTGCAACCGAGAATGGCATCGATGTCGACAGGGCGGACATGATCGCGGCCGCAACGCCCTTCGGCCTGCAGCCGCCGGTGCAGCGGGAACTGACCGAGCGGATCAAGGCGAGGGACGCCGACTTCTACGAGAAACTCGCGGCGACCGGTTTCCAGCTCGACTTTGGCGAGGATGAAACCGGCCTGATGATGAAGGCCTATCGCACCGGATCGGGCTATTATGTCGATGTCGGCGCATCCCAGTTGATCATCGATGGAGCGATCAAGGTCAAATCGGGCATTGCCATCGACAGCCTGACCCGAACCGGCATGCGCTTTGCCGATGGCACGATTGTGCCTGCCGACGTCATCATCCAGTCGACCGGCTTTCAGTCCATGCATGAAGTCGTTGCCGGGATTGTCGACCGCGCCACGGCCGATGCCATCGGCCCATGCTGGGGCCTTGGCTCAGGCACGCGCAACGATCCGGGGCCCTGGCAAGGTGAACTGCGCAACATGTACAAGCCGACGGCGCAGGAAGCACTCTGGTTCCAGGGCGGCAACCTGGCTCTCTCGCGCTTCTTCTCCAAATTCCTTGCCCTGCAGATCAAGGCCCGGATGGAAGGGATCAGCACCCCGGTCTATCAAACGCCGTTTTGAAGGGCCCGGCGCTCCGTTTGCAGAAACAGGCCTGTCGGCGCGAACCAGGCCTTGCGCATAAAGAAGTCTTGTGGAGTAAACGTGTGAAGGCCCATTGATGGGAACAGACTTGCTTTAACGCGGATGACACCGGGCAGGTTTCTTGTACACTTGGCCTGCCGGGTGAGTGTGAGGTGCGTTTTGGCGGAGTGGTGCGAGTTTTGAGATCGGTTTCTGGTCTACCCAGCTTGGATTTGCGTTTTCGCCATGCAAATCCCGATGACTTTGTCGCCCTTTGCCTGCTGGATACGTTTGCTGCCGAGCACCCGAAGCGTCGCGAGGCAATCGCTATCTGGATCAACGAAGGCGCCTGCATCATCGCCGAAGTGAACGGGGAAGCAACAGGTTACGCTGTGCTGACAAAGCACTTCTTCGGAGCATTCTTCATTGAAATG
This sequence comes from Devosia limi DSM 17137, assembly GCF_900128975.1. Lineage (GTDB taxonomy): Bacteria > Pseudomonadota > Alphaproteobacteria > Rhizobiales > Devosiaceae > Devosia > Devosia limi. The sequence continues at coordinate 340,466 of NZ_FQVC01000002.1, read as the reverse complement.
CTGATGGTTGGCAATCGTTTCCGGGGTCGCGGCTTTGGCTTGGCGCTGCTTCGGCATCTGCAAGCGCAATGCGCGGGATCAAAGCTGTTCAGCTCGACAAATATGTCCAACCGCACGATGCAGAATCTTCTGCTCAAGGCAGGCTTCAAGCCGAGTGGCTACATCGACAATCTCGATGTGAATGATCCCGAACTGGTGTTCTTCTATCCCGCCTATCCCGATCCCTGATCGGCGGGGACCGTCGAGCTCGATGAACTAGCGCCCCGCCTGGATGTCGGCGACGCCACGCGCGGTGCTCTGACGGCAGGTCAGGTGAATGTCGAGACATTCCGAGACCGCGCCCGCGGCGTTCCCGTTGAGCCGATCAAGGATGAGTTCGCCGGCCCGGCGCCCGATAAGCTCGCTATCAACCGAGATCGTCGACAAGTTGGGTGAAAGATCGCCCGAGACATCATTGTCGCCAAAGCTGAGAATACCCAGCTCATCGGGAATCTGCCGGCCAGCCCGGCGGGCTTCCGTCAACATGCCAACCCCCAGCAGGTCATTGGCACAAAACACCGCCTCGACGTCGGGGGACTGCTGCATCAGCGTCCGGTAAGCCGTGCGGCCATCATCGACCCCGTCGACCCAGTCGATCAGCACCGGCTCGGCCACCTGCAGTCCCAGTTCGGCCGCCCGCTGGCGAAAGCCAGCCAGCCGCAGCGCTCCACGGCCGCCAGAACGGCCGACGAAGGCCAGGCGCCGATACCCCTGCCCGGCCAGATGGCTCGCCGCCAGACGCCCGGCATCGGTATTGGAAAAACCCACAAGCATATCGAGCGGATCGGGTGGATTTGCCCAGCTCTCCACGATTGGGATGTTGAGATCGCGCAGCATCTGCCGATTGTCCTCAAGCTCGATCACACCTGTAAAGAAAACAGCCGCCGGCCGCAGCGCCCGCAGCGACTGAATGGCAGTCAGTTCGCGCGAGTAGGAATACGCCGTCTGCCCGACCATGACCTGATAGCCATGGCCTTCGAGCACATGGGTGCAGGCCCGCACCGCCAGGCCAAACTGATGGCTGAGAAAATTGGAGACAAAGGCCGCCACGATCGAGGAGCGCCCCGACCGCAATGCGGAGGCATGGGGGTTCGACCAATAGCCGGTCTCTTCGACCACCTTGAGGATGAGATCGCGGGTCTTGGGCGACACCAGTTCCGGCTTGCGCAGCGCCCGCGACACGGTAATGGCCGAGACCCCTGCCCGCGCCGCGACCTCTTCGATACGCACGGGCTTGGCGCGCCCCGCCAACGGGGTCGGCGAAGCGAGGCGCAGGACGTTGTCATGGGAGTGTGCGGTCAGATCGGATCTCACTTGGCTCACTCCCCAATGACCTCAGTTCATAATTCTATTCGCCAGCGACCAGGAGACCGACCTGCATCAGGCAATCACCCGGCTGGCTGTCGCAATGCAGGCGCCGCGACAGAACGATTCCGGACTTGCCGAAATGTAGCGGCTCCTCGGGCAGGTCCAGACGATCAAAGTCATGGTACCAACCAGCGATATCACCGGCTTCGACGGCATCTCCCAGCGCAACGGCTGGCTCGAACCACCCCCGTCTTACCGCATAGATCGCTTGTGCGTGGCTTTCAAGCTTCAAGAGGGTCATCTCTTTGGCCGGCAAAGGTTTTCTTGCCAGAACAGGCTTTTGGATAATGCCCATTTCCAGCAACACATTGTCGATGGCCTGGGCCGTAATCGCCATCGAGTCACGGGTGGCAGTGCCCCCGCCCCCAAACTCGCCGCTCAGCCCAATAGCACCGGCCCGCGCCGCGCCAGCCATCGAAGTCGGCGCCTGGGAGCCGTTCTCGGCGATGAAGCCATAGGGCAGCCCCATGGCCTTCATCAAACGCAGGGCTTCGGCAAACTGCTCCGGCGGCCCCTGCCGCTCGATCAGCGCGCAATGCAGGTGCTCCATCGAGGTGCCGCCCGAATGCAGGTCGAAGACCACATCGTGATGGGGGAACAATTCATGCTCGAGGAAATAGGCAATCCGCTGTGTCGGCGTGCCGCCGAGATCACCCGGAAACGCACGATTGAGGTTACCCTCGTCCAGCGGTGAGCGGCGACGCGCCGCCATCACCGCCGGTGCATTGGCAAAGGGAATGATGGTGACCGAACCGTGCACCGCGGTCGGATCAAGCTCGCGCACCAGGCGCGACAGGCAGATTTCGCCCTCATATTCGTCGCCGTGATTGCCCGCAATCAGCAGGATCGACGGACCGTCGCCATTGCGAATGCGGCAGACTGGCACCTTCGCCTGGAAATAGGGCGAGCGATCAACGGAGAACGGGATCGAAAGATAGCTGATCGACTTGCCTTCGGCGGCCAGATCGAGCTCATGAAAAATGCCGGTGTGCATGGTGTCTCTTCTTGTAGAACCAGTGCGGGCGGCGATCGCTCGCCGCCCGCTGAGAGATTTAGATAGCCGCGATGGCAGTCATTTCGACCCGCAGGTCAGGATCGGCAAGGCGCGCCTCAAAGCAGGCACGCGCCGGCGGATTGGCCGGGTCGATCCAGGCATCGTAAACGCGGTTCATCGCATCGAAGTCGATGATGTGCGGCAGCAGCACGGTGACTGCGAGCAGCTTGGACTTGTCCGTGCCCGCCTCGGCGAGCAGGGCATCGATCTTGGCCAGAACTTCGCGGGTCTGCTGTTCGAGCGAGGACTTGCGGTTATCGGCCACCTGGCCGGCAACATGCACGACGCCGCCGTGAGAAACAGCCTGGCTCATGCGCGAGCCGACCTGAAAACGCTTGATCATGGATTGGTCCTAACCTTGTTCAATCACATGCTCGGCAGTGGCGAGGCCTCGCCGAAATACTCGACCTGGAGAGCGTCGAGCTTGCCGTTCATGCGGTTGAAGAACAGGTCGGTGTTCAGCCACTGCAGCAGGTTGTGCTCGCCCTGGTTGACGGCAGCGTGGGCTGGCGACTGGCGAATGCGGAACTTCAACTCATGGCCGGCGGCGCCTTCGGCGTTCTTGGCGATAACGCTGTTCTCGGCGAAATACTCGGTCTGGCCGGCGCCGAATGCCGCAAGCGCGGAGGCCGCATCCTCAAAGCGCACGATATTGGCTTCAGTCGCATTGTCGGTCAGCCAAACGTCCAGCGTGCTGCCGCGCGCGACAGCGATGGCCTTTCCGGCCATGTCGGCAGTGGTTTCAAAGCCGTCCGAAGCGGCACCGCCATAGACGCCGAGATCGGTGGCGACGTAGGGCGAGGTGAACATCACCTGCTGAGCGCGTTCCGGGGTAGCACCGGCGGCGGCAATCAGAACGTCGATCTGGTCGGAGAGCAGGCTGGGCAGGCGCGCCGCACCGGTCACCTCAACGATCTGCAGGTCAACGCCGAGATCGGCGGCAACCAACTTGGCCAAGCCGACATCGAAGCCGACGAGTTCGCCGGCGCCATCGCGGAAACCCCAGGGTGCCGAGTCAGCCAGCACGCCGATGCGAATGGTGCCGTTGTTCAGGATGTCCTGCAGCTTGTCGGCAAAGGCGCTGGTCGGGGCAAACGCCGCGACACTCAAGGCAGTGACGGCAATTGCAGTCTTCAAGAAATGCATAGTCTCTCTTCCTTTGCGTAAATCGACCTCAGCGGGTCGAGCTGATGAAGTTCTGAAGTTCAGGGGTCGCGGGATTGGCGAAGAGCTCGGCCGGAGGCCCCTGCTCGTGCACCTTGCCGGCATGCATGAAGACAATCTTGGACGCGACATTGCGGGCAAAGCCCATTTCGTGGGTGACCAGGATCATGGTCATGCCCTGGCGCGCCAGGTCTTCCATCACCTTGAGCACTTCGCCCACGAGTTCGGGATCGAGCGCCGACGTCACTTCGTCGAACAGCATCAGGTCCGGCGACATCGCCAGGCACCGGGCAATCGCCACGCGCTGCTGCTGCCCGCCCGACAATTGCTCGGGATAGGCGTCGATCTTTTCCGCCAGGCCAACCTGGGTCAGCACCTTGAGCGCCAGTTCCCGGGCCGCAGCGCCCTTCTGCACCCGGCCAGCCAGGATCGGCGCCAGCGTGATGTTCCGCTCCACGCTCATATGCGGGAACAGGTTGAACTGCTGGAACACGATGCCGACATGCTGGCGCAGCTTGCGCAGGTCGGTCGACTTGGCGTGAACCACCTGCTCGCCGATGCGGATCTCGCCGCTGTCGATCTGCTCGAGACCATTGATGCAGCGCAGCAGGGTCGACTTGCCCGAACCGCTCCGGCCGATGATCGTGACGATCTCGCCCTTTTCGACCTCGATCGTGACGCCCTTGAGAACCTCGAGTTCGCCGAAGGTCTTGCGGACATTATTGATTTCAACGAGCGCCATTGAGCTTGTTCTCCAGAGAGCGGGACCAGTGCGTCAACGGGAAGCAGATCGCGAAATAGATCGCGGCGACGCAGGCGTAGGACATAAGGGGCTGGAAGGTGGCGGCGCTGGCCAACTGCCCGGCGCGCGCCAGTTCGACGAAGCCGACCACCGAGGCCAGCGAGGTGTTCTTGATCAGCTGCACCAGGAAGCCGACCGTGGCTGGCAGGGCAATCTTGAAAGCCTGCGGGGCCACGACATAGCGGAAGCCCTGCCATTTGGTGAGGCCAAGGCAGGCCGCAGCCTCGGACTGGGCGGTGTGTACCGCCTGGATGCCGCCGCGCCAAATTTCCCCGAGGAACGCCGCAGCGAAAATCGAGAACACCACGCCGACAGAAACCAGCGCCGGCATCTGGACACCCAGAAACATCGGCATGCCGAAATAGAAGAACATCAGCATGGCCAGCAGCGGCACGCCCTGCACGATTTGCAGGATGCACAACGCGATCAGGTTAAGCACCTTGTTGCTGCTGGTGCGCATCTGCGCCAGCAAGAGGCCCAGCGGTGCGCCAAAGATCAGGGCGATGACCACCAGGGCAGCTGTCCACTGCACAGCCCACAGCATTGTCAGAACGTCAAAAATTCCAAACTCACGCATTCCTGCTCTCCTTAGCGTCGGGTCGGCCAGCGGAACGCGATCCGCTCGAAGCCGGAGAACAGGAGGCGCAGCGACAGCACCATGACGAAGTAGATGGCGCAGACCACCGCGTAGACTTCAAAACTGCGGAAGGTGCGGCTTTCAACGAATGCGGCGGTGTGGAACAGCTCCTCGGCGGAAACCTGCGATGCCAGTGAACTACCAAGCAACACCAGGATGATCTGGCTGGTCAGCGACGGGTAAATATTGCGCAGCGCCGGCGGCAGGATAACGTGACGGAACACCTGGAACTTGCTCAGCCCCAGGCACTGTCCGGCCTCGATCTGGCTCTTGGGAATGGATGCAAGGCCACTGCGGAAAATCTCGACCGCATAGGCACCCATATAGATCGAAAGCGCCACCGCTGCCGCATAGAACGGCGGAAACCGCAGTCCGGCATAGGGCAGCACGAAGAAGATCAGGAAGATCTGGATCAGCGCCGGAGTATTGCGGATCAGTTCGACATAGGTCGCGATCGCAATCCGTACTGGCGCAAAACGACTGCGCGACAGGCTGGCGCCGGCCAGGCCGATGGCCAACCCGAACACCGTCGCGATCAACGTGAGGGTCAGCGTCATCTGGATGCCGTGCAGGAATTCGTCCTGATAGCGCCAGAGCTGGTTGAAGTTGAGTTGCAAGATGATGGCCCTTGTTCAGTGCGAGGCGGTTAGCCGAAATGGGTCGGATAAGCCGCAACGATGGCGCCATCGGGATTGCGCCCGAACAGGATACGCCAGCGGTCAAAGCAGGTGCATGGATGGGAGATTCCGAAGGCAATCACGTCGCCAACGGCAATATCGCTCTGCGGATCGACCCGCAGGAAAGCGTGCTGGTCGTTGAGCTTGGTGACTTGACCGGGACGCTCCGCGATCTCGGCACCGTCGCGGTAAAGCGCCAGGGGCAATGGCAGGTCCTGGTCAGACGCCACATCGCGCATCCCCAACCCGCAGATCACCAAACCGGGTTCCGGGCGCGACAGCACCTCGGCCCAGACTTTGACCGCCGGCACGAATGCCTCGCTGGCCACCAATCCCGTCACCGGTGCAAAGCCAAATCGCATATCCAGAGCGGACAGCGCCCGCTGATAAACCCCGTGGTCATGAAAGTAGATTGCGCCGCTGCGCAGCACGAATTCGGCATTGCCGTCGGCCTTGAGTGCCGGCAGAAGGTCCTCAAGCACCAGATCGAAGAACGAAGAACCGCCCGCTGTCAGGATCAATGGCACATCCGGCGCGGCGGCACGCACGGCGGCAAAGGCGTCCAGCGCCAATCGGTCGAGATCGGCAATCGCCTTGCGGGTGGCGGCAGCATCGGCCTGCGCCACAGCACCCTCATAGGTAGCGACGCCCGCCAGGCTAACCAGCGCAAGGCTGGCGGCATGAGCAATGATGGCAGACACAGCGTCGAGATCGCGCGCGCCAGCCCGGCCCCGGCCCACCTCGACCAGCACCGGCAGGGTCCAGCCCGCAACGGCAGCAGCTTCGTCCACCGCATCAAGGCTGGCGATGGAGTCGACGAAGAACATGAGTTCGGCATCAGGATGGCGCTTGAGCAGCGCCCCGAAATGTCGCCCGGCAGCGCGCCCACCAATCTGGTTGGCAATCAGCAGCCGCTGGAAACCGGCATCGAGCAGAACAGAAGCCTGCTGCAGGTTCGCCACCGACAGACCCCAGGCACCGCGATCAATCAGGCGCTGGCTCAACTCAGGCGACATCGGCGTCTTGGCATGCGGCGCCAAGGACACGCCCAGCGCCTTGGCATAGCCAAACATCACATCGGCGTTGCGGTCGAAAGCCGCCTCGTCAATGGTCAATACCGGCAACGGCATCGATCCATCTTCGGGCCGCAATCCCGCCAGCAAGTCCGTCGTATCGCCGCCGGAAACCCGGCCAGCCAAACCCCGATAGAAACCGTTCAGCACGCTTCAGCACCTTGTCCGATGACAACGTTAACAGTTCCGGTCTACGGAATGATGTTAACGTTGTCAATCACAGACATCAGGTTGTGAACGGCATCCTTTTGGGCCATTCCTGCGCTGCAGGAATGGCCGGTTTGTCGGCTAGGCGGCTTTGACCACTTCAACCAGTTCAACGTCGAAGACCAGGTCCTGCCCGGCCAGCGGATGATTGGCATCCACCTTGACGCTGGTCTCGTCGAGCTCAACCACCGTGATCGGCATCAACCCGCCATCGGCGGTGCGTGCCTGCAATTGGGTGCCCACCCGCACGTCGATACCGCTCGGTACCTTGGCGCGGTCCAGCTTCTGGACGGCCTCGGGACGATGCGGGCCGTACGCCTGATCGCAGGGAATGGTGACGGTGCTCTTGTCACCCTCTGCCATCCCGGCAACGTGCGCTTCGAGCCCCTTGATCACCTGGCCCAGGCCGAGCGTGAACTCCAACGGCTCCTTGCCGGTCGAGGAGTCGAACTGGGTGCCATTGGTCAGGCGGCCAGTATAATTGATGCGGACAACGTCACCCATTTTGGCTTCGGTCATGGCTGTTTCCTTCTGAGATTGCGGGCGCAACAATGCTGCCCAATCTGGAGGCCGCGCGCAGGGCGCACACGACAGCGATGCCACAATGTAGGGATTTTGACCGCGATTGAAACCGCTTGCGGCAATTTAGCCCGCCGCACCCTACCCCATATGGCCGCTTTGGGCGGATTCAGTCGTTCAATTTCGCGCGGGTCATCTGGCCCAATGCGACGCGGTGTGGTCAGCTCAGGGATCACAAAAGGGGCGTAGAATGCGCAAGCTGATGGCTTTGAAGCCGACCGCTCTGGCGGCATTTTTGGGAGTGTCTGCAATGATTGCTGGTTCCGGCCCGAGCCTCGCCCAGGCGTCGACCCCGCTGACAATCGCCGCCACAAATGGCGATATCACAGCTCTCGAGCAGGCCATTGCAGCCGGCACTCCGCTCGAATCCCGCGATTCCAGACAGCGTACCGCCCTGATGCTGGCCGTGCAGAACCGCGATATCGAAGCCGCCCGCCGGCTGATCGAGGCAGGCGCCGACGTCAATGCCAGGGATGATATCGAAGACACGCCCTATCTGCTCGCCGGTGCCAGCGGGCAAATCGAAATCCTCCGCCTGACTCTGGCCCATGGCGCCGATCTCGCAAGCACCAACCGCTATGGCGGCACGGCCCTCATCCCCGCCTCCGAGCATGGCTATGTCGAAACTGTCGAGGCACTGATCGCCGCCGGTATCAACGTGGACCACGTCAACCGCCTTGGCTGGACGGCCTTGCTCGAGGCCGTGCTCCTCGGTAACGGCGGCCCCGATCAGGTCACCACGGTGCAGCGCCTGATCGCCGCCGGCGCCAATCTCAACCTTGCCGATCTTGACGGCGTCACGCCCCTCCAGCACGCCAATGCGCGGGGCTATGTGGAAATCGCCCGGGTGTTGGAACAAGCCGGCGCGCAATAGCCGCAACGGCAGGTCGGGGTAGCGGGGGCTTCGCATTCATCTGCGCATCATGCGGACCTCGCCAGCCGTAGGCGGGCGGCCACTTGCCTGAGCAAGTGACCGCCTGGACTCTTTAGCGGCCGGCAGCGCCTGTAACGCGCCAGACAGCGTCGCCAACGTCGTCCACCAGCAGCAGGCTGCCGTCCTTGGCGATGGTCACGCCAACCGGGCGGCCATAGGAGGTCTTTTCATCGGGTGCCAGGAAGTCCGTCAGCAGTTCGATAGGCGCGCCTTCCGGACGGCCATTTACGAAAGGAACGAGGATCATCTTGTAACCGCTGAGAATGCTACGGTTCCAGGAACCATGCTGACCAATGACCATGCCTTGCGGCATGCCCGGCAATGTCCCTTCCGGCAACCAGCACAGACCCAAAGATGCGGTATGACCACCCAGCGCATAGTCGGGTGTCAGCGCCTTGGCCACCATTGCCGGATCCTGCGGCACGCGATCGTCGACAGTCTTGCCCCAATAGGAATAGGGCCAGCCATAAAAACCGCCATCCTGGACCGAAGTCAGGTAGTCGGGCGGAGTTTCGTCGCCGAGGCCGTCCCGTTCATTGACCACGGTCCAAAGCGAGCCAGTGGTTGGCTCCCACGCCATCCCAACCGGGTTGCGCAGGCCCGAGGCAAACACCCGGCGTTCATTGGTTTCGAGATCGAGTTCAAGAATGGCGGCCCGATCCTGCTCCAATTCGATACCACCCTCGGCAATATTGCCGATGGAACCGACGCCGATATAGAGCTTGCGACCATCCTTGCTGGCGATGAGATTGCGCGTCCAGTGGCCGCCTGGCTTCAGGTCGGTTAGCTTGCGGCCGGGTGCCGTGATGCGGGTCTGGCCCTCGACATAGGGAAATGCCACCACGCTGTCGGTATTGCCGACATAGAACGTGTCTCCCACCAGCGCCATGCCGAAGGGCTGGCTCAAGTTCTCCAGGAAAACCTCGCGCACTTCCGGCACGCCATCGCCATCGGCGTCACGCAGCAGCGTGATGCGGTTGGCACTCTCACGCTGCGCGCCAGCACGGCGCATCACCCGGTTCATGGCATAGTCCATGAATCCTGTGACCTTGCTCGGCAGCGTCGAGGATTCGGCAATCAGCACGTCGCCGTTTGGCAGCACATAGGCCCAGCGCGGATGCTTGAGCCCCATCGCAAAGGCGGTGACCGCCAGCCCAGGGGCTGCGGTCGGCTTCTGTCCAGGCGCCCAGCCCGTGGCTGTCGGCATCTTCAGCGTCGGTATCTTGCCCTGCGGATGGGCGTCAGGAATGGTCGGGTTTGGCCCAAAGACCGGAGTCTTCGGCGGACCGGCATGTCGTCGGCCGATAGTGAAATACCACACTCCCCCAGCAAGCAGCGCTGCCAGGACGGGAAGGATGAGGAAGCCGGTCATTGAATTCTCCGAAAGGCAGTCGCGGCAAAGTGGTGCAACGATTCATCGGCGTTAGTTGTGCTGGAAGTCAGCGCGCGGCGCAACTGCATGACTGGCTAACGATCCCTGCCCCGCTGCACGATGCTCAGGACAATTACCGAAGCCATGGTCAATGCAATCATGCCCAACGAGACTGGATCGCGCTCCGGCCGCGTCACCGTCCGTAGCCGCCGGCGATCGGGCGGCCAGACGCGGCCAACGCTGTCGGCCATGTAGGCACCGCGCTCACCCAAAGGCAGCTCCGGTCCGGTCGTTGAATCCTGCGCCGTCTGATGTTCGATTTCCGAATTCAGCTGTGCCCCAATGATCACCAGCGTCACCGAAATCCAGATCCAGGTCAGAAAGCCGATCAACGCACCGAGCGAACCATAGGCCGCGCCATAATCGGTGAAGTTGGCCAGGTACCAGGAGAACAGAAAAGACGCCACGCCAAGCAGCACCACCGCCACAAAGGCACCCGGCGTAATCCAGTGCCACTTGGCTTTCTCCCGGCTTGGCCCCCAGCGGTAGAGGGCGCAAATCCCGACCAGCAGGACCAGCAACATGGCCCCATAGCTCGAGACGCGAACCAGCCACTCAAAGCTGCCCTCGGCGGCAAACAGATCCAGCAAGAGCGGCACCACCACCACCGTCGACACGACTAGCAGCGCCGCAATTGCGCCCGCAAACGTGAAAAGAAGCGCCAGGGCATGGACAACAAAGAACTGCCGCTTCTCTTGCTCCTGATAGGCAATATTCATCGCTTCAAACATCGCCCGGATGCCGGCACCGGCACTCCAGAAGGCGATCGCCAGCGAGGTGATCAGCGTCAGTCCAAGCGCTTCGTTCCCCTGGCTGGCCAATCGGAGCAATTGTTCGCGGATGATATCGAGCCCGCCGGGCGGCACGATGCCGACCAGCAGATCGACATGGTCGATGACGTTGGCCCGGTCGTTAAACAGACCATAGATCGAGATGAACGCATTGAGCGTCGGCACCAGCGCCAACAGGAAGTAAAACGTGACACCGGCTGCTGTCAGCAGGATGCGATCCCGCATGATGCTCATGAACACCCGGTAGAAGATGTCTTTCCATCCCGGGACCGGAATTTCGATCGGTGATCTGGCCTCCCGTCCCCGCCCGATTTGCCGGCTGAGCTCAGCGGTCGCCTTATCCATCGTCGCCCCTCACGTCCCAATCGCTGCAAGCAAAAGCAAGCCTGACGCAATTTTGTTCCTGAAAATGCTCGTGATTTTGACTTTGGCACGGTTCTTCGGCGCCGCAACTGCGAAGATGACGCCAAATTCGTACAGATACATACGGAATTAAGGAGTCGTTAACCCTAAAGGGCCACCCTTACCCTGTGTTCTGAGCAATCTATGGGGGCTCAGAAAGAAGGTAACATGTACCACCCTGCGCCTGCCGCTTCTGCCGCTGAGGCCCTTGTCGGGCTACCTGTCGCGGAGGTCGAGCGAGACTTGATCCTGGCTACGCTGCGACAAACCGAAGGCAATCGCACTCACGCCGCGGACATCCTGGGCATTTCGATCAGGACCTTGCGGAACAAGCTGCGGGACTACGCCAAGACCGGGAGCGCCATCCCACCGGCAGGCCACTGACAATGCAGCCGTGTCGCGGCGGGGATTCTTGATCCGGCCTAGTACTGACCCGTACGGGTTTCCGGCGCCGTGTAGTTTGCGCTCCAGGCGCAAATCCGGTCCCGTCCTTCGGCCTTGGCATTGTACAGCGCCTGATCGGCCCGCGACACCAGCTCCCTGGACCAACGCAGGTCGCTATGGGCCCGATAGGTAGCCGCACCGACGCTTGCAGTCACTCGCCCGGTACCGCTGCCACCATGAACCAGATTGCGTTCCAGAAGTGCTCTCCTGAACGCCTCCGCGACCTTGATCGCCCCCGCCTCGTCCATATCGGGCAGTACCGCAACAAACTCCTCGCCGCCATAGCGGGCCACGAAGTCCGCCGGGCGCGTCAGCACACGCTTGAGGCTCGCACCAACCGCCCTTAGGCAGGTATCGCCGGCCGGATGCCCGTAGAGGTCATTGAAGGCCTTGAACCAGTCGATATCGATGATCAGCAGACTGAGCGGCGAGTTGTTGCGCCGGCTTCGCGCGAGTTCGGTATCGAGCGCATGGTCGAAGGCGCGACGATTCATCAGCCCCGTGAGACCGTCGGTACTTGCAAGGACCTTGAGTTGCTCGGTGAGGATCAGCAGTTCGGCTTCGTCCCGCTTGATCTTGGTCATGTCGGACACCACCACCATCGAGGTGCCATCGTCAGTTGGCCGGGTGCGGATATGCAGCCAGTGCCCATCGAACAGATGCACTTCTTCCTCCCCCATTACGTGCAGGGAGGCCGCTATCTCATCGACCCAGCAGGCTGCATTGGCCCCTGTGCCGGCTCCCAGTTGCTCGCCGCTGGCCACGACGGCTTCGAGGATGTCGCGAAACGCGGCGCCCGGAACCCGCAGATGTGCCGTTCGCGGAAAGAATGACAGATACTGCTCGTTGCAGAAGATCAGGCGCCCTTCGGCGTCGAACATCGCCAGGCCGTCAGCCATATAGGCAAGTGCGCGCGCCAGGCGTTTCTGGCTGTCACGAAGTTGGTTTTCCAGCCGCCGCTGATCGGCAATTCGCGCGGGCACCAGATGATCCCGCAGCCAGTCGCGAGCCCGTCTCCACGAGGTGGCAAGTGCCTCCGCATGGACCAGTTCAGCCAGTCGGCTCCCCCGGCGACCCACCATCATCCTGCTTCCGCACAGCGCGTGCTGTCAGTGACGCTCAGTATCAGTCTGGCAGCGCGCCAATAACGATGTCTTACTTTTACGCGTCAATACTTCGCTATCGCGGTGATGATGGCATGGCCCTTTATTCGCCCCAATAGGTCGGCCAATAAAGATCATCGTCAAAATCAGCCGGGATTGGCGATAGGCAGCAAATGGCCTGCGCGGCAAAATTGACCTGCAGTTCGAAGTGCTTGATGTCAGCGGGCACGGCAATGCCGGTAATGAACTCGCGGGCCCGCCATTCCTGCACCCTGCAAATGCGCAACCGGCGCTGGGCTTCGGCCTCGACGTCTTCGATTCTCACATGGTCCGAGGCCCGCCCGGCACGCCCCTGCCCGCCGTCAATAACCGCCAAGCGCACGATAACCACCCTGGTCCATCGCTGCCAGCCTCATCGCCCGCAGCCGATGGCACCATTCTGTCAGGGCTCCGTTACGGAACCGGTAACGCTATTGCCACGCGAGACCAGCACCCAGTCGATTGCGCCCGCCAACGGTCGTGATAGAAGACCGGCGATGTCCATTCTCTATGTCATGGCCGCCGAGGCCGAATACGGCCCTCACCTGCGCGCCCGGATACAGCCCCTGATGACCGGTATCGGGCCGGTCGAGGCGGCTGTCGCCCTGACCCATGCCCTGACACTGGCCGAGATACAGGGAAACCTGCCCAGCCATGTCGTCTCGCTCGGGTCCGCAGGCTCGCGCAGCTTGCAACAGTGCGGGGTCTATCAGGCAATCTCGGTGTCGTATCGCGACATGGACGCATCGGCTATCGGTTTTGCGAAGGGACAAACGCCCCTACTCGACTTGCCGATTGAGGTGGCACTGACACCACCGATCACCGGGCTGGCCGCCGCGCGATTGTCGACCGGCGCCAACGTGGTCTCAGGCGCTGCCTATGACGGCATCGACGCAGACATGGTGGATATGGAGACTTTTGCCTTGCTGCGGGCCTGCCAGAAGTTTGGCATTCCCCTTATCGCCCTCCGCGGCATTTCCGATGGAGCCGACGAGCTCGCCCATATTGGCGATTGGACGCAATACCTGCACATCATCGACAAAAGGCTTGCCGACGCGGTTGCCCTTGTCGAAATGCAGCTGCTAACGCCCTGATTTCTTGTCCCGGCGCGCACGCCGCCATGTGGACCACTTACGGGTGCCACGAACGATCGCGTGATTGACTGGCCCCTGCAGAATGATCAGGTCCAACGCCAGCAGCAACATGCCCAGCGGCAGCATCCATATGCCCAGAACCGGCAGGAAGCTGAATATGCCCCCCAGGATCAGCAGGATTGCCAAGGGAATCCGCAGCAGACGGGCTTGCGGCTGACGCAGGCGCTCCAGCAGACGTGCGGCAGAGTCGGGAATGCGCCGCTGCAGACGGTCGAACTGTCGATTGAGCCGAGCATTGCTTTTTCCGCGCATCAAATCGCCTCCGCTAAGACACCTATTTGGGGACTTGTGCCTCTACATCCAAGGGCTGCCCTGCGCAATTCACTCCGAAGGGCCCAAATGGGAACCATTGATCACGAAATGGAGTTTGACTGGAACCAACCTCGGAGCGCAAAAGCATGGCCATCGCATCCAAACGTACAATTCGACAGATCGAGAACGCTGGCGAAGACGCTGTCGACGCCCTCAGCCAACAGATTGCTGCCCTGCGCAGTGAACTGGCTACACTTGCAGACGCGGTCAACGATTACGGCGGTGGCGCGCTCGTGGATATCCGCCACGACGCCGGCGAGCTGGTTAAGCAGGTCCGCCATCAGGGCGTGGTCGCAGCGCGCGAGATCAGCAAGCAAGCTCATGTGGCCGGCAAGGTCGTGCGCGACAATCCCGTGCCACTCATCGTCACTTTGGGGACTATTGCCCTGGTGTCCGCGCTGATTTTCACCGCCGACCAGCGACTGCGCCATTAGCAATGGATTAACCTTCCGGCTCAGACCTTCCTTAAGCCTGTTCGGTCATCTTCGGTTAGGTAAGCACCCTGCGCCCGGTGCCGGAGATGGCCTTTATGCTAAACCTGTCCAAAGCAATCTTGCGCGCAGCAGCGCTTGCAGTAACGGCCACAAGTCTGGGCGGCTGCAGCTTTTTCGGCATGAACTTCGGCATGGCCCAGCTGTCCGAAAAGGAATGCATGATGCGCGCCATGTATTTCGAGTCCAACCGTTCCAGCGCCGAAGGCATGCTCGCCGTGGGTACCGTGGTGATGAACCGGGTTGGCGATTCCCGCTATCCCCAGTCGGTCTGCGGCGTCGTGGGGCAGAAAAATCAATTCGCCCAGGGCGTGCTCAGCCGCAAGATGACCGATTCCGGCGCCGTGCTGGCGGCACAGATGGCCGACCAGGTCCTTTCCGGCTCCCGGCATGCTGGCGTGCAGGGCGCCCAGCACTTCCACACGGCTGGCCTGCGCTTCCCTTATAACAACATGCATTATGTGCTCGAAGCGGGCGGCAACGAGTTCTACGAAAAATACTGAGCGAAGCGGCGGCAGCCTGTCGGGGCCCCGCAGCGCTAGAATTCACCGCCGATATCGAATCCCCCAAAATCATCGCCGCCCGCATCGCCTTCGCCCGCATCGATCGGAGCCTCGACCGGCTTTTCGACTGCATGGGCGTCGCCTGACAGCATGCTGGCAATGGCGCTACCCAGCAGGACGCCACCGGTTACCCCCAGCGCAGTCTGCGCCGCCCCAGCCAGGAACCCGCCACTCGAACTCTGCCGATCCGCGTCGTCGCGATACTCGCTCCCCCGGTTCCACGGCCCCCTTGGCGCGGCCTGGGATGAGGCCTGACCGTGGGGCTGCATCCGCGCTGTTTCATTGCCGCCCCAAAGACCGCCCAGCAATCCACTAGTCGCCGGCCGACGCGCTGCCGCGGCCTCCAGATCGGCAATGCGCTGTTCAGCCATGCGCAACGCGTGTTCCTGCACAAGGATGGTCTGCGCCATGTAATATGGTGCGGCGGGAGTCTCCTGGAGACGCTCACGGACAAGCGCCTCGGCCTCGATATCGCGTGGACCACTGCGTCCGGCGACATCGGCAAGACGGTCGAAGAGGCCCTCGATGGCAATGCGGTCTTGAGGGTTCAGCAAGGTGACTCTCCCGAGGTCGTTGAACTCTCCTCGAGAGATGGGAAGGCAGGACGACCCGTGCAATGGTGCCGGACACTCGACATAGGAATTCATGCCGATCAGACCAATCACGCCGCCGTGAAAATGCCGTGATCGGGACAAATCTTTGCCCGCATTGGTGGGGTATCGGAAGGCAGCGGATCGGTTAACGATCCGAAACCACAGGATAAATTCATGAACGCCAAGTTCCTCCTGCCACTCGCTGCCGTGTCGATGTTCGCCCTTGCCGCTTGCAGCGATCCGCAGGCCCCTGCTGCTCCCGCAGCGCCGACCACCACCGAAGCGCCGGCTGCTCCTGCTGCTCCGGCCGCTCCTGCTGCTGCTCCTGCGGCGCCTGAAGCTAGCCCTGCAGCTCCCGCGGCTGCGCCCGCCGCACCTGCCGCAATGGCGCCGATGGCCCCCGCTGGCGGCGCCATGATGTCGCCTGAACAGGCAATGCAGGCTATCCAGAACCAGGCCGCCACCATGACTGACGCAGAAAAGGCCGAGACCATCGCAGCCGCCCGCAAGGCTGCTGAAGAGGCAGGCAAGGCCCAGGGCCTGACCGCTGACCAGATCAAGCAGGCAGCCGACATGGCTGAAGCAACCACCAAGCAGATGCTTGGCGTTCAGTAAGCTACAGCCGAACTGCGATCACAGCCCCGCTGCAGCAATGCGGCGGGGCTATTTCTTTGTGCCCACGCCCAAAACAAAGCCGATGACCACGGCAACGGTCTCATAGAGCTCGATGGGGATCGAATCATCGATCTCCACGCCACTGAGCGCGGAGGCGAGTACCGGATTGGCTTCGATGACGATGCCATTTTCCTCGGCCAGCGCCACAATGCGGTCGGCGACCAGGCCCCTGCCCTTGGCCACCACCTTGGGTGCCTCGCGGCTCCCCTTCTCATAGTGCAGCGCCACCGCCAGTGCACGGTCCTTGGGGGCATCGCTCATGTGCGGGCATCCACAAAATGCCCGGCAGCTGGGGCTTTGGCCGGGGCTGGTGGCTCACCATGTCGACAAAAAACTGTTCCGGGGCGCAGGCCGATATTGGTCAGTGACCGGGTGAGCTCGGGCAGCGCCGCTTCGATGGCGGCCACCGTTTCGGGTTCGGCTGCCCAGAGCATGACCCCGCTGCTTGTCCCCCTTAGACTAACCTGCGCGCCAACCGCGCCAAGTGCCGGTATATCCAGCGCAAAGCGCAGCTGCCAGCCCCGTTCGCCCTCGGCTTCGTCCCCGTTTTTGGCATCGCGGTGGATCTGCAACTGCATGAGCGTCTGGTGCGTGCCGATCATCACCGGCAGGTCCGTCGACCAGTCGGCTGCGCCTCGGCCGGTGGGATCGGGCAGCGACGCGTTCTGGTGCAAACGGATGCGTGACAACGCCGATTCTGTGCGTTCCAGCAATGACTTACCGACTTCCTCCGGCGCCTGGGCCGGGTCGAGCGGCGGTGTTTCGATGCCGCGGCCACGCGGAATGCTGCCGCGAACGGGGGGCGCGATGCCGGAAACCGGGGTCACCGGCGCGGTCGGTCCGAGCCATTTTGTCAAGGTATTACGGAGGGTTAGCAGCGCGGTCTTCATGTCGGCGGCGGGCAAGGTGCCGGGAGCCAGGCGCGTCAGCGCAGCTTCCTGGAAGATGCCGGAGCCAAGGACGGCTTTCTGCAGGGTGGCGCCGGTGAGATTGGGGCCGGTTATCGGCAAACGCAGGGCCTGCACCTGTTGGGCGGCGCGGATAACTGGTTCTGGCAACACCACTTTTCCGGCGATGGCGGTCAACGCCGTGGTCAGGCTGGTGATGCTATCCTGGCGTTGAACCGAGGCTTGCACCATCTGCGTCAGCGCCGCCTGAGGGGTCGTCGGCTGCGGCAATGGGGTGGTCACGGGCGCCGTTGGCGCCGGCGCAGATGAACCAGCAGGCTGCATTGCTGCTGGCGATGCTTGCGGCATGCTGGCGATTGCTGGCGCTTTGCTGGCAATTGCTGACTGTGCTGCCCCAGATGGCTGGGAGGGCGTGTGGTGCACTGGGGTCCCCACTGCCGGCATGCCCGGCGCGGTCGATAGTCCCGCGGTCGACGGAACCGGCGGAACACCACTTGTCCCCGTCGCGGCCGCTGCCACGGCACCGGGGATCAGTGGCGCCGACGGGGTGGCGGCAAGGGTCTGCCCGGCAATGGCGGGTGCGGGCGAGGCGGCGGCCGGGAGCACCGGTGCACTTGCTGCCGGTGCAGTCGGAGGCGGCGTCGCGGCCTGTGCCAACAGGCTGCCAGCGGGCAAGGACGGTGGCGGCAAGGCGACATTGACGACGGGCTTGCCCCCCTGCTGCAACAAGGCCAGCTGCAGTTGCGGCGTTGTCGCCTGCACCTGCAATTGCATGGTGGTCCCCACCTCCAGCAGCAGCGGCAGCTGCAGGGTGACGATCTGGCGGCCGATCTGGACCTGGGTGCCGCCGTTCTGGCCGGGACCGAGCACCCTGGCTTCGAGCATCTGCCCGGTCTGCAGCGACAGCGCCTGCAGTCCATTGCGGGCCGCCTGCACCGTCAGGGGTAATTGCGAAGGAATCGACATCGCCCAACCATGCCGCACCATGCGGCCGGCTCACACTAGCCGATTACCGGCCGATCGAAAGCCGGAAACACGAAGGCCTCAATCGGGCCGGATATCGGTATAGTCCTTGGTGGCCGGCTTGCCGCGGAAGGTGACCCAGAAGAAGTTCAGCGTGTAGGTGCCGGCGGTCTTGAACACGCCTTCCTTCTCCAGACGACGGCCCGAGGTCATCATCTTGAGGGCAAAGGTCCATTTGACCCCGCCGATCCTGGAGAGGCGCACGGCCACGTCGGTGTCTTCGCCAAAGAACTGGATGGAGCGGTCATAGCCGCCGACCGAAGCCCAGGCGGCGCGCTTGAACACGAAATTGCCGCCCTGCACCACCGAGCCAACGCGCAGCACAAAGCGGTTGAGGATATAGATCAGATAGGTCAGCCAATAGAAGGCGCCGACCATGATGCGGTTCCACAGGCTCATGTCGTAATAGACATAGGGGCCGCTGAGGCAGACCAGCTTGGGATCCTTGTTGAACTCGCGGAATACCGTATCGAGCCAACCGGCGGGAACGATGGTGTCGCTGTCGATATTGGCGATCAATTCATAACCCTCGGACGCGGCAAAGCCGGCATCGCGGGCATTGACCAGCCCCTTTTTGGGTTCATCGACGACACGAACGGTCGGGAAGCTGCGGGCGATCTCGCCGGTGCTGTCGGTCGAGGCATTATTGACCACGATGATATCGGCATCCGCGCCGGAGCGCTCGATTTCGCGCACCACGGATTCGAGGCATTTGCCGATCAGCGCCTCTTCGTTATAGGCGGGGATGACGAAGGCAAGTTTCATTGCAGCCTCTGAGATAGCGCGGCGGCCCGGAGGCTGCGTTTTCCTGCCCATATCCCGCCGCAGCGCGAACAGCAACACAAGTCGCCGGTTTTCCGCCGCTTTGGCCGTGCCGCCACGCCCAACTCTTGATGTGAATGACCTCCCGCCGGAACGGTCATTCTGCTAGTGTCGACAAACAACGACTGACGTTCATCTCGGGTTCACGGGCAATTGGTGAGAGATAGAGGCATGAACAAGCGTAGCACAATTGGGATATTCCTTACCCTCGTCTTGACCACGTTTTGCCTGCCCGCCTTCGCAGCGAATGAAGGCATGGCGGTCGGCGTAAACCCGGACGCGCTGGCGCACGGCTCGGGCGGCAACCGCACCCTGGTGGTCGGCGCCGATATCTCGGTCGGCGAGCGCGTGGTCACCGGGCGGGCGGGACAGGTGCAGATCATCTTTGCCGACCAGACCAGGCTGGTAGTTGGCCCCGGCAGCGATCTGCTGATCGAGGCCTATCTCATGCGCAATAGCGGCGCGGCCGACCGGCTGGCGATCAACGCCTTTGCCGGCACCTTCCGCTTCATCAGCGGCAATAGCCCGAAATCGGCCTATCAGATCCGTACGCCCACCGCGGCCATTGCCGTGCGCGGGACCAAGTTCGATTTCATCGTCACCCCGCGCGATACCAGGGTGATGCTCTATGAAGGCGCACTCACGATGTGTGGCGGCCGGCAGAATTGTGTCGATCTGGACAATCGGTGTGAAATTGGGGTCGTTTCGGCCAGCGCCAAGGCGCACTATCAGCGCGCCAATCCCGAGCGTGCACCGCGCAGTCAGGAATTCCGCTATGCGCGGTTCCAGCGTTCACTGCTGCCCGATTTCCGTATCAGCGGTGTCGGCACTTGCATCGACACCGCTGAACCTGCGGGTGAATCGTCGGGTGGCTCGAATTCAGGCGATACCGGCAGGGGCACGCGGCCCACACCGCCAACGACCGGACCGACCGCGCCGGGCCAGACGCCCTAGGCCGGCTTAGCCGCCGATGAAATCACGCTTGCCGACCGGAACGCCATTGTGGCGCAGGATGGCGTAAGCCGTGGTGACGTGGAAGTAGAAGTTCGGCATGGCAATGCCCAGCAGATAGGCCTGCCCCGGCTGCACGATGTCATGGCCACCCAGCTTGAGCGTGATCGGGCGCTCCTCGGAGCCGTCGATCTCGGCCGGGGTCACCTCGGCCAGCAGCGCCAGAGCCTTGCGAATGCGGGCGCGCAGGTCATCCAGCGTGACCTCTTCATCCGCCCAGGACGGCACCGGCTTGCCTGCGAGACGCGAGAGACTGCCCTTCACATGGTCGGTGGCGATCTGGACCTGCTTGGTCAGCGGCAGCATATCCGGGGCCAGGCGCGAAGCCAGCAGCACGGCGACGTCGAACTTGCGCTCCGCCGCATAGGCTTCGGCCTTGTCCAGAATGTTCAGGAGGTTATTGAGCTGGCGCGTATAAACGGGCACCGAGACGCCGTACATTGAAAGGGACATTGCGTAAGAGACCTTGATTGTCATTCGCCGAATGGCGAGTGTGTTTGTGCGCTGGACCTGTTTGCCGACACGGCCCTTGGGCGGTGCGCAGGAGCAGCCGAGTACATATGGTAGACAGGGACGAACCAAAAAAGGGGGCGAGCAGCGGGTTCGCCCGGTTTCGATCAACCTTGCGGCTGCTTTATCACAGCCAATCGCCGAAGGCCCTGCGGTTTCAGTTCTCGGTGCTGGTCGTCGACCTGGCGATCATCGCCTTTTTCATCGCGACGCCGCTGCTGCGCGACAATCCGACCTTCCTGTGGATCGACTATTCAATCGCCGCCGTCCTTGCCATCGACATCACCGCGCGCGCTCTGGCCTCGACCGACATCTGGCGCTGGTTGCGGCAACTGCCGGTTATCGTCGACATCTTCATCCTGCTGACGCTGCTGGCGCCGGCCTGGATCTTCAATCTGGGCTTTCTGCGAATCCTGCGGCTGTGGACACTGTCGCGCAGTTCAGTCGTCTGGCGGCCGCTGCGCAAGCGCGGGCTCGACGGCTACAAGGACACAATCCAGGCAGTGATCAACCTGCTGGTGTTCCTCTTCGTGGTGACCGGCTTCGTCTATACCGCCTTTGCCGGCCGCGACACCGGCATTACCGGCTATGTCGATGCGCTGTATTTTACCGTGGCGACGGTTACCACCACCGGCTTTGGCGACGTCACCCTGCCCGGCACCTGGGGCAAGCTGGCCTCGATCGTCATCATGATCATCGGCATCTCGCTGTTCGTGCGGCTGGCGCAGTCGATCTTCCGGCCCAACAAGGTGCAGTTTCCCTGCCCGCAATGCGGCCTGCAAAAGCACGATCCCGATGCGGTCCACTGCAAGGCGTGCGGGCATATTCTGAACATCCCCGATGCCGGCGACCACTGAGAGACTATGACCGAACGACGTTCAGCCTGACCCGGAAACAGGCGCCCGCCAACGGGCCGGGCACCAGTTCCAGCGAGCCGTTCATGCGCGCCACGATCTGCCGGCTGATCGCCAGACCGAGCCCGGCGCCGCTCTGATCACCATTTGCGCCGCGCAGCCCGCGCGAGAATTTCTCGAAGATCAACTTGCGCTCGCCCTTGGCAATGCCCGGACCATTATCAGCAATATCAACGATGTAGGAGCCTGACCGCACAATCGAGGTGATCCGCATGACCGGCTCTTCGGCCGTGTTGTACTTCACCGCATTGGAAATCAGGTTGATGAACACCTGGCAGAGCCGGTCGGCCTCGCCATTGACCATGGTGGGGCGCGCCCGCTGGCCCAGTTCCAGCGTCATGCCGCGCTGACGCACCAGCGCATCGCAGACTGCGATGGCCCGGTCGAGCGCAGCCTCTGCATCGGTCGGCGCATTCTCCCAGGCCCGCTCACCGCGCTCCAGCGCGCTGAGATCGAGGATTTCATCCAGCAACTTGGTCAGCCGCAGGCTTTCGCCATGGATGGTGCGGACAAAGCGCTGGCGCTGCCATTCATCGAGGTCGCCCTGCTCCATCAGGATTTCCGAGAATGACCGGATCGAGGTCATCGGCGTGCGCACTTCGTGGCTCACCTGAGAGAGGAACTCGTCCTTCTGGCTATCGAGCTCGCGCAATTGGGCATTGGCATCCTCGAGCTTTCGCGCCGTGGTGCGAAGCTCGGCCGAGGTTTTCTCCAATTGCTGAGAATATTCAATCACCTGCTGGGTTTCGTCGGCCATCTGCATCACCTCTTCCAACGAGACGTGACCGCCTGACACCACCTTGGCCAGCATGACGTGCGCCGATGCCGCGCCAATCGATCCGGCAAGCTCACGCTCCAGCCGGCCGATGAAGTCGGGAGATGGGTCCAGCATTGCCGGATCGACGCCGACCTCACGCGCCTCCACTTCGAACAACAGGGCGGCCCGGCGCTCACCCAGCACGCGTTCGGCCACGAAGAACAGGTCATTGGCCGTCGCCGAGCCGCGCATGAAATTGCCCTGCGCCACCGGGCCACGCCGGAACACATCGACGAACACGCTGGCCTGGATGCGCTCCAGCGCCGACTGGCTGGTGAACAGCGACGCCACGATCAGGATGAAGACATTGAGCGTCAGGCTCCAGAACACCGCATGGGTCAATGGATCCAACCCATCAAGCCCGAACATTGCCTCGGGCCGCAGCCATGAAATCCCCCATGGCCCGTCGACCAACAGCCGCGCCACTGCCGGCGACACTGACTCGAACGAGGGCAGGAAACTGCACCAGAACCAGACGATAAAGCCCACGGCAATGGCCAGTGTGGCGGCCCGCAGCGAGGCATCGCGCCAGAACAGCGCCGCGATCACCGCCGGGAAGAATTGCGCAATGGCGGCGAAGGAAATCAGCCCGATCGGGGCCAGGGCATCGGAGTCCCGGGTGAAGAAGAAGTAGAAGAAGCCCAGCGACAGGATCAGCACGATCGAGAACCGCCGCGCTACCAGCACCATGCTGGTCACCCCCTGACCGTCGCTGCGCTGCTGCCCGGCGGTCAGGCGCAGCACGATGGGCATGACGATATGGTTGGAAACCATGATCGAGAGCGCGATGGATTCCAGGATGATCATCGAGGTGGCGGAGGAAAATCCGCCGATGAAGGCGAACAGCGCCAACCCGTCCTGCCCGGCCGCCATGGGCAGGGTCAGCGCGAACATGTCGGGATTTGATCCCGCCGGCATGGTGGTGAGCCCGAACAGCGCAATCGGCAGGATGAACAGGCTCATCAGCATCATATAGGCCGGGAAGGCCCAGCCGGCGACGCGAAGGTGATCCTCGTTGGAATTCTCCACCACGGTCACCTGAAACTGCCGCGGCAGGCAGATGATGGCGCAGATGGAGAGGATCATCGTGGTCACCCAGCGGTCACCGAAGCTGTCGCTGGCCTGGACCGCGAAGCCCATTTCGGCAGCGCGGCTGAAGATCGTCTCGAAGCCGCCCCCGATATAAACGACGAACACCCCGACGGCGACCAGCGCGGTCAGCTTGACCACCGCCTCGAAGGCAATGGCCGCCACCACGCCATGATGCTGCTCCTTGGCGTCGATATGGCGGGTGCCGAACAGGATGGTGAACAGCGCCATGCCGGCGGCGACCCCGAAGGCGAGACCCACATCATCGATGCCGGTCAGGCTGCCGCGACCGACTTCGGAGGCGCCGGCAACGGCCTGGATCGAGGAGGTCACCGCCTTGAGCTGCAGGGCGATATAGGGCGCGATGCCGATAACGGCGATGCAGGTGACCAGCACGGCCAGCCGGTTGGACTTGCCGAAGCGCGACGACAACAGATCGGCCACCGAGGTGATGCGCTGGTTATGACTGATCCGCACCAGCCGGCGCAGTACGAACCACCAGCCGACGAAAACGATGGTCGGGCCGAGATAGATGGTCAGGAATTCCAGCCCGCTGCGGGCGGCATTGCCCACCGCGCCATAAAAGGTCCAGCTGGTGCAATAGACCGAGATCGACAGGGTATAGACCGCCGGAGAATGCAGGAAGGAGCGCTTGTTGGTGCGGGCGCGCCGATCCCCCAGATAGGCCAGCACGAACAGCAGCCCGACATAGGCAACGGCGGTGGCGATGACGAAATCGGCCGAGAGCATCAGCTATCGCCCTCCGTGCTGTCGTCAGTGTCGTCACTGGCCTCACTGCCATCGCTGCGCGGCATGAAGTGGGTCAGCACTGCGGTGCCGATGATCAGCAGCACCCACACCAGGAAAAGATAAATAACTATCTGGGGCACGCCGAAATGGCTGATGGGTTGGTTGAAGATATAGACCAGCGGCGGCACCAGCAGCAGCGCACCGAATCCGGTCAGCACCAGCATGCCGCTGGCGAGTTTGCGGGGCTCGGGCGCGCGGGCTTTAGCGCGGGGCATCTTCGCCCAGCAGGCGCCGGACTGCGCCCACCACCTCGGCATTGGCATAGGGCTTGGTGACGAAACCATCGGCGCCCAGTTCCTCGGCGATGCGCCGGTCCTGCTGCTGGCCCTTGGCCGTCAGGATGAGCACCGGCGTTTCGCGCAGGCCGGCATCCGCACGGATGGACTTGAGCACTTCGAAGCCACTGCGCTTGGGCAGCATCACATCGAGCACGACAATGCGCGGCCGCAGGCGGCGCACGCCATCGAGCGCTGCATCGCCATCGGTGACCGAGCTGATGCTCCAGCCGGCCCGTCGCAGGATGAAATCGAGCGATTCAAGAATGCTCGGCTCATCCTCGGCAATCAGGATATCTACTGCCAAATTCCCCCCAATGTGCCCGCAGTCTCCCCTCCGCGAACACCGCTCTATTATGCTCAATCAGCCGCGATCGCCAAGGTCAAAGCGTTGCGGCAGCAAAGGTGAGCGAATTTCCGGCTCGCCGCCGGGCGCCAGCGCCTCTTCCTGGCGGCTCGGACAGTCCCGCCGGGTGCAGAGCCGGCAACTCGGACCGACCGGGACATCGGCATCACTGTCGTGCAGGGCCAGCCCGGAACCATAGATTGTCCGGTCGGCGTGGAGGATGTCGCAGGCGAGCATGACCGAGGAGAATACCGCCTGCTCGTGGAACGAGGCCGTGCGGCGCTGCACCGTGCGGGCCAGAAACAGGTAGCGGGAGCCATCGGAGAAGCGGACCACCTGGCGCAGCAGCGTATCGGGCGCGCGAAAGGCGCCATAGATGGCCCAGAGCGGACAGGCATGGCCGCTATTGGGCAAGAGGAGGCCGGGCAGCGGAAAATGCTTGGTCAGCCGGCCCGCAGGGTCGGAGCGCAGGAAGCCGAAGGGAACCCCCTCCTCGCCGCGCCGCCGCAGCGTCACCAGCCGCTGCGCCACCTGCTCGAAACTGGCATTGAAGCTCTGGCGCAGATGATCAATGTCGTAGCGGACCTGTTCGGCCTGGAGCAGGAAACTGGAATATGGAAACACCATCGCCCCGGCGAGGTAGGACCCCAGCGCCCGCGAGGCCAGACGCCGCGCGACCGGGGTCGACAGCACTGCCGCCTGCAGGCTTTCGGCAATCAGGTCCGGCGCGGCCAGTTCGCCATAGAGCCGGGCCAGCTGGAATTGCCGCGTGGCCAGGGTGGTCGAGCCCTGGAACCACATGACGCGGCGGGTCGGATCGAAGCGGTATTGCCCGGGAAAGCCCTGGCCGAGGCTTTGCGAAACGCCGCCAATTTCAACGGCGACGCCAAACTTGCGCTCCAGCATCTGTGTCAGCGTGCCGACGCCGAAGGTCCCGGACCGCTCGATCTCGCCGCGCAGGGTGGCCGCGCCGTCCTCGATGGCGGGGAAATAATTGTCTCGCTCGATGATCAGATCGTCGATCTCGCGCGCCGGCGAGACGCTGCGGCGATTGCGACTGGCATTGTCGAACTGCCCGATCAGGTTGCGCGCCACATCCGACAATGCCCGAGTCTCGCGACTGATGGCGGCAACGAAACGCTCGCGCTCGGCATCGTCCAGATCGGGCACGTCCTCCAGAATTTCAGCGCTGGAGCGGACGGCCGTGATCCCGGAGAGGATCTGGTGCAGCAATTGCGACAGCAGCGGATCGCTGCGCAGCCGGTCGGCATAGGCATCGGCGCTGGAAACCGCAGCGCCATAGGCCTTGTGCATGCGCGCCAGGGCGGCGGCGCTGGCGGGATATTGGGCCACCAGTTCGCGCCGCTCATCGGGGCGAAACGGCAGCGACTCGATCATCGGGTCGGCATAGGCCTCTTCGAGGTCCTGCAGCAGCTTCTGCTCCGCCTGCCCGGTCAGATCATCGATTTCGATATCGAGATGATGGGCAATCCGGTGCAGCAGCGCCCCACCGACATCGCGTTTGTTGTTCTCGATCAGGTTCAGATAGCTCGGCGAGATTTCGACCAGGCGCGCCAGTGCCGCCTGGGAAATCTTGAGCGATTTCCGCCTGTTGCTGATGCGAAAGCCGATTGGCGCGCGCATGTCTGCCTCCTCCGTGAAATGCGCGCCTGTCAATGAATTGACTATTATTCGCGTGTTTCAGTGCAAGTATTTACAGAATATCCCTGCAAATACAACGAACTATTGCTCAAGCTTGTAAATGAGGCAGATATTGGGGTGCGGTGAGCAGCTGGCTATGTACCAGTCGCCCCGCGCCAAAAGGAGGACATCAATGACACTTCTCAAGCGTGGTTTGAGCAGGCGCAGGGTTCTGCAGACCGGCCTGGCCGGCATTATCGGTACGGGCGTTGCGCCCATGATTTTCACCAAGGGTGCGTGGGCGCAGGAGTTCTGCAACAATCCGACCGGCGACACCGTCACCTTCGGCCTCAACCTGCCTCTGACCGGCGCCTATGCCGAAGAAGGCGCGGACGAGCAGAAGGCCTATGAACTGGCCATCAAGCATCTGAACGGCGAAGGCGATGGCGGCCTGCTCAACGTGCTGCAGCCATCGGCGCTCAAGGGCAATGGCATCCTGGGCAAGAAGGTGGCCTTCGTGTCCTCCGACAGCCAGACCAAGTCGGACGTGGCCCGCGCCGGCGCCACCCGCATGATCGAGCGCGATGGCGCCATCATGATCACCGGCGGTTCGTCCTCGGGCGAGGCCATTGCCGTGCAGGGTCTCTGCCAGGAAATGGGCGTCATTTTCATGGCGGGCCTGACCCATTCCAACGACACCACCGGCAAGGACAAGAAGCGCTACGGCTTCCGCCACTTCTTCAATGCCTACCAGTCCGGCATCGGCCTGGCGCCCGTTCTCGGCCAGGAATATGGCATGGACCGCCGCGCCTACCACCTGACCGCCGACTATACCTGGGGCTGGACCCAGGAAGAGTCGATCAAGAACGCCACCGAGGCGATGGGCTGGAACACCGTGGCTGCGGTTCGCACGCCACTCGGCTCTACCGACTATTCGCAGTACCTGACGCCAATCCTGAATTCGGGCGCCGACGTGCTGATCCTCAACCATTACGGCCTCGACATGGTGAACTCGCTCACCCAGGCCGTGCAGTTCGGCATGCGTGACCGCCAGGCCAATGGCAAGGACTTCCAGATCGTCACCCCGCTCATCTCCGAACTGATGGCCAAGGGCGCCGGCGAAAGCGTCAAGGGCATTTTCGGGACGTCCAACTGGCACTGGAACCTGCAGGACGCGGGCACGATCGCCTTCACCAAGTCCTTCGGCGCCGCCTATGGCTCCCCGCCGTCGCAGGCCGCTCATACCGCCTATGTCCAGGCCCTGCTCTACGCAGATGCCGTGGAACGCGCCGGCACCTTCTATCCGCCTGAAGTGATCAAGGCGCTGGAGGGCCACGAGTTCGACGGCATGGGCAATGGCGCCACGCTGTACCGCGCCGAAGACCACCAGTGCATCAAGAACGTGCTCGTGGTTCGCGGCAATGAAAGCCCGACCAGCGAATTCGACGTGCTCAATGTCGTCCAGGAAGTGCCGCGCGAAACCGTGGCTTACGATCCGGCGATTTTTGGCGGCGAGCTTGGGCCGTCCGAACCCGTTCCAATGTGCTGATCGCTTTGCCCGCCCTGTTCGCAGGGCGGGCAAACTCACTCAGTCGACGCCATCCTGCCGACGTTGAAAGCCGTGGTCCCCTCCGGCGCCGCGGCAGGCCTGTGCAGCGACGCCTGGAGGCCACACGGCACTCGGCCTCGCGACTGGACGACCAGGCTCGCTAGGAGCAAACCAATGTTCGAAGTCATCTTTCTGCAATTCCTCAACGGGCTCGACAAGGGTGCTGCCTATGCGCTGATCGCCCTCGGCCTGACCCTGGTGTTCGGCACGCTGGGCGTGGTCAATTTCGCCCATGGCGCCCTGTTCATGCTCGGCGCTTTCTGCGCCGTACTGTTCCGCCAGCTGATCACGCTGGAAACTGTTACCCTCGATCCGACCAAGCTTTCGCCCTGGGGATCGCCGCTGGAAATCCGCGAACCGCTGGTCCAGGCCTGGTTCGGCGATTTCGGCGCCGTGCTGCTGAATTATTCCGTCCTGTTTTCGATCCTCCTGACCATTCCGGTGATGCTCGTCGTCGGCATCGCGCTTGAGCGCGGCATCATCAAACACTTCTACAAACGCCCGCATGCCGAACAGATCCTTGTGACATTCGGTCTGGCTATCGTGGCGCAGGAACTGATCAAGTCGTTCTTTGGACCCAATCCAATTCCGCAGCCCATGCCCACGGACCTGCGCGGCGCGGCCGATATCGGCGCCTTTCTGGGCATGCAGGCCAATGTCATCACCTACCCGATCTGGCGGCTGATCTACTTCCTGTTCGCAGCGGTCATCATCGGTGGGGTGTTTGCCTTCCTGCAGTTCACCACCTTCGGCATGGTCGTGCGCGCCGGCATGGCAGACCGCGAAACCGTGGGGCTGCTCGGCATCAATATCGACAAGCGCTTCACCATCATGTTCGGCCTGGCGGCTGTGGTCGCCGGCATGGCGGGGGTCATGTACACCCCGCTGCTGCCGCCGAACTACCATATCGGCATGGACTTCCTGGTGCTGAGCTTCGTCGTCGTCGTGGTCGGCGGCATGGGCTCGCTGCCCGGCGCGGTGGCCGCAGGGTTCCTGCTCGGCATCCTGCAGTCCTTCGCCTCGATGACGCAGGTCAAGGACCTGATCCCGGGTATCGACCAGATCATCATCTACCTCGTCGCCGTCGTTATCCTACTTGTACGTCCCCGCGGGCTGCTTGGCCGACGCGGCGTGATGGAGGCCTGATATGCTCACCATGCCGCGCAACGACCTGCTGCTGTTCCTGGGTTTCGCCATCGCCGTGCTGACCATGCCGATCTGGATGGCGCCGTTTGGCGCCGCCTATCCCGACCTGCTGCAGCGCTTCATGATCTATGGCCTGTTCGCCCTGGGCTTCAACATCCTGTTCGGGCTCACCGGCTATCTCAGCTTCGGTCACGCCGCCTTCTTCGGCGTCGGCTCCTATGCCGCCGTCTGGTCGATGAAGCTGCTGACCATCGACGCCCTGCCCGCGATGATCTTCGCCCTGATCATCTCCGGCATTTTCGCCCTGGCCATCGGCTATGTCAGCCTGCGCCGCAGCGGCATCTACTTTTCCATCCTGACGCTGGCCTTTGCGCAGATGAGCTACAACCTCGCCTATTCGGTGCTCACCCCGATCACCAATGGCGAAACCGGGCTGCAACTCAATATCAACGACCCGCGCTACCTGGATCGCATGTTCTCGGCTGCGACGCCAAGCGTGCCCTCGCCAACCATGCTGGGCCTGCCGCTGACCGGCTTTACCGGCTTCTATTTCTGCGCCGGCTTCCTGATCATCGCCTTCTTCATCGCCCAGCGCATCACCGGCTCGCCCTTCGGCATGATGCTCAAGGGCATCAAATCCAACCAGACCCGCATGAACTATACCGGCTTCAATACGCGGCCCTATACGCTGGCGGCCTTCGTGATTTCCGGCATGTATGCGGGCCTCGCCGGTTCGCTGCTGGCCATCACCGATCCGCTGGCCGGCGCCGAACGCATGCAGTGGACGGCCTCGGGCGAAGTGGTGCTGATGACCATTCTGGGCGGGGCCGGCACGCTGGTCGGCCCGGTGATCGGCGCCTGGCTGATCAAGTATTTCGAGAACATCTTCTCGGCGATCAACGAAAACATGCTGGCCCGGTTCTGGGACTTCCTGCCCGACGGGCTCGATCACGCGGCGGTCGTCGTCAGCGCCAAGTTTGTCGGCGAAGGCTGGTTCCTCACGCTCGGCCTGGTCTTCGTGCTGATCGTGGTCTTCCTGCCCGGCGGCATCATGGAGGGCGTACGCCGTATCGCCAGCTGGATCGACCGCAACCGCAAGTCGACGCCCAAAAGCGCCTCGCCCAAGACGCAACCTGCAGAATAGGAACCGCCATGACCAATTCCAATGTTGTCCTGCACGTTGCCGACGTCCACAAGCGCTTCGGGGGCCTGCATGCCCTTGCCGATATCGACCTGCAGGTGGAGGAAGGCCAGACCCACGCCATTATCGGCCCCAATGGGGCCGGCAAATCGACCCTGCTCAATGTCATCATCGGCAAGCTGGCACCGACCAGCGGCGCGGTGGTGTTCGATGGCACTGTGCTGACGGGCAAGAAGCCCTATCAGATCAACCAGCTGGGCATTGCCCGGGTGTTCCAGACACCGGAGATCTTCGCCGATCTCAGCGTGCTGCAGAATGTGATGATCCCCGCCCTCGCCAAGCGCGACGGCGCGTTCAAGCTCAACATGCTGCGCACGCTGGAAAGCGAGACCGAGATCCGCGCCGAGGCCGAGCATATGCTGGAGGATGTGGGCATGATCAGCCGCCGCGAAATGGCGGCCGGCAGCCTCAGCCGCGGCGACAAGCGCCGCATGGAACTGGCCATGTGCCTGATCCAGCGTCCGCGCCTGCTGCTGCTCGACGAGCCGACCGCCGGCATGAGCCGCCACGACACCAATACCACCATCGAGCTGCTCAAGAAGATCAAGAGCCGCGGCATGACCAAGGTGATCATCGAGCACGACATGCATGTGGTGTT
The DNA here is from genome assembly GCF_900128975.1 of Devosia limi DSM 17137. Taxonomy (GTDB): domain Bacteria; phylum Pseudomonadota; class Alphaproteobacteria; order Rhizobiales; family Devosiaceae; genus Devosia; species Devosia limi. Next base: position 309,213 of record NZ_FQVC01000002.1, on the reverse strand, counting down.
TTCGCTGGCCGACAAGATCTCGGTTCTGGCCCAGGGCCGCATCATTGCCGACGGCACGCCCGACCAGGTGCGCGGCAATCCCAAAGTGCAGGAAGCCTATCTCGGAGGGGCCCACTGATGAGTGCCATTACCATGCAATCCCAAGTCATCACCAACAGCCAGGCTGCCTCGGTGGAAACCACGATGCCGTTCTTTGCGGTGCGCGACATGCACGCCTATTACGGCGAGAGCTATATCGTGCAGGGCGTCTCGCTCGATGTTCGCAAGGGCGAAATCCTGGCCCTGCTCGGCCGCAATGGCGCGGGCAAGACCTCGACCCTGCGCGCCATTGCCCGCACCGACGATCCGCAGATGCGGCAGGGCGAAATCTGGCTGGACGGCGCGCCGATCCACGAGATGAAGGCGTTCCAGGCCGCCCGCGCCGGCATCCAGCTGGTGCCGGAAGACCGCCGCATCATCGCCGGGCTGACCGTCGAGGAAAATCTGATGCTGGCCAAGGTGGCGCCCGGCAATGGCTGGGAGCTGGAGCAGATCTACCAGAGCTTTCCGCGCCTCGCCGAACGCCGCACTCAGGAGGGCGTGACCCTGTCGGGCGGCGAACAGCAGATGCTGGCCATTGCCCGCGCGCTGGCCCGCGACATCAAGCTGCTGCTGCTGGATGAACCCTATGAGGGACTGGCGCCGGTCATCGTGCAGGAAATCGAGCGTATCCTGCACTCGATCAAGGGACTGGGCATCACCACCATCATCGTCGAGCAGAATGCCGTGGCCGCGCTCAAGCTGGCCGACCGCGCCGTCATCCTCGATACCGGCGAAGTCGCCTTCAGCGGCACCGCCAAAGAGGTGCTCGACAACACCGAACTGCGCCACGAATACCTGGCGATCTAGCGCGTTTGCCGCTGCGGCGGCGATCAGACCCTACCCTGGTTCCTTCGGCCAAAAGGCATTGTGCCGATCTCACCTCTCCCCACCGCGGGATCCAGGGTAGGCTTCCCACCGGCGCCGGCTCACCTGCCCCGCGCCCGCGCGACGACCTGCCGGACGCAGCGTCCGCTTGATCGCGCCTGCCGCCGTGGTAGCGGCCCCGGGCAGTTCGATCCCCAAGCTATCCGGCCATCCGACGGTCTCACCGCACATCATCCGGCGCGAACGCGCCCGGGCCGGATCGCAGTCGCCGCCCTGCCATGGCATGCCCGCGGCGGCGCACCCTTGACCGAATCTGATTTGTTCCGTTTATGTTCACATCAACGACGCGATGCGATATGGTCAAAGCCACAGGACACGGTAAGGTGAGTGCGGCGCGGGGCGGCGATGGCCGTAAACCGCTTGCGGCAACGGGGTGACGCGCCTATCTCAGCCTCTCCCCGCCGGCCAAGACCAGATCCGAATTGTATTTGCCGATGCGCTGTCTCCGGCGCGCGCCCGAGCCATGGACGAAAAGATGACGTCAAAGCCTAGCCAGAACCGCGAAATCATCGTCCGCGGCGCCCGCGAACATAATCTCAAGGGCATCGACGTGCGCCTGCCGCGCGACAGCCTGATCGTGATGACCGGCCTGTCGGGCTCGGGAAAATCCTCTTTGGCCTTCGACACCATCTATGCCGAAGGACAGCGCCGCTATGTCGAGAGCCTCTCGGCCTATGCGCGCCAGTTCCTGGAAATGATGCAGAAGCCCGATGTGGAGCATATCGAGGGCCTGTCCCCCGCCATCTCCATCGAGCAGAAAACCACATCGCGTAACCCGCGCTCGACCGTTGGTACTGTTACCGAGATCTACGACTATCTGCGCCTGCTGTTTGCCCGCGTCGGCATTCCCTATTCGCCAGCCACCGGCCTGCCGATCGAGAGCCAGACCGTCAGCCAGATGGTCGACAAGGTTTTGGAATTGCCCGAGGGCACGCGCCTGTTCCTGCTGGCCCCGATGGTGCGCGGCCGCAAGGGCGAGTACAAGAAGGAACTCGCCGACCTGATGCGCAAGGGCTTCCAGCGCGTCAAGATCGACGGCGAATACTACGAGATCGAAGACGCACCAGCGCTCGACAAGAAGCTCAAGCATGATCTGGAAGTGGTCGTCGACCGCGTCGTTGTCGGCCCCGATATCTCCGGCCGGCTGGCCGAGAGCTTCGAGACCGCCCTCAAGCTTGCCGATGGCATTGCGCTGGTCGAATTCGCCGATGAGAAATCCGAAGATGGGACTGCCCGCCAGATCACCTTCTCGGAAAAGTTCGCCTGCCCGGTCTCCGGCTTCACCATTGCCGAAATCGAGCCACGACTGTTCTCGTTCAACAACCCCTTCGGCGCCTGCCCGGTCTGCGACGGCCTGGGGACCGAGCAGAAGATCGATCCCGAACAGATCGTTCCCGACCCGACGCTGTCGCTGCGCGACGGGGCGATCCTGCCCTGGTCCAAGACCTCCGCGCCCTATTATCTGCAGACGCTGCAGGCGGTCGCCAAGCATTTCGGCGCCTCCACCGGCACGGCCTGGAACGAGCTGCCTTTCGATGTGCAGCACGCCATTCTCTATGGCACCGACAAGACCGCGATCGATTTCGTCTATGACGATGGCCTGCGCCAGTACAAGACCTCCAAGCCCTTCGAAGGCGTTATCGGCAACCTTGCGCGCCGCTACAAGGAAACCGAAAGCGCCGGGATGCGCGAGGAGATCGAGAAGTATATGTCGGCTGCGCCCTGCGTGGCCTGCGGTGGCTATCGGCTGAAGCCGGAAACGCTGGCGGTCAAGATCGATGGCCTGCATATCGGCCAGGTGACCGAGAAGTCGATCCGCGCCAGCTCGGAATGGTTCGAGCGGCTGCCGGCATCGCTGAGCGAGAACCAGAAACATATTGGCGAGCGTATCCTCAAGGAAATCCGCGAACGCCTGAACTTCCTCAATGATGTGGGCCTGGATTACCTGACGCTGGCGCGCAATTCCGGCTCGCTGTCGGGTGGTGAAAGCCAGCGTATCCGCCTGGCCAGCCAGATCGGCTCGGGGCTGACCGGCGTGCTCTACGTGCTCGACGAGCCTTCCATCGGCCTGCACCAGCGCGACAATGCCCGCCTGCTGGAAACGCTGCGCCGGCTGCGCGACATCGGCAATACCGTCATCGTGGTCGAACACGACGAAGACGCCATCATGACCGCCGACTATGTGGTCGATATCGGCCCCGGCGCAGGCGTGCATGGCGGCAATATCGTCGCCGAAGGCACGCCCCAGGACGTGCTGAACCACCCCGACAGCCTGACCGGAAAATATCTTTCGGGCCGCATGGGCATCCCCATGCCGACGGAACGCCGCCAGCCCAAAAAGGGCAAGGCGCTGTCGCTGAAGGGCGCCACCGGCAACAATCTCAAGAATGTCTCTGTCGATGTGCCGCTGGGCATGTTTGTCGCCATTACCGGTGTGTCGGGCGGCGGCAAGTCGACCCTGATGATCGACACCATGTACCAGGCCATTTCACGCCGCCTCAATGGCGCGCGGGTGATCCCTGCCCCGCATGAAAGCCTCACCGGCCTCGAATATCTCGACAAGGTCATCGACATCGACCAGAGCCCGATCGGCCGCACGCCGCGCTCCAATCCGGCCACCTACACCGGGGCCTTCACCCCGCTGCGCGAATGGTTTGCCGGCCTGCCGGAATCCAAGCAGCGCGGCTATGGCCCGGGCCGCTTCTCGTTCAACGTCAAAGGCGGACGCTGCGAAAAGTGTGAGGGCGACGGCGTTCTCAAGATCGAGATGCACTTCCTGCCCGACGTCTACGTCACCTGCGACGTCTGCAAGGGCAAGCGCTACAACCGCGAAACGCTCGATGTGCAGTTCAAGGGCAAGTCGATCTCCGACATCCTCGACATGACCATCGATGAGGGCGTCGAGTTCTTCTCGGCCGTGCCGGTGATCCGCGACAAGTTCGCAACGCTGCAGCGGGTGGGCCTGGGCTATGTCAAGGTTGGCCAGCCCGCCACGACCCTGTCGGGGGGCGAGGCGCAGCGCGTCAAGCTCTCCAAGGAGCTCTCCAAGCGCGCCACCGGGCGAACGCTCTATATGCTGGACGAGCCGACGACGGGGCTGCACTTCCACGACGTGGCCAAGCTGCTCGATGTGCTGCATGAGCTGGTCGATGGCGGCAATACGGTTGTGGTCATCGAGCACAATCTCGAGGTGATCAAGACAGCCGACTGGGTCATCGATCTCGGCCCCGAAGGCGGCGATGGCGGCGGCGAGATCGTCGGTGTCGGAACGCCCGAGGATATCGCCGAGAACAAGCGTTCCCATACCGGGACCTTCCTCAAGGAAGTCATGGAACGCCGGCCGATCTTTGCCACCAAGGCGGCTGAATAGCCGGCTATCGGCCTTTCGGTAACGAAACTATGACCGGTTACACCCGCTCCGCGCCATGCGCGTGGGCGGGTGTTTCGCCTGTAGATTTCGGCAATTGCGAGAGTTTTGTGAATTTGCCATGCGGTCCGCGCATGTCGCGCTTGACGTATACGGCATGGTGGCGCCGAGCGAATGGGCCCATCCTGCGGTTGTCGTAAACCAGCTCCAGGGGAATTGACCAATGTTTGTGCGTGCCGTCTGGCGGATCAAGCGCCTGGTCGACATCAAGCAGACGTTGCGGGAAATGGACGTTCCCTCGACGCGTGATGCCGATCTGCTGGGGATTTCGGGCCCCGACTTTTCCAAGATGACCCGATCGCTGTTCGACCGCTAACCGGATCGAACCCTCAAATTTAGCAGCGGCCGCCGAATTGCCTCCCGGCGGCCGCAAGCGCGCCACCAGACTTAACCGGATGTGAACGTCTCTGGTTAAAGCCCTGCGCCCCTCGCATAGCAAGATTGAGAAATCACCCACTGCTCATCTTGGCCGACCCGACCTAGATATATCCTCGTAAACGAAAGGAGACTTCAAATGGACATTCGCAAGACTTTCAAGAAATGGGCCGCTTACCAGCAGACCGTCCGTGAGCTTGCCGCTCTCGACAATCGTCAGCTCAACGACCTGGGCATCGCTCGTACCGATATCAATCGTATCGCCCGCGACCATGCTTCTTCGCTTTAGTCGTAGCCAGACTGTACTAAGCGTCGACGAAAACCGAACACCCGCTTCTCTGTGAGACGCGGGTGTTTTGCTTTCTGGTCACGACGTGATCAGAACGCCAACCTGCCGACGAGTTCGGCATAGGACACCATCACCGTCCGGCGGAACGCCGCGCGCCCGCTGAGCCGCTGATACCACGCCTGCACATTGGGCATATCGGGACGGTCCACTGCCATGGTGAACCAACGATAGAGCGCAATGCCCGCCGCGATATCGGCATAGCTCAGCTCCTCATCCGCCAGATAGGCGTGCTGCCCCAGCTCCCGCTCCATCAGCGTCAGCGCCGCAATGGTCTTGTTGTATGCCCTGGCAATCGCCTTGGCGTCCTGCTGGTCCGTGGGCGTGCGCACCGCCAGCCAGAACAGGCCCAGCCAGGCTGGCTGAAACGTCGTCGCCGTCCAGTCGGTCCATTGATCGACCCTGGCCCGCTGACGCGGATCGGCGCGCCAGAGACTTTCCTGACCATAGGCGCCGGCGAGATAGCGGATCGTCGCGTGGCTTTCCCAGACGGTCAGGTCGCCATCCTGCAGCGTTGGCACCAGACCATTGGGATTGAGCGCGCGATAGGCCGGATCATCCAGCCCGCCATGTGAACCGCCGACGAGGCGATGCTCATAGGTGAGGCCCAGCTCTTCAAGCGCCCACAGGGTTTTCTGCAGATTGGCGGAGCTCTTGCGGCCCCACAGAATCAAGCCGGATGTCATCGCGCCCTCCCGTTGCTGCCGGCACTGTTCCCCGCAACGGAAGGGGAAGCAATAATGGAATGCAGGTTGGTTCAGACGCCAGTTGCATGGGCGCTGCAGGCTTGGTATTTGCCAGCCATGTCCACATCAGAACCTATTCATATCGTCGGCGGCGGTCTCGCCGGATCCGAAGCCGCATGGCAGGCCGCCCAGTCGGGCGCCCAGGTCGTGCTCCACGAAATGCGGCCGGTGCGCGGCACCGATGCCCACCAGACCGACAGCCTGGCCGAGCTGGTCTGCTCCAACAGCTTCCGTTCGGACGACAAGGACCAGAACGCCGTCGGGCTGCTGCACGAAGAAATGCGTCAATGCGGCTCGCTGATCATGCGTGCGGCCGACGAGCACAAGCTGCCAGCCGGCGGCGCGCTCGCCGTGGATCGGCATGCCTTCTCCGCCGCAGTGACGCAGGCAATCGAGAGCCATCCCAATATCACCATCGACCGCAATGAGGTCGCCGGCCTGCCCCCCGAGGAATGGCGCAATGTCATCATCGCCAGCGGCCCGCTGACCTCGCCGGCACTGGCCGAAGCGATCCTGGCCAAGACTGGCGAAGACGCACTGGCCTTTTTCGATGCGATTGCCCCCATCGTGCATTTTGACAGCATCAATATGGACATTGTCTGGGCCCAGTCGCGCTACGACAAGGCTGGCCCCGGCGGCACCGGCGCCGACTACCTGAACTGCCCGATGGACAAGGACCAGTACTTCGCCTTTGTCGAGGCACTGAAGGTTGCCCCGCTGCATGAGTTCAAGGACTGGGAAAAGGTCCCCTATTTCGACGGCTGCCTGCCCATCGAGGTGATGGCCGAGCGCGGCGTCGAAACGCTGCGCCATGGACCGATGAAGCCGGTTGGCCTGACCAATCCGCGCAATCCGACGGTCAAGTGCTACGCCATTGTCCAGCTGCGCCAGGACAATGCGCTGGGCACATTGTGGAACATGGTCGGCTTCCAGACCAAGATGCGCTACGGCATCCAGGCCGACATTTTCCGCATGATCCCCGGTCTCGAGAACGCCCAGTTCGCGCGCCTCGGCGGCCTGCATCGCAATACATTCCTCAACTCGCCCAAGGTGTTGAGCCCCGACCTCAAGCTCAAGGCTGATCCGCGTATCCGTTTTGCCGGCCAGGTGACGGGCGTCGAGGGCTATGTCGAGAGCGCTGCGGTTGGCCTGATCGCCGGGCGCCTTGCTGCGGCCGAGGCCCGCGGCGAGGTCATGGCGACGCCACCCGTGACGACGGCGCTGGGCGCGCTGATCGGCCATATTACCGGCGGCCATATCGAAGCCGAAGGCTATAGCGGCGCGCGCAGCTTCCAGCCGATGAACGTCAATTTCGGGCTGTTCCCGGAAGTGAAGGTCATCAAGCCGGAAGGCGTCAAATGGAAGGGCAATGACAAGGTCGTTGCCAAGCGCCGGGCCATCACCGCCCGCGCGCTCGAGGACATCAAGAGCTGGGCCTAAGGCCCGGCACACCAGCGGAGCGCGCCATGACCTCGACCGAGCTCGAAGCCTATCTCCACGCCCACATTCCGCTTTCGTCGGCAATGCAGGTGAGCGTGGTCGAGATCGGGCCCGACGCGGTTGTGCTGGGCGCTCCGCTGGCACCCAATATCAATCACCGCGATACGGTTTTTGGCGGCAGTGCATCTGCCGTCGCCATTCTCGCCGCCTGGTCCCTGCTACATTTGCGGCTGACCACTGCCGGATTTGAAAGCCGGGTGGTGATCCAGCGCAACAGCATGGACTACCTCGCGCCGATCGCCGGCGATTTTACCGCGCGCTCATACTTTGAGGCTGGCGCCAACTGGGACGGCTTTGCGCGGATGCTGGAGCGCAAGGGCCGGGCCCGAATCTCGCTGGGAGCGGTGCTGATCACCGATGGCGTCGAGGCTGGGCGGTTGAGTGGTGAGTTCGTGGCGTTTGGGGCTGGGCGGTAGGCTGCGGTTCGGCGCGCCTCGGCTAACCCAGCTTCGTCTCACCTCACTCCCCCTCCACTACACATCCACGTCATCCCACCGGGTCATTCCCGCGCAGGCGGGAATCCATTTTTCCCTTTGTGGCTCCCAAGAATGGATTCCCGCCTGCGCGGGAATGACTCCGTGGTGGGTGAATGATTCTGCGAGTGGGGATGAATTGGTGAGTGAAGCGGGACAGTTGACCGCCGCCTTACCGGTTGCGGAAGGTCCACCAGGCCAGACGCGTGATCTTGCGCCAGTCGGCGTCGTCGGGGGCGGCGGCGAAAGGCGTCGACTGGTCAGTCTGCCACAGTGCGTGCTGGGCCTTGAGCATGGCGATGGGCGCGAAGGCTGGGCGCAGCTTGCCGGGCAAGGCGATGATGGCAGTTTCGGCCTTGGCGAGATGCTCGGACGCCAGGTCGCTGATCTGGCCCAGGGCTTCGACCACGCCTTCGCTCGCCTGACCCGAGAAGATGTCGCGCTCGCGCACGCCATTGGCGGCAAAGACCGACCAGGGCAGCATGATCCGGCCCTGGGAGGCGGTGTGGCCGAAGGCGCGCAGATGCCCGATCATGGCGTGCGCGACGCCGAGATGGCCGGCGGCGTCACCGATTTCGACCAGTTCGCCATCGTTGAGGATCATCGCCGCCAGCTGATACAGCGTCGAGGCGGTCTCGCCGGCATAGCCCTCGAAGCTTTCGAGATCGGGCATGGGATCGTCATAAAGATCGAAGCGCCGCGCGCCGAGCAGGCGCTGCAGCGTGCCCTTGGGAATGCTGTAGGTGGCGATGGTATCGAGCAGCGCATCGGCGATGGGGTTCTGGCGCACTGCACCATGGCCCTGCCCCTCCAGCGCGTCGTTCCACCATTGCAGGCGGATTTCACCCGGTGTCGGATCGGAGACGCGGGCGCGAATGGCGGCGACATCGGCGTTGAAGGCATAGAGCGCCACCACGGCATCGCGATGCGCCCCGGTCAGCACCAGGGTCGACAGATAGCGGTCACGGTCACTGGTCCGCAGCGCATCGGCGGCGTGGACGAAACTCTCGGCAGCCATCAGCGCACCCTGTCGACAGCAATCAGTGCCGCAGCCACGGCCCGCTGCTCGCCAAACAGCACATTATAGGTTCGCACCGCACCGCCCGTGGCAATGGCCTCGACGATGACGCCGCGCGCCCGGAAGGCATCGCGAATGATCGGGCTGACAAAAGCGATATCCATGCCCTGCCCGATCAGCAGCACATCGATGTCGTCGGCGCAGGCCAGGACCGGCGCCAGCGTTTCCAGGGTGATCTCGGACGACTGCGTCACGTCCCAGCCATGCATACCAGTGGGCAGGCAGAGCAGCGAGCCGCGATGCGACATTTCGGCAAAGCGGAAGCCGCCATTGCCGTAAACGTCAATGGCGGCCTGATAGGGATAGTGACCGGTTTCGTTCACGGTCAACTCAGACGGATGCACCATCAGCCGATTTCGGCCGGGCATCCTTTGGCTCGTCGGCCTTCGACTTCAGGCCGAAATTGATCAGGATCGGCCCGTTGACGATGATCGACGAGTACATGCCCACCAGACACCCGAAGGTCATGGCGATGGTAAAGCTGCGGATCACTTCGCCGCCGAACAGCACCAGCGGGATCAGCGCCAGGAACACGGTGAACTGCGTGATCGTGGTGCGGACGATGGTCTGGTTGATCGACAGATCGATCAGGTCCGGCAACGGCATCTTGCGATGCTTGCGCAGGTTTTCGCGGATTCGGTCGGAGACCACCACGGTTTCGTTCAGGGACAGACCGACGAGAGTCAGCACCGCCGCAATGGACGTCAGGTTGAACTCCAGCCCCGTTATCGAGAACAGACCGATGGTCATGATCACGTCGTGGGTCGTCGTCGTCACCGCCGCCAAGGCGAATTGCCACTCGAAGCGGAACCAGATGTAGATCAGGATGGCCACCAGCGAGATGATCACCGCAATGGCGCCCTTCCAGGCAAGCTCTCCCGAAACCGTGCCACTGACCGCTTCGGTACTTCGAACCGTGTAGTTCTCCGTCGCCAGCGCCTCGCGCACCTTGGCCACGGCAACCTGGTCGGCGTCCTGCCCGCCCTCCTGAGCCTGCACACGGACCAGCACGTCTTCGGGCGTACCGAAGCCCTGCACCTGCACTTCGCCCAGGTTCAGCCCGTCAAGCAGCTCGCGGACCTTGCCGACATCGGCGGGGCCGTCTTCGTGCTGGATGACGATGGCGGTGCCACCGACAAAGTCGATACCGAGATTGAAGCCGCGGAACACGGCGGAGCCGATCGACAGCACCGACATGATGATCGAGAAGGCGATCACATAGCGCGAGATTTTCATGAACGGGATTTTGGTCCCGTCCGGAATGAAGCGGAAATGCTGGATCTTGAGGGTCTTCGGCCGGCGCCAGCGGTACCACATGCCCACGAAGTAGAGCGTGACCGTGTAGGACGTGAACAGCGAGGTCAGGATGCCGAGGCCGAGGGTAACGGCAAAGCCCTGCACCGGACCCGAACCGAGGAAATAGAGCACGACGGCAGCAATGAGCTGGGTCAGGTGGGAGTCGATAATGGTGCCCCACGCCCGATCGAAGCCGGCATTGATCGCCTGCAACGGTGTTTTACCCGCCTTCTGCTCCTCTCGTATGCGCTCGTAGATCAGCACGTTGGCGTCAACGGCCATACCGATGGTCAGAACGATACCGGCAATACCCGGCAAGGTCAGCGTGGCCCCCAGCATGGAGAGCGCACCAAAGATCAGGACGATGTTCAGGACCAGCGAGATATTGGCGAAGACACCGAACAGCCCATAGGCGATGACCATGAAGGAGACGACCAGCACCGAGGCAACGATACCGGCGGTCAGGCCATGCTGGATCGAGTCAGCGCCAAGGCTGGCATCGACGGTGCGTTCTTCGATGACGTCGAGCGAGGCCGGCAGAGCACCCGCCCGCAGCAGCACGGCCAGGTCGTTTGCCGTCTGGGTAGTGAAGCTGCCACTGATCTGACCGGTGCCGCCGGTGATCGGCTGCTGGATCTGCGGCGCGGTGATCACCTGGTTATCGAGGACGATAGCAAAGCGCTGGCCGACATTGGCCGAGGTGATCTGGCCGAAAGTGACGGCGCCACGCGTATCGAAGCGGAAGCTGACAACCGGCATGTTGCGCTGCGAGTCAAACGACGGCTGCGCATCGACCAGCGACTCGCCACCCAGGGCGATGTCTTCATAGATGAGTTCCTTGCCACCATCCTGGCTAGGCAGGATCATGGTGCCGGCTGGCAGGCCCTGGGCTTCCGCCTGGGCAGCAGACATGCCGGGATAGACCATGTGGAAGGTCAGGCGCGCGGTGCGTGAAATGATGTCCTTGAGACGCTCGGAATCGCCGAAGCCCGGGACCTGGACCAGCACGCGACTGGTGCCCTGGCGCTGGATCGAAGGCTCGGTGGTGCCGAGTTCGTCGACGCGCTTGCGGATCACTTCGATCGACTGGGCGACCAGTGCCGACATGCGCTCGGTAATGCCCTCGGGCGTCAGCGTAATGGTCAGCTTGCCGTCGGGTGTTTCGCCGAACGACAGCTCGTTGACGCCGCCAACCGCAAACATCGAATTGCTGACCGTGGTCTGCAGCGTCTGGATGGCGGTACGGGCCGCCTCCTTCTGCGTCGGATCGGTCAACTCGATGGTGATCGTGGCATTTTCCGCATCAGTGGTGATGAGATTGCCGATGCCATTCTGGTTCGCCAGAAGATTGCGAACATCGCGGCGCAGGCTCTGCAACCGCTCGGTGACAATACCATCCTCATTGACCTGCAGCAGCAGATGGGACCCGCCCTGCAGATCAAGTCCGAGCACGATAGTCTGCTGCGGCAGGAAACTGGGCCAGGCCTCTCGCACATTCTGCGGCAGAAAGCTGGGTACTGCGAAAAGCACTCCCAGCAAGGCGACAAAGGCGATGATGGCGGTGCGGAGCGGGGAGAACTGCATTGAAGTCGTCCTAGGGCAGAATCAAAACCGGAGCCCAGCGGGCTCCGGTAAAAGCTTCGAATCAGGCGGCAGGCTTGTTGTCGTTGACCGGCTCAGCCTTGGAGCGGACGTCGGCGATCATGCCGCGCACCAGCTTGACCTTCACGGTCGGAGCGATTTCGACTTCGAGGTCTTCGCCATCAACGGCCTTGGTGACCTTGCCGACGATGCCGCCGGTGGTGACCACGGTGTCGCCACGACGGATGGCCGACAGCATGGCCTGCTGTGCCTTCATGCGCTTCTGCTGCGGACGGAAGATCAGCAGCCAGAAAATGACCACCAGCAGCAGGATCGGCATCAGCTGGATGAAGATATCGGTGATGCCACCACCGGCGGGTGCGCCGGCGGCCTGTGCATAAGCGGGCGTTACAAACATGAGGCGAGCTCCTTATCGTTTTTTTCTTGGGTTTGGAGAGGTTTTACGACCCGACCAAATGTCGCTGGCGACACTGACTGGACGCATATGGGGCTTTATGCACTTGCGCCCCGTGCAAAATCGGCCGGACTATACATTTGCCCCCCGACGATTGCAAAGGCAATCCGGGGGTCACAAATTGCCGCGGATCAGACGAGGACGACCCATTGAAGACCAAGGATTATCTGGCGGATATCGCCGCTTCACTCGAGCAGATTGCCCGCTCGCTGGCCGATATCGCCCCTGCCCCGCAAACCGCCGGCCCAAGACTCGGTGACGCCAATGCTTATCACTGGGATGCCGATGCCGGTATGTTGATGCCGGTGCCCAAGGTCAGCCGCGTGCCATTATCGATGCTCAAGGGAATCGATGCGGTGCAGGACATCCTTTTGCGCAACACCGAACAATTCGCCCGGGGCCACGGCGCCAACAATGCGCTGCTCTGGGGCGCGCGGGGCATGGGCAAGAGCTCACTGGTCAAAGCCATCCACGCCGATATCGCCGAACGTGGCGATGACGGGTTCGAGCGGCTGGTGCTGATCGAAATCGCCCGCGACGACCTGACCAGCCTGCCAACCCTGATGCGCCTGATCGGCAATGAATCGGCCCGCTTCATCGTCTTTTGCGACGACCTGAGCTTCGACAAGGACGAGGGCAGCTACAAATCGCTCAAGACCATTCTCGATGGCGGGCTTGAAGGGCGGCCGGACAACGTCCTGTTCTACGCCACCTCCAACCGGCGCCACCTGATGCCGCGCGACATGATCGACAATGAACGCGCGACCGCCATCAATCCCGGCGAGGCCATTGAAGAAAAAGTCTCCCTGTCCGACCGGTTCGGGCTGTGGCTTGGGTTCCACAATTGCGACCAGCCGACATTCCTGGCCATGGTGACGGCCTATGCCGATCACTACGGGCTGGGCCTTGACGAGGAAACGCTGCGGGCGCGGGCGATCGAATGGTCGGTGACGCGTGGCGCCCGCTCGGGCCGCGTGGCGATCCAGCTGGTGCGGACGCTGGCGGGTGAGATGGGCAAGGCGGTGAATTAGGGGGGGGGGCCTTTTCGGGTCGGCGCCTCTGTCCCTCTTCCACCGGGTCATTTAATCCCCATGGAGTCATTCCCGCGCAGGCGGGAATCCATTCTGGGCTGACCTGCTCGAAGAAGAATGGATTCCCGCCTGCGCGGGAATGACCCGGTGGATAGGGAAGATTTCTGCTATCCGGCAAATACCCCGGAACTACCCCACAAACAAAAATCCCCGCTTGCGCGGGGATTTCTACGAGTGGCCTCGTTGTTTTTTAGCTGGCGAGCAGCGGCATTGGATCGACCGGGGTAGCACCCTTGCGCAGCTCGAAGTGGAGCTGGGGCTTGGTGACCGAGCCGGTCATGCCGGCGGCGCCGATTGTATCGCCGCGACCGACGACCGACCCCTTGGAGACGCTCATCGACTTGAGGTGGGCATAGGCAGAGACATAGCCATTGGGGTGACGGATCAGCACGAGGTTGCCGTAACCTTCGACGCCCGAGCCGACATAGATCACCGTGCCATTCTCGGCAGCCTTGATCGTTGCGCCTTCGGCCGCTTCGATATTGATGCCGGTGCCCTTGGACGATGCGAAATCGGTGATCACGCGACCGCTGACCGGCCAACGGAACTTGTCATTGCCCGACATGACCGGCTCGGCGGCCGGCACATTGGCGACCTGGGTAGGAGCGGCAACCGGAGCGGCGGCGACAGGAGCCGGCGCCGGAGCCGGCGTTGCCGTGGCGGCCTGCACTGCATTGCCCGCTGGAGCAGACAACTGACCGAGGGGTGCAGCTGCGGGAGCGGCGGCGACCTGAGTGGCGGCCGGCGCCTTGGTGGCCAACAGATCCGCACGTCCCGGAATGATGACCTTCTGGCCGACGACGATCTTGTCGGGCGAGGACATGCCGTTGGCCTGGACAATGGCCTGGGTGGTCACGTCATAGCGGCGCGCGATGGTGTAAAGCGACTCGCCGCTGGCGATGGTGTGGGCATAGGCATTGGCCGGTACGGCGACCAGGTTTGGCGCGGTGGCGGCGGGCGGCAAAGAGCCCAGAGCAGCGGCGGGGGGCATGGCTGCGACCGGGGCAAGGGTCTGCTGTGCGGACATGGCTTGCTGTGTTCCCATTGGAGACGTTGAACTCAATACTGGCAGGTCTTGGGAGGATACGGAGGGCGGCATGGCGCCCGTCCCGGAGGCGATCGGAGCCGAATAAACTGGCTGGTTGAAACCCTGCTGCGGCTGCTGGAACCCGCCGAAGCCGCCAACATTGGCAGGCGGCACGAACTGGTTTGCAGCCACCTGCATTGGCGGCGCGCCAAGCGAGGACGGCATGGGCTGATTCATGTTGGAGGGGGTCGACTGGCCGGTCGAACCGGTGACGGTGCTGTCGCCGAAACTGCGACTACCGAGGGCTGTACACCCCGAGAGGGCTACGGCGCCGACCAGGACGCCTGCAATCGCTACAGCACTTTTCAGTGCCCGACGGGATACGCGGTTACTCATCAGCTCACTCGTACGCAGAACCTCAACACATGTCAGAGACTAGGCCGGTAAGGTAAAGACGAGTTTAAGGCCGATGCGATTTGAGCAAAAAGCGACGCCCCTGATTCCGAATTGGGTAAGGTTAAGGGCGGCAGCCGCGCCAAAACCACAGGGCATGCGCCGCAGGACAGCAGGCTAATCCAGGCTCAGCTTGCCCTGGAGACGCGCGAGCGTCGGCGCATCGGTCTGCTGCAGGGCCAGCGGCGTAACCGTAACGGCATAGTTACGGCGCAACACCTCGAAGTCGCTGGTGGGCGTGAGCGGCAGCGGCGTTTCGGGAATTGCCACGAAGAACTTGTCGGCATTGTCGCTTTGGTAATAGCGGAACGGCGAGCGCGAGAACCGCTGGTGGGCGACGGCGGCAATGCCCGTCACCTCCTCGATATCGCAGTCTGGAAAGTTGACATTGTAATAGACGTCGCGGCCGCTGGCCGACGCCATGATGGTGCGCACGGTGGCGGCGCCATAGCGGGCGGCGTTGTGCCACTCGACGCCCCGGCCCCGCTCATAGTCGATGGACTGGCTCATGGCGATGCCCAGTGCGCCCTGCAGGGCGCCTTCACGGGCGCCGGCGGCCGTACCCGAGACATTGATGATATCGCCCAGGTTCTGCCCGGCATTGACGCCGGACAGGACCAGGTCGGGCACATGATCGCGCAGGATGTGGGTATAGCCGGTGACCACGCAATCGGCGGGCGAGCCGCCGACGACCGCGAAGCGGCGCTCGCCGCGCTGGTCGATGCTGAGTTCGCGGCCGAGCGTGAACCGATGCCCGGCCCCGCTCTGGTTGCCATCCGGCGCGACGATCCACACATCGTCGCTGAGTTCGGCAGCAATGGCGGCCATGATGGCGATGCCTGGCGCATCCACACCATCATCATTGGTGATCAGAATGCGCAGACCCATCAGCGACCGCCGATGGACTTGAGGCCACCCATATAGGGCTGCAGCACGTCGGGCACGAGGACCGAGCCATCCTCCTGCTGGTAGTTTTCCATGACCGCGATCAGGCAGCGGCCGACAGCGGTGCCGGAGCCATTGAGCGTGTGCACGAAGCGCGGCGCCTGCTTTTCGCCAGCCGGGCGATAGCGGGCATCCATGCGACGGGCCTGGAAATCACCACAGACGGACACCGACGAAATCTCGCGATAGGTGTCCTGTCCCGGCAACCACACTTCGAGGTCATAGGTCCGCTTGGCGCCAAAGCCGACATCGCCCGAACACAGGTTCATCACCCGGTAATGCAGGCCGAGCTTCTGCAGCACGGTCTCGGCGCAGCCAAGCATGCGCTCATGTTCATCGACCGAGGCTTCGGGAGAGGTGATCGAGACCAGCTCCACCTTGTTGAACTGGTGCTGGCGCAGCATGCCGCGCGTGTCGCGGCCGGCCGAACCGGCTTCCGAGCGGAAGCATGGCGTCAGCGCGGTGAACCGCAGCGGCAGTTCTTCCTCGGACAGCATGGATTCACGGACCAGATTGGTCAGCGGCACTTCGGCCGTTGGGATCAGGGCCAGACGGCCGCCGGCATGCCCGGCGAAGAACAGGTCGTCCTCGAACTTGGGCAACTGGTTGGTGCCGAACAGCGCATCGTCCTTGACCAGCAGCGGCGGCTGCACTTCGGTATAACCATGCGCATTGGTGTGCAGGTCGAGCATGAACTGGCCGAGCGCGCGCTCGAGGCGGGCCACCTGCCCTTTCAGCACCACAAAACGGCTGCCGGAGAGCTTGGCGGCGACTTCAAAGTCCATGCCGCCAAGGGCCTCGCCAATCTCGTAATGCTCCTTGGGGGCAAACGAAAAGCTGGGGCGCGGCGCGCGGACCTTGGCCACCGTCTCGGGCGTGCCGTTGCGGCCGAAATACTCGACATTGCCACTTTCGTCCGCGCCATCGGGCACGTCGTCAAACAGCAGGTTGGGAATCACGGCCAGCGCATTGTGCAGTTCCAGCTCGATGGCGCGCTCTTCGGCCTCGCCCTGCTGGATGCTGTCCTTGAGTGCGGTGACTTCGCTCATCAGCGCTTCGGCCTTGGCCTCGTCCTTCTGCGCCTTGGCCTGACCGATCAGCTTGGAAGCGGCATTGCGCTTTTCCTGGGCCTGGTTGAGCCGAACGATGATGTCGCGGCGGCGGTCATCGATGGCCAGCAGATCGGACGAGCGCACCGACACGCCCTTGCGGCGGGCAACAGCTGCATCGAACGCCTCGGCGTTGGCACGAATCCACTTGATATCGAACATCAAATTACGGGCCTGGACCCGCCTCTTCTTGGGGTCCTGACGGACCGTAAACAGACCTTGCAGCCCATCGAACACAGCGCATGGCATGGGCCACGGTGATGTGACGCGACAGGCTCACACACGGTCTACGGGAAAACGATCAACCGATCCAGATCACGGCTCGGCGGCAGCACGCTCGGCCTCTGCCTTGGCCCGGCGGCGCTCAATCATGCGAACCGACAGAATCGACAGTTCGTAGAGCAGGTACATGGGCACAGCAAGACCGATCTGGGAGATCGGATCGGGCGGCGTGATGAAGGCGGCAAAGCCCAGAATGCCGACAATGGCGTAGCGACGGCCCTTCTTGAGCAGGTCGACATGCACCAGATCGATCTGGGCCAGCAGGGTCAGCACCACAGGCAGCTGAAAACAGACACCGAACGCCAGGATCAGCGTCATGGCAAGGCCGAGATATTCCGAAACGCTGGTGAGCATGCGGATCTCTTCGGTCTGCATGCCGGCAAAGAAGTGCAAGGCCATTGGCAGCACAACGAAATACACCATGCAGGCGCCGAGGATAAAAAAGATCGGTGTGGCAACGAGATAGGGAATGAACGCGCGGCGCTCATGTTTATAGAGCCCGGGGGCCACGAACATGTAGATCTGGCTGGCCACGAACGGGAAGCCCAGGAAAATGGCGCCGAACAGGGCCAGGTTGAGCTGGGTGAAGAAGAATTCCTGCGGCGCGGTATAGATCAGCTCCAGATCGCCCGGATTGGGATAGATCGAGCGATATGGCCCCAGAAGAACATCGAATATCTGCCCGGCAAAAATGAAGCAGGCCACCATCAGCAGCACGATGGCGATGGCCGAATAGATCAGGCGCTTGCGCAGCTCGATCAAATGCTCAAGCAGCGGCGCTTCGCTGCCCGCGAGCTCGTCCGGCTTTTCTGCGGTCTTGTCTTCGATCTGCTTGGTGTCAGCCATGGTCTATTCGTCCTCGGCTTTCGCAGCATCGGCGGTGACGGGCGCGCTGGCCGCGGGGGCCTTCCTGGCAGGCTTTTCAGCCGCGCTGGCGGCAGGCTTGGCCGCGGCAGGAGCCTTCTTGGCCGCCGGCTTTTTCGCAGCCGCTGGCTTGGCTTCTGCCGCAGGCTTGGCAGCAGCGGCCGGCTTCCTGGCGGCCGGCTTCCTAGCGGTCGGCTTCTTGGCGACAGCAGCTTTGGCTGGCGCCTCGGCCATTGGCTCGGGAGCAACTGGCTTGAGATCCGTGGTGATCACCGGCCGGGTCGGCGCCGGATTTGCCTTTACCGGAGCCTTCCTGACTGCAGCCGGCTTGGCCGCGGCAACAGGTTTGGCGCTGGGCTTGAACCCGGCTTCGGCGGCAATCTCGTCATTGGTCCTGGGAACCGCGGGCGGGCTGACCGCTGGCATGCCGGCGGCGGCGCGAATCTCGTCGACAACGCTCTCCGCCTTGGGATCCGCCGGCTTGATGACGCCGCTCGGCTGCACGCCGGTCGGGGTCATGGCATTGAATTCCTTGCGGATTTCATCCGTGGTTTTCTTGAGCGGAGCGGTGATCGAGTTCCGCAGATTGCGCACTTCATCAAGACCGGTCGTCTTGTTGATCTCACGCTGGAACTCGTTTCCCATGCGCCGGATCTGGCCGATAATCTTGCCAGCCCGGCTCATGACGACCGGAAGGTCTTTTGGTCCGACGAAGATCAAAGCGGCAATGCCGATGACCAGCATCTCTGTCCAGCCCAAGCCGAGCATATGATTCTATCCTATATTCCGACGGTGCGGCCGGAAACCGGCCGCCCTCTGGCAGTCCGCCTCAGGCGTCCTTGCTCTTGTCGACTTCACGGGCATCGATATCGGCCGTGGTGGTGACGCGCTCCACAGGCTTGTCGTCATCCTTCATGCCCTTCTGGAAGGCTTTGATGCCGGAGGCAACTTCGCCCATCATGCCTGAAATCTTGCCGCGACCGAACAACAGGATCACGACAACGGCGACGACGAGTATTCCCCAAATTCCTGGCGCGTGCATTTTGGATTCCCCTTCAAGTTTTACGAACGCGTTACACGCGAAAGATAGGTTCAGAAATAGGTTTAATCGCGCCCAAACACAAGAACGTGTTCCCGGTTGAGCCGAACGAAGACATCCTGCCCCAGAGCAAGACTTGCATTGGACGGCTGGCGCACACCGACCGGGTTATCAATACCGGCCACTTTGACCTCGCAGATGTCGACACCGATGGCATCGCGCTTTCCCACAATGCGTCCGGCAATGCCCGGGCCCTGCCCCGAGATCTCGGCGCCGCCCGCCGGTCGGATGGCCACCGTGACTGCCGCGCCATCCGCAAAGCCGGGTGTCGCCACCGGCCCCAATGGCGTTGCGGCGTGGCCATCGGAAACGACGGCTTCGATCTCGCTGAGCGGCGAGAAGAAGCGCGCCGCGGCCAGATCGACCGGGCTGCGATAGATATCGGCAGCAGTGCCGATCTGGGCGATGCGGCCCTTGCGCAGCAGCGCCACGCGATCGCCCAGCACCATGGCCTCCTCGGGATCATGGGTGACGATCAGGCTGGTGGCATGGGTTTCGCGCAGCACGGCCAGGGTCTCGGCCCGCACCGTTTCGCGCAACCGCGCATCAAGGCTTGAAAACGGCTCGTCCAGCAGCAACAGGCCCGGTCGCGGGGCAACGCTGCGCGCCAGGGCCAGACGCTGCTGCTGGCCACCCGAGAGCATGTGCGGATAATCCGCCTCGCGATCCGCCAGTCCAACGCGCAACAGCGCGGCCCGGGCCTGTGGCAGGGCAGCGCTGCGGCCAAGACTGCGCAGGCCGAACAGCACGTTCTGCAGCACCGTCAGATGCGGGAACAGCGCGAAGTCCTGGAACATCAGGCCGATGCCACGCCGATCAGGCGGCACCAGCAGGCCGGGCGCGGAGACGATCTCGTTATTGATGCGCAGGCTGCCCCCATGCACCGGTTGAATGCCGGCGGCGACGCGCAGCGCCGTCGACTTGCCGGACCCCGATTCGCCCAGGAGACAGACAATTTCGCCGCGCTGCAGCGTCAAATCGAACCTGTCGAGCACGACACGGCCACCCAGGCGCACATCGACCGCATCGAACTGCAGCGTCGCGGCAAAGCTGACGCCGGAGGTGCCGCGGGCACCCCAGCCCTGCAACTCGCCTTTGGATTCGGTCATGGTCATTGGCCGGGTTCATGCTCCGTCTCATCGGCGCCATCGAGATCGCCGGGATCCAGCGGATCCTCGTCATCGCGCAGCGCACCATCGAAGGGTAGTGGTATCTGCATCGAGGGCGGCAAGCGATTGGACAACAGGCCCGAGCCCTTCAATTCATCGAGACCGGGCAGATCGCCGAGGCTCTCAAGCCCGAAATGATCGAGAAACGCGTCGGTCGTGCCATAAGTCACCGGCCGGCCCGGCGTGCGGCGGCGGCCACGCATACGCACCCAGCCGACTTCGAGCAGGATATCGAGCGTGCCCTTGCCGGTGGCGACGCCGCGCACTTCTTCAATCTCGGCCCGGGTGGCCGGCTGGTGATAGGCGATGATCGAGAGGGTTTCGAGCGCAGCGCGCGACAGCGGCCGGGTTTCGTGGCTTTCGCGGCGCAGCAGGAAACCGAGGTCTTCGGCGGTGCGGAAGGCCCATTTATCGCCGCGCCGAACGAGATTGACGCCGCGACTGGCATAGCGCTTCTGCAACTCGACCAGCAGGGCACCGGCCTTGGCCCCCTCGCCCAGATAGACCGCCATTTCGTCGGCGGCCAGCGGCTCCGAGGAAGCAAACAGCAGCGCTTCGAGAATGCGCAGATTGCGTTCGGCAATCTCGCTGCGATCCATGGCGTCGTCAGTCACTGGGCGTCACCCTTGTGGCGGCGCATGAACAGCGGCCCGAAGGCCTCGGTCTGGCGCAGGTCGATCTGGCCCAGACGCACCAATTCGAGGCTGGAGGCGAACGAGGATGCGCGCACCGTGGCGCGCTCGGCGGGGCTGAGTAGATATTGGGCCAGATAGGTATCCATCGGCACCCAGTCAAAGCTGTCGCCAATCAGGCGCTGCAGGATTTCGCGCGCCTCCTGGAGCGACCAGACGGTGCGCACATGTGGCGAATACTCGGTGGTCGCACCACGCTCGCGCTGGCCCGAATAGGCCTTGAGCACATCATACAGCGAAGCCTCCCAGATGCTCTTGCGGGCAATCTCGATGGGCTCGGGCATGCCCCGCGCATAGACCTGGAAGCCCAGGCGCGGCAGGTTCATCAGCTGGCTGGCAGCCTTGCGCATGGCCTCGAGGCGCTTGAGCCGGAATTGCAGCATCGCCGCCAGCATCTCGCCGGACGGCTCGTCGTCGCTGGCCGCCTGCGGCACCATCAGCCGGCTCTTGAGATAGGCCAGCCAGGCTGCCATCACCAGATAATCGGCGGCAACCTCGATGCGCTTCTCGCGCACGGTCTCGATGAATTTGAGATATTGCTCGGCCAGCGCCAGCACCGAAATGGCAGCCAGATCGACCTTCTGGCGGCGCGCCAGATCAAGCAGCAGATCGAGCGGACCTTCATAGCCGTCGACATCGACATACATGACATCGTCCGCTGCTGGCGCAACGGGTGTATCGAACCAATTGGTCTGATCGCCTGTCATGACATTATGGGCCGCAACGCTGGAAACTCTGCGTCATGCTTGGCCGCTAGACCCTTGGGCGTCAAGCGGATTGGGGGCAAGGCGGGCCCTACCCCCAATTCAATTCAGTTGGTGACGAAGCAGTCGCCGCCATTGGATTTGACCGAGGCGCAGATCTGGTTGGCAGACTGGGTTGACGCTGCGGGAACCCGAACGCGAAAGCGGGTGCCGACGCCGGCAACTTCGGTCTGCTGCACTTCCAGGCTCGCCCCACCAAACAGCGAACCGAAACGGCGCACGATCTCATTGGCGCTCTGCACGGCAGCCGCTTCTGTCGGCTGCGAGGACAGCTGCACATAGGCCGGAGCCGCAGTGCCAGGGGCCGGAGCAGGCGCTGCAGGTGCGCCGACGACAGCATTGACCGGCGCGGGCGCCGAAGCCACCGGGTTACGGAACGTTGCCGGGCGGTTGAGTGGGATCGTGGCAGTCTTGCCCGGGATCGGCGTGCCATTGCCATCGACGGCCGGAACCGTGGAGCCGGGCGAGACCGGAGGCACGGCGACGGGCTCTGGAGTAACGGCAACCGGCGTTTCCGGCAGCGCTTCCGCCGGCGTGGCAGCCGGTGCGGTAGCAGCGACCAGATCGGGCGCTGCCGCGCCGGGCACTGCTGGCACATTCGGACGATCGACGGGCAGGATCGCAGAACCGGCCACGCTCTCGTCACCGCTGACAATCGTGCCATCCGGGCGAACGGTCACCGTGCGCACCTTGCGGTTGGCCAGGCCCTCTTCGCTCAGGTCTGGCGTGGCGACCTGCGTGACCTCGTTGAGATCCGCCTGATCCCGGGAAACGATTTGCTCTTCGGCCCCAGGAACCACGCCGTCGATTTCGTTGAACACCACCGATTGCTGCGGTGAGGTTGTCGAGTCGACCGCAGGGGTTTCCTTGACCGGATCGGCATCGGCGGTCAGCAGCGGCACCGGGCCCGGCTCGCCACCAAGTCCCAAGACCCAGTAGAGCCCGAGGCCTGCGACCAGCAATAGCGCAACGGCAATGAACGGCCCGACCAAGGCACGCGAGAACCGCCCCGCACGCGGCGCGCGACTGCGGCGCGGCTCGGGCTCGGCCAGGCTGGAAAGTTCTTCTGGCGGCTCAACCCAGCCAATCTGGGCGCCGGTCGCGGCGGCAGCGGCAAGAATGGCCTCATCGGCGCCCGAATAGCCGCGCGATGGCGCCGCAGGCTGGCTGGGCACCGGAATAGTGGGCGTGGCAAGGCTGCGCAAGGCCGGGCTGGCCACCGGCGCGGCGGGCGCTGGTGACGAGGCCGGATGCTGGCTGTCCAGATCGACGCGCACCGCGCGCCCGATCAGGCTTTCGATCTCATCGATCGGATCCAGACCAACCGAGTCGTCAGCCGATGGCGCCGGAGATGGCTCGGCGGGTGGCACGATAGGGGCGGAACGCGGCGTGCCCATCGCCGGCGAGGGCGTGCCCATCGCTGGCGAGGGCGTGCCCATCGCTGGCGAGGGCGTGCCCATCGCTGGCGAGGACGTGCCCATCGCTAGCGAGGGCGTGCCCATCGCGACAGCCGGTGGCTCGATGCGCGACGCGGGATGCGCGGGCGCAGACGGGCTCGGCGCTGGCGCTACGGGGGTGACCCGCGACCCCAGTCCGAAGACGGGCGGGATCTTGAAGCTGTCGCTTTCAGGCTGGCCGCGCTGGGCAACCGGCTCAGCATCGCGAGCGCGCTCTTCGGCACGCGGCGGCTGCGATGGCGTATCCAGGACAGGCCGGGGCGCGGCAGTATCAGCCGGGGGAGCGGACTGCGCCGGTACGGCGGGCGCCAGGGTATCGCTCGAGAGCTCTGCAGCAATCAGATCGGCAATGGTATCGTGCTCGTCCAGATCGACCGGCGATGGCGCGACCGAGGCGGGACGCGGGGCAACCGGCGCCGGCTGGGGCGCAGCCGGGGTCGCGGCCTGCACAGGCGCTGACTGGCGCAACTCCGGAGCAGCCGGCTGGGGCTGGGGCTGGGGCTGGGGCTGGGGCTGGGGCTGGGGCTGGGGCTGGGGCTGGGGCTGGGGCTGGGGCTGGGAACGCTTGCCCAGATCGAAGTCGAAACTGAACGGTTCAACGGCATCGGCGCCGGAAGGCGTTGCCGGCGCCGACGACTGGGGCGCCACCGGACGGCTGGCGACCGGCGCGAATCCAGGCTCCTGGCGCGGCGCGGTTGCAGCCGGCTCGCTGGGACGACCCGGATCGACCCGAGGCGCAGGCGGCGTAACCGGCGCGGCAGGCGCTTCGGCAGCACCGGGAATACGCAGGGAGAATGGCTGGGGCGCAGCAGGCGTGGGCGTGGGCGCAGGTGGTGGTGCGGCTGCCGGCGGCTGGGGCCGTGGCGCGGGCTCTGGACGCTCGGTCTGAGCGTCCTGGGCCATCAGCTTGGCAAGTTCTGCAATCAAATCGTCAGACGAGTCGCCTTGTCCTGCCATATGCTGCGGTTTCGCTGTCGTCATTAAAGCAGCGCCCTCTGGTTGCTGGATGCGGCGCCTTGTTCAGGCCGTTTTTCGCCAGTCATCACACTATTGCGCCCGAATTATGAAAGCTCCTCGGGCGCCGAGACGCCCAATATTGCCAGACCATTTACAATGACCTGGCGCACGGCATCGACGAGGGCGAGTCGGGCCAGCGTGAGTGTTGGATCCTCAGCGTTAACAAAACGTAACTGAGGATCATCCTTGCCCTTGGCCCAGAAGCCGTGGAAGGCCGCTGCCAGGTCATGGACATAGAAGGCAATCCGGTGCGGCTCATGCGCCACCGCGGCGGCAGCAACAGTCCGTGGCCAGGCGGCCAGAACGCGAACCAGGTCCAGCTCCGCCGCGCTGACGATGCGCTCGATGTCAGCGCTTGCCAATGCAGCCGGCGAGAAATCGAGGCCCGGGAATTCCTTCTCGGCATTGCGGAAAATCGAATAGGCGCGGGCATGAGCGTACTGGACGTAGAACACCGGATTATCCCGTGTCTGCTCCTTGACCAGTGCGAAATCGAAGTCCATCGCCGCATCATTGCGCCGGAACAGCAGCATGAAGCGCGTGGCGTCGACACCAACTTCATCCACCACGTCAGCCAAAGTCACCAAATCACCGGAGCGCTTGGACATCTTGAACGGCTCGCCGTTCTTCATCAGCCGCACCAGCTGGCAGATCCGCACGTCCATGTCGGCCGCGTTGAGCGATACGGCCTTGGTGGCGGCCTGCAGACGCTTCACATAGCCGGAGTGGTCGGCGCCCAGCACGTTGATCATGTGCTTGAAGCCACGCAGGAACTTGTTGCGATGATAGGCGATGTCAGCGGCGAAATAGGTATATGAGCCATCCGACTTGATCAGCGCCCGGTCGGTGTCGTCGCCATAATCGGTCGCGCGGAACAGGGTCTGCTCGCGGTCTTCCCAATCCTCGGGGGTCTTGCCCTTTGGCGGCTCCAGCCGGCCCTCATAGATCATGCCCTGCTCGCGCAGCCAGGCCAGTGTGCGGGCAATGTCGCCATCGGGGCCATGCAGCTGCCGCTCGGAGAAGAACACATCGTGATGGATGCCGAGCTTGGCCAGATCGGCCTTGATCAGTTCCATCATCGCCACGAGCACGCGCTCCTTGACGATAGCCAGGGCTTCCGCCTCGGGCATTTCGAGCAGGCCCGTGCCGAACTCTTCCTTCAGCCCCTGCCCCACCGGCACCAGATAATCGCCGGGATAGAAGCCCGACGGAATTTCGACGATCTCGCCCAGCGCCTGGCGGTAGCGCAGCAGTGTCGAGCGGGCCAGGGTGTTGATCTGGCTGCCGGCGTCGTTGATGTAGTATTCGCGGGTCACATCGTAGCCCGAAAACGCCATGAGCGAGGCCAGCGTGTCGCCGAACACGGCGCCACGGGTATGGCCGACATGCATCGGGCCGGTCGGATTGGCCGACACATATTCGATATTGACCGGCGCGCCCTGCCCCAGATTGGAGCGACCATAGCTTTCGCCCTGCTGCCCGATGGAACGCAGCACCTGATGCCAGATCGGATCGGCGAGACGGAAATTGATGAAGCCGGGGCCGGCAACCTCGACCGAGGTCACGTCGTGGTCGGCCTGAAAGTGCTCGACCAGTGCGCCAGCAACCTCGCGCGGATTCTTGCCCAGCGGCTTGGCCACGATCATCGCGGCATTGGTGCTGAGATCGCCATGAGCAGCATCTCGCGGCGGTTCCACGACGATGCGAGCCAGCAGGTCTGGCCCTACTTCGGGGTAGAGAACCTGAAGCGCATTGGAAACACGCGCGGAGAAAAGGGCGAAGACGTCCATGACAAACCTAACTGCAAGTGTGCAGCCGGGTTAACGGAAATCGGGTCGAGCGTCAAACAGCCGGCCATACTCATCCAGCGCATAGGGATCAGTCATCCCGGCAATGAAGTCGGCGACCACCCGCGCCAGGGCTTGCGGCGTGGGGGCATCGGCCGCTGCGACACCCCAGCGGCCCGGCAAGTCACGGGCCTGCATGTAGTGATCGAACAGCGATCCAACCACCGCTTCGCTCTGGCGAACCGGACCCATCACCGACTCATGACGATAGACTCGCTCGAACAGGAAACGCTTGAGCCCCTGCTCCGCTGCGGCCGTTTCCGGCGAGAACGACACCAGCGTCCGCCCGGCATGGCGCACGTCCGCGGCACTAGCGACGCCGCTCCCGGCAATCTGCGCCGCGCTGGTGGCAATGACATCCTCGATGGAGCGGGTGATCAGGCGGCGCTGCACCTCATGGGCCTGCCGCTTGGGCGCAACATCGGGATAAAGCCCCAGCACTTCGGCGACGATCGGCCCGGCCAGCGGCACATCGATCATGTCTTCGAGCACAATCAGCCCGGCGCGCAGGGCATCATCGATATCGTGGGCATTGTAGGCGATGTCATCGGCGATCGCGGCCGCCTGGGCTTCGAGCGAAGCATAGGTAGAGATCCCCAGATCGGCGCTGGCGGGAATGTCGTCGATACCCGCCGGCAGCCCCTCACGGGCATAGCGCCCAAAGGGAGTGCCATCGGCATGGGTCAGCGGGCCATTATGCTTGAGGATGCCCTCCAGCGTCTCCCAGGTCAGGTTCAGCCCGTCATGCTCGGCATAGCGGTTTTCCAGGCGGGTGACCACACGCATGGCCTGCACGTTGTGATCGAAGCCGCCAAGGGCCAGCATCTTTTCATGCAGCACCCGCTCGCCGGCATGCCCGAACGGGGTATGGCCAAGGTCATGCGACAGCGCCACGGCCTCGGCCAGGTCCTCGTTGAGGCGCAGGGCCCGGGCGATGGAGCGCGCCATCTGGCTGACTTCGAGCGTATGGGTCAGGCGATTGCGGAAATGCTTGCCCTCATGATGCAGGAACACCTGCGTCTTGTGCTGCAGACGACGGAAGGCGGTCGAATGGATGATCCGGTCGCGGTCGCGCTGATATTCGGACCGCGTTGGGCTGGGGCCGGCGCCATGGAGGCGGCCGCACGACTGCTCGGGTTTACTGGCGTAAGGCGCCGTATCGCTCATTGGTGAAAACAAAGCCCTTCCCATCCCGTGCGGGAGTTACTATTTTAGCCTGACCGTTATGACATTACCAAACGGCATGGATACCGCGATGAACCAAGCTGCAACAGCCACTCCCGAAGTCGTCCTGACGGATCGGGCCGCCAAACGCGTTTCACGGATCCTCTCGAAGGAACCCGAAGGCACGGTGTTGCGAATTTCGGTCGCCGGCGGCGGTTGTTCCGGATTCCAGTATGAATACAACCTCGTACAGGAAAAGCCGGCCAGCGACGACATCGTTTTGTCGAAGGGCGACGCCATCGTGCTGATCGATTCCATGAGCCTGGAATTCATGGGCGGCGCCGAAATCGACTTCGTCGACGATCTCATCGGCCAGGCCTTCCAGATCAAGAACCCGAACGCCGTTGCATCCTGCGGGTGCGGCACGAGCTTCGCGGTTTAGGATTTTTTTGGGGGCGCTGTTGGTGCCCATCGGAATTAGCGTTTCGTCCTAGTGCGCCCAGTCCGCCCGCGGAGTCATTCCCGCGCAGGCGGGAATCCATTCGTCCCTCCACGGCTCCCATTCAAGAATGGATTCCCGCCTGCGCGGGAATGCCCCGGTGAAAGGTGGGCCCGCCATGGAAGAACGGGGGCCCCCACCACCGGCCTTGAAGGCTGCGACGGCCAGTTATCGATGGAAATCCGCGCCACCATCGATGCCGGTTTCCGCGCCAGTGGTTGCCGCACCAGCCATTGGCCGTTAGCTTGCGCGGGACTGGAGACCACAGCATGCGCATCGCCACCTGGAACATCAACGGCATCAAGGCCCGACTCGAAGTGCTGCTGCGCTGGCTCGAGGAAGAAAAGCCCGACATCGTGGTGCTGCAGGAGATCAAGACCGTCGACGAGGGCTTCCCTCGGATGGAGATCGAGGCATTGGGCTACAATGTGGAAACCCATGGCCAGAAGAGCTGGAATGGCGTGGCGATTCTATCGCTGTTGCCGTTCGACGAGGTGACGCGTGGCCTGCCCGGCGACGAAAGCGACGAACAGGCGCGGCTGATCGAGGCCGTGTTCTCGGTCGAAACCGGCGCCATCCGGGTCTGCAATATCTACCTGCCCAACGGTAATCCGGTCGATAGCGAGAAATTCCCCTATAAGCTCAAGTGGATGGAGCGGCTGACCGAATTCGTCGAGGGCCGCCTGGCGCTCGAAGAACCCTTCATCCTGCTGGGTGACTTCAACCTGATTCCAGCGCCCATCGACGCACACGACCCCGACGCCTGGTGGGGCGATGCGCTCTATCGACCGGAAAGCCTCGAGCGCTTCCGCACCCTCGCCAATCTCGGCCTGACCGACGCGCTGCGCGCCACCACGGATGGCCCGGCCTATACGTTCTGGGATTTCCAGGCCGGCGCCTGGCGGCGCAATGCCGGTATTCGCATCGATCACCTGATGCTGTCGCCACAGGCTGCGGACCGACTGGATGGCGTCACCATCCACAAGGATGTCCGCAGCTGGGACAAGCCAAGCGATCACGTGCCCGTCGAAGGCCAGTTCAGCTTCTGAACATCCGGACAGCCAGCTAGAACCTGCCGAACTGGGCCCCGACTGTCTGGGCCAGGGTCGTGGCTTCCGAGCGCTGCGCCGGCGATGCGGCCGATAGCGCATGGTTCAGCATATCGGTGACCCAGCCTTCATCGCCCGTACCGGAGACCCGTTGGCGAGAAATAGTCAGCCACATCAGGCCCTCCACGGGCTGCGGCTCGACGCCCTCCAGGCCCTTGAACAGCAATTCGCCCAGCTTCGCCTGCGCCGGCCCATGCCCCTTGCGCGCGGCCAGCGAAAACCAGCGCGCGCTTTGCAGCGGGTTCACGCCCAGCTCGTTTTCCTCCAGATAGAGCATGCCCACGCGATATTGCGCATCGGCGTCCCCAAAATAGGTAGCTGCATGCAAAAGGAGGGCGTGCGAGCGATCCGAGTCAGCCTTGATCCCAGCATCGGGGAGACCGTCGCGAAAGTAATCGCCGACCTTGACGAAGGATTGGGCGACAATGTCGGACTCGACGCCCTTGGGCGCCGCATCGGCGTGCTGATTGGCAATCTGGGAGAAATAGCCGAAAGCCTTTACCGGGTCCTTGGCAACGCCTTCGCCATTCTCATACATCGTGCCGAGCTGCCACATGGCCATCGGCTGGCCCGCATCGGCCGCATCTTCCAGAGCTGCGAGCAGGTCATCGCTGGAGACGCCGCCCCCCGCCCCATCGAGCAGGTTGGCCATATCCAGCGCCGCATCCGCGGCCGTCTGCGCCCGGGCCGGCACACCTGCCATCGCCAGGGCGAGAACGACCACCGCCGCAACGGAGATCAGGGATCTTTCCCTAACAGTCCGCATAACACTCCTTTTGTCCGCGCTTTGGCGAACCACTCGCGACCGCCGCAACTCACTGCGGCCGCTGAAAATCCCGGTCCATTCTTCCCCAACCAATCCGGCAGGGAAAGCGAACGTTAAGAATTCGGTAAACTCTGTTTGTGACCGCATTTCAGCAAAACAGCATCACAAACAAGTGCGGGAGTGCGTATCCGGTCTGGTGGTGCAGTCCTGCACCACGAAGAGCTTGAATGTCGCACGCATAGTTCCCCACTCCCGTCGACGCCGCACGCGGCCGCCGGCATTCTCCCGGGGAGCTGTCCTGAGGTCATCGGCAATCCCTGCCCGACAAACCCAGTTCCGCCCCTCGCCTCTCTCCGCCCGGTTTAGGGTCAGATTGTGGCGGGAAACATCGACAAAACGTTGATGGAAGCGTGGCCGAAATCGATTCAGCGGGCCTGTTGCGAAATCGTCACAGACTGGCGTTGCGCCGGGCGGTTTCGATGCTCAGACGGGGGTTTTACGGCCTTTTGGCCCCGGAGCCGACCGGCCTACTCAGCCAGTCTCGACCGCGAGCCCCGGGGGCGGCAGCGGCAGTGCCTCGCACATGGTCTTGGGAATTGCCCGCTGGAGCCCGTGCGCGTCGCCGGTCGCGGTTGCCGGAGAGCATAAGTCGGCGCAGACGCCTCCCTCCCCGGGGGAGGAAGGCTCGTCTATAGCTTTCAGCTCAGGCGCTTGAGCGCTTCGGCGATACGATCGCGCCGATCCACGGCGGCTTGACGACGCGCCTTCTGCTCTTCGATCACTTCTTCCGGGGCCTTGGCGACAAACTGCTCATTGCCGAGCTTCTTGTCGATCTGGCTGACCTCGCCGTCGAGCTTGGAGATTTCCTTCTCGAGACGCGCCTTTTCGGTCGGGATATCGATGAAGTCAGCCAGGGGCAGTGCCCAGGTTGCTTCGCCGACCACGAACTGTGCCGAACCGCCGGGAACATTGGCTTGCGGGGTGATCTCCTCAAGCCGTGCCAGACGGGTAATCAGCGAGGTGCCGGCGACGAGGCGACCAAGGGTCCCCTCCCCTGCGCCAACCACGACCAGCGGCAGCTTGGCGCTGGCCGGCACGTTCATCTCGGCGCGGACCGAGCGGACATTGGAGATCACGTCGATCAGCCAGGACAGCTCGGCATCGGCCGCCGGGTCTTCGAGGCCCGCGAGATCCGGCCATTCGGTCAGGATCAGCAGGCTTTCGCGCGCCGGGCCGGACTTGCCGGTTTCCGCCCACAGCTCTTCGGTGATGAAGGGCATGAACGGGTGCAGGATCTTGAGGATCTGGTCGAGCGCCCAGGCGGCAGTGGCGCGAGTCTCGGCCTTGGCAGCCTCGTTGTCGCCCATGAACACCGGCTTGGCGAACTCGACATACCAGTCACAGAACGTGCCCCAGACGAAGTCATAGGCGGCATTGGCGGCTTCGTTGAACTTGTAGTCCTCGATGCCCTTGGTGACGGCGGCCGCACCGCGCGCGGTGGCGCCGACGATCCAGCGATTGAGCGGCAGCGTATTGGCGCGGGGGTC
The DNA here is from genome assembly GCF_900128975.1 of Devosia limi DSM 17137. GTDB lineage: Bacteria > Pseudomonadota > Alphaproteobacteria > Rhizobiales > Devosiaceae > Devosia > Devosia limi. The sequence goes on along the minus strand of NZ_FQVC01000002.1, from coordinate 278,049 downwards.
ATAGCCCTCGACGCGGAGGCATTCGTTCATTTCGAGGAAGCGCGCTGCGTTCCAGATCTTGGTGACGAAGTTGCGATAGCCCTCGACGCGGTTGACCGACAAACGGATATCGCGGCCCTGCGCGGCCATGGCTGCCAGGGTGAACCGGGTCGCGTCGGCGCCATACTGGTCGATGAGGTCCAGGGGATCGATCACGTTCCCCTTGGTCTTGCTCATCTTCTGGCCCTTTTCGTCGCGGACCAGCGCATGCATGTAGACCGTGTGGAACGGTTCTTCTTCCAGAAACTCCAGACCCATCATCATCATCCTGGCAACCCAGAAGAAGATGATGTCGAAGCCGGTGACCAGAACGCTGGTTGGATAGTAGCGCTTGAGCTCGGCGGTTTCATCGGGCCAACCCAGGGTCGAGAACGGCCAAAGCGCCGAGGAGAACCAGGTATCGAGCACGTCATCGTCGCGCTTGATCGCGGTCGGCTGGCCATAATGGGCATCAGCCTTTGCCTGCGCTTCGGCTTCGTCATAGGCGACGAAGGCGTGATTGTCCGGACCATACCAAGCCGGGATCTGATGACCCCACCAGAGCTGGCGCGAAATGCACCATGGCTTGATGTTTTCCAGCCAGGCGAAATAGGTGTTTTCGTATTGCTGCGGCACGAACCTGGTGCGGCCCTCGCGGACCGCCGCCAGCGCCGGCTGCGCCAGCACATCGGCCTTCACCCACCACTGGTCGGTCAGGAACGGCTCGATGACGACGAGCTTGGACTTTTCGTCATGGGGCACCATGATCTTCTTGTCCTCGATATGATCGAGGCCACGGGTCGGGTTGTCTTCGGCCAGCGCCGTCAGGTCGGCGACGATCTGCTTGCGCGCCACGAAGCGGTCGAGGCCGCGATACGCCGCCGGCGCGTCATCGACGATGGCGCCGCGCGTGGTGAAGATGTTGATCTGCTCAAGATTGTTGCGAACACCGACCTCGAAGTCATTGAAATCATGTGCCGGTGTGATCTTGACCGCGCCGGTGCCGAGCGCCGGATCGGCATATTCATCGGCCACGATCGGAATGCGCCGGCCCACCAGCGGCAGGTCGATGAACTTGCCGACCAGCGCGGCATAGCGCTCGTCATCAGGATGCACGGCGACGCCCGAGTCGCCCAGCATGGTCTCGGGACGGGTGGTGGCGACGATGATGTAGTCGCGAGTCTCGTATTCGGTGGGCTTGCCCTCTTCGTCATGGGCAATCGGGAACTGGTAGGTGACGCCATCGGCCAGCGGATAGCGCAGGTGCCACATATGGCCCTTGATCTCGATATTCTCGACTTCGAGGTCGGAGATTGCGGTTTCCAGGCCCGGATGCCAGTTGACCAGGCGCTTGGCGCGATAGATCAGGCCGCGATTATGCAGCTCGACAAACACCTTGGTGACGGCACGGACCATCTGGTCGTCCGGCGCGCCATTTTCGCCCATGGTGAAACGCTCGCGGCTGAAATCGGCCGAAGCGCCGAGGCGCTTGAGCTGGTTCATGATGGCGCCGCCGCTTTCGCCCTTCCACTCCCAGACGCGCTCCAGGAACTTTTCGCGCCCCATGTCGCGGCGGCTCGGCTGCTGGCGTTCCATCAGCTGGCGCTCGACGATCATCTGGGTGGCGATGCCGGCATGGTCCATGCCCGGCTGCCAGAGCACGTCCTTCTTGAGCATGCGATTGAAGCGCACCAGAATGTCCTGGATCGTGTTGTTCAGCGCGTGGCCGACATGCAGCGAGCCCGTCACATTGGGCGGCGGGATGACGATGGTGAACGGCTCGGCGCCGGGCTTGGCCCCGGCCCCGGCAGCAAATGCATTGGCTTGCAGCCAATCGGCGAAGATGCGGCCTTCGACGGCGCCCGGCTCGTAGGTCTTTTCGATCATGACGACACTCGCAACAGCAACAGCCCGCCAGGGGTCCGGGATCGGAACCGAGGGCGGGCCGGAAAACAGGATTGGGCAGACTTCAAGCAAATGCGCGCCGCAGGGTCAACAGCGGCGCGCAACAAGCTTGCTACGGGGATCGATTAATCGCCGCGCGAAATACGGACGATTTCCTTCTCGACCATGCGCTCGACGACGGATGGCAGGTTTTCGTCCAGCCATTCCTTGAGCATCGGACGCAGCATGTCGCGCAACAGCGACTCGATGGTCGCCCCGCCATTGCCCAGGCTCATATTGTTGAGCTTGGAGAACGAACTGCGGACCGCAGCATTGGTCGCCGGCTCCAGCAGCCGCTCGGTATATTCGGCGCTGAGCGAGGGATCGGGCATCGGCGCGGCCTGGGCAACCGAAGCGCTTGGACGCGGCGATGGCTCGAATGCCGGCGGTGGATTGAATACGGGTTCCGGTTCCGGCTCCGGTTCTTTTTCCGGTTCTGGTTCCGGCTCGGCTGCAGCTGGGCTGAATTCCTCGACATCAAAGGCGATATCTTCCGGCTCGACCAAGCGCGGCGTCGCCATCATCGGCTCGTCATCGCCATTCTCGGTATCCGCCAGGATCGAATCGAAGCTGAGGCCTGCCGCAGGGGCGACATCGTCTTCTTCGACAATCTGGGAGGGCGACAGCGTCAGCGGCTCGATATCTTCCAGCATATCGCTGAGATCGCGATCGATAGCCGCATTGCCAATCGACATCGGAGCGGCTGGAGCGGCCTGCATCGGCGCGGGCGCGGCCTGGATCGACGGCCGGCGTGGCACCCCAGCTGCATCGTCGTCTGCAATGATCTGACGAATGGACGACAGAATTTCATCCATCGACGGTTCTTTTGGGGCCGGCTTGTTCATCGGTGCCTCTTACTCGTGCGCAGCGACATCAGCTCCGGTCATCCGCCATACGCGACCAGCTGATTCGTTACTGCCACCTTAACCGTCGCTACCCCAACTGGGAATCGCCACCGAGGACAAGTATGGCGTCTTCCACTAAAACTTGTGGCCGGGCGATTGCCCGGCCACCAAGTGTGGACTGCGATAAGTGCGAAACTGCGATTATTCCTTGACGGTCCGCAGTTCCTGCCAGGTGTCCTCAACCCGCGCGGTATAGGCGTCCGCGGACTTGATCGTCACCGGGAGATTGAGATCGGCAGCCGAGAGACGGCCGGTCGCGGCAATGAGCGAGAACAGCGCTACAACGCGGCTGGTATTGGCACTGATCAGGGCTTCGCGCGCCGAGGTCAGTTCAGCCTGCGAATTCAGAACGTCGAGCGTGGTGCGCTGACCAAGATCGCGTTCCTGGATGACGCCTTCCAGCACCAGCTGGACGGACGACACGGCGGCCTGGGCAGAAACGATCTGGGCGCTGGCATTCTGCAGCGTCGCCCAGGAGGTGATGGTGGCTTCGCGGACCTGATCATAGGCCGACATCGCGTCGACTTCGCTCTTGATCTGGCCGAGATTGGCCTTGCGGACACTGGCCCCAAGTGCGCCACCGGCATAGATCGGGATCGACAGCGACAGCCGGACCGAACCAGAAGCATTGATGCTGACGCCGCCCGCATTGCAGCCGATGGCGCAGAGCGAGCCGATAAGATCGAGCGTGGGACCGAAAGCGGCCTCGGCCGCATCGGTGCCGGCCTGTGACGAGCGAATAGCCGCCTTGGCGCTCATGATTGCCGGATGACGTTCCTCGGCACTGGCAATGGCAGCGTCGATGCTACCGGGAACCATGTTGGAAAAGCCGACATTGGACGACAGATTCTGCGGCTTGTGGCCGACCCAGCGCTGATAGCTGGCCTGGCTGGTCTGCAGGCTGGCAATCGCCGAGCGGTGCGATGCGACGCCCTGCGCCAGGCGCGCCTGGGCCTGGGACACATCGATCTTGGTGCCTTCGCCAACTTCCAGGCGATCCTTGGCGGACTGCAACTGGGCTTCAAAAAACTTGATGTTGTTGGCGCGCAGCGTCACCAGTTCGCTGTCGCGGATCACGCTCATATAGGCGTCGGCGACGGAGAGCAGCACGTTCTGCTCGGCATTGCGGAAGGCCTGTGCGCTCAGATCGGCCAGCGCGCGCGCCTGCTCGATCTCGGCATCGGTCCTGAAATTGTCGAACAGGGTCTGACGATAGCTGAGGCCACCGGTCAGGCTGTCGGAAGTGGTGAAGCCACTATTGGTCGCGGCCCAGTTGAATGTGCCGTCGACCGCTGCACCGATGGTCGGCAATTTGCCAGCCTGGCGAAGCGCAATATCCTCAGCTGCCGATTTCACGCTCAGCAGGGCGGAAGCGATATTGGGGTTGTTCTGGTAGGCACTGGCGAGGGCCTGCGTCAGCGTCTCCGCCCGAGCGGCGCTTGGCAATGCACCCAAGGTGACAGCCATCGCACCAGCAATCAGAATTCGCATTGGATACATTGTCCGACTCTCCAGTCCGCTCACTTTACCGTGCACCAGATGGGAAGCACAACGGATATAGCCAATCTCATTTAACCCAGGGCGACGATTCAGGGTCGGTCGTGATTGTGGGGCAACACAAGGGTCACCCCCTCAAAACACAAACTCTTCCTCGCGGCGCGCAGTCTCCAGCGCCGGCAGTACGGCGTTGAAATCGGCACGGGCCGCGACGCCCTTGCCGCTCTTGACGTAAAGATGGGCCACTGCCGTTGCGCCCTGCCGGATCAGCACCACCAAGCGACCACCTTCTTTGAGCTGGCCAAAAGCTGCAGTCGGCGCCTCGTCAAGCGCACCCTCGACGATGACCACATCATAGGCGCCCTTGCCCGGCTTGCTCAGCGAGCCCTGCATGACACGTGCATTGCCGAGCCCCAGTCCGGCCAGGTTGGCATTCGCAGCGGCAACCAGCCCGGCATCTTCTTCCACGCCGACAACCGAGGCGGCCAGCTTCGCCAGCACCGCTGTCGAGTACCCGCTCCCCGCACCGATATCGAGAACACTATCCCCAGCGCCAATCTCTGCCAGCTGCAACAGCTTGCCGAACACGGCAGGCGCGGCAATGAACCGGCGCGAACCGGGTGCGCCAATCGGCTGAATATCGTCGATATAAGCAACGGCGCGGCGGGCTTCCGGGACGAAAAGCTCGCGCGGCACACTGCCCATGGCCACCAGAACGCGACGATCGCTGACGTTGCTGGTGCGCAGCTGGCTTTCCACCATCGCCTTGCGTGCCCGTTCAAAATCGATCATCTGCGGTGCCCCTGACCATTCAATATGCCGGCTGTGAATATCCTCGCCACCAGCGGGGTGCAAGGGCACCGCGCATCGACCTGGACAAAAACACCGGGACAACACCCCGACCGGCCGACTCGGTTTACCAACAAATCCTTAACCCCTGGTTGTGACGAAAGGCCGCCAAAGCCCTTGTCCGCCTTGAATTCCCCACACTGCTCGCCATCTTGGCCGGTGAGGGCCACCCCTCAATCGTATCAATGTCAGTTCGCGCTTCCTCCGGCACGGAGCGAAGCCAAGGAGGTTCATAATGCCCGCCCCAAGGCTCTGTCTGTCATGTGCAGGACCCCGGCCCCGCGCCGCCGTTCGTTGCCCATGGTGCATGGCAAGCTACACATCGCCAAAGCGCATGCCCGAACATATGTTCGGAACGCATGAGGGTGAGAAAGGCCGGGCACCGCAAACCCATGACCTTGAACGCGGATCGCCGGACTAGGTGCGACCAAAGGCGCCTGGCCTTCCCCGGCGATATGGCCATGATGGTCATAGTAGCGTCTGCCGGAAACGACGGCGCTACAGGGGCTTGAGCGCGGAGGCAACTCAGCGTTCGCCCCGCCCTTTCCTGACCAACTTGCCCCGCCAACCAGCGGGGCTTTTTGTTGGCGGCGCGGCATCCGCTATCCAGGCGGGAGGCTTGAAACTTGCCGCGCAGCCCAAAGTAATTGCCGCCCCCCCCCTCGCCACCCGGAAACCCGATCCACGCGCGGCCTGGGAAACCGCTGAATCGGAGCCGCATTCCCATGGCCGACCCACCTGTTTTTCACACACGCAGCGCAGGTGTGTGCAACTCTGTCTTGACAGGGAACGGCAAACCCAAGAGAAAGCGGGCGTGAGGCCACGTGGCGGAGTGGTGACGCAGCGGATTGCAAATCCGCGTACTCCGGTTCAATTCCGGACGTGGCCTCCAATTTTCCTGAAATTGTTCGCAGAATATCCAGCCGCGCGAGCCCGGCCGGCAGCGGACTCAGCGCGCTCCTCCAATATTCCCAAACCATCCTGTCTTGCGCTACCAATGTTGCGTCGGTCGTGTTCCGGCGCAAATTCGGTTGGCGCCGAGAGAACAGGAATGAGCCGTGACGGAATTGGCTGGCGAGCGTGAGACAATGATGCGGCGCGATATGGTGCAGCCGATCATGGCGGGGGCACTGGCCGCAGTCGTGGGTTATGCCAGCACCTTTACGCTGGTGCTGGCGGCACTGACCGCCGCGGGCGCGTCGCCACAGCAGGCGGGTTCCGGCCTGTTCTCTGTCTGCATTGCCATCGGCATCCTCAATGTCGTCGTCAGCTTCCGCAGCAAGGTGCCGGTCAGCTTTGCCTGGTCGACGCCGGGCGTGGCGTTCCTGCTGACTGTCGGCGAACCGATTGGCGGCTATCCGGCCGTCGCTGGAGCCTTTCTCGTGGCTGCGGCGCTGATTTTTCTGGCCGGCCTGATCAAGCCGTTTGCGCGCCTGATCGCCGCCATCCCGGCCCCCATTGCCAATGCCATGCTGGCTGGCATGTTGCTGACCCTTTGCCTGGCGCCGATCACCGCTGTCGCCGAAATGCCGCTGCTGGCGCTGCCGATCCTGCTCGCCTGGGGCATCGGCCTGCGATTCGCGCGGCGCTATGCCGTGCCAATCGCCGTGGTGGCAACGGGGATCGTGCTGACGCTCACCACGGACCTTCCGCCCGGCGCGCTGGATGGCACCTGGCCAACGCTGGTGCCGGTCATGCCGGTGTTCACCATGGATGCCATCGTCCGCATCGGCCTGCCGCTCTTTATTGTCACCATGGCGTCGCAGAACCTGCCCGGCCTCGCGGTGATGCAGGCCAACGGCTTCACGCTGAAGCCCGCCCCGCTCTTCCTGATGACCGGCGTCTCGAGCGCCATCTCCGCCTTCTTCGGCGGCCATACCTCCAACCTGGCCGCCATCACCGCCGCGATCTGTGCTGGCCCCGAGGCCCATCCCGATCCGGCCAAGCGCTGGCCCGCCCCGGTTTCGGCCGGTGTGGTCTATTTGCTGCTGGCACCCGGCGCGAGCCTTGCCGCCGCCTTCATCGCCGCCTCGCCGCCGCTGCTGATCCAGGCGGTCGCGGGCTTGGCCCTGCTGTCGAGCCTCGCCGCGGCACTGACGGGCGCCCTCGCCCAAGAGGAAACCCGTCTGCCCGCCATCCTGACCTTTGTCACCACCGCGTCGGGAATCACCATTCTTGGCGTCGGTGCGCCATTCTGGGGGCTGGTGGCCGGGATCGGGCTGCTGATCGTGCTCAGGCTGGGCAATGCCGTGCCCGCATCAGCCAAATGAGCGCGCGTCCCTGGGCCGTCGTTCTGGCCGGGGGCGCAGGCGAGCGATTGGGCGGCATTCGCAAGGCGGCGATTCGAATTGGCGGGCAACGGCTCATCGACCGAGTCGCAACCGCGCTTGGTGACGTTGAACAGCCGCTGATTGTTTCGACCGGCACAGCATTCGCGGCGTCATCCTCGCCCGGCCGTATCTCCGTGCCGGACCTGCACACCGATATCGGCAATCCCCTCGCCGGGCTGATAGCCGCCGTGGATTGGCTGGAACGGCAGGGCATACGTTCGGGCCAGCTGGTTTCCGTGGCCGTCGATACGCCCTTCCTGCCAGAATCATTCACCCGAACCATGTGCGACGCCCTGAATGATTCGAGCGCGGCCTATGCGGTGTGGGGTGATTCCTTTTACCCCACCAATGCGGCTTGGCGGCTGGAAGCCCTGCAAAACCTGCCAAAACGCGCCATCGAGGGTCACGGCCCCAAAAGCCTCAAGGCGCTGCTCGCCGAGCTCGATGGCAAACCCGTGGATTGGACTGCCAGTCAGCCACAGAATTCGTTCGCCAACCTCAATACGCTCTCAGACCTGGTTTTGCTGGGCAGACGAGCCATCCACGGCGGAAGCTGAGCAAACTTTTGCACATCTTCGCGCATTGGGGCTTGGCAAACCAAATCAAGTTGGCTACATGGACCTCGCTGTCGCAAGACGGCGCAAACGAGTGTTCCGCGGTAGCTCAGTGGTAGAGCAATCGGCTGTTAACCGATTGGTCGTAGGTTCGAATCCTACCCGCGGAGCCATTCGTTCCCTTCTGGTTTGAGTTGAGACTCACCACCCCCACCCCAAATCGACGGTATGATATCCCGGCATGGGTGGTGTCCGTTCGTGGCATTGCCAGAAGCGGATGAGCGGGTTAGGACTTGCTCATATTTTAGGCATCAGGACTCTCCCAAATGGTCGCCGTCGACAGCAAGGCCGCTCCGGCCGTGCAGAAAACTTCGCTCGTCATCATTCTCGCAGTCAGCGCATCGCACCTGCTCAATGACTTGATGCAATTCCTGTTGCCGGCGCTCTATCCCCTGCTCAAAGACGCCTACAATCTCGATTACATGCAGATCGGCCTGCTGACGCTGGCCCAGCAGATGACCGCATCGATTCTGCAGCCTGCCGTCGGGCTGTATGGCGACCTGAAGCCCAAACCCTATTACCTGGCCGTTTCCATGGTGTTTGCGCTGGTTGGCGTAACCCTGCTGGCGACTGCCAACACGTTCTGGATCCTGCTGCTGGCCGCCATGATCGGCGGCATTGGTTCGGCGATCTTCCATCCCGAAGCGTCCCGCGTCGCCCGCCTGGCCTCTGGCGGTCGCCTGGGCTTTGCCCAATCGCTGTTCCAGGTCGGCGGCAATGTCGGTACTGCGCTCGGCCCGCTGGCCGCAGCCTATTTCCTGCTGCCGCGCGGCCAGTCCAGCATTGGCTGGTTCAGCCTTGTCGCCATTGCGGCGCTGATCATCCTGTCGACGGTTGGCCGCTGGTATGCCGCCCATATGCGCGAACAATCGGCAAAGCCGGTGGTCAAGGCCGCCCGGCAGATGCTGTCGCGGCCCAAGCTCATCGGCGCCTTCGCCGTCATCGGCGCGCTGCTGCTCAGCAAGTATGTCTACATGTCGGCGATGACGAGCTTCTACGCCTTCTTCATGATCGAAAAGTTCGGCCTGACTCCGCAGCAGTCGCAGCTCTATCTGTTCCTGTTCCTGGGTGCAGTGGCTGCCGGTACCTTTATCGGTGGCCCCGTCGGTGACCGCTTCGGGCGCCTCACCGTGATCTGGTGCTCGATCCTGGGCGCCCTGCCCTTCACGCTGATGCTGCCCCATCTCAACCTGGTGGGCACCGCCTTTGCCAGCGTCGCCGTGGGCCTGATCTTGTCCTCGGCCTTCTCGGCCATTGTGGTCTATGCGCAGGAACTGATTCCCGGCAAAGTGGGCATGGTTGCCGGCTTCGTCTTCGGCTTCGCCTTCGGCATTGGCGCAATCGGCGCCGCCGTTCTCGGCGCCATGGCAGATCAGTTCGGCATCATCTTCGTCTTCAATCTCTGCGCATTCCTGCCAATCCTCGGCTTCTTGACGATCTTCCTGCCCAAGACCGATGAATTGGCAAAACTGGAGGCAAAACCGGCATGAACAACGGCCACGACACCGATGGCGAAAGCCAGATCACGCTGACCCGTACCATCGACGCCAATATCGAGGATGTGTTTGCCGCCTGGACCGATCCGGCCCTGATCGAGCAATGGCAGGCCGATTATGCCGAACTCGATGCCTATGATGGCGGTCTCTACAAGTTCGTCACCTATGGCGACGATGAAGATCCCGAAGAGCACGTCGTTAGCGGCGAAGTTCTCCAATATGTGGAGAATGAGCGGCTGGTGATGTCCTGGGTGCACAAGGACGAGGAAGACGACGGGGACGACCTGATCTTCGTGCTCGATATCGGCTTCAAGGCCGTCGGCAAGGATCGCACCGCTATTACCATTACCGAGCGCGGCCTCGCCCATGCCGATCCGGAATCGCGCATCTTCTCGATCGAGGCCTGGAGCGCCGCGTTGGAGCAGCTTGCCGAACTGATGGAATAAACTGAACCTTTGGCCCGTCGCCTGCGTATCGGAGGCGACGGGAGACTTTGATGACCACCAGAACCGCCGCCGCGATCGTGTGGCTCCGCAACGATCTGCGGCTTGCCGATAATCCGGCCCTGCTCGCCGCCGTAAAATCGGCCGATAGCGTCACCGCCCTTTATATCCATGAGACTGGTCCGGTCCGCGCCCCCGGCGCCGCTGCCCGCTGGTGGCTGCACCATAGCCTCGCCGATCTCGGCAATGCGCTGGCCGAGCGCGGCATCCCCCTCGTCACCGCCTCGGGCGATGCACCCCAGTGCCTGGCGGATGCCATAGCCAGCACCGGTGCATCTGCCGTGTTCTGGAACCGCCGCTATGCGCCACAGGAGCGGGCCGTGGATGCGGGGATCAAGGATTGGCTGAAGCGGGACGGCGTGCAGGTTGTCTCGTTCGCCGCCAATGTACTGATCGAGCCATGGGACATCGCCACCGGTCAGGGAAAACCCTATTCCGTCTTCACGCCGTTCTGGCGCGCGCTCAAGCAGCGCGACATTCCCACGCCCCTGCCGCGCCCCGAAGGTGACCGCATCGCGCCAACGGCCATCGCTGCCGACTACCAGCAACCCGCCTGGGCGTCGAAACTGGCGCCCTATTGGCGCATTGGCGAGTCTGGCGCCCGCGAGGCGCTGGCCGACTTCCTCGATGAACGGCTGGAGGACTACAAGCTCGGGCGCGACTTTCCCGCCGCCACCGTAACCTCGCGCCTGTCGCCGCATCTGCGCTTTGGCGAAATCAGCCCGCGCCAGGTCTGGCATGCCGCCATGGCCCTGGCGCAACGCGAGCCAGGACTGGCCGAAGCCGTGGACAAGTTCCTCTCGGAACTGAGCTGGCGTGATTTCAACTATCACCAGCTCTATCATCGCGACGACATTTCGACGGTGCCGATGCAGGCTAAATATGCTGGGATCAAATGGCGCCATGCGCCGGATGATCTCAAGGCCTGGCAGACGGGCCAGACCGGCTTTCCCATCGTCGACGCCGGCATGCGCGAGTTGTGGGAGACCGGCACCATGCACAATCGGGTGCGCATGCTGGTGGCCTCGCTGCTGGCCAAGAACCTGTTGATCGACTGGCGCCTTGGCGAACACTGGTTCTGGGATTGCCTGCTCGATGCCGATGTCGCCAGCAATCCCGGCAATTGGCAATGGGTAGCCGGTTCCGGGCTCGACGCGTCTCCCTATTTCCGCATCTTCAATCCGGTAGTTCAGGGCGAGCGTTTCGACGCCTCAGGCGATTATGTGCGCCAATGGGTCCCCGAAATCGCGGACCTGCCCGACAAATGGGTGCATCAGCCGTTTGCCGCGCCAGCCGAGGTGCTGCGCCAGGCAAATGTTGTGCTGGGCGAAACCTATCCGGTCCCAATTGTCGATCTCAAGACCTCGCGCGAGCGCGCCCTGGCGGCGGCCAAAGCCCTCTAGCGGAATGAGGTTGCCGCATTTGCGGCTGCAGGCAATCAGACTTGCCCGAAACCGCCTTGGGGCGAAAAGCCGTGCCGTATTGGACACTTGAGGCTTGTCGCCACGCCGCTGCCCGCCTAGGCTTGGGTCTTTCATGACAAATCGATCCATGGCCAAGCACCAAGACCTTATTTCCGCGATCGGCAATACACCGCTCATCCGTCTCAACCGCGTCTCCCAGCTCACCGGCTGTGAAATCTGGGGCAAGGCCGAATTCCTCAATCCGGGGCAATCGGTCAAGGACCGCGCTGCGCTGTTCATCATCCATGATGCGGTCAAGAGCGGCGCGCTGAAGCCGGGCGGCACCATCGTTGAAGGCACGGCCGGCAATACCGGCATCGGGCTGACGCTGGTCGCCAATTCGCTGGGCTTCAAATCGGTGATCGTCATCCCCGATACGCAAAGCCAGGAAAAGAAGGACGCGCTGCGCTTGTTTGGCGCCGAGCTGATCGAGGTTCCGGCCAAGCCCTACAAGCACCCCAACAATTACATCAAGGTTTCCGGGCGCCTGGCCGAAAAGCTCAATCGCGAGCTGCCCAATGGCGCCGTCTGGGCCAACCAGTTCGACAATACCTCCAATCGCCGCGCTCACGTCGAAACCACCGGCCCCGAAATCTGGCAGCAGACCAATGGCCGCATTGATGGCTTCATCTGCGCCGTCGGCTCCGGCGGCACGTTGGCTGGTGTTGCCGAGGCCCTGCGGGCCCGCAGCGAAGACGTCAAGATCGGTCTGGCCGATCCCGAAGGCGCCGCGCTCTACAGCTATTTCACTACGGGCGAGTTGAAGTCCTCGGGCAATTCGATCACCGAAGGCATTGGTCAGGGCCGCATCACGGCCAATCTCGAAGGCCTCAAGATCGACAATCCCTACCAGATCCCCGACTCAGAGGCCCTGCCCTATGTCTTCGATCTGCTGGAACATGAGGGCCTGTGCCTCGGCGGCTCCAGCGGCATCAACATTGCCGGCGCGGTGCGCATGGCGCGCGATCTTGGACCGGGCAAGACCATCGTCACCATCCTGTGTGACTACGGCAATCGCTACCAGTCCAAGCTGTTCAACCCCGAATTCCTGCGCGCCAAGAACCTGCCGGTGCCGGGCTGGCTGGAAGATCAGCCACCGATCGATATTGCTTCGGTGCTGGAAGCCGAACCGGCCTAGGCGCCTGCGGCGGCAATCTGAAAAGGATTGCCGCCAGCCTGGCGGGCGCCACGCCCGCCCGTCCTACAATATGTGGGGCACCACAAGTCCACCCTTCAGCGTCACGATGCGGTCGGCCCGCCGCGCAAGGTCATGATTATGGGTGGCGATCAGCGCCGCAGCGCCTTCATTCTTGATCAGGCTGCGCAGGGCCGCAAACACCAGATCGCTGGTTTCCGGATCGAGATTGCCTGTCGGCTCGTCGGCCAGGATCACCTTGGGATGGTTCGCAGCCGCCCGGGCAATCGCCACGCGCTGCTGCTCGCCACCCGATAGCTCCGCCGGACGGTGCGAGGCGCGCGGCCCCACGCCCAGCAGATCGAGCAGTTCCATCGACCGCGCCTCCGCCTCCCTGGGCGACTTGCCGGCAATCAATTGCGGCATCGAGACATTCTCGAGCGCCGTGAACTCGGGCAGCAGATGGTGGAACTGGTAGACATAGCCCACCGTCGAGCGCCGCAATTGCGTCCGCCCGCGATCCCCGAGCTGGCTGGTCTTGATGCCGATGATCTCGACCTCGCCGCCCTGCGGGCTTTCCAGCAGGCCCGACAGATGCAGCAGCGTCGACTTGCCGGCGCCTGAGGGCGCGACCAGCGCCACCAGTTCCCCGCTCTGCACGGTGAGATCAGCCGCTTCCAGCACGCGCACCATGGTGTCGCCGGTGCCGTAGTGACGATGCACGCCACTCAGGATCAGATGAGCCTTACTCATAGCGCAGGGCCTCCACCGGATCATATTGGGCGGCGCGCCAGGCCGGGTAAATCGTGGCAAGGAAGCTGAGCCCCAATGCGAGGCAGACCACGACGGTCACTTCATAGGGGTCGGTCTTGGACGGCAGTGTGGACAGGAAGAACACTTCTGGCGGGAAGATCGCCACGCCCAACGTGTTGGACACAAATGCCCGCAAGCCTTCGGCATTGGCGGCCACGATCAACCCGAGCACCAGCCCGACCAGCGTGCCGACCACCCCGATTGCCGTACCGGTCATCGAGAAGATGCGCATGATCGAGCCGCGTGTCGCGCCCATGGTCCGCAACACTGCGATATCAGCGCTCTTGTCCTTCACCAGCATGACGAGGCTGGAGATGATATTGAACGCCGCCACCAGGATGATCATCGACAGGATGGTGAACATCACCACCCGCTCCACCTGCAGCGCCGAGAAGAAGGTCTCGTTGCGCTGCTGCCAGTCGGTGAGCACCATTGGCCGCATGGTCTGGTCGGCCTGCAGCCGCCCGCGCATCGTCGCGATATCATCGGGATTGTTGATGAAGATCTCGGCGGCGCTGGCCTGCCCGACCCGCATATAGGCGGCATCGATCTCTTCATCGCTCGCCATCGGGTCGAGCGGCTCCTGGCCTGGCTTCAGCACATCCTCATACATCTTGAAGAAGTCCTGGGCGGGGCCAATGGGCATGTACAGAAAGAAGCTGTCGAACTCGACCATGCCGAGATCAAAGATGACATTGACTGGATAGGAGCGAACCTGCGGCGTCGAGCCGAAGGGCGTCATCTGCCCATCGGGGTTGATCAGTTGCACCTGGTCACCCAGCGACACGCCCAGCTTTTGCGCCAGGCGGTAACCGATGGCGACACCACGGCTGTCGTCCCACGAATCCCAGCCGCCCTGGACCGCAGCGCCATAGAGCAGGTCCAGCTTCTCGAGGTTTTCCGCGTCCATGCCGCGCACGGTGACACCGGTCGAACTGCCCGGTCCGGAGGCCAGCACTTGTCCCTCGACGAAATAGACGGCGAACTTGACGCCATCCACCTGCTCGAGCGCGGCAACGGTCTCCTTGTAGTCGGTGAACTGGCTCTCGATCGGGATAGCGGTGAAGTGACCGTTCAGCCCCAGGATCTTGGTCAGCAGTTCGGCGCGGAAGCCGTTCATCACCGACATGACGACGATCAGCGTCGCCACGCCAATGGCGACGCCGGTCATGGTCAGCGCGGCGATCACCGAGATAAATGCGTCCTTGCGGCGGGCACGCAAATAGCGCCCCGCCACCAGCCATTCAAAGCGCGAAAAGGCGCGCGTGCCCTTATTGAGTGCCGGCGCCGCTTCGTCGGTCAAATGTCAGTCTTTCGCTGTGGTTCGATCAGGCCCTTGATCCGGGCAACGGCATCGGCGATCGGCAGGGTTTCACGCTCGCCGGTCTTGCGATGCTTGATCTCTGCCTCGCCGGCCTTGAGCCCACGTGGTCCGATGATCAGCTGATAGGGAATGCCGATCAGGTCGGCGGTGGTGAACTTGGCGCCCGCACCCTGGTCGCGATCGTCATAGAGCATGTCGATGCCAGCGGCGACCAGCTCGTCATAGAGCGCTTCGCATGCCGCATCGCTGTCCGCGTCGCCGGCCTTGAGATTGATCAGCACCGCCTCGAACGGCGCCACGCTGACCGGCCAGACAATGCCCGCCTCGTCATGGAACGCCTCGATGATCGCGGGAACCAAGCGGGTCGGCCCGATGCCGTAAGACCCCATATGCACGGCGATTTCCTTGCCTTCCGGCCCCGTTACGGTCGCCTTCATGGGCTCCGAATACTTGGTGCCGAAGTAGAAAATGTGGCCGACCTCGATGCCACGGGCAGATACCCGATGTTCCTCGGGCACGGCAGCCTCATATTCGGCCATGTCCACCATGTCTTCGGTGGCCGCATAGAGCGAGGTCCAGTCGTCAAAAATCGGCTTCAGATCGCCACGGAAATCGGTGTCCTGACCGGGAATGGGTTTATCCAGCAGGCGGTTGTCACAGAACACGGCGCTTTCGCCGGTCTCGGCCAGCACGATCCACTCATGGCTGAGATCGCCGCCGATCGGGCCAGTATCGGCCCGCATCGGAATGGCGGTCAGGCCCATGCGGGCATAGGTGCGCATATAGGCCACGAACATCCGCTCATAGGCCTTCACCGCATCTTCCTTGCTCAGGTCGAACGAATAGGCATCCTTCATCAGGAACTCACGCGAGCGCATGGTGCCAAAGCGCGGACGGACCTCGTCGCGGAACTTCCACTGAACATGGTAGAGATTGAGCGGCAGGTCCTTGTAGGACTTCACATAGGTCCGGAAGATGTCGGTGATCATCTCCTCATTGGTCGGGCCATAGAGGAATTCGCGCTCGTGCCGATCCTCGATGCGCAGCATTTCCTTGCCATAGGCATCGTAGCGGCCGCTTTCGCGCCACAGGTCTGCCGGCTGGATGGTGGGCATCAGCAATTGCACCGCACCGGAGCGGTTCTGCTCCTCCTCGATGATCTTCTGGACCTTCATCAGCACCTTGTATCCGAGCGGCAGCCAGGAATAGAGACCGGACGCCTGCTGGCGGATCATCCCTGCCCGCAGCATCAGGCGATGCGAGACAATTTCGGCTTCTTTGGGCACATCGCGAAGCACCGGCAAAAAGTAGCGAGACAGGCGCATGTGAACTCCAGAATTTGTCGGCGACTCGTGGCTCTTGTTGATGCCCACTGAAATCCTACTCGTCCATCCGTTGCAAGCATGGAAGCCATGCAGAATCTAGGTGACAGGTACAAAATCTGTTGTTAGGGTCCCCCACAATAAAGCAAAGGCGGTCACAAACCGCCTGACGTCGACAACGTCAAGGGAGGAGCGTTGGCTGCCGCTGTATAGCGTGCCTAAGTCCAGCGTATTGTCGAACAAACTCATTTCAGCGGGGCCTTGTGCCCCGCTTTTTTGTTTCCTGGATTTGAAGGAGGTGTTTGCGTGGCAACTGCAGCAGATCTTCGCCACATCGCCCTGGAGCTTGAGGGGACTAAAGAGGCCCCGCATTTCGACCGCGTCGCCTTCAAGGTCGCTCGCATCTTCGTGACCCTGCCCGCTCACGGCCAAACCGCCAATCTGAAACTGACGCCCGAAGAGCAGGAACTCAAATGCATGGTTGCACCCGAAATATTCGCCCCCGTCGATAATGCCTGGGGGCGCCAGGGCTGGACCGAGATGACACTGGCCCCGGCTACAAGCGAAGACCTGCTTGCGGCACTGCAGATGGCCCATGCGCACGCGCTGCCGAAGGGCAAGAAGCTTTAGGGATGGCGTCAAGGTGGATTGCCCGGACAAGCCGGGCAATGACGGTGGGGGGATATCAGATGCTATCCCAGCCACTGGCACTGACCACTCGCCGCTCAGATGAGCCCCCCACCAACAGCGCTGCCCGCAAACTGATCGGCGGGCCTCTCGAATCCCGCGCGCGCGGATAGAGGACCCACGGATCAAGTCCATGGGTAGAAAGAACACGAACAATAAGGAAGTGAGGAGCCCTTAGCTCCAGTAGCGCTGCAGCGTTTCGTTGCTCAGGCCCCAGAACAGCAGCGCTGTCATGAACCCGGCCAGCACCGTGGTCGCGGCCAGTTGCCGCCACAGGCGGACCGTGACAGGAGCCCCGGGCTCGGTTCCCGGCACCACTTCGCCGGCGTCGAGCTGGCTGCGCGAGCCAATCGGCAGCACGATAAACAGACAGAGCCACCAGACGACAAAGAAGATGGCGAGGATCGAACCGATCTGCATGTTGTGTCCCTTTAACCGCACGGATGAACCGTCGAACTTGGTTTACCACGGCGACCGGCCGACGAAACCAGCAAATCGGCTGCACGATGTCGCAGGCAAAAAAAGCGCCGCAGTTGTTGCTGCGGCGCCTTTGATCGAATTAGGCCGGGATCACACGCGGTGCACGAACACCGAAACGTTGGGCTTGCGGCCCCAATAGGAATTCACTTCGTTACGGATCGCCTTGAACAGTGCCGAATTCAACACCTCGGTATCGCTGCGGCGCTTGGGCGGCACGCTCTTGAGCACGCCGGCAATGGTGTGTTCCACCAGCTCGGTCAACGACTCGTCTTCGGTCTCGGGCAGGCCCTCGATCACCAGGTCGGGGCCGGACACGATCTGCCCATTGCCATTGACGCACAGGCTGACCACGACATGGCCGCCGAACGACAGCCGGCGGCGGCCTTTGACGCCGCTCTCGTCTGGCGTGCACAGCACCAGCCCGTCGAGATAAAGCTCGCCGACGCGCACTTCGGCCGGGTGGACCAGCGGCTCGGGGAACAGGCGCACCATGTCGCCATTGCGCGCTTCCAGCACATTGGCAATCCCGGCTTCGCGGCCGAGCTTGGCATGGGCCTGCAGATGCATGGCTTCGCCATGGACCGGCACCAGCACTTCGGGCTGCATCCAGCCATAGAGGCGGCGCAGTTCTTCACGACGTGGGTGACCGGTCACGTGCACCAGGCCGTCCTTCTGCGTGATGACTTCGACGCCCTTGTCGATCAGCATGTTCTGGATGTCGTTGACTTCGCGCTCATTGCCCGGGATCGCCCAGGACGAGAAGATCATGCGGTCGCCGGCGGTCAGATCGATCACCGGGTGCTCGCCACGCGCAATGCGGGCGATGGCGGCGCGGGCTTCGCCCTGGCTACCGGTGCAGAGCAGCACGATCTTGTCGCGCGCAATAGTGCGGTAGGCATCCTGATCCAGCAGCGGCGGCACGCCTTCAAGCATGCCCAGTTCGCGGGCAATGCCGGTAATGCGGTGCAGCGAGCGGCCCGACATCACCACCTGGCGGCCGCACTTGGCGGCGGCGCGGGCGACGGAAATGACCCGGCCCACATTCGAGGCGAAGGTCGTCACCGCAACGCGGTGCTTGGATTCGGCGATCATCGCTTCGAGATTGGCCGCAACATCGGCCTCGCTCGGGCTCTCGCCGTCCTTCATCGCATTGGTCGAGTCGCAGATCAGCGCCAGGGGCGTCGACTTGTCGGCGCCAATTTCCTGCAGGCGCGCAACATCCGTGGGTGCATTGCCAACCGGGGTCGGATCCAGCTTCCAGTCACCGGTATGCAGCACGCGGCCGATGGGGGTCGAGATCAGCAGCGCATTGCTCTCGGGAATCGAGTGGGCAACGTTGATCGCCTCGATGGTGAAGGGGCCGACATTGAATGCCTTGCCCGGCCGCATGATGGTGATGTCGACATTCTCGACGATGCCGTCGCCTGCCCGCTTCGCCGCCAGCATTGCTGCGGTGAACGGCGTCGCAAAAACCGGCTTTTCAAAGCCGGGCCACAGGTCCAGCACTGCGCCATAATGGTCTTCGTGGCTGTGGGTGAGGATCAGGCCGAGAATGTCATCGGCGCGCTCTTCCAGGAATTCCGGATCGGCCATGATCAGCTCGATCCCCGGCAGGTCCGGCCCGCCAAAGGTCACGCCGCAATCGACAACGATCCACTTGCGCGAGCGCTCGGGGCCGAAGCCATACGCGCCCATATTCATGCCGATCTCGCCGACGCCACCGAGTGGCACGAAAACGAGTTCATCCCGTTGGTTTTTAGCCATGGGTTCTACTAGTCCTTTCAATGCACGACGCCGGCCGGACTTTGGTCCGCCGGTCGCCCGCGCAGTCATCTGTGGTCAGCTTCGGGCGCTGGCCGTTGCCCCAAAATGGACGTCACCAGCCGTAATGGCGATGCGTTGGTTGTCATCGGCGCGCACGATCAATCGCCCTGCGTCGTCGATGGTTTCGAAAATTCCGCGGACGATGGTTCCGTTCTGATTGACCGCAACCGGCGCTCCGATCCCTGCTGCCGAGCCGCGCCATTGCGTCAGCACATCAGCAATTCCGCGCCCGTCCTGCCAGATGCCGAAGGTTTCCACCCAGGCATCGCTGAGTGCGTCGAAAATCTCTTCCGCGCTGCGCGCCACGCCGAGATCGGCAAGGCTGGTTGCCGGATAGGGCAATCCGGCCGGCGCCGCAACCGCATTCACACCAAAACCAATGGCAATCGCATGACGGCCATCGGGAAGTTTCTGCGCTTCCAGCAGGATGCCGGCGAGCTTGGCACCGTCCGCCAGCACGTCATTGGGCCACTTGAGCGCGATCCGCGCCTTGCCGCCATTGACCATCCCATCGGCACCATCGATGCCGACCTTGACGATCCCGGCAGGCAGGATGCCCGACAGCGCACGGTTGAGGGAAACTCCGGCAACGAAGCCCAGCGTTGCAGCCAATGTGGGATCGGCATCGGGAACGATCAAGAGCGTGGCGGCGAGATTGCCATGCGGGCTTTCCCACTGGCGGCCCCGCCTGCCCCGGCCAGCGGTCTGCTGCTTGGCCGCAAACCACACGCCGCCGGCATCGCCGGCGGCGGCCGCGGCCAGCGCTTCGGTATTGGTCGAGCCAATGGCGTCATACCCGCGCAGCCGGTAACCGGCCGTGCGTGCCTTGGACCCGAGGGTGAAGCCGCTCACCTAGAACAGGCTTCCTGCAGCAACGCGTGCCGCACTCGCCAGCGAACCGCCGACGGTGAAGTAATAGGTGACAAGCAGGAAGCCGCTGACCGCCATGATGACATTGAGTTCGTTCGGCACTGCAGCGAACTCGCTGGTCGGCTCGTCGAAATACATCACCTTGACGACGCGCAGGTAGTAGAAGGCGCTGACGGCCGAAGCCAGCACGCCAACAACGGCCAGCACGAACAGCTGGGCCTCGATAGCGGCGAGGAACACGTGCCACTTGGCAAAGAAGCCAGCCAGCGGCGGCATGCCGATCAGCGAGAACATCAGGATGGCCATGATGGCCGCCACGAATGGCCGCGCCTTGGCCAGCCCTGCCAGGTCATCGATATTCTCGACATAGCCATTGCTGTTGCGCAGCGACAGCAGGCAGGCAAACAGGCCGACAGTCATGGTGATATAGATCGCCATATAGATCGCCACACCCTCGACGCCCCCCTGGGTGCCCGACGACAGACCAACCAGCGCAAAGCCCACATGGCCGATCGAGGAATAGGCAATCAGTCGCTTGATGGAGCGCTGGCCGATAGCGGCAAACGCTGCCAGCACCATCGATGCCAACGACAGGAAGACGATGATCTGCTGCCAGTCATGGCTGATCGGCTCGAAAGTATCGATAACCAGCCGAACCAGCAGCGCCATCGCCGCGACCTTGGGTGCGGTGGCAAAGAAGGCGGTGACCGGGGTCGGCGCACCTTCATAGACGTCGGGCGTCCACATGTGGAACGGCACGGCCGAGATCTTGAACGCCACGCCGGCCAGCAGGAACACCACGCCGAATACCAGACCGACCGAGCGGCCATCATTGGCAATGGCAATAACGATCTGCTGCAGATTGGTATGGCCGGTAAAGCCGTAGATCAGCGAAGCGCCATAGAGCAGCATGCCCGATGATAGCGCACCCAGCACGAAATACTTGAGGCCCGCTTCCGTCGCCCGCGGATCATCGCGCTTGATTGCAGCCAGCACATAGAGCGCCAGCGACTGCAACTCGATGCCGATATAGAGGCTCATCAGGTCATTGGCCGAAACCATCGTCATCATGCCGAGCGTCGCCAGCAGGACAAGGATGGAATATTCGAACTTGTGTGTGCCGTTTTCTTCGGCATGCGGCAGCGCCAGCATCAAAGCAAAGGCCGAGCCGCCCAGCACCAGCACCTTCATGTAGCGCGCGAAGCCGTCGGCAATGAACACGCCATTGAACAGCACGCCATCGGCGGGCTGCAGCAGCACCAGGGCGGCAACCACCACCAGCAAGCCGATGGCCAGCATCGACACGAGCGTCGAGCGCTCCTTGTTGATCACCACGCCCACGAGCAGCAGCACGATGGCCCCGATGGCGAGGAGCATCTCGGGATAGGCAGGCGCGAGGCTCGCGAAATCGGTAACGTCGGAAACCACGGGTCCCCTCCTAATGGGCTACGACTGCTGCTTCGACCGGCGCCAGGCCAACCGATGCAGAGTAATGGGCGACCAGCGCATCGACCGACGCCGCAGTGGTGTCGAGGATTGGAGCCGGATAGAAGCCGAAGAAAATGATCATGACGATCAGCGGATAGAGAATGACCTTCTCACGCAGGCTGAGATCGAGAATGCCCTTGAGGCTTTCCTTGGTCAGCGCACCGAAGATCACCGCCCGGTAGAGCCACAGCCCATAGCAGGCCGAGAAGATCACGCCGAACGCTGCACCGAACGCCACCAGGGTATTGACCTGGAACACGCCGATCATCGTCAGGAATTCACCGACGAAGCCCGAGGTCCCCGGCAGACCCACATTGGCCATGGTGAAAACCATGAACGCGAAGGCATAGCGCGGCATCCGCTCGACCAAGCCACCATAGGCGGTGATGTCACGTGTGTGCATGCGGTCATAGATGACGCCAACCGCAAGGAAGAGCGCACCGGACACCAGACCATGCGAGATCATCTGGAACATGGCGCCCTGGATGCCCAAGGCATTGCCCGCGAAGATACCCATGGTCACGAAGCCCATATGGGCAACCGACGAATAGGCGATCAGCTTCTTGATATCGGTCTGCACCAGCGCCACCAGCGAAGTGATGATGATGGCAGCAACCGAGAGCAGGAAGACGAAGTTGGCGAACTGGGCCGAGGCGTCAGGGAACATTGGCAGCGAGAAGCGCAGGAAGCCATAGCCGCCGAGCTTGAGCAGGATCGCGGCCAGGATCACCGAACCGGCAGTCGGCGCCTCAACGTGCGCTTCCGGCAGCCAGCGATGGAACGGCCACATCGGCATCTTGACCGCAAGCGAGGCAAAGAATGCCAGCCAGAGCCAGGTCTGCATGCTCTCGGGGAAGTCATGGGTCAGCAGCTTGGAAATGTCGGTGGTGCCGCCATTCCAGTACATCGCCATGATCGCCAGCAGCATCAGCACGGAGCCGGTGAACGTATAGAAGAAGAACTTGTAGCTGGCCTGGATGCGGCGCTTGCCGCCCCAGATACCGATGATCAGGAACATCGGCAGCAGCGTGCCTTCGAAGAACACGTAGAACATCGCCAGATCGAGCGTGGTGAACACGCCGATCATCAGCGTCTCCAGGATCAGGAAGACAATCATGTATTCCTTGAGCCGCGTCTCGATGGATTCCCAGCTGGCCAGGATGCAGAACGGCATCAGCAGTGCCGAGAGCACCACGAACAGCACCGAGATGCCGTCGACGCCGACGCGATAGCCGATGCTGTCGCCGATCCAGGGCATGTTCACGACGAACTGGAAGCCCGGATTGGATGGATCGAAGCTCTGCCACATGGCCAGCGACAGCACGAAGGTGACCACGGTGACCGCAAAGGCGATCCAGCGGATCGCATTGAGCGAAGTCTTGGGCGTGAACACGAGGATCGCCGCACCCAGCAGGGGCAGGAACGTCAGGATGGTCAGAATTGAATTGGCGAAGGTCATCAGATCAGTCCCCCGGCCGCGATGGCCCAGGTCAACAGCGCTGCAATGCCGATCAGCATGGCGAACGCATAGTGATAGAGATAGCCGGACTGGAGCTTGGTGACCCAGGAGGTGACGTTCTGCACCCGGCGGCCGAGGCCTTCGGTGAGCTTGCCGTCAATCAGCCAGTCATCGAAGCCCTTCCAGAAGGCATTGCCGAGCCAGAAGGCAGGCTTGACGAAGATCGTGTTGTAGAGCTCGTCGAAGTACCACTTGTTCAGCAGGAACTGGTAGAGGCCGCGATTGGTCTCGGCCAGACGCCTGGGCGTCTCCGGCGCGAAGATGTACATATAGAGCGCAGTGACAAACCCGAACAGCATCGCAATGGTCGCACTCCACTTGACCCATGTCGGGACGTGGTGAGCGGCATCGATGATCTCCGCATCAACGACGACGGAGCCGGCGAAGAAGTGCGCGATGTGTTCCACATCGTGGAAGAACATGCCGTAGAACACTGCACCCGCCACAACAGCGCCAAAGGCCAGCACATAGAGCGGCACCAGCATGACCGGCGGCGCCTCGTGGGCGTGGTCATAGGCACTGCCATGATCGGCATGGTGGTCGTCATGGGCCGCATGATCGTCGTGGTGATCATTAGCAGCCGGGCGGGGCGAACCGTGGAAGGTCAGGTGAATGAGGCGCCACGAGTAGAAGCTCGTGAACAGCGCCGCGATAACCAGCATCCAGAAGGCGAAGCTGCCGGCATTGCCACCAACGGCATAAGCCGCCTCGATGATCGAATCCTTGGAGAAGAACCCGGCAAAACCCAGCCATTCGGAGCCTGGAATGCCAACACCCGTCAGTGCCAGCGTGCCAATGAGCATCATCGCATAGGTGATCGGGATCTTCTTGCGCAGCCCGCCCATGTTCCGCATGTCCTGCTCATGGTGCATGGCGTGGATCACCGCGCCGGCCCCCAGGAACAACAGCGCCTTGAAGAAGGCGTGAGTGAACAGGTGGAACACACCGGCCGAATAGGCCCCTGCCCCCAGCGCCACGAACATGTAGCCGAGCTGCGAACAGGTCGAATAGGCGATGACACGCTTGATGTCGTTCTGCACCAGGCCAACCGTCGCCGCGAAGAACGCGGTGATGGCGCCGATGATCAAAACGAAGGTCATCGTGAACTCGGAGGTCTCGAACAGCGGCGACAGCCGCGCGACCATGAATACGCCTGCGGTCACCATGGTCGCGGCATGGATCAGCGCCGACACCGGGGTCGGGCCCTCCATGGCGTCCGGCAGCCAGGTGTGCAGCAGGAACTGTGCCGACTTGCCCATGGCACCCATGAACAGCAGCATGCAGACCACGGTCATCGCATGCAGGTCGAAGCCGAGGAAGTTGATCCGCGCTTCGGCAGCACCCTCGACGGCATGGAAAGCGCCATCGAACGTGATCTGGCCCAGCACCATGAAGGCGCCGAAAATACCCAGAGCAAAGCCGAAGTCGCCGACGCGGTTGACGATGAAAGCCTTCATCGCCGCGGCATTGGCCGACGGCTTGGTGTACCAGAAGCCGATCAGCAGATACGAGGCCAGACCCACGCCTTCCCAGCCGAAGAACATCTGCAGGAAGTTGTCGGCGGTCACCAGCATCAGCATGGCGAAAGTGAAGAGCGACAGATAGGCGAAGAACCGGCTGCGATGCGGATCCTCGGCCATGTAGCCGATCGAATAGACGTGCACGAGGCTGGAGACCGTGTTGACCACGACCAGCATGATGGCGGTCAGCGTATCGACCCGCAGCACCCAGCGCAGGTCCATGTCACCAACCTGGATCCAGCGCATCAGCTCGACCTGGATCACAGCGCTATGACCCTCGGTCGTCGCACCAACCAGCCCGTCACCAAAGGCGACGGGAATGAAAACTATCCAGGATAGCACGGCCGCAATCAGCAGCAGTCCAGTGGTGAGATACTCACTGGTCCGATGCCCGATGGTGCGTCCCAGAAGCCCCGCGACCAGTGCGCCGATGAGGGGCAGGAAAACAATCGCTTGAATCATAGCGGAGGTTCTTAGCCCTTCATCATGTTGACGTCTTCAACCGCGATGGAACCACGGTTGCGATAGAAAATAACCAGGATCGCCAGCCCGATAGCAGCCTCTGCTGCAGCCACGGTGAGGATCAGCAGGGCAAAGATCTGCCCCTGCAAATCACCCAGCTGGGCGCTGAAGGCGACGAAGTTCAGATTGACCGCGAGAAGGATCAATTCGACCGACATCAGGATGACGATGACATTCTTGCGGTTGATGAAAATACCGAACACGCCAAGCGTGAACAGAATTGCCGCTACGGTCAGGTAGTGACCGAGCCCGATACCCAAGCCCATGTTTGACCCCCTATAACCCTTGACCGCTTTTAACTTTGACGACTTCCAGCGTCTCGGAGACCTTTCGGCCGACCTGAACGTTTGGATTCTGACGCTTGACGTTTGGCTTGTGGCGCAGCGTCAGGACAATCGCCCCGATCATCGCCACCAGCAGCACCGCACCGGCGCCCTGGAACAGGAACACGTAGCGGGTATAGAGCACCTGCCCCAGCGCCCGCGTATTCTCGATGCCGCCGTCGATCGGCAGCACCGCAGCACCGGCCGTTTCCGGCGCCACCATCACGCTGCCGGCGACCAGCAGCAGTTCAAGCAGCAGCACCAGCCCGACAACCACGCCGATCGGCGCATATTGCAGGAAGCCCTGCCGCAGCGAGGCAAAGTCCACGTCGAGCATCATCACGACGAACAGGAACAGCACGGCCACGGCGCCGACATAAACGACGACCAGGATCAACGCCAGGAACTCGGCGCCGGCCAGCATGAACAGACCCGCGGCGTTGACGAACACCAGGATCAGGAACAGCACGGCATGCACCGGATTGCGGGCCGAAATGACCATCACGGCCGAGGCGATCGCAATCGCCGAGAACATGTAGAAGAAGAATAGTGGAAGGGTCATGCTCTTCCCTCTCAGCGATACGGGGAGTCGGCGGAAATGTTGGCAGCGATTTCACGCTCCCACCGATCACCGTTGGCGAGGAGCTTCTCCTTGGAGAAGTAGAGCTCTTCGCGCGTTTCAGTGGCGAATTCGAAATTCGGGCCTTCGACGATGGCATCTACCGGACAGGCTTCCTGACAGAAGCCGCAATAGATGCACTTCACCATATCGATGTCGTAGCGCACGGTACGGCGGGTGCCGTCATTCTGGCGCGGACCGGCTTCGATGGTGATCGCCTGGGCCGGGCAGATCGCTTCGCACAACTTACAGGCAATGCAACGCTCTTCCCCATTGGGATAGCGGCGCAGCGCATGTTCGCCGCGGAAGCGCGGGCTGACATGGCCCTTTTCGAAGGGGTAGTTGATGGTCGGCTTTGGCGCGAAGAAATAGCGCATCGCCAGGAAGAACGTCGAAACGAACTCCTTGAGCAGCAGCGTATTGACGAACTGGACGGCGCGCATCAGGCAACCCCTCCGTGCCAGCCCCAACCAGTGAGCTGGAGAATAAACGCAAGAACGATCACGGTGACCAGCGAGAGCGGCAGGAACACTTTCCAGCCAATGCGCATCAGCTGGTCGTAGCGGTAGCGTGGGACGATGGCCTTGGCCATGGCGAACATGAAGAACACCAGGCTCAGCTTGAGCACGAACCAGATGACGCCCGGGATCCAGGTGAATGGCGGCAGGTCGATCGGGCTGGCCCAGCCACCCAGGAACAGGATGGTGGTCATGGCGCACATCAGCAGGATCGAGATGTACTCGCCCAACATGAACAGCATGTAGGGGGTCGAGGAATACTCGGTCATGAAACCGGCAACCAGCTCAGACTCGCCTTCCGCCAGATCGAATGGCGGGCGGTTGGTTTCAGCCAGCGCCGAGACGTAGAACACCACGAACATCGGGAACAGCGGCAGCCAAAACCAGTTGAGGAAGCTCAACTGCGGCAGGCCGATCATATGGGCCAGACCCATCTCATACTGTGCCCGCACGATATCGCTGAGGTTCAGCGAACCCACGCAAAGCAGCACGGTGATGATGACCAAGCCGATGGAGACTTCATAGGACACCATCTGCGCCGCCGAGCGGAGCGAACCCAGGAATGGGTACTTCGAGTTGGAAGCCCAACCGCCGATGATGACGCCATAAACGCCAAGCGAGGAAATCGCCAGGATATAGAGAATGCCCACATTGAGGTCGGCAATCACCCAGCCCTCATTGACCGGCACCACGGCCCAGGCCGACAGCGCCAGCGTGGCAGTGATCAGCGGCGCTGCGATGAACAGGATCTTGTCGGCGCCGGCCGGGATGACGACTTCCTTGAAGGCGAACTTCAGCAAGTCGGCAAAGCTCTGCAGCAGGCCGAACGGACCCACCACGTTGGGGCCACGGCGGATCTGCACGGCAGCCCAGATCTTGCGGTCGGCCAGCAGGATGAATGCGGTGAACACCAGCAGGCAAACCAGCAGCAGCAGCGCTACATAGATGAAGCCGACATGCGTGCCCCATCCCAGGATCGGGATACCGAGCAGATAATCGAGCGCGGAGAGAATAAAGTCCATTGTGCTCCCCTACTCCGCTGCCTGCCGCAAACCGGCGGCCGTTGCGGCGCATTCGCCCATGGTTGCCGAAGCGCGAGCAATCGGATTGCTGAGATAGAATTCGGCGACAGCCGAACCGTACGGAGCCGACTTGGTCTTGATGCCGGCCTTGGCCAGCTTGACCACATCGGCAACCGAACCCGCCGCGATCTGGTCAATACGAGCCAGGTGCGGGAATTCGGCATAGATGGCGCCGCGCAGCTGCGTCAGCGAGTTGAACGGCAGTGGCATGCCCATGGCACCCGACAGGGCGCGGATGATTGCCCAGTCTTCCTTGGCCTCGCCCGGCGGGAACACGGCGCGGGTCGTTACCTGCACGCGGCCCTCGGTATTGACATAGGTGCCCGACTTTTCGGTGTAGGTCGCCGCCGGCAGGATGACATCGGCGCGATGTGCACCCTTGTCGCCATGGCTGCCGATATAGACGACGAATGCCTTGCCCATGGCCGACATGTCGTATTCGTCGGCACCGAGCAGGAACAGCACGTCGAGCTCGCCCTTGCCAGCCAGAGCAATCTGGTCGGCCGAGCAGACGCCACCGTCATGCGGCACGAAGCCGATGTCGAGGCCACCGACGCGGCTGGCTGCATTGTGCAACAGCGCAAAGCCGTTCCAGCCCTCGGCGACATTCGCACCGGTTGCCAGCTTGGCAGCCAGCGCGATGGTGTCGCGGCCAGCCTGCTTGCCCAACGTGGCATGCGAGACGGCGCCTTCACCGACGATGATCAACGGGTTCTTGGCATTGGCCAGCACTGCAGCGAACTCGCCCTTGCCGGCGGCCAGATCGGCCAGCGTCTCGAAGCCTTCGCCCAGATAGGCATAATCATAGGTCAGGTCGGCACGCTCGCCGATTACGGCGATCGGCAGGCCCTTGGCGCGCCAGGTCTTGCGGATGCGCGCATTGACGAGCGACGCTTCCTTGCGCGGATTGGTGCCAATGATGAGGATCGCGTCGGCCTGCTCGATGCCCGCAATGGTCGGATTGAACAGATAGGCCGAGCGCGGCATGGACGGATCGATCCCCGACATAGCCGGACGCACATCCGTCATGCCCGAGCCGATCGAGGCCAGCAGCGCCTTGAGCGCAAACATTTCTTCAACCGCAGCCAGGTCACCGGCGATGGCGCCGACCTTGCTGCCGGCCTTCTTGACGCGAGCAGCGACGGTGGCGAGTGCCTCGTCCCAGCCGGTCTGCTGCAGCTTGCCGCCCTTGCGAACATAGGGGCGATCAAGACGCTGGTTCTTGAGGCCATCCCAGACAAAACGGGTCTTGTCCGAAATCCACTCTTCGTTGATCGCCTCATTGATGCGCGGCAGGATGCGCATCACTTCGCGGCCACGGCTATCGACGCGGATATTGGAGCCGACAGCATCCATCACGTCGATGGATTCAGTCTTCACCAGTTCCCATGGACGGGCATGGAATGCGTAGGGCTTGGAGGTCAGCGCACCAACCGGGCAGAGATCGATGACGTTGCCCTGCAACTCGCTGGTCAGCGCCTTTTCGAGATAGGTGGTGATCTCGGCATCTTCGCCGCGACCCAGCAGGCCCATCTCGGCAATGCCAGCCACTTCCGTGGTGAAGCGAACGCACCGCGTGCAGTGAATGCAGCGGTTCATCGAGGTCTTGACCAGCGGGCCAATATACTTGTCCTCGACGGCGCGCTTGTTTTCGGCAAAGCGGTTCTTGTCCACGCCATAAGCCATGGCCTGGTCCTGCAAATCGCACTCGCCGCCCTGATCGCAGATTGGGCAATCCAGCGGGTGGTTGATCAGCAGGAATTCCATCACGCCTTCGCGGGCCTTCTTGACCATCGGCGAATTGGTGAACATTTCGGGCGGCTCGCCATTCGGACCGGGCCGCAGATCCTTGACCGACATGGCACAGCTGGCCTGTGGCTTGGGCGGTCCGCCCTTCACCTCAACCAGGCACATACGGCAATTGCCGGCTACCGACAGGCGCTCATGATAGCAGAAGCGCGGGATTTCAGCGCCAGCGGCCTCGGCCGCCTGCATCAGCGTGTAGTAGTCCGGGACTTCGACCAGTTGGCCGTCGACTTTGATATTGGCCATCGGCCTTACTCCGCCGCGATCGACGGCACGGCGCCGTCGCTGGTCGAGGACCAGGTGTATTGATCGATCCGCTCTTCGATGACGTGGCGGAAGTTGCGGATCAGGCCCTGGATCGGCCACGCAGCAGCGTCGCCGAGTGCACAGATGGTGTGGCCTTCGATCTGCTTGGTCACTTCGAACAGCATGTCGATTTCGCGCTTCTGGGCGCGGCCTTCGACCATGCGAGCCATCACGCGCATCATCCAGCCGGTGCCTTCGCGGCACGGCGTGCACTGCCCGCAGCTCTCATGCTTGTAGAAAGCCGAGAGGCGCCAGATCGCCTTGATGATATCGGTCTGCTTGTCCATGACGATCACAGCCGCCGTACCCAGTGAAGATCCGACTTCACGAAGTCCGTCGAAGTCCATTACCGCATGGCGCATTTTCTCGCCGGGCACGCACGGCACCGAGGCACCCCCGGGGATCACGGCCAGGAGGTTATCCCAGCCGCCCCGGATACCGCCGCAATGCTTTTCGATGATCTCTTCGAAGGTGACGCCCATGGCTTCCTCGAAGGTTGCCGGGGTGTTCACGTGGCCGGACACGCACATCAGCTTGGTGCCGGTATTGTTGGCGCGGCCGATAGACGAGAACCAGGCGCCCGAACGGCGCAGGATTTCCGGCACAACGGCGATCGACTCGACATTGTTGACAGTGGTCGGGTTGCCATAGACGCCCATGCCAGCCGGGAATGGCGGCTTGAGGCGCGGCTGGCCCTTCTTGCCTTCCAGCGATTCCATCAGCGCGGTTTCTTCACCGCAGATATAGGCGCCGGCACCGTGATGAACGATGATGTCCAGGTCCCAGCCGTGGATATTGTCCTTGCCGATCAGCTTGGCCGCATAGGCCTGCTCGACAGCAGCTTCCAGGCGCTGACGTTCACGGATGAACTCGCCACGCACATAGATAAACGCCAGATGTGCATCCATGGCGCGGGCAGCCAGGAGGCACCCCTCGACCAGATGGTGCGGATCATGGCGCAGGATATCGCGGTCCTTGCACGTACCCGGCTCGGATTCGTCGGCGTTCACCAGCAAGTAATGCGGGCGGCCATCGTTGACCTTGGGCATGAAGGTCCATTTCAGCGCGGTCGGGAAACCGGCACCACCACGGCCACGCAGGCCCGAGGCCTTGACCTCGCTGGTGATCCAGTCACGACCGGCCTCGATGAACTCCTTGGTGCCCACCCAGGCGCCGCGTGCGCGGGCGCCCTCGAGCGTCCAGTCGCCCTGGCCGTACAGATTGGTGAAAATGCGGTCTTTATCAGCGAGCATCGTTCACTCCTACCGCGGCTTCTTGCCGAAGACGCGGACATATTCAGCTTCGCCACCCTTGGCGAGGGCAGCAGCCTGGGCGATCCAGTCATCACGGGTGACGCGACCCTTGAAATTCAGGGTCTCTTCCACCTTGGCGATATCCTCAGCGGTAAACGCCGCCACCTGGCTCCACCTGGTAATGCCCAGGGCGTTGAGCTTGCCTTCAAGCACCGGGCCAACGCCCGAGATCAGCTTGAGGTCATCGGCAGCACCAGCCTGTGCGGCGAACAGCGGCGCAAGGCCACCCTTCTCTGCCACCGGGTTGACCTCGGTCTGATTGGCACGCGGTGCAATGATGGTCCGGCTTTTCTTGATACCAGCAGTGCTGGCGCCATCGGCCGGAGCCGCGGCACTTGCCTTGCCCGGAGCCTTGCCACCATCGACCTTGGACGCATCGGATTCGGCGCCAACGGCACCTTCCCGCATCGCCTTGTTCGGCTGCCCATTGGCATCGGCAGCGCTGGCAGCGGCCTTGCGCTCGCCTTCGGCCTGGGCCTCGGAAACCTTGGCCGCCTTGGGCGTGCCCTTGAGGGCGGGAGCGGATTCTTCGCTCACATCCTTGGGCTTGGCCGCCGTCGTCGGCGCCTGCGGCGCAGCAGCTGGTGCCGCCGGAGCTGCAGCATCGGCCGGCGGCGCTGGCGGAATGAACTTCTCGCGCTTGGCGCTCGGCGCTTCCAGCAGCGTGGTGCGGGTCGGGGCAGCCGAATGCAGCCGCTCGATCTGCGGACCTGGCTTGATGCTGTCGCCCTTGCCGGCCTCGAACGCGTCGATGATCTCTTCCAGCCGTTCGGCCGTCAGGTCTTCATAGGTATCGTGGAAAATCGCCACCATCGGAGCGTTGACGCAGGCGCCGGCGCATTCGACTTCTTCCCAGCTCAGCGTGCCGTCGGCATTGGGCGTCAGCGGGTCGTGATGGATCTTGTGTTTGCAAACCTCGATCAGCGCCTCGGCGCCACGCAGCATGCACGGTGTGGTGCCGCACACCTGGATATGGGCCCGCGTGCCAACCGGCTTCAGCTGGAACTGGGTGTAGAACGTGGCCACTTCCAGCACGCGGATATAGGCCATGCCGAGCATGTCGGCGATGGTCTCGATCGTGGCGCGGCTAACCCAACCGTCCTGGTCCTGTGCCCGCATCAGCAGCGGAATGACAGCAGATTGCTGGCGGCCGGCCGGGTAAAGCCCGATCTTCCACTCCGCCCATTTGGCGTTTTCAGCGGTAAAGGCGAAAGAAGCCGGTTGAACCGACTCATCCGCAAGGCGACGCGCAACCATCAGCGATCAACCTCTCCGAACACGATATCGAGTGACCCCAGAATGGCCGAGACGTCGGCCAGCATGTGGCCGCGACATAGGAAATCCATGGCCGACAAATGCGCAAAACCCGGCGCGCGGATCTTGCAGCGATAGGGCTTGTTGGTGCCGTCAGACACCAGATAGACGCCGAACTCGCCCTTGGGCGCTTCGACCGCGGCGTAGACTTCGCCGGCAGGAACCTTGTAGCCCTCGGTATAGAGCTTGAAGTGATGGATCAGCGCTTCCATCGACCGCTTCATGTCGCCACGGCTTGGCGGCACGACCTTGCCATCGAGCGAGGACACCGGGCCCCGGCCCTCGGGCGCGTTCAGCTTTTCGATGCACTGCTTCATGATCTTGGTCGACTGGCGCATCTCTTCCATACGGATGAGATAACGGTCGTAGCAGTCGCCGTTCTTGCCGATCGGAATGTCGAAATCCATTTCGGCATAGCATTCGTAAGGCTGGCTCTTGCGCAGATCCCAGGCAGCGCCCGAACCACGCACCATCACGCCCGAAAAGCCCCAGTTCCACGCATCGTCCAGCCCGACGACGCCGATATCGACGTTACGCTGCTTGAAGATACGGTTATTGGTCAGGAGGCTATCGATATCGGCCAGCGCCTTCGGGAAGGTCTCGCAGAAGGTGGCGATATCGTCGATCAGGTCCTGCGGCAGGTCCTGGTGGACCCCACCCGGCCGGATATAGGCGGCGTGCATGCGGCTACCCGAGGCGCGCTCGTAGAACACCATCAGCTTTTCGCGCTGCTCGAAGCCCCAGAGCGGCGGCGTCAGCGCACCCACGTCCATGGCCTGCGTGGTGACGTTCATCAGATGCGCCAGCAGGCGCCCGATTTCCGAATAGAGCACGCGGATCAGCTGACCGCGGCGCGGCACTTCCAGCTCCAGCAGCTTCTCGACGGCCAGGGCAAACGCATGCTCCTGGTTCATCGGCGCCACATAGTCGAGGCGGTCGAAATACGGCACTGCCTGCAGATAGGTCTTGGTCTCGATCAGCTTTTCAGTGCCGCGATGCAGCAGCCCGATATGCGGATCGACGCGCTCGACGATTTCACCGTCGAGTTCCAGGATCAGCCGCAACACACCGTGCGCAGACGGGTGGACCGGACCAAAATTGATGGTGAACGTGCGGACTTCCGCTTCGGACATACTCATTGCTTGGCCTTCTCGTCACCGGGCAGCACGTAATCGGTGCCTTCCCAGGGCGACAGATAGTCGAACGAACGGAATTCCTGCATCAGCTTGACCGGCTCGTAGACGACGCGCTTGCGCTCTTCATCATAGCGCACTTCGACGAACCCGGTGGTCGGGAAGTCCTTGCGCAGCGGATGTCCGTCAAAGCCATAATCGGTGAGGATACGGCGCAGGTCGGGGTGCCCCGAGAACAGCACGCCATAGAGATCGTAGGCTTCGCGCTCGAACCAGTCGGCCCCACGGAATACGCTGGTGATCGAGGGCACGGGATGCATGTCGTCAGCCGAAAGCTTGACGCGGATGCGCTGGTTCAGATGCGGGCTCATGAAGTGATAGACAACCTCGAAGCGCTCGTCGCGCTCGGGGTAGTCGACACCGCACACATCAACCATCGAAATGAACCGGCAGCGGGAATCGTCGCGCAGGAACGTCGCCACCTTGACGATCGAGTCGCGC
Organism: Devosia limi DSM 17137; assembly: GCF_900128975.1. GTDB lineage: Bacteria > Pseudomonadota > Alphaproteobacteria > Rhizobiales > Devosiaceae > Devosia > Devosia limi. The sequence goes on along the minus strand of NZ_FQVC01000002.1, from coordinate 244,011 downwards.
TCGACCGTCAGTGTGAGCTCGCCATACGCCACATCCTGCGCCAGCACCGCCGAACCGAGGGAGCCTGCAATGTGCCCACCAAGATCCATCAGCGGATCAACCTGGATTGCCTCATCCATACCGAGCGACCCTATCGTTCAATCGTGCCGGTACGGCGAATCTTCTTCTGCAGCAACAGGATGCCGTAAAGAAGCGCCTCGGCGGTCGGAGGGCAGCCCGGGACATAAATGTCGACGGGCAGGATACGGTCGCAACCGCGCACCACCGAATAGGAATAATGGTAGTAACCGCCGCCATTGGCGCAGCTACCCATCGAGATGACATAGCGCGGCTCTGGCATCTGGTCGTAGACCTTACGCAGAGCCGGAGCCATCTTGTTGGTCAGCGTGCCAGCGACGATCAACACATCGGACTGGCGCGGAGACGCGCGCGGTGCGGTGCCGAAACGCTCGATATCGTAGCGCGGCATCGACATCTGCATCATCTCGACGGCACAGCAGGCCAGACCTGTCTGCATCCACATCAGCGACCCTGTGCGCGCCCAGGTGATGAGCTGCGCAGCAGTCGAGACAAGGAAGCCCTTATCGGCCAGCTCGTCGGTAACATCGGTGAAGAACGGATCATCCGCCCCTGCGGCCTTATTGGTACGCGGGTCGATCAGACCAGTCGGACGTGGTGCGATCAGCGGACCGGTATGTTCGCTCAATCCCATTCCAAGGCCCCTTTGCGCCATTCATAGATAAAGCCGACGGTCAAAACCCCGAGGAAGATCATCATCGACCAGAAGCCGAACCAGCCCACATCCCGGAAAGCCACGGCCCACGGAAACAGGAAGGCAACTTCCAGATCGAAAATGATGAAGAGAATCGACACCAGGTAGAAGCGCACGTCGAATTTCATGCGCGCGTCGTCGAAGGCGTCAAATCCCGCCTCGAAGGCGGAGACCTTTTCCGGATCGGGCCGCTTCACCGCAATGATGAAGGGCGCCACCAGAAGGGCCAGTCCGATCACGCCGGAAAGGCCAATGAAAAGGACAATCGGCAGATAGTCGCTGAGCAAATCAGTCATGCGGCAGCCTGTGTTCGATGCCGGTCAAGGACCGGGGAACGCGAGAGTTACGCAGGCAATTGGGGCGAGCGAACCAACGCGACAGTTGATGGCTAGGGCTTAGACCTTCGGCTAGTGGGTTTCAAGGGAAAGAAAATATGACTAAAAACATCACCTATCCAATACCCCCCGCCCTATCGAATATCATTCCTAATACGGCGCTTTTCTCGCAACAACCGGCTCCACCAGCACAATTTCTGCGGATACGCACTCATCGGCGCGCGCCTGCCAACGCACGCATTGCCGGCAGACCACGACCTCAACGGGGCCGCAGCAGGTGAGTCGCCCCTCTCCCCAGGCCAATGGCCATCCGGATCAGCGCCCCGCCGCGACTGACGCGCGAAAGCCAGCCGAAAACGCAAAAGGCCCCGTCGAAACGGAGCCCTTTTGAAACCAAAACGGCGAACCGGGAGGACCAGTTCGCCGAATTGGGTTTTTGCAAGACGCTTTGCAAACCGGGCGGAGACCGCCCGGTTCGCCTGCAAAATTCTTAGAAGTGGTAGAACACGCCAACGGTTGCCTTGGCCGACTCGAAGAACGAGTCAGGAGCGACATCCGAGAAGTCGCCGAGGCCGAGGACTTCGCCACGGATCGAGACGTTCTCGGTCACTGCGAATTCAACGCCGCCGCCGAGGGCGTACACGCCATCAGAAGTACCGGCGCGGGTGGTGACGCCAACGCCACCAGCTGCATAGACCAGGACCTGATCGGTGACGACAGCGCCAACGCGAGCGAGAGCCAGGAACAGGCCGGCATCTGCGTTCGAACCGAACACGTAGTCACCCTGCAGTTCCAGACCGATCAGGATCGGGTCAGCAACGATGAAGTTGGCACCAACGATACCACCGATGACACCCTGCGTAACGCTAGGAGCAAGGTTGTTGAAGGCGTTGTCGCCGTTGAAGAGACCGCCAGCTTCGATACCAGCATAGAGACCATCCCAGCTGAAACCGGCAGCTTCATAGATCGGAGCCGGAGTGGTCGGGATGAACAGGTCCGCAGCCATAGCGCCGGACGAGAGAAGGGCCGCAGCTGCGACACCAAGAGTAAGCGAACGTACAAACATATCTTGCACTCCCATAGAGTTAACCGTAGTCGACCGATAGATGCCTCACAGGCGCTCAGCTGACAACCCCGGGCGAAGCCATATTACATGGCGCGGATAAGATTTGATGACCATTTGGGGGCAGGTGTTGCGCGAAAACCGCGAAATTGGCCCAGTTTGATACAAATGCGGCAGAAACCTTACCCCGCAGGGGCGACGAGGTGTCGCAAGTCGGGCAGCGTACGACTCACCGGCATGAGTTCGCAAGAGGGAAGCGGCAAGAAAAATCCCTCACTGCCTGGCCATTTCCTGGGAATCGGCGCCGGCGGAATCAAAAATGGAAAGCGGCGCCCAGCGTTACCTGGTTCTTGTCATTGGCCCCGGTGAGCGGGAAGCCATGCAGGTACTGCGCCCGCACCGATACATTATCGGTCACCGATAGCTCGACCCCTGCCCCGACCAGCACATCGCTCTCGTCTGGCGCGCCCAGATCCAGCCCGTAGCCGCCGGCCGCGTAAACCACGACATCGTCCGCGACCACGAGACCGGCCCGACCCAGAATCTGCCCATAGCTGGTTTCGCCGACGCCGCCGGTCAGCCCCTGTACCGCCACTTCGGCACCAACCAGATAGAAGTCGAACTGCGCATTAACGCCCGCCGCAACCCCGACGCCAAATTGGCTGCCGCCAACCGGGCTGGACTGCGATACGCCATAGACACCCGCGTAGAAGCCGCCCCAGTCAAAACCACCCTCATCATGCACAGCGAGGACAGCCGGTGTGGAAGTCGGCACAGTAATCACATCAGCGGCCGTTGCAGCACCGGCGGAGACAGCCATCACCAGCGCCCCAGTCGCCAGAGCACGGAACGCCATCGTGTTGAACAGGCCCATTTCGTCCTCCTGAATGCCGACGATTCGATAACCAACGCGTCGATTTCAACCCGGGTTCCGCCAGACGCCCGCCCCGCGCCCAAAACGCCCCGACCAAGACTGCCTCCATATATAGCCCTAGTCGCGGCAGACCGCCATTCCACCGCCGGCTCACGAATGCGGCACTTGACCCTGCCCCGCCAAACCGGCAATCGACAACGTTCACGCGGAGCCAGCCATGCCAGCATATTCACTCGTCATCTTCGATTTTGATGGCACCCTTGCCGACAGCTTCCCCTGGTTCTGCTCGATCCTCAACCAGACTGCCGAGCAGTTCGACCTGCGTCCGGTCGCCCCGGAGGAAATCGAAGGTTTGCGTGAGCTGGGCAGCCGCGAGGTCATCGCCCATCTGGGCGTGCCGCTGTGGAAGATGCCGATGATCGCCAGCTATATGCGCCGCCTCGCCACCGAAGCCGCGACCGATATCCAGCTGTATCCCGGCGTAGCCGAGGCCCTCGAGGCGCTGGCCGATGCCGGCGTCCGCCTGGTCATCGTCAGCTCCAATGCCGAGGCCCCGATCCGCCAGGTGCTCGGGCCGGCCGCCGACCTGATCGATCACTATGTCTGCGGCGCCTCCCTGTGGGGTAAGGCCGCCAAGTTCCGCAAGGTGCTGAGCCAACTGGGCATCGCCCCCGCCGCCGCCATCGCCATTGGCGATGAACTGCGCGACATCGATGCGGCCCGTGACGAAGGCATCACTGCCGGCGCCGTCACCTTCGGCTTCAACTCCGCCGCGGCCCTGCGCCGTCACAACCCCGATTTCATGTTCGACAGCTTCGACGATCTCCGCAAAACGCTGCTCCGCTAAGCCGCCGCCTGCCACACGGGGTCATTGCCGCGCGTGGGAATTTCCGCCTCTTCCCCCAGCACACCCCAAAAAGAAACTCCCGCCTGAGCGGGAGTGTCCTGGTTGTTTAGTGCTTGGTCACGCCGCTGAGCGCTGCCGCGATGTGTTCCCACTCCGCTGCCACGCTGGCTGTTGCCCGCTTCTTGCCGGCCCGCCGGTACCAGTAATCGGCATTACCCATATCGGCTTCGATCCAGTGCATCAGCGCATGTACCCAGTCGAACGCCTGCACGCCTTCCATCGCCTGGACGATGTTGTGGGCCTGCTCCCATTCCGGTCCGATACGGAGCTCACCCTTTTTCAGCCACCACAATGCTTGCAGCGGCTTGCTCATATCCTTGGGCGGCTCGGACCAATCGAGCGACGTAAAGATATCCACGGCCATCCAATCACCTGAGAAACGGCAGGTCGCACCTGCCATGAACTGTCAATTGAAGGGCGACATAGACCCCAATGCCCCATAGATCAAGGCGCGCTTAGTCGGGGAAGACACGCATGCCGAACGGGCCGGCCAACGCGCTCAATTGCGATTGACTGACCTTGATCCCAGCAAACCCACGCGACCGGGTCAGATTGAGCCCATCGACCGAGGCTTCGCGCAGGTCGGCATTCTCCATCCGCGCCTCGTCCATATTGGCCGCATTGAGATCGGCGCGACGGAAACTGGTGGCGGTCAGATTGGCCTGCGAGAAATCCGCCTGCCGCAGGCTCGAGCCCTCGAACTCGCAATCATCCAGTGCCACATGGCGGAAATTACTGAAATCAAGTGCGCAATCGATGAAGCGGGCCGCGGTGACGCTGTTGCGTCCGCTCTTGCGGATAAAGCTGGCATCCTCGAAATCGGCGCCAGACGCCTTGCAGCGTTCCATGATCACAGCGTGCAGGTTTGCCCCGGCAAACCGGCACAGTGAAATGTTGGAATCGGTGAAATGCGCCGCGCGCAGCTGCGCATCGGCAAAGTCACAGCCCTTGCGCGCATCCGCATCAAACAGCACGCACCGGGTGAATACCGCATTGACCAGGTCCGCGCCGGCAAATCGGCATTCGAGAAACGTCACGTCCTCGAACACCGCTTCGCCCAGCGCGGCACTCATCAGGCTCGCGCCCTGCAGCGTGCAGTCCCGCAACCGGATCCGTCCGGACGGCAGGTCGCTCCAGTCGATATTGGATAGATCTTCGCCGGCGACGATATCGCCGGCTTTGATCGCTGCCTCGAAGGCCCGCTGGCTTGTCACCACCAACGCTTCGGCGAAAAGTCCATGTCGGCACTGCGCTCGATGACGCGCGCCGCGGCGAACAGGGTCTCTTCATCGAACGGCTTGCCGATCAGCTGCAGCCCGAGCGGCAGCCCCTGCCCGTCCTTGCCGGCCGGCACGGCAATGCCCGGCAGGCCCGCCATGTTGACCGTCACGGTGAACACGTCATTGAGGTACATCTTGACCGGATCTGCCGCCATGGCCTCGTCGCCAATGCCGAACGCGGCCGATGGGGTTGCCGGGGTCAGGATGGCATCGACGCCAGCGTTGAACGCGTCCTCGAAGTCCTTCTTGATCAGCGTCCGCACCTTCTGCGCCTGGACGTAATAGGCATCGAAATAACCGGCGGACAGCACATAGGTGCCAATCATGATGCGACGCTTCACCTCGCGGCCGAACCCGGCAGCGCGGGTCAACTCATACATGTCGGTGATGTCCTTGCCCGAAACGCGCAGGCCAAACTTTACGCCGTCATAGCGCGCCAGGTTCGACGAGGCTTCGGCCGGCGCGACGATATAATAGGCCGGCAGGGCATATTTGGTATGCGGCAGCGAGATGTCCTTGACCGTGGCGCCCTCGGCGCGCAGCCAGTCGAGCCCCTGCTGCCAGAGCTTTTCGATCTCGGCCGGCATGCCATCCATGCGGTATTCGCGCGGCACGCCGATGACGAGGCCCTTGACCCCGCGCTCGACCGCAGCCGCAAAGTCGGGAACCGCCAACTCCACGCTGGTCGAATCCTTGGCATCATAGCCCGACATCGAGGTCATCATCAGCGCCGCGTCTTCGACGGTGCGGGCAATCGGGCCCGCCTGGTCGAGCGAAGATGCGAAGGCCACAGTGCCCCAGCGCGAGCAACGGCCATAGGTCGGCTTGATGCCGACAGTGCCGGTGAAGGCCGCCGGCTGGCGGATCGAGCCGCCGGTATCGGTGGCCGTCGCGCCGGCGCAGAGCCAGGCCGCAACCGCCGAGGCCGAGCCACCCGACGAGCCGCCCGGCACCAGATTGGCATTGCTGCCTTCGGCGCGGAACGGGCTGATCACCGGACCGTAATAGGAGGTCTCGTTGGACGAGCCCATGGCGAATTCGTCCATGTTGAGCTTGCCCAGCATGACGGCGCCGTCGCGCCACAGGTTCGCCGTCACCGTCGATTCATATTCGGGCTTGAAGCCATCGAGGATGTGGCTGGCCGCCTGCGTATGCACGCCCTTGGTCGCGAACAGGTCCTTGATCCCCAGCGGAATGCCTTCGAGCGGACCGGCATTGCCGGCTGCAAGCTTGGCGTCGCTCGCCCTAGCCATCTCCAACGCCTGCTCCGGGGTTACCGACACATAGGCGTTCAGCTTGGGATTGGCCGTTTCGATGGCGTCGATATAGGCGCCCGTCAGCTCCACTGCGGTGAAGTCTTTGTCTTCCATGCCCTTGCGGGCGGCGGACAGGCTCAGTTTGGTCAGGTCGGTCAAGGAGGTCACTCTCTTAATCGTTCGGCGCCAGGCGCCAGAATTGGTTCAGGCGGCGCTCACAGGCGCCGAAAGGGGAAGTTCGAAAAACGCCGACCATTCGCTGTCGGGATAGTCGAGGAAGGGGCCGCGCGCCAAAAAACCGCTGCGGGTATAGAGCCGGTGGGCTTCCGCCATGCCCGGCCCGGTGCCGGTTTCCAGCATCAGCTGGCCCAGGCCCTTGTCGCGCGCCAGCGCCACGATGGCGTCCAGCAGGGTCGAGCCCACGCGCTTGCCGCGCACACTCGGGTCGGTGAACATGCGCTTGACCTCGCCCAGCTCGGGCGAATGGACCTTGAGCGCGCCAATGCCAACGGCATTGCCATCCTCGTCACGCGCCACGAACAGCGTGGTATCGGCACCCGCCATCTGCTCGACCGTCATCTTGAACTGGAATTCCAGCGGCGACAGCGGCAGCAGATGCTCATTGAGCGCAGCAACCAATACGCGAACGTCGTCCTGCAATGGGGTCTCGATCGCGACAGTCACGGCCATGACTATTCAACCACCTTGGGGACCATGAAGAAGTTGTCTTCCGACAGCGGCGCATTGGCGACGATCTTTTCGGGATAACCGCCATCGGTCACCACATCGTCACGGCGCCGCAGCACCATCGGGGTCACCGAGGTCATCGGCTCGACGCCAGCCACATCGACTTCGCTCAACTGCTCGACAAAACCCAGGATGGCATTGAGCTCATCCTGGTAGGCGGTCACTTCGCTCTCTTCGATGCGGATACGCGCCAGGCGCCCGATGCGCTTTACTGTTGCGGCGTCGACGGACATGGGGAACTCCAGATATCAGCTCAATCTGCGGCGTTAATAGCAACCGGTCGCCGGAAAATACAATGAAATTGGCTTATGCGGCGCATCAGCGCGCCCGCATGCCATGCGCCTCAATGCCACCCGCCCCGGCCTGACACTGCACGATCCCCGCGTTTGGGCGGCAAAGCCCCCATCGCTGGCCCTGTCCGCCTTACTCGCGGTGGAAAGCGGCCAGTTTATTGCCACTGGGGTCCCGCAAGTAGGCGGCATACCAGGTTGGTCCATAGTGCGGACGCGGGCCCGGCGCGCCCTCGTCGCTCCCGCCATGCGCCAGGGCGGCGGCATGAAACGCATCAACCTCGGCTGGTGACCTCGCCTCAAGCGCCACCATCATGCCATTGCCAACACTCGCCTGCTGCCCATCGAATGGCCGGCAGACCCAAACCGTCAGACCCGCTCCCGTTCCACCTTGGGAATAGGCCCGCCACCCGTCGAAATCGTCGTGCATGGACCAGCCGATCGTTGCCATCACAGCGTCATAGAATGCGTTCGACGCAACCGTGTCCTGCGCGCCGATTGTTACATAATTGCTCATGCGAACTCCCCTGTTTGTCCAGGAGGGAACGCTACCAAGTCAAATAGAACATATCAAGAACAACTAGACTTCCAGCGCCAGCCGCGCCTCCAGCGACACCAGGCCGGTGCCGTCCAGATGCTCCCGCAGCGCCGTGATGGCAAAGTCGACATCTTCCTCGCTGCCGGCCAGCCCGATCAACCGCGGCGGCACCACATCCAGCAGCGCCTCGCCCAGACCGCTCATCGCCGCACCGTCACCAAACAGCACTACCACTGCGTCGCCCATCCAGCGCCCCAGCCGCGGCAATTCGCCCGCCACCAGCAGGAGGGGCGGCTCGCCGAGCGCATCCACAAGCACCGCACCGGGGCCAACCGCCCATACGATCACATCAACCTGCGAATCGTCCTCCAGCGGTCGCGGCACGCGCCGGGGTTTCCACACCGTCGGATCCACCGCAGGCAGACCAGCATCACCCCCGGCAAACCCGAATACCCGATCCGCCCCCGACACCAGTTCCGCCGCGTCGATGCCCACCGGTGCCAGGGCCGCATCCGCCACCAGAATCGCCCCCCCGATATGCATCCGCATCGTCGTCCCGCCGAACCAGGTCAGTTTCATTCGTCAGATCCCTGTCGCCAAATCTGACCGGAAACTATAGGACGGGGCGCACACGGCAAAGAGACATCATCCCTATGACCGACGACATTCCGGCCAATCCGCTCGCGGGCATCCCTGCCAGTGGCAAAATCCTCGGCCTCGACCTCGGCACCAAGACCATTGGCGTCGCGATCTCCGATGGCATGCGCTATTCGGCGACGCCGCTTGAGACTATCAAGCGCACCAAGTTCACCCAGGACGCCATCCGGCTTGACGAACTGATCGCCGAAAACAAGGCCGTCGCCATCATTCTGGGCCTGCCGCTCAATATGGATGGCTCGGAAGGCCCCCGTGTGCAATCGACCCGCGCCTTCGCCCGCAGTCTCGCGCAGCGCATCACGCTGCCCATCGCCTTCTGGGACGAGCGCCTCTCGACCAGCGCCGTCACCCGCATGATGATCGAGGCTGACCTGCGCCGAGACCGCCGCGCCGAAGTCGTCGACAAACTTGCCGCCAGCTACATCCTGCAAGGCGCCCTCGACCGCCTCCGCCACAGCTAAACGCTCAGAACGCCGCGCCCATCCGCCGATCCTGCCGACGCAGGCTGCCGGGTGGCGCGCCAAAGAACTGCTTGAACGCGCGGCATGCCCTGCTCCTCCGAGCAATTCATCTGCTGATCTCCGCGGCCCAACAGCAACCGCGGCGAAGCAAAGCTTGTACAAAATCCGCTCCTCCCCTTGCTCCCCGCGCCCCCCTCCGCTAGACCGCAGAAAATAGCAGGATGGGAACGCATGGCCCAAAAAGCCTCGAACACCGCCACCGGTACGCCCGGTGATTTTCCCCCGTTCAACCAGCGCCATTTGCTGTCGATCGCCGATCTCCAGCAGCATGAGATCATTGATCTGCTGGACCGGGCCGAACGCATGGTTCCGGTCTCCCGTCAGGAGCGCAAGATCCACGCGACCCTGACCGGAAAGACTCAGATCAACCTGTTCTTCGAACCATCGACTCGCACCCAGGGTTCGTTCGAGATCGCCGGAAAGCGCCTCGGTGCGCTGGTGATGAACATGTCGGTCAAGTCCTCCTCAGTCTCCAAGGGCGAGACGCTGGTCGATACCGCGACCACGCTGAATGCCATGCGGCCCGACGTCATCGTCGTGCGACACGCGGCGGCCGGCGCAGTCGAATTGCTGAGCCAGAAGGTTGGCTGCGCGGTGATCAATGCCGGCGACGGGGCCCATGAGCACCCCACCCAGGCCCTGCTCGATGCGCTGACCATCCGCCGGAACAAGGGGCGCATTTCCGGCCTCACTGTCGCCATCTGCGGCGATATCGGCAATTCGCGCGTCGTCCGGTCCAATCTGCTGCTGCTGGGCGCGCTCAATGTACGCACGCGCGTCATCGCCCCGCGCAATCTCCTGCCCGCCGGCATCGAGCACCTCGCCACCGAGGTGTTCACCGATATGCGCGAGGGGCTCAAGGACGTGGACGTGGTGATGATGCTGCGCCTGCAGCATGAGCGCGCCAATGGCCGCATGATCCCCTCGGTCCGCGAATATTATCACTTCTATGGCCTGGACGCCGAAAAGCTGGCCTTTGCCAGGCCCAATGCCATCGTCATGCATCCCGGCCCGATGAACCGCGGCGTCGAGATTGACCCGGCCATTGCCGATGGCAACCGCTCCGTCATCACCGAGCAGGTTGAAATGGGCGTTGCCGTCCGCATGGCCGTACTCGATGCATTGCTGCCTGCAGGAGACAAGGCATGACCCGGCCCCTGCTGATTGAAAATGCCCGCATCGTTGATCCGGCCTCCGGCCTCGATCACATGGGCGCCGTTCTGGTCGAAAATGGCCGCATTGCCGATATCTCCAAAGGCGGCCCGGTCGGCGTGCCCGAAGGCGCCGAAGTCATCAAGGCCAATGGCCAGGTGCTCGCGCCGGGCCTCATCGACATGCGCGTCTTTACCGGCGAGCCCGGCAAGGAGTATCGCGAAACCCTGGCCTCTGCCGGTGCCGCAGCCGCCGCCGGTGGCGTCACCAGCTTCGTGATGATGCCCGATACCACCCCGGTAGTGGACGATGGCGCGCTGGTGGATTTCCTCATCCGTCGCGCCAAGGCCACATCCAAGGTCAATGTGCTGCCTGCCGCCGCCATCACCAAGGGCCTGGCTGGCCAGGAAATGACCGAGTTCGGCCTGCTGCGTGAGGCCGGCGCCGTCTGCCTCACCGATGGCCGCCACTCCATCCAGTCCAACGCCCTGCTGCGCACCGTCTTCAGCTACGCCGCCAATTACGGCATGACCGTGGTTCACCATGTCTGCGACGACGCGCTCACCGGCGAAGGCGTGATGAATGAGGGGCTTTTTGCCACAATCCTCGGCCTCAAGGGCATCCCTCGGGAAGCCGAGACCATCCCCTTGGCCCGCGATCTGCAGCTGGCCATGCTGACCGGCGTCAAATATCACGCCGCCCAGGTCTCCACCGCTTATTCGCTCGATCTGCTCGCCGCTGCCAAGAAACGCAGCAAGTCGATCACTGCCGGCATTTCCATCAATAACCTGGCGCTGAACGAAAACGACATTGGCCGCTATCGCACCTTCTTCAAGCTGGCGACGCCACTGCGCTCGGAGGATGACCGCCAGGCCATGATCGAGGGCCTGCGCAACGGCACCATCGACACCATCCATTCCGATCACGATCCACAGGATGCCGAGGTCAAGCGCCAGCCCTTCGCCGAAGCCTCCGATGGCGCAATCGGCCTGGAGACACTGCTGGCGGCGGCCTTGCGCCTCGTCCATTCAGGCGATGTCGACCTCGCCACCGTGCTGCGCGCCATGACCATTCGACCCGCGGAGATCCTGGGTCTCGACAGCGGGCGCATTGCCCGGGGCGCCCCGGGGGACCTGATTGTCTTCGATCTGGACTACCCCTGGCAGGTCGCCGAAGCCGATTTCCACTCGCGGTCGCGCAATACCAGCTTTGAAGGCGCTCGACTTGCTGGCAAAGTGATGCACACTATTGTGGGCGGCGCAGTCGTTCATACGCATGCCGAGGGGACGCCGTGACCATCCAGTTCATCTATGCCGCCATCCTGGGCTATCTTTGCGGCTCAGTGCCGTTCGGCCTGCTGCTGACTCGCGCCGCCGGGCTCGGCGATATCCGGGCCATTGGCTCGGGCAATATCGGCGCCACCAATGTGCTGCGCACCGGCAATCGCTGGATCGCTGCCGCCACGCTGATCCTCGACGCTGGCAAAGCCGCACTGCCCATCCTGATTGCCCGCTATTACTGGGGCGAAGAAGCCGCACGCATCGCCGCCATCGGCGCTTTCCTCGGTCATTGCTTCCCGGTCTGGCTCGGCTTCAAGGGCGGCAAGGGCGTCTCGGTGATGATCGGCTCGCTGCTGGCGCTGAGCTGGCCCGTGGGGCTGATCTTCTGCGCCGTCTGGCTCATCATCGCCTTCTCCCAGAAAATGTCCTCGCTGGCCGCCCTGACCGCCGCAGCCACCGCCCCGATCTTCGCCTTCGCGCTGGCCGACGAATGGCTGGCCGGCACAGTCGCCTTGTTGGCAGTGGTCCTGTTCTACCAGCATCGCGAAAACATCGTTCGGCTGATGAACCGGACCGAGCCCAAGATCGGCTCTGAAAAGAAGCCACAGTAATGCGTGCGCTGCGCCCGGGAGCCACTGAGCTTACCCAGGCGCAGCGCACTGCCTGGCTGCGCCTGCTGCGCACCGAGAATGTCGGTCCAGTCACCTTCCGCCAATTGCTCAACCGCTTCGGCTCCGCCGAGGCCGCTATCAATGCCCTGCCCGGCCTTATCAGGCGCACCGGCACCAATCCGCGCATCACCACCCAGATGGAAGCCGAGGACGAGCTTGCGGGCCTGCAGCGCTTCGGCGCCCGGCTGGTGGCGACGGGCGAGGCGGCCTATCCGGCCCTGCTCAATTTTATCGCCGCCGCCCCGCCCCTGCTGACCATGGCCGGAGGCGAATCGCTGGACTGGAGCCGCACCGTCGGCGTCGTCGGCGCCCGCAATGCCTCCTCCGCCGGCATCAAGATGACCCGCACGCTCGCCCAGGGACTCGGGGCTGGCGGCTACACCGTGGTTTCCGGCCTGGCCCGCGGCATTGACACATCTGCCCATCAGGCCAGCCTTGCCACCGGCACCATTGCAGTGCTGGCAGGCGGCTTCGACAAGATCTATCCCGACGAAAACATCCCTCTTGCCCACGAGATCCTCGACAATGGCGGCGCCCTGCTGACCGAAATGCCATTGGGCTGGGAGCCGCGCGCCCGCGACTTCCCCAGGCGTAACCGCCTGGTTTCGGGTTTGTCGCTGGGCGTGGTCGTTGTGGAGGCCGCCAAGCGTTCCGGCTCGTTAATCACAGCCCGCCTGGCGCTGGAGCAGAACCGCGACGTCTTCGCCGTTCCCGGCTCCCCGCTCGACCCCAGGGCCGAAGGCGGCAATGCACTGATCCAGCAAGGCGCCAAGCTGATCACCTGCGCCGCCGATATCATGGAAACCCTCGGCAGCGCCGATCCCGCCCGCACCGCCCTGTTCGATCCCGATTGGGAACCCGAATTCGGCGCCGACCCGCTCGCCCTGCCACCGCCCAGTAACGACGACAAATCCCGCCTGCTCTCATCGCTCAGCACCACGCCTGTGGAAGTCGATGAGATCGTCCGCCAGACCGGCCTTGGCGTGTCCGCCATCCAGATGCTGCTCCTCGAACTCGACCTCGGCGGCCAGATCGAATGGTCCAGCGGCCAGCTGGTCGCCCTGCGGTACAACTGACGGCCAATCATTGGGGAGAACTCAATTCCTCCCCACCGCACCCCCGCTCGTCCGGGCGGTCCATCCTCCTGCCCTGCCAGAATTGGATTGCCCGGACTAGCCGGGCAATGACGAAGGATAGGAAGCCAATGGAAGCCCCTAAATTTTCCTCTCTCTAAGAGAGAGTGTCCCCATCTCCCCCGAGGCACCGTTGACACCGTCGCTCGGCTTCACCATGTTGCGCCACCTTGGCATCCCCTTGTCACGCTCCATCCGATTGGGGTGGAAATCCGGTTTCCGAAAGCAGCGCGCATGAAAGTCGTCATTGTTGAAAGTCCGAACAAAATCAAGACGATCAGCAAGTATCTGGGCGCGGACTACGAGGTCCTGGCCAGCTTCGGACACGTGCGCGACTTGCCTGCCAAGGACGGTTCGGTTCGTCCCGATGAAGACTTTGCCATGTCGTGGGAAGTCGATTCCAAGTCGGCCAAGCGCCTTGCTGACATTGCCCGCGCCGTTAAAGGCGCCGATGAACTGATCCTCGCAACCGACCCGGATCGCGAAGGCGAAGCCATTTCCTGGCACGTTCTGGATGTGCTCAAGCAGAAGAAGGCGATCAAGAAGGATCTGCCGGTTCGCCGCGTGGTGTTCAATTCGATCACCAAGGACGCCATTCTCGAGGCGATGAGCAAATCGCGCCAGATCGATGAGCCACTGGTCGATGCCTATCTGGCCCGCCGCGCCCTCGATTATCTTGTCGGCTTTACCCTCTCGCCTATCCTGTGGCGCAAGCTGCCGGGCTCCCGCTCGGCTGGCCGGGTGCAGTCGGTGACGCTACGCCTGGTCTGCGACCGCGAGGCCGAGATCGAGAAGTTCAAGGCCGATGAATACTGGTCGGTGGAAGCCAAGCTCGCCCAGAAGGGCAAGTCCTTCCTCGCCCGCCTCTATTCGGTCGACGGCAAGAAGACCGACAAGCTCGATGTCAAGACCGGCGAAAACGCCGCCGAGCTCAAGGCCCTGATCGAAGCCGGCAATTTCAACGTGTCTTCGGTTGAAAAGAAGCCGACCAAGCGCAATCCCTACGCGCCCTTCACCACCTCGAGCCTGCAGCAGGACGCATCGTCGCGCCTCGGCCTCAGCCCGTCGCGCACCATGCAGATCGCCCAGCGTCTCTACGAAGACGGCCTGATCACCTATATGCGTACTGACGCCGTGCAGATGGCGCCAGAAGGCATTGCCATGGCCCGCAGCGCCATTGGTCGCATTTTTGGCGAACAATACCTGCCGGAAAAAGCGCGCATCTATCAGACCAAGGCCAAGAACGCCCAGGAGGCGCACGAGGCCATCCGTCCCACCGACATGTTCAAAAAGCCCGAAGACCTGCATATCGATGCCGATCAGCAGAAGCTTTACGGCCTGATCTGGCGCCGGACCCTGGCCAGCCAGATGCGCTCGGCTGAGATCGACCGCACCACGGTCGATATTTCCGTGCATGTCCCCGGCCGCGCTGTCGAACTGCGCGCCGTTGGCTCCGTCGTTACCTTCCCCGGCTTCCTCACCCTCTATGGCGTCGAAGCCAAGTCGGACGAAGACGAGATCGATGAGGACAGCCGCGAGCTGCCCGCGCTCGCCGTTGGCGACAAGCCGGACCTGCAGGCCGTCGAAATCGAACAGCACTTCACCCAGCCGCCCTCGCGATACACCGAAGCCAGCCTGATCAAGAAGATGGAAGAACTCGGCATCGGCCGTCCTTCCACCTATGCCGCCACCGTCACCACGCTGGTCGATCGCGATTATGTCCGGCTTGAAGGCAAGGCGCTGCATCCCGAAGATCGCGGCCGCATCGTCACCGCCTTCCTCGAAAGCTTCTTCACCCGCTATGTCGAATACGGCTTCACCGCCGGCCTCGAAGAGCAGCTCGACCAGATTTCTGCGGGCGAACTCGACTATAAGCAGGTGCTGCGCGATTTCTGGACCGATTTCACCGCCGCCACCCTTGAGATCAAGGATCTGCGCGTCTCTGAAGTCCTTGACGCGCTCAATGACCTCCTGGCCGACCACATCTTCCCGCCCAAGCCCGATGGCGGCGACCCGCGCGTCTGCCCCACCTGCGGCACCGGCCAGCTGTCGCTCAAGCTCGGCAAGTTCGGCGCCTTTATCGGTTGCTCGAACTATCCCGAATGCAAGCACACGATGCAGCTGTCGGATGCCGCCACTGGCGGTTCATCCGAGGCCGCTGCCGGCGATGGCATTCTGGGCACCGACCCGGAAACCGGCGAGCAGGTCTTCCTCAAGTCCGGCCGCTTTGGTCCCTATGTCCAGCTTGGCGAAGGCAAGGAGCCCAAGCGCTCATCCCTGCCCAAGGGCTGGGACGCCGCAGCCATGACGCTCGACAAGGGCCTGCAATTGCTCGCCCTGCCCCGCGATGTCGGCGTTCACCCTGAAACCGGCCTGCCCATCGTTGCCGGCCTCGGTCGCTATGGCCCGTTCATCCTGCATGATGGCAAATACGCCAACCTGCCCGACGTCGAGGAAGTCTTCACGGTCGGCCTCAACCGCGCGGTAGACCTCCTGGCCCAGAAGGCAGCTGGTGGCTTCAAGCGCGGCGGCGCTGTCGCCGCTATCGCAACCTTCGAGCACGCCAATGGCCCGATCACCGTCCGCAGCGGCAAGTACGGCCCCTATGTCAATCAGGGCAAGATCAACGCCACCATCCCCAAGGACATCAAGCCCGAGGATGTGACCGTTGATCAGGCGGTCGAATGGATCGCCGCCCGCGCCGAAGCCACCGGCACCAAGGTCAAGAAGGCGCCGGCGAAAAAGGCCGCTGCCAAGAAGCCAGCCGCCAAGAAAACCACCAAGGCCGCTGCCGGCGACGCCGAAGCCCCAGCCAAGAAGCCCGCCGCCAAGAAAGCTGCGCCCAAGAAGAAGCCCATCGAGGCTCCGGTCGACGGCGACGATCCGTTCTAAGTAATTACGAAGTCATTCCCACCTGCGCGGGAATGACTTCGTGGGTGAAGGAAGGCGCGCCACCAGCGCGCCCCGCCCCATCACCCCATCGTCCGCTCAATCATCGACAGCCAGTTCCCCATCGCGATCTTGCGCACCAGTGGCTCGCCATAGCCCTTGTCCAAGAGGGCTTGCAGCAGCTTTGGCACGCCGGTCACATCGACCATCTCCGCCGGAATCATCGCGCCGTCGAAATCCGAGCCCAGCGCCACGCCATCCTCGCCCAGCGCCTCCACCAGCCCATCCAGGTGCCTGACCACCAGTTCCATCGACGTGTCGGCGCGGAACTGCCCATCCGGTCGCAGGAACCCGGTGGCGTAGTTCACGCCCACCAGCCCCTTGCTCTCGGCAATCGCCGCCAATTGCCAATCCACCAGATTGCGCGCATGCGGGCTGATCGCATGGACGTTGGAATGCGTTGCCACCAGCGGCTTGTCGCTAATTGCCGCAACGTCGCGGAAGCCCGCCGCATTGAGATGGGACAGGTCGATCATCACGCCCAGCCCGTTGCACGCCCGCACCAAAGCCTTGCCGGCATCGGTCAGTCCCGGCCCGATATCGGGATCGGCATTGTGCCGCAGCGGCACGCCAGTGCCAAAGTCATTGGCCCGGCTCCAGACAATGCCAATCGAACGTAGACCCGCCGCGTAAAGCACGTCCAGCGCGTCCAGATCGGGGTCGATCGCCTCCGCACCCTCGATGTGAAGGATCGCCGCCAAGTGATTCCGATGAATCGCTGATTTGACCTCGGCGGCGTTCCGGCAGATCGCCACCGCGCCCGCCCTTTCCAGCCGCAGCAGGATCGAGGTCATCGCCATGGTCGAGGCCATTGCATCCGCCAGCGCCAGGTTTGGCGGCAGGTCCGATTTCGGATTGGCGGCCTGCGCGAACACCCCGGCCAGATTGCCCTTTACCGGCGGCGGGAACATCGCAAAGAACCCGCCCGCCATGCCCGCCTTCCGTGCCCGTGGCAGGTCGAGATGCCCGTCTGCACTACCCGCGATGAAGGCTTGCGTTTTGTCGGCGCCCGGCCCTTCCAGCAGCCGCAGCAGCGTGTCGTTGTGGCCGTCAAAGAACGCAATGTCAGTCATCGAAAGGCACCCCGGAATCACTATGATTGGCGCAAGGCAAGCCCAATGCCCGCCCCGGCGCAATCCAAATTGGCAATCGCGCGCGGATTGCCCTATCTATCGCGTGTATCGTCAGAAAGCCCACTATGCCCAAGCCGCCCACCAAGCCTCGTCACACCTCTGGCCCCAAGCGCCCCCGTCAGCCCGCCGCCGGTGCATTGCCGACGCGCGAGCAGCTGCTGGCGGCTCTCGCCGAGCAGACCGATATCAAGGGCAAGCGCGATCTGGCCAAGGTGTTCGGCATCCGTGGCGATTTACGCAAGCCCTTCAAGGATATGCTGAAGGAGCTTGAGGGCGACGGCGTCATCACCCGCACGCGCAAGGCGCTGCGCCGCACCGCAGCGCTGCCGGCGGTCACCGTGCTCGATATTCCCACCGATGCCGATCCCGACAATCTGCACGCCTATCCGGCGCAGTGGAATGACGAGGAAGGCGAACGCCCGACCGTCAAGGTGCTGGCCGGCCGCGATGCCCGCGTCGTCCCCGCCCCCGGCGACCGCATCCTGGCCCGCATCGATGCCGGCGACGCCGAGATCCCCGCCTATACCGCCAAGGCGATGAAGATCCTCGACAAGCCCCGCCGCGCCCATATCGGCATCGTTCGCATGGATGAGGACGGCGCTCGACTTATCCCGGTGGATCGCAAGCAGAAGGAAATGCGCATTCCGCTCGGCGATCTGCTCAATGCCGCCGATGGCGATCTGGTGGAAGTGGAGGTCAAGCTCTCCGGCCGCCTGATGATTCCGCGCGCCCGCGTGACCGCGGTGATCGGCAATCCCGAGTCCGAAGGCGCCATCAGCCTCATCGCCATCCACAATCTGGAAATCCCCTTCCGTTTCCCCGCCGCCGTTATCCGCGAGGCCGAAGAGGCCAAGGAAGCCACGCTCAAGGGCCGCGAGGACTGGCGCGATATCCCGCTGATCACCATCGATCCGTTCGATGCCAAGGATCACGACGACGCCGTCTATGCCGAGCCTGACACCGACGAGAAGAATCACGGCGGCCACATCGTTTATGTCGCCATTGCCGACGTTGCTGCTTACATTCGCCCCGGCACCGCACTAGATCGCGAAGCCTATCTCCGTGGCAATTCGGTCTATTTCCCCGATCGCGTCGTGCCGATGCTGCCCGAGCGCATCTCCAATGACCTGTGCTCGCTCAAGGAAGGCGTGCCGCGCGCTGCCCTCGCCGTGCGCATGGTCTTTGACGCCGGTGGGCACAAGCAGTCCCACAGCTTCCATAGGGTATTGATGCGCTCGGCCGCCAAGCTGAGCTATCAGCAGGCCCAGACGGCCATCGACGGCAATCCCGACGACAAGACCGGTCCGATTCTCGAGCGAATCCTCAGGCCGCTCTGGGCGGCCTATGCCGCCATGGCCAGGGCCCGCGATCAGCGCGGCCCGCTTGCTCTCGATCTACCCGAACGCAAGATCGTGCTCGATGACAAGGGCATGGTCGCCCGCATCCACGTGCCCGAACGGCTGGATGCCCATCGCCTGATCGAAGAAATGATGATCGCCGCCAATGTCGCGGCGGCCCAGACCCTCGAACAGCGCAAGACCAACCTGCTCTACCGCGTCCACGATGTGCCCAGCAGCGAAAAGCTCATGGCTCTGCGGGACTTCCTTGGCTCGCTTGATATCTCAGTCAAGAGGTCCGACGCCGTCCGCGCCAGCGATTTCAATGGCATTCTCGGCCAGGCTCGCAAGGCCGGCAATATCGAACAGGT
Organism: Devosia limi DSM 17137; assembly: GCF_900128975.1. Taxonomy (GTDB): domain Bacteria; phylum Pseudomonadota; class Alphaproteobacteria; order Rhizobiales; family Devosiaceae; genus Devosia; species Devosia limi. The sequence continues at coordinate 224,745 of NZ_FQVC01000002.1, read as the reverse complement.
CAGTGAAATGGTCCTACGCAGCCAGGCTCAGGCCGAATACGCGCCGGACAATTATGGCCATTTCGGCCTCAACCTTGAGCGCTACGCCCACTTCACCTCACCCATTCGCCGCTATGCCGATCTGATTGTCCACCGCGCCCTCGTGCGAGCACTCGACCTCGGCGATGACGGCCTCAGCGACAAGGAAGCCCTCGCGCTTGCCGGCATTGCCCAGCACATCTCGGCCACCGAACGCCGCGCCATGCTGGCCGAGCGCGAAACCGCCGATCGCCTGCTGGCGCAATATCTGTCCGGCCAGATTGGCGCGCGCTTCGAGGGCCGCATTTCCGGCGTCACCCGCTCCGGCCTGTTCGTGCGCCTGCGCGATACCGGCGCCGATGGCTTCATCCCGGCCTCCACCCTCGGCCAGGACTATTACCGCTATGACGAGCAGCAGCAGGCCATGATCGGCGACCGTACGGGCGAGAAGTTCGCCTTGGGCGAAACCGTGCTGGTCCGCTTGCTGGAAGTGGCTCCGGTAGCCGGAGCGCTACGCTTCGAGCTGCTGTCCGAAGGCACCCGCGTCAATCCGTCATCTTCTAGGCGCACCCAAAAGCGCCCACCTAAGTCTTACGGGCCGAAGGGCCGCAAGAAGAGGTGAGACGATGGGCGTGCAGGTAAAGACGCTTCAGAAACGCAGCGTTGGCCAGGCCATGTGGCGCGGCACTCTGTGCAAGTGCCCGCAATGCGGGACGGGCAAGATGTTCACCGGTTACCTCAAGGTTGCCGATACATGCAACAATTGCGGCGAAGAGCTGTTCCACCACCGCGCCGATGACTTCCCGCCCTACATCGCCATCATGATTGTCGGCCACCTGCTGGTCGCGGTGATGCTGCACATGGAAATGGTCTGGCACGTCAATCCGCTGGTGTACTTCTACACCATGATCCCGCTCGCGATCATCCTGCCGCTGGCCATCCTGCCCTCCACCAAGGGCTCCATCGTCGGCCTGCAATGGGCCCAGCGCATGCACGGCTTCGACCCCGCCCACCGCGACTGATCTTTGAGGGGGCACCTCGCCTCCTCTCTCTCCCGACTTGAGATTCGCCCCCCCGAATCCCTGCCACGCCACGAGATGGCCGGTGACCCAGCGCCCCGGCCCAACTCTTTCCAGCCGCGGCTTTACGCGGTTCTGCATCGTCTGACTTGACAACCGGCGGCAAATCCGTAGGTTGCGCCCAAATTCAAGCGCTGCACCTTCGCGGCGCCTCTTGTTTTGTCGAGGACACCCAAATGGCCAAAGCCGCTTCCGTCAAGATCAAGCTCGTGTCGACGGCTGATACTGGCTACTACTACGTCACCAAGAAGAACGCCCGCACCCAGACCGAGAAGCTCACGTACAACAAGTACGATCCGGTTGTGCGCAAGCACGTCGAGTTCAAGGAAGCCAAGATCAAGTAATCTGGCGCCGATCTCGACTAGTCGATCAAAAAGCCCCGCATCTCACGATGCGGGGCTTTCTGTTGCTCTGTGACGGGAGCGGGAAGCGGTGACAAGGATCCGTCGCCCCACGCAGCGGGCGGACGGAACCATGATAAATGGGAAAGTGGCTGGTCCGAAGCGGCATGTCGTAGAGGCCACTCTGTCCACATTCGGACCAGCCGCCCCACGGACCCAGGCGTTGCGGCGGACCTGGGGGAACCGTAGGGAACAATCAGCAGCATTGCCTAAGAAGTCGTGCCAGCTGCTTGACCGGACCCTATCGCGCAGCCGAAAAAACTCAAGCTATACCGAGCGATAGCGGCCGGTAATGCTTTGTTAAGTATAAGAAATAACCCTAATGTCTAAACTTGGAATCAAGCTTAGCCTCGCCCAGCGGCACATCAATTTGGCCGCTGATCTCCACGTATTGGCGCTGCTGCGCCCCGACTACGACGCCAGGGCTTAGGCAGCGTCGAAGATGACGCGATTGCGCCCCTCGCGCTTTGCCCGATACAGCGCGACATCGGCCCGCTTGATCAGCGTCTCTGGCGTGTCCGCCGCAGTTTCATTGAGCGCCAACCCCGCCGACACCGTCACCGACAGCGGGCGCCCTGCCCCAACCTCGAAACTGCGATCGCCGATGGATTGACGCACCCGCTCCGCCACCGCCTCGGCCTGCCGATAGTCGGTGTCTGGCATCAGCACCACGAATTCCTCGCCGCCAAAGCGGCAAGCCAGGTCGATGCCGCGGATATTCCGCTTCAGGCGCAGCGCAAACTCCTTTAGCACCGCATCACCAATATCGTGGCCATGCGTATCGTTGACCGCCTTGAAGTGGTCGATGTCCAGAATCATCAACGCCATATCGCGGCCCTGCTGCTGGGCCTTGCCCAGCATGACGTTGAGGTGGCGATCGAAATAGCGCCGGTTATAAAGCCCGGTCATGTCGTCGGTCACAGCCTGTGCCATGGTGGTATTGACGCTCTCGCGCAACTCGAGCGTGTAGCGTTGCCGCCGTATCTGCGTGCGGACCCGCGCCGCCAGTTCATTGCGCTCGACCGGGCGCATGACGAAATCATTGATTCCCAGATCGAGCGCCCGCAGCACCAGCGGCTTGTCGGCCTCGTCGGCCATCAGGATGATTGGCAACGTGCGGGTATGCCCCATCGTCCGGATCTGTGAGCAAACCCGCAGCGGATCGAAATCGGTCAACGCCATCGAAATGAGTACCGTTTCGTAATTTGCACCGCTCACCTGGAACACGGCATCCGCCGGTTCGGTCAGCACATCCACATTATGTTCGTCGGACAGATAGCTTTTGACGCGCTCGCCATGGCGCGCATCGCTGTCGATGACCAGCACCGAGCCACCCTTGGTGGAAGTGCTGTCCATTGCCCGCAGGGCGTCCTCGATGGCCATTTGCTGGCCGGTCTGCGCCCGCGCCCGCAATTCATCGGTCAGCGTCTTCAGCCGCACCAGGCTCTTGACCCGCGCCACCAGCGCCATGTCATCGACAGGCTTGGTCAGGAAATCGTCGGCCCCGACTTCCAGCCCGCGCACCCGATCGGATGGCTGGTCCAGCGCGGTCACCATCAATACGGGAACGTGGTGGGTCTTGGGATTGGCTTTCAGTCGCCGGCAGACTTCAAACCCGTCCATGCCGGGCATCATCACGTCCAGCAACACGATATCGACCTGCGAGCTGTTGCAGATCTCGATCGCTTCCGGCCCGGAGCTGGCCGTGACAACCTCGTAATATTCGGCTGCCAAGCGCGCCTGCAGCAGGCGCACATTGATTGGAATGTCGTCGACGATGAGAACGCGTGCGGTCAAAGCAGAAGATCCCAGTTTCCAGTCGCCAGCCGGCAGCGTCCACCGCCGGCGTCGAAACCGCCAAATCGATGCAGGCGCGGTCAGCGAGCCTACGCGCCAGGAAGCGTCTGGAGGGTCAGAAAACCGCGCCGACGGGCAGGCGCCAGCAGCAGCGCCGGTTACCGATCAGGCCGGACCAATATAGTGGGCAATGGTTTCCAAAAAGTGTGGCACGGAAATGGGTTTTGAGATGTAACCCTCACAGCCGCCTTGAAGAATCCGCTCCTCGTCGCCCTTCATGGCGAATGCGGTAACGGCTATCACCGGAATATGGGCGAGCTCGTCATCATCCTTGAGCCACTTGGTCACCACCAACCCGGAAACCTCGGGCAGCTGAATGTCCATCAAGATCAGATCGGGATGATGAGCGCGTGCAAGATCGAGCGCTTCCATGCCATTACGAGTCTGGATCACGGCATAACCACGCGATTCGAGCAGATCGTTGAAGAGCTTCATGTTGAGCTCGTTATCTTCCACGATCATGACTGTCTTGGGCATTGGTCCTCGCTTTACACCGTCCCGGTGCCTGCAGCGCTTCGTTTTGCCGCTTCATTCAGCTAGCATTGAATATCTTACAAAACACCAAATGAGGCCCTTGGTGCCAATTCTTCATAAAGCCGAGCCCGATCTCGGCTCTCTTGCCGATACCTGCCTTGGCTACCTCGCCGAGAACCCGGACGATCTGCTGCGCTTCATGGAATTTGCCGGCTATGATCCGGCATCCCTGCGGCGCTCAGTCGGCTCGGCTCAACTGCAGCGTGGCCTCATCGACTACTTTGCCTCAAACGAATCGATTCTGCTCGCACTCTGCGCCAATGCCGCAATGACGCCCGAAAGCTTCATGCGCGTCTGGCACCAGCTCAATCCTGCCGGGTGAGCCATGGCCGCGCCCTGGCTCTGTCGTGATTGCCTCGCGTTCGGAACGGCCGCTGCCGCGCCGGCGCGCTGCGGCACGTGCGGATCACCCCGGATACGCAGCCATGAAGAATTGTTCTCGCTCTCCATCGCCCATGTCGACTGCGATGCCTTTTATGCCTCGGTCGAAAAACGCGACGATCCCAGCCTGCGCGACAAGCCGCTGATCATCGGCGGCGGGGTGCGCGGCGTTGTCTCCACCTGCTGCTACATTGCCCGCCAGTCTGGCGTCCGCTCCGCCATGCCGATGTTCAAGGCGCGTCAGCTTTGCCCCGATGCAGTGATCATCAGGCCGAACATGGCCAAATATGTCGAGGTCAGCCGCCGGATACGCGGCTACATGGATGCCTTGACCCCCTTGGTCGAACCACTCTCCATCGATGAGGCGTTCCTCGACCTCAACGGCACCCAGGCGCTGCACAAGGCCCCGCCTGCCCTGGTGCTTGCGCGCTTTGCCAAGGCAGTCGAAACCGATATCGGCGTCTCCATATCGGTCGGGCTCAGCCACAACAAATTCCTCGCCAAGGTGGCATCCGATCTCGATAAGCCACGCGGCTTTGCCGTTATCGGTGCCGCCGAGACTGTCTCCTTCCTCGCGCCCAAGCCGATCAGCCTCATCTACGGCGTCGGCAAGGTGCTGGCCGAGACCCTGCGCAAGGACGGGCTCGTCACCATCGGCCAGTTGCAGGACGAGCCGCCCGAAAACCTGATGCGTCGCTATGGGGAAATGGGCGCCCGCCTCTCCCGCCTGGCGCGCGGTGAGGATAGTCGCCGCATTTCTACCGGCGGCGAAATGAAGACCGTCTCCTCCGAAACCACTTTCAACAGCGATATCTCCTCGCTTGAGGCGCTCTCGACCGAGTTATTGAATGTCACCGAACGGTTGTCCGAACGGCTCAAAGCCAAGAACATTGTCGGCGACACGGTCACTCTAAAACTGAAATCTGCCGGTTTCCGCTTGCGTACACGCGCGCGTCACCTGATGATCCCGACACAACTGACGAATGTGATCTACGAAACCGGCCTGCAATTGCTGGCACGCGAGATCGACGGCACTGCATTCCGGCTGATTGGAATCGGCGTTTCGGGTATCGATACTGCCGATGGCACGGATCCAGCCGATTTGCTGGAGCCGGCAGTGGCACGCAAGGCGGCTGCCGAGCGCGCCATGGACCGGGTCCGCACCCGGTTCGGCCGCGAAGCCGTCGTGCGCGGCAAGCTTTATAAACCCAGGCCGGACGGTGGTCCGGCAGCGGCAACAAGTCCGGATGCCAGTCCGGTAGCAGAGACAATGAGGGCGGACGCCGATCCGACCCTGACCGAAAATGACAGAACCGAAGGCAAGATACGATGACCAGCCCGATCGAAAAGCTCCGTGAACTCGGCTATGAGCTGCCCACTGCCAAAGCACCCGTTGCCAATTACGTCCCCGTGGCCCGCTCCGGAAACATCCTCTACATTTCCGGCCAGCTTTCGAGCGATGAAAACGGCGTCACCACCGGCCTGCTCGGCGACAACATGAATGTGGTGCAGGGTGGCAATGCCGCCGAACTCGCCGCCACCAACATTCTGGCCCAGATCGTCCACAATGGCGGCGTCGAGCTGACCGACATCAAGCGCATCCTCAAGATCACCGTGCTGGTCGCCTCCACCCCGGACTTCTTCGAGCAGCACCTGGTCGCCAATGGCGCCTCCAACCTGCTCGTCGGCGTGCTCGGCGACAAGGGCAAGCATGCCCGCGCTGCGTTCGGCGTTGCCGCCCTGCCCTTTGGCGCTGCCGTGGAAATCGAAGCGGTCGTGGAGGTCTAGCCTCCTGCCGGGACGGGGATGGCCCGCCAGCCGTTACATCCCCGTCATAAACCGCTGCCACTCACACACGCTCAATCTTCTCGACGAGGCCATTATGACCGATACGCCGCTCTTTCCCCGTCCCGTCGCCCATCGCGGCCTGCACAACCGCGTCGCGGGCATTATCGAGAACAGCGCCAGCGCCTTCGAAGCCGCGATTGCGGGCAATTTCGCCATCGAACTCGACCTGCAACTGACCAGCGACGGCGTTGCCGTGGTCTTCCACGATGACGAGCTCAAGCGCCTGACCGGCAAGGAAGGCCGCGTCTCCGACATCACTGTCGCCGAACTGACCGCGACCCCGTTGCTTGACAGCGCCAAGGGCGAATGCCCGCAGCGCTTCACCGATTTCCTGACCCAGATCGGCGGCCGCACCATGCTGCAGGTCGAGCTCAAGCGTCAGCGCGATATGGCCGGCACCCAGCTGCTCGCCCGCGCCGCCGCCGAGGCCCTCAAGGGCTATGAGGGGCCGGTCACCGTCGAGTCGTTCGATCCCAACCTGATCACCCTGGTGCGCCAATTCGGCTTCACCGGCCCCCGCGGCATCATCACCTATGATTATGAGCGCAAGGATTGGGACGATGGGCTGACCGAAGACCAGCGTTTCACCCTCCGCCACCTGCTGCACTGGCACGAGACTCAGTTCGATTTCATCTCCTGCGACAAGGCATCGTTGAAGATGCCCGCTATCCAGTTCTGGCGCGCCCTCGGCAAGCCGGTCACCGGCTGGACCATCCGCTCGGCAGTTGAAGCCGCCGAAGCCGCTCCCCATATTGACCAGATCGTCTTTGAAGGGTTCGACCCGGAACTTGCCCAATAACGGCTACATCGCCACGGTCCACCCCACGACGGCAGCCATAGAGGCTGCCGTCTGGAATTCGCTTGTCCCATCCGCTTCAGGCAAGCCTGATAACCCCTTCCTCGACCACGCCTTCTTTATGGCGCTCGAACAATCCGGCTGCGCCACGGCACGCACCGGCTGGCAGCCCCAGCATATCCTGCTGAGCGATGCCGCCGGGACGCCGCTCGGGCTGATGCCACTGTTTCTCAAATCCCATTCCATGGGCGAATACGTCTTCGACCATGGCTGGGCCAATGCCTATGAGCAGGCCGGCGGCTCCTATTATCCCAAGCTGCAATGCGCGGTGCCCTTCACGCCGGTGACCGCCCCCAAGCTGCTGGTGCCCTCGGGCCACGCCGAAATCGAAGCCGCGCTGCTGTCCGCCGCCCAGCAGCTCGCCACCCAGCGCAATGCCTCCTCGGTCCACGCCACTTTCGTGCCGAAATCCGAGGCCGAGCTCATCGAAAGCGACGGTTGGCTGAAGCGCCTCGATACCCAGTTCCACTGGCACAATCAGGGTTTTTCCAGCTTCGACGACTTCCTCGAAACTCTCTCATCGCGCAAGCGCAAGACCATCCGCCGCGAACGCCGCGATGCGCTCGCCGATGGGCTGACCGTCAAATGGCTCTCTGGCAGCGATTTGCAGGAACACCACTGGGACGCCTTCTACGATTTCTACGAGGATACCGGCGCCCGCAAATGGGGCCGCCCCTATCTCAACCGCGAGTTCTTCTCCCGGCTCGGCCAGACCATGGCCGACCGCATTGTCCTCATGCTGGCCTATGATGGCCCCACCCCGATTGCCGGCGCCATCAACTTCGTCGGCTCCGACCGCATTTTCGGCCGCAACTGGGGCTGCACCCGCGACGTGCCGTTCCTGCATTTCGAGCTCTGCTATTACCAGGCCATCGACTACGCCATCGCCCATAAACTGGCCGTCGTCGAAGCCGGCGCGCAGGGCGAACACAAACTCGCCCGCGGCTACGCCCCCGCCACCACCTACTCCGTCCACTGGATCGCCCATCCCGGCCTGCGCGACGCCATCGCCGACTATCTCGCCCGCGAACGCGCCTCCGTCACCCGCGAACAGGAAGTCCTCGACACCTTCACCCCCTTCCGCAAGGGCGACCGCACCGACCGATAGTCCCCCCACCAGCCGTCATCCCGGCGTAAGCCGGGATCCAGTTCCTTGCCCTGCCCCCCTTAGCCAGTCCCCTCAGTCATCTCCCTCCCCCTTGAGGGGAGGGATCAAGGGTGGGGGTGCTGCGCCCCCCCCCCCCTCGCTCGGCGTCCTGCTTAAGCCCGGGCCCCTGCCTCGGGCCCTTGCCCCCATCCCCGTGACACCATCCCCTCTGGCCCTCCTGCTCCCACCGGCTTATGTAAGCGTGTCGTTACGTTCGGGACCGCCGCATGACTTTCTGGGACATCATCGCCTTCATCCTCCAGACCGCCCTGGTCTTCGTCGTCTCGACGGCGCTCTTCGATGCCCTGCATTGGACCCTGCATAAATGGGAAGGCTCGCGCTTCAAGCTGCTGCGCACCTTCTCGTCGTGGCATTGGGTGCATCACAAATTTCTCGGCCTCGATATGCAGATCAACCCGGCCTATGCCCGGCAGAACATCTGGTTCCATATCGTCCCCGAATACCTGACCGGCATGGCCGGCACGCTGATTTTCCTGCTGGTTTTCCCCTGGCCGCCTATCGCTGTCGTCGCCGCCATCCGCACGGTGATGCTGGTGATGACGCTCAAGGAAGAAGGTCTCGACTACAATCACATGTCGATGGACCGCGTTGGCGGCCAGCAGGGCCTGCTATGGGTGAACAATAATTATCACGCCATGCATCACGTCTATCCGCATAACTTCTTCTCGTCGTTCAGCAATGTATTCGATCTGCTGTTCGGCACCACCTGCCAGATCAAGGGCCGCAAGTTCCTGGTCACCGGCGCCAGCGGCGCCTTTGGTTCTGCCATGGTCAAGAAGCTGGAAAAGCTCGGCGGCATCGTCGAGACCGCCAAGTCTGGCTCCGATTTTTCCGCCGGCGACTATTCGCGCATGCAGGAAAAACTGACCCGGGCCGATGTGCTGGTGCTGGCCCACGGCGCCAAGACCGATGATTGCTGGAATGCCAATTACGTCACCTTCACCGAGCTGATCGATCTCTTCACCGAGATCGGCAAGCCCCGCCTCGCCCCGCCCGAAGTCTGGGCGCTGGGTTCGGAGGTCGAGTTCCACGGCGATATGGGGCTGGACGAGCTCAAGGCCTATTCCGCCTCCAAGCGCGCCTTCGCCGCCCGCGCCCGCCAGTATTATCGCAGTGATGCGCTGCTCTATCGCCACGTCGTGCCATCGTCTTTCACCTCGCCCATGGGCAAGGGTGCGATGAGCGCCGGCACCGCCGTCAACATGGCCCTGTTCGGCATTCGCCGCGGCTTTTCCTATGTGCCGGTCACCCTCACCGGCATGGCCTTCCTCAATTATTTCCGTTTCCGCTATTTCCAGAAGGACGAACCGGAACAGCTGAAACCGGCTGAATAGCCGGCTCAGGGCACTGCGATAATCTTGACCTCGCCCGGCGCCGGCGCTGCCCCGACAATGCCGGCCACCTCCTCGAGCCCAATGGTCCGGCTGATCAGCCGATCCAGCTCCAGCGTTCCCGCCGCCACCATGGCGGCTGCCCGCGCATGGGTCAGCGGATTGAGCCAGGCGCTTTCGATCCGCAGTTCATTGACCAGCAGCTCATAGGGCACCACCGGCACTTCGACGCCCGCCGGCGTTACCCCGAACAGCACAAACGTGCCGCCGCGCCGCGCCATGCTGATCCCCTGCACAAAGGTCTGCGGCACCCCTGCACATTCCAGCACGACATCGACGCCGCCCTTGATCAAGCCGCGCAGCGCCGCGACCGCATCCTCGGCCACCGGGTCAACCGCCTCCGTCGCCCCCAGCGTCAATGCCAGTTCCCGCCGCGCCTGCTGCCGCGTGATCATGACGATCCGGCTCGCGCCCGCCAACCTAGCCAGTTGCACCATCAATAGCCCGATCACCCCGCCACCCAGCACCGCCACGCTATCGCCGGGCCGAATGCGCGCCACGTCCAGCCCATGCAGGCAACAGGCCAGCGGCTCGCAAAATGCCCCATGCAGAGGGTTGAGATCGGCAGGCAGTAGATGCGCCTGCCCCTGCGGCACGACCACGTAGTCGGCAAACCCGCCATCCCGGAACACGCCGATAGCCGTCAGGCTGTCACAGAGATTGGGCCGCCCCGCCCGGCATTGCTGACACCAGCCACAGGCAATATTGGGGTCCCCGGTAATCCGCTCCCCAGGCGCAAACCGCGTCACGCCCGACCCGATAGCCTCGACGATCCCGCAAAACTCATGCCCCAGCGTCACTGGCAGCGCCGTCGGATATTCACCCTTGAACATGTGCCGGTCCGATCCGCAAATGCCGACCGCCTCCACCCGCACCAGCAGATCATCCGGCCCCGCCTCAGGCCGCGCCACCATGCGCATCGCCATGCTGCCGATCGCTTCCAGCCGTACTGCCCGCATGCTCCTGCTCCCTTTTCGGGCAATCTTGGCGCATCCCGCTCAGCTCGCATAGCGCTGTATCGAAGTGCAGGCCCACACGCCCTTGCCCCCTCCGCCACGCCGCGCCAAACTCAGGCCAGATCCAGACTGCGAGAGAATCATGACCTACGATCCATCCAATATCTTCGGCAAAATCCTGCGCGGCGAAATTCCAGCCCATAAGGTCTACGAGGATGAGACTGCGCTGGTAATGATGGACATTTTTCCCCAGTCGCGCGGCCACACGCTGGTCATTCCCAAAGCACCCTCGCGCAACCTGTTTGATGCCGATCCGGCCGTGCTCGCTGCAGTGATCCCCTTGGTGCAAAAGGTCGCCAATGCGGTCAAATCAGTCACCCATGCCGATGGCATTCGCCTCGCCCAGTTCAACGAGGCGCCCGCCGGCCAGAGCGTCTTCCACCTGCATTTCCATATCATCCCCGCCTATGAGGGCATTCCGCTGGCTGCCCATGGTGGCGGCAAGGCCGATGATGCCGAACTCTCGGCCCTCGCCAGGGATATCGCGGCGCAGCTGTGACGCCGACGCCAAAACTCAGCCTCGGCCTGCTGTTGACCGCATCTGCTGGCTTCATAGATGCCGTCGGCTTCATCGAATTGGGTGGCTTCTTCGTTTCCTTCGTCAGCGGGAACACCACCCAGTTGGGCGACGCTCTCGCTACCGACGCCCTGCCGGTGGCTCTTGTTACCGCTTCTCTGATTGCCCTGTTCTTCATCGGCAGCGTCGCCGGCGCCTCGCTCGCACTGCTCCATCGCCGCTGGGCCGCCAGCGCCGTCCTCGCCTTCGTGCTCGTCGCAATGGGTACTAGCCTCGGCCTTTCCGCCGCTGGCTTCACGGCTACCCAAGCCATGCTGGCCCTCGCTGTCGCCGCCGGGGCGCAGAATGCCATTCTGCAGTCCGAAGGCGCCGTTCGCCTAGGCGCCACTTTCGTCACCGGCACCATGTTCGCCGCCGCCCAGGACCTCGCCAAGGCGCTCCGCCATCAGGCCCCACCGTGGCGCTGGGTTCAGCACCTGCTGGTCTGGACCTCCCTGCTGCTCGGCGCCGCCCTCGGCGCGCTTGCCTATCATGCGGTCGGCATCTATGCGCTCATCGCCCCCATCGTCGTCTACGCCGCGTTCTTCCTCGCCTATACAATGCTGGGCCCGCGCCGCGTCCAGACTTGAATCATCGCGCAAAGCACCCGATTCACCCCCGCAGGCACCACCGCTTACCCACTGATTTCATTACCCTATTTCCACATGAAAAACGCCGGGACGTTGCCCGGCGTCTGTTCTGATCTCAGCCCCGGTCCATTGGCGCCACTATCGACATCAGCTTCAACGCCATCGGCGTCACGAACTGGGTCACGAGGAACGCAATTGGCCAGGCGGAGACACGAGAAGAAAAAAGGCCGGGATCGCTCCCGGCCTTCGTTCAGTCTGCGAGGCCCTAAGACCTAGCTTTTTTCTTCCGCCGCCTTGGGCGCCTTCTTGGCGCGCGGCTTGGCCAGCGCCTTCGGCTTGGCCGGACGCGGCGGCACCGCGATCAGCTCCAGCTTGGCTTCGCTGCCTTCGCCAACCACGGCCACGGTCACCGTGCCGCCATTGACCAGTTCGCCAAACAGCACCTGCTCTGCCAATGGCTTCTTGACGTATTCCTGGATCACCCGGCCCAGCGGGCGGGCGCCCATGCGTTCGTCATAGCCATGCTCGGCCAGCCAATCGGCAGCTTCCGGCGTCAGGTTGATGGTCACGCCACGCTCGGCCAGCTGACCTTCAAGCTGCAGCACGAACTTTTCGACCACGCGACGGACAACCTCACGCGGCAGCGGCGCGAACGAGATGATCGCATCGAGCCGGTTGCGGAATTCCGGCGTGAACAGCCGGTTGATGGCTTCCTCATCGTCGCCCTGCTCGCGCTTGCGGCCAAACCCGATCGGGGCCTTCTGCAAGTCCATGGCCCCGGCATTGGAGGTCATGATCAGGATGACATTGCGGAAATCCACCGACTTGCCGTTGTGGTCGGTCAGCTTGCCGTGGTCCATCACCTGCAACAGGATGTTGTAGAGATCGGGATGCGCCTTTTCGATTTCGTCCAGCAGCACCACGCAATGCGGATGCTGGTCGACGCCATCGGTCAGCAGCCCGCCCTGGTCAAACCCGACATAGCCCGGAGGCGCACCGATCAGGCGCGACACCGTATGGCGCTCCATATATTCGGACATGTCGAACCGCAGCAGTTCCACGCCAAGTGTATCGGCGAGCTGCTTGGCCACTTCGGTCTTGCCGACGCCGGTCGGGCCGGTGAACAGGTAGGAGCCGATCGGCTTTTCCGGTTCACGCAGTCCGGCACGCGCCAGCTTGATTGCCGACGACAGCGCCGTGATCGCCGCATCCTGGCCGAACACCACCGACTTGAGGCTGCGCTCCAGCCCGCTCAGCAATTCTGCATCGGACTTCGATACCGACTTGGGCGGGATACGCGCGATGGTGGCGATCGTCGCCTCGATGTCCTCGACATCGATCACCTTCTTGCGCTTGTCCTCGGTCAACAGCATCTGGCTGGCGCCGGTTTCGTCGATCACGTCGATCGCCTTGTCCGGCAGCTTGCGGTCATTGATATACCGCGCGCTCAGCTCCACCGCGGCCTTGAGAGCCTCGTCGGTGTACTTGATCTTGTGGAACTCTTCGAAATACGGGCGCAAGCCTTTCACGATCTCGATTGCATCGGGGATCGTCGGCTCGTTCACGTCGATCTTCTGGAAGCGCCGGACCAGGGCCCGATCCTTCTCGAAGAACTGGCGATATTCCTTGTAGGTGGTCGAACCGATGCAACGGATCGCCCCGGAAGCCAGCGCCGGCTTGAGCAGGTTCGAAGCATCCAGCGCCCCACCCGAGGTCGCGCCGGCACCAATCATGGTGTGGATCTCGTCGATAAACAGCACCGAGTTGGGCAGCTTTTCCAGCTCCTTCATCACGGCCTTGAGGCGTTCCTCAAAGTCACCGCGATAACGGGTGCCGGCCAGCAGCGAGCCCATGTCGAGCGCATAGATCACCGCTTCCTTGAGCACCTCGGGCACATCGCCTTCAACGATCTTGCGCGCAAGACCTTCGGCGATGGCCGTCTTGCCGACGCCAGCGTCACCCACATAGAGCGGGTTGTTCTTGGAACGGCGGCAGAGGATCTGGATGGTCCGGCGCAATTCGGCATCGCGGCCGATCAGCGGATCGATCTTGCCGGAGCGGGCCTTGGCATTGAGATCGACGCAAAAATCGGCCAAGGCCGAACTTTTGGCGTTCTCGCCACGCCCGCCTTCTGCGCCGCCCTCGCCACCTTCATCGGCACCACGCACCTTGCGCTCCTCGCTGGGACCGGACTTGGTGATCCCGTGGCTGATGAAATTGACCGCGTCCAGCCGGCTCATGTCCTGCTGTTCGAGGAAATAGGCGGCATGGCTTTCGCGCTCGGCGAAGATAGCCACCAGCACATTGGCGCCGGTAACTTCCTCCCGGCCGGAGGATTGCACATGGATCACCGCGCGCTGGATTACGCGCTGGAACGCCGCCGTGGGGCGCGCGTCCTGACCATTGGCAACGATCAGGCTGTCCAGTTCTTCATTGATAAAATCTTCGAGGTCGCTCTTGAGCGCGTCGACATCGACGTCACAGCCATTGAGAACCGAAATGGTCTCCCGGTCGTCCGTCAATGCGAGCAGCAGATGCTCGAGCGTTGCGAACTCGTGGTTGCGCTCACGCGCCAGGTTCATCGCCTGATGCAGAGCCTTTTCAAGTCCGCGTGAAAATGAGGGCATGTGATGTTCCTATTGCTTTTCCATCACGCATTGCAGCGGATGCTGATTTTTGCGTGCCGTGTCCATGACCCGTGTGACCTTGGTTTCGGCCACTTCGTATGGATAGACGCCGCACTCCCCAACCCCCTTTTGGTGGACGTGCAGCATGATCTGCATGGCTTCTTCACGCGATTTGTTGAAGACGTCCTGCAGCACGAGAACGACGAACTCCATGGGCGTGTAGTCGTCGTTTAGCAGCAGCACCCTGTAGAGGTTAGGGCGCTTGGTTTTGGGCCGTGTTTTCGTCGCGGTCCCGGTTTCTGTTCCGCCGCGTCCATCTCCCCCCTTGCCCCCTTCATCGTCCTGGGGCCCGGCATGAGCCGGGGCCGGCGCAAGCCGCAATGCGGCTCCCGCATCTGCATCGTGATCGAGGAGAGCGAAGGTCTTCATGGTCAGATATCTGTCGTAAGGGAAACGAAGCAGCATGGTGGACCCATTATGTAAGCAAAATCTACCCAGTGTTAAGGGCCAATCCATCTCATATTCGTGAGCTGCCCAAACACCAGGAAATCAGCCGGTTTTCTGACTTCCACCACCGCATCGGAGGTCGTCGCGGTGCGGGCCGGGATGCAGGTTTCTACGCCCCCTTTCCGCCAAACACCGACTTTCCCGCCGCCCCCTCTCACGCAAAAGTAACCGCCACACCACACCACCGCCAAAATCGGTGGCATTTTACGGAATGGTAACGGCAGCGGCGTATCTTCGTGTCGGTAATGGTGAGCGCGCGGTGGTTTAGGGGCTACGCGCGCCAGCCAGCTGAGTAGTTGTGTACGGGTGCTGTCGTCACCCGAGAGTAATGAGTTGGAGTACCGGGTGGCTTCCCAGGCGAAATCCCCTTGGCGGGCAGTCTTTGTTCGCGCCATTGCCGCTTTCATTGTCTCGCTCGCGGTGCTTGCGCACACGGCGGCGCCGGCCCACGCTATCGAAAACCTTCGAAAATATGCGGGCATTGTTGTCGACGCCAAGTCCGGCAAGGTCCTCTATGAAGAGGCAGCAGACAGCCGACGCTATCCGGCTTCGGTGGCCAAGGTGATGACGCTCTATGTGTTGTTCCAGGAGCTGTCTTCCGGCAATCTCAAGCTTTCCACCAAGATGACCGTGTCCCGGCATGCCGCTGCGGCCGTGCCGACCAAGCTCGGCCTGCGCGCTGGTTCCACCATCACGGTTGAGGATGCCATCAAGTCGCTGGTGACTCTTTCGGCCAACGACATGGCCCGCGTCATCGCCGAGCACATCTCTGGCTCGGAAGAAAAATTCGCCGAACGCATGACCGCGACCGCCCGGGCGCTGGGCATGCGCAACACCACGTACCGCAACGCCTCGGGCCTGCCCGATGGCGGCCAGATCACCACCGTGCGCGATCAGGCCATTCTCGGTATCGCCGTCTACCAGCACTTCTCGAATTATTACGAGTTCTTCCAGACCAAGAGCTTCTCGTACGGTCGCAAGACCTATGGCAACCACAACCGCGTGCTTGGCTATATGGGCGCCGTCGATGGCATCAAGACCGGCTACATCAACGCAGCTGGCTCCAATCTGCTGACTGCCGCCCGCAAGGACAATCGCCACATCGTCGTCGTCGCTTTCGGCTTCAATTCGGCCGGCTCCCGCGACCAGAAGGTGCGCGATCTCGTTGCCAGCTATTTGCCCAAGGGGCGCCAGGGCAATTATCTGCAGACCGCGATGATCCCGCAGCCAGGCCGGCAGGGCAGCGCCAACGTTCAGGTCGCAGTCGCCCAGCCGACCCGCCCCGTCTTCGTCTCTCCCATGCCTCTGCCAGGCTTCCGCCTGGCCCAGTTGGTCGCGGCCAATGGCGCGCAAGCCCAGCCCCGGGCCATGCCCGTCGCCATCCAGCCGCCGGTCACGGTGGCCAGCACTGCGCCCTTCCCGGCGCCGATGCCCGCAGATCTCGGCCTGCAGCCCGCCGTCCAGGCCGCCAACACACTTGCCGCGCCCAGCCAGGCGCCGCAGCCCGCCTATCCCAGCCAGGATGTCATCGGTGCCTGGCTCAGCGAAACCTATAGCCTGGGCGCGCCACCGGCCGCACTCGGCCAAACCCCGGCCTCTGCTCCACTCCTGCCACCCGGCAATGTTGAGCAGGGCGGCAGCCAGCCTATCGACCTGATGACCAGCGGCTCCATCGGCGCCGTCGCTGCAGCCGCGCCGCAGCCCGGTGGCTGGATTGTCCAGATCGGCGCTGCACCGACCGAAGAGAATGCCCGTGGCCTGCTGAGCGATGCAGCCGGCAAGGTCACCAATCTCTCGGACTTCCGCTCCTATGTGGAACGCTTCGATAAGAACGGTCAGACCTTCTTCCGCGCCCGCTTCGTCGGGTTCGGCGACCGCGATGACGCAACCAATATGTGCAACGCCCTCAAGCAGCAGAATCTCTCCTGCCTGGCGATGCAGGGCTGATCCAGCCCATTAAGAAGCCGCGAGCCGGACATTCAAGTCCGGCCATTCAGGGAAGCAAATTGGTGCCTGTGTTTGGAGTAGCCCAATGAGCGAACGTTCTGCCCTCACGGAGCTGGCCAACTTTGTTGGTCGTTCCAGCCTTGCGTCCGAAGACCTTGGTGTTCGTCGCCGTGCCCTCAACGGCATGACGGCACGCCTCCTGCCCCGCCCGCAACGCCGCTCCGTCGGCGAACTGCTGGGCGCGGTCCTGGCGCTGTCATCACGCACCCGCCGCGCCGGCCACCCACCGGTCAGCATCGAGCTTGATGTCTTCGCCCCCGGCGGCAAACGCGCACTGCGCATGATGATCGGCCGCTAACCGCTGCCAAATCCTCCCAAGACCCGCGGCCTCCCCGCGGGTCTTTGCTTGTCCGTCACCTGCCGGATGCCGAGCTTCCTCTTCCATCCGCCCTTCCCCAAGGCGCGCCAGCTCAGCGCTGTCACTGCGGCAACGACCACGCGGGCTCTGCCTCAGCCGCCGCTCCCCTGCTCATTCCCGTGATGACGGAACCCGCCTGCTTCCGCCCGCAAGGCCGAAGGAGGTTCCCGCCTAGCCCGGGGACACCACATTGATTTCCTGAATTTGACTTAGGCCGATCCGACAACCGGTCACGACGCTCTGGCGGGCCCAAGCCCCTAGGCGCGGCGGCGGCCCCGAATTTCCGTTACCTTGCCCACCGTCTGCGGCACCGGCACCTTTGGCGCGGCGATAGCCAGTACGGCGCGGTTGCGCCCCGTCGCCTTGGCCTCATAGGTCGCAGCATCGGCTTCGCTTAGCAGGTCCTCGAGCACGTAGCCGCAGATATCCGTTGATGAAATCCCGATGCTCACCGTGCAGCGCACCGTGCCCCCCAGCACTTCCACCGCCGTTGACTGGAACGTATCGCAGATGCGCTCGGCCACCGCGTGGGCCTCGCGCAGCGTCAGGCCAGGCAGCAGGCAGCAGAATTCCTCGCCACCCATGCGAAACCGCAGGTCCTCATAACGCAGACTGGCAGTCAGCACCTTGGCAAACTCGCCCAAGACGCGGTCGCCGGCATCATGACCATAACGATCATTGACCAGCTTGAAGTGATCGAGATCCAGGGTCAGCAGTGCGAGCGGCGAGTGAATGTTCTTCTGCCGGCGCATCAGCCGCTCGGCATCACTGACAAACGCCCGCCGGTTCGGCAGGCCGGTCAACACATCCGACTCCGCCAGCGTGCGCTGCGCTGCTTCGTGCCGCTCCTTGGTCAGGCTGACCATCAGGAAACTGATAAACGCAGCATGAAAGAAGATAACGAAGTTGAACGTCGCCATCGCCGCTGGGTGGAGGTCAAGTCCGCCGATGGGAAACGGCAGCAATCCGACCGCAGCTATGCGGAAGGCAAAAAAGAATCCGGCGCTGACAAAAAAACCAATCGCCGGACCATAGGATGGCAGGCCTTCGTCGCGGTTGAGCCAGAGTTCGCGGGCCGCCATCAGCAGGAAGCCGGCTGCGGGCAGCGAAGCGACAATCACCCGCACGCCTACCATTTCACTAAAGCCGGTGATGATGAAACTGCTCATCCACAGGGTCGGCGCGGCGATGATGGGCAGCCAGATCACCCGGCGGCCGGCAAAAACGCGGCAGGAGACCCAAAGGAAGCCGAACGCCAGCAGCAGAAATGCAGTGCCAACACCCATCGAGTAGAGATTGGGAACGTTACCACGTGGCGCCAGGAAAAGCGTTGCCAGCGCACCCATGAGATAGCCCAGCGCCAGCCATCCGAGCCACGGCGCACGGCGATCGCGCTGCCACATGAAAACGAAGAGCGTGCCAAGCACGAATACGATCGCACCGGTTGCAACGACGATAGTGAAATTGTCGATTTCCAAGCTCACACCACCGCATCGGCAGCCGGATCTGGCGAGCCGGCATGCATTTCACCGACGGGCATCCTAGTGTTCAACGGTTTCTCGAACCTGAACAACCTCACCGACTGAAGATAAGAATTTGCATTATTTGCGAGGTAACTGTCAGCTGTCGTTACTGACAAGATGCATGAACCTGCCGGCAATGCCCTCGCCCTCGTTTGGGCGGGCCAATACTGCCTTGCGCGCCGCCGCCCGCTCGCTCGTCGGCAAATGCAATGCAGTCACCAGCGTCTTGTATTCCTGCCTTGCGCTGATATGCGACATTGAGGGAAGTCCGCCGAGTAATTCCTCACTCAACGGATCAAAGACCGTCATCCCGGTGGGAAACAGCGAGCGGAAGATCACCCGCTCGGCAATGCCATCGGCCACCCGACATCCCAGCCGCGTCGCAATGCGCTCCAGCGTGGTTTGCACCTGCCGCATATTGCGCGATGACAGCATCGAGATGCGATTGCGCACCAGCACCCAGTCGAAGGTTCGCCCATCGATCGTCAGTCGCTCGGAGCGAGCGCGCTGCACCAGCCGGGCATAATGGCTCATCTCGAGCGGTTCGCCGGTCATTGGGTCGATACGGGCCATCACATTCAGATCGATCAGGCTGTCATTGATCGGGGTGATCAACGTGTCGGCCAGCGAATGAGCCAGGCGGGTTAGATGGGTATCGAAGCCGGGCGTATCCACCAGCAGGAAATCGACATCCTGCTCGACCTCCCCCACCGCCTGCCGAAACAGGTCGAACTCGACGCGATGGTTCTCACTGATCGAATCACCGCGCGACAATGGCAGGTGAAAATGGGTGGTGTGGGGGAGCCTGAGCCCCTTGGCCCGCGCCCATTCGCGGCGGTTGCGCACATAGTGGGTTAGTGTCTGCTGCCGACTGTCCACGTCGATGCTGGCGACCTTATAACCCTGATAGAGCAGGTAGATAGCCAGATGAAAGGCCGTCGTGGACTTGCCCGAACCGCCCTTTTCGTTGCCAACAACGATGACATGCGCGCCTTGCCGCGTCATCCGCAATGCTCCACTATCTCGGGGGATAGTCGGGGTTTAGCCGTCCCGGCACAAGGCCCCCAAGTCCGAACAATCGTCATCGGCTCAATGTCTGAGGCTTGCCTACCGGGGGAAATACACAATGATTCTGTATGGCGGCGCGCTCTCGCCCTTCGTGCGCCGGGTGGCGCTATGGCTCACCCTGCAAGATCGTCCGTTCGAGCGGCGCCCGGTCAAGGTGCTCGCCAGCGACTTTGACGGCATCACCGCCCTCAACCCACTCGGCCGCGTCCCGGTGCTGGTCACCCCAGAGGGCGATAGCCTGATCGAGACATCCGCCATCATCGATTACCTTGAGGACACGGCGCAACCCGCCAAGCGCCTGCTTCCCGCCACCGGCCCCAGCCGGCGCCTCGCCCTGCAACAGATCGGTTACGCCAATGGCATTGCCGAAAAGGGCGTCGCGCTGGTCTATGAAACCATCCGCCGCCCCACCCAATTCCACTGGCCCGATTGGCAGCAGCGCTTGTCCCTGCAGGTCCGCAATGGCCTGGACGCCCTTGAGGCCCAGGCCGATTGGCCCGATGACTCCCCGCTCTGCGGGCCCACCATCTGCTCGGTATCCGCCTACGACTTCATCGCCGTCGCCCATCCCGGCCTGCTCGGCAGTCTGCCTCGCCTCGCCGCCCTCTCCAGCCGCGCCAACGCTCTCCCTGCCTTTGCAGACAGCTACCCGGTGATGACGTGAAATCCCCCGGCCATCCAGCCACCTGGGTGGCCGCATCTGAATTGCCGGACCGGCCCCACAGGGCGCCCTACCGCTTCAGCAAAAGGTCCCGGGCTTCATTGATCTTGGACGCCAGATAGCTCGATCCGCCGTGATCGGGATGCACACCCTTCATCAGTTCCCGATGCGCCGCACGAATATCCTCATCGCTCGCTCCCGGCTGTAGTCCCAATACTGCATAGGCCTCTTCCACCGGATCGCCCGCGGCACCCGGCCCACCGCCGCCGCGCGCCTGCTCCTCGAAATACTCGCGCCAACCAGCCCGGTTTGCATCCAGCCAGCTTTCCAGCAGGCTGACACTATCGGGGTCGCCGACGATCTCCTGAATCAGCGCCCGCGTCTCGTCCTCGCCCAGATTCATCAGGTCTTCGCCGGCAAATTGCCCCGCCCGCACCATGCCATGCACTGCGCCGCTGTCGTGATCCAACTCCATCGCGAAGTACCGACTGCGCACCTTGGATACATCGCTGTCGCTATCATCCGGGCCCCGGCCAAGCTTTTCCAGGTCGAACGGGCCCAGGCGTCCGGTACGCAGGATCGACGCTGCCGCCACCCCGAGAAACGCCGCCAGGTCCACGCGGCGCGCGATCAACAGCAGCGCCGCTAGCACTGCCGCGCCGCCGCCGACACCCCAGCGCAGCGTCTTGCTGCGGGTTTGCGGACTGGTATTGCGAAAAGCCTGATAGGCAGCCAACACAGCTAGCAGGACAATGCCGCCAATAAAAAAGTAGGTCATGTCAGCGCAATTGCCCCAGCAGTGCCTGAGCCGAAGCTGTCTTCTGCAGTTTCAACAGGTCCCTTCCGCCGCTGGCATAGGCCGCCACCGCCTTCAGCAACTCGGCCAGCTCTTTCGGCGCCGAGGCGTCAAAGCGCGCATAGGCGCCCTTGCTCAGCCGCGCAAATTCGCGGAACGCCGCTTCCACCCGGGTGTCGCGCCCCTCCTGGAACACGAACATTGGCAGACCCAGCAATCCCAACTGTCCGGCCTTTTCCGCCAGGTCATCGACATTTTCCTCGATCGCATCGCCGACAAACACTACCGCGTTGATCCGTCGCTTGGCGTGTTCAGCGCGGGCATGGGCAAACACCTTGGAAATCTGGGTATTGCCGCCGCGGCAGTCGATCCCGCTCATCAGCTTGGCCAGGGCCGAAGCGTCGGTGACCCACTTTGAGGCGCGGCACTCACCGAATCCGCGGAAATATTGCAGTTGCACCTGCAGCGCACTCTCCTTGGGAATCGCCTTGAACATTTCCGCCTGCAGGCCCTGCGCCAGGTCCCAGGTCGGCTGCCGGCTCATCGTCGCGTCCAGCGCAAACAGCAGCCGCCCTTGCTGGCTACCGCCTGGCCGCGCCATGGCGCCCACCTGCTTGACGAAATCGGCAATATCGCTGCTGGCGGATGTCTTTTCGACATTCGCTCCCGGCGTCGGCTTCAGGCTGCGGTCATTTTCTCCCATAGGCAGAATATGTGGCCCCCGCCTCCGCCCCGCAAGCCCGCAAACCCGCGCAGGTCCACACATACCCGCGAACGCACCACGGCGCGCCTCCAAAGGCCAGCTGCCCGCCCACCGGGCATTCCCCTCAGGTCGGAATCCATTCCTCGCTGCCCGATAGCCTCACTCGGCTACCAATCCGCCTAGATCAACCCCAGCTTCGCCAGGTCAGCCGCCAGTTCCATCGCATCGTCATTGCCATTCGCGGCAAGATCGGGTGGCGCGTCTTTGGTTTCGAGATAACGCCAGCCCTGGAATGGCCGCTTGGGATAGGGAACCGTGCGCACCAGCTCCGGGCTCATCACGATGTCGCAGTAGTTCTTGCCCTCATCATCGGCATGCGTCGCCAGCCGCAGGATCGGCTGCCGGCAGCAGATCACCCCGGCGATCACCCAGTAGATCGACCCCTGCCCCACCATTTCCTCGGCGCGCTTCGGCATCATGCGGGTGCGGTGCACATGCACATCCTCGCCATAATCAGCCCCCCACCAATGTGCCCGCTCATTGCGGTAGCCCTCCAGCTCCTCGATGCTGGAAACACCCACGCACAACTTCACCATATGGATCATGCCAGCGTACCCCGCGCCACGCGGCCCTGGATCACGTCGATTTCGTCGTCATCGACAATCCATGGCTCCTTCAGCGCCAGCGCCAGCCATTCCTGGAATGCCGGCAGGCCATAGATCGCCTCCACATAGGCAGTAGAAGTGTCCGAGACCGGCAACCCATAGGTGCGGATACGTGTCGCCAGCGGCGCAAACATCGCGTCAGCCGCGGTGAATGCGCCAAACAGGAACGGCCCGCCCGATCTGGCCAGCAATTGCCCCCACAGCGTTTCCACCCGGTGCAGGTCCTGCCCCACCGCGTCAGCCGACACCTTGCCCGCATGATTGGCCCGCAGGTTCATCGGCGCATGCCCACGCAGCCCCAGGAATGCCGAATGCATTTCCGCGCTCGCCGCCCGCGCCAGCGCCCGCTGCTGCAGATCCGCCGGCCAGATCGGCTTGTCGGGATAAAGATCAGCCAGGTATTCGATGATCGCGATGGTTTCGGGCACCACCAGCGCGCCATCGATCAGCACCGGCACCTTGCCCGTCGGCGATCGCGCCGCCAGCGTCTCGCGCCAGCCATCCCCGGACAGCAGCAGCACTTCGTCTTCGAAGGGGATTTCGAAATGCGCCAGCACCAGCCAGGGGCGCATCGACCAGCTGGAATAATTGCGATTGCCAATCAGCAGTTTCATCGGATTGCCTCGGGGGTGGAATAAGAGAAGGGCGCCCAGTGGCCGGGCGCCCTTCCAAATTTGGTGTCAGTGAAAGAACTTTAGCGTCTAAACGCCAGCAACCACGGAAAATACCAGTCCCATTGACAACAGGCAGACCAGTGTCCAGGTCGCCGCACGCCAGATATTGGACTTCGGTTGACTTCGCATATACCGCTCCTTGTCAGCCGTTCACTCCCGCAGTGCTCCCTGTGTGGCCCACACGCAGCACGCGGTAGTAAAGCGTTAACTGCGTCACAAACTCTTGGCAAGCGGCGAAGTTGCCACAGTCCACAGACACTGAACCGTCAGGGTTAAGAGAGCAGCGGCGCAAAGAGCGGCATTTTAGCCATGCCGGACTGGCCAGGGGAAAGCCCTTTGCGCGAAGCAGGACGGCGCCTCCTGGGGGCTGCAGGCGGCAATAATTCCAACAACTTTCTCGTCCGAACCAGCGTCCTGCTGCCCCTCGAAGCCCCAGCGCAAGCCTTTGATATGTTGTAAAAATCCAGCCCCACGCTGCCTTTCGCGGATTACCCGCCTAGAACAGCCCGAACCACAGCCCCGCAATACCGAGGAACGCGAAGAATCCAACCACATCGGTGATCGTGGTCACGAACACCGCCGAGGCGATTGCCGGGTCAGCCTTGAGCTTGTCCAGCGCCAGCGGGATCAGGATACCCGCCGTCCCCGCCACAACCAGATTGATCACCATGGCCAGCCCGATGACCGCTCCAAGGTCCACCTGACCGTATCGGAGCGCGGTTACCACCCCGATCAGAATGGCGAAGATCACGCCGTTGATCAGCCCCACGACCATTTCACGGGTAATCAGGCGCCGCAGCCGCCGTCCGTCGATTTCGCGCATTGCCAGCGCCCGCACCGTCACCGTCATCGTCTGCGTGCCGGCATTGCCGCCCATCGACGCCACGATCGGCATCAGCACGGCCAGCGCCACCATCTGCTCGATAGTCGCATTGAACAGCCCGATGACCAGCGACACCATCACTGCGGTAAACAGGTTCACCACCAGCCAGGGCACGCGGCTGCGCACAGTATCGCTGATCGCGTCGGAGATATCCTCGTCGCCGACGCCGGCCAGCAGCTTGATGTCCTCGTCGGCCTCTTCGTGGATCACGTCGACGATGTCGTCGATGGTCAGGACGCCCACCAGCCGCTTTTCATCCACCACGCCCACTTCCACCAGGTCGTATCGCTCGAAGTCGCGCGCTGCCTCTTCCTGGTCCTCATTAGCATCGACCAGAATGACATTGGTATTCATGATGTCTTCGATCCGCGTCTCGCGGCGCGAACGCAGGAACTTGTCGAGCGGGATGATCCCCAGCACCTGGTAGGACGCATCCACCACATAGATCTGGTAAAACTCGTCCGGCAGATCCGGCTCCGAGCGCAGGTAGTCGATCGTCTGCCCCACCGACCAGAACGGCGGAATGGCGATGAAATCGGTCTGCATCCGCCGACCGGCTGATTCCTCCGGGAAATCCAGGCTCCGCTTCAAGCTCAGACGCTCGAAGGTCGGCAGTTGGGACAGCACGTCCTCGCGGTCGGCCTGTTCCAGATCCTCGAGAATCGTCACCGCGTCGTCGTTATCCAGCCCGGTCACGCCGCGCGCGATATCGGCGTTGGACAATTCATCCATCAGGTCGACGCGGACGCTCTCGTCCACCTCGGTCAACGCTGAATAGTCGAACTTGTCGCCCAGGATGCGGACCAGCGCCAACCGCTCGTCGGGATCAAGCGATTCAAGCACGTCACCGGCATCGGCCGCGTGCAGCGGCTCCATCACCGTGGCAATATCGTCCGCCCGTCCTGCAGCCAGATAGGCCCGCAAGCGTTCAAGCCAGAGCGGACTGATCCGGTCCTCGCTGTCGCGCAGCGTATTGGGGTCAATCCCGGCCTCGGGGCCGGGTGTTGTCTCTGGATCTGTGCTCACTGGGGGCCCTTGTGTTTCCGGGGTTTCGGGGCGCCCCCAGCTGTAGCCAATCAGCTCCCGATGCGCCAGACTAGAGCATCTGCCTCCGCCGATTTTTGTACTGCAAAGTTGGAGTGGCCGACCATGAGACTAGCATCCGACCTGGATCCCGCTTTTGCCCGCATCGAAGCCCTGGCTGCGGCCCGCGCCCTGCCCGGCCTTGAACGCGCCACCAGCCATGGCGCCCCGGCCCTGTGCGTCCGCACCAAACCTTTCGTCCGCCTCAAGGACGCAGATACCCTCGTGCTGCTCTGTCCCACTGAGCAGAAGATCTTGCTGATGGAAATCTCTCCCGAAATCTACTTCGAGACCGATCAATATGTCGGCTGGCCTGTCGTGCTGATCCGCCTGTCGGCCATATCCGATGAGGAATTGTCACTGCGTCTGGAGAATGCCTGGCGCTTCAAGGCGCCAGCCAAGCTGGCCGCTCAGCGCCCTCCGGCCTCGCCTGCCGGCAACTGAAGGCCCCATCTTTGCCCCAATGCAGGCCGACTGTCCCAGCGCTAGCAGACCCGACCAAGATCGATAATCCAACCAAATGGAGATCCCATGTCCAAGTTCCTGATGGCGCCCGCAGCGCTCGTCGTCATGCTCACGCTTGCCGCCTGCGGCGATGCGCCCGCCGAAACGCCACCGCCACCGCCCGCAGCCGAAGCGCCCGCCGCGGTGCCGCCAGCGGCAACTCCGCCCCCGGCAGAGGCCCCGGCCGCCACTCCCCCTGCGAGCAACTAGCACAGCTCAGGCGCCGCCCCTGTAGGGCGGCCCGCTTCTTAAGGGCCTGCGGACCTGATCCGCCGGCCCCCGCTATGCGTGAGTGTGTTTTGAAGCGCGATCACCCACAGCTCAGTCGAGCAGAGCAATCGCCCGCCGAGGGTAACAGCGGGCGCAGCCAGCGCCGACGCTTCCGGCGCAAACCTTCGACTATCCGCTATGCCCGCCAGTGGCCCTAGATTTCAGCCCACATCGCCGAAGTCAGCGCCCAGAGCAACACGACAATACCCGCCAGAATGCCTCCAAGTGGCTTATGCTGCCGTTTAGTTCGCCCCGCCTGCTCAGCCTGTCTAGCGTCATGCATGGCAACCTCCCCTGTGAGATCGGAACCAAGCCAATTGTGCGCTCGTTGCCGCCCCGGCTCAATTCAACACTGATCACGGTTTGAGATTTCAGCGGCGGCGGAGCTGCCACCTGCCATCGCGCCAACAAAAAGGCCGCCCCGAAGGGCGGCCTGTTTTTGTGTCACATTTTAAAGTGACTGGTGCGGTCGAGAAGACTCGAACTTCCACATCTTGCGATACAGCGACCTCAACGCTGCGCGTCTACCAATTCCGCCACGACCGCACATCATGGTAGAGCGACGCCCGGGGGCGCAGCGAGCCGGGATGTAGCAAAGGTCTGCCCGAACCTCAAGCGCTTAAATCGAGGAATTCCACCAAGCTGTTGGAAACTTCCCCGATAGCCCCGCAATCCCGGCCATTGCGCTGCAAACATTCTTTTCTGGCCGAGCCCTGAAGACGCAAAAGCCGCCCGATGGGGCGGCTTTTGCGTCAGTACGACTTTGATTAGCCCCGCTTGAAGGCCTTTTGAGAAATCAGCACCCGCAGGTGCCCTTCTTCGACACTGACTTCGCCCCGGGCGACCAGTGTATTGTTAGCATAGATTTTGAGCGGATCATTTTCCATCGCATCGAGTTCGATCACCGCGCCACGCCCCATGCGCAGCAAATGGTGGATCGGCATGGTTGCCGCACCAAGCTCGACAGTGATGTCCACTTCAATATTGTCTAGAGTGTTCATAGATAAGGGTTCGAACTCCGCTCCGGCGCTAAGCTGGGCGCACGGATTCTGTGTGGAGTAATAGTCTGGCAATGATGGTTATGGAACCGTTAACACCCGCAGCCACCGCTTGCGACAGTGGCAATAAACTGGCCCGCGCCGACCTTATGCCCGTCCAATGGGTCATTTCGGCTGCCCCCATGCCCTATCCTGAGGCGCTGGAGGCCATGCGCCGCCGCGCCGCTGCCATTGCCGCTGGCGATGCCGGTGAGGCCGTCTGGCTGCTGGAGCATCCCCCGCTTTACACAGCCGGCACCTCCGCCGTGCCCGCCGACCTGCTGACCGATCGATTCCCGGTTTATGACGCCGGCCGGGGTGGCCAATACACATATCATGGCCCCGGTCAGCGCGTAGCCTACCTGATGCTCGACCTGCGCGAGCGCGGCCGCGACATCCGCTGCCTGGTGCAGGGCCTCGAAGGCTGGGTAATCGACACCCTCGCCGCCTACAATGTGGTGGCTGAGCGCAGCGCCGGCCGCATCGGTGTCTGGGTCAACCGTCCCGACAAGGGCCCCGGCCGCGCCGACAAGATCGCCGCCATCGGCGTCCGCGTCTCCAAATGGGTGACATTCCACGGCATTTCGCTGAACATCTCACCCGATCTCGACCACTATGCCGGCATCGTCCCCTGCGGCATCACCGATCAGGGCGTCACCAGCTTTGAGGACCTCGGCCAGCTCGCCTCCATGCCCGAAGTCGATTCGACCCTGCGCACCACCTTCGAATCCCGCTTCGGCCCCACAGTCACCACCACCGACGAAGCCCTGCTGCGCACGCTTTGAGCTCCGATACCGCAACGCCTAAACTGCTGAGCGCTGGATAATCTCAAGGGATATGGGTATGCAGGGCCCGAAGAGATTTTTGGCAGGCCGAGCCGAGAATGGCGGTTTTCGAGAACCGGAGCGCAGCGTACTTTGGTACGTGAGCACCGAAAGCGCAGAACAGCCGTCATTTGCAGGCCGGCATGGCGAAAATATCGAAGGAGCCCAAAATGACGTTGGATGATCTGAAACGCCTCTTCACCCGCCAGACGCTGTTCAAGCTCGATGCGATCCTGTCGCCCAAGCTGGTGCCGATTCTATACGCACTCGGCCTGGCCGGCATTCTGCTCTGGGCCGTCAGCCATCTGTTCTTCACCTTTGGCTATGGCTTCGGCAATGGCCTTTGGGGCCTTTTGGAAATCGCCGTATTTGGCCTTCTGTCGCTGGTCGGCCTGCGCATCGCCTGCGAAGCGCTACTGGTCTGGTTCAAGTCCCATGAGAGCTCCGGCGAGAGCGTCAATCGCTCGCGTTACTCAACCTCCCTGCTCGATGAAGTGCGCGAAGCCATTCGCGACCTGGCCGAGGAAGGCGAGGACGATTACGCCGAGGCAGACGAATACATCACCCCGGCCACTGAACCGGCGCCCTATCAGCCCGTCCCGCCCGATGCCCCCTCGGGGTCTCGCGCGCCGTCCACAGTGGCAGGCGAGGTGTTCAAGCCCAAGCGTACCGCCAAGCGGACCCCGCCCTCGCCGCGCACCTGACCCGCCAAATTCCACACAACAAAAAGGCCGCTGCGACCCATGTCACGGCGGCCTTTTTGAGTCAGCGTTGCTTATGCGCGACGGCTGTCGACGCTCCAGGCGCCCGGGCCGGCGAATACCAGGTACAGGAAGAAGAAGCAGAACAGGATGGCCGCGTCGCCGCCATTGTTGACCGGGAAGCCATTCATCGGCGCATGCACCATCCAGTAAGCCACGGCCATCGTACCCGAGGCGATCAGCGCTGCCGGGCGGGTGAAAAGGCCCAGGATGATCAGGATACCGGTGACGATCTCGATGATGCCGGCCGCGCCGAACATGCTGGCGATCGGCGGCTGCATTTCAGTAGCGGGGAAGCCGAGGATCTTCTGGGTACCGTGGGCCAGGAACAACAGGCCAGCAACGATGCGGAGCACGCCGAGGGCCTGCGGCGCGTAGGCGGAGAGACGATTAAACATGGAATGCCTTTCGAAGAGGATGTCCTGATTCACGTACAGAACGGGGATGCGCAGCTAACCTATTGATTCGATTCACCGTGAGCCGTCTTAGCCGCACACTCTGTTCACTGTTCGCGACCGATCCGGCCGCACTACCCGCTTACTACCGCACGATCTAGCGGCTTTTCGCAATTGCCTGGCGCCCCCCTTTTGCTATCCATCGCACACACATCGCCGTGATTAGTTCCGCCCAACGCATGGCCGCCCCTCATCATCGGCAAGACACGATCATTGCTTTTTTCGCCATTTCTAGTATGACGTCGGCAACTTTCAGTATCCGCAGCTGCTCTTTGGCCCGCCCTCCCGGCGCGGACGGGGCACTGCCTGAGCATTTCCGGGAACATTCAGTGTCCAACCTTACCAAGGCTCCCCAGCCAATCGCGCCGGCCAATCCGGGCCAGGCCCCAAAGATCGGGCTTGTCAGCCTCGGTTGCCCCAAGGCGCTGGTCGATAGCGAGCGCATCATGTCCACCCTGCGCTCGCAGGGCTACTCCTTCAGCCGCGACTATGCCGGCGCCGATATCGTGCTGGTCAATACCTGCGGCTTCCTCGATAGCGCCAAGCAGGAAAGCCTCGAGGCCATCGGCGAAGCGCTGAACGAAAACGGACGCGTCATCGTCACCGGGTGCCTCGGCGTCGAAGAAGAGCTGATCCGCAAGACCCACCCGTCCGTGCTCGCCATCTCCGGCCCGCATCAGTACGAAAACGTCGTCAACGCCGTCCATGAGCACCTGCCGCCGGTGCCGAACCGCTTCATCGATCTCGTCCCGGAACAGGGCCTCAAGCTCACCCCGCGCCATTACGCCTATCTCAAGATTTCCGAAGGCTGCAACAATCGCTGCTCCTTCTGCATCATCCCGCAGATCCGCGGCGATCTCGCCTCGCGCCCCGCAGCCGGCATTCTCGGCGAAGCCGAGGGGCTGATCCGCAGCGGCGTCAAGGAACTGCTGGTGATCAGCCAGGACACGTCGGCCTATGGCCTCGACATCAAATATGCCGAGTCCAATTATCGCGGTCGCCCGGTCAAAGCCAAGTTCTACGACCTGGCCAAAGAACTCGGCCAGCTCGGCGCCTGGGTCCGCCTGCACTATGTCTACCCCTATCCGCATGTGGATGCGGTGATGGAACTGATGGCCGAGGGCCTGGTGCTGCCCTATCTGGATATTCCGTTCCAGCACGCCTCGCCCAAGGTGCTCAAGGCCATGCGCCGCCCGGCCCACCAGGAAAAGACGCTGAATCGAATTCTCGACTGGAAGCGCCAAGTCCCTGATCTGACTGTGCGTTCCAACTTCATCGTTGGCTTCCCCGGCGAAACCGAAGAAGATTTCGAGGTCATGCTCGATTTCATCGAGGAAGCCGAGATCGACCGCGCCGGCTGCTTCAAATACGAGCCTGTCACCGGCGCTCCCGCCAATGAACTCGATGGCATCGTCCCCGATGATGTCATGCAGGACCGCTTCGAGCGCCTGATGGAAGTGGCGCAAAACGTTTCGGCCGGTCAGCTGGCCAAGAAGGTCGGCCGCACAATCGACGTGCTGGTGGATGATGTCGATCCCGACAACAACCGCGTCATCGCCCGCTCCAAGTGGGATGCGCCCGAGATCGACGGCCAGGTCATCGTCTCCGATGCCGACGGTATCAAGGTAGGCGACCTCGTCTCGGTCACCGTCACCGATAGCGACGAATACGACCTCTTCGCAGTGCCGGCCAAGCCAACAAACTAAAGCGTTTTCAACCCGCTAACGCCAATATCGGAATCACTATCCAAACGCCGCCCATCGGGCGGCGTTTCTGCCTCCAAAACCACCGGCATCGTTCGCATCGCCTCATACATCCGCTGCGTCCGCCGATACGGCCAGGCGTCATACAGCAACAGCTCAATCGGCCGCCACAACCCCACCCAGCCGGCGATCACGAAGCCCTCGCTGAACAGGCGATTGAGCCAGGACGGCAGCAACGCCGCTGTCGCCAGCACGCTCGACATCGACAGGCAAACGCCCAGAAATCCCAGCCCCAGCCACAGCGCTTGCCGCCCGGCCAGTTGCGTCTCTTCCAGCAGCAGATCAAGCTCATCGATCCGCGCCTCGCAATAGCGGTCCATTGCCGCGTTAAGCCGCTGCTCGGCCCCTGGTGTGATCTCGCTCGCGGGCACTTCCAGCACCAGCCGCGACTGCTGCGCATGATGCAGGCCCTTGGCCGCCAATTGCCTATGGAGCGTCTCGACGCCGGTGCGCAGCCGCACTGGCCCGACCAATGGATCCCGGTTGGTCTCGCCGAACAGATGGTCGAGCGAACCCAGCTTTAACCGCACCGTGATGGTCGCGTCAGATCGATTGTCGCGATCGCTCATAGCCTTGCTCCCCCGCTTTGTTGTTGCCTGAGAACGCTCGTGTGTCAAAACCTCCCGCAGGTTGCGCTACCATCTTGTAGCTGCACCCGGCGGGGTCTACTTCTCCACCATGACAATGCATTCGACGCACCATATCGCCCTGCCCCATGGCGGCCGGCTCACGCTTGGCCCTACCGCCGTCGTCATGGGCATTCTCAATGTCACGCCGGACAGCTTCTCCGATGGCGGCCAGCACGATATGCTGTCGTCGGCCGTCGCCCATGCCCAGACCATGCTCGCCCAGGGTGCCGATATTATCGACATTGGCGGCGAAAGCACCCGTCCCGGAGCGAGCCTTGTTTCCGTGCAGGAAGAGCTGGATCGGGTCATCCCGGTAATCGAGGCGCTGATCGCTATTGGCATCACCGCGCCCATCTCGGTCGATACCTACAAGCCCCTGGTTGCCGATCAGGCCATTCAGGCCGGGGCCAGCATCATCAACGACGTGCATGGCCTGCAAGGCGCGCCGGAGATGGCCGATATTGCCGCACTGCATCGCGCGCCCGTCATCGCCATGCATTGGGACCAAGCGCGTGACCTCGACAAACCCTTGCTTGATGAGGTCGACCGCTACTTCGCCGAAACCTTGGCCATCGCTCAGCGCGCCGGCATCGCGCCCGATCAGCTCATCCTCGATCCGGGCTTCGGCTTCGCCAAATCCGTGGCCGACAATTACGCGCTGCTCAACAGCTTCGACAAGTTGGGTTCAATCACCAAAAATCCCACCTCCGCCATGCCCATTCTCATCGGCACGTCGCGCAAATCCATGATCGGAAGACTGCTCGGCAACCAGCCCGATGAACGCCTGGCCGGCACCATCGCCACCAATGTGCTGGCCTATGCGCGGGGCGGCCACATCTTTCGCGTTCACGACATCAGAGCCAATCGGGATGCCCTTCGCGTTGCCCAGGCAACGCTGTATGGTCCGCCCAGCGATCTGGGGTAAAACCATGGCCGAAGCATACACGGGCGACCGTATCATCCTGAAAGATTTGGGCTTTTACGGCTACCATGGCCTCATGCTCGAGGAAAAGGCGCTCGGCCAGCGATTCTTCATCGATCTGGAATGCGGCGTCGATCTGTCCGCCCCCGCCACCACCGATCACTTCGGCCACACCGTGTCCTATGCGGATATCTACGATGTGGTCAAAGCCGCGTTCGAAGATCGCCGCATGCACCTCATCGAAGCGGTGGGCCAGAACATCATCGACGCGATTTTCGCGGCATTTCGGGACGTGAACTGGATCATCATCCGCGTCCGCAAGCCCGAGGCACCGATCGCCATGGTGCGCGGCGAAGCCGCTATCGAACTCCACCGCCAGCGGAAACAATAATGAAGTCAGCGGCTTGGCTCAGTCTCGGCGCCAATATCGGCGATCCGCCAGCCCAGCTTGCGGAAGCCATCAGCCGCGTCGACGCGCATCCCCACATCGCGGTCATTGCCCGCTCAACCGTGATCACCACCAAGGCCTGGGGCAAAACCGATCAGCCCGATTTTGCCAATATGGCAATCGGCGTCGAGACCGATCTCGAACCCCTGGAATTGCTCGAAATTCTGCTCGGCATCGAACTCGAAATGGGCCGGGAACGGATCGAAATCTGGGGGCCCCGCGTCATCGATATCGATATCATCGCCTATGACCGCATCGCGATGCAAAGTGACCGGCTGACCCTGCCCCATCCCCATGCCCATAATCGGGACTTCGTGCTGGATCCCCTCACGGAAATCGCCCCGGAAGTCGCCGACTGGGTTATTTCTGTCGCCTCTGCGCCGCGCTAATTGCGCAGCGCGTCCAGCACCTTGATCGTCGCATCGAACTCGCGCCGGCGCTTCTCGCGCCGCAGCACGGCTTCTTCGTCGGCCCCCCAGAACGAAATCTGGTAATCTTCATCCACATGCGCCGCCAGCCAGACATGGTCCGGGGTGAACAGCCTGTGCCAGAGGCCGATAGTCAGGATCCCCGAGCCCGTCAGCCCGGTGATCGAAACCAGCGCGGTCAGTACCAGCAGGTTCTCCGGCTCCAGCGCCGCCGCCAGTTTGGCCAGCGTGGCCTTGGGCTGTTCCTGGTGAATAATGCCGGCAGTTGGCTGGAAACTCACGCCAAAATGGCGGGCAACGCGCACCAGCGCATCGTCCCAGACTGCTTCCTGCTCCGCTACCAGCGTCTGCGGTCCCTCAGCCCGATACAGCAGCAGGTCACTCGCCACGAACTTGATCACCTCGTCGCGGAACGCCGGCACCATGGCCTCGCCGCTCTCGATCGCCGAGTTGATCAGCCGCACTGTCGGCATGGTCTCGGCGTCGACGCGCTCACCCTGTGCCGCCCATTCTTCCGCCATCGTCGTGGCAATCGATGCCGCCGGAACGATGACCGGCAGCCGCAGCCCCGGTGTCTTGGCCGGGCGCCCGTCAAACGTCACGGTAAACCCGCCATCGACCGGCTCTACTGCAACCTCCTTGTAGAGGCGCTTGGGCAGGTCCGCCTTGAAGTCACGCTTCTGCGACCGGCCATAGCCGTCATCGCGGTGCTTTTCGGCGTCTTCGAGTTGATCGCGCATAGTCTTACCCCAGTACTTGCCGGATCGCCGCATCGAGATCGTCATAGCGGTCGACCATCAGATCGGCGCCGGCGGCCACCAGCTCACTCGGCTCATGATAGCCCCAGGTCACCCCGATTGTCCGCGCGCCGGCCGAACGGCCGAGTTCGATATCGAAAGTGGTGTCGCCAATCATCACCGTCTCTTCTGGCGCCGCGCCGGTTTCGGCCATTGCCCGCAGCAGCATCCCGGGATGCGGCTTTGAGGGGTTATGGTCAGGCGTCTGCAGGGTGACGAAAAATTCTGCCAGGCCATGCATGGAGAGGATGCGGTGGACGCCCGTCAGGCCCTTGCCCGTGGCAATGCCCATCCGCACGCCCGGCGTCAGGTGCAGCCGCCCAAGGGCCGCCATGGCGCCCGGAAACAGCCCTTCGCGATCCCCCTCGGTCAGCAGCGACGCCCGGTAATGCCCCCGATAGTCTTCGACCAGCCGGTCGATGAGTACGGCATCATCGCTCTTGGCCAGGCGCCCCAGCGCTACCGGCAGGGACAGCCCGATGACCCGGCGCGACTCGGCCGGCGTCGGTGGCGTCAGCCCGGCCTGCTCAAACGTCGTGACCATGTGTTCTGTAATCAGCGCCTGCGTATCGATCAGCGTGCCGTCCATGTCGAACATGATGAGCGTCATGCGCCCTCCTCCGGGTCCCCGCCCTGCACGTCATAGCGGTCCGGATCGAACCCAAGGGCATCGAAGCTCTGCCGCATATGCGGCGGCAACGGGGCCGAAACATCCAGCCGCTTGCCTCCCCGCAGCGGCAGCGCAATGCGCCGCGCATGCAGATGCAGCCCTTCGCCCAGGCCGGGGGCACCCTGCCAGTTCTCTATATTGAAGTAACGCGGATCCCCGATGATTGGCGTGCCGAGCTGGGCCATATGCACGCGCAACTGATGCGTGCGGCCGGTCACCGGCTTCAGCGTCACCCAGGCAAAGCGCCGGCTGGCGGTATCGGTAGTCGAATAGTAACTAGTCGAATGCTGCGCACCCGGCGTGCCATTCTTGACCACGACGACCTGCTCGCCATCCAGGCCACCCTGCTTTGCCAGGAAGCACGAAATCTCACCCTGCAGCGGATGCGGATTGCCCGCCACCAGCGCCCAGTAGATCTTGCGCGCCGAGCGCGAGCGGAACACCGACCCGAAATGGCTGGCGGCCGCCTTGGTCTTGGCCACGACGAGACAACCCGAGGTGTCCCGGTCCAGTCGATGCACCAGGCGCGGCGCCTCGCCCTTCTTGTTCGGCAGGCTTTTCAGCATGCCATCGACATGGCGCTTGGTGCCGCTGCCACCCTGCACGGCGAGGCCCGACGGCTTGTTGAAGACGTAGATATCGTCGTCTTCATAGATGATCAGGCTGCGCAAGAACTCAGCGTCCTGATTGTTGAGCTTGACTGGCTTGACCACATCGGGATCGTCGATCGGCGGAATACGCACGGTCTGCCCCGGTGACAACCGCGTACTGGTCGTCACCTTGGCCTTGTCGACCTTGATCTCGCCATTGCGGATCAGCTTCTGCAACCGTCCAAAGCCGAGCTGCGGAAAATGATACGCGAACCAGCGATCAAGCCGCATTCCGTCTTCGTCGTCGCCGACCTGTCGCTGTTGAACCGCACTCATATTGGGCTGCCCCGGGTCATCAAAAGCCCCAGATATAGCCCGCAGAGGCAAACCACAACCGACAACAATGCATAGAGCACCGCCTGTGCCACGTCACCGCGCTCTATCAGCACCACGGCATCGAGCGAAAACGTCGAAAACGTGGTGAATCCACCCAGAATACCAACTGCCACGAACAGCCGCGCCTCATTGCCCCAGGCAGGCAGCGTCCGCGCCATGACGCCGATGAACAGCCCCATGCAGACCGCCCCCAGAACATTGATCAGCAGCGTTGCCAACGGAAACGAGGCAGTCCAGAACCGGCTCACCAGATGGGACAGGCCATAACGCGACATCGCGCCTAGTGCCCCGCCAATACCGACCAGTATGTATCCCTGCATGGAGCCTCGCCTGTTTGAATAAGGAAATTGAAAACTTTGCTGCGCAAGTCTGCCGGACTTGCTCATGAATATGGTTTAGCCTGCAATCTAGTATGGGCTGCAGATTTGTCGCCCGGGGGCCTCAATGCTGGTTTTACGTTCAACTTTCCTCGCAGTGGCGCTGCTTGCTCTCGCCGCTTGCAGCTCGATGGCGCCGCGCCAGCCTGTGCCGGAGAACCTGGCCGCGTCGGCGTCGATCCCTGCCGATCAGAAGCTTCGGTATTGGGGCGATGATCGCGAATTCGCGGACATCCACTCCCACATTGCCCCCGGCAGTGACGGCGACGTCGATTATCTGACTCTCTCGGGCGGCGGAATCAATGGCGCATATGGTGCAGGGTTCCTGGTGGGCTGGAGCGCCAAGGGCAACCGGCCGCAGTTCGAGGTCGTCACCGGCATCAGCGTCGGCGCCATGATGGCCCCGATGGCCTTTCTCGGACCCGCCTATGACGAGCGCCTCAAGTCGGTGTTTTCGACCCTGACCCAGGAGGCCAGCCCAACGGCCGATTTCATCTCGGCGATCTTCGGTGCCCCCTCCATTCTCAGCAACGCGGTCCTGCTGGCGAGCATTCGCTATCTCGTCGACGACCAGGCGCTGGCTGCGATTGGCAGCGCCCACCGCCAGGGCCGGCGTCTCTATGTCGGCACCACCAATCTGGATGCCCAGCGCCCGGTTATCTGGGATATCGGTGCCATCGCTGTCAGCAATCTACCCAACAAGCTGGACCTGGTGCACCAGATCATCCTGGCCTCGGCAGCCGTTCCCGGCGTCTTCCCGCCTGTCCTGCTCGACGTGACCGCCCAGGGGGTCCAGTTCGATGAACTTCACGTTGATGGCGGCGTCACCCAGCAGGTCTTGCTGATGCCCGGCGGCTACGAGGGTTTCGTCAAGGGCCGTCGCGGCGTGCAGAAGCTCTACGTGATCTTCAATGGCGTCGTGGCCCCCACCCCCGCTGCGGTGAAAATCTCCAGCGTCTCGCTGTTGCAACGAGCAGTCCCGACGCTGCTCAAATATCTCGGTCGCGGCAATATCGAGCAGTTGGCGACCTCCGCCAGTCGCGCCGGCCTTGCCTTCTGGCTGACCGCAATCCCGGCGGAATTCCCCGAGAGCAAGAGCATTTTCGGCAGCCCGGCATGGCTGACGGCCCTTTTCACTTATGGCTATGAGAGTGGCCGCGCCGGGATCTGGCAGAAAGACTAGCCGTCGCGGCTGCCCTTCTGCGCCCGTAACCGTTCGAAATAGTCCAGCCGCTTGCGATAGTCGCGCTCGCTGCCGCGCTCGACCGGCTCGTAGAATTTCTGCCGACCGATCTTTTCGGGGAAATATTGCTGCCCCGAAAAGCCCTCTGGCGTGTCGTGGTCGTAAATGTAGCCGTCGCCGTAGCCAGACCCCTTCATCAGCTTCGTGGGGGCGTTCAGGATGACCATTGGCGGCATCGGCGAGCCCGTGGCCTTGGCGACGCTCATCGCGCCCTTGAAGGCCGTGTAGACGGCATTCGACTTGGGGGCGAGCGCCAGATAGACCACGACCTGCGCCAGCGCCAGCTCGCCCTCGGGCGAGCCCAGCATCTGAAACGCATCGCGCCCTGCCACGGCCTGCGGCAGGGCCAGCGGATCGGCCAGTCCGATATCCTCCACGGCCATGCGGATCAGCCGTCTTGCCAGGAACAGCGGGTCCTCGCCGGCATCCAGCATGCGGGCGAAATAGTACAGCGCCGCATCGGGGTCCGAACCACGGATGGTCTTGTGCAGCGCCGAAATCAGGTTGTAGTGCCCATCCTGGGCCTTGTCATAGATCGGTGCCCGCCGCTGGATCACGGTCAACATGGTCGCAGCGTCGAGCGTCTCCCCCGGCTTGGCTGAGGCCAGCACCTCTTCGACCAGACCCAGCAAGGCCCGTCCGTCGCCATCGGCGAGCGTGAGCAGGGTATGGCGCGCCTCGGCGTCGAGCGGCAGCGCTGCTCCCGCCAACGCCTCCGCCCGCACGACCAGCTTTTCCAGGTCCTCAAGCCCCAATGACTCAAACCGCAGCACCTGGCTGCGCGACAACAAAGCCGCATTGAGCTCGAAGGACGGATTTTCGGTCGTGGCGCCCACCAGCACCACGGTGCCGTCTTCCATCACCGGCAGGAAGCCATCCTGCTGCGCCCGGTTGAACCGATGGATCTCGTCGACGAACAGCAGCGTCTTGTGCCCGGAAAGGCGCTCGAAGCGCGCCTTCTCGAACACCTTTTTGAGGTCCGCAACCCCGGAGAACACCGCCGAAATCTGCTCGAACGAGTAACCGATTTGATCGGCCAGCAACCGCGCCACCGTGGTCTTGCCAGTGCCGGGTGGCCCCCACAGGATCAGCGAGCCCAGTCGCCCGGAGGCAATCATCCGGCGCAAAGTGCCGTCGGGGCCCAGCAAATGGGTTTGCCCGATCACCTCATCGAGTGAGCGTGGCCGCAACTGATCGGCCAGCGGCCGGCGCGTATCGTCGTCGTTTGCCTGCTCGGGCTCTCTCGCGAAAAGATCGGCCATACCTATCCACTGACTATGCTCTGCATCACCTTCCCGCCGCGCTGCAGGATAATCTGCCAGGTGCGGACGCGATTGGATGCGGTCGTTTGAAACACGCGCGCAGTATCCATCGGCACGTTGTTGAGCGAAAGGATGATGTCGTCGACCCTCAAGCCCATCTGATCGGCGGCGGACCCCGGTTCGATAGCCGTAATGATCACGCCCTTGGCGTCGTACGGCAGCCCTTTGGCTTCGGCAAGGGCTGCCGTCAATTGCTGCACGCTGCTGCCGGCAAAGCGTGAATTACCGCCAATGCTGGCCCGCATGTCCTCGCTGGCAATCGGAGCCGCTTCCACACTGAAACTCACCGTTTCAGTCGCCCCGCCCCGCAGCCGCTCCAATTGCGTCACCTGCCCGATTGGCTTGGTGGCCAACCGGAAGTTGAAGCTGCTGGGATCATCGACCCGCACCCCGTCGACCGCCAGGATCACATCGCCCGAGACAAACCCGCCCCGTGCCGCCGGCCCGTCCGGCGCCACTTCTGTGATCAGCGCCCCATGCGGCGCGGGCATGCCCAGGCTCGCCGCAATATCGGCCGTCACCGCCTGCATCTTGGCCCCAAACCATGGCCGCACGATCTGCCCACCGGCAACGCCCGCTTCTGCCACCAGCCGCGCCATATTGGCCGGAATGGCAAAACCAATGCCCACCGAGCCACCGGTCTGCGAGTAAATCGCGGTGTTGATGCCCACCAGCCGGCCACTGAGATCGACCAGCGCTCCGCCCGAATTGCCGGGATTGATCGCCGCATCGGTCTGGATGAAGAACTCGTAGTCGCTCCGCTCTACCCCAGTGCGCGCCAACGCCGAGACGATACCGCTGGTGACCGTCTGCCCCACCCCGAACGGGTTGCCGATTGCCAGGACCAGGTCGCCGACCTCCAGCGCATCGGAATCGGCAAACGAGATTGCCGGAAAACTGGTGCCATTGGGCTCGCGGATGCGCAGCACCGCCAGGTCCGTCTGCTGGTCCTCGATCACCACATCGACGGCAAATTCCCGCCCATCCGACAGCGCGATTCGCACATCGGTCGCCCCTTCGATGACATGGCGATTGGTCAGGATCACCCCGCCGGCATCGACAATCACGCCAGAGCCCAGTGCTTGCGATTCCCTGGGGCGGCTCTGGAAGCGCCCTTCATTGCCGAAGAACCGCGAGAAGAACGGATCGTTGGCGAAAGGCGAAGCCGCCCGTTGCTCGATGCGCGTCGCATAGACATTGACCACCGATGGCGACACGGATTTCACCACCGGGGCGAAGGTCAGCTTCATCTGCCCCTCGGTTTCCGGCACCACCGGAATTGCCACCGGCGCAATGTTGGCGACAGGCGGCGCCATCTGTGCATTGCTGGGCCCATTGAGCGGAGACAGGGCGATACCGCCGACAATGGCCAGAACCGCAAGAGCGCCGACAGCCAGCACGAGACTGCGCAAGGACATCAATCTAAATCCTTCCAGAACCAAGTTATCCCAGCCATTTCCGGCTGCACGAGACTTGCACGAAAATACCCCGAATCCGGCGTCAAAAAGGCGTCAAGCGATCACCTTAAATGCAGGACAAATAATAGTTTGCGCGTGGGGGCACACCGCCCTATATGCAGCGCTCGATTCAACGCTACTCTTGGCCCGAAAGGCAGGATGTCCAATGACAGACGAGCCGAACCACGTT
The DNA here is from genome assembly GCF_900128975.1 of Devosia limi DSM 17137. GTDB lineage: Bacteria > Pseudomonadota > Alphaproteobacteria > Rhizobiales > Devosiaceae > Devosia > Devosia limi. The sequence continues at coordinate 184,412 of NZ_FQVC01000002.1, read as the reverse complement.
TACCCGAACACCTCTGCCCTCATCGCGGCGGAAGCCCCGGATTTCCCGGCCTTCCTGTTCTCTGAACGTGAGTTGCATAAGGCCACAAAGGTCTTCCGCAAGGGCTTCGACGGTCTGTTGACCTATGCCGTCAAGTGCAACCCATCGCCCCACATCATCGCCCAGCTGCATCGCGAAGGTTTGAAGGCGTTCGACGTCGCCTCCAATACCGAGATGGAGCTGGTGCGCGATTATGCCCCCGGCGCGGTCATGCATTACAACAACCCGATCAAGAACAAGCGTGAGATCGCTCGCGCCTATGAAGAGTTCGGCGTTCGCTCCTTCACCATCGACCATCCCCAGCAGCTGGACCAGCTCGCTGCCGTTGTATCGCCCTCGCGCGATGTCGAAGTGACGACCCGTTTCAAGGCCGGCAAGGCGCTGAAGTCCTATGACTTCGGCATCAAGTTCGGCGTCATGGAACAGGGCGCCGCCGAAATCGCCACCATGGTCGAGCAGATGGGCTACACGCCCAGCCTGTGCTTCCACGTCGGCAGCCAGTGCGAAGACGCCTACGCCTATGAGCGCCACATCGCTGCGGCCGCCCGTATCGTCGAAGAGTCTGGCATTGAACTGAAGCGCCTCAATATCGGCGGCGGCTATCCGGCCCCCTACCCGACCAGCGAAGCGCCCCCGATGGACTATTACTTCGAGACCATCTCGACCGCCGTGAGCGACCACTTTGGCGAAAAGAGGAAGCCAGAGCTGATCATCGAGCCTGGCCGCGCCCTTGTCACGTCGTCGACCTCCCTGCTGCTGCGCGTAAAACACCAGCGCGGCGGCCAGTCCGTCTATGTCAATGACGGCGCTTATGGCAGCCTGATGGAAGTCAAGTTCATGCACTTCACCCCGCCGGTTCGCGTCTGGCGCGGCGCCCGCGTGCATGACAATGACGCGGATTTCTCGGAATTCACCATCTGGGGCCCCACTTGCGACAGCTATGACGTGCTGCCCCAGGTGTTCACCCTGCCGGCCGATATCGACGAAGACGACTGGATCGAGTTCGGCCTGATGGGTGCCTACACCCAGGCATCGCTGACCCCGTTCAACGGCTTCGATCGCCGCGACCAGTTCTGGGTCGAGGAAGTCTATACTGGCAAGGACGTCCAGCCCGAATAGGCAGGACCGGCTTGCATGGGCGAGGGTTCGGCGCTATAGCCCCCGTCCCCGATCCGGCGGCAGCAATGCTGCAGCAAATTGTGGGCTGCTCCCTCTGGGAGCGGCCCTTTTCTATTGGAGCCCCCGCCGCCTCGATCAGCTTTTCCACCCCGATCCACCAACGACATATCGGAACTGAAAATGCATGACCTCCCCCTCGAAACGCTCGGCCGACGCATCTGCATCCTTGGCCCCACCAATGCCGGCAAGTCCACCCTTTGCGCTGCAATCGCCCGCAAGCTGGGAGTACCGGCTGTCCATCTCGACCAATTCCGCCACCTCCCCAATACCGATTGGGAGCCTCGGCCTGATGCGGAATTTCACGCCCTGCATGACGCGGCCATCCTCGCCCCTGAATGGGTGATGGACGGCAATTATTCCGCCTTGCTGCCACAGCGCTTCGCCCGGGCCACGGGGATCATCGCGCTCGATGGGCATTACCTGGCGCGTTTCGGCCGCTATCTCCGCCGCACCCTGTTTCAGCCCGACCGCGCCGGCGGTCTTGAGGGCAAGCGTGACAGCATCAAGCTTGAAATGATCCACTGGGTCTGGAAAACCCGCAACAGCTTCGGCCGCTATCACGCCCGCGCCTGCAGCACCGGCTTGCCAATCGTCACCTGCCGTTCACTGGCCGATCTCAGGTCCCTGGGCCGCGCCTGGGAGCTGGACTGACAGGTACCCCGTGTTACGGGCAACACAGGGCCCATACCCCTGCCCCGGAACGAAAAGGGCGGCCGCGAAACTCGCGGCCGCCCCAAATCTGTCGCGCAGACCAAAGTCTTACGCTGCTTCGGACTCTTCGTCGTCACGCACATGGACCGGACCGCTGTCCTGGCCCTTGGCATTGACGTCGCGATCGACGAACTCGATCACGGCCATCGGAGCGTTGTCGCCGTAGCGGAAGCCGGCCTTCATGATGCGGATATAGCCGCCCTGACGGTCCTTGTAGCGCGGCCCGAGAATCTCGAACAGCTTGCGAACCTGATCTTCGTCGCGCATCTGGGCAATCGCCTGACGACGAGCGTGCAGGTCGCCGCGCTTGCCGAGGGTGATCAGCTTCTCGACGATCGGACGCAGGTCCTTGGCCTTGGGAAGCGTAGTGACGATCTGCTCGTGCTTGATCAGCGCGGCAGACATATTGGCGAACATGGCCTTGCGGTGGCTGGCAGTCCGGTTGAGTTTGCGACCTGAATTACCGTGGCGCATGGTGGTCTCCTAAAGTGCTTGGCAGCGCGCGATCAATAATGATCTTCGTAGCGCTTGGCGAGGTCATCGATATTCTCGGGTGGCCAATTGGCAACGTCCATTCCGAGATGAAGGCCCATCTGCGCGAGCACTTCCTTGATTTCATTGAGCGACTTGCGGCCGAAGTTCGGCGTCCGCAACATCTCGGCTTCCGTCTTCTGGATCAGGTCGCCGATATAAACGATGTTATCGTTCTTGAGGCAGTTGGCCGAACGCACCGAAAGTTCAAGCTCATCGACCTTCTTGAGCAGCGCCGGATTGAAGGCGAGTTCAGGAACGGTATCCTGGGCCTTTTCCTTGCTGGGCTCTTCGAAGTTCACGAATACCGACAGCTGGTCCTGCAGGATCCGCGCGGCATAGGCCACGGCGTCTTCCGGCGAGATGGCGCCATTGGTTTCGACCTGCAGGGTCAGCTTGTCCTTATCCAGGCTTTCGCCGGCACGGGTAGCATCGACCTTGTAGGACACGCGACGAACCGGCGAAAACAGCGAGTCGACCGGGATATAGCCGATCGGTGCGTCTTCGGGACGGTTCTTGTCGGCCGGGACATAGCCCTTGCCGTTATCAACGGTGAACTCGATATTGATCTCGGCGCCATCGTCGAGGTGGCAGATGACCAGCTCGGGGTTCAGCACTTCGATGTCGCCGGTGACCTTGATGTCGCCGGCAGTAACAGCGCCCGGGCCCTGACGCGAAAGCGCCAGACGCTTGGGACCTTCCCCACCCATCCGCAACGCGATTTCTTTCACGTTGAGAACGAGATCGGTGATGTCTTCGCGCACGCCCGGAAGCGAGGAGAATTCATGCAGGATGCCGTCAATCTGGATTGCAGTCACTGCCGCGCCCTGAAGCGACGACAGCAGCACGCGACGAAGGGCATTACCCAGGGTAAGCCCGTAACCGCGCTCAAGCGGCTCGGCAACTACCGAAGCCACGCGCGCGTTATCGCTGCCCGAAACAATCTCCAGCTTGGTCGGCTTAATCAGTTCTTGCCAGTTCCTCTGGATCGTCACAGGTTGTGTCCTTTCAAAATCGCGGCCCTCGCCCGGCCGCTCCGCCGCAAACGCAATAAGACTCCCGGCCGCCTCGGCCGGGAGCTTTCAATCGGTCTATTAGACGCGGCGCCGCTTGCGAGGACGGCAACCATTGTGCGGGATCGAGGTCACGTCGCGGATCGAGGTAACGTTGAACCCAGCTGCCTGGAGAGCGCGAAGCGCCGATTCACGACCCGAACCGGGACCACGAACTTCGACCTCGAGGGTCTTCATGCCGTGTTCCTGCGCCTTCTTGGCGGCATCTTCGGCAGCAACCTGAGCGGCATAAGGGGTCGACTTGCGCGAGCCCTTGAAGCCCATCACGCCAGACGAGGACCACGAGATCGTGTTGCCCTGCATGTCGGCGATGGTGATCATGGTGTTGTTGAACGATGCATTCACGTGGGCAACACCCGACGTGATATTCTTGCGCTCCTTGCGGCGGACGCGCGTGGTTTCAGTCTTTGCCATTTAAGTCCTCTATTCGATATCTGCGCTGCCGTTAGCCAATCGGCCCCGGCAGCTACATCGAAGAACCCGATATCGGGTTCTTACTTCTTCTTGCCGGCGATCGCCTTTGCAGGACCCTTGCGGGTACGAGCATTGGTATGGGTGCGCTGACCGCGGACCGGCAGGCCGCGACGATGACGCAGGCCACGATAGTTGCCCAGGTCCATCAGGCGCTTGATGTTCATCGCCACATTGCGGCGAAGATCACCTTCCACGACGTAGTCGCGGTCGATAGCTTCACGGATCTGGATGACTTCCGCGTCGGTCAGTTCATTGACCCGGCGCTCTGCCGGAATGCCAACCTTGGTGCAGATATCCTCGGCGAACTTGTCGCCGATCCCGTGGATATACTGCAGCGCAATAACTACGCGCTTATTCGTCGGGATATTGACGCCAGCAATACGAGCCACGTCTGCTCTCCTTCATTCAGCGCGAACCATCACGGCTGGCGCCCTTAAACAACAAGGGACCGGATTTCGACCCCAACCGAAATGAGGAACCGAATCCAGCCCAATAATCCATGAGACTGACGCGGTTCTTTAAGGATAAGACCAGACAGAGTCAACTGCCCAGCCCAATCCGAAACTTTAGCCTTCGATAGCTGCCTTGATCGCGGCAGTCACCTGCTCGACCGGCTCCATGCCATCGACGGCTCGCAGCAGACCTTCGTCGGTATAGTACGCGACGAGTGGAGCGGTCTGCTCCTGGTAGACATTGAGGCGCTTGCGCAGCACTTCCTCGTTGTCGTCGGCGCGGGCGCCGCCGCTTTCCTTGGCGCGGTTGATGACGCGCTCAACCAGCACATCCGCATCCGCCTTGATCTCGATAACAGCGTCGAGCTTGACGCCCTTCTCGACCAGCATCAGGTCGAGCGCCTCGGCCTGCGCGATGGTGCGCGGGAAACCATCGAGAATGAATCCAGGCTTGCAGTCTTCGGCATCGAGGCGTTCCGAGACGATACCATTGACGATGGCATCGGACACCAGATCACCACGATCCACGATGGCCTTGGCTTCCAGACCGAGCGGCGTCTTCGCGGCGATGGCCGACCGCAGGATGTCACCGGTAGATAGCTGAGGAATACCGTAGGCTTCGACCAGAATCTTGGCCTGAGTACCCTTCCCCGCTCCCGGCGGCCCCAAAAGGATCAACCTCATCGACGCTTACCTCCCCCAAGACGAGACTTCTTGACCAGACCTTCATACTGCTGGGCAATCAGGTGGCTCTGGATCTGGCTGACCGTATCCAGGGTCACCGTCACCATGATCAGCAGCGATGTACCGCCGATAAACTGGCTGACCGCAAGCTGGCTCACCAGGACTTCCGGGATCAACGCCACGAAAGTCAGGTACAGCGCACCGACGACCGTGATGCGCGTCAGCACGTAGTCGATGTGCTGGGCCGTGCGCTCACCCGGACGGAAGCCCGGAATGAAGCCGCCGGAACGCTTCAGGTTATCGGCCGTCTCGGTCGGATTGAACACGATGGCCGTATAGAAGAAGGCGAAGAAGATGATGAAGAACGCGAACAGCGCCAGATAGAGCGGCTGGCCGCGGCCGAGCATGGCGGTCACCACCTGCAGCCACTGCGGAGCGTTACCCTGTGCAGCAAACGACGCGATGGTCGCCGGCAGCAGCAAAAGGGACGAACCGAAGATCACCGGGATAACACCGGCAGTATTCAGCTTGAGCGGCAGGTGCGACGTGTCGCCCTGGAACATCTTGTTGCCGACCTGGCGCTTTGGATACTGGATCAGCAGCCGGCGCTGGGCGCGTTCAAAGAACACAATAATACCGATGACCACGATCGCCAGGATCACCAGACCGATGGCAGCCAGCGGCGGCAAGGCCCCTGTCCGGCTCAACTCGAGCGTCTGCACGATGGTCGTTGGCAGGTTGGCCACGATACCGGCAAAGATGATCAGCGAAATGCCGTTACCCACGCCACGTGCAGTAATCTGCTCGCCCAGCCACATCAGGAACATCGTGCCACCAACCAGGGTGATCACGGTGGAGATGCGGAAGAACCAGCCTGGGTTCAGAACGACGCCCTGGCTCGCTTCCAGGCCGACAGCGATGCCATAGGCCTGCACGGCGCAGAACACGACCGCCAGATAGCGGGTGTACTGGTTCATCTTGCGACGACCGGCCTCGCCCTCTTTCTTGAGAGCTTCTAGACGCGGCGACGCCGTGGCGATCACCTGCACCACGATGGACGCGGTAATGTAGGGAATGAGGTTGAGGGCAAAGATCGCCATACGCTCAACGGCACCACCAGCGAACATGTTGAACATGCCGATGATGCCCTGCTGCGACTGTTCGAAAGTCGCGCGGAAGGCGTCGGGATCAATGCCGGGAACCGGAATGAAGGTACCCAGACGATAGACAAGCAGCGCGCCCAGTGTGAACCAGATCCGCTGCTGCAGGGCCTTCGCCTTGGAGAACGTCGAAAAATTGAGATTACGTGCCAGCTGTTCGGCTGCGGACGCCATGTATCGCTCCCTATGGCTTCAAGGCCAGGTGCGCTCGGAGCGCTTCAGGGCACAGATGCACCTGCATCCCTAACGCAACAAACCAAAAAAAGGCGCACCCGACCGATAGTCGGGTGCGCCAAACCGACATTAGCCGGCGTATGGAGTCTTCTTCCACGGCGCCTTGGCCGGGATGAGCTCGACCTTGCCGCCAGCAGCTTCGATAGCCGCAAGCGCGCCCTTGGTGGCGTAGTCAACCTTGAACGTCACCTTCTTGGAGGTGAAGCCCTCGGCGCCGATCAGACGCACACCGTCCTTGACGCGACGGATGACGCGGGCAGCGATCAGCGCCTGGGCGTCGATCACAGCAGTCGCATCGAGCTTGCCAGCATCGAGGTAGGCCTGAACGCGGTCGATACGGACCTCGTTCCAGTTGCCAGGATTAAGGGCATTAAAGCCGCGCTTAGGCATACGCATGTGAAGGGGCATCTGGCCGCCTTCGAAGCCGTTGATCGCAACGCCCGAGCGTGCTGTCTGGCCCTTGCCGCCGCGACCACCGGTCTTGCCCTTGCCCGAACCGATGCCGCGACCAACGCGGATGCGGACCTTGTTCGCGCCGGGATTATCGCGCAGTTCATTCAAACGGGTCATCTGATCGACCTTCTCTCTTACTCGCCGACGACGCGGACGAGGTGCGGGAGCTTGTTGATCATGCCGCGAACTTCCGGCGTATCAAGCAGCTCACGCTTCTTGTTCATCTTGTTGAGCCCGAGACCGATAAGGGTCGCGCGCTGCACCTTGTCGCGGCGGATCGGCGAACCGTACTGCTCTACGATGAGGGTCTTTTTCTCAGCCATTTTTTCTCTCCGTCCCTATCGGGCTCAGACTTCGGCCGCAGATTCGCCGCGGCGAGCCTGCAATTCCGAAACCTTCAAGCCACGACGGGCAGCAACCGAGCGCGGGCTATCGACACGCTTGAGCGCATCAAAGGTGGCACGCACCATGTTGTAGGGGTTGGCAGTGCCCTGCGACTTGGCGACGATGTCGTTGATACCCAGGGTCTCGAACACAGCGCGCATCGGACCGCCGGCAATGATACCGGTACCCGGAACGGCTGCACGCAGGATCACCTTGCCGGCGCCATGGCGACCATGCACGTCGTGGTGCAGGGTGCGGGCATCGCGCAGCGGCACGCGGATCATCTGGCGCTTGGCCTGCTCGGTTGCCTTGCGGATCGCTTCTGGAACTTCACGGGCCTTACCGTGACCGAACCCGACGCGGCCCTTCTGGTCGCCGACGACTACGAGAGCGGCAAAACCGAAACGACGGCCACCCTTCACAACCTTGGCCACACGATTGATGTGCACCAGGCGGTCGATAAATTCGCTTTCGCGCTCTTGAACGTCTCTGCTCATAGTAACTTCTTTCTCGCGCCGTGGATCAGAACTGCAGACCGCCCTCACGGGCAGCGTCTGCAAGGGCCTTGACCCGGCCATGATAGATGTAGGCGCCGCGATCGAAGATCACCTCGGCAACGCCGGCCTTGGTACCGCGCTCGGCAATCAACTTGCCGATCGTTGCAGCAGCCTCGGCGGTCGAACCGTTCTTGACCGATGCCTTGACGTCCTTGTCGAGCGTCGAAGCGGCGGCCAGCGTACGGCCTGTCGCGTCGTCGATGATCTGGGCGTAGATATTCTTGTCCGAACGGAAAACCGACAGACGCGGACGACCAAAGGCACGAGCCTTGAGCGCCTTGCGGACACGGGCCTTGCGGCGCTCCGCTCCCTTTGCACTGATAGCCATTGCAGGCGCTCCTTACTTCTTCTTGCCTTCTTTGCGGAAGACGAACTCGCCCGCATAACGTACACCCTTGCCCTTGTAGGGCTCGGGCGGACGCCAGCCGCGAATATTCGCCGCAACTTGGCCGACCTGCTGCTTGTCGATACCGGTGATGACGATTTCCGTCGGCACTGGGACAGCGAGCGTGATTCCCTTGGGGGCTTCATAGATCACTTCGTGGCTAAACCCAAGCGAGAGCTTGATGTCCTTGCCCTGCATGGCGGCGCGATAACCAACGCCCTGGATTGCCAGCTTGCGTTCGAAACCGGCGCTGACGCCAGTGACCATGTTCTGGATCAGGGCACGGGTAGTGCCCCATGCCGCACGGGCAAACCGTGAGTCGTTCGCCGGCGACACGACGATACCCTCGTCGGTCTGCTCGACATTGATGGCTTCCATGAGCTGGATGCTCAGTTCGCCCTTGGGCCCCTTTGCGGAAACGGTACGACCATTGATCGTAACCGTAACCCCGCTGACCGGTGCAACCGGCTGTTTGCCTGTACGTGACATGCGTAGTTATCCTTGAGTAATCGTCTTACCACGCCTTCCTTAGAAGACGCGGCAGAGTACCTCGCCGCCGACATTGGCAGCCTTAGCTTCGTGGTCCGCCATCACACCCTTGGGCGTGGAGAGGATCGATACGCCCAGGCCATTGGCGACCTGGGGAATATTCTTGACCGATGCATACACGCGACGGCCGGGACGCGAAACGCGCTCGATCGTGCGGATGACCGGATCGCTGTCCGAGTACTTGAGTTCGATTTCGTACTCGGCAGCACCGTTCTCGAACTTGGTCTCCGAGTAGCCGCGGATGAAACCCTCGGACTGGAGAACGTCCAGCACGCGACCGCGAAGGGTCGAGGCTGGGGTCGAAACGGAGTTCTTGCGACGCATCTGCGCATTGCGGATGCGGGTCAGCATATCACCGATAGGATCTGAAAAGCTCATGTCTAACGTCTCCTTACCAGCTCGACTTGACCAGGCCCGGGATCTGACCCAGGTTGCCCAACTGGCGCAGCGCGATACGGCTCAGCTTCAGCTTGCGGTAATAGCCACGGGGACGACCCGAGACTTCACAGCGGTTACGGACGCGCACCGGTGCCGAGTTACGCGGCAGTTCGGCGAGCTTGAGCTGGGCGCCAAAGCGCACATCCATGGAAGCCGACTGGTCCTTGGAGAGCGCCTTGAGCGCAGCACGCTTGGCGGCGAACCGCTTTGCGAGCGCAGCACGCTTGTTGTTCTTAACGATGGAGCTGGTCTTGGCCATGTCCTGATCCTTATGCCTTCCCCTGCCCGCTTATTTGCGGAAAGGGAAGTTGAAAGCCTTGAGAAGCGCGCGCGCTTCATCATCCGTCTTGGCCGTCGTGCAAACCACGATGTCCATGCCCCAGACCTGATCAACCTGGTCGTAGTTGATTTCCGGGAAAATGATGTGTTCCTTGATGCCCATGGCATAGTTGCCACGACCGTCGAAGGAATTCGGGTTCAGACCACGGAAGTCACGAACGCGCGGCAGTGCGATGTTCACCAGGCGATCAAGGAATTCATACATGCGCTGCTTGCGCAGTGTGACCTTGACGCCAAGCGGCATGTCTTCGCGGACCTTGAAGCCAGCGATCGACTTGCGAGCATGGGTGATGACCGGCTTCTGACCAGCGATCTTTTCCAGATCGGCAGCAGCGGACTTGACCTTCTTGGTGTCGTTGACGGCTTCGCCAACGCCCATGTTCAGCACAATCTTGTCAAGCCGCGGCAGCTGCATGACGTTCGTGTAGCCGAACTCCTCGGTGAGCGCCTTCTTGATCGACTCATCATAGTCGATGCGAAGGCGAGGAATGTAAACGGTCTCAGCCATCGATCACGTCTCCGGTGCTCTTGGCGACGCGCGTCTTGACGCCGTCCTTGATCTGGAAACCGACGCGGGTGGCCTTGCCATCCTTGTCAGCGAGCGCGAGGTTCGACAGATGGATCGGCGCTTCTTTAGTGAAGATGCCGGCATCGGTCGACGCGGTCTGCTTGGTGTGGCGACGGACAAGGTTGATACCCTGCACCAGTGCCTTGGTTTCGGTCGGGATGACCGAAAGGACCAGGCCGGTTTTGCCCTTGTCCTTGCCGGTCAGGACGACGACCTTGTCGCCCTTCTTAATCTTGGCAGCCATTACAGCACCTCTGGTGCAAGCGAGATGATCTTCATGTGGTTCTTGGCGCGAAGCTCGCGCGGAACCGGTCCGAAGATACGGGTGCCGATCGGCTCTTTCTGATTGTTGATCAGAACCGCGGCGTTCTTGTCGAAACGGATCACCGTGCCATCAGGGCGACGGATATCGAAAGCGGTACGAACGACGACCGCTTTCATAACCTGACCCTTTTTAACGCGGCCGCGCGGGATCGCGTCCTTGACCGACACCACGATGATGTCGCCAACGGAAGCGTACTTGCGATGCGAGCCGCCCAGCACCTTGATGCACATGACGCGACGCGCGCCGGAATTATCCGCGACGTCGAGATTTGATTGCATCTGAATCATGACTGGATGCCTTCTTGTTAAACCGACCCGCCGTCCCCGGCTCGCCGACCTTAAATCCTAAATTCGTTTACGCCGACGGAACAAGCGTCCAACGCTTGTTCTTCGAGATCGGAGCGCATTCCTCGATCCACACGATCTGGCCGACCTTGGCCACATTGGCCTCGTCGTGAGCGTGATACTTCTTGGACCGGCGCACGGTCTTCTTCATCACCGGATGCGTGAAACGGCGCTCAACGCGCACCACGACCGTCTTCTCATTGGCGTCGGAGACAACAGTCCCCTGTAGAACGCGCTTTGGCATGGTCGCGGCTCCTTACTTTGCTGCGTTCTTTTCGCCGAGGATCGTCTTGATCCGCGCGATGTCGCGGCGGACCTTCTTCACCTGGCCTGGCGATTCGAGCTGCTGGGTAGCACGCTGGAAGCGCAAGTTGAACTGTTCTTTCTTGAGGTCGACGAGCTGATCCTTCAGTTCGTCTGCGGTCTTGGCCCGCACATCACTGGCTTTCATCGCTCGTGTCCTTAGTCGGCAATGCGGGTAACAACCCGCGTCATGATCGGGAGCTTCATCGCGCCGAGGCGCAGAGCTTCCTTGGCAACGTCCTCGGGGACGCCGTCGATTTCGAATACAATGCGGCCTGGCTTAACGCGGGCAGCCCACAATTCGACCGAACCCTTGCCCTTACCCATACGAACTTCAGTCGGCTTCTTGGACACCGGAAGGTCTGGGAAAATACGGATCCAGACACGGCCCTGGCGCTTCATTTCGCGGGTGATCGCGCGGCGAGCCGCTTCGATCTGGCGAGCAGTTACGCGCTCGGGTTCGGTTGCCTTGAGAGCATACTGGCCGAATGCAAGCTCAGTGCCGCCCTTGGCAACGCCATGGATACGGCCCTTATGGGCTTTGCGGAACTTTGTCTTCTTAGGTTGCAGCATAATGAACTAACTTTCTTATGCGCGTTCGCGGTCGCGATCGCCACGCTCACGACGTGGTTCACGTTCAGCACGCTGGCCGCCCTGATCTGCACCTTCCGTCGCACGGCGCTCATGCGCAGTGGGATCGTGCTCGAGGACTTCGCCTTTGAAAATCCAGACCTTGATACCGATGATGCCGTAGGTCGTCGCGGCTTCAGCTGTACCGTAGTCGATATCCGCACGCAGGGTGTGCAGCGGGACGCGACCCTCGCGGTACCATTCGGTACGAGCGATGTCGGCGCCACCGAGACGGCCACCAACATTGACGCGGATACCACCGGCGCCCATGCGGATCGCGGTCTGCACAGCACGCTTCATGGCGCGACGGAATGCCACACGGCGTTCCAGCTGCTGGGCGATGCCCTGGGCAACCAAAGTCGCATCGGTTTCCGGCTTGCGCACTTCAACGATGTTGATGTGCACTTCGCTGTCGGTGAACTTCTTCACCTTGGCGCGGATCTTGTCGATGTCTGCGCCCTTCTTGCCGATCACGATACCCGGACGGGCAGTGTGGATCGACACGCGGCACTTGCGGTGCGGACGTTCGATGACGACCTTGGAGACCGCTGCGGCCTTGAGGTCTTCGAGCAGCATGGTGCGGATCTTCAGGTCTTCCTGAAGCAGCGTACCATATTCGCCCTTATTGGCGTACCAACGGCTGTCCCACGTACGGTTGATACCGAGGCGGAAGCCGATTGGATTGATCTTCTGGCCCATTATGCGGCCTCCTCAACTTGCCGAACGATGATCGTCAGATGCGCGAACGGCTTCTGGATCTGCGACGAACGGCCACGGCCACGAGCGGTAAACCGCTTCATGACGAGCGAATTGCCCACAAAGGCTTCGGCAACGACGAGAGCGTCGGTATCGAGACCGTGGTTGTTTTCGGCGTTGGCAATGGCGCTCTCGAGCACCTTCTTCACCTGGCCGGAAATACGCTTGTGGCTGAATTCGAGTTCGGCCAGAGCCTTCTCGACCTTCTTGCCACGGATCAGCTGGGCCAGAAGGTTGAGCTTCTGAGGGCTGATGCGCAGCATGCGCAGCACAGCCTTGGCCTCGTTGTCCGCAAGCGCGCGCTGGGTTTTTGGCTTGCCCATTTTACTTCCTCTTGGCCTTCTTGTCGGCCGCATGACCGTAATAGGTACGGGTCGGTGCGAATTCGCCGAACTTGTGACCGATCATGTCCTCGGTCACGTTGACCGGGATATGCTTGTGGCCATTGTGAACGCCGAAGGTGATACCCACGAACTGCGGCAGGATGGTCGAGCGACGGCTCCAGATCTTGACCACATCGTTGCGGCCTGACGTCTGGGCCTTCTCGGCCTTCTTGAGCATGTAGCCGTCGACAAACGGCCCCTTCCAGATTGAACGGGTCATGGCTTACCTGCCCTTCTTCACGTGACGGCTGCGAACGATGAACTTGTCCGTTGCCTTGTTGCTGCGCGTCTTCTTGCCCTTGGTCGGCTTGCCCCAGGGCGTAACCGGATGACGGCCACCCGAAGTACGGCCTTCACCACCACCATGCGGGTGGTCGATCGGGTTCATGGTCACGCCGCGGTTGACGGGCTTGCGGCCCAACCAGCGCGAACGACCAGCCTTGCCAAGCGAAGTGTTCGAGTGGTCCTGGTTCGAGACGGCACCGACGGTTGCAAGGCAGGTGCCATGCACGCGGCGCTGCTCGCCCGAGTTCAGGCGAAGGATCGCCCAACCCTGGTCACGACCGACATACTGGGCATACGCACCAGCCGAACGGGCGACCTGGCCACCCTTGCGGGGCTTCAGCTCGATATTGTGGACGATCGTACCGACCGGCATACGCTCGAGTGGCATGGAATTGCCGGGCTTCACGTCGACGGTCTGCATCGAGGAGATGACCTTGTCGCCGGCAGCAAGACGCTGCGGTGCGATGATGTAGGCCTTCTCGCCGTCTTCGTAGATCACCAGGGCGATGAATGCGGTCCGGTTGGGATCGTACTCAAGACGCTCGACGGTGCCAACCATGTCAAACTTGACACGCTTGAAGTCGACCATGCGATAGGTGCGCTTGTGACCACCACCACGGTGGAACGCAGTGATGCGACCACGGTTGTTACGGCCACCGGACTTGCTGAGGCCCTGGGTCAAAGTCTTGACCGGAGCGCCCTTCCAGAGTTCCGACCGATCGGTCGTGATCAGCTGACGACGACCTTCGGAAGTTGGGTTGTAAGTTTTAAGAGCCATTTTTTGTCTCTATTCCCTTAGAGGCCGGTCGAAATATCGATCGACTGGCCGTCGACGAGGGTAACAACAGCCTTCTTGACGTCATTGCGGACGCCGATCTTGCCGCGGAAGCGCTTCACCTTGCCCTTGCGGACCAGGGTGTTCACTGCCTTGACCTTGACCGAGAACAGCTGCTCGACGGCAGCCTTGATCTCGGGCTTGCTGGCATCGATAGCCACGTCGAAAACGACCTGGTTGTTCTCCGAGGCCATCGTCGACTTTTCAGTCACGACGGGGTTACGGACGATGTCATAAGCGCTGAGCTTGTTCATGCGAACCTCGCTTCCAGCGCTTCGAGCGCTGCCTTGGTCAGGACGAGCTTTTCGCGCTTCAGGATCGACACAACGTTGATCCCCTGCACCGGCAGCACGTCGATATGCGGGATGTTGCGGGCAGCCAGAGCAAAGTTCTGGTCGACAGCAGCACCATCGATGATCAGCGCATTCAACCAGTCCAGCTTGCCGAAGGTGACGCGCAGGGCGGCAGTCTTCGGAGCCTTGGTGGCAACGCTGTCCAGCACGATCAGCTCACCGGCTGCGGCCTTGGCCGACAGGGCATGCTTGAGTGCCAGGGCGCGAACCTTCTTGGGAAGGTCGATAGCGTGGCTGCGCGGGGTCGGACCGAATGCACGGCCACCACCACGGAACTGGGGAGCCTTGCGATCGCCGTGACGGGCGCCGCCCGAACCCTTCTGCTTCACGAACTTCTTGCCCGTGCGCACGCCTTCCGAACGATTCTTGACGTCGTGCGTACCAGACATTGCCTTGAGCTGCTGATAACGAACCATGCGGTGCAGGATGTCCTGACGGACTTCCAGACCGAAGATGTCATCTGCAAGTTCAATCTTGCCGGCAGACTTGCCGTCGAGAGATGTAACCTGGAGTTCCATTTACTTCGCTTCCCCCGCAACGTCTGCAGCGGCCTTGAACGAACCTGGGAAGGCAGCGTTCTTGGGAGCAGGCTTCTTTACGGCGTCTTTAATCATGATCCAGGCGCCCTTGGACCCTGGGACCGAACCCTGGACCATGATCAGCCCGCGTTCCACGTCGGTCTTGACGACCGTGAGGTTCTGCGTGGTGATGCGACGATCGCCCATGTGGCCAGGCATCTTCTTGTTCTTGAAGGTCTTGCCCGGGTCCTGACGGCCACCGGTCGAACCGATCGAACGGTGCGAAACCGACACGCCGTGGGTAGCCCGCAGACCGCCAAAGTTCCAGCGCTTCATGCCGCCGGCGAAACCCTTACCAATCGAGGTGCCGGTGACATCCACCAGCTGGCCTTCGACAAAGTGGTCAGCCTGCAGCTGCGCGCCGACCTCGATGAGGTTCTCGGCGTCGACGCGGAATTCCGCGACGTGGCGCTTGGGCTCCACCTTGGCAACGGCGAACTGGCCGCGCTCTGCCTTGGTCGTGTTCTTAACCTTGGCCTGCCCTGCGCCCAATTGCAGCGCGACATAGCCGTCTTTTTCCGACGTCCGCTGGCCTACCACCTGGCAGTTCTGCAGCCCGAGCACCGTAACGGGCACATGGGCGCCGTCATCAGTGAAAATGCGGGTCATGCCCAGCTTCTGTGCGATCAAACCAGAACGCATCGGTTGTTACCTTTTCTAATTGGCACTGGACCGGGTCATTGTGTCCCAAGAGGACCCTTTGGATGGTCAGCGCGAAAACTTAGTCTTTAGAGCTTGATTTCGACGTCGACGCCGGCGGCGAGATCGAGCTTCATCAGTGCATCAACCGTCTGGGGAGTCGGATCCACAATGTCCAGGAGACGCTTGTGGGTACGAATCTCGAACTGCTCGCGTGCCTTCTTATCGATATGCGGCGAGCGGTTCACGGTAAATTTCTCAATTCGCGTCGGCAGCGGGATCGGACCACGGACCTGAGCACCGGTGCGCTTCGCCGTCGAGACGATTTCGCGGGTGGATGCATCGAGGACGCGATGGTCAAAGGCCTTGAGCCGGATGCGAATATTTTGACCGTTCATCTTGTAAATCCTGACATCAATGATCGTGGCGCGCGCACATCGCGCGCCACGAAGTCATTCGCTTCTTACTTAAGGATCTTCGCCACGACGCCGGCGCCGACGGTGCGGCCACCTTCACGGATAGCGAAGCGGAGCTTCTCTTCCATGGCGATCGGAACGATGAGCTGAACGTTCATGTTGATATTGTCGCCCGGCATAACCATTTCCGTGCCTTCAGGCAAGGTCACAATGCCAGTCACGTCCGTGGTACGGAAGTAGAACTGCGGACGGTAGTTGCCGAAGAACGGAGTGTGACGACCGCCTTCTTCCTTGGTGAGGATATAGGCCTCAGCAACGAAGTCGGTGTGCGGGGTCACGGAGCCGGGCTTGCAGAGAACCTGACCGCGCTCAACCTGAGTACGATCGATACCGCGGATCAGTGCGCCAACGTTGTCGCCAGCCTGGCCCGAGTCGAGCAGCTTGCGGAACATTTCAACACCGGTAACGGTGGTCTTCTGGGTTGGCTTGATGCCGACGATTTCGACTTCTTCACCAACCTTGACGATACCGCGCTCAACGCGACCGGTAACCACGGTGCCGCGACCCGAGATCGAGAACACGTCTTCGATCGGCAGCAGGAACGGCAGGTCAACCGGACGTTCTGGCTGCGGGATGTACGCGTCAACAGCAGCCATCAGCTCGAGAACGGCATCGTGGCCGAGCTTCTTGTCGCTGTCTTCGAGAGCGGCCAGAGCCGAACCCTTGATGACCGGGATGTCGTCGCCGGGGAATTCGTACGAGCTCAGGAGCTCGCGGACTTCCAGCTCGACGAGCTCGAGCAGTTCCGGATCGTCGACCATGTCGCACTTGTTCAGGAACACGACCAGCGCCGGAACGCCAACCTGACGGGCCAGCAGGATGTGCTCGCGGGTCTGGGGCATCGGGCCGTCGGCAGCCGACACGACCAGGATCGCGCCGTCCATCTGGGCAGCACCGGTGATCATGTTCTTCACATAGTCGGCGTGGCCCGGGCAATCGACGTGAGCATAGTGACGGTTAGCCGTCTCGTACTCGACGTGCGAGGTGTTGATGGTGATCCCGCGTGCCTTTTCTTCAGGCGCGCTATCGATCGACGCATAGTCCTTGAACTGCGCGCCACCGGCTTCCGCCAGAACCTTGGTGATCGCTGCGGTCAGCGAGGTCTTGCCATGGTCGACGTGACCGATGGTGCCGATGTTGCAGTGAGGCTTATTGCGGGAAAACTTTTCCTTGCCCATCGCTTCTCTCCGTATTCGTTAGCCTGCGGCCAACCTTGAGTTTCAGTTTCTAATTAGGCGTATTTGGCCTGGACTTCGTCAGCGACTGCCTGCGGGACCTGCTCGTAGTGGTCGAACGACATCGAGTACTGTGCACGGCCCTGGCTCATCGAGCGGAGGGAGTTCACGTAGCCGAACATGTTCGCGAGCGGAACGTAGGCATTCACGACCTGGAGGACGCCACGGCTTTCAGTGCCGTGGATCTGACCGCGCCGGGAATTCAGGTCGCCGATGACATCGCCCATGTAATCGTCAGGCGTTGTAACTTCAACCTTCATGATCGGCTCGAGGATCTTCGGGGCTGCCTTGCGGAGAGCCTCGTTGAAACCGGCACGACCGGCGATTTCGAACGCCAGCACCGAGGAGTCGACGTCGTGGTAAGCGCCTTCGGTCAACGTCACCTTGACGTCCACGATCGGGAACCCGATCAACGGACCAGCCGACATGACCGACTTCACGCCCTTCTCGACACCCGGGACGTATTCCTTGGGCACCGAACCGCCGACGACGGCGTTGACGAAAGTGAGACCCGTGCCGACTTCACCAGGCTCGACAGTGAGCTTGACGCGAGCGAACTGGCCCGAACCACCCGACTGCTTCTTGTGGGTATAGTCCACATCGGCCTTCTTGGTGATCGTCTCACGATAAGCCACCTGCGGCTGACCGATATTGGCTTCGACCTTGAACTCGCGACGCATACGGTCGACGAGAATGTCGAGGTGAAGTTCACCCATGCCCGAGATGATGGTCTGGCCGGATTCTTCGTCGGTCTTGACGCGGAAGCTTGGATCTTCGGCAGCAAGGCGATTGAGCGCGAGGCCCATCTTTTCCTGGTCAGCCTTGGACTTCGGCTCCACCGAGATGTCGATAACCGGCTCTGGGAAGATCATGCGCTCAAGGATAACCGGCGAGGAGCCAACGCAGAGCGTGTCACCCGTGGTGGTGTCCTTGAGGCCAACGATAGCGACGATGTCGCCAGCATAGGCTTCCGTGATCTGCTCGCGGCTATTGGCGTGCATCTGGAACAGGCGACCGATACGCTCGCGCTTTTCCTTGACGGTGTTCTCAAGCATGTCGCCCTGCGACAGCTTGCCCGAATAGATGCGGCAGAAGGTCAGCGAGCCCATATGCGGGTCGTTGGCAATCTTGAAGGCCAGCATCGACAGCGGCTCGCTGTCATCGGCGTGACGCTCGATCGGCGCTTCCGTACGGGCATCGATGCCCTGGATAGCCGGGATGTCAGCCGGGGACGGCAGATAGTCGACAACGCCATCGAGCAGGGGCTGAACGCCCTTGTTCTTGAAGGCCGAGCCGGCAAACACCGGGAAGAACTTCACATCGCAGGTGCCGCGACGCAGCAGGCGACGGATGGTCTCGTTGTTCGGCACTTCACCGTTGAGATAGGCTTCCATGGCAGCGTCGTCGACTTCAACGGCAGCCTCAACGAGCAGCTCACGATACTTCGCAGCCGATTCCTTGAGGTCTTCCGGGATCTCGACGACATCCCACTGGGCACCGAGCTCTTCGTTGCGCCAGACGATGGCGTTCATCTCGATCAGATCGACAACGCCCTTGAACTCGCTTTCAGCGCCGATCGGCAGCTGAACAACGACGGCCTTGGCACCCAGACGAGTGGCAACCATCTCGACGCAGCGATAGAAATCGGCGCCGATCTTGTCCATCTTGTTGACGAAGATGAGACGCGGAACGTTGTACTTGTCGGCCTGGCGCCAGACGGTTTCCGTCTGCGGCTCAACACCGGCATTCGCATCCATCAGCGCAACGGCACCGTCAAGCACGCGCAGCGAACGCTCGACTTCAATGGTGAAGTCAACGTGGCCGGGGGTGTCGATGATGTTGAAGCGGTGCTGAGTGCCGTCGCGACCCTTCCAGAAGGTCGTGGTCGCTGCGGACGTGATCGTGATGCCGCGTTCCTGCTCCTGCTCCATCCAGTCCATGGTGGCGGCGCCGTCATGGACTTCGCCGATCTTATGGGACTTGCCGGTGTAGTAGAGGATACGTTCGGTCGTCGTCGTCTTGCCAGCATCGATGTGAGCCATGATGCCGAAGTTACGGTAGTGATCGATTGCGTAATCGCGTGCCATTTTAAGCTCCAACTACCAGCGGTAGTGCGAGAAGGCACGGTTGGCATCAGCCATACGGTGCGTATCTTCGCGCTTCTTGACGGCCTGGCCGCGACCGTTGAGAGCATCCATGAGCTCGCCCGACAGGCGTTCACGCATGGTGTTCTCACCGCGCTTGCGGGCAGACTCGATCAGCCAGCGAATGGCCAGGGCCTGCTGACGATCGGTACGGACTTCAACCGGAACCTGGTAGGTGGCACCGCCGACGCGGCGCGACCGGACTTCAACCGACGGGCGGATGTTGTCGAGAGCGGTATGGAACACCGTGATCGGGTCCTGCTTGCTCTTGGCTTCCACGATGTCGAAGGCACCGTAAACGATGCTCTCTGCGGCCGACTTCTTGCCGTCCTTCATCAGGGAGTTCATGAATTTGGTAAGGACGAGATCGCCGAACTTTGCGTCCGGAATAACGTCACGCTTCTCTGCGCGGTGGCGACGGGACATGACTCTATCTCCTTACTTCGGACGCTTCGCGCCGTACTTCGAACGGCGCTGCTTGCGGTCCTTCACGCTCTGCGTGTCGAGGACACCGCGGAGCACGTGGTAGCGGACACCGGGAAGGTCGCGAACACGACCGCCGCGGATAAGCACGACAGAGTGCTCCTGCAGGTTATGGCCTTCGCCCGGAATGTACGAGATCACTTCGCGGGAGTTGGTCAGGCGAACCTTCGCAACCTTACGCAGAGCCGAGTTCGGCTTCTTCGGAGTGGTCGTATAGACACGTGAGCAAACGCCGCGCTTCTGCGGGTTGGCTTCCATCGCCGGAACTTTGTTCCGCTTTGGCTTGCTGGCGCGTGGTTTGCGGATCAGCTGATTAATGGTGGGCATTGAGCTCTTTCCATCGTCCAAATACGTTTCGATCACAACACAGCAAACCAAAACGGCGCTCGCTCGTGACCCAAAGGGAACGGCGGCGCCTTAATTGCAGCGGATCGGCGCCCGATTAAGGGGACGATCATGCGCACAAGGATTTACTACGTCTATCTACCCGACAGTGTGTTTGAGTGTCCTGGGTTCCCGCACAAGATGGCAGGTCCCCGAAGCGACATTCACGACCGACCGCTAAGGTAGCTGCTGTTTAGTGCCGGCGACTCGATGCGTCAAGGATTCTTTCGTGAAAAACTGCATAGCCCCCTTGCATTGAGCAGCAATCTTTAACCTTGGCGGGGAAACCGCCAGCAAAGCCTTCCCCTGCCCTGCGGGCTACTTGGCCGCGACCTGCTTTTGACTCCCGGGCGGGTTGGAAACACCTTGCCGTGTGTCTAAGAGCGCCTCAACGTCCAGTGACGGGCGACTCGCCAACAGAATCGGAGCAAGGGAAACAAGATGAAGCTGCAGACGATATTGACCGCCGGCGCCCTGGCGGTTGCCCTCACCGCATCGGCTCACGGTCAGAGCCTGTTGACCGGCGCCGACGTGGACGAAGTGCTGAACGCCGCCCGCGGCTACGGTTCGGCCACCCTGACCACCCAGTCCAATGGTGATCCGCACATCTCGGGCAAGATGAACGGCATCAGCTATCAGGTGTATTTCCGCAATTGCACCGACCACACCAATTGCGAGGACCTGAACTTCTATCTCGGCTTCCTCGATATCAAACCGACGCTCGAGGTCATCAATGACTGGAACTTCAACAAGCGTTTCAGCCGAGCTTATCTCGACAGCGACAACGATGCCTGCGTCGAGATGGACCTGGACCTCGCTGTTGGCGTCACCGCCGAATATCTCGACTCCACCTTTGGCCTCTGGAGCCTGGTCGTCTCTCAATATGCCGAGCATGTCGGCTACAACTAGTCGAGCCTGAAGGCGTCGGGGGCCGTTGCGCCCCTGACAACCGCCATTGCCTATTGCGCGTCTTGGCGCACTCCCTCCCCATCCAGACCTACGCACACAGCGAGCAGGCGCCGCTTCCTCGAGCGCCGCCACGTTGACAGGCCTTGTGACCCCAGCATACATACCGACCGGTCGGTTTTTATTGAGGATCACGATGGCTATTCCAATCCCCCACTTCCTGCATGACGTCTTTGGCACCAGCCAGACCCCATTTCAGTTGGCGGCAATTATCGCGTTCGGGCTGGCGGTTCCCGTCGCACTCGCATTGCAGGCGCCCGACCTTCTTGCCAGCCTTCCACCCTGGCGGCTGGTGCTGGCCGGTCTGATCATTGCCGATATCGCCGCAGGCTGCGTGGCCAATCTCACCCGGTCCACCAACGACTTCTATGCAGTCCGTCCTCGGAACCGCTGGGTCTTTATCGCAATCCACGGTCACATCGTGGCAACCGCCCTGCTCCTCGGCGCCGACCTGATGGCCTCCATCGCCATCTGGGCCTTCACCATTGCCGGGGCCGTGATCGTCAACCTGCTGAAGCGCCAGCAGGACCAGGTTTTCGTCGCGGGTCTGCTGTTGGCAATCGGTTTGACCGGCATCGCACTTTGGCCAGGAATGACGCAGCCGATGATCTGCATCGGGGCCCTGTTCATGCTCAAGGTGTTGGTGCACTTCGCCGTGGACCATTCGCGGGACAGCCGCAATGTCGCCTGACCGGCCCTCCCCTATTATCCGGGATCTGACGTCCGCCGATCGTCTCGATTTTATCGACTTGATGCGCGATGCATTTGTAGCCGATCCACTGTTCCTGCTCGCCTTTCACCGTGATCGCTATCACCAGCAAACCGCAAGCTTCCTATCCTTCATGTTCGACATGATCGGCATTCTCAAAGGACGACGCCGGGGCGCCTTCGTGAATGGTCAATTGGTCGGCTGCTCGCTGCTGGAACTGCCCCGTTCGGATGGCCCGTTTGGCATGCTCCGGGTCGGCCTGCGGTTTCTGCCCGTGGCCTTCAAGCTGGCCGGTCCGGCTACGCGATTGCTCAATGACTATATGCGCTACACGCGTGCTGCCGCGCCAACCCGCCCCCACCATTACCTCTGCATGGTCGGCATTGCACGCAACCGGCAAGGGATGGGCCTTGGCAAGGCACTGGTGCAGGACGCGATTGCCATCGCGGACGCAGACAGGGGCTCGGTCGGCCTGGCGCTCGACACCGAAACTCCCGACAATGTCTCGCGTTACCAACGCTGGGGATTCGAACTGGTGGCACAGGTGGATCTGGGTAAGGTGGAGGCTTACTGCATGTTGCGAGCAAACCGGGGTGCCGATGAAGGAAACGCGTGACACCATTATCGAGCACGCCTTTAGCCTGTTCATGGAACGCGGCTATGACAGCGCGAGCCTGGCCGACATCGTCAAGGCCAGCGGGCTGTCAAAGGGGGCCGTGTATCATCATTTCCGCGACAAGCAGGAATTGCACGATGCCGCCATCGAGCACTTCTTCCTGCGTTTCTTCGGCGCCGGCACGTCCGCGCCATCCCCAGATGAGTCCCTGGCGGCGGTTCTGGACGATCTCGTGGCAGGCTATGAACGCCTTCTGCTGTCCGTCGCAACGGTCACGCCCGACCAGAATGCCTACTACCGGTTTCTGTTCTCCATCCTCCCCAAGGTGCGTGTGACCCTGCAGGAAGCGATCGCCGCGACACGGGCGCGACTGACCCAGGCGGCGCGAAACGATCAGAATGCCGGCCTGCTCGCCATGGCGCACAAACCGGAAGATGTGGCTGACCAGTGTCTTGCGATGATCGAGGGAACCGGGCTGCTCGCGACCCTTGAAGGCAGAACCGACGCGCCCGACGCCATGCGGCGCATGCTTGGCGGCTATCGCGCCAGCCTGCAATAGCCCGGGACGGCGCAGGCGACACGCCGCCGGCTTTACAATCGAACGACCCAATAAAAAGGGGGCCTTGCGGCCCCCTTTTCTGAACTTGTGATGTCCCCTGGCCTATTCGACCGGGGTTTCCGCCACTGCGCGGGCCTTGGGCGCCGGGATCGCGGCGGTGTTTGCCTGGCGGCGACGCTCTTCGAGAATGAGGTCGTCGCGCTTGGTCGCGATCAGCTTGGCCGAGGAGATGCCCGCACCGGTACCGGCTGGGATCAGGCGGCCGACGATGACGTTCTCCTTGAGACCTTCGAGCAGATCGGCCTTGCCGGAAACCGCTGCTTCCGTGAGGACGCGGGTGGTTTCCTGGAACGAAGCAGCCGACACGAACGAACGCGTCTGCAGCGATGCCTTGGTGATGCCGAGCAGCACCGGATTGGCAGTCGCCGGCTTCTTGCCGTCGGCAACGAGCTGGTCGTTGAGCTCGTCGAAGTCCAGCTTGTCGAGCTGCTCGTCCTTGAGCAGGCCGGTATCGCCTGGATCCACGATCTCGACCTTCTGCAGCATCTGGCGAACGATCACCTCGATGTGCTTGTCGTTGATCAACACGCCCTGCAGACGATAGACCTCCTGGATTTCATTGACGAGGTAACGAGCAAGCTCTTCCACGCCCTTGATTGCCAGAATGTCATGCGGTGCCGGGTTGCCGTCGAGGATGTATTCGCCCTTCTCGATGGTGTCGCCTTCCTGCAGGTGGAAAGGCTTGCCCTTCGGGATCAGGTACTCGACCGCATCGCCGTTTTCGTCATGCGGCTTGATGATGACGCGACGCTTGTTCTTGTAGTCGCGACCGAAGCCGATGATGCCGTCGATCTCGGCGATGATGGCGTGATCCTTGGGACGACGTGCCTCGAACAGCTCCGCCACGCGCGGCAGACCGCCCGTGATGTCCTTGGTCTTGGCCGATTCCAGCGGGATACGGGCCAGCACGTCACCGGGCGAGACCTTCTCGCCTGGCTCCACGTTGAGCACGGCATCCACGCTCAGCAGGTAGCGCGCTTCGCCACCACGATCGACCTTCACCACCGAACCCGAGCGGGCGATGGCCAGGGCAGGACGAAGACCTTCGCCGCGCTGGTTGGTCCGCCAGTCGATGACAACGCGCTTGGTGAAGCCCGTTGCTTCGTCGGTGTTTTCCGCAACCGATGCACCGTCCACCAGGTCCTCGAACACCACTTCACCCTCGACTTCGGCGAGGATTGGACGGGTGTAGGGGTCCCATTCGGCCAGACGCTGGCCGCGGCGGACTTCGTCGCCTTCCTTGACCAGCAGCTTGGAGCCATAGGTCACGCGATGGACCGTACGTTCCTTGCCTTCGGCATCCAGGATCGCCAGCGACACGTTACGGGCCATGACCACGAGCTTGTCGCCCGCAACCTTGACGACGTTCGGATTGCGGATGGTCACCTTGCCTTCAGCGCCGGACTCGAGGAACGAGCTATCGACCACCTGAGCCGTGCCACCGATGTGGAACGTGCGCATGGTGAGCTGAGTGCCCGGCTCGCCGATCGACTGAGCGGCAATAACGCCAACGGCTTCACCCATATTGACGGGTGTACCGCGGGCCAGGTCACGGCCGTAGCAGGCCGCGCAGGTACCCTGGCGCATGTCGCAAGTCAGTGGCGAACGAATACGGATCGACTGGATCCGTGCTTCTTCGATGATGTCGACATGCTTTTCTTCGAGCAGGGTGCCCTTGGCAGCGATCAGGTCGCCGGTCAGCGGATGATTGATATCATCTGCAGCCGTACGGCCCAGCACGCGCTGGCCAATGGATGCCACGATCTGGCCCGCATCGACGATCGGCTCCATGGTCAGGCCGCGCTCGGTACCACAATCGGTGGCAACGATGATCGCGTCCTGCGCCACGTCGACGAGACGACGGGTCAGGTAACCCGAGTTCGCAGTCTTCAGCGCCGTATCCGCCAGACCCTTACGGGCACCGTGGGTGGAGTTGAAGTACTCGAGAACGTTCAGGCCTTCCTTGAAGTTAGCCGTGATCGGGGTCTCGATGATCGAGCCGTCCGGACGCGCCATCAGGCCGCGCATACCAGCAAGCTGCTTCATCTGGGCCGGTGAACCACGAGCGCCGGAGTGGCTCATCATGTAAACCGAGTTGATCGGCTTCTGGCGCTTGCTTTCCTCATTGATCTGAACGGCAGCAATGCCCTTCATCATCTCTTCGGCAACCTTGTCGCCACACTTGGCCCAGGCGTCGACCACCTTGTTGTACTTTTCGCCCTGAGTGATCAGGCCGTCATTGTACTGCTGCTCGAATTCCTCGACCTGCTTGCGAGCCGCTTCCACGATCGCATACTTGGTCGGCGGAATGACCATGTCGTCCTTGCCGAACGAGATGCCGGCCTTGCACGCATGGGTGAAGCCCAGCTGCATGACACGGTCACAGAAAATGACCGTCTCCTTCTGACCGCAACCACGGTAAACCGTGTCGATCATCTTGGAGATCATCTTCTTGGTCATCAGCTGGTTGGCAGTCGCGAACGGAACCGCGGCATGCTTGGGCAGAATCTGGCCGATGATCATGCGGCCCGGAGTCGTTTCCACGATCTCGGTGACCTGCTCGCCCTTGTCGTTGAACGACACGACGCGGCCCTTGATCTTGGTGTGCATGGTGACGATGCCGTTATAGAGCGCGTGCTCCAGCTCGCCCATCGAGGAGAACATCATCCCCTCGCCCGGCTCGTTATCGTTCATCAGCGACAGGTGATAGAGACCCAACACGATGTCCTGGCTCGGCACGATGATCGGCTGGCCGTTGGCAGGATGCAGGATGTTGTTGGTCGACATCATCAGCACGCGCGCTTCCAGCTGCGCTTCGAGCGACAGCGGAACGTGAACGGCCATCTGGTCACCGTCGAAGTCGGCGTTGAAAGCCGAGCAGACGAGCGGGTGCAGCTGGATTGCCTTGCCTTCAATCAGAATGGGCTCGAACGCCTGGATGCCAAGACGGTGAAGCGTCGGCGCACGGTTCAGCAGAACCGGGTGCTCGCGGATCACTTCGTCCAGGATATCCCAAACCTCGGGCTTTTCCTTCTCGACCAGCTTCTTGGCCTGCTTGACGGTCGAAGAGAAACCCTTCGCTTCAAGACGGCTGTAGATGAACGGCTTGAACAGCTCGAGCGCCATCTTCTTGGGCAGGCCGCACTGGTGCAGCTTCAGGTTCGGACCCACGGTGATGACCGAACGGCCCGAATAGTCGACGCGCTTACCCAGAAGGTTCTGGCGGAAGCGGCCCTGCTTGCCCTTGAGCATGTCGGACAGCGACTTCAGCGGACGCTTGTTGGCACCGGTGATGGTGCGGCCACGGCGGCCGTTGTCGAACAGCGCGTCAACAGCTTCCTGCAGCATGCGCTTTTCGTTGCGGATGATGATGTCCGGAGCGCGCAGCTCGATCAGGCGCTTCAACCGGTTGTTGCGGTTGATGACGCGACGATAGAGGTCGTTCAGATCGGACGTGGCGAAGCGGCCACCATCGAGCGGCACCAGCGGGCGCAGTTCGGGCGGGATCACCGGAATGATCGTCATGATCATCCATTCGGGCTTGTTGCCCGAAACGATGAACTGCTCAACGATCTTCAAGCGCTTGGCGAGCTTCTTGGGCTTAAGTTCAGTGGTGGACTCAGCAATTTCCACGCGCAGGTCAGCAGCGATCTTCTCCAGCTCGAGACCGAGCAGGATGTCGCGGATAGCCTCGGCGCCGATCTTGGCGGTGAAGCTGTCGGCACCATATTCGTCCTGGGCGTCGAGGAACTGCTCTTCGGTCAGCAGCTCAAGCTGGCTGAACGGGGTCAGGCCGGCGTCGAGCACGACGTAGTTTTCGAAGTACAGGATGCGCTCGATGTCCTTGAGCGTCATGTCGAGCAGCAGCGCGATGCGCGACGGCAGGGACTTCAGGAACCAGATATGGGCAACCGGAGCGGCCAGTTCGATATGGCCCATGCGCTCGCGGCGAACGCGAGACAGGGTGACTTCCACACCGCACTTTTCGCAGATGACGCCCTTGAACTTCATGCGCTTGTACTTGCCGCACAGGCACTCATAGTCCTTCACAGGGCCAAAGATGCGCGCGCAGAACAGGCCGTCACGCTCGGGCTTGAACGTACGATAGTTGATCGTCTCGGGCTTCTTGATCTCGCCGTAGGACCAGGAAAGGATCTTTTCCGGGCTCGCGATCGAGATCTTCATCTGGTCGAAGGTCTGCACCGGAACCGCCGGATTAAACGGGTCCATGACGTGGGAATGATGATTCATCAATTCTCTCCTCTTTCCATCAGGTCCGGGCCGAAGCCCGAACCTTTCCGGAAGTGAATGGGGGTAGGAAGTGCCGGTTTATTCCGCCGCTTCCTGAGGAGGTGCGAGCTCCGCTTCGGCCGGGGCATTCGGATCTTCGATCTCGCGCATGTCCAGTTCGACATTGAGACCGAGCGACCGGATTTCCTTGACCAGAACGTTGAAGCTCTCGGGGATACCCGCTTCGAACGTATCGTCGCCACGCACGATGGCTTCGTAGACCTTGGTACGACCCGCAACGTCGTCCGACTTGATGGTGAGCATTTCCTGGAGCGTATACGCCGCGCCATAGGCCTCGAGAGCCCACACTTCCATCTCGCCGAAGCGCTGACCGCCGAACTGGGCCTTGCCGCCGAGCGGCTGCTGGGTGACCAGCGAGTAAGGACCAATCGAACGGGCGTGGATCTTGTTGTCCACCAGGTGGTCGAGCTTGAGCATGTAGATATACCCAACCGTCACCTGACGATCGAACTGCTCACCGGTACGGCCATCGAACACGGTCGACTGACCCGATGCCTTGAGCCCTGCCCGCTCCAACATCACCACGATGTCGGCTTCCTTGGCGCCGTCGAACACTGGCGTCGCGATCGAAACACCCTTGGAAAGGTGTTCGCCGAGGCGGACCATGCCGTCGTCGTCGAGGTCGGTGATGCTCTCATCACCAGCAAACAGATCCTGAACTTCCAGGCGCAACGGCTTCAGATCGCCATTGCGATGATACGCACGGACCAATTCGTCGATCTTCTTGCCCATGCCGGCGCAAGCCCAGCCCAGGTGAGTCTCGAGAATCTGGCCCACGTTCATGCGCGAAGGCACACCGAGCGGGTTCAGCACGATGTCGACCGAAGTACCGTCTTCAAGGTACGGCATGTCTTCCACGGGAACGATGCGCGAAACCACGCCCTTGTTACCATGGCGGCCGGCCATCTTGTCGCCCGGCTGGATCTTGCGCTTGGTTGCGATGAAGACCTTGACCATCTTCATCACGCCCGGCGGAAGTTCGTCACC
Organism: Devosia limi DSM 17137; assembly: GCF_900128975.1. Taxonomy (GTDB): domain Bacteria; phylum Pseudomonadota; class Alphaproteobacteria; order Rhizobiales; family Devosiaceae; genus Devosia; species Devosia limi. The sequence continues at coordinate 155,841 of NZ_FQVC01000002.1, read as the reverse complement.
GCGCTGCAGCTTGTCGACCTTGTCGATGAAGCGCTGTTCGAGCAGGCGGCGGCTCTCTTCATACTGGGCATGAAGCGCTTCCATCTCGGTCATGACCTTGTCGTCATCGACCGCGAACTGCCACCACTTGGAGCGGGGCTGAGCCTCGAACATCTGGTCATTGAGCTTGGTGCCCACGACATAGCCCTTGGGACCTGCCGTAGCGGCCTTACCGAACAGCATTTCCTTGAGACGCGCATAGACGTTACGGTCGAGGATCGACTGTTCGTCGTCACGGTCCTTGGCCAGGCGTTCGATTTCCTCGCGCTCGATAGCCATGGCGCGCTCGTCCTTGTCGATGCCGTGGCGATTGAACACGCGCACTTCAACAACAGTACCAGCATCGCCCGGCGGCACGCGCAGGGAGGTGTCACGAACGTCGGAGGCCTTCTCGCCGAAGATGGCGCGGAGGAGCTTTTCTTCCGGCGTCATCGGGCTTTCGCCCTTCGGCGTGATCTTGCCGACCAGGATGTCGCCCGGTGCAACTTCCGCACCGATATGGACGATACCGGCTTCGTCGAGGTTCTTCAGCGCTTCTTCCGACACGTTCGGAATGTCGCGGGTGATTTCCTCGGGCCCAAGCTTGGTATCGCGCGCCATCACTTCATATTCCTCGATGTGGATCGAGGTGAAGACGTCCTGCATGGCGATTTTTTCGCTGAGCAGGATGGAGTCTTCGAAGTTGTAGCCATTCCACGGCATGAACGCGACGAGCACGTTGCGGCCCAGAGCCAGATCGCCCAGTTCGGTCGACGGACCGTCGGCGATGATGTCGCCCTGGTTGACGTGATCGCCAACAACCACCAGCGGACGCTGGTTGATGCAGGTCGATTGGTTCGAACGCTGGAACTTCATCAGGTTGTAGATATCGACGCCGGACTTGGAGGCATCGGTCTCTTCGGTGGCGCGAATAACGATACGCGTCGCGTCAACCTGATCGACGATACCCTTGCGCTTGGCAACGATAGCCGCACCCGAGTCACGGGCAACGATGGCTTCCATGCCGGTGCCCACGAACGGCGCTTCGGCACGCAGCAGGGGAACGCCCTGCTTCTGCATGTTCGAGCCCATCAGCGCGCGGTTGGCGTCGTCGTTTTCGAGGAACGGGATCAGCGAAGCCGCAACCGACACCATCTGCTTGGGCGAAACGTCCATCAGATCGACGTTTTCCTTGGGCGTCAGGCCGTTGTCACCAGCGTGGCGGGCGATAACGAGTTCGTCCTCCAGCTCGCCAGTGGCAGTGATCTTCACGTTCGCCTGGGCGACGTAGTGCTTGGCCTCTTCCATGGCGGAAAGGTAGACGACCTCATCGGTCACCTTGCCATTGACGAACTTGCGGTACGGGGTCTCGATGAAACCGTACTTGTTCACGCGGGCATAGGTCGCCAGGTTGTTGATCAGACCGATGTTCGGACCTTCTGGGGTCTCGATCGGGCAGATACGGCCATAATGGGTCGGGTGAACGTCGCGGACTTCAAAGCCGGCACGCTCGCGGGTCAGACCACCAGGCCCAAGCGCCGACAGGCGACGCTTATGGGTGATTTCCGAGAGCGGATTGGTCTGATCCATGAACTGGCTGAGCTGGCTCGAGCCAAAGAATTCACGCACCGCAGCCGCTGCCGGCTTGGCGTTGATCAGGTCCTGCGGCATCACCGTGTCGATTTCGACCGAGCTCATACGCTCCTTGATGGCGCGTTCCATGCGCAGCAGGCCGAGGCGATAGGAGTTTTCCATCAGCTCGCCCACCGAACGCACGCGGCGGTTGCCGAGATTGTCGATGTCGTCGATTTCGCCACGGCCGTCGCGCAGGTCCACCAGGGTCCGCACGACTTCCACGATATCTTCCTTGCGCAGCGTCCGCTGCGTATCGGGGGCATCCAGCTCCAGGCGCATGTTCATCTTGACGCGACCAACAGCCGACAGGTCATAGCGCTCGCTGTCGAAGAACAGCGACTTGAACATGGCTTCGGCAGTGTCGACGGTCGGCGGCTCGCCGGGACGCATGACGCGGTAGATGTCGAACAGCGCGTCTTCGCGGCTCTCGTTCTTGTCGATGGCCAGCGTGTTGCGGATATAGGCGCCAACGCTGATATGGTCGATGTCCAGGATCGGCAGCTCGTCGAAGCCGAGCTCGACCAGCTTGACGAGCAGCTTCTCGTCGATCTCGTCGCCGGCTTCCACGTAGACTTCGCCGGTCTGCATGTTGATCAGATCTTCGGCGATATACATGCCGTACAGGTCTTCATCGACCGCCAGCAGGTGCGTCAGACCGTTCTCGGCCAGCTTCTTGGCCTGGCGAGCCGAGAGCTTCTTGCCGCCTTCATGCACGACGTCGCCGGTCTTGGCGTCGATCAGGTCATGGGTCGGCTTGGCATTGCGCATCTTGTCGGCGTCGTATGGCTTCTGCCAGCCGGATGCGGTCTTCTCGAAGGTCAGCTTGTCGTAGTAGGTCTCGAGGATTTCCTCGGTGTCCATACCCAACGCCTTGAGCAGCGAGGTAACCGGAATCTTGCGGCGGCGGTCGATACGCGCGAACACCACGTCCTTGGCGTCGAATTCGATATCGAGCCAGGAGCCGCGGTAGGGAATGATCCGGCCGGCAAACAGCAGCTTGCCCGACGAGTGGGTCTTGCCCTTGTCGTGGTCGAAGAACACACCAGGCGAACGGTGCATCTGCGAGACGATAACGCGCTCGGTACCATTGACGATGAAGGTGCCGTTCGACGTCATGAAGGGCATGTCGCCCATATAGACGTCCTGCTCCTTGATGTCCTTGACGGAACGGGCGCCGGTTTCTTCGTCCACCTCAAACACGATCAGGCGCAGCGTCACCTTGAGCGGGGCAGCGAACGTGATGTCGCGCGCACGGCACTCATCGATGTCGTACTTGGGCGCCTCGAACTCGTACTTGACGAATTCCAGCGATGCAGTGTTGGAAAAATCGGTGATCGGAAAAACCGAACGGAATACGGACTGCAGCCCCTCGTCAGGACGCCCACCCTTGGGCTCGTCGACGAGAAGAAACTGATCATAGGAGGCCTTCTGGACCTCGATCAGATTGGGCAGCTCCGTGACTTCGCGAATGGACCCGAAGGATTTACGAACCTTGCGGCGGCCGTTGAACGTGGTAGCCATGAAAGCTCCTGTTTCTTTAGCGTTATCTCGGAGGCAGATAACCAAAGAGCCGACTATCAGCCGTCGGATCTCGGGTTATTTGCCCTGTAGAATTCTCAAGCTCGGCGACGCCATGGCACCCTTCCCGAGCCGCAGGAAAGGCAATTGGCACGACAAACGTCAAAAGCCCCATGGCAAAAACCATGAGGTCTATGGAACGTCAGCGTGCCTCAGACATCGAAATCGTCATATGTTCCGCGAATTGGTGCCAGCGACCCATCCAATCGGCCGCGGCGAATCATCTCCAGGAGATGAAGAAGCGAGATGGCACATAACGCGCCATCTCGCAAATTTCAAGTCGAAAGTCGAAATTACTTGAGTTCGACCTTGGCGCCGGCAGCTTCCAGCTTTGCCTTGATGTCGGCAGCTTCGGCCTTCGAAGCGCCTTCCTTGATGGCCTTGGGAGCAGCTTCGACCAGTGCCTTGGCTTCGCCGAGGCCCAGACCGGTGATGGCGCGGACTTCCTTGATGACGTTGATCTTGTTGTCGCCGAACGAGGCGAGGATCACGTCAAATTCGGTCTTTTCTTCAGCGGCAGCAGCCGGAGCGGCAGCAGCAGCGGCAGCGACCGGAGCGGCGGCGGAAACGCCCCACTTTTCTTCCAGCATCTTCGAAAGTTCCGAAGCTTCCAGAACGGTCAGGGCAGACAGGTCGTCTACGATCTTGGCGAGATCAGCCATTTGATAAATCTCTCTTTTTAGGTGTTAGGTTCGAACCATGGATGGCCCAGAATGGGCCGGTAGGGTTACGCTGCTTCGCTGCTCTTTTCCGCATGCGCGGCCAACAGACGGGCGATGCCGCCAGCCGGCGCCACGACGACAGATGCGATACGCGTTGCGGGCTGCTTGAGCATCCCGGCCAGCGTTGCACGCAGTTCGTCGAGCGAAGGCATGGTCGCCAGTGCCTTGACGTTATTCGCGTCAAGAGCGGTCTTGCCCATAGCGCCACCAAGAACGACGTACTTTGCGTTCTTTTCAGCAAACTTCGCCGCAATCTTGGGCGCAGTCATGGGGTCGGCCGCATATGCAATGACGATCGGCCCGGTAAGCAGGGCCGACATGTCCGCATTGTCGGTTTCTTTCAGAGCAAGCTTGGCAAGACGGTTTTTCGCGATCTTTACCTGCCCACCAGCTGCCTTGATGTCCCGGCGAAGGGTTTCAAGGTGAGCCACGGTGAGACCGGTATTCTGCGCGAGGACGATCGATCCAGCGCCCGAGAGGGCTGACTGGAGCGAAGCGACAAGCTCACGCTTTTCCGCTCTTTCCACTGCTAGTCTCCACATTGAGCCCGGCGAAAGACTGCCGGACCATTGCCAATTGCTGCCCTCCTAACCCCGTGCGGGGTGGAGGAGCAACGGTTACATGCCTGTCAACCGTGCCCCTAAGGGCAACTGGCCTGGTTCGAACCACGACACACAGGCCCTTGCGGACCCGGAAATCTTGGTTTTCACCCCATCTATGCTGGCGTCGGTGGACATTAAGCCAACCCAGATTGGTTGGCACCGGCAGTCTCGGACAGGACTTTACCCTCCTTGCGGAAGGCAAGACTGGACGGGCGAACCCGTCCAGAATTTCTTAGAGAGCCGAAGCCGGCTCGACGTGTACGCCTGGGCCCATCGTCGACGAGACGGCGACGCGCTTGACGTAGGTGCCCTTGGCACCGGCAGGCTTGGACTTCAGAACGGCGTCGGTGAACGCCTTGATGTTCTGCAGCAGGGCTTCGTTCGAGAACGACACCTTGCCAACGCCAGCGTGCAGGATACCGGCCTTCTCGACGCGGTATTCCACGGCGCCGCCCTTGGCTGCCTTGACGGCGCCGGCGACATCGGGAGTAACCGTGCCAACCTTGGGGTTCGGCATCAGGTTGCGCGGGCCCAGGATCTTACCCAGGCGACCGACCAGCGGCATCATGTCAGGGGTGGCAATGCAACGATCGAAATCGATCTTGCCAGCCATGATCTGTTCCATCAGGTCTTCGGCGCCAACGATGTCGGCACCAGCCTTGAGGGCTTCGTCTGCCTTGGCATCCTTGGCGAACACAGCCACGCGCACGGTCTTGCCGGTGCCGTTGGGCAGGTTCACGACGCCACGGACCATCTGGTCGGCGTGACGCGGATCAACACCGAGGTTGATCGCGATTTCGATGGTTTCGTCGAACTTGGCCGAAGCCCGGTCCTTGACCATCTTCACCGCTTCATCAAGCTTGTACAGCTTGTTGCGGTCGATGCCCTCACGAGCCTTGACGATCTTCTTGCCAGCTTTTGCCATCTATCAGCCCTCGACCTGAATGCCCATGGAACGGGCAGAGCCGGCGATCATCGACACAGCAGCGTCGATATTGTCGGCGTTGAGATCCTTCATCTTCTTTTCGGCGATATCACGCAGCTGCGCCACGGTGATGGTGCCAGCCGATTCCTTGCCCGGCAGCTTGCTGCCCGACTTCAGGTTGACGGCCTTCTTGATGAAGTAGGTGACCGGCGGCTGCTTCATCTCGAAAGTGAAGCTCTTGTCGGCATAGGCGGTGATCACGACTGGAATGGGCGAACCCTTTTCCATTTCCTGCGTGGCAGCATTGAATGCCTTGCAGAATTCCATGATGTTCAGGCCGCGCTGACCGAGTGCCGGCCCGATCGGCGGGGACGGCGTTGCGGAGGCAGCGGGTACCTGCAGCTTTACGTAGCCAACGATTTTCTTTGCCATAATCGTCCTATCTTAAAATGCCCGCTGTCACGCGGACCGTTTGACGCTGTGGTCTGAGGTTTGACCGGCAGCTTGGCAGCCACCGCCCTCTCCCACAGATTTCATCCCGCCGAAGCGCGATGTTCTCTGGCTTACGCCAGAAACTCGGTATTGCCGCACCTGCACCGCAGCCACCAGAAAGGGCCGCGCTGGCGCGACAGGATCAGACCTTTTCGACCTGACCGTATTCGAGCTCCACCGGAGTGGGACGCCCGAAAATTGACACTTCGACCTTGAGGCGCGCGCGCTCTTCGTCGACCTCTTCCACCACGCCGTTGAAGCTGGCGAATGGGCCGTCCGAGACGCGGACATTTTCGCCCACTTCGAAGGAAACCGAAGGCTTGGGATGCTCGACGCCTTCCTGCACCTGCTGCAGGATCGCCATTGCTTCCTTTTCCGAGATCGGCATCGGCTTATTGTCCGAACCGAGGAACCCGGTAACCTTGGGTGTATTCTTGATCAGGTGGAATGCCTGATCGGTCATTTCCATCTTCACCAGCACATAGCCGGGAAAGAATTTGCGCTCGGCATCGACCTTGCGGCCGCGACGGACTTCGACGACCTTTTCGGTCGGAACGATCACATCTTCGAACAGGTGCTCAAGCTTGGTCTGAGCGACCTTTTCCTTGATGGATTCCGCCACCTTGCGCTCGAAATTCGAGTAAGCCTGAACGATGTACCAGCGTTTGGCCATGCCGCGTCGCCGCTCCTAAATTCTAATTTCCGAACCCGCTCAGCGGATCGACAACAACAGCGAAACCAGCCACGAGATGACCTGGTCGGCGAGCAGGAAGAACAGACTCGCAGCAGTCACCAGAACAAGCACCATGATCGTCGAGATCAGGACTTCATTCCGCCCCGGCCAGGTAACCTTGGAAACTTCCGTGCGCACCTGCTGCAGGAATGTGATCGGGTTCGTACGGGCCATATGCGAATCAACTCTTTGGGTTTTTGGTGCAAAACCAAAGGCCGCGCAGGTTACCCGCACGGCTGGAAGTTGGGTATCTAGAGGGTTTACCCACCAAATGCAACTGGCCGACGCTCAGATTTTGCCACCACGCCTCCGAACCGGAGGCCTGCAGGAGTTAACAAAGAATGGAGATAAATACAAATCCGGCTTGCCAGCCCCTCAAGGGCATCGTTTGATCTATTGCCGTGGAATTTATTCTGTCTGAGGGGGCAGATATATGTCGTTCGAGGTTAAGGCCTGCCAGGTTCTCTATTACGGTCCACACGGGGCCATCGCCGGCCGCACCACCGGCGTTGTCCGCGTTCGCATCCATGAGACCTTCATGGGCAATGCCAGCGATTACGCCCTCGATCTCAAGGTCCGCTGCGATACCGGCCCTGCCCCGGCCAATGAGGTCCGCACGGCCCTCCTGGCCCACGCGGCTCATCAGCTGAACCGCCTCAAGGCCCGCCACACCGAGAAATTCCGGACCGCAGCCGAATAGCAGCCTGACGCCGCCCCCTTCCATTACGCAGAACCGCCTACGCGATCCTGCGCTCACACTTGCTTAGCCAGTCGCCTCATATCCTTGCGCATTCGCCAGCGCGAGGGATGTCGCATGAGCACTTTTCGCAGGTTCGGCCGCGCCGGCTTCCGGCCGGCACCGCGCCCAGGCGGCTGGCGGCGCCTGTTGGCGGCGCGCTGGGAGATCTTCGCCAGCCTCGTCATCCTCACCTCCGCCAGCCTGATCACCGTCGAAGTCTTCCCCACAATCGCCGATGCCGCTCTTCCCCGGCGCGGCGTCAATCTCTGCACCGGGGCGGCTGCCACCGATTGCGTCATCGATGGCGACACCATCCGCTGGGCCGGCCAGATTATCCGCCTCCAGGATATCGACGCCCCCGAGATCCGCGATTTCAAATGCCCCGCCGAACAGGCCCTCGGCAATCGCGCAACAGAACGGTTACGCGAACTGATGGGCAGCCCCATTATCGAGCTTACTCGCATCGGCAGTCGCGACGAAGACCGCTATGGCCGCAAGCTCCGCGTCGTCTCCGATGGTCGGCACTCGCTCGGTGCCATTCTGGTCGCCGAGGGGTTGGCCCGCCCATGGGATGGCGCCCGCCGCAGCTGGTGCGGCTGATCCCGCCGCAACGCGTGATTTGCATCCGCCTCGGCTGCGCACCATTATATGGCCATGAGCATCCGCACCTCCACTCGGCGTATCTGTCTGACCCTGCTTGTTCTGGGCGCAACGGCCATGCCCGCGCTGGCCTATTGCCCGAGCGTGCCGGACGGCCCCGAGACCAACAATGTCGAGAACAGCCGCGAACGCGCCCTCTGCATGCAGGGCCAGCTGGAATATGACGCCAGCATTCAGCGGATGCAGTCGCAGTTCGACAGCCTCAAGACCAGCATCGACCAGCTGGAAATCCAGCGCCGCTTCGACCGCCTCCCCCGCCCCGGCCACTTCTAGCCGCACGTTCTGACTATAGAGGGCCTGCCCCAGACCCGGTGTCATCCGGCTCCGGAGCGCGCCCCGCTCCGTCAGCCCCAGATTTCCCACCGCCCGCCGCGAACTGTGTTAAGCCCTCGGCTCCAACCAGCGAGGCCCCATGGTCACCGCCTATATCGTGCAGAGCTTTCAGCTTCGTGGGCGCAAGCTCACTCCCGACCAGCCCAAGACCGCCAAGACCCGCGAGGCCTGCATCGCGCTGGCCGAACGCATGGGCGAGTACAAGGCTGGTGTCTTCGCCTTCTCCCAGGATGTCGATATCGAAACCGACACCTATGACGAGCCCCGCGTCCTGCTCAGGCTCGGCTCGCTACCGCCCGGCCTGCCCGATTAATCCGCCTGGGGCGCCCGAACCAGGCGAAGCGGCTGGCGCACCCCCGCATCGAACGCCGCCACGCCGTTGCGGCCCGCCGACTTGACGCGGTAGAGCGCCGCATCGGCCCGCGCCAGCACCGATGTGTGCGTTTCCGCATCGCCATTGGGGCCATCTGCGACCCCGATGCTCACCCGCAGCGTAAGCCGGCGGTCCCGCCAGTGCAGCGGCGATGCCGCCAGTTCCGCCTGAATGCGCCTTGCCGCCACCATGGCGGCGTCCGCATCCGTCTCGGGCATCAATGCGCAGAACTCGTCCCCGCCCTGCCGGGCCAACAGGTCGCCATCGCGCATGACGGCGCCCGCCACTCCGGCAAAATGCACCAGCGCCGCGTCGCCGGCGGCATGGCCATGGGCGTCGTTGATTTCCTTGAACTCATCGAAATCGATGACCATCAGCGCATAGCGCCGCCCATTGCTCTTGGCGCGCACCTGCTCCTGCGCCAGCCGCTCATTCAGCTTGCGCCGATTGGCCAGCCCCGTCAGTTCGTCGCGATCTGCCAGTTCCGCCACTTCCGCGCGCAACCGCTCGATTGTCATGACCGCAAAGCCGAAATTCCACACCACGCCGCTGAAGATCACGCAGAGTAGGTTATAGGAGGCAATCTGGTAGAACACCGCGAAATCCAGATGCCCCGCCATTACCAGCGCGTTCGACGTGATCGTAGACACATGGCCAACAAAGCCGACGGCCATGGCGAAGGCAGCGATATAGCGGCCAGCGGCATATTGGCGCCGGGTCATCACGAAGATGATCCCGAGCAGCATCGGCATGGACTGGCCGGCCGAATAGACCACGCTGCGCGCCCGGTCATTGTCATGAAACACCAGCATCATCACGACGCTGGCCAGCGTGCAGATAACGGCGACATCCTGCCGCCCAGCCGCACCGAAGAAGCGCCGCACCCCCACCCAGAGCTGGAAGAAGCCCAGGATGACAATGCCATTGCCGATGACGGCAGGCGCCAAAGCCCCGGCATTGCCCTGGATCGCCAATACGGCTCCGCCCAGCGTCATCAGCAGGCACCCGGCCAGCCAGTAGCGCGCGGCAATCAGCGGGCGATAGCTCACCACGATTGCCGCCCAGATCACCGAGACGGTGAGCGAATTGAGCAGAATGACGATATAAAGCGTCAGGAAATCCAGTGCCATCTGTGCCTCCGCGATCGAGCGGAAGCTGTAGGCCGCGCGATGTTAAATGACCATCAAGCCGATTGGCGGCATTTGGCTGCAGGCCGATGCGCGCCGTTAACGCTGCTGGCGCCCATAATGGCGTCCCCGCTCACGGAACGACTTGCTCGCGGCCTGCGTTGTGCAGCAGCGCAGTTGGCGCTATCGGAGATTTCGCATGGGCACGTCGGCACTTATCAGCATTCTCGTCACCTTTCTCGTCGTCGTTCTCATCCTCTGGCTGGTCCAGCGGCTGCCCGTCGAAGCGCGTTTGCGCCAGATCCTGCAGATCGTGGTGATCGTCCTCGGCATCATCTCGCTGCTGAAATACCTCGCCGTGTTCTAGGCGCTGGCCTCACCAGGACTGAACCGACGGCCCGGATTGCCATCCGGGCCGTTTGCTTTTGCCATCCCGGTCTTGCGGGCGGCGCCCGCCCGCTTGTGACCTGACCGGCCCGACGCTAGATTGCCGCGCAATTGCGGAGATTCATCGATGAAGAAGATCATTCTGCTGGTTGGCGCGGCCGTGCTTCTGGCTGGTTGCCAGACCACCAGCCCCGAAGAACGACTGGCAAATCAAAATGCCACCTGCGCCGGCTATGGCTTCAAGCCGGGCACCGATGGCTTTGCCAATTGCATGATGCAGATGGACCGCGACGAACAGGCCGACTACCGGCGCCGACAGCAGGAACTGAGCGATTCCATGTATGACATGAACCGCTCGATGCGGATGAACCGACCGGTCATCTGCAATACGGTTGAATCGCCAACTGGCGCATCCACCACCACCACCTGCTTCTGATCCCAGCGGCAGCCCGGGGTCAGCCCTGGGCTGGCTTGCTCGCCGCCCCATCAAGCCACAGCATATCGCTCTCGTCCCGGTGCGATCCCGTCGAGCCGACATGCTTTGCGTCGATCGCCGGCCCCTTCTTGATGACATGCACCATGGCCATCCCATGCCCACGCCCGAGATCGTACTCGGCCTTCAGCCAGTCAAGAATTTGCCCGGCCTTGACGCTGGGATCATCCAGGCCCTTCGATTTCGCCAGCACGACGATCTGTCGTGGCGTGAGCCCGGTTTTGACCTCTACGGCGTCGAGATAGGCCTGGAATGACATTGCGATTTCTCCAATCAGTGCTCGGCATTTGAAACGCAGAACCGCGCTCCTCTGCCTTCACGACGAAGCTGACAGCCCGGTTTCGACAACCAGTTCAGAAAACTTTATGCCCGGAACCGCCAGCACCTTCCGCAAGCATCACATGAACAAACGCCACTAACCGGCTGTCATATCGACAACCGGCTGCACCGCTTTGGAATTTCTTGGATTTATTGCCTGGCAGGGGCGGGGGGACTCGAACCCACGACCCTCGGTTTTGGAGACCGATGCTCTACCAACTGAGCTACACCCCTTCAGGCGAGGCTGTGTCTAATGGCAAAGCCTGCTTCGCGCAAGACCCCCAATCGCGCTTGCACGCACTTATCTGCGGCTGGGCGTCATGAGCGGTCACGCCCCGGCACTGGCGAATCGTCGGCGCACATGGGCAGACTCCCCAATCCCAGCAGCAAGGCCACCGCCCCCGTGAGCGAACCGACCCCCGAGCAGATCGCCACCATTGCCCAGACCTATCGTCTGCTGGGCGATGCCACGCGACTGCGTATCCTGCTGGTCTGCCTGCAGGGCCCCCTGCCCGTCAACGAAATCGCCCGCCGGACCGAGGCCTCGCAATCCCTGGTCAGCCACCACCTGCGCCTGCTGCGCGCTGCCCGGCTGGTCAAGGGTACGCGCCAGAACAAGCAGGTGTTCTACGAGGCCGGCGACGATCATATCCGCCATATGCTGGCCGACATGATCGACCACGTCGCCGAGCACTAGCCGGGATTTACAAACAGCCGCCCGCCCTCAATACTCAATGCGCGAGTTTGTGGAAGTCGGAAGGGTGGCACGCGGTGCCGCCCGCGATTTGATTCCCGAAAGGATCACCATGCGCCTGCTCCTCGCCCTGCTGCTGACCGTCCTGCTCCCCAGTGTTGCCTTTGCCCATACCGGTGTCGGCGAGACCGCAGGCTTCGTCTACGGCTTCCAGCACCCCATTGGCGGCATTGACCACGTCCTGGCGATGATCGCCGTTGGCGTTTTTGCCTATGTTCTGGGCGGCAAGGCGCTGTGGCTGGTTCCCCTGTCCTTCATCGCCATGATGATCGCTGGCTTCGCCCTTGGGGCGAGCCAGCTCGACCTGCCATTCGTCGAACTCGGCATCGCCCTTTCCAGCGTCGTCATCGGCGCCGCGGCGGCAATGGGCCGCCCGATGCCGGTTGCCGCTGCCATGGGTCTGGTCGGCATCTTCGCCATTCTCCACGGCCACGCCCACGGCGCCGAAATGCCGGAAACCGCCGGTGGGTTCGTCTATGCGGCCGGCTTTGTCGCCGCCACCGCGCTGCTCCATCTCACCGGCATTCTCGCCACGTCCGGCGTCGCTGCCCTTGTTGGACGCCATGGCCGGCCTGCGGCCCGATTTGCCGGTGCAGCTTTCGCACTGGCCGGCGTCGGCGTGCTGGCCGGCTGGCTCTGATCGGGCACCAGCGGCCCACATTGCCGCCGCATTTTGCCAGCGCGACTGCCCGATTTCTGCGGGTTAGGACCGAGGATGACCATCTTTGCCAGGCTGGCAATAGCCTGATGTCTCCAACTTTGCCGCGCTGTCACAGCCGGAAAATTTGCCGTTTCAAGACCTCAGTCGGCTGCAGGTCGGTCATCTGCCACCCCCGATTGCCCCATCGCCACGGCCGCGCCCTACTTTGCCCAGAAGCTTGGGGCAGGTTGCGCTCCCTGCAGCCGAGCCGACCAGGCCGCCAACCGGCGGCGATGCTGCCGCGAACCGTAGCGGCCAGCAGCATCAACCGGCCACAAGTTGAGGTCACTGACCCTTCGGGACAGGAGAAGCAAGTTTGCTCAGAGTTTTGTACTTGGTCCCCAATCTGGCCGATGCTGCCGTCGCGCGTCGGATCGAGATGATGCGAACCGGCTCTGCCCAGGTGGCAGTCGCCGGCTTCCGTCGCGCCGATACGGCCGTGCCCGATTTCGATGTCAGCGCCTATTTGGAATTGGGTGAAACCTTCGATGCGCGCTTCGTCCAGAGCATCATGGCGGTCATCCGGGCCCATGGCACCCTGACTCGCCGCGCCGGCGCGCTGGGGGTGCCCGACGTCATCGTAGCGCGCAATCTCGAAATGCTGTCGCTGGCCAGCCGCCTGCAGTCCCTTTGGCCCAGCCGCCCACCCATCGTCTACGAATGCCTCGACATCCACCGTCTGCTGCTGCGCGGCGATGTGGTCGGCCGTGCCATGCGCAGCGCCGAGCGCCACTGGGCCAGAAAGGCATCGTTGCTGATCACCAGCTCGCCCGCCTTCCTCACCAACTACTTCGACATTCACGGCGCCCCACCCGCCCTTGTGGTGGAAAACAAGGTACTCTTCGAACACGGCCAGCGCGGCATCAACCCCGCCCTCACCCCTGGCCCAGCCGTGCCACTGCGCATCGGCTGGTTCGGAGCCCTCCGCTGCCGCAAGTCGCTCACCGCCCTTGCCGATTTCTCCAATGCCATGGGCGGCCGGGTGCAAGTCATCCTGCGCGGCCGCCCAGCCCTCAGCGAATTCGATGACTTCCATGGCTTCGTCGCCGCCCAGCCGCACCTCACCTTTGCCGGCCCCTATCGCAATCCCGGCGATCTGGCTGCCATCTATTCCAGGGTGCACCTGGCCTGGTCCATCGACTGCTTCGAGGAAGGCCAGAATTCCAGATGGCTGCTGCCCAACCGCATCTATGAGGGGAGCTTGCACGGTGCCGTCCCCATCACCCTGGAGGGCACCGAAACCGCCGCCTTCGCCAAGCGCCAGGGCATCGGCATCGCCCTGCCCGACATCACCCAGCCCAGCCTCATGGCCCGCATCGCCACGCTCGGTCCGCAAAAGCTGGCCGACCTGGCCAGCGCCGTCGCCAGCCGCAATCCCAGCAACTTCGCCTACGGCGCCACCGATTGCCACGCCTTCGTCTCGCGCCTGCAACGCCTGTGCGACCCGAAACCCAGCCTGACGGAGGCCGCATGACCATTGCCGACGCCCCCGCAAGCCCGCAAACCCTGATCGCCGTCCCCACCATCAGCGCGACCTCCATCTGGCGCCCTGCTTGATGGCCTGATGGTCGAGGCCGAGGCCATGGCTGCCTCAGCTTATCAACGTCACCCGTCGCGACATGAGGCTCATCGGCCCCGCCCTATCGTGCAGGGGTGCCATGGTCACGCTTCGGACCGTCAAAGTCGTCGTCTGCCCCGCTAACGAACCGCAAGGTGGACTAGAACTCCAGCGTCAATCCGGCCCTGGCTGTGTGATCCGTCCGGCCGCCGAAAAAGCGCCCGGTATAGTCAACCGACAGCTTAAGCTGCTCGGAGGCCGACCAGGTCAGTCCTGCGCCCAGTTCGAGGCGATCTCGACCGGACGTTGGGCTGACCACCGAGAACGGCGCTCCACCGCCAGCGAGCGTAACGGTCGACGTGGTGACATTGTCGCCGAAATTGTGCAGCCACAGAGCGCGGCCGCTGATTTCGAACTCATCGGCGCCGCCTTCAAGCCCATAGGCGAACTGCACACCAAGCGCCGATGTCAGACGCCAGGCGCTGCTGGCGGCAACAGTTGCGTTGAGGCCGGCCGCCCCGGTTTCGCTGAAGCCGCCATATCCGGACCAACCCAGCGACATGCCGGCCAGCGGGCCGACCTTGAGCCCATCGGACAACTCGAAGCCATATCCGGCCATGAGCGTGGCATCGACGCCCTGCATCCAGTATTGCGCGGCGGCCGTGTTGGTCAGGCCGCCGATGACGATATCGCGGGTGCTCGAAATATGGTTTGCCCCGTAGCTGAGGCTGCCGGAAACCGCCCAAAAATCGTCGGACCATTCGCCATAGAGGCCCACTTGCCCGCCTTGGGCATTGCTGCTGGCAAGGCGCGTCGGTGTGGTGGTCGTGGTGGCGGTGTAACCGACGCCCAGGCCAGCCACAGCCTCGCCACCCGCCAGGGTGCTACGCCGCTCATATCCCACCGCAAGACCACCCGCGGCCCATTCCGTCGTGGCGCCATTGCCATCGCTTTCGATGACACCGCGGCCCGCCATTGGCGTCATCCAGACGGCGTTGGCCGCGAACGGTGTCACCACCGGCTCCGCCGAGCCGACCGGACCGACCAGACCAATGCCGGCATCAACATAACTCATCACCGCGCCGGAGCCGCCGCCGGAGCCGCTGCCCATGGTGCCCTGGAACAGAGAAAAGGCCTGGTCGAACACCGCCTGGCCCGAAGCGTGACTGTCTCCCGAGGCGAGTTCATAAGCGCGCCTGGCGTCTGCGGGCGAGAGTCCAGTCAGCCCATTGGCTACCGGATCGCCTGGTGCGAATGCGCCAAGGGCATTGGCTGCCCCCGTCTGGTTCGACGTCTCGGCGACGTCCGCGAAGCTGGTATCGTTGCGCTTCAGCGTCAGATAGGCGTTGACCGGATCATAGGACAGCGTGGAGTCCAGGAAGGCGAAGTCATCGGTGACCGAGGCAAACCTGCCGCTCAGCCCGGCCGATGTGATGATGGTGTAGGTCGTGTCGGCTGCAAATGTCTTGCCATCGTCGCCGCTATTGACGGGACCAACCTGCACGGTCGCGCCCGGGTCGATGGTGACGGCGCCAGTGACGGCAACAAGATCGCTGTGAACACCAAGCGCATTGCCGCCGGCCGCGACTTCGACCTGCAGCACGGCTGCCGCACCCAGATCAAGGCCACCAGCAATTGTGAGCGTACCGATCGAATTGCCGGCCGCCAGGATACCCGAGGCAATGGTGGTGGTGCCAACCGTGCCAGAACCTTTCAGGGCGCCGCCATTTACGGTGAGCGCCGACGCGGCGATGGACCCGCTTACCGAAAGCGTTCCGGC
This sequence comes from Devosia limi DSM 17137, assembly GCF_900128975.1. Lineage (GTDB taxonomy): Bacteria > Pseudomonadota > Alphaproteobacteria > Rhizobiales > Devosiaceae > Devosia > Devosia limi. The sequence goes on along the minus strand of NZ_FQVC01000002.1, from coordinate 139,914 downwards.
ATTGACGCTCGTGGCGCCGATATAGGTATTTGTGCCGCTCAGAACCAGCGTGCCCGCACCAGATTTGGTCACTGCCCCATTGCCGCTGATCACGCCGCCATAGGTGCTGGAATCGCTGCGATTGAAGGCCAGCGTTCCTGCATTGGCGACATTGCCGGAGAGTGCACCGGCGGTGCCGCCATTGCCGACCTGCAGGGTGCCGGCATTGATCGTTGTGCCGCCGCTATGAGTGGCATTGCCCGTCAAGGTCAGCGTGCCAGCGCCGGACTTGGTCACCACGCCAGCGCCGCTGATGGCACCGCCAAACGTCGAGGCGTCGCTGCGATCGAAGGCCAATGTTCCGGAATTGACGACATCGCCCGAGAGAGTTCCGGCGGTGCCGCCGTCCCCGACCGACAGGGTGCCGGAATTGATCACTGAGCCGTTCCAGGTCCCGACGGTCAGGATCGCGCCGGTATTGGCCAGCACGGCTCCATTCCAGGTTCCCCCGTTGAAGATGGTGCCTGCATTGGCCCGGACATCGCCGTTCCAGATGCTCTGGGCGTAATAGTTACTGATGAAATTGTCATTGGTGAAAATATCACCTTCCCACAGCCCACCATTATAAATATCGCCGCTATTAGCCAAGATGTTGCCGTTCCAGATGCTCTCCAGATCATAATTGTCGATGGTACCGGAATTGCTTACAACGTCTCCGTTCCAAGTGCTGGTGTCCATATTGTTAATGGTACCGGCATTTTCCCAGACGTCACCCGTCCAGGTGCTGTTTAACATTGATTGGATGATACGGTTATTGGTTCTGACGTCGCCGCGCCAATCGCCGTTTTTCTGAATGATCGTGCCGGTATTGGCCATCACATGGCCCACCCATTGCGGGCGGTCCGCGCTGCCTGCGTCGCCTTGGCTAAAAAGGTCGCCGCTGTTGTGAACATCGCCATGCCAGGTCGCAGAATGATAATTGATAAGGGTTCCGCTGTTATCGAGCACGTCCCCTACCCAGCTGGCTCCGGCGTAATTGTTGACAAAGCCCTGGTTTTCTCTGAGGTCGCCAGTGACCGCGCCAGAATTGTTCAGGCCGTCCAGAAGGCCAGCCGCCTTCACGTCCATCGACTGAAAAGTCAGCTGTCCGGTCGCATCAATGGTCAGGCGGCCTGCCCCTACTTCAATGCTCCCGGCCGTCTGTGCGTCAACGACTATGGCGCGAGATTGCCCGATGACGACATTGTCGCCGATCGCTGGCAGTCCCATTGGACTCCAGTTCGTCGGATCGTTCCAGCCATCCACTGCATGCGGATTCCCGTTCCACGTAAAGTTCTCCGCCTGCGCGCTGTGAACGCCCGCAATCAGGCTCATGCCGGCGACCCCGGCCAGTAGCGCTCGCTGCTGGCTTCTCCGACGCGCGCCAATTGAGGGGGCACGCGTCCGAGCGGGCGGCGCCAAGAGCTTGAAAAACTGCACAAAGACACCGGGGTGGTTTCAACGAATCGGAAATTGACTGTCTGCTGAGTGATCCCGCGTTGCAATGCGAAAGAACTGCCGCGTGCCAAGTATCAAGCGCGCCACGCCCCCTCAAATCCCAAAACCTGCTGTTCGCACAACGGGGCCGGCGAACATTGTTGTCTTCATGATCCGCACCTTCATCCAGCTCATCGGCGAAGAACTGAAGACTATCTTGCTGCTGTCAGCATCGGCGCGGCGCACCTGCCCACCCATGCCTGGACCATCACCCCGTGTTTCGGCGACATTGGCGCCGCCCGGCTGGTGCTGACGGCGGCCTATCGCGTTATCGGCAATCTCTGGGTGAGTGCGGGTGCCCATATCGTCAAAGATTGGACAGAATTTCTTGGCCCATTGGCGCTGGCCGGCATGGCAGGCCATACGCCCATCGAGCCCGGCTCCCGACAGAACTGGAGGAGAATAGGTCATGCGTTCGTTCAAGGTGATGCTTGCCGCCATGCTGATGGGGAGCGTTGCGCCGATCATGGCGCAGACATCGGAAGTCGTCGCCATCGCCGATGCGGCGACAACCAGTGTCGAGGGCACGATCAGCGGCGAGGACTATATCGACTATGTGGTGAGCGCCAAGGCAGGCCAGGTCCTGTCGGCAGGCCTCACGTCCGTCGATAAATCGGTCAATTTCAACGTTCTGCCCCCTCAGGGCGACGAGGCCCTGTTCACCGGTTCGATCTATGGCACGGATTATGTCGGTCGCATTCCCGAAGATGGCGATTACACGATCCGCGTCTATCAGATGGGTGCTGCCGCCTCCGAAGGGCTCGACAACGACTTCACCCTGGAGCTTGGGCTGGATGTCGAGAGCCTGCCCGAGCAGGAGGATGCGATCGTGGAGGGCACGGACTATAACGCGACCGGCACATTGCCATGCACCTTCGAAGCCAATCCGGATGCACCGGAATGCACGTTTGGTGTCCGCCGCGCCGGGGATGGCGCCGCCAGCGTATTCGTCACCACGCCCAATGGCTTTGTGCGGCAGCTCGACTTTGCCGCGGATGGGAAAGTGACGGCCCCGGGCTCCGACGCGCCCATCGAAGCCGTGGTGCAGGGCGAAGACACGGTGGTCAACATCAACAAGGGTGAGGAAGTCTATCGCGTGAAGGACATCATCGTCCTGGGCGATTGACTAACCGCGGCCCAGGTCAAGATTCAGCGCCTCGGCCAGATTGACCAGGGCCACGGGCTGCAGCGGCATTGGCTCGCTGAACGGATTGGCCAGGCCATAGATCAAGAACAGGATCAGGCCGGTATAGGCGCTGAAGAGCACCAGCAGGGTCACGCTTTGCCCACGGGCCGGGTAGATGTAATGCCCGACGGCAATGAGCACGACACCCGACAGGGCTGCGAACCAGAAGAAGTTTGCGATCGACGTGCCTGCTTCGGCCGCGCGCACGTCGCGCGATAATGAAACGTCGTGCAACCGTGCCAGCATGTGCTGGCGCAGGTCCTGTTGTCGTGCATTGGTCGGTTCGAGGTTGAGAACTTGCCGATAGGCGACGTCCCATGCCGACCAGGCCGTCGCGCTCAGGCCGTCTCCCTTGCCCAATGATGCCAATTCGTCGTCCAGCACGGTCTCGAGATAGGTCAGCATTTGCCGCCTGATGGCGCTGGCATTGGGGTCCTGGTAACGAGCGGCGTCATTGTAGATATCGGCCACGGCGCTTGCTTCGACGGCAACCTGGGCCTCGAGGCGCTGGTAGGCGGCCAGTTCCTGGGCAAAAACCAGGGCAAGGATCAGCCCATGCAGCGCCCCTATGCGAGACACCATGGCTGTGGCCATGTCGCGATGCTGATCTCGCCCAACCGGAGTGAATTTCTGCGCGATTAGATATGCTGCGACAGATACTGCGGAAGTTCCCGCGATGAAGACTGCAGCCCAAAGAATGTTCGCCAGCATGTCTCGCCCTCCGCACCTGACCAGGGTTTTGACATGCAAAACGGCAACCGGAAAGCCATGGAGCACCAGGGTGTGTAGCGCCTTCCTAATAAACCACCGCGCCCCAAACCGGTCAGTCCGCCCATATCTGACCTGGACTTGGGGCAGCGCCGGCTTGGCGATCGATGCGATGGATCGCGCCCAGACATCGGCGTTCATCGGACAACAACAGCTGCAGGAACCAGCGGCTGAAGGTTATTCGATCTTGCCTGAGAGGCTTTCGGGCGCATCGATGGCGCGCAGCCATTTCACGGACTTGATCTGCCGGGCCGGATCGAAGGCCTGCAAGTCGGCCAGCAGCCCCGGCAGATGTTCCGCGCCGTAGGTTGTGTAGATGGTCTGGCGCATTGCTGTCTGTCGGAATTCGACCCCTTTTTCTGCCGTTCAAACCATCCGTTTAGAATGCCAAAAGCTGCCGCTAGGGGCCGCACAACTCACACTATGGAACGCAGACCATCGGCCATACTCTAGGGGGTATAGGTCTCCGCTAGGTGTGCCCGGCGGGCACTGCCGGGGTCCTCGTTTCGCTCCAAGGCTTCAGGCTTGCGATCGGCCACGTCCGACTTCAGACATCTTATCAGTGTCGAGCGTGTCTGTTTGGTAATGCGGCCGCCCCTTGGGCTGGTAGCTCTGCATCGTCAGACCCCCCGGGCTAGTGTGCGAGGAAAGCAGCTCAAGAGCAATGTCTGGGCCAGTTTCGGGGAAAAGCCGTGTGCCTTGTCCAATAACGACCGGATAGATCACCACATCTAGCTGATCGACCAAATCATGCGCTAACAGCCATCGAACAAGTTTGCCGCTGCCTGGAACAAGCAAAGTGCCCTCATTCTGAACCTTCAAATTGCGGATGGCATTAGCGACGTCACCTGACAGCACTGAGGTGCCCGCCCATTGCGGATCGGTCAGCGTGCTGGACACAACATATTTGGGCCGACTGTTCAATGCAGCGGCAATGGCGCTTGTGCTGGTATCTTCGAACTTGCCCCACGAGCGCGCAAAAATATCGTAAGTCCGCCGCCCGAACAGGAACGCCCCCGCCCCACCATATGCCTCATCGAGATACTGCATGCCAACAGGGTCAATGATCGGAATGGCCCACCCTCCGCGTTCGAAGCCACCGCTCCGGTCTTCTTCGGCCCCGCCCAGCCCCTGCATAACTCCATCAAGGGTGAGATTGGTTGTAGTTTTCAGTTTCATGGTCTGTGTCCTTTTGCTCTGCGTCACAGTCCTACGACGAGTGGCTAGCCTGAATTTCGACGCCTCCCGAAAGTTGTGTCCTTGGATGCGGCGATGATGGCCTTACATCGCAGTCGAACAGGGAGGGAGAGAAAATTGCTGCTGTGAATGTCGGGTTCGGTGCGCCGCTTGCCAAAAGCTGCCTGTCGGCTTTCCACCCCTATTCAGCCGATCCGAATTCGACCCCGTTTCGGCCGATTAGTCGAGGTGATATCTGCGACGTAAGCAGACATCGAGGCCGGCTCAATGAAACTCCAAAAGTCCTTCATACCTTCAAGTGAGCCTGGCGTTGCTCTGGAGATAGTCACCGCGAAGCCCAGCGGAGAAGGTCCGCATCCAACCATCGTCTTCCACCATGGCTCCACTGGGAATGGCCGGAACAAATCGCTCTACACCAGAACGGTGGCTCCTGCGGTCATGGCAAACTACTTTGTCGAACGCGGCTGGATGGCACTGTTCCCGCAACGAAGGGGTAGAGGGAGATCCGGCGGTATATATGGGGTGGGGCTTAACTCAGACGGCTCCGGCTATTCCTGTGACGTTGAAATCGCGATTGCAGGCTTCGAACGAGCAGTTGAGGACGTCGATGCCGTCGTCGACCATCTGCACGGCCGAACCGATGTGGACAAGGAAAGGCTTCTCATTGGGGGCGTTTCACGCGGAGGTATTTTGGCTATCGCGTATGCCGGGATGAGGCCCAATACGTTTCGTGGCTCCATCAACTTCAACGGCGGCTGGCTCGGGAGGGGGTGTCCAAACCATGAAATCGTCAATCCGCAGCTTTTCGAGCGGGGCGCGCCAGCGGGGGTGAAAACCCTTTGGCTGCATGGCAGTTAGGACCAATATTATCGGATGTCGCACTGCAGGGGGAACTCCGATCAATTCAGGTCCGCAGGTGGAGAGGGAAACTTCGTCGCGGCGCCCATGGGTCACGCATTGATGTTCAAGCCCGCTCTTTGGACGCAACACCTAGACCAATACGTTCAAAGCGTAGTGGACTGAGCAAAACTACCAAGTCTGCTTTGCGATGAACCGAGCCGAAAAGCCGCCGGTTGCCTTTCCACCCCTATTCAGCCGATCCGAATACGACCCCAAAACTGCCACTGGCGGTCGAGTTTGGCTATCTCTGATAGCGGCCATTCAGCCCGATGCAATAGAAGAGTCAAATACCAGCGCTCAGTATTGGACGGGCACTGATCCTGTGCCGCCAGGTCGGACTATGACCCGAGAGCACGCCTGTCATGTCCCCGACACCCTCTGCTTTAACTATACCTGAATTGTGGGCCATCCTTCAGTCGCGGCTAAAGGTCCCTTAAAGAACTGCCGTGGTATCGAGCAAATCGGTGCAACAACCACTGTACGACTGATGCAGCGTCAAACTGAATCTAGCGATCTTTACAAGGCCCTCGTTGAGGCTCTTTCCGAAAATGTGCTGCCTACGGCTTCCATTGGGGTGATCTTTTTCGGCATCGGCCTTTACACCTACAGCCAGACCGGCGCCGCACTTGCCCTCGGCCTCACAATCCTCGGGGGCCTGGCATCGGTTCTCAAAGTCTTTTTGATCCTCTTTCATCGCCGGACCATGGTCGTTCGTTCGCCCACGCTTGGAGCCATCGAACGGTTCGAAGTGGGTCACGCTATCGCGACATGGTGCATGGCGGCTCCTATCGGCGCCCTGAGCGCTCTCATGTTTTCTCTGCCCGAGCCGCATCTGCATGTGGTTGGAACCGCTCTGCTCTTTGGATACTGCGCAGGCGTCGCGACCCGCATATCAGTGCGCCCAGTAATCGCGATCGGCGCGGTGATGTTCGCTGCGGCACCGGCTATTACCTCTGCGCTGCTGTTCATGCAGGACGCGCGCTTAATGATCGCTGCGGTCTTCGTGCTGTTTTTCTTGAACGCTTTGGAGACGATTTCGCATCTTCACCGGAATGCCAGCCGCCTCATCGCGATGCGTCTGAAACTGGCCAATCTGGCGCGGCTCGATCCACTAACCTCACTCCATAATCGTCTTGGCTTGCAGGAGGCGTTCAACGCTCTACCGCGTAATCGGGGAGGCTCTGTCGCGGTCCATGCTTTTGACTTGGATGGCTTCAAGTCGGTCAATGATCAATTCGGCCACGCGACAGGGGATCGGCTCCTGCAGGCCCTCTCCGAGAGGCTGCGTCAGGTTGTTGGTCAGAACGGCGTGGTCGCCCGCGTCGGCGGCGACGAGTTCGTGGTCTTGCAGACAGGACTGGATAGTGAGTCTGGCCCAGGCCTTCTGGCCAGTAATATCCATCGAGAACTGACGGAGCCCTACGAAGTCGGCACCGGCCAACCAGTCCAGATAGGGCTCAGTCTTGGCTTCAGCATTGCCGACGAAAGCACAGCATCGCTGGACTCGCTCGTCCGAGAGGCAGATTCAACAAGCTATCAAGTCAAGAGAACTGGCGGCGGATTTCGCTCCCACCGATCACAACAGTCAGGCCGCACAATTGCGCAGAAAAGCGGGCACGCACGACAGAAACCAGACGTCCTGACATCCGAAGAACTGCCTGTTCAAGTGCCGTATGTTTAAAGGCGAGCACGGCGACAGGCCGGTCAACCGCCAGCTTCGAGGCCCTTTGCGCCAGAAGCCGCCTGTCCCCTCTCCACCCCGTCGCGGCCGCAAGGAGCGCGCAAAACGTCGAGCCATAGCAGCCCGTCCAAAGACGACCCCATTTTTGCCATTCGCCATTAATTTATGAAACCTGTTCCAGCGCGCCGTCCCGGGCTTGGCGCATGTCAGCGCTACTACCCAGGTTTCCCTTGGTAGCTGTTGGCTGCGTGTCAGCAGCTATCCACGGTCCCGACTTTCTCGATATCTCATGTCGGGCGACGCTCTGCCCAGCCGGCAAATATGCGCTCCAGCGCCACCACAATATAGTAGAGGAGAATACCGAGCACCGCGAGCGCGATTAGCACCGCAAACATCAGCGGATAGTTTGAGGCAATTCGACCGGAGTCGAACAGGCTGCCAAGGCCGCGGCCATGCGGCGCAACGATCTCGACCAGATTGGTGCCGATGAAGGCGAGCGTCACCGCCACCTTCAGGGCACCGAAGAATTCCGGCAGCGTTTTCGGCAAGGCAATCTTCCAGAAGACGGTGAGCCGGGACGCGCCGAGCGAGCGCAGGATGTCGCGATATTCCGGCTCCAGCGTCGAAAGACCGATGGCAATCGAAACCGAGATGGGGAAGAAGGAGATCATGAAGGCGACGAGGATGGTGTTGAAGTCGTGCTGCCCGATGAATATGAGTGCGACGACCGGCACGACCGTTGCCTTGGGGATCGCGTTGAACCCCACCAGCAGGGGGTAAAGTGCGTCATTCAGCACACGGCTGAGCCCCATGATCATGCCAAGGATTGTGCCCACAACCACCGCAAGCCCCAGCCCGACCACAGTGCGCCACAGAGTCTGCCACGCATTGATCGCAAACAGCTCGCGATACTGCCAGAATGCGGGCCACAGGTCCGACGGGGCGGCCATCTTGTAGGTCGGCCAGCCCATGTACCAGACCCAGAACTCCCAGAGCGCCAGCACGATGATGATGGCGATGATGGGGCTGAGTATCTTCTGCAAATCGTGGCGCGTCATGCCGTCATGTCCTTTTCGCCGCCGCGACCCTGCGCTATCTCAATCTGGTTGCGCAGTTGGGCCAGCCACTCTACCGCTTGCATCGAATAGAGCATGTCGATGGGACGCGGCCCCGGCACGTCGATATCGAGCACGAATTGCGTAGTGGCCGGTCGACCCGAAAGCACGACAACCTGATCGGCCAGATAGACCGACTCGCGCAGGTCGTGAGTGATGAGCAAGGCGGTGAAGGGCTCGTCGATACGAAGCTGGTGCATGAGTTGCCAAAGATCCTCGCGCGTGAAGGCGTCGAGCGCGCCGAACGGTTCGTCCAGGATCAGGATGTCAGGCTTGTGGACCAGGGAACGGCAAAGCGAAGCGCGCTGGCGCATGCCGCCGGACAATTCGGACGGACGTTTACCCTCAAAACCCTGCAGGCCCACCATGGCCAGTAGCGCGCGGGCGCGCTCCTCCTTCTGTTCCTTGGGCATCCTGGGCGCAACGATCTCCAACGGTAGGATCACATTCTGCAGGATCGTACGCCATTCCAGCAGAACCGGGTTCTGAAATGCCATGCCCACGCTTTTGCGCGGGGATTTGACCTGTTCGCCATGCAGCAGAACTTCACCACTGTCGGGAAACATGAGCCCGGCGATCAGCCGGGTGAGGGTGGATTTACCGCAACCGGAGGGACCGACAACGGCACAGAAATCGCCTTCGGCGATGGACAGGCTCAGGTCTTTCAGGACCGGCAGGGGACCGGCCGCAGTCTTGTAACTATGGCTTACGCCCTTGATCTCGATGAGTTTGGTCACGCGTACTTTCAGTACCTTGTAGGGCAATCATGGGTGGTGCGGGGAGGCGCCGCGCTCTTGGCGCGGCGTTCGAGTTTCATCGCTGGAGGTCACTCGACCATGAGGCTGCCGTCGTCGGGCAGATAAGAGCCATCGAAATAGAGGCTCGCCTCTGGTCCGTTGATAAACTCATAGGTGACGGCAATCTGCTCAAGCGAGCGGGCGAACCGTGCCTCATCGATCCCGCCAACGCCGTTCTCGCGCACCCAGTCGGTCATGATGTTGTCGCGCAGCGCAAGTTCGAGCCGCCGTACCTCAAGATCTTTATCCATCGCCGGGTTGCGCGACACCATGGCGTCGACGCCGGCTCCGGGGTCGTTCACCGTATCTTGCAGCCCCTTGGCAACAGCGCGCAGGAAGCCGGTCAGTTGTTCCGGGTTCTCCTTTGCGAACTCGGTATTGGCGATGATGACATTGCCATAAAGCTCGAGGCCGTAATCGGCCATCAGCAGGACCGTCATATCCTCTTCCGGAACGCCGAGGCGAATGCTGTTGAGGAAAGAGGTGAAGGAGAAGCCGGTTACAGCCGCCACCTGTCCCTCCGCCAGCATCGGCTCACGGGTGGGAAAGCCGACCGGCTCCACCGTCACCTTTGAGACGTCGATGCCGTTGGCCGTGGCGAAGACCTGGAACTGTGCCCAGGCGCCGTCGGGTGGCGGTGCGCCGAGCACGCGGCCTTCCAGATCCTTCGGCTCCTCGATGCCTAGGCTCTTGCGCCCGACAATGGCGAAGGCCGGCTTATCGTAGAACATCATCACCCCGGTGACTGGCGCGTCGGGATTCTGGTCAAGGAACTTGATCAGGCTCGCCATGTCAGCAAATCCCACCGGAAAGGCTCCGGTCGCGACCTTGGGAATCGCATCCAGTGAACCCTGGCCCGCCGTGATCTCGACCGAAAGCCCCTCGGCTTCGAAATGGCCGTTCTCGAGCGCCATGAAATAGGGAGCGGCCGGTCCTTCGAACTGCCAATCCAGCGCAAAGGGCATCTGGCTCTGGGCAAATCCTGAACCTGCAAGCGCAAAGCTTGCAGCCGTGACGAAAATCACGCGTCTAAGCATCGCTGATAACCTCCCCGTGGAACGCGGTTCCTGTTGATCTTGTTGCATATTGCTGCGTGGACCGCTTCCTCTGAAGTCAGAGTAGAATATTGGTGGCCCCCGTCAAGGTGGAGCGGTCGGCTAACTGTCGCGACAATTGAATTCCTTATTCGCGTCTATATAATCCATGGAGAGTGATGCCATTGTCGGCGAGTCAAAATGCGATAGCCGCGGAGGTAGCTTCCAACTCCGCCGTATCGATGTTTTCGCTATAGTGCTGCACTTCTTCTTTGGCTTCGCCCTTGCCTATGTAACTCGCGGGAATATGTCACTCGCGGGAAATAGCTGGCTGCTGCATCCGGTACAGCATGGGGAAACCCGGCAGCTTTTCCGTTTTCCGGTGCTGGGGCATATGCAGTAGATAGACAAACAAGCGCGACTTTAGACCACGGATGAGCGTCTGCTTTCCAATAGACTTGTCCAAAAGCGACCAGTCTGAAAGTCACCCCGAAGGCAACGGCCTGCAGCCGACCCCATTTCGGTTATTGGCATCGCCGCCGTCGCGGCTCAAAAGCGGACGCACTAGTTGTGGGCTAATCTCGCTATGGAGCGAGTACCGGTTCGAGTTGGAATAGACCGAGCGGTTGGCCTACACGACAAAACGCCTCCGTGGGGCGCATTGCTGTCTGTCGGAATTCAACCCCGTTACGGTCATCCACGAAGCGCATTCGTTTTTCAAAAGCTGCCGTCTGCGTCATGCTGGCCTTCCTTTTGTAGGCAAAGTTGCCAGGGTGTTTCCGACGCGAAGTACCCACTTCCCAACACTGGAACTGGGCGCATTTCAATATTAAGACCGTCGATCAGCCGGCCCGTGTTCCGGAGTCTCTCTGGCTTTGATGTATCGCCGAGCCGCCTCAACTGTTGCAGGATCGTCCGAACTGAGGTGCCGCTTCGCCTTGGCGTCCAGCACCTCAAGGTCGACGAATTCCTTTGCCCAGTCTGGAACATACTCCCAATAGGAGGGACGCCCGGTGCTTCTGACGCCGCTAACAAGAAAGTTTACAAGCTCGGGAAAGTAGCGGCGACTCCGAACAGCCTTCTTAAGGAACGCGACCACTTCGGCGTCCCCTGCATGATCGCGCCAAAACCATAGTATGGCACTAGGAATAGTCTGATCGAAAACCCATGAGACCGTTTTATTAGCTCTGAACTTATTTAATAGCGCCCGGATAACCTCATCTTCTCTCCCTGCCATCTCCAAATCCACGGTGCTCTTGATTGGCCTGGCAGATGGGCCTAGGGCCGTTCGGCAGATAGAGGCAACTATTGAGAGGTCGTCGGCCTCGCGGATAAGAGTAAGCAACAAGGATGCTCGCTCATCCGGGGGGGTTGCCAGCAAACCGCGGATAATAATGCTTTGAATACGGGTAGAATTTGTGTCGTCCAGCAAATTTGCGGCACGCGGGTCATCCGTTCCTAAAAGCGACGGCGCTGCCTTGACCAGGGCCAATGCCATCGGGATCGGGATCGGGATCGGTGTGCCATCGCCGTAGTGCTGCCGGAGATCATCGAGAAATTGAGCCCGAATTTCGTCAGGCCGATCCGAGCTGTCCGCTCTAGCCAGCATCTCTGTGAGCTTTCTCGCTGGGTCCGGCGATGTCAGCAATTCCTGAACTTCCAGCGAACTGATGGCGTCGTCTGGAACAATCAGTTCTAGGTAAGCTTGCCTATTATCAAACACTTGAAGTCGGCGATCAATTCGCGCGTTTTGGCTCGATCCAGGATTGTGCCTACTCATTACACGTGCGACCGCTGGAAAGAGCCATTCTAATATCGATGCGGCTTCCTTGGTATCGAACTGCTGGCTTTCGACCAGATGTTTTAGCTCATTTCCCAACAGAGAAAGATCAAGGCCGCATAGCGCTCGTAAGTTCTCCCGAATGAATGTGTGCAGTACGGGGTCTGCAAGATGTGTCAGTTGGAGCAGCAGAAAATCGGATGCATCTAGATGCACACCCACCGCATCCCAACCCGCTCTAAACATGTTCCCCAATCGTATGGCATCTCTTGGGGTCTTCAGTGCAGGCAGCACAATTGCGCGCCAAACCTCCCCCAATCGGTCACTTGCTGGGCTGACTATGTCCGGGGCAATGCCGTTCAAGCATTCGTTGAACAGAGACGTAAGTGCCTGTTTGCTTGCAGGAGGCGTACTACGTTTATACTGAACAATTTTCTCTAAGTAAGCTCTTCCATCGAGTCGAGTGCCAAGTCGTATAAGTTTCTCTAAATTTTCGACATCATAGCTTAGAAGATAAATGATATTGGGAAGGCGACCTAAGCCTTTCACCAAGCCAACCATCTCGGACGCTTCTCGTGGTGTTAGGCGATCCAGGTCATCAATCGCAATAACCACTTTGCGGCCACGCAGCCGCTGCAGCGCTCTTTCTAAGTCAGCCCTACGCTCTTCTAAGGTTGCCGGTAAGGCATGGCCGGATTGAAACCATTGAGTGAGTACGTTGAACGCAGCTCCTGCGCCGGGATACAGACTGTCGACAGCGGCGCCTGCAATTGGTGCTAGCTCCGAAACCGCCTGCGAATACTGTGCAAAACTAGCCTCCACCTCGGGGCCCAACCGGGCGCCTATGGATCGAGCCAGTTCCCGAATGAATACCGAGGCGAGTTCAGAGCTTTCGGGTATGAGCCACGGCTCAAACGTGGTGAAAATAACGCGACCATTGTCTGGGATGGTCCGGCACATTCGGAAATAGCGGTAGAGATCCACCCCAAATTTCTGATCTTCGGCTGCCTGCTGTGCGTGCCTCCTATTTACCACATCCTGCGTGAAATACTGCAAATCAACGGTTAGGGGATCGTAGGCGGTGGCAAAATGTTTGGGTGCGAGGGATCGTAGGCGATGCATCTCAAGCTCAGACCCGGTGTCTCCATGGAAAACGGGGAGTGCTGACCGCTTGACCATCTCCAAGTGCAGCAACTCTTCACGAACCATGTGAATTATGCTGCTCTTACCGGACCCCCAAGGCCCCTCTAGGCCGATAACATACCCTTCGTCGCCTGCCCGCAAGTTGGCTATAAAATGTGCGAGGCCAGCAGCAAAGCGCTGCCGATCCAAGCGATCGTGCTCTGCGTGCCGAACGGCACCCAACTCCCTTTGCATGTTTGCCCCCAGACGTTGAGTCCTTCGCACCTTTTGGACGATTTCGAGCTACGTAGGAAGTCGGAGATGTCCGTCGCCAACATCATTCCAAAGTGCGCCTAGTCAGAGTGTTCGCCATGAGAGGCCGGCGTCCGGTACTTGATCACCTGAACCTCAACCAAGCCTAAGAATATGGACGAGGCAGAGTGACTGTTCTGCCTGCGGTGGTTGGCATTCCAATCAGACTGCTGTCGGAGACAATTCACCATAAGCTGCCCGTCCGCGCCCCACCCCTTAGCTGCCACCGACACCATGACCGACGCGTGTCGATGGTCGCGACGATTTGGCCAGCGACCTGACAATCGCCGAAGCACTGTCAAAACAGGTGCAATCGAACGCGTTGAACCGACCCAACAGGTTCAGTCGCTCTACAGCACGATTGGGTGGGAAAGGATCTGGAGCGGGTAGCGGGAATCGAACCCGCATATTCAGCTTGGAAGGCTGCTGCTCTACCACTGAGCTATACCCGCCCGTTCAGGCGATCCGAGTGCTGGCTATCTACCCAAGATAGAATTGGATGGCAATGGGCAGACGGCCCGAGTGGGCGAATATGCCCGCACCAACGGCACGAAGCCGGCTTGCATCCCGGAATGGACAGCACCATCTTGTTTGGCACCGACACGCCATGCCCTTCAGAGCAAGCTCCATGACCACTGCCGCTGCCACTCCACAGAATTACTCATCGCTCCAGAAATCCTTGCACTGGATTATCGCCGCGCTGGTGCTGTTCCAGCTCTTTGTGCATACGGGCATGGAACAGGCCTGGATTGCGCGCATGGGCGGGGTGGCCGAAGGCATCAATCCCCTGCCCCATATCCTGGCCGGCATCGCCATTCTGATCCTGGCCACATGGCGTTTGTTCATACGGCTGCGGCGCGGGGCGCCGCCTCACCCGCCTAGGCAGAGCAAGGCGCTGACCCTTATGGCCACCGCAATTCACTTCATCTTCTACGCGCTGCTGTTCATCCTGCCGCTGACAGGCCTGCTGGGTTGGTTCGGCCATGTCGAGGCAGCCGCACTCGCCCATGTCTATATCCAGCTGGCCTTCCTGCCGCTGATCGGCTTGCACGTGGCCGGGGCGCTGGCGCAGCATTTCTACTTCCGCACCAATGTCCTGCGCCGCATGACGGTCTCGCGCTGAAGCCAACGCGCCCGCCGGGTTTCCGGTCGGCGCCCTGCCATCCCCCGGCCAGTCTCGTCGATGAACGGATTCTGAACGGCCAGATCAGCTGCAGTTCAAGTCGAACCCTGCATGGTCCAGTCAACAGACGGGGGCGATGGAAAAATGGGTTCGGTTACACGCGGCGCGATTATCACACTGGCCTTTGCGGCGGCATTGATCGTGCCGGCACTGGCGGGACTGTCACGGGCCCCCAATTCGCCGGGTCAGGATCGCAGCGGCTGCTGGGAACTGGTCAACCAGGCCAATGCCGGGACCATGTTCGAGATCTGCTCCTCCTCACGGCACTGGTAGTCGAAGCCATCTGCCGGGTGTCGGCCGGGCGCGCCCGGGATGGGGGGACAATAATTGCCCTGCCCGCAATGGCGACACCTGAGAATCACCCCTGCTGCCGCTAGCAAGCTGCTTGAAGCATCGGTCGTGTGGAGCCCGCCGGGGATAGGTGTGACTGCCCCGATCCAGAATCGTCCGCGCAGCAATTGCCGACAAGAATCGCAGAGGACGGCATGGGGCGAAACGCCGGGCTTTGATGCGCACCGCAGCGGCAAGCCCAGGAACCCTCTCGGACGGGGACGACTGGCGACTGCCGCCTTGTCTGTATTGAGCAGGAAGGCCCGGAAGTTCAGGGACTTCGGGGGCCGGCTTCGAGGACGTTGGTGGAGGGGACTGGATTCGAACCAGTGTACGCTAAGCGGTCAGATTTACAGTCTGATGGATTTAACCACTCTCCCACCCCTCCACTGACAACGTCTCTCGAGCGGGACAACGAAGCACCGAAGCGCGTCGTCGGGCGGTTTATGGTGATCTGTGACAGGAGTGTCAACACCTGTTCCAGCTTGCCAGCAAGAAAACCAGCATGCTGACTGAATTGACACCCCGCACAACGCTTGCTGGCCCTGCCTAAAGGCGCTACGCCTGCCGCTATGAGCATCAACAAATTTCCCCCCAAGCCGCGCTACAATCCCGATGATGGCCCGGTCTATCTCTATGGCCTGCACACGGTTCGCGCCGCGCTGGACAATCCCAACCGCATCAAGAAGGTGCTGCTGGCGACGCCCAACGCCCTGAATCGCCTCAAGGAAACCGGGGAGATCGGCAAGGTTCTGGTTAAGGAAACCACGCCCAAGGAACTCGATCGCCTCTTGGGCGAAGACGCCGTCCACCAGGGCGCGGCGCTCGAAGTCGACCCGGTCAGCCGTTTCGGGCTCAACGACATCAACCCGCTCAAGCTGGTTGTGGTGCTCGATCAGATCACCGATCCGCACAATGTCGGCGCGATTCTGCGCACCGCCTGCGCCTTTGGGGCCGATGCAGTTATCACCACTGCGCGCCACTCGCCGCGCGAAACCGGTGTCATGGCCAAGTCCGCCTCGGGCGCTCTGGACCTGGTGCCGATGATCGAGGTGCGCAATTTGGGTGACGCACTCGAAACTCTCAAGAAACGCGGCATGTTAGTGCTGGGCTTTGATTCGGAAAGTGAACAGCAGCTCAAGCCCCGCGACGGCGATATTCCGCTCGCCATCGTCATGGGCGCCGAGGGCAAGGGGCTGCGCCAGCGCACACGCGAGCTCTGCGACGAGATGGTAAAATTAGATATGCCCGGCCCGATCAAGTCG
Organism: Devosia limi DSM 17137; assembly: GCF_900128975.1. Classification (GTDB taxonomy): domain Bacteria; phylum Pseudomonadota; class Alphaproteobacteria; order Rhizobiales; family Devosiaceae; genus Devosia; species Devosia limi. Next base: position 123,729 of record NZ_FQVC01000002.1, on the reverse strand, counting down.
CTCAATGTCTCTAATGCCGCCGCGATTGCGCTGTTTGCGGCCACTGCCGGACGGTCCTGATGTCGAGCTTTGAACCCTTTGCCATCGCCCTGCGCCTCAGCGGCGTCACGCTGAGCCAGGCCGAACTGGAAACCGAGCTGAAGGCTCTGACCAGCCGATTCGAGCCCGAGGACGCCGCCAACAGCCACTACGCCCAGGTCGATCTCGACGAGGATAACCCTGTGCGTGCCATCCTGGCCTTTGCCGAGGCCTCCGGCGCCCGCGTCGCGGCCCTGCTGGAAGCCCGCAAGATCGGCAAGGCGGTTCTCGATATCGCCTTCGACTTCCCCGAGGAAGGCGAAGCCATGTCAGCCCGCCTGCCCGCCCACATGGCCCTGGCTATCGCCAGCCACGACATCGATGTCGAAGTCTCGGTCTACCTGACCGACGTGGAAGACGCCGAAGAGGACTGAGGCGTTTGGGCAGACAGCGCCGGCCAAATCCTTGCAATCACGGCGTCATTCCCGCCTGTGCGGGAATGACGCCGTGGGTACGCTGAGGCACCGGACCGCTCCGGGACCTGCCACCTACGGGACGGTCGCCTACAGCGTGGTCCGCACCGTGGGGCCATCGGCGGTGATGACGTCACGACCGAAGATGCCGGTATCCTTGGGCGCCAGACGCACAACCGAATAGCCGCGGGCCTGCAGTTCGGCGAGGAAGCCGGGCAGCATGGCGACTGTGCGAGCGTGGATATCATGAAACAGGATGATGCCGCTGCCGCGCGCATCGAGCCGTGCCAGGGTGCGTGCGGCGACCGTCTCCGGCGTATCCTTGTAATAATCCTTGCTGTCGATATCGACATCCAGAACCACCACATTTCCCTGCATCATGCTGGTGCGCAGGAACCCGCTCTGCGCCAGATAGGGGAAGCGGAAGAACGGCGCCGGGGCCGCGCCAGTGCCGGCCAACGCGGCAGCCACGGCGCGCTCACCGCGAGCAAAATCATCCAGCGCTTCCTGGCGCGTCAGCGTCGTCAGGTCGGTATGATCATAAGTGTGGCTGCCAACGGTGTGGCCGCGCAGCGCGACCTGCTGGGCCATCTTGGGATAGGCCTCCGCAGCCCTGCCCAGCATGAGGAAGGTCGCCTTGACCCCATACTCGTCGAGAGTATCGAGAATGGCATTGGTGCGGCCGGGGCGCGGACCGTCATCAAATGTCAGGATGACTTCGCCAGGGCGCAGCGCGATGTCGGTGGTCGAGGCAACCGCCATGGTGCGGCCGGCCAGATGGGTCGAGGAAAACACCCGCATGGGCATGGGCTGGGCCTTTGAAATCGGCACCGAGCCGGGCAGGATCGTGTCGGTGACGACGGCGCGATCAACCGGCCTTGCACTGAAGCTGGAGACTTCCAGTTGCGTACTGGGTGGCTTGGCACACCCGCCGAGCAGCGCGCCCGTTACCACAAGCGACATAACAAAACGCGAAACCAACACGACCTGAACTCTGCATGATCACAACAGGGTCCAGTTTTTACGATTATGGTTAATAATCCCTTCGGCGCCGACTATTTTGACGATCCAGCAGCCGTCTTTGACTTGCGCACCAGCGTGTCCAGCGCACTGAGAAAGGCCGAGCGATCGGCGGGCCGGAAACTGGCGTTGTAGCCTTTGCTTTCTCCGGTTTCGCGCAGGTGCTGGTTAAGCTCGCGCATCGCCAATGCCATGCCGATGGAGTTGTCGGTGAAGGGCTTGCCGGTAAATCCGAGGACATGACAGCCCTTGGCCAGCGCCCGGCTGGCGAGCGGGATATCGGCTGTGAGCACGATATCATTGGCCTGCGCCTGCTCGACAATCCAATCATCGGCAGCATCGGCGCCCTGCGATACCACGACGACCTTGATCATCGGATCGCGCGAGGGCCGCACGCCGCCATTGCTGACCAGGGTGACGACCAGTCCGTGCCGCTCGGCCACGCGCATTGCCTCGTCCTTCACCGGACAGGCATCGGCATCGACGTACAGGATCGGATCAGGCATTGGCGATGACATCCATGACAAAACCCAGCCGCTCGGCCAGTGGCGCCTTGGGCAGTTCGACAATGCGATAGCCCAGTTCGGCATAGACGTCACGCAGGGTCTCGAAGGTGCGAACGGCCTCGTCCCAATCCTGCTTGCGCTCGGCGTCGTTGACATAGATCTCTCGCCAGGGCGGCGCGAAGAACACTGCGGCATTGTAGCGATAGAGCTCGGCCGCCTTGGCAACATGGGCGGCCGTGGGCAGGCTACAGAGGCGGCGATAGCCGATGATGTCGGGGACGCCACGATCGCAGAGGGTGACAGCGCCGCTGGCAGAGGCCGCAGCATGGGTCTGGATATCGCGGTCGAGCATCAGCTCGCTATAGAGCGCCTGATCGGCCCAGGGCAGCGCCGGGCCGCCAATGGCCAATTGCGACTGGATGATCGCCCTGCCCGCTTCCTGACCCACGCTGAGGCCGCTGGCGGCCGCTGCAGCCAGCAAGGTGGTCTTGCCTGAACCTGGACCGCCGGTGACGATAAAAAGTCTGTCGTGACTCATACTTGTGCCTTTCAGCGTAAGTGCGACGGGAAATCGATGTTTCATCGGGGAAGCGCGAGGGCGCGCGGCGGCACGCCTTACGCGCGGAGCGGGCATGTCCGACACGTATCGACCGCCTGTGGCGCTACAGGCGCGTCCGGACGCCGTTCATGACCGATAGGCTAGAAGCGCAGGCGCCGGGTTGCAAGACACCGGCATGCTCGAAAGTGTCCCGCGGACAAAGGCGAATGGCTGGCGCCACATTTGCGCCAGCCATCATGAGTTGTCGAACAGGCCGTACGCCTGCGGCGGAGGAGAGGCCTCTTAGTAGACGACGACGCTGCGGATGCTCTCGCCCGAATGCATCATCTCGAAGCCCTTGTTGATGTCTTCAAGGCGCAGCGTATGGGTGATCATCGGATCGATCTCGATCTTGCCATCGAGATACCAGTCAACGATCTTTGGCACGTCGGTACGGCCCTTGGCGCCGCCGAACGCGGTGCCCATCCAGGTGCGGCCGGTGACCAGCTGGAACGGACGGGTGGAGATTTCCTGCCCGGCGCCAGCGACCCCGATAACCACCGACTTGCCCCAGCCGCGATGGCTGCACTCGAGCGCCTGACGCATAACCGTTGTGTTACCGGTGCAGTCAAACGTGTAGTCCGCGCCACCGATCAAGTCGCCGCGGCGCTTGGTCAGGTTGACGATATAGGGAACGACGTCACCCTCGATTTCCTTCGGGTTGACGAAGTGGGTCATGCCGAAGCGCTCGCCCCAGGCCTTCTTGTCATTGTTGATGTCGACGCCGATGATCATGTCGGCGCCAGCCAGACGCAGGCCCTGGATGACATTGAGGCCAATGCCCCCGAGACCGAAGACCACGGCCGTCGCCCCGATTTCGACCTTGGCGGTGTTGATGACCGCGCCAATGCCTGTGGTCACGCCGCAGCCAACATAGCAGACCTTGTCGAAAGCAGCCGAGGCGTCGATCTTGGCCACGGCAATCTCGGGCAGCACTGTGTAATTGGAGAAGGTCGAGCAGCCCATATAGTGATGGATCGGCTTGCCCTCGAACGAGAAGCGCGATGTGCCGTCGGGCATCAGCCCCTGCCCCTGGGTGGACCGGATCGCGGTGCAGAGATTGGTCTTCCCCGAACGGCAGGAATAGCACTCGCGGCATTCGGGCGTGTAGAGCGGGATGACGTGGTCACCCTTCTTGACGCTGGTGACGCCCGGGCCGACATCGACGACGACGCCAGCGCCCTCGTGGCCGAGAATGGCCGGGAACAAGCCCTCCGGATCCGCGCCCGACAGGGTGAAGTCATCGGTATGGCAAAGGCCTGTCGCCTTGATCTCCACCAGAACTTCGCCGGCGCGGGGGCCTTCGAGATCAACTTCTACGATTTCGAGCGGCTTTCCAGCCTGAAAGGCAACGGCGGCGCGGGTTTTCATTTTGGGGTCTCCGATTCACGAATTTGCCGGACCCTCGCACACCCTCTGCCGCTGGGCAACGTGGCCAAAGCTATAGCGACACCACGACATTGACGGTCGCGGCGACGATCACGGTATTGAAAAAGAACGAGAAAATTCCGTGCATCAGCACCAGGTGCTGCATTTCGCGTGACGTGACATTTACGTCGGCCACCTGCGCAGTCATTCCGATCACATATGAAAAATACAGGAACGCGATCCCGTCCGGCCTGTCGCCGCTGGGAAACTGAAGCCCGGCGCTATCGTCTCGCCCGGTCTTGGAACGCGCATCGCCCCTAGGCTGGGCATAATACACATAGGCATAGTGATGCGCCGCCATGGCATGCACGGTCAGCCAGCCCAGCGGCACGGCAGCGCCGGTTGCGATCAGTTGCAGGCTGTTCGGGTCATGCGAGGCCACAAGCTGGAACAGCGACACGACGGCCATCACGATCAGCCCGATGGTGGCCAGGAAGATGATCCAGGCGGGGGCATCTTCAAGGTCGGCATGTTTATCGAGGAACGCCGAACTCGCCCGCGGGAAGAACCACAGGCTCATGCCCATATAGACCGCGAAGAACGCAATCGACCCCCATAGCACCGCCTGCCCCGGGGCAACCAACAGGCTCGCCAGGCCCACGACCAGGCCGGCCGCGACGGCAAAGTAGAACGACCTGTGGCGCAACGATCTGTCAAACACGCGCAGCTATCCCCGCCCCCGACCAAGATAGCTGTTGGCGTAGCGACAGCAAGACTCGAAATCAGTCTGCGACGGCGCCTGGACCGGCCACAGCCCCCGCCGGAGCCTTGCCGGCAATGATCATTCCCAGAACTTCGTCCTTGGTCACGTCGCTGGTGCGTGCGGTACCGACCACCTGCCCATTCTTCATGACCACCAGCCTGTCCGCCAGATCGAACACGTCGTGGATATCGTGGCTGATCAGGAAGATGCCGATGCCATCGGATTTGAGCTGCTTGATCAGGTCGCCCACCTGTGCCGTTTCCTGCGGCCCCAGTGCTGCCGTCGGTTCATCCATGATCAGGATGCGGGCATTGAACAGGATGGCCCGGGCAATCGCCACCGACTGGCGCTGGCCGCCCGAGAGGGCTTTGACCGGCTCCTTGAAGCGGCGGAAATTGGGATTGAGCCGCCCCATGACCTCGCGCGCCTTGGACTCCATCGCCGCATCATCAAGCGTACCGATGGCGGTGGTGATCTCGCGCCCAAGGAACAGGTTGGCCGCAGCATCCACATTGTCGGCGACGGCAAGCTGCTGATAGATGGTTTCGATGCCATAGCCCTTGGCATCGCGCGGATTGTTGATGGCGGCGTCGCGTCCATCGATCTTGATGCTGCCGCTGTCGCGCTTGTAGGCGCCCGACAGGATCTTGATCAGGGTCGACTTGCCGGCGCCATTATGGCCGAGCAGGCCCACGACTTCACCGGGATAGAGATCGATCGATGCCCGATCGACCGCGCGAATGCCGCCAAAGGAGATCGAGATATCATTCATCTCGACCAGCGGAGTTCTGGTGTCCAGCATGTTTCGGACTTCCTAGTTTTTGTTGCGCCGGTAAAGCGTGTCCAGCCATACCGCGAAGACGAGAACGATACCGACGACGATGGACTGGAGCGGGCTATCGAGCCCCATCAGCACCATGCCTGACTGCAGCGACTGCATGACCAGCGCCCCCAGCAATGCCCCGGCAATGGTGCCGACGCCGCCGGCCAGCGAGGTGCCGCCGATGACTGCTGCCGCGATGACATAGAGTTCGTCCAGCGTGCCCAGCGCATTGGTCGCCGCATTGAGGCGGGCCGACGAAATCGCCGCCGCGATGGCGCAGAGCGCCCCCATCAGCATGAAGATCTTGACCGTGACCCAGCGGGTATTGATGCCGGCCAGTTCCGCCGCCTCGGGATTGCCGCCCATGGCAAAGACGTAGCGGCCAAAGCGGGTGCGGGTCGAAATGAAGGTCATTACCACCCCCACGCCCAATGCGATCAACACCGGAATTGCGATGCCGTGCGAGATGAACAGCCCACCGTCCGGCACGGCGATGCCGTTTGCTTCGGCGAAGGCCTCGGCGATCCGGCGCGGCCAGGGATAGGCGTTGGCCACCCAGACTGCCCCAATGGCAAGACCGCAACCGATGACGGCCAGCGAGACCTCTGCCCAGATCGGGCGTAGTGGAAAGTTGAAACGCAGGCGCTGGCGGCGACCGAAATAGAGGCCGAGTACGATGGCCGCGCAGGCGACGATCGCCACGACCCAGCTCCAGAACGCCCCGATCGAACCGCTGGGACCGCCCCCCATCAGCTGGAAGGTGGGGTCCATCGGCGCTACTGTCCGGCCCATGGTCACCCACCATGCCGCCCCGCGCCAAACCAGATAGCCACCCAGCGTGACGATGAAGGCCGGCACTTTGAGATAGGCGATGATCGAGCCCTGCAGCGCGCCGATGCCGACGCCCACCGCAAGCCCTGCCCCCAGCGACAACGCCCAGATCAACGGATGTCCGAAGCCCAGGCCCATCTGGACCGGCAGGATATCGGTCTGCATCACGCCCATGACCATGCCCACCAGCCCCAGGATCGAGCCGACTGACAGGTCAATATTGCGGGTGACGATGACCAGCACCATCCCGGTGACCATCACGGCCACCGAGGCGGTCTGCACCGACAGGTTCCATAGATTGCGCGGTGTCAGGAACAATCCGCCCGACAGGATATGAAAGCCGACCCAGATAATGGCCAGCGCTCCGACCATGCCCAGCAGGCGCGTATCGAGTTCCGTCGCGATCAGGAACCGTTGCAGTGGATTTTGTGCGAACCGGCTGGGATGCGCGGCAGCCAGAGTGGCATGCTGATCGGCCAAGTGAAATTCTCCCCATTACAGCGGTGCCGCGGCCTTTGCCGCGGCACCGCCAATTTGAGACTATTACGCCTCGAGCCTAGTTACACGCAGCAACGCTACCGGCGGCGACGCCCTGGCACACCACATCCTTGGCAACCCAGCCGGCGTCGATGACGACGTTGAGGTTGTCCTTGGTTATGGCGACGGGGGCGATGAAGAACGCGTTCATTTCAACGCCCTTGGGGCCGCCGGAGAACTTGGACGTGCCGGTGACTGCGTCGAGTGCGGTGCCGCCAGCCAGCTCGAGGGCGACTTCAGCCGCCTTCTTGCCCAGCTCGCGGGCGTCCTTCCAGACCGACACGGTCTGGGTGCCCAGAGCGATGCGGTTGAGGGCGGCGTGGTCGCCGTCCTGACCCGAAACCGGCACCGAACCAGCAAGACCCTGCGCCGCCAGGGCCGCAATGGCGCCGCCGGCAGTGCCGTCATTGGAGGCGACGACAGCGTCGACTTCATTATTATTGGCGGTCAGGAACTGTTCCATGTTCGCCTGTGCCACTTCCGGATTCCAGTTGTCGGTATAGGCTTCGCCGACATTCTTGATGTCGCCCTTGTCGATGGCAGACTTCAGCACTTCCATCTGGCCTTCAAACAGGAAATCGGCATTGGGATCGGCCGAATTGCCCTTGATGAAGACGTAATTGCCGGTCGGCTGCACGGCATAGACGCCGGCGGCCTGCAGGCGACCGACTTCCTTGTTGTCGAAGGTCAGGTAAAAGGCGTCCGGATTTTCGATCAGGCGGTCATAGCCGACCACCGGGATTCCTTCGGCGACGGCGGCGGCAACGGCCGGACCAACAGCTTCACTGTCCTGGGCCAGCACGATGATGGCGTCAGCGCCCTGCGAGATCAGGCTTTCGATGTCGGTCAGTTGCTTTGCGGCTGACGACTGGGCGTCGGCAGAAATGTACCGGGCGCCGGCGGCGTCGAGCACGTTCTTGATCGCCGCTTCGTCGGTCTTCCAGCGCTCCTCCTGGAAATTGTTCCAGGACACGCCAACGACGAGCCCGTCCTGCGCCATGGCGGCGCCGGCCGTGCCGGAAATGACGGTCGTGCACAGCAAGACCGCTAAAAACTTGTTCATCAATGTCCTCCCTTTGGGCAGTGTCCCCGCCCCGCATTCTGCCGGTGGCTTCGCCCCAGCGGCCCCCTCCACCAGCGCCCTGAGCATTATTTCGCTGCTCGAAAAAATCACTGGCATGCAGCACGATCTGCTGTCAACTTCAATTTCGATACTCGAATTAAATCCGCAGCTGCGCTAATGGCAGTGAGAGCTTGCAACGACCATTAAGGAGATGACCGCTTGGCGCGTCACGTTAGCGATAGCGACAGCGTCCGGCGGCAAAACCGGGGTTTGGTCATGGGGGCGTTGCGCGTCAACGGGTCCTTGTCGCGTACGGCTCTTGCCGCGCAGACGGGGCTGAGCCATGCCAGCATTACAGCCATCACTCAGGACATGCTGGCCCAGGACATCATTGTCGAGTTGGCGGCCGGAGAGAAAAGCGACGCCAAGACGCGGGGCCGCCCCGCCGTTCTGGTCGGTTTCAATCGCGCCATCGGCTATGCCGCCCTGGTTGAGATTGACGTCAACCGCACACGCCTGTCGCTGGTGGATCATGGTGGCGTGCTGGTCGATCGTATCGAGACGCCGCTGACCCCCGCCACCTTTCATGGGACACCACCGGTCGCGTTCCTGCGCGAGCGGCTGGAACAATTGGTCAGCCGCAACCCGACAGAAGCGCGAAAGCTGCTTCGTGTTGCCATCTCGGTGCAGGGCATCCTCGACCGCGACGGCCTCGGTCTCAAATGGTCGCCCATCCAGCACCTTGCCGGAACGCCGCTGGTGAGCCAATTGACCGAAATCTTCAATCTCCCCGTGACGCTCTACAAGCGCGGCCGGCTCCTCGCCGAGGGCACGCGCTGGCTCAACCCGAACCTGCATGACGCCAGCGTCGCTACCGTGTTTGTTGGCTCAACCGTGGCCATGGGCATGACCTTCCGGGGGCAGATCCTGGGGCGCAGCGACGAAGGCGCCACCGAATTCGGCCATATGAACCACATTCCCAATGGCGCGCTCTGCCGCTGCGGCATGCGTGGCTGCGTCGAGGCCTATGCCTCGGACTATGGCGTATTGCGCACCGCCTATTCCGTCCCCGAAACCGCTACCCCCGCCCCGGCCGTTCCGGCGGCTGAGTATGACGGACTCATCGCCCGGGCCGAAGCTGGCGACCGTGCGGCGACCCATGCGTTCAACCTAGCCGGGCGCGCCATCGGCTTTGGCCTCAGCCGCATGATGGCAGTGTTTGACCCTGCCCATATCCTGATCGTTGGGCCAGGTGCCCGCGCCTTTCCGCTGATGCGGGCCGAGATCGATGCGGCACTGGCTGGGGCACTCGTCTGCCGCGTCAACGGCATGCCGCAGATCGTCGCCCTCCGCGATGAAGGTGAACCGATCTTCCACGGCCTGATGATGAAGACGCTCAACGAAATCGACCAGAATGACTTCGCTGCCTTGCCCAGCGCCCCACGCGCCGCGCCAGAATTCGCGAGCACCGCTGCCCGCCGGTAACCAACATTGTCAAAGCAACGGCCAGTTGATTGCTTTTGGACTGATTTCGACCCAATACTTTTCAACGCAGGTTCAGCGACTTGCAGGCGCTGCTTCTCACAATAGGCGGAGTTGGAATGAGTGGATTGATCGTACCCGTCATTCTCGCCGGCGGACAGGGGACACGGCTCTGGCCGATGTCGCGCGCCGCGCGGCCCAAGCAGTTCCTCACCCTGACCGGGCCGATCAGCCTCTATCAGCAGACCCTGCGCCGGGTTGAAGACCCTGCGGTCTATACCCCCGCCATCGTCATCACCAATTCCGAATACCGCTTCATCGTCGCCGAGCAGGCCGAGGAACTGGGGCACCCACTTGCCGGCATGCTGCTGGAACCGGTGGTGCGCAATACCGCCGTCGCCATCGCCGCCGCCGCCTTCTACGCGATCAACAAATTCGGCGCCAAGGCCGTCCTGCATGTGCTGCCATCCGACCATGACGTGGCGGTGGACGCGGGCTATTTGCAGGCAGTCGAGCGCGCTGCCGAAGCCGCCCGCGCCGGCCGTCTCGTCACCTTCGGCATCGTGCCGACAGCGCCCGAAACCGGTTATGGCTACATCAAGGCTGGCGCCCTGATCAGCGATGATATCAACGCCGTTGACCGCTTCGTCGAAAAGCCTGACCTGCCACGCGCCCAGCAGATGCTGGACGACGGCGGCTATCTGTGGAATTCGGGCATGTTCATGATTGGCGCGGCGGCGTTCCTGGAGGAATGCGAAGCGCTGGCGCCTGAAACCTTTGCCGCCGCCCGCGATGCAGTCGCCGGTGCGCGCACCGACCTCGATTTCGTTCGTCTTGATGAGGCGACCTTCGCCAAGGCACCCAACATCTCGGTCGACTATGCCATCTTCGAACGCACGAGCCGCTCGGCAGTGGTGCCTGTCAGCTTTGGCTGGTCGGACCTGGGCAGCTGGGATGCCGTGTGGAAGGCCAGCCCCAAGGACAGCGCCGGCAATGTCGCCAATGGTGCCGCGACACTAAACAATGTCACGCGCTCGCTGGTTGTGACCGACCACGCCCATATCGCCATTGAGGGCCTCGACGATATCGCTGTGATCGCCAGCGCAGACGCCGTCTATGTCGGCCGCCTCTCAGAGGCCCAGAAAGTCGGTCCAATGGTCAAGGTGCTACGCGGGCAACCCGCGACGGCCAGCCTGACCGAAATCCACCGCACCGCCTACCGCCCCTGGGGCGGCTATTCCTCGGTACTCAATGGCGAGCGCTTCCAGGTGAAACGGCTCTTCGTCAAACCCGGCAAGAAGCTCTCGCTGCAAAAGCACCACCACCGCTCCGAACACTGGATCGTGGTGCGCGGCACGGCGGAAGTAACCATCGATGGCGTCGTCAGCATGGTTTCGGAAAACCAATCGGTCTATCTGCCACTGGGATGTACGCACCGGCTCGGCAATCCCGGCAAGATGCTGCTGGAACTAATCGAAGTGCAGACCGGCTCCTATCTCGGCGAGGATGACATCATCCGCATCGAAGACGAATTCGGCCGCGCCTGAACGAGAAAGGCGCTCCAATGGAGCGCCTCCCCCTTCAGCCTGCCAGAATGGCGACCTGTCGAGCCAGCTCGAACAGAAATTGGGCCGCTCAACCGTGGCGGCACAGGGCACCCCGGCCCACGCCTAGATCTTCAACCACCCATGCAGTTCATCCGCCAGCACAGCCGGCTCATGTCCCGCCCCATGCAGCACCAGTTCTGGATGCTCCGGCGCCTCGAACGGGCTATCGATCCCGGTAAAATTCTTGATCTCGCCCGCCCGCGCCCGCGCATATAACCCCTTCGGGTCGCGCGCTTCGCAGACTTCGATCGGCGTATCGACATAGACCTCGACAAAACGGATATCGCCGGCGATTTCGCGGGCCAGGCGACGTTCGTTGACGAAGGGCGAGATGAACGAGACGAGGACGATCAGGCCCGCATCGGCCATCAGCTTGGCGACTTCGGCGACGCGGCGGATATTCTCGACGCGGGCCGCTTCGGTGAAGCCAAGATCCTTGTTGAGGCCGTGGCGGACATTGTCGCCATCAAGGATGTAGGCATGCCGCCCCTCGGCGGTCAGGCGCTTCTCCAGGAGATTGGCGACACTCGACTTGCCCGAGCCGGACAACCCGGTGAACCAGATGATCTGCGGCGCCTGCCCCTTCATGGCCGAGCGCACGTCGCGGTTCACGTCGAAGGCCTGATAGGTCAGGTTCTGCGCCCGGCGCAGGCCGAATTCGATGGTGCCGGCGCCCAGCGTCGCATTGGAGATACGGTCGATCAGGATGAACCCGCCGGTCAGCGCATTGCTGGCATAGGGATCAAACGCAATCGGCTTGTCGGTGGCGATGGTGACCGTGGCCACCTCGTTGAGATCGACCTTGGTCGCGGCCGTATGTTCCAGCGTGTTCACATTGGTGCGGAACTTGAGATCGGTAATCGTCGCCGGGACGATCTGCGAGCCCAGCTTGAGCAGATAGGAGCGGCCCGGAAACGCCGATTCCTCACTCATCCAGACGATGCGGGCCTGGAACTGATTGGAAAACTCCGGCGTCTTGCCCGAATGCGCTAGCACATCGCCGCGCGACACATCCACTTCACGATCCAGCACCAGCGTCACCGCTTGCCCGGCAACGGCCCGGTCGAGGTCGCCATCCATGGTAACGATACGGCTGACCACTGCCGGCTTGCGCGAGGCTGAAATCAACACTTCATCGCCCAGGGCGACCTGCCCCGAGGCCACGGTACCCGAAAAGCCGCGGAAATCGAGGTTGGGCCGGTTCACCCATTGCACCGGAAACCGCATCGGCTGGGCCGAACGGTCCTCGGCAGTGTCGATGCCTTCGAGATAAGGCACCAAGGCCGCGCCCTGATACCAGGGTGTATGCGGGCTCTGGGCCAGCATGTTGTCGCCGCGCAACGCCGAAACCGGCACCGTCGCTAGTGTCTTGAACCCCAATGGCTCGGCAAAAGCCCGATAGTCGGCAACGATGCGGTCGTAGACCGCCTGATCGTAATCGACCAGATCGATCTTGTTGATCACCGCCACCACATGCTTCACCCCGATCAGCGACAGGATGAAACTGTGCCGCCGCGTCTGGGTTAGCACGCCCTTGCGGGCATCGATCAGCACCAGCGCCAGATCGGCATTGGAGGCGCCGGTCGCCATGTTGCGGGTATATTGCTCGTGGCCGGGCGTATCGGCGACGATGAACTTGCGCTTGTCGGTGGAGAAAAAGCGATAGGCAACGTCGATGGTAATGCCCTGCTCCCGCTCAGCGGCCAGTCCATCCACCAGCAGCGAGAAATCAATGCCTTCGTCACCCGTGGTGCGGTTGCGGCTTTCCTTCTTGAGGCTGGCCAGCTGGTCATCAAGAATGAGCTGGCTGTCATAGAGCAGCCGGCCGATCAGGGTGGATTTGCCATCATCGACGCTGCCGCAGGTCAGGAAGCGCAGCAGCGACTTATCGGTCTGCTGAGCCAGCCAAAGGTCGAGATCGGTGTCAGCGGTAAGGGCATTGGCCAGGCTCATCTCAGAAATACCCTTCCTGCTTCTTCTTTTCCATCGAGCCGACCTGATCGCTGTCGATCAGCCTGCCCTCGCGCTCCGAGGTGCGGCTTGCCTGCATTTCCATGATGATTTCAGGCAGGCTGGCGGCGCTCGAGCGCATGGCGCCGGTCAGCGGATAGCAGCCCAGGGTGCGGAAGCGGACCAGTTCGTCATGCGGCGTCTCGCCGGTCAGCAGCGGCATCCGGTCATCATCGACCATGATCAGCGTGCCCAGCCGCTCCACCACCGGGCGGCGCGCGGCGAAATAGAGCGGCACGATCGGGATGCCCTCGGAATAGATGTAGGTCCAGATATCCAGCTCCGTCCAATTGGACAGCGGAAACACCCGCATGCTCTCACCCGGATTGAGCCGCGTATTGAACACCCGCCACAGCTCCGGGCGCTGGTTCTTGGGGTCCCAGGCATGCTGGGCATTGCGGTGGGAAAAGATGCGCTCCTTGGCCCGCGACTTTTCCTCATCGCGCCGCGCTCCGCCGATAGCCGCATCATATTGGCCGGCATTGAGTGCCTGCCGCAGCGCGGCGGTTTTCATGATGTCGGTATAGCGCGACGAGCCATGATCGAAGGGATTGATATTGTCGCGGACCCCGTCGGCATTGGTGTGGGTGATCAGGTCAAACCCATATTCCTCCGCCATCCGGTCACGAAAGGCGATCATCTCGCGGAACTTCCAGGTGGTGTTCACATGCAGCAGCGGGAAGGGAATTTTCGACGGATAGAACGCCTTGCGCGCCAGATGCAGCAGCACGCTCGAATCCTTGCCGATCGAATACATCATCACCGGCCGCTCGAAACTTGCGGCAACCTCGCGCAGAATTTCGATGCTCTCGGCTTCCAGCGTACGCAGATGGGTCAGGTGATCTTGGGTCAATAGAGCCAGGCCTCCGTTCTTGCACGGGGTCCGCACAAGTCCATTTTCTACGCTGTTGGATAGGCCTGCTGGCGGCTCTCATCAACCGTGAAAGTGCCAGAAATACTGGGGTTTCAGGGCCTTGGAGCAAAATCGTCTGCGCTCTGGCAAGCCCCCAAAATAGCACTCTGCCAACACCGCTGATCGGCGGCTGAATGTGCGCGACGGAGCAAAGCGGCAGAAAAATAGTTTCCGCGGGAATCTGCTGGGATAATGTCCCTGCGGCCAAACACCCCTTGAATTCACCGCTCCCCAGTGTTAGCCAGCGCATCAGGCCGGTATAGCTCAGTTGGTAGAGCACCTGATTTGTAATCAGGGGGTCGCGGGTTCGACCCCTGCTGCCGGCACCATTTATTCCAAGGGCTTAGCGGATATTCCTGCTTGGCCCTTTCTTTTTTCGGTGCATGTCGCTGCCACATCTGCCCAGGCATCCGGGAGAAAGCGACGCCTTGGCGTCGGCGCGGGTCATCAACACGACGCAACGCTAGACTTGCCAAAACGACAATACCGCGCAACGTTCGCCCCTCAGCGTCTTGCTCATGCGGGGATCGTGTGCCGCTCTTTTCATTGTCAGCGTCAGACTTTGAGCCGGGGCATCGTGTGCCCGCGTTTCAGGATGCGGCAGCGTCCATCTGCCGGCTACAGATCATTCCAAGCGATCCAGACAGCTTCACATCGCGCACCGCGATCGCCGTGCTACCGGATGCCATCATTGCCTCCACGGTTCATGCGCAGTGCACGACTGAACGCACCACGGTTCTGGCCGCCGAGGAGGCCGACAACATTCTGATCCACGCACCGATGTCGGCAGGTTTCGATATCAGCCAGCGCGGTGGCGCCGCCACGGAATGCGGCTTTGGATCCGTCTATATCGACCCCAATGAAGTACCCGGCATCGCCAGTTTCACTGCGCCGAGCACACATGTCTTTTACGTGTCGATACCGCGCCGCGCCTTGACCGGCATTGGCGCCAAGATGGACGGCGCGCTGCGGACCAGCCGGAAAATGTCGCCCTATTGGCAATTGTTCCTGGGCTACGCCAAGACGCTGCATGAATGCCAGGCAGGACTGGGCGCGGAAGCCGCACGCGCCAGCACCAGCCATTTGCATGACCTGGCGCGCATGGCACTCGCGGATGGACAACTCGTCGAGGAAACAGGAGAAGGCCGCGGCGTGCGGGCTGCATGGCTGCATCGGCTAAAAGCCGATATCGAGACGCAAGTGACCTCACCGAACCTGTCGCTGGAATACATCGCGAAACGCCATGGCATCAGCGCCCGCTATGCGAGGGCCCTGTTTGCGAGCGAGCACACGACATTCCGCGACTATGTAAGACAGCGCCGCCTGGACCTCGCGCATCGGATGCTGATCAGTCCGCAGACCAGCCATCGCTCGATCAGTGATCTAGCCATGACATGCGGCTTTGGCGACCTATCCTGGTTCAACGCCTGCTACCGCCACCAGTATGGCGTTACCCCCTCGGCGACGCGGGCCGGCGTCCTTCAACCTTAGGATAGTGTGCCGCACAGCCCTGAAAGCTGTGCCGTCCAGCCCAAGAACTGATCCCCGAACAACAATAGCTTGTTGGCCGCGCGCCGACCTTGGGTACGGCATGCCTAAGCTTTCGGGGGATTGATCGTATGTGGGACTTTAGCGTAGCGCGCGGCTTGGACTTGATGTTCAAGACCGCGCCATTCGTGCTTTTTCGAGCCGCAGTCTATTTCGCCGTCGCTGCGGCCTATGTCATCGTCACCGCTGCGGGGGCTGGAGTTGGCTACGGCATTGGAGCCTTTGGCGACGCCGATTTTCAGGCAAGCTCGGCAATATGGGGCGGCGGCCTCGGCTTTGCGCTGACTGCCGGTGTCCTGTACTTCCTGCGCGAATACATCCTCTACGTCGTCAAGGCCGGGCACATCGCCGTGATGGTCGAACTCCTCGACGGGCGCCCGTTGCCCGAAGGCATGGGGCAGATTGGTTATGCCAAATCCGTTGTTGCCCAGCGCTTTGGCCAAACTTCGGTGCTGTTCGGTATCGACCAATTGGTCAAAGGTGTGGTCAATGCGGTGACCGGACTGCTCCAGGGGCTGGCCACGCTCCTGCCCATTCCCGGCGTCGATCAACTCATGGCCGCCCTGCGCGCTTACCTCAAGCTCGCCGCCGGCCTGATTGACGAGGTCATCCTCGCCCATGCGATCCGCACCCGCTCGGACAATCCCTATGCCAGCGCCCAGGAGGCGCTTGTTCTCTATGGGCAGAATGCCAAGCCCATGCTGATCAATGCAGCCTGGCTCACCCTTTTCGTCTATGGCCTGTCGCTGCTGGTCTTCCTGCTCATGCTCGCCCCGGCTGCCGCCCTGGTTTACCTCCTGCCGGGGGCGTGGTCTGCGGGCGGCCTGGTGTTTGCCCTGTTGTTTGCCTGGGCCATCAAGGCCGCGCTGATCGAACCCTTTGCAATTGCCTGCCTGCTGCAGGCGTTTTTCAAAATCACCGAAGGTCAGCAGCCGGACCCCGAATGGGAGCAACGCATCAGCGGCGCTTCTAACCGGTTCCAGGAACTGGGCCAGCGCGCCGCGAACTGGGCCGGGATCAAGACCCCACCCACTGCAACAACCGGCAAGGTGGGAGCTCAGGCATGAAACGTCTTCTTGGAACTCTTATCTTTGCTGCGTTCACTCTGGCGGGCCTGGCAGGCGGCGCCCTGTCGCAGGAGCGCATGATTATCGTCATGGACGGTTCGGGCTCCATGTGGGGCCAGATCGAGGGGCGCGCCAAGCTTGAGATCGCGCGCGACACGGTGGCCGAGGTGCTGCGGGGACTGCCCGATGAACGTGAACTCGGACTGATCGCCTATGGCCACCGCCAGAAAGGTGATTGCAGCGATATCGAGCTTGTCGTTCCTGCCTCGAGCAATTCGGCCGGGGCCATCCTTGATGCTGTCAACTCGATGCGGTTTCTGGGCAAGACTCCATTGACCCAGGCCGTCCGGGAGGCCGCCGAGGCGCTGCACTATACCGAGGATCAGGCGACCGTGGTGCTGGTCACCGATGGGCTGGAGACCTGCGAAGCCGATCCCTGTGCGCTGGGCAAGGAACTGGCGGAACTTGGCCTGAACTTTACGGCACATGTAGTCGGTTTCGGTCTCAGCAGGGAGGAAGGCACTGCCGTCTCCTGCCTCGCGGAGAATACCGGGGGGCGCTATATCCAGGCATCCAATGCCCGCGATCTCGCCGCCGCTCTCAACGCGACCGTCTATGGCCGAACCCAACCCGTGCCGGAACCCACCAGTGCGCCGATTGCGGGGCTTACCGCACCTGACGAAGCGCCAATCGGCAGCGAAATCGAAGTGCATTGGTCCGTTACCGACATGGTCGCGCTCGACACGATTGAAATCGGAGCCATCGGCGGCGAAGACCACTTCGCCTATGTTTATGCCAGCGTCGGCAATCCAGTCTCCATCCAGGCACCCGGCGAGCCCGGCGCTTATGAGCTTCGCTATGTCAGCGCGGACCAACATGTCGTCGCCCGCCGTCCCATAACGGTGACAGAGGCGCCGGTCTCGCTCAGCGCACCCGATCAGGCCATAGCCGGACAAATCGTGCCAGTGCATTGGGTAGGGCCCGATGCTGCATACGACAATATCCGTGTGCGGCTGCCCGGCGACGACAGCTATCTCGCCTATGCATACGTCTCGGACAACAATCCAGTCATCCTCTCGATGCCCGAAAAACCGGGCACCTACGAACTGACTTACGTCCTCAACGATACTGACACGATAGCGATCAGGCCCATTGTTGTTGTCCCAGCGGGCACCAGCATTCCTGCGCTACCGGCAAGTCTGTCGGCCCCGTTGGAGACCGAGGCCGACAGCGATGTCCAGGTCGGTTGGTCTGGTCCAGGCGCGGCCGACGACTACATCATGCTGCGCCTGCCCGGCTCGGACAGCTACGTCAGCTATGGCTATGTGCGCGGCAACAACCCCGTTACGCTGGCAACGCCGTCCGAACCTGGCGACTATGAACTGGTCTATCGGTTCGCCGACGGACGCGAACTGGCACAGCGCTCGATTGGCATTGTCACCGCGATATCCGCCAGCCAGGCAGATCCTGTCATGGATGTTACGTTCGCCACACCGGCAGCTTACGCCGATCTGCCAGTTCAATGGTCAGCAGTGCCCCTGCCCGGCCAAAGCCTTGCCCCCGAAGCCTGGGCGATGAATGATCATACGATCGGCCCGGTTACGGGTAGCTTCGAGCCCGGCGTCTACGATGTCCGCGGCGAGGGCAGCGGGATGACATTCACCGCTCGGGTGACAGTGCGCTCGGGCGCGGAAAACCACTTTGTCATCGCACCGGCAACGGCTGCCCCGCCATCTGCAGGAAAGCTCAAACTTGAGGTTGCACCTCCTGAAAGGGAGGGGATGGGGGAAGATACGGGCTATGTCTGCGAACTGGCAGTGCCCTGCCCTCAAAACGATCCGCGCAGCGGACTGTCCTTCCTGCTGCCGGCGGGCTGGCGCACCGACATCCCGATTTTCTATGAAACGGCGGCGGGCGTTGGCGCGGATGTACCGTCGATGACGATCTTCGGTCCGCCCCAGGGCGCAGAGATCGCCGAGATCGTACTGAACCCGCGCCAGTGGCTGGCGATGAACGGCCCTTGTGTCGAGGTGGCTATGGGGTTGCTGTGCCGGTTCGATACGGATGAACCGGCTAATCTGGCCGCATTTGAGATCCTCAAGACGTCGTTGCGCTTTTCCCAATCTCGGCGGAGCTGAAGGAATTCCGTTCGCAATCCCGGCATCCGCCGCTGGTATAAGCCCTCATCCGCGCTGCTCAGGTCGGCTCCTGAACGACAAGATCGCTGAGTTGGACCGCGCCCTCGTCGCCAACAACCGAGACGGCGGCACTGGTGCCAAGATCGAAGTTTTGCTTCTCGTCGACAGGCAGGCCTTCGCGCTGGCTCAACCGGAATCCGACGAAGCCGATCAGGGCAATCTGGATGGCGGCATTTGCGACAAAGAAACCCTGCTGCCCCCAGATCTCGATACTGACCGACGACAGCATGGGGCCGATCGTTGATCCCATGCCATTGAGCAGCAACAGGCCCGCCGAAATCTCCACATAGTCCGAGCGATCAGCAAAATCGAAGACGTGGGCGGCAGCGATGGCGTAACTGGGCAAAAGTCCGGCCCCAAAGGCCGCACCGAGACCCAGCCAGTAATAGGGCGTCCCGGACGTAAGCGCGAGCGCAACGCCGACAACGGCGCATCCTGCAGCAAGAGCAATCAACACCTTTCGCCGGTCGACGCGGTCGGAAATCTTGCCCGCCGGCAATTGTGCGAACGCTCCGCCCAGCACTGCGGCGCTCATGAACAAGGCCGCGTCGCCGACGCTGCCACTGACGGTGCTGGCATAGGATGGCGCCAGCGACCAGAACGAGCCAGTCGCCAGTCCGATCAGGAAGATCGAAACCGTTCCAGTTGGGGACAGCCGGAACATGCGCATCGGTCGGAAGCGAACAACGGTGATGGGCGGTGGCTGGCTCGACCGCGTCATCACGATCGGCACGGCAGCCAGCGAAACCAGCACTGACGCGATGGAAAACAACACGAAGGATGTCGGCTGGAACAGCGTGACCATCATCTGACCCAGGGTGATGACAGTGAAGTTCACGGTCACATAGGTCGAAATCAGCAGCCCGCGGGTTTCGTTGGTCGCCTGATCGTTCAACCAGCTTTCGACCACCAGGTAGAGCCCGGCGAGGCAAAAGCCGGTGATCATGCGCAATACGATCCATATGATCGCGTCAAGAGCCATGGGGTATCCCAGGGCCGCCGCCGAGGCGATCGCGACCAGAGCGGCGAAGGTGCGGATGTGCCCCACCCCCATGATCATGCGGGGCGTGAAGGCGCAACCGAGCACAAAACCGAAGAAATAGCCCGACCCCAGCAGGCCGATCTGAAAGGAACTGAATCCTTCGATGCCGCCGCGAATGGGCAGCAGCATGAGCTGCAATCCATTTCCCATGATGAGGAAGGCAACACTCAACAGAATGGAGAGCGCCGCCAGGATTGGCGCTGGCCTGGCAATCGTCTGCACGGCGTCTCTCCCCATTCGCTCGGCTGATGCTCTCGCCAGAGCAACCTATCGAGGCGCGGCTAGAAGTCCCTTAACCAAAGCGACGCACCCGACTGAAGGACGATCACAAATGAGACAACCATTGTCGCCTCCTCGGCGCAATGCTCCGCCGCCCTTCGCCGACGGCATCACCGGCGAACAGCAGCGGAGCGGGGCCTGCCAGCTTGATAGACTGCCCCGCCCCCACACCTTCCAGGGATGGCGCGCTCAGTGTCCAAGCACCTTTTGCATTGCATCGGGTTCATCATGCACCGACAGATCGTCCATAATTGTGACACTGGCGCTATTCATGCCGACGAGTTCAACTGCTGCTCCCTGACGACGGAACTTGAGCACGGCGGTGTCCACCGCGTTCACCCCCGTCAGGTCCCAGATATGAGCCTTGCTTACGTCGATCCGGACACGTTCCAAGCGCTCCTGGAAATCGATGGCTTCGAGAAAGTCGCCCGCCGAGGCGAAAAACAACTGCCCCTCGACCAGGTAATCGCGCTCCCGTCCATCTTCGCTGAGCACCGAGGTAACTCGGAAGATCTGCGACACCTTCCAGGCGAAGAAGATGCCAGACAACAGCACCCCTGCGCCCACGCCGAGTGCCAGGTTATGCGTGCCGACCACGGTGACCACGGTAACCAGCATCACCAGGCTCGACCGGCGCGGGTGCCGGCGCAGGTCCTTGAAGGATGACCAGCTGAAGGTCCCGACCGAAACCATGATCATGATCGCGACCAGCGCGGGCATGGGAATCAGCCCGACAATGTCGCCGAGCATCAGCAGCAGGAACAGCAGGAAGGCCCCGGCAAAGAACGTCGACAGCCTGGTCCGGCCGCCCGATTTCACGTTGATGACGGACTGACCGATCATGGCACATCCAGCCATGCCGCCGAAAAAGCCACTGGCGATATTTGCAATCCCCTGGCCGACGGATTCACGGTTCTTGTCAGACTTCGTATCGGTCATCTGATCAACGATAGACGCCGTCAGCAGGCTCTCCAACAAGCCGACCGCAGCCACGGCAACCGAATAGGGCAGAATGATCCACAGCGTCTCCAGTGTCAGCGGCACATCGGGCAGAAGCAGCGTCGGCAATGTGGACGGCAGTTCACCCAGGTCACTGACAGTTCTCACGTCAACATCGATCAGCAGCGAGATCGTCGTCAGAACCAGGATGCAGACCAGCGGCGATGGAACCAGTTTGGTGATCGTGGGAAAAAGATAGATGATGCCGAGCCCCCCGGCGATCATCAGATAGGTCTGCCAGGAAACCCCCACGAGTTCGGGAAGCTGCGCCAGGAAGATCAGGATGGCCAGCGCGTTGACAAATCCGGTCAGCACCGACCGGGACACGAATTTCATGATGTAGCCGACGCGCGCATAGCCGGCAGCGATCTGGATCACCCCCGCCAGGACTGTCGCGGCCAGCAGATATTGCAGGCCATGGTCGCGCACCAGCGTCCCCATCAGCACGGCCGTGGCGGCGGTCGCCGCCGATATCATTGCCGGTCTGCCGCCAGCCACGGCGATAACCATGGCAATGACAACCGATGCATAGAGCCCCACCTTGGGGTCTACACCCGCGATAATCGAAAACCCGATGGCCTCGGGAATGAGCGCGAGCGCAACGACAATGCCGGCAAGCACGTCACCGCGGATATTGGACAGCCAGTTGCGACGAAAGGTTTCAAAAAAGGTCATAAAGGGTCCAGACGGCAAGACGCGGCAGCTCGCTATGAGACGAACAATTGGCGTTGCAGTTTTGCTGGAGTGTCCGGCGGGTTGGCGGCCGGAAGAGCCACCCGGATTTGCACCGGGTCCGATCGAGTTCCGGCCTTATGCCCGCCCCGCGCCAATAAATCAATTCGCAATATCTGCCCAACGCTCCAGGCTGAACGCGCCAGCCAGTGGCCGCTTCGCCACCCTGGCCGGAAATCGGTCTTGTGAGCGGACGCGTCACCTCGCCAGTCGAGCCCGGAGTCTCTCGATAGCCTCGTAGGTCGCGCTCATCGGAGTGGCTATGGGGGCGCCGTTTCGTCGAGCGGAGGAACGCATCGCCGCGAGCAGTTCCATGTCATCGAAACTGTCCTGGGCGGAGTAACTTGGAGCTCCACCAAAATGCACTGCGACCGCCATCTTCCTGAGGATCGTTGCGACGGCAATCTGTTCGTCGTTCAGATCAAAATCGCAAAACGGATTGCTCCAGACGATTTCGCCAATCGGTGTGTCGATGGTCAATGTCTGCAGACGTCCCGCCGCTTCGTTGCGACGAATGCCGGCCTGGAACACCTGGCCGGACGGGGCTTTGAACAGCATGTCCTCGCCGACAATCGAGCCGCTGGTGCCATAGGTTCTGAAGCATTTTGGGGTCCGGAAGGCGCTATCGTGATAGCTGTCGCTATAGCTATGCATGAGCAGGCCCCCGCTCTTGAACCGGGCGGATCCGACTATCCAGTTTTCGATCTGGCCCTGCGGGTGCGACAGCGCGCCACCAGACTGGGTTATCGCGCTGATCGTTCCGCTTCTCGGCAGGCCCGTGAGCAGTTGTTTGGCGGCCGCGATCCCATGGTAGTCATACGAGGCGAAATCGTTGTGGGAGACAAAGACCCGGCCGATCAGCCCCAAATCGATAACCTGCCGTTTCAGCGCTTCAACGGGAAGTTCAGGAGTTTGCTCGGCCACGCCGACGAGCACCCCATGCTTTCGCATCAGGGAGAGTGCATGCCGGCCTTTTCGCAAGCTCCAGCAAATCGGCGTTTCGATGAGCAGTGGCACGCCAAGGCCGATCAAGCCAGGCAGAGCATCGTCAATCGCTCCAATGGCAACAACCAGCAGATCCGGTTTTGCCTCATGCAACAGCGCCTCCGGCGTCTGAAAGCTTTGGGTCCCGAGCAGGCGGGACACATCGCCGGCACTAGCCGCGGTTCTTGAGGTGACGCCCACCACCTCAAATTCATCCGCAAGCGTCTCAAGGATCGGCAGATAGATTTCCCGCATTCGATTGCCGGCCCCGATCAACCCCACACGCGTGCGCCGAGGTCGCGGGGCCAGCCGATGGGAAGCGACGGCCGCTGGAGCACGATTGTCTATCGCTGTGGATTTTAGATGATCGGCCAGGCGAAGGCTCAATGCGACAATCATCAGGGTAGGATTCATATACCCGGAGGTACTGAAGACCGAGGCGCCTGCAACATACAGGTTGTCCACTTCGTGGACCTTGCAGTTTGCATCGACCACCCCTTTTGCCGGATCGTCCGACATCCGCGTCGTGGACATCGGATGGGCCATGTCGTGGATATGCGCGCGGAAGGCGCCGGAGGGGTCATCCAGCCAGGATGCAAATTCCGGCTGCTGGAAGCCCTGGCGCTCGAATTCCTCGGCCGTCAGTTCAGCGAGACGTTTTGCATTGGCAAATTCACGGTCGGAAACGCGCCAGTCGATGCGCGCCCGTCTCATCCCGAAGGCATCGACTTGGTCTGACAGCGTTACACGGCTCTCGGGATCGGGAACCTGCTCGACAACGGCACCGAATGCGACGCTGGTTGGATTCGACAGCGCCGGTTCTTTCCTGACGTAACGGGAGTAGATCCCCGAGATCAGCTGCATTGGCCGGGTCAGCGCGCTTGCAAGCGCCCGCCATGTGTCCTCGCCGAACTGGCGCCGCTTGAGCAGTCGCAGCGCACTTCCAAGCTGAGATATGGCCGGCGGCTCATGTCCGAACTCGACGATGTGCAGCGCGCTGTTGAGCAGTTCCTCATCTCTTTGACGCTCTGGGCTAACGCGCAAGCCGAGTGTGTATACGTGCTTGTTGCCAGCACGGTTCAGCCAGCGGGCACCCAGCATTCGCCGGACGACATCACTTCCGGCACCATCATATTTCGCAATTGGCCAAAATGGATGGTCGCTCAGGAAGCGCCCGACATTTCCGTGGCTGTTTCCAAGTCCATCTTCACTGGCGGTGCGCGACGAAAGCATCAATCGCGCATTGTCTATGGCCCCGCATGCCAAAACGAACGTCTTGGCGGTAACAGTCCCGGTAATTCCCGAAATTGAGGCTATCTTCACCTGGTTTACGTGCGAGCCGGTGCTGTTTGGCAGCAAATCGACGGCAGTCGCGTTCATGATCACGGTAATATTGCCACTTGCCTCCAGCGCCCCTCTGGCCGCCTCTCCGAGATTGAGCGGTCGCGGTGCCCCGGAATGCTGCAACATGCCCAGGTTCTGCGCCCCTTCCACGCCATCTTTGGCATAGTGATTGAGCACCGCACCCGTGGTCTCGTGCTGGCTGAACTGCCATACAACCGGCCGAAAGTTCAGGCTGTCCCATTGATGCTGCGCGCTGTCCTCCGGAAGCAGGCGCTCCTGTTCCTCCCGATAGAGCGCAGGCCCGAGGCCCAGTATTTGGCCTGCCCGATCAAGATAAGGATCAAGGTCCCTGGCCGCGATGGGCCAGCCGCTATGGGGAACCCAGGGACGATGCTGGAAATCCATGGCATCAAATACGCCGCACCGCCCTGACCACAAGGCTGACGTGCCACCGAGCCCCCGCCAGCGGGTTACGTTCTGAGGGGCACGCGGCATGCCCACGCTCTCGATTTCACTGAGCTTATCGGTTTCGGCATCGCTCGAGTGCCCTCCGCTCTCCAGTACAATAATTCGAAGCGGGGTATCGGCGAACTGAAGAGCAAGTGTCAGTCCGGCTGGGCCCGACCCAATAATGCAGATGTCTGCATCGAATTCAGAGGCCGGCGCGCAGGTCTGAAAATCTATAATGCTCATGACGCGTCCCTCTCGCAGCCAACATGATCATGAAGAATGCGACGCCACCGAGACACTGTCTTTTCGCTCATTTCACCCCAGCCAATCATTGCTGCTGCCAGCATTATCCACGCGCGAACGATACATTTTCTGCAATGTTGACCCTAGTCAATCCGCGTTGCGATCAGATCCCAGCGCGTTGCAGAGCAAAAGAGACCTGCGCGCGCCGACTGCTGCGGGAGCCCCGCTTTTGCATCCATTCAGACAGGCCTTTGAAAATCGTCCAGCCATGCTAAAGCCGAGCAGGTTCAACATTGCCTTGCCTGAGGTCGAAGTGCTTTATTTTTTCCCGCCAGACACCTTTGTATTGGCTGCCTGCGATTATGATCGTCCCTATGACGAACCCATCAGCGTGTCCAAAGGGGCCCTTGTTAGGCCGGTCACCGATGGCTCAATGGACACCGATTTCATGGGATGGACATGGTGTGTCGGCGTCGATGGCCGTGCGGGTTGGACCCCGAACAGCTGGTGCGAGCCGTCCGAGGGCGGCTGGCGATTGCAGCGCGATTTTTCGGCGCTGGAACTGTCGGTGAAAAAGGGGGACCGCCTTCGCGTGATCTACAGTGAAAGCGGGTTCCTCTTCTGTGAAACAGCGTCTGGTGATCGCGCTTGGCTGCCCGACGCCGTTACGGCCCTGGAAGTCCTGGCGGACACCAGGGCGCCGGCAGCTTGAAACCGAGCCGAAAGGCTGAAATTTGAGTCAGATGGCCCGCAGCATATTCCATTCCCCCAGACCTGCTACTGGGGCGCGATGCCCGATCCGGGATAGTTCGTGACGACGCGCCAGACGAGATCCTGCATCCAGGCGGCGGTGGCCGGCTCGGGTGGCGTCTGTTGACCGATAGAAGCGGGCAGACCACGCGGATCCCGGCCATAGATGACGGCATAGTGGGCCAGCGAGATCAGGTAGGCGCCCAGGTCGTTCACATGGATATCGTCGGCGAAGAGCGCGGCCATGTCTGTCAGGCCTGGCGCTTTGCCCGCGGCAATGTCGTCATAGGCAGCAGCCATGATCACTGGTCCAGGGATCATGCGCATTTCCGGAGCATCTTTGCGACGGTTGGCGTTCACCGAGGCGGCGATTTCCTCCCACCGCGCCAGCTCCAGCTCCAGCCTCTGCCTGAAAGGGACATGTCCCTCGGGGTCGTTATAGGGATTGTCGAAATCGGGGCCGCTACGGAGGTCGATCCAGCTGGCATAGAGGATGGTTTCGGCGCCTTTGCCGCCATCACCATTTTCCCAGGCATGATTGAACCAGCGCAGCGCTTCGGCGGAAGAGCCGTGCCAAGGCATCGTGCCGGACAGCGAGACCCGTTCCGTTAGAACCAGGACCTGATAATCGCCGATAACGGCCCTGGCATCGGGGCCGTATTCAGGCGGGTTGTTCCAGCGCCAATCCATCGGGCTGCCTGGCACAGTTGATCTGGCCACGGTGACGGCCGGCCCCCCAGCTGCGCGAACCATGCCTTCCAGCATGGCTGGAATCGGGTCGGTCAGGCTGTGGCCGGACTCGATGACGCGCAAGTCGAACGGCCGGTTGAGTGCAATGGGTTCAACGCGCTCGGCGGCAATGCCGGCTGGCGCCGCCATTGCCAGAAGGCAGGACGCGGCGAACCACTGCTTGCGTATCGATTTCATCCCGCCATCCCTGTTGTTCCGGGCAAGCCTATCGTCAAGATGAGCGCCTTGCCAAGATAATCACCGCTTAGTGCGGCAAGCTGAAAGCCGAGCGGGCACAACGGTTCTTGTCCCAATAGTGCGCAACGGCCTGAAATCTGCCGCTGGCGATGAACTGCACTTGGGCGGTAAAGGCCATCGCCTGGCATTCGTCGGTGCCAGCTACCACATGCACCATTTCATGCAGGATGGTGGTTTCGCGCAGCGCATCGGCGCCGGCCGAGAAAAATTTCGGGCACAACATCACATTGACGGCGCCGCTATCAATCGCGGGCATCACATAGGCTGCAAAGCGTTCACAGCGCTGGTCCTCGGCCGATCTGATGGCGAAATTGACGTCCAGTTCCATATCCCACCTGCTGGAATAGAACCGGTGCCGCTTGAGCGCATCGCTATAGGCGGGGATGTCGACGCCTATTGCCGCCGCTTCGAGCGTGCCCATGGCCTGCTCGAAGGTGTGGACGGCGCCATTCAGGGCCCTGTCCAGCATCCGCTGCTGCTGCGCCTGCGCCTGCGCCGAGGCAGGCCAGAGCGCCCCCAGACCCAGGGCCAAAACAAGTATCAGGCTACGCAGCATCGGCACGGCTCCATCGTCACACACGCATGCGGACCCATAAGTCACCCGGTGAGTGTCAAGCCGCAGAGCCACTCTATCGGATTTCAGGTTATCATTGGGACGGTGCCGACAATTTTATCCCCCGCCCCAGCATGACCATGATGATCTGGGATAGGCTCAACCGATGCTGCCATTGCTACAAAATCTACTGCCGCGCCGAATAAACCAACCGCGGGCGCGCCTCATGCGTGACTGGCCCGCGGTGATCTATGCCATCGGCGACATCCACGGTTGCCTGAGCGAACTGGAGGCGCTGGAGCGCCAGATCGTGGCCGATGCGGCGGGGGTCCAGGGCGGAAAATGGATTGTAACCCTCGGTGATTATGTTGATCGCGGCCCCCGCTCGGACGGCGTTCTCGACCACCTGATCGCCCCGCCCCCGCCGGGCTTCGAGCGCATCTGCCTGGCAGGCAACCATGAGGCCATGCTGCTCGATTACCTGACCAATCCAACCCGCGAGGCGGCCTGGCTGAAATATGGCGGGCTCGAGACGCTGGCATCCTATGGAATCGAGACGGGCCGCTTTGTCGGCCTGCCCAAGGCGCAGATGCGAGCCACCTTGGAGGCCCATATTCCGCAGGCGCACATCGACTTCATGCAGAGCCTGCCGATCCTGCTGACCCTGCCCGACCTGGTCTTCGTCCATGCCGGCCTCAATCCCGCATTGCCATTCACGGCGCAATCGGACGCCGATCTGCTGTGGATGCGCGAGCCTTTCCTCAGTACGCCAGAGACTGGCTTGCCACGGGTCGTCCACGGTCACACGCCCGGACCTGAACCCGTACGACTGCCCCACCGCATTGGTCTGGATACTGGTGCCTTCGCGACCGGGGTGCTCACGGCCGCCCGCCTGCGTCGCGACGCGGCTGTTCGCTTCCTTCAGACAGGGAGTGCCGCTGCTAACCTCCTCTGAGCTCACATTATTCATTGGACCATCCGGGTAGAACGCGACATGGTGGTGTCGCCAGATGTCCGCGGGGGAGGATAGTCATGGACGATACCGACATCGACCTGCGCCGGGTTTTTGCCCTGCTGCAGCGTCAAAGCCGGCTCATTATCACGACGGTCATCGCCGTGGTGACGCTGGCAGGCATAGTCGCCTTTGCCTTGCCCCCTTCTTTTTCGAGTACAGCGCTGGTTCTGGTCGATCCCAGTCGCAAGAACCTGCTCGATCCTGACCAGCACGCGTCGGCCAGCAGCAGCGACAGCGCCCGCATCGACAGCGAGGTGGAAATTCTGCGCTCAAATACTGTGCTGTTGAAAGTCATTGAGGCTGTCGGGCTGACCGGCGAGGGCGGTCCTGCTGCCGCGCCCTCGCTGCGCCAGCAGGTGGCAGCATTTTTCGGCTTAGCCAATACATCTGCACCGGACACCGACCCGGACGCCGCGCTCAATCAGACATTGGAAAGCCTGCGCTCGGCCATATCGATCAAGCGCCGCGGCCTGACCTATGTGATCAGCATTCAGGCGCGTTCCAGCGATCCGGTCCAGTCCGCCGGGCTCGCCAACGCCCTGGCGCAGGCTTATATTGACGACCAGATCGCCGCCAAGATCACCAGAACGCTGGCATCGCGCGACATCCTGCAAGCGCGCGTTGCGCAGGCGCGGCAAGCTGTTGTCAGCGCCGAGGGAGCACTTGCCGCCTTCGTCCGCGCCAATGCGGCGACTGGCACCGCCGACGCCGCTCAGGCCAACTTCACCCTGAACACCCCGCTGGCACAACAGCAATTGCAGCAGACATTCACCAGCAACCTGCCTGCCGATATCCTGACCCAGACCTATGGATTGCAGCAAAGCGCCGAAGTGGCGCGCCAACAATACGAGACCCTGCTGTCACGCGTCCACGATCTGGAAACCCAGGCCGACCTCCAGGTCGCCGATAGCCGCCTGGTTTCGGCGGCGTTGACGCCCCAGTCACCCAGCTTCCCCAACCGGCTGCTGATCGTCGGCATGGCCGCACTTTTGGGGCTGGGGCTGGGCGTGGTCCTGGCAGTTTTGTATGAGAACTACATCGGTGGCTTCACCAGCAAGGCGCAGATGGCTTCGGTATTGCGCGCACGCGTCGCCACCGCCATTCCCCGGCAACGCGAACAGTCCGACAAGCAAAGCCTGGCCAACCTGATGATCGCCGAGCCCCTGTCCGTGTTCGCTGAATCAGTACGACGTCTACGAGCCACACTGGAGCAATCGCTGCGCCGCCAGGCCGATACGGGCACTGGTGGCAAGGTGGTGATGATCAGTTCAGCCGCACCCGACGAAGGCAAGAGCACGCTGGCCCTGGCCCTGGCCCGCTCCTATGCCCTGTCTGGTCGACGCGTGCTGCTGATCGATTGCGACTTGCGCAAGCCCAGCCTGCACCGCCACCTCCATATCGAACCATCGCATGGCCTGATGGACTACCTGGATGGGGACTCCAATGATCTCGCCTCGATTATTTCGCGGGATAGCCTGACCAGCGCGACAATCATAATTGGCGCCCATGTCAGCGACCTGCCGACCGACCAGCTGCTCACCAGTGCCGCCTTTTCCCGGTTGATGGAGGCCGTCAGGGACACCTTCGAGGTGGTCGTCATCGATACGCCACCGGTTGGCCCGGTGGTGGACAGCCTCTATGTCGCGCCCTTTGTCGATGCCATCGTGTTCGTCACGAAATGGGCGAGTACCTCCCAGATCGAAGCCAGGCAGGCACTGACCAGCCTGCTGGACGTCAAACTGCCCCATGCAGAGGTCGTCGCCGTGATCAACCAGCAGGACCAGCCACGCTCCGTCTATCGACGCAAGTACAAGGGTTATTACGCCGAGGAGGCGACTTAGCGAGCGACTTATCCCCGTCCAATGGACCTGTCCTATCCTGAGGGCAGCCTCAATGACGGAGAATGCTCATGCCCGATCGTTTCGCAAATCACGCCGGTGGATTGGAGTCGCCTGCGTCCGGCGGCTTTGCTGTTGTGCCGGCAGATGCCGCCGACCTCAGCGAGGTCACCCGTGCCATCTATGTCGGCGGCGCCGGCAATCTTGCGGTGGTGATGTTGTCCGGCGAAGAAGTCAGCTTTAGCGGCGTTCCCGGCGGCACCGTCCTGCCCGCCCGCGTCCGCCGCGTCAAGGCGACCGGCACGACGGCCACGGCCATTGTCGGGCTGTTCTGATGCTGGCAATTTCCATGCAGCCACTGCAGATCGGCGGACAAAACCTGGCATGGCCGCACAATAACGGCTTCGCCATCGATTTTGAAAACCAGCGCGCCCTGCGCAATAGCCTCAACGTTCCACTGACCGGCAGCTTCGCGTTGACACGCGCATCCGCAAAATACGCGCGCCGCGGAAATGGAACTTTTGAGCAGTTCGGCACCGATATTGCCGCCCTCACCGATCTCGGCCTGTCGCTGGAGCCGGCGGCCACCAATCATTGCACCTGGTCTGCCGATCTCGAGCAGAGCGTCTGGCACAAGACGGCAGTGACCCTGACCACCGGCATTGTCGACCCAGTGGGCGGCGCCTCCGCAATCCGGGTCACGGAAGGGGCTGCCCACGCCTCGCTCTCCCGCATTGCCATTGCCGTCACAGCAGGGTCAACGTATACGCTGACCCGTATCGTCCGTCGGGGCAATTGCGACTGGATCCGGCTGATCGTCGGCGATTCAGCCTTTGCCAATGCCATCCTCGCCTGGTTCAACCTCGTCGATTTCACCACTGGATCGATGATCAATGCCGGGGCTGGTTACGGAGCCATCTCGCGCTCGATCAAGCCCATTGGCCTGGGCTATGCCCTGCTGTCAGTGACCTTTGCAGCGCCTGCAGGGTCTGTGAATGTGGGCATCACCACTGCTTTGGCGGATGGAACCATAACCCGAGCGAGCATCGGCGCTGGTGCGGGCATCGGCACCTGTTACGAGCACTGGAACACGCAGCTCGAAACTGGCGATGCGAGTTCACCGATCATCTCGGCCGCCACCCCCGCCGACCGCGCCGCCGATAGCCTGACCTTGCCCTTGGCGCCGTCCATCGGCACTCTGGCGCTGAGCTTTGATGACGGCACGTCTCAGACAGTATCGCTGGCAACCGCGCTGCCTGCCGCCTTCGATCGAACCCTGATCCGCAATCTGGCGGCGACCGCTTAGCAGAAATATCCCAATTGACACCACTCCGCTCAACTGAAAATCCGCTTCGCTGCCAGCAGTCTACGTAAAGTTCCCAACTCGAATACTTGACTGCCGCGACCCCATCGCGGCAGTTTGCTGTTGAGGAGCGCTATGGGGGCATATCGCGACATCAATATTCTGGGCACGCGCGGCATCCCTGCCGCGCATGGTGGCTTTGAGACCTTCGCCCAGCATCTTGCACTGTACCTGCGGGACCGAGGCTGGAACGTTACTGTCTACTGCCAGGCGGACAACAACGCCGCCCACCGAAGGGAAGACGACTGGAACGGCATCAGGCGCGTTCATTTCGGCACCGCGCATGGCGGACCAATAGGCACGGTCCAGTTCGACCTGCGTTGCGTTCTCGACGTCCTACGCCGCCCCGGCATTGATCTGGTACTGGGCTATAACACCGCCATCCTGAACGTGCTGCAACGCCTTGCCGGAAGGCGGGTATTGATGAACATGGATGGCATCGAGTGGAAACGCGGCAAGTGGCCCCTGCCGGCCAGGGCCTGGTTCTATTGCAATGAGGTCATTGGCTCCAATACGTGCTCCACCGCCATTGCCGACCATCCCGAAATCGCCCGCCATCTGGCGCGCCGCAGCTTCCGCCCGGCCGAGATCATCCCGTATGGCGCCGCCAGCGTTAGCGCCGCACCGGTGGCGCCCCTCGATCCCTTTGGACTGCACCCGTCCCGCTATATGCTGACGGTCGCGCGGATGGAGCCGGAGAACTCGATCCTCGAAATGGTATCGGCCTTTTCCGCCCGGCCGCGTGGCATGAAATATCTGCTGCTGGGAGCACTCGATCCATCTAAACCCTATCACCGGCGCGTGCGAGCCGCCGCCAGCGACGAGGTCGTGTTTGCCGGGGCGATCTATGACCGGCCGATCGTGCAGGCGCTACGCTTTCATGCATACGCCTGCCTGCATGGCCATCAAGTCGGCGGCACCAATCCATCGCTGGTAGAGGCCATGGGCGCCGGCAGCGCCATCATCGCGCATGACAATCGGTTCAATCGATGGACCGCCGGCGAAGGTCAGCTGTTCTTTACCGATATCAACAGCTGCAGTGCTGCCCTCGGCGAGGCGCTGACCAACTCTGCCAGGATCACCGTGGCCCGCCAGATGGCGCGGCAACGCCATCAACAGCACTTCCGATGGGAAGATGTGCTGCACGCCTATGAGCAATTGCTGCTCGCACCGGAGATCCGCACTGCGCCTCAACCGATGGCTGCCGATGACCCGGCTTAGCCCCTTTTTGTCCAGCGAAAGATGGCAACAGCAGCCATCTTGCCGCTATGAAGGCGGAAGGCGGGGCAGTTTGCCCATGCAAGCGATGGAGCAATTATGACCCTGCGTCTGGCAGTTACCGGCACTTCCGGCCAATTGGCCTCGTCTCTGATTGAGGTCGGCGCCAATGCAGGGGTCGAAATCATCCCCATTGGCCGTCCGCAACTGGATCTGGCGGGATCATCCGAGGGCATCGCCGCCGCCCTCGCCGCGGCAGCGCCCGATATCATCGTCTCGGCCGCCGCCTATACGGCAGTCGACCGCGCCGAGACCGAGCGCGACCTTGCTTTTGCCATCAACGCCACCGGCGCTGGTGCCGTCGCTGCTGCTGCCGCCATGCTGGGCGTACCAGTCATCCATATCTCTACCGATTATGTCTTCGATGGCCGCAAGCCGACGCCATATCTGGAAACCGATCCCACTGGCCCACTCGGCGTTTATGGCGCGTCCAAGCTGGCAGGCGAACAGGCCGTCGCCGCAGCCACGCCGAACCATGCCATTCTGCGCACCGCCTGGGTTTATTCCCCATTCGGCAACAACTTCCTGCGCACCATGCTGCGACTGGCGGGGGAACGAGACGAACTGCGCGTCGTCGCCGATCAGTATGGCAACCCAACCAGCGCACTGGATCTGGCAGCAGCGATACTGGTCGTCGCCCGCAATCTGGTGGCCACCCCGGACGATCCCGGCCTGCGCGGCATCTTCCATGCCACCGGGACCGGTGACGCCAGCTGGGCCGAGTTCGCCGCGGCGATCTTCCACGCCTCCGCAGCGCTTGGCGGCCCCACCGCCAAAGTCAAACCCATTCCTGCCACCGCCTACCCGACCCCCGCCGCCCGCCCGGCCAATTCCCGGCTCGACACGACCAGGCTCAACACCGCCCACGGCGCCCGCATGCCCGCGTGGCGGCAATCGAGCGAACAGGTGGTTTCCCGCCTGCTCAAGGCCCGCTGACAGCATGCGCATCCTCCTCGCCCACAAGTTCCATGAGCTGACGGGCGGTGCGGAGGTCTTCTTTCGCGAAACTGAACGCGTGCTGCGCGCGGCGGGCCACGACACGCTGATGGTGGCGACCGGTGCCGACGCGGTGGATCGCCCGCATAATCTGCAGCTCTTGCAGGCGCCGGACTATGAGGGCGGCACTCTGCTCGGCAAGGCCATCAACCTGCCCCGCGCCATCTATGACGGCGGCAAGCGTCGGCAGATGGCCGGCATAATCGCAGAATTCCAGCCGGACCTGCTGCACGCCTTTGCCATCAACGTGCATCTCAGCCCATCCATTCTCGATGCGGCGCACGACGCCGACATCCCGGTGATCGCGACGCTGAACGACTACAAGCACATCTGTCCGAACTACAAATTGTTCCACCACGGCCGCATTTGTTACGACTGCAAGGGCCAGCGCTTCTTCAACGCGGCGCGCAATCGCTGCTGCAAGGACAACGCCGCGCTGTCGCTTGCAAGCACTGCCGAAGCCTACATTCATGACGTGCTGGGCGTTTATCGGCGCATCCACCACTTCACTTTTTCCAGCGATTTTATGGCTGAGGTCACCACGCAGTTCTGGCCAGACCGCCCGTTTTCCTGGTCCAAGCTGCGCAACCCCTTTGCCTCCGCCACGCACCAATCCCGGACGGACGACGAGCCCTATGGCCTCTATTTCGGCAGGCTGGTGGCAGAAAAAGGCGTCGACCGCCTGATCGAGGCGGCGGCTGATATCAACGGCTTTCCCATAAAGATCATCGGGAGCGGCCCTGAACAGCCCAGGCTCGAAGCCCTGGCTGCCCGCCAGGGCCTGAGCAATGTCGAGTTCCTCGGCCCGAAATGGGGGGCTGCGCTCGAGGCCATCCTGTCGCGCGCGCGTTTCGTTGTGGTGCCTTCGCTTTGGCCCGAGAACTTTCCTTACGTGATCAACCAGGCCTTTGCCCTTGCCCGGCCGGTGATCGGTTCGCGCCGGGGCGGCATTCCCGAACTGGTCGCCGATGGCGAGCGTGGTCTGATTTTCGAACCTGATGATCCCGGCGCGCTCGCCGCCCATATCCGCCATCTTGCGACGGATCAGGCTGCAGCGCGCCGCATGGGCATCGCTGCCAAGCTCTATTCAGACGCCCTGTTCAATGACGGAGCCTTTCTCACGGACGTCACCGAAGCCTATCGGCGAGGCATTGATGCACATCGTCATCGTCGGCGGTAACGGCTTCATTGGTCGCAATTTTTCCGCGCGGGCCGAGCGGGCCGGCCACCGCATCACCATTGTCGGGCGCTCTGTCGATTACGCCGGGCACCACGACTACCTGCCGGGTGGGCAGGTCGCGCTGGCCGCCAGCCCCAGCCTGCTTGTTCACGCCGATCTTGTCTGCCACCTCGCCTCATCCACCATCCCGGCCACCGCTGATGCCGATCCGATCGGCGATGTCCAGACCAACCTGGTCGACACCCTGCGGCTGCTCGAAGCCATGCGGCACAGCGGCAACGGCCGCCTGCTCTATCTTTCCTCGGGCGGCGCTATCTATGGTGCCGGCACCAGCGTTCCCATCTGTGAGGACCACCCCACCGATCCGCTCAGCGCCTATGGCATCGCCAAGCTGGCGGTTGAAAAATACCTGGCCATGTACGCCCGAACCGGGGCGTTGCACCCGATGATCATTCGACCATCCAACGCCTATGGCTCCGGGCAAGCGTCCTATGGCCGACTGGGGGCAGTCACCACCTTCTTCAACCTGGCAGTGCGCGGAGAACGCGCGACAATCTGGGGAAACGGCACCGTGGTGCGCGACTATATCCACGTCTCCGATATCTGCGAACTGATGCTGCGCGCCGCCGAAGAGCGCCAGACCGGCATCTACAATTGCGGCTCCGGCCGCGGCACATCGCTGCTCGACTTGCTGGCCTTGATTGAAACCATCACCGGCAAGCCCATTGCCCGCGACATGCGCCCCCCTCGCCCATTCGACCCACCGGCCATCGTACTGGATACGGCCAGGGCCAGGTCGACCTTTGGCTGGGTGCCTAAGGTCAGCCTCGAGAGCGGCGTTCGGATGTTGCTGGAAAACCCATCTCAAACTTCGGTCTGAGACAGGTGCCTTGCACCCCACCACGCCGGGACAACACTGATGCAGGTCCCCAGGATGCGTGCCTGGTTAGCCCCGATTTGCCAGCCCCCCCAGGCTCATGCCAATGCCGATCCGGTCCCACAACCGCTCGCCGCTACGGCGCAGCAACATAGTGTTTCCCGCGCCGCCCACTCGCAGCACATGGTCAATCACCGCCGCCCGATCAGCCGGCAACCGTGTTCCAAAACGCCTCTGCAGCGCCACGAGGTTGGTGCGGATAGCCAGTGCCCGCTGATCCCAGCGCCGCCGGCGCGCGGTGATCAATGCGATGGGCACCCCGAGCGCTCCGCCGTCGCCGCTAACTGCGCCCAGCCCGACAGCATTGCCACCATGCTGGCGATAGTCGATCAGCGCCGCATCGACATAGCCGATCCGCCCGAACAGACTTGCCACCAGCATCAACCACCAGTCATGCACCGGGACATCGGGAAACGGCAGCGCCAGGTCGATCAAAGGGCGGTTTACCAGCAGTGCGCATCCCGGCACATGATTGCCGAGCAGGTAATGCTCGAACCGGCTTGCCGTACTTGTCTTGAGTGTCGAACGGAAGAATGACCGGTCCAGTACCGCAAGCCCGGCATCGACAATGCGCAGGTCGCAGAACACCGCCAACGGTAGTGTCGGGCCGCACTCGGCCTCCAGATCGCGCATTTTTGCCAGCAGCCTGGTGAGCTTATGGGGGTGCCAGACGTCATCCTGGTCACACAGCGCAACATAGCCAGCAGACCCGCCACACATGGCCGTCTCGAAGTTGCTGACCAGGCCATGGTGCTCGGTGTCGCCAACGGATTGAATGTGCAGACTGGCATCGAAGCTGGCGGCAATGGCCAGAGTATTGTCGCTGGAGCCGTCATCTGACAGGATCACCGCCATGTTGCCGTGGCTTTGCCGCTCCAGCGACTGCAGGAGGTCGCCGAGATAGGGCGCGCCGTTATAGGTCGCGAGGGCCACATCGATGCGTGGAACCGGGTGTTGCACCATCATCCGCGCCGGGCCTCTGCAGCCTCGAATGCGGCCTGCAAGGACAGCAGCATCGCGGCACGACCAAACCGCGCCGCAGCGTAGTCGACCTGCCGGTTCGCCCGGGCCAGCCAGTCGGCATCGTTCAGACTCAGCGTGTCGGTAACAGCTGCCGCCAGCTGCGCATGTGTCTCGGCGACGACAGCCACATCGTCCAGATCCGGCAGCCCCTGTGCCCCGACCGGCGATGTCACCAGCGGCACGCCATTGCGCAACGCCTCCACCGCCTTGAGCTTGAGCCCGGCGCCGAAGCGCAGCGGCACGACTGCTACGCGCGCTGCCGCGTAAGCCTCTGTCAGTTCGGCCTCGCTCAGCCAGCTCCGCACCGCAATGGTCGCACTGGCCAATGCCACAACTTCGGGTGGGGGCGCGCTTCCCGCGATGACCAAACGCGCATCCGGGCATTCGGCGACGATCAGCGGGAATACCTCTGCAGCGAACCAGACAGCGGCATCGACATTGGGCGCATGCCCAAACCCGGCAACGAAGAGGACTTCGGTTCCCGCCGGCATTGCCTCGCGAGGCGGAAAATCATCGAAACAGAATATCTGCACCTGCCGGGCCACGGCGTCGGGGCAAAGGCTGTGGACGATTTCAACTTCCTCAGCCGTCGGATAGAGCGCGATATCTGCACGCTGCCAGATTGATCGCTCCAGCCGCTCCATCGCATCGGCAGCGCTGGCCAGGCGCCTGTCTTCCGCAACCCCTGCCTGCATCCGCATCCGCACAAAGTGCAAGTCGTGGCCATAATAGATCAGCGGAGCGTGGCAGGCCGCGCGGATGCGCTCGAGGTAGAAGTCGGCGACATCGGGCCGACAGACCAGCACGCGGCCAATGCTGCCCCGATGCTGCCTGAGCCATTGCGTCAGGTCCGGCCGCAGCGCGCCGCTCAGGACCTCGACGCCCATGCGCTGCAGGGCGCCAGCATATTCGGGCTTGGCCTGGCCATCCATCGCCCAGAACTTGACCGTCTGGCCGTCCCTAACCAGCGTGCGGACGAACTCGAAGATGTTGCGATGGCCGGCACTGTGGTCCGGCTCGGGAATGCTCTGCTCGACAATCACGGTAACATCGCTTTCAGCACCCTGAATTGTCTCACCCCCTTCCCCCAACAGGACGAAGACCGCCGCCGGCTGGCGCAGCCCCCAGTTTGGCGGCACTGCAATCTCGCCCCGCGCTGAACCCTCGCCAGGCCGGTTTCTGCGCATCCAAACCAGTTGCGATGGGTGACTATCGCGGCGGACATAATTGTGCCGGGATCCGCGCCGGTCAGCGCCTCCCATGACTTTGCCATCGGCCGTCACGATCAGCGGCGAGACGAATGCCAGCGCGGGATAGTCGTTCATCGTTCCGACCAAGGCGTCAAAAGCGCCCGGGGTCGCGAGACAGCGCGCGTCCAGATCGAGTTGCAGCGGAGCGTCGGGGAGAGTTTCCGTGCCCACGCTGACGACAAAAGGGACACCGGGTGGATTGGCTGCGATAGCGCACAGGCACACCCGCAGCGCCTCCTCGCCATGCTCCGCAGATACCCTGATGGCAAGAGCGGGCGCGCTGGCGGGAGCAAATGCGGGCACCTCACCCCGCAGATATCGCGCAACATCGTATCCGGGCGGCGTCTTCCGGCGCGCTTGCAGATATCGCAACTGGGCCAACCCACGCTTTACCGCCCCACGCCCGCTCCTGCGCACCATGCGCAATCTGCACCCGATCCAGGCACGCATCGACCGGACTTGTCCTGCGTCTGCCAATGGCCCGGACGTCAGCATGTCACAGGCCCCACAAGTCGTAGGGAAAGGCGTCCATCAACGGCCCGGGATCAAAGCCGTCGAACGGCATGCCGCCATCCTGCAGCGCCGCCTCGATGCTGGTCGAATAGACCAGCGGTCGTCCCGTCCCATTGTAGTAATCGTAATATTTGAGCTTGGCTTCGTGCTCTGTCAGTCGAACATAGCGGGCGGGGATGCCAAGAGCCTCGGCCGTGACCAGGCCGTGCAGCGAGCTGGCAATGATCAGCTGGCACCGGGCAATCTCACTGACGACAGTGTTCCAGCTGCGCAGCGGATCGATCACCACGATGTCCGGATGCCGCTCACGCATCCCGCTGGTGCGCAGGAACTCCATGTCATGGAGGTTGGGCACAAAGCCGACAGCGTGCTCACCGCTGGGCGTAAAGCGCTTCCCCGTCAGCACCGGCAGCAGCAATGCCGGATCGCCGAACACGCTGGGCGCGTCAATGCCCCGCTGGCGCAGAAACCGTTGAGTTACCGGTCCCCGCACGGCGCGGATGTCAAGGCTGCGATAGCGATGCTCACATGCAGACATGGTCCCATGCAGGCCCGTGCCCCAGATCGTGGCGCCCTCGCGCGCCATGTGCAACACCGAGCCAATAGAGAGCAATTGCCGCTGCGCTGGCGCGCTGTCGAGCAGTGTGGCGCCGCGTCGGGCCAGCATCAGTTCAACAATACTGCGGGAGAGTTCATCGCCGAAATTCACCGGCTTTTCCGGTCCGTCCGGCACCCAGTACGACAGCGCGACCGTGGGATAAGGCATATCGGGCCAAACCGAACGCGGCGACGACCGCCAGGCGTTCAAATGCCATTTGGCTCTCTGCACGACGCTCAGCCTCGGCGGATCTGGCAGCACCACGGGAACAGCGCCGGTTTCATCCACGCCCACGCTTGAATTCACCCCAGCGTCCATATCAGGCCCCATCCTGCGCCAGGCCAGCCGGCCACTTCTCGGCTAACCGGCTCCTGAAAAAGTCAGCGATTGCCCTGACCTGACTGCGGCCAAGCGCTGCGATGACCGCCCCGTAGATGGCCGCAAATCCCAGGGCAAGTACGACCACCATGTCCGTCTGCATGCGCAGCAGCGCCACCGCGCCATAGCCTGCCATGCAAGCCAGAACGGACGGTGCCAGCGTACCGGCGATGCGCCGCCACCCCAGCCCCAGCTCATGTCCCACAGCCCAGAAGGACAGCGGCGTCGCCACGAGCTGTAGCACCACGAAAAGCGTCACGAGCTCGACCACGCCCGTTGTCGGTATCGACACAATGCCGACGATCATCCCCGCATATTTCACCAAAGCCACCCGCAACACCACTGACGGACGCCCCCGCGCGCTGAGATAGGCGCCATTGAGATATTGTACCGACTGCACCGCTCCGAGCAGCAGCAGCGGCCGGGCGATGGCATCCACTCCAGCCCAGTCCTGGCCAAACAGCAATCCGCAAATCTCCGGTGCCAGCGCCGCCACCAGCACAAAGACCGGCGCGGCCAGATAGGCGGCGATCATGATGGCGCGGATATAGATGGCGCCCATCCGCTCCCTCTCGCTGGCAATCCGCGACAGGACCGTCAGCGCCACCTCGTTGAGCGCCGACTGCAGCAATTGCATCAATACCTGATACAGCCGCGATCCGACCGCATAGAGTCCAAACACGGCTATGCCGAAGCGGCCAATGATGATGATTTCGACCAGCCGCGTTGCCGCAAAATCGGCCAGGCGCAGGCTGACGACGGCCCCCCCGAACCGGGCCAGTTCGAGGAAACTGACCGGATTCAACCGCAAGCTCGGGCGCCAGCGCGGTCGGGCCCACAGCCAGACAAGGCCGACAAGAGTGCTGAGATAGGTCTGGGCAATCAGGCTCCAGACCCCTGCCCCCCGATAGGCCAGCAGGATGGCCACCGGCCCGGCCACCAGATTGGCGATCAGCACACGATACGCCAGCTGACGAAACGCCAGCTGGCGCCGGTAGTTCATCTCCTGGAAGACAGTCATGGCACTCACCGGCGCCAGCGCACAGGCGACCACAATGACCGGCGACAGCCCCGGCACGCGCAGCCAGGCCTCGATGTGGCCCGCCATCAAGGCGGCGCCAAGGGCCAGCGACGCGGCCACCCCAACCGAGACAATGAACGGCAGATTGACGTCCTCCGGCTGCAAATCACGCCGCTGCACGATGGCATCGCCAAAACCGAACTCGGCCACCAGCCCGATCAGTAGCAGCACCGACGCGGCGGCGGCGGCCAGACCATAGTCGGCCGGCGTCAGGATACGGGCGAGGCTGACGAACAACACGAAGGTGAAGACCTTGGCGCCCCAATTCTGCACCAGCGACCAGAATATGCCGCGCGTGGCGATTGCGCCGATACCCGCTTCACTCATGGGGGCGCCTGCCTCAGGGCGCGCACCTCACGACTGGCGCGCGCCGTCAGAAACCACAGCATGCCCCCGATGGTGACCGTATTCTCGGCGGTGAAGAGGTTCATCGGCAGGGGGCTGAGCATGAAGGCGACAACCGTCGCCGCCACCGCCCCCACATCGTCCCGCCGGGTATAGGCGACCTCTCGTGAGCACCACCAAAGCCGGTATGCCACGATCAGGGTCAACCCCAGCACCAGCACAAATCCGACATAGCCGAACTGATACAGCGCCCCGTATATGCGGATATCGACCAGGCTGAGCCAATAGTCCGGCGCGCCATAGAGCGCCGCATCCCGGAACAGCGCATCGGTCAGGATATTGGGCTTGTTGGGGCTGAGCGACATCAAGCCGAAGCCGAACCCGGCGGTCTGATCGAACAATTGGCCAAAATGCAGGATCTCGATGGCACGAAACCGCACGCTGGGATCATCGCCGAGATCGCCCATCGCCATCGCATAGTCGATATACTTGCCGAAGATCAAAGGAGACAGGCCGGCAGCGATCACAGCCAGTACAGACAGCACCAGCGCCTTGACCGTGCTGCGATAGACCAGCAGTGCATACAGCATGCAGCCAATCACCGCGGCAGCGATAACCAGCCGGGTTTCGGAGACGACAAACAGTGGTCCCGATAGGAGCGCCAGTGCCGCCAGATACAGCAGCGCGCCGCCCAATGTCCGCATGTTAAGCAGCCGCGCGACCAGGATCACAAAGGCGAAGCCCATTTCATTGTGCATCACCACGATCCGGCGCAACGACGGGTCATGGATGGCGGTGTGCAGATAACTGTCCAGGCCGGCAATCGGTGACACGCGGTCCACGTTCACCAGCATCGCCGCAAACAGCGCGGCGATCAGCAGCCCATCGATCACCTCCTTGACCGTGATTTTGAACGCATCGAGTGCAAAGAGCAGCAGCAGCGGCACCAGCAATACCAGCCCCGGCAACCAGCCATCGGGCGGCTGCGGTATGAAGAAGCTATTGGAGATGAACGAAACGAAATAGCAGTAAAGCAGAAAGACCATGATGGTGCTTTCCCAGCGGTCCAGCCACCGTCGCTGCAGCAATTGCAGCGCCCTTACCCCGACCAGCGGGGCAATAATGACAATCTGGATCTGGTCGGACTGGTAAGCCGGCACGCCGAACAGGCTGAGCGGCAAGCCGGACGGCATGACGAACAGCAAGGCGATGAAAAAGCGGCGCGATAGCTGGGCGGCAAGACTGCACTGCGACCGCCTCGCGTGTCCACTCGCCAGCGTTGTCGCATCCATCAGTGCCATTGGCATCCAACCGCAATGATGCGGGCAATACGCATCAGGAATGCTAGACAGCCAATTTGGCATGGTCAAGCAAATGGCAAGATTTTGTTAATCTAGACAGGCCGGGTTGTTGCCACGGCCCCACTGAGTTGTTCGCGGCTCCACCGGATCATTCGCCTGGAGGCGGGAATCTCCTTGATCGCCAACACGAGATTGCCGACTGCGCGTGGATGACCCCAGCGTGGGAGTCCGGGTGATCCGCCTCACCACAGCACAAGAGCGACCAAGTGATTAGCCCACTCCAGGCCGCCGGGGCGCCACGTCGCTGGCACGGCCTTATCGGTCATGCTAGGCAGACCATCAGACTATTGGGGAGACCTGCGTGGCCGACCGACCAGCCGAACGTATCAGTTTCGTCACCAACGGAACGGCCGAAGCCGATGCAGCCGCCGCCCGCCTGCGCATGCGCTATGGCGATGTCGCCTTCGATGATGCCGAAATCATTGTCGCTCTGGGTGGCGATGGCTTGATGCTGCAAACCCTGCACCGCGTCATGAAAACCGGCGTGCCGGTCTACGGCATGAATTTCGGCTCGGTCGGCTTCATGATGAATGCCTTTTCCGAAGACGATCTGTGCGAACGCCTGGCCGTGACCCAGCAGACCCAGATCTACCCGCTGTCCATGGAAGTGCTGAGCACCTCCGGCCGCGCCGAAAAGGCACTGGCGCTCAACGAAGTTTCATTGTTCCGCTCCAGCTATCAGGCAGCCAAGATCCAGATTATTGTCGATGATGAAACCCGGCTTGAAGAACTGGTCTGCGATGGCGTCTTGCTGGCGACGCCGGCCGGCTCCACAGCCTACAATCTGTCGGCCCACGGCCCGATCCTGCCGATCGAGGCGCCGTTGCTGGCGCTGACGCCGATCTCGCCGTTCCGCCCCCGCCGCTGGCGAGGCGCCATTCTCAGCAATCACGCGGTGGTCAAGTTCATCACCCGCGAGGCCGCCAAACGCCCGGTCAGCGCCGTTGCCGATAATGTGGAATTCCAGAACGTGCTCGAAGTCACCGTCCGCGAGGACCGCTCCTACGGCGTGACCCTGCTGTTCGATCCCGGCACCAGCCTTGAGGAACGCGTCCTGAGCGAGCAGTTCCGCTACTAGGCCGCCGACAGCGCCAGTCGCTCCGGCGCGGCAACTGGCAGCGCCATCGGCCTGGCCGCCTCGCTGGCAAAGGCAGCCATCACGCCGCGCGCGGCTTTACGGGCCA
Organism: Devosia limi DSM 17137; assembly: GCF_900128975.1. Taxonomy (GTDB): domain Bacteria; phylum Pseudomonadota; class Alphaproteobacteria; order Rhizobiales; family Devosiaceae; genus Devosia; species Devosia limi. The sequence goes on along the minus strand of NZ_FQVC01000002.1, from coordinate 80,201 downwards.
GCATGACGTTCTGTTCGCTGAGATAGGCAAAGGCCTCTTCCAGCTCTGGCGGGATGACCCCATCATGATCGGTGATCATTTCCTCGGTCAGCGCCGTCACCACAAAGTGCCGGGCCGCCGCGTCATCGGCTAGATCGGCACTGCGCGCGTGCATGACCAATTGGACAAACAGGCCGCGCGTCGCTTGCTTGAGACCACACCGGCCGAGCAGCGCGCTCAGCGCCGGCCGGCTGCCGCTCTCGAGCAGCATGAACACCTTGTCGCGCGGCGTCTGGCTGAGTTCGGCGAGGCAGTCGGCAAAGAACATGACATGCCCGGTGACCACGGCATGCAGCAGCACGCGGGTATTGATCCGGTCGCTGACAATCAACTCGGCGGCATAGGCACGGTGCGTCTTGCTCGCCTCGCGCTCACCGATGGCCGACAGCGCTGTATCGGTACTGTCACGCAGCAGCCGGGCGAGACGGTCCGGCGCCAGGGCACCCTTGACGATGCGGGCCTGCCTCAGGTCCTCGGTGATCATCTGCACCAGCATCAGGCGCACCTGCGCCGGCAAATCCTTACGGGCCAACAGCGCCCCGCGCATTTCAGGATCGCGACCCTGCTGGCTGGCAATATCGGCCAGCAGCGCCTCGGCGAAACCGATTTCAAGACGACGCATCAGCCGCAGCGTCAATTGCCGCTCGCCGCGCGCCACCAGCGCTGCCGCCAGCCGCGCGCTCAGCTTGCTGCGCTGTGCGATCGACAGCAGCATGGCAAGATCGAGATTGCGCACTAGCCCGATCAGGTCGGCATCGATCAGCACGGGTGAATATTGCAGCACGGCGCGGGAAATGACGGCGCTGTCATGCAGCAGGGACAGGATGATCGGCCGCGGCGCTTCGGCGGAATGCAGCAGGCCATAGGCCAGCGCGGCGCGCACCTTGACGGAAGGATCATCGAGAAAACCGATCAGCGCGGCATAGAGTGCCGCCTGTTCGTCGGCCGGTCCGCTATGGCTGAGATAGGCGACCGCAGCGAAATGCGCGGCCCTGCCCCGCTCCTCGCTATCGCTCGACTGAGACAGCCGGACAAACTCTGTATACGCAACCATTCCGCTCTCCGCAGATCACGCAATGCACACTAGCGGGCAAGGTTTAAGGAACGGTTCACCATAATTGTGAGCAAGGGCGCCGGATTCCGTCGGCCAGCGCCACGGGGTCACCGATCTGGGATTGGGGAAAAGCCACATCGCAATTCAGACGCCGCCCACAGCAGCCTTGCCAGGCCTGCCGCACCCAGATCAGGCATCTGGAAGATCGGCCGACCTATCGGCAGCTCGCGGACCGGCAATAGCCTGCATCTGGAGCAGCGCGACGCCGATGATCGAGGTGTCTCTGAAGATTATGATCCGCGCAATGGCGATAAGTGAGGACGCCCATGCACCCTATTGCCGGTAGAGCGCGACCTGCATGAGGAGCTTTCAGGCTTCCCGACACAGCCGAATTTGTTCGCCCCGGCGCAGCCGGCTAAAGCGCACTGAGGATGGAATTGAAGAAGGTATTGGCGAGCGCCCCTATCGCGATTGCCATCGCCCATGATGCCAGGGCCAAGGCTAGTATCACCCACCCGCGCGGAATCCTGTCGAGGGTTCGAGTGCCGATTTTTGCGACCGGACGGTCCATTGCCAACTCCCACACCATAGGGGTGCCATGCCAGTTAGGCGCTTCTTTCTTAAAGTCCCGTAAACCCAGTTCAGTCAGTTGTTTCCGGTTAGCTGGCATGATTCTCTATTGCCCATAAAGCTGGGTGAAAAACGCACTGCCCTCGCCCGGTGCGACACTGAGCGGCGATTGCGCCGCGCCGGTCTCTGGCTCGGTCTTGAACAGGCCCGTGAACGACATGTTCTCGGTGGAGAAGCGTGACGCCACGACGGGTTCGGGCGGCTTGACTGCTTGCTGGCTGACCATCTGCTGAGCAGCAAAACCCGACGAAACACCCGCCGTCTCATGCTTGGCAACCAGCGAACGATAAACCTCGCGGATAGTGCGCGGGTGACCGTCGGAATAAAAGATGGTCCGGTTCGCCGCAGCCTGCCGCGGAAACAGGTTGGCCGCGACCTGGTCGGGATTTTGCAGGCCGGCATTGAACATTCTTTCGGCGCCCTGCGCGCCGAGGAAATGGGCTATGTAGAGTTCCCCGGCGCTGGGCATGCGCCCGAACCGCGTCTGCAGGTAATCGCCATTGGTCTTGGTGAACGCCGCCGCCAGGTCTGCGGCGATCTGCGGGTCTTCGCGCAACTTGAGAATCTGCGCCTTGAGCGCCGGATCGCGCACCCGGTAGTCGCCCTCGGACGTGACCTCGATGGCATCGGCATATTGCCCATAGCCCAGGCGCGGGCCTTCCTGCTTCATCACCTGCATCCAGGTGCCTTCGAGGAACTGGAACAGCCCCACCGCCGACGAGGTCCGCGCCTTGGCCTGCGGATCGAGGCTGCTCTCTCGCATGGCGGTCTGCAGCAGATAGTCAAAATCCACGCCATTGCGATCGCCTGCTGCGGTCAGCACATAGGCGAGGCTCTGCGGCACGGATATTGGTTGCACGCCCATGCGTTACTCGGTGGCGGGAATCATTGGGTTAATGAAGCACTAATGCGAGTTAACGCGACGTTAACCAGGCAAATTATGCCGAGCTGGCAAGCGGCCCATCAGGCGCGTCACCACCCGATGTCCAGGCCGTGTGGAAATTGGATTCGATATCCTGCACCAGCACAGCCACCATCATGCCCTGCTCCGACGCAGCCGTGGCCGCGCCGATTGCAGCTTCGAGTGCCGCCTCCTTGGTAGAGAACGGTCCCTCCTGGGTGCCGTGAAAACTTACGCTCCAGCGACTTGCGGCGCGGGCAACGATAAAGTGCTGCGTGTCCATCTGAGCTTCCTCCCTGCCCAGCGACAACGTTTGACTAGCGTCGCTGTTGCATCATGCAGGGTGCCAGCGCGAAACCACGTCGTCCAGTGGGGGCCGCGGACGATCTTCAATCGTGACTGTCGGCGTGCCGATCATCACGAACCCAACGAAGCGCTCATCGAGCCCCGCGCCCAGCATGGTGGCGGCATCGCGGTCATAGGCATACCAGCGGGTGATCCATTGCGCGGCAAATCCCAGCGCATAGGCGGCGTGCACCAGGTTGAACGCCACATTTCCAGCCGAGATCAGCTGCTCGAATTCGGGCACCTTGGGGTGGGCCTTGGGCGCGGAAATGACCCCGATGGTGAGCGGTGCCGGCAGGAAACGGTTGCGCTCGACTTCAAGCCCGGCCTCGTCCAATGCCGGATTGTTGATCTTGGCGATTTCGGCCAGCCTGGCGCCGGCCTGGGCCCGCGCATCGCCCTCGATCAGCACCAGCCGCCAGGGTACCACCTTGCCGTGGTCAGGCACGCGGGTGCCAATGGTCAGGATCTGCTCGAGCTCGCTTGCATTGGGACCGGGCTCCTGCAGGAAGGCCTGACCTACAGACCGGCGGCTGAGCAGATAGTCGCGCAAGGGAGCAATGGCGGGCATGGTAATCTCCATAAATCGTCGCCGAGCATTAGCCACAGAGACGCCTCTGGGCCAGCCCCGATCAATCATTCACACAAAATCACCCCTGGGGATCGCAGAGCGGTTCCCATAAGCGGGCGTCTATGACACAGCTTTTCCCCAATCGGCGCCTATCAGGCGCAGCATTCGACGCGGCGCCGGCCCAGGCGCCCGAACGAGCATGGAGACCATATGCGTTCGGGACTGATCTTTGCCCTCTTGCTGCTGGTTCTGGCCCCCTTGGCGCCGGCACTGGTGCTTACCCCTACCATGGTCATGGCGCAGGACGCCGAGGCCGACACGCCCCCGATGCCCCGGCCCCGCCCGGATCGCAATGGCGAGCTGCCGGCCGACCCCACTGCCCCGCCCGCAGCGGCAGCCGAAACCCCGGCAACAGAAGCCATCTCCGCGCTCACCGCCACCCCGCAGCCGGTCTCATTGTCCGCCCGTGTCACCCAGGAGGGCGCGCCGATCCCCGAAGGCCTGGTCTGGCGCATTTTCGACACCAAACCCGATGCCAATGGCGAACTGGCGCTGGTTGCCAAGTCAGACGCCCCCGCCGCCAGCGTTGAGCTACCGCCGGGAGAATATGTGGTGCATGTAGCCTATGGTCGCGCCCAGGTTAGCGATACGCTGACCGTTGTGCCCGGTGACAATGAGAAGAGCTTCGTGCTCGACGCAGGTGCACTTCGGCTCAATTCGGCCATTACTGGCGATATCGCGGTACCCGCGACACTGCTCAAATTTGACATCCTCACCGCCGGTGCCGAAGCCAGCCGCACCATGGTCGCCGAGGGACTGCTGCCCAACGATATCGTCACCCTCAATGCCGGCACCTACCACATCGTCTCCTATTTCGGCGACATCAACGCGGTAGTGCGCGCCGACTTGCGGGTCGAACCGGGCCAATTGACTGACGCCACGCTCTATCATCACGCCAGCCAGGTGTCGTTCAAGCTCGTTTCCGAGGAAGGCGGCGAGGCAATTGCCGACGTCGAGTGGACGGTCAAGGACCCCGATGGTGTCACGATATTCTCAGAACTTGGCGCCTTCCCCGCCACCGTGCTGGCTCAGGGAAAATACCTAGTTCTGGCCAAGCAGGGCGATACGGTGTTCAACCGCGAGTTTGAAGTGCAGCCCGGCCCGCCACGCGAAGTTCAGGTTATGACAACCTCGTTCTGAAGCATTTGAGCGCGGCGCGACTGTTGCGTCGGGGTGAGGGCATTCCCGCGCCTCCACACAATTGTCGTCATCGCACTTACCTATTATTGCTACACATGAGGGGGATGGCACGAATTGCCGCCCCAAGCCCTCGGGAGAACCTGACGATGACGAGCCAAATGCACTCGCGCAAAGCCCTTTCGGCGATTGCTGCCGCCTGCCTGCTGACCGTTGCACTGCCGGCCGGTACCGCCATGGCGCAGAAGGTCAAGACCCCGCGCCCGGCGACCGAGGCGCCCGCCCCAGCTGAATTCAGCATCGACATCCCGACCATCAATGCCGTGGACGCGAATGTGGACGAAGCCACGCTGCGCGACATCTTCAGCGGCAACATTGCCGGCAATGCCGCGGCGCTTGCCGGGCTCGATGCCACCAGCATCACCATCCCGTCCATTACCCTGGACTATACCACTGCCGCGCATGGCGATGGTGAGCCGACCACCGGCACCGTCACCTTCTCCGAAATCGTGCTCGACAATGTGTCCGACGGCATTGCCGCCTCCATCACCCTTTCGGGCATCGCTATGGAGACCGCTGGTGACGGCACCGCCGATATGGGGACGCTGAGCGCCAGCCAGTTCAACATTGGCGGGGTGCTCGGACTTTATGGCCTGGTCGATGCCAGCAGCCAGACTGATCTGCAGACCATCTATACCGACTTTTCCTTCGAGGGCGGTTCGCTCACGGCGCCCGATGTCAGCTGCACCTTTGGCGGCATGAGCGCTGCCGAGTTCAAGGCTCGCCCCCTGCGGTTTTCCTTCGTGGAGATCATGGCGCTTGCCGATGAGATGGAAGCGGCGGGCGATGACATTTCGCCCGAGCTGACCGGCAAGGCCCTGCGCATGTATGCCGACATCCTGACCGCGTTCGAATCGTCTCCAGTCGAGTTCGGCGGCATCGACTGCGAAGGCACCGATGACGATGGCCGCCCGCTGACCATCGCCCTTGCTGGCCTGTCGATGGCTGGCATGTCGCCGGGCATCTACCCCGCGCTGTCCATGGACGGCCTCAACATTTCGGTCGAAGGCGATGGCGAGGTCAGCATCGGCAGTTTCGATTTTAAGCAGATGGACCTGTCCGGCCCGATTGCCGCCATAGAAGCCGCTCCCGAGCTGATCGATGCGGCCTGGCTCGAAGCCAATGCGCGCGCACTGATCCCGGCCATGGCCGGCTTCTCATTCGACGATGTCGTGATCGACGTCCCCGATCCGGAAGTGACAGATGCCCGCATCAAGGCCACCATTGGCGGCTTCGATCTGTCGCTGGAGGAATATCTCAACGGCCTGCCGACTGCCATCTCGATGACGGGCTCCAATATCGTGGTGGATTTGCCCACCGATAGCGAAGACCAGCAGGTTCAGCAGCTGCTCGCCCTGGGCATCACCTCCGTCGATGCCGGGTTTGGCCTCGCTGCGGCCTGGGATGCCGAAGCCAACGCCATCGACATCACCGACTTCTCGTTCAGTGGCGTCGACCTCGCGACCGTCGTGTTGACCGGCACCATCGGCAATGTCACCGAAGCCCTGTTTGGCCTCGATGAGGACGCCGCACTGATGGCGGCGTTGGGAATGGTCGTGCAGAATCTCAATGTCGACGTCACCGATGCCGGGCTTGCCGATATCGTGCTGGCCTCCGTGGCGGCCGAACAGGGTGCCGATCCGGCGACCTTGCGCCCGATCTTCGCCGGTCTTGCAGAAGGCACGGTTATCGGCATGCTCGCCGGTGCCACCGAAGCCAAGAGCGTCGGCGCTGCGATCAACACCTTCATCAGCGGCAACGCCAGGAACCTGAATATCAACCTGGAAGCCAAGGAAAAGCCGGGCATCGGCCTGATGGACTTCATGGCCGCCGAGGAGGATCCCAGCATTCTGATCGGCAAGGTGAAGATCACCGCCACCGCCGAGTAATCGACCAGCGGGCCGCCTTTCGAGGCGGCCCGTTTGCTATCGGCCCAGCGCCGCTGCAGCGGCGCGCATGCCCCAATCCAGCAATTCCCGCGCCACCGCAGGCGTACTGCCCTCGACATAGCAGCGCAGCTCCGGCGCATTGCCCGAGGCACGAAAATGCACCATGTCCCCGGACGTTGTGCGGAACTGCAAGCCATCGATCTCCGACAGCCCGGCAATCCCGTGCGGCGCGAAGAATGCAGCTGCGTAATCGGGATCTTTGGCCAAGCGGGTCAGGAAACCCGCACTCGCCTCGGCGGGCACATCGGTCAGCCGGTCCGCCATGGCATATTGCAATGGCAATCCCGCAACGATTTCCGCCAGCGGCCGCCCCTGCCGCGCCGCCAGGTCCAGCGCACAGAGCATCGGCAACACCGCGTCGCGCGTCGGCAAGGCTTCCAGCGACTGCCCCCGAACCTGCAGCCCATCCCCAACCATGGTGCCACCGCTGGCCTCGAAGCCGACGACGCCGCGACCGGCCCGCTTGGCCATCTCCGCCACCACATAGGGCGAGCCCACCTTGGTGCGGATCACTTCCTTGAAATAGCCGGTGCGCTCGATGGCTGAATTGGAGGTGACCGGGGTCACCACGATCTCGGTGCCGAGCGCCAGCGCCGCCAGCAGCCCCAGCACATCGCCCCGGATCATGCCGCCGCTGCCATCGACCAGCAAGGGTCGGTCGGCATCGCCATCGGCCGAGACCAGCGCATCCAGCCGCTCCGACGTCACCCAGCCCGGCAGCGGCGCAAACACCGCATCGCCAAACGCCTCGGTATCCACCGCCACGAAGTGAACCGTTCGCCCCAGCGGCACAACCTCGGCACCCGCATTGCCGATGATCGTCACCAACAGGTCGCGCGCCACCGACGAGTGCTGAAACACCCCGATCCGCATCCCCCTGAGCGCATCGGCCGGGAATATCCCCGAGAACCGCTCGACATAACGCTGCTCGGCCACCACAGCCTCGTCGGCCATCGGCTTGGTGCTATCGGCGATGAAGGCATCATCGAGATTGCCAAGGATCCCCGCCTCGTCATCCTTGGAAATCTCGCCCTCGGGCGAATAGAACTTGAGCCCGTTGCGGTCCGCCGGGATATGGCTGCCGGTGATCATGATGGCGCAGCATCCCGCCGCCATCGCGTGCAGCGCCAGCGCCGGCGTCGGAATGGTGCCGCAATCCACCGCCTCCAGCCCCAGCAGATCGATGGCCGCAGCGCAGTCGCGCACCACGCCGGCGCTGGACGGCCGGAAATCCCGGCTGAGATACACCCGCCCGCCTCCCAGCTTCCCCTGCTCGCCCATATGGCGCAGAAATGCCGCCACATAGCGCCGGGCCGCCTGCCCCTCGAGTTCGCTGGCCAGCCCCCGCAAGCCGCTGGTACCAAACTTGAGGCTCGGCCATTGGTTCGCCCTCATGCTGCACTCTCCCGGTAATACGCGCGATACCAATCGACAAAATGCCCGACGCCAACCGCCATCGGTGTCTCGGGCAATTGCCCGACCAATTGCAGCAACAGTCCGGTATCGGCAGCGGTCTCCTGCGGATCCCCTGCCTGCATCGGCAGGAAATTGCACAGGGCCTTGCGCCCCAACGCCGCCTCCACTGCCGCAATGAAATCCATCAGGGCCTGTGGCCTGCCCCCGGCAATGTTGACCATCCGGCACGGCGCCACCGGCGACAGCGTATCCCCAGCCAGGACTTCGCCGCGCACCGGCGGCCGATCCATCAGCCGCCGCACCACCGCGACCAGATCGTCGATATAGGTGAAGTCACGACGCATCCGCCCCTCGCCATAGACATCGATGCCCTGCCCCGCCTCGATCGCCCGCACGAACTTGAACAGCGCCATATCGGGCCGCCCCCAGGGGCCATAGACGGTGAAGAAGCGCAGGCTGGTCGCGGGAATGTCCCAGAGATGGGAATAGGAATGCACCATCGCCTCGCCGCCCTTCTTGGTGGCGGCATAGAGCGAGACCGGCTGATCGGCACGATCGACCTCTGCAAACGGCATCTTGTCATTGCCGCCATAGACCGAGCTGGACGAGGCAAACAGCAGGTGCCGCGGCCGATGCGCCCGCACCGCTTCCAGCAGGTTGGCCGTGCCCACGAGATTGGAGCTGATATAGCTTTGCGGACTCTCGATGCTGTAGCGCACCCCAGCCTGCGCCGCCAAATGCACCACGATTTCGGCATGGCTCGCCGCCAGCGCCGCTTTCAGCCCCTCGGCATCTTCCAGCATGGCCTCAACCGCAGTGAAGCCCGGCATGCCAGCCAGTTGCGCCAGCCGGGCGCGCTTGAGGTCGATATCATAGTAATCGGTAACACCATCGTAACCGATTACTATATGCCCCTCGGCGAGCAGCCGCCGCGCCAGATGGAAGCCGATAAACCCGGCCGTGCCGGTTACAAAAACTCTCATTCGGCACCCACCATGCCAGCCACCGGCCGCCCGACGCTGTCATAGCGAAAGCCGTGCCGCTCCATTTCCTCATGCCGATAGATATTGCGCAGATCGACGATCACATCGCCCCGCATGCTTGCCTTGAGTCGCGCCAGGTCGAGCGACCGGAAGGCGTTCCATTCGGTCATCAGCACCAGTGCATCCGCCCCGGCAGCGGCCTCGTAGGGCCCGGCTGCCATCGCCACATCAGGCAACAGGCCCTGCGCCGCCGCCATGCCCTCGGGATCATGCGCCACAATCTCCGCGCCTGCCGCCTGCAACGCGCCTATAATGGCAATCGATGGCGCCTCGCGCATGTCGTCGGTGTTCGGCTTGAAGGTCAGCCCCAGCATCGCAATGGTCTTGCCGGCGACACTGCCATCGCAGGCGGCGATGATCTTGTCGGCCATGGCCCCACGCCGTGCCTCGTTGATCGCAACAGTGGTTTCCACCAGCCGCATCGGCGCGCCGAATTCCTCGCCGATCCGCACCAGAGCCTGGGTATCCTTGGGGAAGCACGAGCCGCCATAACCCGGACCGGCATTGAGGAACTTTGACCCGATGCGCTTGTCCAGCCCCAGCCCGCGCGCCACATCCTGCACATTGCCACCCGCCGCTTCGCAGAGATCGGCCATCTCGTTGATGAAGGTCACCTTCATGGCGAGGAAAGCATTGGATGCATATTTGGTCAGCTCGGCGCTGCGCCGCCCGGTAAACAGGATCGGCGCCTGATTGAGATAGAGCGGCCGGTAAACCTCAGCCATCGGCGCCCGTCCCCGCTCATCCTCCAGCCCGACGACGACACGGTCCGGCCGCTTGAAGTCCTCGATCGCCGCGCCCTCGCGCAGGAATTCCGGATTGGAGACGACCACGAAATCCGCCGCCGGATTAGCCTCGGCAATAATCGCGGCGACTGCATCGCCCGTCCCCACCGGGACCGTCGACTTGATCGCCACCACAGTGAACCCGGACAGATGCTGCGCCAGCGCCCGCGCCGCCGCATGCACATGGGTCAGGTCCGCATGGCCATCGCCGCGCCGCGAAGGCGTTCCCACGGCCAGAAACACCACTTCGGCATCGGCTGCCACAGCCAGGTCGCCGCTGAATACCAGCCGCCCCGCCGCCTCGTTGCTGGCCACCAATTCCTTGAGACCGGGCTCATAGATCGGAATTTCGCCGCGCTGCAGCGCCGCCACCCGGCTCGCATCGCTGTCCACACACGTGATCTCATGGCCGAAATCGGCGAGGCAGGCGCCCGTCACCAGTCCGACATAACCGGCGCCCACAATTGCAATCTTCATTCAGCCGTCCCCTGCTTGCCCGGCGACTCGTTATTCGCCGCGCCGCTCTGCCGGTGGACCATAGCAAGAGCCCGCCGCTGCCGACAAAGCTCAATCGGTGTCGGGCTTAACACTCCGCATCTGCTTGGTGGTCGAGCGGATGGCCTTGCCCTCCAGCCGCCGGCGTTTTGACGCCAGCGTCGGCCGCGTCGCCACGCGGAATTTTGGAGCCACCGCCCCCTCGCGCAACAGCGCCACCAGCCGGGCCAGCGCCTCGGCGCGGTTCATCGGCTGGTCGCGATGGCTATTGGCCACCAGCACCAACACCCCATCCTTGGTCAGCCTGCGCCCGGCCAGCGCCGCGACGCGCCGCTTCATGCCCTCGGGAATATTGGGAGAGTGCATCAGGTCAAAGCGCAGCTGCACCGCACTTGAGACCTTGTTGACGTTCTGCCCACCCGCCCCGGTGCCGCGCACGAAGGTCTCTTCGATCTCGCTGGGATCGATGGCAATGGAATGGGTAATGGGGATCAGGTCTGGCATATCAAAGCTTACCCCCACCTAACCTCCCCCTCAAAAGGGGGAGGAACACACCCAGTTCCGCCCTCGATAGCGCCCACCCACCGGCGCAGTCCCTCCCCCTATCAGGGGGAGGTTAGGTGGGGGTATCCACTTACTTTCTCAACCGACCCGCGAAGATGATCTCACCTTCATGAATCGTCAGCCCCTTGATGGTCGCCCGGTACTTCCCCGGCAGACCCGGAGCCTCGATCACCCAGCCCTTTTTGAGCATGCCGGCGAAAACCTTTTCGCCGATATCCTTGAAGTCACCGGGCCCCAGAGCATTGTCCTCACCCAGATGGGTGAGGGCTTTGATCTCGCGATTGGACGGACGTTGCGGCATGGTTCAGGCAGCCTTGGCCTTGAGATCGGGCGCGGTGGCTTCGGCCATCAATGCGACCAGCGCATCCATGAACGGCTCCACCTTCTGGCCCTCGGTGCCCAGGCGACGCACCGAAACGGTGCCCTCCTCGGCCTCGCGCTTGCCCACCACGAACATCAGCGGCACCTTGCCGACCGAGTGTTCGCGCACCTTGTAGTTGATCTTCTCGTTACGCACATCGAGATCGGCGCGGATGCCAGCGGCCCGGAGCTGGCGCACCAGCTTTTCGGCATAATCATCAGCTTCCGAAACGATGGTCGCGACCACGACCTGGGTCGGGGCCAGCCACATCGGCATCTTGCCGGCATAGCTTTCGATCATCATGCCGATGAAGCGTTCCAGCGAGCCCAGAATGGCGCGATGCAGCATCACCGCGAACTGGCGCGAGCCGTCCTCGGCAATATAGGTCGCATTGAGCCGTTCCGGCAGCACATAGTCCAGCTGCAGCGTACCCACCTGCCAGGAACGGCCGATGGCGTCCTTGAGGTGGAATTCGAGCTTGGGCGCATAGAACGCGCCTTCGCCCTCGGCGATGACGAAATCATAGCCGGTGGCGCGCAGCGCATCGCCCAGAGCCTTCTCGGCCGCATCCCAGCGCTCGATGGTGCCACCGAACTTTTCCGGGCGGGTCGCCAGCTTGATGACCACGTCCTTGAAGCCCATGTGCTCATAGACCGAATAGAGCAGATGCACGAAATGCTCGGTTTCGGACTGGATCTGGTCTTCGCGGCAGAAGATATGCGCGTCGTCCTGGGTCATCTGACGCACGCGCATCAGCCCATGCAACGCGCCATGGGCCTCGTTGCGGTGGCAGCAGCCGAACTCGGCCATGCGCAGCGGCAGGTCGCGATAGGACTTGATGCCCTGGTTGAAGATCTGCACGTGGGCCGGGCAGTTCATCGGCTTGAGCGCCATCAGGTCGCCCTTGCCCGACAGAACCGGACCGGTCTCTTCGGTGCCCGGCACTTCGTCGGGAACCACGAACATGTTCTCGCGATACTTGCCCCAGTGGCCCGACTGTTCCCAGAACTTGGAGCTCATCAGCTGCGGGGTTTTGACTTCCTCATAGCCCGACTGGTTCAACCGGCGACGGATATAGGCTTCCATCTGGTTGTAGATGACAAAGCCCTTGGGATGCCAGAATACCGAACCCTGCGCTTCCGGCTGGAAGTGGTAGAGGTCCATTTCCTGGCCGATCTTGCGGTGATCGCGCTTTTCGGCCTCCTCCATCATGTGGAGATAGGCTTCCAGCTCTTCCTTGGTCGCAAAGGCGGTGCCGTAGATGCGGCTCAGCACCGGATTATTGCTGTCGCCACGCCAATAGGCGCCGGCCACCTTGGTCAGCTTGAAGGCGTTGCCGACATCCTTGACCGTGCGCATATGCGGGCCACGGCACAGGTCCATCCACTGGCCTTGCTTATACATCTTGATCGACTGGTCAGCCGGAATCGCGTCGACCAGCTCGACCTTGAAGGCCTCGCCCTTGGTTTCGAAAAAGGCCTTGGCCTGGTCGCGCGTCCACACTTCCTTGGTGAAGGCAGCGCCGCGCTCGACGATTTCGGCCATCTTCTTTTCGATGGTACGCAGATCGTCCTCCGAGAATGGCTCTTCGCGGAAGAAGTCATAATAGAAGCCGTTCTCGATCACCGGACCGATGGTGACCTGCGTCGTCGGCCACAGCTCCTGCACGGCCTCGGCCAGCACGTGCGCAGTGTCGTGCCGGATGAGCTCGAGCGCATCGGCCGAGCCGCTATCGCGCGTCACGAATTCAATCTTGCCGTCGGCTTCGAGCGCGTCCGAGAGATCGCTCAACACGCCATTCCAGCGCATTGCAATCGTCTTCTTGGCCAAGCTCTTGGAGATGCCTTCGACGATGGTGGTCCCGGTGGTGCCACGCGCATAGTCGCGAGCTGCACCGTCGGGGAACGTCACCTTGATCGTCATTTTTAGATCTCCAGAATTGGGATGATGTAACAGGGTTTGTTACAAGGCGGCCTGTCTAGCACGGTTTCCACGCAATTCCAGCCCGCCCGTCCCAGCAAAACGTCGCCTGGCCTCCGGACCCGGCCCACCTCTCACCACACCATCGTCACCACCGGGCCCGTCCGGGTGCTCCATCCGGACCGTCGGGAGGCCAAAGGAGTATTGCCCGACCGAACCGGGCAGCGACGGCAGCACCGGATTTAAACGCAAACGGGCAGATCTCTACTTCCAGCGCCCATAACCCCACGGCATGTACCAGCGCGCGGTTTCCGGCACCGCCTCGGGCACCGGGTCATAGCCATGGGTCCCGCCCGGGCGGCAGCGCACGAAGCGGGCCAGCCCCATCCAGCCGCCGGGCCAGAAGCCAAACTGCCAGATGGCGTCACGGGTATATTCCGAGCAGCTGGGCAGGTGCCGGCAGGTCCGCCCCATGAAGGCAGAGAGCGTGTAGCGATAAAGCGTGATGAGCAAAATCGCCGCGAATTTGAACGGCAGATCGATCACCCGCCAGAATCCGTCGATGAATCGATCCATCAGCCTGCCGCCGCAACCGATTCAACCGACTCGGCTTTTTCCAACGCCTCAACCACTGCATCAAACACCAGCAGCGTCGACATATGCCGTGGCCGGTACGCCCGCACCGGCTCCAGAAAACGCAGGTCGCCCCATTTACCCTCGGGGGGAGCGCCATCCTCCTTGAGCATGGCATGCATGGCCAGCCGCAGCGCCTTGAACTCCGCGACCGGGGTACCCACGATCTCGCGCGCCACCACCGCAGCCGAGGTCTGTCCCAGTGCACAGGCGGAAATCTCGTGGCCATAGTCCACGATCACACCATCGCGCACCACAACATCGACTTCGATCACCGATCCACACACCCGGCTAACCTTACGTGCCGAAGCGCTCGGCATGGCCAAACGCCCCGGCTGCAAGGCATTTGCCGCCAGATCAAGGATTTTGCCGGAATAGAGATCGCTCAGTTCCATCAATCGTACAATTCTGTTTCTTGTGGGTATCACCCGCCCCCCTTATATAGGGTCTCGCAAGCGGGCTGTCAGGGCAAACATACGGCCGTTGTGAACCATATCCCCCTCGAGCGCGTAATGATGTCGTGGCTCGCAGTGAAAGGAACCGCCCATGGATGCCCGTGTGAAGCCCCTGGAAGTCAACGCAGTCGAGGCTCAGCCGACCACCCGCCCAAGCCGAGCGGAGGCCGAAGCAGCCGTGCGCACGCTGATTGCCTGGACTGGCGACAATCCGGACCGCGAAGGCCTGCTGGAGACCCCGGCACGCGTGGTCAAGGCTTTTGGCGAGCTCTATGCGGGCTATGACCAGCATCCCAAAACGATTCTCGAACGCACGTTCAAGGAAGTCGGCGGCTACGACGACATCGTGCTGGTGCGCGACATTCCGTTCCACTCCCATTGCGAACACCACATGGTGCCCTTCATCGGCAAGGCCCATATCGCCTACCTGCCCCATGACGGCGTGGTTGGCCTGTCCAAGCTCGCGCGCCTCGTCGAAGTCTTCGCGCGTCGCCTGCAGACCCAGGAAAACCTGACGGCGCAGATCATCGACGCCATCAACGAGCATCTCGGGCCGCGCGGGGCCGCCGTGATGCTGGATGCCGAACACATGTGCATGTCGATGCGCGGTGTGCACGCCCATGGCGTTTCCACCGTCACCCACCGCTTTACCGGCGTCTTCGCCGAAGACCGCCAGGAGCAGGATCGCTTCTTCGCCATGGTCGGCAAGCGCTAAGCGCATTCTACCAGCCAGCGCCGATGGCGCTGGCTCAGCCTCTGGCTGGGTCTAGCGCAATGCGCCGCTGCGGGGTAAAACCCGCGCCATGACCCTCACCTTTGCCAATCCCGCCGAAATGTCCCATGCCCAGCTGGAAGAAGGCACCGCCTTTGCCCCGCGCTTCGATGCCAACGGCCTCATCACGGCCGTCACCATCGAGGCTTCAAGCAATGAAGTGCTGATGCTGGCCCATATGAATGCCGAGGCCCTCTCCCTGACGCTGGAGACCGGCTTCGCCCATTACTGGACCCGCTCGCGCGGCAAGATCTGGAAAAAGGGCGAGACTTCGGGCGAGCTGCAAAAGGTCATCGAATTGCGCACCGATTGCGATCAGGACGCCATCGTTCTGGTGGTCGAACAGACCGGCCGCGGCGCCGCCTGCCATACCGGCCGCAAGTCCTGCTTCTATCGCCGCGCCAGCGTGGTCGATGGCGCGGCGATGCTTGAAGATACCGGGATGCCCATTCTATTCGATCCCGCCGAGGTTTACCGCTAGCTGGCGGACCGGCGCTCGAACAGGCCAACCATCAGCAGGCCGGCGAAGAACCCGCCCAGATGCGCCTGCCAGGCCACCTGCACATAGGTGCCGGTAATCAGCGGCAGGAGCGGCACAGCCGCATTGAGGAGCACCCATATCAGGGTAAAGGTGCGCGCCCGCTTGTCGCCCCATAGGCCCGTCAGGCTGACCAGATGCCGCCCGAGCAGCACGCGCTCGCCGGTCTCGGGGTGAGTGGCCACGATCACCGGCTGGAACATGAAGCGCACGGCAGCGCCCGTCAGCCCGGCAATGCCCCCCGACGCACCGACCAGATAGGACCCGGTCCACAGCGTCGTTGCCGCAAAGGCCGCCGCGCCGGCCGCCGACGCCACAAAGAAGATGACCAGCGTTGGCCCTGCCCCATAACGCCGCGCCACCGGCGTCCCGAAGATCGCCAGCCACGCCATGTTGATCAGCAGATGGTCCCAGCCGCCATGCAGCAACGCATGGGTGAACGGCGTCCATAGCAGCGGCACTGCCAGGCTAAGCTCCTGGCCTGCCGCCACGATTCGGAGCGGCAGAAAGGCAAACCAGATGATGAGCTGGGTCTGCCCATCCTGGTTAAGAATAAAGGTTGCTGCGAGGTGAATCGCCACCATCAGCCCTATAAGCGCCGTAATCACTCCTGGGAGCAGAAATACCGGCTCACGCCCGCTTTCACTGGGGTTCGCGTGTTCACTCATCACTTCGCTCCGTGTCGCTGGCGCCCAGCGGTTCTCCGGTTTCTTTTCCACATTGAGACAGCCGCGTTAACCTTAACTAATCTTTAAGGGCGATTTTGCCCCAGCCATTTGCGATTGTCCGACTCGCGGCGAAAGCGGTCCAAGGGAGGATCGCACGCACGCTCTTAGCAGGTTGAGGCGAATGCAAAAAGCGAGCACCAAAACGCTCTACGACTACTGGAACGGCATTCGCGGTTCACGCAGCGCGCCCGATCGCAAGGACATCGATCCGACCCGCATTCGCGACGCCCTCGCCAATACGTTCATTCTTGAACTGGACGAGAGCGAACGCTTCTCCTTCCGTCTGGCCGGCTCGCACCTCTGCACCAGCTACTGCCGCGAACTCAAGGGGCGCTCCTTCTCGACCCTTTGGCACGAGCGCGACCGCGACGCCATGGATACGCTGATCCGCGCCGTCACCGAGGATCATGCAGTGGCTCTGGTGACCTTCCAGGGCACTACGGCCATCCACACCAAGACGACATTCGAAGCCATCCTGATGCCGTTGCGCCATAATGGCTCGACCCATACCCGCCTGCTCGGCGCGATGACCGCGATTGACGAGCCCTACTGGCTCGGCGTGCAACCGATCATGGAGCAGCGCATCACCGGTCTCAGGCTCATCTGGCCCGATGATGTGACGATGGAGGACATGGTGCGCGACGTCGCGGTCAATGTGGGCAGCGACATGGGCTTCGCCGGCGCCTCCCCCACCGCCCATTCGACTCCGGAGACCGTTTATGGCGTCAGTGCCCGACGCTACGCCCATCTTGCCGTGATCGATGGCGGCCGCAGCTAAGGCCTATCCCCGAAAATAGCTGCAAAATGCGGCGATTGTGCTGCGCAGAGTCCCGTACTCTCTCATCTTGCGTTAACCAAAACCGGCTAGCTTGCTGGGGAAAATCACCGCGCTATCGGGTTGGGCATGCTCACCGACGACATTCCATCACCGCAGTTCATTGCCCCGCTGCGCACCCGCGCAGAGGCCGTGAAATTCCAGCGCGTCAAAGTTTCGGTGCTGGGCCGCTACATGCTGGCCGATCGCCGCGAATTCCCTTGCCAGGTTCTGGAAATGTCACCGGGTGATGCTGTCGTCATCGCTCCGGTCGCCGGCATCGTCGGCGAAAAGGTCATCGCCTATATCGATCACATCGGCCGCATCGAAGGCGTCATCATCAAGCAGGTCGATGGCGGCTTCCTGATGGACATCTCCGCGTCCCCGCGCAAGCGCGACAAGATGGCGGCCCAACTGACCTGGCTGGCCAATAAGGACATCCTCAACCTGCCCGAAGACCGCCGCCACGAGCGCGTCGTCCCGGACAATCGCCACTCCACCGTCGTGCTCGACGATGGCCGCCGCTACAATTGCAAGATCATCGATATCTCGCTGTCCGGCGCCGCCATCGAGCTGGACGTGCGCCCCGCCATGGGCACGCCGCTCACGCTTGGCCGCATGCGCGCCCGCGTCATCCGCCATTTCCAGAATGGGGTGGCCGTCGAGTTCGCCTCGGCGCAGGAAATGCTGACCGTCGTGCAACAGAACCTGCGCATCAACTAGCCCCACCCGTCCTGCCTGTCGCCAATTCACCCGGAACTGGCTATGGAGCGCCGCAATGGCATCACTCCTGCACGCATCACCACTGGCAACCCTGGCGGCCATCCTGACCCTTGGCTCCCCAGCCAGCGCTGACGGTCGCGCCGATTGGGACGCCTATGCCTGGCAGGAAATCCGACTGGCCGAATGCACCGCCACCGAGAGCGGCATCCTCGCCTGCCCACCCTTTCGCGAGAAATGGGACTGGAAGCGCAACCAGTGGATCGACATTGCCATCACTCTGGATCCGGCCAGCGGCGCCATCGCCCTGACGCAGCGCCTGACCAATAGCGATCCCCGCGACGACGACCATGTCTGCGTGACGGCACTGGCCCTTAGCGCTGCGGGCAATACGCTCGTCGCCCACCACCAGAACTGGCACGTCGATGCCGGCGAGGTGGTCGAGCGCACCTTTGCCTACACCGCGCCGCATTTGGAGCAGATCGTTTCCATCCAGATCGGCTCCAAGCAGTGCCGCCAGGGCGCCCGCCAGGACGACGCCACCTATGCCGGGGTGCTTGCCGGAATCCAAAGCTAAGCCGCACGGGGCAAGCCCCTGATTTGCATGGTTAATCAGCTACGAATTCAATCGATAAAACTTGCATAAAAACTGCATGGCAGTTTTCGGATCGGTGCAATCGGGCCTCTCTAACGTGGTCTCCATCAGGGAGATCACTCAATGTCCACCACGAAAAAGGCACTGTCCGCAGCACTCGCCGGCGCTCTGTTCGCCCTCGTTGCGACCGTTGCACCGGCCCAGGCCCTCGACATCACCAATATTGCCTTCGTCCAGACTTCGGCCAGCGTGACCTCGATCCCGATCGGTCATGCCGAGTTCTGCGCCAGCCGTCCCGGTGAGTGCCAGCCGCATGCCCAGGTTGTCGCCGCAGTGGAGCTCACCCCGGGCCGCTGGAACGAACTGCTCACCATCAATGCCCATGTCAACGACACGGTCATCGCCGTCAGCGACAACGATCTCTACAACGTCAACGAGTTCTGGACCTACCCGAACGGTTATGGCGATTGCGAAGACTTCGTGCTGGCCAAGCGCCGCGACCTGATCAACGCCGGCTGGCCGGCCAGCGCCCTGCTGATCGCGGTTGTCCGCGAGCGCAATGGCGACGGCCATGCCGTTCTGATGGTCCGCACCGATCGCGGCGACCTGGTGCTCGACAATCAGGAAGGCACGATCAAGCTCTGGAACGAAACCCCCTACCAGTACGTCAAGCGTCAGTCACAGGCCGATGCCGGCAAGTGGGTCGACATGCTTGATGACCGTCAGGTCGTGGCTGCCATCAACTAAGCGGTTTCCAGTCCCCGCCCAAAGCCTATCCCTGATAGGGGTCTGATGAATGAGGCCAGCTTCGGTGACGAAGCTGGCCTCATTGTTTTAGCGCATGGAAGGCTGCCGGGTGACGTCCGGAAGCAGCGCGCCTAAAATCGGAAGGTGACGTAAATGCCCACGAACAGCAGTCCCGTGAGGAAGGCCCAGCCAAAGGCAACCATCGCCGAAAACAGCGCCGGTCCCATTTCCACAGCGTCCTTGTCCTCGCTGCTCCAGCCCATCTGCAGCATGATGTAGGGCCCGCAGACAAAGCTCATGAGCACATTGCCCATCGAGGCAATGTAGGTATCCCCGTCATAGCGCAACATGGCCCGCTGGCGCAGGCGCCATTGGTAGAGGTGGGTTCCAGCGCCAGCTAGGCACAAACCAACACCAATGAGGTATACCGCCAGAAAAAGCTCTCTCATCCGACTATCCCCGCCACACCGGCCACTCAGGAACGCTCAGCTTCTTAACTCTTCATTAATCATATTGACGGCGGTATGAACTGTCACGCATTGGTGGCAAATCTGGTTAATTCGGCCATGGGCACCTCTTCCGCAGCGGCAAACACACCAAAACCGGCCTCGTCGCTGGGGTTTAACCTCGCCGGCATTGCGGTACTGGTATTGCTGCTGGCCGTTGGTGCCGCATATGTGATCGACGATCGCGGCCGCGCTGCCCGTATCGCTCAGCCCGACCCAGCCGATCAGCGCATCGTGATGCTCACCCTGTCCGGAAAGGATCTGAGCATCCCCGCCTCGTGGTTTCGCTATGACGAGCAGATGCGCCCCGGCTTTTCCCGGCAGGTCGACCTGCAGGTCCGACTTGGTCAGGATGGGGGAACTCCCCTGTCCGTTGACGTAACCTTGTTGCCGCGCAGTCGCGCCCGCCCCAGCAGTGCCTTGCTCGACGCGGTCTATCTGCATCAATTCAACGGTGAAACGCTGGCCGGGGTGCCAGGCCTTGTCGGCAAGCCGCTGCAGCAGGCCAATGGCTTTGCGGGCGAAACAGTCTGGTATGACGCCCTCGCCGCCGATCCCTTCGTCGCCAAATGCATGGCCTCCATCCAGGCCGAAGCACCCGCGCGCTGCCTGCGCACCGTCTACCTGTCCAGCGGCATCGCCGCGGTCTACGCCTTTGACGCCACGGCGCTGCCGGGTTGGCGCAGCTTCGATATCGAGATGAAAAACTGGCTGGAGCCTATTGGCGCCTGGTAGGGCGGGTATTGCCTCCACCCCGAAGCCTCCGAACGCGGGTCCGGAGGAATATGCACGTCTTTGCCGGCCGCAATCACGCCAGCGAGCGGCGGAGGGTGCCCCTTCGCACCCTCGGAGCTTGCTCTTAGCTCACTTCGTCCAGGTCGATATCCAGGATCGACATGTTGAAGATGTACGAGCGATCGCCGTCTTCGTCATCGACATGGATGAGACCGATCGATTCATCGCCGATGAACACTTCGACCGAGTCGTTGAGCTTGACGCGCGGGCGCACGTCGATGTTCCGGTTGTTGAACTTGAGTTGCAGGAATTTCTGCAGCTTGATGATCTCGGGATGGTTCACTGTGTTTTGTCCTGCTGATTTGAAGTGCGCGAATGTAGTGCCTCGCGCTTGGGGAGCAACCCCTCGAAGCACCAATTAGTCGGTGATGACCTCGTTTGGAACCTTGCCCAGACGAGTCGGATGGTCCGTCGGATCAGCTTTTGCTATCCCGATCATAGACCAGAACCATCTGATCCATCACCAGCGCCGGCTGCGCGCAGCCGGCTTCGCCGATCACCTTGGCGGGCACCCCGGCCACGGTCACGCGCGGCGGCACTTCCTTGAGCACCACCGAACCGGCACCGATCCGCGAGCAATCGCCGATCTTGATATTGCCGAGCACCTTGGCGCCCGCGCCAATCAGCACGCCATTGCCAATTTTGGGATGGCGATCCTGATCTGACTTGCCGGTGCCGCCCAGCGTCACGTTCTGCAGCATCGAGACATTGTTCCCGACCACCGCGGTTTCCCCGATGACGAGGCCAGTACCATGATCGAGCATGATCCCATGGCCCATCGGCACGGCCGGATTGATATCGACCTGGAACACCTGGCTCGACCGGCTTTGCAGATACAGCGCAAAGTCGCGCCGTCCTGTCAGGAACATGGCATGGGCGAAACGATGGGTCTGGATCGCCTGATAGCCCTTGAAATACAGCAGCGGCTCGATCGCCCGGTGGCAGGCGGGATCGCGCTCCATGGTAGCGGCCAGGTCGACCCGAGCATCAGTGGCAACCTCTGGATTGTCCACCAGCGTTTCGGCAAGCGCCTGCCGGATCAGGTCGGCCGACACATCGTCATGGTCGAGCCGCGACGCCAGGCGATGCGCCAGGGCCTCCTCGAACGTGTCGTGGTTGAGAATCGTGGAAACAACCAGATTGGCCAATGACGGCTCATCGGCCATGATCTGGCGGGCGCCCGCTCGCACGGCGGCCCACACAGGATCAACCGACGTGATGTCGGCTGACTTCTTGGCGTTTGCGCTCATTGCAGGCTCTCCGCGTATAGTTGCTTACCGATATAAGCCATCCCTTGCTCCAAGACAAAGGGGCGGGAGCCGATTTGGTTCACGATTGGCTGAAATTGGGGAATGTCCTGCCCAGGAATTCCAGCGCCGCAGCCTTGAATTTCGGATCCCCGGTGGCGCGCATATGGTCGCGCTTGGGAATGACAAAGGCTTCGCCCCGCGGCAGCAGCGCCGCCAGTTCCTCGGGTGCTCCGGCCATGTCATCCGCCTCCCCCACCGCGACCAGAACCGGCGCCGCGATGCGCCGCACATCGGCCCGGGCCATCGGCTGGCGCGAGGTTTCCATGCAGGCTGCCAGCGCCTGCCGGTCGGCCTTGGTGTGATCGGCAAAGATGCGGAACTGCCGCGCCGTCGGATGCGTCAACTCGGCCAGGGTCGGCGCCGAAAGGCCCTTGATGATGTCATTGCCGTCGCTGAGCCCGTTGATCAGGTTCATGCCCATGCCGCCAAATATCACAGCGGCAACGCGTTCCTCATCCTGAAACGCCATGAACGCCGCGATCCGCGCGCCCATCGAATAGCCCAGCACAGCCGCCTGCTCGATGCCCAGGTGGTCGAGCAGCGCCACAGCGTCACGCGCCATATCCTGCGGATAATAGCGTTCTGGATCATAAGGCTTGTCGGACTGCCCATGCCCGCGATTGTCCAGCGTGATTGCCTGATATCCCGCTCCGGTGAGCGTTTCGACCCAGCCCGTATCGATCCAGTTTACCTTGCCGCTCGAGGCAAAGCCGTGAATGCAGAGCACGGGCCTGCCCTCCCCGAACACCTGATAGGCAAGGGTTAATCCGTCGGACTGGAAACTGGGCAAGGCTGATATTCCTATGCTGGATGCTGGCGCAGGCGAGGCTAAGCGAAATGCAGACATCCATATCCACCGCGCCGCAACTGTTAAAGCCGGAACGCGGTTTTCTTTGCCCCAATCCAGTACCATCAGACCAGCTTCCGGGGCTTTCCTTGTCGCACCCCTTTGGATATGGTCCGCCCAACCAAATCACCTCTGCAGGTCGCGACCATGGCACACGGCTCCACGCCCCATTTCCACAACACCGAGGGCCTGGCCCAGATCGAAGTCGGCGCCAAGGAATTCCAGTGCATCGGCGCGCTGCCACCCTTCGACCACCCACATGTCTATATCGACATGGGCAAGGACAACGACATCGTCTGCCCCTATTGCTCGACCCATTATGTCTACAATGCCAGCCTTGCATTCGGCTCGGCCATCCCCGCTTCCGCCGTTTACCAGGCCGACGCTGCCTGACGGATTGAGACCATGGCCGCCGGCCGTACCTTCTACATTGCCGGCGCCGGCATTACCGGGCTGACCCTCGCTCTGGCGCTGGCCAAGTTCGGCGCCAAGGTTGTGGTGCTTGAACGCAGCCCCGCGATCTCCGAATTCGGAGCCGGGCTGCAGATCAGTCCCAATGCCCGCCGGGTTCTCGACCGCCTCGGCCTGGATGCTGCCCTGACCGCCTGCAGCCTTGAGCCGGCCGGGATCGACATTTACCCCTATCGCCGCCGCAATCCGCTGGTCACCCTGGACCTGGGCGACATCGTCCGCCAGCGCTTTGGCGCCGCCTATGCGGTGACGCACCGGGCCGATCTTGCCGAGGCGCTTTACAAGGCCTGCCGGCGTTTCGCCAATATCGACATTGCCTTCGGCGTGCGCTCCTGGACTGCCGAGAGCCATGCGCGCGGCGTGACCATCACCATCGACGATGCCAATGGCCAGTCCCGCACCGGCCGGGCCGACGCGCTGATCGGCGCAGATGGCGTCCACTCCCAGACCCGCACCACCCTGCTCGAAGGTCCGACCGCCCAATATCGCGGCCGCGCCGCCTGGCGCACCCTGCTGCCCTTCGAGGCGCTGGCCGGCCAGATAGCGCTCGACCGGGTCTCGGTGCTGTTCGGGCCCGATTACCACATGGTCTGCTATCCGCTGCCGCATCGCCGTCAGGTCAATCTGGCGCTGTTTGCCAAGGTCCCCCAGAGCAAGGCCCATCTGACCAGTTCCGGCCGCCCCGGCCTGCCCCATGGCCTCCGCCACAGTCCCCGCATCGACCACATCATGGCAGCCGCCGCCGAGAACTGGGCCATGTGGCCGCTCTATACGGTCGAGACCAGTCAGTGGCATCGCGGCAATATCGGGCTGGTCGGCGACGCTGCCCATGCCATGGTGCCGTTCCAGGCACAGGGCGCTGCCATGGGCATCGAGGATGCCGCAGTGCTGGCGCCCCTGCTGGTCGCCGAGCCGAGCGCCGAAGCCGCCTTCGCGCGCTATGCTGCCATCCGTCAGCCGCGCGTCACCCGCGTCGCCAGGGTTTCGCGCTCAAATGGCACCGCCTTCCACTTGCGCTGGCCGCTCAGCATCGCCCGTAACCTGGTTATCGCCGCACAGGGCAAGCGGGGCCATCTGCGCCGCCTCGACTGGCTTTATGGCCATGACGCCAATCCCGATGCATCGGCCTGATCCGATTCATCGCCTTCACCGCCCGGCCCAACCACCTGTTGTGATTCGACAATTTTCCTGCGGACTGACAAAAACGTCGCGCCCCTCTGGCCCGTTCGGTCTTGCTTTGACCATCGTGGCTGTGTCAACTGCACTGCATAATTGAGCCCGCTCCGTCCTCGGCCTTTCCGCCCTGCGGTTGAAGGGGCCATAAGAAATACTGGATATGACGGTCGCGCCTCCCACGAAGCGATACTGACGTCCAACAAGGTAGCGACCCATACATGCCATCTGCGACCCGCTCCCGCCTGACGCTGATATGTATCCTCGTGACCATTCTGCTCGACATGATCGGCGTGGGCATTATCGTGCCGGTACTGCCCGAGCTGCTTGAGGAACTCACCGGCGGCAGCGTCGCCGATGCGGCCGTGATTGGCGGCTATCTGGTTTTTGCCTATGCCTTCATGCAGTTTGTGTTCTCCCCGGTGCTGGGCAATCTTTCCGACCGCTACGGCCGTCGCCCCATCCTTCTCGCATCGCTGCTGGGCCTGACCTTCGACTACCTGATGATGTCGATCGCGCCCTTCGTCTGGTACCTGTTCATCGGCCGGATCATTGCGGGCATCGCGGGCGCCGCCGTCGCGACGGCCACCGCCTACATGGCCGACATCACCCCGCCGCATAAGCGCACCCATCGCTTCGGCCTGATCGGCGCCGCCTTCGGCCTGGGCTTCATCATCGGGCCGGTCATCGGCGGCGAGCTGGGCGAGCTGGGGCCCCGCGTACCCTTCTATGCCGCGGCGGGCCTGGCCTTCGCCAACTTCCTGTTCGGCGTATTCGTGCTGCCCGAGAGCCTGCCCAAGCACAGCCGCCGCAAGTTCGACATCCGCCGCGCCAACCCCTTCGGCGCCGTGGTCTCGCTGCGCCGCTATCCGGTGGTGCTGTGGCTGCTGGCCATCCTCTTCACCTTCTCCCTGGCCGCCCAGTCGCTGCCATCGGTGTTCAGCTATTTCACCGTCGAAGTGTTCAATTTCACCTCGTCCAATATCGGCCGCTCGCTCGGCGCCTTCGGCATCGGCTTTGCCATCTGCCAGGGCTTCCTCGTTGGCCCGCTGGTCAAGCGCCTTGGCGAGACACCTGTGGTGTTCATCGGCCTGCTCGCCGCCATCACCGCCTTTGCCGGCGTCGCCTTTACCGACGAAGTCTTCTATCTCTACCTCTTCATCATGGTCGGCGCCGTCAGCGGCCTCGCCGCCCCCGCCATCAATGGCGTGCTGTCGCGCCAGGTGCCGGACAATTCCCAGGGCGAATTGCAGGGTGCGGTCAATGCCTCCAATTCCCTGGCCACCATCATCGGTCCGCTGGCGGCGACGCAGATTTTCTCCTACTTCACCACCGCACCCGACTCCCCCGGTTATTTCCCCGGCGCACCCTTCCTCGCCGCCAGCGTTTGCGTACTGGTCGCCATGGTGATTTTTGCCATTGCCGCCTGGAAGTTCGAGCTGAGCCATCGCCCCAGCATTGCCAACAAACCGATCGTGCCCGACATGGCCCCGCCGGGCCAGATCCGCGTGCCCCCAATGGATGAAGACGATGACGCCGCTCCCGATACAAATCCGCCACGCTACTGAAGCCGACCGCGCCGCGGTCCTGGCCATCGTCGGCCCCGTCCTTGCTGCTGGCGAAACCTATGCGATGAACCGAGATCTCACTGCCGCGCAGGTCGAGGCCTATTGGTTCGGTCCGACCCATGAGGTTCTGGTCGCCGAAGCGGATGGCACCATTCTCGGCACCTATTACCTCAAGGCCAATCAGGGCGGTGGCGGCGCCCATGTCGCCAATTGCGGTTACATGACTGCGCCTGCCGCGCAGGGCAAGGGCATCGCCCGCGCCATGGGCCAGGATTCGCTGCGCCGGGCGGCAGAACGCGGCTTCCGCGCCATGCAGTTCAACCACGTCGTCTCCACCAATACGCGCGCTGTCGCGCTGTGGCAGTCGCTGGGGTTCGCCATTGCCGGCACCCTCCCGGCCGCCTTCAATCACCCCGTGCACGGCTACGTCGACAGCTACGTGATGTTCCGCACGCTTTAGACCTCGCCATGCGGGCTTTGTTTACCTTCCGGTGAACAAGCACGACCCGGTCGATCAACTCTGAAATCCGTTCATCGCACTTTTACTGACGGCGGCGGAAACACGCTGCCAATTATTACGCTCCGAGTTTCCCATGCAAACCGTCCTCGAAACCTTGTTCTTCCAGCATAATCTTGGCCTCGTCGCGCTAGCCGCGCTGATCTGCGCCCTGTCTTCCTTCGCCGGCATGAGCCTGCTGAACCATGCCCGCAAATCCACCGGCTCCATGCAGCACGTTTGGCTGGCCGTAGCCGCCGTTTCGGTCGGCTTCGGCATCTGGGCCACCCATTTCGTCGGCATGCTCTCCTTCGCCGCCGGCATGCCGACCGGTTACGAATTCGGCCGTACCGTCCTCTCCCTCGTGATCGCCATCGCCATTGTTGGCGGCGGCTTCTGGTGGGCGGTGGCCGGCACGCGGCGGTCCGATACGGCACTGGGCGGCGCCATTGCCGGCATCGGCATCGCCGCCATGCACTATGTCGGCATGTCCGCATTGCGCATCGGCGGTGATATCGCCTGGGATGCAACCCTGGTGTCGTCTTCGGTGATCCTCGGCATCACGCTCGGCGCACTGGCCCTCTATGTCGGCTCATACCGCGCCAATCTGCGCTGGCGCATGGCAGGCGCCGGCATCATGACCCTTGCCATCTGCTCCATGCACTTCACCGGCATGGGCGCCGCCGGCCTGGAAAACTGCTATCCCATCGTCAGCGCCAGCGACGCCACTCCGGAAAACCTGGCCATGGGCGTCGCCATCGCCAGCATCATGATCCTGCTGGCTGCCCTCGGGGCGCTCTATCTCGATCTGCGTGAGCAGCGCCGCAGCGTCCTCGAAAACGACCGCATGCGCGGCCTCGCCGATGCCGCCGTCGAGGGCCTCCTGGTCTGCGATGCCCAGTCGATCGTCACCGTCAATGCCAGCTTCCTGGCACTGGTCGGCCTGCCCGGCGCCAAGCTGGATGGCCAGCCGCTGTCGCGGTTCTTCAGCCTCACCACCTGCGCCACTCTCGCCGATCGTCCGGGCGTCTCGATCGAGGCCGATCTGGCGGTTGGCGGTCACAAGACCATTCCGGTGGAAGTCATCCTGCGCCAGGTCGATTTCGGCGGCCGCCCGCACCACGCCATCGCCGTGCGGGACCTCAGCGCCCGGCGCCTGGCGGAGCAGCATATCCGCTTCCTCGCCCACCATGATGCACTGACAGGCCTGCCCAATCGCGCCAGCTTCAGCCGGCACCTCGACAGCGAGATCGCCCATGCCACCCGGCAGAACCAGAGCTTTGCCGTGCTCTGCCTCGACCTCGACCGCTTCAAGGAAGTCAACGACCTCTTCGGTCATCCGGTTGGTGACGTGCTGCTGCAGCGCGTGGCCCAGGCTCTGCTCAAGTCCCTCGACGCCGACTGCATCGCCGCCCGCCTGGGCGGGGATGAATTCGCGGTAATCGTTCCCGATACCGGTACGCCCGAGAAAGCCGGCCGTGTCGCCGAAGCGATTCTCGACGGCTTCCGCGCCGCCAATAATGAAAGCCCTGAAAGCGCCGCCATTTCCGCCAGCATCGGCATCGCGCTCTATCCGGACAATGCCATCGACGCCCAGCACCTGATGACCCATGCCGATACCGCGCTCTACCGCGCCAAGCATGATGGCCGCGGCATCTACCGCTATTTTGAAGCCGAAATGGGCGCCAAGGTCCGCGAACGCCGCCTGCTCGAAAACGACCTGCGCCATGCCATTTCCCGCAATCAGTTGCGGCTGGTCTACCAGCCCCAGATCGATATCAAGAGCGGCGAGGTCACGGGCTTCGAGGCGCTGGTGCGTTGGGAACACCCAGTCAATGGGCCCATCCCGCCCAGCGACTTCATCCCGATTGCCGAGGAAAGCGGGCTGATCCTGCAGATCGGTGAATGGGTAATGCGCAAGGCTTGCACGGATGCCGCCAGCTGGAAGAACCAGCTGTCCATCGCCGTCAACGTCTCGGCCGTGCAGATGCACAATACCGGCCTGCCCGACATGATCATGCAAACCTTGTCCCAGACCGGCCTGTCCCCCGCACGTCTCGAAATCGAGATCACCGAAACCGCTTTGGTGCGCGACATGAACCGCGCCATCCACACCCTGCGCCAGATCAAGGCCATGGGCGTGCGTGTGGCCATGGACGATTTCGGCACCGGCTATTCGTCGCTGGCCAATCTGCGGGCCTTTTCGTTCGACAAGATCAAGATCGACCGCTCGTTTATCAAGTCTGTCGATAGCAACGAGCAATCCGCTGCCATCGTTCGTGCCGTTCTCGGGCTGGGCGCCGGCCTCAACCTGCCCGTGGTTGCCGAAGGCATCGAGCGGATCGAAGAACTGGACTTCCTGCGCGGCGAGACCTGCACCGAAGCCCAGGGGTTCCTCCTGAGCCGCCCCGCCGATATCGCCACCTTCTTCGCCGTCACCAGCGGCGAAGTCAGAGCCCTGCCCGCCAGCGAGTTGCCGCCGCGCGCGCTCAAGCTGGTGCGCTGACCAAAAAGGGCTCCGCAAATTGCGGAGCCCTTTGTCTTTTCCGGCCCCTTGGTCCGGCTGAGGAGGCCTTGGCCTCCCCGCTATTCCAGCTTACTTGCCCAGCGTCGATGGCCAGGTGCCGTGCAGATCGGTGCCGCGGCCGACAATCTCGAAGCCGTGTGCGCCGAAGAAGTCGCGCTGCCCCTGGATCAGGTTGGCCGTGCCCTGGGCCTGGCGATAGCTGTCGAAATAGCTCAGTGCAGCCGAGAGGCAGATCATCGGGAATTCGCCGACGGCCGCAGCCGCTACGACCTTGCGCAGGCTTGGATGCGCGTCCTTCATGATCTCGACGAAATCAGGCACCACCAGCAGATTGGTGTTGTCGCCCTTGGCATAGGCTGAACTCATCTGATCGAGGAAACGCGAACGGATGATGCAGCCGGCGCGCCAGATCTTGGCGATGGTCGCCAGCGGCAGCGCCCAGCCATTTTCTTCCGATGCCTTGGCAATCACCGCAAAGCCCTGCGCATAGCTGACAATCTTGCCAGCCAGCAGCGCCTTTTCGAGATCGGCCAGGGTGACGTCGGTCTTGGCGCGGTTTGGCTTGCCATAGATGGCTTCGGCGGCAACGCGTTCATCCTTGCGCGACGAAATCGAGCGGGCCGCGACAGCGCCCTCGATGGCCGTTGCCGGCACGCCCATCTGCTGGGCAACGATAGCCGACCAGACGCCGGTGCCCTTCTGGCCTGCCTTGTCGAGGATCAGCTCGACCAGCGGCTTGCCCGTTTCACCATCAACCGCGGCCAGCACATGGCCGGTGATTTCGATCAGATAGGAATTGAGCGGACCCTTGTTCCATTCCTTGAACACGTCGGCACATTCGGCCGGGCTCATGCCCAGGCCATCGCGCATCACGCCATAGACTTCGGCGATCATCTGCATGTCGCCATATTCGATGCCATTGTGGATGGTCTTGACGAAGTGGCCGGCGCCGCCCTCGCCCAGATAGGCGCAGCAGCTCTCGCCATTGAACTTGGCCGCGATCGCGGTCAGCACTGCCTCGGCATTGTGCCACTGCTCCTTGGAGCCGCCGACCATGATCGAAGGACCATGGCGCGCGCCTTCTTCACCGCCGGAAACGCCAACGCCGAGATAACCGATGCCCTTGGGCTTGAGATAGTCAAAGCGCCGCTGCGTATCCGTAAACAGCGAGTTACCGCATTCGATGATCGCGTCGCCCTGTTCCAGATGTGGCAGCAGCTGCTCGATCATGTCATCGACCGGCTTGCCGGCCTTGACCATGATGATGATCGAGCGCGGGCGCTTGATGGTCTGGATGAATTCTGCCAGATCCGCCTTTGGGATCACCTTGCCGTCCAGGCCCTGCTCCTTGGCGGTGACGACGAACTCATCGATCCGCGAGGCCGTACGGTTGTGGACAGCGATGGTATAGCCCTTCTCCGCAATGTTGAGGGCCAGGTTGGAGCCCATCACTGCAAGGCCGATAAGGCCGATATCCGCTGTCGACATACGTCAGTCCTTCCAAGGTCTTCTTCGTAAGTAACCGCGCGGTTCACGTCCGTCGCGGCGGGCGAACCTGACCACAATCTGGCGGTCGACGGAAGTAGCATAAGCGCACTTTTTCAGCGAATTTGCCCACTTGTATGGAAGGTTCTATTGCCTCGACCCCCGGCGGCAATTACGGTCCGCCCAGTTTTGGAGACGCCTTTGAGCCAGCCATCGCCATTTGATCTGACGGGGCAGCGCGCACTGATCACCGGTTCGAGCCGTGGCCTTGGCCTCGCCATCGCGCGCGGCCTTGCTCGGGCCGGCGCCGCGATCGTGCTCAATGGCCGCGACAGCGTCAGCCTCGGCGCCGCTGCCGCCGATCTTGCAGCATCGGGCGCCAGCGTCACCGCCGTGGCCTTCGATGTCACCAGTTCCGACAGCGTCGATGAAGCCGTCGGCTATATCGAAGCCGAGCTCGGCCCCATCGATATCCTCGTGAACAATGCCGGCATCATGCGTGGCGGTGCCCTGCTCGATTACACGCAGGACGATTTCGAGGCCTTGCTCTCGGCCAATCTGGTTTCGGCTTTCCTGGTCTCGCGCCGCGTCGCCCCGGCAATGATCGCCCGGGGCAATGGCAGGATCATCAATCTGGTGTCCACCCGCGCCGATCGTCCCCTGCCCGGCAATGCCCCCTATGCAGCCAGCAAGGCGGCCCTGGTCAATCTCACCCATGGCATGGCGCTCGAATGGGCGCCTCTGGGTCTCAACGTCAATGCCATCGCCCCCGGCTTCTTCCGCACCGAGATGAATGCCGCCCGCCAGGCCGATCCGGCTTTCGATGCCTTTGCCCGCTCGCGCACCCCGATGGGACGCTGGGGCGAGCCGCACGAAATCTCCGGCGCGGCCGTGTTCCTGGCCTCTGCGGCCGCCACCTTTGTCAACGGACACGTACTCTATGTCGACGGCGCCCACCACGCGGCGGTTTGAGGCCGCCCGCATCATCATCGCCATGGGCGTCAGCTCATCGGGCAAATCCACCATCGGGCAATCCATTGCCCGGCGCCTGCATGTGCCCTTCCTCGATGGCGACGGTTACCACCCCGATGCCAATGTCGAAAAGATGCGCGCCGGCATTCCCCTGACCGACGAGGATCGCTGGCCCTGGCTGGAGCGGCTGGCCAAATCCCTGCACGAAGCCGCCGACCGCAAGGGCGCCGCCGTGGGCGCGTGCTCGGCCCTCAAGCGCGCCTATCGTGATTTTCTCGTCGAACAGGCGGGTGAACCCATCCTCTTCGTCTATCTCGATGGCAGCCGCGAAGTCATTGCCGCGCGCATGGCCCGCCGCCAGCACGAATATATGCCCACCAGCCTCCTCGACAGCCAGTTCGCCACCCTCGAAGTCCCCGATCCCGCCATCGAGAATGTGCTGGCCGTGCCGGTCACCGACAGTATCGAAAGAATAACCGTGACCGTAACCAAGGCGCTCGATCACCTGAAAAGCTTCAAGCGCTGGCAATAACCCGCTAAACAGCCATCGAAATGGTCAGGCGGAAATGCCCATGCAGTCAGTTCTCATCGTCGGCGGCTATGGCGCGGTCGGCAAGCGCGTCGCCCGCGGCCTCTCCCGCCAGTCCCTGCGCATCGTCATAGCTGGCCGCGACCTGTCCAAGGCCCAGGCCACCGCCGCGACCATGAACGCCGTCGCCCAGCGCATCGACCTCACCGATCCCACCACCTGGGACGCGGCGCTGACCGGCATCAACCTCGTCATCGCCTGCATCGACCAGGCCGATACCCGCTTCCTGCAAGCCGTGATCACCCGCGGCATCGCCTATCTCGACGTCACCGCCGATGATGGCTTCTTCATCCAGGCCGAGCAGCTCAAGCCCGAAACGCCGGTCCTGCTCTCGGTGGGCCTCGCCCCCGGCCTCTCGAACCTTCTGGCCACGGCTGCGGCCGAGTGCCTTGATACCGTCACCCGCATCGAGATTGGCCTCATGATGGGTCTCGGCGACGAACACGGCAAGGCCGCCATCGACTGGAGCATGCGCAACGTCTTCGACCCCACCGCCCGCCGTGACGCCGCCATCATCGACTTCGGCCCCGATTTCGGCCGCCGCCGCGCGCATGCCATGAATTTTTCCGACCAGCATGCGCTGGAGCGGACCATGCCCGGCACCGAGGTCACCACCCGCGTTGCCTATGACTCGGCTATGATGACCAATGCCCTGTTCTGGCTGGGCCGCACCTTCGCCGGCAATGGTCTGGTCGAACGCATCGTCACCGCCATCGGCCACATGCCCAGCGGTGGCTCCGACAAATGCGTGCTGTCCGTCACGGTCACCGGCCAGCGCAATGGCTTCGAGCAACAGCACCGCGCCCTCTATCGCGGGCGTCAGGAAGCCGCCGTCACCGCCGAAACCGCAGTGCTCATGGCCCGCGCCGTCCTCGATGGCGAAGTCCCCGCCGGCGTCTGGCACAGCCACCAGGTCCTGCGCCCCGACACCATCTTCACCGAACTCGAACGCCGCGGCCACGGCACATTCGACCTGCCGTCGGACATTTGACGTTCTTCAAGGCTCTTGGTTCTCGTTCGGAGTTAAACCCCACCCCGAAGTCATTCCCGCGCAGGCGGGAATCCATTCTTCATCGGTGCATCAAGAGTGGATTCCCGCCTGCGCGGGAATGACTCCGTGGACATTCTGGACGTGGAGTGTGGGAACCGCCCCTCAGCCCAGCGTCCGCCGATGCGCCAGCACCACCTGCCCGCGCGGCGACAACCGATACCCAACCTCAAGGCTTTCCGTCAGCCCGATCCCCTTGAGCCGGCGCACGCGGGTCTTGAACTGCACCTTGTCGAACCCGGCCTGTTCGGCCAGATCCTGCGCCGCGCGCGCCGGATTGGCCGCGATCAGTTCCATCACCCGATCCACCCACGGCGTCTTGCCGTCGAAGCGATCCAGCACGGCGTCCATATTTTCCAGGTCATCCGCCGACAGGTCATCATCCTGACGCAGCGCCTGGCGAGGATCGAGCCCCTCAAAGCGCACCCGGATGCGATACAACGTGCCCGGCCCGGCTCGCTCATACCATTCCTGCCAGGCAGCCACCGAACCGAACCCGGCGCGGCGCGCGTCATCGGCGCTGACCTGTTCGCGTTCCAGCGTATCCACGGCCTCGATGGCCAATACGCCGATGGCGGTCATCAGGGTCCCGCCGGTCTGCACCGTCGGCTTCTTCCAGCGCCGGAACAGTGTATCGATCTTGCCGGTTTCGATCTCAGCCAAGGCGTCTTCGCGAATAAGCATTATTGTGCCGCCACTGGTTTGTTTGAAAAGCGTCCCTGCCCGTAAGCTACCAGCGCCGCCGCCGCAACCACCACCAGCGCTCCGCTCACCGTCCAGGCGTCGAGCACCACGCCCAGCAGCAGCAGATCGAACAGGAATGCCCAGATAATGCCGGTATATTCATAGGCCGCCAAGAGCGATACCGGTGCCCGCGCCACCGCCTCGACCATCAGCACATGTCCCACCCCGCCCAGCAGTCCAGCCCCCACCAGCAGGCTGAAAGCATAGCCATCCAGCTGCGCCCAGCCGAACAGGCTCGTTCCCAGCCCGACAAGGCTGCAGATCACCGCGAAAGACAGCGCAATGCTGGCGGGCGGATCGGTCCGGGTCAGGTCCTTGACCTGCACCCGCGACAGCGCATTGGTCGCGGCCATTGCCACCCCGGCCAGCACGCCGATCAGCGCCCCTTCGCGCATTTCCGCGCCCACCAGCGACGGATACAGCATCAGCAGGATACCTAAAAACCCCAGACCGACGCCGAGGAAAATCACCCCGCCCGGCCGCTCGCGCAGCAACACCACGGCGGCGAGGATCGAGAATATCGGTGCCAGATAGCTTAGCGCCGTCGCCACGCCCACCGACAGATAGGCCAGCGAAATGAACGAGAAGAACATCACCGCGCAGCCGAGCAGGCCGCGGATCAGGTGCTTGTGCGGATATTTCGTCCGCAGGGATGCCCGCAACTGCCCCCGCACCGCCATGTAGATGACGATCGGCACCAGGGCCACGGCGCTGCGCCAGAACACCAATTGCCCGACCGGCGCCACCTTTGCCGCCTCGTGAATGGCGGCCGACATTGCTGCCATGACGAAGAGTGCAAACGTTGCCAGCCACAGGGCGGCAACGGGGTTGGATTTGGGCATGAATCGGTCCGGCGGCAGGAAGGGATACCCTGCCTTAGCCAGTACCCCGCCCCGGCACAAGCACAGCCCCGCTATCGCTTTGCGCCACAAACGCAAAAGGCGGCCACTGGGGCCGCCTTGTCATAGCGCCGTAGTTACTGCGCCGCGTAACCGCCATCGACCAGATGATAGCTGCCGGTGATGAAGGATGCGCCCTCCGACAGCAGGAACACCGTCAGTGCCGCCACCTCCTCGGGCTGGCCGAGCCGGCCCTGCGGATGCAGCGTCACCAGATGCTTCTGCGTCGCATCATCGTGCGGGATCAGCGGCGTCTGGATAAAGCCGGGCCCGACCGCGTTGATCCGCACGCCCTTGGCGGCATATTCGATGGCGCTGGTCTTGGTCAGTCCCACCACGCCATGCTTTGCCGCCACATAGGCAGGCGCGTTGGCAAAACCATTGGTGCCCAGGATCGAGGCCATGTTGACGATGGCGCCACCGCCCGACGCCAGGATCGCCGGCAGTTCATAGCGCAGCGAATAGAACACGCTGTTGAGATTGACATCGATGACCTTCTGCCAGTCCTCGATGCGATATTCGCCCGTCGGGTTGGCCGCCCCGCCAATCCCGGCATTGTTGACCGCCAGATGCAGCCCGCCATAGGTGTCGACGGTAAACTTGATCGCCGCTTCCACCGCTTCGGGCTTCACCACGTCGATGCCATAGGCGACCGCCGTGCCGCCCGCCTTGGTGATCGCGTCGGCGACGTCCTGCGCCTTGTCCTTGTTGAGGTCAGCCACCACCACCTTGGCGCCACCCTGCGCCAGCTGCTTGGCCACTGCCTCGCCAATGCCCGAAGCCGCGCCCGTCACAAAGGCAACCTTGCCGGTAAAATCATGAGACATCTTCATTCTCCTTCATTGTTCCCCATGACGTGGACCTCCAACCGCGTCAAAACAATGATGTGGATCAATCCACGCCGGTGAACGCAGTGTTCACCTCAGCCTCCCGCCCACAACTCGATGTCATCCCGGCGCAGGCCGGGATCCAGTTTTCTTTGGCAACAGCTCGTCAATAACTACTCCGCCCATCACCGCCGCCATCCCCCATCACCGAGCTGCCTGCGGGCTTGTGGGACGCTCGGCGTTACGAACGAACGGAGAGCCCACCTAGCTCCGCGACAGCGTCGCGTTGAAATAGCGCTCGTCTTCCGAAACTTCCTCGCCCACCCAGTCCGGCAGTTTCACCGCCTGATCGGCCCGCTCCAGTTCGATCTCGGCCAGCACCAGCCCCTGATGCCGCCCCTCGAACACATCGACCTCCCAGGTCATCCCGTCATGCTCGACCAGATAGCGGCGTTTCTCCAGTACATGCGGCTGCGCCATTTCCAGCAGTTCACGCGCATCCTCCACCGGGATCGCATATTCATATTCCGCCCGGACCAGCCCGCTAGCCCGTCCCTTGAGCGTTAGCACCGCGCGCTGGTCGTCATAGCTGCGCACCCGCACCGTCGCCTTGGCGTTCGATGACAGATAGCCCTGCCGCACCTGTGAACTGCTACGGACACTCGCCCGCCAGCCATCGCTGCTCACCAGGAATTTGCGCTCGATCTCTTGTGCCATGCGTCTCTATGCCCGTTCCATCAATGCCCAATAGCGGGCAAAGCGGGCACTCAGCGCCCGCGGTTTTTCCGCTGTCAGTTGCAGGCCCAGGTCAAGCGCCTTGCCCACCAGCTTGTCTTGCCGCTCGGCGGCCAGCGCCCGCACCGGCCCCAGATCGCCCTGCCCGATCAGCACGGTGTCATGCGCCAGCAAGTCCCCCAGCACCGCCAGGTTGTGATGATCGCCCAGCAGCTCGCCCAGTTCGTTCAACAATTGCCGTCGCCCCTTGAGCACCTCGGGCGCGCCTGCGGCCAGGAGGTTTACATGGTGCCAGTGATATTTGGTTTCCTTGCGCCATTCGTGGCAGCGCTCGGCCGTCGGATCGTCAAGCGCCGCCTTCAGCTGCCGGCGCAGCCGCTGATAGGTCTCGCGCAGCCCCGGCTCCAGCGCGTCAAACCCCTTGGCGCGCAACCGCCAGCCGCCGACGCGCCCCCGCGCCGCCTCCATAATCGCCCGAAACTGCTCCAGCATCGCCGCAGCCGCAGCGTCTGAGACATGCGCGCCCTGCCGCCCGGCCAATTCAGCCCGCAGCCGGTTATGCAAATCGCCCTCGATCACCGGCTCGTCATGCTTCTCGTCGAACTTAACCAGCGCATCGAAGGTCTGCACCATGACCGCCGCGTCGCGCGCGACCGACAGCCGCGCCGCCGCATCGCGAAAGGTCCGATTTTCGTCGCTGAAACCCTTGAACGACGGCTCGATCAGCCGCAGCAATCCCCGCAGCTTCTTGCAGCGCCGGCGCAGCCGATGCACCACTTCGCCCAATTCGACATCACTGGCCCGCGACTCTTCCAGCGCCCCATCGATCTGCGCAATTGCGATCCGCCTGATACCTGCGGTTACGCTGTCGTCATCCCGCTCAAAACTGAAGCTCATCCGCGCTCCAGGTCCTGGAATCCGAAGGCCAGTTGTCCGGGATGCGCCCCCGCCGCGACACCCTCCAGCGCCAGCATCCGCAATTTGGCCTCCGCCCCGCCCGGCGCCGAAAACCCGCCCGGCTTGCCATTGCAGGCCAGCACCCGATGGCAGGGAATGATCAGCGGTATCGGATTGGCGCCCATTGCCTGCCCCACCGCCCGCGACAGCCCCACATCGCCCAATTGCCGCGCCAGCGCGCCATAGGTCGTGGTCTCGCCCCAGCCGATCTGCAGCAGCAGCGCATAGGCGCGGCGGTGAAACGCGGCCACGCCGCCAAGGTCCAGCGCCACCGGGCTGAAATCCACCACTTTGCCTGCCGCATAAGCCTTCACCTGCGCGATGACATCGGCCACCGCCGCGCCGGGCTGGCCCGCCACCGCGCCATCGCGCGCCAAACGGGTCAGCAGCGCCGCCTCGTCCAGCCCCGGCAATTGCAGCCGCGCGATTCCAGCATCGGTCCAGCCAATGCCGAAGGCGCCCAGTTCGGTATCGAAAAGCGTGATCCGCATGCCGCCAGCCTAGCGCTGGCGCCTGTCACATTCCAGCCTTGCCGCCCAGCATCGCTGCGCACCAGTCGCGCAGCTCCGCCGATATCGCCTCTGCCGGCGACTGGCTCTGCTCGAACCCCCACCACACTTGCGCGCCCTGCCACTGGCTGGCCATCATCCGCCCCAGCCGTTCCACCTGGCCTGCCTCATTGGTCAGCCGCCGCCCCAGTGCCACTGCCAGCACCTTGCGCCAGGCCACACCGCGCGCGCGCAGCACCGGATCACGCATATCCTCGCGCAGCACCGACAGCCCCTGCGCCGCGTCCTGCCCGGTCATCCCGCTGGGGATCAGCGCCACCACAAAGGCAATCGCCCCTTCAGGGCTGATCGCCTCGCTGGCGTCCAATTCGGCCATGCGCGCGTCCAGCACATCCCAGGCCCGCAGCATTGCGGCCTGCACAAAGGCCTCCTTGCTGCCATAGCGCTGCACCAGCGTGGCCGGCGATAGCCCGATCACCTGGCTGACCGCCGCAAAGGTCAGCGCGTCCGGCCCCTGCTCATACATGACATGCATCGCCGCATCGAGAATGGCCTCGTCGGCTATCGTCCTGGGTCTGGCCATGCAAATCCATTTGTAAACGAACGTTCATTTATATACGTTGCCGACCATACAGCAGGAGAATCGAAATGGCTAGAATTGTTGGTTACATCGCCTCCAGCCTGGACGGTTTCATCGCCACGCCCGATGAAAACCTCGACTGGCTGACCCAACAGCCCGACCTAGATCTGGGCGAACACGACTATCACAAGTTCATCGCCCGCATTCAGACAGTGGTCATGGGCCGCACCACTTATGATTGGCTCGAGCGCTATCCCGGCGAGTGGGAATATCCCGGCAAACGCGTCATCGTCGTCACCTCGCGCCCCATCGACAACCCCAAGGGTCCGCTCGAAACCCGCACCGATATCGACGCACTGATCACCGAACTGCGCGGGCTCGATGATGGCGATGTCTGGATGCTGGGGGGTGGCAGGCTGCAGATGGCGTTCATGGAGCGCGGCGCGCTCGATGAAATCGAGATCTACGTCATGTCCGAAATCATCGGCAGCGGCATACCACTGTTCCCGCCCACCGGCCTGCGCGCCTCGCCCAAATTGATCTCGGCCGAGAAACTGCACCCGGTCTGCGCCCGCCTGCACTATCGCTTCGACTAGCCAAAAAAAAGGCCGCCCCCTGGGCGGCCTCATAACTATCCTCAAAGTCTAGCGCTTCAGCGCATCGCGGGCGTAATCCTTAGCCTCGCCGACCTTCTGCTGAACCTTGCCTTCGGCCTTTTCCAGCTTGCCTTCGACCTGCAGCTTTTCGTTGCCGGTCAGCCCGCCGACGGCGTCCTTTACAGCGCCCGAAGCCTGCTTGCCGGCGCCCTTGATCTGATCCTTGTGCATGCGATCTCCTTGGTATGTGTTGTCAGGACAACGCCCAAAGCCCCCACCCGTTCCCGTCGAACCCGCGTGACCCGCTCCGGTCAGATCAAAACTGTCATTGTGCGGATGAAACTGGTAGAGGGGCGCCATGCCCGGTCCCATGCCCACTCTCGTCAATTATTTCCCTCCGCTTGAGCCCTATCTGAACGTCATCCATGTCGATGATGATATCCTGGTGCTCGACAAGCAGAGCGGCCTGCTCAGCGTGCCCGGCAAGGATCCGGCGCTCTGGGATTGCCTGGAATATCGCGCCCGGCAGACCTGGCCCACCGCCGGCATGTGCCACCGCCTCGACAAGGACACCTCTGGCGTTCTGATCATGGCGCTGAACAAGCGCGCCCATGGCCGCATCGGCTCCCAGTTCGAACACCGCAAGACCACCAAAAGCTACGTCGCCCGCGTCGCCGGGGTCATCGAGGCCGATAGCGGCCTGATCGACCTGCCGCTGGCCACCGATTGGGAAAACAAGCCGCGCCAGCGCGTCGATTACGAAAACGGCCGCCCATCGCAGACCGAATGGAGTGTGCTGGAACGCGAAGCCAACGCCACCCGCGTCCGCCTGCATCCGCTGACCGGGCGCACCCACCAGTTGCGGGTTCACATGAAGGCCATCGGCCATGTGATTCTGGGCGATGTGTTTTATGGCGATGCCGAAACCCTCGCCGCCGCCGATCGACTGCAATTGCACGCCGCCGAACTGGGCCTCACCCACCCCACATCGGGCGAGTTCATGGTCTTCAAGGCGCCGATCCCATTTTAGGCACCGCGCCCATTGAGGCGGGGGCCCGGTAAGCGATGCCGCGCCTTATTCGGCCTCGCCGATAAAGCCGATCTCGATCCGCTGGAACAGATGCCCCGGCTTCATCGTATCGAGCCACTTCTGGAAATCGGCCACATCCTTGAAGCCGGCGCGCTGCGCATCGGCCTCGCTCACATCGGCCGGGTCCATGTCGTCAATCGCCCCGATCGACAGCAGCCCCACCTTGGTTTTGAGCGTACCACCCGCCTTCACCGATGGCCGGCTCCAGCGCCGGAACACCAGGTCGACCTTGCCGGCCTTGATCTCTTCGAGCAGTTCGCGCTTCAGCAGCATCAGTCCAGCACCGCCGTGGCCGTTATCTCGATGCGCAGGCCCTTGGCCAGCAATTCCTTGACCACCACCGTCGCCCGCACCGGGAACGGCGCCTGGGTGAAGAATTCGCGATAGACCACGTTCATGCCCGCCGCATCGGCGCTGTCGATGAGGAAAATCTGCACCATGACCAGATTGGCCAGCGTGCCGCCGGCTGCCTTGACCGCAATCTCCAGGTTCTGGATGCACCGGCGCGCCTGCGCCTCGATCCCGCCATCGACAATCTCGCCGCTGGCCGGATCTTCGGCAATCGCCACCAGCCAGACATGTTTGCCCGCCCGCACGGCATCGCTGATGGGCGCCGACGATGGCGCAATCCCGGTCTCAATGCGTTCGATCATAGCTGTCTCCAAGATCTGGTGCGGGCGGCGGGACTTGAACCCGCACGGGGATACCCCCTCCGGATTTTAAGTCCGGTGTGTCTACCATTCCACCACGCCCGCGGCAGGGGCCGCTTAACACGCCCCCCGCCCCATGCCAACATCGTTGGGCAGTCCGTCCCCAGCGCCCGGCGTCTTCGTCTCCGAATGGCTGGGCGGGGCATGCGGGCCGATCCGTTGCAACGGCGAGGGTTCAGGCGGCGCTGAAGAGGCGCCAGGTGCCACGGCCGGCCGACTTGGCCGCGTAGAGCGCCGCGTCGGCATCCCGGTAAAGCGTATCGGCATCCTGCGCGGCACGCATGGCGATCCCCAGCGATGCGCCGACACGATGCTGCTGCAATCCAAGCTGGATCGGATGCTCGAAGGCCCCGATGATCGTCGTCGACAGGCGCTCAACATCCACATGATCGCGGCCATCGGTGAGTATGGCGAACTCGTCGCCGCCGATACGCGCGACGAGGGCTCCGGCCGGAGCGCAATGCCGCAGACGCTCGCCGGCCTTGATCAGGCAGGCATCGCCATGGACATGGCCCAGCGTATCGTTGATGGCCTTGAAGTCATCGAGATCGATCAGGACCAGCGCGCCCACGGGAACGCCATTGCGCTGACCGTGGAGATCCTCGAGCCGGGCATTGAAAAGGCTGCGATTGGCAAGGCCGGTCAGGACATCGGTTTGGGCGAGAAGCCGCATGCGCTCGGCCATGTGCTTTTCTTCGGTGATGTTCTGTTTCATCCCGAAGATCCGCCGGGCAATCCCGTCAACACCGTCGACGGTTGCGGTAATACGCATCCAGCGCTGATTGCCCTTGGCGGTGGTAATCTGCGCATCGAAATTGAAATCGCCACAAGTGGCGATGGCCTCGGCACGCAGCGCCAGCATTTGCCTGGCCGATTCAGGCGCATACATTTCGAGAGTGCCACCGCGCCTTATGAGTGAGCCGCGCGGCAGCTCGAAAAGATCGTAGACCCCATTGGTCCAGGTCAGGCGCTCTTCAGGCAGGGTGCATGACCAGATGCCGATACGGGCAGTTGCCGATGCGCGCTCGAGCAGGCATTGACGGTGACGATCGGCTGCCCGGATGCCGACCATCGCGGCCTGCCCCACCAGTTCGGTGACCCGGGCCAGCAGAATATGGCTGGCGAGTTCGCTTCGCGGCCGCTCATCCCAGAGCACGAGCCAGAGCCTGCGGCTTTCATCAAGGGTGGGAATGGGAGCAATCAGCAGGAAAGCAGCGTCAGACTGGATCCCTTGCGGGAAGACCTGGGCGAAATCCTGAAGCAGCGACAGCGGCAGGTCGGCAGGCGCCACACCACCCTCGCAGGCGATCCATCGATCGGTTTCGAACAGCCCGGCACCGGCGCATTCGGCCAGTTGGCGCACACGCCCGAGGAAAAGCTCCGGCAACGCGGTGTCCCTGGCTGCGGCGATGGGCGGAGGCTGAACCAATTGCGATCTCTCTGGGATGAGGAAACCTACGCGACCGGCTCTTAAAACATCCTCTCCATAGCCGTGTTCAGCCCAAAAAATCCGCCCCGGAGACGATGCGCCTCTCCGCCCTTTGCGAGGTCCCCTGGAGAAATGGCGCATAGCCGGGGGCCGCGCCCGGGCAATGCCACGACCCAACGGTCAGGTGACAGGCCTGTCTCGCCGGGAAGCACGCTGGCAGGTGTGGAGCCGGCGCGCTATCATGGCACGGCTTGAGGGACTTTATCTCATGGCCGCAGCGTGAGGAGGACGATCCCATGGCTGAACAGATGCAGTTT
Organism: Devosia limi DSM 17137; assembly: GCF_900128975.1. GTDB lineage: Bacteria > Pseudomonadota > Alphaproteobacteria > Rhizobiales > Devosiaceae > Devosia > Devosia limi. Next base: position 37,689 of record NZ_FQVC01000002.1, on the reverse strand, counting down.
CAGGATGGTGAAAGCTACGAAACCATGATGGGCGTCTGGAGCGCTTTGACTGGAACCGTATTCCTGGACTGGTTGAACGTCCCTCCGGGGGCAAGGTGGGCGGACATTGGATGCGGAAATGGCGCCTCCACCGAGCTGATCGTCAACCGGGCGCAGCCGCAATGGGTTGAAGGCATTGACCCTTCCGAGGCGCAGTTGGATTTTGCCCGAAAGCGACACCACGCTGGCGTGGCAAATTTCACCCTGGGTTCGGCGCTGCAACTGCCCTATCCCGACGCTTCATTCGATGTCGCCATAATGGCTCTGGTCATCTTCTTCGTTCCCGATCCGGCGCGGGGCGTTGCCGAAATGCGGCGCATCGTTCGGCCTGGAGGCACTGTTGCAGCTTACGCATGGGATCTCGAAGGTGGCGGCTTCCCCTATGAGGATATCCAGGCTGCCATGCGCGATGTCGGGGCGGCGCCGATATTGCCCCCGCACCCAGATGTTGCCCGCCGCGACGCACTTGATCGCCTCTGGACCAGGGCGGGCCTGCTGGACGTCGAAACCCGCGAAATCGTCTCAAGACGGGTGTTTCCAACATTCGAACAATACTGGTCCATTGCGTGCTCTTCGCCGGGCACAGCGCCTGTTCTCGCCAGGCTCGACGCCGCTCAACTGGCACAGGTCCACGACGCTGTCCGCGGTTCGCGTGGAGCGGGGGAACGCGTAGCACACGGCCGGGCTCACGCCGTTCGAGGCCGCGTTGCAAACTGATTTCCAGACCTTCAGGCAACAGACAGCTGAGACAAGCCCATGAACCTCCGCTTCCATTTTGTCATGGCCCGAACCCCGCCTCCCCGCCCCCTATAGCTGACCAGGCGGTCGGCAGAACCCGTTTCGGACGTCCACCATTCATCTGCAAGTCACCCACTATCGAGCGGCTTCACGGCTCATGATTATTGTGTGACAGCACATTGAGAAGCTTTCCGGTCGGATCGAAGAGATAAAAGCGCCGCACCCCCCACGGTTCATTGGTCAGTTCATATTCGATACGATGACCAAGCTTTCGAGCGAGCAGATAGACGGCATCGACATCATCAACCTCGATCGAAATATCGGGCACCGGGGTTCCAGATCCGCCTTCTGTGGCAATGCTTATTTGGGCCCGAGCGACTTCGTCCGATGCTAATGTTGCGATCCAGCCAATATCCATGACAAGGCTTAGACCGAACAGGTCGGAGTAGAATTCTCTGACCTCGTTGACCGAGCTCGCGGCGATGTTTGAAACAATACGTTTGACGGTCATGGGTCATCCTCGCGTTGCGACTTTGTGCATATTTCAGGTTTTATACGCCTGTCTTCCGGGCCCGCAATTTCAATAGCTTGCGCTGTGCATGGGTTCGATTTCGCCGGGATCCTGGCCCCATCCGACTGGGTCTAGACGTGTGCACGGCTTTACCGAAGGCGGACGCCTGGATCAAACACGCACCAAGAGACCAGGATCACCACGCCGATGGCAGGTGCTTGACACACCTATTATCCATAGGCATCATACCTAGGTGAAATAGGTATCGAACATGGCAACCTCCCAGTCTTCTTTTCTCAACGGCGTGCCAGAACTCCTGGTGCTGCGCCTGCTCCGTGACCGCGAAATGTATGGCTATGAAATCGTTCAGGCAATTCGGGAGGCCAGCGACGAAGCAATCGGCTTTGCGGAAGGCGTTATTTATCCGCTGCTGCATTCCCTCGAGCGCGACGGCGCCCTGACCACGCGGCGTCAGACCGTCAATGGTCGCAGTCGCGTCTATTACCGCGTCACGCCGGTTGGCGCAGGGCGCTTGGCGGTGCTGGCCGAACAGTGGCACGACCTGCATCGCACTATTGCCGGCATATTGGCGGAGCCGCGCCATGCGTGATCTCCTGCACGACCTGCGCGAGAACCTGCTCCGCGCTGGCCTCTCGCCGCGGCATGTCGAGCGTTACCTGCGTGAACTCTCGGACCATCGGGACGACATTGCCGAGCACCTGCAAAAGACCGGCCTGTCCCCCGACGCTGCGCAAGTCCAGGCCGAACATCGCCTTGGCGGGCGCGATGCGCTGCTCCTGCCCATGCTGGCCAACCAACGTTTTCGCAGCCGCGCCGCGCGGTGGCCTGCTCTGTTTTACCTCGTTGTGCCGCTCGCCTTACAGGCGATGCTCGTCATCATGGCTGTCCTCGCCCTGCTTCTGGCCGCCGCCACGAACCTGCGTCCGGCCATCGCCGAGCTGGGCAGCGGCATGGCCCTGCTGTTGCTCGCCAGCCCGGTCCTCATCGCCTGGCTGACCTTTCTCGCCGCCCGCCGCCGCCGCGCCTCGCCGCGTTTGCCAGTTCTGGGCGCCTTCATTGGTGCTGCCCTGGCCTCGGCGCTTCAGCTTGGCGTGACGCTCCCAGCGAGCGACACACCGGGCCAGATCGGCCTTACACTCGGCATCCCGCCGCTCCTGCCTCTATTGGCGTTGGTCCTGCTCTCGCTCGTGCCGCTAACCCTGCAACCCCGCCCGGAATGACCCCATGAAATCGCTGCTTTCCCTTTTCCTGCTGGCGCTGTCAGCCGGCCAGGTCTTTGCTGCCCAGCAAACCCACCAGCTTGCCCGCGCCGACGGCACAGTCATCCATTACACGTTGGATGCACCAGCCGTTGAAAGCGCTGGCCTGATCGTCCTTGCCCAGGGCTCCGGCTGCCTGCCGGCGGCACACAGCGTCAACCTTGCCACCGTCCGCGCTGCCTTTCCCGCCTATACCGGCCTTATCGTCGAAAAGTCCGGCATTGCCCCCGATAGTGCGATCGAGAACGGCCAAACCGATTGTCCGAAGGCGTTCCTCGACACCTATACCCTGTCCCAGCGCGTCGACGATTATGCCCGCGTGCTCACGCACCTCAAGTCGGTCACAGCGACATTCGATACCGTCATTCTGTTCGGCGGCTCGGAGGGGGGATTGGCCATGGAAGCCCTCGCCGCACGCATACATCCCACGGCCGCCATCCTTCTCTCCGGCTCGGTTGGCGGCACTTTTGGAGAGATGGTTCTCTCCGAGGTGCCGCCCGAGGGTCAGCCCAGCGTAAGTGCCGGATTTGCGCAGGCGCGGGTCACGCCCGACAATACCCTGCTGGGTGGCCATACCTATCGGTTCTGGGCCGACAGCCTCGATCACCGGTCATCGGATTATCTCGAGGCCACCGACACACCATTCCTCCTGATTTATGGCGGTCGAGACACGGCAGCGGTGCAGCCTGTTCGGACATTGGCAGATCGCTTTGCTCAACAGGGGCGCTGCAATCTCACCTATTGGGAATTCCCGGCTCTGAACCACGGCATGGCCGATCCAACAGGCCTGTCCCGTATGCCCGAAATTGCCCGCCTTGCAGCATCCTGGGCAGAACACCCGATGAAAAGCTGCTGAAGGAACGAACCGCCCCACGCCATCCAGTTCGCAAGCCCCCCCTATTGTTGCCATCGAGGCAATCATGAGCGGCGCAACGCGCCGGATCACCCATCGCTTTCAGCCCTACGGGATCAAAAGGGCGTGAGCGCAGCGGCGTTACATTTATTGGTCAGCATTGGCGACCTATGGAACCGGCCCGTCCGTCTATGTGGGACAGCTGATTCCAGATTCTACAGGTGCAATCTTGCCAATACCCGTTCATTTCGCCTCGGCCCCCACGCTTGCGCGCCCGGGGTATCGGCTGTGAACGCCGTGGAACCTGACGCCACCATTCAGCTGCAGGGCGCCCGCAAGACGCGTGAGACCCTGACGAGGCAGCGCATGCGCTGGGCGATAGCTTTCGTTCTGCTGGGATTTTCGGTCGTTCTGGCGCGCCTCGTCTGGCTGGGCGGCATCGAGGTTGATACCAGCATTGAAGGCCAGAGCCGCAGCGCCATCATGGCCTCCCGTCCGACCATATTGGATCGCAATGGTCTCGAAATGGCACTCGATCTGCGGGTGTCGTCACTCTTCGCCGAGCCACGCAGCATCATCGATGTCGAGGAAGCCACGCACGGCATCCTGACTGTCCTCCCCCATCTCGACCCCGATTGGCTGCGTCAGCGTTTGACCGGGGGGCGTGGGTTTGTCTGGATTGCCCGGGAACTAAGCCCCCAGCAAAGGGACCGGCTCATGCGTCTGGGTATTCCAGGTCTCGATTTTCTGACTGAGACACAACGCTTTTACCCGGCTGGCACGCAGGCCGCCCACTTGATGGGCGCGGTGAACATAGACAATGTCGGCATAGCCGGCGTGGAGCACTACCTGGATCGTGACCTCGATCTGGCGCTGCTCCAAAAGCTCGGACTGGCGCGCGGAACTCTCCTGCAACCGGTCAGTCTATCGGTCGACATGCGGGCGCAGCACGCACTCCATAGTGAACTGAGCGATGCCCTTGATCGTTATCAGGCGGTCGCGGCCGCCGGGGCCATCATGGACGTAGAGACCGGCGAAGTCATCGCTCTGGTCTCATTGCCGGACTTTGATCCCAACCGACCTTCCACCATGCTCGAAGAGGGACGGTTCAATCGGATCACCGCCGCCAAATTCGAGGTAGGGTCGATCTTCAAGACCATCACGCTTGCCGGAGCGCTGGACAGTGGCGCAGTCGACATCACGGACAGCGTCGACGCACGCGCAGGCGTGCGCTTTGGCCGTCACACCATTTCCGACTACCATGGCCAATATCGGATATTGTCGGTGCCGGAAGTCTACCGATATTCGTCCAATATTGGCATGATCAGGATCGTGCAGGCGATGGGGGCCACCGCATTCAGGGAATTCCTGACCCGAATGGGGCTGGATGGTGCACCAGTCATTGAATTGCCAGAAGTTACGACCTCCAGCATCCCCGCCAGGTTCTCGGAGGTTGGCGCTGCCACTGCCTCTTTCGGCCACGGCCTGAGCCTGACCCCGCTCCAGGTGCTTTCCGCAACCTCCGCCTTGGTAAATGGCGGATACTTGATGGATCCCACCATCTTCCGGCGGCCCGCCGGCGAGGCGATGCTGGGCGCGACCAAGGTGGTCACCCATGAAACCAGCAAACAAATTCGCTACCTGATGCGGCTGAATGCCCTTGAGGGGTCTGGCAGGCGCGGCAACAAACTCGCCCACGGCTACCGATTGGGCGGCAAGACCGGCACCGCGGAAAAAGTCGTGAACGGTCGCTATTCAAATGACAAGGTGCTGACGCTGTTCCTGTCGGCGTTCCCGATGGATGCCCCACGATACGCGATGATTGTCCTGATCGACGAGCCCAGTCCCGAAAGCGCCCAGCCTGGCAGGACCGCTGGGTGGAACGCGGGGGAAGTCTCTGGCCGGATTGTCACACGGATAGCGCCGATGCTCATGGTTCATCCAAGCACCAACCCAGCGCTGGACGCCACCTTGGTACCCCCGGCCTTGATCTAGGCAGTGTCCCCCAATCTCACAGAATGTGTCGGGGGAGCGCAACCATGACCGATACAACGCCCAGATCAATGGATGCCATTTCAAGTTGCCGTCCTGGAGGGCAAAGTCACCGACGCCATTTCAGCGCCGACCGCTCGACAGCTTAGAACTGAACGCCGATGGCGCCCTGCACGCTGCCGGAGAGGATTCCTGCCGTGCTGTAGCCGACTTCGGTTTTCGCGGAGAAATCGAATCCGCTCTGCGAGAAGCCGAGGCTCGCGCCGAAAAAGCCGCGCCCTTCCATCGACGTGGATCCAGCTAAGTTCAGCGCGCTGCCCAGTAGCGATGCGCTCGTCGCGCCGCCATCGGTGACCGTGCCTTCCGCGCCAATCTTGACGCTGCCGCTCCAGCCGCCGGGCATATCGTCCAGCTTGATCGTGCCAAGCTCGATTTCGCCGCGCGCATTGAGCACATGGGTAACCTGAGACCCCAGGATCAGATTGGCTGATGTACCGGTCTCGGCATAGCCGTTCTGATAGACGCCTGCATAAAGCAGCGAGATGCTCGGCGTCAGTCGAGCAGGACCAAGATCGTAGTCAAAGCCCAGCGTCACCGATGGGCTGATAAAGACACCGCCATATTGGCCATCTGCCGTTTCGATACCGCCCGCCACAGCATTGTTGATGATCCGGCGCGCACTCCGATTGAACGTAGCGCCGATCGAGGCGCTGGCGTCAAAGAAGCCCGATCCAAAGCGGATCGCGCCATAGCTGCCGCCCACCAGTGTCGTGGTCTCAACATTGGAGCCATCATCGAGGCGCACGACGCCTTGGCCAAAGCCGGCAAACAGCCCCGCCATGCTTTGTTCGGAAAGGCGCGCGTCAAAGCCTGCAAGCCCGCCACCCTGGCTTGTCCGCACGCCGGCCTTGCCGCCTCCGGGGGCCGACGCTGCACCGTAGCCGCTGACCCATGCGCCAAAATCGACGCTAGGAGCAAAGTCCGGGAAGACAGGCGCAGCAGGCGTGGGTGCATAGCCCAGGGGCGCGGTGCCGCCGCCAGAAAGGCCCGAACGCCGTCCATCCACATGCCCACGAACCGTACCGGCAATTGCGCTGTTCGTTGCCGCTGCGGCCATACCCCCAGCGCCAGCCGCCTCGGCCGAGACCACCGCCAGAACATTGCCCGCGATCCCGTAGGCCTGCCCATTGGTATTGATAACGCCCGGAATGCCGTCCAGCGTGAGCTTAGCGTTCAGACCCTTCCCGATATTGAGTGTTGCCGATGCCGCTTGAGTGAACCGTATACCGCCTTCAACGACCGAGCCCGCCAAGAGTGTCAGCGTCTGATCCGGCTGCCCCATAAAGAAAGCTTCGGCGTGCTGGCTCACAACTGTGCCGCTATTGATCACGGTCATGCCAGTGGCATTCGCATAGATTGCCTGCGAGCCGACTCCGGTTGTCCGAATGGTCCCCGTGTTGGTCAGCACGTTCTGGCTGTTCAGCCCCGCGCCGTACCAGGCATAGATGCCGATAGAGTTTGCGCCACTCGTCGTCAGCGTGCCGCTATTGGTGATGCTGGCCTGCGAACCCCAGAGCGTGATGCCACCGGCCGTGCTGCCAGAGGTGTCAATCAGGCCGTTATTGATGACAGTAGCATGATTGCCGTTCTCCACGTAAACGCCATAGGAGGAGGTGTCGCCCTTGGTCGAAATTGTACCATTATTGACTATGGTAAAGTAGTCGGCCACGGCGTAAACGCCATAGGCGCAGTCGGCATAGGTGATGATGCCGCCGAAGTTGATCAGGTCGGTGTTGAGCGCGGAAGACTGAATGCCGTAGGACGACATGCCACTGGCCGAGATCACGCCGTAATTGCGGATACGCGCAGCAGCGCCATTGACGTGTACGGCGTTCCCCGTGCCGATGGCCTCGATCATGCCACGGTTGGTGAGCAGCTGATTGGAACCATTCATCACCACCGCATTGCCGCCGACGGCAACTTTACCGCCACCGTCGACGGTCAGCGTGTCGCCTGTGCCCAAAAGGGTCTGCGTCGTGGTTTCAGTCTGCCGATCCACAATGGTTTGATCGAATGCCTGAGCCACGCCGGATTGGGCTGCCACAGCAAGCACCACCATCGCTGGCAGTACCGCGAACCGCGTCGTCTTCATATCCGCCCCCCCAGACGCAATAGCGCAGCACGCCATAACGCTATCGAATCAATGCATTACCCAGAGAATTAACTCTGCATTAGCCATCGAGCAACTCTGCACAATTGGCGATGGCCATAGAATTTGATTGGCACGCCGGCCCATTGCTGCGGTGGCATGTCAAACGCCACACTATTTCTCGTCTACGACAAGGCTCGGATGCCCCAAGAGCCGCCTGTCCCCTTCCCCCCATTTGCCCCCTTTCAGGCGTCCGCGCCTGCTGCAGCCCTGTGGTGCTGGATGACTTCTTCGATGATGAAGCGGAGAAAGCGTTCGGCGAACACCGGGTCCAGTTGTGCTTCTTCAGCGAGGCGGCGCAGTCGCGCGATCTGGAAGTCCTCTCGGGCACCATCGGCTGCGGGCAATTTGTGGTGCGCTTTCAACTCGCCCACCTTGCGGGTCAGCCTGAAGCGCTCCGACAAGATGAAAATGAGCGAAGCATCCAGATTGTCGATGCTGGATCGAAGAGCGGCGAGTTCGGGTCGACTGTCGATTGCGTGGGTCAAGATCGGGCGCCTCGGACGAAAGCAATGATTATTATCATGATCGGCGCGCAGTGTCCGCTTGGACCTGCCCGTCCGCCCCACTCCGTCATCCCTGCTTCGCGGCAAGCCGCGAAGCATCCTTGAACATCCTCGCTAGCGTGCCGCGCTGGCCGGTCTCAGTCCGTGCCGCCGCCAATTGGCGCGGCGTAGGCCACGTCTAGATCCCAGGGGAAGAAAATCCAGGTATCCTGGCTGACTTCGGTGATGAAGGTATCGACCAGTTCGCGGCCCATGGGCTTGGCATAGACGGTGGCGAAATGGGCGCCGGGCAGCATGTCGCGCACGAGGCGGGCGGTCGAACCGGTGTCGACCAGATCGTCCACGATCAGCACCTTGGCGCCGTTCTTGGCCATGTCCAGTATCGACTGGCTGATTTCCTTCAGCACCTTGATGCCGCCCTGGTTCTGGTGATCGTAGCTCTTGACCGCCACGGTCTCGACCGTGCGGATATTGAGTTCGCGCGCCACGATGGTCGCCGGCACGAGGCCGCCGCGGGCAATCGCTACCACCGCATCGAACGGGCCGATGCTGGTCAGGCGCCAGGCCAGCGCCCGGCTGTCACGATGGAACTGGTCCCAGCTGACCGGAAAGGACTTCTGGTTCGGGTTGTTCAAAATGGTCTCTCCTTGCAGGGCCGGCCGACTTCCAGGCAAACCGAAGGCAGTCCCTTAGCAAAAGCAGCGCCTGCCGCCAATCTTTGAGCTGAACTTGCGCCCATCATTCCTCGGGCGGCGTTATCCCCGCCCTGGCATGGGCCTCCGCCACCATGGCCCGCACCGCCGCCGCCGCTTCCTCAAGCCGCGCCGGATCGGACGAGCGCAGCACCAGCTCGGTCATCACCCGATCTTTGCCCATCTGCGGATAGCTGCCCATCTTCACATCCGGATATTGCGCCTGCAATTCACCCAGCGGCCCGCCGACGGTTCCTTCGCCCACCGCCGCCCTGATCGTCGCCGACAGCACCCTCTTGCCACCCTGCAGCGTTGGCGCCAGCGCTTCCAGCATGGCCCGCATGATGATCGGCACCCCGGCCATCACATGCACATTGCCGATGCGGAAACCGGGCGCCGCGCTGACCGAATTGACGATCAGGTCGGCGCCTTCGGGAATGCGCGCCATGCGCAGCCTTGCCTCGTTGACTTCGGTGCCGGTCTGGCGCCAGCGGCTTTCCAGCATTTCGCGCGCCTGCGCATTGATCGGCAGCGCCACGCCAAACGCCTTGGCCACCGCGTCGGCGGTGATGTCGTCATGGGTCGGCCCGATGCCGCCGGTGGTGAATACATAAGTGTAGCGCGACCGCAGCGCATTGACCGCATCCACGATCTCATCGGTCTCGTCGCTGACCACCCGCACTTCCTTGAGCTCGATCCCCAGATCCGTGCAGAACTCGGCCGTCGCGCCGATGTTGACGTCCTTGGTGCGGCCCGAGAGGATTTCGTCGCCGATAACCAGGAGCCCGGCAGTAACCGATTGTGCGGCCGTCATGTTGCGTCCATTCGCGTAAGGGGCGGAGGCCCTGAGAAATGCCCGCCCGCGTCCCCGGCGTCAAGCAAGCTCGCCGCACACCATCCCGGCATTTGCTCGCCTCTTCAATCCGGTCTATGCCAGACACAACAGCGGCCACGCGCCGCGTCTGGCCCTTTCAATCGTGCCGGTGACGGACTACCTTTGACCGATCCGCCGCGGAGTCCTTTATGATTACCTATGTCGATGCCACCTCCCGAGCCCGCCGCACCGCCGGCGTCATTCCGCTGCATGGCGAAGAAGGCTTTGCCGGCATGCGCAGGGCTGGGCAGCTGACCGCCGAGGCGCTCGATATCCTCACCGAATATGTCGAGCCGGGCGTGCCCACTTCGACCATCGACAAGATTGCCCGTGAATTCGCCCGCGACCATGGCGCCGTTCCGGCGACGATCTTCTACAAGGGCTATCGCCATTCGCTCTGCACCTCGATCAATCACGTCGTCTGCCACGGCATTCCCGACGAACGCCCGCTGCGCGAGGGCGACATCGTCAATATCGACCTGACGCTGATCCTTGATGGCTGGCATGGCGATTCGAGCCGCATGTATCCGGTCGGCGAAATCTCCCGCAAGGCCGAGCGGCTGATCGAAGTCACCTATGATAGCCTGGAAGCCGGGCTCAAGGCCGCCATTCCCGGCAATACCACCGGCGATATCGGTGCCGCCATCCAGGCCGTCGCCGAAGCCGAGCGCACCAGCGTGGTCCGCGATTTCGTCGGCCATGGCCTTGGCCGCCTGTTCCATGACGAACCCAATATCATGCATTTCGGCACGCCCGGCACCGGCCCGGAGCTCAAGCCCGGCATGATCTTCACCATCGAGCCGATGATCAATCTGGGCCGCCCGCATGTCAAAATCCTCTCCGATGGCTGGACCGCGGTCACACGCGACCGCACGCTTTCGGCCCAGTGCGAGCACTCCATCGGCATTACCGAGACCGGGCACGAGATTTTCACCCTCTCGCCCAAGGGCCTGTTCAATCCGATGCTGGCAGCCAGGGGATAGCTTTGGTCGATGACAAGACATCCGGCGGCGGGGGCCTGTCGGAGGCGGTCAAACCCCATTATCACGGCCATCGCGAACGCGCCCGCGATCGCTTCAATACGGTCGGCGGCGATGCACTGGCCGATTACGAACTGCTCGAACTGCTGCTCCACATCATCCTGCCGCAGAAGGATACCAAGCAGCTCGCCAAGGAGCTGATCGCCAAGTTCGGCTCCTTTTCCGAAGTGCTGGGCGCCACGCCCCGGCGCCTCGCCGAGGTCAAGGGGCTCGGCGCCATCTCCATCACCCATCTCAAGGTGGCGCAGGCCGTCGCCCAGCGCTATGGCCGCGACCAGATCGTCGCCGACAAGCCCCTGCTCGGCTCATGGTCGCAGCTGATCGACTACTGCACCGCCCAGATGGCCTACGAGACCATCGAGCAGTTCCGCATCCTGTTCCTGGACAAGAAAAACCGCCTGATCGCCGACGAAGTCCAGCAGACCGGCACCGTCGACCACACCCCGGTCTATCCCCGCGAGGTCATTCGCCGCACGCTCGAACTCTCGGCCACCGCGCTGATCCTCGTGCACAACCACCCCTCGGGCGATCCGGCGCCGTCCTCCGCCGATGTGCGCATGACCCGCGAAATCGCTGACATCGCCAAGCCGCTGGGCATCACGCTGCACGATCACATCATCATCGGAAAATCCGGCCACACGTCCCTGCGCGCCCTGAAACTGCTCTAGGGCTTTTCCGCCTTCGCCCCGCCTGTCAGCCGCCCACCCAGCTGCCCGACGCCGCGCACCCAGGCCTTGAGCGTCTTGTTGGCCTTGATCCGTGCCCGCGTCTTCTGCAGCGCCCGGTGCACCGCCACGATCACCACGCCGCGCCCGTTCAGGCCGATATAGTGGTGCTGCACCGGCACCTGCACATTACACCAATGCCGCTTTTCATCGGTAAACCCGGCGCCCATGTCGAACACCGCAATCCCCTGATCGAACACGCTCTGCATCACCCGCAGCAGGCATTGCTTGCCTGGCGAGCCATGCTGGATCGCGACATCGTCGCTCATCGACGAGATCAGGCAGAACATGCGGTCCCCCTGCACGATATTGTAGCGCACCGCGACGATCGCACCATCGAGCCGCAACACATGCAGAAGCACATAGACGCCCGAGCCCTCCCGGATCGCCTCGTGATAAAAGCTCACCAGCTTGTCGCGCACGAAGGTGTCGCGGATGCCCATCGCCTTGAACCGTGCCGAGCGCTGCCGGAACATCACCTCGATGGCGCAGCGGCTCTCGCCACCATTGCCGATTTCCTCGAAACTGACCGCGCCCAGGGCATTCAACCGGTCGCCCTGCTGCCGGTCATGCTTGCGGCGCGACTTGCTGCGCTGCTGGCTGTCGCAATCCTGCCAGCTGGAAAACTCCGCCCGATAAAGCGTATCCACCGTCAACGTCGCGCCCAGCTCATCGAACAGCCCGGCATACCCGCCCACTGCCGCCGGTATCGAACGCAAGAAGATCGCATCCGCTCCGGTCAGCTGCGCCGTCATCGCCGACCACAACGCCTTGCGCCCGGCGACGCCCAGCGCCGCCAGCCGTTCATAATCGGCGACCGGCGCATAACAACCGACATTGGAGCCCGGAAACCAGGTCAGCACCCACACGCCATTGACCCGCTTGCGATGCAACGGCAGCAGCGCCACCGGCACCCCATCGACACTGCCCACGACATAGCACTGCGCTTGCGGCTTCAGCCCGCGATTGCGCGTCCACAGCCGGATGAAATCATAATTCTGCCCCGGCGATTCGATCGCGCCCGCTTCCAGCTGACGCCAGGCGGCTTCGACCTCTTCGATCCGGTCCGTGATGGTGACGGTGACAGCCGCGCGCAGCGCGTCCGGCGACGCATCTGCGTCACCCGCGATCAATTCCGTCGGCGTCTGTCCAAGCGCCGCGCCTGCCGAATGCATAGCCAAACCGGGATGCTCCTGTCGGCTCGCACTCTGCCCCCGCCGGGTAAACCAGTGCTGAACAGGACAGGGTCAAATGCGATTGCGCCCGGAATCTGGTCCCACAGTTAAGGCCGCCCTACCTCAGCCAAAGGTCGCCAGCACCGGGAAGGTCTCGAGGAACCAGTAGGAAATGCGGGTAAAATTGCCGGTCAGGAACAGCACGCCGGTGACCACGAGGAACACACCCATCACCCGCTCGACGGTGTGCAGGTGCTTCTTGAAGCCATCGAAAAACGCCAGGAACGGCCCAACGGCAATGCCCGCGAGGAAGAACGGCACGCCCAGCCCCAGCGAATAGACCGCCAGCAACATCGCCCCATCCGTCGCGGTGCTCTTGCTCGCCGCCACCGACAGCACCGCTGCCAGCACTGGCCCGATGCAGGGCGTCCAGCCCACGGCAAAGGCCAGCCCGAGCAGGAACCCGCCCACTGGCCCGCTGGCCATGCCCGGCCCCTGGTGGCGAATCTGCCGGTCGAGCAGGCTGATGCGATAGACGCCCAGAAAGTGCAGGCCCATGGCAATGATCATGATGCCGGCAATCGGCGTCAGAATCGGCAGCGCCTGCCGGAATGCCTGCCCAAATGCCGTGGCAGTCGCGCCCAGCGTGATGAACACCACCGAAAAGCCGAGGATGAAGAACAGCGAGGTGATCATCACCCGCCGCTGCAATACACCGGGGGTGGTGCCCTCTTCGCGCAACTGGTCGAAGCTCGCGCCGCTCATATAGGTCAGGTAGGGCGGCACCAATGGCAGCACGCAAGGGCTGAGAAAGCTCAGGACGCCCGCACCAAAAACCACCGGCAAAGAAAATTCCACGTCCACGCTCCGTCAAGTTCGCGCCTTGTGTAGCCCCTCCCGCCTACAAATCAATGCGCACACCGTCGCATCGCCGGTTTGTGAAGACCACTCCACATAAGCTAACTGCGCCTGTCGCTTGACAAAGCGCCACTCATGTAACAATTAAAGTTACATGATAGACAACAGCACTTTCTGGGAAGCCAGTTTCGTCGAGCGCCAGACGATGTGGGGTTTCGAGCCCGCCGCCTCGGCCCTCACCACAAGCGAGCTGTTCCTGCAACACGGGGTCCAATCCGTGCTCATCCCCGGCATTGGCTATGGCCGCAATGCCAGGCCGTTCCGCGATAGCGGCATGGCCGTGACGGGCATCGAGGTATCACAAACCGCCATCGACCTGGCGCACCAGCACTTCCGCTCCGACCTGCCGATCCACCATGGCTCGGTGGCTGACATGCCCTTCGATTCCGCCATCTATGACGGCATTTTCGCCTATGGCCTGATCCACCTCCTCGACACCGCCGAGCGCCAGGCCTTCATCCGCGCCTGCTCCGCCCAACTCGCCCCCGGCGGCCACATGATCTTCACCGCCGTCACCAAACGCGCCCCCATGTACGGCACCGGCCAGCCAATCGGCCCCGACCGCTTCGAAACCCCCAAAGGCGTCGGCATCTACTTCTACGACGACGCCTCCATTCACACCGAATTCGACGCCTTCGGCCTCCTCGACTTCACCGAAATCATCGAACCCAACCACGGCCGCGGCATCAACTTCTGGCGCATCCACTGCCACAAACCGGAATAGCCGGGCTCCCCCTCTCGCGTCCTGGCGCTTGACGGCCATACGCCCCCACCCACCGCCGTCATCCCGGCGAAAGCCGGGATCCAGTTTCCTTTGCCACCAACCCAATACTGCCCCCCGGCTTTCGCCGGGGTGACGCGGCGTGCGTGGATGCGCCGACCCCACAGCCATCGTCCCCTCCCCCTCGAGGGGGAGGGTTAGGGTGGGGGTGGGGGTGCTGCGGCTATCGCGCGGCCGCAGCGTGTGGGCCGCGCAGAACCCCCACCCTTGATCCCTCCCCTCAAGGGGGAGGGAGACGACTGCCTCTCCAGGCGATGCCCATCACTCGACCGCCATCACCTCTGTGGCACGAGGGAAGCGGGATCGGACTTAGCTTGCTAAGTCCGTCCATCGAGCAGGGTGGGGGTATGTCTCCGCCAACACTGATACCAAAACAAAACTTCCGCCCCTCCCGCATTCTCAACCTAACCGCCGCCCTGTCCGCTATCGTCCCCTCCCCCTTGAGGGGAGGGTCAGGGTGGGGGTGCTGCGATTGTCGCGCGGCCGCAGCGTGTGGGCCGCGCAGAACCCCCACCCTTGATCCCTCCCCTCAAGGGGGAGGGAGACGACTGCAAATTCGTCATCAATCCGTCGGCCAGCCTCTCCCCTTGTGAGGGTGGGGTCACCAAACCAGGCCCTCAACGCCGTCCTCCCGGCGAAATCCGGGATCCAGTTTCCTTGCCGCATCCCAAACTGGACCCCGGCTTTCGCCGGGAGGACGCGGTGTGTGTGGATACGCCGACCCCACAGCCATCGTCCCCTCCCCCTCGAGGGGGAGGGTCAGGGTGGGGGTATGTCTCCGCAAACACTGAGCCAAAACAAAACTTATCCCCCTCCCACCACACCTCCCGCATACTCACCCCATTCCCGCACTTCTACTGCGCGGTCGCGACGAACGGTCGGTGCGGGGAATGCCGGTGGGGTGGGAGTCGTCCTGCCCCGGTGGGCGACACCGTCAGTATCGGCTGAAAAACCGCCGCCCCTGGTTCGGTCCCACAAAAAATACCGGCGCGATGGCGAGGCTCTGCCTCACTTCATTGCGGACTACCCGCTCGGGGCAAAAGCCTCGCCATCCCCGCACAAAGCGGGCCAAGTACCCGGTACTAACCGCAAGGCACATGGCCCGGGCGGCGTTTTCCCACGCCCTGCCCTTGCCCGCGACACACCGGAGCGTTAAGGCAGGGGCACATCCCCAGCCGGCACAGCAGAGGCACGATGACCAACCGCCCCATCCGCATCGCCCCCTCGATTCTCTCGGCCGATTTTTCGCGCCTTGGCGAGGAAATCCGCGCCATCGACGCCGCTGGCGCCGACTACATCCATGTCGATGTGATGGACGGGCACTTCGTACCCAATATCAGCTTTGGCCCGCTGGTCATGGCGTCGGTGCGCAAGCTCACGGCCAAGCCCTTCGATGTCCACCTGATGATCGCCCCTGTCGATCCCTATGTCGCCGCCTTCGCCAAGGCAGGGGCCGATATCATCACCGTCCACGCCGAAGCCGGCCCGCACCTGCATCGCACCCTCCAGGCCATCCGCGCCGAGGGCAAGAAGGCCGGTGTTGCGCTCAATCCGGCCACGCCGGTTTCCGCCCTTGAGCATGTGATCGGTGATATCGACCTGCTGCTGATCATGTCGGTCAATCCCGGTTTTGGCGGCCAGAGTTTCATTCCCGAAGCCCTCACCAAATTGCGCCAGGCCAACGCCCTGATCGGCAGCCGCAATATCGACCTGGAAGTCGATGGTGGCGTCACCGCCGACAATGCCCGGGCCATCGCCGACGCCGGCGCCAATGTCCTGGTCGCCGGCTCGTCCGTCTATGGTGGCAACGACCCCGCCACCTATGCCCCCCGCATTGCCGCCATCCGCGCTGCCGCGACCACCGAGCGGGCCTGATCCACAGCCTCAATGCCTTGAATCATTTTCCGAACCAGAAAGCCTAAGCCCATGATCCCGCGCTATTCCCGCCCCGAAATGGTCGACATCTGGTCGGCCGAAACGCGGTTTGCCATCTGGTTCGAGATCGAAGCCCACGCCACCACCAAGCTGGCCGAACTGGGCGTAGTCCCGGTCGAGTCGGCCCAGAAAATCTGGGACGTCATGCTGGCCCGCAAGGCCGAGCTCGGCCATTACGGCTTCGACGTCGCCCGCATCGACGAGATCGAGCGCACCACCAAGCACGACGTCATTGCCTTCCTGACCCATCTCAGCGAGATCGTCGGCCCCGAGGCCCGCTTCGTCCATCAGGGCATGACCTCCTCGGATATTCTGGACACGACGCTGTCGGTGCAGATGGCCCGCGCCGCCGACCTGCTGATCGCCGATGTCGATGCCCTGCTCGCAGCCCTCAAGCGCCGCGCCTATGAGCACAAGCACACCATCACCATCGGTCGCAGCCATGGCATCCATGGCGAGCCAACCACCTTTGGCGTCAAGCTGGCCGAAGCCTATGCCGAGTTCGAGCGCAACCGCGCCCGTCTCGTCTCCGCCCGCGCCGAGATCGCCACCTGCGCCATTTCCGGCGCTATGGGCACCTTCGCCAATATCGACCCCGAGGTCGAAGCCTATGTTGCCGACAAGCTGGGCCTCTCGGTCGAGCCGGTGTCGACCCAGGTCATCCCGCGTGACCGTCACGCCATGTTCTTCGCCACCCTCGGTGTCGTCGCCTCCTCCATCGAGCGCGTTGCCGTTGAAATCCGCCACCTGCAGCGCACCGAAGTGCTCGAAGCCGAGGAATATTTCTCCCCCGGCCAGAAGGGCTCGTCGGCCATGCCGCACAAGCGCAATCCGGTGCTCACCGAAAACCTCACGGGCCTGGCTCGGATCGTGCGCGGCATGGTCACCCCGGCGCTCGAAAACGTCGCCCTCTGGCACGAGCGCGATATCTCGCACTCCTCGGTCGAGCGCATGATCGGCCCCGATGGCACCATCACCCTCGATTTCGCCCTGGCCCGCCTGACTGGCGTCATCGACAAGCTGGTGGTCTATCCCGAGAACATGCGCCGCAATCTCGACCTGCTCGGCGGCCTCCACAATTCGCAGCGCATGCTGCTGGCCCTCACCCAGGCCGGCTATAGCCGCGAAGACAGCTATGCCGCCGTCCAGCGCAACGCCATGAAGGTCTGGGAAATGTCAGGTGACCGCACCGGCCAGTTTGCCAGGAACCTCAAGGAAGATCCGCAAGTGACTCTGAGCGATGCGCAAATCGACGCCATGTTCGATGATGCCTACCACCTCAAGCATGTCGACACGATCTTCGCCCGCGTCTTCGGCGAGAACTGAGAGCCTATGCCGGTCACCTTCGCCCGCGAGCCCGATCTGACTGCAGCCGACTATATCGCCTGCGTCGGATCGACCACGCTGGGCGAGATGCGGCCCCTGGGCAATCCGGCCCGGGTGCAGGCCATGCTCGACCACTCCCATCTCATCGTCACCGCGCGTGACGAGGATGGGACCCTGCTCGGGCTCTGCCGCTGCATCACCGATTGGGCCTGGGTCAGCTATTGCATCGATCTGGCTGTCATCGAAGGCCAGCAGGGCAAGGGGATCGGCAAGTCGCTGCTCGACACGGCCGCCGAAATCTTTGGCCCCGGCGTTTCCATTGTGCTGCTCGCGGCGCAGGGCGCTGAGGGCTTCTATCGCAACATCGGCATGAGCGACCGCATGGTCGGCTTTTTCCGCGAACGGACAGACCGCACATGAAGATCGCCGAGGCTGATTTCCTCATCCTGCCCGGTCTGGGCAATTCCGGTCCCGGCCATTGGCAGCATCGCTGGGCCGGTCGCCTGGCCAATGCGGCCATTGTCGAGCAGGCCGATTGGGACGAGCCCGACATGGACGATTGGGTCTCCACCATCGAGCAGGCGATCATCATGTCGACCCGCCCGGTGGTGCTGATCGCCCATTCGCTCGCCGTGATCGCCGTCGCCCATGTCGGTCAGCGCCTCGTCGATACCAAGGTGCGCGGCGCTTTCCTCGTCGCCCCGCCCGATATCGAGCTCAATCCCGGCGTGCCGGAAGCCACCTCGCCCTTCCTGCCGGTCCCGCGCGATCCGCTGCCCTTCCCCTCGATGCTGGTCGCCTCCAACTCCGATCCCTATTGCTCCATCGACCGCGCCGTCGAATTCGCCACCTGCTGGGGCAGCGATTTCCACCAGGCCGGCGATGCCGGCCACATCAATGTCGATTCGGGTCACGGCCCCTGGCCCGAAGGGCTCTTGATGTTCACCCGCCTAATGCAGCGCCTCAAGGCCTGATGCACTGCCTGAGGCAACAAAAAAGGACCGGCCTTGCGACCGGTCCCTTTCAAAACTCTCGCCATCCGGCGCAATCAGCCCTCGGCGGCAACCTGCTCGTTGGCGGTAATCGCCAACTGCTGCATCTTCTGGCGAATCACGTCGTCACCGAGCGCGATGCCCTTGGCCTTGAGATCGCCCGCAACCTTGCGGAACACGTCTTCGTCGCCGGCTTCCTCGAAATCGGCAGCCACCACTTCGGCCGCATAGGCCTTGGCGTCGTCGCCGGTCAGGCTCATCAGCTCGGCCGCCCAGATGCCCAGCAGCTTGTTGCGGCGGGCTTCGGCCTTGAAGCGTGTCTCGGCGTCGAAAGCGAACTTGGCTTCCTGGCCCTTCTTGCGATCGTCGAATCCGCTCATTTTCTCTCCCGCTCGGCTATGGTTGGGCGCCATCGGGCGCGCTGGTCTGGACATAAGCGGTTCAGCCGCCCAAATCAACGCCTGCCCACAGCTTGCGACCATATGCTCGCGATCTGTGCTAGAGCTAATGCCCGCAAGGCAGCCATCTCGCCGGGCGGATCGAAAGGGCTTGCATTTTTGGTGTAATCTGGCGCATGAAGCGGCCAAATTCTCACCCCCATTTCTCCTTCATTGATACGGACAGACAGATGAACCGTCGGCGCAGAATCTATGAAGGCAAGGCCAAGATCCTGTTTGAAGGTCCTGAGCCCGGCACTCTGGTTCAATATTTCAAGGACGACGCTACCGCCGGCAACGGCGCGCGCCATGAAGTCATCGATGGCAAGGGCGTCCTCAACAACCGCATCTCCGAGTTCATCTTCACCAAGCTGAACGGCCTCGGCATCCCGACTCACTTCCTCAAGCGCATCAACATGCGCGAGCAGCTGATCAAGGAAGTCGAGATCATCCCGCTCGAGATCATCGTGCGCAATGTCGCGGCTGGCTCGCTGGTGAAGCGTCTTGGTCTCGAGCCCGGCACCCAGCTGCCCCGCTCGATCATCGAATTCTGCTACAAGGACGACGCACTCGGCGACCCGATGGTTTCCGAAGAGCACATCACCGCTTTCGGCTGGGCCACCCCTGCCGAACTCGATGACATCATGAGCCTGGCCATCCGCGTCAACGACTTCCTGACCGGCCTGTTCATGGGCGTCGGCATCCAGCTCGTCGACTTCAAGATCGAATGCGGTCGCCTCTATGAAGGCGACATGATGCGCATCGTTCTGGCCGACGAGATCTCGCCGGACAATTGCCGTCTGTGGGACATCAAGACCCGCAACAAGATGGACAAGGATCGCTTCCGCGAAAACCTCGGCGGCCTCGTCGAGTCCTATCGCGAAGTCGCCCAGCGTCTGGGCATCCTCGTTGAGACCGATAATGCGCTGACCACCGGTCCGCGTCTCGTCCAGTAAGCAGCTCTATCCAAGGTAGTTCGATGAAAGCGCGCGTCACCGTTACGCTCAAGGCCGGCGTCCTCGATCCTCAGGGACAGGCCATCGAAGGTTCGCTCAAGAGCCTCGGCTTTTCCGGCGTAGGCGCCGTGCGTCAGGGCAAGGTCTTTGACCTTGCCCTTGAGGGAACCGACGAAGCTGCGGCGCGTTCTCAGATCACCGACATGTGTGAGCGCCTGCTCGCCAATACCGTGATCGAAAACTACGCAATCGAAATCTCAAATTAACGCCTTTAGGCGATAGAATTAGGCGCGCCACGCCCCGGCGCAGGACAGTTTTGCTATGCTCAAATCCATTTCTCTCTCGGTCCTGTTCCTTGCCACGCTCGGCCTTATGTTCGCCGCCTACGCCTCCGTTCCGGTCTGATTGCCGGCGGATTTAGCCAAAATCTTACCAGTTCAGCGAATTCCTTGAGTTCGCACCGCGCTCTTTACCCCCGCTGAACCGCGCCGGGTTAAGATCGTCTCCGGTTTAGTCTGGAGCGCGTCGCCAATGTCGGACACTTCCCAACGCCTGCAATGGGTGGATATGGCCAAGGGCCTCTCCATCCTGCTCGTCGTCATGATGTACTCCGCTTTCAGCACCGGCGAAGATACCGGCGGCATCGGCATCCTGCATTGGGCGATAGCTTTCGCCACTCCGTTCCGCATGCCGGAATTCTTCCTGATCTCGGGACTGTTCCTGTCGCAGGTCATCGGCCGCGACTGGACGCGCTATGCCGACCGCCGCGTCGTGCACTACCTGTATTTCTATGTCCTCTGGGCCGCCATCCACATCGTCTTCAAGGTGGCGCTCCTCGCCGGCGACCCGCTGACCGCCGCCAGCTATCTGGCCTGGGCTGTCATCGAGCCCTATGGCGTATTGTGGTTCATCTACATGCTGGCGGTGGTCAGCGCCGCCACCAAGCTGCTGCATGACCTGCGGGCGCCCCATTGGGCAGTCCTGGCCATCGGCGCCGTGCTGCAGATGGCCAGTATCCACACCGGCAGCTACATCATCGACCAGTTTTGCGCTTTCTTTATCTACTTCTACGCTGGTTACGCCCTCGCCCCGCAGATCTTCAAGGTCGCCGATTGGGCCGGACGCAATGCGCTACTGGCGACCGCCGGCCTTGCGGTCTGGGCCGTCATCAACGCTGCGCTGGTTTTCTCGCCCGGCTTTGTCATCGCCCCCGGCCATGTCACCATGGGTCTAGCCGCCCTGCCCGGCCTGCATCTGGTACTGGCGCTGATCGGCACGCTGGCGCTTTGCGTCCTCGCCATGCTGCTCAGCAGGCTGTCCTTCATGGATTGGCTGCGCTGGCTCGGCTCCAAGTCGCTGATCGTCTACCTGGCCTTCGTGCTGCCAATGGGCGTCTTCCGCACCATCCTGCTCAAGCTGGACATCATCACCGATGTCAGCGTGATCAGCGTGCTGACCATGATTGTCGCCATCGTGGCGCCGCTGGTTCTGCACTGGATCATCGAGCGCACCGGCTGGGGCAAGTTCCTGTTCGAGCGTCCGGTCTGGGCCCACCTGCCCGGCGCGCCGCGTCGCCCGGCCCCCACGCGCGCGCAAACCGCTGCGGAATAGCCACTGTGGCAGACTTGAACGACTTGCGGGCGGGATATGCAATCTCGCCCCTTGCCTTTTTCGCCAAGACTCACGACAAGGGCCTCGCAACCCAGACATTTGCGAGGACCAGCCGATGAAATCCGCAGTCATCGTCTTCCCAGGCCTCAATCGGGACCGCGACATGATCGCGGCTCTCACCAAGATTTCCGGTACGGCCCCCGCGGTCGTCTGGCATCAGGACGCCGATATTCCTGATGTCGATCTGGTGGTCATCCCCGGTGGCTTCTCCTATGGCGATTACCTGCGCTGCGGTGCCATCGCCGCGCGCTCCCCCATCATGGACAAGGTCCGCGAGCGCGCCGCCAGGGGCGTCAAGGTCCTCGGCGTCTGCAACGGCTTCCAGATCCTGATCGAAGCGGGCCTGCTGCCCGGCGCCCTGATGCGCAATACCTCGCTCAAATTCGTCTGCCGCGAGGTCAAGCTCGAGGTCACCAATGCCGATACCGCCTTTACCCGCGGTTATAGCAACGGCCAGATCATCCGCTGCCCCGTCGCCCACCATGACGGCAACTACTTCGCCGATGCCGAAACCATTGCCCGCATCGAGGGCAATGGCCAGGTCGCCTTCCGCTATGCCGAAGGCACCAATCCCAATGGCTCGATCAACGACATTGCCGGCATTCTCAATGACAGCAAGAACGTTCTGGGCCTGATGCCCCATCCAGAGAACCTGATCGAGGCCGCGCATGGCGGCACCGATGGGCGAGCCCTGTTCGCGGGCTTGCTCGACAAGGTCGCCTGAATGAACGGGCGCCGGCTGCTGACCCTCATCGGCCTGCTGATCGGCGCCACCGGCCTTGTCGTGCAATTCGTCATCTCGATGCAGGCCTATCTGGCCGCTGGCCGCGATATCCCCGGCGCTCTCGGCACATTTTTCACCTATTACACCATCCTCACCAATATCGTTCTGGTGCTGATCTACCTGTCGGAACTGACCACAACGCCGCGCCTCGAACTGTTCCGCCGCCCGATCGTGCGCGCCATGATGGCCGCCAATATCGCGCTGGTGATGATCTTCGTCTATTTCGTGCTGCGCCACCTGAGCGTGCTGTCCGGCCTGTTCCTGGTCTGCGACTACATCCTCCACTACATCACCCCGACCCTTTACGTGGTCTGGTGGGCCGCCTTTGCCCGCCACGGCACGCTGCGCCTCGCAGATATTCCGCTGATGCTGGCGCCGACCCTTGTGTATTTCCTCTACGCCATGGCCCGCGGCGCCTGGGTGCGGGAATATCCATACCCCATCCTCAATGCCATTGAGCTGGGTTACCTGCAGGTTCTGCTCAACGCAGTCTATATGACCATTGGTCTGGGCCTGCTCTGCGTTGGCGTGATCCTGCTCGATCAATGGCTCGGCAAGCGGCAGGTGGCCCATGGCTGAAACCGCCCCACGCACCAGCGTCGCAATCGTAGTATTCGACGGCGTCGAAGAGCTCGATTTCGTCGGCCCGTGGGAAGTCTTCACCATGGCCGCCCAGATCGGCGCGCCGCTGGATGTATTCACCGTCGGTTGGCCCCAGGCCGCCATTCGCTGCGCCAAGGGGCTCTATGTTGTCGCCGACCACGCTTTTAGCGATGCACCCATGGCCGATGTCGTCGTGGTCCCCGGCGGTAAGGGCACACGCCCGCTATCCGAGGACACAACCTTCATCGATGCCCTCCGCACCTACCTCGCCGCCGCCAAGTGGCAGACCTCGGTCTGCACCGGCGCGGCTCTGCTCGGCAAGGCGGGTTTTCTCGACGGCAAGCACGCCACCACCAATCGCAGCGCCTTCGAGTTCTTCCGCGCCGCCGCGCCCAATGCCCTGCTGGTCGAAGACCTGCGTTATGTCCGCGACGGCACTGTGCTGACCGGCGCCGGCGTCTCGGCCGGCCTCGATATGGCGCTCTGGCTCGTCGGCCATCTGTTTGGCGAAGACGTCGCCCGCTCCACCCAGACCTTCATGGAATATTTTCCAGAGCCTCCCTACGGAACCGCTTCTTGATGACTTACCAGAACCACATCGCCATCACCCCCAAGCTCGTCGCCGACCATGGCCTCAAGCCGGATGAATTCGAAAAGATCGTCGCGCTGATCGGCCGCCAGCCCACCTACACCGAGCTGGGCATTTTCTCGGCGATGTGGAACGAGCACTGCTCGTACAAGTCGTCCAAGAAGTGGCTGAAGACCCTGCCGACATCAGGCCCCCGCGTCATCCAGGGGCCAGGCGAAAATGCCGGCGTCGTCGATATCGGCGATGGCCAGGCCATCGTCTTCAAGATGGAATCGCACAACCATCCGTCCTTTATCGAGCCCTATCAGGGCGCCGGTACCGGCATGGGCGGCATTCTGCGCGACGTCTTCACCATGGGTGCCCGCCCCGTTGCCGCGATGAACGCCCTGCGCTTCGGCGCCCCCGAGCATCCCAAGACCAGGCATCTGGTTTCCGGCGTCGTTGCCGGCATCGGCGGCTATGGCAATGCTTTTGGTGTGCCAACGGTCGGCGGTGAAGTCGAGTTCGACGAACGCTATAACGGCAATATACTGGTCAACGCCTTCGCGGCGGGCCTGGCTGATACCGACAAGATCTTCTACTCCAAGGCCGAGGGCGTCGGCCTCCCCGTCGTCTATCTCGGCGCCAAGACCGGCCGTGATGGTGTCGGCGGCGCCACCATGGCCTCGGCCGAATTCGGCGACGATATCGACGAGAAGCGCCCTACCGTTCAGGTCGGCGACCCCTTCACCGAAAAGCGCCTGCTCGAGGCCTGCCTCGAGCTGATGGCCACCGGCGCCGTCATCGCCATCCAGGACATGGGCGCCGCTGGCCTGACCTGCTCGGCCGTCGAAATGGGCGCCAAGGGCGACCTCGGCATCGAGCTCAACCTCGACATGGTCCCGGTGCGCGAAACCCACATGACCCCCTATGAAATGATGCTCAGCGAAAGCCAGGAGCGCATGCTCATGGTGCTGCATCCCGAAAAGGAAGCCGAGGCCCGCGCCGTCTTCGTCAAGTGGGAGCTCGATTTCGCCACTGTCGGCAAGACCACCGACGACCTGCGCTTCCGCGTCATCTGGCAGGGCGAAGAAGTCGCCAACCTGCCGATCAAGGAGCTGGGCGACGAAGCCCCCGAATATGACCGTCCCTGGACGCCTGCGGCGCCCTTCCCCGCCCTTGCCGCGGGCGACGTGCCGCAGATGGACGTGGCCGACGCCGTGCTCAAGCTCATCGGTGGTCACCAATCGGCATCGCGCCGCTGGGTCTACGAACAGTATGACACGCTCATCCAGGGCAATTCGCTGCAGCGGCCCGGGGGCGATGCCGGCGTGATCCGCGTCGAAGGCCATGACACCAAGGGCTTGGCCTTCACCTCGGACGTCACCCCACGCTATTGCGAAGCCGACCCCTATGAGGGTGGCAAGCAGGCCGTGGCCGAAGCCTGGCGCAACCTGACCGCGACCGGCGCCGAGCCACTGGCCGCAACGGACAACCTCAATTTCGGCAATCCCGAACGCCCCGAAATCATGAGCCAGCTGGTTCATGCCATCAAGGGCATTGGCGAAGCCTGCCGGGTGCTGGAATTCCCGATCGTTTCCGGCAACGTCTCGCTCTACAACGAAACCAATGGCCGCGGCATCCTGCCGACCCCGACCATTGGTGGCGTTGGCCTGCTCCCCGATTGGAGCCAGATGGCCCGCATCGGCTTTGCCGCCGAGAACCAGGTCATCCTGCTGTTCGGCGCTCCCCCGGAACGCGGCAGCCATCTCGGCCAGTCAATCTATCTGCGTGACCTGTTCGGTCGCCGCGATGGCTCCGCCCCCCATGTCGACCTGGCCCATGAAAAGCGCACCGGCGATTTCGTCCGCAAGCTGATCCGTTCCGGCGTTGCTACCGCCGTGCATGACCTGTCCGATGGCGGCCTTGCTGTGGGCCTTGCCGAAATGGCTATCGCCTCGGGCATCGGCGCCAAAGTGGTTGCTATTGCCGACGCCGACCCGATCCCCCAATTCTTCGGCGAAGATCAGGGCCGCTATCTCGTGACGGTCAATCTCGACCCGCAGGGCGAAGAGATCGTCGCGCTCTGGGACGAAGCCAAGGCCCTGGGCATTCACGCCCCCTGGATCGGCTCCACCGGCGGCACCGATCTGGTGCTCGGCGATGCGCGCCCAGTTCCCGTCGCCGCACTCAAGGCCGCCCATGAAGGCTGGTTCCCCCAGTTCATGGCCGGCGAATAGGTCTTTCTGTCAGGGGCGAGCCCGTCCCGCCCCTGACCGCTTTGCCACTCTTTCCTTCAAATCCGTTGCAATCGCCGCGCCTGCCTCATCATCGCCGCTCTTTGGGCGCTTCGCAGAACAGGGTGGGGTAACGGATTTGGAGAGATCAGAATGATCATTCGTCAGGCGATTGGGTGCGCCATTGTGGTGTCAGCCGGCTTGCTGCCGGTCACGGCCTATGCGCAGAACGTCAACATCACGCGCTCCGTGCTGGCCGATCGGCCCTATACGCTGATCTACCCCGACAGCATGAGCGCTTCCGGCGGCGGCGACCAACCGCTAAGCCTCAGCCACCCCGACGCGCCGATCTATTGCGACCTGACCATCGTGCCGGTCACATCGACCGACTGGACCGCAGATTCGGCTCTTGCCGAACTCGACGACACGGAAGTCACCGCCAATTGGTCCGGCACATTCCCCGGCTTCACCCTCGGCACCAAGGCCATCAAACCTTATCAGAGCGGCCCGGCCCTGTATTACGACGCCCAGAGCACCGACTCGCCAATGGGCATGCCACTGACCATCGTCCACACCCAGACCGTCGATGGCGGCAACGGCTATGTTCTCGATTGTCTCTACTCGACGGCGATTGCCGCCGAAGCCCGCCCGGTCGTCGACTTCATCATCGCCAATTTTTCGACCAAGCCTGATGCCGAATGCTGCATTGGCGCGGAGGCCGAGCCGAGTGCCGCAGCGCCAGTCCCAGCTTCGCAATAACCGCTGGTTGAAGCGCTGCGGCCCTCATGCCATATCAAGGGGGTGGCGGATGTCCCGCCCGGCACGTTTGCAGGAGACCGAAAATGCCCATGGACGCCAATGAGATCGAGCGCCGCATCAAGGCAGCGCTCCCCGATGCCGATATCGAAATCCGCGATCTGGCGGGTGATGGCGACCACTATGCCGCCACGGTCAAGTCCGAACAGTTCCGCGGCAAGTCCCGCGTCCAGCAGCACCAGCTCGTCTATGCGGCCCTGCAGGGCGACATGGGCGGTGCGCTGCATGCCCTGGCTCTCCAGACCAGCGCCCCAGACTGATCCATGTCGCTGCGCGACTCTCTCGACCTGATCGGCATGGTCCGGCCCAACGCCGGTACCGCCGCAATTGGCCACGAGATTCTCGCCGAAAAAGCCTCGTCGCTCGGTGCCGCCGAGCGACAGGTCATTGAGGCCATTGCCGCCTTGAGCAAGCCCGGCGATCACAATGCACACCTCGCGAAAGCCCGCGCCGCCGTCTGGGGATATTTCGTCCAGCGCGAACTGCTCGGCTTCCGCGGCCATGCCGATGTGATTCGAGAGCTCAGCATTCCCCCCGAAGTCCTTGCCGGACTTGGCGCAATCGCCCGGGGGCCCGCCCGTTGACCCGAGCCGTATTCTTCGATGTCGATGGTGTGCTGGTCCACGGTTATCATGCCCGGCCCGACCTGCAGCAGCGCTGGGATGAGAACCTTTTGGCCGATCTCGGCGTCGATCCCGAGCGATTTCGCAACGAGTTCATCTACGACATCTTCATCAAGAAGGTCATCACCGGCCAGACCTCGCTGGTCGCAGCGCTCGACCGCATCCTGCCGTCGCTGGGCTATAAGGGCTCGCCGATGGTGTTCGTGCACTATTGGCTATCGCACGATTCAAAGCTTAACCAGCCCCTGCTCGATATGATCGCGCGCCTCCGCCAGCGCAGTGATCTCAAGCTCTATGTCGCCACCAACCAGGACCACCTGCGGGCCCTGTGGCTTTGGCAGACGCTGGGCATGAGCGCGCTGTTCGAGGACATCTTCTATTCGGCGCGGATCGGCATTCGAAAGCCTGAGCGCGGCTATTTCGATTTCATCATGGCGCGGATCGGCCGGCAGTCCGAGCCGCCGCTGTTCTTTGACGATACGCCGGGCGTTGTCGCCGGCGCCCGCTCCTATGGGTGGGAGGCGGTGCAGTTCGACACCATGGACGACTTTACCAACCACCCCTGGATTGCCGAGCGCCTCTGATATCAACTATCGGCAATTGACGATTGGGAGCCCTCGACAGGGCACCTTCAAGCTCCTATTTATGAGCCAATAGTTTTCCCGGCCTCCACCGGACCCCAGAAAGGCTTCGCCATGACCGACATCAACGCATTCATCGACGACAAGGTGAAGAACAACGACATCTTCCTGTTCATGAAGGGCTCGCCGGACTTTCCACAGTGCGGTTTCTCCGGTCAGGTCGTGCAGATTCTTGGCTATCTCGGCGTCGAATATGGCAGCGCCAATGTGCTGGAAAGCGCCGAACTGCGCGACGGTATCAAGGCCTACACCAATTGGCCGACTATCCCCCAGCTCTATGTGAAGGGCGAATTCGTCGGCGGCGCCGACATCGTCCGCGAGATGTTCCAGGCCGGCGAACTGCAGGCGCATCTGGAAAGCGCTGGCATCACGGTCAAGCAGACGGCCTGATCGAACTGCTCCAGTTTCCAAACGCCGGTCCTAGTGGCCGGCGTTTTTATTTGGGCAAGCGTCGCCCACCGGCCTCGCCTCGAAATCCGCCGATAGCCTGAGCTCGCGCAGGGGCCGAACCAGGCGCGTAGCTTCGGCATAGGTGGGGTGCGCCTTATAGGCGGCGAGCGCCTGCGCATCGGCAAACTCGGCATAGACGACGACGTCGACCTCGTTGGAGATCTGGTCGACCTTGCTGTTGCGGGTCACCTCGAAATGGCTGGCATGCTCGATGGTGCCCAGCCGTTCAAGGCCGGCGCAGACCGCGTCGATGGTGTCGGCGGACTTGGCGGTGAAGAAGACGATATGACGGATCAAGGCGCGGCTCCAATTGCGCCGGACTTGTCCGCCTGCTCGACCCGACCGTCAACCCCATCACAGTTATTGATAGCCGCCATTCCCGAATATCGCTTTCCGTGATGAACTTGCGGGCGTAGGTATTTCGTCCACCTTCTGGATGCTCCCATGTCGACTTCGTCCATCCGCCCTGCTGTTCCTCTGCTTGTCCTGATCATTGCCGGCTGCATCATTGCCGCCATCGGCAACGGTATCCGCACCAGCTTTGGCCTGTTCACGCTGCCGATGACGACCGACCTTGGACTGAGCCGCGAAGGCTGGGGCATGGCCATGGCCATCCAGAACCTGGCCTGGGGTATCGCCCAACCCTTCGCCGGCAACTTTGCCGACCGCGTCGGGACCGGCCGCACCATTGCAGCGGGCGCTGTCGTTTATGCGGCGGGCGTCATCCTGATGGCCTTCTCGCCCACCGCCGGGATCATGATGGTGACCGGCGGCATCATCACCGGCGTCGGTATCGCCATCTGTTCGTTCAGCGTGGTCATGGCTGCCTTTGGCCGGTCCGTGCCGGTCGAAAAGCGCTCGCTGATCTTCGGCGTCGCTACCGCCGCATCGTCCTTCGGCCAGTTTGCCTTCGCGCCGATCAGCCAGGGCTTCATCAATGCCTTTGGCTGGCAGACGGCGCTGATCTATCTCGGCATGATGCTGCTGCTGATCATTCCGCTGTCCTTTGCCCTGCGCGGCAAGACCGAGCAGACGGTGGGTCAGGCCGACCTGCCCTTCATGGAGGCCCTGTCCAAGGCCTGGGGCTATGGCTCCTATCGCCTTCTGGTCATTGGCTTTTTCGTCTGCGGCTTCCACCTGGCGTTCATCAATGTGCATATGCCCGCCTATCTGGTGCAATGTGGCCTGTCCCCGGAAGTGGGCAGCTGGACCATTGCGGTGATCGGGCTGTTCAACATCGTCGGTTCGCTCCTGTCGGGATATCTGGGCGGCAAGTTGCCCAAGCAGATGCTGCTGGCCACGATCTATTTCCTGCGCGCCGTCGCCATCGGCCTGTTCATGCTGTTCCCGGTCACCGAACTCACCGCCTATACATTCGCTGCGGCGATGGGCGTGCTCTGGCTGTCGACCGTGCCGCTGACTGCCGGGCTGGTGAGCCTGTTCTTTGGCGCCCGCTATATGGGCATGCTCTATGGCATCGCTTTTTTCAGCCACCAGCTCGGCTCGTTCATGGGCGTTTGGCTGGGGGGCGTGGTGTTCGACCTGACGGGCCACTACGACCTGGTCTGGTATCTCGGCATCGTGCTCGGCCTTGCCTCGGCGGCCATTCACATCCCCATCAATGAGCGCAGCGCAACCAGCTTTGCCATGAAACCCGCATAGCACTGCCATCACCGGCCCTTAGCCGGGGCCGATGAATCAGTTTTGCATTGCAGCCATGCTCCATCGGCTTTCACCGATGCTCGGACTTGCAAAACCGGACAGACAGGTTCAAGGTTCGCACCAATTTTCCGCTGGCCCTTCGCGCCGGCCGTTCGAGAATCATTCATGTCAGACCATTTCACGCGGGTGCTCTCGCGCCCCGAATTCATTGCCTTGATTGCCGCCCTGATGGCACTCAATGCACTCGCTATTGACGTCATGTTGCCCGCCCTGCCCTATATGGGCGAGGCGCTGGGTGTCACCAGCGAGAACGAACGCCAATTCGTCATCTCGGCCTATATGCTCGGCATGGGTCTTGCGGTGCTCGGTTTTGGCCCGCTGACCGACCGCTTTGGCCGCCGTGCGCCGCTGCTGGTGGGCATGGGGCTCTATATCGTCGCCGCCATCGCCGCCGTGTTCGCGCCGAGCTTCACCATTTTGCTGGTGCTGCGTTTCATCCAGGGCATGGGTGCTGCCAGCGTGCGGGTCATCGCCACCGCCGTGGTGCGCGACCGGTATTCGGGCCGCGAAATGGCCGAGGTCATGTCGCTGACCTTCATGGTGTTCATGGCGATCCCCATTATCGCACCCGGCATTGGCCAGATCATCCTGCTGGTGGGCGACTGGCACAATATCTTCATCTTCATGGGGCTGCTGGCCGCCGTATTCTGGCTCTGGACCTGGTTCCGCCTGCCCGAAACCCTGCCGCAGGACCAGCGCCGCCCGCTGAGCATCAAGGCAGTCTTCGACGGCTTCCGCATCGTCTTCACCAACCGTGTGGCCTTTTCCTATGGCCTGGCCGGCATGTTCCTGTTCGGGGCATTGTTCGGCTTCATCAGTTCGTCCCAGCAGATCTATGTCGATATCTATGGCCTGGGCGTCTATTTCCCCGTCGCCTTTGCCGCCATGGCCGGGCTGATGGCGGTGTCGTCCTTCACCAATTCGCGCATCGTGCGCCGGTTCGGCATGCGCCGCCTGTCGCATGGGGCGATGCTGAGCTTCACCGCCGTCAGCGGCATCTGGCTGGCCTTCGCGCTGTCCGGCTTCCTGCCGCTCTGGCTGTTCTTCTCGCTGCTGGCCATCATCATGTTCAGCTTCGGCTGGGCCGCCTCGAACATGAACTCGCTGTCCATGGAGCCGCTCGGTGCCGTGGCGGGAACGGCTTCGGCCGTCTTCGGTTTCATCCAGACGGTCGGCGGCGCCCTGATCGGCAGCTTCACGGGTCAGGCATTCAACGGCACCACAGTGCCCGCGGCGACGGGCTACTTCGCCATGGGTGTGCTGGCGCTGATCTGCATTCTCGTTGCCGAGAAGGGCAGGCTGTTCGGCGTCGGGGCTGAATATGCCCAGGCTGAAGCCAGCCCCGCTGCCGCGCAATAGCAGCTTCGGACTGCAACAGAAGGCCTCGTGGTTGATCATCACGGGGCCTTTCTTTTTTGGGCGTGCGCAAACGCCGCCGGACGCGGTTTCGGGTGGAGTGCCGGCGCACTTCGTAGGCGAAGTGCTTGGCATTTCAGCCGAAGCGCACAGCGCTTCAGCGGGAAATGCTCGGCAACTTCCAAACGGAAGTGCGGGGATGGCGAGGCTTTTGCCCCGAGCGGGTAGTCCGCAATGAAATGAGGCAAGAGCCTCGCCATCGCGCCGGTATTTTTTGTGGGACCGAACCAGGGGCGGCGGTTTTTCAGCCGATACTGACGGTGTCGCCCACCGGGGCAGGACGACTCCCACCCCACCGGCATTCCCCGCACCGACCGTTCGTCGCGACCGCGCAGTAGAAGTGCGGGAATGGGGTGAGTATGGGGGTGGTGGGAGGGGGGGGGGATAAGTTTTGGTTGTCGCTGGTCGGTGGTCGGTGTTTGTGGAGGCACACCCCGCACGCTCCCGCCTCGCGACAGCCGCAGCACCCCCACCCTGACCCTCCCCTCAAGGGGGAGGGGACGCAGACTGCGGGGGCGGTTTTTGGGGTGGGCGATGACGCCGCAACATACTCGGCGTCACCCCGGCTTTCGCCGGGATGACGGCGTTGAGGGCCTGGTTTGGTAACCCCACCCTCACAAGGGGGGAGAGGCCGGCCGACGGATTGATGACGAATTTGCAGTCGACTCCCTCCCCCTTGAGGGGAGGGATCAAGGGTGGGGGTTCTGCGCGCTCCACACGCTCCGGCCTCGCGGCAATCGCAGCACCCCCGCCCCCACCCTGACCCTCCCCCTCGAGGGGGAGGGGACGCAGACTGAGGGGGCGGTTTTGGGGGAACCGGCGCGGTGCCGCCACAAACACCGCGTCACCCGGGCGAAAGCCGGGGTCCAGTTTGGGGGATGCGCATAAGGAAACTGGATCCCAGCTTTCGCCGGGATGACGGCTGGTGGGTGTGGGCAGCTTGTTGCCACCATCCATCAATACTCACCGGGTTGCTCTCGGGCTTGATCGGCGGGCCTCGTGGCAGGCGCGGTGGGATGCCCTACTCCACCACATCCTCACCACGGTCCTTCTGCACGTGGTCGACCAACCCCCAGGCCTTGGCTTCCTCCGGGGTCATGAAATGATCCCGGTGCAGCGTGGCCTCGACCTCTTCATAGGTCCGGCCGCAATGCTTGGCGTAGAGTTGCTGCATGCGCACCTTGTTGCGCTGGCTTTCCTCGGCGTGCAGCAGAATATCGGTGACCTGCCCCTGATAGCCGCCGGAGGGCTGGTGCAGGAGAATGCTGGCATTGGGCAGGCAGACGCGGTGGCCGGGCTCGCCGGCCATCAGCAGGAAGGAGCCCATGGACATCGCCGTGCCCATGCAGAGCGTGCCGACCGGGGCACGGATGAATTGCATGGTGTCGTAGATGGCCAGCCCCGACGAGACGACGCCACCGGGCGAGTTGATATAGAGGCTGATTTCCTTCTTTGGATTTTCGGCCTCGAGGAACAGCAATTGGGCGCAGATCAGCGCTGCCATATTGTCCTCGACCTGGCCATTGAGAAAGATGATCCGCTCGCGCAACAGGCGCGAATAGATATCGAAGGATCGCTCTCCCCGGCTGGATTGTTCCACCACCATAGGGACGAGCTGCATCATGTCGCGCATCGGCGATCTCCGTTCAGGATTGCGTTGAAGTCTTGGGCTAGGCGGCCAGCGCCATCATCACATTGCTATTGGCGGCCACCGGCAGCGCCTGGGGCGCGTGGGTGAGCCGGAACCAGGTACCGCCATCGCTGGTCGGGCTGATCTCGAAGGTGACGAGGCTGTCCTCGGCCCCGACAATGGCGCCCTGCCCTGACTCGCGCCAGCGATAGGTCAGCGACTTGTTTTCCTCTGAGGTCACCACCGCCAGATCGACGCGCTCGGCGCCGGCTTCGGCCTTGCCCAGCCAGCGATCGAGATATTCGGGGATGCTCAGCGCCCGCCAGACCTTTTCGGGTGGCGCATCGAGCGCGCATTCAAATACCAGCGCATCCGGATCGGTCATTGGTCCATCTCCTTGAGCAGGTCCTTGAGCGCATCGATCCGCTCGGGCCAGAAGGCCCGATAGCGGGCCAGCCAGGCATGGAGCGGCGCCATGCCCTCAGGCTCGACGCGATAATGGGCATAGCGCCCCTCGCGCCGCTCGCTGACAAGGCCGGCACCGCGCAGCACCGCCAGATGCTGGCTCATCGCCGGCTGCGAGATGGCAAAGCCCTCGCGCAACTCGGTGGCGGTCATTTCGGCACCAGCCAGCCGCTCGAGCACCGCGCGGCGGGTTGGATCGGCCAGGACTTTGAAGAGTTCTGCTTCGCTCATGAGCGACACATAAGCACAGACTTATGAGTCGTGCAATGGGGAGTGGGCGATGGGGCGTTGGGGCGCCACACGACCACCGGGTCATTCCCGCGCAGGCGGTAATCCATTCTTTCTCGTCGACAACCCGCATCCCCAGAATGGATTCCCGCCTGCGCGGGAATGACTCCGTGGGGGGGTATCGGTGCAGTGGATGGGTAGAGGACGCGGCCGCCCCCTTCCCTTAAAACGTAAAAACTTCCCGGCGCAGCAATTCCCAGCTGGCTTTGTCGGGGGCGACGAGGAGGCCGCCATCGACATGGTGGGGGAGATAGGGCTGGCCATCCATGCGGGCGGCATAGCCGCCGGCTTCCTGGCTGATCAGCACGCCGGCCAGATGGTCCCAGGGCATCAGCTTGTTGAAGCTCATGAACTGGGAATGGCCTGACACAAAGGTGCGGTATTCATGGCCGGCAACGCGGTAATGCGCGACGAGGCGCACCTTGGCGGTGTTCTGCAGCACCTCGACCCGCTTGTCGGCCGGCAGGAAGGCCACGGAGGCCGAGCCGACCATGTCGGCCAGCGGCAGGGTTTCGGCGACGTGCAACTGCACCGCCTCGCCATCGGGACGGCGCAGCCAGGCGCCACCGCCCTTTTCGGCCATCACCCAGTCATCGCCCATGGGATCATAGATGATGCCGGCAATGGTCTCGCCCTTGGAGACCACCGCCGCCATCACCGCGAATAGCGGCAGGCCGGCGGCGTAATTGGCCGTGCCGTCGATCGGATCGACCACGACGGCAAGATCGGCCGTGGCGAGCGCCGTCAGCAGCGATGGGTCAGCGGCGACGGATTCCTCACCGACGAACAGCGCCTCGGGCCAGAGCGCTGCCACCTTGGCCTTGATGAAGCGCTCGGCGGCTTCGTCGGCCTCGGTGACCATGTCGATGGCTTCGGTCTTGATCTTGACCATGCCAGCATCGAGCCGGCGGAACCGCGGCAGCACTTCGGCCTTGGCCGCATCGCGCAGGATAGTGGCAAGCGCAGGGATATCGATGGTCAAGTCTCAGGTCCTCCGGTCGAGCAAAGCGGCAAAATCGAACAGTTTCGGATCGAGCAAATGGCTGGCATTCACATTGCCCAGCGCGCGGATCATCACGTCCTTGCGGCCGGGCATGCGCTTTTCGATATCGCCCAGCATTGCCTTCATGGCGTTGCGCTCCAGCCCATCCTGGCTGCCGCAGAGATCGCAGGGGATGATCGGGAAAGCCATGGCATCGGAAAAGCGCTGCAGGTCGTCCTCGGCGCAATAGATCAGCGGGCGCAGCACTTCCACATCGCCCTCGTCATTGAGCAGGCGCGGCGGCATGGCTGCGAGCTTGCCGCCATGGAACAGGTTCATGAAGAAGGTTTCCAGGCTATCGTCGCGGTGGTGACCCAGCACCAGTGCCGAGCAGCCTTCCTCGCGGGCGATGCGATAGAGATTGCCACGCCGCAGCCGCGAGCATAGCGAGCAATAGGTCGCCCCGGCCGGCAGCTTGTCGGTGACGATCGAATAGGTGTCCTTGTATTCGATGCGATGCGCGATCCCGAGGCCGGTCAGGAATTCGGGCAGGATATGCTTGGGGAAGTTCGGCTGGCCCTGATCGAGATTGCAGGCCAGCAGTTCCACCGGCAGCAGGCCGCGCCACTTGAGATCGAGCAGGATGGCGAGCAGGCCATAACTGTCCTTGCCGCCTGAGAGAGCCACCAGCCAGCGTTCGCCGGCGCGGGCCATGGCGAACTTTTCCAGCGCCTCGCGGGTATTGCGCACCAGGCGCTTGCGCAGCTTGTTGAACTCCACCGAACGCGGCGCATTGGCATAGATCGGGTGCACGCCGGCGGAGGTCTCCCCGGCGTCGTCGATCCCAGTGTCAAAAGCGATTTCATTCATGGCGAAACTCTCCGCAACCCGCGCCGTTGCTGATAGCGCCCCCGGAGGCGGAGGGGAAGGAAAACCGCCGTGACCAACATTACCAAGGTTTAACTTCCAAATCTTGCTTTAGGCCGATTGCGACCGCTAGATGACGCATTCCCTCGGCACCCAGGAGTCTCGCGGTGTTTCGTTCCTTTTTTCCCAATCCCCGCCTGTTTTTTTCTGCCGCACTCTGCTGGGTCGCAGTCGTCATGCTCGCCTGGTACACTATCGGCGACCAGATGCAGGCCCTCATCAGTCTTGGCCCCTGGCTCGGCATTCCGGTTACTGAAGCCAATCCGACGCCGTTCTTTTCGTCCGACAAGGTCTGGCTCTATCAGTACGTGCTGATGACCGGCTACTTGTTCTGCATTCCCTGGTACTGGATCGGCGGCAATCGGCGCTGGTACTGGTGGTCGGTGGTCGGCAGCGTGACGATTATCGAGATCGTCTATTTCAACGTGCAGATCAGCGCCTGGCTGAATGACTGGTATGGCGCGTTCTACAACCTCATCCAGACCGCGTTGCAGACGCCGGGCAGTGTCTCGCTGGAGCGGTTCCTCGGTGAAATCGCCACCGTGGCCTATGTGCTCATTCCCAACATCACCGTTCTTGTGATCAATGCGTTCTTCATCGCGCACTTCCTGTTCCGCTGGCGCCGGGCGATGACCTTCTTCTACATGAGCCACTGGCAGCACCTGCGCCATATCGAAGGCGCATCGCAGCGTGTGCAGGAGGATACCCAGCGCTTCGCCAACATCGTCGAGGGGCTGGCCGTTTCCTTCGTCGCCTCGGTGATGACGCTGATCGTGTTCCTGCCCCTGCTGTGGGAGCTCTCCTCGCATATTACGGAACTGCCGTTCTTCGGGGCGGTCAATGGCAGCCTCGTCTGGGTCGCGCTGGCCTCTTCGGCCTTCGGGACATTGTTGCTGGCCACGGTCGGCTGGAAATTGCCGGGCCTGGAATTCGTCAACCAGCGCGTCGAAGCCGCCTTCCGTAAGGAACTGGTCTATGGCGAGGACAACCAGATCCGGGCTGATCCGGTCAGCGTGCGGCAGCTGTTCATCAACCTGCAGCACAATTATTTCCGGCTGTACAAGCACTACCTGTACTTCAACGTGGCGCGTTACGCGTATCTGCAGGGGTCCAATTTCGTGCCCCTGATCGCCATGGCGCCATCCATTGTCGGCGGCACGCTGACGCTGGGCCTGTTCACCCAGGTCAACAATGCGTTCAGCCAGGTGGAGGACTCGTTCAAGTTCCTCGCCAGTTCGTGGACCACGATCATCTCGCTGATCTCGGTGTTCAAGCGTCTGCGGGCCTTCGAAGCGAACATCCCCGCCGATGCCATTGCCGCCAACGACTATGACGATCCGCGGTTCCTGGAATCGTGGGCTGTCGCGCCCACCAGCGACGATACCCCCCGCGTTCCGGCCCAGTTCTAGTCGGTGCTTCACTATGACCAGGGGCCGCTCTTCGGAGCGGCCCTTTTTGTTTGGGCGGATGGTGGCTTGAGGGTGCCTGCGCCATGTATTAGGTCGGCCTTTTCCTCGTCTCGGCATGTCAGTCATCCACCGCGCTGCCCACGGGCTTGTGTGGAGGGAATATGGTTTACTTGGCGCATCAGCCGGGATGCGCATCCCGGCTGATGCAGGCAGGAGGCCGTCTTTACGGGCTGGTTTTTGACAGCCGCGGTCAAGCAAGGCCCTGCCTGCTCCCTTTGACCCCGAACGGTTGATTGGGCTCTCGCCCGCACCACAAGCCTGGGAGCAAGGCCATGTTAGTACACTCCGGCTTCGTCGGCATCGACGTTTCCAAAGCCCATCTGGACATCCACATCCATCCAGCCGGCACGCATCTGCGCTGCGGCACTAGCCCCGGCGAGCTGGCTGATCTGGCGCGGCGCCTGGCCAGGCTTGGGCC
>NZ_FQVC01000003.1 GCF_900128975.1 Devosia limi DSM 17137 | reverse complement strand
TTGCCGTCGTCGAGCAGCAGGCGGTCACCGACCGAGACGCTTTCGATGATTTCGGGATGGGGCAGGTAGACGCGCTCGATGGTGCCGGGCGCATCATTGCTGTCGAGGGTAAACGTCTGGCCGGCGACCAGCTGGATCGAGCCTTCGGCGAACTTCCAGACGCGCAGCTTGGGGCCCTGCAGATCGACCAGGATGCCGAGTGGATGGTTCAGCGTCTTTTCGACATTGCGAATGCGCTCGACCGTCTGGCGCAGCACATCATGGCTGGCATGGCTCATATTGATCCGGAACACATCCGCGCCAGCGCGCGCCAGTTCTTCGATCATCTTCTCGTCCTGGCTCGCAGGCCCGAGGGTGGCGAGGATCTTCACGCGTCTCATGCGTCTCATTGCGTATCGGTACTTTCGGTCGTTGGCGTGTCGGTCGGGGTCAGCGGCGCGTCGATAGTTACATCGTCGGGGTCGACAAGAAAGGCAGGATCTTCCATGTCTTCTGCGCCCTCGGGACCGACGACACGGGGGGTGCCGGCATTCTCAGTCAGCTGCAAGGTCCAGTCGGTGCGGCTTTGGGTATCGATTTCAAAGAACCCGGTGCGCTCATAGCCCCGGGCGAGGCAATCCTCAACCCCGAATATGGTGAAGGTCTCATCGCGGGTGCACATGAAGACCGATCCGTCCCAGGCGCCACCCCCCACATCATCGACTGCATAGATGTAATAGAACCGGCGCTCCAGCGTGCCCTGATAGAGCACGCGGCAATCGCCGGGAGGGGCCTGCCACCAGCCCTCGCTCATCCAGCCGCGATCGGCGCGATAGCCGAGGGCGACGGAGACCATATTGGCGGTTTCGTTGCAGACGCGCAGGTCTGCTTTCGCGGGGGCCGCGAACAACAGCATGCTCGACAACAGCGTGCCGACAAGGGTCAAGCCGAGACGGATCATGGGAAAATGCGTGCCGGAATTCATGGAAAATCGTGCCTGTTTGAGCGTAATGGAGCGTTCGCGTCAATGGCTAATGGCCGGTTTTGGCCGAATTGCGGGTATGGGGGGAACGTCGGTGTGGATTGGACACGAAAGCGCTTGAACCGCGCGCCATGCTGGGGTTGAACCATGGCTCAAAACGAAGAGGACTTTTGGCATGGCCGACGAGAGTGTAGCCCAGGACCAGCTGCGGGCGTTCATCGAGCGCATCGAGCGCATGGAAGAAGAAAAGGCCGCTATCGCTGCCGACATCAAGGAAATCTATGCCGAAGCCAAGGGCAACGGCTTTGACACCAAGGTGATCCGCGAGATCGTGCGCATCCGCAAGCAGGATGCCAGCGAGCGGCAGGAGCACGAAGCTATTCTGGAGCTGTATATGTCGGCTCTGGGCATGGTCGCTGGTCCCGCCAACGACGATTGATCGTTCGCCTGTGTGCGACGAGCCTATTATCCCGCCCGCCGGCTGTTGCTGACGGGCGGTATTTTTTTGGCGCGCTCGATCTCTGCGGGCCGGGCGCCCGCCTGGCAATGAAAGAGCGCTTCCACCCCCACAATCTGGCGGTGGCGTGAAGCTGCCGTTTCCGAGTTGCCGTCACTGCCATGTCATCCAGCGCGGCTAGAACCCACTCATTCGAATGAGTGGGTGAAGATGCGCAGACAGGGCAAATCGTGGGAAGACGTCCGCGACCAGATCAGCCAGGAAATTACCGCCGAGCATCTGGCGCCCGATGCGCGGCTGCCGTCCGAGCCCGATCTCTGCGTGCTCTACAACACCCGCCGCCACTCGCTGCGGCGGGCGCTGGCAGCGCTGGTGGCGGAGGGCAAGCTGCGGGTCGAGCAGGGGCGCGGCACCTTTGTCGAACGGGCGCCGCTGCTCAATTATGTGATCGGCTCGCGCACCCGTTTCCGCGAGAACCTGATGGCGCAGGGGCTGACCGCCTCGGGCCAGGCGCTGTCGGAACTGCAGATATCGGCCAGCGCCCGCATTGCGGCGGCGCTGCGCCTGCCGGTCGGGGCGCCGGTCTTTGCCATTTCCCGCCGCGGCTTTGCCAATGAGCTGCCGATCAGTGTCGGCTGGGCCTATCACGACGCCCTGCGCTTTCCCGAAATGCTGGAGCGGCGCCGCGCCAATGTCTCGGTGACCGAGGTCTATCGCGCCTATGGCATCGCTGATTACCGGCGGCTGCGCACCACCATCTTTACCCGCCTTGCCACCGAACATGAGGCGGGCCTGCTGATGTTGCGGTCGGGGCAGTCGGTGATGATCGTCCAGAAAACCGACGTCGATCCCGCGGGCAATCCGATCGGCTTTTCCGAGGCGGTCTGGGCCGGTGATCGCGTGCAATTCACCTTTGAAAATGACCAACCGTCCGTGCGGGCGGATGAAAGGAGCCATGATGTTTAACGACAATGCGGGCGGTGGCGGCGAACACGCGGCGGAACTGAACATTCTGGCGCGGGCGCGGCCGGAGCGGCTGAAGGCGCTGGCCGAGACGGTGCTGGATGGGATGGACGCGATCACTGTCGTCACCAACCGCACGGGGCTCGTCATGGTGCCGATGCGCGATACGGTCGAGAATGTGGATTTCCACCTGGGCGAGGTGTTGGTCAGCGAGGCCGAGATCGCCGATGCGGCTGGAACAATCGGCTATGGCATGGTGACCGGGCGTGACCTCGAGCGGGCCATGGCGATGGCCGTGATCGACCTGCGGCTGGCCGGGGCAGGCCATGACGACGCCA
Organism: Devosia limi DSM 17137; assembly: GCF_900128975.1. GTDB lineage: Bacteria > Pseudomonadota > Alphaproteobacteria > Rhizobiales > Devosiaceae > Devosia > Devosia limi. The sequence goes on along the minus strand of NZ_FQVC01000003.1, from coordinate 412,886 downwards.
TTGCGGCATTCCTGTTGAGCGAGGGGGCGTTTCTGGCGGCCCAGGATGAGCAGCGCATGCGCCAGGTTGAGGCCACGCGCGTCGAAATGGAGACGTTCTGATGCTGACCATTGCCGCCCCCGACGCCGCGGAAGCCCGCTGCAATGCCACGTTCGAGGCGCTGATGTGGGCAATGGCCCGGCCGGGCGCGCCGCAGGCATTGCCGGAAACCGGGCTGGCCGCCGTGATCGAAACACTGGTCGATATCGAATGCACGATCTTTGCTGATGACGCGGGATTGCGCGCCTATGCAGCCGATACCGGGGCGCGGGTCACCGGCAATCCAGCCGATGCCGATCATGTGTTTCTCGACAGTCTCGATGCGCCCGAAGCGCTCCTGATCGCCATCCCCTGCGGCAGTGCGCTTTATCCCGATGATGGGGCGACAGTGGTGGCGCTGGCGCCGCATGGCGTCGGCCATCGCCTGCGGTTGCGGGGGGCGGGCATTGACGGGGTGCGCGAGGTGACGCTGGGCGTACCGCCGGCGTTCTGGGCGCTGCGGGCGCAGTTATGCTGTTATCCCGAAGGGTTCGATCTGTTGCTGGTGGACGGGCAGGCGGTGATCGGCATTCCGCGGTCGAGCCTGGTGGAGGTGCTCTGATGGCCTATGTAGCAACGCGTGGCGGCGAGAAGGCGATCGATCAGGCAGAGCGGCTGTTCCGCGCCGATCTCGGCACAATCGATGCGGGCCGGGTCGAGGCGATCCGCCAGTCCATGCCCTATCTGGTGGACCGGGTGATGGGCGAAGCCTCGCTCTATAGTGAGGAACTGGCGGCGCTGGCGCTGGCGCAGACGGGCGGGGAATTGTCCGAGGCGGTGCTGGTGCTGCGGGCCTGGCGCACGACGCAGCCGCGCATCGCCGTGGCCCGGCCGGTGCGGCAGGGTGAGCTGCTGACCCAGCGCCGCATCTCGGCGGCGTTCAAGGATATTCCGGGCGGGCAGATCCTCGGGCCAACGCTGGATTACTCGCACCGGGTGCTGGCGACCGATGTGCTGGAAGGCACGCCATTTGTGCCGCCGCCAGTGGACGCCGCCGAGCGGGCGGCACCGCAGCGGCAGCCCTCGCTGGCCGATTGGCAGCGGGCGCAGGGGCTGGTGGCGCCGGTCGATGAAGCCAAGGTGGCGCCGCAGGATATTCCCGACCTGACGCGTGAACCGCTGCTGTTTCCGGCGTCGCGGGCGCATCGGCTGCAAAGCCTGGCGCGGGCGGAAACCGGCGGCGTGCTGGCGCTGGGTTATGCGGCAATGCGCGGCTATGGCAATGCGCATCCGACGGTCAATGAATTGCGGTTGGCCGAAGCCGAGGTGGTCGTCACCCATCCGCGCGGCACGCAGTTTTCAGCCGGCCGGGTGCGGGTCAGCCAGGCCGAGGTGACCTCCAAGGAAAAGGGCGGCTATCTCGAACTGGGCTATGCCGCGACCTTTGGCTGGAACGAGGTCAAGGTCATCGCGGCGGCGACGCTGGATCTCAACTCCGACGAAGCGCCGGTCGGCTCGGCCATGCATGAAGAGTTCTATCTCTACCACACCGAGAGCGTGGAGGCCTCGGGCTTCTGCATCCACTTCAAGCTGCCCCACTATGTCACCTTCCAGTCTGTGCTCGATGCGATGCGCGACGCCAAGGCCAAGGAGCCGGTGGCAACTGCACCGGCAGAAGAACTTCAGACGGAGCCCGCGGAATGAGCCTTTCCACTCTCACCAAGCCCTGGGCCGCAACCAGCTATGGCTTTCTCGATGCCTCGGCCAAGCGCGAGCTGCGCCGCAAGATGCTCAAGGCCATCGCGGTGCCCGGCTGCCAGATGCCCTATGCCAGCCGCGAAGTGCCGATGGCGCGCGGCTGGGGCACGGGTGGCCTGCAGGTCACGCTGACGCTGGTCAATCCGGCCTCGACGATCAAGGTCATAGATCAGGGCGCCGATGATGGCGTCAATGCCGCCTCGATCCGGCGCTTTATCAGCCGGGTTTCCGGCGCGGCCGAGACCTGGGATACGCTTGATGCGTCGATTGTGCAGTCGCGGCACCGGGTGCCGGAAGAAACGCTGGGCGACAGGCAGATCCTCGTGCTGCAGGTGCCTAATCCCGAGCCTTTGCGCGGGGTCGAGCCCAATATCTCGATTGCCCGGCAGATGCATGCCGATGCCGATTACGGCAAGCTATGGCTGACGCTTTACGAGCAGATCGTGCGCAAGGGACGGATCATGCAGGGCGCGGCCTATCCCAGCATGGTCAATGGCCGCCATGTCATGACGCCATCGCCGATCCCGCGCTGGGACGTGCCCAAGCTCAATATGGCGCGGCACCTGACCTTCCTGTCGGCCGGTCGCGAGAAGCGCCTGTTTGCCGTGCCGCCCTTTACCCGAGTGGAGCCGCTGGTGTTTTCGGATCGCCCCTATCGCGTCGAGGATCATGCCGATCTTGTCTGCCGCCGCTCCGGTGTCTCGGGCTATTTCATGAATGAATTGCCGATCGATGGCGGTGGTTCGGCCTTTGAAGTGTCGGACAGCAATCTGGGGATCAAGGCTATCCAGCAGGCAGAGGGCGGGGAGGCCGCCATCGGGCCGACCTGGTATCGCAATGGAGAGTTTTCGGCATGAGCATGGATCTGGGCCTGCCGGCGCTGGAGCGCGCCGCGCCGCAACTGATGCGGGCCGAACCCATCCTGACCATGGCGGGCATTTCGCGCCGCTATGGCGATGTCACCGCTTTGCGCAATGTCGATGTCACGGTCTATCCCGGCGAGGTCATGGGCATTGTCGGGGAAAGCGGCTCGGGCAAGTCGACGCTGCTGCGGATGATGAATCTCGAGGATACGCCCGATAGCGGGGACTATCGCCTGCGCCTGCCCAGGCGCGACGATGGCAATCTGTTCGACCTCGCCCGCTATGAGCGGCGGATGCTCTGCGCCCGCCATATCGGCATCGTCTATCAGAACCCGCATCTGGGCCTGCTGATGCGCCATAGTTCCAGCGGCAATGTTGCCGAGCGGCTGCTGGTCGCCGGGGAGCGCAGTTTCGAGGTGTTGCGGGGCAAGGCGCGCGAGGCGCTGGAGGCATCCGAATTTCCGCTGACGCGCATGGATGCCCGGCCCATCGAGCTATCGGGCGGCATGCAGCAGCGTGTGCAGTTGGCCAAGGCGATTGCGCTGGAACCGGCGCTGCTGCTGCTGGACGAGCCGACCACGGGGCTGGATGTGAGCGTACAGGCGCTGGTGCTGGATACGCTCAAGCGCCTGCAGCGGGACCGCAGGATCACCATGGTGCTGGTCAGCCATGACCTCGGCGTCATCCGCACCATGGCCGACCGGGTGATGGTCATGCGCCATGGCGAAGTGGTGGAGGAGGGCCTGGCCGATCAGGTGTTCCAGGACCCCCAGCACGCCTATACCCAGCAACTCGTCCACGCCAAATTGTAGAGGGCGCCATGACCGCACCAATGCCGCTATTGCGGGTCGAAGGGCTGAGCAAGACCTTCCGCATGTATCACCTGGACGCTATGCTGCATGCCTTCGAGGGCGTCAGCTTTGATCTGTTCAAGGGCGAATTCCTGCTGCTGCGCGGCCATAATGGCGCGGGCAAATCGACATTGCTGCGTACCATCTGGCGCAGCTATCGGCCGGTGGCAGGCCATGTCTGGTATCAGTCGGGGCTGGGCGATATCGACCTCGCCAATGCCGCCGACGTCGATATTGCGCTACTGCGGCGCCGCGAGATCGGCTTTGTCACCCAGTTCCTCAATGCCCGGCCACGGGTGGCGGCGCAGGATATCGTGGCCGAGCCGCTGCTGCTGGCGGGTTATGGGCAGGCCGAAGCGCTGGAGCAGGCGCGGCACTGGCTGGACCAGTTCGGCGTGCGGCCGGAGCTGTGGCGGGCTTATCCCAGCACGTTTTCGGGCGGCGAGCAGCAAAAGGTCAATCTGGCGCGGGCCCTGATCCTGCCGCAGCGGCTGTTGCTGCTGGACGAACCAACGGCATCGCTCGACGTTGGTGCCCGCGCGGCGCTGGTGCGGCGCTTGCGCGATCTCAAAAGTCAGGGCGTCGCCATTATCGGCGTCTTCCATCACCCCGGCGACGTGGCAGAATTGATTGACCGAGAGATCAATCTGGCGACACGTGTCGTTTCCGAACAAACCGAGAGGGAAGACCATGTGGCTCTCTGATTTCCGTATCGTACTGGCCGACCGCGTCATCCCCAATGGGGCGCTGCGCATCGAAGACGGGCTGATCGCCGAGATCAGCGAAACCCCAATTGGTGCGGCTGATGTCCGGGGCAATGGCCTGATCCTGATGGCCGGGCTGATCGACATGCATGGCGACATGATCGAGCGCGAGATCGAGCCGCGTCCCGGCGTGCGCATGCCGATGGAACTGGGCCTGCGCGATCTCGATCGCGGTCTTGCCACGGCCGGTGTGACCACCGCCTATGCGGCCGTGTCGTTCAGCCCCGGCTCGACCTATGGGCATATGCGCTCCTATGACTTTACCAGCGCCATGATCCGCGCCCTGCGGGCGCATCGCGATATCCTGCTGATTGATCATCGCGTGCATGCGCGGTTCGAGGTGACCTTTCCTGCCGCCCTGTCGGTGGTGAAGGAACTGATTGCCGAGGGCGCGGTGGATCTGGTGTCGCTCTGCGACCATACGCCGGGGCAGGGGCAATATCGCGACCTCGACCTGCAAGCGGCCAATATGGCCAAGTCCAAGGGCATTTCGCTGGAGCAGGCCGCCGAAGCACTGCAGCGCCGGATCACCGAGCGGCAGGAATCGGCGGGCGATTTGACCGCGACGCTGCGGGCCATTGCGCAATATTGCGCCATGCATGGCGTTGCCGTTGCCAGCCATGACGACGACACCGTCGCGAAGGTGGCGCTCATGCAGAATCTCGGGGCCAATATCAGCGAATTCCCGGTGACGCTGGAAGCGGCACAGGAGGCCCGGGCCCGGGGCATGGTCAATGCGATGGGCGCCCCCAATGCGCTGCGCGGCCAGTCCTATTCCGGTAATCTTTCGGCGCGCGAGGCGCATGCCGCCGGGCTGCTCGATCTGCTCGCGGCTGATTATCATCCCTCGGCCATGTTGCCGGCCATTCTGGTGCTTGCCCAGACCGACCCGCTGGGCCTGCCCGGTGCAGCGCGGCTATCGACGCTCAATCCGGCGCGGGCGCTGGGTCTGGAAGATCGCGGCGAAATCCGGGTGGGTCTGCGCGCCGATCTGCTGATCGCCGACGATGCCGGGGTGGGCCATGTCCGGGCAACCCACAGCAAGGGCGTGCCGGTCTATTCGGATGGCACAGTATCGATGAACGGCCGCGTCACGAGCATGTCATTCGAATGAGTTAATGCTGTCATTGAGAGCGGCTAGTCTCAGATCATAGCAAACCACAGGTGGGATATGCTGGAACTGAACAAAGTCACGAAGCGATTTGGTGACACGGTCGCGGTCAATAACGTCTCGCTCAGTTTTGCGCCGGGCCAGATGGTCGGGATCATCGGGCGGTCAGGCGCCGGCAAGTCGACGCTGCTGCGCCTGATCAATCGCCTGACCAGTATCGGCGAAGGCAGGATCACCTATGGCGATATCGATGTGGCGGCGCTGGAGGGTAAGCAATTGCGAGCCTGGCGCGCCCGTTGCGCCATGATCTTCCAGCAGTTCAATCTGGTGAACCGGCTGGATGTGCTGACCAATGTGTTGATCGGACGCATCGGCACGGCGGCGACGCTGCCGGTGATGTTCAAGCGCTTTCCGGCGTCCGACCGCGCCAGTGCCGTCATGGCGCTGGACCGGCTGGATCTGCTGCCTCAGGGATTGCAGCGGGCCGATACGCTCTCGGGTGGGCAACAACAGCGCGTCGCCATTGCGCGGGCGCTGATGCAGAAGCCCAGCCTGATCCTCGCCGACGAGCCGATTGCCTCGCTCGACCCGCGCAATGCCCGGCTGGTTATGGATGCGCTGCACGCCATCAACAAGCAGGACAAGATCACCGTCATCTGCAACCTGCACACGCTCGACGCAGCGCGCGCCTATTGCGACCGCATTGTCGGCATGGCGCATGGGTCGGTGGTATTTGACGGTTCCCCCACGCAGCTGACCAGCGCCGTGATCCAGCAGATCTATGGCGATGAGAGCGAAGATGCCGTGGACGAGACACTGACCTCGACCATGGGTGCACAATTGCCGGTGCGCACCGCCGCCGAACGACATCTGGAAGCGGCGCACTAGGCGCCGCCAACCCTACCCAACACCCGGAGCTTTATCATGCACTCTTTCGTGCGCCGCAGCCTTGCGGCCGTACTGATCACGGCTGCCTTCATCGCCCCTGCCTGGGCCCAGGACTGGCGCGCCCAGTTCCCCGAGCTGACCATCGGCATCTCCTCGTCGGAGAACGAAACCGATGCCATCGCGCGCAACCAGCCCTATGCCGATTATCTGAGCCGCGAACTGGGCGTGCCGGTCAAGATCGTGCGCGGCACCGACTATGCCGCGGTGATCGAGGCCATGCGTTCGGGCCATGTGCAGATCGCTTCGGTTGGCCCGGCGGCCTATGCCCTGGCCCGTAAGGTGATTGGCGAGGCGGTGGCGCCGGTCGCCATCACGCTCGATGGTGCCGGCAATCGCGGCTATTACTCGGTGATCGCGGTGCGCGCCGACAGCGATTACCAGACGCTGGAAGACCTCAAGGGCAAGTCCTTCGCCTTCGCCGATCCCAACTCGACCTCCGGCTATGCGGTGCCGTCCTACTATCTCTCGACGGTGCTGGGCACCAATGCCGACGAGTATTTCGGCGATGTGGCGTTTTCGGGTGGCCATGAGCAGAGCGTCATGGCGCTGACCAATGGCACGTTCGAAGCCGTCGCCACCCATTGGCGCAACGAGACCGCCGGCAATATCCAGACCATGGAAAAGAAGGGCCTGATCCCGGCCGGTTCGACCCGCATCATCTGGAAATCCCCGGTGATCCCGAACACCCCGGTGATGATCCTGACCAGCCTGCCGCAGGCGCTGCAGGATGAGTTCAAGGCTGCGCTGCTGGCTTTCCCGACCAAGGATGCAGAAGGCTTCAACGCCTATCAGCGCGGCGAATCCAGCGGCTATGTCGAGGCCAAGCACGAGGACTATCTCGATGTGGTCGCCATCACCGAGCACAACGCCGCCGACCGCCGCCGCAACGCCGGCAACTGACCGCAGCAGCACTGACCGGCACGCCCCGCGTGCCGGTCTTTTGTTTGGAGGAAGTGCTTATGTCCGCAGTCAGTCCGGCAGGCAGCCCGCTTGCCGCAAACCGGCAGGGCGAGCGTATCGCCAGCTTCGAGGGCCGCTATCGCCGCGAGCAGAATGTCCGCCGGCTGTGGACGCTGGGTTATGGCGCGCTGTTTGTGCTGGCATTGCTGGCCTCGGTTGCGGTCAGCGATTTCAGCATTCCGGGGCTGGTCCAGGGCCTGCCCAAGGCCTGGAACTACATTGCCGGCACCCTGCCCAAGCTGTCGCGGGCGACGCTGGGCGCGGACCTGGCCGACTGGTTCTGGGGGCTGCGCTATTGGCTGCGCCTGCTGTTTGAAACCATCCTGATGGGGTTCATCGGCACGGTGCTGGGCGGGGTGCTGGCGCTGGCGCTATGCTTTGCGGCATCGCGCAATCTCGTCACCAATTCGGCAATCTATTTCATGGCGCGGCGGACGCTGGAATTCCTGCGTACGGTGCCCGAACTGGTGTTCGCGCTGATCTTCGTCTTTGCCTTTGGGCTGGGGCCGTTTGCCGGGGTGCTGGCCATCGCCATTCACACCGCGGGATCGCTGGGCAAGCTGTTTGCCGAGGTTAACGAGAATGTCGACGAGCGGCCGCTGGAAGGGGTGCGCGCCGCCGGTGGCAATTGGCCGATGGTGATGCGGCTGGGCGTCGTGCCACAGGCGCTGCCCAATTATGCCAGCTACCTGCTGCTGCGGCTGGAAATCAATGTGCGCGGTGCCTCGGCGCTGGGCATTGTCGGGGCCGGGGGCATCGGGCAGGAGCTCTATGTCGCCATCCGGCAATTCGAATACACCGATATCTCGGCCATCATGCTGCTGCTGATCGCCACCACCTCGGTCATCGACATCACATGCGAAACCATCCGTCACCGCCTGATCGGCCATGACCTGACCGGAGCTGACTGACCATGGCCATCGCTCATCATGCCGATATCGCCCGGCTCAAGCGCACACATCCCGAAATCTTCACCCGCCCGCTGGGCGAGCGGCTGCGCAACTGGGCCTTGTGGCTCGGCTTTGCATTGGCGGTGGGGTTCTCGCTCTGGTGGATCGATGCTTCGCCGATGCGGGTCATCAATGGCCTTTCCAAGCTGGGGATGCTGGTGGGGCTGATGGTGCCGCCCAATCCAGGCGACGGCTTCTGGGACTTTTCCTATGCCATGCTCGAAACGCTCGCCATGGCGTTTCTCGGCACCATCATCGCCGCGGTGGTGGCGGTGCCGCTGGGCTTTCTCGGCGCCAAGAACATCGTGCCGAACTGGGTGTTTCATTTCACCATCCGCCGCTTCTTCGATGCCTTTCGTGGCATTGATGGGCTGGTCTGGGCGCTGATCTTCGTTTCGGCGGTCGGGCTGGGCCCGTTTGCCGGGGTGCTGGCGATTGCGGTGGGCGACATGATGGTGCTGGGCAAGCTCTTTGCCGAGGCCATCGAGAATGTCGACAAGAAGCCGGTCGACGGGGTGCGGGCCTCAGGCGGCGGCGGGCTGCATGTGGTCCGGCTCGGGGTGCTGCCGCAGGTGTTCCCGGTGATGACCAGCCATGTGCTCTATTTCTTTGAATCCAATGTGCGCTCCGCCACCATTCTGGGCATTGTCGGCGCCGGTGGCATCGGGCTGCAGCTGTCCGATCGCATCCGCATCAACAATTGGCAGCAGGCGGCGTTCATCATCCTGATGATCCTCGTGACCGTCGCGGTGATCGACGCGATCTCGCGGCGTATCCGCGCCAAGCTGATCTGAACCTACTGGGCACCGATCACCGCGGCACAAGCCTTGGGCAGGTCGGCCAGGGTCAGCGGCGGGGATGGCGGGCTGGTGCTGGGCTTATAGGGCGCGTCGGTGAACCAGTAATCGAGTTCCTCGCCGCAGCCATCGCCCTGGGGCGCCGGGTCCTGATCCCTGCAGGCGGCCGCGCCGGCAGGACAGCTGAGGCGGACATGGAAATGGTCGTCATGGCCATACCAGGGGCGGATCTTGCGCAGGAAGCTGCGATCATGCCAGGCGATGGCGCAGAGCGAACGCTTGATGCCCGGGGCGACGAAGATGCGGGCGACACCCGGCAGCTGCGCAGCACGATAGAGCAAGAGCCGCTCGGGCTCGCCGAAGCGATTGGGGTCGATCTCACGGCTGCCCTTGCGGAGCACCGAGATGGCCGAGAGGTCTTCGCGCTCGCGGGCACTAAGGGTGTGGTCGGGCATGGGTTGCAGCCAGATATCGACATCAAGGCCGATCTGGTGGGAGGCATGGCCGCTCCTGGCCGGGCCGCCCCGGGCCTGTCCCATATCGCCCACAAGAATGCCGGGCCAGCCATCCTGGGCCGCCGATTGCGCCAGCGCGCCGATATAATCGACCAGTTCGGGCGCGCCCCAACGGCGGTCGCGCGACAGGCGCATGGCCTGCCAGCCCGGTCCGTCCGTTGCCAATTGCACGGCGCCGGCAATGCAGCCGCGCGCATAGCCACCAATGGGGGTCGCGGGGCCGCCAGTTGGACGGCTGACGGTGCCGAACAAGTCGCGGGCCGGCTGCTGGGCAAAGCCCGCGGTGGCAAAGCCGATAAGGGCCAGGGCGACCAGGATCAGGCGGCTGAGATGGTTCATCGTAATCCCCATGCGTGACGAGAGGGCAGTATAGCGCAAAGTGCTGCCTGACCGTTTCACGAATGGGATCGCTGCCCTGCTGCTAGAAGAACAGGACGTCGTCGATGTCGTCGGCGCTGTCTTCAGCGACAGGCGTGCTGTCCGCCTCCGGGACGCAATCGAGCTCAAACTCCACCGCTGCTGCCTCGGGCACCGCCTCCGGGGCGCCATCGAGCTCGAATGCCACCGCTGCGGCCGCAGGCGCCGCGCTGGGCTCGGCGGGCGGTGGCGTGAGCCCGTGACGGGCGACGATATCGTCATGGATGCGGCGCTCGGCTTCCATGGAGTAGCGCTGGCGCAGGAATTTCAGCGCGGCGGGCGGCACCAGCTGGATTGGAGGCTCCTGCAGCTCGACCTGACCCAGCAGATCGGCCAGTTTGAACTGGGCGTCGGTGAGCGCTTCGATGATCCTGGCATGGCCGCCAAGGCCTTCGGCGGCGTCGGCAATCTTGGCCGTTGCTTCGGGGCCGTCACGGCCGAGGCTCGTCAGCGCGTCGCCGAGACGCTGGTCGACGGTTTCCAGCAGGGCGATCGAGGCCATGGCCTCGTCTTCGAGCTGGCCGACTTCCTGGGCGAGCTTGCCATTGGAGGCGGCGCTGAAGCTGCGAGCGGCGGCCATGGCCTCTTCCAGCCGCTCCACGGCGCCGCGGGCGGCGGGGACGAGATCGCTGGTCAGCTCGCGCAATTGGGCAGCAATGACGCTGAGCGAAGCACCGCGCGGCCCCAATTGAGCGCATTTGACCGCGGCATTGAGCCCGACCAGCCGCATATTGGCTTCGATTTCCTGCACCGCCTCGACGTGGCCGAGCAGCACTTCAACGGTCTGATCGACCGCCCCAGCCATCTGGTCGAGCCGACTGCGCTCGGCAGCGCAGCCGCGCAGCAGCACGGCGGCGCGCTGCATCTCGACGCCCAGAGTGGCCAGCGAAGTCTTGCCCTGACCGCCGCCGCCATAGAGCTTGCGGCATTCCGCGATGGCGGCAGCGGCGTGGCTGGCCAGATCGATCAAGGTCTGCTCGGCACCGACGATGTCGCCATTGAAGGCCTCGATGGTGGCGCCCAGCTGAACTTCCTGCAAGTCGAGCACGACGTTGACCAGGCCCAGCCGGGCGGCGTCCTCGATGGTGATGCCGCCGATTTCGGCGCCATTGCACCAGGCGGCGAGGTCGGTGAGGGTGGTTTCGCTGTGCTCGACGCGCTGGCGGGTGGCGTCGCCGACCTGTAGCGCCATGACCGCATTGGCGACGCGGGCGGTGATTTCGCGGGAGACGCGCACGGTCTCGGCGCTGCGCTGGGCCGAGGCATCGCGGCGTTCGCTGACCTCGGCCAGGCCCTGGTCGAGAATGCCCACCAGCTCGGTCAGGGCGCCGAAATGGTCGGCCTCGAACTGTGAGAGCTGGTCGGAGGCGCCATGCACGGCGCCGAGCAATTGCCCATGGCCTTCGGAGAAGGCTTCGACGGCCTTTTTGGCGCCGTCGGACAGATTGGCGATATCCATGGTGAAGACGTCGAAGTGATCGGCAGCGCCATTGAGACCGGCGGCCACGATACGGGCATTGATGGCCAGAATGCCCATCATCTTGACGGCGCGCTTGAGCTCGACAATCGGGCTGGTGGCGGCATCGACGGCGGCAACGAGGCGCTCGACATCCTGCTTTTCCAGCACGAATGAATCGCCGATCTCGCGGGTGCGGCGGGCGATATTGCCGAGCCGGACGATGGCCTCGGCCATTTCGGGACTGTCGAGATCGCGCGGCAGCGCTGCAAAGGCGGCTACGATGCGGTTGAGCAGGGTCGAGGCCTGTCCGAGACGGTCGCCGACGGTGAGGAAGGCGGTTTCGATGCCGGCGCGCGGTTCTGCCAGGTCAATGGCGAGGGCCTCGAAGCGGGCCGGCAGCTGCAACAGGTCGAGTTCGGGTTCGGCAGGGACAGAGACTGCAAGCGTCATATTGAGGCTCCGCGCTGATCGCCGGCGGCGCGCGCATAGGTCAGGATTTCGGCGGCCATGCGATTGAGGGGCAGGACCCTCATGGCGGCACCGCGCTGGATGGCTTCCTTGGGCATGCCGAAGACGATGGAGGTGTCCTCGTCCTGCGCCACGGTAAGGGCGCCGGCCTCTTTCATTTCGAGCAGGCCGCGGGCGCCATCGTCGCCCATGCCGGTCAGCAGCATGCCCAGGGCATTGCGGCCGGCGCTCTGGGCGGCGGAACGGAACAGCACGTCGACCGAGGGGCGGTGGCGCGAGACATGCACGCCCTCGGTAATGCCGACGGTATAGCGGCTGCCCGAACGCTGCAGCAGCATGTGCTGATTGCCGGGGGCGATCAGCACGCGGCCGGGGCTGACGACGTCGCCATGCTCGGCTTCCTTGACCTGCATGGCGCAGATGGCGTTGAGACGGCGGGCAAAGGCATGGGTGAATTTTTCGGGCATGTGCTGGACGATGACGATGCCGGGGGCGGTGGCGGGCAGGGCTTCGAGCACTTCGCGCAGCGCTTCGGTGCCGCCGGTCGAGGCGCCAATGCAGATGATCGGATCGGTCTGGGGCATGGCAGCGATGATCGAGGCCATGCGGCTGGCCGATTTCGGCGGGATGATGGCGTCGGCGGTCAGCTTGGCCTCGACGGTCAGGCGCGGCGCCGGCTTGTGAATGCCGCGGAACTTGGCATGAGCGGCCGCCTTGGCGGCGTCGCAGATGCGCATCCGCGATTCCTGCAGGAAGTGGGCGGTATCGACGCGCGGCTTGGTGACAACATCGACGGCGCCGGCCTCCAGCGCCTGCATCAACGTATCGGAGCCGGCCTCGGCCAGGCTCGAACAGATCACCACCGGAATGGGGCGCTGCGACATCAGCTTGCGCAGGAAGGTGATCCCATCCATGCGCGGCAACTCGATATCGAGGAAAATGACATCGGGCACTTCATGGCGGATGCGCTCGACCGCCACATAGGGGTCGGCGGCAGTGGCCATGACCTCAAGGTCGGGATCGCTGTTGATGATGTCGCTCAGGGTGGTGCGCACCGAGGCGGAGTCGTCGACGATCAGCACGCGGATCTTGCTGTGGCCAGGATGGGTCGTGTCGGACATGGCGGCGTTCCTCAGACCTTCTGAAACACGGCAGGGGCGACCTGACGCATGGTGATGGAGGTGCCGATCATCGATTCCGAATGGCCGAGCACCAGATATCCGCCCGGCCGCAGATGATCGATCAGGCGGCGGATGACGGCTTCCTGGTCGGATTTTTCGAAATAGATCAGCACATTGCGCAGGAAGATGACGTCGACATCGCGATCGACCGGATAGGTGCGGTCCATCAAGTTAAGTTGGGCGAAGCGGACCAGGCGCCGCAGTTCGGGCACGATGCGGACCTCGGGCCGCAGGCCCGGATTGCGCGAGCGCATCACATAGCGCGATTGCTGTTCGGCCGGGACGGGGGCAATCGTTTCGGCGGAATAGACGGCGCGCTGGCCCTGCGCGAGCACGGTGGTGGAAATATCGGTGCCCAGGATCGCAAAGCGGAAATCGGCGCCGCTGGCGGTCGCATCGGCGAGCACCATGGCCAGCGTATAGGCCTCGGCTCCGGTCGAGCTGGCGGCGCTCCACAGCTTGAGCAGCGGATTGCGCTCGGCGCGGCGCGCTTCGAGCAGCTGGGGCACCATGGCGCGGGTCAGATAGGTAAAGTGCTCGGGTTCGCGGAAGAAATCGGTCTTGTTGGTGGTCACCGCATTGATCAGGTGCGGACGCTCGGACTTGAGCCCATCCCGCTTGAACAGGTGGGTGCAATAGGCGGTGAAGCTGGGCAGGCCGAGGGCGCGGACGCGCTTGCGCAGCCGGCCTTCCACCATCAGGCGCTTGCTGGGCGGCAGCTTGATGCCGACTTCTTCGCCGATGAGGTTGGACAGGCGCATATAGTCGGACGGGCTGAAGTGATCGTCGCCGTCGTCTTCGGCCAGGATCTTGCGGGTGGCGTGTTCCAAGGTCTTCTCCGGCCTGTTGGGGGCCGGCCGCCCATGGGCGGCCGGTATCGGACAATGGTCAGGCGGCGCGCTCGATTGCCAGAGCGCCGAGCAGGCGATCAAGGTCGAGCACGGTGACGAAGGCACCGTTGCGACGGCCAATTCCGGCAATGCACTCGCCGTTCCAGGTGCCGCTGATCGCCGGGGGCGGATCAAGGCGTGGATCGTCGAGCACCGTCACTTCAAACACCCGGTCGGCCTTGAGGCCAAGGGTGAGCGCGCCATCGCGCCCGGTGACCGTGAGCACCACGATGCGAGTGGTTTCGGTATCGGCGATCTGCTCCAGCCCGAGGGTCAGGCGCAGATCGATCACCGGCACGCCCTGGCCACGCACATCGATCATGCCCAGCAGATTGGCGGGCGCCTGGGGCAGCCGCGCAATCGGGCGCATGTCGAGGATTTCCTGGACCCTTTCCACCGGCGCCGCGAAGAGATCCTCCGCGACGCCAAGGGTCACATATTGTGCGGTTTCAGCCATGGCTGGGCCTAGGCCGCGCCGCGGCGGGTGAAGTCGGCGTCGAGGTCGTCATGGCCTTCGTCCAGGCTCAGATCGAAGCCACCGCCGCTGGTGCGGCCTGCCGGGCGTGGTGCCGGCTTGCGGGGCGCCATCTGCGGGGCCGTGGCCAGAATGGCATCGCCCAGATCCTGGCGACCGACGCTGGCCGGCTTGCGGGCAGCGACGGGTGTCGCGGCCGCCGACAAGCGCTCGTCGGTGCGGAAATAGCTGATGGCGGCCTGCAACTGCTCGGCCTGGCTGGCCAGTTCTTCAGCGGTCGCCGACATTTCCTCGGAGGCGCTGGTGTTCTGCTGGGTGACCTTGTCGAGCTGCTGGATGGCGGTGTTGATCTGGGCCGCGCCGGCATTCTGCTCGCGGCTGCCGGCCGAGATTTCCTCGACCAGTTCAGCCGTGCGCTGGATATCGGGCACCAGGCGCTGCAGCATGTCGCCGGCCGAGCGGGCGGCGCCGACAGTGTGGACCGAGAGCGTCGAGATTTCGGCGGCGGCAGCCTGGCTGCGTTCGGCGAGCTTGCGCACTTCGGAGGCGACCACGGCAAAACCGCGGCCATGTTCGCCGGCACGGGCGGCTTCCACCGCGGCGTTGAGGGCGAGCAGATCGGTCTGGCGGGCGATTTCCTGCACCACCATGATCTTTTCGGCAATGGTCTGCATGGCAGTCACGGCATTGTTGACCGCTTCGCCCGAGGCGATGGCATCGGCCGCAGACTGGCGGGCGATCTTTTCGGTCTGGCTGGCATTGTCGGCCGACTGCTTGATGGTGGCGGCCATTTCTTCCATCGACGCGGAGGCTTCTTCGGTCGAGGAGGCCTGTTCGGTAGCGCCCTGGCTCAGCTGCTCGGCAGTGGCCGACATTTCCTGGCTGCCAGCGGCAACATTGCGGGTCGCGGCGGTGACTTCGCCAACCACTTCGCGCAGCTTGTGGGTCATGCCGTTTAGGGCATCGATCAGGTCCTTGACCTCGTCATTGGACTTGGCGGTCGCGGTGGCGTTGAGATCGCCGGATGCCACGGCATTAGCAAGGCCCAGGGCGCTCGTCAGGGCGCGGCTGATCGAGACCACGATCCAGGTCGCGGCAATGGCGGCCACGAGTGCGGAGCCGAGCAGGATGGCGATCAGCAGCATGCGGCCATTGTTGTAGAGATCCGTCGCGTTGGTGACGGCTTCGCGGAACAGCTCGTTGTTGCGGCTGATCATGCTCTGAAGCAGGACAGTGGCTTCCGTGCGCGTCGCAAAGCTCTCGCTCTGCTTTTCGACAGCCTTCAGATCCGAGCGGCGCATGCTGATGTCGACAGCCTTGTCCATCGCCGCCGCCATTTCGGCATAGGCGGCTTCAGCCGTCGCTACCAGGGCCATGTCGGGGCCGGAAACGAGCCGGGCCAGAGCCGGGAACAGCTGGGCGGCGGAGTCCAGGCCGGCGACGTAGTCGGCATACCAGCGATCCTGCAGTTCCGGATTGCCCGAAGCCAACAGCACGTTCCGCTGCTGGCGGAACATGTCGCTCAGGGTGAGAAACGTCCTCGATGCCGTTTCGTATGCTGCAAAGGCGTTGACGTCGCCCATCGCGGCGCGGGTCGACAGCGACTTCAGAATTGCGGACATCGCGTCCTCGACCTTGCCCAGGGCTGCGCTGCCTTCGCTGGAGCTGACATCGAGGGCGTGAACGTCGGTAATTTCGGAGGCGAGCGCCTCGACTTCCTGGACCTCTACCCAATATTGATCGAGCGTGGCGCCAAGCTCGGCCAGAATCTCCCTGTTCTGCGGATCGACGATGCGGGTCGACAGGTCGGCCTCGAGCCGATTGATCGTCTCGTATGTCTGATCGATCTGGGCCGTGATTTCGTTGATGGTGTCGATATCGTCAAACAACACGACGGCATTGACCTGAGAGCCGATGTTCTCGAGGGCAGTCTCCATGCTCGCCATCTGCAGCGAACTGGTCGCCTGGACATTTACGATGTCGTTCAGCGAGTCGTTGATCTGCCCCAGGCTCTGGATGGAAAGCACCATTGCGCCGGCGGACATGGCCACCACGACGGCAAAAGTCGCCGCCAGCTTGGTTTTAATCGTTAGTCTCACGATGCAGACCTTTCTTCTGAAGCTGCAGCAGGCGCGGTTCTGGCGCTCTGCGTTTCGAAAATTCGCCCCAGATCGGGGATGATGATGAAGCCGCCATTGCGCTTGCCGATGCCGCGAATGAATTCGGGGCGCCAGCGCATGCCGACCTTGGGCACCTCCTCGATGGAGGCGGCCTCGATATCGGTGACGTCATGGACCTTGTCGGCGAGGATACCGGCGACGGTGGGTTCACCGTCGATATCGATCTCCATCACCACGATGCGGGTGTCCTGGTCCGGCTCGGGCCGGTCCATGCCGAACATGACGCGCAGATCGGCGAGCGGCACGACACGGCCGCGCACATTGATCAACCCGCTGACAAACGGGGAGGCATTGGGCACTTCGGTGATCGGCACCAGATCGAGGATCTCGCGCACGCTGCCCGCCTCGACGGCAAACAATTCGTCCTGCAGGCGGATGGTCAGCGCCTTCATGGGACTGGCTAGTGCGAGGCTCATGCGGCTCTCCCCTGGTCGACATAGAACTGGCCATGCGCCACCAGATGGGCGGTATCCAGGATCAGCGCGACGGTGCCGTCGCCCAGAATGGTCGCGCCCGAGAAGGACTTGATCGCGCTATGCAGCTTGCTCAGCTGCTTGATGACGGTCTGGTTGTTGCCGATGATCTGATCGACGACGAGGCCGACGCGGCCTTCGCCCGACGAGACGATCACCACCTTCTGGTGCGGCTCGAGCGGGGTCTTGGTGCCGAACACTTCGCGCAGGCGCAAGAAGGGCACCAGGCTGCCGCGGATATCGAGGAAATTGCGGCCGCGCGCATTGGCCTCGATGCCCTCGGGCAGCTCGACGCATTCTTCGACGGCGGCCAGCGGGATGGTGTAGCGGCCGTTGCCGACCCGCACAAGCATGCCATCGATGATGGCAAGGGTGAGCGGCAGGCGCAGTGTCGCTGTGGTGCCCTGGCCGGGGCGGGTGCTGAGCTCGATGGTGCCGCGCAGCCCGTCAATGGTGCGCTTGACCACGTCCATGCCAACGCCCCGGCCGGACAGGGCCGTGACCTCCTTGGCGGTGGAGAAGCCGGGGGCGAAGATCATCTGGAACAGGTCCTGTTCGCTGATCTTGGCGTCGGGTGCCAGCAGCCCGGCTTCCTCGGCCTTGGCGCGGATGCGGGTGGCGTCCAGCCCGGCGCCGTCATCGGCGACCGAGATGGCGACTTCGGCCCCGGCATAGACGGCGGAGAGACGGACACTGCCCTTGGCCGATTTGCCAGCAGCCAGGCGCTTTTCGGCAGTTTCCAGGCCATGGTCGACGGAGTTGCGGATCAGGTGGACCAGCGGGTCGGCCAGTCGCTCGATCATGGTCTTGTCGAGTTCGGTGTCCTCGCCGGAGGTGATGAACTCGATGTCCTTGTCGAGATCGCGGCTGAGGTCGTGGATCAGGCGTCGGAAACGGCTGAACAGGGTGCCGATGGGGACCATGCGGATGCCCATCGTGGTGTCGCGCAGGCCCGAAGACAGGCGCTCCAGCTCTTCGGCAATGGTCTTGAGATTGGCATCGCTGCTGGAATTGGCGATCTGGGTCAGGCGGGCCTGGGCAATGACCAGCTCGCCCACGCGATCCATCAGTTCATCGAGCCGTTCGGCGGCAACGCGGAGCGATGAGCCGGTCTTTTCCGTCGTGGTATTGGTGGCGCGCCTGGTGTCGCGGGGGGGCTCGCTCGGCTCGATCAGCGCGGGGACCGCTGCGGGCGTCTCCGGCAAGGGGAGCGGTGCCGCAAGCGGGGCCGGAGCGGGCTCGGGCAGGCTGGCTTCATCCTCCAGCGGCGTGACCGACAATTCCATGCCGTCGCGCAAGAACAGGAACACATCCTCGATCCCGGCATGGGGATCGTCATGGGTCAGATCGACCTGCCAGCCGATCGTGGGCACTTCGGGATCGAGGTCGGCCAGGGGGGGCACCGCGTCGGTCAACGCCTTGACGGTGCAGGGGCCGAGAGCGGCGATCTCCTCGAGCAGCAGGATCGGGTTGGTGCCGTATACCAGCGAGTCGGCGGGCAGCTTGAAGACGATGCGCCAGCGCTTGCTGATGGTCGCCGCCGGTTCGGCGGCAACCAGGGGGGCGGGCAGAGCGGCTGCGGGTTCTGCGGAGACGATGATGCGCAGGGCATCGAGGATGGCATCGCCACCGGGCACCGCATCATCGGGATGCTGGAGCAACTTGTGGATGTGGTCCTTGGCATCGAGCGCCACGGCGACCAGTTCGTGGGTGGCGGGGCTCAGGCCCTTGCGCACCCGGTCGAAGGCGGTTTCGAATTCGTGCACGAACGCGGCCACCTGGGTGAAGCCGAACATGGCGCCCGACCCTTTGATGGTGTGCAGCGCCCGGAAGGTGGAATTGATCAGGTCGGTATCGGCGGGGTTCTGGCCGAGATCGAGCAGGCCGCTTTCGAGCTGTTCGAGCAGCTCGCGCGCCTCCTGGCGGAAGGTCTCGGTGGGGTCGGGAAGGCTCATGCCCCAGTCACCTTCTTGATGACAGCAATCAGCTGGTCCTGTTTGAACGGCTTGACGATCCAGCCCGTGGCGCCGGCTTCCTTGGCCTGGCGCTTGAGCTCCTCGTCCGATTCAGTGGTCAGCAAGATGATCGGCACGCCTTTGCTTGCCGGGTGCTGGCGATACTTGCGGATGAACTCGATGCCATTCATCACCGGCATGTTGAGATCGGTAATGATGGCATTGAACGGCTGGGCGATTGCCTTGTCGTAGCCCTCGGCGCCGTTGCCGGCTTCCACCACCTGATGGCCCACCGCGCTCAGCGTCAGCGCCACCATCTGGCGGATCGATGCCGAGTCATCGACGGTCAATATCAACTTGCTCATGCTGCATAGCCTTTCGATGTATGGGTCCAGAACTGGCCTTCTGCCGTCTGGGCAGCACCCGCCGGACTGACAAATCCAGCCTTCACCAGGGTTTGCCGCAGCAGGCTGTCGGCCGACGCCGTCAGGGTCAGGCCCTTGCCGGCACGGGCTGCGGTCTTGTGGGCGGCGACCAGGACCTGGAGAATCGTGATGTCGAGATCGGCATCCGCAGCAACCGCGACGGTGACGGCGGGGTGGGTCTCAAGAGCGAGAGAAAGGGCGGAGGCGACCTCAGTGGCGTCGCGCAATCCGAGTTTCCCCCGCAGTTCGAAGAGGTGCGATTGGGAATGTTCCATGTCGTCGACCAGTATTCCTTGGGCAAGGTTGTGCCGTTCTCTGTCTCGACAAAGTCAAAACAAAGTTCTCAGGTCCGAAGATTTAGGATTTCGCGATGTGACACGATTTTATCGTGTGCGCTCTTGAACTTAATACCCATAATCTTTTGGCGCTGTGAAATGGGTAGCCCAAAATCCTTAAGCTCTCATTACCGTGAGCTCACCAATACTTTATTGAGAATAGTCAATACATATCATTTATGGCGATGTATTTGTATTAAGAATTGAGCCCGTTGCTGGCGGATTCGGCGGGTGCCAATTGGCGCGGTGAATCTTCGATTCGTCGGGGTTGAATCCAATGCGGGCAATCGGGCGGCGAATACTTGATTTTGCCCTGCTGGTGACTGCCGGGGCGGGCGGCGGCAGAATCTCGGTGGCGCAACCTTGCCAAAATGCGGCAGAAATATGGGCGTCGCGCCTTGTGCAGAACTATTCTGTATTGGGCAGATTTTGCCGGGTCGGCGGCCTAATCGTCAGTGTCTCGAACAAAAAACCGGCCAGGACGATGCCGGGCCGGTGTCACGCGATGGCGCTGTGGAAGCGGGTAGGCTAGCTGGCGGCAGCCAGCGGTTCGGGCTGGGCGCGATCTTCGATAAGGGCGACGATATCGGCCCAGCGGGCTTCAAAGGCGGCGACGCAAGCGGGATCGAACTGGGTGGCACTGCAGCGCACAATCTCGCGATAGGCATCTTCCGCCGGCCAGGCCGCCTTGTAGGGACGCTCCGAGCAGAGCGCATCGAAAACATCGGCAATGGCGACGATGCGCGCCTCGATGGGAATATTGCTGCCGGACAGGCGATCGGGATAGCCATTGCCATCCCAGCGCTCGTGATGGCTCTGGGCGATCAGTTCGGCCGTGCGGATGAGCTCGGACGAGCCGCGCTCGAGAATGCGGGCACCGATATCGACATGGCGGCGCATGATCGCCAGTTCGTCCGGTGTCAGCTTGCCGGGCTTGCTGAGGATGGCGTCGGCAATGCCGATCTTGCCCACGTCATGCAGGGGCGCAGCCAGATAGACCATGCGGCAGCGCTCGGGGCTGAGGCCGACGCCCTCGGCGATCATGCGCGACACCACAGCCACGCGCGAGACATGGCCGCCGGTATCGCCATCACGGAACTCGATGGCGCGGGCCAGCCGCCAGATCAGCTCCTCCTCGCGCTCGACCACATGACGGGTGGCGATTTCGACTTCGCGGGCCAGCCAGTCGGCGCGGTCGGCCAGATCGATCTGGGCCTGGCGCAGGGCGAGCAGGTTGCGGACGCGGGCCTGCAATTCGACGGTATCGAAAGGCTTGGGCAGGAAATCATTGGCGCCGGCGGCAATCGCCTCGATCCGCATGGCCTTGTCGATATCGGAGGTGACCATGATGATCGGCACCAGCCGGTAATCGGGGCTGTTGCGCAGGTGGCCGGTCAGTTCGACCCCGTTCATGCCGGGCATGATATTGTCGAGAATGACCAGATCGAACTGATGCTCGGCACTGCGCGCCAGAGCCAATGCCGGGTCGAGACAGGTTTCAATGGCGTGATCGCCCATTTCGGCGATCTTCTGGGCAAGAAAAGCCAGGCTTGAGCGACTGTCGTCGACAATCAGAATATGCACGGCGCTTCCTCTTACAAGGCGGTTTGGGCGCACTATAGGAGGCGAAACGTTAAAGCCATCCATGCGCGATGGCTGGCTTTGCCAGCCAATCGGTAAGGCGGCGTTCAGACCTGGGCGAGCGCGGCGACCATGGCGGCTTCGTCATAGCCCAAAGTGGCCAGGGCCGTCGCGACGATGCCGGCGCGGTCGAGCCCGGCATCGGCATACATGTCGGCCTGAGTCGAGTGCTCGACAAAGCGATCCGGGATCATCAGCGGGCGGAACCGCAGCTTGCCGTCGAGCAGTCCATTGGACGCCAGGAAGGTCGCGACATGGCTGCCAAAGCCGCCAATCGAGCCCTCTTCGGCAGTCAGCAACACGTCGTGGCTGGTGGCCAGCCTGGCGATCAGCTCTTCGTCCAGCGGCTTCATGAAGCGCGCATCGGCGATGGTGGGGTTGAGCCCCAGTGCGGCCAGTTTTTCGGCGGCAGCGAGGACTTCGCCCAGCCGCGTGCCATAGGAGAGTATGGCGATAGTGGCGCCCTGGCGCACGATGCGGCCCTTGCCGATGGGCAGGATTTCGCCGCGCTTGGGCATGTCGACGCCCAGCCCGTCGCCGCGCGGATAGCGGAAGGCGATGGGGCCATTGTCATAGGCGGTGGCGGTCGCCACCATATGCTTGAGCTCGGCCTCGTCGGCCGCGGCCATCTGGACGATGCCGGGAATGGCGCCGAGATAGGCGGCGTCATAATTGCCGGCATGGGTTGGGCCATCGGCGCCGACATAACCGGCCCGGTCGATGGCGAAGCGCACGGGCAGATGCTGGATGGCGACGTCGTGCACCACCTGGTCATAGGCGCGCTGCAGGAAGGTCGAATAGATGGCGCAGAACGGGCGCATGCCCTCGCTGGCGAGGCCGGCGGCGAAAGTGACGGCATGCTGCTCGGCAATGCCGACGTCAAAGATGCGGTCGGGATAGATCTCGGCGAACTTGTCGAGCCCGGTGCCCGAAGGCATGGCGGCAGTTACAGCGACGACGCGCGGATCTTCTGCGGCTTCCTGGATCAGGCTTTCGGCAAACACGGCGGTATAGGAGGGCGCGTTGGACACGGCCTTGGCCTGGGCGCCGGTGATGACGTTGAACTTGGAGACGCCATGATACTTGTCGGCGGAGTCCTCGGCCGGGCCATAGCCCTTGCCCTTCTTGGTCACCACATGGACCAGGATCGGGCCTTCCTTGGCGTCGCGCACATTGTCCAGTATCGGCAGCAGGCTATCGAGGTCGTGGCCATCGATGGGGCCGACATAGTAAAAGCCCAGCTCTTCGAACAGCGTGCCGCCGGTGAAGAAGGAGCGGGCGAATTCCTCGGTGCGGCGCGCCGGCTCGTAGAAAATCTGCGGCAGCTTCTTGGTCACGGTCTTGGCGGTTTCACGCATGCCGCGATAGGCCGGGCTGGACACCAGCCGTGCCAGATAGGTCGAGAGCGCGCCGGTCGGCGGGGCAATCGACATGTCATTGTCATTGAGGATGACGATCAGCCGCGCATCCATGGCGCCGGCATTGTTCATCGCTTCATAGGCCATGCCGGCCGACATGGCGCCATCGCCGATGACAGCCACGACATTGCGCGGCGTGCCCTGCAATTCGCTGGCGACGGCCATGCCGAGGCCCGCCGAAATCGAGGTCGAGGAATGGCCGGCGCCAAACGGGTCGTATTCGCTTTCGGCGCGCTGGGTAAAGCCCGAGAGGCCATCCTTCTGGCGCAGCGTGCGGATGCGGTCGCGGCGGCCGGTCAGGATCTTGTGCGGATAGGCCTGGTGGCCGACGTCCCAGATGATGCGATCATGGGGGGTATCGAACACGGCATGCAGCGCCACGGTCAACTCGACCACCCCGAGGCCGGCGCCCAGATGGCCGCCGGTTACCGAGACGGCGTCGATCACCTCGGCGCGCAATTCATCGGCCAGCTGGCGCAGGTGTTCGCGGGGCAGCGCGCGCAGGTCAGCGGGCGCAGCAACTGTGTCGAGCAGGGGGGTGAGCGGCTTGTCGGCCAAGCTGGCGATCCTTTGCCGAGGACTGGTACAATCAGAATTCTTTAGGCGCAGGGGCCCGGCTTTGCAACCGCAGGCTCGCGGCTGCGTCCATCGCGCGCGCCATGGCTAGTGGGCGATCATGCTGGAATTGGGGCAAGCAGCGCCTTGGCGTCCCGGTCCACAGGGGCGGACCGGGAGGAAAGCGAGATCAGTTGAGCGCAACCACCAGCGGCTTGGCCGCGACAAACCGGGTGTGGCTGAGCTCGGCCGGCTCGTCGCCAACGCCCATGACGGTGACATAGCGTCCCATCTCGGTGCTGGGATCGAAGTCGGCCTCGTCGTGCTCGAAGATCACTGCAAAGTGGGACGAGGACAGGGCCGCCGGGGCCACGAAGACTTCCGCAATATGTTCGAGATCGGGGGCAATCAGCTCGACCTGGCGCGGATCGGCGGGATTGGGACGGCGCGCGACCATTTCGGCCAGAGCCGTCGCCATTGACTCGCTCTTGTGCTGCTCGAGTGCGCCAAAGGTGCTGTCAAACAGGTTGGTCATGACGCCTACGGCCGGTTCGCCACCACCCAGAGAGGCGGTGCGCAGGCCCGTTACGCCAGCCAGTTTCGGCATGGCAAAGGCGGGGCGCGGTATCGGCGCGACGGAAGCGGTGGTGATGGTGTCGTTCTCGATGATGGTTTCCAGCGCAGCCTGCACCGGGGCATAGGCCGTCATCACCGGCTCCGGCTCGCGGGCCGACATGTGCAGGCGCGGTTGCGGATAGGGCTGGCTCATCGCGGCCAGGGCCACAACGGCGGTTTCGGGGCTGCCGGCAGGCAGTGCGGCAGCAGTTGCTACCAGCAGGGTCTGCGACTTCATCAGCGGAACCGGCGGCACCATGGCCGTGCGCAATTCGTTCTCCTGCAGCGGTGCGCTGCCGGTGGTGGAGAACGGAATCACCGGGGGCTGATCGATGGCCGCCATGGCGGCGGGCGCGCCGAGCGCGGCAGGGCGCAGCATCGGCATGGGCGCGGCTGCATTGGCAATGGCATTGGCCGGGGGAACGATCTGGGCAGGGGCCGCCGCCGCAACCTGGACCCGGGCCGACGGGGCGGGGGCACGCGTGCCGACATCTTCGACTTCGTTTTCGTCGCCGCCGAACAGCATGCCGAACAGGGTCTTGCCGGAGCCGCCACTATTGCTGGCGACGCGGGTGCCCGAGCTGCCGCCATTGCAGGGCACGGAATGGCATCGCTGCCATTCGGCCTGGGCCAGGCGATAGCCTTCCTGCGACAGCGGCTTGCCGTCATTGGGAACGTGCAAGGTCTTGCCGTCGGGGAAGATTTGCTTGAGCTGGGCACGGGTCATGCGCGGCCAGGCGCGCACATTGCCAGTATCAAGGTGAACGAAGGGGCTGCCCGAAGTGGGGTAATAGCCGACGCCGCCGACCTGCTTGCGCATCGCGGCGGCGCGCAGCTTGGTGAGCGAAACGCCCGGAATGTAGAAATCCATGGCATTGCCACGGGTGTGCTGGGAGTTTTCGGCAACGCCCGAGGACGAGGCGCGCAGCATTTCATTGGTGGCGGGAGAGCGGTAGGCCGAAACCACCGTCACCGGCTTGCTGGCGCCCACTTCCTGATAGACCTCCCAGACCAGGTCGAACAGGCGCGGGTCCATCTTGGCTGGCTCGTTCCGGCGCCAGTCGCGCAGGAAACGGTTCAGCTCATTGAGGCCCGACTGCACATATTGCCCGTTGCGCTTGAAGACGATGCGGGCGGTTTCCTTGGTGTGGGTATAATAGAGATAGAGGCTTCGCTCGGAAGCGGCGCTCGCCGGCACGACGGCCTGCGGCAAAAGCACGGTGATGCTCATAAGGGCAGCCATTGCCAGCCGCACGATATGGTGCCGTTTCAAATAGGATGTCCCCGTCACGCGATACTCTGCCCGGTTGCCTGCGATTTGAAGTCGGACGTTAGCGTAAAAACCAATAGAACCTATTAACGCTAACTGGCTGTCAAATGCTCGCTATGGGCCCCTCGTCGAAATTTTTAGGCTGAAATCCGGGCTGAACCAAGGCGAAAATGTAAAGCGGAGGTTAAGGTGGAGAGCGCCGCGCCGTCAACCGGGCGCGGGGTCCGGCCCTGTCCAGTCGCGGCGGGACGATCTATCCCGCTTATCCCCGCTCCCCGGATTGGCGCTAAGATGGCGGCACTATCGTTACGTCAGGCGGGGTCGCGCGAACCGGTCCGTAACGGAGCAGATGGGCGAGGTGGGTGTTCGCCCTGCCTTGGGTCCAAGCGGGTTGTGTCTGCCTAAGCTCAAGAGGCGGGCCGCCAGCGGGTTCCGGAAATCCCATCGCAGGCGGCGAGGCGTGCCTCGCTTATATATTCATCATGAGGCAGGTCTCGCCGCATGCATCGCCTGTGAGATACCCGCCGGGCCGTGGCCCGGGCGGCGGCGTGGCATGCTTACTTCGCCATGGCTTCGATCAGTTTGGCGTTGTGGCCATAGAGATCGCCAAACGAGCGGATGGTGCCATTGTCGTCGACGCGCAGCGTGAAATAGGCCAGGTGCACGGGGATCGAGGACTGCGGGTTCACCCACCGCTCGGAGGGGCCGAACATGGCCTCGAGCGACGCCCGGCTCATGCTCGTCTCGTTGGCCAGCAGCGCATCGGCGAATTCCATCGGGTTCTGCACGCGCACGCAGCCATGGCTGAGCGCGCGGTAGTCGCGACCGAACAGGCCCTTGGACGGGGTGTCGTGCAGATAGACGTCGTGCTTGTTGGGGAACAGGAACTTGATCTGGCCCAGGGCATTGCCCGGACCGGGGCGCTGGCGCACGCGGAAGGGGAAATTGGCGGGGCTGACTTCGGCCCAGTTGACGGCCCAGGGGCTGACGGCGCTGCCATTATACAGCAGGTCCATGTTCTGGCTGTCGATATAGCCCGGATTGGCCAGGGTCTTGGGGGCGATTTCGCCCTTCACGATCGAGGAGGGCACGTTCCAGTAGGGGTTCACCACGATGTGGCGGATATTGTCCGAGAACACCGGGGTCTGGTTCTTGGTGGTGCCGACCACGACGCGGGTGGTGTATTGCTCGACCCCGTCGCGGCTGATGGCAAGACGGAATTCGGGAATGTTGACGAAGACGTTGAACTTGCCGAGATCGGTGGGCATCCAGCGCCAGCGTTCCATATTGGCCAGGATGTCGTCGCGGCTGACGGCCGCGCCGCCATTGAGCGCGGCAATGGTCGCCGGCCCGGTAACGCCATCGGGCGACAGGCCCAGGCTTTCCTGGAAGGCCTTGATCCCGGCAACAACCGCATCGTCATAGATCAGCGAGGCATCGGCCGGCAGGCCCAGGCGTTCGCGGATCAGCGGCATGCGCGCATCGCTGACGCCGGGCTTGAGCAGCGGGCCATCGGCAATGGCGGCGGGGCGATCGACGGTGCCGTCCTCGAACTTGGCCAGGGCAGCTTTAAGCGCCAGAAATTCTGGATGGGTCGGCTCGAGCTTGGCCAGCACCGCAACCGGGTCAGCGCTCCTGGCCAGTTCAACCAGCAGCGCTGCTTCATCGAGATGCTTGGGCTGGATATCGAGCTGCGAGTCCACCGATTGCGGCTTGATGCGGCCGGTATGGATATGGGTGGCATAGGCCATTGTGGCCTTGGAAAATGCCGTCTCCAGCGCCGCCATCCCGGCTGGGTCGGACTGGGCCGTGGCGACGTCGAGCGCCGGTGTCAGGTAGTCGCTCGGGCGCAGTCCCTCGCGGGCCGCGTCCTCGAACAGTTTGAGGATCTTGCGGGCCGGGGCGGAAAACGTCACGCCGCCATCGGCGGCCTGGTCCAGCCAGATCGGCTCGAAATGGCGCTCGCCATAGAAGAAATACAGCTTCTGGCCGGCTTCATAGGTGGCGCTGCCTTTGGGGGCGCCATAATAGGCGGCAGAGAGCGCGGCCTTGATATTGGCAGCCAGCGGGGTTTGCGGTGGGGCAATGGTGACGCGGGTGACGGCTGCCGTCGCGACATCCTGAGCATTCGCCGGCATGGCGACGGCGGTGCCGGCCAGCGCTGCGAAGAGGCAGATCAGGAACTTGTTCATGCGGACTCCATGCACGGCGACGCAGTATTGGGATTGCTAAAGGCCCAGCCTGAACGCAGATTCGGGAGCCTCGCACGGCAAAATCAATACTCTGCAAACCTTAACAGGAACAATCGCTCTCATTATCGTGACCGCAATCTGTGGCGGGCCGGCAACGCTTGCTGCCGGCCTCCAGCGGGTGATCGCATGCTCTGGCGGGTGTTGTCGTCGCCATTGACCTCAGCTGGCGTTGAGGCCGGTGATCATGGAGACGATCTCGTTCTTGTCGGTCGCCGCGGTGGTGCGGATGCCGATCTGCTTGCCGCGACGGAGCACGCAGATGCGATCGGACAGGCGGAAGACCTGGTCGAGGCTGTGGCTGATGATGAGGACGCCAATATTGCGGGCCTTGAGGGCGGCGATAATAGCCTCGACCTTGGCGGTCTCGGCGACGCCGAGCGCGGCGGTCGGCTCATCGAGGAGGATCAGCTTCTTGGCCCAGTGGGTGGCGCGGGCGATGGCGACCCCCTGGCGCTGGCCGCCCGACAGATCGCGAATGGTGGCATGGGGCGAGGGGATGCGGACATCGAGTTCGTCGACCAGGCGCTGGGTCTCGGCGATCATGGACTTGCGATCCAGCTGGCCAAGGGGCCCCTTGGTCATTTCGCGGCCCAGGAACAGGTTCATATAGACCGATTGCTGCTCGGCCAGGGCGAGGTCCTGATAAACAACCTCGATGCCGTTCTCGCGTGCCTTGGTGGCGCTGGACATGGCGACAGGTTCGCCATCGATCAGGATCGAGCCCGAGGTGGGAACATAGACCCCCGAAATGATCTTGATCAGGGTCGACTTGCCGGCGCCGTTATCGCCGACCAAAGCGACGATTTCGCCCGGCGCGATGGTGAGGCTGAAATCCTCGATGGCGACGACGCCGCCGAAACTCTTGCGGATATTGCCGAGCGCCAGCACGGGGGCCGTTGGGGACTGGTTCATCTCGAACTCCTAGAGCGGCCAGGCTTCGGGATGCCCGAAGCTGTTTTCAATTGTCTCGATCTGGGGATTGCCGGTCGCGATTCCGGAGACGCCCACCACATAGGCGCGGGTGACAAAGGCCTGTCCGCGGAAGCCGAATACGGCGCTGTCGCCTGGCTGCGGCGCGCGGCTGCCGGTCGCGTCGATCATGGCGTAATAGTCGATGGCGCTGGGGGGCGGTATTTCGACTTCCAGCAGGGCCGACGCGTCAACGGTCGGCTCAGGCGAAACCAGCGCCTTGACCGGATAGTCGGGGAAGATGGGATCGATATAGAAGCCGCCGCCCAGGCAATAGGCCTTGCCGCCCGACAGGTGGGAGACTTCGCTCAGGTACAGCACGGCGGGCAGTTCGGGCAGGTCCTCAACGGCGTGCAGGGCGGTCGTGCCATGCAGGCCATTGCCCGGCTCGCACTGGGTGGCGCCGGCGGCGGCCAGCGCAGCCAGCAGCACCGAGGAGGTGGTGCCCGGGGCGTTGATGGCGATATCGCTACGACCGGCGCGGCGCAGCGCCTCGGCGGTGCGGGTGAGGGTCGTCAGATTGGGCGTCGGCTTGACCGTGCGGCTGGCGTGATCGAACAGCAGGGCCGGGAAGGTGGTGATCCCGGCGAACTTGCCGCCGGCCAGGGCATCGAGGGCGTCGGCGACCGCAATGATGTCGTCGGCATCGAAGCCGCCTTCATGGCCCCGATAGAAGGTGTCGCCTTCGGCCTTGATCCGGGCCAGCAGGTTTTGAACGCGCCCGGCCTTGGCCGCGCCGGCGGCGGCTTCAGCTGCCTTGGTGGCGTTGAACACGGTCCAGTTGTCGGGACGCAGCGTGGCTGCTGCGGCATCGGCCTCGAACCGGGCGATCTGGGACAGGTGGCCGAGATGACCGATGCCCATGCCGGCATTGTGGGTGGCGCGGGCACAGGCCATGTCGACGGCAACCGACCGGGCAATGCCCCCGGCCATGACGGCCTTGCAGAAGCTCGACGAGCGGCCGACCTGCTTGGTCATGGCAAAGATGTCCAGCCCGAGCCGATCGGCCTCGGCCTTGAGTACGCGCGCATTGGCGGTGACGGCATCCAGATCGAGCACATAGGCATTGGCCGGGATGCGCCCCTCCTGATGCAGGGCCATGGCTGCCTGGATAAAGCCGGGATTGCGGCGGCGGAGAACGT
Organism: Devosia limi DSM 17137; assembly: GCF_900128975.1. Taxonomy (GTDB): domain Bacteria; phylum Pseudomonadota; class Alphaproteobacteria; order Rhizobiales; family Devosiaceae; genus Devosia; species Devosia limi. Next base: position 383,231 of record NZ_FQVC01000003.1, on the reverse strand, counting down.
CGAGAAACATGGTGGCTCCCTTCAGCGCGTGGTTTCGCGCAGCGACACGGCAACGGCGGCCAGAATGATGAGGCCACGCACGATCATCTGGTCGGAAACGGAGAGGCCCATCAGGATGAGGCCATTGTTGAGCAGGCCCATCATCAGCGATCCCACCAGGGCGCCAATGATCGAGCCCTTGCCGCCATTGAGCAGCGTTCCGCCGACAATCACCGCTGCGATAACGGTCATCAGGTCGGTTTCGCCCAGCGTATATTTGGCCGCCTGCAGCCGCCCCGAGTAGAGCAGGCCGGCAAGGCCCGCCATGGCGCCGCTGATCAGGAACACGGTCAGGCGGATGCGGGGGACCTTGATGCCGGTGACCATGGCAGCGCGGGGATTGTCACCGGTGGCCAGTACATGAGCGCCAAACCTGGTCTGACGGAAGACGAAGTGGCCGATACCGACGGCCACGACGGTCCAGATGACCAGCGAAGGAATGCCGAACAGCGAACCCGAACCGAACAGGCCGGTGAACATGGAATCGGTGACCGGGATCGAGCGCAACTGGGTCAGCGAACGGGCGACACCGGCGAACAGGCCCATGGTTGCAAGGGTCACCAGAAAGGACGGCAGGCGCAGATAGGCGACCAGCAGCCCATTGACGAGGCCAATGGCAAGACCGGCACCAATGCCGGCGGCGACACCAAGCAGCAGGCCCGCCTCGGGCATGGCTGCCATGGCCATGGCCGCGCAGAGGGCAGAGACCGCTACAGTGGAGCCGATGGACAGGTCGATGTCGCCGGCAGACAGTGCGAAGACCAGGCCGATGGCCATAATGGTGGCGGGCGCGGTCTGCAGCGCGATATTGACCAGGTTGCGCGAGGTCAGAAAGCCACTGTCGCGCAAAACGATGGCGAAGAAGACGAAGATGGCGACAAAGCCGACATAGACCACATATTGCTGCAGATTAATCCGGGACAGGCGTGCCAGAGGCGAGCTCTCGGCCGGGTGTGTGGTGGATGGCGGGGACATAGTGATCCTCTGTCTTGGCGTTGACTGACGCTGTTGCCAGCGCGGACGTGAATGAGGCTCGGGCGGGGCCGTGGCCCCACCCGAAACTGGCCTGGTCAGTTGCCGGCGGCGAGCACGGATGGCGGCGCGGCATGGCCCAGCGATTGCTGCCAGCCTTCGGCAACATTGGCCGGACCGACGATGAGCGCATCAACGACCAGGAATGGATCGACATCGCGACCCAACAGGGAAGCCGCGCCGGCACGGGCCGCATAGACGCCGATATTGTAGGCCTCATCGGCAATCAAAGCGGCAATGCTGCCGCCCGAGACCATGTCGAGACCAGCAGGCTCGTTCAGATCGATGGTCACGATCCTGACATCGTCACGGCCGAGCTGACGCAACACCGAGAGCACACCGGTTGCCGGTTCGGCCCATGGCACATAGAGGCCATTGATATCGGGGTTCTGCAGCAGCATGGCGTTGGCAATGTCTTCGATCCTGGCGGGGTCGGCCATGCCGGCTTCGGCGACAATGTCGAGACCGTCATAGGTGTTCTCGATGTGCCATTTGAACGCGGCGTCGCGCAGATTGGTCACATGGAAGTCGGCATCGTGGAAGATGTAGCCCACCTTGCCAGCCCCTGCGAGGGCCTGGTTCATCGCTTCGGCCGTCTTTTCGCCAATGCCGACGAGGTCAGCCGAGACTGTGGTGACATAGTCCTGGCCATGGACGAAACCGGCCGCCGCATTGTCGACGAAGACAATCTTGGCGCCGCCCTGGAGCGCGGCGGCATAGGTGCTGGCACCCGCCGCCGGATCGACCGGCAGAGAAACGAGGATGGAAGGGCTACGGCTCATGACGGTTTCGACATCGGCCTGCTGGCGGGCGGCGTCGAAGCCCGCGTCGGTTTCCGCCACCACCTCGATCCCCAGCCGCGCGAACTCATCCTTGGCACCCTGGGCAACGGCCCCGGACCAATCGTAAAGCTCGTGCCAGGCGAAGGCGGCAGTGAAGCCGCCTTGCTTGAGCTGGTTGATTTCGGCATCGGTGAGCTGGAGCGCAGCCACCGGGGTCGCGGGTTCGCCATTGGGGCCCACGGTGACGGGGGCTTGCGCCATTGCGCTGGCCGGCGTCAGGGCCGTTGCCAGCCCTAATGCGGCGATCAAGTGTTTACGCATGGTTTATCCTCCTGAGGGTGGTCGCCAATTATTGACGATTGGCTGATGCTTATTTGCCAAGCACCGAAGCCGGCGCATCGCGGTGCAGAGACTGCTGCCAGCCTTCGGCTACATTGTCGGCGGTGACGGTCAGGGCCGGAGCGACAACAAAGGCTGGCGTTTCTTCCCCGAGCAGCCCCTTGAGCCCGACAGCTGCCATGGCGCGGCCCAGTTCATAGGCTTCGTCGGCGACGAGGCCGACGACATTGCCGCCTTTGACCATGTCAAGCGCCACCGGTTCGGAGAGATCGAGGGTGACGATCTTGGTATCGCTATTGCCGACACTGCGCAGGGCAGCCAGGACGCCCTCGGCGGGCTCGGCCCAGGTCACATAGATGCCGTCGAGGTCAGGGTTCTGCAGCAGCATGGCGCTGGCCAGTTCCTCGGCACGGGCGGGATCGGAAATGCCCTGTTCGGCGACGATCTTGATGCCGGGATGGTCGTTTTCGATGGTGGCCTTGAAGGCCTGGTCGCGCTGGTTGGTGACGTAGTAGGCGGCATCGTGGAAAATGTAGCCGACTTCTCCTTCACCGCCGATGGCGGCGGCAAGGGTATCGGCGGCCTGCTTGCCCATCTGGAACAGGTCATCGGTGACGATGGCCGCATAATCGGTGCCGTGGACGTAGCCGGCAGGGAGATTGGACAGGAAGACCAGCTCGACACCAGTGCCGGCAGCTTCGCGGAATGCCTCGGCGGAGGTAACCGGATCCAGCGGCAGCGACAGGATCACGTTCGGCGAAGCCGTCAGGGCGGTCTCGATGTCGGACCGCTGCTTGGCGGCATCGAAACCGGCATCGGTGGTGACGACCACCTCGACGCCTGCGCGGGCGAACTCATCCTGCGCGCCGCTCGACACGGCATTGATGAAGTCCGACGACGTGTGCCAAAGCAGCGCCGCCTTGTAGCCCTTACCGGTCAGTTCGGCGATATCGGCATCGCTCAAGGCGACCTGCGCAGACGGGGTGGCGGTTTCGCCATTGGGCCCCACGGTCTGGGCCTGGGCCGCAATGGGGCTCAAAAGAGTGGCGGCCAGGAGGGCCGTCGCCAGTGCAGTTGTCGTTTTCATTCTCGTTCTCCCTTGAAGTGCAGTTCCCTAGATCTCGTCTTCGACGCCGCAATAGAGGGCGATGAAGCAGGCGAAGGCCACGATGCCAGCGAGGTATTCCTCGACGCTGACGCGTTCCTCAAACGTGTGGCAGTTGCGGATGTCGCCCGGCGCGCAATAAACCGCCGGGATGCCCAGGCGATTGACCAGGAACGGGCTTTCCGACCAGAACGGCGCCCCCTCGAGCGCTCCGCGTCCCGGCATGGCGGCGGCAACGGCCTGGCTGAGCTGGGTCACCGCCGGATGGGTCATGTCGACTTCGGCAGCGGTGCCACCAAGCGGATGGTCGCGGCCGGCCGGGTAGGTGATCGAAACGGTAATGGCGGGGTCAGCGATGGCGCCGCGAATCACGGCTTCAAGCTCGGCTGCGGCAGCATCCAGTGATTCTCCGGGCAGCAGCTTGCGGATCAGCGAGAGCGTGCAGGCCTCCGGCACGGCGATAAAGCCACCGCCCTGCAGAGTCGTGATCAGCAGGAAGCCGCGGCCGACCAGATCATGCTCGGCGCGGGCCGAAACATCATCCGAATGTGCCCACAGCGCCGTCATGATGGCGTGGCTGGCCTTGAGCGCGTCGTGACCGAGTTCGGGGACGCCGAAATAGGCGGATTTTCCCGTGACCGCGATGTCGGCGATCAGGAAGCCAATCTGGGCGGGATAGACCGCCAGGCGGGTGGGTTCGACATAGACGCAGAAATCGGGCCGCGCGATAGTGCCGGCCTCGATGCGGCCGACATAATCCTTGATGCCGGCCGAGATGCCGCTCCCGGGCTGTCCGCTTTCTTCGTCACCGACAAAGGCCAGGGCCACGTCCCCTTTGAGGCGAATCCCGGCGCGGTCCAGCAACGACAGGGCGGCGAGGCTGGTGCAGATGCCGGCCTTGAGGTCTCCGGCACCGCGCCCCCAGATGTGACCGTCGATGATCGGGGCAGCGAACGGATCTTGGCGGGGGTCTCCGGCCCAGTGCTCATGCCAGCCGTCGACATGGACGGTATCGGTATGGCCGATGAATTGCAGGCGCGGGCCGCCGCCGCCGCCGGCCCGGTGACCCCAGACATTGGGGCGGCCGGGCGCGAATTCGGCGGTCTCGACGGCAGTAAGGCCGCGCTGCTGCATTTCGTCCTGCAGATAGCCAACCATATTGGCTTCGTTGCCGGTGATGCTGTTCTTGCCAATGGCGCCCCGTAGCAAGGCGATGGCATCGTCCCGATCAAGGGCGGCCTGCAGACGCGCCTGGAGTGCGGGCAGGGGACTCACAGCAACACCTCACGCATCGAGACGGCGTTGGCAGGGGGCAGAGAAATCCGCGATTCCGGGGAATCGGCGCCAAATAGTGCATTGTGCAGGTGGCTGAGACCGATGGCGGCGGCGCCAACCAGCGCTGCGTGATTGCCAAGGACGCTGGCCTCGACCTGTACTGTGTAGGGGAAGCACAGCGGCAGCACCTGGCGAACGCGCTCGACCAGCTCTGGCCGGGCGCCAATCGAGCCGCCCAGGATGACCTTTTCCGGGTTGGCTATGGCCGCAATTGCGCCAATGCCACGGGCGAGATAGCGCGCCGTCTCATCCAGTACCGTGGCGGCATTGGAATCGCCGGTATTGGCACGTTCGAAAATGGCAGGGACGGTGGCGTCGTGCCCGGCCAGCTCGCGATAACGCGCGACAATGCCGAGGGAGGCGACCTTGCGCTCATAGGCGCCAGCGCGCAGCGATTCCGGTTCAAACGGATCAGCGCCAAACGGGAGGAAGCCCAGCTCGCCCGCCGCATTGCTGGCGCCGCGAACCAGTTGGCCATTGAGCATGAGCCCGCTGCCGACGCCGGTGCCCAGGGCGATGAAGGCCAGATTGTCGATGCCCTGGCCGGCGCCGAGCCAGCTTTCTCCGAGCACGGCCAGATTGACGTCGTTTTCCAGCATGACGTCGAAGCCAAGAGCGGTTTCCAGGGACCCGGCGACGTCCATCTGATCGAATCCGGCAATGTTGGGCGCCAGGAGCACGCGGCCCGTATCTGCCTGGGGCGCACCGGGCGCCCCCACGACGGCGATGCGCAGCTTCTCGCGTGGCACGCCGCCTTTTTCCGCTACTCGCCAGCACAGCGATGCGATCTGCTCGACAATGGCCTGTCCGCCGCCGGGATGGGTGGGCTCACTGTCCTCGGCAAAGACATGGCTCGACAGGTCGCATACAGCGACCCGTACCTTGGTTCCCCCCAGATCGACAGCGACGATATAGGCTGCCGATGGGATCAGCTCATAGGTCACGGCCGTCCGCCCGACATGTCCGCTGGTGCGGCCGGTCTCGCGAACCCAGCCCTCATCCTCGAGTTGGCGAACGATCTCGGAAATAGTCTGTTTGGAGAGCCCGGTCTGCTTGGCAATCGAGGCGCGCGAAACCGGACCGCCCTGCACGATGGCTTCCATGACAGAGCGCAGTGAAAACTGACGCGAGATTCGAATGGCCTGGCTCACACGGTCTGTCCTAATTAGTTCGGTGACTGACCGAACTATTGAATGCAACACGATGAATGTCAAGCCGGGGTCATTTCCGATAACTCAGTGCCCGGGGCCTGGCCTGCAGCTCATTGGCAAGTCCGGGCAGGTCTGGCTTGGAAATTGCGGGTTGAGGCGACGGGCAGCAATGGGTATCTGGGGGGCGACACCAAGCGGAGCATCCGCGAGCAACAGGGCGTATTAGGGCATGAATCCAGATTTCCTCGTCACCCATTCCGGTGGCTTCCATGCCGATGAATTGCTGTCCAGCGTCATCCTGACCCGGTTATTTCCACAGGCGCGGATTGTCCGCAGCCGGGCGCCGGAGTGGATTACAGCCGGGACGGACCGGATCATTTATGATGTGGGTGGCGCCTATGACGCGGCGGCGCAGATCTTTGACCACCACCAGCGCGGCGCGCCCCTGCGCGATGACGGGCAGCCCTATTCCTCGTTCGGCTTGATCTGGAAGCACTACGGCCGGGCTTACCTTGTCGCCTCGGGGCTGCCGGGGGCCCACATCGAACTGGTCCATACTTCGTTCGATGCGGGCTTCGTGCTGCCGATCGATCTGGTGGACAATGGGGCGCTCAGCCCATCGATTGCCGGACCTCTGGCAGGGCTGACATTGCCAGCCTTGCTGGAAACGCTCAAACCGGTGTTTGACGAGACCGATCCGGCCGCAGAAGACGAGGCGTTCCAGATGGCGCTGACGATTGCCCGCAGCTTTGTCGAGGCGCGGGTCGCCCGGAGCGCAGCAAAGCTCCGGGCGGAGAGCTTGGTGGAGCAGGCCATTATCGATGCCGGGCCGGCGCGCGTTCTGGAGCTGCCCATGGGCATGCCATTCCGTCCCGCCATCATTAAGGCGGGTGCCGATCACCTGCTGTTCGTAGTGCACCCGCGCGACAAGGATTGGTGCCTGGCGACAATCCGCAGCGCCGATGAGGGGTTTGAGGTTCGTGCCGATCTGCCAGCGGCCTGGGCCGGCCTGACCAATGGTGATCTCGAGCTGGCAAGTGGCGTTGTTGGGGCCAGCTTCTGTCACAATGGCCGCTTCATTGCCGCCGCCAAAACTCGCGAAGCTGCGCTGGCAATGGCAGGGTTGGCGGTCGTGGAGGCCGAGGCCGCCGGCAGCTAACGCGCTGGCGGCTGCTGCGGCCGCCTTGTGAGCCCACAGCTGCGTGACCTTACCGTATTGTAATGTGCGGCGAGGTTCGGCGCTGTTAGGATTTGTCGGTGTTCGTCGGTTCGCCGGCCCTTTTGCATTGCTAATCTGAGGTTCCGCGCTTGATACGGCAGTTCGTGGCGTCCCTTGTTGTTCTGGCTGCGGCAGCTGCCGCCTGGATCTTCTTTGTCCCCGGTTCGACCGCCACACTGGCCAATTACGGGATCGCGCTGCCTTTCGGCGCTCCCGCGCCAGAGAAGGCGCGACCCGCTGGGCGGCCGGCTGGTGGCGTGGGTGCCCGCCCGGGCGGGGCAGGGCGGCAGACCAACGTCGTGACCACCCCGGTGACGCTTGCCACCATCAATGCCACCCTCAACGCGATCGGCGAAGGCACTGCATCGCGGTCGGTGACGGTGTCGTCGCCGGTCGGGGGTAATCTGGCGGAGGTGCTGGTGCGCCCCGGCCAGGTGGTCGCTGTTGGCGATATCATTGCGCGGCTGGATTCCGATGCCGAGCAGATTGCCTATGATCGTGCCAAGCTGGCAGCCGATGATGCGAGCGCCACATTGGCCCGGACGGAAGGTCTGGCCAGCTCAAGCCTGGTGGCCACAACTGCGTTGACGGCAGCCCAATTGGCGGCTGCCAATGCCGATCTGGAACTGCGCAATGCCCAGGTGGCGCTGGCACGCCGCACCATGACCAGCCCCATTGCCGGGACGGTCGGCCTGATCCGGGTGACGCCCGGCAATTATGTGACGGCGCAGACCACAGTCACCACCATCGACGATACGTCCTCGATCCTCGTCGACTTCTGGGTGCCCGAACGCTACGCGGCAACCATTGCCCCTGGAGCTCCGGTCACGGTAACGGCGGTTGCACTGCCTGGCCGCAGCTTTGCCGGTGAGGTCAGCGCCATCGATAACCGGATCGAGCCGGCCAGCAGAACGCTGCAGGTGCAGGCGGAAATTCCCAATGCCGACCGCGCCCTGCGCGCCGGCATGTCGTTTTCGGTGGCACTCAATTTTCCCGGCGAGCAGTATCCCACGGTCAACCCGCTGGCCATCCTGTGGTCGGCGGCGGGCTCGTATGTCTGGAAATATGATGCCGGAAAAGCCACGCGCGTGATGGCAGAAATCGTGCAGCGCAATAGCGATGGCGTGCTGGTGCGGGGGGATCTGCGGCCGGGTGATGCAATCATTACCGAAGGTATCCTGCAGCTCAGCGAAGGCGCCGACGTTGCCCTGCTCGATGGGCCGGATGGCAACCCGGATCAAGCCGAACCCACCGCCGCAAACTAAAGGACAATTCCATGTCGATTGCCCAAAAGAACGAACGCGGTGGCAGCCTGGCGGCGCTGTTCGTGCGTCGGCCGGTGCTGGCGGTGGTGATCAATGCGATGATCGTGGTCGCCGGACTGGCTGCCTTGCTGGGCGTGGAAGTACGTGAACTGCCCAGCGTCGAGCGGCCGGTAATTTCGATATCGACCAGTTTCCCGGGGGCGGCGGCGGAAACCATCGATCGCGAAGTCACCGCGGTGGTCGAAGGGGCGGTGGCGCGGGTGCAGGGCGTCACCGGGATTTCGTCCAGCTCGTTCAATGGACAGAGCCGGGTAACGCTGGAGTTCTCCGACGGCGTCAACCTCGATGTCGCCACCTCGGACGTGCGCGATGCGCTGAGCCGCACCACGCGCAGTTTGCCGGATGGCGTTGAAACGCCAACCATCTTCAAAGCCGATAGCGACGCGCAGGCGGTGATCCAGCTGGCCGTGACTTCCGATACCATGTCGGTGGCCGAACTCAGCGCGCTGGTCGATGATGTGATCTCGGAACGGCTCGGTGCGGTGGATGGGGTAGCGGAAGTTCAGGTCTATGGCACCCGCAACACGGCGTTCGAGGTGGATGTCGATCCGCTCAAGCTGGCCAGCCTTGGGCTGACCGTGGCCGATGTGCGCACCGCGCTGTCCACCATCGCCTTCGATACGCCGGCTGGCTCGATCAACGGGCCGAACCAGAACATTACTGTGCGGGCGATTTCGGAGGTGACGACTCCCGCCGATTTCGAGGCGATTATCATCAAGGACCGCACGCTTTTGGGCGATGTGGCGACGGTGGTGTTCGATGCAGCGGCCAGCACGTCGTCGCTGCGCTCCGATGGCAAGCCGGGCATCGGGCTGGGCATCGTGCGGCAGGCGCAGTCCAATACGATCGAGATATCGAAAGGGATTCACGCCGCTGTCGAGACGCTGAACGAAACGTTGCCCGAAGGGGTCACGATCAAGGTGTCGAGCGATGATGCCGTATTCATCGACGGTGCCCTGCATGAGGTCCAGATTGCACTGATCGTGTCGCTGGTCGTGGTGGTGGGGATCATCTTTTTATTCCTGCTCGATTGGCGCGCCACAATTGTGCCAGCGCTGGCCATGCCGATTGCGCTGCTCGGGGCCGTAGCCGGCATCTATCTGGCAGGGTTCTCGCTCAACATCATCACGCTGCTGGCGCTGGTTCTGGCGACCGGGCTGGTGGTGGACGATGCCATCGTGGTGCTGGAAAATATCGTGCGCCGCAAAAATATGGGCGCCGGGCCACGCGCTGCGGCGGTGTTGGGCACGCAGGAAGTGTTCTTTGCGGTGGTCGCAACTACGCTGACCCTGGCCGCGGTGTTCATTCCACTGTCGTTCCTCAGCGGTCAAACCGGGCGGCTGTTCCGCGAGTTCGGCTTTACCCTGGCCATCGCCGTGTTGCTGAGCTCCGTGGTGGCCTTATCGATGGGGCCAATGTTGGCCTCGCGCCTGCTCAAGACGAGCAATCGCTCGCAGCACCGGGGCGTATTCCGTGCCGTCGGGAGCAAGTTTGCGACGGCCTACAGGGTGACGCTGAAGCTGGCGCTGGCCAATCCTTTTGTCGTGGTGCTGGTCGCGCTGTTGTTCGCCGGGTCGTCCTATTTCGTCTATGGCCAGCTGCGCCAGGAAATCACCCCCCCCGAGGATCGCTCGCAGATACAGTTGCGTATCCAGGCGCCCAATACGGTGAGCCTCGACTATATCCGCACCCAATTGACCCGGGTCGAAGCCATGCTGCAGCCATTTGTCGACAGTGGTGAGGTGCGCTCGATCTTCGTCCTGTCGGGCTGGGGCAGTGGAGGTTGGTTGACCCTGACACTGGCACCCTGGGGCGAGCGGGAGCGCAGCCAGCAGCAGATCGCCAATGATATCAATGTGCTGATGGCGCAGGTGCCCGGCGTGCGCGCATCGGTCGGGCAAGGCAATAGTCTGGGCATTCGCGGCGGCGGTTCCGGCCTGCAATTCGCGGTGGTCGGTTCGGACTATACGGTGCTGGCTGATACCGCCAACCAGATTTCAGAACTGCTGCAGGACGATGGACGGTTCGGGCGGGTGACGGTCAATTTCGACACCACCCAGCCTCAGCTTACCCTGACGGTCGACCGGACCAAGGCCGACGCGCTTGGAATCGATATCAATGGCCTCGCCACCACCATGCAGGCGATGATCGACGGCAGCGATATCGGCACCGTGTTCATCAATGATTCCAGCTATACGGTGCGGATGATCTCGACCAGCAATCCGGTCAATGATCCGCGCGATCTCGAGAGTCTGTTCGTCAAGACCGGCGACGGCCGTTATGTGCCGATGTCGACCATTGCCACTATCGTTGAAGCTGCGGTGCCGCCCTCGTTGCGCCGGGAGCAACAGCGACGCGCGGTGCCGGTGACGGCCAGCCTGGATGATGGGCTGGCCCTGGGGGATGCCTATTACCAGATGCTGGAGCTGGCCCGGCCGATCCTGCCCGAAGGCACGTCGATCGTTCCGCTGGCCGAAGCCAAGACCCTGGGCGAAGCCAGCAATGGGCTATTCATCACTTTCGGTTTCGCACTCGTGATCATCCTGCTGGTGTTGGCGGCGCAGTTCGAAAGCGTGTGGAGCGCTGTCATTGTGATGACCACCGTGCCTTTTGGGGTGGCGGCAGCGCTCTACGCATTGCTGGCAACAGGGGGCAGTCTCAACATTTTCAGCCAGATTGGGCTGGTGCTGGTGGTGGGGATCATGGCCAAGAACGGCATCCTGATCGTCGAGTTTGCCAATCAGCTGCGCGACAAGGGATTATCGGTGCCTGAGGCGATCGAGCAGGCGTCCAACATCCGGTTGCGGCCGGTGATGATGACGATGATCGCCACAATCCTGGGGGGATTGCCGCTCGTGCTGGCCAGCGGCGCCGGCGCCGAGGCGCGGTCGGCGCTCGGCTGGGTCATGGTTGGGGGGCTGAGCTTTGCTGCGATCTCAACGCTGTATCTGACCCCGGTGGCCTATCTGCTGCTGGCCCGGTTCTCCAAGCCAAAGGCCGCGGAAGAGGCCCGGTTGGAGCGGGAACTGGACGCGGCAAACGCGGCGCCAGAGCCAGCCGAATAGGCGAGTACGCTCACTCCTGGGCGATAGGCAGCCGCAGCCGGTATGGGCGGATCTGGCCGAGGTCGCGGTGCCGCCGCCGGCGCGGCGCCTTCATCAATCTGTCATGGCGACGACATCATAGCTTCACCCCGGCACCATAGGCATCGCTCCCATTAGTCTGGGCCTGGGAGCAATCCATGCTGCGTATCATGAATGTGTCGAGGCGTTTCGGCGACAAGCTCGCCGTGAACGGCGTAAGCCTGGACATCCCACAGGGGCAGATGGTTGGGATCATCGGGCGCTCAGGCGCCGGCAAATCAACCCTGTTGCGCATGATCAACCGCCTTGCCGATGTTTCCTCGGGCCATATGGAGTGCGATGGCGTTCGCACCTCCGAGCTGCGCGGTCAGGCGCTGCGAAGCTGGCAGCGGGACTGCGCCATGATCTTCCAGCAATTCAACCTGGTGCCGCGCCTCGATGTGATCACCAATGTGATGCTCGGCCGGCTCAACGGGCGCAACCCGCTGCTCAATCTGCTGGGCCTGTTTAGTGGGGACGAGCAGCTCGCCGCCCTCAAGGCGTTGGAGCGGCTCGACATCGCGCCGACGGCGATGCAGTGGGCGCAGACCCTGTCGGGCGGCCAGCAGCAGCGTGTCGCGATTGCGCGCGCGCTTATGCAAAATCCCAAAATGATCCTGGCCGACGAGCCCATCGCCAGCCTCGATCCGCGTAATGCGCAGATCGTGATGGACAGCCTGCGCGACATCAATGCCGACGGCATTACCGTGATTACCAACCTGCATACCCTGGACACCGCGCGCGCCTATTGCGAGCGCATCGTCGGCATGGCGGCAGGCAAGGTGGTGTTCGACGGCACGCCGGACGAACTGACCACCGACGTGGCGCGCACCATCTATGGCGCCGATGGTTTGAAGGAAGCTTTTTCGGAAGCGCTGACTTCGACGTCGATATCGCCCCTCTCAATCAAATCCCCGGTTGCCAGCACGGCACCGTAACGACGTTCCGCGGCCCGCATCTGTCGGGTCTGCCGACCAACCCGCGTCACCAAAGGAAGATATTCATGACCGCGATCCGCACGATCCTGCTGGCCTCCGTGGCCTTGACCATGACTACTGCCGTCTTCGCGCAGGACAATGTCCTGCGTATTGGCCTTCTCGGCGGCGAGAACGAGGCCGACCGCCTGCGTGATAACCAGTGCCTGGTCGACCTGATGAAGGCCGAACTCGGCTTTTCGGATGTGCAGCTGTTCCCGGCCGCCGACTATAATGGCGTGATTCAGGGTCTTTTGGGCGGCACGCTCGACTATGCCGAGCTGGGCGCCTCTGCCTATGCCGCGATCTATCTGCAGGACCCGAATGCGGTCGAGCCGATCCTGACCACCGAACAGACTGACGGCGCCACCGGTTATTATTCGGTGATGCTGGCCCGCAAGGACAGCGGCATCACGACCCTGGAAGACATGAAGGGCAAGAAGCTCGGCTTCGCCGATCCGGACTCCACTTCGGGCTATCTGATCCCGGTCGTGGCCCTGCCCAACGATATCGGCATGCCCGTTGCGGAATACTTTTCCGAAACCGGTTTTGGCGGCGGCCACGAGAACAACGTTCTCGCCGTGCTGGACGGCCAGTTCGACGCCGGCGTGACCTGGGGGTCGGGTGTGGGCGAGTTCATGGAGGGCTACACTTCGGGCAATATCCGCTCGATGGTCGACAAGGGCATGCTCGACATGGAGGACGTGGTGGAAGTGTGGAAGTCGCCGCTGATCCCGAACGGTCCCATCGTGCTGCGCTCGAGCCTGGACCAGGGCACAAAGGACAAGATCGAAGCATTCCTCAAGGCCTTGCCGGAAACCAATTACGACTGCTTCCGCGCCGCCCAGGCCGGTGATTACAACGGCTATGTCGAGGTCGATCCGAGCTTCTACCAGCCCGTGATCGACGCCCGCAAGGCGACTATCGGCGGCTAAGCACGACCAACCCAGACGCGGTGTCGCCCCGGCGCAAGCCGGGGGGCAACCCGAGGTTCCTTCTGCCATCTGCGGGCCGGCAGTCTTTGAATGGACGCCGGCCGGCCCCGGAACGACACCGCGAATTTTGCACGAGGATGCGCATGGCCGACATCAGCCAGACCCAAGCCATGACCGCGGCGACCCAGACCATCCACCGCCACTACCAGCGACTGCTGGCCACGCGGCGGCTATATTCGCTGCTGGCCTTGGCTGGCGTCCTGGTGGTGCTGGTGTTCGCGCTGCTCTTTGCCAATGATGCCAGCTCGGGCAAGTTCATCGAGCGGCTGCCCTATCTTTTCGACTTCATCAAGAATTTCGTCCCCGACGATCCGTTCGAAATCGTTCGCGCCATGTTCGACCTGCCTTCGCCCTATGCCGATGGCTCGTTCAAATATGACTACGAGGTCGGCCGCCATTACCTGTTCGGCACCGGCCTTTACGCGCCTGAATATTTCTACGAAATGCTGGTGACGCTCAATATTGCCTTCGCCTCGACGCTGATCGGTGGGCTCTTTGCCTTTCTGTTCTGTTTTCTGGCGGCTTCCAATCTGGGTGTGGCCAGGCCGCTGCGCTGGGGCATCCGCCGCCTGCTCGAGCTGATGCGCGCTTTCCCCGAAATCGTGCTGGCCGGCATGATGGCGGCGGTGCTGTCGCTGGGGCCGATCGCGGCCATCTTTGCCGTATCCGTGCATACGGTTGGCGCTCTGGGCAAGATGTTCTTCGAGGTGGTGGAGAACGCGGACATGAAGCCCGATGACGGGTTGCGGGCCGTGGGCGCCAACTGGTTCGAGCGCGTGCGTTTCGCCATTGTGCCGCAGGTCATGCCAAACTTCGTCTCCTACTTCCTGTTGCGCACCGAGATCAATGTGCGCGCCTCCACCATTATCGGGGCCGTCGGCGGCGGCGGTATCGGGGAAGTGTTCCGCCAATCCATCGGTCGCGACCACGCCGCCAAGACCTACGCCATCGTTATCCTCCTGTTCCTGACCATCGTGGCGATCGACCAGCTCTCGGGCTGGTTGCGCCGCCGCCTGGTCGGCAACGCCGCCTTTCAGTTCGGAGCCTAGGAGCCGCCATGTCCGCGATCACGCTGTCCGAGCAGGAACGCCACCGTCTGCGCCGCGCTCACCCCGAGGTTTTCCACCGCCGCCCGTGGCAGCGCTGGGGCGGGCTGTTGCTGGTCGCCGGAGCGCTTGGCTACCTGATCTACTGCTGGAGCTTTTTCGATATCGGGACCAAGCTTGGGCAGGGCAAATGGGAGCGTGCCGGCATCTATATGGCCGATTGGGTGAGCTGGGAGGCGCAGCCGCGCTTCCGCTTCCAGCCCGACGGATCGATTGCGATCGAACATCAGCGCTTTTCGCCTCTGGGCGAGAATCCTGATCCTGATTGGATGACCGTATTGCCGGACGGGCGCAAGCAGGTCACCTTCGGATCAGCAGACGATCGCATCGAAATTGCCACGACCGACGTCGTCGCGGTGCTCGATGGGGTCGCCTACGACATCGTCTTTGACGGCGACGCAGCGGTGTTGCCGGAGGATGCCCCTGCCACGATGACCGAGAAGAACGGGCGCGTCACGGTGAGTTTCGGCTTTGCCGGCAGCGCCGAGATCAGGTCGACGCAGGTGCTGGTGCGTCGGCGCTTCCTTGGCTGGGAGAATTTCTGGTTCGACACGACGTCGCCCTTCTGGGGGATGGGCCTGCCGGCTGTGTGGTCGAGCGTGACCTCAAGCGAGCGGATCGACCCAGCCCAGTCCAATCTGTCATTGGCCTGGAATGAATTCCTGACCAATTCGGAATGGCAGCATGGGGATGTTTTCAACAAGCTGGCGCAGACGATCGTCATGGCGTTCGTCGGAACGCTCTTTGCGGCCTTGCTGGCTTTCCCCCTGGCCTTCATTGCGGCGCGGAACGTGACGAATTCCAAGCCCGCCAACTGGATGACCAAGCGCTTGTTCGACTTCACGCGCTCGGTCGACATGCTGATCTGGGCCCTGGTGTTCACGCGGGGCTTCGGCCCCGGCCCACTGGCCGGCATCGCGGCGATTTTTGTTACCGACACCGGGACGTTCGGGAAGCTGTATTCGGAGGCTATCGAGAACATCGATGACAAGCAGCGCGAAGGTATCCGCTCGGTGGGCGCCAGCACTGTGGAGGTCAATCGGTTCGGTATCGTGCCGCAGATCGCGCCGGTGGTCATTTCCCAGACGCTGTATTTCTGGGAGGCCAATATCCGCGGCGCCACGATCATCGGCGCTGTCGGCGCCGGTGGCATCGGGCTGAAACTGCTGGAAGCGATGCGGACCAATCAGGACTGGGAGAACGTCGCCTACATGGTTCTGCTTATCCTGTGCGTCGTCTTCGTGTTCGACACTATATCAAGTGCCCTGCGGTCCAGGCTCATCGGCAAGTCACACTAGCGATCCAGTCGGTTCATGTGATCATGTATCCGCGCCCCCGAACGGTGCGGATCGCCGGGGCACGCCCTCCAACGGTGAGGGCGAGTTTCAGCCGCGCCACCTGAACGTCAACAGCACGAAGGCTTGACGTGTTCTGCCTGGAAACCGCATCGAGGAGTTCCTCCCTGGAGAAGACCTCGCCGGGCTTGCGCGCCAGTGTTTCCAACAGCCGAAACTCGCCCGGCGTCAGGTGCAATCTGCGACCGCGGCGAGTAACCCTGCGAGCGTCGCGATCGAGCTCAATGTCGCCCACGACCGAGACGATTGCATGAGCGGGGGGATGGAGCCGGCGGATCAGGCCGGTGACGCCGAGCGCCCGGCACAATTGCGTGCGCAGTGCCTCATCGGCCTCTAACAGGATCGCAGTCTTCATGGTTTGTCTCAGGTGAAATGCCGCAACGCCCCCCGAACGCGTACCGTCACACAAAACCATGACGGTTGCATAACATGAGTTGTTTCTGGAAAACGCGCGTTATTTCAGCAAGTTGCCTTGTCGCATCGCTGTCACCGAAGTGCATTAAAACCGTCATCGAGCGGCAATATGGTCCCCCACGTACAGGCGGCCCGGAGAAGCCGGATTGGCTGACCGACCTGAAATGCATTCCGAAAGGGAAACCCAATGAAAACTGCACTCTTTGCCAGCGCTGCCGTGATCGCGCTTGCCGCATTCGGCACCACTGCTGCTTTCGCCCAGTCGCGTGACACCATTCAGATCGCGGGCTCCTCGACCGTCCTGCCATTCGCCTCGATCGTCGCCGAAGAGTTCGGCGCCACGTTCCCCGAGTTCAAGACCCCGGTCGTCGGTTCGGGTGGCACGGGCGGCGGGCTGAAGCAGTTCTGCTCGGGCGTCGGCGAATCCACCATCGACATCGCCAATGCATCGCGGGCGATGAAGGCCGGTGAGCGCGAAGCTTGTGTCGCTGCTGGCGTCACCGATATCCGTGAAATCCAGTTCGGCTTCGACGGCATCGTGTTTGCCTCGGCCGCCACTGGCCCGGACTTCGCCCTGACCCCGGTTCAGGTGTTCAAGGCGATCGCCGCCAAGGTGCCGGTCGATGGCGAACTGGTCGATAATCCCTATGTGAACTGGTCCGATATCGACGCCAGCCTGCCGGCCCAGCCGATCCAGCTCGCGATCCCCGGCTCCAACCACGGCACCCGTGAAGTGTTCCAGGAAAAGGTCGTCACCGCCGGCGCCGAGGAAGCTGGTCTTCCTGAAGGCCTGTCGGATGAAGACAAGCTCGCCGTCGAAACCACCTTCCGTCAGGACGTCGTGGTCGAGATCGCTGGCGACTACACCGAGACCCTGGCGCGTCTGACCTCGAACCCCAACACCGTTGGCGTGTTCGGCCTGTCGTTCTACGACCAGAACAAGGACACCCTCAAGGTTGCCACCGTCGACGGTGTGGTTCCGAGCCTCGAGACCGTTGCTGCCGGCGAATATCCGGTGTCGCGCCCGCTGTTCTTCTACGTCAAGGGCCAGCACATCGGCACCATTCCTGGCCTCGAAGAATATGTTCAGTTCTTCCTGTCCGACTCGATCTCGGGCAATGGCGGCACGCTTGAAGCAGCTGGCCTGATCCCGCAGCCGTCCGAAAAGACCGCCGAGGTCCTCGCCGCCTTCGAAGCCGGCGCCCAGTAAACTGTTCTATCGGGCCGCGCCTTCGGGCGCGGCCTTTCCGCCTCGGCCCTGCCAACGGGAAAGCGTGACACAGTGAACTCCTTGATAATTGCCGGCCTGCTCGTGTTGCTGCTGGGCCTTGCCTATCAGACCGGTTGGTCCAAGAGCCGATCTCTCGTGACGCCCGATGGCATCAAGGTGCATTCGCGTCCGCAATATCATGGGGCGCTGGTCGCGATCTGGACGCTGGTTCCGGCGCTGCTGATCGTTGGCCTGTGGGCCAATTTCGGCGACAGCGCCACTCGCGCGTTTACCGTCTCGCAAATCCCACCTGACGTTATCATGGGGCTCGACGAGATCGCGCTCAATGCCACGATCCAGCGTATTGGCGCGCTGGCATCAGGCTATGGCGTGGTGGGCGAAGTCCAGCCATTCGAACAGGCCGCGGGCGCCGCCCTGCGCCAGTTCCAGTTCCTCAGTTTCCTGCTCGTGGTCGCCGCCGCAGCCGGCACCGGCATCCTGGCGCTGCTCTATGCCCGCAGCCGGATCACGGCGCGCCTGCGGGCCCGCAACGCGGTCGAACGGGTAATGAATCTCGCTCTGCTGGCCTGTTCGGGCGTCGCCATCCTGACCACAGTCGGGATTGTCGCCTCGCTGCTGACCGAAGCGTTGCGCTTCTTTACCTTTATCAATCCGCTGGACTTCTTCTTCGGCACCGTCTGGGCGCCGAAATTTTCCTCGACCGGAACCGGGGATGCCGGCCAGTACGGCATCCTGCCGCTGCTCAGCGGTACGCTGATGGTGGCCGCGATTGCCATGGCCGTCGCCGTGCCCGTTGGGCTGATGACCGCAATCTACCTGTCGCAATATGCGCCGCGTTCGGTGCGGGCGGTGGTCAAGCCGATCATCGAAATCCTGGCCGGTATTCCAACCATTGTTTATGGCTTTTTCGCACTGGTGACGGTTGGCCCGTTTCTCAACAAGGCCGGGGCGATGATCGGGCTCGATATCAGTGCCACCTCGGCGCTGACGGCGGGTGTCGTGATGGGCATCATGATCATCCCGTTCATCTCCTCGCTGAGCGATGACATTCTCAACCAGGTGCCGCTGGCGCTGCGCGATGGGGCCTATGGGCTGGGGGCTACCCAGTCCGAGACTATCCGCAACGTGCTGCTCCCCGCGGCGCTGCCGGGCATTGTCGGGGCGTTCCTGCTGGCCGTCAGCCGCGCCATCGGCGAGACCATGATCGTGGTGCTGGCAGCTGGCAATAGTCCGGTCCTGCGCGGCAGCCCGTTCGAGCCGGTTTCGACCATCACTGTTTCCATCGTCAACCAGCTGACCGGCGATACCGACTTTGCCGGACCGCAATCGCTGGTTGGCTTCGCGCTGGGGCTCACGCTGTTCGTGATGACCCTGTTGCTCAATATCGTTGCGCTCTACATCGTCCGCCGCTTCCGGGAGCAGTACGAATAATGACCAATATCAGTACACCGACCGGCCGGCAGGCATCGATCGAGCGCACCAGGCGGGTACGTGACGGCCTGCGCCGCCGTCACCTCCATGAGGCCCTGTTCAAGGGTTTTGGCCTGGCGGCGATCATCGCAGCCCTTGGCTTTGTGGCGATCCTGTTCACCGACGTCCTGATCAAGGGCATTCCTGCGTTCACGCAGGCCAATCTCCATCTGGAAGCGACGTTCGATCCCGCGATCATTGATGTGGGGCCTGCCCCGGTGCGGACTGCCGGGCAGTCGGATGCCGATTTCCGGGCCGCATCGCTGGGCTGGCAGCGCGATGTGGCGCTGCTGAACTGGAACAAGGTTGTGGAGGCTTCCCTGCGGGCAGCAGCGCCGGCCGGGTTCGAGATCGACAGCCGCCAGATCCTGACCGTGGCCGAAACCAATGCGCGCCATGTGTTGCGCGAAATGTTCGTCAACGATCCGTCGCTGCTGGGGCAGACCATCAAGGTCGATCTGCTGGCCTCCGCCAATGCCGACAATTGGGTCAAGGGCAATATCGATCGCGAACTCGGCGATGCGCAGCAGCAGCTGTCGGCACCGGCACGGGCGCTGATCGATATCTTCGAGGAAAACGGCACCATCTCGATGGGCTTTGCCTGGTCGATCTTCACCAATGTCGACAGTCGGGCGGCTCCGGCCTCGGCGGGTCTGGCCGGCGCGTTCATGGGGTCGCTGTTCATGATGGTGATCGTCATCCTGCTGGCGGTGCCGATCGGGGTGGCATCGGCCATCTATCTGGAAGAGTTTGCGCCCAAGTCGCGGCTGACCGACCTGATCGAGGTCAATATCAACAATCTCGCGGCCGTGCCCTCGATCGTCTTCGGCCTGCTCGGCGCCGCTGTGTTCATCAACTACTTCAAGCTGCCGCTATCGGCGCCGCTGGCGGGTGGTCTGGTGCTCACGCTGATGACACTGCCGACCATCATCATTGCCACCCGTGGCGCATTGCAGGGCGTCTCGCCGGCATTGCGCCAGGCGGCGCTGGGCATGGGCGCCTCCAAGACGCAGATGGTGTTCCACCATGTGCTGCCGGTGACCTTCCCCTCGATCCTGACAGCGACGATCATCGGGGTGGCGCAGGCCCTGGGCGAAACCGCGCCGCTGCTGCTGATCGGCATGAATGCCTTCGTCGCCTCCATTCCGGCGACGCCGCTGGACCAGGCAACGGCGCTGCCGGTGCAGATCTATCTGTGGCAGGCCAATGAAAACCGGAACTTCTTTGAAGCGCGCACCTCGGCCGCTATCCTGGTCCTGCTGGGCTTCATGATCCTTCTCAATGCAATCGCCATCCTGCTGCGCACGCGCCTCGAGCGGCGCGCCTAGGTAACGGAGACACCAAATGGACATGCTGGCCGGCAAGGTTAAGATGACCCAACAATCAGTGAACAACGGCATGAATCCGACCGATATGCTTGAACGCCCGATCCGGCTGCACGCCAAGGATGTGACCGTGCACTATGGAGCCAAGCAGGCCCTGTTTGGCATTTCGATCGACATTCCCGACCGCGCCGTAACCTCGTTCATCGGACCGTCGGGCTGTGGCAAGTCGACATTCCTGCGCTGCATCAATCGCATGAACGATACTATCGAGGGGGCCAAGGTCCGCGGGCTGATCGAGCTGGATGGCGAAGACATCTACGATCCTGCACTGGACGTGGTGGAATTGCGCGCCCGCATCGGCATGGTGTTCCAGAAGCCCAATCCATTCCCCAAGTCGATCTATGAGAACGTGGCCTATGGCCCCAAGATTCATGGGTTGGCACGCTCCAAGTCGGACCTCGACGAAATCGTGGTGTCGTCGCTGCGCAAGGCGGGCCTGTTCGAAGAGGTCAAGGACCGGCTCAATGAGCCCGGCACCGGCCTGTCGGGCGGTCAGCAGCAGCGCCTGTGCATTGCCCGCGCCATCGCCGTCGGCCCCGAAGTGATCCTGATGGACGAGCCCTGTTCGGCCCTCGATCCGATCGCCACCGCGATCATCGAGGAGCTGATCGACGAATTGCGCGAGAATTTCACCATCGTCATCGTGACCCACTCGATGCAGCAGGCCGCCCGCGTCAGCCAGAAGACCGCGTTCTTCCACCTGGGCAAGCTGATCGAGGAAGGTGTCACCGAAGACATCTTCACCAACCCGGTGAACAAGCAGACCCAGGACTACATCATGGGCCGCATCGGCTAGGACGGCCGATTGTTGCGCCATGCGGGGTTCTCGAAGAACAGCTTTTTCGCTGAGGCCTGACTCAACACCCGACCAGCCTAGAGCGCCCGCCGTCGACATTTAAGGATTTCGCGATGCCCACCAATCAAGATCATATCGTTTCGTCCTATAGCGACGAGTTGGCAACCCTGGCGCAGCTGATTGCGGAAATGGGTGGCCAGGTCGAGGTCGCCATCGAGAATGGCACCAAGAGCCTGCTCAAGCTTGACCGCGAACTGGCCGACCTGACGATCATCGCCGACCAGCGCATCGACGACATGCAGCGCCGGATCGATGACATGGCGGTGTCGATGATCGCCCGCCGCCAGCCCATGGCCAGCGACCTGCGCGCCATCATCACCTCGATCCATGTGGCTGCAGACCTGGAACGGGTTGGCGACATGGCCAAGCAGCTGGCCCGCCGCTCGCTCAAGCTGGAAGGCCTCAGCCTGCAGCCCACCTTCTACAATGGCGTCAAGAACATGACCGGCCTGGTGCTGCGCCAGATCAAGGATGCGCTGGATGCCTATGCCAGCCGCGATGCTGCAGCCTCGATCGAGGTGTGCAATCGCGATGACGAGGTCGATGCCATGCATACCTCGCTGTTCCGCGAACTGCTGACCTACATGATGGAAGACCCGCGCAACATCACCCCCTGCACGCATCTGCTGTTCTGCGCCAAGAACCTGGAGCGCATCGGCGACCACGCCACCAATATCGCCGAGCGCGCCTATTACCTGCAGACCGGCAAGCAGCTGACTTCAGACGTGCAGGAACTGCACCGGACCCAGATCAAGGCCTGACCCATGCCTGCTACCATTCTTGTCGTCGAAGACGAAGGCGATATCGCCATCCTGCTGCGCTACAATCTGGAGGCCGAGGGCTACCGGGTGCTTACGGCGGAAACGGGCGATGAAGCGCAAACCGCCATCCAGGAAAAGCTGCCCGACCTGATC
Organism: Devosia limi DSM 17137; assembly: GCF_900128975.1. Classification (GTDB taxonomy): domain Bacteria; phylum Pseudomonadota; class Alphaproteobacteria; order Rhizobiales; family Devosiaceae; genus Devosia; species Devosia limi. Next base: position 361,082 of record NZ_FQVC01000003.1, on the reverse strand, counting down.
CTGCTGGACTGGATGCTGCCGGAAATCTCGGGGATCGAGCTGTGCCGGCGCTGGCGGGCCAAGGAGGAGACGGCCCGTATTCCAATCATCATGCTCACCGCGCGCGGTGAGGAAGAGGAGCGGGTGCGCGGCCTGGCCACCGGCGCGGACGATTATGTCGTCAAGCCATTTTCGGTGCCCGAACTGATCGCCCGCATCCAGGCATTGCTGCGCCGCTCAAACCCCAATCTTGTCACCGCCGCCCTCAAGGTCGGCGATCTCGAACTCGATCGCACCACCCACCGGGTTCGCCGGGGCGTCCGTGATATCCATCTCGGGCCAACCGAATACCGCCTGCTGGAATATCTGATGCGCCATCCCGGCCGGGTCTATTCGCGCGAGCAGCTGCTCGATGGCGTTTGGGGCAATGACGTCTATGTGGACGAGCGCACCGTGGATGTGCATATCGGCAGGCTGCGCCGCTCGATCAACCGGGGGCGCGACGCCGATCCGATCCGCACCGTTCGCGGCGCCGGCTACGCTTTTGACGAGCGGTTCTCGCAGCCGGCGTGACGGTACGTCCCAGACAGATAAGCCCGGAGTTTCGAGAGGAATTCCGGGCTTTTTGCTGCCCGGTGAAATGGGTGGAGTATGCCCTGGCCCGCAGCGGCGGGGATAAGTTGGGTGGCGCTCTTGGTTCGTCGTCATTGCCCGGCTTGTCCGGGCAATCCAGGTTCCCGGAGGAAGGTGGATCACCCGGACAAGCCGGGTGATGACGGTGGGGGCCTCCGCACAGTCCAAAGACGCCCCTAGGCGGCGTCGCTGATCAGGTCCTCGGCGAGGCCGTATTCGTGCAGTTTGCGGTAGAGCGTCGAGCGGCCGATCTTGAGGGCGCGGGCGACGCGGGACATGCGGCCGCCATAATGGGCGATGGCGAAGACGATGGCGGCGCGCTCGATTTCGGCCAGGGCAGCGATTTCGCCGGATGCGTCGAGGAAGCGGTCGCTGCGCGGCATTGGATCGGGCAGCATCCGTTCGCGGGCCGGAACGTCATCGATATGGACCGGCACCTTGGGGGCAGGGCTGGCGGCAATGGCGGAAACGGCGCTGTCGCGGCCATTGGTCTGGGCGACGATCTGGGGGAAGTCCACGGGTTCCAGATAAGCCCCGTCGCACAGGACGATGGCACGATAGACGGCGTTCTCGAGCTGGCGGATATTGCCGGGCCAGGCATAGTCGACCAGCAGGTCGAGCGCCGGCGGGGCAATGCCCAGAATGCGCTTGCGGGCTTCGGCGGCAAAGCGGGCAATGAAGTGATTGACCAGGGCGGGAATGTCCTCGGCGCGCTCGCGCAGCGGCGGTACATAGATGGGAAAGACATTGAGCCGGTAATAGAGGTCCTCGCGGAACTCGCCGGATTTGGCCAGGTTCAACAGGCGCCGATTGGTGGCCGAGATGACGCGGACATTGACGCGTTCGGGGCGGCTGGCACCAACCGGCTCGATCTCGCCTTCCTGCAGCGCGCGCAGCAGCTTGACCTGGGTTTCGAGCGGCAGTTCGCCGACTTCGTCGAGGAACAGGGTGCCGTTATGGGCTTCGGCAAACTTGCCGGCCTGATCGGCAATGGCGCCGGTAAAGGCCCCCTTCTTGTGGCCGAACAGCACCGACTCGACCAGATTGGGCGGGATGGCGCCGCAATTGACGGTGATGAACGGCTTGCCGGCGCGGTCGCCGGTGCCCTGGATGATCCGGGCGATCAGCTCCTTGCCGACGCCGGTTTCCCCTTCCACCAGCACCGGGATCGGGCTCTTGGCGGCCTTGGCGCACAGGGTGATGACGCGGGCCATGGCCGGCGCCTTGGCGATCATGTCGGCGGCGGTGAAGGTGCCGGTGCGGCGGGCGCGTTCGGCCCGGACCACGGCTTCGAGCGCATCGAGCTTCATGGCATTGCGCAGCGAAATCACCAGGCGCTCGGGGGAAACGGGCTTGACGAAATAGTCGGCCGCGCCCTGACGCATGGCGGAGACGACGGTCTCCAGCGAGGCAGTGGCGGTCTGGATGATGACCGGCGTGGTGAGCCCCTCGCGGGCCATCACTTCCATGACGCCCATGCCGTCGAGATCGGGCATGACCAGGTCGAGGATCATGGCGCCGATATTGCGATCATCGCGCAGGATGGTGAGCGCCTGCTCGCCGCCGGTGGCGGTCAGCGGCTTGAACCCAGCCCGGTTGGCAATCTCGGCGGTCAGGCGCAACTGCACCGGATCGTCATCGACTATCAGAACACGCGTCATGGAACCTCGGTCTTCCTGGCCGGCACGAATCGGACTGTGCCGTTTTGGGAGGATGATGCGCGTGCAGGCTTAAGGGGGGATTAATCATGCGGCGTCGGATTGGCGGCAGATTGGCCGGGACGTGCGGAAACGCCGCCTGACGCGGTTTCTGCGTGCTGGGCACTTCAGCCGAAGCGCACAGCGCTTCAGTGGGAAGTGCGGGGCACTCCGTCCCGCTTGCTGCGGGGATGGCGAGACCATGGTCTCGATGCGGTAGTCGCAATGGAATGAAACCAGGGTCTCGCCATCGCGCCGGTATTTTTTGTGGGACCGAACCAGGGGCGGCAGTTTTTCAGCCGATACTGACGGTGTCGCCCACCGGGAGCGGGCGACCCCACCCCCACCGGCATTCCCCGCACCGACCGTTCGTCGCGACCGCGCAGTAGAAGTGCGGGAATGGGGTGAGTATGCGGGAGGTGGGAGGGGGCGGGGATAAGTTTTGTGGGGGATGTTGGTGTTTGTGGAGGCACACCCCGCACGCTCCCGCCTCGCGACAACCGCAGCACCCCCACCCTGGCCCTCCCCTCAAGGGGGAGGGGACGCAGACTGCGGGGGCGGTGTTGGGGTTGGCGATGACGCCGCAACATACTCGGCGTCACCCCGGCGAAAGCCGGGGTCCAGTTTGGGGATGCGTATAAGGAAACCGGATCCCGGTTTTCGCCGGGATGAGGGCGTTGAGGGCCTGGTTTGGTGGGGAGAGGCCGGTCGACGGATTGGTGACGAATTTGCAGTCGTCTCCCTCCCCCTTGAGGGGAGGGATCAAGGGTGGGGGTTCTGCGCGCCCCGCACGCTCCCGCCTCGCGACAACCGCAGCACCCCCACCCTTGATCCCTCCCCTCAAGGGGGAGGGGACGCAGACTGAGGGGGCGGTTTTGGGGGAGACCGGCGCATCCACATACACCGCGTCACCCCGGCGAAAGCCGGGGTCCAGTTTGGGGATGCGGAATGAAACCGGATCCCGGTTTTCGCCGGGATGAGGGCGTTGAGGGCCTGGTTTGGTGACCCCACCTTCACAACGGGGGAGAGGCCGGTCGACGGATTGGTGACGAATTTGCAGTCGTCTCCCTCCCCCTTGAGGGGAGGGATCAAGGGTGGGGGTCTGCGCGCTCCACACGCTCGGGCCGCGCGACAACCGCAGCACGCCCACCCCCACCCCCACCCTAACCCTCCCCCTGGAGGGGGAGGGGACGATGACTGAGGGGGCGGCGCATCCACTCACACCGCGTCACCCCGGCGAAGGCCGGGGTCCAGTTTGGGATGTGGCAAAGGAAACTGGATCCCGGCTTTCGCCGGGATGACGGCAGTGATGGAGGGGCGAAGGCTCTTCACAGGGTAGCCCGGGCTGGCTAAGGTCCGCGCGCAATTGGACCAGCCGGGAGACGATAATGACCGATCACGCCACGAGCCATAAAGGGCACAACCAGTTTGGCGCCTTGCCGGTGTGGGACCTGAGCGATCTTTATCCCGGCAAGGACAGCCCCGAACTCAAGGCGGATCTGGACAAGGCGCGGGCGGATGCGGCGGCGTTCGAGGCCGACTACAAGGGCAAGCTGGCCGAGCTGACCAAGGCGGGCAAGCTGATCGAGGCGATCAGGCGCACCGAAGCGCTGGGCGACCTGACCGGCAAGATCGGCTCCTTCTCGTTCCTGCAATATGCGCAGAACACCACCGATCCCGACCGGGCCAAGTTCATGGGCGATATCAATGAGGCCCTGACGACGCTGTCGACGCGGGTGCTGTTCTTCGATCTCGAGCTCAACCGCATCGAGGACGATGTGCTCGAAGCGGCGCTGGCGGGCGATGCCGAGCTGGCGCGCTACCGGCCATGGTTCGACGAGTTGCGCAAGGCCAAGCCCTATCAGCTCGAAGACCGGGTGGAGGAGCTGTTCCACGACAAGTCGGTGACCGCCTATTCGGCCTGGAACCGGCTGTTCGACGAGACCATGGCGAGCCTGCGCTTCGACGTGGATGGGGACGTGCTCAATCTCGAGGCGACGCTGCACCTGCTCAGCGAGCGCGACGAGAAGAAGCGCGAAAGTGCCTACAAGGCGCTGGCCAAGACGCTTCGGGAGAATGGGCGGCTGTTCACCCACATCACCAATGTGCTGGCCAAGGACAAGGAAATCTCGGACCGCTGGCGCGGCTACAAGGATATTGCCGATAGCCGCCACCTGGCCAATTCGGTGGAGCGCGAAGTCGTCGATGCGCTGCAGAGCGCCGTGCAGGAAGCCTATCCGCGGCTCAGCCATCGTTATTACAAGATGAAGGCCAAGTGGTTCGGCAAGGACAAGCTCAATGCCTGGGACCGCAATGCGCCGTTGCCGACCAGCGACGAGCGGCTGTTCGACTGGGAAACCGCCAAGGCGACGGTGATGGAAGCCTATGGCAAATTCTCGCCCAAGCTGGCGGAAGTGGCGGCACCGTTCTTCGATAGCGGCTGGATCGATGCGCCGGTTTCGGAGGGCAAGCTCTCGGGCGCCTTTGCGCATCCGACCGTGCCGAGCGCGCATCCCTATCTGATGCTGAACTATCTGGGCCGGGCCCGCGACGTGATGACGCTGGCCCATGAATTGGGGCATGGCGTGCACCAGCGGCTGGCCGCCGCCCAGGGACCGCTGCTGGCCAATACGCCACTGACCCTGGCCGAAACGGCCTCGGTTTTCGGGGAAATGCTGACTTTCCGCTCGCTGCTGGACCAGACCACCGATCCCAAGCAGCGCTTTGCCCTGCTGTCGAGCAAGGTCGAGGACATGCTCAATACAGTGGTGCGGCAGATTGCGTTCTATAGTTTCGAGCGCAAGGTGCATACGGCGCGGCGGCAGGGCGAATTGCGGACCGAGGAAATCAACGCCATCTGGCTGGAAGTGCAGGCAGAATCACTGGGCGAGGGGATCGAGCTCAACGAGGGCTACGATATCTTCTGGACCTATGTCCCGCACTTCATCCACTCGCCGTTCTACGTCTATGCCTATGCGTTCGGCGATTGTCTTGTGAACTCACTCTACGCGCAGTATGAGAAAGCCAATGAGGGCTTTGCCGAGCGGTATTTCGAACTGCTCAAGGCTGGGGGCAGCAAGCATCATTCCGAACTGCTGGCGCCGTTCGGGCTGGATGCCAGGGATCCCCAGTTCTGGTCGCTCGGCCTATCGATGATCGAAGGGCTGATCGACGAGCTTGAAGCCACGAGCCCGAATTAGCCTTTGGGCTATTAGACTTATCGACGACTGTATTTTTGAGGACGAAATGGCCAAGAAGACCGCTGAACCCCATCCGCCGCTCCAGGTTGAATCCGCAATGGACTACGCCGAGCACGAAGCCACCTATAATGGTTTCATCACCATCAGTAAGTGGACAACTATCATTGTGGCTGCGTCGATGGTCATTCTCTACTTCCTGATCATTCACTGATCAGGAACGGTTCGCAGGCATCCCCATCAAGCCTGCCCGTCGGGCAGGCGGGCAGGAGACTTTCATGAAAATCGCAATCGTGCGCGAGCGCTTCGACGGTGAAAACCGTGTCGCGGCGACACCTGAAACCGTCGGCAAGCTGATCGCGCTCGGTGCCGATGTGAGCGTGGAAAAAGGCGCCGGCGACGGCTCGCGCATCCGCGACGAAGACTACAAGGCCGCCGGTGCCGCCATTGCGGCCACGGCCGAAGCGGCGCTCAAGGGCGCCGAAGTGGTGCTCACCGTCCGTCGCCCCAGCGCCGCAAGCCTGGCGGGCGTCGCCAAGGGCGCGCTGCTGATCGGCGCGCTCGACCCCTATGGCAATGACAAGGATATCGCGGCGCTGGCCAAGGCCGGCGTGACCGCAGTGTCTATGGAATTCATGCCGCGCATTACCCGCGCGCAGGTGATGGATATCCTCTCCAGCCAGGCGAACCTGGCCGGCTACCAGGCCGTGATCGACGCGGCTGCGGAATTCGACCGCGCCATGCCGATGATGATGACTGCTGCAGGTACGGTGCGTCCGGCCAAGGCCTTCGTGATGGGCGCCGGTGTTGCGGGCCTGCAGGCGATCGCCACGGCCAAGCGCCTGGGCGCGGTGGTTTCGGCCACCGACGTGCGTCCGGCCGCCAAGGAGCAGGTGGAGTCGCTGGGGGGCAAGTTCATTGCCGTCGAGGACGAAGAATTCAAGCAGGCCGAAACCGCCGGCGGCTATGCCAAGCAGATGTCGGCCGAATACCAGGCCAAGCAGGCCGAGCTGACGGCCAGCCATATCGCCAAGCAGGACATCGTCATCACCACCGCGCTGATCCCGGGGCGTCCGGCGCCGCGGCTGATCACCAAGGCGATGGTGGAATCGATGGCACCCGGCTCGATCATCGTCGATCTCGCTGCCGAACGCGGCGGCAATGTCGAGCTGACCGTGCCCGGCAAGATCGTCGAGCATAACGGCGTCAAGATCATCGGCTATACCAATGTGCAGGGTCGCATTCCGACCACGGCCAGCCAGCTCTATGCGCGGAACCTGCTGGCTTTCCTCACCACGCTGATCGATGCCAAGGCCAAGGCGCTGGCGGTCAATTGGGATGACGAGCTGGTCAAGGCGACGGTGCTGACACGCGATGGCGCGGTGGTGCATCCGAGCTTTGTGACGGCGGCGGCTCCGGCTGCGGAAAAGCCGGCCCCCAAGGCCGCCAAGGCGGCGCCTGCCAAGAAGGCAGCGGCGAAGCCGGCGGCGTCCGCTGCTGCGGCGGCTGAGGCTCCGGTTGCTGCCAAGGCTGCCGAACCAAAGGCGGCTGCGCCCAAAAAGACTGCAGTGAAGAAGGCGGCACCCGCTGCTGCTCCTGATGCCGCCGCTCCTGCTGCGGCCAAGGCTGCAGCGGTCAAGGCAGCACCGGCCAAGGCTGCACCGGCAAAGAAACCAGCGGCCAAAAAGCCGGCAGCCAAGCCGCCAGCAGCCCCAGCCAAGGACACAAAGTGATGGACACCATTGATCCCTTCTTCTTCCAGCTCGCCATTTTCGTGCTGGCGATCTTTGTGGGCTATTTCGTGGTGTGGAGCGTCACCCCGGCGCTGCATACCCCGCTGATGAGCGTGACCAATGCGATCTCCTCGGTGATCGTGGTCGGCGCGCTGCTCGCAGTCGGCGTGCACCTGGCGGCCGATGGCAACTGGATTTCCAAGGCCTTCGGCTTCATCGCCCTGGTATTTGCCAGCGTAAATATCTTTGGCGGGTTCCTCGTCACCCAGCGCATGCTGGCCATGTACAAGAAGAAGGGTTGAGCCAATGATTTCGGCAAATATCGCGGCCCTGCTGTACCTGGTTTCGGGCGCGCTGTTCATCCTGGCCCTGCGTGGCCTGTCCAATCCGCGCTCGGCGCGGCAGGGTAACCTGTTCGGCATGATCGGCATGGGCATCGCCATCGTCACGACGCTGGCCGTGGCCGCGCCGTCCGATTGGCTGAGCTGGCTGCTGATCATCGGCGGGCTGGGCATTGGCGGCGGCATCGGCGCCTATATGGCCCGCACCGTCAAGATGACCGACATGCCCCAGCTGGTGGCGGCGTTCCACTCGCTGGTCGGCCTCGCCGCGGTGTTCGTGGCGGCAGCAGCGCTTTATGCACCGGCGGCGTTCAACATCGCCCATGTCGATCCGGCGACCGGCCATGTCGGCCCCATCCACATGCAGGCGCTGATCGAAATGAGCCTGGGCGTGGCCATCGGCGCGTTCACCTTTACCGGCTCGGTCATCGCTTTCGCCAAGCTCAACGGCAATATGAGCGGCAAGCCGATCATCCTGCCGGCGCGCCATGCGATCCATATCATCATCGGCGTGGCGCTGATCGGGCTCGTCTGGGCGCTGACCGCCACCGGCGATCCGCTCTACTTCTGGCTGATCACCATCCTGGCCCTGGTGCTGGGCGGCCTGATGATCATCCCGATCGGCGGCGCCGACATGCCCGTCGTGGTCTCGATGCTCAATTCCTATTCGGGTTGGGCGGCGGCCGGCATCGGCTTCACGCTGGGCAATACCGCGCTGATCATCACCGGTGCGCTGGTGGGTTCGTCGGGTGCGATCCTCTCCTACATCATGTGCAAGGCGATGAACCGCAGCTTCATCTCGGTGATCCTGGGTGGCTTCGGTGGCGATAGCGGCACCGCTGCAGCGGCGGGCGAGGACGAACGTCCGGTCAAGCAGGGCGCGGCAGAAGACGCCGCCTTCCTGATGAAGAATGCCGGCAAGGTCATCATCGTGCCGGGTTACGGCATGGCCGTGGCCCAGGCGCAGCACGCGCTGCGGGAAATGGCCGACCTGCTCAAGCAGGAAGGCGTCACCGTCAAATACGCCATCCATCCGGTGGCGGGCCGCATGCCCGGGCACATGAACGTGCTGCTGGCGGAAGCCAATGTGCCCTATGACGAAGTGTTCGAGCTGGAAGACATCAATTCCGAGTTCGCCCAGTCCGACGTGGCCTTCGTTATCGGCGCCAATGACGTGACCAACCCCTCGGCCAAGACCGACAAGACCTCGCCGATCTACGGCATGCCCGTGCTGAACGTCGAGGATGCCGGCACCGTGCTGTTCATCAAGCGCGGCATGGCCGCTGGTTATGCCGGCGTGCAGAACGAGCTGTTCTACCGCGACAACACCATGATGCTGTTCGGCGATGCCAAGAAGATGACCGAGGAAATCGTCAAAGCCCTGGGCCACTAGGAAACGAATTCTGGCGGCCATCCAGAGCCGGTGTTCTGCGCTTCCGGTGCTCACGTACTTTAGTACGCTCCGCTCCGGTTCTCGAACACCAGCCCTGGCTGACTCCCCATAATCCGTTTCGGCATCGAGCCCGGCAAGTTAAGAAGGCCCGCTTTTGGCGGGCCTTTTTTGTTTTTCAAGCGGGGGCGAGTTGGGTGGTTTCGGCGGGGCGCGCGGGGCGGGGGAAGCCCAGCGCGATGGCGGCAGCGGCCAGGCCGATGGCGGCCGAGGCCACGTAGAGCCAGTGGTAGTCGCCGAAAGTATCGAAAATCCAGCCGCCGCCAATGGGCCCGAAGGCCATGCCGATGCTGGAGGTCATGGTGATGGCGCCCAGCACCGTGCCCATGACATGGGCGGGGAAATATTCGCGGGCCAGCACCGCATAGAGCGGCATCACCCCGCCATAGGCCATGCCCAGCACGGCGGCCAGCATGTAGAAATCGGTGAGCCTGGTCACATAGATATAGGCGTAGATGCCGGCCGCCTGCAGCACGAGGCCGGCAATGATGACGCGCTTGACGCCGAGCCGGTCGGCCGCGACGCCGAACAGCAGGCGACCGAAGAGGCCGGCGACGCCCTCGACACTATAGATGCTGGCGGCAGCCAGCGCCGAGGCACCACAGAGCATGGCATAGCTGACGGTGTGGAAGATCGGCCCGGAATGGGCGGCGCAGCACAGGAAGAATGTCGCCGCGAGAATGATGAATTGCGGGGTGCGCAAAGCAGCCGAAATATCGGAGCGCTGGGTGGTCGTGGTGCCGTCCGCAGTGGCGGCCAGCATGGCCGCTTCCGGCACGCTTTCGAGCGCGGCGGGGGCGCGGCGGATCAGCAGCGCGGTGGGGACGAGGATGACCAATGCGCCGATGGCGGTGATCAGCATGGCGCTGCGCCAGCCATAGCTGGTGATGAGAACGCTGGCCAAGGGGGTGACGACCATGGGGGCGACGCCGCCGCCAATGGAAACCAGCGAGACGGCGAGGCCGCGATGCCTGTCGAACCAGCCGATGGTGGTGGCCATGATCGGCGCGAAGAAGGCCCCGACCGAGGCACCGCACAGCCCGCCAAAGGCGATCTGGAACACCAGCAGATTGGGGGCGCGGCTGGCGATCAACAGGCCAGCAACGAGCATGAACGAGGCGACCAGCACGACCGGGCGGGCGCCGATGCGGTCGGTAATGGTGCCCCAGACAAAGCCGGCGACACCCATGACGAGAAAGCCGATGGTCATGGCCAGGGAAATGCCGGCCCGGCTCCAGCCGGTATCGTCGGCCATGGGCTGCAGGTAAACCGGCAGCGCGAACATTGCCCCCGCCGCTACGCAGGTGATCAACGCGCCTGCCGCGACAATCACCCAACCATATCGATGTTCCACGGCGCTGCTCCTCCAAGCCCTATGTCTGCACACTAGACGGTTGGCGGGCATGAAGATCGACATGGCAGCGCAATTTATTTTGCGGCTGGGGCGGCGTCAGTAATGCGGTGGCGGAGCTTCGGTGCTGGGATCGGCGATCTGGGAGCCGGAGCGGACCTGCTCTTCGAGCGTATCGAGCTTGCGGGTCAAAAGATCGATGATGCGCCATTGCTCGGTGATGGTCAGGTTCAGCTCGTCAATGGTCTGGTCCTGGTGGGCAATGCGGATTTCCAGCGCATCAATGCGGGCGGCGAGTTCGGTCATCGGAGCGATCCTGTGGTGTTGGTTCTGCCTACACCTTTTTGGGCTTGGGCTCCAATGCTTGCACGCGGCGCACGCGGGCGTGAGGGAACCGGGGATGGTGCGGCGGCATTGATCTGGCAAGACCCACCAGCGGAGCCGCGCAAAATGGCCCATGCTCACACCGCCGAAGCCGTCCATTTCTCTCCCATCGCCATGCTGGATCCGGATCGCGCCGGCGCTGGCGGGGTAATGCTCAGCGCTGTGCTGCCATTGGCTGGACTGGTGGCGGTGAATGCGGGCGCCGAGATGATGGGCCTGCGCGCCCCGGCGCCGGCCATGGCCTGGATTGCGATTGCGCCGCTGGTGTTCCTGCCGCTCTGGGGTGTGGCGCGATGGCAGGTGGTGCAGCGGGGCGCCAATGGGCAGGCCGCCGGGCGCTGGATCATTGCATTGATGGCGGCCGCGATCGTGGCACCGTGGATGAGCGCCGGCGCCGATGCGCTGGTGGGCAGCATGATCACCATGATGGTGATGCTGATCGGCGTGGCAGCGGCGGCACGGGCGGCCATGGTCTCCAAGCTGGCGGCGGCGCTGCTGCTGCCGGGACTGCTCTGGGCCGGTGCCGGTGCGGTGGTGGGTTTCGGCGCGGCGGCGGGTGGCTGGTCGCCGCCGTTCGGTCTGACCAACAGCATTCGCAGCTAAGATTGCACCCCAGTTACCTCGACGTGCGTTCTTGCGGCGCGGGCCTTTCCGCGCCATGTGATGGGCAATTCAGCCAAAATGGCCCAGAAAGGATTGCCGCATGACCAAGACTCTCAAGATCGACGTGTTCACCGATGTCGTCTGCCCGTGGTGCCTGGTGGGTTCGGCGCGGCTGGACCAGGCGATCGCCGAATTGCCCGATGATGTCGAGGTCGTGGTGGAGAACCATCCGTTTTATCTCGACGCCAATACGCCGCCCGAAGGCGTTGTGGTTGCCGATATGCTGCGCGAAAAATATGGACGCGATCCCCAGGAAATGTGGGCCCGGGTCGAGGGGGAGGCGAAGAAGGCCGGCATTGAGCTCGATCTGTCGCAGCAGCCACGCATGTTCCCGACCGCCAAGGTGCATACGATCACAAGGCTGGCCAAGCCGCTGGGCATCCAGCATGAGCTGGCCAATGCGATTGCCGCCGCCTATTTCCTCGAGCATCGCCAGATCAATGACGACAATGTGCTGGCCGATATCGCGGTGGAGTTCGGCTTTGACCGTGGCGATGCGCTCGATGCGATGAATGACGAAAACGAGCTGGCGATCACCCAGGAGCTGGCGACGCAGGCCAGCCAGCAGGGGATTACCGGGGTGCCGTTCTTCGTGTTCGGCGAGAAATATGCGCTGTCGGGCGCCCAGCCGGCCGAGGTGTTTACGCGGGCGCTGGCGCAGACCATCGACGAGATGTGAGACTTGGACTGTGGACCCCGGCGAGAGCCGGGGTTGGTTTTTGCGCAGGAAGGAAACTGGATCCCGGTTTTCGCCGGGATGACGGCGGTGGGCGGGCGGTTTCGGCGGCATGGCGCGCAGGCGCTGGGGGCGCGCTGGCACCGCTTCCGGCGCAGGGCGGGGGCGTGTAGGCTGGCGCCATTGTTTTGAACATTGGTGGCTCGGACGTGAAGAAAAACACCCTGCGCATTGGCTACTTTCTGCTGTCGCTCATCGTGCTCGGCTATGCGGTGGTGGTTGGCTACATGTTCTATTTCCAGCGGCAGATGCAGTATGAGCCGGCCGGTGAGATTACTGCGCTGGCCAGCACGGCGGTGACCGGGGCGCAGGAGGTGACGATCCCGGTGGGCAACAGCGAAGTGCATGGCTGGTTCGCGCCGCCGGCCGAGGGCAAGCCGCTGATCCTCTATTACAAGGGCAATTCGGGGAGCTTTTCGGCCGAGCATGAGCGCTTTGCGCAGTGGACGGCGGATGGCTACGGGTTCCTGGCCTTCGATTATCGCGGCTTTCCGATGTCGCCGGGCGAGATCAGCCAGGCCAATATCCTGCAGGATGCGCTGGCGGCGTTCGACTGGGCAGAAGAGCAGGGCTATCCGATCGTGATCTGGGGGCGCTCGCTCGGCTCGGGCCCATCGACCTATGTGGCCAGCGAGCGAGACGCCGATGCCCTGCTACTGGAAACGCCATTCCTGTCGGCCTCGACCGTGGCAGCCGAGCGCTATCCCTATCTGCCGGTCGAGCTGGTCATGCAGGACAAGTTCCCGGTCAAGGACTGGATCCTCAATGTGACGGAGCCGGTGTTGATCGCGCATGGCACGGGCGACACCGTGGTTGGCGTCAGCAATGGGCAGCGGCTTTATGAGCTGGTGCCGAACAAGGACGAGCTGTGGATCGAGCCGGGGGCCGATCACGGCGATCTGTGGGATCGCGGCATCTGGAGCCATGCCGAGCCGTTCTTCGAGCGGGCCGAAGTGGCCGCCGGGCGCTAGGCGGCGCTCTTTCATTCAGGGTCAGGCCGGCGGAGGACCGGGCCTGTCCAAACCTGCTGGAATTTTTCGATGACTACAGCTGCGATGACGACCGCCATGTCCGCCCGCCGGACAGCGATTATTGGTGGGCTGATGGTGGCGGTGGGACCGCTGTCGATCTCGCTTTATGCGCCGGCGCTGCCCACCATCGTTGCCGATCTGGCCACCACCGAATCGATGGGGAAGCTGTCGCTGTCGGTGTATTTCGGTGCTTTCGCGCTGTCGCAGTTGCTGTGCGGGCCGCTGTCGGACAGCTATGGGCGCAAGAAGATCGCTATCTGGTTCTTTGCCATCTATGTGCTGGGGAGCCTGGTGGCGGCGCTGGGGCCGAGCATTGGCTGGCTGCTGGCGGGGCGTATCCTGCAGGGTGTCGGGGTTTCGGTCGGGGTGGCCTTGTCGCGGGCCATGGTGCGCGACCAGTTCGTGGGCAGCGAGTCGATCCGCATCCTGACGCTGATCAATCTGATTCTGACGGTGGTGCCGGCTATCGCACCGACCCTGGGCAGCGTGCTGCTGGTGTTTGGCAGCTGGCATCTGCTGTTCCTGGTGATGGCGACGTTTGGGGCCGGGATCATCGTGATGATTGTGGCGGGGGCGCACGAGACGCACCCAGAGGCGGCGCGGGTGCCGTTCCGGCCGATCAGCGTGCTGGTCAATTATGGACGGCTGCTGCGCTCGAGCCAGTTCATGGTGCCGGCGCTGGTGCTGGCGCTGTCGTTTGGCGGATTCTACGGCTTTGCGGCGCTGCTGCCATTTATCCTGATCGGCGATATCGGGCTGACGACGTTTCAGTTTGCCATGGTGATGCTGATCCAGACCGCGGCCTTCATCGCCGGCAATGTGGTGGCGGGCTATATGGCGGGGCGGCTGTCGGGCATTGGCATGGTGCGGGTGGGGCTGGTGCTGCTGGCGCTGGCGGGGATCGGCTTTGCTGTGGGGCTGCGGCTCTATCCCGATGCGGTGCTGGCAGTGATGCTGCCGGTGGCGCTGTGGATGCTGGCGCTGGCCTTTATCGGGCCGAGCACGACGGCGGCGGCCATGGCCGGGTTTGGCAGCATCGCCGGGGCCGCTGGGGCGCTCACTGGCGTGTTCCAGGTGGGCGGCGGCTTCATCGGCTCATTGCTGACGGGACTGGCCTTCCCGGACGCCCGCAGTGCCCTGGTAACGCTGATGCCGATCATGGCGGGGCTGGCAATTGCGGTGGCACTGCTGCGCCGCATCACCGCACGGCCGCAGGAACCGGTGGCGCCCGAGACCTGACCGCGCTGCCGGTGACCGGCGCCGGCAGGTGTCGCCTTTGCCTGCACAAACGGCAAATGCCGCCCCGAAGGGCGGCATTGGCAAATTCTCAATTCTAAGCCAGAGCCTGGGCAGGACCCAGGCCGCCGCTTAGGTGCGCGGCGTTGGCGCTGCGGGACGGCCGGCCTGACCGGGACGTGCTGCCGCCGACGGAGCGGGCATGCCGCCTTCGCGCTGGGCGCGCTTGCGGGCCAGCTTGCGGGCGCGGCGCACAGCCTCAGCCTTCTGACGAGCCTTCTTTTCAGAGGGCTTTTCATAATAGTTGCGCAGCTTCATCTCGCGGAAGACGCCTTCGCGCTGCAGCTTCTTCTTGAGCGCGCGCAGCGCCTGATCAACGTTATTATCGCGAACGACTACTTGCAAAGGTCAACCGCCCTTTCGAAGCTTGGACAATGTGTTTGGATGATAGCGCCGAGCCAAGTAAGCCCTGCGCCGACCAGCTGTGCCAGTCACCGTGGGCCGCTCTATAGCCCAGCTATTCTGGCTTGTCCACTGTGAGGCCATAAAAACGTGAATCGTGCCCACAGGGCTTGCCCTGGCCAGCGTGGCTGACGAGACTTGCATAGTCAGGTCAGCCGGGAGTGTGCAAGCGATGAGCGAATTGGTGCTGTTGCCGGGACTGATCTGCGATGGGCGGCTCTGGCGCGACGTTGTCGATCTGCTGGCGCTGGAATCGCGGCCGATGATCGCCGACCTGACCGCCGATTCTTCGATTGCGGCCATGGCCAGCCGGGTGCTGAGCGCAGCGCCGGAGCGATTCTGCCTCGCCGGGCTGTCGATGGGGGGCTATGTGGCGCTTGAAATCATGCGGCAGGCACCGGAGCGGGTCAGTCATCTGGCGCTGCTCGATACCAGTGCGCGGCCCGACGACGCGGCGCGCAAGGACAAGCGGCGGGCGGGAATCGCTGCGGCGGAGCAGGGCGGATTTCTCCACGTGGCGCGCAATATGCTGCCGGGGCTGCTGGCGCCGGACCATCTCAAGCCACTGGGCGAGGAGGTGCAGGCCATGTCCAAGCGGGTCGGGGAATTTGCCTATGTGCGCCAGCAGACGGCAATCATGGGACGTATCGACTCGCGGCCGACGCTGGGTGCCATCGCCGTGCCGACACTGGTGGGGGTGGGCGAACTCGATACGCTGACACCGCCGGAGGTGGCGGCGGAGCTGGCGGAGGGAATCAGCGGGGCGGACATGGTGACGTTTGCCGGGAGCGGGCATATGTCGACGATGGAGGCGCCGGCAGCGGTGGCGGCGGCGCTGCGGAGTTGGATGGAGCGGGGCTAGGGCTTGGATACCAACCGCAGCACCCCCACCCCGGCCCTCCCCTCAAGGGGGAGGGGGCGATAGGGCGGCGGCGCTGGTGAGCGTTGCCGTCTAAGTCTTGGCGGTGATGCGGTTGATGTGGGCCATCTTGCGGCCGGGGCGGGCTTCGGATTTGCCGTAGAGGTGGGGCTGGGTGGCGCCGGTCAGGGCAGCGGGGATGGAGAGGACCTCATCGCCGATGAGATTTTCCATGACCACGTCGGCCATGCGGGTGGTGTCGCCCAGCGGCCAGCCGAGGACGGCCCGGATATGCTGCTCGAACTGATCGGTGAGGCAGACGGCCTCGGTCCAGTGGCCGGAATTGTGCACGCGGGGCGCGATTTCGTTGACCAGCAGGCTCGGCCGTTCGGTGCCGGGCACCACGAAGAACTCGACACCCAGAACCCCGACATAGTCGAGCGCCACGACAATGACCTTGGCCAGCATGGCGGCATGCTTGGCAATGCCCGGCGGGATATCGCCCGGCACGGTCGAGGTGAACAGGATGTGGTGGCGGTGAACATTTTCGGCGGGATCGAAGGCGCGGACTTCGCCGGCGACATTGCGGGCGACGACGACGGAGATTTCCTTGTCGAAGGGCACGAAGGCTTCGAGCACCAGCGGCTTGGGGCTGAGCGCGTCAAAGGCGGCAGCGGCTTCATCGGGCTGGCGGATGATGCGCTGGCCCTTGCCGTCATAGCCAAGGCGGGTGGTCTTGAGCACGGCAGGCAGGCCGAGCTCGGCAATGGCGGTGTCGAGCTCGGCTGTCGAGGTTACGGCCCGATAGGGCGCGACGGGAATGTTCTTGGCGGCGAGGAAGGCCTTCTCGGCCAGCCGGTCCTGCGAGATGGCCAGGGCATTGGCGCCGGGGCGCAGCGGCTTGCGGGCGGCGAGAAACTCGGCGGTGGCGGCCGGGACGTTCTCGAACTCATAGGTGATGACATCGACAGCATCGGCAAAGGCGGCGAGCGCTGCCTCGTCGTCATAGGCGGCGACGGTCTTGTGCGGGGTGACCTCGAAGGCGGGGCTGTCGGGATCGGGGCAATAGATGTGGCTGCGCATGCCAAGCCTGGCAGCAGCAAGCGCCAGCATGCGGCCAAGCTGACCGCCGCCCAGAATGCCGATCATGGTGCCCGGAGGCAGCGGAGAAATATCGTGGGGCACGCGCTACTCGGTATCGGTCGGGAACATGGGGACGGAGGCGGTCTGCTGGGCGCGATAGGCATCGAGCCGATCGGCCAGGTCATCGTCGTTGAGCGCCAGCACGGCGGCGGCGAGCAGGGCGGCATTGATGGCGCCGGGCTCGCCAATGGCCAGGGTGCCGACAGGAATGCCGCCGGGCATCTGCACGATGGAGAGCAGGCTATCCTGGCCGCTGAGCGCCTTGGACCGGACCGGCACGCCAAAGACCGGCAGCGGGGTCATGGCGGCGATCATGCCTGGCAGGTGGGCGGCACCGCCAGCCCCGGCAATGATGATCTGAAAGCCCTCGGCTCGGGCATTGGTGGCAAAGTCCACCATGCGCTCGGGGGTGCGATGGGCGGAGACAATCCGCGCTTCATACTCGATTTCGAGCGTTTCGAGCGTCTCGGCGGCGAGGCGCATGGTGGGCCAGTCCGACTGGCTACCCATGACAATGGCGACGACTGGCTTGAGCATGGCGGCGATTCCCTCGTCTCTCCGCAAAGCGCGCAATTAGCCCAATTGTCGCCACAACTCAAGCCGGCGAAAGGCTCAGGCGATGATGTCGGGGATCAGAATCGTCTCGAGCTGGACGATGCGGTCCTTGAGCGTGAGCTTGCGCTTCTTGAGCCGCTGGATGAGCATCTGGTCGGCCACCCGGGAGCTGGTCAGCGTGTGGATTGCGGCGTCGAGATCGGCGTGTTCCTGGCGTTTTGTTGCCAGTTCCAGACCCAGGCCAGCTTCTTGTTCTTTGGTCAACGGCAGCATGCGTTCAGGTGTCCCGCCAAGCCAGATCGTCACACTTGGTTAGCCGATCACCGGGCCATTTGCACCAGATTTTCACGACAGCGTGCAACAGTGTCGACAACGCATGAAATATTTGTGACGATGCTCCTGTCCACGAAGGTTAAAGGAGTTGTCATGACGACTGAAGGCCACATCGCGGCGCTTGAACGGCGCCATCAGGAATTGGATCGTCAAATCCAGTCCGCGCTGCAAAGCACCCGATACGACGACCTTACGGTGAGCGCGCTCAAGCGCAAAAAGCTCGAAATCAAGGACGAACTCGTTCGATATGGCGGCGCTTCGGCGTAACAAGAAAAGCGGCAAGAATTTCCCGGAAAGGGAAGAGGCCACGGCATTTGCCGGGGCCTTTTTTATTGCCGGTGGGGACGCGATGCGCCTGCCGGGGTGAGAAAGGCGGGTGCTGAGGCTGCGGTGGCGGTCGGACACGGGGTGAAGGCAGAAAACTGGATCCCGGCTTTCGCCGGGATGACGTTCCGTGGGGGGCGAGGGGGCTCGTGGGCTAGAGGCCAAAGACGCCGCGGGCGCCGTCCCAGATGAGTTTGAGGGCGAGGAAGAACACCAGCCAATAGGCGATGCGGTAGAAATATTTGGCGGAGATACGGCGGACCAGGAAGATGCCGAGCAGGACCCCGCCAATGCCGACCGGAACCAGCGCGGCCGACAATGCCAGATTGTGGGCCGAGAGCTGGCCGAGGAAGAAATAGGGGATCAGCTTGGCGGTGTTGACGATGGCAAAGAAGAAGGCCGCGGTACCGGCATAGAGCGCGGGGGGTAAACGCTGGGGCAGCACGTAGATCTGGAAGGGTGGGCCACCGGTATGGCTGACAAAGCTGGTGAAGCCGGCAAAGGCGCCCCAGAACCGGCCCCAGGGCCTTGAGGGCGGCAGGCCTTCAAGGCGCTTGCGCAGCGGCAGGATGGCATCGAGCACGAAAAGCAGGGTGATGATGCCGACGAAGAGCAGCACCATGGCATCGGATACAAAGGCCCAGAGCGCCCAGCCGATCAGCGTGCCGATGGCCGCTCCGGGCAGCATGATCCGCAGAATGTCCCAGCTGACCTCCTTGCGATAGGCGTAGACGGCAAAGGCATCCATGGCGAGCAGCACGGGCAGCATCATGCCGGCGGCGTCGCGGGCCGGCATGACCAAAGCCAGCAGCGGTACGCCGACGACGCCCAGACTGCCCAGAAGGCCAGCCTTGGACAGGCCGACGATCAGCACCGCGATCACGGCGACCGTGACAAAATAGGGATCAAACATAAGGCTGAGAGTCCGAATGACAGGGGCAGGCGGGCCGGCGCAGGGCCGGTGGCAATAGGGTCAATCCGAGCGCGGCGCGGGCGGCTTGTCAACCGGCAGGTGGGGCGGGGTCTCGATGTCGGAGGTCATGGCTTCATCGAGCAGGGCCATGGACTGGCGCACCATCCCGACATAGGCGTCTTCGTCGCCGCGGACGGCGAAGGACTCGTGCAGCAGCTGATTGTCATGGGCCTCGAACGCCTTGCCGAGGGCGATGGCATGCTCTTCGTCATAGCCCAGCTTGGTCAGCGCCTTGGTGCCGAGGCGGATGGCCGAGAGGAAGGTCTCGCGCTCGAAAGTATCGACGCCCAAGGCCATCAGTTCATGGGCATGGCCGCGGTCAACGGCGCGCGCGGCAATGGCGACGTGGGGGAAATGGCGGCGCAGGTGGCGGGCAATGGTCAGGATGCGTTCGCTGCCGCCCACGGCGATCACCACCAGCTGGGCCTGGGCGATCCCCGCGGCATGCAGCATCTCGATGCGGGAGCCATCGCCGTAATAGACCTTGACCCCGAAGCGTCGCACCAGATCGATCTGGGCGGGGTCGTCGTCGATCAGGGTCATCTGGAAACCCTGGGCGCGCAGCATACGGGTGATGATCTGGCCGAAGCGGCCATAGCCGAGAACGACGATCTTCTGGCGGGTATGGATGGGTTCGGAGGGCGCCGGCTGGCGCCGGGCATCGAGGCGCGGCGCCACCAGCTTGTCGAATGCGAAGATCAGCAGGGGTGTCGTGGCCATGGAGAGGGCAACGCCGACGCTCAGCACGTCGAATTCGGGGCCCTGCAGCGCCCCGGCGGAGCGGGCAAATTGCAGCACCACGAAAGCGAACTCGCCGGCCTGACTCAGCAGGATCGCCAGCAACAGGCGGTCGGCCAGGTGCATGCGGAAAAACGCGCTGAGCGCCATCAGGACGATGATCTTGAGGGTAACCAGGCCAATAACCAGCGCCAGCAGCTCGGCTGGTTGCGAGAACAGCACCGAAAAGGCAATCGACATGCCAACGGAGATGAAGAACAGCCCGAGCAGCAGGCCCTTGAACGGCTCGAGATTGCTGTGCAGCTCGTGGCGGTACTCGCTATCGGCGAGCAGGACGCCGCCGATAAAGGCGCCAAGGGCCGGGGAAAGGCCGATGAACTGGGTCAGGAGTGCCGCACCGACGACGATGGCAAGACCAACGGCGGTGAAGGCCTCGCGCAGGCCGGTGCGGGCGACATAGTCGAGCAGCGGGCGAACCAGATAGCGACCGCCGGCCAGCGCGCCAGCGAAGACGCCGAGCACGATCAGTGGCGTCAGCCAATCGGTGGGATTGTCCAGCGCCGAAACGGCCTGGCTCAACTCGGCGTCGAGCCGGGCCGAGGAGCCGATGGTGGCCAGAATCGGGATGGCGGCGAGGATGGGAATGACCGCCACATCCTGCACCAGCAGGATGGCAAGGCCGGCGCGGCCGGTATCGGTGCGGGTAATGTTGCGCTGCTCGATCACCTGCATGGCAATGGCCGTCGAGGACATGGCGAGGGCCATGCCGATAATGATGGCATTGTTCCAGGACAGGCCGGTGAAGTGCAGCACCGCCGCGATCAGGGCAGTGGTGACCACCACCTGGGTGACGCCCAGGCCCAGCACCTTGTGGCGCATGCGCCAGATTTCGGAGGGTTGCAGATCCAGCCCGATGAGAAACAGCATCATGACGATGCCGAATTCGGAGACGTGGCGGATGACTTCGGTGTCGGACACCAGGCGCAGGCCATAGGGCCCGATCAGAACGCCTGCGGCGAGATAGCCAAGGACGGTGCCCAGGCCCGCAGCCTTGAACAGCGGGACCAGCGCAATGCTGGCGGCAAGAAGTACGAAAATGGCCAGCAGGAGGTTGTCTTCCAATTCTTCCCCTACTGGCCGTGTCTGGTTGGTGGCCGCTTAGTTGTCGGTGTCGCTCTTGATCGACTTCAGCTTGGCGAACACCGAGTCGGCGTCGAACTCGTCAGGCTGTTCGGGGCGGTGGTGACCATGGGAATCGTCGCCGAAATCGGCCACGTCCGCATCGGCATGCGCCCGGCCACCGGCGCGGGCCATGGCTTCTTCGGCGGTCATCAGGGTCGTGCCTTCTTCGGCCTCGTCCGGGCCAACGGAGCCCTTGGAAGCGCGCTTGACCTCAAGGTCGAGATCGATCTGGCTGCACAGGCCCAGCGTCACCGGGTCCATGGCGGTCAGGTTGGCGGCGTTCCAGTGGGTGCTTTCGCGGACCGAATCGATGGTCGATTTGGTGGTGCCGACCAGACGCATGATCTGGGCGTCCTTGAGCTCTGGATGATTGCGCACCAGCCACTTGATGGCATTGGGGCGCTCGTTGCGGCGCGAAATCGGGGTATAGCGCGGGCCCTTGCGCTTGGCGGCAGCAACGCGAACCTTGGGGTCGGAGAGCTTGAGGCGATAATTGGGATCGGCTTCGGCCTTCTCGATCTCCTCGCGGGTGAGCTGGCCGTTCTGGATGGGGTTCACACCCATGATGCCGCCAGCGACGTCGCCATCGGCAATGCCCTGAACTTCAAGCGGGTGAAGCGTGCAGAAGGCGGCGATCTGCTCGAATGACAGCGCAGTGTTGTCGACGAGCCAAACAGCGGTCGCCTTGGGCATCAACAGGGGCTGGGTCATGGTAAATCTCTCCTGCAGGCGCGGCCGGTTTTCCTCCGGACCGCTCCGCCTCTTTGCTTCATGCTGAGGGGGAACAGCCCCCAATATATGGGTTTGATGGTCAAACCGCAATGGATTTGTAACGCTAACGTGCGGCACCGAACGGGGTGACCAGCACGATCTTGCCGGTATGGCTGCGCGTTTCCATGGCCCGATGGGCCGCGGCGGCATCGGCGAGGGGGAAGAGGGTGGTGCCGGGGCGGACGAAGTTCGCGTCGGCGAGGGCCGGCATGAGATCGGTGCGGATGCGGGTGGCAATGGCCGCCTTGGTGGCTGGTGTCTGGGGACGCAGGGTCGATCCGGAGAGGGTCAATTGCCTGGCCATCATCATGCGCAGCGAGACATTGGCGCTGGGGCCTTCCAGGGTCGAGACCTGGACGATGTGACCGCCAATGGCCGAGGCCTTGATGTTGGTCTCGGTCATGGTCCCGCCGATGATATCGAGGACGCGATCGACGCCGCGACCATCGGTCAGCGCCAGGACGGTGGCCAGAATATCCTGGCTGGTGCGCTCGATGGTGGCGATGGCGCCCAGGCGCGTGGCGTAATGGGCCTTGGTGGCGTTGGAGACGACGCCGATGGCGCTGGCGCCCAGAATGGTTGATATCTGGATGGCGGCGCCACCTATGCCGCCGGATGCGCCATGCACGAGGACGGTCATGCCGCGTTCCAGCCCGGCGCGCATGACGAGGGTTTGCGTGACCGTGAACCAGGTTTCGGGCAGGGCGGCGGCTTCGGGCAGGGTCCAGCCGGCAGGAATGGGCAGTACCTGGCCAAAGGGCACGGCAACGTATTCGGCATAGCCGCCGCCATTGGTCAGCGCCATGACCTGATCGCCAATGGCCAGGCCGGTGGTGGCATCGCCCAGGGCGACGATCTCGCCCGAGACTTCCAGGCCGGGGAGAGGCGAGGCGCCGGGCGGGGGCGCATAATGGCCGCGGCGTTGTGCCAGATCGGGTCCATTGACGCCGGCTGCGGCCACGCGGATCAGCACGTCGCCCGGACCCCAGTCCGGCACCAGTTCGGTCCGGGGTTCCAGGGATTCGGGGCCACCGGGGGTAGTAATGGCGACGGCGGTCATGTGCAGGGGGATGTTCATGCAACCATGCTGGCGCAAGCGACTTTGCTCTGCAAGGGTCGCGCGCTAGACTATTGGACTGAGCAAGGAGGCTGCAATGGACGACGACGAGATCGGCAAGCCCAAGGGCCATGAAGTCGGCATGATGCTCGATGCGATGTCGGTCGAGGAACTGGAAGAGCGGATTGCCATGCTGGAGCGGGAAATCGTCCGGCTGCGCAGCGCGATCGAGGCGCGCAAGCAGACCCGCAACGTGGCCGATGCGCTGTTCAAAATCTGAGGCAGGAAAGACACGCCGGCGCGCAAAGCTTCGGCAGGGTTAAGAAAGTGCCTCCTGTTAATATGCAATTAGGGTTTGGGCGGTAAGGTCTGGTTATTCAGAGTTTTCTGGATTTTGCAGAGTGGTTTCTCCCTCTGTTTGACGCCTCCCTGTTAACTTCGAGAGCCGTTTATACGGCTCTTTTTTTGTCTTCAGGAATGGCAACTTGCGCCCTAGATGGCTGATCTTAAAGATGTTTTCAGGTTGTTATCGGGCCATGGGTGACGCGCGGGACGAACGCGCCTAGACTGACACGTGCAAGATAATTGGAGGCGTCGTGGCCGAAACCGGTGAAACAGGGCAGGCGATTTCGATCGGGCCGCGGATCGTGGCATCGGGCGGTTTCGACATGCTCTACCGCGAAGGCATGACGCTGATCGAAGAGGTCGCATCCTATCTCGATGGCGACGGGCGCGCCGATAGCCGCCTGCTGCCGCGCGAGGCCTCGTTTCTCTACGCCACCGAATCCATGCGCCTGACGACGCGGCTGATGCAACTGGCCTCCTGGCTCCTGCTGCAGCGGGCGGTCAATGAGGGCGAGATCACGCCGGAAAATGCCCGCTCGGAAAAAGAGAAGGTCAAATTCTCGGCAACGCCATCGGAGCGCGGCGGGCCGGGTTATGAACACCTGCCGGACATGCTGCGCGGCTACATCGACAAGGGCGACCGCCTGTTCGACCGGGTGATGCAGTTCGATACGCTGGAGCGCGGCAAGCTGCCGGAGCGCGATGCCGGCGTGGCCAATGGCATTGCCGACCAGCTGTCGCGGCTCAAGGCTGCCTTCGGCCGGCCCTGATGATGAATGTCAGCGCGTTCACGTGGGCCTAGGCACTGCGCGGGCCGAAGAAGATAATTGCGGCGCCGGCCAGGCAGATGGCGGCGCCCAGCAGATCCCAGAGATCGGGGCGGATGCGCTCCACGCCGAGCATGAACAGCACCGAGGCGGCGACATAAATGCCACCATAGGCGGCAAAGGCGCGGCCGGCGCAGTCGGTACCGGTCAGGGTCAAGAGCCAGGCGAAGGCGCCAAGGGCGATAATGGCGGGCAGCCAGAGCCAGACCTGATGGGTGCGCAGCGCCTGCCAGACCAGATAGCAGCCAGCAATCTCAAAAGCAGCGGCGGCGACAAACAGCCCATAGCGCATTGGCGGTCCTCTGGGGCAGGGCAACAAAAAGCCCGGCACAGAGGCCGGGCTTTTCGAAACTGAAGCGGACTGGCTTAGATGCCGAGGCCCTTGAAGCGCTCCTTGAAGCGCGAAACACGGCCACCGCGATCGAGCAGCTGGCCCGTGCCGCCGGTCCATGCCGGGTGAGTCTTGGAATCGATGTCCAGCTGAAGGGTGTCGCCTTCCTTGCCGTAAGTCGACTTGGTCTGGTACTTGGTGCCGTCGGTCATGACCACATTGATCAGGTGGTAGTCCGGATGGATATCGTTCTTCATCGTCAGGCCTCAAATCAAACGGGCGACAGGGCGCCCGGAGAGCATGGAAACTGGTGTTGGGGCGCTTATTACCCAATGCGCGCCCAAACCGCAAGGGCGCGTGACCGGCTATTTTGTCCCGGACAAAGCGGTTGCGGCAACAAGTGGCAGTGCATATGTATCGGGCCACAACCATGGCCCGGCCTTTGCGCAGGCCGCATCCATCAGGATGGCATTACCAAGCCATGACAGACCAAGCCGTCGCAGTCGAGACCAATCCCGAAAACATCATCCCCAGCGGGGACGCAGGCCGGCCACAGCTGAGCCCATTGCGGCGATTGCTGCCGTTCGTGCTGCGCTATCCGGTCCGATTGGCGCTGACCGTGGTGTTCATGCTGGTTTCGACCGGCGCATCGCTGGCTATTCCGGCATTGCTGGGGGGCGTGGTCGACCAGGGGTTCGTGGCGCAGAACCTCGATAACATTACCCGCTATGGCTGGCTGATCATGATCATCGCCGCAGTGATGGCGGTGGGCAGTGGCGCCCGATTCTACTTCATCTCGGTAATCGGCGAGCGCGTGGTGGCGGATTTGCGCCATGCCGTCTTCGTGCAATTGCTCAGCCTGGATGCGCGGTATTTCGATACGCACCGCGTCGGCGAACTGACCAGCCGCCTCAATGGCGATACCGCGGTGATCCGTGGTGCGGTGGGCTCGAGCGCCTCGCTGGCGCTGCGCTCGCTGGTCACCATTGTCGGCGCCCTGATCATGATGGTGCTGACCAGCCCCATGCTGACGCTGGCGGTGGTGATTGCGGTGCCGGCGATCATTTTCCCGGTGCTGGCGTTTTCGCGGCGGCTGCGCGGCATGTCGCGCCGGACCCAGGACGCGCTGGCCGATCTGTCGGCGATGTCGACGGAATTGCTGGGCGCGACCCGCACGGTCAAGGCGTTCACCCAGGAAGCGGCGCAGGCCGATATCTATGAGCAGCGCAGCGAGGCCAGCTATGCGGCCGAAGTGAAGCGCCTGTTCGCCCGCTCGGCGCTGGTGGCGCTGGTGATGTTCCTGGGCACGGCGGCAATCGTGTTCCTGGTCTG
Source organism: Devosia limi DSM 17137 (assembly GCF_900128975.1). GTDB lineage: Bacteria > Pseudomonadota > Alphaproteobacteria > Rhizobiales > Devosiaceae > Devosia > Devosia limi. The sequence goes on along the minus strand of NZ_FQVC01000003.1, from coordinate 335,419 downwards.
GTGGGGCGCCCGCTCGGTGTTCGACGGCGCTGTGACGGCCGGCCAGCTGGCCCAGTTCATGATCTATGCCCTGATGGCGGCAAGCGCGCTGACCAATGTCAGCGAAGTGCTGGGCACGCTGCAGACCGTGGTCGGCGCGACCGAGCGGCTGATCGAAATTCTCGATACCGAACCGCAGATCAAGGTGGCGGCCCATCCCAAGCCGATGCCGGTGCCGCCGCTGGGGACCGTGGCGTTCGAGGACGTGACGTTCTCCTATCAGGCCAATGGCGAAGAGCCGGTGCTGCGCAATATGAGCTTCATGGTGGGGGCCGGCAAGACCGTGGCGCTGGTTGGCGCTTCGGGCTCGGGCAAGTCGACCGTGCTGTCGCTGCTGCAGCGGTTCTATGATGTCACCAGCGGCGCGATCAAGGTCGATGGGCTGGATGTGCGCGAGGTCAGTCCGCTCGAATTGCGGCAGCGTTTTGCCTATGTCGAGCAGGAGCCGACGATTTTCGCCGGCACGGTGGCGCAGAATATCCGCTTCGGCAAACCCGATGCGAGCGATGCCGAAGTCGAGGCTGCGGCGCGGGCGGCACTGGTGCATGATTTCGTCATGGACCTGCCCGATGGCTATGGCGCCATGGTGGGCGAACGCGGCGTGATGCTCTCGGGCGGCCAGAAGCAGCGCCTGGCGATTGCCCGGGCGATCCTCAAGAATGCGCCGATCCTGCTGCTGGACGAGGCGACGAGCGCGCTGGATGCGCAGAGCGAGCGGCTGGTGCAGATCGCGCTGGAGCATCTGATGCAGGGGCGCACGACGCTGGTGATCGCGCATCGGCTGGCGACCATCCGGGACGCCGATACGATCCTGGTCATGGATAGCGGCCAGATTATCGACCAGGGCACGCATGACCAATTGGTGGCCAAGGGCGGGCGTTATGCCGAACTGGCCAAGCTGCAGTTCCGGATCGATGAAGTCGCGTAGGGCGGGGTCCCTGCGGCGCTGAGACGGCGATTGCCGCCTGCGGGGGAATGACTCCGTGAAAAACACCAGGTCGTTCCCCCACCGAGTCATTCCCGCGCAGGCGGGAATCCATTCTGCTTTTATTCAGTCCAGCCAACCGGCGATGTCGTGAAAGCGGTCCAGCCATTGCGGGTTGGACTCTTCGATCAATCGAACCTTCCAGTCCCGGTTCCACTTCTTGATACGTTTTTCGCGCGTGATGGCGCTGATCGGATCTTCGAACTGTTCGAAATAGACGAGGTCATGCACCGAGTAGCGGTGGGTGAAGCTGTCCAGCAGGTCGTTGCGATGGGTGTAAGCGCGACCGATGAGATTGCCGGTGACGCCGGTGTAGAGCGTGCCGTTCTTGCCGCTGGCGAGAATGTAAACGAAGAAGCGGCCGTTGCTGCTCATGCGTTTGTCCCAAGAATGGATTCCCGCCGGCGTGGGAATGACGCGGTGGGTTGGCTAGCCCTCGGTCAGCTTGAATTCGATGCGGCGGTTGCGGCGGAAGGCTTCTTCGGTGTCGCCGGGGTCGAGGGGGGTAAATTCGCCGAAGCCGGCGGCGATCAGCCGGTTGGGGGAGACGCCGCGCGAGACCAGATATTTGGCGACCGAAATGGCGCGCGAGGCCGAGAGTTCCCAGTTGGAGGGGAACTGGGCGTTGGAAATCGGGCGCTTGTCGGTGTGCCCATCGATGCGCAGCACCCAGTTGATATCCTCGGGAATTTCGGTTTCGAGCTGCAGGATGGCCTCGGCCAGCGCGTCGAGATCGGGCGTGCCTTCGGGCGAGACAATGGCCTGGCCGGGATCAAACAGCACTTCGGACTGGAAGACGAAGCGGTCGCCGACGACGCGGACATCGGCGCGGCCCTCGAGGATTTCGCGCAGGCGGCCGAAGAAGTCGGAGCGATAGCGCGACAGATCCTGCACGCGTTGGGCCAGAGCCAGGTTGAGGCGGCGGCCGAGATCGGCGATCTGGGTACGCGATTCGCTGTCGCGGCTCTCGGAGGCTTCGAGGGCATTTTCCAGCGCCCCGATCTGCGTGCGCAGGGCAGCCAATTGCTGATTGAGCAGCGCGACCTGGGCGTTGGCTTCGTCGGAGAGTTCCTGGGCAGCCAACAAGTCGTTGCTGAGGCCGGCAATGGTTTCGTCCTTGCCGGCAATGCCCGAGCCGATGCCCGCCAGTTGCCCGGTGAGGCTGGCATTGGCGGCTTCGGCGCTGGACAGGGTTGCGGTCAGATTGGCGATGGTGGATTCCAGATCGCTGGAATTGGCGCGCTCCAGTTGCAGCAGGTCGGTCAGCTCGGCAATCTGGCTATTGAGGCGTGACAGGGCGGTGTCCTTGCCCTGGATTTCCTGGCCGAGGAAGAATTGCGTCAGCATGAACAGGCTGAGCATGAAGATGATGACGAGCAGCAGGCTCGACAGGGCGTCGACAAAGCCGGGCCAGTAATTGGTCTCGATCCGGCGGCGGGAGCGGGCGCCCGGCATCGACTAGTTCCGCCGCTCGTTGTCGACTTCGGTCAGCATGGCCTCGATCAGGTCGCGCAGCTTCTTGTTGGTCTCGCCCTGCTCGACGATGTGCCGGCGCAAATCGTCCTGCTCGGTGCGGATATGCTTGACCAGGCCATCGATGCCGCGGGCCAGCTCGGCCATGGCGCGAATGGCGTTCTGGGAGGAACTCTGGTTCTGCATGGTATTGCCGAGGCGGTCGATCATGGCCTGCATGTCGGCGCCCTGCATGCCCATGGAATTGGCCTGCATGGCGGTGACCGGGTGGTCGAGCTCGGTCATCGAGGTCATCCAGTCCTCGAGATCGGTATAGAAGGCATTCTGCGCCTGGCTGGTCTGCAGATCGAGAAAGCCCAGCACGAGCGAGCCGGAGAGGCCGAACAGCGAGGACGAGAAGGCGGTGCCCATGCCGCCCAGCGGGGCCACAAGGCCTTCCTTGAGGTTGGAAAACAACGTCGTGGTATCGCCCGAGGTGACGTCGAGCGCATTGATGACGCCGGCGACGGAGGTCACCGTTTCGAGCAGGCCGTAAAAGGTGCCGAGCAGGCCGAGGAAGACCAGGAGGCCCGTCAGGTAGCGTGAGGTATCCTTAGCCTCGTCGAGCCGGTTGCCGACGCTGTCGAGGATGGAGCGCATCGAGGACGGGGTGATGATCGCCTCGCCGATCCGCTCGCGCAGAATGCCGGCGACGGGGGCGAGCAGAATGGGATTGCGGACATTGGCAACATTGCCGTCCTGCAGGGAATTGACCCATTTGACCTCGGGGAACAGCCGGATGATCTGGCGGAAGCTGAGGAAGATGCCGACGCCCAGGGTGAAGAAGATCATCGAATTGATGAACGGGCTCGCCCAGAAGAAGGTGACGATGGTGGAGGCCAGAATCGCGCCCACCAAGGCCACCAGGATCAGGAAGATGACGATCTTGATGAGGTAAACCGTTGGACTGGCGAGATGGTAGGGATCGTAGCCTTGCGTCATCGTTGCCTTACCTTAGTCCCCCGCGCGCGGGCCAAATCACCGGGCAAGACTAGTCAGAGCCGATTGGCATGACAATCACAAAGGTTAACGTGGCGGCCGCCCAGCGGCGCGCAGACGCAAAAAGGCTGTATCGCGCGGTGAGATGGCGCGACCGATGGCTTCGCGGTGCGCCGCGTGCGCTGATTGCGGACCCAGTTCCGCAGGATTTGTCGGCCGGGGGCGTGCCAGGGTAGCCTGACAGCAGGGAGTTTGCCGATGACCACACACTTATCCCACGATCGCTACAGTGATCGTCTCGACCGGGTGATGGAGCATGTCTATGCCCATCTGGAAGACGAGATTTCCTTCGACCGGCTGGCCGAGGTGGCGTGCCTGTCGCCCTATCACTGGAGCCGGATCTATGCGGCCATGCGGGGGGAAACCATCGCAGCGAGCATCAGGCGATTGCGGCTGCAGCGGGCGGCCGATCGGCTGGCCAATAGCGAACTGGATATTGCCACGGTAGCGGGGCGGGCCGGCTATGGGTCCAGCGACAGTTTCGGTCGGGCCTTCAAGGAGGCCTTTGGCAGCACGCCGGCGGCCTATCGGTCGACAGGGGCACATGTGGCGTTCCAGGCGGCCGGAGCGGCTGGGGATGCCAGTGGGTTTCCAGTGGATATCATGACCCTGCCGGCGCGGCGCTGCGCCGGGATCGACCATCAAGGGTCATATATGGAAATCGACCGGGCGATGGGGAAGCTGTTTGGTGCGCTGGCGGCGCGCAACGCGGTGCCCGTCAATCCGGCGATGATCGGAGTGTTCTTCGATGATCCCGACCTGGGCGATGAGGCGGCGCTGCGATCGCGGGCCTGCCTGCCGGTGGCCGACGCGGTGGTTATCGACGCCCCAATGGTGGAGAGCGTGCTGCGCGGCGGCACCTATGCGCGCCTGCGCTATACCGGTCCCTATGCGGCGATGCGCGGGGCCTATCGCTGGTTCCTCGGCGTGTGGCTGCCCAATTCGGGCTATGAGCCAGACGATGCGCCGATCTTTGAGGCCTATCTCAACGATCCGCGAGATACGCCGCAGGCGGAATTGCGGACCGATATTCACCTGCCGCTGCGGGAAAGGCAGTGAGCGTGCCGGACCTGCCAGCCGAGATCGCCGCTGCCCTGGCGCGCCATCCCCCAGCCGTGCAGGCCCGCTTGCTGGCGGTGCGGGCGCTGATATTTGCGGTGGCCGCAGAGACCGAGGGCGTTGGAGCCCTGAGCGAAACGCTCAAATGGGGGGAGCCGGCTTATCTCACCGCGGCGAGCGGCAGCGGTACGACCATCCGGCTGGGGGTGTCCAAGATGGCGCCGGGGGCGGCGGCTGTGTTCGTCAATTGCCGGACGAGCCTGGTCGATTTCTATCGGGAGCAGTTCGGCGATGTGTTTGAGTTTGAGGGGAATCGCGCGCTGATCGTGCGGGCGGATGGGCCGCTGCCGGCGGTGCCGCTGGGCATTTGCCTGCGGGCGGCACTGCTTTATCACCGGCGACAGCACTCGCGTGGCTGACAAGAAAAAGGCCCCGAAACGGGGCCTTTTTGATTTTAAGCGCGGGGTCTTACTGGACCGAGCGGATTTCCTTGAGCAGGGCGCTTTGCAGGCTCTCATTGCCGGCGACGACCTGGCCGTTCCAGACCGAGCCATTGGTGCCAGCATAGTCGGAGACGAAACCACCGGCTTCCTTGACCATCAGCATGCCCGGGGCCACGTCCCAAGGGGCAAGCCCGGCTTCCCAGACCGCGTCGTAGCGGCCCGAGGCCAGCCAGGCCATGTCCAGGGAGATCGAGCCGGAGCGGCGGATGCCGGCAACGGCTGGATTGATATGGGCCAGCTGGCGCAGCTGCAGGGTGTCATTGGCGGTGCCCTGGGTCTTGATGCCGGTGGCGATCACAGCATCGGCAAGGTGCTTGCGACCGGCAACGCGCAGGCGCTTGCGGTCATTGAGCCAGGTGCCGCCACCCTTTTCGCAGGTATAGAGTTCGTCAAGGATCGGATTGTAGATCACCGAGGCGACGATCTCATTGGCGCGCTCGAGCGCAATGGCGACCGCAAATAACGGGATCGAATGCAGGAAATTGGTGGTGCCATCGAGCGGGTCGATGATCCAGCGGTGCTGACCATCGGTGCCGGCGACTTCGCCGCCTTCTTCCATCAGGAAGGCATAGGTGGGGCGGGCCTTGAGCAGCTCGCTATAGACGATCTGCTCGGCGCGCAGATCGGCCTTGGAGACGAAATCGGCCGGGCCTTTGCGCGAGACCTGCAGGCTTTCGACTTCACCGAAATCCTTGGTGAGCGACTTGCCTGCCTTGAAAGCGGCCTGAACCATGACGTTGAGGATTGCTGAGCGTGCCATGGTCAGTCGGCCCGGCGCATATAGGTGGCTTCGGTGGTGTCGACGAGAATGCGCTCGCCGACGGCAATGAAGGGCGGCACCATGACGCGCAGGCCATTGGCCAGGATTGCCGGCTTGAACTGGCTGGAGACGCTCTGGCCCTTCTGCACGGGATCAACTTCCTTGACTTCGAGCACGACATTGGCCGGGAACTTGATGCCCAACGGGGTGTCTTCGTGCATTTCGAGGGTGATTTTCATGCCGTCCTGCAGGAAGGCGGCGCGCTCGCCGACAAAATCCTTGGCCAGTTCGACCTGCTCGTAATTGTCCTGATCCATGAACACCAGGCTATCGCCCTGCTCATAGAGATAGGTGAAATCGCGGAATTCGAGATCGACCTGCTCGACGGTTTCGGCAGAGCGGAAACGCTCGTTGAGCTTGGTGCCGCCCAGGATGGCCTTGAGCTCGACCTGGGCATAGGCGCCGCCCTTGCCGGGCTTGACGTGATCGACCTTCACCGCGACCCAGAGACGGTCCTGGTGATTGATGACGAAGCCGGGGCGGATTTCGTTGCCGTTGATTTTGGCCATGGTCTCTGTGTTTTCAGGTGAGCTGGGGGAGCAGAACCATCGGCATTGGACAATCGCGCCGCCGCGACTGGACAAAAGGTGGTTCTGGGAGCGTGGGGCGCTTATTGCCCCAGAATGGGGCGCGGTTCAAGGGTCTTGCTTGGGCGGGGTAGAGCGCGTCGCCGGGATCGGCGCGATGGAATTGGACTGCGTCGGTGCAATGACGGCCGCCTCGGGCGCTTCCGCCGCATCGGTGGGAGCCGGCAGAACCGTCTCCGACACGGCTTCGGGCACCGTGGCGGGCGCATCGGGATCGACCGGAACCGGCGGGGTCGATGGCCAGAATCGCGCGCGTTCCTCGGCCTTGGCGAGATCGGCCGGCAGGATCGACACCAGCAGGCGATCCAGGGCGGGATCGCTCAGGCCCTGGCGACGGGCCAGGGCACGCCACATGGCGGCCTCCTGCAGATCGAGGGTAACGCCTTCGCCCGACGCAACCAGCTTGGCATAGCGGTTCTGGGCGACGGCATTGCCGCCTTCGGCCGCGCGGGCATACCAGCGAGCGGCCTCGGTGACGTCCTTTTCGATGCCCTGGCCCATATAGAGCAGGGTGGCATAGTCGATCTGGGCGGCGATCAGGTCCTGCTCGGCGGCGAGGCCAATATAGCGGGCCCCCTCGACCGGATTGGGCGCGACGCCGGCGCCCTCGAGCAGCATGACGCCATAGTCATACTGGGCTTCGGGCAGTTCGGCATCGGCGGCTTCCTTCATCAAGGTCGCGGCGGTGACGAGGCTGGGATCGGCATAGATGCCTTCGACATGCAGCAGCGCCAGATTGTACTTGGCCGGCACATAGCCGCCATCGGCGGCTTTCTTGAACAGTTCGGCGGCACGGGCGCGGTTGCGGGGGACGCCGGCGCCTTCCTGATAGAGCAGGGCCAGTTCGAAGGTGGCGAGCACGTCGCCATTGTTGGACGCCAGTTGATACCAGCCGGCGGCGCGCTGTTCATTCTGCGCCACGCCAAGGCCTTTGGCATAGATTTCGGCAATCAGGGTCTGGGCGGCGGCATCGCCTTTTTCGGCGCGCGGCAAGGCCAGTTCGAGCGCGGTCAGGAAATAGCCGCGCTGGAAGGCGCCGAAAGCCGCATCGGCGGCGACGCGGGGGCCGCCGAAAATCTCATTGCTGATAGCCTCGGCCGGGTTGGCGGCATCCTGCCCGTCCTGCGCCATGGCGCTGGTGGCAAGCAGCAGGGATACGGCCAGCGCCGTGAGCAGACGGGACATCGGGTTTACTCCAGCGCCGCAGCGATGGCAGCCAGCGCCGGGCCGGGGGTAGCGGCCGCCCAGATGCTGGTGGAGAGCGCGAGGAATTCGGCACCCTGGCTATCGACCGTCTCGGGCGTGGCGGCGGGATCGCTGAACACGGCGGGCACTTCGAAGGTTTCGGCCCACCAGGCTGCCAGATCCGCAGCCTCGGTGTCGGCCGTGCCATCAAGCGGGCCGAAGAAGACGTAATCGACGTCCATTTCACCAATCGTCATGGCGTCATGGCGCGAGGCGAGGCCTCCGGCGCCGACAATCATGGCGGGCTTGAGGGCGGCGGCGGCTTCCGCGACCGCCGCGGGACCGGCGGTGACATGGACGCCATCGGCACCGAGGCGTTTGGCCAGGTCCAGGTCGTCTTCGACCAGGACAGCGCAACCGGCGCCCTGGCCGACATTGACCACTGCGCGTGCCAGAGTGGTATAGGCCGCGTCATCGCGATCGCCCCGGCGCACCAGGATGGCCGAAACTTCCGCTGATGCGAGCACCCCCATGAGCGTGGCGGGGAAGGTCTGCGGATCGGCGGCGACGGGAGTGATGAGAAAAAGTTGGGCTGCCATGGGCTTCCAGACAATTGACGCAGTGGGTCTATGACGCGCCATTTTGGCGACAAAAGGGACGCCCCTCCATAGGGGATAAATGCCTGCAGATGCAATGGACTGGGGTGGAGGGGGCGAACAAGCCTTGGCGAGGTGCCGCAGGACAGGGAAAGGGCGCGCCCCCGGCAGAGGACGCGCCCAACAGGCTCGGAGCGAATGCGCTGGCGATCAGGCAGCCTTGTCCAGGTCGCCGCTCCACTGGCCGAGGGCGGCAAGGGAGTTCATGTGGGCGCGGTGGGCGAAGGCCGCCTGGGCCTGCGGGAAGTTTTCGCGACGGCCAGCCCAGGTGCGCAAGGCGACGTTCTGCAGGGCACGGCCATAGGAGAAGGTCATCAGCCAGGGCTTGCCGGCGATCTGGTTCATGGCCGAAAGGTGGGCCGTGGCCTCCTCATCGGTCTGACCACCGGAAAGGAAGGCAATGCCGGGAACGGCGGCCGGCACATGTTCGCGCAGGACCGCCACGGTGCGGCGGGCGACTTCTTCCACGCTCGGGCGATCGCGGGAATTGACGCCGGGCAGCACCATGTTCGGCTTCAGCAGCATGCCGCCGAGATCGACGCCGGCGAGGCGCAGTTCCTTGAAGGTGTTTTCCAGCACATCGCCGGTGACGGCGGCGCAACGCTCCAGCGAGTGATTGCCGGGATCGCCATCGCCAACCACTTCGGGCTCGACCACGGGGACAATGCCGGCTTCCTGGCAGAGAATGGCATAACGGGCCAGGGCATGGGCATTGGCGCGGATATTGTTGCGGGTGGGGGCAACGTCATTGATGGTGATGACGGCGCGCCACTTGGCGAAGCCGGCGCCAAGTTCGGCATAACGCGCCAGGCGCTGGCGCAGGCCATCGAGGCCCTCGGTGATCTTTTCGCCATTGTCGCCCGGCATCGGGAAGGCGCCGCGGTCGACCTTGATGCCGGGGATGACGTCGGCATCGGCCATCATGGCGCGGAACGGGGTGCCGTCGGCAGCGGATTGTTCCAGGGTCTCTTCGGTCAGGATGACGCCGGAAATGTACTGGGTCATGGCTGGGGTCGAGCGGAACAGCATTTCGCGATAGTCGCGACGCAGTTCGAGCGTGTTGGGCAGGTTGATCTTGGCAAAGCGCTTGCCGATGGTGCCCTCGGATTCGTCTGCCGCTAGAATGCCCTTGCCGGGCTCCATGAGTTTCTGGGCGATAGCGTTCAGCGACTTCGTCACAGCTTGACCTCGGTAGTTGGGAACTACCGCGATATTAGACTTTCGTTTTCGCGGGGACGATTAGACGTCCGGTTATACGACGAAAGGCGGGGATTGTCCGGCGATGGCGCGGCCGGTTCAGGCCGCAGCGTAGCGAAACACCAGGCAGGGATCGCCATTGGGCGTGGCAGCGGCGGGATCGTGGACCGCGCCAAGGCGTTGGGCGAGGCGCGCGGAGCGATGATTGTCGGGATCGACATAGGAAACCAGGCTGGGCAGGGCGAGCGCGCGGGCAAAGCTCAGGGCGGCCGTGGCCGCCTCGAGCGCGTAGCCATGGCCTTCGTGAGCGCCAAACAATACCCAGCCGAGTTCGGTTTCGGGGAATTCGGGCGGCCGGGTAATGGCGACTTCGCCAATGCATGCGCCGGTCGCGGCGAGTTCGATCGCCCAGGCGCCAAAACCCATGATCGGCCAATGGCCGATCGTGTTCATGAAACCCTGCCAGACCTGCATTTCGGCGAGCGGCCCACCGATATAGCGGGAGCGCTCGGTCTGATAGATTTCGACCAGATGGTGGAAGTCGTCGCGGCGATAGGCCCGCAGCAGCAATCGCTCCGTCCGGATGGGCGGAGCGATCAGGTGCTGCGGCATCAGGCCTTCAGCGCTTCGACGCCGGGCAGGGGCTTGCCTTCCATCCATTCGAGGAAGGCGCCGCCCGCGGTCGAGACATAGGTGAAGTCGTCCTTGACCCCGGCATGGGCCAGGGCTGCGACGGTGTCGCCGCCGCCGGCCACCGAGATCAGCTTGCCGTCATGGGTGCGCTTGGCCACGTGCTTGGCGATCGCGACCGTGCCGGCATCGAAGGGGTTCATCTCGAAAGCGCCCATCGGGCCGTTCCAGATGACGGTATTGGCATCATCGATGGCGGCGTTGATGCGGTCGATCGAGATCGGGCCGATATCGAGGACCATGCCGTCGGGATCGATGGCGTCGACGCCATAGAGGCGCGTGGGGGTATCGGCCTTGAAGTGCCAGGCGACGACAGCGTCGATGGGCAGGATGATGGCGCAGCCGCTATCGATGGCCTTGTCCATGATGCGCAGCGCGGTCTCGGCCAAATCCTTTTCAGCGAGGGACTTGCCGACGCCATGGCCCTGGGCATGCAGGAAGGTATTGGCCATGCCGCCGCCGATGACGAGGGCATCGACCTTGGCGACGAGGTTTTCCAGGAGGTCGATCTTGGAGGAAACCTTGGCGCCGCCGACAATGGCGATTACGGGCTTTCTGGGCTTGCCGAGGCCGGCCTCGAGCGCGTCCAGCTCGGCTGCCATGGCGAGACCGGCGGCGGCGGGCAGCAGGTGCGCCAGCGCTTCGGTAGAGGCATGGGCGCGGTGGGCAGCCGAGAAGGCGTCGTTGACATAGATGTCGCCCAGGCTGGCCATGCGCTTGGCCAGTTCGACGTCATTGGCTTCTTCGCCGGGGTGGAAGCGGGTGTTTTCCAGCACGAAGACGCTGCCGGCGGGGGCGGCTTCGATAGCGGCTATGGCGGCGGTCATATCGGTCCAGTCGGTGGGAATGAAGCCCACGGGATGGCCGGTCAGGTCGGCGACGGAAGCGCAGACGATCTCGAGCGAGAATTCGGGATCGACCTTGCCCTTGGGGCGGCCGAAATGGGAGAGCAGGATCACCTTGCCGTCATGCTTGACGATCTCGCGGATGGTGGGCACCAGCCGTTCGATGCGGGTGGCATCGGTCACTTTGCCATCGGCAACAGGAACATTGAGATCGGCCCGCAGCAGCACGCGCTTGCCGTTGAGATCGAGGCTGTCGAGGGTTTTGAATGCCGACGTCATGGTATCGCCCTTTGTACTTTGCGCCATTCGACCCCGGCGCTTTAAGGGCTTGGCGTAGCAGAGCAGCGCGAATGGGGGAAGTCACCAGCGTGGGTTTCGTGTGCCGGCAGGATATTTCCTAGCAGGCTCAGCGGCGGGAAAAGAATGGATTCCCGCCGGCGCGGGAATGACCCGGTGGGGGAGACGCAGGCCGGCGCATGGACGTTCCGGCGCTAGAGTGTGCGGGTGAACAGGCCGGGATAGTCGACGACCAGGTGGTCGGCATCGACCTCCAGCACGCGCTCGAAATCGGCGGACTGGAAGCGGAAGTGGGTGGCGTCGAGCTGGGTGTAGATCTGCTCGCTGCGCTTGACGGTCATCGCATCGCCGTCGATCCAGGCCATGGCGAAGCGCTGGGGTTGCTGGGGCGTCCATTGGCAGCGCCAGAGGGGCAGGGAATTGGTCAGGGGTGTCGGCCAGATGTCGATATCCAGGCAGCCCTTGAGCGCTGAAAGCGGCTCGGCGCGATCATCGGACCAATTGCCGGCGCCATCGGAAAACAGCTCCAGCACGGCGCCGTCGGTGCGTTCGAGTTTTACCGTGCGGACGCGCTCAGTGTCGTCGAGCTTGATGCGGTAGAACAGGCCGTAATCGGGCGTGATGATCGTGCCGCGAATGCGGGTGTCGCGCTCGGTGGAGATGACGTGGCAATGCTCGAGCGTAGTGGGATCGAGACCACGCCAGCGGATTGAACGATCAAGGCTCATGCTCGGTGTCGCCGTTGCTTTTTCCCGGCGACAATTGCTGGTGCAGATGTGTTTGGCAAGCAGCGGGTCAGGCGGGACGGACGGGTTGGCGGAGGATGGTCTTGAGCTTTTCTGGCGCGGTGCGCCTGGCGTCGCTCAGATAGATTTCATGATGATGGCCATTGCGGACCAGGCGTCGCGTCGGCATCTCGACATCGTGCAGATGTGCCAGCACGGGCCCTTCGTCATCATAGGAGCCAGTATGCAACACCTGCAGGCTCAGGCCCTCGGCATAGCGCTCCAGTCGAAAGGTCGGGGGCGGCTCGCCCAATTTCCTGGCTGACTTAGCGGTGGCGGCGTCAAACATGGCTGGCGTGACGAAATCGGGCGCCATGATCATCATGGCCCAGCGCCAATTCTCCTTGCGGCGGGCGACGAAGTCATGGGGATCATCGGCCCACCACAACCCCTCCAGCGGCGGCACGACATAGTCCTTGCCGAGCGACGCCTTGCAGGCGAATTTCAGTGCATAGCTGGTGGAGTAGAGCCATTCGATGGCGGTTCTATAGGCGGGCGCGGTGTTGGGATTGCCGTGGCCGTCCACCATGACGAAGGTCATTGCGGGCACGTCGATCAGCTCGATCGTCCTGCTGGCCTGATAATGCGTGAGCGCACGGCTGAAATTGATCTTGTCCATAGGGCCCTCCTGCGCTGGTGCTTAGGGGCTCATGCTGCCAGATCCTGTCAGCATGACAAAGGGCGCCCCATTGTTGGGGCGCCCTTGAAAAATGGTGGAGTCGAAAGCCTAGAGGGTCTTGCCGAGGGCGACAGCGGTGTCGGCCATGCGGTTGGAGAAGCCCCATTCATTGTCGTACCAGGAGAGCACGGCGACGAAATTGCCATCCATCACCTTGGTCTGGTCCAGTGCGACGGTCGAGGAATGGCTGTCGCCATTGAAGTCGATCGAGACATTGGGGTGGATGGTGTAGCCGAGGATGCCCTTGAGCGAGCCATCGGCATATTTGCGCACGGCTTCGTTGATCTCGTCAGCGGTGGTGTTGCGCTTGGCGATGAACTTGAAGTCGACCAGCGACACGTTGGGGGTCGGGACGCGCACCGAGACGCCATCCAGCTTGCCCTTGAGCTCGGGCAGGACCAGGCCGATGGCCTTGGCAGCGCCGGTCGAAGTCGGGATCTGGCTAAGCGCAGCCGCACGGCCGCGATAGAGATCCTTGTGCATGGTGTCGAGGGTCGGCTGGTCACCGGTATAGGAATGGATGGTTGTCATCATTCCCTTTTCGATGCCGACGGTCTCGTTCAGCACATAGGCGAGCGGGGCCAGGCAATTGGTGGTGCACGACGCGTTGGAGACAACGATGTGCTCCTTGGTCAGCTTGTCGTGGTTGATGCCGTAGACGACCGTGAGGTCGGCGCCATCGCCGGGAGCCGAGATCAGCACCTTCTTGGCGCCGGCCTTGAGGTGGGCAGCGGCCTTGTCGCGCGACGTGAAGATGCCGGTGCATTCCAGCGCGATGTCGACGCCAAGTTCGGCATGCGGCAGATCGGCCGGATCGCGAACGGCGGTCACCTTGATCGGGCCGCGGCCCACATCGATGGTGTCGCCATCAACGGTCACGGTGCCCTTGAAGCGGCCGTGAACGCTGTCGAAGCGGAACAGGTGGGCATTGGTCTCGACCGGGCCGAGATCATTGATGGCCACGACTTCAATGTCGGTGCGGCCGCTTTCGATGATGGCGCGCAGGACATTGCGGCCGATGCGGCCAAAACCATTGATGGCGACGCGAACTGCCATGGGAGCTCCTAGAAATTGAAGTCAGGGGAGAGTTTGGGTCTCTTACAACTGTGCGGTGACGGCTTCAACAATGGCTTTTGGCGTAAGACCAAAGAACGCATAGAGGTCGTCGATGGGGCCGGAAGCGCCGAACGAGTTCATGCCGACAAAGCGGCCCTTGTCGCCCAGGAGCTTATCCCAGCTCATGGAGATGCCGGCTTCGATGGCAACGCGGGCCTTGGCCTTGCCGAGCACTTCGGCGCGGTAGGCGTCGGGCTGCTTGGCGAAGAGTTCCATGGACGGCACCGAGACGACACGGGCCGAGATGCCCTTTTCGGCCAGGGCCTTCATGCCTTCGATGGCGATGGCGACTTCCGAGCCAGTGGCGAAGATCACGGCTTCCGCATCGAGATCGCCGACCAGGGTATAGGCGCCGCGGGCCGACTTGTTTTCCATGGTGTATTCGGTGCGCACGGTCGGCAGGTTCTGGCGCGAGAGTGCCAGGATCGCCGGAGCGGTTTCGCTCTCCATGGCCAGCTGCCAGCATTCGGCGGTTTCGACCGCGTCTGCCGGGCGGAAGACCAGAAGGTTGGGAATGGCGCGCAGGGCCGAGAGATGCTCGACCGGCTGGTGGGTCGGGCCGTCTTCGCCCAGGCCGATGGAATCGTGGGTCATCACATAGATGACGCGCTGGCCCATCAGAGCGGAGAGGCGGATGGCCGGGCGGGCATAGTCGGTAAAGACCATGAAGGTGCCGCCATAGGGGATCAGGCCGCCATGCAGTGCAATGCCGTTCATCGCGGCGGCCATGCCATGCTCGCGGATGCCATAGCGCATGTAGCGGCCCGTGCGGTCCTCGGCGGTGAAGGGCAGGGTCTCGGGCGTATTGGTCAGGTTGGAGCCGGTGAGATCGGCCGAGCCGCCCAGGGTCTCGGGGACGGCCTTGTTGATGACTTCGAGGGCCATCTGGCTGGCCTTGCGCGAAGCAACCTTGGGCTTATCTTCGGACAGCTTCTTCTTGTAGGTGTCCATGGCTTCGAGAAAGCCAGCTGGGAGCGTGCCATTCATGCGGCGCTCGAATTCGTCCTTCTTGGCGGAAGCCGCCAGACGGGACTGCCACTCGCCACGCACGTTCTGGCTGCGGGTGCCGGCAGCGCGCCAGGCCGACAGCGTCTCGGACGGGATTTCGAAAGCGGGATAGGTGATGCCGAGTGCTGCCTTGGCGCCAGCCAGTTCCTCGGCGCCGAGGGGCGAGCCGTGCACCTTTTCCGAACCAGCCTTCTTGGGGGCGCCGAAACCGATCGTGGTCTTGGCGGCAACCAGCGTTGGCAGATCCGATGCCTTGGCAGCGAGCAGCGCCTTTTCGACCGCATCCTGGTCGTGACCGTCGACTTCGATGGTGTTCCAGCCCGATGCCTTGAAGCGGGCGATCTGGTCGGTGGAGTCCGAGTTGGATACCGCGCCGTCGATGGTGATGTTGTTATTGTCCCAGATGATGGTCAGCTTGTTGAGCTTGAGGTGACCAGCCAGGGAAATTGCTTCCTGGGAGATGCCTTCCATCAGGCAGCCGTCGCCGGCGAGGCACCAGGTGTGGTGATCGACCAGATCGGCGCCGAACTCGGCGGCCAGCTTGGCTTCGGCCACGGCCATGCCGACGGCATTGCCCACACCCTGGCCGAGCGGGCCGGTGGTGGTCTCGATGCCCTGGGCGAAATGGTATTCGGGGTGGCCAGCGGTCTTGGAATTGAGCTGACGGAAATTCTTGATCTGATCGATCGTCATGTCCTCGTAGCCGAGGAGGTAGAGCGAGGAATAGAGCAGCATGGAGCCGTGACCGGCCGAGAGGACGAAGCGGTCGCGATCAGCCCATTTGCTGTCGGCGGGATCGAACTTCATCACCTTGGTGAACAGGACGGTGGCGATATCAGCGCAGCCCATGGGCAGACCCGGATGGCCGGAATTGGCCTTCTCGACCGCATCCATAGAGAGGGACCGGATCGCGTTGGCCAAATCGTTCTGGTGGGCTGTGTTCGTCATCGGGCGTTCGCTCTTTTGCTGGCGTCGGAACAGGGGAGAAAAGCCGCTCGGGCTCCTCCCAAAGGCGGGTTCGAGGCATAACAGGTTCGGCTTGCCTGTCAATGATGCCGCGGGGCGGCAAGGCGGTCCAGACTATAGCAATAGGTGGGATGAGCACCCCATTGGCGGTTGCATTGGGGCGTGTCGTGGGGCTTAGTATTGGAGCCGGAATCGCGGCGCATTGAGGCTTGATTGCGATGAGTGACACAGGGCTGGAAGACGGGATCGAAGCAGCCAATGCACGGTTCGACCGGGCCATGGCCAGGCTGGAGACCAGTGTCAGAAGTCTGAACAGCCGCATGCGTTCGCTTAACCGCATCGAAGTCGATACCCAGCGCCTGGTGACCGAACGGGCCCGTCTGGCGACGGAACTGGACAAGACCGCAGCGCGCGCCAAGCGCCTCGATGACAGCGCTCACGACGTGTCGCGCCGCCTGGTCGAGGCCATGGAGACGGTCCGCGAAGTGCTGGCGAAATGAGCTGGGCTGATATTCAGGTCATACCGGCCTGCAAGTACCCGTCTTCTGCGCTTCCGGTGCTCACGTACCCGCAATACGCTGCGCTCCGGTTCTCGAAGCCCGCCATTTTCGGCTCGGTCTAACCTGAATCTCAACCCAGCTCAGGAGTAATCCGCGTGCCCGAAGTCAATGTCGAGATCAATGGCCGCAAATATCGCATGGCCTGCGAAGAGGGCCAGCAGAAGCATCTGATCGGACTGGCGGCGCGCTTCAACGAACAGGTCGAGGGGCTCAAAGGCTCGGTCGGCGAGATCGGCGATAACCGGCTGACGGTGATGGCCGGGATTGCGGTGCTGGACGAGCTGGTCGAGGCCGAGCGCAAGATCGCCGAATTGCAGACCGAAGTGACGGTGCTGACCCGCGCCGGCCAGGAAATCGCGGCAGAGGCGGAAACGCTCGAGCACCAGTTTGCGAGCAAGCTGGGTGAAGCTGCCCGCAAGCTGGAAGCGGTCGCCAATGCGATCGACGATACGGCGACGCTGCCGCAGGGCTAGGCTGGAATTCCGGTAGTGATGGGGTTTGTAACCCGCGCGGTGTCATTCGCGCTGGCATCTGCGTTCGGTCCGTTGAGGATGATCCGGTAGGCGAGGCGCGCGTAGGGCGACACTGTCAAATGCTGGGTAGTGGGCTCAGCTGCGGTTGCGTTGGACGATACACTGACCACCGGCGGCGCGCAGGCGGGCGCAGAGGGCTTCGGCCTCCTGGCGGGTCTGTCGGCCGACCATGGCGGAAAAGCGCGTGCGGGTGCCGAAATTGGGATTGCGGACCGAAATCAGCATCAGTTCTTCGGGGCCGAGAATGGCGCCAAAACGAGTCTGGGTGCGCTGGAACGATTGGCGGGCAATATCGCGGGAGAAGTTCTGGGCGATCAGCACCCCCCAGGGCTGCCAGCTGCCAAAGGTGCCGCCGAGATCGGGCATGGGGACAGCGGCGGCCATCTGGATGCAGGCGTCGTGAAAGCCCTGTTCGGGGTGAAGGGCGTAGTCGACGGGCTCGGGCGCCGCATCGATCCAGTAGTCGATGGAGCGGCCGGTGATGATCCGGACGAAGTCGCGGGTTTCGAAGGGCACGCCGCCTCCGGCATTGACGAAGCGCGAGATGCGGCCCTCGCCGGAATTGTAAGCCGCGGCGGCAAGGCCGAGATTGCCGTATTTGCCTTCGAGAAAACGCAGATATTCGGCGGAGCGGGCCAGCGCTTCAGCGGGATCGAATGGATCGGCCAGGGCTCGCAATCGGGCCGTGCCGGCCATGAACTGGGCGATGCCCTGGGCCCCGGCGGGGCTGATGGCCTGCGGATCGAAGCGGCTTTCCTGCCAGATCAGCCGGGCAAAGAAGGCCTCGGGCAATTGCCAGTGGTCGGCAAAGGTGGAAATGGCGCTGCAGACATCGGCGGTATAGCTGGTTTCGCTGATGCAGACCGGGGCCAGCCCGAGGGTGAAGCAGGCGGCGTCATCATCGGGCTCATCGGAGACGGCGAAGGCCGGGGGCGTGACGGGCAGGCAGAGGAGCAGGCAGAGCAGAAGCCTGCCGCAGGAGCGTCCGAAACGGCTGATGGATCGGGCCAGCTTGGTCATTGACGGAAGGCTAGAGGGGGTATTGCGGCGGGGCAAGCGGCTGCGGCAACAGGGATCGTCACAAATGCGGGTTTGAACGCAAATGGCGCTTTGCACCGGAGGGGGGAACACACTATATCTGTGGGGCTGCCCGGTGCGTGATGGATACCTATATCCCCGGGGCCTTAACGATCCTAAGGGAGCTGTCCCTGACTGAGCTCCTGGGCTCAGACATACGGCGCCCACCTACGTAAAGTAGGTTCCCGGGATCGTGTATCACACGGCCAGGGTGGCACCTGATTTTGGAAGACGGGTAAGCAGCGCTGCATGGTTGACGACACTATCGAACAAGCCAAAGCAGCGCTGCGGATCAAGGCTCACGCGGCGCGCGCAGCCCTGACGCCGTCCGACCGGGCCGACGCCGCGCTGGCAGCGGCCGAACACTTCTTCAACGCCCTGACGCTGCAGCCGGGACAGATCGTGGCCGCCTATTGGCGCATCCGCGACGAGCTGGATTGCCAGCCGATTCTGGTGCGGTTGATGGACAGCCTGCAGCCCGTGGTGCTGCCGGTGGTGATGGGGCCCGAAGAGCCGCTGGAACTGCGGGTGTGGGAGCAGGGCGCCGCGCTCTATCCCGCCGGGTTCGGCACGCTGGCGCCGTCCGAACTGGCGCCGCAGGCCGTGCCGGACGTGGTGCTGATGCCGCTATTGGGCTTTGACGCCATGGGGACGCGGCTGGGTTATGGCGGTGGCTATTATGACCGCACGCTGGCCGGGCTCGCCAAGAAGCCCCTGCTCATCGGGTTGGCCTTTGCCGCCCAGGAAATCGACACTATTCCGCGTGAGGAACACGACATTCCACTCGATATCATCGTCACCGAGGCCGGTGTGCGCCATTTTGGCGCCAGCGCATGAAGCTGCTTTTTCTGGGCGACGTGATGGGGCGTTCTGGCCGCGATGCGGTCAATGAGCGCCTGCCGGGCATTATCGAGCGGTTCGGCTTCGACTTCGTCGTGGTCAATGGCGAGAATGCCAGCCATGGCAAGGGGCTGACCGAGGCGCATTTCAACGCCATCCGCAATGCCGGGGCCGATATCGTGACGCTGGGCGACCATGCGTTCGACCAGCGCGAGACGATTTCCTATATCGAGCGCGAGAACACGCTGATCCGGCCGATCAACATGCCGCCGGGCACGCCGGGGCGCGGCGCCATGTTCGTGGAGGGCCGCAATGGTCATCGCGTGCTGGTGATCAATGCACAGGGCCGGGTCTTCATGCCGCCGATCGATGACCCGTTCCGGGCAGTCGAGGCGGCCGTGGCGGCGTGTCCACTGGGCGAGCAGGCCGATGCCATCGTGGTGGATTTCCATACCGAGGCCACGTCGGAAATCCAGGCCATGGGGCAGTTTCTCGACGGCAAGGTCAGCCTTGTCGTTGGAACGCACACCCATATTCCGACCGCCGATCACCGGGTGCTGCGCGGTGGTACAGCACTGATGGCCGATGCCGGGATGTGCGGGGACTTTGACTCGATCATCGGCACCGAGATGGACGAGCCGCTGAACCGCTTCCTGACCGGCATTCCCAATGGGCGGTTCACTCCGGCCGAAGGCGAGGCGACGCTGTGCGGCGTGGCGATCCAGACCGATCCACGCACCGGACTGACGAGCAAGGTATTGCCGCTGCGCATCGGTGGATCGCTGGCGCAGGCGCTGCCCGAGTTCTAGTCGCCACCGGCCTGCCCGGTTGCCGGCGCAGATTTCGCTTGCGGTGATGGAGGTTATCGGCTCCCATTGCATTCTGGACAGCTTGGGCCCCACCCATTGACTGCGAGGACCCG
The DNA here is from genome assembly GCF_900128975.1 of Devosia limi DSM 17137. Taxonomy (GTDB): domain Bacteria; phylum Pseudomonadota; class Alphaproteobacteria; order Rhizobiales; family Devosiaceae; genus Devosia; species Devosia limi. Next base: position 315,559 of record NZ_FQVC01000003.1, on the reverse strand, counting down.
CATGCCCTGAGGCGCTGTGTTGCGCGCCGTGACGTTTGTCTTCATCGCATGAAGGGAAATGGCCGTGCTGGATCCGATCATCAACTTCCTCAACGAGATCTTCTGGGGCTATGTGCTCATCTATGGCCTTTTGGCCGTGGGCCTGTTTTTCACGGTGCGGCTGGGCTTCGTCCAGTTCCTGCATTTCGGGGAAATGTTTCGGGCCGTGATCGGCTCCAGGGCCGGCGACAAGGCGGGGATCACCCCGTTCCAGGCGCTGTGCACGAGCCTGGCCTCGCGGGTCGGGACCGGCAATCTGGCCGGGGTGGCGGTGGCGCTGTATCTGGGCGGGCCGGGCGCGATCTTCTGGATGTGGATGGTGGCGCTGGTCGGCATGGCGACGGCCTATGCGGAATCAACGCTGGCCCAACTCTACAAGACCCGCAATGCGAACGGCGAATATCGGGGTGGGCCGGCCTTCTATATCGCGCGAGGCCTCAATGCACCCTGGGCCGGGGCGGTATTTTCGGTCTGCCTGATCCTGGCCTTCGGGCTGGTGTTCAATGCGGTGCAGGCCAATTCGATTGCCGATGCCATGAACGGGGCGTTCGGGGTCGAGAAGATCTGGGTCGGGGTGGCGCTCGCGGCGCTGACCGCGGTGGTCATTTTTGGCGGGATCCGGCAGATCGCGCGGGTGGCGGAAGTCCTCGTGCCGTTCATGGCCGTCGCCTATCTGCTGGTGGCGCTCTACGTGGTGGCGATCCACATCACCGAAGTGCCGGCCCTGCTGGCGATGATCGTGCGCAATGCCTTCGGTATCGATGCGGCAGCGGGCGGGTTGGCGGCGGCGATGCTGAACGGGGTGAAGCGGGGCCTGTTCTCCAACGAAGCGGGCATGGGATCGGCCCCCAATATCGCGGCGGTGGCGACACCCGATCCGCATCATCCATCCTCGCAGGGCTTCGTGCAGGCGCTCGGCGTGTTCATCGATACGCTGCTGATCTGCACGGCGACGGCGCTGATGATCCTGCTGTCGGGCGTGATGGTCACCAGCAACGAATTGACCGGGACACCGCTGACGCAGGCGGCGATGACGGTGCATATCGGGGGGGCCGGGCAGTATTTTATCGCGGTAGCGATCCTGTTTTTCGCCTTCACCTCGATCATCGGCAATTACTCCTATGCCGAAAATGCGATGACCTTCCTCAAGATGGGCAATAAGGCCGGATTGACCGCGCTGCGGCTGGGCGTTCTGGCGATGGTGGTGTGGGGCGCCTATGAAAGCGTGGTCACGGTGTTCAATGCCGCCGATGCCTCGATGGGGCTGATGGCGACAGTGAACCTGATCGCGATCATGCTGCTCTCGGGCACGGTGGTGAAGCTGACCAAGGACTATGTCGCTCAGCGCAAGGCCAATATTCAGCCGCTGTTCTCGGCTGACGATTATCCCGAACTGGCCGGCAAGATCGACGCGACCATCTGGAACCGGCACGATCCGGGCTGACCGTTCGCGAGCGCCCCTGACCCTGGCAGCAACCTGCCGACTTTATTTTTTGCCATGCTCCCCCTATAAGCGGGCAAATTCTCAGTCAGAAGCTCCGGGGACACGGAATGGCAGGCCACTCACACGCCAAGAATATCATGCACCGCAAAGGCAAGAGCGACGCGGTGCGTTCAAAGGTTTTCTCGAAGTTGGCGCGTGAAATCACCGTCGCTGCCAAGCTCGGCATGCCGGACCCAGCCTTCAACTCGCGGCTGCGCCTGGCGGTGGCCAATGCCCGCGCGCTGTCGATGCCGCGCGACAATATCGAGCGGGCCATCAAGAAGGCCATAGGCAGTGACGGCGAAAACTATGACGAAATCCGCTATGAAGGCTATGGCCCCGGTGGCGTGGCGCTGATCGTCGAGACGCTGACGGACAATCGCAATCGTACCGCCTCCAATGTGCGCTCGTATTTCTCCAAGAATGGCGGCGCCATGGGGGAAACCAATTCGGTCGGCTTCATGTTCGACAAGATTGGCGAGATCACCTATCCGCTCAAGGCCGGCACGGCCGACCAGATCATGGAAGCGGCGATCGAAGCGGGCGCCGACGACGTCGAGAGCGACGAAGAGCAGCACTATATCTACACCTCCTTCGAGGCGATGGTGGAAGTGGCCGCGGCACTGGAAAAGGTGCTGGGCGAAGCTGAATCGGTCAAGGCCATCTGGGAGCCGCAGACCCGCACCCCAATCGATGCCGAAAAGGGCGCAACGCTGATGAAGCTGATCGCCACGCTCGAAGAAGACGATGACGTGCAGAACGTCTATTCCAACTACGAGATGAGCGACGAGGACATGGCCAAGCTCGACGCCTAAGCGCCAGTGCGGTCCAGATAATCGAAGGCGGCGCGGTGAGCGCCGCCTTTTTTGTACGCCTGTGCCAGCGCGATGTCGGAATGGTTGATGTCGGGATGGTCGAGGGCATCGACGATGGTGACGCGATTACGGCCGGCCTGCTTGGCGCCATAGAGGCGCTGGTCGGCGATGCGGAACAGTTCAGAAAAGCTGGCGCGACGAGCAAAGACGGTGCCGCCAATGCTGACCGAAAGGGTATGGCGCCCGCCATTTGGCGCGAAGTCGGCCTGATAGATCGAGGCCCGAATGCGCTCGGCAGCGGCGTGGGCCTCGGCGACATCAACCCGCGGCAGATAGACCCCGAACTCCTCGCCGCCCATGCGCCCCACCAGATCGCCGGGGCGCAGCGTGGCGCGAATGGTGCGGGCGATAATGGTCAGGGCTTCATCGCCTGCATCGTGACCGAACAGGTCGTTGATTGCCTTGAAATTGTCGGCGTCGATCATCAGCAGCGCGCCGCTGGGCTCGGTATTGGGGCGGGCGAGGATGGTGTCGACCTTGGCGGCGAAGGCGCCGCGATTGAGGCAGGCGGTGAGGCTGTCGGTGCGGGCGACAAGGCCCAGCTTGATATTGCTGATGGCCAGGCCGCGCAGGCGCAGGCTCAGATACAGAAACAGCGGCATGCCGATGAGGACGGGCAGGATCAGCGCACTGAGGATGCTGCGCCGCAGCGCCTCCGAACCCAGATCGCTGAAGATCAACGCATTGACGATGGCGCTGATCGCGACAGAGGCAATTGTCCCCAGAAGTGTCCATTTGCCGACGCTCGACCAACTCTGCAGGGCCGTCACAGTCTGGGGGGGCATGGGCGAACTCGCTGAGAAAAATGAAATGATGGCGCCAACTCGAGAGGAGCCGGGCCCGCGCATTGGCAATATTCATAAATCGAGGGCGTCGCGGTGCGCTCAGGCAGCCTGCATCAAGGCAACCCGGTCGCGACCGGTATTCTTGGCTTCGTAAAGACGTTGATCGGCAAGGCGATACAGTTCGGAAAAGCCCTGGCGGCGGCTGAAGGCGGCGCCGCCGATGCTGACCGATAGCGGACAGGGGGTGGCATCGGGGGCGAATTGCAATTGGGAAACAGTGCGGCGAATGCGTTCGGCCACTTCATCGGCCCGGCTGAGATCGGCGCCAACCAGATAAATGCCGAATTCCTCGCCACCCATGCGGCCAACCACGTCGTTGATGCGCACGCTCATGCGGATGGCATTGGCGATCAGACGCAGCGCCTCGTCGCCATGCAGGTGGCCGAAGCGGTCATTGACGGACTTGAACTCGTCGGCATCGACAATCAGTAAGGCGCCACCCTCCGTGCCGGGCGCGACCCGGCGTTCGAGATGACGCGAGACCAGGTTGGTAAAGGCGCGACGATTGAAACAGTCGGTGAGACCATCAATGGTCGCGAGCAGTTCGAGCTGCCGGTTGGCGTGGCGCAACTGCTCGTGCCGCAGGGTCAGGTAGAACATCATCGGCGCGCCGAGCGCGAGCGGCATCAGCAGGGAAATCGCCACGCCGGCAGTATTGAGGCCCTGCGAGAAGGCCTCCATGAACAGGTTGGTCAAAACAATGGAGAGCACGGTCGAAGCAGCCGTCAACAGACCTGTGAATCGCCAGATGCGACGCCAAGTTTGCTTTGGCAATTTCCTGCGGATGTCCGTCATACGCCCCAATCCTTGCATTCCCGGCCGGACACTAGGAGCGGTAGGTTAAAGATGGTGTTTGCGAACTGATTTCAAATTTATCTAATCGCAGTAATCCACCGGTTTTCCATCTCGCTTGTTGCCTCTTTGTTCACTTTGAGCTTGGTAGGTTTGCCGGGCGCGAATAAAGGTGAAGTCATGAACAATGTTGTGCGAATCATCGGGATCGATCCTGGACTGCGGCGCTGCGGCTGGGGCGTTATCGAAACCGAGGGCAATCGGCTGCGCTTTATTGGCTGTGGCACGGTGACACCGCCGGTGGCTGGCGCGCTGGCGGACCGCCTGGCATTTCTGTTTGCCGAGCTGACGCTGTTGCTTGAGCGGTTTTCGCCCGATGAGGCTGCAGTCGAAGAAACGTTCGTCAATGCCGGGGCCCGTTCGGCGCTGCTGCTGGGGCAGGCGCGGGGCGTGGCGCTGATGACGCCGGCAGCGCGTGGCGTGCCGGTGGCTGAATACGCGGCCAACCTGGTCAAGAAATCGGTGGTTGGCGCCGGCCATGCGGAAAAAGGGCAGGTTGGATTGATGGTCAAGACCTTGCTGCCGGCGGCAGATTTCAAGGGGGCGGATGCGGCCGATGCGCTGGCGATCGCCATTTGCCACGCCCACCACCGCGTCGCGGCGCAACGGCTGAGGGCCATGGCATGATCGGCAAGCTCAAGGGACTGGTCGACAGTTTTGGTGACGACCATGTGCTGATCGATTGCGGTGGCGTCTGCTACGAGGCGTTCTGTTCGAGCCGGACGCTTGCGGCCCTGCCGCGGGTCGGCGAGGCGGGCGTGGTGTTTATCGAGACCATCGTGCGCGAGGACATGATCCGGCTCTATGGGTTTTCGAGCGAGGCGGAGAAAGCCTGGTTCAACCTGTTGATGACAGTGCAGGGCGTTGGGGCACGGGTGGCGCTGGCCATCCTGTCGGTGTTGTCGCCGTCGGAGATCTCCAGCGCCATTGCGCTGCAGGACAAGGCGATGATCGGCCGGGCCAATGGGGTCGGGCCCAAGCTGGCGATCCGGGTGGTCACCGAACTCAAGGGCAAGGTGCCGGCGGGTGGCGGGATCGATGCGGGTACGCTGGGGCTGCAGACGGCGCTGGGCGAAGGTAATGCGGCGGGCAATGTGGCCGATGCGGTCTCGGCGCTGACCAATCTGGGCTATTCCAGCGCCCAGGCCTCGGCGGCTCTGGCGCGGATCGTGGCGCGCGAGGGCGAGGAGGTTGCGACCGAAAAACTGATCCGGCTGGGCCTGCGGGAGTTGAGTAATTGAGCAGCATTACCTCCCCCGCCGCCGGACGCGACGATCCACTGGATGTGTCGCTGCGGCCGTCAGGGTTCGCCGATTTCGTCGGGCAGGCCGCGGCGCGGGCCAATCTCGAAGTGTTTATCGAGGCGGCCAAGCGGCGCGGGGCGGCGCTGGACCACGTCTTGTTCGTGGGGCCGCCGGGCCTGGGCAAGACCACGCTGGCGCAGATCATTTCGCGCGAATTGGGTGTGGGTTTCCGGGCGACATCGGGCCCGGTGATCGCCAAGGCGGGGGATCTGGCGGCGCTGCTGACCAATCTGGAAGACCGCGATGTCTTGTTTATCGATGAGATTCATCGGCTCAATCCGGCAATCGAGGAAATCCTCTATCCGGCGATGGAGGATTTCCAGCTCGACCTGATCATTGGCGAGGGGCCGGCAGCGCGGTCGGTGCGGATCGACCTGGCCAAGTTCACCCTGGTGGGGGCGACGACGCGGGCGGGTCTGTTGACGACGCCGCTGCGCGATCGCTTCGGCATTCCGGTGCGGCTGAATTTCTATACGCCCGAAGAACTGGTGCTGATCGTTCAGCGCGGGGCGCGGCTGCTGGGCATGCCGATGGCGCCGGATGGGGCGATGGAAATTGCGCGGCGCTCGCGCGGCACGCCACGTATTGCCGGGCGGCTGTTGCGCCGGGTGACCGATTTTGCGCTGGTGGACGGGGCGGCAGAGATCACCCGCTCGATTGCCGACAAGGCGCTGCTGCGGCTCGACGTGGATGCGCGCGGGCTCGATCAGCTCGACCGCCGCTATCTGACCACCATTGCCGACTTCTATAATGGCGGGCCGGTGGGTATCGAAACCATTGCGGCGGCGCTGAGCGAACCGCGCGATGCGATCGAGGAAATCGTCGAGCCCTATTTGATCCAGCAAGGGTTTATCCAGCGCACGCCGCGCGGGCGGATGCTGACGGGCACGGCATTCCAGCATATGGGGCGCAGTGTGCCGCAGGGCTTTGTCGGCATGCAGACCAGCCTGTTCGAGGAGCCAGAGGGCGAATGAGCGACCGACAGATGCTGAGCTTCCCGTTCGGCAAGCAGCGGTTCAACTATCGGGTGGCGGCGGTCATCGTGGTCGATGGACATGTGCTGGTCTCGCGCGAGGATGATGACGACCATGTGATGCTGCCCGGCGGGCGGGTGGAACTGGGAGAAGCGAGCGCTCTGTCGCTGGAGCGGGAGATAGGTGAAGAGCTGGGTATGCCGGGGGCCGTTGGCGATCTGCTGGCGACGTCGGAAAGTTTTTATTCCCGGGGTGGCGAGGACTTTCACGAGATCGGGCTGTTCTATTGGGCGACCCTGCCGGAGACGGCACGGCCCAATGGTCAATCGCCCTGGCTGGTGCGCTGGGATGAGGGGCACGAGCTTAGGAATCACTGGGTGCCGCTGGCGGGGACAGCGCTGGAGGCAATCAATCTATTGCCACGCTGGCTGCCGGCCCTGCTGCGCAAAATGCCGACTGGACCCGTCCATATCGTTCATGATGAACGGCCGGCGACGCCAATATGAACGGGTTCTGGCGTGAGCGTGAGCGTCCTCTACGCCGAGATGAACATGACCCGGGCGGAACGCCGGGCATGACCGGATGGGAGCGCCGGGCCGCATGACCCATATTGCCCGCTACGCTCCGCGCCTGTCCGGATGGCCCGCAGACCTGGCCCTGCGCATCGTTGCACTCAGCGATATTCATGCCTGTAGGCCGTTCATGGACGAACGCCGCCTGGCTGGCATCTGCGCGGAGGCCAATGGGCTGGCGCCGGACCTGATCCTGCTGCTGGGCGATTATGCGCCGGGGCCGCGGTTCAGCCAGCCGCTGCCGCCCAAAATTTGGGCCGGGGCGCTGGCGCAGCTGGCGGCGCCGCTTGGGGTGCATGCGGTGCTGGGCAATCACGACTATGAGCGGCATCGCGACCAGCGCGTGGCGCAGCGGCCGACAGCGGCCGAGACTGCGCTCGCTGCGGCGGGGATCGACGTCTATATCAACCGGGCGGTTCGCATCGGGATGGGTGAGCGCGGCTTCTGGCTGGCGGGGCTGGGCGACCAGTATGCCTTCATGCCCAAGGGCAGGCGCAACTATGTCCGGGGGTTGGGTGCCGATGACCTCGAGGGCACGCTGGCGCAGGTTACGAGCGATGAGCCAATCATCCTGATGGCGCATGAGCCGGATCTGTTTCCCGATACGCCCGAGCGGGTGGCGCTGACACTATCGGGCCATACGCATGCCGGGCAGATCAGCCTGTTCGGGCGCACCCCGGTCGTGCCGTCCCGGCATGGCAGCCGCTATGTGCATGGCCATTTCAGCGCGGGCCGCAAGCAGCTGATCGTCAGCGCCGGCCTGGGCTATTCCGGGTTGCCGCTGCGGATTGGCACGCGGCCCGAGCTGGTATTGATCGAACTAGGAGAGCCGAGACCGTGACGCATCGTTTTCCCGTCCGCATCTATTATGAGGACACCGATTTTTCGGGGAATGTCTATCACGCTGCCTATCTCAAATTCTTCGAACGGGGACGGACGGAGTTTCTACGGGAAGCGGGGATCCATCATTCCGAGCTGGCGGGGGAGGGTATCGCCTTTGCGGTGCGCTCGATGGTTATCGATTTTGAAGGGGCGGCCCATATCGATGACCTGCTGAGCGTCGAGACTGTGGTCGAGGCGATGAGCGGGGCGCGGTTGACGCTGGCGCAGACAATTATTCGAGATGACAAGGTGCTGACGCGGGCCAAGGTGGTGGTGGTGGCGATCCGTGCGGATGGCAGCGCGGCGCGCTTGCCAGCGGTGGTGCGGGCGCTGGTGACGAAGGGCTGAGGTTTTCACTAGGGGATACTGAAAACGGCGTCATTCCGGCGGAGGCCGGAATCCATGCTGTGGGCGCGTCGGGCGCTGGTTGTGGTTGAGGGCTTTCAGAATGGATCCCGGCCTTCGCCGGGATGACATCGGGGGGGATGGCGCTGGGCCATCCCGGGCGTCGCCAGCTACATGGCGGCGGCGGTGACCTGGCCGCGGATTTCGCCGTCGGGATGGGCGGCGGTGTGAATGTTGAAATACCACATGCCTTCCTGCAGCTGGCCGGCCTGTTCCTCGGTCAGCGTGGCCGTGCCCTCGATGGGGCTGGCAAGGGCACCTTCTATCGGCACGGTGGGGCTGGCATTGGCGGTGGCATCTGCGGGGCCGTGAAAATGGGCCGCGGTGGGCTCGCCGGTCAGGCCGTCATAGGTGATGGTCCATTTGAGCTCCATGGTGTCGGTATCATAGGTCGCCTTGAGTTCGCCGGTAGCGGCGGAATCGGTGGCGGGCACTTCCGATGCGCCATTGAGCATGGCGCTCATATCGATGATTTCAGCATAGGCGGGAGCCGAAGCCAGCATCAGGCCGGCCAGGCTCAGCGCCGCGAGCGAAGCGATGCGGATGGTCATGACAATCCTCCTCTTGATGACCCGCAAGAGCGAATGCGATGGGGCAGCAAGCGCTGTTGCGGTGAAGCCGCAAATGGGTTTGCGACGGCCGGGAACGCGGAGAGTTGAACAGCGGTTCCTTCACTTCTGGGCTAGAGGCCGGGGACGTGAACCTTTGTTAACCAATCCTTGACCATAATTGCGGCAAAGGGACACGGGCCCGGCTCTCTCGCCACCAAAGGCCGGATATCCGGGCATTTCTCTTAAATTTGACAAATTTCGACCCCATCGGCTGAGCCCACGGGGGTCGGGCATGTGGGCCGGGCCGAAAGGATCACTTCATGGAAGCCATGGATGCTGTGGGAGCTGCCGCTCCGCACATGGATTTTTCAATCTGGGGGCTGTTCTGGGCAGCCGACTGGATCGTCAAGTCGGTGATGCTGGGGCTTTTGGGCGCTTCCATCTGGTGCTGGGCCATCATCATCGACAAGACAATGCACTATCGCCGGGCACAGGCCGAGATGAACCGCTTCGAACGCGTGTTCTGGTCGGGCCAGTCGCTTGAAGAACTCTACCAGCAGCAGTCCGAGAAGACGAGCGGCGGGCTGGGGTCGGTTTTCGTGGCGGCGATGAAGGAATGGAAGCGTAGCCACGAGCAGAACGCATCCTCCTTCGTGGGCATGCAGCAGCGGCTGGACAAGGTGCTGGACGTGGCCATTGCGCGCGAAAGCGAGCAGCTGGAAAAGAATCTGGGGTTCCTCGCCACCGTCGGTTCGGCCGGCCCGTTCATCGGGCTGTTCGGCACCGTCTGGGGCATCATGAATGCCTTTACCGCCATCGCTGCATCGTCGAGCACCAACCTGGCCGTGGTTGCTGGCCCGATTGCCGAGGCGCTGTTTGCGACGGCTATCGGCCTGGTCGCGGCTATCCCGGCGGTTATCGCCTACAACAAGCTCTCCAGCGATGCCGGCAAGATGATCGGGCGTCTGGAAGGCTTTGCCGACGAATTCTCGACTATTCTCAGCCGCCAGCTCGAAGCCCGGAGCAAGTAGCATGGGCATGGGTGGATCAGGGGGTGGACGCGGGGGTGGCGGTGGCCGTCGCCGTCGTCGCGGCCGCGCCGGAGTGATGAGTGAAATCAACGTGACGCCGCTGGTCGACGTCATGCTGGTGCTGCTGATCGTGTTCATGGTCGCCGCACCGATGATGACGGTGGGGGTGCCGATCGACCTGCCCAAGACGCAGGCCCAGGAGCTCAACAGCCAGACCCAGCCGATCACCGTGGCCGTGACGCCAGAGGGTGTGATCTATGTCGGCGAGGATGTCGTTGCCGAGGCCGACCTGATCAGCACGGTCAGCGCGTTGGCGGTCAATGGTACCGAAGAGCGGATTTTCCTGCGCGGCGACACCAGTGCCAATTATGGTTCGGTGATGCGCGTCATGGGCATCCTGTCCGGCGCAGGTTTTACCAAGATCGGTCTGATCACCGAGCGGGAACCGGGGTAACCCGCAGATGCGCACCGGCCTCGCCGTATCGGCACTCGCTCACATCGTTGTGTTGACCGTAGGTTTGATCAATCTGGGGATGACGCAGCCTTTGGAGCCAGCGTCCGAATCGATTGCGGTGGACCTGGTGCCGATCGAAGATTTCTCCAATATCCGCGTTGGCACGCTCGACAGCGAAGTGGTCGAGACGCAGACCCCGTCTGCCGTTGAGTCAGAGGTTCCGCCCGAGCTGGCGCAGCCGACCGGCAATACCGAACAGGACCAGGCCCAGCCCAAGCCGGCAGAGCGCCCGACCCCGGTCCCGGTGACCAATACGGCACCCACCCCGGCCACGCGTCCCGAACCAGCGCCAGAGCCGGAGCCCGAACCCGTACCGGAGCCGACGCCCGAGCCCACGCCAGCCCCGGCACCAGTGCCCGAGCCGGTGCCCGAGCCAACGCCGGAACCGACCCCGGCGCCTGAGCCCGAACCGACACCGGAGCCCACGCCCGCTCCCGAGCCGACACCGACGCCAGTGCCAAGTCCGGCACCGACGCCCGAGCCGACGCCGGCGCCACAGCCGCCTGCACCGCAGCCGGCATCGCGCCCGGCCAATCTCGAGCAGAAGCGTGCCCAGTTTGCTGCCGCGGAAGCCGAGCGCCGCAAGCGCGAGGAAGAGGCAAAGAAGCTCGCGGCGGCTGAAGCGGCGGAGAAAGCGCGGCGGGAACAGGCATCAACCCAGCTCGATGCCAAGCTGGCCGATGATATTTCCGCCATAATCAACACCGATCAGTCCACCGGGGCGACGACGGGCCAGGGGGGCTCGCCGACACTGGGCAAGCCAACCGGGACCTCTGCGCGGCTCAGCCAGTCCGAACTCGATGGGCTTTCCGGCAAGATCAGGCAATTCTGGAACCTGTTGCCAAGCGAAAGCGATAGCGGGTTGAGCGTCAAGCTGCGGATCAATCTCAATCGGGATGGCACGCTGGTGGGGACGCCGCAGGTGCTGGAGCAGGACGCCTCGTCCGTTGGTGCAGCAATGGCGCGCGCTGCGCAGCGCGCCGTGATGCAGGCCGCGCCGTTCAGCCTCAAGGCCGAAGCCTATGACGAGTGGAAGCAGATCGACATTACCCTCAGGCCTTGATTAGGCCTGGGTCGCAGCATTGGATGAACAGGCCCCTGGCTCAGGCTGGGATGACGAGATGGAGACAAAGATGACTTTGCTAACCCGGCGCAACGCCATCAAACTCGGACTTGCCGGCGGCGCTGCCCTGGCGGCCAGCAACACGGCCATGGCACAGCTGCAGATTCTGGTGGAGGGCGCCAATTTCCAGCCGCTGCCGATCGCCATTCCCAATTTCGCCTCGTCGGATCCAACCTTCGGCAAGGAAATTGCCGATATCGTGCGCGCCAATCTGCGCCGCTCGGGCCTGTTCCTGCCGCTGGATCCGGCGTCACTGCCGGTGCAGGTGGGCGACGTCAACAATACCCCGGACTTTGCCACCTGGCGCACCGCCAATGTCGATGCGCTGGTGATGGGCTCGGTGGAGCGCGGCGGGCAAATTTCCTCGTCGGTGCGGGTCTGGGATACCCAGCAGGCCGCCCAGGTCGTCGGCAAGTCCTACAATACCGATCCCAACAGCTCGCGCCGCGTCGCCCACATCATCTCGGACGCGATCTATGAATCGCTGGCCGGGGAGTCCGGTTATTTCGATACCCGCGTGGTCTATGTGGCTGAAAGCGGCCCCAAGGCCAATCGCGTCAAGCGCCTCGCCATCATGGATCAGGATGGCGCCAATGTGCAGTACCTGACCGACGGGCGGACCCTGGCGCTGACGCCGCGGTTCTCGCCGAACAATGACATGGTCACCTATATGAATTTCGAGGAGGGCAATCCGCAGGTTTACCTGTTGCAGCTCTCGACCGGCCAGCAACAGCGGCTGGCTTCGCTCGGGGCGATGACCTTTGCGCCACGCTTTTCGCCCGATGGGCAGCGCGTGGCGTTCTCGGTGGAGCAGAACGGCGCCACCAATATTTATTCGATTGGCGTCGGCGGCGGCCAGCCGACCCAGCTGACCTCGGGCGCGGCTATCGATACCGGTCCGTCCTATTCGCCCGATGGCAGCCGGATCGTGTTCGAAAGCGATCGTGGCGGTTCGCCCCAGCTCTACATGATGGGCGCCAGTGGTGGGCAGGCGCAGCGCATCAGCTTTGGCCAGGGCATCTATTCGACCCCGGTCTGGTCCCCCAAGGGCGACCTGATCGCCTTTACCCGCATGTCGGGTGGCCAGTTCAATATTGGCATCATGAAGCCCGATGGGTCAGGCGAGCGCCTGCTCTATTCGAGCTATCACGCGGAAGGCCCGACCTGGGCGCCCAATGGCCGCGTCATCATGTTCTTCCAGGATCCGGGCGGCAATGACGGCCCCAAGCTGCAGACCGTCGATATCTGGGGTCGCAACCTGCAGACCATTCCGACTGAAAGCTATGCCTCCGATCCAGCCTGGTCGCCCTTGCGGATGTAAGCGGGCACCCCTTGGGGTTTTCGTCACATTGGACCACTGCCACGCGCCCTCGGGACAAGCCCGAGGGCGAGGCTCGGGTGGGGATGATTGGCGCAGTGGTCGTGGCGGCTAAACGGTTGTCGCACTTAACCTTAACGTGATCGTGCCCCGCCTTGTGGCTATTCTGCATCATCACAGAAAAGCCCGGATTCCCGCCACATTCGCGCCGCTATCGGCGACAATTAACCATATCAGAAAACCCGGCCTTAAGATTAAGCGCGGTAAATGCCGTGATTAAGATTGTTGCCTTTCAGGAGCCTCCAGTGGCCATCACCGCACCCATCAGTACTGCGCTGCGCGCCGCCGCAATGCTGCTTTTCGTCGTCGCCATCGCGGCGTGTTCGCGCACGCCCAACACCATGCCAACCGGCGTTGGTAATCTCGGACCCGGTGGCGGTGCTCCAGGGAGCCAGCAGGAATTCCTGGTGTCGGTCGGTGACCGCGTGTTCTTCGAGACCGATTCGTCCTCGCTGACCGCCGAAGCTTCGGCGACCCTCGACAAGCAGGCCGCCTGGCTCAACCAGTATGGCAATTACCGCATCATGATCGAAGGCCATGCCGACGAGCGCGGTACCCGCGAATACAATATCGCCCTGGGCGCGCGCCGTGCTTCCATCGTGGTGAACTACCTGGTGTCGCGCGGCGTCAATGCCCAGCGCATCAGCTCCAAGTCGTTCGGCAAGGAGCGTCCGGTTGCGATCTGCAACGACATTTCGTGCTGGAGCCAGAACCGCCGGGCCGTGACGGTCGTGCAGTAGCTATAGCGGCTTTCCCCAACGGAAAGCCTATCGATCCAGTGCAAACTGGAGGCAAGAGCGCCGGGAGCCATGTAATTGGCCCCGGCGCTTTCTTTTGACCAAAATTTGGCTTTATTCGCTGCTCTTCAATGACCATGGTGCCCGCGAGTGATGCGGTATGGACGGAGGCTCAAAGTTGAAATTGACGACCAGTAGAATGACCGGGCGCATGCCGGCTGCCCTGGCAGCGGCGCTGCTGCTTGGGGTGGCAAGCCCAGGTGCGGCGATGGCCGCCGGCCAGATGCTGCCACCCGCCGCGCTCGGCGCGGTGATGAGCGATGCAACGCCCGATCGTATCCATGTCGCCCAGGGGCAGGATGCCGCCCAGCTGATGGTGCGCATCCAGCAGCTGGAAGAGCAGATCCGCACCCTCAACGGACAGATGGATGGACTGACGTTCCAGCTGACGCAGATGCAGACGCTGATCGAACGCATGACGGAAGACAACGAGTTCCGTTTCCAGGCACTGGAAGGCGGTGCTGGGGGAAAAACTGATGCGGCAACCCAACCGGGCGGCGTGACGCAGCCCGAGGCGTTGCCGCAGGACATGGAAGCCGCCGCTCCGACCCAGATTCCCGAGCAGGGTGTTCGTCCCTTGCCCGGTGAAGCCGAGTTCGATCCCACCTTCACCGACGGCAGCACGACGCCGGGCGACGCGGTGGGCGCTTCGAGCGATCCATTGATCGGCACTGGCGGTGGCGTTGCCGGCGCGGCGCTGGGCACTGGCGAGCCGCTCGACCTGAGCTTTGATCCCAACCAGAAGCCCAGCGGCAATCCCGATGCCGATGCGCAGTTTGCCGCGGCAGCCGAGGCCATGAGCCGGAACGAATATGGCTTTGCCGAGGACCAGTTGCGCCAGTTCCTGGGGCTGTATCCCGATAATGCGCAGATGCCTGATGCAGCTAACCTGCTGGGCGAGGTGCTGATCCGACGCGCGGCCTATGACGAAGCCGCCGAAGTATTGCTCAATGCCTTCCAGAAGGCGCCCGACAGCCCCAAAGCGCCTGAATTGCTGCTCAAGCTCGGGATGTCGATTTCCGGGGCCGGGGAGCGGGAGACCGCCTGCCGGACATTCTCGGAGATCGACAAGCGCTATACGACGCTGACGCCGGACTTCCTGGCGCAACTTGCCGGCGAAAAGGCCAAGGCGGAGTGTCCGCCAGCGTGACACCACGTCTGGATGATCCTGCCGAGCGAGATGGCCTGTTTGCGCCGGTCGCGGCTTACCCCGCGATCGGCCTTGCCGTGTCTGGCGGCGCCGACAGCCTGGCGCTGATGCTGCTGGCCCATGACTGGGCGCGTGCCGCGCCGGGGCGACCGAGCTTGCACGTCTATTCCGTGGACCATGGCTTGCGGGCGGATGCGGCCGGCGAGGTTGCGATGGTGCTGGCGGCAGCCAGATCATTGGGTATCGCGGCGACTGGGCTGCGGTGGGAAGGCAACAAGCCCAAGACAGGCGTGCAGGAAGCGGCGCGGGTGGCGCGCTACCGGCTGATGGGGGCGGCGATGGCGGCGGATGGCGTGCCCGTGCTGCTCACCGCCCATCACCGCAATGACCAGGCCGAGACGCTGCTGATGCGGCTGGCCCATGGCAGCGGCATCGAGGGGCTGAAGGGCATGGCGCCGGTCGCCACTGTCGAGGGCGTGCGGGTCTATCGCCCGCTGCTGAGCGTGGCGCCGGAGGATCTGCAGGCACTGGTCAAGGCGGAAGGCCTGGTGCCGGCGCAGGACCCATCCAATCATGACGAACATTATGAGCGGGTGCGCTGGCGCCGGGCGCTGCCGCAACTGGCCGCGCTGGGGCTGGATGCCGAAACGCTGGCGCGTTTCGCCCAGCGTATGGGAGAGGCCGATATGGCCATTGCCCGGGTCGCCGACGAGCAGTTCACCGCGCTGGTCGGGCTCGACGGCTTTGGCTCGGCGCGGCTGGAACTGGCGGCTTTCGCAGATCTCAGTCCGGCTGTGGCTGTGCGGCTCCTGGGGCGGGTGCTCAAGATCGTCGGCGGGCGGCAGAAGCCGCGGGCGCTGGGACAGGTGGAACGCCTGCAACAGGCGCTCTATGGCGACGCTGTAGGCAAGGGCGTCACCGTGCTGGGCTGCGTGGTGCGGACCCATGAGGGCACCATCATCGTGGCGCGCGAGCCGGGGCGGGCACTGCCCAGTGATGTCGTGGTGCCGCCACGCTCGCAATTGGTGTGGGATGAACGCTTTCTGATCATCAACAATTCGGACGATCTCGGGCTGACTGCCGGGGTGGCCGATTATCTGCCGCGCCACCGATTGCAGGAGTTTCTGGGCTTCAAGGTGACGGCTCCGGCCGAGGCAATCCGCACCGCACCGATTGTGCGCGATGCGGCCGGGGGCGTGCTGTCGCTCGGGGGCTGGACATTCGATGACCGGATTGTCGTGCAATTGCTGATCGACTAGGGCTTGGGCTGCAATGGCGGCAGACCTTGCCGGGGCTGGGGGCGTCCCGCTAGCCGCTACTTTTGCGTGGAACGACGGGCTCGTGATGGCGTATTAACCCATTGTCGACAAAATGACTGGACGGGGCGTCAAAAGGACCGCAGGTCATGCCCTTGTAACGCCCTAATGCCGGACATACATTCGGCTCTACTGCTGGCCCTCCCGCGCGCCAGCCATCCGGGACAGGATATATGAACGGAAACTTCCGCAACTTCGCCATCTGGCTGGTCATTCTCTTCATGCTGATGGGCCTGTTTCAGGTGTTTCAGTCGTCGACCCGCTCGATTTCGGTTGCCGACAAGAGCTACAGCCAGTTTGTGACCGATGTGGACGCCGGGCGGGTTCAGAGCGTCACCATTACCGATAATGTCGTGTCTGGAGCGCTGGCCGACGGCACGCGTTTCGAAACCATTTTGCCGGATGGCGCTGACGTGATCACGCGCCTTGAGCAGAAAAATGTCTCGATCACGGCGCGGGCCCCCGAGGCCAGCCCGTTCTGGACCATCCTGCTCAGCTCCTGGCTCCCCTTCATCGTCATTATCGGCGTGTGGTTCTTCTTCATACGGCAGATGCAGGGCGGTGGCCGCGGCGGCGCGATGGGCTTTGGCAAGTCGCGCGCCAAGCTGCTGACCGAAACTCATGGCAAGGTGACGTTCGAGGACGTGGCCGGCGTGGACGAAGCCAAGCAGGACCTCGAGGAAATCGTCGAATTCCTGCGCGATCCCGGCAAGTTCCAGCGCCTGGGTGGCCGGATTCCACGCGGCGTGCTGCTGGTGGGCCCTCCGGGTACCGGTAAGACGCTGCTGGCCCGTTCGGTCGCCGGCGAAGCCAATGTGCCCTTCTTCACCATTTCGGGTTCGGACTTCGTGGAAATGTTCGTGGGTGTCGGCGCGTCTCGCGTGCGTGACATGTTCGAGCAGGCCAAGAAGAACGCGCCCTGCATTATCTTCATCGACGAAATCGACGCTGTCGGTCGCCAGCGTGGCGCCGGCATGGGCGGCGGTAACGACGAACGCGAACAGACCCTCAACCAGCTGCTGGTGGAGATGGACGGGTTCGAGGCCAATGAAGGCATTATCCTGATTGCCGCGACCAACCGTCCCGACGTTCTCGATCCGGCATTGCTGCGTCCGGGCCGCTTCGACCGTCAGGTCGTGGTGCCGAATCCGGACGTGTCGGGCCGCGAAAAGGTGCTCAAGGTTCACGTCCGCAAGGTGCCGCTGGCGCCAGATGTGGATCTCAAGACCCTGGCTCGCGGTACGCCCGGTTTCTCCGGTGCCGATCTGATGAACCTCGTCAACGAGGCCGCTCTGCTGGCAGCGCGGCGCAACAAGCGCTTCGTCACCCACCAGGAATTCGAGGACGCCAAGGACAAGATCATGATGGGCGCCGAGCGCCGCACCATGGCCATGTCGGAAGACGAAAAGAAGCTGACCGCCTATCACGAAGCTGGCCATGCCATCATCGCGCTCAAGGTTGCCGGGATCGATCCGATCCATAAGGCGACGATCATTCCGCGTGGCCGGGCACTGGGCATGGTGATGACGCTTCCGGAAAGCGACAGCTATTCGTTCAGTCGTGAGAAGGCCCTGGCCCGCCTCACCATGCTGTTCGGTGGTCGGGAAGCCGAGATCATCAAGTTCGGCCCGGAAAAGGTTACTTCGGGTGCGTCTGGCGATATCCAGATGGCAACGAGCCTCGCCCGGTCGATGGTGATGGAGTGGGGCATGAGCGAGAAGCTCGGCCGCGTCCGCTACAAATCGAGCGAACAGGAAGTCTTCATCGGTCATTCGATGACCCAGTCGACCAATATGAGCGACGACACGGCCAAGCTGATCGACCAGGAAGTGCGCAAGCTGATCGAGGATGGCGAGGCTTCGGCCAAGCAGATCCTGACCACCTACCACGATGAGTGGGAGGCCATTGCCCAGGCGCTGCTCGAATATGAGACGCTGACCGGCGATGAATTGCGCGACCTGATGGATGGCAAGCAGCCAATCCGTCCCGATGATAGCGATCAGGCGCCCAAGGCGTCGGGTGTGCCCTCGGCAGGCAAATCAGGCAAGAAGCGCCCCGATTCGCCGCCCGAAGCCGGGCTTGAGCCGCAGCCGGGCAGTTAAGGTCGTCCACCGAATTGGAAAGGGGTGCCACGGCGCCCCTTTTTTTTGACGCGTTTTTACGATATTGCGCGCCAATACATGCTTGCAGCCGACTGACCAGACGCCAGCCGGGTAAAACAGAGGCGGATGATGGCAAGAAAATATTTCGGCACGGACGGTATTCGCGGCCTGGCCAATGGCTCCAAGCTGACGCCGGATCTGGCCCTGCGCGTGGGTATGGCGGCGGGACAGAAATTTGTGCGCGGCGATCACCGCAACCGCGTGGTCATCGGCAAGGATACGCGGCGCTCCGGCTATATGATCGAACAGGCCCTGACCGCCGGTTTCACCGCCGTGGGCATGGATGTGTATCTGCTCGGGCCGATGCCGACGCCGGCCGTTGCCATGCTGACGCGCTCGCTGCGCGCCGATCTCGGCGTGATGATTTCAGCCTCGCACAATCCGTTCGAGGACAATGGCATCAAGCTGTTCCGTCCGGATGGCTACAAGCTGAGCGACGAGATCGAGCTTGAAATCGAGCGCATGATCGATGGCGACATGAGCGGGTTCCTGGCGCATGGCCGTGACATTGGTCGCGCCCACCGCGACGAGGAAGCGCGGACGCGCTATATCGAATATGCCAAGCGCACCCTGCCGCGCAATATCGACCTCTCGGGGCTGCGCGTGGTGCTCGACTGCGCCAATGGCGCCGCCTACAAGGTAGCCCCGGTGGCCCTGTGGGAGCTGGGCGCGGAGGTCATCACCATCGGCAATGAGCCCGATGGCTTCAATATCAACCACAAGGTCGGATCGACGGCGCCGGAGGCCGTTGCCGCCAAGGTGCGCGAAACCCGCGCCGATATCGGCATTGCGCTGGATGGCGACGCCGATCGCGTGATCATCGTCGATGAAAACGGCCAGGTGATCGATGGCGATCAGTTCATGGCGGTCATCGCCCAGAGCTGGATGCAGCGCGAAATGCTGGTCGGTGGCGGCATCGTCGCGACCATCATGAGCAATCTGGGGCTGGAGCGCTATCTCGGCTCTATCGGGTTGACGCTGGAGCGCACCCAGGTGGGTGACCGATACGTGCTCGAAGCCATGCGGTCCAAGGGCTTCAATGTCGGCGGCGAGCAATCGGGCCACATCATCCTCTCCGACTTCACCACCACGGGGGATGGCCTCGTGGCAGCGCTGCAATTGCTGGCGGTGCTGAAGCAGGACGAACGTTCGATTTCGGAAATCTGCGCCCGCTTTGAAAAGGTGCCGCAGCTGCTGCGCAGCGTGAAGTTCAAGTCCGGTAAGCCACTGCAGCACAAGCAGGTGATCCAGGCGATTGCCGATGGCCAGGCCATGCTGGGCACCGGCGGGCGGCTGGTGATCCGCGAGAGCGGCACCGAGCCGGTGATCCGGGTGATGGGCGAGGCGGATGACGCCGCGCTGGTCAACACCGTGGTCACCCAGATCGAAGCTGCGATCCGCGAAATCGCCTGACGCTCTTAATAAACGCCAAGACATCGAAGGCCGCAGTGCGATTTGCGCTGCGGCCTTTTTGTTGATGGGCGAAAGAGATTTAGGTGTCGCAAGTCGGGGGTAGTTGGGGTTGTGCGGGTGGCGTCGAATACTGTCGTTATGCTGGGGTTAGGGTTAAGTCGTAGGGTTAAGTGAGATTTAAGAAAATTGCCCGATATTGGCCATCAATCGACTGGTGTCGTGGCAATTCCGAGGACTCATTATGCGCAAGCTGATCGCTGCGATTCTGGTGGCAGGAGCCGCCGTTCCTACTGGTGCGGCATTTGCCGCCGACATGCCTTTTTATCCCCCTGTCATTGATGTTCCGGATGTGGACTACGGCTATACCGGCTCCTTCTATCTGCGCGGCAGTGGCGCGGTGAACCTGGCCTGGGCCAAGGAAGTGACGCATCCCTCCGTAGTGCCACCGTCCTTTGCGACCGATGGCTATGGCTATGGCTATTCGTTTGGTACCGGCTTTGGTTATGAAACCGGGACCGGCCTGCGCTTCGACGTGACCGTCGACTATCTGAGCAATGAAGGTGTGCAGGCGACCATCCCCGCCTCCGCTGCGCCGGTTCTGTCCCCGGGCGTCCACAAGCTGCTGCTGCGCTCGACCGTGGCGCTAGCCAACGCCTATTACGATTTCGGCATTGGCGGGGACGGCTATGGTGCCGGCGGCGGCATGTTCGGTTATGTCGGCGCGGGCGCCGGTGTGGCCTTCAACAATTTCACCACCACCAGCCCGGCTGGCGCGCCGTCCGATATCTGGTCGACCAATACCAGCTTCGCCGCTGCGGCGATGGCCGGCGTTGGCTATGATTTTGGCGCTGTGGTTGCCGATCTCGGCTATCGCGGGCTCTATATCAACCAGCTCAGCAACCCCGGCACGACCGTACCCTACAATATCGACAATGTGCTGGTGCATGAAGTGCGCGGCACGGTGCGTTACCGCTTCAACTAAGCGGCCCCCGCATCGCAAGAGCATTCAACCGGCGTCCAATGGGCGCCGGTTTTTTGTTGTTCGGGGTGGACAGCTCGGTCGGGCAATGCACTGCTTGGGGCCTGGAGGAGCAGGCATGAATGTTCTGGTTATTGGGGCTGCCGGCATGGTGGGGCGCAAGCTGGTGGCGGCGCTGGTGCGGGACGGCGCGGTTGGGGGCGTGCCGATCAGCGGGCTGACGCTGGCCGATCTGCAGGAGCCGGACCCGCCGGTGACGGGCATGGCGGTCAAATGCGTGGCCGCGGACCTGTCGCGGCCGGGGAGTGCCGAGACGCTATTGGCCGATCAGCCGGAGCTGATCTTTCATCTGGCGGCGGTGGTTTCGGCAGAGGCAGAGGCCAATTTCGAGAAGGGCTATCGGATCAATCTCGATGGCACGCGGCTGTTGTTCGAGGCGATCCGGCATGCCGGGGAGGTGCAGTCCTATTGTCCGCGCGTGGTGTTCACATCCTCGATCGCGGTGTTTGGCGAGCCGCTGCCGGCGGTGATCGGGGATAGCCATGAGCAGACGCCGTTAACCAGCTATGGGACGCAGAAGGCGATTTGCGAGCTATTGCTGGCGGACTATTCGCGACGCGGGCTTTTCGATGGTGTGGGGATCAGGCTGCCGACCATCGCGGTGCGGCCGGGCAAGCCCAACAAGGCGGCATCGGGGTTTTTCTCGGGGATCATTCGCGAGCCGCTATCGGGGCAGGAAGCGGAGTTGCCGGTGGCCGAAAGCGTGCGCCACTGGTTTGCCAGCCCGCGGGCGGCCGTGGGCTTCCTGCTGCATGCGGCGGCGATGGACACGGCGCTGCTGGGCAATCAGCGCAACCTGACCATGCCGGGACTGGCGGCAACAGTGGGCGAGCAGATCGCGGCACTGGAGCGGGTAGCCGGGCGCGATGCGGTCGCGCGGATCAAGCGGGTGCCGGATGCGACGACTGCCGGGATTGTCGCGGGGTGGCCGCAGGCGTTCGAGGCGGAGCGGGCGAGGCGGTTGGGGTTCGTCGGGGAGACGAGTTTCGACGAGATTATCCTCATCCATATCGAGGATGAGCTGGGTGGATGGATTGGGTGAGGGGGGCGAGTATTGCCGCGGAGGTGAGGCGCCTGGGGTGGTGAGGGGGAAGAATGGATTCCCGCCTGCGCGGGAATGACCCCGTGGGGGAATACGGCCGGTGGGGTGGTGCGCTTCGGTGGTGGGCCCTCACTCCCGGAGGAGCGAGGGCCCGCTTGAGTGCGCTCAGGAAATCGCCATCAGGCTGGCATTGCCGCCGGCGGCGGCGGTGTTGATGCTGATGGACACTTCGTTGGCCAGCAGCGACAGATCGTAGGCCTGGCTGCCGTCGAGCAGGCCAGCGGCGGTGGCGCTCTGGATGGTGACGATGGCGCCGTTGCGGGCGGCCAGCTGCACGGCGACGCCGCGGACGGGTTCGGCGCTGCCTTCGATGAGGGCGGCGGCGATATCGGTGGCGTCGTCAATGCTGGCGGCGGTGCTGATCTGGCTGGCGACTTCGGCCGGGAGCGCGCCCAGCGTGGCGGTCAGATTGGCGGGAGCGACGACGACAGCCGTGTTGCCGGTGGCGAGGATGGCAGCCAGTTGCAGGGCGAGGCCGGTAGCGGTTTCGGGCAGCAGTAGGATGCGACCGCGTGGGTCCAGGCGATAGTCATTGGTTTCGCCGACCGGGCCGGGCAGGTCGAGGTCACCCCCTACCGGGGAGGCGTCGGCATAGGCTCGGGCCAGTTCTGCCTCGGCGGCCTGACCGTGCTGATCCAGCCAATCGGCATAGATCGAGGCGGCAGGCATGCCGAGGGAGGTAACGTCCATGGGCTGCAGCGGAGCCTGGCGCAGCAGGCGGCGCAGATAGAGCGGTCCGCCGGCCTTGGGGCCGGTGCCGGACAGGCCATGGCCGCCGAATGGCTGCACACCGACCACGGCGCCGATGACGTTGCGGTTGACGTAGATATTGCCGGCGTGGATGTGGCTGGTGACCTCGTCGACGGTATCGTCGACGCGGGTGTGCAGGCCAAAGGTCAGGCCATAACCCAGCGCATTGATGTCATCGATCAGCTGTTCCATGCGGTCGCGGCGGAAGCGATAGACATGCAGGATGGGGCCAAAGACCTCGCCCGGCAGGTCACTGAGTTCGCGCAGCTCGATGATGGTGGGGGCGACGAACGTGCCCTCGGCGGTTTCGGGGCTGAGCGGCAGGCTCTCGATGGCCAGGCCCTTGCCGGCCATGGCGCGGATATGGTCGAGCAGGCGCTGCTGGGCTTCGTGCGAAATGACCGGGCCGATATCGGTGGCGAGGCGGTCGGGATTGCCGATGCACAGGGTCGCCATGGCGCCCTTGAGCATGACGAGCGTGCGGTCGGCGATGTCTTCCTGCAGGCAGAGGATGCGCAAAGCCGAGCAGCGCTGGCCGGCGCTATCGAAGGCCGAGGCCAGCACGTCATTGACGACCTGTTCGGTCAGAGCAGTGGAATCGACGATCATGGCGTTCTGGCCGCCGGTTTCGGCGATCAGCGGGATCGGGCGGCCATCGGGCAGGGTGCGGCTGGCCAGTTGACGCGCGATCAGGCGGGCGACATCGGTCGAGCCGGTGAACAGCACGGCGCTGGTGGCGGGATTGGCGACGAGGGCGGCACCGACGGCGCCGTCACCGGGCAGCAGATGCAGCACATCGGCGGGAATGCCGGCCTCGTGCAGGATGCGTACGCCTTCGGCGGCGATCAGCGGGGTTTCCTCGGCTGGCTTGGCGATGACGGCATTGCCGGCGGCCAGGGCGGCGCAGACCTGGCCGGTAAAGATGGCCAGCGGGAAGTTCCACGGGCTGATGCAGACGGCGACGCCGAGCGGCAGGTGCTCAGGCGTGAAACCATCACGGATCTGGGCACCATAATAGCGCAGGAAATCGATGGCCTCGCGGACCTCGGCGATGGCATTGGGCGCGGATTTTCCGGCCTCGCGGATGGCGAGCCCGATCAGGGTTGGCATCCGCTCCTGCATCAGATCGGCAGCGCGGAACAGTTTTTCGGCGCGCTCAGCCGGGGCAGTGGCGGCCCAGGCGGGGGCGGCAGCCGAGGCGGTGAGGAAGGCATTGGCAATGGTCGCAGCGCTGGCCACGGTCATGGTACCAACGCGGTCGGCGTGATTGGCTGGATTGAGGATTTCGACGACCTCGCCGGCGCCTTCACGCGGGCTCGACAGCCATTGGCGGGCGGCGCTGTCCTGCAGGGCATTGGTCAGTTGGCGCAGCGTGCCTTCATCGGCGAGATCGAGACCGGCCGAATTGGTGCGGGAGGGGGCACGGGTATCGGCGGGCAGGAGGATGCCGGCATGGGGGGCGCCGAGTGGGGTGATGGCGCGCGCCTGATCGACCGGGTCGATTGCCAGTTCTTCGATCGAGACAGCTTCATCGGCGATGCGGTTGACGAAGGAGCTGTTGGCGCCGTTTTCGAGCAGGCGTCGGACCAGATAGGCGAGCAGGGTTTCGTGCGAGCCAACAGGTGCATAGATGCGGCAGGGGCGCTTGAGCGGGCCGACGACCTGCTCATAGAGCTTTTCGCCCATGCCATGCAGGCATTGGAACTCATACTTGCCGATGAAGAAATCGGGACCGGCCAGTTCCATGATGGTGGCCAGGGACTGGGCATTGTGCGTGGCGAATTGCGGGAACACGGCTTCGGGCTCGGCCAGCAGCTTCTTGGCGCAGGCGACATAGGCGATGTCGGAGTAGATCTTTCGGGTATAGACCGGGAAGCCCGAAAAGCCTTCGATCTGGGCCAGCTTGATCTCGCTATCCCAATAGGCGCCCTTGACCAGGCGCACCATCAGGCGATGGCCGGAGCGCCGGCCGAGATCGATCAGGAAATCGATGACGAAGGGGCAGCGCTTGGAATAGGCCTGGACCACGAAGCCAAGGCCGTTCCAGTCCTTGAGATCGGGATCCAGGCAGAGGGCTTCGAGCAGGTCGAGCGAGATATCGAGGCGGTCGGCTTCCTCGGCGTCGATATTGAGACCAATATTGTAGCGCTTGGAGAGCACGGCCAGCGTCTTGAGGCGCGGCAGCAGCTCATCCATCACCAGGGCCTTCTGGGCGCGGCGATAGCGTGGATGCAACGCCGAGAGCTTGATCGAGATTCCGGGCTCCTCATAGGGGCCCTTGCCGCCGGTGGACTGGCCGATGGCATGGATGGCGCGCTCGTAATCGGCGAGGTAGCGGGCGGCATCGGCAGCGGTGGTCGCGGCTTCGCCGAGCATGTCATAGGAATGGCTGAAGCCCTCGGCCATCTTGCTGCGGCTGCGCTCCAGCGCCTTATCGATGGTCTGGCCGAGCACGAAGGTCTCGCCCATGATGCGCATGGCCAGATCGACGCTCTTGCGGATCACCGGCTCGCCGCCCCGGGCGATCAGGCGGGTCAGTGCGGTGCCCAGGCCATCTTCGCGATTGAAGCTGTCGGTGAGCTTGCCGGTGACCAGCAGGCCCCAGGTGGCTGCGGTGGTGAAGAGGGAGCGGCCGCCACCGAGATGGGCGCCCCAGTCGCCGGGGGCAACCTTGTCGCGGATCAGCGCATCGCGGGTGGCCTTGTCAGGCACGCGCAGCAGCGCTTCGGCCAGGCACATCAGCGCCACGCCTTCCTGGCTCGACAGCGAATATTCCTGCATCAGGCCTTCGATGGGCGACAGGCTCTTGTCGGTGCGGATGGCGGTGACGATCTGGCGGGTCGTGGCGGCAATGCGGGCGCGGGCCTCGGCGGGGAGCGTCGCGGCTTCAACCAAAGGCGGCACGCATTCGGTTTCCGGCCGGCGCGTGGCTGCGGCGATAGCGTCGCGCAGTGGATCGGGCTGGCGCAGGAATGGGTCAAACGCGGCAAACGGGCGGGCTGGTGACTGGGTCATATCTCGGCCTGAAAGGAGGGGCGGATGGGGCACCCGCTATTGCAGCGCATGCTAGGGCTTTACCGGCGTATCTCCATTGGATTAATCGCAGGGGATTTCGTATATTTGACGCCAATGGCGACGATATGGCGTGGAAATGACGGAACTGGATAAAACGGACCGGCGCATCCTCATGGAATTGCAGCTGGATGGGCGGGTGTCGAATGCGGAGCTGGCGCAGCGACTGGGGCTGCCGCCGACCTCGCTGAGCGACCGGTTCAAGCGGCTGGTGCGGCAGGGCTTCATCACCGGGTTCGGGGCGCGGCTGGATCCGCACCAATTGGGCTATGGGCTCCTGGTGTTTGTCGAGGTGACGCTGGACAAGACCACGCCGGACGCTTTCGAGATGTTTGCCCAGGCGGTGCGGCGGGCCCCGGAAATCCTGGAATGCCACATGGTGGGCGGGGGGTTCGACTACCTGATCAAGACACGGCTGGCCGACATGAACACCTATCGCCGGTTTCTGGGCGAGGTGCTGCTGGCGATGCCGGGCGTGAAGGAAACACGGACCTATGCAGTGATCGAGGAGGTCAAGAATGACGGGCCGCTGCCGTTGATGCTTTAGGGGGCAGTTGCATCGTCTAGGTCGGCAGAAACCGGCCGGAATCCAAGCTGTGGCCTGTTTGCAGGCTGGGTGATGCGGCTGGCCTTCAGAATGGATCCCGGCCTGCGCCGGGATGACATTGTGGGTGGGGCAGTCATGTCAGGCAGCTAATTCGGGCTAAAAGATCAGCCAGATGAACATGGCAGCGGCGCCATAGACGAGGGCCAGGGCAAGCAGGAGCAACAGGCCATCCTGCATGGTTATGCTGAGGCCGAAGGTGGCGATGATGACGCCGGCGCCGGTGGAGGCGCCGGGGAAGAATTCCAGCGGCGGCATGGTGAGCGCGACCAGCACGCAGACCGCGGCGGCGAGGCGGATGCCCAGAGGATTGACCAGAAAACGCAGGCGCGGCTTGCTGACCTTGCCGATCCAGCCGGCAGCAGGGCGCATGAACTCGACCACCTTGAGGGTGCGCTCGGGTGACATCGAGGCATTGGCGAGTTTTTGCGGCAGCCAGATGGTCTTGCGGCCAAGGATGATCTGGGCGGCGATCAGGATGACCGTCACCGCGATCACGGTCGGCAGGGTGGGGATCAGGCTGAGGGGGGAGACCACCACCATGGCCGGGAAGAACAGCAGGGGCCCGGCAAAGCGGCGGCCGGCAATGTCCTGGATGGTGGCGACTTTGATGCCTTCGCCGGCGCTGGCGCGGTCGGCGAGCTTGTCGACCAGGCTGCTGAGGGTGTGATCAGTCTGTTCTGTCAATCAAATCGATCCCATGGACGCATCATGACGCAAAGCCGTAGCGGTCGGAATTGCAGGCAACAAATGGAATATCCGTGATGTTGGGCTAATTGTCCGTCGTCATCGCGCGCACCGCAACCGGTTGGGATGCAGCCACGGGAAGCCCGGTAGCTTCAATCCAGCGTAATGACGCGGAGCGCGGCGAGGGTGGCCGGGTCGTCGAAACGGATGGCGGGGTCGCCATTGGTGATCAGCACGTCGACATTGGCCAATTGGGTGACGACATGGGGGGCGCGGCGCTCGAATTTTTCGCTATGGGCGACGAGGATCACCTGGCGGGCATGGGGCAGGATGGAGCGAACGAGATCGACCTCCATCGGATCGAATTCCTGCACCGTGCCTTCACGGTCGATGGCACTCGCGCCGATGACGGCGACGTCGAACTTGAAGCGCTGGCGGCTGTCGTCCGCAATGGTCAGCACCGAGGAGTCCTTGTTGCGCACATAGCCGCCATAGACATAGACGGTGGCATCGGTCTTGAGGGCGCAGGAATGAGCGACTTCGAGATTGGGCGTGGCAATCAGCACGCCGGGATGACGCGCCAGGATTTCGTGCAGGGAATCGAAGGTGGTGCCCAGGCCGACAAAGATGGTGGCGCCGGGAACCAGGAACTCCTCGAGCGCAGCGACCAGCTGGCGCTTGACCGCGACCTGGATGGTGTGGCGCTCGTCATGGGTGTGATGGGCAACGCCGGGGGAGGCGAAGGCGCCGCCAAAGCCCTTGTGCAGCAGGCCCTGATCTTCCAGCGTCCGCAGGTCACGGCGAATGGTCTGGTAGGTGACGTCAAAGCGGGCCGCAAGCTCGGCGACCGAGGCGGCGCCATGGGTTCGGACGGCCTCGAGGATAGCCTGGCGGCGGTCCGCAGGCCGGCCGCCTTCGCCAGGCGCGGAATCGCCCGCAGCGCGCAGGCGGGGGGCGGTTTCGCCGCTCATTTCAACCGCACGCCCAGATAGGAGCGGTCATCGGTCAATTGGGAGGCTGTCGTGCCCTTGGTGCTCATATAGCGGCCGATCTTGTGAATATCCTCGGCCTCCACTTCATCGAAGGCAGCTTCCCAGGAAGCAACGCCGAATCCGGTGCCCGGCTTGAAGTAACCGTCGGAGAATAGCTCGATGGTTTCGATGTCGGCCAGGGCATAGGAGCGGGATTCGACATAGCGGTTCGGGACGGCGAACCCATCAATGCCGCCATAGCCCAGGACCGGCTCGGTGATGTTCTGGAACTTGCCCTGACCATGGGCGATACCGTGCTGGATCAACAGCAGCAATTCATGCTCGGGCACAGCGGGAAGGTGGGCGCGGCAGGCGGTGAGGGCGCGCGTCTCTATAGTCGCAACGATCTCGGGATTGGCGGTGACGGCACCAGACAGCTGGTTCTGGGTGCCCTGCCAGGTCATGGCCGAGGAGAATTTGTCGCATTCCTGGATGGAATGGCCGAGCGCGGCGAAATAGTGCCAGGCCTCGCGGCGCAGGATGGCGGTCACGTCGTCGAGGGGTTTGAGCACTTGCAGGGTATCATGGCCGTTGATGCGGATGCCGCTATCGCCGACGGCCACGACTTCGAGCCGGTCGCCAATCAGCATGGCGGCCATGACGGTGCAGCCGCCGCGCAGCTTCCAGTCGGCTTCGACGGCAGCAAGGGCGCCGTGCTCGACATAGCCGGCATGGATGGCGGCGCCGAGATAATCGACGAAATGCTGGGCGCCCTGGAATTGCAGCTCGGGCTTGTCGCGCTGACCCTGGGCGAGCAGGAACACCTCAATGGCGCGCTGCACGGTGCGGGAGGCATATTGGCCCGACAGCATGCCACCATAGCGCGTACCATTCCGGTCGGTTACGCCGTCGATGACGGCGTAACCCATGTTTGGCATGACCACGAGGCTATCTTCATTGGTCTCTGGGTGACCGAACTTCTTACCCAGCGTGAAAGCTTCCAGTTGCCTCATTTGGTCCTGCTCTAGTCGTGTTCGGAGGGAGTTGAGCTTATTCGCCGATGGCAGTGCGCCACTGGCCGAGCACAGCTTCAGCGCCGCCGAAATCGCCAAGCGGTTTGACATTGACCAGGGTCAGATCGGCCAGGTTGGGCGTGCCGGCGGGGCCAGCAACGTCGAGGCGGACCGAGCGGCGGCCGATATCGTTGGCCAGCTTTTCCTGGGTGGACTTCGACATGGCCCAATCGATAAAGGCCTTGCCGCCTTCGGGGTTGGGGCCACCCTTGACCAGGGCAACGCCATCGGGGGTAGCCGCAGTGCCATCCGCCAGGTGGACGATGGCGATCGGTGCGCCGCCCTGAACATATTCAAGGGCATTGTCTTCCAGCGTCAGGCCCATCGCGGTTTCGCCGTCGGCGACAAAGCGCGGCACGGCGCCAGAGCTGTCGGAGAAGACAAAGTTCTTGGCGATCTCGGCATATTTGTTCCAGCCCTCATCACCAAAGACTGTGAGTACGGTCTGCAGCTGCTGCATGGCCGAGCCCGACCCATCGGCGCGCGCGCTGGCGATCTGGCCGGACCATTTCGGATCGGCCAGTTCGGCCCAGGTCTTGGGCGCCGTATCGAGCGGCTGCATGTCGGTATTGACCGCCAGAACGTAGACCACGGCTGTGTAAGGGGTCCAGGAAGGATCCTTGATGAATTGGGGATCGACTTGATCGAATTCGGGTGGGGTATAGGGCTCGAGCAGGTCGGCCAGTTCGGTGAGCTGGCTGCCCGAAATCGACCAGATGACGTCGGCGGCCGGGGCGCCAGATTCGGCCCGGGCGCGCTTGGCAATATCGCCGGAGCCGAGCTTCACCACTTCGGCCTTGAGACCGGTTTCCGCCTCGAAGACGGGCAGCAGCGTGTCGACGATGGACGATTTGTGCGCGGTGTAAATGACCACCGGACCTTCCTGGGCGAAGGCAATCGAACTGATGCTGGTGGATGCAATCAGTGCGGCAGACATTGCCAGAAATGTACGCTTACGAATGTTCATTCGGATCCTCCCTTTTCGGTTTTGATCAAACCAAGATCGAAATGATCCTGAACCACTGCAAAAATTGTTGCAATACGAAAGTTTGTCGGTGTCATATAGGGCGCTGGAATGTGCGGGGGAGAAACGCATGAGCTATCTGACGGTCGCCAACGCGACAAAGCAGTTCGGTGCGACCTTCATGGCGCTGAACGGCGTTTCCATCGCGGTGGGGAAGGGGGAGTTCTTCACGCTTCTGGGGCCGAGTGGCTGCGGCAAGACCACGCTGTTGCGATCGATCGCCGGTTTCAACGATTTGACTGCGGGCGAGATCACGCTGGATGGTTCAAACCTGCGCATCGTGCCACCGCATCAGCGCGATATCGGCATGGTGTTCCAGGACTATGCGGTGTTTCCGCATCTGAGCGTCTTCGACAATGTTGCCTTTGGGCTGAAGCCGCGCAAGGTGCCGGCTGCCGAGATCAAGGCGCGGGTGACAGAGGCACTGGATGCCGTGCGGCTGGGTGCAATGGCCGACCGCCTGCCAGCGGCGATGTCGGGCGGACAGCAGCAGCGCATCGGGCTGGCGCGCGCCATGGTGATCAAGCCGCGCCTCTTGCTGATGGACGAGCCCCTGAGCAATCTGGACGCCAAGCTGCGCATCGAACTGCGCGAGGAAATCCGCGATATCCAGAAGCAGGTCGATATCGCCACCATTTATGTGACGCATGACCAGGAAGAGGCCCTGGCCATATCCGACCGCATCTGCGTGATGAATGCCGGGCGGATCGAGCAGGTCGGTACACCCGAGGAAATCTATGGCAATCCGCAGACGCGGTTCGTGGCCGAATTCGTTGGCACGCTCAATGTGCTGACGGCAGGCGCGGCGCTGAACGGGTTGCTGGGGCAACTGGGTCTGAACGCGCCGGGAGCGGCGAGCTGGGCAGTGCGGCCCGAGCGTCTGGGGCTGGACGCAACTGGTGCTGCCAGTGGCGACGACATGGTGGCAGTGCCGGGCACAGTGGCCAAATACACCTATCTCGGTCGCGAAGCGCATGTGCAGGTCGACACTCCCCTGGGGATGATCGTGGTGCAGGTGGCCAATCCGGGGATGGCGGCGTCGCGGGAAACCGGTGAGCCGGTGAGCGTGCTGGTGCCGCGTGACGTGCCAATGGCGTTTGGCGCCGATGGCGCGCGCCTCAGCACTGGAGGATAGCGCCATGCCCCGTCTCAATTTCTGGACCGTGGTAATGGTCCTGACCTGGCTGCTGCTGTTCGTGCTGCTGTTCATCCCGGTGGGGTCGGTGCTGGTCTCGAGCCTGTATGACCAGAGCGGTAATTTCACGCTTGCCAACTACGCCAAGTTCCTGACCGAGCCGCGGTTCCGGGTGGCGTTCCTCAATACGTTGATCGTAGGCGTGGGCGGCATGGCGGGCGCCTTGCTGCTGGGCTCGATCATGGCGTTCTGCGTATCGCGCTTCGTCATTGGCGGCGGCAAGTTCGTGTCGCTGCTGGCGATCCTGGCGCTGGTGTCGCCGCCGTTCATCGGGGCCTATTCCTGGATCGTGCTGTTCGGCGCGGGCGGGGTGGTGCGCGGTTTCCTGCGTGACATGGGTATCAATATGCCGCCCATCTATGGCGTCGGTGGCATTCTCGTGGTGTTCTCGCTCAAGTTCTATCCCTATGTGTACCTGATGGTTTCGGGGGCACTGAGCAATGTCAACCGCTCCCTGGAAGAGGCCGCCGAGGGGCTGGGACTGACGCCCTGGCAGCGCACGTTCAGGATTTCGTTCCCAATGGTGTTTCCAGCGCTGACGGCGGGCGGGCTATTGGCGCTCATCCACGCCATCGCCGATTTCGGTACCCCACGCCTGCTGGGCCGTGGGTTCAACGTGCTGGCGACCGAGGCGTTCACGCTCTATTCGGCTGAGGTGGGATCGAACATGTCGATGGCGACCACGATCAGCGTGGTGCTGATCCTGGTGTCGATGGTGTTTGTCATGCTGCAGCGCTACATGTCGCGGCGCAACGTCTATCATGGCAACATGATCAACAAGCCGACCCGCATCCAGCTGAATGGCTGGCGCAACTGGCTGGCGCATTTCGGCGTCTATTTCATCGGGCTTTGCGGCGCCATGCCGGTGATCGTCTCGGTGATCTATTCGTTCCGCAAGACCAATGGGCCGGTGTTCCAGGAGGGTTTTGCGCTGCAGAGCTATCAGCGCATCCTGTTCAATCTCGGTGATGTCGTGCGCAATTCGCTGACCTTCTCGATCGCGGCGGTGATCCTGATCGTGCTGGTGGGGACCGTGGTCGGCGTGCTGGTGGCGCGGCGCACCAATCTCAACACGGCGCTGCTCGATGGGGCGTTCATGGTGCCCTATGTGATGCCGGGCATCGTCATCGGTATCGCCTTTATCGCGGCGTTCAATACCGGGCCTATCGTGCTGACGGGTACGGCGACGATCATCATCCTGTCGATCTTCATCCGCCGTCTGCCCTATACGGTGCGCACGACAGCCTCGTCGCTGCGGCAAATCTCGCCGAGCATGGAGGAGGCGGCGGTTTCCCTTGGCTATAGCCCGTTCCAGGCCTTCCTGCGGATTACCGTGCCGATGATCGTGCCGGGGATCATTGCCGGTGGCATGCTGAGCTTCGTGACGGCGATCAACGAGTTGTCCTCGTCGCTGGTGCTTTATGTCGGCAGTACCATGACCATGCCGGTGCGCATTTACCTGCTGATCCTGGATGGTGATTTCGGCACGGCCGCGGCGTTGTCGACGGTGTTGCTGGTGCTCAGTGGCGCTGCGGTTTACATCGCGTTCCGCTTCATGGGGCGGAATGAGCAGGCGCTGCTCTAGCGGCGGTGGACAAAGAATGAAAAAGCCCGCAGCTGTTGCTGCGGGCTTTTGTTTGGACGCGCCGCCCCAGGGAAGATGGGCGGTGCCGGTGTTGCCGCCCCTTGGGGCACAATCCTGCCCCTGTTCCGGATTAGACTGCATGACGTGGTTGGGCAGGCAATCTCGTCGGTTCGGGGCTGGGCGAGCACCGGTTGACGGCGGATCACGTCGACGCGTCTCGAGTCGTCATCGAAGCGGGGCCGGGCCGGCTGGACTTTCGTTGGCGAAAGCTGCCGGTGCGGTAGTCGACCACGCTCGCCGCGAGGGGGCCTATGGGGTCTCGGTGCCGGGCATGGTATCGCCCTGCGGGGGTGCCATGGCAGCCCGGCCGAGTTCGGTCAGGCCGTAGACGCCCCGGCTTTCGCGGACGAACCAGCCATAGACATTGCGGCGCAGAATTGTCGGCGCGCGCGCCACCACCGCCTTGAGCTGTTTGGGGCTTTGGGGGCCAGCCAGCAGGGACGATGCGCAAAGCAAGCAATCCTGCCGATAAGCGGTCATGATCGGCTTGCCTCGACCGCCACCTTTCTGGGGATCGCCTATCCGGCGCTTGTGTTCCTCCAGGAGGCGGGAGCGCCGTTTGGGATCGCGGCGCGGCATCGCGGCGAGGGGGGCGACGATAACGTCCACCTGCCCAGATGCGGAAACGGCAATGAGCCCGAAGCCGAGGCGTCGGCACAGATTGCGGAACCGGGCGTCATGCTCGCGACCTTTGCCGGTCTTGGAGGATCGCGCCGCCAGCCAGACTTCGTCGCAGATCGTCGCGCGATTGACGCCTTGCATGACCAGCTCCAGATTGAAGCTCAGTTTCATTTCACAAACGATGAGGACGGACGGATCGCCGTCTTTCACGCCGACCAGGTCGCAGCCATTGACCTCGCCTTTGACGGAATAACCCGCGCCTTCCATGAAGGCCTTCAGGGGAAGATAGAGATCAGTCTCAGCCATCAAGCCTGCCAGTCCGGATGTACGCCCGAATGCTGTAGCTGAGTCT
This sequence comes from Devosia limi DSM 17137, assembly GCF_900128975.1. GTDB lineage: Bacteria > Pseudomonadota > Alphaproteobacteria > Rhizobiales > Devosiaceae > Devosia > Devosia limi. The sequence continues at coordinate 281,758 of NZ_FQVC01000003.1, read as the reverse complement.
GTGCTGTAGGCACCATTAGCTCACCTTGAGACGCACTGAAGATAAAGGGAAATCAGTCGGAAATCCTACGGAAATGCGGAACTGTGTCCTTCGATAAATACTGACGTGCCAAAAAACAAAGCTTGATTGTGCCACATCGGTTCAGCGGCCGGGCAGCCAGCTGAGGTGAGATCACCGCTGTAGCTCAAGATTGTCTTCTGGTGTCGCCTTGGCGACAACAGGTCGTCCCGAAGCTGATGCCGGGCCAGCGTTTGTCGCCTCAGGTGTCGGTGCGGAGCAATCCGAACGCGTCGCGCTACGATAGCGACCCAGCGCCCCGGGGACGTACCGAAAAGAAGTTCTCAGCCAACTTGGCACACGTTTCGTTCACTGCCTGACGCATGACCGCGACCGAGAGACGATCAAAAGGGCCTGCGGAGATATCGACCGGTGGATGCCGCGTTCATTCCGGCCCTGGGGCAGGGTGCACTGATTGTCGTGGGTCCGGAACCTCGGCACCGTTGCCTAGAGGTTGCATCCTGGGAATGAGGCGTTGCTTTTGCGCCCGCGCAAAGGCCGATGCCAACCTGCTGAAGGAACTAGCCGTCGCATGACCTACCGCATGGCGACATCGCCGAAAGCGGTGTGCTGAATGCTCCGGCAGCACGCCGACATGAGTGGGTTCGCCGAATATCGGTTGCCGACTTGGCGTGTGCGCCGCTTACCATTTAGCGGCAAGACTGTGGGCGTTGGCCGACATCGTGCTCATTTTCATTAATTGGGTGAAAAATGAACATCCGCATGGCCTCTACGGCACGCGTGGCGTTGCGAAGGCCGTCGCTACAGATTTTGACTGCAGCAGATGGCGTGACCACGGGCCAAGTGGGGCGACCTCGTCGAGCGCTATGGCTCGTTCACTGATACGGCGACACTAAACGCTTACGCCGAAAACACGACCAACCAGCGCGGTAACTGCCATGGCTGCTGCGCCCCAAAACAGGACGCGCAACGTGGCCCGCAACTTTGGGGCACCGCCGGCCTGGGCCCCCAGCGCGCCGAGGCCCGCCAGACAGATCAGGGTGGTGACTACCACGACTGGAATGGTTGCGCCCGCCGGCGCCAGCACGGCCGCGATCACAGGCAGGGCAGCGGCGAGGGTGAAGGTCAGGCCGGAGGCCAATGCCGCCTGAAGCGGATTGGCGCTATGGACGTCTGAGAGGCCCAGTTCCTCCCGCACATGGGCAGCTAGGGCGTCCTTCTCGGTCAGCTCTCTTGCGACCAGCGCCGCGGTGGCCGGCGACAGCCCGCGCGATTGGTAGATCGAGGCGAGTTCGGCTTCTTCCTCGGCCGGTGTGTCGACCAAAGCCTGCTTTTCGCGCGAGATGTCGGCGCGCTCGATATCGGATTGCGAACTGACAGAGACATATTCGCCCGCCGCCATGGACATGGCTCCGGCCGCAAGGCCGGCAATGCCCGCGATCAGGATGGCCCCAGGTCCGGGGTCGGCGGCCGCGACGCCCACGATCAGCGACGACACCGAGACGATGCCGTCGTTGGCCCCCAGCACGGCCGCACGCAGCCAGCCGGAGCGGTTGATGAAGTGAACTTCTTCGTGGGCAGACTTGTAGGGAAGGGTCATGCTTTCACCTTGATATCGGCGCCCGTTTCGACGCCATAAATGGTCTGGTCATTATCGCATCTTGGGAGCACCATCACGGCCTCAAAGCCATCCATGGCGCCGGATGCCGGGGAATGCAGGACCAGCGCGCCGCCTGCCTGTTCGAGAATGGTGCGGGCAATGGACAGACCAAGTCCACTGCCATCGGCGGTCGTATCGCCGCGCGCGAAGGGCTGACCGAGGCGCGCCAGGTCGGCCGCAGCGACCAGGTCGCCGTGATTGATGACCCGCACCGCGCCGGTCCCGGCGACAATGACCTGCACCGGCTGGCCCGTCGCGCCATGCTTGAGGGCGTTCTCGACCAGATTGCGCAAAGCGATGGCAAAGGCATCGGGATCGATGGCTGCAACCAAGTCGCCGGCGGCGACCTGCACGCGGTCGCGCCAGAGCGTACTGGCGTTGAAATCGTGCACAACCATGTTGAGCACCGGCAACAGGTCTGCCTGTCGATCTGACTGGGCAAAACCCGTCTCGACGCGGGCGAGCTGCAGCAGCTTTTCCGACAGCTTGGCGAGCTTTTTCAATGCGGCCTCGATCTCGACCAACCGGGCCGCGCCCGGGCCGTTGCCCAGTTCTGCAGCCAGTTGCTGGGTCTGTGCCAGCGCGCCGGCGATGGGGGTGCGCAATTCATGGGCGCTGCGCGCCGCAAAGGAGCGCTCGGCATCGAGTGCCGACTTCAGCCGGGACATCAGGGCACCGACGGCCTCGGCGATGGGGGCCAGCTCGGCGGGATGGCCATCCGACAGCAGGGGCTCCAGGTTCTTGCTGTCGCGCTTGGCAATATCGCGGCGCAGGGCCTCCAGCGGCCGGAGCGCCAGGCGCATGGCCAGCCAGACACCGCCGGCCATCAGGGGCAGCAGAGCGAGCAGGGGGAAGCCGAGGGCGGAGATGGCGTCCATCAGTCCGTTCAGGCGGCGGTCGCTGGTTTCCACGATGAGGATGGAAAAGCCGGTACGATCCGTCAGCCCAAAGGTTCGCTGACCATCGATATCGGCAAAACCGTCCGGCAGGTCTGCCGGCAGCGCGAAGTCGGCCGCCTGATGATCGCGCAGCACGATGTCGCCCAGGCTGTCGAACACGACATAGGTGAAGCTTGAATCGTGCGGTACCGGCCGGGCGGGCCTGTCGTCGTCGCCCCCCTCATCATCGACGCGGACGATCTGCCGCCCGCCATCGCCCCGCTCGCGCAGGTCGTGTACCGCCAGCGGCAGCAAGCGTTGGGCGCTCTGTTCCAAACTGTCGTCATAGGCTTCGTTGAGCTCATGCTGCATGACGCTGACTGAAATGGCAGCAGCGCCGATCCACAGCAGGGCCATGCCGGCGGTCAGGCCAAGCGCGAGGCGCAGGGCAATGGAGGGGCGCCGCTTCACGCCTTCACCTGGTAGCCAAGGCCACGAATGGTCTGGACGAAGTCCCGCCCGAGCTTCTTGCGCAGCCGGCTGACATAGACTTCGACCGCGTTGCTCGCCACTTCGGCGCCGAAGGCATAAAGCGAATCCGCGATCTCGGACTTGGTGACGATGCCGCCGCGGCGCGCCAGCAGGCGTTCGAGCACGGCCCATTCGCGGGCGGTAAGACTGGCATGGGCGCCGTCGATGCTGGCAATGCGCCGTCCCAGATCGATGGTCACGCCTGCGGTGGTGATCTCGGGCGTGGGATTGCCGCCATAGCGACGGGCCACCGCAGCGATGCGGGCGCCCATCTCGGCCAGGTCGAATGGCTTGACGAGATAGTCGTCGGCGCCGGAATTGAGACCCTCGATGCGTATGGCGACCTGGTCCTGCGCCGTGGTGATGATGACCGGAACGGCATTGCCGGCGGCGCGCAACTGCTTGAGCAGATCGAGGCCACGGCCGTCGGGTAGGTTGAGATCGAGCAGCACCAGCTCATAGGGCACGCTGGCCAAGGCCAGGCGGGCATCGTCGAGACGCTGCATCCAGTCAACCGCATGGCCGGCAGCGAGCACATGGTCGCGGATGGCGGCGCCCAGCACATGGTCATCTTCGATAAACAGCACGCGCATGTTGGCTCCCCAGGACCGACTACCCCGCCAAGCTTACACCAGGCTGAACAAGAAACCTTGTCCGCTTCAGTCTGCTGTCAGCTTGCCATGTTTAAAACTCCCCAACGACATACCGATCAGGAGCCTCGACCATGAAAAAACTCGCCGCCTTATTGATGCTGGCTACGGCGCTCAGCGCCCCCAGCATGGCCATGGCCCGGGATGTCAGCATCCAGACGAGCCTGGTGCAATATTCCGGTCATGCGGCTTATCTGGCCGTCTACCTCACCAATCCGGACGGCAGCTACAATTCCACGCTCTGGGTTTCGGGCCATAAGACGAAATATTACGGGGACCTGCGCGGCTGGGCCCGAGCAGTATCGAGGGGGGGATCGCTCAATCTCGATGGCATTACCGGCGCCAGCGTCGGCAGCGGCGATACGCTGACCGTCCATGCCAATCTGGCCGATACCCTGCTCGATGCCGGCTACCAGATCCGCGTCGATAGCGCCGTCGAGAATGGCGGCCAATATGCCGACGACGCCGTGATCGATCTGACGTCCACGCCCGCCACGGCGAGCGGCACGGGCTATGTCAACACCATCTCCCTTGGTCTCTAGCGAGCAGATCCATGCGCAGACTTCACTCCCTTGGCGGCCTGTTTGGCGGTCTGCTGGTCATCTTCATGGCCACGACCGGCTTCGTGCTGTCGCTGCAGCCGCTCGCCGATGCGGCCACGACGATGGCTGCGGACAGCGGCGTTAACGTGGCGGCGCTGGCTGACCGCGTGGCCGCAGATCTGCCTGGTGTGGAGCGCCTGGTGCGCTCAGCATCGGGTCAGTTGGTCGCCTATACGGCCGAGAACGGGGTGCGGAGCGCCGTGATTGTCGATCCCCAGACCGGCGCGGCAGCCGGCGCCTATGCGCCGTCGGCCTTTTTCAGCTTCATCACCGACCTGCATCGCTCCTTCATGCTGGGCAATGTCGGGCACGGCGCAGCCGGGGTCGCGGCGCTGATCATCCTGGCGCTCGCCATCAGCGGCACATTGCTGCTGGTGGGCAAGGTGGGCGGCTGGCGCAAGCTGCTTGCTGCATCGCGCGGCACCGGTTCGCAGCGGCTGCATACCGACCTGGCGCGTATCGGCGTTGCCGTGCTGCTGCTGACCTCGGTGACCGGCGCCTATATGTCGGCGGTCAATTTTGCGCTGCTGCCGGAAAATGCTGGCGCGATGTTCGCATTTCCACCGGCCAGCGCTGGCGATAGCGTAGCGCCCATTGCCTCGCTTGAGGCGCTCGCCGCCATTCCATTGACTGATCTGCGCGAACTGACCTTCCCGGCGATGGGCGATGCAACGGACGTCTTCACCGTCACCACCCAGGCCGGACAGGGCTATGTCGACCAGGGCACCGGCGCCATGCTCTCCTTCACGCCAAGTGATGCCTGGCAGCGGGCCTATGAATTCATCTACCTGCTGCATACCGGGCAGGGCGCGCCCTTGGTGGCGCTGCTGGTGGGGCTGGGCGCGCTCAGCGTGCCGCTGCTGGCCGTGACCGGTACGATCATCTGGTGGATGCGTCGCCGCAACACGCCGCGTTTCTCCGGCAATGTTTCCTGGCGCGATGCCGACACGATCATTCTGGTGGGCAGCGAAGGCGGCAGCAGCTGGGGCTTTGCCGCCACGCTGCAGGACGCCCTGCGGCTGCAGGGCCAGCGCGTTCATGTCGCCGCCATGAACGAGTTGCGGCGCAGCTATCCGAACGCATCCCGGCTGCTGGTGCTCGCCGCCAGCTATGGTGATGGCGCGGCGCCGGCCTCCGCCCGCCAGTTCCTCGCCCGGCTCGAGCGCTTTGCCTCGACACCCGGCTTCGCCGTGCTCGGCTTTGGCGACCAGAGCTTTGCCCAGTTCTGCGGCTTTGCCGCCCGGGTCGACGCCGCGCTGGCGGCCAAGGGCCTGTCCCGCCTGCTGCCTCTGGGCAGCGTCGACCGGCAATCGGCCGGGCACTTTGCGGCCTGGGGCAAGGGCCTCGGCGCGCGGCTCGGCCTGCCTCTGGTGCTGAACCACGTTGCGGCGCGGCCCGCCACCAGAAAACTCTTGCTGGTCGAGCGCACCCTTTACGGCATGGAAGTCCAGGCGCCGGTCGTCGTGCTCAAATTTGCCGCGCCACAGCCCCGTGGGGGCTGGTTCGGCCCCCGGTTGCCGCATTTCGAGGTAGGTGACCTGGTCGGTATCGTGCCGCCCGGCGGCGCCGCGCCGCGCTACTATTCGCTGGCTTCGGCCTCGCGTGACGGCGTCCTGGAAATCTGCGTGCGCAAGCAGACGGACGGGCTGTGCTCGGAATTCCTGCATTCGCTGGTGCCGGGCGAGGCGATCGACAGCTTCATCCGCCCCAATCCGGACTTCCGGCCCAAGCAAGGGCGCCGTCCGCTGATCCTGATCGGCGCGGGCGCCGGGGTGGCGCCGCTCGCGGGCTTTGTCCGGCACAACCGGCATCGCCGTCCCGTGCATCTGTTCTTTGGTGGCCGCGATCCGGCGTCGGATTTCCTCTATCGCGACGACCTCCAAACCGCGCTGGACGCAGGCCGCCTGACCTCGCTCAACGCCCGGTTCTCCCGCGTCATGGGCGGCGGCTATGTGCAGGACCTGGTGAGCGCGGAGGCGGACACCGTGCGCCGCCTGGTCCAGCAGGGCGCGCAGATCATGGTCTGCGGCGGGCGTGACATGGCCAATGGCGTGCGTGGGGCGATCCAGGACTGCCTGGCACCGCTGGGCCTCAGCGTAGATGGCCTCAAGCAGAAGGGACTGTACCTTGAAGATGCCTATTGAACGCAGCGAAGGGCGCCAGCCGGACTTGATGATCCTGCCGCTGGAGCGGCAGGTGTTCAGCGGCGCCACCATGGGGACGCGCTACTCGGCGGTATTCTATGCCCGTGGCGACGCGGTCCGATCCGGACTGAACCGCGATCTGCAGGCGGCGGTCGATGCGGTCGACGCCCAGATGTCGACGTGGAAACCGGATTCGGCACTGATGCGGCTCAACCGCGCGCCGACAGGAATCTGGTGCAAGATGCCCGAGGAACTCTTCACGGTGCTGGCGGCAGCGCTGGAGATCGGCCGATTGTCGGAGGGTGCCTTCGATATCGGCGTGGGCGACCTCGTGGCTGCCTGGGGATTTGGCAGCCAGGCTGCCAGCAGCGACCAGAAGTGGCCGGATGCCAAAACTACCGTTGCTCGACGCCCGGCCCATCTCTGCCTCGAACTCGACCACGCCCAGCAGCGGGTCCGCAAGCTTGCTGCGGTGACGCTCGACCTTTCCGGCATTGCCAAGGGATTTGGCGTCGACGAACTGGCCAGCGTGCTGATGGCCCATGGTGTCGAGCATTTTCTCGTCTCGATCGATGGCGAATTGCGTGCAGCTGGCGGCAAGCCTGAAGGCTCGCCCTGGCGGGTGGCCGTTGAGAAGCCGCAAACTGGTCACCGCGCGGTGGAAGGCGTGATCGAACTGAGCGAGGGCGCCGTCGCCACGTCCGGCGACTACCGGCACTTCGTCGAGCGCGACGGCATCCGCTACGGCCATACCATGGACCCGCGTCATGGGGCACCGCTCGCCGATGGCCCGGCCGCCGTCACCGTCATGGCTGCCACCTGTATGGGGGGCGATGCCTGGGCAACTGCCCTGCTGGTGCTTGGCCCCGGAACCGGCGCCGAACTTGCCAGCCGGCAGGGCATCGAGGCCCTGTTCATCGACCGGCTCCCCGGCACGGCTCCGGACGCGATCACATCATTCCAATCATCAAAGGAGAACTAAAATGAACACATCAACCATCGGAATTGCCGTCGTGCTTTGCAGCCTGAGCGCGGCATTGCCGGCTCTGGCCGGCGACGTCCGGGCGCAGCTCACGCCCGATCTTATCTACAGCCACTGCCAGGCCGCCGGCGTCGGCAGCCAGACCGAGAGCACCTTCATGCTGCCGGGCGGTCGCGTGACGGGCACGGTGCTGTGCACCGAGGCGGATCTTGTCGCAGCCAACATGATGGCGCCGACACAATACGGCGAAGACGAAGATGGTGACGATGACAACCAGGCTCGCCGCGGTCACGACGACAATCATGACGACTGAGCCTTCTATGCCGATGCAGGTCACCACGCGAAAGCCGCGCCGATCCCACTCGTGATCGCCATCGCCAGGACGCCCCAGCACAGCACGCGGTCGGTTGCGCGCCTCCTTGATGAAGCGCCGCTCCATCTGCGCAACCATGCCTAACACCGTCAGGACCACGTGGCCCATTTCTTCCCGTGTTGAGACAACGGCACCTGCGTTGTTAGGCATACGCGCGCCTCATATTTTGGCGCAGCGTTACTCACGGTATTAAGACGGATCTATGATGCGTCGGGCTGCGCCTCGGGAGCCCCCTGAACGAAGGCCGCTAGCGTGCTACAGGCGTCGTATATTCTCGCTATGGTGGGATAGTCCTCAAGTCCTATCTTAAAGCGGCGATTGTTCATGACTTGGGCATACAGACAGATATCGGCTAAGCCCGGTTTATCGCCGTGGCAGAATTGGCCGGTTCGCGGGTCATTGGCCAACATCGCTTCCAGCGGCCCGAATGTCATTTGGACCCAGTGCCGGAACCAGTGCGCACGCGCCTCTGTATCAACGCCCAACTCCACCTCCAGATAAGTCAGCACTTTCAGGTTGTTGAGAGGATGAATATCGCAAGCGATCATCGCGGCAAGACCACGGACACGCGCGCGGTCTAGCGGGCTAGTCGGCAAGAGAGCCGGATCGGGAACCGTTTGCTCCAGGTACTCTATGATCGGGATCGACTGTGTCAGCGCCTGACCATCCACGACCAGCGTGGGCACTACCCCATGCGGATTGATCGCCAGATATTCGGGCGTTTGCTGCGCACCCTCGCGTAGGTTCCAGGCCACATAGTCATAATCGAGCCCCTTGAGCGCCAAGGCTATCCGCACGCGGATCGATGTCGATGAGCGAAAGTAGTTATGCAGGGTCAGCTCACTCATTCGCGCTGCCCGATGGTCGTGGTAATCGCGCCCAGGCCCGTCACCGTGACAGTGCAGACATCGCCGGGGAGGAGCGGCCCAACGCCAGATGGCGTGCCGGTGTAGACCAAATCGCCGGGGCGAATCTGCACCGAGGTCGACAGCGCCGCAATGATTTCAGAAACCGACCAGACCATCGCCGCTAGCGGGCTATCCTGCCGTTTTTCGCCATTGACGAGCAACTGGATGCGCGCGTCTTTTGGAGGTTGGCCAGCCACAGCACGATGCACAGCGCCGCAAACAGCCGATTTATCGAACGCCTTGCTCCAATCCCAAGGGTGGCTCCGATCGCGCAGGGCAAATTGCAGATCGCGACGCGTCAGATCATTCCCCACGGCATAGCCGAAGACATGGTCGAGTGCGTCCTCGACTGCAATATTGCTCCCTGTCTTGCCGATGGCGATGACCAACTCGGCCTCGTGGTGAAAATTCTCAGTCAGTTGGGGATACGGCACCGTTGCGCCGTCCTCAACGATGGCGTCGATCGGCTTGGTGAAGAAGAACGGCGCCTCACGCTCCGGCACGAAGCCCATTTCGACCACATGGTCGGCATAGTTCCGCCCCACGCAAAAGATGCGCCGCAACGGGAAACGGGCGTCCTCTCCGGCCACGGGCAGGCTTTGTACGGGCATGGGTTCAACGACATAGTTCATGATGAAATCCTTGATGAATATTGGTCTAGTGGACCGCGACCTGCATGGTGCCGATGCCTTCAATCCAGGCGGCTATGCTGTCGTCGGATTTCACTGCACCAACCCCTTCGGGCGTGCCGGTGAAGAGCAAATCGCCGGGTCTGAGCGTGTAGAAGGAGGATGCCAGGGCAATTAACGATGGCAGGTCTCGCAGCAGGTCTGCCGTTGACGCTTGCTGGCGTAGATCACCATTGACTCGCAGCTCCAGTACGAGTTGGCCGGGGTCTGCTATGTCGTCAGCAGTCACCATCCAGGGGCCGATAACGCTGAATGTATCAACGGATTTCCGCAGAGACCGCTCTTCGGTGCCGCGCACCGTCATGTCGAGGCCGACACAATAGCCAGCCACGCAGTCAAGTGCCTTCTCCGGCGTCACGCGGTCGACGGTCTTGCCGATTACCGCAACCAGTTCGATTTCGTGATCGTTGCGGCGGTCGGCATGACGGATCATCAGTGGGTCGGATGGGCCGATCAGCGAGCTTGTCGCTTTCAAAAACAGCCCCGCTCTATCGATGTCGAGGATGGCTTGGTGATGATGGATGGCCGCGTCGCTGCGGGCCTCTTCAATATGTTTGCGGTAGTTGACCGGGGCCGCGACGATCTTGCGCGGTGAGGCCACTGGCGGCAGCAGGCGCACGCTGGCAAGGTCGACAGAACGCGCCCCCGCCAACATGGATTCAATGATTGGCCGCAGCTCCGGCAAGGCAGCGATCAGTGGGTCATGCTCGGGCAGCGGATAGCGGAAAACCGGCAGCCTATCGAGGACCCCCGACACGTCATAGACGCGGTTGTCGCGCACCACTCCCAGACGATTCTCGTTGAAACGGCAGATTTGCATGAACGCCGCTACCGCTTTGGCCAGGCATGGGCAGGGAGAATTTGTCCGTCGCACACGCCAAAACCTATGCGGTAGCCTTCGCCCTGCGCCCAACCGGTCATCCGCACGCTGTCGCCATCTTCGAGAAATATCCGCTCCAGGCCGTTATCCAGTTGGATCGGGTCGCGCCCGCCCCAACTCTGTTCCATCATGCAGCCAAATTGGGGACGTTCGGGGCCGGAAATTGTGCCGGAGCCCAGCAAGTCGCCCACCTGCATACGGCAACCGCTAATGGAGTGGTGGGCGAGCAGTTGCGGCGCGGAGTAGTACAGGTGCCTGGTGTTGGTGGACACCAGCCGCGCCGGCTCCACCGAATCAGTCCCCAGCCATGCTTCGATATTGATATCGAAGCAATAATCGGCTTGTTCGTGCAGATAGGGCAGCAGCGGAACGTCGCGTTCAGGCGATTGCACACGGAAAGCGGCGAGCGCCGCCTGCGGCACGACCCAGGGACTGATCGTGGTCGCGCTCGCCTTTGACTGGAAGGGGCCGAGTGGCTGGCCTTCCCAACGCTGAATATCGCGCGCGGACCAGTCGTTGAGCAGGACGAAGCCAAAAATGTGATCATGCGCTTCAGCGACGCTAAGAATGTCACCGTGGGCGGTCGGCTTGCCGACGACGACCCCAAACTCCACTTCAATATCCAGTCGGCGACTGGGACCAAAATGCGGCCCCTCCTCGCCTTCAACTAGGAATTGGCCAAGCGGGCGGCGTACCGGCGTACCTGAGACCACCACCGAGGAGGCGCGTCCGTTGTAGGCGATCGGCATATGCGGCCAGTTTGGGGTAAGGGCGTTGTTCGCCCCCCGCAAAATTGTCCCGGAATTGACGGCGTGCTGTCGGCCGGCGAAGAAATCGGTGTAGCCACCCACACGGAACGGCAGGTGCAGACTGACCGAACCGAGGGGCAACAGCGCTGTTTCCCGCAAGCGCGCATTGTCCCGCAAGGCCGCGCGACCATCTTTGGCCAGAAGCTCGGTCAAGTCGGCGCGTATAGCATCCCAAACCGTCCTGCCCTGCGCCATGAAAGCGTTGATTGTGTCTTGCTCAAAACCACAATCGGCGGCCACTGCGCCCAGCAATCCGGCATCACTCAGCGCTGCGAGGTCGACCACGCTATCCCCGATGGCAACGCCACAGCGCGGCGCGCTGCCCGGCGTGGAAAACACTCCATAAGGCAAGTTTGCCAACGGGAAATCACACTCAGGCTCATTCGCCCCCAGAACCCAACTGTGTCGCATGCAACCCCTCCAACGCAGGCCAAAATACCAAAAGTGTATCCACTTTAGTCGGTGAAGCGCTATTATCTAGCAATATTTGTTTGACACAAGTGGTTTTGGTATACACTTTTAGACATGCCAGAGGAGGCGCTCCTGCAATCCCAGCGGGAGCGACAGGCAGTCGGGGCGCCGGCAGCACATGCCGGACAATTTCGAGGAGGAAACAACGATGAAGCATTCTATTCGATCGTGGCGAGCCATGGCGCTGCTGCCGATGAGTATCGCGCTTATGACGGGAACCGCTCATGCGCAGGCGCTGGGTGAGCCGGTTCCCGAACTCCAGATTGCCTATTACGCGTCGGACATGGGGCCGATGTACGAACAGTCTGCCCGTGTCATGAGCGAAGAATGGGCCAAGCTCGGCCTGAGCTTCCAGCTCCAGCCAGTACAGTTTAGTGCCTTCATCTCCAACATCATGGTTGGTGGCGGCCTTGAGGACATGGCTGTATTCACCGTCGGTGCCGATCCGGATCGCGTTGATCCCACCTATTGGCTCTATGACCTTGGCGCCTGTGGCGCGCGCCGCAATGGCGCCAAATGGTGCGACGAGGAATTTACCGCGCTGGCAACCGCTCAGCGCAGCCAGGTCGATCAGGCTCAGCGCCTTGAAACAGTCTACGCCGCCCAGCAGCGCTTCTACGACCAGGCGCCCTGGTGGCCTGCGACCAACACGGTTTACGGCATCCTGTGGAACAGCGACAAATGGGAGAATGTAACCAGCCCGGCGCCGGTCGCCGCCCATGAAGGCCTGGTAGATCCTTGGCTATCGGCTGTGCCCAAGACCGACGACCGTATTCTGGACTGGGCTTACCTGGAAGACGTAACGACCTATAATCCGCTCGCCGAAGAAGGTGCCGTGGGTTGGCTGCGGTTCGTCTACGACACCTTTGCCAAGAACAACGCACAGGGTGAGACCGTGCCATGGGCCGCGGAGTCCTGGGAATTCACGGATCCCCAGACAGTACGCATCGTGCTGCGCGACGGCATGACCTTCCACGACGGCAAGCCGGTCACTGCCGCAGATGCGGCTTTCACCATCAACATGGTTGTCGAGGCACAACCCCCGGCCATGAGCTCGCGCATTGCCAACTTGGAAAGTGCCGAAGTGATCGACGAGCGCACTTTCGAGGTCAAGCTCAAGACTTCTGACGCCGCCTTCGTCACCACGGTTTTGACCTACCTCTTCATTCTGCCCGAGCATCTGTGGGCCGACTATGAAGGGGACGTAACGGCTCGTGATGTCATCGCCGACGGCGTGGCGATCGGTAGCGGTCCGTTCAAGTTCAAGACCTGGCGCATGAACGAGGTCCACGAACTCGACACCAACACCGCCCATTTCAACGCACCGCAATATGATGGTCTGCGCCGCCTGGCGCTTGGCCAGGCCGACGCCATCCGTTCGGCCATGCTTTCGGGTGCGGCTGACATTGCCACGACGGTTCTGCCGGTGGCAGCAATGAGCGACCTTGCGGTGCAGGAAGCGTCCCTCGACTTTCTCGAAATTCCCTCGCATGGCTCGCTTCTGGTCTGGCTGAACAACGAGAAAGCGCCGTTCACCGATCTGGCCTTCCGTGAGGCTCTGCGGCTTGCCACCAATAAGCAGCGCGCGGCAATCGAAGGCTGGCTCGGCTTTGCGGTGCCGGCTGGCGAAGGCTCGGTGCCGACCCAGTTGGGCATGTGGCATAACTCTGACCTCGCCCCCATCCCGTTCGACATCGACGCAGCTCGCGCCACGCTCGAAGCCGCCGGTTACGGTTGGGATGCTCAGGGTCGACTGCATTATCCGCCGAACTAAGTACAGGAGCGGCCTGCCGCCAAAGCGGCGGGCCGTTTTGCTGCAGAGCGCGATGCGTTGACTGCCATCAGTGCCAAGTCCTGTGGCCGCGCGCCATGGCCACCAGCCGTACTCGTACCCACCCGTGGCCGTTCCTTGCCGGAGAAAACCCGATGAGAGCCTATATTCTGCGCCGCCTTGCGCAAGCCGTAGTGGTCGTCTGGGCCGTTACCACAATCATGTTCGTAATGTTCCGCGTGATGCCAGCCGACCCGACGGCCGTTCTGATGGAACGCGGCATGACCGACGCGGCCCGTGAGACCCTTATCGCGCAGTGGGGGCTAAGCGGGTCACTCTGGGATCAGTATCTGCGCTACATGGGCAATCTGCTGCGCGGCGATTTCGGTTCGTCCTTTTTCTACCGCAAGCCGGTCTGGGAAGTCCTCTGGCCGCTCATTGGCAATACGCTGTGGATCGCGGTGCCGGGGCTGTTGCTTGGGGCCTTTGCCGGGGCGGCCCTCGGCATGCTGGTGGGCTGGTCCAAACGCGGCGGCAAGATCGAGCGCGGTGGCATCTTCCTCGCCACGATCATTCGCGGCGCGCCCAGTTTCGTCATCGGCATCGCCCTGCTGACGGTGTTTTCGAGCACGCTCGGATGGTTCCCCGGTTTCGGCATGGGCGACCCCGGTCCCACACAAGGTTTTGCCCGTTACCTGACACTGGATTTCTTGCACCATCTCGCGCTGCCGCTGATCGCCGTGATCATTTACTTCCTGCCCGAAAACCTGCTGCTGATGCGCAGTGGCGTCGTGGAAAACCGCACTGAGGACTATATCGAACTGGTGCGGGCCAAGGGCGTGCCGTCCTCGCGCGTCGCCTGGCATGCGGCTCGCAATTCGCTGCTACCGCTGATCACTTGGCTGTTTCCTGCCCTCGCAGAAACCATCGCCGGTATCGTCGTCATCGAAATCGTCTTTTCCTGGCCGGGCGTCGGACGGGAACTGGTGCTGGCCGTTACGCGCCAGGACTATCCGCTGGCTCAGGCCGCATTCTTCCTGCTGGCCGTGATGATCGTGCTCGCCAACCTGGCGGCCGACCTCACCTACGGCAAACTCGATCCCCGGGTGGTCTACAAATGAGCCAATCGACCCCAAAGACCGATCTGCCTCCCATCGCGGGCAAAGGAATGCTGGCTGCGGCCCGCGAGTCTTTCATCCTGCTGATCGGCGACAGCTTCGCAGTTGCGGGCATGGTCATCCTGACCATCTTCGCTGCCATCGCGATCTTCGCGCCATGGTTGGCGCCCTATGACCCGTTCCAGGCCATGTTGACGGAAAGCGGTCGCCTGCTGCGTCTCGCCCCGCCATCATCGGCCAATCCATTCGGAACGACGGCCTTCGGCAATGACGTGCTGAGCCAGTTCCTGTACGGTTTTCGCGTCGCCTTTATCGTCGGCCTCGTCGCAGCCTTCGCTGTCGGAATTATCTCGACAGTGTTCGGCGTTGTGGCCGGCTATTTCGGTGGCTTGATTGACGACGTTTTAATGCGGATTACCGACGTCGCTCTCTCTATTCCGACCTTGCCCTTCTCCATCGTTGCTGTCGCCCTGCTCGGGCCGAGTATCGAGAACATCGTGCTGGTCATTACGCTGCTGTTCTGGCGCAATGGCGCCCGCATCATCCGATCGGCGGTGCTCACCGAGCGCGAGCGGGTCTATGTGAAGTGGGCCCGTGCAGCGGGTGCCTCCCATATCCACATCATCATGCGACACATCCTGCCCAACATTTTTCGCGTGGTCTTTTTATGGATCACCATGTCGGTCGCTTTCGCAGTGCTGACCGAAGCGAGCCTAAGCTTTCTGGGACTGGGCGATCCGACCGTCATCAGCTGGGGCCAGATGCTCAACACGGCTTTCTCCAGCGGAAGCCTGCGCACCGCGTGGTGGTGGGTGTTGCCCCCCTCGCTCGGGCTGATCTTCCTCGTGTCCTCGCTCTATCTCATCGGACGTGGCTATGAAGAGCAGGCCAATCCAAGACTGCGGAGGCGCTAGATATGACTGCCTTGCAAGACCTGAACGCGCGTCTGGCACAAAAGCCGGCCGCCCGCCTTGAAGTGAAGAACCTCTGCGTCGCCTATGGCACGTTCCGTGGCCCGTTCAACGCCATCGACAATGTCTCCTTTACAGTCGAACCCGGAACAACACTGGGATTGGTGGGCGAATCTGGATGCGGCAAGAGCACTGTGGTCAAGGCCATCATGAACCTGCTGCCGGAAGCCACGACGGTCACCGGTGACGTCCTGCTCAATGGAAAAAACATTCTTGGTCTGTCGGACAAGGCCCTGCAACAGGTGCGCTGGACCCAGATATCGCTGATCACGCAGAGCGCCATGAACTCGCTCGACCCCGTTCTGTGCATTGGCGACCAAATTGTTGAGTCCATCCTCGCGCATGAGAAGATCCCCTATGGCCTGGCCTGGGCGCGCGCCGCAGAAATGTTTGCGGTGGTGGGGCTGCCGGCAGCACGGCTACGGGAATTCCCGCACCAGTTCTCCGGTGGTATGCGCCAACGTGCCGTCATCGCCATGGCACTGAGCTTGAATGCCGGAATGTTGCTCGCCGACGAGCCGACCACGGCGCTGGACCCGATCATGCAGGATCAGATCATGACCCGCATCCGCGGCATCCATGAGCATCTGCGTCGTTCCATGATATTGGTGACACACGATATAGCCGTGGTCTCGGAAACCTGTGAAACCACTGCGGTCATGTATGCCGGCAAGCTGGTCGAATCCGGTGCCACCGCCGATGTGCTGCAGCGCCCGCGCCACCCCTATACGATGGGGCTGCAAAATGCTTTTCCCAAGCTGCCGGTCAGAGGTACGTCCAGGCAGCCCCTTATCTCCATTCCGGGCACGGTGCCAAATTTGCTCATGCCGCCACGAGGCTGCCGCTTTGCCTCCCGCTGCCCGTTTGCAGCCGCGCTTTGCCATGCCGAGCAACCTGAACTGATCCAATCATCCGATGGCCACGCCGTGGCCTGCCATTTTGCCGAGCGGGCCCCAGAATTTCGACTGGCTGCCCGGCAGGCTGAGACCTGGCGCGCCAAGGAGGCAGCGATATGACCCGCGCATCCACCCCCGCGGTCGTGACCGCAGAGAATCTTCAAACCCATTTTCAGGCGCGCGCTGGTCTGGTCAGCGCCCTGGCAGGCCGAACGCCTCCCGCCATCCGCGCCCTTGATGGCGTTGACCTGACCATCGGCGAGCGCGAGATCGTCGGACTGGTCGGGGAATCCGGCTGCGGAAAATCCACGCTCGGCATGTCGCTGGTCCGGATGTACGAGCCAACTGGCGGCGACGTGCTCTATCACAGCGAACCGGTCACCCACCTCAAAGGACGGGCGCTCAAGCAGTATCGGCGCGAAGCTCAGATCATCTTTCAGGACCCTTACAGCTCGCTCAATCCGCGTCTGACCATTGGCCAGATCATCGAGGAGCCGCTCAAGATCCACGGCATCGGCCCCGCCTTGGAGCGGCGGGCCCTTATTGCCCGCGCGCTGGATCATGTGCGCATTCCGGCCTCGACCCATCTCGATAGCTATCCCAGCGACCTGTCCGGCGGGCAGCGCCAGCGCGTCGCCATCGCCCGCGCCCTGGTGCTCGAGCCACGTTTCATCGTCGCCGACGAGCCGGTCTCGATGCTCGATGTTTCCATTCAAGCCAGCGTTCTGGAACTGCTTGACGAGTTGTCGCGCGAACTCGGGCTGGCGGTCCTCTATATCTCGCACGACATCGCGACCGTTGGTTATATCTGCAACCACGTCGCCGTCATGTATCTGGGGCAGATCGTCGAAGAAGGCCCGGCCGAAGATATCCTGGCCGAGCCCCTGCATCCCTATACGCAGCGCCTGATGGCCGCCATTCCCAACATGACGCCGGGCGCAGTCCGCAGCCGGATCGAACTGAAGGGCGACGTTCCCTCCCCGCAGAATATTCCACCCGGATGCCGGTTCTCGTCGCGCTGCCCTTTTGCGACCGATCTGTGCACCAGCGTCGCTCCCGAACTAGCGACCCTCGCCGATGGCCGGCGGGTACGCTGTCACCTTTACGACGGTGCCATCGCCGAGGCCTATCCCGGCCTGACCCCGCCGCGCGCTGAAATCGCTGCCTGAGCCAATCGGACGCCGGACCTTAATTCTCCCTGGAGCACCCCGTCGTGACCACGCATAAGCTGACCTTTGAATGGAAGCATATCAGCTTCTCTGCGAACCAGAATTTCACGGAAACCTATGGATTTTCCGGAAGCCAGGGACGTACCAATCTTGAAGGCATTCTGATCGCGCCCGAAGGCGTGGTTTCAAGGACCTTGCTGATCTTCATGCATCCGGCATCGACGCTGCAACTCCTGCCACTGCCACGCGCCTTGGCCGAAATGGGTCACCATGTACTCTGTGCAGGCAGCCGCTATCAACGCAACGACACCGCCCTGATCATGGAGAATGTCGTCCTCGATCTCGGGGCCTATATTCGGGCAGCACGCCATGAATGGGGCTATGACCGCGTTGTGCTGTGCGGCTGGAGCGGCGGTGGCTCTCTGACGATGCTCTATCAGTCGCAAGCCGAGCGTCCCAGCATCACTCAGACGCCCGCCGGCGATCCGGTGGATTTGATCGGTGCTGAACTCATTCCGGCCGATGCCGTGCTCAGTCTGGCCGCCCATGCCTCGCGTGCAACGCTGTTGACTGAGTGGCTCGACCCGTCGGTGCATGACGAAAACAACCCAGACGACTGTGACCCCGCGCTCAACATATATCGCCCGGGCTATGAGCGTGCTGCCGCGCCCTTCGCGCCGGAGTTCATCGCCGCCTATCGGGCTGCCCAGAAGGCCCGTATGCAGCGCATTACCAACCGAGTGGCCGATACGCTCGATCGGCTGCGTGAGGCGAACGGAAAGGAGCTTGAGCGCGTCTTTGTTACCCATCGCACCATGGCCGACCTGCGCTTCCTGGACCCCTCCATCGACCCCAATAGCCGCAAGTCGGGCTGGTCCTATCTCGGACATCCGGAGACGGTGAATAGCGGGCCAGTCGGCCTCGGACGGCTCTCGACGCTACGGTCGTGGCTGTCCCAATGGTCACCCGAGCATACCAATGCCAATAGTCTTGTTACCGCAGGCGCCGTGTCGGTGCCCTTCCTGGCAATCGAATGTGGCGCCGACGATGCCGTGCCCCAGCCCCACACGACGGCCATCTTCAACGCAGTTGCGTCCAAGGACAAAACCTTTAGATGCGTCGATGGCGCGAACCATTATTTCGTCAATCAGCCCAGCCAACTGGGCGAAGCCGCCAAGATAGTGTCACAATGGTTGCACGACCGAAATTTTTGAGACGTCCGAGTTACGTCGCAAGGCGCACAACGGATAGCATACAGCCCTGCGGGCAAAGGTATCGGCGAGGCAGATAGCATGAGCAAGGACATTTATGAGACGATCAGGGGCCTGATTGCCGACGGCACGTATATTGGCGGCGACACAATGCCCGAGGGGGAACTGGCGACGAGGCTAGGTGTCAGCAGGACGCCCGTGCGCGAAGCTTTGCGCCGCCTGCAATCGGAGGGCGTAATACGCCGCGAGGCCTACCGCCGGGCCACCGTTGCCGAAACTGACCCCGATGAGGTAATCCATATCTTTTCGGCGCGCGCTGCGCTGGAGCCCGTGGCAGTGGATCTTGCCATGAGTAAGGTCGACGATGCATTCCTTGGGCGCCTGAAGGACCTCCACGAGCGCATGGACCATGCCATCAAGACCAAAGAGCCGGACCGGCGGGCCTATCGCGAACTGAATGCCGCATTCCACCGCGCGATCTGGGCGCAAGGCGGCAATACGCTGTTGAGCGACATGATCAATTCGATCGCGCGTAAACCTCTCGTCAGCCCAACGTTCAATAATTGGGAACGCGAGGAGCTTTATCGCAGCAACCGCCAGCATGGCGACATGGTCGAGGCCTTTGTCCTCCGCGACGCTGAATGGGCCAACGCCACCATGCGCGTGCACCTATTATCCTCCCGCGCAACCTATCGCAGAATTGGTGCCCTAACGGGATCTGGCGAGAACCCCAAAAAAGACCTCATTTAGGTCATCGGTAGTTCGTTACAGAACGACGGCTCCCATCAAGTAAAGTTGGGTGTAGCAGCCTTGGCGGGGACCAATGCAACCCTGCCTGCAGCGCACGCAGCGTCGCAATGTTGGCTCGATCCAGTC
The DNA here is from genome assembly GCF_900128975.1 of Devosia limi DSM 17137. GTDB lineage: Bacteria > Pseudomonadota > Alphaproteobacteria > Rhizobiales > Devosiaceae > Devosia > Devosia limi. The sequence goes on along the minus strand of NZ_FQVC01000003.1, from coordinate 262,151 downwards.
CGCCTCTAGCGCCATTGCACAGGTTTCGTATCATACGCTGACGGCTTCAAGCATGCGCCTCGCAGGTCAATCCAACCATGGCACTCTGAGGACCGTCCAGACAGGGGCCAGAGGCCATCGGTTGCTATGTCCGCTTTCAGGCGCAGGCAAGGTGGTTAGCGGAATGACGCTATTGGGACGAGAGACCGAAAGCTGTCCAGGAGGCATCATCCCCATGCTGCCCCTTAAAGCTGGTTGCGGGGCTTGAATCAATCACTTAGCCGCACCCAGGCACTTGTGGTATAGACCCGACAGTCTCTCTTGCCGCTGCCCAAGACGGCAATCATCTCGTCCGGCAGTTTGACGTGGACAGTCGAGAGGTGCTGCATCTCTGAGGGACTGATAACGGTCAAATCCCACGTTACCTTCGTGCCGCCCGGCATTTGAGTGTCCATGCCTGGTACCGTATCGAAGTTCATCTGCCACTTTTGCTCGCCTGTTGCGGTCCATGTGCCGCGTATCTGGTCGGCATTGGGGAGTTGTTTGGGATGGAAAGGCGGCGTGAAGTCGAGCCGCCGTGGTTCCAGCATTTCGGCGGGCAGCTTGCCCGCAACGGGGAATACGCCCTGCAACACGGCCGGGCAGCCTTCCATTTGCGTTTCACCAAGATTTGCTTGCCAAAGGCCCGGACGAGGCTGAAGACCAATCGACGGTTCGTCAGGAAAGAGGTCGACCGGCACCCGACCACCATTTTCGGGCAGAATGATATCCGCATTGCGTGGCGTGCATTCATCGGGACCAGCATAGAGGAAACCGGGAGAATCAATGCCGGCCAGTACGCGGATTTCCGAAGGCGATACCGACTTCAGGTCCGCCCATTGGCCCGAGCGCGTGCGGGCATCGAACACGGCTATTGCATCTTTGGTCGGCGCGGGCCCAATCAGATCTTCCATTTGCGCTCGCGCATCGTTTTTGGGCGAGGTCCACGTCGCCTGTCCATCTGCGTCAATGGTAATAACCGGCGAATTGCACGCGAGCGCAGTTGCTGGTGCCGTTGCTATGGCGGCGGCGAGAATGAGCGAAGACAATTTCATTTTCACTGACCTTCGATAATCGAGAAAACGCTGTTGAACTCGCTATCGGTGAGTTCGGTCGGTGTGCTGAGCCCGGCTGCGGGTACGGCCTGAGCGGTGGGCCTGGCGCTTGGCGATAGCGTGTCGCGTATCAGGCTGAATTCCGCTGATGAGATGTAAGCGGTGAAGTAGCAAAGCTCACCCAGCGCCGTTGGCTCGCAATCTTGTCCCCCGGGCTGATTGAGGCCGATCATTTTGAAGTTGCCGCCGGGATCGCGGTCTACATACCAACCGGTCAGCTTGCCATTCGACCCGGGCACCAGTGTTTCTGCGACCCAGCCGTATGGAATGGTGACAGAATATTCCGGGTTGTAACGGGCGATCGGGCAATCGGCTTTGGGGCCGCAATTGGCGTCGACTTCGCCCTGGGTGAGGGTGTCTTGTAGCAGTTGGAAGTCTTCATAGGCGTCTTCGGTGGGCGACTGGCTGGCGTCATACTGAAACATGCAAAGGTCGCCGGCGCGGGTCGGCTCGCAAAAACCATTCGAGTCCACCCATTGATGCGGGTTGAGAACGATCATGTCCTTGTTGCCCGTTGAATCGGTGAACTCGACATAAGGTTGATCGCGCAATACGCCGACATTGGCTGTTCCCGCAGTCATTGGCGTCAATGACGGCTTCGTCGAGACCCAGAGTTCTGGCAGCACGAAACTGAGATTGGTGTCGGGGTCTTTCACGTCGCACCAGCCGCCATTGAGGCAGTCATAGGCGTGATCTTCCCATGCCACACCATCTGCGCCGGGCGCGTCGGGGCCGTGACCCATGTTCGCATCTGCAGGCCTATCCAGGGCGATTTGCGCGGTCGCGATGTCGCCGGTTGCGTCATCAACGACCGTTCCAACGTCAATCGCGGTCCGGGCCTTTTCGACGATCTCACCGCTTGCGTTGTAGCCGCGATACACAATGTCATAGCTGCCAGGTTCTGTCGGCGCACTGATCTTTTGGCCAAGAGCGATGTCACCCAGATAGAGCCCGGAATTGACCTGAGTGTCCGCTTGCCAGATTTCGATGGTGTCGTATCGAAGCTGGCTGCCTCGGGTTTCGATCGGAATGGCTTGACCAGGCTCAATGGCAGGCGGTGCGCTGATCGTGACGGTAGGGTCAGTCTCGGCAGTGATTGTCATGGTTTGAAGATTGTCACCGGCCCAGGTTTCGAGGCTGAGAAGGTATTGTCCGGGCCCGGGAATGTTCATCCCGGCCTCGCGGGGGCCGACAGAACCATCAACGGTTGCATAGGTGATGCTGTCGCCCCGGCTTCCGTCAGCGTTAACTTGGTAAAGGTTGAGTGTCATGGCAGCGCCGCCCGCTTCCTGACCCTCGGCTGTCACGTCGACTTCAATCAACAGGGTTTGAGCGACCGCAGCGTACGGACCTTTATTGCGCATGATGGCAACCGGCAAATTGCCGATCATCTTCACGGTCACATCCTGCGCCTGGCCCGATATGACCTCAAAATCCTGTTCGCCCGAGCCATTTTCGGCTGTGACGAGGGCCGTGTACGAGCCGGCGTCGCGTTCAATGGGGAAGGGGTCGTATCGTTCGTCGCCGGATATTTCAGCCAGAACCGTTTCGTCGCCTGTCGCATTGTCGCGCAGGGCCCAGCGATATGACTCGGGCATTCCGCCAGCGTAGGCGAAAATCAACCGGACGCCTGCAGCAGGCAAGGGTTGATCCGCCACGGTTGTCCGCAACAAAGCCTCCGCCAGTTCGGCGCCGGATTGTGGGCGCATCAGCAGGCCGCCGGTTCTATCGGCAACGCAAGCGAGAGTGTCTGCTTCAGCTTCGGTGAGGCCAAAGCCGACGACGTGGGCACGGATCTTAACGCCGTCTGCGGCCAGTTCATCCGCAACGGCGCAAGGATCAACGCCGCAGGTTTCCAAACCATCCGTCACCAGGACAATATCCGCTTCCTCAGAAGTGATGGGGATCTCGGACGCGGCCAGGTGGAGGGCTTGTGCCAACGGCGTCTTGCCTTTGGGGTTGATGCGGTTGAGGCGGTCGCCAAGAGCTCCCGACTCCTGAAGGCCAGCCTTGGCGACCACTTCAATGTCCGTGCAATCACCTTTGCGATTGTGTCCATAAGCTATGACGCCAAGCGGCACCGTCGGGTCGCGCAACGTAAAAAAGTCACCGAGCACCTCACGGGCTATCTCTATTTTGGTCTTGCCGCCTTCAAGTTGCCCCCACATCGACCCTGACGCATCAAGAACAAGGATTGTCGTTTTGTCTGACTGAGCCTGAGCGGTCGACGTGCCAGCAACAACCAAGAGTGTGATTGCAAAACAGATGCTGAGAAGTGTTGAGAGGTACTTTGTCATGCAGTCTTCCTATGCTGCGGGCCACGCAGGCCCTGGCACCTCCTCTCAAGCGCCAATGGTCCCGGAAGGTTAGCCGCGAAAAGTCTCTCTGGCAGGTCCGCCGCGAAAGCAACGCTGGCCGGGTCTGAGCAAAGAGTGACAAACACATAGACATTGGTGCCGACGTACCGCAATCTAAGGAAATCCATATACTACCAGCCGAAGTGTCTGATTTTTATGGAGAATGAATGAAAAGGCTTGAGAGTTTTCTGAATACAATGGTGGCAGCGGAGGACGCTGATGCCGTTTGGCGGGAGACCATTTCGTTCTTCGAGAAGTTCGGATTTGATCGCTTGATCCATGCAGATCTGACGCGCGACGGCGTTAAACTGCGTTCCACTATGCCGCAGACTTGGCAGGATCGATATCAGGAGCAAGGCTATGGGGCGATCGATCCGTTCTTTGTCTATTGCTGCGCGACAACCCAATCCGTGCCCATTGGTCGCGCCCATCATGCCGACTATGCCTATCTTCAGCCTCGCCAGGTTCGGATGATTGAAGAAGCCGCCCAAGTTGGACTTAACGCTGCTTTCTCCGTCACCTTTAAGCTCTATGGCCGCGATGGTGCAGGCGGCTGGAATATAGGGTCCGGGTATGATCGCGCGTCATTTGCCAAGGTCATCAGGGAGCACGGGAACACGCTGCGCATGAGCGCGCTTTACGCTCATGAACGCCTGCGGCACCTGACCGTGAACCAGGCTAGCGTAGTGCCGCTTTCAGCGCAGCAGCGCGAGTGCCTTCTGTGGGCCGCCCGTGGGTTGCGAAGCCAGCAGATCGCCGACCGCCTCAATCTCAAGACAGTGAGTGTCGAGCTTTATTTGCGCAACGCACGCAAAAAACTCGGCGCGCAAACGCGTGAGCATGCAGTGGCCATTGCGATCCAACGCGGGCAGATTGTGCCCTAACACTGTTTGCAACAAACGCCGGGCCGTCAGCTTTCGTGTTTTGGATGGGATTCCTCGAATTCGCTTCTTAAGAAGCCTAACTGATCGCGTGAGACTTTGTCCGTCAGCGGTGTCGTCCCAAAGAAGGTCCGCTCCTCCCCCCAATTACTGCCGTCCCTGCCACTGTGCGGCTAACAGCTTTGGGCAACCCTCGAACAGATCCTAACAGCAGAGGCGGGCGAAATTGCCCGCGTCCCGTCCCGTGCTTTCGCGGCTCTGCCATTGCCGGGCGCGAACATCATTGTTGAGATCACCTTCCATTTTGCGCGCGAGCGCGTGGGCTAGCCGCGATCGTTTTGCAGGGATACCAGCGTCCTCCCCGGAAAACGGCGCGGCACCTAAATGAAGTATTCTGCAGGGCGTTTCCCTCGAGTGTACGCAATCAAGATGATGGCCATTCCTGGAAAACCACAACACGCAACGCGAGCGTTGTCGGTACCGATACCGAAGGGTCGAGGTGCGCCCACTATCGCGGCACCACAATCTCGGAGTTAAGGGACGCGTTTTGACCAGATCACACCCCCCTGAGAAATGATGGATTGACGGCGCTGGGCGACAGGCGTATTCCCGGCCTCAGGACATCTCGCCCTAACGCGAGACGCATAGACCTGGGAGGGTCGCTGAATATGGCTGATACGCCCCATACCGCACCGGCGGTGAAACCGGCTAATCCAAATTTTTCGTCGGGTCCCTGCGCCAAACGTCCTGGCTGGACGGTTGATGTGCTGGCCAATGCGCTGGTCGGTCGTTCGCACCGGTCCAAGCCGGGCAAGGCCCGCATCCAGCGCGCCATCGACCTGACGCGCGAACTGCTCGAAGTTCCCGCCGACTATCTGATCGGCATCGTGCCGGCGTCCGATACCGGTGCGGTCGAGTTGTTCCTGTGGTCGGCGCTGGGCGCCCGTGGCGTCGACATGCTCGCCTGGGAGAGCTTTGGCGAGGGCTGGGTCACCGACGTGACCAAGCAGCTCAAGCTCGATGATGTGCGCGTGCTCAAGGCCGGTTATGGCGAACTGCCCGATCTCGGCCAGGTCGATTTCAACCGCGACGTGGTGTTCACCTGGAACGGCACGACATCGGGTGTGCGGGTGCCGAATGGCGACTGGATCGCGGCTGACCGTCAGGGGCTGACCATTTGCGATGCGACGTCGGCAGCGTTTGCGCAAAACCTCGATTTCGCCAAGCTCGATGTGGTGACGTTCTCCTGGCAGAAGGCGCTGGGCGGGGAAGGCGCGCATGGCGTGCTGATCCTGTCGCCGCGCGCCGTCGAGCGGCTGGAAAGCTACAAGCCGGATCGCCCACTGCCCAAGATCTTCCGCCTGACCAAGGGCGGCAAGATCCTCAAGGAAGTGTTTGAAGCCGCCACCATCAACACCCCCTCGATGCTGTGCATCGAAGATGCTGTCGATGCCATGGAATGGGGCCTGGCACAGGGCGGTCTCAAGGCGTTGCAGGCGCGGGCCGATGCCAATTTCAAGGTGCTGGCCGACTGGGTCGCAGCAACCGATTGGGTCGACTTCCTGGCCAAGGATGCGGCATTCCGTTCCAATACCTCGGTATGTCTGTCGATCGTCGACCCCGCCATTGCGGCGCTCGATGATGACAAGCAGGCGGCTTTCGCCAAATCCATCGTCGCGCGGCTCGACAAGGCCGGTGTCGCCTATGACATCGGGGCCTATAAGGACGCGCCATCGGGGCTGCGGATCTGGGCCGGTTCGACCATCGAGGCGGCCAACCTCGCAGCACTGACGCCGTGGCTGGACCACGCCTTTGCCGAAGAGAAAGCCGCGCTGCTCTCGGCTGCCGCCTAGTACTCCACCCCTCCCAACCTCCCCCGTCATGGGGGAGGTGCTGATCGCGTTCATGGCAAGATAATGCCCTGAACGCGGAGCGATACCTTCCCAAGGGGAGGCGGAGGGGGTGACTTCACCTCAAATTTGCAAGGAGGGCTCTGATGCCCAAGGTTCTCGTTTCCGACAAGCTCAGCCCAACCGCCGTTCAGATCTTCAAGGACAATGGCGTCGAAGTCGATTATCTGCCCGATCTGGGCAAGGACAAGGAAAAGCTGCTCGAGGTGATCGGGCAGTATGATGGCCTGGCCATCCGGTCCGCCACCAAGGTGACCGAAAAGATCATCGCTGCCGCGACCAATCTCAAGGTCATTGGCCGCGCTGGCATCGGTGTCGACAATGTCGACATTCCGGCTGCGACGAAGAAGGGCATCATCGTGATGAACACGCCCTTCGGTAATTCCATCACCACGGCCGAGCATGCCATCGCCATGATGTTCGCCCTGGCTCGCCAATTGCCGGAGGCCGACGCTTCCACGCGCGCTTCGAAGTGGGAGAAGAACCGCTTCATGGGTGTCGAAGTCACCCACAAGACGCTGGGCCTGATTGGCGCCGGCAATATCGGCTCGATCGTTGCCGACCGCGCCATCGGTCTGCGCATGAAGGTGGTGGCATTCGATCCGTTCCTGACGCCGGAGCGCGCCCAGGAAATAGGCGTGGAAAAGGTGGAGCTGGACGAGCTGCTGGCGCGTGCCGATTTCATTACCCTGCATACGCCGCTGATCGATGCGACGCGCAATATCCTCAATGCCGAAACGCTGGCCAAGACCAAGAAGGGCGTTCGCATTATCAACTGCGCTCGTGGCGGACTGATCGATGAAGCCGCGTTGTATGACGCGCTCAAGTCCGGCCAGGTGGCCGGGGCCGCGCTCGATGTGTTCCTGGTGGAGCCAGCCGAAGCCAATCCGCTGTTCGAGCTGCCCAACGTTATCTGCACCCCCCATCTGGGTGCGTCGACCACTGAAGCCCAGGAAAATGTGGCGCTGCAGGTGGCCGAGCAGATTTCGGCCTATCTGATGACCGGCGAGATCACCAATGCGCTGAACTTCCCGTCGATCTCGGCCGAAGAAGCGCCGCGCCTGACGCCGTTCATCAAGCTGGCTGAAGTGCTGGGATCGTTTGCCGGTCAGCTGACCGAAACGGCGATCAAGGGCATCAAGATCGAGTTCGAGGGCGATGTCGCCAATATGAATACCCGTCCCATGGTGGCCGCGGCGCTCAATGGCGTACTGAAGCCGATGATGGGCGAGGTCAACATGGTCTCGGCGCCGCAGATTGCCAAGGATCGCGGCATCACCGTCGAAGTCACCACGCGTGAACAGCAGGGCGCCTACGAGAACTATATCCGGCTCACGGTCACCACCGAGCGGCAGGAACGGGCGATTGCCGGTACGGTGTTCGCCAATGGCAAGCCGCGCATCATCCAGGTGAAGGGCATCAACATGGAAGCCGAACTCACCTCATCCATGCTGTATGTGACCAATGAGGACAAGCCGGGCCATATCGGTCGCCTGGGGACCCTGTTGGGTACGCTGGGCATCAATATCGCCAACTTCAATCTCGGCCGTGTCGAGGTCGGTTCGGACGCCATCGCACTGGTGTCCATCGACGGTACACTGACCGAGGCCCAGCTGGGCGAGATCGTGGCGCTGGAAGGCGTCAAGCAGGCCAAGGCACTGCATTTCGATTGATCTGATCGGTATGAATTGACGAGAGGGGCGGGATTTATCCCGCCCCTTTGTTATCGTACCAGGCTATTGGGCGGGGCTGGAGGCCTTGGTCCGTTTGCGGCGCGCGGCCCATTCAGCCAGGAAGATCCCGCCGACGATCATGGCGATGGCCGCATAATGGTAGAGTTCGAGCCGTTCCTTGAGAATGAGAACGGACAGAAGCAGGCCATAGACGGGGATCAGGTTGTGGCTGGGTGCGGCGCGGTTGGCGCCAACCAGTTCGACGCCGCGCGCGTAGAACAACTGGCTGAACATCGACGGGAAGATCATCACGAAGACGATGGCGCCCCAACTGAGCGGGCTGGCATCGGCCAGGGCGCTCATGCGGCCAATGCCGCCGCCGAACAGCTGCAGCATGAGCAGGGCGCTGATTGCAGCGCCGGAAAAGGCCACGACCATGAAGCTCATCAGCTCGATCTTGGGACGGTATTTCAGAGCCAGCGTATAGGCGGTATAGGTGAGGCAGGCGAGCAGCACGAGGCCGTCGCCGATATTGAGCTCAAGCGCGAACAGTGTTGTTGGATCGCCATGGGTGGCGGTGAGCACCACGCCATAGAGGGCGACCAACACACCGACGATTTGCAGCGGCGTGGCGCGGATGCGGAAAATAATAAAATTGGCCGTCATGATCAGCATGGGCAGCGAGGCCTGCTCGATCGAAGAGTTGACCCCGGTGGTATAGTGCACGCCGATATAGAGCAGGGCATTGTAGAGCGCGTAGCCGACCAGGCCATAGGCCATCAGCAGCGGCCAGGTGCGGCGGATCACTGGCCAGTCCTTGGCCAGGTAGGGCCAGGCGAAGGGCGTGATGAATAAAGTCGCCCCGACGCAGCGGGCCGCCAGCAGTACCAGCGGGTCCAGTTCGCCGATCACAAGCTTGGCGGCAACGACATTGCCACCCCAGAATAGAGGCGCCAAAGCCAACAACAAGTAGGGCTGATCCATCAGCCGGGCGGATATGCCGCGATTTTGGGTGGAAGGCGGCTTTGTCATCGTCGCTCTGGTGATGTAAGGACAAACGGACTTATCAGTTATTCGGCCGCGAACAAATCAGCAAAGTTGGCCGGAGGGACGGACGTCCAAGTGTTTGGGGGGTATGGTGCGAGGCGCCAGGCCCACCCAGTTGTGCCTATCTTGGGGATTTTTGAATGGCAAATGTGGTGGTCGTCGGCTCGCAGTGGGGTGACGAGGGCAAGGGCAAGATTGTCGATTGGCTCTCAGAGCGTGCCGATGTGGTGGTGCGCTATCACGGCGGTCACAATGCCGGCCATACGCTGGTTATCGATGGTGTGAGCTATAAGCTGGCGCTGCTGCCTTCGGGCCTGGTGCAGGGCAAGCTGTCGGTCATCGGCAATGGCGTGGTGGTCGATCCCCATCACTTCGTGGCGGAAATGGCCAAGCTGCGGGCCCAGGGCGTCAAGATCACGCCGGAAATCCTGCGCATTGCCGACAATGCTCCGTTGATCCTGTCGCTGCACCGCGAGCTGGATGCGATCCGCGAAGATTCCACCACCGGCCTCAAGATTGGCACCACCAAGCGCGGCATCGGGCCAGCCTATGAGGACAAGGTGGGCCGTCGTGCGATCCGTCTGATCGACCTCAGCGAACCCGAAACGCTGATGCCCAAGATCGAACGCCTGCTGACCCACCACAATGCGCTGCGTCGCGGCATGGGCCTGGTTGAGATCGAGGCAAAAACGATTCACGACGAATTGACCTCGGTCGCCGCCGAGATCCTGCCGTTCATGGATCGCGTCTGGCAGGTTCTGGACGACAAGCGTCGCGCCGGCGCGCGCATCCTGTTCGAGGGCGCGCAGGGCGCGCTGCTCGACAATGATCATGGCACCTATCCGTTCGTGACCTCGTCCAACACCGTTGCCGGCCAGGCCGCGGCTGGTTCGGGCCTGGGGCCCACGGCAATCGGCTATGTGCTTGGCATTACCAAGGCCTATACGACCCGCGTTGGTGAAGGCCCGTTCCCCTGCGAACTGGATGACGAAATCGGCGAGCACCTGGCGGTTGTCGGTCGCGAAGTGGGCGTCAATACCGGCCGGCCGCGCCGCTGCGGCTGGTTCGACGCCGTACTGGTACGCCAGACGGTCAAGACTTCGGGTATTTCGGGTATTGCCCTGACCAAGCTCGACGTACTTGACGGACTCAAGGAGATCAAAGTGTGCGTCGGGTATGAACTCGATGGATCACGGATTGATTATTTGCCCGCCTCAATGGGGGCACAAGCCCGCGTTAAGCCGATCTATGAGACACTTGAAGGATGGTCGCAAACCACTGCCGGTGCGCGCAGCTGGGCTGAACTACCGGCGCAGGCCGTCAAATATGTTCGTTATATTGAAGAGCTGATCGGGGCGCCTGTCGCCATGTTGTCGACGAGCCCGGAACGTCTGGACACCATCCTCGTCCATGACCCATTCCAAGACTGAGTTTTTTTGTTACAAGATGTCTGCAATTGTGAGTACCAAGTAGCGAATGGCGGACTACAAAGAGCTGTTGCGCCGCGCCATCTCGGCGCTGCCGGAAAACAACGGAGCCGCGCGACGCGCGGTTTATGAGAAGGCGCGCTCGGCCCTTGTCGGGCAATTGCGCGCCATCACCCCACCGTTGCCAGCGCGCGATATCACGCAGCACCGCCTGCAGCTCGAAGACTGCATCCGTCAGGTGGAGCAGGAAGCTAGCGAAGCTGTGATTTCGTTGGGCCGCGACAGCGGCCTGTCGTTCCGCCCGCCGCCGCCTGCTCCTGCCACCGCCCCGCCGCAGCCCATCGTGGCAGAGACCCACGCGCCAGAGCCTGTTCAGGCGCCCGAACCGCCCCCGATAGACACCAAGCCTGCCGGCCTGATCCTGCGCCCAACGCCGGTGGCGCCGCCCGCAGCGCCGGTCGTCCCCAAGCCCGATCCGGTGACGCCGGTTTTTGTCGAGCCGCCGGCATCGGCGCCCAAGACGTCGATTTCGACCATCGAAGACATCATCAGCGAAGCTGCCGCGACCGGCTCGGCCGAGCTCATCAAGCCGGCGCTGGACGATAGCGAGACCGAAACGCTGCCGGTCGAGCACGTCGTGCCATCGGTGGTGGCGCGGGCCGAAGCCACCAAGAGCGGTCCGACCTCGCCGCTGCCCGCCAATAACGTCCGCCCCATCGAGACGCCGCTGCGCGCCCCGGTGCTGGAGCCGCGCCGCGAGGCATTTCCTCCGGCCGCCAATTCCGAGGCGCCGATGCGCAGCGGCGCCCGGGTCGAACCATCCCTGGGCGGCCAGGCCGCCGCCCGTCAGCAGATCGTCGATCCGGTTGAGGTCATTGCAGCGGAGCCCGTTGAAACGGCGCTGTCGGCGGTGCGCGAAGTTGAAGTCGAGGCCGTGCAGGCCGACATGACGGAAGCTGAAGGCGCCATCGAGCGGGCCATCGAAACGCTGGACCGCGAAGCGCGGGGCGAAGCGAGCGAACCGCTGCCGGATGTGCCCAAGCCAGTCGATCGGCCGCTGTTCGCCAATGCGCCAAAGCCCGCGACTGACCTCTTCGATCAGGAAGACGCCAGCGATCCAAGCTTTTCAGCGGCTCCGGATACCCCCCGCAATGGCGGCGGTCTGACGATCTTCCTCATCGTTTTCGTCATGTTGCTGGCTGGTGTGGGTGGCGCAGGCTTCTGGGCCTGGCGAGAAGGCTATGTCGATCTCGACCAGATGTTCGGCCGCTCTGCCCCTGCTGTGGCGCAGCTGCCCGAGGCGGCGCCCTCGGCCCTGCCGACGCTGGACCCCACCCCGCCATCGCCCGCACCCGATGCCGGGCCGGGCAATACAGCGGCCACGGCCAACACCACCGAGCCGACCAGTGCCCTCGAGGGTATGGAGATCGATGACCGGCTGGAGCCGACCCCGACTGCCGTGGCGCCCAATGGCACCGAGACAGTCTTGCCGGGCCTCAATACGCCGGACAACAAGGGCGAAGAGCGCCTGCCGGACGAGCAGACCGCGGCTGTATCGCCAGATGACCTGAGTGCAAGTGTCGATCCGGCGGTTCTGGCGGGCAGCCAGTCACTGCTGCTGGAGGCATCGGCCGATGGCCGTACCGGCGCCGTGCCTTTCTCGGGCACAATCGAATGGAGCGAAGGCGTTGATGAACTGGGCACGCCGACCCTGGTGGGCCGCGCCAATATTCCGGCGCGCAATCTGGGCGTCGATCTGACCATTCGCAAGAATGCCGATCCGAGCCTGCCGGCCAGTCACCTGATGGAAGTCGACTTCGACGTCAATGACACGTTCATTGGCGGCACCATCTCCGCGCTGCCAGGGGTGTTGCTGAAGGATGCCGAGCTGGTGCCGGGTACGCCGCTGGTTGGCGCTTCAGCGCGAGTGGTGGGCAATTCGTTCCTGTTCGCGCTCAGCGCTTCGCCAACCGATGCCGAGACCAATCGCGACCTCTTGGAAAACCGCAAGTGGATGGATCTGGCGGTGATCTACGGGACTGGCCGCAATGCCATCATCACGCTGGAGAAGGACGAGGCTGCGCAGGCCCTTTTCGACAAGGTGTTTGCTGTCTGGCAGTAGGGTCTTGACCTGTGAATTGAAGAGCCCCCGGAGATGATCCGGGGGCTTTTGTTTGGGCTATTCGGCGGTCAGGTGGAAATTGGCGAGGCGGTAGCGCCAATGGGCGATGGCGTCGATATCGTCGGCGTGGTGGCTGACGAGAATCGTGTGCCAGTTGTGGCGGGTGGTCAGGGTGCGTACGAGGGTGCGGATGAGCTGGCGGGTATCGTCATCCAATGCCGAGAAGGGCTCGTCGAGCAGCAGCACCGCTCGATCGCGGAGCAGCGTGCGCGCCAGGGCGACGCGCTGCTTCTGACCGCCGGACAGGGTTGCCGCGCGCTGTTCGCCAAAGCCTTCCAGCCCGACTTCGGCCAAGGCGTTGGCAACATTGGCCGCTATGTCATGTCTCGCCATGTTGTCGGGCAGGCCAAGGGCGATATTGCGGCCGGCGCTCAGGTGTTCGAAGAGGCTTTCGGACTGCAGCAGCAGCGAAATCGGGCGCTCTTCGGGTGCCAATGGCAGCAGGTCGGTAGCGTCAAGGGTCAGCTTGCCTGACCGGGGCGACAGGAAGCCGGCCAGCAGATCGAGCAGGGTGGATTTGCCGGAGCCGCTGGCCCCTGAAATGGCGGTGATTTCTCCGGGCCGGGCAGCGAAGGTGAAGCGATAGGGCTCTGCCTGGCCGGGATAGGCAAAGCATAGATCTTCAGCGCGAAGCATGGGCAGGTCTTTCGAAAAGCCGCGGCAGGGCGACGAAGGCGATGATGGTACCAATCAGCAGGATGGCGGCGATGGCGGCGGCGTCATTGTTTCGGTAGGCGCCGAGCGCACGGTACATCATCAGCGGCAGGGTCTGGAAATCCTGGGTGCCGAACAGGGCGATAACGCCGAGATCGCCCAGTGAAAAACAGAAGGCCAGAGCAATGGTGATGCCGATATCGCGGCTGATCAGCGGATACTCTACCCAGGCCAGCTGCCGCCAGCCGGAGAGGCCTAGAGAGCGGATCAGCTTGCCGCGGGTGTGGACTATGGCTTCGAGGGGCGGACCCAGCGTCGCCATGGCAAAGGGCAGGGCCAGAAGCGCATTGGCGATGACAACCACGAAGGGCGCGGCGGCGCCGGGAGCGATGCCCAGATTGCGGACCAGGAGGAAAAAGCCGAGCGACAGCACCACGGCGGGCACGGCGAGATAGGCATAGGCGGGCACACCCAGTGCGGTGCGGAGGGCACCATTGCCGGTGGCGGCGCGGCCGAGTGCCAGAGCCATGGCGAGGATCAGGGTGAGCAGCGCCGAGCTGGCGCCGATGACGAGGCTGGTGGCGGTGGCCCACCAGAAGGCCGGGCGGCTGGTGAGCGCGCCGAGGCCGCCGCGCAAGGCATCGGCCAGTACCGACAGCAGCGGCAGGCCAAAGCCGAGCATGGCGAGGATCAGGATGAGCCAGGCCAGCGCCCGGGCCGGAAGCCGATCGCGCCAGGTCGGCGTCACTGATGGGCCGAGGCCGGTGGGGACGGGGGCCAGAGCCGAGGCGGTGAGGATAACCAGCGAGCAGACGCCGATCTGGGTCAGTGCCAGCAACACCGCGCCATGGAGGTCGAAATCCTGCTGCACGGCGGCATAAATGGCGACTTCAAGCGTCTGGTTGGCGGGACCGCCGCCCAGCATCAGCACGATGGGGAAGCTGGTGAAGGCCAGGAGAAAGATGATGGCGCCGAGCCCGGGCAGGGTGCCGCGCATGGCGGGCCAATCGATGATGGCGAAGCGCTGGCGGGCGGTCAGCCCGAGGCTCTGGCCCATCTTGAGGCGGCTGGCGGGAATGGCGTCAAGCCGGGCGAGGAGGATACAGGCGGCAAAAGCGCCGTCGAGAATCACATGGGCGAGGAGAATGCCCGATAGCCCGAAGGCCGGATTGCCGATCGGGGCGCCGAACAGCGCATTGCTGGCCTGGTTGATCCAGCCATTGCGGCCCCAGATAGAAAGCAGACCGAAGGCAACGACCATGCCGGGAGTGACGATGGCGGAGGCGAACAGCCCGACGACGAGGTCGCGGCCGGGAAAGCGCAGTCGATTGAGCGCCCAGGCCAGGACAATGCCGACGGCCAGAGACAGGATGACCGTGAGGCCGGCCTGAATGCTGGTCATGCGCAGCAGGTGGGGGATATCGACCCGTGAGCCGGTAGCAGGCTCACCGGCAGCCGTGGTGAAGATGGCCCAGAGCACGAGGGCCACCAGCGCGGCGATGGCCAGCGCCAGCGCCGTGGCAATGGCGATGCGGCCGGGACGGTGCGGCAGGGTGAGGCTGGTCATCAGCGGTGACGCGGCGAGGGACGATCCCCACCCTCAATCCCGCCCCGCAAGGGGGCGGGCGGCGATGGAGCCCAATGATGCGGGCTGATCGGGAGGGTGGGGTGCATTGGCGCTACTGGATCGCGGCCAGCATTTCGTCGGTCCACGCCTTGGCATTGGCGTTGATCTCGTCGTCGGGGATGGTCAACGTCCTGGCTGGCTGCGGCAGGGTGCCGAAGGCCGGGTTCAGCTCGGCGCCGAGATCGACCACCGGGAACATCCAATTGGTGGTGGGGATGATCTTCTGGCCATCGACAGAAGCCAGATAAGCGAGGAAGTCGCGCGCCAACTCCTGCTTGCCCGAGGATTTGAGGATGCCGGCCACCTCGATCTGGGGGAAATGCCCCTCATCGAACAGGGCGGCATGGATGGTCTCGTCGCCTTCTTCGATGATGTGGTAGGCGGGCGAGGTGGTGTAGGAGAGCGCCATATCGGCCTCGCCATCAAGGAACAGCGCGTAGCTTTCTGACCAGTCACGGGTGACGGTCAGGATATGCGGCTTGAGGCCTGCCCAGATTTCGGGGGCGCGGTCGCCATAGGCAGCCTTGATCCACAGCACGAGGCCAAGACCGGGGGTGGACGAGCGCGGGTCCTGAATGACGATCTTGAAATCGTCGGGCAGGGCGATCAGCTCCTCGAACGACTTTGGCGGCGTGGCCGTGGTGTCGGTGTCATAGACGAAGGCAAAGTGCGCGTAATCGAAGGGCACGAATTGCTGGTCTTTCCAGGGCTCGGGCATGGAGAGGCCAGTGAGATCGAGGCCATGATCGGCAAACAGGCCGGTGGCGCGGGCTTCGCCGGCGACGGCGGTATCCAGCCCAACGATCAGGTCGGCCTCGGTGGTGGCGCCTTCGAGCTGGACGCGGCGCAGGGTGCCGATCGAGCTGTCGGTGGCGATGAATTCGACGACACAGCCGCCGCAGATCGCTTCGAAGCCGGCCTTGAGCTGGCCAGCGGGGCCCCATTCGGCAGCAAAGGCGTCATAGGTATAGATCTTGAGGATCGGCACTTCTTCGGCGTGGATAGGCGCGGCGACCAGTCCGGTAAGGACCGCAAGCGCCAGATGCGTGAGTTTGACCATCGGGTCATCCCTTCATTGGTGTGCGGCCATGAGTGAAGGGTTGTGTGTCAATGGCAGTGGGTCCGAGGGCGCACTTGCCATCTCGAACTTCCTCCGCCAGCATGACCTGGTTCAGGTTCAATGGGTAATTTCTCAGCTCCGGTAACCCGGAGCACCCCAGCGAGACGACCAACACTTAATGAGAGCTTTGTGACAGTGCAAGAGACTTCCGTGACGGCGGCGGATGGGTTGCCCATCGTGTTTGAGGGGCCAATCGCCATTGTCGGGGGCGGTGCGGTCGAGCCGCAATTGCTGGCGGCGTTGGCAGCGCGCGGCGTGGCGCTGGTGGGTGCCGATGGCGGTGGCGACGTGATCGGCGCGGCCGGGCTGGTGCCGGCGGCGATCATCGGGGATCTGGATTCGCTGGCGGATCGTGCCGGCTGGGAGGCCCGGACGCGGGTGGTCCATCTTGCCGAGCAGGCCACGACAGACTTCCAGAAGGTGCTGTATTCGACCCGCGCGCCGGTGACGCTGGCGTTGGGCATGACCGGCAAGCGGCTCGACCACACGCTGGCGGCGCTGAGTGCGGTGCTGGAATATGCGCCATCGCGCCGGCTGCTGCTGGTCGACGAGGTCGACGTGGCGTTTGCGGCGGTGGGGGCATTTGCATTCGATGCGGCAGCGGGGGAGCGGGTGTCGCTGCATCCGCTGGAGCCGATCGATTTTTCCGGGTCGACGGGGCTGGATTATCCGCTCGATGGGCTGCACCTGGCGCCGGGCGGGATGTTGGGAACGTCCAACGCGGCAATTGGCGGGCGGGTCGAGATTGTGCCGGCGGCGGCGTCGATGGGCGTGCCGTGGCTGCTGATCCTGGACAAAGGGCGGCTGTGGGATTTGATGGCGGCACTGCGGTAGGGTCCCCGCCAGTCACCGGGCTGCCCGGTGGGTCCGTGCACTGGCACCATGCTTCCGCACACGCGTCCAGTTTGGGTGGTGCAAGGAAACTGGATCCCGGCTTTCGCCGGGATGACGGCTGGTGGGTGGTAGGGCACGCGTGGCTGCACAACAAAACAGCCGCCCCGGAGGGCGGCTGTTCGGTAAACATTCAGCGTTTTTTGTGATCAGGCGTCGACGCCGGCGCTGGAGCGGGCGGCGTCCTTGACGGCATCCTGGACCTTTTCGAAGGCACGGACTTCGATCTGGCGGATGCGCTCGCGGCTGACGTCGTATTGCTGGGCCAGCTCTTCGAGCGTGGACGGATTGTCCTGCAGGCGGCGGGCCTGGAAGATGGCGCGTTCGCGTTCGTTGAGCACATCCATCGCATTGGTCAGAAGGCCCATCCGCTGCTGGTATTCTTCGCTTTCGCCGAGCACGGTTTCCTGGCTGGGGGTATCGTCGACCAGCCAGTCCTGCCATTCGGACGAGCCTTCGTCAGCCCGCATCGGCGAGTTGAGCGAAGCGTCGCCGGACAGGCGCGCATTCATCGACACCACGTCGTCCTCGGTGACCTTGAGGGTGGTGGCGATCTGCTTGATCTGGTCGGGATGCAGAGCACCGTCCTCGAGCGCAGCAATCTGGCCCTTCACCTTGCGCAGGTTGAAGAACAGACGCTTCTGAGCGGCGGTGGTGCCGATCTTGACCAGCGACCACGACCGCAGGACATATTCCTGAATGGCCGCGCGGATCCACCACATCGCATAGGTGGCGAGGCGGAAACCCTTATCGGGCTCGAAGCGCTTGACGGCATGCATCAGGCCGACATTGCCTTCCGAAATCACTTCGGAAATCGGCAAGCCATAGCCGCGATAGCCCATGGCGATCTTGGCGACCAGCCGCAGATGGGAGGTAATGAGTTTCTGGGCAGCCGAAGGATCGGCATGCTCCTTGTACCGCTTGGCCAGCATGAATTCTTCATCCGGTTCCAGCATCGGGAACTTGCGGATTTCCTGCAGGTAGCGGCTCAGTCCGCCTTCAGCGGAAAGAACAGGCAAATTGGTTTGGGCCATGCATGCACCCCTTTCTGGTCCCCCGCATTGCACGGGCGGAAAATTCCCCGCCGTCCAGCCGGCACAGCGGGCAAGTTCTTGGATATATAGGCAGCAATTTGACGATTGTAAGAGTCAGCAATAGGGCGAAACGTGCGGAAGTTGAGCACGTTGCAAGTGAAAGCTCTCACAATGGCGTGTTGTGCGGCGCCGGCGTTTGGCGGCTGGAACTACCGACCCCCACCCTCGGTCCCTCCCCTCAAGGGGGAGGGAGGCGAACGGAGGCTAGATCCGTGGAGAAACGATGTTACTCAATAGCGCTTAGCGCGCGAACGCCTTGTCAAAACCCTGCAGCGCCTCGTCGAGGGCTTCGAGATCGGGCGGCAACGGGGCTTCGAACATCATTTCTTCGCCTGTTGTCGGATGCTCGAAGCCAAGTTCGGCGGCGTGCAGGGCCTGGCGGCCGAGCGCGATGATGGGCGCGGCGACTTCTTCCGGGAGTCGATTGACCTTGGTAGCGAAGCCCGAGGCATAGACCATGTCGGAAACCAGCGGATGGCCGATATGGGCCATGTGGACACGGATCTGGTGGGTGCGGCCGGTTTCCAGCTGGCACTGGATACGGGTGATGTCCCAGCCTTCATCGCCGAAGCGGGCTTCGACCATGTAATGGGTGATGGCCTCGCGGCCGTCCTTGCGCACGGTCTGCTTGAAGCGGTTGTTCTGATCGCGGCCCAGGGGGGCGTCGACAGTGCCCTTGGCGGTCTCGGTGGTGCCCCAGACATAGGCGATATAGGCGCGGTGCAGCGGGCCGGTGCGGCCATGGTCGGCGAATTGGTCGGACAGGTGTTTGTGGGCATGTTCGGTTTTGGCGGCGACCATGACGCCGGAAGTGTCGCGATCGAGGCGATGGACGATGCCGGGACGCTTGACGCCGCCAATGCCCTGCAGGGAGGAACCGCAATGGAAGATCAGCGCATTGACTAGCGTGCCATCGGGACTGCCGGGCGCGGGGTGAACCACCATGCCGACGGGCTTGTTGATGACGATGAGCTGATCGTCCTCATAGAGGATATCGAGCGGGATATTCTCGCCCTTGGGCTCGGGGTCTTCGGGGGGTGGGGCAATTAGAACGATTGTCTCGCCGGCACTGACGCGATATTTGGGCTCGCTAACGGTCGTGCCATTGATCGTGACTGCACCGGCAAGGATCAGATCCTTGAGGCGGCTGCGGCTCAGGACGGAATGGACCTTGGCGAGAACGGCATCGAGCCGCCCGCCTGCCAGTTCGGCATCGATAATGACTTCGACTTCGTCGCCCTCGAACTCTTCAACGGTATTTTCGGCCATGAGCGATCCTAATCAGACTGGGCCGATGGGCCCCAAAGCGGATGAGCCGCTATCTCCCGAGGCGCTGGCCATGTTCAGCAAGGCGCGCCGATCCTTCGGGATTTCGATCGGCATTCTGTTGCTGGGCTTTATGGCGATTGGCTTCGCCCTTGTCTATCGTGTGATGCGCGACGCTCCGCCGCCGGTCATGGCCGAGATGCTGGCTTTGCCCAGTGGTGCCGAGGTAATTTCGGCGGTTGTGGCCGATGGAGCGGTCAACGTGACCTATCGGCTGGACGGCACGGTGACGCTGGGTCTGTTCAATCAGGAGACCGGCGAATTGACGCGGTCGGTGGAAATCGGGGCGCAATAATTCCAGAGTTGGCGTTGGCGCGACGATGCTGCTCATGGAACAAATCCGTGGGCAGGCCGGTGATTGGGGGCGGCGATGCCGTGACAACCGCTAGCCGCACGGTCCGGCCCCATCGCCTCAGCGGTTCTGGATCGCCTTGAGCGCGGTCATGCGGTCGGAGACCGAACCGCGTTTGCGTTTGCCCGAGGCCGGCGCGACGGGCAGGGTTTCGACCTGCTCGCCATCATCGGCGAAGCGCTGGACGCGGTCGAACAGGCTCTCCTCGCTGGCGGTCGGGGTGGCTTCGGCTTCGGCGGCGTAGACCAGGCGTGCAACATTGGCGGCGATGTCGTTGAGACGCTCACGCAGATGGGTTTCCTCGATTCGGTCGCTGTCCCAATCGGCCATGATCGTGGCTTCCACCCCCTCGACCTTGGCCCTTAAAGCTTCGATCTCGGCTTCCTGGCCGAGCGTGTCGGCCAGCAATTGCTGAGGGCGCCCGCTCTTGTCCATGGCCTGGCTGGTTTCTGCGAGAATGGTATTGAGGCGGTGCTCGGCGCTGGCAATGCGGGCTTCAGCGGCGATGAGGCCTTCGGTATCGGCGGCCTGGCGGTCATCCTTGCTGGCCAGCGCCTCGCGCATCTGAGCAATTGCAGCATTGGCCTCGGCGCTGCGGCGGTCGGAATTTTCCAGGCGGCTGATCAGGCTCTTGGCCTGGTCCTCGAGGAAGGTGGCGCGCTTGCGCTCGATAGCCATCGCGGTCATCAGCCGCTCGATATCCTCGTCATAATGGCCCGAGAGGCCTTCGCCATCGATATCGGTCCCGCGCGGCAACTCTCCCCGCACCGCGTCGCGCAGGGATTCCAGCTCGCCGGTGCGCGCGGACAGTTCGCGGTCGCGCATGCGCAGGCGCTGCGCCAGATCAGTGCCGTCGCGCTCCAACTCCAGCACGCGGGCGCGCAGTTCGACTTCGCGGCTTTCCAGCTCGGCGACGATGGCCAGGTGCTGGTCACGCTCGGCCTTGAGGGCACCCAGATCGCTGCGCTTTTGATTGACGTCGCTCAGCTGTTCAGCGAGGCGCTGGCGCAGGCTTTCGACATTCATTTCAAGGCGCCGGGTCGAGAGCGCGAACTCGGCGCGCAGCTGGTCCTTGTCGGCACGGAACTCGGCCATGGTAATGGGGGTGGCGGCTTCGATGCGACGTTTGGTGAGGCGCACGGCGCGCTTCCACACTGCTGGCAGGATGATCAAGGCCACCAGGCCCGCAACGAGCAGGCCAAGGGCAAAGTACATGATGTTTTCGATGAGCATCGTCCGAACTCCGGAACTGACCAGGAGGCGAGCGTGTCCTGATTGTCCTATCTGTCAGCTATGGCCCCGGGCCGGCATCCTTGCCAAGGGGTAACTCTATCAGTTTGGAGGGTCCAGTCACAACAAAGGCCGGAGCGTGGTTGCCCCGACCTTGAATATGACATTCCCCGAAAGCATGTCTCAGAACGGATTCCAGGTCGGTTCGGGGGTGAATTTGAGGTAGCCGATATTGATGCCGAGGCGGGCGCCTACGCCGGAGCGGATCGGCACCATGACGACATTGCCGTATTTGATGACGGTCATGCCGAAGCCGCCTACCACATAGGCCGAGCCATCCACACCGGCGAAACGACCGAACATTTCCTGCACGCTGGACAGGTTGTAGACAAGCATCATCACCTTGGAGCCGTCGCCACCGACGTCAAAGCCTATGCTGGGGCCCTGCCAGAATAGCGGCATTTCGCCGGCATTGCGGGTGTAGAGGGTGCCTTCGCCATAGCGGGCACCGGCGAACAGAGCGCCACCGGCATCCTCCCCGAGCACATAGCCATTGGGCAGGCCGAATTGGCTGACCGCGCGTTCGACCAGCGAGGCGAGACCTTGGGCGGCAGAGCCGAAGAATTCGCCACCCTTCTGCACCAGTTCGTCGCCCGAATAGCTGTCGCTGAGCGACTGAGCGTTGACAGGGGCCAAGCTGGCGGTGAACAGGGCCAGGATGAGCAACAAGCGCTTGAACATGGGTCGATACTCCAGTGGAGGGCCGACCGTGGTTACACAGACTTTAAGCTTTTTGAGGACAAGCTAGGACTGGCATGGCACGGGCGCGCCGATCATTGGATGCATGATGAAGCAAACCTCTAAACAAATCTTAACCATGCTTGCCTTTGTTTTGCCCATATTGGCCGGGGCTTTGGTCACGTTTTCCGGTGCGGCACGGGC
Source organism: Devosia limi DSM 17137 (assembly GCF_900128975.1). GTDB lineage: Bacteria > Pseudomonadota > Alphaproteobacteria > Rhizobiales > Devosiaceae > Devosia > Devosia limi. The sequence goes on along the minus strand of NZ_FQVC01000003.1, from coordinate 240,305 downwards.
GCAGTCGCTGGTGACGGCGATCATGACCAACCCACTGACGGGCCTGGCCATCGATGGGCTTGATCCCGTGTCCTATTTCACCGATCCGGCGCCGCTGCAGGGGCTCGAGGAGTTCGAATATGAGTGGAGCGGCGTGCCCTGGCATTTTGCCAGCGCGGCCAATCTCGACGTGTTCCGCCGGGCGCCCGAGATCTACGCGCCGCAATATGGCGGACATGGCGCGATGAGCATGGCGCGCGGTTTTTTATCGGACGGGGACCCCCGTCTTTACACTGTGTTCAAGCAGCGGCTCTATTTCTTTTATTCAGCCGGCAATCGCGAAGCGTTCCTGCTGGCGCCCGAACACGCGGCCCTGCAGGGCGAGGAGCGTTGGCAAACGCTGTCCAAAACGCTCTCGACGCGATAATGCAAAAGCCAATTCCTTTCACGCGTCGGGGTAGTGATTCCCCGATACTGCCTCACGGAGACGCCTCATGGAAATCATCGAGCTCAAGGCAACTGATTTGGCCGCCATGCTGTGCAGCCGGGTGTGCCACGACCTGATCAATCCGATCGGGGCGATCGGCAATGGCCTGGAAGTGCTGGGCGACCCCGGCCAGGGTGACATGGCCGACGGTGCGCGCGACCTGATCGCCAGCGCTGCCAAGCAGAGCCGCGCCAAGCTCGAATTCGCGCGCCTTGCCTACGGCGCCTCCTCGACCGCAGGCACCGATATCGATACGCGTGAATGCGAGCGAGTTGCCCGCATCCTGTTCGAGATCGAAAAAGCCGATCTCGAGTGGAATGTGCCACTGATCCTTCTGCCCAAGCACAAGGCCAAGCTGTTCATGAACATGCTGCTGATTGCAGCCATGTCGGTGCCGCGCGGCGGCCAGGTCAAGGCTTCGATCACCGGCGCAACCGGCGAAGAGAAGTTCGAGTTCTCGTCCAAAAGCGACCCTGAAAAGCGCCAGAAGACCCTGATCCCGGCAGGTTGCGTGGGACTGCTGGCCGGTACGCCCGAAGAGGGCTCCGTCGATGCGCGGGGCATCCAGCCGTTTTACACGGGAATCCTGGCACGCATGACCGACATGGACATCTCCATCGGCATCGAGAATGACATGTTTTATTTCAACGCCGTGCCGAAGGCGGCTGTCGCGGCCGAGCCAGACGTGATCGGTGCGCCCGAAGTGGTGGACACGCCTGCGGCAATAGATGTGCCCGCGGCGCCAGAAACCTCAGAAACTTCGACTGAAACGATTAAGTGAAGCGGCTTCGATAACCTTTCCGTAGGCAGTCAGACTGCATAATCGGCAAGCGTCAGCTGTGCCGAGAGCGTGGTTCCAATGAAGTCCTGCTTGATCGTCGATGATTCCAGCGTCGTGCGCAAAGTCGCGCGACGCATTCTGGAAGACATGGACTACATCGTCGAAGAGGCCGAGGACGGCCAGGAAGCCTTTGACAAGTGCCGGCAGGAAATGCCGGACGCGATCCTGCTCGACTGGAACATGCCAATCATGAGCGGCATGGAATTCCTCAAGCTGCTGCGCGGTTATGTCGGTGGCGAGAAGCCCAAAGTGGTCTATTGCACCGTCGAGAACGACATCGGCGCCATCGCCATGGCCCTGAAAGCCGGGGCCAGCGACTACATGATGAAGCCATTCGACCGCAGCATCCTCGAGGCCAAGTTCGAGTGGGAAAATGCAGCGGCCTAGGCTGCTGTTCATGTTGGCGGCATGTCACATCAGAATTGCATAGCTCCCGGGCTGCCCGCGACCTGATAGGCGGGTCGCTGTCGGTTTGGCACATGCCGCCGAGCAGATGGATTGCCCGGACGAGCCGGGCAATGACGATGGGTGGAGAGAGTGGTGAGCGGTATCCGTCTAGCCCGCATCCGCCGCGCGGCCCAGCAGATACGCCCGTTCCCGCTCGTTGCGGGTGAGGTCGGCGGCGCGGCGGAATTCGAGGTTGGCTTCGGTATGGCGGCCGAGTTTGCTGAGCAGGTCCCCGCGCACCCCGTAAAGCAGGTGATAGTTTCTGAGCGCCGGGGCATCCTTGATGGTGTCGACCAATTCCAGAGCGGGGGCTGGGCCTTGGGCCATGGAGATGGCAACGGCACGATTGAGGTCGATAACCGGCGAAGGCGTGACCTGGGCCAGGATGGCGTAGAGCCCGGCGATGCGGGGCCAGTCGGTATCGGCGGCGCGGCGGGCGCGGGCGTGGCAGGCGGCGATAGCGGCCTGCAGGGCATAGGGACCGGCGATGCCGCCCAGCCGCTCGGCTTCGGCGAGTGCGCCGAGGCCGCGGCGGATCAGCAACTGGTCCCAGCGGGCGCGGTCCTGATCGAGAAGCAGCACCGGCTCGCCCATGGCATTGGTGCGGGCATTGGTGCGTGAGGCCTGAATTTCCATCAGGCCAACCAGTGCATGCACTTCGGGTTCTTCGGGGGTGAGACGGGCCAGGATGCGGCCGAGACGCATGGCCTCGTCGCAGAGCTGCGGGCGCATCCAGTCCGAGCCAGCGGTGGCGGAATAGCCTTCATTGAAGATCAGGTAAAGCACGCCCAGCACCGAGGCCAGGCGTTCGGCCCGCTGGGGACCGCGCGGCACTTCGAAGGGGATATGGGCCTCGGCAATGGTCTTTTTGGCACGGACAATGCGCTGGCCGATCGTCGGTTCGGCGGCGAGGAAGGCGCGGGCGATTTCTTCGGTGGTGAGACCGCCGATCAGGCGCAGGGTGAGCGCTACCCGCGATTCCGGCGGCAGGATCGGGTGGCAGGAGGTGAAGATCAGCCGTAGCAGGTCGTCACCGACCTCATCGTCGAGCGCTTCGTGCAGCCGTTCGACCGTGTCGGGTGTATCGGTCTCGATGCCGTGGCCGACTTCCTCGAGTTTGCGCGCGGCCATCTTGTTGTGGCGGAAATAATCGATGGCGCGGCGCTTGGCCGTGGCCATCAGCCAGGCGCCGGGATTTTTCGGTACGCCGGTTTGCGGCCAGGTCTTGAGCGCGATCAGCAAAGCGTCCTGCGCCAGTTCCTCGGCCATGGAGATATCGCGAACCATGCGGGTTAGCCCTGCGATCAGGCGGGGCTGCTCGATTTTCCACACCGCCGTTATGGCGCGGTGCGTTTCTGCTTGGGTCGCGGCGGTCATGATGGCGAATGAAAGCAGCATCGCGCCGCCGCGGCAAGTGTGGGCAGCGACTTATCGCGTCAGCGGTTTCTGGGTCTCGTCACGCCAGGCCTGTTCCTTGCGCAGATGCTGTTCAGTCAGGCTGTCAGCGGGAAAGTCATAGGCTTCGAATACCTGGCGCAGTTCGACTTCCTGTCCATCTTGCAGTGGAATGCGCTTGCACCAGGCAATGGCTTCGTCTCGATCCTTCGCCTGGATCAACCAGAAGCCAGCTAGCAGTTCCTTGGTTTCGGCAAAGGGGCCATCGGTGACGGTGATATGGCCGCCGCTGGATTTGATGCGGGCGCCCTTCCTCGAGGAGTGCAGCCCTTCGGCACCGAGCATGACGCCGGCATCGATCAGGGTTTCGTTGAATTCGCCCATGGCGGCGATCAACTCGGAAGACGGCAAGATGTCTGCCTCCGATTCTGCGGTGGCCTTGACGAGGATCATGAAACGCATTGCAGGTCTCCTGTGGATTTGGCTTACATGCCCATGAAGGATGCGGGGGTCGTGCCTTGCAGGAAGGGCTCGATCAGCATGTGCAGCAGCGCGGGCTGGCTGATGACGGCGGTATGGGAGGTGGCGGGCAGGACGGCGAGGCGCGACGCGGCCAGGGGCTGACCCATATCGCCCATGTCGCCGCCGCCCAGGAGGCGGAACAGGGCCACATTGTGCTCAAGCGTCGAGACGTCAGCATCGCCGGCAATAATCAGAACGGGTGTCTTGAGTGTCTTGACCTCGGCCTCCCAGGCCATAGGTTCCTTTTCGAGGGCGATCAGCTTTTCGACCAGAGCGCGGAAACCCTCGGGATTGGCGGCCAGTTTCTTCCAGTCGTCCTCCATCGGAGTGCCGACGAACATTTCGGGCGCCATTTGCGGAATAAAGGCGGTGAAGGCCGGCTGCCAGCCCGAAACGTCATAGGCGACCGAGGCAGCGATCAACTGGTCGACCTTTTCGGGATGGCGGATGGCCAGTTGCAGCCCGGCTGCCGCACCCATCGAATAGCCGAACACGTCGGCCTTCTCGATATCGATGGCGTCCATGAAATCGGCAACATCATCGGCAAGGTTGGGATAGGTGATCGGGCGGTCGATATCGGTGGTGCGGCCATGGCCCTGGAATTCGATGGCGATGACCTGATGGGTTTGGGCCAGCATGGGGATGATCTCGCCCATGGTGTCGATATTCATATAGGCGCCATGCAGCACGATCAGCGGATCCCCCTCTCCGCTGGTCTCGTAATATATCTCCATGCCATTGACCGAGACGCTGGCGCCCTTGGGTTCGCTCTGGGCGAAGGCGGCGGTGCCCGCGAGCAGGAGGGCGGTGGTTGCCAATGGAGCGATCAGCTTGCCCATGATGGTTCCTTCCTTGTTGCAGGGCGTGGAATTGCCCTGGTTCTGGCAACACGACGAACGGCTCAGGATGGCTTCGACACAGGCGATGATTATTTTTGGCGTGGAATTGTGACGCCAAGGCGGCTGGCTCTCGCCAGGCTGCGGCGCACGATGAGGCGATGAAACGGGTAGACCGCGGCCAGATAGGCCCGCCCGAACAGATTGTGCGGATGCACCCAGGTGCTGATCGCAACCAGGTCTTCCTGCTCCGATTTCAGGACTGATACGCGGAAATCAAGATGCTTGTCGTCGGCGCCGAACACGACTTCGGCTTCGGTGGCGCTGTGGACGGCAAAGACCCCGTCATAGGTCAATTGGTTGATTTCGGTGCGGCTGGGGGGCGGAAATCCGCCTGGTTCGTCGCCGGTCTTGAGGCCGAAAGGGGAGACGATAAGGTTGCGCAGGCGCAGCAGGGCCACCGCCCAACTCGGCATGGCAAAGAATGTGGCAATCGCCAGCCCTGCAGCGTCGGGCGCCGGATGGGGCAGGGGGGCGGCCTGGCTGTCGAGAAAGTCGCCAGGCTGAAAATGGCCCATCAGGGCGCCGTGATCGGGATAGGTGAAAAGTCGTCGCATTGCTGGCTCCCTCGAATGGCCCGGAGGCAAGTCTAGGCGCGGGCGCAAACAAAAGCCCCGCGCGACGGTGTCGCACGGGGCAGCAGGCTGTGACGTGGATCTGGAAGTCCCGATAGATCAGGCGCTTTCGGAATATTCCTGCTCGTCGGGCTCGCGCAGCACATAGCCACGGCCCCAGACGGTTTCGATGTAGTTCTTGCCGCCGGTCGCAACGGAAAGCTTCTTGCGCAGCTTGCAGATGAACACGTCGATGATCTTGAGTTCGGGTTCGTCCATGCCACCATAGAGGTGGTTGAGGAACATTTCCTTGGTCAGGGTCGTACCCTTGCGGAGCGAGAGCAGCTCCAGCATCTGGTATTCCTTGCCGGTCAGGTGGACACGCTGGGTCTGGACTTCGACGGTCTTGGTGTCGAGGTTGACGGTCAGTTCGCCGGTCGAGATGACCGACTGGGCATGGCCCTTGGAGCGACGGACGATGGCGTGGATGCGGGCCACGAGTTCGTCCTTGTGGAACGGCTTGGTCATGTAGTCATCGGCGCCGAAGCCGAGACCGCGAACCTTGTCCTCAATGCCGGCCAGACCTGACAGGATCAGGATCGGCGTCTGCACCTTGGCGACGCGGAGAGTGCGCAGCACTTCATATCCGCTCATGTCGGGCAGGTTCAGATCGAGCAGGATGATATCGTAATCATACAGTTTGCCGAGATCGACGCCTTCCTCACCCAGATCGGTGGTATAGACGTTGAAACTTTCGGACTTCAGCATCAATTCGATGCTCTGCGCTGTTGCGCTGTCGTCCTCAATAAGGAGTACCCGCATTATATTCCCCTTGTCATTCGTTCCTGCTGGAACCGTGAGACCTGCCTGTCCCACGCCAACCCTACTGGATATGACTGAACCCTAAGCCCAAATAGTTAACAAAGTTTAATTCACCTCTGCAATACGCAAACGACGGTAAGGTGAATTAATATTAAGTTGTTGAAATTTAAGGGTTAATTGGATCTAACTTTCTTAATAAAATGGTTTAAGTAGCCGCGTTAAGCGACTCTTTGGATTCATGCAATTGTGGGTTGGGGAGGGGGAGCGGATAACCGGCGCGCAGGCGGGTAGAAACAGCTCCACATTGGGTGTTAGCGCTTTTTCCTTAACGTATGGTTACCCTGTGATTCGTGGCGACGGCGATTCGAGTCACACGAAAGCCATGAAGCCGCCACATCGATGAACGGGCCTTGTACCATGAAAGCGCTGATTTCGGCGATCGACGCCATCGATGATGTAGAAGTGTATGGGCGGGTCAAATCCGTCCAGGGTCTGCTTATCGAAATTATCGGCCCGGTGCGCGAACTGCGCGTCGGCGGCCGCGTCATCATCGAAACCACCAATGGCGCCGAGCTGGCATCCGAGATTATCGGCTTCAAGGACGGGCATGCGCTCTGCCTGCCATTCGGGCAGCTGGCCGGGGTGAGGCTGGGGTGCAAGGCGGTGTTCCAGCGCCATGATGGGGCGGCCTTTCCTTCCGAGGCCTGGCTGGGCCGGGTGATCAATGCCAATGGCGAGCCGATCGACGGCAAGGGCCCATTGCCGCGCGGGGCCAAGGCTTTTCCGCTGCGCCAGGATCCGCTCTTGGCCCATGACCGCGTGCGGGTGGGCGATCCGCTCAATCTGGGGGTGCGGTGCCTCAATACCTTTACCACGCTGTGCGAAGGCCAGCGCATGGGCATCTTTGCCGGCTCGGGCGTCGGCAAGTCCGTTCTGATGTCGATGCTGGCGCGCAATACCGATGTCGACGTCTCGGTGATCGGGCTGATCGGCGAGCGCGGCCGCGAGGTGCACGAGTTCATTCAGGAATATCTGGGCGAGGAAGGCCTGCGCCGCGCCGTCGTGGTGGTGGCGACTTCGGACGAGGCGGCGCTGATGCGGCGGCAGGCGGCTTATATGAGCATGGCGCTGTCGGAGTTCTTCCGCGACCAGGGCAAGCGTGTCCTGTGCATGATGGACAGTCTGACGCGCTTTGCCATGGCGCAGCGCGAGATCGGGCTGGCGATCGGCGAACCGCCCACCGCCAAGGGTTATCCACCGACGGTTTTCACAGAATTGCCACGTTTATTGGAGCGGGCGGGTCCCGGGACGGTAAACTCGGGCTCCGTTACCGGTCTATTTACCGTTTTGGTCGAAGGTGATGATCACAATGAGCCCATTGCGGACGCCGTACGCGGCATTCTTGACGGGCACATCGTAATGGAGCGCGGTATTGCCGAGCGGGGACGTTACCCGGCGGTGAACGTGCTCCGGTCCATCTCGCGCACCATGCCAGGGTGTGTGCCGGTCGAATCCAGACCGGTCCTGGCCAAGGCAAGAGAACTCATGTCGATATATTCCGACATGGAGGAGCTGATCCGGCTAGGGGCTTACCGGAAAGGGTCAGATCCGAAAGTGGACCGCGCCATAGCCATCAACCCGGCGCTGGAGGGATTCCTATCCCAGCAGCGGGAAGAGACGACGAATATTGCCGACGGCTATAAGCAGCTCGAGGCGATCATCCGGGCGGCAGAGGCGGCGGTCTGATGGAGCAGTGTTTGCGCTCCGGAACTGACTTGATGTGTAAGGAGTACAGGTCGTGAAGTCTCGCAGCGAGAGCCTGATAAGGCTCAAGAAATTCCAGGTGGACGAAAAGCGCCGCCAGGTCAGCCAGATCGAGATGATGGTGGCCGATTTCGAACGCATGGCGGGCGAACTCGACCAGCAGATCGAAATCGAGCAGACCAAAACCGGCATCTCTGATGTCGCCCACTTTGCCTATTCCACCTTCGCCAAAGCGGCGCTGACGCGGCGGGACAACCTGCTGGCCTCGGCCAACGACATGCGCGAAAAGCTCGAAGGCGCGCAGGACGCGCTGGCCGAAGCCTTGGAAGACCTCAAAAAGGTTGAATTGCTCGACCAGCGGGAGCACCAGCGCGAGGCCGCCGAGCAGCTCAAGGTCGAACAATCCGAATATGACGAAATCGGCCGGTTGCGCTTCCGCGGCCAGTAGGATTTTGTCGCAGCGACGAGAAGGGCCCGCATTTGCGGGCCTTTTTGCGTTTTAGGTGGTGTCCGGTGGTGGTGGGAACCTGGATCCCGGCTTGCGCCGGGATGACACCGCCGGCGCAAGCCGGGATACAGTTGCAATCCTGTGAGCATAGCCATGCCCTCGGTGCTGCCCGCGGACTTGATCCGCGGGTCATTCGTCGCGCGCGCCGAGGTGAGAGTGGCCCACGGGTCAAGTCCGTGGGCAGCGCAGTGGGTGGGAGGGCCGGTAGAAGTGGTTCGAGCCGTTTAGGTGTCGCTCACCGCATCAAGGCGCGATCACCATGCGTTGGGAAGCGCGGTCGGTGGCGTAGGTTTCCGGGTTGTAGGTGGGCTGGGCTTCGAGCTGTTCACGGGTGGTGTTGAGAAACAGGTAACGGTTGCCAAAGGTGTCGGAGGAAAAGGTCAGGTTTTCAAAGCCCACTGCGACTGGTTTGGCACCAAGGCCAAGGAAGCCGCCGACATCAACGATCACCGCGTCGATGCCGCCGCCTGCAGCGGGGAGCACATCGCCGATGCTGCCGATCTGCTGGTCATCAATGCCATAGACGCCGGTTCCGCGCAGGTCGTCGGCGCCAAGCGTGCTTTCGTCAAAATCGTCAAGGGCGGTCCGATCCACCTGCTCGGTCGTGGGCTGGGCATCTGGCTGGTCGGTGGTCAGGGTCGGATCGATCGGTGTCGCGTTTGGATCACCTTCGACCAGTTGTTCCTGTTCTTGGGCGGGGGTCATTGCTGGGCCTGTGGCAGCTTCGCTCTGCGTCCAGATGAAAGCCGGGGCCGCATTCAGGGCGTCCCTGGTGGTGCCGAGCACCCAACGGCGGCTGCCATCGGCGCGTTCGGCCCAATCGAGATCGGCAAAGGCGACGGCAACGTCCTTCTCGCCGACCCCCAAAAAGCCGCCGACACCGACGATTACTGCGGAGATACCCTGGCCGGAGGTCACCACCATGTCGTTGATGGTGCCAATGTCCTCGGCGTCATCAGCGATGGAGGCATAGATTTTTTCACCGAGAAGGCGGGTGACCAGTACATCCTGCCCCTGCGAGGCATAACCCTCAGACAGCACCGTCGGTGGGGTGAGCCCGACCTGCTCAAGCTCTGTCGGCGCCACTGGAACCGGAATAACGTCCTGCGCCAGGACGGAAGGGACCAGGAGCGAGGCCAGAGCAGATGAGATGAGAAGTGTGCGCAACATGGGGCATTCCTTCAGGGATCAACAGGACGCGAGAAAGGCCGGCCACTAAGGGCCGGCCTCGAGTTCAGCACACTGGCCGCATTACTGAACGGCAGGGGCCGGAGCCATGGCACCGCCATCAGCGGGCGTCATGGCAGCGGGAGCTGCATCGGCGGGAACGTCGTCAGCCCAGACAAACTCTGGAGCAGCGTTCAGAGCGTCCGCCGTGGTCGGCACGACCCAGCGTTCGGTATTGTCGGTAGCCAGGGTGAATTCCAGGGTCTGGAAGTCCACGGCAACAGCCTTTTCGCCCAAGCCCAGGAAACCGCCGACGCCGATCACCACGGCAACGATCTGGCCATTTTCGTCAAACACGATATCGGAGATATTGCCGATCTCTTCGGCATCATCGCCGGCCGAGGAGAATACCGGCTGGCCGATCAGGCGGGTGCCGAGATTGTCGGTGTCGGCAGCCACATAGCCGGCCGACATGTCCCAAGGCTCGCGCACATCGGTGGTTTCAAGGGCGCCGCTTTCAACCGGGGCGGCATCAACAGCTGCCGGAGCAGCAGGCGCCATCGGCGCGGGCGTAGTCGTTGCTGGCGTCTCTGTAGTAGTCGCGGGTGCAGCATCCTGCGCAATAGCGCCAGTTGCCAGCATCAGGGACAAAGCAGTGGTAGTCAAAAGGGTGCGGATCATTGTAAGCTCCGTTGGTTCATTAGTTGATGAACAAGGCCGTGCGGTGCAAAACTTGCAGGTGGAGCGCCGTGCGGCCTGTTGCTTTGACAACGCCAGACTCTCCCAACCGTTCCGATTTTTTGTTGCGACAAAACTGTCGCGGAGCAAATCCGTCGCAGGAATTGAAAAGGCCGGCTCTCGAATTCGAGGCCGGCCTTCTCCGCCTCCCTGGCGGATTTTGGGTCATGCTTGCTACTCCACGCAGCAGAAGCATGCCTGTTGTTCTGAAACCCTTGCTGCGACACTGCGCGCGGGGCTCCCGACATGAAGGACCATAGCGTGGAAAGCGGGGCGGGGCACCCGCGGGTGCCGATCGTCGTTAAAACGTTCCTAATTGGTTAATGGCGGCGAGGGCATTTGAGGGATGGGTGCATGCACAGGACATCTCTGCCCGGCGCGGGAGCGACCCGGTGTCGGGCTAGAGGTCGTAATTGCGCATGGCGCGGTGGGGCATGCCGCCGTCGGGAAACTCATCCCCATATGCGACGAAGCCGAGCTTTTCGTAGAACGCGAGCTTGTCGGACTGGGCAGCAAGATAGAGACGCTCCTGGCCCCGCGCGCGTGCGTGCTCGATTGCGGCGCGCATCATGGTCCTGGCAATGCCATGGCCGCGCCAGTGCTGCCGGACTGCGACGCGGCCGATCTTGGTGTGCTCGGGGCGGGCGATCAGGCGCAACGTGCCGACCACTTCGCCTTCGACGATGGCGACGAAGTGAGTGGCGGTCAGGTCGTGGGCGTCATGTTCGTCTTCCTCGGGCACCTTCTGCTCCCAGACAAACACCTCGCGGCGCAGGGCGAAGGCAGCGTTGCAAAGGGCCGAAAAGGGTGGAACCTGAAGAATAACGGGCGTGGTCATGGTGGTCCTGATGCTGAAAACAGGCGCAGTCTAACCAAGCGCGGTCGGCGAGAAAACCGGGGGTGTGCAGAGAACCCTGCATCCGCTTGCGCCAGCTTGGCGCAGTGCCTAGGCTGGCTGCCCCAGGCTGGAGGATCCCGTGAGCATTGAATTTCTGCTGACTACCCTGATCGTCGTCGCGGCGCCGGGCACCGGGGTGCTCTATGTACTGGCGGCGGGCCTTGCGCGCGGGATGCGGGCCAGCATGGTTGCATCCTTCGCCTGCACCCTGGGCATTCTTCCGCATCTGATCGCGGCGATTTCGGGGCTGGCGGCACTGCTGCATACCAGCGCCGTGGCTTTTGAAGTCATCAAATATCTGGGTGTAGCCTATCTGCTCTATATGGCGTGGAAGACGCTGCGTGAGACGGGTGCCCTGAGCGTCGCTGGCGACGCGATGCCGCGTTCATTCCGGCAGGTCATCGTCGATGGCATCCTGCTCAACATCCTCAATCCCAAGCTTTCGATCTTCTTTTTTGCCTTCCTGCCGCAATTTGTGCCGATTGGGCAGGGCAATGCCGTGCCGGTCATGCTGGAACTCAGCGCCGTGTTCATGGCGATGACCTTCGTGGTGTTCGCGGTCTATGGCCTGTTCGCCGCCGCGATCCGCAGTCACGTGATATCGCGCCCGGCGATCATGATGTGGATGCGCCGCACCTTCGCCGGTGCATTCGTCCTGTTGGGCGCCAGGCTCGCTCTGACCGAGCGCTGATCTTTGTAGCGCAAGGACACTGCATCGCCCCGCAGGTCGACAGCCTGGAAAACGCCGTCGACACCGAGGTGCACTTTCGGCGCACCAGGCTGGGCTTACTCGGTGCGAATGGAATAATGGCGCGACAGGCCAGCCGTGACCTTAGCCCAGGCTGAAGTCGAGGCGCGCTGTTGGTGCGTCTCGAAAGCGGCCTGGTCTGCAAAGACTTCGGAGACCTCGAAATGCGTCGGCACGTCCGGATTTTGGCTGACAGAGAAGGCCAGGCAGCCCGGTTCGGCGCGGGTCAGCGCGATATGGGCCGGCAAAGCCGCGGCGACCGCTGCGATACGGTCGAGCGGCACCTCCAGATAGCCATCCAGGTAGACCTTGCCCATCCTAGATGCTCCCGATGGTCTTGAGGCGGATGCGGGGGTGGACCTCGTTCTGGCTCATTACCACGGTCTGTGGGCGGAAGCGTTCGACGATGGAGCGGACATGCGGGCGGATGCCCGGCGAGGTGATCAACACCGGCAGCTCACCCATTTGGGCGGCCCGTTCAAAGCCCTGTTGTACCGCGCCAATGAACTGCTGCAGGCGCGACGGTGCCATGGCGAGGTGGCGGTTCTCGCCATCGCCGACCATGGCTTCGGCGAAATCGCGTTCCCAGGCCGGCGAGAGAGTCAGGAGCGGCAGATTGCCGTCCGGGCCCATATTGGCGGCGCAGAGCTGGCGGGCAAGGCGCGAGCGGACATGCTCGGCAATGGTCTGGGTCGAGCGGCCGGGGCCGGCTATCTCTGCCATGCCTTCGAGGATGGTTGACAGGTCGCGGATCGAGACACGTTCGTTGAGCAGGGCCTGCAGCACGCGCTGGATGCCCGAAACCGAGATCAGGCCGGGCACGATGTCTTCGACCAGCTTCTGCTGATCCTTGGAGAGGCCGGCCAGCAGTGATTGCACATTGGCGTAGCTCAGGAGGTCGGCAACATTGGCCTTGAGCACTTCGGTCAGGTGCGTCGAAATCACCGTCGAAGGATCGATGATCGAGAGTCCGCGCAACTCGGCCTCATCGCGGAAAGCGGGCTCGATCCAGGTTGCAGGGAGCCCGAAAGTGGGCTCGGTGGTGTGGTGGCCGGGCAGGTCGATCTCGCGCCCCATCGGATCCATCACCATCAGCTGATTGGCCCAGATCTGCCCATGGCCAGCTTCGACTTCCTTGATACGGACTTTGTAGTCATTGGGTTCGAGCTGCATATTGTCCAGAATGCGTACCGGCGGCATGACGAAGCCGAGTTCGGCGGCCAGCTGGCGACGCAATGCCTTGATTTGCTCGGTCAGGCGATCGGAGCCGTTCTCATCTTCCTTGACCAGGCTGAGCAGGCCATAGCCCAGCTCCAGCTTGAGTTCGTCGATCTTGAGGCTGTCGCTGATCGGCACTTCGGCGGCCGCGCCGGCGGGTGCCTGGGGATTGTCTATGGCATCCTTGAGCGCAGCAGTCGCCTTGTCGGCATCCTTGCTGGCAGCCGAGCGCCAGGCCAGATAGCCGACGCCCCCGGCCAGGGCCATGAAGGGGAAGAACGGCATGCCCGGCAGGAATGCGAGAACGCCCATCACCGCCGAGGACATGCCCAGGGCCTTGGGATAGCCCGTAAACTGGGCTGAAAGGGCCTTGTCGGCCGAGCCGGTGACGCCCGACTTGGAGACGAGAATGCCGGCGGCGGTCGAGACGATCAGCGCCGGGATCTGAGAGACAAGGCCATCACCAATGGTCAGCAGCGTATAGACATTGCCAGCCTCCTGCAGGGAAAGACCCTCCTGCATCATGCCGATGATCATGCCGGCGATAACATTGATGAAGGTAATGATCAGGCCGGCAATGGCGTCGCCGCGCACGAATTTGGAGGCACCATCCATATTGCCGAAGAAGGCGCTTTCGCCTTCGAGTTCGGCGCGGCGCGTCTTGGCGGCCGCTTCATCGATCAGCCCGGCGCTCAGGTCGGCGTCGATGGCCATCTGCTTGCCGGGCATGGCATCGAGGTTGAAGCGGGCCGCAACCTCGGCGATACGGCCGGAACCCTTGGTGATGACAATGAAGTTGACGATCACCAGGATGATGAACACCACCACGCCGATGATGAAATTTCCCCGCATGATGAAATTGCCAAAGGCTTCGATCACGTGGCCGGCGGCATCGGTGCCGGTGTGGCCCTCGCTCAGGATCAGGCGGGTGGTCGCCAGGTTGAGGCCGAGCCGGAACATGGTGGCGATCAGCAGCACCGTCGGGAAGGATGAGAATTCCAGCGGTTTCTGAATGAACAGCGCCGTCATCAGGATCATCACCGAGAAGACGATCGAGATCGCCAGCAGCATATCCAGCAGGATCGGCGGCATCGGCAGGATAAGGATGACGATGATGCCCATAACGCCGGTGGCGAGGGCAATGTCGCCCGAGCGCAAGGTGGTGAGCACCGCGGCGAGAGTGGGGATCTTGAAAGCGGGGCCGGGCACCTTGCCGGAGGGGGCATCGGTCATGATTTGGGCCCGTAGTGAATAGACGCTGTGAAGGGCGTGCTAGCAGTGCGGCAAGGAAACAGCAATGCCCTCCCCGAACCGGGGAGGGACTGGAAGGAGCCGGCGATGATGGTGCGCGAGCTCCTGGACTGCACTAGGCGACCCGCTGCTCACCGGGAGAGGGCACCAGGGTGCCCTCGTCGGCATATTGATTGAGCTTGTTGCGCAGGGTTCGGATCGAGATGCCCAGGATATTGGCGGCGTGGGTGCGATTGCCCAGCGTGTGGTCGAGGGTATCGAGGATCAGGTCCCGCTCCACATCGGCCACGGTGCGGCCGACCAGGGCGCGCGACATGGTTTCGGCGGTCTGGGCCAGCTGCGACGACAGCGAATGGCTGCGCGCCGCCTCGGTCAGGCCGGTGCCATCGGGCATCAGGATGGCATCGGCGCCGATCATGTCGCCGGACGAGAGCAGAACGGCGCGGTGGAGGGTGTTTTCCAGTTCGCGCACGTTGCCGGGCCAGGGCGCGCGGAGCAGGGCGTCGCGCGCCTCGGCATTGAGCATGCGTGGCGGCAGGCCATTGGCCTTGGCATATTTGGCGACGAAATGCTCGGAAAGCGCCGCGATATCGCCGGGGCGGTCGCGCAAGGCCGGGAGCTTGAGGTTGACGACATTGAGACGGAACAGCAGGTCCTCGCGGAACTGGCCCTCGCGGACAGCGTCGTTGAGATTGCGGTTGGAGGTGGCGAGGATCCGGATATCAACCGGTACCGGCTTGGCGCCGCCAACGCGATCGATCAGGCGCTCCTGGATGGCGCGCAAGAGCTTCGCCTGCAGGCGGAAATCCATTTCGCTGATTTCATCGAGCAGCAGGGTGCCGCCATTGGCCTCTTCGAACTTGCCGATACGCCGGGCCACGGCGCCGGTAAAGGCACCCTTTTCGTGGCCGAACAGCTCGCTTTCGAGCAGGGCCTCGGGAATGGCGGCGCAGTTGATCGAAATGAAGGGCTTGTGGGCACGCTTGGAGCGTGAATGCACGTAGCGGGCAATGACCTCCTTACCGGTGCCGCTTTCGCCAGTGATCAGCACAGAGGCTTCCGAGCCGGCGATCTGGTCAGCCATCTTGACCACGCGTTCCATTGCCGGGTCGCGGAAAAGGAATTCGCTGTTGTCGCGGGCAACGGCAGCGATTACCGCCGCTATCAGTTCGGCATCGGGCGGCAGCGGGATGTATTCCTTGGCGCCAGCGCGGATGGCGTTGACGGCGGCTGCGGCATTGGTCTCGACGCCGCAGGCAACCACGGGAATGGAGATGCGTTCAGCTTCCAGGCCAGCGATCAAGCCGACAATGTCCATCATCACATCAACCAGCAGCAGGTCCGCACCGCGCCCGGCGCGCAAAGCGGCCAGGGCGATCTCGATGGAGGGCGCATGGGCAACCTTGGCGCCGCCGGTCATCGCCATCTTGGTGGCGGTGCTCAACTGGCCTTCGAGGGCTCCGACGATCAGCAGTCTCATGGCGAGCTCCCTATTGCGGCTTGATGATTTCGGTCATGGTGACGCCGAGCCGGCTTTCGACCAGCACGATTTCCCCACGGGCGACCAGACGATCATTGATGAATATCTCGACGGCTTCGCCGACCTGACGGTCGAGTTCGATGACGGTGCCGACATCCATGCGCAGCAGCTGGGAAACCGGCATCTTGGTGCGACCGAGCACGACCGAAATGCGCACGGGAACGTCGAAAACGGCCTCAAGATCGGAGGCGGATTTTTCGGCAAAGGGTTCGGGATCGCCGGGGCGGCCGGGCGGCATCATTTCCTCGAAGGAAATTGGCTCCTGGGCGGTGATGTCGTCGTTCGGAGTGTTCGGGCTCAATGGGCCGTCCCCTCATGCTGGCCGCGCTGGGCGGCGATGTAAGCTGAAATCTTGCTGTCGATGGATCGCGAGATGGCATTGATGTCGCGCACGATGCCGCCATCGACCCATTCAAGCCGGCCATCGCCGAGGCGCTGGTCGGGGTCGCCCATGACGATCAGCCGCCCCGAAAAGCCGGAGGTTGCCATATGGGCGGTAGCGATGTCGCGAATAGCGTCGGCAATCTCTGGATGGCAGCGGATGACAAGGTGCGGCACGCCCTCCAGGCTCTGCATGCATTCGGCAATCAGCGCCGCAAGCTCGGCGGCCGGCTGGCGGGCAAGCAAGTGGACAGCCAGTTTGCGGCCGACGCTGGCGGCCAGTTCGATCGCTTCACGCCGATTGGTCTGGCTCGCATCGTCGAGCGCCGCGACCATCTCGCTACTGCGGGCCGCAATGGCGCCGGCGGCGGCGGCGATGGTTTGCGCGGCCATGGCAGTGGCGTTGCGCTCCCCCTGGGCCTTGCCTTCGGCATAGGCTTCTTCGCGCGCCTGGGCGAGCAGCTGGGCGACGAGATCTTCGGGCATGGTGGGGACGGGCGCTGCGGTGCGCTCTCCCAGATCCAGATCGAAGGTGAAGCGGGCGGGCTGGGCCATGGTCTAGGCCACCATCTGGTCGTCGGACTTGGTCTTGAGGATGATGATTTCACCCTTGGCGGCCAGATCCTTGGCGACGGAGACCATGCGGCCCTGCGCTTCGTCGACGTCCTTGAGCCGAACCGGGCCCATGGCTTCCATATCGTCGCGCAGCAGCTTGGCAGAGCGTGCGGACATATTGGCGAAGAAAAAGTCCTTGAGCTGGTCATTGGCACCCTTGAGGGCCATAGCCAGTTCCTTCTTGTCCATCTTGCTGAGCAGGGTCTGGATGGCAGATGCCTCCAGGCGGCTCAGGTCTTCGAAGGTGAACATCAGCGCCTTGATGCGCTCGGCATCCTCCCGGCTGTTTTCCTCGAGCGTGGTGATGAAGCGAGCTTCAGTCTGACGATCGAAGGAGTTGAAGATTTCAGCCATCTGTTCGTGACTGTCGCGGCGCTTGGTGTGGCTAAGCGTCGACATGAATTCGGTGCGCAGGGTGGTCTCGATCTTTTCGAGGATTTCCTTCTGCACCGGGTCGAGCCCGAGCATGCGCTGGACGACATCCATCGCCAGCTCTTCGGGCAGAACGGCCAGTACCTTGGAGGCGTGGTCGGTGGCGATCTTGGACAGCACTACGGCGATCGTCTGGGGGTATTCGTTCTTCAGGTAGGCAGCGAGAACGTCCTCCTGAACGTTGGAGAGCTTTTCCCACATATTGCGGCCGGCAGGTCCGCGAATTTCTTCCATGATCGAATCGACGCGATCCTGGGGCAGGAACGACAGCAGCAGGCGCTCGGTCGTGTCGGAATTGCCCGAGAGCGAGCCATTGGAAGAAATAGTCGTGACGAATTCGATCATCAGATCGTCGAGCATTTCCTGGGTGATCGGGCCCAGGCGCACCATGGCGCGCGACAGGGCCTTGATCTCGAGTTCGTCGAGTTCGTTGAAGATCGGCTTGCCATAATCGGGACCAAGCGCCAGCAGCAGCACGGCAGCCTTTTCGTCGCCCTTCAGGATACGCTGATTGGTGCTGTTGCCGAGCACCAGCTGCGGGTTGACCTGGGGGGCGGTATCATCGTCGGATTGGGAAATAAGGGACATGTCTATGCTGCGCTATGGAGCCAGTCGCGCACGATCAGCGCGGCCTGCTTGGGGTTTTCCTCGACCAGCGTACCGACGGTCTTGAGGGTCTGGAGCTGGGTTTCGCCCATCGATTTGGCGTTGCTGACCCAGGCGGGTGTGCGGTCGTGCGGCGTCTCGTCGCTGGGAACCAATTCCCCGCCGGCGCCCGTCATGGCCAGGGCGCCCATTTCTGTGCCCGGCGGCAAGGCTAGCGGCTGGGCTTCGGGCGACAAGACCCGGCGCAGCAGCGGGCGCATGACGAAGAATACCAGAGCGAGCGCGATCAACAGGGTCACGGCCATTTCTGCGCCATTCATCAGGTCGTCGCGGGTGAAATCGAGCAGGCCACCATTGGCGTCGGTGCCGGCAGAAGTCAGGCCCGGACGCTCGGCGAACTGCATGTTGACCACTTCGACGCTGTCACCGCGCGCTTCCGAATAGCCAACGGCGGAGCGGACCAGTGCCAGGATCTGGGCGATCTCTTCAGACGTGCGCGGCGCATAGGTCGCGGTCCCGCTGACATCGGTATAGACTCCATCGACAACGACGGCGACCGACAGGCGCTTGAGCGCGCCGGCTTCGGTGACGGCGGTCTGGGTGGTCTTGGAAATCTCGTAATTGGTGACTTCTTCGGTGCTCTTGCCCTGCTCGGTAGTGCCGGCGGCGCCGTTGTTCTGGCTGGCGCCGGGCAGCTCGTTCGCAACCGTGACCTGGCCGTCATTGC
Organism: Devosia limi DSM 17137; assembly: GCF_900128975.1. GTDB lineage: Bacteria > Pseudomonadota > Alphaproteobacteria > Rhizobiales > Devosiaceae > Devosia > Devosia limi. The sequence continues at coordinate 221,769 of NZ_FQVC01000003.1, read as the reverse complement.
CATTGGCCAGGTTTTCCTGCTCGCGCACCTGGCTCGAGCGAACGACCTGGCTTTCGGGGTCGAAGGTTTCCGAGGTGGTCGTGGAGCGGTTGTAATCGACTTCGGCGGAAACTTCGACGCGGGCGCGACCGGCGCCGACGACGTTGGCAAGCAGGTCTTCGATGCGGGTGCGCAGGCGATTCTCGTAACCGAGCGTGCGTTCCGCCGCTTCCCCGGACAGCGCGCCGGCCTGGGCGTCTTCGGTGCCGGAGGCCAGGAGACGTCCGGTGTCGTCAACGATCGAGACGCGGGTGGGGGTCAGGCCCTCGATGGCCGAGGCCACCAGATGCTGGATCGCGCGGATTTCACCGGCGGATAGCTCGCCGCGCACACCCAGCACGATAGAGGCCGATGGATCCTTGCGCTCGCGGCGGAACAGTTCGCGCTCAGGCAGCACCAGATGCACGCGGGCGCTCTTGATGCGGGCCAGCGAAGCGATGGTGCGGGCGAGCTCACCTTCCAGCGCACGGACATTGTTTATGTTCTGCACGAAGCTGGTGGCGCCCAGCGTATTCTGCTCGTCAAAGATTTCGTAGCCGACCTGGCCGCGCGTCGGCAGGCCCGAGCCGGCCAGGTTCATGCGCAGGGTCGTAATCTGGTCGCGGGGAACCAGAATGGTGTCGCCTTCGCCACGCAGCTCGAACGGAACGTTCAGGGTCTGCAATTCGGTGACGATAGCCGAGGAGTCTTCCAGCGTAAGGCCGGTATAGAGGGGGGCCAGGGTCGGCGCCGAAGCGCGCATGACCAAAAAGCCGAAGAAACCGAGCATCAGAACCGCTACGGTTGCCATCGCAGCGACTCGCGGCATCCCTATGCGGTTGATAAGCTTGGTGAAGTTTTCCACGCCGTCTCTCAATTCTTGTCAGGCGGTCGGGCGCGAAACACACAAACCAGCCGTTAGGCAAAAATTACCTAGTAGATGGTAAACAATGTCTTAACTACAGGTGGCAGAATGCGAATTCCGGCAAAAAATGCCGATCAGGGTGAGGAAAGGGTGAAAGCGCGATGCTGAAAATTCTCGGACGAGTGACCTCGATCAATGTGCGCAAGGTCACATGGGCTGCGGCCGAAATGGGGGTGCCGTGTGAGCGCACGGATTGGGGACTGCCGCTGCGCGATCCCAAAGTGCCCGAGTTCCTGGCGCTCAACCCCAATGGCCAGGTGCCGGTGATCATCGACGACGGCTTCGTGCTGTGGGAGAGCAATGCCATCCTGCTCTATCTGGGTGAGAAATACGGCCGGGGTGGCGTGCTGCCGGCCGACATCCAGCAGCGGGCGCTGGTGCAGCAATGGCTGGTCTGGCAGGCGACGGAATTGGGTGCCTATTCGGGCTATCCCGTGCATGCGCTGATCCGCAAGACGCCCGGCTATGAAGATCCGGCCAGGCTGGCCGATGCGATCGCGCGCTGGACGCGGACGATGGAGATCCTTGAAGCGCAGGTCGCCAAGACCGGGGCCTTTATCGCGGGTGACGCATTCAGCGTCGCCGACATCGCCATCGGGCTGACCGTACATCGCTGGTTCAGCGTGCCTATCGAGCGCGTGGCGTTGCCGGCGGTGGAGGACTATTACGAGCGGGTGAAAGCCCGGCCGGCGGGTGCGGAGGTGATGACCGCAGCAACGCCGTAAGGGTTTTCGGCGCGTGCTCAGCGACTTGCGGTTGCCGCCTGCCTACGCGCCCACGTGAATTCTTAGAGTCACTCCACCCACCGGCTGCCCACGGACTTGATCCGTGGGCCGTTCTCCGCTTGTGCCGGGTTGGGAGTGGTCCCCGGATCAAGTCCGGGGACAGCGCGGTGGTTGGGACGGGTTGGTGGTCATTGAGTTTTCCGAGCACGGGAAGGATATCCCGCCTGCGCGAGGACTTAGTGGGCAGCCGCAAAACACAAAGCCCGCCGGCTTGCGCTGGCGGGCTTTGAAAGAGTTGGCCTGGAGCATTAACCTTCGCGGTAATGCTGGATCCAGGTGGTCCGCAGACCGGCAAGGCCATGTTTATCGATGGCGGCCTGCCAGTTGAGGAACTCATCGACGCTCAGTGTATAGCGGTCGCAGGCCTCTTCGAGGCTGAGCAACCCGCCGCGCACTGCTGCGACGACTTCGGCTTTACGGCGGATGACCCACCTCCGCGTATTGGCGGGGGGAAGATCTGCAATCGTGAGCGGACTTCCGTCCGGTCCGATAACGTACTTAACGCGAGGACGCATTTGTACGGTCATTTTACTCTCTACTCGACCTGACCATATAGGTTGAAGAGTAGCCCGTTGCCCTTAAAATTCGACTAAGGGGAAACTTACAACAGGTTAAGAATGATCTGGATTTTCAATTGATTGGAATCCAGCTCCGCCGCCTCTGGAAAGACTTGCTGAGGCCCCGCAATGGCAAGTCGGACATGCAAAAGACGGGCCCTGCGACCCGTCCTGGCATTAACCGTGATGGCCTCAGGCGGCTTCGGATTCAGTGTCCGCGTCGGTATCAGTATCGGGCTTGGGATCGACCGGTTTGTTCTCGATCGGGATACGCACGTTGGTGACGTCGGAGAGTTTTATCTTGGAGCCGCCGACTGTCAGGATGGGCTCGGAGCCGGAGAAGTCGACAGCAGAGACCACGCCGACGGTCGATGTAGAGATGGCGACGTTGTTGCCGGCCAGGTTCTTGCCATCGATGCTGATCGTATAGGCGCCATCGGGTCGCAGCTTGCCATCCGAGCCGACGCCGTTCCACAGGAAGTTGCCGGGGCCCTTATTGAGTGAGCCGGTTTCGGTATAGACGACATTGCCCAGCGCATCCTTGATGGTGACGCGCGCGTCGGATACGGCCGCATCGGCATTGTAAGCCCAGGTGGCGCCGCCACCCTTGAGCTCGGACTTGGTGCCAGCGGCGGTGACTTCCTTGCCGATATAGGAGACGGCGTCGGTGTTGACCGCCGACTGGTTGGCCAGCATCAGCGCTTCGAGATAGGAATTGGCCTTGAGCTGCTGCTCGACACCGGTGAACTGCACCAGCTGCTGAGTGAACTGGTTGGTATCCATCGGGTCCAGCGGGTTCTGGTTCTTCAACTGGGTGGTCAGGATGTTGAGGAAGGTGTCGAAATTGTCGGCGATGCCGCGCCGGCTCGTATCGAGCGTGGAACCTGTGCCGGAATTGCCTGAAACGCCGCTGACAGCCATGACAGTCTCCTACGCGATGATATTGACGCCGCTGGCCGTGAGGCTGCCGCGATAAAGATTGACGGTGGGGGCCGGAATATCCTCGGCCTCGGCTTCGTTGCCAAACAGTCCGCCGCGCCCGCCCTGGTCATCCTGACCCTGCTGGTTCCCACCGCTGCCATTCTGGCGCAGCGAGAATTCAAGATTGGTTTTGGCACCATCAAGGCCGGCCTGCTGCAAAGCCCGTTCCAGACCGCGCTGGTCGCGCTGCATCAGGTCGAGGGTTTCGGCCTTTTCGACGGTGAGGCGGGCATTGACCTGGCCATTGGCGTCGATGTCGAGCCGCACATCGATGCGGCCCAGTTCGGGCGGATCGAGGCGGATCTGGAAGCGGGTATTGCCCTCATTGACCTGCCGAACCAGTTCGAACGCCAGTTGCGGCAGGTTGAGCTGCTGCTGGCTGGTCTGGTAGCCGGCCTGAATGGGGCGAACGGAGGCGGCGGCCTCGACGCGGATCGGCTGGGCGCCAATCTGGCCGGTGCTCTGTGCGTCCGGGGCCGTTTCGACTGTTGCCGCCGCAATGATCGGCGCGGAGCGGTCGCTGGATTTGCTGTCGGACTGGCCTGCATTATTGCCCGCCTTGGGATCGGTAGCGACCTTGATCGCCGTGTCAGCCGTAGGGGCGACGGTGTCGGTGCTCGGCGTGCTTTTGCCAGTCAGCACTGGCTCGGAGAGCTTGAGTTCGGCGGCGGCAAAAGCGGGGGCAGGCTCGGTGGGGGCAGCCGCCGGCTTGGTCAACTTGGCGATGGCGGCGGCCAGATCGGGATCGATCGCGCTGGTTTCGCCATCGAGGCCGAGCGCGGCCAGTTGCTTGGCGTCGACCTCGCCGGTTTCCAGCGCCTGCAATAGGGCGGCAAGCTTTTCGCCCAACGACTTCAGCGTCGCGGCGGTATCGCTGCCATCATCGGTGGCACCCAGCAGCGTTTCGGCCAGCGGCGCCAGCGACTGGGACAATTGATCGGCCAGCGAAGCGCCCTCAGCCAGCGGTTGGGTGGCCAGCGCCTGCAGGTCTTCCATGCTGGGCAAGCTCTCAAGCGACACACCAAGCGCTTCGGCCAGCGCATCGAGCGCGGTGCTGAGCTTTTCGAGATCGGCCGGGGTGGGCGTAATACCGGCTTCGAGCGCAGCGCGCAGGTCGGCCAGGCCGTTGAGCAGGTCGCCCAGCAGCGGCTGGTTCATCAGCGGCTCGGCCTGGATGGGGACGACTGGGTCGACGACGGCGGCGATCAGTTCGGGATCGTCGGCACGGCGATCAGGACTATTGCTGCCGGCTTCGGTTTCTTCGGTGCGGTTGGGCTTGCGGGCATCATTGGCGCGCGTGGTGTCGCCGGCATCGCTCAGCATGCTGGCGAAGGCCTTGCGGTCCTCGCTGGATGCTGGCGGCGTGGGGCCGCGCACGGCCTTGCCGGCATTGGCTGCAGCGGTGATGATAAGGTTAGACGACACGGCAGGCGCCCTCGGCAGAGACTAATCCAGTCCCAGCGATGCAAGAGCCTTGCCAAGTCGGAGTCGTCGAAAAACTATCAGCGGTTACAATGGGTTGTGATGCCTTGGGAGGGCGCAGTGACTGCGTTTGGCCGGCGCAGGGCGGCAGCAAATGTCGCGCGGCGGCAAAAGCTGCCGGGTGTGTGTTGCCTCGCTGGGGCGAAAGGCGTAAAAGCGCCCCTCGACATTCCGTCCGCTGGCCCTTGAACCCAACCGGATACCAGAAAGATGCTGAACTCGCTTGATATCGCCAAGCGTCCCGAAGACACGCGCATTGTGGTTGCGATGTCTGGGGGCGTGGATTCTTCGGTCGTTGCCGGGCTCCTGGCCCGCCAGGGCTATGACGTGGTTGGGGTAACGCTCCAGCTTTACGATCATGGCGAAGCCACGCACCGCAAGGGCGCCTGCTGCGCCGGGCAGGATATTCATGATGCCCGCCGCGTCGCCGCCACCCTGGGCATTCCCCATTACGTGCTCGATTATGAAGAGCGCTTCAAGCAGAGCGTCATCGCGCCCTTCGCCAATGCCTATCAGCAGGGCGAAACCCCGGTGCCCTGCATTGCCTGCAACCAGTCGGTCAAGTTCATCGACCTGATGACCGTGGCGCAGGATCTGGGCGCCGACGCGCTGGCGACCGGCCACTATGTGCAGTCCCGGCTGGGTGCAGATGGCCGCCGCCAGCTGTTCCGGCCTGTCGATGCCGAGCGCGACCAGACCTATTTCCTGTTTGCCACCACGCAGAGCCAGCTGGACTACCTGCGTTTTCCGCTGGGCGGCATGGGAAAGGCCGAAGTGCGCGAACTGGCCCGCGACATGGGGCTGGAAATCGCCGAAAAGCACGATAGCCAGGACATCTGCTTCGTGCCGCAGGGCAAGTATGCCGATATCATCCGCAAGATGCATCCCGAGGCCGTCGCCACGGGGGAGATCGTTCATCTCGATGGACGGGTGCTTGGCACCCATGAGGGCATCGTCAATTACACGGTGGGCCAGCGCAAGGGCCTTGGTGTTGCCGCTGGCGAGCCGCTTTATGTCATCAAGCTCGAGCACAAGACCGGCCGCGTGATCGTGGGGCCGCGCGAGGCGCTCAAGACCCATACGGTGCGGCTGCGCGATGTGAACTGGCTGGGCGGGCGGCCATTGGCCGAGCTATCTGCCGGCAATGGCGCGCCGGTCGAGGTCAAGGTTCGCTCGACGCGTGGCCCGCAGCCCGCAGTGATCCAGATGCAGGGCGAGCATGTCTACGTCACCCTGGTGTCCGGCGAATACGGCATTTCGCCGGGCCAGGCCTGCGTGTTCTATGCCGACGATACCGCGACCTCCGAGGTCTGGGGCGGCGGCTTCATCGCCGAGGCGGTCCCGGCGGTGTTTGCCGCCTAGCGGGGTCAGGGCGTCGGCGTGCTGGCCGGTTCCACGGATTCGCCGTTCTGGGCGGCCGCGGATGCGCCCTTGAGTTCCTGGTAGGAGTTCAGGCCACCCATGGCGGTCGAAATGCCGATCAGCAGGACGAGCACGCCGAAGATCAGAAGAATGATCCGCGACGGCGTCAGCTTGAATGGGCTCAGTTTGGGTTCTTCCATCGGAATGGCCTTTCGTTGCTACGCAGATAGGCCCTTAACAGGGCATTGTCATGGTCCCGGACCGGGGCGGGTCAAAAAATCTTTGCAAATATCCCAAGGAGTGGCCCGGCAGCGGCGTCATACCTCTAGACTGTCAGCTTAGGTAAAGCACGAGTGTACGCTCCAGTGATGGGACTGACTGCCGCAGCGCCAATTGACCACGCCGCGGCGCTGACGCGGGCGCTGGTGGCGCGTGCCCAGAATGGCGATGCCGAGGCGTTTGGCGAATTGATCGAGGATCATTATGACCTCATCCATCGCACCGCCTGGAAATGGTGCGGCAATCGCAGCGATGCCGAAGACATTGCCCAGGACGTCTGCGTCAAGCTGGGCGGCGCCATTTCCGGGTTTGACGGCCGCTCGGCATTTTCCAGCTGGGTCTATCGCATCACCCTCAATGCCGTGCGCGACATGCAGCGGGCGCGGGGGCGGCGGGCGAAATATGCCGAAGCCTATGCCCATGTCAGTCCCGAAGATGTGCCGGCCGAGCAGGAAGAGGCCGCAACCTCCAGCCAGCTCTGGGCGGCGGTGCGGACCCTGCCGGAAAAACAGCGCGATTCGGTGCTGCTGGTTTATGCCGAAGAGCTGAGCCACGCTGCGGCCGCCGACATCATGGGATGCAAGGAAGCCACTGTGTCCTGGCACATCTTCGAAGCGCGCAAGACCCTGAGGGGGCTGCTATGAGCGACGATATGAACGATCCATTCAAGGCCCTGGGCCAGACCAATGTTCCCGATGCGCGCGCCGAGGCCAAGGCACGGGCGCGCACCGCCGGCATGGCTGCCTTTGCCGCTGCCAATTCCGAACAGTCGAAAAAAATCCAGTCGAGTGCCCAAGGAAGTCAGTGGCGCCGCCGTCTCATGTCCATCGTTCCATCCCTTAAAGGAAACTGGATCATGGATATGCGTCTTCCCATCGGCACCGCGGCCATTGCCTTGCTGGTGCTGCCGCTCGGCTACCAGCTTTATTCGAGTACCTCGATGACCCCGGCCGCAACGCCGACGGCCGTCGAGCAGGCCGCAACGCGCGAGCCCAAGGCTGCGACCGAGACGGCGACGACTGTTCCGGCCGCCGCGCCGCAGATTGCCCCGACCGATGAGCGCAAGGAAGCGGTCGTGGCGCCACCCGCCGTGACCCTCCCGATCACGCCCCAGCAGCAGGCAGCCGCACCGGCAGCGCCCGCGCCAATGGCGGATCAGGAAATGGCTGACATGGCCCAATCACCGCAGGGGCTGGGCAATAGCGCGGTGCTGATGCGTGCCCCTGGCCTGGTTGCAGAGAGCGAGGCGCTCTATATGCCCGCGCCAATGCCCAGCATGGTGGCGCGGCCGAATGAGCCGAGCGGGGACCAGTTCACTCGCTTTGACGAACAGCGCCTCAAGGCGGTGGCCGATGAGCCGGTGTCGACCTTCTCGATCGATGTCGACACGGCCAGCTATTCCTATGTGCGGCGCCAGCTGGAGGACGGCTCTCTGCCCGAGCCCGATGCCGTGCGCATCGAAGAGCTGATCAATTATTTCCCCTATGATTATGCCGGCCCGACCAGTGGCGACGTGCCGTTCCAGCCGAGTATCGCGGTCTATCCGACGCCATGGAATCCCAAGACCCAGCTGCTGCATATCGGCATCAAGGGCTATGTGCCGGCGGCGGGCGAGGACAAGCCGAACAATCTGGTGTTCCTGATCGATACATCAGGCTCGATGGACGAGCCGGACAAGCTGCCGCTGCTGAAACGCGCCTTTGGTCTCCTGGTCGATCAGCTATCGGGCAACGATACGGTGTCGATCGTGGTCTATGCCGGCTCGGCCGGCGTGGTGCTGGAGCCGATGGTGGCGACCGAAAAAGCCAGGATACTGGCTGCGCTCGACCAGCTCAGCGCCGGTGGCAGCACGGCGGGCGCCGAGGGCATTGCGCTGGCCTATAAGCTGGCCGAACAGGCAAAGATCGTGGGCGGCACCAATCGGGTGATCCTGGCCACAGATGGCGATTTCAATGTCGGGATCGACGAGCCCGAAGCACTGGAAGACTTCATCAAGGCCAAGCGCGATGGTGGGGTGACCCTGTCGGTGCTCGGCTTTGGTCGCGGCAATCTCGATGATGCGACGATGCAGGCGCTGGCCCAGAACGGCAATGGCAATGCCAGCTACATTTCCAACTTCCGCGAGGCTCAGAAGGTGCTGGTGGAGGAGGGCGGCTCGACGCTGGAAATGATCGCCAAGGACGTCAAGGTCCAGGTCGAGTTCAACCCGGCCATGGTCTCGGAATACCGGCTGATCGGCTATGAAACCCGCGCCCTCAACCGCGAGGATTTCAACAATGACAAGGTCGATGCGGGCGATATCGGTGCCGGTCACACCGTCACAGCGATCTATGAGATCACCCCGGTTGGCTCGGGCGCCGAACTGGTCGAACCCCTGCGTTATGGCGCGGCGGCTCCGGTGGCCGCGACCGATGTCGGCGACGAAATCGCCTTCCTCAAGATGCGGTACAAGCTGCCGGACGAGGATGTCAGTCAGCTGATCGAACTGGCGGTAACCCCGGAGCTGGTGCATGGCGATATCGCCGATATCAGCGACGACATGCGCTTCGCCGCCGCAGTGGCTGCCTTCGGGCAGAAGCTCAAGGGGTCTGATTATGGCGATATCAGCTGGGCCGATATCCGCGCCCTGGCCCAGTCCGGCCGTGGCGCCGATGAAAGCGGCTACCGCGCCGAGTTCATCCAGCTGATCGGGGACGCCGCCATCCTGAAGCCGGACTCACCGATTCAAAAGTAGGCCTGCCTGGCCTGATGCTCGCTGCGCTATCCACGATTCCGGCACGATGCATCCACGTTCCCTGCGCCAGCAGGAAAGGCCCCCCGCTTGTCGCGGGGGGCGGCTGTCCGAGACTAGACCAGCGGCTTGAGGTTGGCCTCGATACTGGCGCGTCGACCTTCGAGGAAAGGCGGCAAAGCCAGGCTTTCGCCAAGGGTTTCCATCGGCTCGTCGGCAGCAAAGCCGGGGACGTCTGTGGCGATTTCGAACAGGATGCCATTGGGCTCGCGGAAGTAGAGCGAGGTGAAGTAGAACCGTTCGACTTCCCCACTCGAGCGCAGCCCGAATTCACCGACCCGGCGCACCCATTGGCGCAGCGTATCCTGATCGGGCGTGCGGAACGCGACATGGTGGACACCGCCGGCGCCCGGCTGGGTGACCGGCAGATCCGGCTCGACAGCCACATGCAGTTCGGCCGAGGGGCCGCCTTCGCCCATCTCGAAGACATGGACTTCGCCACTGCGTTCCTTGGCCGGATAGGTGCGCACCTTGCGCATATTCATCACCTGGGTGAGCACCGCTTCGGTGCGGTCCAGCCGCGGCACGCTCATGGTGATCGGGCCTAGCCCGATGATCTGCTTGTCGGCCGGCACCGGGCTCTTGGCCCAGGGGATGACCTTGTTGGCATTGTCGATCACCATGCGGAAGCGCTGGCCTTCAAAATCCTCGAAATCGAGCGAGACATGACCGGCGCGCTCCTTGATGGCCGAGGTGCCGACATTGTGGGTCTGCAGATGCTCTTTCCACCAGTTGAGCGTCTCCTCGCTATCAACGCGCAGGCCCGTGCGGGTCACCGAATGGGTGCCGCGCTTTTCCCGACCGGTGTTGAAATCGAAAAAGGTCAAGTCGGCGCCGGGCGAGGCGACGCCGTCACCATAGAACAGATGATAGGCGGTGGTGTCGTCCTGGTTTACGGTCTTCTTGATCAGCCGCATGCCCAGGGTCTGGGTGTAGAAATTGAGGTTCTTGGCGGCCTCGGCGGTGACGGCCGTCAGATGATGAATGCCCGAAAGGGTAAGGGTCATATTCGTTCTCCTGAAGGGGCGCGTGATCTGATGTGGTCCGTTAGCGCCGTTGCCAATGAGATAGGCCATTTATCGAGTGTGGAGCAGAGGGCCAATAACAACAAGCTGTTGCCGTTTCCCGAACGATCGGGCGCGGGGTGGCTGAATTCGTGACCAATCCAGGTTGGACTATTATCGTGTTCATACTATCGCGATCAGTCAGCGCAGCGGGGTTGACAGTGGCAATGCGCAAATCTAATACGTCCATGCGCTCCCCGAGCGCTTTGCGACATGGCTTGGCCGGTCGCACCATCTTGGGGCGGAGTAGCTCAGTTGGTTAGAGCAGCGGAATCATAATCCGTGTGTCCCCAGTTCAAATCTGGGCTTCGCTACCATTTCAAACCCCTGGGAAACCGGGGGTTTTTTGTTTTCGGTCCAGAAGAACGAAACGTGTTCTAGACAATGCGTCTAGACAGCTTCTGTTCTTGTTCGTTCTGGTGCAGACGGTCCATGGCGTCAGTTACCGTCGCCATTTTGTTCTTGAGGTCTGCGTTTTTGCTGTAGTGCGCGGCCATGATTTCCGTCTTCTGGCCGAGGGCGTCTGCAATTGTTCGGGTATCGAAGCCTTGCTCGCGCAGGGTTGTTGCGACTGTATGGCGCAAGCCATGAATGGTCAGGCCTGGCTGGACCAGGCCCTTTTGCTCCAAAGCCATTCTGAACTTCCGCCAGGAAGCGCGAAAGCCGCTTTCGGTCCAGGCTGTGCCTCGGCTGGTAGCAGCGATCTCTGGCACCTCATCGAAGTGTGGGGCTTCATCAAGGATTTCTCGCAGGGCAACTGGGCAGCGCCACCAGACGAAGGTTCCCGCCTTGCTGGTCGTGGTGGAGATGTCGTGGCCATTGTATCGCGCCCATGTCATCCGCAACACGTCGCCCTCGCGCAGACCAACGTACATCGCCAAGGCAATGGGCACCTTGAGATGAATAGGGGCCGCAGACATCACTGCTTCGCGCTCGGCCTGTGACCATGCCCGGTTAGCGTCCGCCATTCCCTTCGGCCGACGAATCTTTTTCACGGTTCTGATCACGGGGTTGGTCGACACCATCTCCCGCTCGCGCGCGAACTCAAAAATGATGGAGAAGACGGCGACCACATAATTGGCAAAACGACGTTTGTGCTTCGCGTAAGCCTTGTCTCTGATCTTGACTATGGCGCCACTGGTGAAAGCTGCGAGGGGCTGATCACGCATAGGCTTGAGGTAGTCGAATACCTTCTGGTAGTCGGTTCTGGTGCGCGTGGCCAGCAGCGGCATGGCGGTGGCGCGGTACATGGTGATTAACGCACCCAACGTGCCAGCCTTCGCGTTGCCTGTTGCGGCCTTTGCTACTTCCTCGTTGATCCGTGCGACTTCCGCAACAAAATCGGCGGTGCCGTATTCAGCTTCGATCCGCCTACCGGTCTTGCGGTGGTAAGAATACCAGTTCCCGGACTTCGGCTCGAAGTATCGCTTAATGCCGGGTATTCCCGGTTTCTTCTTCCTCGTCGCCATTCAGCGCTTCCAGTGCTTGATCGAAATCCGACTTGGCCTCTATCCCTTTGAGCCCGTCAATCCATTTGTCCAAATCCGCTTGGTCAAATCGCTCTAGGCGTTTGCCCGGCCCCAGAGGAACGGGGCGCACTGAGCAAACGGCCGTAAAGGTTGGGACCGACAAAGCGCAATAGGCAGCAGCCTCGGAGCGCGACATTAGGCGGCGGATGGCGGATTTTGTCATCCCCGTTCCCCCATAGCTGTCCTGATCGCCGTCAGGGTCCAGGTGAACGCCGGCAGCCACCAGAGCCAGATGTAATCCACGGCAAGGTTGTGCTCCGGGGTGAGGCCTGTTGCCCACGATGCGCAGGTCCATGCGGACAGAGCGCATGCGGTAACCCATAAGAGCCTCACGGCGCATTCCCATCACAGGATGGGAAGGCCACCCGATATCGATCCCGCGCGATATCTCGGATGCGATCGAACTCGGCGTCGCCAAGCTCCTGGCGCAGTGTGTCCAAGAGAACGTAGCGGAAGCTGTCCTTGCTTGGATCGGCCGGCTTGCCCTTATCAAACTGGACGATGAGCTTATTAACTGCTGCCTTCGCTCGTTTCTTCCAACGAATTGCGCCTTGCACCTTCGAGCGCCAGCCAGGCCTGTTTAAGCTGTGCTCTGGATCGGCTTCAACACGGCTGATCTGAGACAGCATGCCTTCGATCTGCATATCGATATCAACGACAGCCTGGACGCATTCTTCGCGGGTTTTCAGGTCTCGAACGGCGACACCTTCGCGGACGATCAGACCCATGGCATCAAATGCGCCGATTGGTTTCTCGTGCATTACGCAGCCCTCCTGGTGATGCGCTTGGTCCGGATGGGAGACGGGTTCATCGTCTGGGCGCAAAAGTCCATGTCGGGCTCATCGCCGGCGTCGTGGCCCTCCCTGTCTTCCCCCGACCAGTGCCAGCGGCCGGTTTCGTCAAAGAGCATCCCGAGGCCCAAGGACGGCTCAAGGTCGCCGTTTGCCTCAAAATCCGGATCCCCGTCGATCTGGTCGAGCATCTCGATCAGTTCTTCGATCATCGCCTCGGCGCGCTGCCGCAGCTGGGAGTGGTTCATTTGCCTTCCCCTGCCGTGTAGACGCCCAGAAGCACCTCGGCCGATTTGAGCTTCTGTATGGCCTCGTAAAGCGTCTCATGGATGGCTGCTTGATCGTCTGCCGTCTCGGCGGCGTCCAGGGCCAGCCAAGCCGTGGTGACAATGGCAAGGCCGCGGTTAAGGTCATCAGCTGCCTTCATCCGGTTCTGTTCGCGACCGCTCATCTCCTTCCCACGACAGTCGACCCAATCTCAACGAAGTTGTCGTCGACAAGGCCGTTGAGCTTCTCCATCTGATCGCGAGCGATACAGATAAGGGCGTTCAGGCGATCCATATGTGGGACCCTGGCACCTGGCGGGCCAAAGTCGCATCCCAAGATGGTTTCGGCCACGGTGTCGATCAGCTCGCCCATGTTGGTGAGATCGGTATGCAGGTCGTTCAGGTCGTAACTGGCCATCACGCACCTGCCTTCCGGAGCTCGGTGGCGGTGCGCATGCGGTTAGCGCGGCCATCGGCCCAAATGAAGGATGGCACCAGGCCGTCGACGCGAGCGAAGGCCATGTCGCGAACGTCCTCGTCGTCCCTCGATAGGCCGAGCCGCGCGGCGAGATTGCCCGACATCGCCTGCAATTCCCTGTCTAGGCGTTTCTCATGTTCCTCGGCCCAACCGAAGACCGCAGACTCGCCGTCTGCCGCAGCGCGGCACGTGAGGTCGAAGGTGTTCAAAATGGACACCATGGTCGACATGACGGAATAGAGCTCCCAGACGGTCATCGCTGAGTATTTATCAGACGGGAAATTTGGGGTATTGGATGCGGCATCCATGATTGACCTCCAGCGGTAGAATTGTGGGAGGCTCGGGGAGCGTTACAGCGCTTGCCCGAGCCGATTTATTCGGATCAGACGGCAGGCTGCTGCGCTCTCAAGAACGCCAGAACGCTCTCCATCATGCAGTCAGCGACTTCGTGGTCGCCATTGCGAAGTTCTTCAATGCCGAGTTCCAGCCCGGCGATGGCGCTCTGCATGCTGGACGGAGGCGTGTTCCATGTACGCAAGGCATCGAGCGCAGTCCCGTAGCCTTCGCTGGTCGCCAAAGCCTCTAAGTCGCCGATGTCGGTTAGGTAATGTGGTGTCGCGTTGAACGCTGCAGCACCCACGCGGTATTCAGCAATTGCAAGCAGGAGAGGATCGAACCCGCGCTTGCGGGCCGCCTCGAAGAGCTTGGGAAGGGGTGACGGCATATCGGCCTCCAACGGTGTTCGCTGAAGGTAGTAAAGCCCCGCTTAACCTTAATGTCAAGTGATGCTTAATTTAAAATCAAGTGTCGCTTCACCTTGTCCGCCGGAATGAACGATGTTCTTTCATGGTTCCGACAATTCGCCCCGGTGATTTCGATGATATCGTCAGGCTGGGATAATCGGGATTAAGGGGCGCCAATTCGATCACTGGCTTACCGTCAGCATCATTCCCTCTTGGTCGATACTTTTTGAAGGTTGCCTCACTCTCTCCTTCGAGCGCGGCCACAACATAGTCCCCTGGTATAGGCTCGAGGCCGGTGTCTACGATAATGACGTCGCCAGGCTTAAATTCTGGCATCATGCTTTCGCCATCGATCTCTAGTGCAAACGTGGGGCCAGAAGGCTTCCAGTGGATTTCGAACGCCCGCATTTCATCAGCGACATGCTGCTGGGCGACTGTTTCCGACCAGTTCCCTGCAGCCACTTTACTGAGCATCGGAACGACAAACCGACCCTCCCTCGTGTCTCCGCGATAGGGGCCCAACTCCCCGCCGAAGTACGCTGTTCTCAGGTCTAATCCGAGTAGGTCGCCGATAAAAATAAGTCGGTCCGCTGTTGGTACTGTCCTGCCGCTTTCCCATTGCGAAATCGCTTGCACGCTAATGCCAAGCGCCCGTGCCAGGTCCGCCTGCGTCATCCCCGCAGCCTTTCTGCTATCGCGGATGCGGTCTCCAAGTGCAGACATTGCAATTCTCCTGTTTGAACAACATCATAAAGCATTGCTTTAGGTGAACAATGAAGTGGTGCTTGATTTTAACCTTAAGCCGTGCTTAATACGCCTATGGAAAACGCACTCGAAGCTGCCATCAAGGCCGTGGGCACGGCCCAAAAGTTTGCCGAGAAAATCGGTGTGACCCCGCAAGCCGTAAGTCAGTGGCGTCGAGTGCCGGCTCTGCGTGTGCTGGCAGTTGAGAAGGCCAGCGGCGTAAGTCGACACGATCTCCGCCCAGATATTTACCCGCGCGAAGAGGTTGCTGCGTGATCTCGCACCCACATGCGCGTGATGGCCCGACCAGCGCAGTTTTGCGCTGATCCCATAATCTCGGTCGGGCAGGCTGGTCGGACAACCCGCTGCCCACCCCTTCAAGGAAATCAACCACCATGAAACACGACGAAATCGTGGACGGCGAAGCCATGTCCGCCGTTGAGGGCATCGACGCCACTCACCTGATCGGCACGCACATGGTCGTCGATCTGCAGCAGGAGCCGCAGCGCGCCGCGTTCAACGCCTATCGCGTGGCCTTCAGGCACAACGCTGACGATCCGACCCTTGCCAACGCGGCGGCGCTGGTCGCGGCCTGGAACGGGTTTGCCGACATTATGGGGATCGACCGGGTATGAGCCGCATTCGATCTATCCACCCGGGCTTTTTCACCGACGAGGACTTGGTTCAGGTGAGCCGAGATGCTCGTTTGCTATTGCTGGGGCTATGGGTCGAGGCTGACGACAAGGGCGCCTTTGAGTGGAAAATCACCACTCTCAAGATGCGCCTGTTTCCGGCGGACACCCTCGACATCGATACCCTGCTTGCGGAATTGGTGTCGATTGACGCCATCGCCAATTACGAAGTCGACGGACGTAAGTACGGCGCAATTCGGAATTTCCGTAAGTTCCAGCGTCCAAAATCCCCCAATGACATCCACCCTATGCCGGATGATTTCCGAAATTACGTCCGCTTACCGCCGTCTATTCCGGAACCATTTCCCCCAAATGGGGAAATCGCTCCGCAGATGGAGGAGGGAGGAGGGATGAGGGATTCAGAACTTAGCCATACAGGGCAGGATCTCTCAGTAGGGCAGGGTGGTAAGACACGGGCACGAGCCAAGGCGGGCGGCAAATGAGGCCCCTGCGTGACCACCAGTCCGATGCCATCCGCATGCTCCGGCAATCGCTGGCATCAGGCCACAAGCGACCCATGCTGCAGGCGCCCACCGGCTTCGGCAAAACTCTGACTGCGGCCGCCGTGATCCAGATGGCCTTGGACAAGGGCAATCGTGTTTGCTTCACGGTGCCGGCGATCTCGCTGATCGACCAGACGCTCGACGAATTTCGAGCAGAGGGGATCACCGATATCGGCGTTATCCAAGCCGACCACCCCGCGGTGGATTGGATGGCCCGGGTCCAGATAGCCAGCGTCCAGACGCTCGCGCGCCGGGCGCTGCCCGATACCGACATGGTGCTGGTCGACGAGGCGCACCAAGCGTTCAAGGTGATCTTCAACTGGATGGCCGATCGGCCAAAGCTGCCCTTTGTCGGGCTGTCCGCGACGCCTTGGACCAAGGGACTGGGCAAGCACTATGACGACCTGATCATTGCGGCGACCACCCGCGACCTGATTGCGCGGGGATTTCTGTCACCCTTCCGGGCCTTCGCCCCATCCCATCCAGACCTGTCGGGCGTCGGAACGGTCGCTGGCGACTACGACGAAGGCCAAGCCGCTGAGGCCATGGACAAACCGCAGCTGACTGCTGACATCGTCACGACCTGGCTCAAGTCTGGGGAGAACCGGCCTACGCTGTGCTTTGCGGTGAACCGGGCGCATGCGCGCAGTCTCGAGGACGAGTTCCGTGCAGCCGGCGTCACCACGGCCTACATCGATGCCAATACCGAGCGCGATGACAGAACCAAGATCGGCCGGGCGTTTGCCACTGGATTGGTCAAGGTGGTCGTCAACGTCGGGGTTCTGACCACCGGCATCGACTGGGATGTGCGCTGCATCATCCTGGCGCGGCCGACCAAGAGCGAAATTCTTTACACCCAGATCATCGGGCGAGGCCTGCGCACCGCAGACGGGAAAGAGGATTGCATCATCCTCGACCATTCCGACACCACCCAGACGCTGGGCTATGTGACCGACATCAAGCACGAAAAGCTCGACGCGGGCCGCATGGCAAAGGGCAGGAAGGCCGAGCCCAAGGTACGCGCGGTGAAGCTCCCCAAGGAATGCACGTCCTGCACCTACCTCAAGCCTGCTGGTGTGCATGTCTGCCCAGAATGTGGCTTTGCGCCCGCACGGCGCGAGGATGTCGCCACCGTCGACGGCGAGCTGTTCCAGGTGCAAGGCGGCAAGACAAAGGACGACCGAGCCACCAAGCAACGGTTCTGGTCTGGGCTGCTCTGGTACTGCGACGAGCGGGGATATTCTGAGGGTTGGGCCAGCCACAAATTCAAAGAACGCTTCGGCATGTGGCCGCGCAGCCTGCGCGCGGTGCCGGCGACCCCAGACGTGCATTGTCGGAATTACGTGAGGGCCTCGCAGATCAGATACGCGAAGGGCCGCGGAAAGGAACAGAAGACGGGAGGGGCACCAGATGCAGCGTAAGATTGGCGATCGCGTCCAGGGGCGCTGGAAGGAAATCCTGCCGTCGCTGGGCATACCAGCGGCATCCATCACCGGGAAGCACTGCGCGTGCCCAGTGTGCGGTGGAAAGGATCGGTTTCGCTTCGACGACAAGGACGGCAAGGGCACGTGGTTTTGCGCTCAGCAGCATGGCACGGAATCGTCCAATGCCAGCGGCAGCGCCGGCAACGGCTTCCGCCTGCTGATGGACATGCAGTCCTGTGACTTTGCCGAGGCCGCGCGCCTAGTCGAGACCGTGATCGGGACCGACAGCGAGCCGGTAGAGCAACCCATCGTTGCCGATCCTCGCCATGAGCAGGCAGAGACCTACGCTGCGGTGAGGGCTGTGTGGAAAGCCGCCAAATGGATTACCACCGACGACATCGCTGACCAGTATCTGCGCAAGCGCGTCGGCGCCTATGCACCATCGCGGGCACTGCGCTTCCACCCGGCCTTGAACCGTAACGGCCAGCCCTGTGCGGCGCTGATCTCGGCGTTCGTCGACGTGCATGGCGATCTGGCAGGATTGCAGCGAACCTTTCTCACGCAGGGCGGCGAGAAGGTGACCGGCAATGCGCCACGGCTCACCATGGGAAGCTTGCCGGCTGGCGGCGCCGTTCGGCTGGCGAAGCACGACAAGGTTCTCGGCATTGCCGAGGGCGTCGAAACAGCACTGGCGGCGACTGCCCTACACGGCATCCCCTGCTGGTCTGCGCTCAATGCAGGCCGGCTCGAAGCCTGGCAGCCGCCCGAGGGCGTCACGGAGGTTGTGGTCTTTGGCGACAACGACACCAACTCGGTGGGGCAGGCGGCAGCCTATGCGCTGGGCAAGCGGCTCAACCAATCGATCATGGCCGAGGTGGTGATCCCGCCTGAACCCGGCACCGACTGGAACGACGTGCTTCTGTCAAAACTGAGGACGCAATGATGAACGCCCCCGAACAAGCTCTGCGCCAGATCGCACCCATCGGCCTCATTGGCCTCACTCCGGCAAAGCCCGAAACCGGCATGCCCATTTGCGAGATGGTGGACCCCCGCGACCTTTGGGTCGACCCAGCCTATCAGCGCCCGGTTGGCGAGCGTGGCATCAAGCAGGTGCGCCGCATCATCGAGAATTTCGACTGGACGAAGTTCAAGCCGCCGGTCTGCGCCTTTGCCGAGGACGAGGACGGCAAGACCGTGCTGAAGGTGCTGGACGGCCAGCACACCGCAATCGCCTGCGCCAGCAATCCGCATGTGGCGCTGATCCCAGTGATGATCGTCGAGGCACCGGACACCCGGTCCCAGGCAGAGGCGTTCCTTGGCCAGAACAAGGATCGCCTGGGCATCACTGCGCTGCAGCTGCACTATGCGGCGGTGGCTGCCGGCGACCCTGAAGCTGTGACGGTGGCGCAGGTTTGCGACCGGGCAGGTATCAAGATCCTGCGTTACACCGGCAGGGAATTTGAGGCGCGCGAGACCGTTGCAGTCACTGCTATCGCGGGTTTGGTCTCGCGCAGGGGCGCCATGCGCGCGAGGCAAATCCTCGACGTGCTGGCAAAGGCAGAGTTAGCACCAATCACATCCAACCAGATCAAGGCCGTCGAGCACCTGTTGACCGAGGACGAATTCAAGGAAGCGATTGAAGCCGAAGCTTTGACTGAGGCGGTGGCAGGTCTGGGGTGGACCGTCGACGACGAGGCCAAGATATTCGCCGCCACCCATCGCGTTCCCATCTGGAAGGCGCTAGCGTCTATCTGGTTCAGGAAGTGCCGCAAGAAGCGAAAGGCATCCTGATGGGCAAGTGGTCAAGCCAGCGTCATGCGGCGAAGAGTGGCGTAGCGTTTCGACTGACCCACCAGGTGGGAGGCCGTTACTTTAACCCGAAAGTTGAGCAGAAACAGCGCCGAGCAAGGGATGAGATAGAGCCCCCAGCCGACGTCATCCGGCACAAAGGGATATTGGCCTGGCGCGCTTGAAAACTCACGGCAGTTCGGGCATAAAAGGACTGTCCGACCAGCCTGCCCGACCTCTCCCACCCGAGAGGTCGTTCTATGTCTAAGGCCAGCAAAGCCAAAGCCTCCAAGCCACTGACGTTCGATCAGGCGGCATCAGAGCTTCCTGCAGCCGAGGCGCAAGCCCGGGCGTTGTCATCCGCTTATTCCGAAGCCTACGAACAGTGCATTCTGCAGCTGCGCGCTTTGCACGCCATTCTTGCGCGGCAAGGGGCCAAGTCAAAAACAGCTTTGCGTCGGGTCGACGAACTGCGCGCGGTGGTCGACGCCGGCGAAGGCCGGACCGTGCCGAAATTCGAGCTGGTGCCCAACCCGATGATTACCCAGGGGTTGCTCGATGCCGTTGCCAGCGGTGAGGTGGCCACCAAGCACGAAGCCAGCATCATGGCCGCCAAGAACCAGGTAGTGCTGGTTGGCGGGCTGGCGCGTGTGAAGGGCAAGACCGAAGCCCAGTTCATGGCAGCGGCCCATTATTGCCACCTCTACGAAACCAGCCAGATTGGGCCCATGCAGGCCACTGACTACTCCCAGGTGCGTGTCGACACGTCGGGGCCGCGCCAAGATCAGGTCTCGGCCTCACAGGACGACACCCGTGCCGAGCTGGATAGCTGCCGCAGGGCGCTGGGCGCGCGGGCGGCAAGCATCGTCGACAAGATCGTCGTTCACGGCCTATCGGTGCGCAGTCTGTGTGAAAACCTGAAGTTGGGGCAGGGTGGACAAGCCCGGCGCCGCCTTGAAAAGGAACTGCTCGACGCACTGGACGTGCTGGTGGGCTGCTTCAACCTCCTGCCGAGAGAGAAGGGCAAGCCGACAGGGTGGCGTGATGCAGATCGGCCGCCGCTTGTGCTGCCCGATGAGCCAGAGGGCTGATAACGCAAAAGGGCCATCGCTGGCCTGCTTGCCAAGGCGGGCCAAATCATCTATGTTTTGGTTAATCGCGGTCCTTGCGTCAGAAATGATGCGGGGCCGTTTGCTTTTGTTCCCTTTCGATCCCTTACCTGCCGAATGGTCCCCCGGGTCCGGCTCCGGTCTAGGCAGACAGCGGGATCCGTGAAGCAGGGCGCCGCACATGACATGGTTTATCGGACTGGGCGTGTTGGTGGCTTCGTGGGGTGTGTTCTGGGGTGGCGCATTTCGAATGAAGTTCGGACGCTGGCCGCGCAGCCTCGACGAGTGGACGCCGCACTGAAATAAGAGTGCGAATCGCATCGGGGTTTTGTCCGAGGAAATCAACCTGTAAGCCCCGGAAACGCTGGGGTTTGAGGGCGCGAATCCATCTCGCCTGAGTCGCCATTTAGGCACCACCCATCACACCTTCCCCAAGCCTCGCTCTAGCAAGCGGGGCTTTTTGCTGGAGAGCCACATGCTCAAATACGCCGCGGTGTTGCTGCCACTGGTCGCGCTCGCCGCTTGCAGCGATGCCGATGTCGCGTCGGCCAACCTGTCGAAGGCTGCGGACCAGTTCGAGATCAACCGCCGCGTCGTCTTCTATAACGGCATCACCGGTGACTACATCCTGAGCGTTGAGGGCCTGTGTTCCCTCGGAAATGCCGACAGCAAGGGGCAGTTGACGGTAACCTGCAAGACCGGTCCGGGTGCCTACAAGAAACACTTCCTTGGTCTGTCCGACAACGTGACCTATTTTGCCGAGCAGCTGGAAGCAGCTAGCGTCAGCGCCTACCATTACCGTGTGGTGTTCAAGCCTTCGGTGATCGTCCCCGATATCGACATCCGATAGCCGTGGCGCGGCCCCATCATCGCCGTTCACCCCAGGCCGAGGCCTACCGCAAGCACTACTGGACGAACCGGTGGAAGCGCGCCCGGGCAGAGCAGCTGTTCAAGCAGCCGCTGTGTGAGAACTGCCTGCGCTATGGCCGCGTGACTGTCGCCACCGTCTGCGACCACGTCGACCCCAAGACTAAGCTGGACCCGAACACATTCTTCGCCGGTCCGTTCCAAAGCCTCTGTGATGCGGACCCCTGGCGTTGCCACTCCAAGGTCAAGCAGAGCGAGGAACGCCTTGGCTATGTGAAGGGCAGCACCGAGGACGGCAGGCCAGTGGCCGCTGACCACCCATGGAACCGAGGATAGATCCACTATGACGAATGCTCAGATGGCTCAGTGCTTCAACGAATGGATGCGCCGGTATATCGAGGAACCCGACCGCTTCGCTCGTGAGTTCGAGATGGTCAACCAGTTCCTAGCCGACGAGCAGAATGGACGAGAGCCCTCCTACGGCGAGACGAGCGCCGCATACATGGCGCAGCTTGCAACCGAGATGGCGGTGGCGTGATGAGCGGGCGCAAGCACTTCGGCGTTGAGGCTGCCCCACGCTACCCGAATGTCGATCTCGAAGCGTTGGCGGACCAAGTGGGAGAAGCGGCAGAGAGGTCAGGGCTTGGCGTTCGCAAGCTCATCGACGAGCTGGAGAGCTACACCGGAACCGAGGCAGTAAAGTTCAACATCACTGATGGCGATTGCCTGGTGATCAAGTGCCCTCACGTTGTCACCCGAGACGAGGCCTTCCACCTCAAGAGCGCTTTCACGGCGCTGGTCGACAACCTGGGCGTCAATGCCAAGGTGATCATCCTCGATAGGGGCATAGACATCGCAGTGTTGACTAAGGGCGAGCCGGAGCGGGCCCCGGGCCGTCTGACCCCATAGGGGGGGGCCTTCGCGGGTCCTGATCGACCGATCTTCTGCACCCGCGTCCCCCCTCCATTTTCACCGAAACCGAATTCAGAACAAAAAGTTGAGGCCATCCCCGAAGGGGATGAGTTGCGATGAACGTTGTAACCCTAGACGGCACCGGCGAAATCGTCCCAGAGCCGGACTGGGAAGCGCTGTTCAATGACGCGCTGGAAATTGAGGCTGCCAAGGAACACTGGCGCCGGGTTTCGGCTGAACTGAAAAGCCGGAACATCCTATCGCCAGGCAATGCCCACGCCATGCAACGGCTGATCGTCGCCTACGTCCTCTATGACCGCTCGCTGCGGGAAGTGGCCGAACATGGTGCTGTGACCAAGCCGAAGCGCGGCAATCCGAAAGCTATTGCGCGGACCAGCCCCCACTTCGCCGCCATGCGCGAGCTGGGGTCAGACGCAGCCACCCTTGAAGCAGAATTCGGGCTTGCACCGCGCCGCCGGTCATCGGCCTCAAAGGCGCCGGCACCCAAGACGAGGAGCCGAGCATCTGATGCCTATCTCGGCTCGACCGGTCGCTGACGACCTCGCCACCCGGTACGCACTCGACGTTATCGACGGCAAGATTGTAGCAGGGGCGTTTGTTCGAGCTGCCTGCGCTCGGCACCTCAAAGACCTTGAGATTGGGTCGGCACGCGGCCTGATGTTCAATGCCGACAAGGCCAAACATGCTTGCGGGTTCTTCCCGTCAGTGCTGACCGTGACCGAGGGCATTAAAGAGGGCCAGCCGTTCGACCTGCTGCAGTGGCACGGCTTTGTTGCCGCCTCGCTGCATGGCTGGTTTCGTGAGGACGGCTTGCGGCGCTACCGCATGGCCTGGATGGAAACGGGCAAGGGACAGGCCAAGTCGCCATTCATGGCAGGCATGGGCCTCTACATGATGGGCTTTGCGGGCAAGCAGCGCTCGGAAGTCTACGCGATTGCCAGCGACAAAGATCAGGCCAACGTCCTGTTCAAGGATGCTGTGGGCATGTCGCGCGCGACGATCCCAGACTGTGACGACGGGGATAGCCTCGAAGCCCGTGGCACTGTGGTTATCCGCGGCACCGGTGACAACGCCTGGAAGATCGAGCACCCCGACACGAGCTCGAAGTTTCAGTCCATGGCCAGTGTCGATTCCATCTCCGGCCCGCGACCCTATGCGGTGTTGGCCGACGAGATCCACGAATTCAAAAGCGCCTATGCGCTGCAGATATGGAAAGCCGCCATCGACAAGATGAGCGGTGACCCGCTGATGATCCTGGGCACCAATACCCCGGCGTCAAACCAGATCGTCGGCACCGAGTATTCGGACCTGTTCCAGCGCATTGCCACCGGTGCCGCCGAGGACGATAGCCTGTTCAGCTTCATTGCTCGGGTCGACAAAGAGGACATTGAAACGGTCTTCGACAACGAGGCTGTCTGGCAAAAGGCTCTGCCGGCGCTCGATGTCACGTTCCCGATCGACAACGTGCGCAAGCGCGTCCAGACGGCCAAGCTGTTGCTATCGGAGGCGCTCGCCACCAAGCGGCTATACTTCGGCATTCCAGTCGGCAGCGATGGGTTCTGGATCTCCGAGGAGGCGTGGAATTCATGCCTGGGCGCGGTGGACCCCGACCAGCTCAAGGGCTGTCGATGCTGGCTCTCGCTGGACTTGTCCAAGAAGAACGATCTGACCGCCGTCACTGCCACGTGGGTGGATGCCAAGGGACACCTCTGGTCAAAGACTTGGTATTTCACCACCAAGACCGGTCTTGCCGATCGGGCTCGAGACGACAATGCCCCTTATGAGGAATGGGCGGCAGATCCAGTGCGCAGTGGAATGACTGCGCTGGATGGCGCGGTGATTGATTATGCGTTCGTGGCGCGCCAGGTGAAACGCCTGGTCGAAGGTCACAAGGTCGAATTCATGGCGGTTGATCCGGCCAAGATCGACGACTTTACCGCGGCCTGCGCCCTCGAAGATGTTGACCTGCCGGTCTGGCAATTCGAGGGGCCAGACGAACCAGAGGGCGAGGGCCTCAAGCTGGTTCGGCACGGGCAGGGGCCGCGTATCGTGTTTCAGGAACGGTCGCTCAGCATGCCGCGCTCAGTCGAGCGGCTGGAGGATCGCATTCTGAACGGGACCGTCACCATTGATAAAAGCCCGGTGACGACGATGTGCGCGGCCAACGTGATGATCCGCTCAGATGAGATGAACAACCGTGCCTTCGACAAGAAGCGCAGCCGGGGCCGCATCGACGGCGTGGTGACCATCGCCATGGGCGTTGGGGCCGCTGACAACGAACTGCCAGAGGCAAAGAAGCCCGCGAAATACCGCGTGCGGGTCTTCTAGAGCCCCAAGGGGAATTCAATGACCATGAACCGAGCTTACAGCCTCCTTGAGATCAAGGGGGTGGACGACGACACGCGCACTATTACCGGCATTGCCTCGACGCCCAGCACCGACCGGGCCGGCGACATCGTGCTGCCCGAAGGCGCCGTCTTCAATCTTCCGCTGCCTCTGCTGTGGCAGCACCGATCAACCGAGCCGATCGGCCACGTCATTCAGGCGAAGGTCACGGCGAAGGGGATCGAGATTGTCGCCACCATCGCCAAGGATGTCACCGATGACATCGAGAAGGCATGGAAACTGATCAAGGCCGGCCTTGTGCGCGGCCTGTCGATCGGCTTCCGCGGCATCGACACCGAACAGATCCCCAATTCCTGGGGGATGATCTACCAGAAATGGGAATGGCTGGAGCTATCCGCCGTGACCATTCCGGCCCAGGCCGAAGCGTCGATCACCTCCGTCAAGCAATTCGACACCAATGCTCCCGCCGCGACTGGCGAAACGGGGCGCCGGCCGAATGACCCTCCCGCGACTGGGAAATCCTTCAACGTGAACCTCAAGCCCCTGGAGGGCACCAAAATGACGACCATTGCTGAGCAGATCACTGCTCTGGAAACCAAGCGCGCTGCCAACGTCGCGCGCATGAACGAAGTGATGACCAAGAGCATCGCTGAAGCCCGCTCGACCGATCAGGCCGAACAGGAAGATTTCGACACCCTGGAGCAGGAAGTGGCGGCGATCGATGCCGACCTGAAGCGCCTGCGGGCCGTCGAAAAGATGAATGCTGTCTCGGCCAAGCCGGTCAATGCCGCGACCTCGGTTGATGCCGCCGCCGCCGTGCGCAGCACCGGGCTTGCTCCTGTTGCCGTCAAGGCTTCTGTTGCCAAGGGCACCGCCTTCACCCGCTTTGCCATGGCTCTCATGGCCGGCAAGGGTAACCTGATGCAGTCGGCCGAGATCGCCAAGCGCTGGGCCGATCAGACCCCGGAAGTGGAAACGGTCCTCAAGGCCGCCGTCGCCGCCGGCACCACCACCGATGCCGCCTGGGCCAAGCCCCTGGTTGAATACCAGAACATGGCCTCGGAGTTTGCCGAGCTGCTGCGCCCCGCAACCATTATCGGCCGCATCCCGGGCCTGCGGAACGTCCCATTCAACATCAAGGTGCCGCGCCAGACCGGTGGATCGTCTGCCCAGTGGGTTGGTGAAGGTGCGCCTAAGCCTGTGTCTGCCCTGGGCTTCGATCAGATCCTGCTTGGGACGACCAAGCTGGCCGGCATTGTGGTGATGACTGACGAGCTGGTCCGCGCATCGAGCCCATCTGCTGAAGCAATCGTTCGCCAGGATCTGATCAACACCATCGTGCAGACGATGGACCGAGACTTCGTCGACCCGGCCAATGCTGGCACTGCCACGGTCAAGCCTGCCTCGATCACCAATGGCGTCACGCCAGTGGTGGCCAGCGGCACCACGGCTGACCATGTCCGCGCCGACGTGAAGGCTCTGTTCGGCAAGTTCCTCACCGCCAACATGTCGCTGACCGGCGCCGTGTGGATCATGACCGAGATGCGGGCCCTCAGCTTTGCGCTGATGCTCAATCCGCTCGGCCAGCGCGAATTCCCCGACATCAACATCAACGGCGATAGCGGCGGCACGTTCATGGGTCTGCCGGTGGTGCTGTCGGAGAACATCCCGGCGAACCCGGGCGCTGGTGATCCGCTGGTTGGCGCAGGCGATCGCATCATCCTGGCCAAGGCCAACGAGATCCTGTTGGCCGACGACGGCGAAACCCTGCTGGATGCGTCCAGCCAGGCATCGCTGCAGATGGACAGCGCCCCGACCAATCCACCGGTCGCCGCCACCGTGCTGGTCAGCCTGTGGCAGATGAACCTCGTGGGCATCCGCGCCGAGCGTTACATCAACTGGGCCAAGCGCCGCCCTGGCGCCGTCCAGTACATCGACAGCGCCGCCTACGTCGGCTGATGAAACGAGGGGTCGGCCCAAATCTGGGCTGACCCCTTTTCCCTGATTTCGACAGGAGGCGAGGCATGAAACTCATTGCTGTGAAAGCCATGCGTTACGCTGGCAAAAACCTGCAGCCGGGCGATGAATTCGCGGCATCGAACGAACGCGATGGGCGCACGCTGAAGGCCATCCGTAAGGCTACTGACGCTCCCGATGGCGTCTCCCCTACGTCGTCCGCGGCCGCACCTAAGCCGACGCCATCCGAAAACAGCCCTACGCGCAAGCGGGGTAACTCGTATCAAACGCGCCGCATGCAGGCGAAGGACTGACCCTGATGCGTCTACCCTTTGGCCTCAACATCACCCGCGAAAAGGCGGCCGGCAATCTCACTCGCCCCGACACGCGCGGCGGTTGGTGGCCTCGCGTTATGGAGCCCTTCACCGGCGCCTGGCAGAAGAATATCGAGGTGAACCTGGACAGCGTGCTGGCGAACCATGCCGTGTTTGCCTGCCAGACGCTGATCGCCTCCGATATTTCCAAGCTGCGCATCAAGCTGGTGCAGCAGGATGAGCAGGGCATCTGGACCGAAACTAAGAGCCCCGCCTATTCGCCGGTGCTGCGCAAGCCGAACCACTTCCAGAACCGCATCCAGTTCATGGAAAACTGGGTGCTTTCGAAGCTATCGCGCGGCAATACCTACGTGCTCAAGCAGCGCGATGGCCGGGGCGTGGTGGTCAAGTTCTACATCCTTGATCCGGCCTTGACCCAGCCACTGGTAGCCGACAGCGGCGAAGTCTTCTATGAGCTGAACACCGACAAACTGGCTGGCCTTCCAGACCGCGTCATCGTCCCGGCGCGCGAAATCATCCACGATCGGTTCAACTGCTTTTTCCATCCCCTCGTTGGTCTGTCCCCGATTTTTGCCGGCGGGCTGGCGGCAGCGCAGGGCCTTGCGATCCAGAACAATTCGGCCACGTTCTTCAAGAACGGCTCGCTGCCAGGTGGCATCTTGACCGCCGCCGGTGCCATTGACGATGACACTGCTGCCGAGATGAAGACCGCATGGGAACAGATGTTCAGCGGCGCGAACCGCGGCAAGGTCGCCGTGCTGGGCGATGGGCTCAAGTTTGAGCCGGTTGCAGCGAAGGCCGTCGATTCGCAGATGATCGAGCAGCTCAAATGGTCGGCCGAAGTGGTTTGCAGTACCTATCACGTCCCGCCCTACAAGATCGGGATTGGCGCCCAGCCAACCTATAACAACGTCCAGGCGCTCAACACCGAGTATTATTCGCAGTGCCTTCAGGTTCTGTTCGAGGCGATCGAACTTTGCCTCGATGAAGGGCTGGAAACCGGCGACGCGCTGGGCACGGAATTCGATATCGACAATCTGCTGCGCATGGACAGCGCCTCCCAGATGGATGTGCTGGAAAAGGCCCGTAGCGTGATGACACTGAATGAGCGCCGTCGCCGGCTCGACCTCAAGGGCGTCCCTGGTGGCGAAACGATCTACATGCAGCAGCAGGATCACTCGATAGAGGCGATCGCCGCCCGCGATGCGCAACTGATCGCTACCGCCGATGCTGCGCCGGCCGAGCCCGCCCAATTGCTGCTCGCTCCGCCAGTCCCTGAGAAGGTTGAGGATAAGCAAATTGATCCCCGCCAGATCAAACGACTGTTCGCCACACGAAAGGCCGCATGATGGACCTGCAGCAGGCATTTGATGAGGGCTTCGAGGCCGTCAAGCAGTACGTCGACGGCGAACTGTCAGCCCTTGCCAAGCGGCTGGACGCTCTCGAAGGCAAGTCCGAGCCTGTCAGTGTCGCCGGTGCTGTCGTCGATCGCGAGGGGCATTTGATCCTGACCATGTCAGACGGCGCCACGAAGGATGTCGGTCTCATATGCGGCAAGGATGGGGCGACCGAAATTGTCCCGCCGGTTCCGGCCGCCAGCGAAAGCGCCAATGAGCTGACTGCAATTCTCAAGCGGCTCGACACCATTGAGGCGACAACGCCCCCTGCGGCGGTATCCAGTGCCCTGATTGATCGCGGCGGCCACCTCGTACTGACCCTGACCGATGGGGCCACCAAAGACGTCGGCCCGGTCTGTGGGACGGACGGCAAACCGGGCGAGCCCGGGCTTGGGTTCGATGACCTGGCTGTGGCGCACGACGGGGAACGTGGATTGACGCTGAGCTTTACGCGCGGCGAGCAGGTGAAGGAATTCCCCATGGTGCTGCCGATCGTCATTGACCGCGGCATTCATCGAGAGGGGGACATTTACGCCAAGGGCGATGGTGTCACCTGGGCGGGCTCGTTCTGGATCTCTCAAAAGGACGACAACGGCGACAAGCCGGGGGGCTCCCCCGAAACGTGGCGGCTGTCCGTGAAAAAGGGCAGGGACGGCAAGGACGCGGTTGTCCGCGAACAGGCCGCGCCCACCCCCATCAAGCTGAGGGGCTGACATGGCAACTCTTGTCAGTCTTGCCCAGGTCAATAGCGCGCTGCGCCTCGATCTGGAGGGCACCGAACCAGACTTTTCTACCGACGAACGCAGCCCCGATGTCCTACTCAAGATCAAGCAGGCGGAAGACATCTGCCTCGACTTCATCCAGCCCAAACCAGACCCCGCCTGGACCGCCGATGACGCGCCCGGCCGAGTCACCGCTGCGATCATTGTGGCTGTTGGGTGCCTGCTCGATGAAAGCGAGGACAGCCTTGCGATGATCAGCGGGTTGTCCGGCGTGAATGTCGATCAGCGCAATCCCATCGCAGCGCTGCTCTGGCGCCTGCGCAAACCCAGCATGGCTTAGGAGGCCACGATGACCAAAGTTCGCTTCTCCAAGGATTTCGACTTCAAGCCGAGCGACCAGGCAACCATCGGTTACAAGGCCGGATGGACTGGAACTGTCACCCAGGCATGCGCCAAGGCTGGCGAAGCTGCTGGCGTCGGCGAGATCGTCGAGGCTGATCCCGAGCCCGCCAAGCCCGTGGTCTCCAAGCCGGCCAAGGCCAATGGCTGAGAACTGGCGGCGGCCCGGCGCACTGCGCGACCGGCTGCACTTCCAGTCGAGCCCACCGGCTGGCGACGGTTGGGGCGGCCCGCCCATTCCCGGCGCCGGGGTCTTCACCACTCAATTCACCCTATCGGCCGGCATGCGGCCACGCACTGGATCGGAAGCAGTCACTGCGGCGCGGCTGGGAGGCCGTCAACCCTATGTCGTCACAGTCCGAGCCAATGCCCGCCTCAAGCAGGTAACGCCCGCGTGGCGGCTCGTAGACGCGCGAGCAGGTGAAACCAACGGCAAGCCGAACCGTGTCTTCCAGATCGTGGCACCGCCAACTGATCCGGACGGCAAGAATCAGTGGATCGAGCTGCTGGTGGTCGAAGGCCCGCCGAGCTGATGGCGACCAAGATTGAGGGCGTCGACAAGCTCAAGCGCAAGATGACGCGCTTTTCGGTGATGGCTCGCAAAGAGATCGCCGCAGCCATGGAGCAGAGCGCCGAGGAATTGGTGCGGCTGATGAAGTCGCTGGCGCCGGTCGATGACGGCGACCTGCAGATGTCGATCAACTGGACCTGGGGCGATGCCCCGAAAGGCTCGATGGTGCTGGGCTCCGTCCGCAATGAGGGCAAGGGCGTCGGCAACATGGCCATCACGGTCTATGCCGGCGGCGGCAAAGCCTACTATGCGCGGTGGGTCGAATTCGGCACCTCCGCGCATATCAACGGTGGCAGGTTCCCCGGAACGCAGCATCCCGGCACCATCGCGCGACCCTTTTTCTTTCCGGCCTATCGGTCCATGCGGAAGCGCATCAAGGGCAGAACCAGCCGCGCAATTCGCAAGGCGGCCCGCACGACGGCTGCGGGAGGCTAACCCATGGATGCCAGTGTTGACCTGATCATGGCACTGCGAGCCCGACTTGAAGCCACCCCTGCGGTGATGTCGAAGATCACCGGGATTTTCGATCGAGTGCCAGAGCAGCAGCGAGCAGAGCGCAACGTAGAATTTCCATATGTCTCGCTCGGTCCCAGCGTCTCCATCCCCGCCGATTATGACTGTGTCATGGGCGAGGAAATCACCATCCAGTTTGACGTGTGGTCGAGCGGAGCGGGCGAGGCGTTCGGCTCTGTCGAGTGCCGCAAGATCTGCGATGCGATCAAGCGCGCTCTGCATGATGTCCCGCTTTCCCTCACCGCCAATGCGCTGGTGACCTTCAATTGGGAGATGACCCGGATTTTGGATGATCCAAATCCAGCCATTACCCATGGCGTCGTCCAGTTCTCTGGCGAAGTCGAGACCCCCTAATCATCCGGCCGCCCAGTGCGGCCTTTTTCATGGAGGCCACCGTGGCTGACGCAACTACCATCAAGGGCGGCAAGGTCCGCGTGCTGCTCGGGACGCTTCCGGTCGATCCCGAGGATCCCATCGTTTACGCCGCGCCGTGTGGCTTCACCTCAAAGACGGTGACCCTCAGCAAAGCACTGGAAGATACCCAGGGTGTGAGCTGCACCGATCCGGACGCTGTGTCCTGGCTTCTGCGCGATGCGGTGTCGCTCTCGATCAGCGTCTCCGGCGAGGGCGTGCTGGCCGTGGAGTCACTGCCCGCTTGGCTGGCCGCATGGAAGGATGTCGATTCCGTCCCCGTCAAAATCGAGGTGGAGATGCCAACCACGCTTTTGACCTTTACGGGCAACATGCACGTCGAGAGCATGGAATGGACCGCGCCGAATGGCCGCCGTGTCACCGCCAATATCAGTATGCAGTCGGACGGCGCCATGGCCGATGTGACCACTCCATGAGCCGGGACGGTTCGATCACCCTCCCATTCGCGGACGGTCCCAAGACCTTCCGCATGGCCTGGGGCGAGTTGATCAAGCTCCAGGAGCACTGCGACGCCGGTCCCTTCGTCGTCTACACTCGCCTGATGACCGGCGGCTGGAAGATGGGCGACATCAGCAACACGATCCGCCTGGGGCTTATTGGCGGCGGCATGCCGGCTCCCGAGGCTCTGACCTTCGTGCAGCAGTATGTCGAAACCCGGCCACCGGTGGAAAGCCTGCCGCTGGCCCAAGGCATCCTCGGCACCGCTTTGCAGGGGGCACCTGATGAGGCTCCGGGGGAGCCCGAGGGGGAGGCGGCGACCGCCTCGACGACCTCCCCAACGGGAAATGGCGAATAAGCATCATCTACGCCCAAGGCGCTGTTCTGGGCATGGCCCCGCAAGAAGTGGATCGCCAAAGCTTTTGGCAGTTTCTCGCCGCCTGGAATGGCTATGTCGCCGCTAACAGCGACGGCAGCAAGATCAGCGAGAGCGATGCGCAAGCCCTGTTCGATTGGATCGACGATGTGCCGGTGGCCAATGGCTTGAAGCATTTCCCCCGGTACGCGTGGTCGGGAGAGCGGCTAAAGCTGCTAGCTCAGCAGGCCTAGGCCCTGGCAGGCATTCACAATGCGATCAGCTGTGGTCTGGGCTTCGGGCGACAGCTGCCCCGCTTGCGCGGTCGCAGCAGACTTTGTGCATGCGGTGCGCATCGCTTCTGGGGATGCAGCATCGACATCTAAATCACGAGCCAGTCCGTTCCAAACTCGTGTCCGTGCTTCCGCTGCCTGTCGTTCACTGTCGATGCGGATGAACTCTCCCCAGGCGAAGTATGCGCCGACGGCGATTACCACAACGCAGGCAGTCACAATCAAAGCCTTTAACATCCGCTCTCCCCGAGGTGCCCCGCAATGGCGACAGAAGTAGACCTGCAGCGCCTCGTCGTCCAGATGGAGGCCTCGTTCGTCAAATACCAGCGCGAATGGTCGAAGGCGATGGGTGTCACGGACACCAACGTTAAGCGCGTCCAGCAGCGCTTCGACGGCATGACGAAATCCATTAATAATGCGGGTGCCAACACCGCCCGCGCGCTTCAGCCTGTCGCTGGGCAGACCAGCAACATTGCTGCCCAGTTTCAGGATATTGCTGTTCAATTGCAGGGCGGACAGTCGCCGTTTTTGATCGCCATGCAACAGGGCACCCAGCTCAGCGCTGTGCTGAACCAGTCTAAGAGCCCGATTGCTGCGCTCAGCGCTGGCTTTATGCAGATGGTCAATCCCATCTCATTGGCGACCATCGCGGCCATTGCTCTGGGTGGTGCTGCGGCGCAGTACCTCGGCAAGCTATTGGGCGAGGGCAAGTCAGCCGAAGAACTGCTCAAGGAACACAACGAGACGATACGCAGCGTGGCAGAGAAGTGGGGGGATGCAGTCCCCGCGCTCAAGGCATATGTCGACCAACTCGATCGCGCAAAGGATCAGACCAGCCTGGGGCAGGCCTATGACGAGGTTGTCCTGCGCCAGTTCGAGACCCTTCGGTCGACCCTAAGCGAAACCCGTGCGGAGTTTGCAGCTGCGCGCACCGATCTTGCAGCGCTTGGGGCGAGCGCGCAGGAGATCGATGCATTGCAGAGTGAATTCGATACGCTACGCAAGCGTGCCGAAGATGGTTCCGCGACCACGGCTGACCTTGAACGCATGATGGAGCTGCTGGCGCAGACGACCGGTGCTAGCACAGTGCCCAGCCTAGTTTCGCTGCAGGGCATTCTCGCAGGCGTTTCCCAGGCTTTGGCCACGGCATCGCGAGAGGCGGCAGTTTTCCGAGAGGAACAAGCTAAACTGAACGAGCCTGTCGCGCAGGTCAGTGCCTTCAATGCGAACCGCGAGTTTATTGCGGAACAAGAGCGGCTCAACGGCCTGACCGCAGACCAGCTCAACCTTGAAAACGAGATAGCGCGGGTCAGGTCCGAGGCAGAGCGCGGAAAGACACTGGTCAGCGATCAGCAGGCGCTGGAAATTGCCCAAGGGCGTCTGGCCGCCGAAGATCGCCGCTCGAAGCTGGCATCGGCTGAACGCTCTGCCGGCAAGACCGAAAACCGCGAGCGCGATGCCGTGCTGGAGCTTATCGCCGCTCTGGAACACGAACAAACATTGCTGGGCCTCAATGCGCAACAGAAGGCGGTGGCCAACGCATTGCGACAGGCGGGCGCCGCGGCAACAGACACGCAGCGCGAGGCGATCATCGCGCTGGTGAACGCGACCTATGAAGAACAAGCCGCGCTGGATCTGGTCAACGATCAGGTGCGCGAGTTTTCCGACGCTGGCCGCGCTGCGCTTTCTGGGTTCATCCAGGACGTGCTGGCAGGCAAGAACGCCACCGAGGCGCTGGGCAATGCCCTCGCCAACATCGGCAACCGTCTCATTAACATGGGGCTCGACAGCCTGTTCAGCGGCGGCGCCAGCGGAGGCGGTTTGCTCGGTGGTCTGCTCAAGATACCCGGCAGGGAAAGCGGTGGGCCTGTCCAGGCCGGGCAGCCTTATGTCGTGGGCGAGCGCCGCCCGGAACTATTCGTTCCCACGCAGAATGGCGTGATCCTCCCACGGCTGCCGAGCGGCGGCGGTGGTGGTAGTGCAAGCGTCACCTACGCGCCAACCATTGATGCCCGCGGCGCTGACGAGGCGGCGGTGGCTAAACTGGCCCAAGTCATGGCGCGCGATCGTGCCGAGTTTGAGGGCAGGGTACGCAAGATCGTCTCTCGCCGTAGCAAGGAAGGGTGGTAGGCCATGGCTGTAACTGAACCGCTCGACCTGCTTGACGGCTTCCCCGGCTGGTCGACGAGCTTCGATCTGATGGCGCGACAGGAGCAATCCCGCAGCGCTGCCGGTCGCACCCGAACCAAGGATTTCGGGTCGCCACTTTGGCGGGCAAGCTATGTCTCGCGGGTGATGCGCGCAAACGAACTGGACCGCTGGCGGGCTATCCTGTCGGCGGCGATGAATGACCAGATGACGTTCTATGGCCGGGCACTGTCTCGCTGCCGGCCTATCCATCATCCCGGCAATCTGCCGCTGCCCACCGGCACGCTGCACACCATCGGTGCCAACAACAAATCCATCCGCGCGGACGGCTTGCCCACTATCCGGCTGGACATTGGCGACCTGATCCAGATCGGTCCAAACCTGCACCAGGTGCGTGAGCCGGCCGCCGCTGTGGCCGGGTTGACGCCACTGTTTGAAATCCGGCCTCACCTGTGGCCCGCCGCATTTACCGGGCAGGCTGTCGTCATCGCCAAGCCATCCTGCCTGATGGTGATCGTTCCCAACTCGCTGCAGGCGTCCGGCGATCTGCGCACCGGGCGCGGGTCGGTGTCGTTCGACGCCATCGAAGCGCGCGGCTAGAGGCCAACATGAAATCCATCTCTCCAGCCAACCAGGCGGCGCTTGCTGCCCGGGTGTTGCTGCCTGTCGACTTCCTGTCCATCACTGCGCGCAACCGCACAACCGGCCTGCCCGAAACCGCCCATTTCTATTCCGGCTATGACACCGTGGCGGCGCTGGTAATCGATCCAGACACCGGCCTGCCAGTGATGCGCAACTACAAGGGCCAGGGTTCCCTTATCCAGATCAGTGACATCCCGGCCATTGCTGGCGTGACCGTCCAACGCGTCACCATCAAGATGAGCCAGCTCGATGATCTGGTTGAACAGGTGGTGCGCCAATACGACCTGAAGCAGGGTCGTGTTGAAATCCATACCGGCTTGCTCGATCCCGACAGCCGCAAACTGGTCGATCCGGCCGAACCGCTGTTCGTCGGCTTTGTCGACGAGGCACCCATCACGACCCCGCCCGAGAATGAGGATGGTGGGGTGACACTGACCTGCACCAGCCACACGCAGGAATTGACCCGGGCAAACCCCTCGACGCGCAGCCATGCCGATCAACAGGTCCGCGCGCCAGGTGACGCGTTCTTCGTCGACGCTGCGGTGTGTCCCGAGTGGGACCATTACTGGGGCGACAACGGCCAAACCAAAGTCGAGACCAAGCCCAAGGGCCTGTTCGGCTGGGGCGGCTTTCTGGGGTTCCTATGACCGTCCGCGCGGCAGTGGCCGCCGATTGCCTGCGCGTGGTGGCGATGTCAAAGGCCGCCCATGTCGCCGGCAAGCTGCCGTGGAACTTTAGCGCGGTCCATGCCGATCAGCTGTTCCAGCAGTCGCTCGACCAAGCCGATCGGGTTTGCATTGTCTATGCCCCGGACGGTATCGCTCGCGGCTTCCTGCTTGGCTATGTGGCGCCGTCGCCTATGGCCAGCATTTCATTCGCTCGAGACTTCGGGTGGTGGATTGATCCGGGCCATCGGGGTGTCGCCGCCGGCGAGATGATGGACGCGTTTGAGCTCTGGGCCGATCAGCGAAACGCAACCTTCTGCTGCATGGCAGCGATGGAGGCCAACCCGCGCGCCGGCCGCATCTATGAGCGCCGCGGCTACGCCCGGACCGAAACCCACTACCTCAAGCGACTTTAGGGGACTTCCTACATGCCCGTTTTTACGGCGATAGGCTCCGCCATCTTTGGCGCGGGCACGTTCCTTGCTGGTCTCACCGCCGCAGGCTTGCAGGTCGTCACCGGCATTGCGTTCAGTGCCATCGGCAAGGCCATGCAGGGCGAGCCCCAGCCCGCAAAGTTCGGCGTGCAGGTGCAACTGCAGGGCGGCGACGATGTCCCGCGCTCGATCAACTTCGGCTGGAACTGCACGGCTGGCTCGCTGGTCTATCACAGCCCCTGGGCGGCCGGCGGGGTGATGTCCACCCACGTCATGGCGATCGGTGACATTCCTATCCGTGAACTGGTCGGAGTGGAGATTGATGGCGTTCCAGATACGCTGCTGAAGGGCGAGGCGCACCCCCAGTATGGCTGGCCCGTGGCGGGCTTTCGCAAGGATGGGCGCGATCATCTCTGGATCAAGTTCTATGACGGCACCCAGACCGCAGCCGACAGCTTTCTCACCACCTATGTGTCGTCGCCGTCGCGCCCCTATGGCGCCGATCGCATCGGCTATGGCGTGCCCTATGCCATAGTCACTGCGATGGCGCCCGAGCGGAATGACGATGGCAGCAAGCCGCTGTTCCAGGGCAAGCCAGCGGTCAAATTCATCACCTATGGCGCGCGCTGGTATGACCCGTCGCGCGACAGCACGGTGGGCGGCGTGGGGGCACAGCGCTGGAACAATCCGGCGACCTGGGGCGGCGACGGCGACTTCCTGCCGCCCGTCCATATCTACAACGTTCTGCGTGGCATCCGCTTCAATGGGCAGTGGCTCTATGGCTTGCAGGCGATGCACCCGGCCCGCATCGATGACGCCACGTTCATTGCGGCCATCAACCGAGCACGCGCTTTGGTCGACGGCCCCAGTGGGCCGGAAGCGACGTTCCGCGCCGGCGGCGAGCTGCAGGTGGGGGCGCAGGTCAATGTCTCGATCGAGGCATTCCTGACCGCGTGCAATGGCCGACTGGTTGAAGTCGGTGGCACCTATAAGCTCTATGTGGGCGAGCCCGGCGCACCGGTGATGGCTTTCACCGATGGCGATATCCTATCCACCGAGGAGCAGACCTTCAGCCCGTTCCTGTCGCTGGCCGATACCGTCAACGGCGTGGCCGCTTCGTACCCCAATCCGGCAGAGGGCTGGAACGTCAAGACGGCGCCGCCGCTGCTGCGCCCGGACCTTGAAGCCCTCGACGGCAACCGCCGGCTGATGGCCTCGGTCTCGCTCGATGTCGTGCCCTATAAGGGACAGGTCCAGCGACTGATGAAGTGGGCATTGAGCGAGGCGCTGCGGGCCCGCCGGCATACCTTCGTGTTGGGTCCTGAATTCCGCGTCATCGAGCCGGGCGACGTGGTGCGCTGGACCTCGGCGCGGAATGGCTATGTGGATAAGCTCTTTCGCGTCGACGGCGTGATCTACAAGGCCAACCTTGATGTCATCGTCGACCTGACCGAAGTCGATCCGTCGGACTATGACTGGGACCAGGACGAAGACTTCCGCCCCGTCACCGATGGTGTGCTCAATCTGGCCGGTCCGATTCCTATGCCCATGTCGGGCTGGGAAGTGCTGCCGGCACGCATCAATGACGACCAAGGGAGGCCACGCCGCCCCTCGATCCAGGTGCGTTATGCTTCCGGCCTCGCTGCGGTGAATGCCGTGCGGGTGCAGGTGCGCGTCTTTGGCGAGACCGTGCCGATGTTCGACAGCGATTCCCAGCCCTATGGCGATCCATGGCGCAACGTCCTGACCGGCACTTTCACTGCCGATACGCTGTACGAGGTGCGCGGCATTCTGCTGGGGCCCGCGCGCCCGCTCTGGTCCAATCAGACCATGGATGTCGACGGCAATGTCGTCGACGGGCCCTGGCTGCAGGTTCGGACTGAGGACATCAAGCTTGGCCCGCTCGATGTCGTCTATGGCGACCTCAACCTCGACGAACTGGGCCAACAGGCCAAGGGCTTGCTGGAGTGGATCGGCGGCAATATCCGCGACCTGATTGACCAGGCGCAGGCACAGGCCATGCTTACCGGTGACCAAGAACTGGCCAATGCGGTGCAGTTTGACGAGATGCGCCGTTCCTTGAGCACGGTGGCCGGCAATTTGTCGGCCAGCTTCGAGGAAACCATCACCACGGCAATCATCCCAATGAATGGTCAGTTGGTGGCGGTAGCTGATGCTTTGACCCAGCTATCGGCTGCCGATGGCGATGATTTAAACACCGCCCGCTGGCGCATGACGGCAACTTCGGGGCCATCCGGATCGTCCACGATTGGCATTGAGACACGCTTCAATCCTGCTGACAGCGACGACTTTCGCATGGCGGGAAGCTATTGGGTGACGCCGAATAATCCAGATGATCCAACCCGGCGCATCGAAATCGCTGATCAGTTCATCATCGCATCGAGCCTTGAGGACATCACCTTTCAGCCGTTCGTGTTTGAGGATGGCGAGGCCAAGATGATGGCTGCGCGCATCGATCGGATAACCGCCGGCCTTTTGGAAGGACCTGCCACAACGATCAATCTGACCACCGGCTTTTTCAGCTTCGGTGCGCCATGAGGGTGCTCCGAGGTTTCCCGGCTCAGGGGGTGGTCGCCTGCTATACCGAAGCAGCGGGCGGGGGGGACATTGGGGACTTCGATGCGCCGCGCAATGCGCCAGCCAAGACCCCAGCGGCACACATGGACAAGATCGCCTTTCACAGCGATTTCGTGCCCTATCACCTGGCGCTTCCCATTCAGACGGTGCTGGTGAGCCTGCCGGCCGTGGCGGCATCGACCGCCACCTGGGCGGCGCCGCCTTTGCTCCCGGGGATGCCCACGCGACTGTCGTATTCCGTCACCGGCCAGCAGCTGTCGGGCGCAGCGAATGCTTATGCCCACAACCTTGGCTATGTGCCATTGGTGATGGTGGCTTACGCAGGCAACGTCATCGTCGCTGGGCGCATTGCCCAGAGCTTCGGCGCCGGCCGCCGGATGATCTCCGTCTATGCCACCACCAGTCATGTGGTGCTCAACTGGTGTGGTTATTCCAGCAGCGTCGACCTCCCGGCGATATCGATCACGGTCCAGGTATTGGTGTTTAGGACGCCGGCCGCAGATCCGGCCAAGGCTCTCTTTTCTGGCAACCCGTCCGGTTTTCAGATCGGGCGCGGCAAGATCGAGAGCACAGGGAGCTACCTGCGTTATCGCTCCGCAGGCGAGACTTCGACTGACTTCGACCTGGCGCGAACGGTGGGACTGGGAAATGGCGGCGTGCGGATCTCCACTGGTGGCGACGTGATGCAAGACGACTTCTACAGCGGCTCCTTTGCAGGTGGCCCCTTTATCCCGGTGGGAACCTGAGCATGGCTGTCTTTCCAGAAAATGGGCACATCATCGTGATCCAGGGCGGGCGCAAGATCTGGGGCACAGACACGCCCCCAATCAACCTACTGATGTCCGCCCAACAGTCTATTGTCCGAACAATAGCCTTCCCTGATTTTCAAAAGGACTTCGTTTACGGCTACAATCAGTTCCGCGAATTCCCGGCCGGTGGGCCAGGCGATCCAGATTACTACGACACGGGATCTTGCGTCACGCTGTCGAAAATCCTGCCCGGAGAATATGGCCCCAGCGCCGGCGGCATCTACAACCTGCCAGACCAGGTGATTGGCACGGTTCCGGCCGGGATGAACCATATAGACGTGCGGGTGGTTCTGAGCTGGACCAAGCGACCGACCGCACACGATGGCTCCTTGGTCATCCGAGGCAGCCCTGTCGCCTCGCCGTTGGGGCAAGGGGTGACTGCGCATCTCCAAGGCGGGTCAGGGGTGCTGGAAATTGCGGGCGGCTGGCGGCGCGCGATCCATGTGGGGCTTTCTGGCACCGACATCGTACTAAGCCGGTTTCAGTCGTCGCGCGGTGGCGCTGAGCGGACATGGGATGCCTGGGGAGGCCCAACCCGGTTCGGCTGGTCATACGGCTCCAGCCCCGATGGCATGGTTGCGTGCCAGCTCGATGCAAAGACCCTGTCATGGCCGGAAGGGCTGCCGGGTGGGCTCAACCCGCCTTATCGAGGGAACTCAACGCAATGCTCGACCACCGACAATTCTAGCTATTCATCGACATGGCAGGCCACGTTTCTGATCACGCCAGGGCGATATAACGCCGGCGTTTAAGCCGGCTCCTTTTACTTCAATTCTAGGGAGGCCCCTGATGGCCGGCAAATCCGACTATGTGACCGGTACGATCACACTCACCAACGGACAGGCGAGCTTTTCGGGCACCGGCTCCGGCTGGCAGCTGGCGCAAATCCGCGAGGGCGACACCGTCATCGATGTGACGGGCGCCACCGAGTTTATGGGCGTCATCGCTTCCATCACCGACAACACGTCGGGGACGCTGACAAAGCCTTGGGAAGGGCCGGACGTCACTGCGGAGTATCGCATCCGGTATATGGCGGATGGCCAGCGTTCGACCGCCCAAGCGCGCCTATTGATCGAACTCTTGGGCAATGGCCGGCTGACCGCCATTGCTGCAGCAGCAGAGCCGGCCGGTGTCATCGAGATGCTGCCCGGTGGCTCTGCCCGGCTCGTGCCCCTCACCGATCTGGTGTCTGGTGCCAACTATGATGTGCAGGTTGCCAATATGGCGGCCCGAGCAGCCTTTGACGGGCAAGTGGCGGGTTTTGCCGTCCTGGTCGCGGACACTGGCGATGGCCGGGCGGCGATCTTCTCAAAGCTGAGCAATGCCAGTGGTGATTGGTCCGCTGCGGCCTATGTAACCGGTCCCCCCATCACCCTCGATATCACCGAAGTTGACGAAGTGCCCTATGGGGCCCCGCCTGATGTGACATTGACGCCTCGCGCCGGCGGCTACGACGTGTCATTCGTGATCCCGCGTGGGATGATCATCGAACCTGGTGCCACCACGACGCTGGCTTCGGACCAACCGGCAGCGGTGACCTTCGTGCCGGTGACCGGCGGCTATCGGGTGGATTTCGCCATTCCGCGCGGGCCTACCGGCGATATCGATGGGGTAACGCCATTCTGGGTGACGCGGCTTGGGTCTGATGCCGATGCTACGGCCGCGCGCACCGGCTTGGGTGCCGTGGGGGCGCCCGGCAGCGCAGCTGATAATCGCATTGCCGTGTTCGACGGCGACGGAAATTTGCTCAAGGACGGTGGAAAGACGATTGCCGAGTTAACTCCGGCAAACGGAAGCGTAACCAACGTCAAGCTTGCCGATATGGCTCAGGCGACCATCAAGGGACGCGCTGCGGGGGCGGGAACTGGTGTTCCGGGTGACCTAACCGCCGCGCAGGTGTTGGCCATCACAGATGCTTACGCCAAGAGTAATATTCTTGGCGCAGTTTCGCAGTCAGCGGGCGTCCCGACTGGAGCGGTAATCGAACGCGGCAGCAATGCAAACGGAGAGTATGTACGTTTTGCAGATGGGACGCAGATTTGCACGCGGACACAATCATACCCAAGCGTATCGTTCAGCAACGTATCGGGTTCAATCTATTTTGCCGCGTCTGCTCCTGCTGCTGTATTTCCAGTATCGTTTTCTGTTCTCCATGATGCATCAATAAAAACATTTGCGTCTGGTAAAGCCTCATGGGCTGCGACGGGCAATCAGCCAACTCTCTCATCATGGCCTAATTTCTATGCATTCGCAGAAATCTCGGGCACAGCACCATTGGTTGTTTATTATTTTGCGATTGGAAGGTGGTTCTAAATGCGTATTTCATTCTCTCCGCAGCGCCGCGATGACGCACTGACGGTTCACAAGCGGGGAGACGTGCTCACCATAAACGGGGAAGTCTTTGACTTTTCCGAACTGCCCAACGGTGGGACGCTGCCCGCTGATGCAATCAACAGCCAGTGGATCGTGGGTGATGTGGTTCGGGGCAACGGCGGGGTCAGTCTCACCCTGCTGTTGCCGCATGGCGCGAACCCATCCGAGGCCGTGGCGTTCCCGGCCATTCTGGTAAATCCCGCGAACGGCAATGTGCCAGTGCCGTTTGATCGACCACCGGTCCAGCCCGAACCGATCGCGCAACCTGAAGGGAATGCAGGTGATGAGTAATATCGATTGGAGCATGCTGGTAACGCGCGAACAGCGCGAGGCCAAAGAGGCCGCTGACGCGCGCAAGGATCACTTCCCCAACCTGGAACCGGATCAGTTCTGGTTCGTGGTGCGAGCATCGGGCTTTGAGCCCGAGCTGCTGGCGTGGGTCGAGGCCATGAAGGACGAGCCCAACCCAGCAAACTGGGCGGCTGCTTCGTCCAAGCTGGACTTCGGTAAGTTCTTCGAGCGCGATCATCCGTTTGTCGAGGATGCCCGTCAGGCCATCGGAATGTCGGTGCAGGAGCTGGACGCCCTCTGGCTGTACGGGGCCGCATAAAAAATGCCCGGGCTACCAACATGCCCGGGCAAGTCTGACTGACGTCATGCAACTGCGTCCATACAAGCTGCAGGCAAGTAATGCAGCTGTGTGCTGGGCGGTTCCAACGGGATGCGGAAAATTTGGAAACAACGGGGCCCGGGCTAGACTACATCACCCGGGCCCTGGGATCTTTCGACCCCTTGATCTCCGGTGGCGGGTTTGGAGCTTGGGACGACCGTGCTGCCACTGGAGGTCATTGGCCGAACGTCTACGTCCTCCATTCGTTCCCTATGAACTACTTGGAGGTACACGGTTGCATTGATCGACCTGCATAGGAACGGATATGGCTAGCAAACTGACATGTAGCATTCTTGGCGGCGTGTTTGTGGGTGGTGTGCTGGCGTCGGTCGCCGGGCATCCCGAGACGTTAATCCCAGTGTTCATAGCTGTCGGCGCCGGTGCTGCTGGCATTTGGCACTATGTGGAACGCCAAGACTGACAAAAAAAGCCCGGGCTTTCGGGCCCGGGCAGTTTATCGCGGCCAGCATAGTAAGCCGCGATGTGTGGCGGTGCAGAATTAGGTCTCAGGTTCCAGCGGCACCAGCTTCGGGCGTCCGCGCCCGCGCGGGGCAGTCTCAGCGGTCGCAGAAGTCCATTCGTCGCGGTGCTTCGACAGTCGAGCAGCGCGCTGGATCCTTGCGGCAAGCAGGGCTCTGACCGTCTTATGTGGATCCACCAGTCCCACTGGCACCCGCATTACTTGTTCATCGAGTTTGGCGACGATGACGCCGTGCTCGACATAGTAAGTGGCAGTGTAGGCGGTTCCATTGTCAACGATTTCAACTGCGCGAACTTCGTGTTCTGTATGCATCGTAACCTCCTTTCAACGGCGAGTGTAACGTGACTCTGGGTGGTGAATATTTCAAGTCCGTGCGATGGAGCGTCCTGCCGCTCGCGCATATAGACGTACCATCGAGAGGCCGGTTTCACTTTCTGAATAAACCTTCGCCACCAGGGCTCGCTTGTTTCCGCCCCGGACTATTTCAATACCTAGAACCTGGTGGGCGGCGGCATCTGGTGTGTCAGCCACGACCAAGGTTTCTGTTTCGACGCTTTGCCGCAGGTCGATAACGCGAAACGTTTTGGACACTTCGCTCTCCGTACCAAGCCATTGTTACGTTGGTTCAATGCTTAGAATTGCGCGCTCCATCAACGCGACCATGGTGCTGGTTTCAGGCTGATAGCCGCCATTGTTCAGTCGCTGGACGTGGATGAAGCCATGGGTACAGAGGGAAGATGCGAGGTCTTCGATAGACCGTATGTCTTCGATCAGGATCGATTTTCCGGAAGTCAGTTCAACCTTGTATTCCGCCATATTCGCCCCCCGCGTTGCACCAAGATGTAAAACAAATCCTAGCGTCCACTCAAGCCGCAGCTGGAAGTTAGGCCGCGTAGGCGCCTCGTCATCTGCAAGATTTTGAGGAGTTAGAGCGAGGCGGCAGCCCAGACAAGTGCTGCGACAGCGCCGATCGCCATCGTCCAAAAAATTGCATCCGCCAACCGCTCGCGCTTACGTTTGGGTTCAAGTTCAATCACCTCGGGCCCGGCTGCCGCGCGGTCAGCGCTGGGTCGCAGCTTGGGCTTACCCCACTTCAATCGCCTGAAAGCAAACAGGTTTGACCTGCTGCGCTGAGTCTCGATCTTCACGTCGTGGTCCATGGCCAGACATTGCCGCAGCGGGCCCAGTCGGTCCAGCGGACGACGCCGCCAACCTTAATCCAACATTGATAGGAGCTTACGATGGCAACGCAGCTGCCAGCGGACTTTGCCGCGTTCTCAAAGCAATGGGAGGGCTTTCGCGACAAGGCTTATCCCGATCCCGGGTCGCGCGATGGCACGCCTTGGACCATCGGCTACGGCCAAACCGAGATCAACGGCGCCCCGGTCAAGAAGGGCGACACCATCAGCGAGGCGCTCGCCGCCTCTCTGCTTCAGCAGCGCCATGACCGATTGGCTGCGCGCATTCTCGGCGTGGTCAAGGTTCCGCTCTCGCCGTACCAGCTCGCCGCTCTGGTTTCCTTCGCCGACAACGTGGGTTGGGGGAGTTCGTCGGTGCCGGGCTTTTCGAGCTCGACGCTGCTCAAGAAACTCAATGCCGGCGACTATGAGGCTGTGCCAGGCCAACTGGCCCGCTGGGTCAACAATGACGGGTCCAAGATGCAGGGCCTGGTCAATCGCCGTGCAGCTGAGGCTGGACTGTGGGCCAAGGGCGCCTTCGTCGCCTCGGCGCCGGTGTCGGCCAAGCCCGGCAACCCCATCAAGGAACTGGTGACGCCGGAGAACCTGGCAGCGGGTGGCGGGCTCCTTGGCGGTGCTGCCG
Source organism: Devosia limi DSM 17137 (assembly GCF_900128975.1). Classification (GTDB taxonomy): domain Bacteria; phylum Pseudomonadota; class Alphaproteobacteria; order Rhizobiales; family Devosiaceae; genus Devosia; species Devosia limi. Next base: position 177,260 of record NZ_FQVC01000003.1, on the reverse strand, counting down.
CCGTCGCCTCGGGCAATGGACCCGTTCAGTACGCCATTGCGGCTCTCATGGTCGTTGCGGCCATCACCATCGCCTTCCTCGTGATCCGCAAGGCCTCGCGATGATCAGTTGGCTCGCGGGCCCGTGGGCCAAGGTTCAAGCGGGGCTGGCCATCGCCGGCGCCGTCATCGTCGCCATCGGGATTGCGCTGCTCAAGGGCCGCGCCGAGGGCAAACGCTACATGGAAGCCGAACAGCAAAGGAAACGCGATGCGCTCCAGGAAGAATACGACCGTATCGACGCTGGGCCTGTTGATCCTCGCGGGGCTTATGACCGGCTGCGCAAGCGCGAGGGGGGCCGGTAACTGCCCGGCGCTGTCATCGCCGCCAGTGGCCGCCATTGATGCCCTGCAGGCGGCGCAGGACAGCGCCGTTGATGCCTGGGTGGTCGACCTCGATCGGCATTACGACAAGCTGGCCGTCTGCCGGCGCTGACCACCTCGGGCGGCTCCGGTCGCCCGACCTATTCTCTATCCGTGGGGCTCGGACCATTGACCGTTGAAAAAGGTGGCGACATGCACGCGCCCGCTCGCAAATATGAAGTGAACATCAACACGCTGATCCTGCTGACAGGGTTCGCGGCCACGGCGATAGGCTGGGGCATCATCTGGGGCCGGTTCACGGCCGATGTGTCAGCCATGGGCCAGAAGTATGACGCCTGGATCGTGACCCATGACCAGATGCACAAGGATCGGCTGGCGGCAGTGACCGGCATCGAGGCCCGAACCGATCAGCGGATCAGTGCCATGGAAGGCGAGATGCGGAAATACGAGAACCTGGCTTATCGCATCACAGTGCAGGAGCAGGGCTCCCAGACGCTGGCCCGCTCGGTCGAGGAACTGAAAGCCGCTGTGAACAGCCAGAGCGGCGATATCCGAGTGATGCGAGAGATCTTGCAGCGCCTCGATCCGCGGTCGATCAATCCCAATTAACGCTGGCCGGTTAATCGTCGTCCGGTGCGTCCCAGTCCTCCTGCGTAAGGTCACCCCAGTTCTCATCGAAGAAAGACTGGAGATCCGAACGAATAGCTTGATGCGCAGCGTCTGGGTCGGCGAACTTCGTTTCGTGCAATCTAAAGAGCCGTAAAGCCATTTCGGGTTTGCCAGCCTCGAAGTACTTGAGCGCCTGTCGCACGGTGTCCCCACGGGCATTATGCAGCATGCCCTTCTTGAGTTGATCCTCCAAATCCGATTGCTCAACACCATACTCCTGTACCCTCCGCCATCGACGATAGCGGTCTGCAAACTTATTGGCTCGATCATATTCCGCCCCGAAGCGAGGCTGGCGATATTGATCGAACTCAAGACCGGCTGAAACGCGCGCCGAAAGGTCGTTTAATCGATCAATCAAAACTTGGCGGTAGGGCATTCCATTTTGCTGCTCAGCGAGGCTGATAGCGTCATGCACATTGTCCAGCAGATCAATAATGCTTGGCTCTTCCGGGTAGAAATGCTCAAGCGCGGCGAGGATTTCAGCATTCATGGATCGGCCGCTACGTTCCGCCGCCTTCTTGATGCGGTCTCGCATCCCATCCGGCATTCGCAACACATATTTGTCTTGGGGCTGAAGGGGCACACGGGCCATTTTGAGTTTTCCCGATTATTCACACGCGGAGAGGGCTAAAAGCCATCTTTGCGCTTGACGCGTATATGGCTAACAGCCAGTCTGCAATCGTGGCTTTTAGCCATGGTTACCAGACGTACAAGGAGCGACGATGTACCCCAGCACGATAGCGGACAAGTTTGTGATCCGGCTTCCCGCCGGCCTTCGCGATCGAATAAAGCAGCACGCCGCAGCCAACCACCGAACGATGAATGCCGAGATAATCCACCATTTGGATGCTGTTCTCGGAAAAGCAAAAGGCCCGGCAGAGGCGCCAACCTCTCCGAGCCATGATCAAAACCCATCCCCAGCAAGGAATGAAAGCAATGATGCACGAACATAACGCCTCCAGGGCGCAAGGTCTACCTGCACAGATCGGGAACGTTCCAGACGGCGACCCTATTGGGTACAAGGGGCAGCCCGTGATGACGACCGAACTGATGGCCAAAAGCTTCGGCGCAGGCATCAAGCAGATTTCGGACAACTTCGCCAATAACTCGGCCCGTTTTGTGGAGGGGGTGCATTTCCACAAGGTGCATGGGCCGGCATTGAAGGCTCTCAAGAACGAACCCGATTATATCGGGTTGGTTGGCAAGACCGCCTCTCATCTGTTGCTCTGGACCGAACGCGGCGTCGCTCGTCACGCAAAGATCCTCGACACAGACACGGCCTGGGAAATCTTCGAGCAGCTGGAGGATACCTATTTTTCTGTGAAGGCTGGCCTGAGCCTGCTGAAGCGCAGCGCCCAATTGCGTGAAGTTGAGCAAGTGTTCAGCATCACCGCGCGGATGGCCAAGCTGGCGGGGCTCAAGGATAACGCTGCAATTCTGTCTGCCGCGTTGGCAACGAAGCGCGAAACCGGCACTGATCCACTCGAGATCGTCGGTCGCACCCACCTGCCAGCCCCCGCCAATCTGGCCATGATCAATCCAAAGACTATTGGTGATCGGCTCGGTGGTCGAAGTGCTCAGGACGTAAACAAAGACCTGATCCATCATGGGTTTCAGCGCTCGTTCCGCGACGACAAGCGGGCACTCCACTACGAGCCTACCGAGAAGGGCGTTACTGCCGGTGGGCAGATGATGGATACCGGAAAGAAGCAAGGCGGGCGCATGATCCAGCAGCTTCTTTGGCCCAGCAGCATTGTCGAGACGCTTCGGCGCCTGATTTTTGGGGGCATGTGATGACTAAGCTTGGCGAAATCACTGTGAACGGCAAGCCGGTGTCAGTTTTCGAAAAGCCGCACGTCGAGCCGGACTTCCCCTGGGTGGATGTTGAGGAATTGGCGAAGGCCTTTCTTCCTCGCTCTCGTGCCCGCCGCATTGTCGCACTGACCCATAGGTTTGGTGAAGCCGAGGGGCAGCGTGCTTGCTCTACCGCCCGCAACGGGGACCGTATCGCGACCATCATCTGCCACGCGATGGCGCAAGGTCTTTGCGGAATGATTGACGTAGAGGCAGGGCATCACGTGGACGAGCTCGGACCGGCGCATAGTGGCTACAGCGCCGCAATGGGTGGGTTCATCTTCGATAAGGGCCTGATGTCGATGGAGGCCATGTTCGCGGCCTTCAAAAACTCGGGTGGCCCATCAATGCGCGCGTTCCGGGAGGGCAAGGCATGAGGCCTCTCACCCTCAATATGATCGGCTGGTCGATCCTCGACTATGAACTGGCCTTCGACGGCATCCGCCAGGTCAACGACGCAACGGTCTGGCTTCAGAACCAGCCTCGGGCGACGAGTGCCAAGACGGGTGACTATCATCCGGGCGCCGCCTTCATCTGCGACATCGGCGAGGGCTGGTGCGGGGAGGTTATCGGCGAGCTGATCGACAGCTTGCGCGCAGTTCGCTTTCCCGACCCGAAACATGAGGAACGGCGCATCCTGATGTTGCTGCACTATGCCTCCTAGTGGGGGCCGAGTTCGGATCCGCTGGCAGACATCATGGCTATGGTGACTGAGCAGTTTCGCCCTGCGGCTTGATCTGTAGCCGCCTGCAGCAGTCTGTAAGCCCCGGTCGAAAGGCCGGGGTTTATTTCTTTTTCTTGGACGAAGCGATGAGCGCCCTTGCGGTTGCCTCACAAGCTAATCTGGCCGCCGTTGCCCGGGTCTCTTCGGGCCAGTAGTCAGATGGAGACTTTGCAGGGGTAGGTTGAACCTCACAAAGCTTTCTCATCGCCTTGATGCCAGCGCGTGTGACGAAATCGCGCCGCCCTATACGTTCGATCACCAGACGCCCGCGTCGCGCTTCAGCTCGCAGCGTTGCCGGTGAAATGGCACCACGAAATATCAGGTCGCACGCATCCCGGAGTGTAAGCGGATCGTCGTCATTCTGCACGTGCGCCAGCTCCTGATGATCGCCCATTTCTAGACCAAGCGCCGATTCATCGTTTGATTTCAATTGCCCTGTTTTTTCGTCTAGACAGCCGATGTTATTGTAACCAAACGATTAAGCCCGGTATCATAATCCGTGTGTCCCCAGTTCAAATCTGGGCTTCGCTACCATTTTAAACCCCTGGGAAACCGGGGGTTTTTTATTGCGGTTGAGTTCCCTGGATGCTGGCAACAGGCTAGCCCCGCTAAGCGCTGCGACTGAGCACCCACATTGAAATCACAATCACCGGAGCCGGATCGGCCCTATTCGGTGTTTCCGTGCTGGCGGCACCAAGGCCGCAAACCGGCCCTGCCAGCGACCGCCTATGCGGGTAGGACGACGACCTTGGTGTTGACCGGCGTCTTGGAATAGAGATCCATCATGTCCTGGGTGAGCAGGCCGACGCAGCCGCTTGAGATGCCTTTCCCGATCGTTTCGGGCATGATCGTGCTATAGAGCGTGTAGAGGGTGTAGACGCCATCCTGATAGAGGTAGAGCGTGCGGGCACCGAGCGGATTGCCCAGACCAGGCGCCATGCCGCCGGCATATTTGGCGACCTCGGGCTGGCGCTGGATCATTTCCTTGGGTGGCGTCCAGATGGGCCATTCAGCCTTGCGGCCGATATAGGCGTCGCCGCTCCACAGGAAGCCGGCACGGCCGACATTGGCGCCATAACGGGTGGCTGTCCCGTCGCCTTCGACGCGGTAGACATAGTAGTTGCGAGGGTCGACGATGATCGTGCCCGCAACTTCCTTGGTGTCGTAACGAACCGTCCGGCGCAGATATTTCGGGTTGATCTTGCTGACATTGACGGCTGGGACCGGGAAGCGCTCGTTGGGCAGAGGCCCATAGACCTTCTCGGCCTCGGCCAGGGTCATGGCGCCGGACGTTGCGCAACCGGCAAGCGCCAGCGCGCCGAGGCCCGCGGCGGAACCCACCAGAAATGCGCGGCGGCTGAAATTCCCAGGCCGGGCCGGCGCGTCCATTTCGGCGGCATCTGCAATCCCATCGCCAATGATCATGACTTCAAGCCTCCCCTGCGCCAGCGCATGCACGCGCCGCTTCCTCGCCCCGAGATTGGCCCCACATCGCGAAATTGGCAAGCGGGTGCTTGGCAGGCTGGCCCTCGGGGCGGGGTCCTAGTGATGATTGTCCGGCGAACTCGGTCTGTCGGTCTGCCTCCTTCACTGCACGCAGACACTGAGATTCAAGCTGGCCAGATGGGGACCGCGGTGGGCCCAGATCCAGGCAATTTTATCCAATCAGCGGCATCAGAGGCCTACATGAATACCCCTAGACAATCCCGGGGGCAGTGGGGCTATGCTTGCCGGGGGGTATGCGATGTAGCCGCGGAGTTCTTCGATGGACTTGCCCCTGACACGTATCCTGATCGTCGACGATTTCCCCGTGGTCCGGAGCGGGGTGCACCGATACATCGAACATGAGCCGGGGCTGGCGGTTTGCGGGGAGGCCGCGAGCGGGCATGATGCAGTGCGGATGGCCCGCCAGTTGCAGCCCGATATCGTGCTGCTCGATCCCGACATGTTCGATCTGGGGGGCGTCGAGATCCTGCACCATATGGGCAGGGATTGCCCCGAAACCATGATCCTGGTGTTCTCGCTGCCGGTAAGCGCGTGCGCCATCAGCGCGCTTATCCTTGCGGGGGCAAGGGGCTATGTGCTCAAGAGCGATGCGCCCGAGATCGCCATCAGCGCCATTCGCGCCATCACCTCCGGCCGGCCGTTCTTCTCGCCCGCTCTCGCCGATGCCGACCTGCAGACCTGCCTGCATCTGGTGGCCTGCAATGCGGGCGGGGCCGCGGCGGAAGCCATGACGCCGCGCGAACTGCAGGTGCTGCGCCATCTTGCCGACGGGATCGGCAACAAGGATCTGGCGCAGCTCCTGGGGATCAGCGTCAAGACCGTTGAGACCCATCGCGCCACCATCATGCGCAAGATCGGCGCCCGCTCGGCTGTGGACATGGTGCGCTACGCCATCCGGCATAATCTCAGTCATTTGTAGCGTTGTCGCGGCGACCTTTTTGGGGGCTCTCGGGGAATCCCCCGATGGTCAATCCTTTTTTCGATGCCGCATACTGAGCCTACGGCTGGCTGAGAGGGCCGGGAGATTATGGTGGATAGGTAACGTCATGCCACTTTTGAGCGTTCGCATTGCCTCGACTATTCTGGCCTGCTGCACATTGCCTGCTGCGCCATACGCCTTCGCCCAGGAGCAACCCGCCAAAGATCCGATGCTGCTCATCGACCAGAATGGTTTCATGCTGCGGGGGCATTTGCAGGCGGGCGTCAATGGGGTCATCGAGCAAAACCTGTTCTGGAATTTTGCCGGCATCTTCGCCCCGAGCACCGATTCAAATGCAGAATGGCTCGAAGGCTACATCAAGCCGGGGCTCAGCTTCACCCTCGACGCCGGCAACAGCGCCGTCATCTATGGCAAAGGCTCGCTCGTCGCCTCGGGCACATTGGGCATTGATGCCTATGAGACCGGCAATACCGGTGCGATCACGCTCGAAGAGGGCTATATTGGCCTGCGCGCCGGCGGCGATAGCGGTCCGTCGATGGACGTCTCGGTTGGCCCCCGCGAATTCAAGGCCGGCACTGGCATGCTGCTCGCCAATGGCGGGTCCAGCGGCTTTGATCGTGGTGCGCTCAAGCTCGGCCCGCGCAAGGCGTGGGAAATGGCGGTGCTCGGCAGCATCGGCGTGGATGACGTCAAGGGTACAGCGTTCTATCTCGATGCCAACGAGCAGCCCGACAATGACAGCGGCACCAAAATTGTCGGTCTCGATCTGCGCTATGATCGATCGGCGCAGACATTCCTGGGCGCCACTTATGGTCATGTGCTGGAGTCAGGGTCGCCCTATCCCAAGGCCGCGCCCGGCGGCATCGGCGTGCCCGAAATCATTCCGGGCGCGCGCGAAGGGCTGAACTTCATCAATCTATATGGGCGCGGCAATCCGTTCGATCTGGAAAACGAGAACTTCTTCCTGGCCGGCGACATCGCCTATGAGTGGAACGAACGGATCAACATGTCCGCCTGGGCTGGCCGCGCCCAGATCGGCTACACCTTTGCCGAAATCCCCTGGACGCCGACGATTTCGTATACCTACCAGACATTTTCGGGCGATGATCCGACGACCTCGGGGCTCGAGCGTTTCGATCCGCTGTTTTACGAAGGCAGCCCTAGCGCCTGGGCGACGGGCTCGAAATCGTCGATGGTGTTCATCAACTCCAACGTCAATGCCCATCAGTTGGCGCTGTCGGTCAAGCCGTCGCCACTGGATACCGTCACGCTGCGCTACGCCCATATCCGGGCCAACCAGCTGGCCAGCCCCATCCAGTTTGGCCAGGGCACCAGGGTGATCAATGCGGGGGGCGAGCCAATCCCGATTGCCGGGGTCACCAATGGTCATCTCAGTGACGATGTTTTCATCGAGTATAGCCGGGTGCTGACCCCGAACGCCTTCCTGACTGCAGGGTTCAGCGTCTCATTTCCAGGCCAAGGCATTCAATCGATCAGGCCAGGCAATGTGCCGGTCTGGACAGGAGGTTTTGTCAATGTTGTCGTCAATTTCTAAGGTCGCGATCAAGATGGGACTCTTGTCCACGCTCACACTGCTGAACCCGCTATCGGCATTTGCCCAGGATGGGGCCGCGATGACGGCTGAGCAGTCTGATCCTATCAAGCTTGGCTGGATGGTGGGTGCGCCACCACCCGACGACAAGATCATCCGCTTTACGGACCCCGACTATTTCAGCTTTCCCAAACTGCGCTGGACAGTGTGCCATTTCCGCGAATTGATGCCGACCGTCAATGTCAGCCGTGGCATTGGCGATCCCGTCCCCTTCGCGGCGAAGGTGGACCCTGCCATCGACGCGTTGACCTTTACGCCGCTGGGCGGCGACGGCACCATGACCTGGGCGGAATCGCTCGACGCCAATTTCACCGATGGCATCGTCGTGCTGCATGATGGCGTGGTGGTCTATGAAAAGTACTCTGGCTGCCTCACCGAACTGGGTCAGCACGGGGCCATGTCGGTGACCAAATCGATCACCGGTCTGCTCGGCGAAATGCTGGTGGCGGAGGGCATGATCGATGAAACCGCCGAAGTGGCGAGCCTGGTGCCGGAGCTGGCCGATAGTGCGTTCGGCGACGCGACGGTCAAGCAGGTTCTGGAGATGACCACGAACCTGGACTATAGCGAAGACTATTCCGATCCCAATGCCGACGTCTGGACCTATGGGGCTGCCGGCAATCCTCTGCCAAAGCCCGCCGATTATACCGGGCCCCGGACCTATTTCGAGTATCTGCAGACAGTACGCAAGGCCGGCGAGCATGGCGGGGCCTTCGGCTACAAGACCATCAATACCGATGCCCTGGGCTGGATCATCGCGCGTGTCACCGGCAAATCGGTGGCCCAGTTGCTGCAGGATCGGATCTGGAGCCAGATGGGAGCCGCCCAGGATGGCTATTATACCGTCGATTCTATCGGCACGCCCTTTGCGGGTGGCGGGTTGAATGCCAGCCTGACCGATCTGGCGCGGATCGGCCAGCTGATGCTCGGCAATGGTGCCATCAATGGCAAGCAATTGGTACCCGAGGCGGCCATTGCGCGCATCCGCGCCGGTGGCGATGTCGATGCCTTCGCAAAAGCCGGTTATGACCTGCTTCCCGGCTGGAGCTATCGCGGCATGTGGTGGATCACCAACAATGCTCATGGCGCCTATATGGCCAGGGGGGTGCACGGTCAGTCGATCTATGTTGACCCCGAGGCCAAGATGGTCATTGCGCGGTTTGCCTCCAATCCGCAGGCCGGCAATGCCGCCAACGATCCAACCACTCTGCCGGCATACGAGGCGGTGGGCGAGTATTTGCTGGGGCAGTAACCGGCCCGTGTTAGGCGCAATGCAGCGCCGAGTCTGACGGCCATCCCGATGGGGTGGCCGTTGGCGCGCCAGCTCACTCCCGTGCCCGCGCGGGCAGGTCGGCCAGCTGTTGCAGGCATTGGCGCAGGATCGCCCGCTCCGTCTCCGAGAATTGTGCTGCCAGCTGCTGGTCATAGTCGCGGGCGATGGCGCTGAGGTCGGCATAGGCCGCAGCGCCGGCCCTGGTCAGGCTCAGCAGTTCGACGCGGCGGTCGCTTTGCTGTTCGTGGCGGATAAGAAAGCGGCGATCTTCAAGCGCTTTGACGGCGCGTGAAATCTTAGTCTTGTGGATGCGCGCCCGTTCGCAGATTGCCTTGGCCGTCATTTCGCCATGGCGGCCAAGGTGGAACAGCACGCGCCATTCGGTGCGCAACATGCCATAGCGCTGCTTGTAGACCTGCTGGAATCCCAGGCTGGCGGCTTCCGCCGCCTGGTTGAGCATATAGGGCAGGAAATGACTGAGATCGAATGCGGGGTCGGACTTCATCGACAGATGCTATCCCCAGTTAGTTGCGCTTGCAACTAACTGGGGACGGCGTCCCAATGCGGATGCACAATTAGGCCGAAAGCCGCATTGGCGTTGCTGCGGTGTCGGGTCTGGCTGGAGTCGGCAGGTTGAGCGCCGCCACCAGGCTGCGATATTCCTGGCGCGCATTGACGTGCGACATTGAGGGTGCGCCGCCGAGCAGGTCCGCTTCCAGCGGATCAAACACGGTCATGCCAATGGGAAACAGCGAGCGGAAAATCACGCGCTCGGCAATGCCTTCGGCCACGCGGCACCCCAGGCGGGCGGCGATACGCTCGACAGTGTCCTGCACCTGGCTGGCATTGCGCGAGCCGAGATTGGAAATGCGATTGCGCACCAGCACCCAGTCGATGCCCCGGCCGGTGCTGGTCTGGCGTTCGGCGCGGGCGCGCTGCACATTGCGCGAATAAGGGCTGGTCTCGATCGGCTCGCCGCTGGCCAGGTCGATCCGTGCCAGCACGTCGAGATCGATCATGCTGTCATTGATTGGAGTGACCAGCGTATCGGCAAAGCCATGAGCCAGGCGCGCCAGGTTGCCGTCGAAGCCGGGCGTATCGATGATGATGAAATCGACCTCATGACGCAGCCCATCCACGGCCTTGGTGAAGATGTCGAGTTCGGCGCGCTGGTTCTCGCGGATCGAGTCACCCCAGGCGGTCGGCAGGTGGACATGCTTGGGCATCGGGATCGAGCGGCCGCTGGTCTCCAGCGTGGCGCGGCGGTTGCGCACATAGCGGGTCAGGGTCTGCTGGCGGCTGTCGACATCGATGGTGGCAACGCGATGGCCCTGATGCAGCAGGTAGACTGCCAGGTGCAGCGCCGTGGTCGACTTGCCCGAGCCCCCCTTTTCATTGCCCACCGCAATGATGTGCGCGCCTGTTTGCACCATGTCCGACTCTCCAAATCAGGGATCGATCCCGCATCTCCATCAAGTGTCCCCATGGTTAACAAACCCCTAACGCAGACAGGTGGCGCTGGGCGCGTGCCGGGTTTTCGACCGTTTTGAAACCAGCCCGTCCGATGAAAGGGACGCGGTGCGATGCCGCCAACCGGTTCGGCGCACGAATCCGAAAACGTACCGGCCGACTGCCAGAGCTGATGACGGCAGCCTCTGGCTGTGACAGCTTGGCTGATATGCGCGCCCAGCAAGGAGCCTGAAGGTGCTGTTGGATGTGATCGGGCAGATGCTGCCCATGGCCATGGCGATTGCCCTGGGGCCGATTCCGATCGTCGCGGCGGTGCTGGTGGCATTGTCGGGCAGTGGCCGCGGGGCCGGATTTGCGTTCACGCTGGGCTGGATCGCGGGGATGACCGTGCTGGCGATCGTGCTGGTTGTGTTGATCGGCCAGTTGGGCGAGCCCAGGCCGGGCGGCAATTTCTGGCTCGATCTGACGCGGGTCCTGGTTGGCCTGCTGCTGCTCTGGGCAGCGCTGCGCAAATGGCAGAAGCGGCCGCGCGGCGGTGATAAACCGGTGGTGCCGAAATGGATCGACACTTTCAGCGACGTCGATGGCGCCAAGGCATTGCGGCTGGGTGTCACGGTGGCGCTGGTCAATCCCAAGCACTTCGCCTTCACTCTGGCAGCAATGTCGCCGCTGGCCGAGGTGTCGCTGTCAATTGCCGCAATCGGCGTCGATGTGCTGGTTTTCGTGCTTCTCAGCTCAGGCTCGGTACTGGCCGTGGCCCTGGTGCACGCTTTTGGCGGTCAAGGCGTCACGGCTCAGCTCGAGGGCGTCAAGCAGTTCATGCTGGCCAATAACAACGTCATCCTGATGGTCATTTTCGCCATTCTGGGAATGAGCGTGCTGGGCAGCGGTCTGTCGGGTCTGGCCGCATCCTAACGCGTCCAGGTCGCGAGGCCGTTGGCGTCGAGATAGTCGATATGGACGGTGCCGGCGGCGCGATCGAAAATCACCGAGGAGCGTGAGTCCTTGGGCGCATTTTCGCTGGACGGGGTCATGGCAAAGACGTCGCCCTGCCAGTGCTGGAGCCGGAAGCTGTCGCCGCGCGGGCCAATGCTCAGCTGCAATCCGTCGGCGTCAGCGGTGATGAGGATGGGACCGAAATAGTCATTGGCATAGCTGCCGGCATAGTCGGCAAGCGCTTGGGCCGGGGCAGGATCGGCGGGTGGCTTCTGCCCGGCAAGGTCGCCGACAGGATCGTAGTAATGGGCCATCACCCCATTGAAAGCGGCGAACCAGTCGCGCGTCGGGCTGCCATATTGCACGATATCCATGAACTGGAAGGCGATGCCCTCGGCAAGGCCGATGGGGCCGCCATTGGTCAGCACCACGATGGCAATGTCGGCCGAGGGAATGAACTGGATATGGGTGCCGGCCCCCAGCGTGAAGGCGCCGGAATGATTGAAGGCAGTTCGCCCGCTCGTGTTGACCCCCACATTGAAGCCATAACCATAAAAGCCGGGCCGGGCATCGACTGCATGCGGCCTGCCGCTGAAAGCCTGCGGTGACAGCGCCGGCAACATGGCCTGGGGGGTGAACAAGGCGCCGCCGTCATGCTCGCCCATGGCCAGGAGGAGCTGCAGCCACTTGGCCAGGTCGTTGACGCTTGAGGAAACCCCGCCAGCGGGGGACTGGGCATCGGCATCGCGCTGATACAGCGGCTGGAACGTGCCGTCCTGCAGCACGTGCAGGGCGGCGCGGTTGTCGCGGGCGAGGAAGTCGGCATAGCGCGAACTGGTCGCGGTCATGCCCAGCGGCTGATAAAGCGCCTGTTCCGCCAAGTCTTCCCAGGGCAGGCCGGAAGCGGCGGCAACGGCTTCGGCGCCGGTGGTAATCCCGAAATTGGCATAGTGGTAAGAGGTGCGGAACGCGTCGAGCGGCAGATGGCGCAGCCTTGCGACGATGTCATCGCGGCTGAAACCAAAATCCTCAAGATCGTCGCCGGCTGCCATCGGCAGGCCGGTGCGATGGGCATAGAGATCGCCGATCGTCGTCATGGCCGAAACGGCAGGGTCGCCGAGCGCCAGATCGGGCAGGTATTGCTGGGCCAGGTCATCCCAGTCGACAATGCCGGCCGCGACCTGGATTGCAGCGACGGTCGCCGCAAGGGGTTTGGAAACCGAGGCGATCTGGAACACGGTATCGGCGTCGATGAGCGCGTCTTTACCACGTTCGCGCACGCCAAAGCCCTGGGCATAGATGGTCTCGCCGCCATGCACGACCGCGACCGCAACACCCGGTGCGCCGCTGCGCGCCATCACCGCGCTGATATGGTCGGGTAGGTCAGCCAGGGCTGCGTCGATGCTGTCGGGCGGCAGGGTGAGCACGTCCTGATTGGGCGCAGCACCAAGATGGATCGCCGCTGGCTGGGCCAGCGCCGGGGTGATGGCGCCAACCAGCAGCAGTAGGGACAGCGTCGTACGGTGCGACTTGAAGGGCAGGGACATTGCAGGCCTCTCAGGCAGAACTGGGCGCAGTGTAGCGGCAAGTTCGTGAACCGCAACCGGGGGGTCCGTGTAATACGTGCTGCTGGCCGCTTACCCGCCCGAGCACCGAGCGATTGCTTCAGGGGGGGGCGCCATAACCATGGCCTTTACCTGCGGCCAATCGACCAAAGCTGCGGACGGTAATGCCCGCAGCTCGGGAGTGCCGTCGGCAAGTGGTGGAGCCTGCTGGATCGACCATCGGCGGGTATGGTACCGGCAAGGCTTGAAGGCGCTACTGCCAGGGATCAAGTGCTTGAAGCGCCATCGAGATCAGATAACGGGAAGTTTGCCCAATAGCAGGGTTGATTTAGCGGTAGGTATGGCTGAGAAAGCAGTGGTCGCTGACTTTCTGGATGCGACTTTCCTGCCCCCCGCATAGAGGTTGCCCCCGCGCAGATGACGTCGCCAAATTTGCTAGTGCTCATTGTACTGTTGCCATTTTTGGCCAGTCTTGTGGCTGCCATATTGCCTTCCAATGCCCGCAATGCCGAGGCCTGGCTGGCCGGCGGCGTGGCAGTGTTCGGATTGGCGGTAACGATCTGGTTCTTTCCCCAGATCACCAATGGTCAAGTGGTGCGTTTCGAAGTGCCGTGGCTGCCCACTCTGGGCCTCGATCTCATCTTCCGTCTGGACGGGTTTGCCTGGCTCTTCTGTCTCCTCGTAACCGGGGTGGGTTTGCTGGTCGTGCTCTATGCGCGCTATTACATGTCGCCCAAAGATCCGGTGCCGCGGTTCTTCGCGTTCTTCCTGGCCTTTATGGGCTCCATGCTCGGCATGGTGATTTCGGGCAATATCATCCAGCTGGTCATCTTCTGGGAATTGACCAGCGTCACCTCGTTCCTGTTGATCGGCTATTGGTTCCATAAGGCGGCGGCCCGCGATGGCGCGCGCATGGCCTTGATCGTCACTGGGCTTGGCGGTCTGGGCCTGCTGGTGGGCATGCTGATCATCGGCAAGATCGTCGGCAGCTATGACCTCGACGTGGTGCTGGCTTCGGGCGACCTGATCCGCGAGAGCCCGCTCTATATTCCGGCGCTGTTGCTGGTGCTTCTGGGGGCGCTGACCAAGAGCGCGCAATTCCCGTTCCAGTTCTGGCTACCCCATGCCATGGCGGCGCCGACCCCGGTTTCGGCCTATCTGCACTCGGCCACCATGGTGAAGGCGGGCGTGTTCCTGCTGGTGCGGTTCTGGCCGGTGATGGCCGGCACCGATGCCTGGTTCTGGATCGTCACCTTTGCCGGGCTGACCACGCTGATGCTGGGCGCCTATGCGGCGATCTTCCAGACCGACCTCAAGGGCCTGCTGGCCTATTCGACCATCAGTCATCTGGGCCTGATCACCACACTGCTGGGGATGAGCAGCCCGTTAGCGACCGTGGCGGCGATCTTCCATATCGCCAATCACGCGACGTTCAAGGCATCGCTGTTCATGGCCGCCGGCATCATCGACCATGAGACGGGGACGCGTGACATCCGAAAACTGAGCGGGCTGTTCCGCTTCATGCCGTTCACGGCAACGCTGGCCATGGTTGCCAGTGCGGCGATGGCCGGCGTGCCGCTGCTCAATGGGTTTATCTCCAAGGAGATGTTCTTCACCGAGACGGCGTTGCGTGACCCAAATACCTTCGTCAATCTGGCCCTGCCGATCGGAGCGACCGTCGCCGGCATGTTCAGCGTGGCCTATTCGCTCCGCTTCGTGCATGGCGTGTTTTTCGGGCCGCCGCCGACAGAACTGGACCGGGTGCCGCACGAACCACCGGCCCTGATGCGTCGGCCGATCGAGGTGCTGGTGCTGCTCTGCCTCATCGTCGGCATCATTCCAGGCATTACCATCGGACCATTCCTCGCGGCTGCCGTCGTTTCCGTGACGGGTCCCGATACCCCCTATTACAGCCTGTCGGTCTGGCATGGGTTCAACCTGCCGCTGGCCATGAGCGCAATTGCGCTGGTGGGCGGCGGGTTGCTGTACTGGGCGCTGTACGGCTACCTGCAGCGCGGCATTGAAGGGCCGCCCTTGATCCGCAACCTCAAGGGCCAGCGCATTTTCGAGCGCGTGCTGGTGTCGATCTCGTGGAAATGGGCAAAGCTGCTGGAAAAACGTTTCGGCACCCGCCGTCTGCAGCCGCAATTGTTCCTGCTGGTCGCCGTAGCCGTTGGTGCGGCGGCCCTGGTTCTGGTGGGGCGGATGGGGCCGATGCACTTGTCGCTCAATGGCTTCGATCCGGCCTTTGCCATCATCTGGCTGATCGGCATTGCCTGCGCCATCGCGGCCGCGCACCAGGCCAAGTTCCATCGGCTGGTGTCGCTGGTGCTGATGAGCGGCGCCGGTCTGGTGACCTGCATCACCTTTGTCTGGTTTTCGGCGCCTGACCTGGCGGTCACCCAATTGCTGGTCGAGATCGTGACGACCGTGCTGATCCTCCTGGGGATGCGCTGGCTGCCCAAGCGCGTGCAACTGCTCGAGGATGACACCAATGTGGTGCGGGCGCGCGGCCGCCGTTATCGCGATCTCGGCCTGGCGCTTGCGGCCGGTGCCGGCATGGCGCTGATTGCCTATGCGGTGATGACGCGGCAGAGCCCGGAGGGCATTTCCAGCTATTTCCTCGAAAACGCCTATAAGCTCGGTGGCGGCACCAATGTCGTCAACGTCATGCTGGTGGACTTCCGTGGCTTCGATACGATGGGCGAAATTACCGTGCTGGGCATTGTGGCCCTGACGGTGTTCGCCCTGCTGCGTCGCTTCCGGCCGGCCAGCGAATCCATCGAGAAGCCCGAGCAGCAGCGCATCCAGAATGCTTTTGACGATGAACGGCCTGACCGCAACAGGGGCGATACCATCAATCAATACCTGATGATCCCGGCCGTGATCATGCAATGGCTGTTCCCGGTGATCATCGTGCTGGCACTGCATATCTTCCTGCGCGGACATGATCAGCCGGGCGGCGGATTTGCTGCCGGTATCATCATGTCGATTGCCTTCATCCTGCAATACATGGCCGGGGGCACGCGCTGGGTCGAAGATCGCCTGCGCATCCTGCCGGTCATGTGGATCGGAACCGGGTTGCTGCTGGCGCTGGCCACCGGGCTGGGCTCCTGGATTTTCGGCTACCCGTTCCTGACCACGGCGTTCCAATATGCCGATCTGCCGATCATCGGTCGGGTGCCCATGGCGAGCGCCCTGATATTCGATTTCGGCGTTTTCGTGCTGGTGGTGGGGGCAACGGTGCTCATCCTCATCGCGCTGGCGCACCAATCGGTTCGCGCTCCAAAGGCGTCGCGCCGGTCCGCGCCGGCCGTGCCAGTGGCTGAAACGGGCACCCCGACAAGCGGGGAGGCACGCTGATGGAATTGATTGTTGCCATCGGCATTGGCGTGTTGACCACTTGCGGGGTCTTCTTGTTGCTGCGACCGCGGACCTTCCAGGTGATCATCGGGCTGTGCCTGCTGTCCTATGCGGTCAATCTCTTCATCTTCGGTATGGGTCGGCTGCGTCTCGATGCGGCGCCCGTGCTGGATGGCGGCTCCGCCGACATTTCGCACTATACCGACCCGGTGCCGCAAGCGCTGGTGCTGACCGCGATCGTCATCGGCTTTGCCATGACGGCACTGTTCCTGGTGGTGCTGCTGGCCGCGCGTGGCCTGACCGGCACCGACCATGTCGATGGACGGGAGCACTAGCATGGGTGGATTGCTCGACCATCTGGTCATCCTGCCGATCGTGTTGCCCATGGCAGCCGGCGCCATCATGCTGTTCTTCGACGACCGGCTGCGCACCGCCAAGGCGATCATCAATTTCGGGGCTACTGCGCTGCTGGTGGTGTTCGCGGTCCTGCTGGTGATCAAGGCCGCCGGGGTGGATGCAACCACGGGGGCCACTGCAACATATCCGCTGGGCAACTGGCCGGTGCCGTTCGGCATCGTGCTGGTTGCAGATCGACTGGCGGCGATGATGGTGCTGCTGACTGCGGTGCTGGGCATTTGTGCGCTGGTCTATTCACTGGCCCGCTGGCACGCCGCTGGCCCGAGCTTCCACAGCCTGTTCCAGTTCCTGCTGATGGGGCTGAACGGAGCGTTCCTGACCGGCGATCTGTTCAATCTCTTCGTGTTCTTCGAAGTGATGCTGGCGGCGTCCTATGGGCTGGCGCTGCATGGTACGGGCCTGACCCGCGTCAAGGCGGGACTGCACTATGTCGCAGTGAACCTGGCGGCGTCGTCGCTCTTTCTCATTGGTGCGGCGCTGATCTATGGCGTGGCTGGCACACTCAACATGGCTGATCTGGCGGCGCGCGTGCCGCTGATTGCTGCCAGCGATCGCGGCCTGCTCGAGGCCGGTGCGGCGATTCTGGGCGTGGCGTTTCTGGTCAAGGCGGGTATGTGGCCCCTGGGCTTCTGGCTGCCCACGACTTATGCGGCGGCAAGCGCGCCGGTGGCGGCGCTGTTTGCCATCATGACCAAGGTTGGCGTCTATGCGGTGCTGCGCCTGTCGCTGCTGATCTTTGGCGAGGGCTCGGGGGCATCGGCTGGGTTCGGGCATGATTTCCTGCTCTATGGCGGCATGGCAACCATCGCATTTGGGGCGGTGGGCGTGCTGGCCTCGCAGTCGACAGCGAGGCTGGCGGGCTATTGCGTGCTGGTCTCTTCGGGCACGCTGCTGGCAGCCACCGCGTTCGGCAATGTCGGGGTAACTGCGGGTGCTCTGTTTTATCTCGTATCTTCGACACTGGCGATCAGTGCATTCTTCCTGCTTGTCGAACTGCTCGAGCGCATCCGTATCGAAGGCGCCGACGTGCTTGCGGTGACCATGGAAGCCTATGGCGAGGAAGATGAGGAGATGGACGAGGTCGAGGATGTCGGCGTCGTCATTCCCGGCGCCCTGGCCGTGCTCAGCATCAGTTTCGGTATCTGTGTTCTGCTGCTGGCGGGCCTGCCGCCGCTGTCGGGGTTTCTGGCCAAGTTCACCATGCTGTCGGCCATGCTCAACCCGGATGGGCTGATCGAGGCTGGCGCGGTGGTGGCGTCGACCTGGTGGCTGATCGGGCTTCTGATCTTCTCGGGTTTTGCGGCGTTGATCGCGCTGACCCGTACCGGCATCAACACGTTCTGGATGACCATGTCGGATCGGCCTGCCCCGGTTCGGGTGATCGAGATCGCGCCGGTGCTGGTTCTGCTGGGCCTCTGCATCGCCATGAGCGTCATGGCCGGTCCCGTCATGGGCTATATGGATGAAGCGGCGGCAGCGCTGCATATGCCCGCGGGCTATATCGCTGATGTGCTGAACGCGCCGCTGGTGGTCGAGGTGGTGTCACCATGAGACATATTCTGCCCCATCCGCTGCTCGCCCTGGCACTGCTGGCAATGTGGCTGCTGTTGCAGCAATCCATTGCCCCCGGACAGATATTGCTCGGCGCCGGCATCGCTCTCGCGGCCAGCCGGGCAATGGCAGCGCTGCAGCCAGAGCGCCCCAAAATCCGCCATATCGGCAAGATCATCAAACTGATCGGGCTGGTCACGGTCGATATTGCGCGCTCCAACATCGCGGTCACCCGCATCATCTTCGAAGGCAGGCAGCGTGGCCAGACGGATGGTTTCCTCACGGTGCCGCTGTTGCTGACCGATCGGTTTGCCCTAGCTATCCTCGCCTGCATCGTGACGGCAACGCCGGGGAGTGCCTGGCTTGAATATGACGCGCGCAACAACACCGTCTTGATCCACGTGCTTGATCTGGTCGACGAAGCGACCTGGATCGACACACTCAAGAACCGCTACGAAGCCTTGTTGCTGGAGATTTTCCAATGAGCGCGACCATCCTGTTCTGGTCGATCTCGGTGGCGCAGGTGTTCCTGGCGCTGGCGATGGTGGCCACTGTCTATCGGATGATCCTGGGTCCACGGGCGCAGGATCGTATCCTTGCACTCGATGCCCTTTATGTCTGTGCGATGCTGATGCTGGTGGCGTTCGGCATCCGCACCGGCACGACGGTGTATTTCGAGGTGGCACTGATCATCGGCCTGCTTGGATTTGTCGGCACGGTGGCGCTGGCCAAGTTCCTCATGCGCGGCGAGGTCATCGAATGATTGAAACGGTCGATACCCCCGTCTGGGCGGCGATTTTGGTATCGGTACTCGTGTTGGCCGGTGCGCTGCTGACGCTGGTTGGTTGCATCGGGCTGGCCAGACTGGAGACCTTCTACCACCGCATCCACGCGCCGACGCTGGGCACCAGCTTTGGCACCATCTTTCTGCT
Organism: Devosia limi DSM 17137; assembly: GCF_900128975.1. Taxonomy (GTDB): domain Bacteria; phylum Pseudomonadota; class Alphaproteobacteria; order Rhizobiales; family Devosiaceae; genus Devosia; species Devosia limi. The sequence continues at coordinate 158,087 of NZ_FQVC01000003.1, read as the reverse complement.
GCTGGGCTCCGTCGTTTACTTCACGGTGACCAATCAGCGCCTCGCCGTGCATGAAGTGCTGGTCTTCGTCTTCGTCTCGGTGACGACGCCAGTCACCCTCATGCTGCTGGCCCGCGCAGCCCTCTATCGGGACCGGACCGAGCGCAACGGCAATGTGCCGCCCTCGGCCGATCCCGATTATACCGAACAGGGCCAGCGCTGATTATGCCGGCGCGCAGACGAAGTCGGCAACGCCGATAATGCCGGCGTCGGCGCCCAGTTGCGCGGGAACGACAGCCGGGCGCAGGCGCGACGGCAACCCGGCCAGTTCCTGGTCAAGAACGGCGCGGAAGGCCGGCAGCAAGCCAATGCCACCGCCGAGCACGACCAATGCCGGATCAAGCATGCGCTGCAGGTCGCACAGGCCGATGGCAAGGTCTGCCGCAGCGGCATGCAGGATGCCGGTGGCCCAGCTTTCCCCCGCGTCGGCAGCGGCAAACACGGCTCTGGTGTCGGCGGGATGACCGGCAGCCCCGGCGGCTGCCGCGATGGCAAAGCCTGAGGCGCGGCTTTCGAGCCGAGGGGCCGCTGGACTGCCCTGGATCTGGCCGAGGCTGCCGGCCAGGCCGCGGGCGCCGGTGATCAGGCGGCCATTCAGCACGGCGCCACCCCCAATGCCCGACGACACGGTGACGAAGGCCATGTCCCTGCCGATGCCAGCACCTCGACTGAACTCGCCCCAGGCCGCGGCCTGCGCGTCGTTGAGGGCTACGGTCGGGACAGCCAGGCGGCGTTCGAGTTCAGCCACCAGCGGCGTGCGCTCGGGAATGGACAGCGTGGTTGGATTGAGGGCGAACCAGTGGCCGTCATCAATGACGCCGGTCACCGCGGCGCCGACGCGGCGATATCTACCCTCCCATCCAGCCACGAGCCCGGCAATGCTGTCGAACCATTCGGGGGTTGCGACAGCGCCGGGGGTGGGCAGCGTGCGGCGGTCAAGCACGATGCCATCGCGCACCAGTGCGGCCAGGGTCTTGGTGCCGCCGATATCGAGCGCGAGGACAGTTTCATCGCGGCTGGCGGCGGCGCCGTCGACCGCAGACCTGAACCAGCCTGTCACATGCTCGGTGCGGGTAATGGCCGAGCCGACGCAGACGGCACTCGCCCCGGCGCGCATCGCGGCGGCCGCGGCGGCAGGCGTATTATAGCGCCCCTCAGCGACCACCGTACCGCCCAGCGTGCGGCAGGCGGCGAGGAATTCGAGGTCGGGCTCCCTGGGGATGGGGCCGCCGGTATAGCCGGACATGGTGGTGCCGATGATGTCGAAGCCCAGCGCCTTGGCGTGCGTGGCCTCGGAAATATCGGCCAGGTCGGCCATGGCGAGACGGCCGCGGGCATGGATCGCAGCCAGCAATGCGGGCACCGAAACAGGATGGGGCCGGTCGGTAGCGTCGACGGCAATGATGTGTGCGCCGGCGTCAGCGAGATCATTGACATCATCGAGATAGGGCGTGATGCGGACCGGGAACCCGTCGAGGTCGCGCTTGACGATGCCGACTATGGGCAGGTCACAGGCCTTGGCCACGGCCGCCACATTGACCGCACCTTCGATGCGCAGCGCGCGGGCTCCGCCGTCGCGCGCGGCAAGAGCGAAGGCAACGATTGCCTCGACCGTGTCGAGCGGACCGTCATCCACTGGCTGGCAGGATACGATCAACCCGCCTTCGAGGCGTTCCAGCAAAGACACGGTCATGTCAGGTCCTTATGAATGGTGATTTCGCGGCGGTCCTGCTCTGCCAGGGCGCTCGCTTCGATGATGGCAACGAGTTGACGTGCATAGGCACTGTCGATCGGGACAGGCGTGCCCGCGCTGACGCTGGCGAGGAAGGCCTGCCATTGCCGGCGTACGGCGCCGATCATCGGATCGGCCTCGGCGGCAATGTCCAATTCGCGCCAGGCGCCATCCTGGCCGACGCGTAGCCGACCATTGAGGTCGATGTCCAGCACGCCATTCTCGCAGACCAGTTGCAGGGCGGATGTGACCGCGCCGTTGCGATAGCCGATGCTGCCGACATGGCCGAAGCGGCCATCGGCGAAGCGAAGATTGATCAGCGCAATATCGTCGGCCTCCTGCTGGTGGAAGGCGGCCCCCATCATGGCGCTGACTGCGGCAACCTGGCCACCCATCAGGTAAACCAGGCGGTCGAGCGCGTGAATGCCGGCCGTCATCAGCATGCCCCCGCCTGCGGATTTCTGCAGGTGCCAGGGTTGGCGGTTGGATTCCATCCAGAGCTTGATGAAGGCGCTGGTGCCGGTTATCGGCCGGCCGATGACGCCGGTGGCGAGAAAATCGGTTGCGGCCTGCATGGGCAGGAAATAGCGGGTGACGTGGCCGATCATCAGCTTGGCCGCGCTGTGCGCAGCGCCGGCGATGATGGTGTCGCATTCGGCCAGCGTGGAGGCCATGGGCTTTTCCAGCAGCACATGCTTGCCGGCAGCGAGCGCGGCCAGCGTGACGTCGCGATGCAGATGGTGGGGCGTGGCGATGACCACCGCGTCCACCGCCGGGTCATCGAGCAGTGCACGCCAGTCGGTGTAGGGCGTGCCACCATGCTCGGCCACAAAAGCGGCGATCCCGTCAGCGTCATTGCGGCAGGCGGCGACGAGGGTCGCGCCGGGCAGGCCGCCCAGGGCACGGGCGTGGACGGCGCCGAAGTGGCCGGCGCCAATGATGCCGATACCGGTCATGAACGTGCTCCTGCATAGGCCTGATCGATGATGTCCATGGCGGCAACGTAGTCGGCCAGTCCGACCAGCGGCGGCTGGCCGCTCTCCAGCCGGGCGAGCGTGTCGGCCATGAAGGCGCGATAGCGCTCGGCTGCGGGGAGGGGAGCAAGGCTGGTGCGTCCGGTCGGGGTGAACAGAACCGCATCGTCGCCATTGTCGATCGCATAGTCGCCCGCGCTGGCGATCCGCCATTGGAAGTCGCCGCCAGCCGCCATGCTGGGGAAGGTATAGCCGGCCTCGATTGTGAAGAGGGCGCCGGATGAATCGCTCAAGGTGACGATGGCATGGTCTTCGACGGCTTCATCTGCGTAGAGGCGCTTGCCGATATGGGCCGCCTCCAGCTTGACCGCGCCTTTCGCCAGGCTCAGCGCGCAGTCGATGCCGTGAATGCCGAGATTGCGCAGGGCACCGCCGCCGCCGATGGCGGGATCAAGGACCCAGCCAACGCCGTCGTCGCGATAGCGCTGCGGCGGGCCGTTGATGATGCGGAACTGGGCGTGGGCTATGCGGTGGCCGGTTGCGGCCTGATGGCGAAGCGCGGGACTGAAGCGATTGGCCAAGGGCACGGCGACGAAAGCAGAGTGCTGTTTTGCTGCTGTTGCAATCGTTTGCAGCTGCGCAGTGCTGCAAGCTGCTGGTTTTTCCAAAACCATTGGAATGCCAGCCTCGATGACCGCCCGCGCCAGGGCCGGGACATCAAGGGGATGGCCCATGACCACGCAAAGATGAGGGTCGCTCGCCAAAGCTGCTGCCAGCGTTTCCTTGGCCGGGATGGCATGGCGCGCGGCGAAGCTCGCGGCGATGCCGGGGTCTTTGTCCCATGCAGCGCAAAGCTGGGCGCCGGAAAATAGTGCTGCATCGGCATGCATTTGCGCGTGCCAGTGGCTGACGCCAAGGAGGGCTATTCGCATAGGTTGTCCACTTGTCCGTTTATTGACTTGCAGGATATCCTACAAGTCGCTATACCACAAGTCGCCTGGACAGCTGAACGGTGATATGGCTTCGCGCCAGAACCCAATCAGCAGGAGACCCGGAATGGCCACAATGAAGTCGATAAAGCCGCTGAGCCGACCGCCTTCGCTGCATGTCACCGTGCAGGAAAGCCTTCGCGGCTATATCGAGGACAATGGCCTGCGTGCCGGCAATCCGCTACCGCCCGAGACCTTCCTGGCCCAGCAATTGGGTGTGGGGCGCAATTCGGTGCGTGAGGCCATCAAGGCGCTTGAGTCTCTGGGTATCCTTGAGACGCGCCGTGGCATCGGGGTGTTCGTCAAGGAATTCTCGTTCCAGCCGCTGCTCGACAATCTGGCCTATGGGTTGGGTGACAGTTTGCGGGATGTCGAGGAGTTGCGCGAAATTCGCCGCGTTCTCGAAACCGGCCTGATCGGCAAGACCATTGATCTGATCTCGGAAGAGGACGTTGCCGAGCTGCGGGCGGTGACCGAGCGGATGCGCGAGCGTGCCGAGCGCAATGAAAGCTTTGCCGAAGAAGACGAGCAGTTTCACCGGTTGCTGTTCCGCTGCCACAACAATCGCATGCTCGCCGGACTGATCGAAGTGTTCTGGGGTGCCTTCTACAAGGCGTCCGACTTTGCCAACCTGACAAATTCCGATCCGCTGGCAACCTGGCGCGATCACCATGAAATCGTCGAGGCGATTGTCGCCCGCGATGTCGAGAAGGCCCGCACGCGCCTGGACGAGCATTACCAGGGCATCATGCAGGTCATCGAGAAGAACAAGCAGACCATTCAGACATAACAGGGGAGGAACTACCCATGACACTGAAGGCTATTACCCGCTCGGTCGCAATTGCGGCCCTGCTTGGCGCTACGGCGCTGACCATGCCGGCCATTGCGCAGGCGCAGTCGACCATCACTGGCGGTTTCGACGTCGGTCCCGGTGGTTTCCAGGGCAATTTCAATCCGCTGGCAGCGACCGGCGGCCTGACCTGGCTCAGTGTCTATTTCGAACCCCTGGTCATCTACAATGCGGAATTGACCGCGCTGCAGGGCTCGCTCGCCAGCGAGTGGACTGTCAGCGAGGACCTGCGCGAGATCACCTTCACGCTGGCCGAAGAAACCTGGCATGACGGCGAGGCTTTTACCTCGGCCGACGTCAAGTTCACGCTCGAACTGGCCAAGAATGCAGCGACCGGCAGCGTGTTTTCGGCGCGTCTGAACTCGATCTCCTCGATTGAGGCGCCCGATGACCGCACGGTGGTCCTGAAGCTCTCTGCGCCCGACAGCGGTCTGCTATCGACGCTGTCGCAGGTGATGATCCTGCCCCAGCATGCGCTGGCCGATATTGCGCCGGAAGCCATCGCGACCAGCACCTGGTGGGCAACCAGCCCCATCGGTACCGGTCCGTTCAAGTTCACCCAGTATGTGACCGACCAGTATGTCGAACTGGCCGCCGACGAAGACTACCGCCTCGGCCGTCCGGTCACCGACCGCGTCATCAACCGCTATTTCGACAATTCGGCTGCGGCCGTCTCGGCGCTGCGCGCCGGCGAAATCGACTTCACCTATGTGGAGTCCGATGACGCCAAGACCTTTGACGGCAGTGCCGATTTCCGGGTGATCGAGGGCGCGTCCTTCGTCGTCAACTATGTCGGCTTCAACCACATGGTCGACCTCTGGGATGATGTGCGGGTCCGTCAGGCCTTCATGTATGCCATCGATCGCGATGCAATCATCGAGAGCCTCTATGGTGGCGCGGCGACGGCTGCCAATTGCGGCTATATCGCGCCGCAGCTGGTGCCATCCGATATCGAGCCTTATGCCTATGATCCGGAAAAGGCCCGCGCGCTGCTGGCCGAAGCCGGCTGGGCTGAGATCAACGGCGACAAGCCGATCACCTGGCTGACCTATTACAACACGCCACTGGCGGCCAATGTTATGGCTGCGGCCCAGGCGATGCTGGCGCAGGTCGGCATCAATGTGGTGCCGCGCGTGGTCGATACCCCGACCTATAACGGCATCGTCTACAAGGAAGGCAATCCGGACTGGAACGCGTTCCCGCTGGTCTATGCGGGCCTGCAGAATGGTCCGAACCCGGCCGGCATCAATGTGGGTCTCAACGAGTCCCAGCTACCGCCGAACGGCGCCAATATCATGCGCGTGCAGAGCCGGCCGCTCAGTGCGGCGTTTGACGCGGCGCTTGGCGAAACCGATGCGGCCCAGGCCGATGCGCGCTGGCAGAATGTGTGTCGCGTGATGAATGAAGAACTGCCATGGGCAACCATGTGGGTGGCGAACCGCTATGGCGTTGCCTCCAATGATCTGGTGGACTTCGTCTGGACCCCGGCTCCAGCTGGCGGCCCCTTCGCTTCGCACCCGGAAAAGTGGGCCAAGTCGGAATAGGCCCAATCGCCTGAACTTCGCGCTTCTGGGGCGGCGCACCGTGCCGCCCCGTTCTCCCAACACGCTTCGGTGATGCCATGACGACTTTCATTACCCGACGTTTGGCTATCGGCCTCGTGATGCTGCTTGCCTTGAGCGTGCTGGTGTTCATCCTCTTGCGGCTGGCACCAGGCGATCCGATCGATGCCTATGTCAATCCGACCTCGCCACTATCGCCCGAGGCGATGCAGGCGCTGCGCGAACGGCTTGGCCTCGATGCGCCGCTGCCGGTGCAGTATTTTGGCTGGTTGCGAACCGCCATTACCGGTGATCTCGGTTACTCGATCCAGCGGGTCGGCGTGCCGGTGCTGCCATTGGTGATGGAGCGCATCGGACCAACCCTGCTGCTGATGGCGGCGGGCCTGATCATCGCCATCGTCGTTGGTGTTGCCGGCGGCATCATCAGCGCCGTGCGGCGCAATTCGCCGACCGATATCGGTTTTTCGGTCGTCGCCTTTATCGGTATCTCCAGCCCGGCATTTCTGACGGCCCTGCTTGGTCTCTATTTCTTCTCGGTGCAACTGCGCTGGGCGCCATCGGGCGGCATGCTGACGCCGGGCATGGGCTTCTCGATGTCTGATCTGCTGGCCCATCTGATCCTGCCGGCCTGCCTGCTGTCCATCGGTCATGCGGCACTGATCATGCGCTATATGCGCGCCTCGCTGCTGGAGGTGCTCAATCAGGATTACGTGCGGACCGCGCGGGCCAAGGGCGTTCGGGAGTTCTTCGTCATCGTCAAGCATGCGGTGCGCAATGCGCTGCTGCCGGTGATCACGCTGATCGGCTCGACCATCGGCATCGCCGTGGGCGGCGCCATCTTTATCGAGAGCGTCTTCAACTGGCCGGGCATGGGCCTGCTGCTGGTCAACGCGGTGGAGACCCGCGACTACCCCGTCATCATGGGCGCAACGCTGGTGATCGGCGCCTGCGTCATCGTGGTCAACCTGTTGACCGATATCACATACGCCGCGGTCGATCCGCGCATCCAGGTGGCCTGAGATGAGCGCAGCAACACGTGTCGCAACACCCCGCAAGACCAGCAAGGGTCCCTGGCTGCGCGCCTGGGAGCGGTTCCGCAGCAATGGCGCGGCGCTCGCCGGTCTGGCAATCCTCGTGCCGATCCTGATCGCGGTGAGCAGCTATCCGCTATGGTGGCCCTATGCGCCCAACGATATCGATCTGCGCGCCCTCAACCAGGCGCCGGGCGCCGTCCATTGGTTCGGCACGGATGGCGTCGGCCGCGATATCCTGGCGCGTCTGCTGCAGGGTGGCCGCATTTCGCTGACCGTGGCGATCGTCTCTGTGGCGATTTCCATCGTCATCGGGTTTCTGGTGGGGGCCATTGCCAGCTTTGGCGGCAAGGTCGTCGATAATGGCGTGATGCGCCTTGTCGATCTGGCGATGACGCTGCCGCCGGTGATTTTCCTGCTGGTGCTTGCCTCTATTGCCGGTACCGGGGTGATGCCCACCATCGTGGTCATTTCGCTGCTGTCCTGGCCGGTGCTGTCGCGCATGGTGCGCGCCCGGCTGATGGAATTGCGTGAGCGCGATTTCGTGGTGGCGGCCCGCGGTATGGGCGCTTCGATGCCGCACCTGCTGTTCCGCCATGGCCTGCCCAATTGCATCGACATCCTGGTCGTCTACGCGACGCTCCAGATCGCCAATGCGATCCTGCTCGAAGCCGGGCTCTCGTTCCTCGGGCTGGGCATTGCCCCGCCGGAAGCGAGCTGGGGCAACATGCTCAACGCCGCCCGCTCCACCATCGTGCTCGAACAATATGTCTGGCAGTGGATGTTCCCCGGTGGAGCCCTGGTGCTGACGGTGCTGGCAATCAATTTCCTGGGTGATGGGCTGCGCGATGCCTTTGACCCACGATCCGACCTCAACTGATTAGAAACCAACAGGCGAAAACTATGACTACCTTTAAAGGCGTCGTTCCTCCCGTCGTCACTCCGCTGACCGAAAACTACGAAGTCGATTATGCCTCGCTGACCCGCGTGGTCGAGAACCTGGTCGATGGCGGTGTGCATGGCCTGTTCGTGCTCGGCTCGAGCGGCGAAGTGGTGTTCCATGATGACGCGACCCGTCGCAAGATCATCGAACACACGATCAAGATCGCCAATGGCCGCGTGCCCGTGCTGGCCGGCACCATCGATCCGACCACCGACCGGGTGATTGCCCATTCCAAGGCGGCGGCCGAGCTGGGTGTCGATGCCGTGGTGGTGACTGCGCCCTTCTATGCGCGCACCAGCCAGGGCGAGGTGATCGACCACTTCCGCTATGTGCGTGAAGCCATCGACGTGCCGGTAATTGCCTATGACATTCCGGTCTGCGTCAACATCAAGCTGGATCGCAAGACCACGGTGACCCTGGCGCGCGAAGGCACAATTGCCGGGCTCAAGGATTCCAGCGGCGATGACGGCAATTTCCGTTTCTGCCTGCAGGACCTGGCCGATCTGCCCGATTTCTTCCTGATGACCGGCTCGGAAATCGTCGTCGACACCGCCTTGCAGATGGGCGCCCATGGCGTCGTGCCCGGCCTCGCCAATGTCGATCCGCATGGCTATGTGCGGCTGTGGAACCATGCGCAGGCCGGTGACTGGGTTGCGGCCCGTGCCGAGCAGGAGCGTCTCTGCAAGCTGTTCGAAATGGTCTGGGTGGCGCTGCCGCGCGTCAGCCCCGGTTCGGCCGGTGTCGGCTCGTTCAAGACCGCGATGCAGCAGCTTGGCATTATCGAGACCAATATCATGGCCCGGCCACAGCGTCGGCTGGATGCTGGCGAAACGGCCAAGATTGTCGAATTGGTCCGCGCTGCCGGCCTGATGGGGTAATGCAATGATGCCCGAACCCATTCTCGATATCCAGGATCTGCGCACGGTGTTCCGCATCGGCGGCCGCGACATTGCGGCCGTGTCGGATCTGGAACTGTCCATCGCACCCGGCGAAACCGTGGCGCTGGTAGGCGAGTCGGGTTCGGGCAAGTCGGTTACCAGCCTCTCGGTCATGGGGCTGTTGCCCAAGAAGGTGGGCCGGATTGCCAGCGGAACCATCCGGTTCCGGGGTAAGTCCGGCGTCACCAATGACCTCGCGCAGATGGATGGTGAAAGCCTGCGCCGTATCCGTGGCAATGATATTGGCATGGTCTTCCAGGAGCCGATGACCAGCCTCAATCCGGTTTATACCGTGGGTGAGCAGATCGCCGAGCCGATCCGCATCCATCTCGGCCGCTCGCACAAGCAGGCGGCCGAAGATGCGGTCAAGCTGCTGGCCGATGTCGGCATTCCCGATCCGGCGCGCCGGGCCAGGCAATATCCGCATGAGCTTTCGGGCGGCATGCGCCAGCGCGCCACTATTGCCATGGCCCTGGCTTGCGATCCGGCATTGCTGATCGCCGACGAGCCGACGACGGCGCTGGATGTGACCATCCAGGCGCAAATCCTCGAACTCCTCGCCAAGGTTCAGGCCGAGCGTGGCATGGCGATGCTGTTCGTGACGCACAATCTGGGCGTGGTGGCCGAGATCGCTGACCGCGTTGCGGTGATGTATGCCGGACGGATTGTCGAGACCGGGCCGGTTGACCAGGTGTTCGCCCATCCGCGCCACCCCTATACCAAGGGGCTGTTGCGTTCGGTTCCGCGGCTGGGCGAAGCGACGGCGCTGAAGCGGGCCGGAACGCCGCTGCCGACCATTGCCGGCTCGGTGCCGAGCCTGGCCAACCTGCCGCAGGGGTGTTCGTTCGCACCGCGCTGCCCCTATGCAATTGACGCCTGCGCTGTTGCGGTGCCGGCCTTGGTCGATGCCGGTGAGGGGCAATTGAGCCGCTGTATTCGCTGGCAGGAGCTTTGAGATGACTGAACAACCCTTCCTGTCCGTCACCGGGCTAACCAAGCATTTCAAGCCTGCCGCGTTTTCGCGCGGTCCGGTGGTGCGGGCGATTGAAGACGTGTCGTTCGAGGTGCCCCGCGGCAAGGTGGTGGGGCTCGTCGGCGAGTCGGGCAGTGGGAAGACCACGATTGGCCGCTCGGTACTGCGGCTGGTCGAGCCGACGGCCGGCACGGTGCTGGTCGATGGCGTTGACATGACCAAGTTGTCGGCGCGTGAACTGCGCCAGCAGCGCTCGCGCATGCAGTATATTTTCCAGGATCCGTTTGCGAGCCTGTCGCCGCGCATGACCATCGGGCAGATCCTGATGGAAGGCCTGGAGATCCAGGGGGTCGAGCCGCGCGAGACGCGGGTGGCCCGGGCCAAGGCGGCGCTGGCGGCAGTGGAACTGCCCGCCGACGCGTTTGATCGCTATGCCCACGAGTTTTCCGGTGGCCAACGTCAGCGCATCGGCATTGCCCGGGCGCTGGCGCTGGAGCCGGAGCTGATCGTCGCTGACGAGCCGGTATCGGCGCTCGACGTTTCGATCCAGGCACAGATCATCAATCTGCTGCGCGATCTGCAATTGCGGCTTGGGCTGACCATGCTGTTCATCTCGCATGACCTGGCGGTGGTCGAGTATATCTGTGACACGGTGATCGTGCTCTATCTCGGGCGGATCATGGAAATCGCGCCGGCGGAGACGCTCTATGCCAATCCGCGCCATCCCTATACGCGGGCGCTGCTCTCGGCCATTCCCGAGCCCATCCCCGGCCGGACCAGCCAGCGGCAGGTGCTGGTCGGCGATATTCCGAGCCCGGCCAATCCACCCTCCGGCTGCGTGTTCCGCACGCGCTGTCCGCTCGCCATCGAGGCGTGTGCGGGGGCGGTGCCGGGGCTTGAAACGGTTGGCACCGAGCATCGGAGCGCCTGCATCCGCAATGCGGAGATCGCGGCAGGGGCAATCAGCTAGTCCAGACCGAGCCTTTGGCGCAGATTGGTGCCGACGGATGGAGCGGCAAGGCTACGCTGCTGCAGGATCGGCAGGACGTGGTCGATGAAGCTTTGCAGGTCGGCTGGCATCACCGGCGCCATGACATTGAACCCATCGGCGGCGCCGTGCTCGAACCAATGCTGCATGGTGTCGGCAATGGTTGAGCCGGTCCCCACTGCCAAGAGGTGGCCGCGACCGCTGGCCAGACGCAGCAGCAACTGGCGCAGGGTGAGATTGTCACGGCGGGCGATACCGACCAGGACCGCGACCCGGCTTTGGCTGGACTGACTGGGTACGCCCGCGCCGACTTCGGCGGGGAGCGGTGCGTCGAGTTCTGCGCCGCTCAGGTTGGCGCCGAGAAACTCAGAGAGTTTGGCCAGCACATGTTCGATGACGGCGAAGCTGTTCATCTGCGCGAGGCGAGCTTCCGCTTCGGCCTGACTTGGCGCGGCAATCGGGACTATGCCGGGGAAGATCAGAACCTTGGCGGGATCGCGACCGACGTCTGCTGCGCGCGATTTGATGTCGCGATAGAAGGATTGCGCCTCCGATAAGGTCGATTGGACTGTGAAGACAATATCGGCATAGCGGGCGGCGAAGGCGCGGCCGGCTTCCGAGGCACCGGCTTGCGCCAGGATCGGGCGGCCCTGGGGCGGGCGCGGCACGTTGAGGGGACCGGCAGCGCCGCCATAGGCGCCGCGGTGATTGACGGCGTGGACCTTGGCCGGGTCGAAATAGCAGCCTGAGGCCTTGTCGGGATGGCGGGCATCGGGTTCCCAACTCTGCCAGAGCGCGATGGCGGCATCGACGACATCGGCGGCCCGGCGATAGCGGGCATCGTGCTCGGGCATGGCGTCGAGGCCGAAATTCTGGGCTTCGAGTGCGTTGGAGGAGGTGACGATATTCCAGCCGGCGCGGCCCTTGCTGATATGGTCGAGCGAGGCGAAGCGGCGGGCAAGGTGAAATGGGTGGTCGAAGCTGGTCGAGGCAGTGCCGATCAGGCCGATGCGGCTGGTCACGGCGGCGAGCGCCGACAGGATGACAAAGGGGTCCATCGCGTCGGAGAGGTGACGGTCGGCGCCCTGTTGCAGGGCGAGGACATCGCCGAGGAACAGGGCATCGAATCCGGCGGCCTCGGACCGAAGGGCAATGTCGATCCAGTAGTCGAGACTGGTCGAGGCAAGAGGATCGCTTTCCGGCATGCGCCAGCCGGCCTCGTGGCTGCCGAGGCCAAAGATCACGGCATTGAGGTGCAGCCGGCGCGTGTCGGTCATTGGGCGCCGCCCTGGAAGGCGTTGGTGTAATAGGCGGCGATGTCGGGGCGGGTGGCGACGGGATTACCATTGCCGTCGCGGAGAATTCCGGCGGTGAAGAGGTAATCGGCGATAGCATCCATCTTGGCAGGGTCGATGGTGCCGATGACGCCGTCGGCCGATTGCAGGTAATGGCCATCGATCAGGGCCTGCAGCGAGGCGCGGATCAGGGCGCGATCGGTCAGCACATCGCTATTGGCGGCGATGAGGATATCTGCGGCTTCATCGGGATTGGCCACGGCATAAGCGTAGCCGCGCTTGCTGGCGGCGATGAAGGCGGCGGCGGTTTGCGGGTTGGCATCGAGATATGCCTGGCTGGAGCCAATGAAATTGGTGTGCTGGTCGGGCACGCCGAAATCGGCATAGCGGAAGGCGCGCTGGCCCTTGCCTTCCAGTTCGGCCTTGACCCCCTCCCAAGTGTAGACTTCCAAAGTGAAATCCACGGCGCCATTGGCCAGAGCCTCGTAAGCCGAGGTGCCGAGGGTGACGGTTTCGAAGCTGCCTTCGCCGCCGTCATGGCGAATGATGGTGCCGATCAAGGCGTTCTCCCAGGCGCTGCCAAAGCCGCCATAGGTCAGGCCATCCAGGTCCTTGGGTGACTCGATATCGGCGCGGTCGGCGTTGAAAACCAGCCGACCGGTCTCGGTCTGCATCAGGGCATAAGTGGCGACGAGGTCGGCGCCGGCAGTGCGTTGGGTGAAGAGGCCGAGGGAGCCGAGGATGCCGAAATCGGCGACGTGGTTGGCGACCAGGGTGCCGGCGGAGGTGTCGCTATAGGGCAGGACTTCGACGGCGAGGCCGGCATCGGTGTAGAAGCCCTTGGCCTGGGCGACGTAGAGGCCGATGTGGTTGGTATTGGGTGTCCAATCCAGGGAGATGGTGACGGGCTCGGTCTGGGCGAGGGCCGGACTGACCATCAAGGTGGCGAGGGCGGCGACGAGAAGGTGGCGCATGGTCAGGTCCTTTGGTCGGGATTGAGTAGGGTTTGCAAGAGCTTGGCCTCGATGGCGCTGGCCGCTGGCGAGGCCAGGTCGCGGCGCGGGCGGGGTAGGGGGACGGTAATTTCGGTGAGCACCCGGGCGGGGCGGGCGGTCAGCACATAGATGCGGTCGGAGAGGAAAACCGCCTCGCGAACGTCGTGGGTGATGAGAAGGGCGGTCCAATTGTGGTGTTCCCACATGGATTGCAGCCAGCGCTGCATGCCGGCGCGGGTGAGCGCGTCGAGGGCACCAAAGGGCTCGTCGAGAAGCAGCATGCTGGATTGCTGGCTGATGGTGCGCAGCAGCGCGGCACGCTGGCGCATGCCGCCGGACAGCTGGGCCGGATAGTGCTGCTCGAAGCCATCGAGACCGAATTCGGCGAAGAGCGGCTGGACCCGGGCGCGGGCCTCAGACCGGCTCATTCCCTGGACTTCCAGGCCCAAAGTGGCGTTGTCGATGATGCGGCGCCAGGGCATCAGCGCATCGTGCTGGGGCATGAAGGCGAAGGGGCGCTGACCCCGCAAAGGGGCGCCATCAAAGGCGATCTCGCCACCATCAAGCTGCAAGCTGCTGGTCAGCAGCTTGAAGATGGTGGATTTGCCGGCGCCGGAGGGGCCGAGGATGGAAACGAACTCACCCGGACGGACAGTGAGCGAGATGTCGCCGAGCACGTCGAGCTCGCCGAAGCGCTTGCTGACATGGCGGAGTTCGAGGCGATTGTGGGTCATGGCCTGGCCTTCTCGCCCAGTCGTTCCCAGGGCATGGCGAGGCGCTGGATCAGGATGGTGGTGCCGAACAGGACCAGCGTCAGGGTGGCGCTGACGAGGACGGCGGCGAGCACCAGATCGGGGCGGAAATTGTTCTTGGCATTGAGGATATAGATGCCGAGGCCTTTGGCGGCGCCGGCATATTCGGCAAAGATCGCCCCGACCACGGCATAGGTGATGGAAATGCGCAGCCCGGCGAAGAAATAGGGCAGGGACGAGGGCAGGCGCGCCAAAAGGAAAATGCGGACGCGCGAGGCGCCCATCGAGGCCAGCAGGGCCTCGATATCGTCATCGGTGGCGGCATAGCCCTGCACGAGGGCGACGAGCATGGGGAAGAAGGTGACCAGCGCCACCAGCATGATCTTGGGCGTGAGGCCGAAGCCGAACCAGAGGACGATGAGCGGGGCGATGGCGACCAGCGGCAGGGTCTGGCTGATGATGAAGACCGGGAACAGGGCGCGGCGCAGCGGCTTGAAGAAGTCGATCAGCACCGAGAAGACGAAGGCGGCGATCAGCGAACAGGAAAAGCCCAGGAGCGTGGCGCTGATGGTGGGCAGGGTGTTCTCGAACAGCGCGGCACGATGCTGCAGCGCCTGGGCCAGAACCCGGGAGGGGGCGGGCAGCGTGGTTGGCGAGATGCCGGAGAACTGGGCATAGAGTTCCCAGGCCAGGATCAGCGAGCCGACCGAGAGCAGGGCCGGGCCGATATGGCCGAAGGCGGACGCGAACGCGCGCGGGTGCGATTTGGACATGACAAGACCTTGGGAAGCGAGGGGACGGTGGCGCTAGGTGCGCGGCGTCGGGCTGTTCGCTGAAACCGTCAGGTCGATGGTCACATGCCCCTCGGGCGGGCCGAACTGGCAGAAGGCCGCTTCCAGCGTGGCGAAGACGGCGCCGGCGTCACCGCCGAGCTTGGTGCAGAAATTCTTGGAGCGGTCGAAGACGCCGGACTGCTTGAGGAAGTCGATGCAGCCGTAGATTTCGTCCATGTGATTGCCGGTGCCCATCACATAGAGCGAGAACTGGGCGGCGATCGGGGTCGACAGATCGGGGGCGGCGGCGACAGCGGCCAGCGACGCGGCCTTGCGCTGCTCCAGCGGCTCGCGCGGGCCGGACAATTGGGCGGAGACGCAGATGGCGTCATCGGGTTCGCCGGGGCAGCCCCGCGAGATGGCGGCGGACAGCACGGTATGGGTGCCGGTATTGGCGGCGGCGGCGAAGAGGTCGCGCATGGCCGGGAACAGCACTTCGGGCGGACCGACCAACAGCGTCGAGATATCGTCGGTCTCGATGCGCAGGTGATCGCGATAGGGATCGAGCGCGCCCAATGCGCTCATGATGACGCCGACGAAATCGTCGGTCATGGGATAAAGGGAAATTTGTGCGCCAGAAAACATCGCCCCGCCTCGCTCCGCTGGTATTACCCAGATCAGCTAATAGGGTCTGAAGGCTTGGCGCCCGCGTCTCAGCCCCGGCAATACGGAGCACCCCTGTGGATGGCGGCAATCAATCAGATTGCCCCGGCGAGGGCAAGACCCGTTTGACTGGTATCGACGAAAGGCGGAGCCGGACGGCGCTGGCAGCGGCGATGGCGCGGTCAGGCCGAAACGTAAGTCAGGCGGATCACGTCCTCGTCCATGCGCTCGCTGGCCTGCAGGCGCAGTCTTGGCTGTGGGCCGGCAAAGAGCGGCTCGCCAGCGCCGAGCACGACGGGATGGACATAGAGGCGATATTCATCAATCAGGCCGAGCTCGGTCAGGCTATGGGCGAGCCTGGGGCCGCCGACCTGGATTTCTCCCTGGCGCTCATGCTTGATCTGGCGGATCGTCGCCTCAACGTCAGCGCTGATCATTGTCGCGTTGGGGCCGACGGGTTTTGCGGAATGCGAGACGACCCATTTGTGCTGCTTGCGCCATGCCCTGGCGAAGTCGTGGCGAGGCGCGTCCCATTCGGGCCGATCTTCATCCCAATAGGCCATGAGTTCGTAGAGGCGGGGGCCATAGATGCTGCCGACCTGCTCGCGCGCCTGCTCGATATAGTGCTGGAACAGCGTCGGACTGGGCCCAAACGCGGTGTAGTCGACATAACCATCGAGAGACTGGTTCATTCCGAAGACGAGCTTTGCCATGCCGCAAACTCCCCGCGCTGCCCAGAAGGGTGAACAGAATTTAGCCAGAAGCGGGGCCGGGCACAATTGGGGGCGAGGGCGAGGGAACAAACGAAAACGGCGCGCGAGGGGGTCGCGCGCCGTTGCCGGCTCAGTGATGTGGACGCATCAGTTACCGAGCGGGTGGTGGATGCAGAAGTTCTTGACCTGCTGATAGGCGCCGAGGGCTTCGAGGCCCTTTTCGCGGCCGAAGCCGGAGAGCTTGTAGCCGCCGAAGGGGAATTCGACGTCGAGGCCGACGCCGAAGGAATTGATCCAGACCTGGCCGACGCGCAGCTTTTCGCCGACGCCGAGGGCGGTCGAGATATTGGCGGTGTGGACGCCCGCGACCAGCCCGAAGGGCGAGTCATTGGCGATGGTCACGGCCTCTTCGGCGGTGTCGAACGGAATGATGGTCAGCACCGGCCCGAAGATTTCCTCGCGGGCAATGCGGGTCTGGTTGCCGGCACCGACGACGAGAGCCGGGCGCACGAAGGCGCCATTGGCAAGGGCCGATGATGTCGGCAGCTCGGCACCGAACAGCAGGTCGCCGTCCTGGCGGGCGATGTCGTAATAGCGCTCGACATCTTCCTTGTGGCCGCGGCTGATCAGCGGGCCCATATCGGGATCATCGAGGCCGGCGCCCAGCGTCATGGTCTGGAGACGCTCGTGCAGGCGCGAGACGACTTCGTCATGCACCGAGCGCTGGACCAGCAGGCGCGTGCCGGCATTGCAGACCTGGCCGCAATGGGTGGTGAAGCCACCGGCGACCATGGGCAGGGCCTTGTCGAGATCGGCATCGGCGAACAGGATCTGCGGGGACTTGCCGCCCAGCTCCATCGAGCAGGGAATGGCATGGGAGGCGGCGGCGACGAGCACGCGCTCGCCGGTCGGCACCGAGCCGGTGAAGGTGATCTGATCGACGCCGCGGTGACGGGCGAGCAGATCGCCAACCAACGAACCACGGCCATTGATCAGGTTGACCTGGCCTTCGGGCAGGCCGGCTTCCTGGCAGATCTTGAGGAATTCATAGGCGGTGACCGGGGTGTCCGTCGCCGGCTTGATGATGATCGAGCAGCCAGCGGCGAGCGCGGGGGCAACGCCACGGGCGATCAGCTGGAACGGATAGTTCCAGGGAATGATGTGGAGGCTGACGCCAATCGGGTCCTTGACGGTCCAGTCGGACCAATCGGGGCCGAGCGGGATCGAGCTGCCATGCAGCTTGTCGGCGGCGCCGCCATAATATTCGAAGAAGCGGGCGGCGCAGTCGACTTCCCAATAGGCGTCACGCAGCGGCTTGCCGCTATCGATGCTTTCCTTGCGGGCGATGATATCGCGGCGCTCCAGGATCAATTCACCGATGCGGCGCAGGATGCGGCCACGCTCGAAGGGGCGCATGCGGGTCCAGTGACCATGGTCGAAGGCATTGCGGGCGGCTTCCACCGCCAGATTGACCTCGCGTTCACCGGCGCGGGCGAACTGGGCGATTACCGCCCCGGTTGCCGGATCGCGGGTCTCGCCGACGCCGTCGGAGCCCTCGTTCAGCGTCGTCTTACCCAGCACGAGGGGGATCATCTCAATGGCCACAGGTCCACTCCCTTAATCTGTCCAATTGTCGGAGACGGCGGCATGGGGCCGCTGCTCAATTCCAATGCGAAGTTTGTATACAACCAAATTGGTATTGTCGACATCATTTGACAACGTGTGTTCGCTGGTGCTAGCTCTGGATTAACGAAGAGGGAGGTCCGGAATGGATTTGGGACTGGGCGGTAAGCGGGCGCTGATCACCGCGGCATCGCGTGGATTGGGTCGGGCATCGGCGCTGGCACTGGCGGCCGAGGGTGCGCGAATTGCCGTTGCTGGCCGCAATGTGGCGGGCATGGATGAGCTGCTCGATGAATTGCGCGCCGCTGGCGCCGCCGAAGCGGTGGCGGTCGAGATCGATCTGTCGCGCCGCGAGACCCTGGTATCGGGCGTCGAAGCTGCGGTGGCCAAGCTGGGCGGCCTCGACATTTTCGTGGCCAATACCGGTGGACCCGAAGCGGGCCCGTTTCTGAGCATCAAGCGCGAGGGTTGGGAAGCCGCTCTCAATGAGAGCCTGTTGCCGCTGGTCGATCTCTGCCATGCGGTGCTGCCCGAAATGCAGAAGAACCAGTGGGGCCGGATCATTTTCGTGACCACGGTCGGCGTCAAAGTGGTGCAGCCCAATATGGTGCTGTCTGACTCGGTGCGCCTTGCCGTGGTCGGGCTGGCCAAGTCGCTGTCGATCGAATTTGCCCATGAAGGCATCATGGTCAACTGCCTCTGCCCTGGCCCGTTTGCGACCGACCGCATGGAATATCTGGTGCAGTCGAGCATGGACCGCGACGGCTTGAGCCGCGCCGAGGCCGAAAAGCTGTGGCTGGCCGAAGTGCCGACCGGCAAATTCGGCGACCCCCGGGATTTCGGCGCCATTGTCGCCACCCTCGCCTCGGAACGCGCCGGTTTCATCACCGGCACCGCGATCGCCCTCGATGGCGGCAAGTCGCGCGCCTACTAACATTCGCAGGAACGGTAAGTATCAAATGCAACAGCAGTTCGATGGCGGCGCAGCGATCGTCAAATGGTTCAAGGCCGCTGGCGTCACCGATATCTTTTCGGTGTCGGGTGGTCCGATCAACGCAATCTACCGGGCATGCGCCCAGCAGGGCGTGCAACTGGTTCATGCCCGCCATGAAGCGGCAGCCTGCTACATGGCGGAAGCCGGCGCGCGGGTGACCGGCCAGGCCGGCGTGGCCGTGGTGACCCTGGGGCCCGGCGTGACCAATGCGGTGACCCCGGCGCTGGTATCGAGTCTGGCCGGTACGCCGCTTTTGATCGTTGGCGCCCAGTCCTCGACCAGCTCGGCCGAACGTGGCGCGGGCATGTCGTTTGAAGTGCTGCCCACCATGCGCTCGGTGACCAAGTGGTCGGCGCGCTGCACCGATCCCAACCGGCTGGCCGAATATCTCGATATCGCCTGGCGCAAGATGTGGGCGGGGCGGCCGGGTCCGGTGTTCCTGGAAGTGCCGACCGATATCCTTTCGGCAGCCGTGACCGTCGATCCCGCCACCATCGCTGCATCGGCGCCGGTCATGCCGGGCAAGGCCGGGCTGCGGGCCGACGACAAGGCGGCGTTCGAAGCGCTGCTGGCGGGCGCCAAGCGGCCATTCCTGGTGCTGGGCGACGAGACCTTCTTTGACCAGAGCGCCAAGCTGCAGGGTGCCGTCGAACGCCATGGGCTGCCGTTTACGACGCTGCGCCTGGCGCGCGGCATCATCGACGAGCATCACGAATTGTGGGCCGGCCCCGGCTATGCCCCCTGCAATGGCGCACTGCGCCGTGGGCTCGAGGAAGCCGATCTGGTGATCCTTCTAGGCCACCATTTCGAGTTCGATCTGGAATTTGGCGACAATGTCGGCAAGGGCACCAAGATCGTGCAGGTCGCATCCGATGCCGAATTGCTGCACCGCAACAAGCGGGCCGATCTGGCCATCCAGTCGTCGCCGTCATCGGTGGTCGATGCGCTGGCAGAAGCGGCGATTGGCAGCTTTGACCGCGCCTGGATCGAGGGTCTCCTCGCCGAATGGCGCGCCGAGCGCGAAGGCCAGAGCGGGGAAGGCGACAATACCGGGATGCACCCGATCTCGGCAATCGACGCGGTGTGCGCCGCCATGCCCGAGAATACCATCTATGTGTCCTCGCATGGCAATGTGGATTTCTGGGCGGATGGGCGGCTGCGGATCGCAGCGCCGGGGCGCTATCTGCGGGCCGGGCAGTCGGGCACGCTGGGGGCGGAAGTGCCCTATGGCGCCGGGGCCAACTTTGCCGATCATGACGCGCCGGTGGTGGTGTTTGTCGGCGATGGTGGCGTGGGCTTCCATGTGTCCGAACTCGATACCGCCGAGCGCTATGGCCGGGCCTTCATCATCGTCGTGCTCGATGACGAGATGTGGGGCGCCATCGCACTGCCGCAGCAGCAGAGCTTCGGGGAAACCTATGAGATGAACCTGCCGCGCCGCGACTGGACCAAGGTGGCGGTCGGGCTAGGTGGCAATGGCTACTTCGCCGAGACCGAGGCGGCGATTGCCGAGGCGCTGGTCGATGCCGTGGCCAAGGGCAAGCCGGCCATCGTGCAGGTGCCGGTGCGCAGCGTCATCAGCCCCTACATGGCCTACATTTCGTAGTCCGCGCAAAGTCATATTGAGGAGCAGAACATGAAGATCTGGAAGAATGGCGATGCGACCGGGATTACGCCGCCCAATCACTTCGGCGGGCTCAACGTGCTCGATATCGTGCCATTTGCCGGCAGCAATTTCAGCGTGCAGGTTTCCAAGGCCCCCAAGGGCGGTGGCGGCGAACTGCATCACCATGAGAGCTGGTCGCAGGTATTCTATGTGCTCGAGGGCGCGCTGACCTTCGATACGGGCAAGGAGCGCTTCACGCTGACCAAGGGCCAGTCGGTGCTGTTCGAGCCGTTCGATCCGCATTACACGGTCAATGAGCAGGATGAGCACTGCACAAGTCTGGTGATCACGGTAAAGCAGTAGTATCGAGGCTGGTGCGGATAGTATCACACTATCCGTGCCCGCCGCGGAGGCTGGCAGAGTCGGAATGTGGAGAGAAAGATGAGCAATGTGATGGAAGACGAACCCGATCAGCGTTCCTCCTCGGCCAATCTCATCCGCATTCTGGAGGATGACATCCTCAATGGCGCGCTCAAGCCCGGCGACAAGCTGGACGAGCAGGCGCTGGCCAAGCGCTTCGAGGTGTCGCGCACTCCGGTGCGCGAGGCCCTGCACCATCTGGCATCGAGCGGGCTGGTCGAGATCCGGCGCAATCAGGGGGCCGCGGTCAAGACCGTGACCACGGCCGAACTGGTCGAGATGTTCCAGGTGCTGGCCGAGATGGAAGGGCTGGCGGCGCGTCTGTGCACCCGCCGGATGACCGAGGAAGAGGTCAAGGAACTGCGCGTGCTCAATGACGAGTGCCAGGCCCGGGCCAATGCCGGCGATCATCTGGGGTTCTTTGCCGCCAATAATGCCTTCCACGCATTGATCTACAAATGCGCGCAGAACCGCTTCCTAACGCTGGAAAGCAGCAAGCTGCGGCGGCGGGTGGAAGTCTATCGCCGCCACATCACCTTCCAGCCGCGCCGCATGGGGCGGTCGGTCGAAGAGCATTACAAGATCGTCGATGCCATCGAGCAGGGTAGCGAAGAACGCGCGCATATCCTGATGCGCGAGCATGTCGACTTGCTGGCTGGTTCCGCCGCCGACGTGCTGGTGGCGCTCGAAGCCAAGAACCGAGGCTAACCCAGCCTTTGAAGCGTGCCGCTCGCACGAGCGGCACCTACCCAAATGACCTTATTTCGACCTGCCGCTGGCGGGAATGGCGAAGCCTTGTCCGAATGGAGTGGATGATGACCGATACGACTTTGGTGGCCAATAGCTCGGGGAAGCTCAACCGCAAGCTCGACGCTTCCGAGGCCCAGATCGTCGGGGCCAAGGCGCCCGACGCGGTACGCCGGTATCTGGGCGCGTTTCCCACCTATAAGCCGACACCATTGGTGGAGCTGCCGGCTCTGGCCGATACGCTCGGGCTGGGTGCCATCGCGGTCAAGGATGAGGGCCAGCGCTATGGGCTGGTGAGCTTCAAGGCGCTGGGCGGCGCCTATGCGGTGGCGCGGCTGGTGCATCGCCATGTCGAGCGCAAGCTGGGGCGGGCGGTCGATCCGGCGGAATTGCTGGGCGAGGAATGCAAGGCGATTGCGGCCGAGATGACCGTGGCCTGCGCCACCGACGGCAATCATGGCCGCTCGGTCGCAGCGGGCGCGCAGATGTTCGGCTGCCGCTGCGTAATCTTCGTGCATTCGGGCGTCAGCCAGGGCCGGGCCGATGCGATTGCGGCGTTTGGCGCCGAGATCGTGCGGACGCCGGGCAATTACGACCAGTCGGTCGCCGAGGCCACCGAGACTTCGGCGCGCGAGGGTTGGACCACGGTCTCGGACATGTCCTGGGAAGGCTATGAGGAAATCCCGGGCCTCGTCATGCAGGGCTATACGATCATGCTCGACGAGATCATCGAGCAGGCCTCGGGCTCGTTCACCCATGTGTTCGTGCAGGGCGGCGTCGGCGGGCTGGCGGCGGTGGTCGCGGGCTATTTCCATGACCTGCTGGAAAGCGAACGGCCCCAGCTGATCGTGGTGGAGCCGGCGCGGGCCAATTGCCTGCAGCGCAGCGCGATGGCCAATCAGCGCCAGGCGATGGCGCCGGGCGAGGCGACGGTGATGGCGATGCTGGAATGCTACGAGCCGTCGCTGATCGCCTGGAATATCCTGGAAAAGACGGCCGACTTCTTCCTCAGTATTCCTGATGGCGTGGCGATTGCGGCGATCAAGCAGCTGGCGCGGCCGCTGGGCAGCGATCCCATGCTGGAGATCGGGGAGTCCGGTGGCGCTGGGCTGGCGGGGCTGATGGTGGCGCTCGAGGATGCTGGCATAAAGGCGCAGCTGGGGCTGGATGGCAATTCGCGGGTGCTGCTGATCGGCACCGAGGGCGCAACCGATGCGGCGCTCTATCAGCGGCTGATCAATGCGCCGACCAATGAGTGGACGCCCGAGCATCACGAGGCTGCGCAATGACCGATCTGTTTGCCCGCAGCGTTGTCGATCAGGGGGTGCATGAGCGGGCCCGGGCGCATTTCCGCGCCAATGGGGTGCGGTTGCCCAAACTGTCGGAACTGGCAGATCCAGCCCGTATCGACAAGGGTGTGGTGGCGGAGCTGGCTGGGGTCGATCCCGACGCTGCCGATCCGCGCAATCTCTATCGCGTGCATTGGCACAATGATGCGGAGCGGCAGGGACTGGGCGCGGTGCCGCAGCATCTGGTGCTGCCCGAAAGCCTGACCGGGGTCAAAGCCCGCATCATCGTGGCGCTGGGTGACCGCTTCCCGATGATCGGGGCGCATAAGGTGCTGGCGGCCTATGGGTGCCTGGTGCCGCGGCTGGTGACGGGGCAGTTCGACCCGCAGGCGCAGCGCGCGGTATGGCCGTCGACGGGCAATTACTGTCGTGGCGGGGTGGCGATCTCGACCATTCTGGGGTGCCGCAGCGTTGCGGTGCTGCCCGAAGGGATGAGCGCCGAGCGGTTCTCCTGGCTGGAAGCCTGGACCAAGAACCCCAGCGATATCGTGCGCACGCCGGGCAGCGAGAGCAATCTCAAGGAAATCTACGATGCCTGCCATGAGCTGGCCAAGGATCCCCAGAACGTCATCCTCAACCAGTTCAGCGAATTCGGTA
The DNA here is from genome assembly GCF_900128975.1 of Devosia limi DSM 17137. Taxonomy (GTDB): domain Bacteria; phylum Pseudomonadota; class Alphaproteobacteria; order Rhizobiales; family Devosiaceae; genus Devosia; species Devosia limi. The sequence continues at coordinate 134,541 of NZ_FQVC01000003.1, read as the reverse complement.
ATTACGTCACCCATCGGGCGGTGACCGGGCCAGCGCTGGAAGCGGTGTTCCGCGCGGTCAAGGGCGATAGCGCGCTGCGGGCGCGGGCGTTTGTCTGTGCCTCGGGATCGAGCGGCACGCTGGCGGCGGGCGATCACCTGAAGGACGTGCTGGGCGCACAGATTGCGGCGGTCGAGGCGACGGAATGCCCGACATTGCTGCGCAATGGCTATGGCGAGCACAATATCCAGGGCATCGGCGACAAGCATATTCCGCTGATCCACAATGCCTTTAACACCGACTATGTGATCGGGGTTTCCGACCACGCCTCGGACGTTTTGAACGTGTTGTTCAATACCGAAGCCGGGCGCGCTTATCTGGCCGAGCACAAGGGGCTGGATGCCGCGCAGCTGGCGGGGCTGGGCCATCTCGGCCTGTCCTCGATTGCCAATATCGTGGCGGCGATCAAGCTCGCACGCTACCTCGATCTCGGGGCTGACGACGCCATTGTCACCATCGCGACCGATGGGGCGGTGATGTATGGCTCCCAGCTGGACAAGACGCTGGCGCAGCACTTCCCCAAGGGGTTTGGCGCAGTGCAGGCGGCCGAGGCGTTCGGGCAATATCTGGCTGGTATTGCCACCGACGAAATGCAGGAGCTGAGCCGCGTCGACAAGGAACGGATTTTCAACCTGGGCTATTACACCTGGGTCGAACAGCAGGGCGTGTCGCTGGAGGCGTTCGATGCGCGGCGCCAGCAGTCCTTCTGGGATGGCCTGATGGCAATGGTGCCCATCTGGGACGAGTTGATCGATGCCTTCAACGCACCGGCCAGCTAGCGCCCAAAGCAGTTCCGATCTGGCCTGCTCCGTCCCCGGGACGGGGCGGGTGGCGGGCGGCCCGGTGCCGTTTGCCGAGTTTGTGCTGCCCTGGTTCAATGCCAAGGCGGCGCAGGGCATGCGGGTGGCGCTGGTGACGCTGGTCGAGGTGGATGGCTCCTCGCCGCGCCCGCTGGGCAGCCAGATGGCGGTGGCCGAGGATGGCTCGGCCATCGGTAATATCACCGGGGGCTGCGCCGAAGCGGCCATCGTCACCGAGGCGCTGGTGGCGATCGAGGCGCAGAGCAATCGGCGCATTCGTTATGGCAAGGGTTCGCCCTATTTCGACATCCGGCTGCCCTGCGGCTCCGGCATCGAAATCTATATCAATGCGCGGATCGATCCCGAGCTGATCATGGCGGCGGCGGAGCGGCTGCAGGCCCGCCAGCCGGTGACGCTGGTGCAGGACACCAGGGCGCATCGCTCGTGGCTGGAAACCGGGCCCGTGGTTTCGCCTGAAGCGAAGGCGGAATACCGCAAGCATTACGAGCCGGCGCGCCGCATCGTGGCTATTGGCAAGGGCGCGATCCTGGGTTCGCTGTGCCAGCTGGGCGCCATGGCGGGGTTCGAGATCGTGGCGATTTCGACCGAGCCGGACCTGTTGGCGCAGATCGCGCCGCATTGTGCCGAGCAGGTGCATCTGAAATCGCCGCGCGATTTTGCCTATGCCGGGCTCGATCAATGGTCGGCGGCGGTATTGCTGTTTCACGAGCATGAATGGGAGCCGGCTATTCTGGGCAAGATCCTGGGCAGCCCGTGTTTCTATGTCGGGGCGCTGGGTAGCCGGCGGACGCATGCCAACCGCGTGCAGACGCTGGGGCATATGGGGTTTGCGGCCGACGATATCCTGCGCATCAGGGCGCCGGTCGGGCTGGATATCGGGGCGAGTTCGCCGCCGGAAATTGCCATCGCCATTCTGGGTGAGATCATTGCGGCGCGGCGCCGCGCGGAGCCGGCCAATGCCCTCGCTTGAAGCCATGGCCGGGGTGTTGCTGGCATCGGGCCTGTCGCGCCGCTTTGGCGCCAGCAAGCTGGTGGCGGAACTGGGCGGGCGGCCGCTGGCATTCTGGGCGATCGATTGCCTGGCGTCTGTGCCGCTGGCTGAGCGGAGCATGGTGCATGGACCCCACACCGATACCGAATTGCTCGACTATGCCCGGCACACGGGCCTGGCGCTGGTTGAAAACGCAGATGCGGCCCTGGGCATGGGGGGCTCGATTGCTGCCGGGTTTGGCGCGGTCAATGGCGTCAGCCATGCTTTCCTGGCGCTGGCGGACATGCCGTTTGTGCGGCCGGATGATTATCGGGCGCTGGCCTCGGCGCTGGAACAGGCGCCGGAAAAGTCCATTGCGGCGCCACTGTTCGAGGGGCGGCGCGGACATCCGGTGCTCTTCGCGCGCCAGCATTTTCCGGCGCTGCGCCTCCTGCAGGGGGACAAGGGCGGTGGCGCGATCATCAGGGCGAACGGCCCGGCCCTGGCGCAGGTGCGCAGCCGCAATCGCGGCGTGCTGATCGACATCGATACGCCAGCGGCTCTGGCGGAGGCGGAGGATTATGCGCTGGCACTGTCAGAATAGTCCGCCGGGAGCGAAGGCTTCGGGCAGGAAATCGGCGAAGGCCTTGACCGCCGGGCGCATGGTTTGCCGGCGCAGCCGCAGGCTCATCACATGAACCGGGGGCAGGGGCTCGACAATGGCGCGTGCCGCGACGCGGCTGCCGTCATAGGTGATCGAGGTGCCCGGCAGGGCATTGTGGATGGTGTAGCCGCGCCCATGCCCGACCAGCCCCCGGATCAGCTCATAGGATTTCGAGCGATAGACGATGAGCGGCATGATCGAGCAGGCCGAAAACAGGTTGAGGAAATATTCGCGCGAGTGCGGCAGATCGAGCAGGATGAATGGCTCGGCGGCGATTTCCTTGAGACTGATCTTGCGCTTGGACGCCAGCGGATGGTCGGCGGCGACCAGCAGATAGGGCGGCAGCTCGACCAGCGCCTCGCCGGTGATTTCGCTCGGCAGCGCATAGGCATAGGCGATGGCGATCTCCATGCGCCCCGACAGCAGGCCATCGACGATTTCCTGCTGGTTGCCCTCTTCGAGCCGCACGGTGATGCCGGGCGCGCGGCGGGAAAATTCCGACAGCAGGGCCGGCATGTAGCGCGTCGCCAGGGTGCCGAAACAGCCCACGGTGATCTCGCCGGTAATCGAGGAACCAAGCGAGGCGACCGAGCGCTCGAAGTCCTGAGAATGTTTCAGCAGCAGGCGTGCCTCATGCACGAAGCGCTGTCCCGCCGCCGTGAGGGTAATGCCCTTGGCATGGTGGCGCACGAAGATTTCCGTGCCCAGTTCGACCTCGGCTGCGGCAATGGCGCCGGAGATCGCGGGCTGGGAAATGCCCAGCTGGCGGGCGGCCTCGGTGACGCTCTGCGTCTCGGCGGCGGTCACGATGTAACGGAGCGAACGGAGAGAAAATAGCATCAGAAAATCCGATCCAAAAGAAAGGAGAATACTATTTTACTGATGTTGTGGATGTCATCAATATGTCTTTGGACCAGTGCTTGGAGGAGGACTGGGGAGAAAGCCGGCAGCCGAAGAATGCCCGCTTGCGGACTTTGGGAACGCAGCAAGCGTCACCCGCACCCGCTGGGCAACTTCGACCATTTTCGCACAATCCTGTCGCTGCCTGCAAAAACGCCGACAACTAAAACTGCATAAAAAAGCGCCGAATCTGTTTTGTTCGCTCCACGGACGTCGTTGAGTCGCGCGTTGGATTCGGCAAACCAACCACCACAAGGAACTAGGGGACATTTCCATGGGTAAGCCCAAATCATTCAAGATCGCCTGCGCCGGTATCGTCGCGCTCGGCCTGCTGACGGGGAGCGCCGTGGCGCAAACCTCGCTGCGCATGGCCGTCGAAACCTCGCCGGGCGATCCGCTGAACCTGATGCTGACCACATTCAAGGACGAGTTGGCGGCGACTGCCGGTGCCGATTTCGCCGTTGAGTTCTTCGAAGGCGGCTCGCTGGGAGACGAGACCGCACTCACCGAAATGCTGCGTGTCGACCGCGTGCAGGTGGTGCCGCTGGGCTCCGATATCGTGCAGATGGACCATCACTTCGCAGTGTTTGATGCGCCCTTCCTGTTCGACAACAAGGATGAAGCGCGTGCCGCCATCGATGGCGAGCTGGGCGACCTGCTGAAGGCAACGCTGCGCCAGCGGGCCAATCTGCATGTGCTGGGCTTTGGCGAACTGGGCTTCCGCTCGGTCTCCAACAATACCCGTCCGATCAATGTTCCGGCCGACCTGGCTGGCCTCAAGATCCGGACCCCGGGCAGCGAAACCCGCATCCTGGCCTTCGCCATGCTCGGCGCGGCGCCGACCCCGATGGCGCTTGGCGATGCCTATGTCGCCATGCGGCAGGGCGCCCTTGACGGGCAGGAAAACCCGCTCTCGGTGATCGAGGAGTTCTCGCTCTATGAAGTGCAGAAATACATTTCGCTGACCAACCACGTCTACAGCCCGATCACCCTGGCGATGAACGGCAAGACCTGGGACACGCTGAGTGACGAGCAGAAGGCCAAGGTGACCGCAGCGGCTGAAATTGCCGGCCAGAAGACCCGCGAACTCTCCGATGCCAAGGATGCCGAACTGGTGGCGTTCTTTGAATCCAAGGGCGTCGCCGTCAACTCTCCCGACATCGCGGCCTTCCAGGTCGCTGCCGAGCCGATCCATGCCGAGATCGCCAAGTTCGTAACGCCAGAATTCATGGCCCAGGTAAAAGCAATCGTACAATGACATCGACACTTCAGACCGGGCAGAGCGCACAGCGCTCTGCCTACCCAGACTTCGCTTATGACGGCAATGGCACCAAGGCTCGTATCGGGCTGATCTTCATGGCGTCCAGCATCGTCATGGAATCGGAAATGTGGGCCATGGCCGCCGAGGGCGTCGCCATCCATACCACGCGCATCAAGCTGCCCAAGGTGACTGTCGAGGGCATCGAGGAGATGATGAATGCGCCCGAACTCGAGCGGGCGGCGCAATTGCTGGGCTCGGCGCCGATCGATTTGCTGTGCTTTGGGGGCACCAGTGCCTCGTTCCTGCACGGCACGGCCTATGACCATGCGCTGATCGAAAAACTCAAGCGCTGGGCGCCGGGCCCCAAGATCAATACGGCGTCCACGGCGACGCTGGCCGCGCTCAAGGAAGTTGGCGCCGGCAAGGTGGCCTTGGCCACCCCCTATGTGGGCGAGATCCACCAGCGCGCCATTCGTTTTCTCGAAGAGAACGGGCATGGCGTGGTCAGCTCGCGCAACCTGTCGATCGATACCGACCAGGCCCTGGCCGAAGTGCCGCCCGAGCAGGTCTATGACCTGGTGAAGTCGGTGGATACGCCCGAAGCCAGCGCGATCTTCATCTCCTGCACCAATTTCTGGTCGGTGGCGGTGATCGAGGCGCTGGAAAAGGAGCTGGGCAAGCCGGTGATCTCGGCGGTGCAGGCCTCGTTCTGGCATGCGCTGGAGGTCCTAGACGTCAATGGCGCCAAGCCGGGCTATGGCTCGCTGTTCAAGCGGCGGCTGGCCGACCCGACCCCGGGAGGGACGAGATGAGCGAAGCCAGCAGCGCCGAACTGCTCCTGCATGACCACGAAATTCGGCCGCCGAACAAGGTTGTCGCCGCACTCAACTGGGTGGTGGAATCTTTAGCCATGCTGGTCATGGCGAGCCTGGCGGTCCTGGTCTTCGTCAATGCGTTCAGCCGCTATGCCTTCTCGATGCCGCTGCCCTGGACGGAGGAGGTGGTCATCTACCTCATGGTCTGGCTAACGGCGCTGGGGATCATCATGGCCGGTATGCGCCAGACATTGATCTGTTGCGACATCCTCACCGACCGGCTGCGGAGCAGCCGCCGGCGGGTCCTGGCGGTGCTGTCCGCCCTGCTTGGATCAGGCGTGATGTTCTACTGCGCCTGGCTGAGCTGGGAATATCTGATGGTCTTTGGCTGGGACAAATCGCCGGTGTTGCGGATGCCCAAGGGCATCGTCATTGCCGCGCTGTTCGCGGCCCTGCTCGGATTGGCCTGCACCCTTCTGGTGCCGATCTTCAAACGGAAGGCCTGACCATGCTTTTTCTCGCGCTCGCGGTCATCGTGACCCTCTGCGTTCTGGCGGTGCTGGGCATGCCCATCATCGTTGCGCTGGCCTCCTCGGTCATTGTCTTCCTGTTCGTCAGTGGCGGCTGGGAGCTGTCGCTGCCGCAGCAGGTGCTGACGGGCATCAGCGACTACATCCTGATCACCCTGCCGCTTTTCATCCTGGCGGGCGGGATCATGAATGCCAGCGATATCTCCGATCGCCTGTTCGACTTCGCCGCCGCCATTTTCGGCTGGCTGCGGGGTGGTCTGGCCCATGTCAATTCGCGGTCAGCCTGATGTTCGGCGGCATGATCGGCACTTCGGTGGCCGATCTGGCCGGCAGTGCCTCGATCATCATGCCCAAGATGAAGCAGGCCGGCTATCCCGGTCCGTTCGCGGCGGCATTGTCGGCGACGTCTTCGGGCATCGGCATCCTGGTGCCGCCGAGTTCGCCGATGATCCTGTATTCGGCAGTGACCGGCACCTCGCTGGGGGCGTTGTTCCTGGCGGGCGTGGTGCCGGGCCTGGTGCTGGCGGGCATGCTGATGACCACCGTCGCCATCCTGGCGCGGCGGCATGGCTGGCAGGCGATGCAGGGCTTTGCCTGGTCCGAATTGCTGCGGACGGGCAAGCGCGCCCTGCTGCCGATGGGTCTGCCAACGCTGATCGTCGGTGGGCTGGTGTTCGGCATCTTCACGCCGTCCGAAGCGGGTGCCTTCGCCGTGGCCTATGCCCTGGTGCTGGCAATGCTGGTCTATCGCACACTCAGTTTCAAACAGCTGCGCAAGGTGCTGGTGGAAGCCACGGTGCTGACCGGTGAAGTGATGCTGGTGGTGGGCTTCTCGGTGGCGCTCGGCTGGGCGCTTTCAGAAGCGCGGGTGCCGACGGCGCTGGCCGAACTGCTGCAGACCATCTTCCCGTTCGAATCGACCGTTCCGCAGATCATGCTCATGCTGCTGCTGGCGCTGATCGCAGGCATGATCCTGGATCCGCTGATCCCGATGATCATGCCGGTGCTGCTGCCCTCGCTGCTGGCTCTGGACATCGACCTGGTGCATTTCGGCATCCTGATGGTGGTGACCGTGGTGATCGGCCAGGTGACGCCGCCGGTGGCCCTCGCCCTGATCGTGGCGGCGCGAATAGGCAAGGAAGACATTATCGAGACGTTCAAGGCCAATACGCCCTTCCTGATCTCGATGGTCCTGTTCCTGATCCTGCTGATCTTCGTGCCGTCCATCGTTACCTGGCTGCCCAACCTGGTGATGTAGCGGCCCCTCCAAACTTATCGCCTGCCGGATCAAGCCGGCAGGCGCCCATTCCTAAACCGCCGGGCCGCACCGCCGCGCCTGAAGCGCGCACTCGTGCCCCGGCGTCAGAAAAAAACTAGGTGAATTCATGTCTTCATCCCCAAGCCTGATTTCCGAACCCGAGACGGCCGGCGCAATGGGCGCTCTGGTGTTCTATTCCGAGTTCGATGATCCGACCGAATGGTCGGATGCGCTCAAGGCCTGCCTGCCCGAGCTGGATGTGCGGGTCTATCCCGATGTTGGCAATCCCGATGATGTGCGTTACGTGCTGGCCTGGAAGCCGCCGGCGGGGTTTTTTGCGCCGTTCAAGAACCTGCAGCTGGTGGTCAATCTGGGGGCAGGGGTTGATTCACTGACCGGGCGCGATGATCTGCCCGAAGTGCCGATCTGCCGGCTTTCCGATCCCGGCATGGTGGCGCTGATGCGCAGCTATGTGACCTTTGCGGTGATCCGCTATGCCCGCGACATGCCCGATTTCGAGGCGGCCAAGCGGCGCAAGGAATGGCATTACATTCATCCCACGCCGCTCGATCGCATCAGGGTGGGTGTGCTGGGGCTCGGGGCGCTGGGTTCGGCCGTGGCGCGCGGACTGGCGGAGCAGGGTTTTGACGTGCGCGGCTGGGACCTGTCGCCCAAGGTGATCGAAGGCGTGACCACCGTGTCCGATCCGACCCAATGGGCGGGGTTCCTCGGCGACCTGGATATCCTGGTCAACATGATGCCGCTGACGGCGGGCACGCGGGGGCTGATCAATGCGGAGGTGTTCGCGGCGCTGACGCCTGGCACCAAATTCGTCAATGCATCGCGCGGCGATGTGGTCGATGAGCCGGCGCTGATTGCGGCGCTGCAATCGGGGCAGGTGGGCGCGGCGACGCTCGATGTGTTCATCAAGGAGCCGCTGGAGCCCAACCATCCCTTCTGGCAGATGGAGAATGTCTATATCACCCCGCATCTGGCGAGCATTACCGTGCCGACCAGCGCGGCCAAGGACGTCGCCGAGAGCATTCGGCGGGTGAATGGCGGCGGCGCGCCGCTGCATCAGATTTATCCCAAGGCGGGGTTCTAGGGGGCGGCGGTTACTTCGCGGAGGAAGGCCCCCTCACCCGCCCCGGAGAGGGGCGACCTCTCCCCGGAGGGGCGAGGTGAGAAGGGGCTCATAACAAACAAGCCGGAGACCGTGTGACGCGGTCTCCGGCTTTTGTTATTCGGCAGGACGCAGGTGGGCCGAGAGGTGCCAGATGGCATTGGCGTTGAGCGGGGTTTCCCGCACTTCGACGCCGAGCGCATTGGCGACGGCATTGCCGATGGCGGCGGCGGGGCCGATGGCACCGCCTTCGCCCAGGCCCTTGGCCCCGAGCGGGGTCAGCGGCGTCGGGGTCTCGAAGTGGTGGACTTCGATATTGGGAATTTCCGGCGCCAGCGGCATCAGGTAATCGGCAAAGCTGGTGGTCAGCGGTTGGCATTCCTCGTCATAGACGAAGTGCTCGAACATGGCCGAGCCAATGCCCTGCACCACGCCGCCGCGCACCTGGCCATCGACGACCAGCGGATTGAGAATGGTGCCGCAATCCTCGACCACGACGAAACGCTTCAGCTGCATCTTGCCGGTGGGGACATCGATCTCGACCACGGCGGCGTGGACGGCATTGGCATAGGTGCCATCGCGGGGACCATCCTGACGCTGTTCGGCTTCAAGGCCCGGCAGCATGCCGGGGGGGAGCTGATCGACATTGCGCAGGGCGGCGCGGGCCAGCTTGCTGATCGGGATGAAACGATCCTCGGCCGAGCGCATATAGGCCTGGCCATCGGCGAGTTCGATCTCGTCGGGGGTGGTCTGCATCAGGTGGGCGGCGATGGCCTTGAGTTTTTCGGCGATCTTGAGCGAGGCGACATGGACAGCGCCGCCACCCAACGCGCCGCCGCGGCTGCCCCAGGTGCCCACCGAATAGGGGGTGGTCAGGGTATCGCCGTGGCGGACATAGACGCTGCTGGGCAAGACGCCGAGCGCGTCGGCGGCGACCTGCGCCATGGTGGTTTCCAGGCCCTGGCCGTGGTTCTGCAGGCCCAGATCGATGGTGACGGTGCCATCGGGCGCCATCTCGACGCGGGCGGCGATATAGCCGGTTTCGATGGGGGTGCGGCGACGGGTGAAGTCGGGCGTGCCATGCGCGGTCTGCTCGATGAAGCAGGCAATGCCGACGCCGACGCGCGTGGTGTCGGAAGCGTGCGAAGCCTTGGCCGCCGCCACATCGTCGGCCAGCAGGGTCTGCATCAGCTCCAGTGACTCGGCATAGGAGCCGGGGTCATAGGTGAAGCCGAGCACGTTCTTGTAGGGGAACTCGCGGATGATGTTCTTGAGCCGGAACTCGAAGGGATCAAGACCCAGTTCGGCGGCGATGTCGTCCATCAGCCGTTCCTGGGAGAACACCGCCGAGGGCCGCGCCACGCCACGATAGGTGCCGATGGAGCATTTGTTGGTGGCCAGCGCCCGGAACGTGGCCTCATAGGCCTGAAAATCATAGGGGCCGGGCAGGACCTTACCGACCATGCCGGGTTCGCCGGCCGAGGTGAAGGGATAGGTCGAATAGGCGCCGTTATCGACCGAGATATCGGCCTTGAGGCCCAGCAGGCGCCCGTCGGCCGAGACATAGGCCTCGAGCGTATGCTCGTGGTCGCGCGCATGGATGCTGGCGATCAGGTGTTCGCGGCGATCCTCGATCCACTTGACCGGACGGCCGGTTTTCATCGCCAGCCAGGCGATCAGCACTTCATCGCCAAACACCTGGCCCTTGACGCCAAAGCCGCCGCCGACATCGGGGGCGACGACGCGAATGCGCGATTCCGGCAGGTCGAGTTCCTCGGAGATATAGGTGCGCACCAGATGCGGCATCTGGGTCGAGGACCAGACGGTCAGGACGCGATCGGCATTGTTGTAATGGGCGACGACGCCGCGACCTTCCATCGGCACGCCGGCCTGACGCTGGTTGCGATAGGTGCGCTTGATGATGTGGGCGGCGGCAGCCTTGGCGGCTTCGAGATCGCCACCCTTCATCTGGCGCTGGACGATGACATTGCTGTGCCAGCCATCGAAGAGCGGTGGGAGCGAGGCGTCGCGGGCCTGGGCCATGGTGCCGACCACGGGCAGGGGATCGCAATCGATGAACAGCTGCTCGGCGGCGTCCTCGGACTTATAGGCGTCCTCGGCCAATACGGCGGCGACGGCTTCGCCGACAAAGCGCACCTTGCCTTCGGCCAGTAGCGGCTGCTCGGAATATTGCATTTCAGGATAGTCCTGATGCGCCTTCATCGAGAGGCCGGCAGTGTCCTTGCCGGTGAAGACCCAGGTCGGATAATCGAGATCGGCGAGGCCGGAGGTGTCGATTTCCAGGATGGTGCCATGAGCGGTATGCGCACGGGCAAAGGTGCAGTGCAGCATGCCGGGCAGGCGGATATCGTCGATATAGCGGGCCGCGCCCGAGAGCAGGCGGACGTCCTCGAAGCGCTGGATGCGCGCGCCGATATGTTTTGGGCTATCTGCCTTCATGCTGCTGCCTCCGAACCAAGCTGGTCGCCAATGGCCTTGCGCACCGCCGAAACAATGCCGTGATAGCCGGTGCAGCGGCAGATATTGCCACTCATGGCCTCGCGGATTTCCTCATCGCTGGGCATGCGGCGCTGCGCCAGCATGGTGTCGACATAGGGCGCCAGGGTCATGATGAAGCCGGGGGTGCAATAGCCGCATTGCAGGCCGTGTTCGCTCTTGAACGCCTGCTGCAGGATATGGGTGGCGTCAGGCCCGCCCATGCTTTCGACGGTGGTGATCTCGACGTTCTCGCACTGCACGGCAAAGGTCAGGCAGGAGAGACGCGGCACGCCATCGATCTGCACGGTGCAGCAGCCGCAGGCACCGTGGGCGCAGCCGATATGGACGCCGGAGAGGTTGAAGTCATTGCGCAAAACGTCGGCCAGGAGGCGCCGCGGCTCGACATCGACGGTCTTGGCAGTGCCGTTCACGGCAAGGGTAATTTCGGTCATGCTGTTTCCAGTGCTTGCTGGCAGGCGCGCTCGATGGTGCGGCGGGTCAGTTCGCCGATGAGGTGTTTGCGATAGGCGGAGCTGCCGGAATGATCGCTGACCGGCTCGATGGTATTGGCGAAGCGGCGGCCGATGGCGGCGGCGTCGGGTGCGTCGAGTTGACGGCCGATCAGCAGGTTTTCGACCTCGCTGGCGCGGATCGGCACCAGCCTGGCGCCGCAGCAGACGACTGCCGCCCCGGTGATCTGGCGCCCGCTCCATTGCAGGGCGACGCCGACCGAAGCGATGGCAAAATCGCCGCGCCGTTCGCCCAATTCGATGAAAGCGCCGGTGGATTTGGCGGGGGGAATGGGGAATTCGACCGCAGTGACCATTTCGCCGGGTTGCAGCGCGGTGACATAGGCGCCGAGAAAGAAGTCGCGCGCCGCGATGCGCCGGTCGCCGCCGGTCGAGCTGGCGATGATGGTGGCATCATAGAGCAGGCATATTGCCGGCAGTTCGGCGGTGGGGTCGGCATGGGAAATGCTGCCGCCGATGGAGCCGTGATTGCGGATGGTCGGATGACCGATCCAGTGCACGGCTTCGAGGAAGGCCGGGAAGTGGGCCGCGATCAGGGGATCGCTGAGATAGCGGTGGTGACGCACCAGTGCGCCGACATGCAGCACATCGCCCCGGCGTTCGATGGCGGTAAGCGGCAGCGCGTTGATATCAACCAGGTGGGCGGGGCGCGCCAACCTGAGGTTCATCATCGGTACAAGACTCTGCCCACCCGCAAGGGGGCGGCCATCGTCACCGAATTCGGCCAACAGGGCCAGCGCGTGCGCCAGGTCCGTAGCCTTGTGATAGCCGAAGGAAGCTGGCCTCATCCGGTTCTGTCTCCTGCAATCCAAAAAACGGACTGGATCGCGCGCATAGGGGCGTGCTCCATCCTGCCTTGACGGTAAGTCAGCGGCATCTTGTATGCAATAAGAAAAACTTTGTAGACAAACGACGCTTTCGCGCATTACGGTGCGGGCAGTCACAGGAGGAAACTGCGCGACCCGAACTTTCTAGCGCAGCCTAGACGGAATGTGAGGTCTCCGCGATATGCGGGACCGGATCAGGGAGAGAGAAATGCAGGTATTCAAGACAGTCAGAACCTCGCTCGGCGCGAGTATTCTTGCCATCGGCGCGGTACTGCTGACGGCCGCTGCCCCCATGGCGGCTCCGGTGACGCTGAAAATGGTCGGCGCCTGGGCACACGGCTTCTCGCCGACCGCCGATGTGGGCAAAAACTTCATGGACAATGTCAATCGCCTCGGCGAAGGCGTGGTCAAGATTCAGTATATCGGCGCCGACGACGTGCTGCCGCCTTTCGATCAGCCCGAAGCGCTGGTCAATGGCGTGTTCGACGTGTGGTATGGCGCGCCGAACTATTGGGCTGGCGTGGTGCCGGGCGGCGATATCACCGAATTGTCGCCGTTCCAGACGCCCGACAATGGCCCGGGCTCCGATCTCTACAATTTCATGGTCGATCTCTATGCCGCCAAGGGCGTGCGTTATATCGGCCATGGCGCCGGCGATCTCGGGGTCGGGGTGCACTATCTGAGCACCAATTTCCCGGTGGCCAGTATCGACGATCTCAAGAGCATGAAGCTGCGTGTGGCGCCGCTGACCCGCCATTTCATCCAGGCCGCGGGCGCTGAATCGATCACCCTGCCGCCCAGCGAAATCTTTCTCGCCATGGATCGCGGTACGGTTGACGGTTTCAGCTGGCCGGTGGCTGACGCGTTCACCCGCTACGGCTGGCAGACGGTCACCAAATACATGATCGACCAGCCGATGTATCGCAGTGGCGCCAGCATCGCGATGAACCTGGACAAGTGGGACAGCCTGTCGCCCGAAGCCCAGGACATCCTGCTCAAGGCCATGGCGGAGACCCAGGAATGGACCCGTGGCTGGTTCGCGCAGAACCTTGAAGAGCAGACGACGCTGATGAAGGCAGCCGGCATGGAAGTGCTGTCGCTGACGCCTGAGGAATCGGCCCGCTGGACCAAGGTCGCCAATGACTCGCTGTGGGCGTATTACGCGACGGTACTCGACGCCGAGCATCTGGCTTCAATCAAAGCGCTGCTGACTGCCGAATAGGACAGCACGCTCCCGGGCGCCGGTCCCCTCGGCCGGCGTCCGGACCTTCTTCCAGTAACGCTCCAGCGGGCAGACGGGCTTCCGATGAAAGCACTTGGACAAATATTCGACTTCATTCTCAACGCGTTTGCCGTGGTCTCCGGCGTTATCCTGGTGACGATGATGCTCGCCACGGTCGTCAAGATCGGCATGCGCCTGTTCCTCAATCACGGCATTCTGGGCATCGATCAGATCAGTGGCGTGATGATGGTCTACATGACCTTCCTTGGTGCCGCCTGGGTGCTGCGCAATGACGGCCATGTCACCGTCGATATCGTTACTGGCGCACTGGCGGAAGGTCCGCGCCGGGTTGTCCTGATCATCGGCTCGCTGATCGGTGCTTTTGCCTGCCTGCTGGTCGCCTATTTCTCGGCCCAGACCGTAGCCATTTCCCTGGCGCGTGGCGTCATGGTGGCGGCGGAACTCGAAATCCCCCGCGCGGTCAATCTGGTCGTTATCCCTCTCGGCTCGTTTCTTCTGGGCATCGAGTTTATTCGCCGCGCCATGCGGTTCTATCGGGGTGACGTCGTCGCCTCCGAGCTACCCCGGATGGAGGCCTGATCGTCATGGAATGGTGGGCCTATCTCATCCTGTTTTTCTCGAGCCTGGCGTTTCTGATGATGACCGGCATGCCGGTGGCCATCGCTTTCCTTCTGGTCAACATGGTCGGCGTCTACTTCATGTGGGGCGGCACCGGCGGCTTCAACCAGCTGATCCTGAGCATCGACAGCTCGATCTCGACCTTCGTGCTGGTCCCGGTGCCGATGTTCATCCTGATGGGCGCCATCATGTTCCATGCTGGCATCGCCCAGCGGATGATCGCGGTGCTGGACCAGTGGCTGGGCTTCATCGCTGGCCGGCTGGCGGTCCTGGCAATCGGGGCTGGCGCCGTGCTGGGCACTTTGACCGGCGTGGCGATGGGCAGTGTCGCCATGCTGGGGTCGACCCTGACCCCGGAAATGGAGAAGCGCGGCTACGCCAAATCGATGTCGCTCGGCCCGATCCTGGCCAGCGGTGGCCTTGCCATCCTTATTCCGCCGAGCACGCTGGCCATCGTGCTGGCGAGCCTGGGTGGTTTCTCGGTCGCCAAGATCCTGATCGGCATCATCGTGCCCGGCATCATGCTGGCGGTGATGTGCATCGGCTACATCATCATCCGCTGCACGCTGCAGCCCGAAATTGCGCCGCTCTATGAGGTCAAGGCGGTGCCGATGCGCGAGAAGCTGCGCGACACCCTGTTCTATCTGGTGCCACCGGTTTCGATCGTCGTCATCATCATTGCCTGTATCTTCACCGGCGTTGCCACGCCGACGGAGGCGGCGGCCCTGGGCACCTTCCTGACTTTTATCCTGGCGATCCTCTATCGCAAGCTGAACGGGGAAGTGCTGGTCAAGGGCATCGGCTCGGCGACGCAATTGTCGATCATGATCCTGATCATCCTGACCGGATCGGCCGGGTTCAGCCAGTTGCTGGGCTTTTCGGGCGCCACGGCGGCGCTGACCGAACTGGCGACGGACTGGAACGTACATCCGATCGTGCTGGTCATCGTGATGCAGCTGATCGTGGTGTTCCTGGGCATGTTCATCGAGCAGACCTCGATCGTGCTGATCACCATTCCGATCTTCCTGCCGATCATCCAGGCGCTGGGGCTCGATCCGATCTGGTTCGGCATCATCATGATGGTGAACCTGGAAATGGCGACGATCACCCCGCCCTTCGGCCTGTCGCTGTTCGTGATGAAGGGCATCGCGCCCAGGAACACGACCATGGGCGATATTTACCGGGCCGCCCTGCCGTTCATCGTCATCAACCTGGTGCTGATCGGCCTGATGATCGCCTTCCCGTCCATCACCATGTGGCTCCCCAGCCTCATGCCGTAACGCTCAATGGTCGGGGCCCTCGCGGTCCCGGCCCCAGGCTGCGCTGTAACCCGATATTCCCCGTGGAGTGACTTTATGAGTGCCAATTCCCGCCAGGCCGTTCTCGATGTCATCGAGCAGAACCGCGACAAGGCGATTTCCTTCCTGCAGCAGATGGTTGCCATCCCCAGTGTGACCGGGGACGAGGCCGCCATCCAGAAGTTCGTCGGCGAATATCTCGACGCGCTCGGGCTGGAAGTCGACGTCTGGGAAACCGATTGGGAAAAGCTCAAGACGCATCCCGGCTATCGCCCGGTCGCACGCGGCTATGAAGGCCGCCCCAATATCGTGGCCACTCACAAGGGCACCGGCGGCGGCAAGTCGCTGCTGCTCAATGGCCATACCGACGTCATCCCGGTGGGCAATGGCGAAGGCTGGACCGACAGCCCCTGGTCGGCTTCGATCAAGGACGGCCGCATCTATGGCCGCGGTTCCTGCGACATGAAGAGCGGCGTTGCCAGCCATATCCTTGCCGTCGAATTCCTCAAGGCGGCGGGCGTCAAGCTCAAGGGCGACGTGCTGATCAACGTCGTCATCGACGAGGAAGTCAGTGGTCACGGCACGCTCGACACCGTGATGCGCGGCTACAAGGCCGATGCCGGCATTTCGGGCGAGACCAGCGACCTGCATGTGCAGCCTGCCTGTATCGGCCGCATCTGGTTCGAGATCGCCGTGCAGGGCAAGCCGGCAGGCATCCAGCAGCGCTATCTGGGCATCAGCGGCATCGAGCTTGGCAACAAGGTGGTCAAGGCAGTGCAGGAGCTGGAAGACCATCGCGTCGCCACCGTCAAGCATCCGCTCTACCCCAGCGCCATCGATTCACTGCCCTGCATTATCGGCAGTTTCCAGGCCGGCAATTATCCCAGCGCCTTCCCCGACAGTGCCCTGCTCAAGGGCAGCATCGGCACCGTGCCGGGCGAAGACCATGAGGGCGTCAAGCAGAGCCTCGTCGACAAGATCGCCGAAATGGCGGCGCAGGATCCGTGGATGAAGGACCATCCGCCGGTGGTGCGCTTCGTCGGCTATGACGCCCAGGCGTCCGAAATTCCGCACGATCATCCGATCGTCGACCTGGTGTCGAAGACCTATACCGAACTGACCGGCAAGCAACCCGTCATCAGTGGACGCCAGGGCGCCGCCGATACGCGCTTCCTCAATCTCTATGCCGATACCCCGACCGTGATCTTCGGGCCCGGCTCGACCGCCGTGATGCACTCCAATGACGAGTATGTCTCGATCGAGGACTACATCACCGCGATCAAGGTCATGGCGCTGTGCATCTACGATTGGTGCGGCGTCGAAGACTAGTTTTCAGCGCAGCCTGCTGCCTTTGCAGCGGGCTGCCGCCATCCAGACAAGGAATATCCCCATGGCCGAAATCAAGCAGAGCTTCACCGTCAACCACAATCGCAGCGTTGTCTGGGACATGTTCCAGGACCTGCCCAAAGTGGTGTCGTGCATTCCCGGCGCGTCGCTGAGCGAGCCGCCGGTGGATGGCGTGGCCAAGGGGCGGATTTCGGTCAAGCTGGGGCCGATCAAGGCCGATTTTGGCGGCGAAGCCAAGGTCGAGCCCAATCCGGCTGACTTTACCGGCACCATTACCGGCGCCGGTGTCGACAAGAACCAGAACTCGCGCGCCAAGGGCGTGGTGACCTATACGCTGATCGATCTCGATGGCGGCAAGCGCACGCAGGTCGACGTGGCGGTGGACTATGTCCTGTCTGGCGGGCTGGCCCAGTTTGCCCGGGGCGGCATAGTCGAGGCAGTGGCGGGGCAGATCATCTCGGATTTCACCGAGAACCTGGAAGCCGAAATCGAAGCAGCCAATCCGGCGCCGGTTGCGGCCGTGGCGGAAGCGCCGGCAGCGGGGACGAGTGCAGAGGCCGCTGCGGCTCCTGCGGCAGCCCCGGCACCCGCCAAGGCCAAGCCACGTGAACTCAACATGTTCGCGCTGCTTATGACGGTGCTGGGCAACAAGCTGCGGTCGCTGTTTGGCGGCAAGACGCAGCCGTGACCCAAGCAGGCGCGGGCCGAATGACCCGCGCCTGACTCTTTGGGGATGGACGTTGAGCGGACAGGGCTTGATCTGGCGGGTGTTTCTGGCTTTTTTATCCCCTCCAGGAGGATAGGATCATGAGTGAGCACCTGCATCAAAACCATCCGGCTATCGTCAAGCGGCTGAAGCGGGCCGAAGGGCATTTGCGCAGCATTATCGACATGATCGAGGGTGGGCGGGAATGCCTGGATATCGCCCAGCAATTGCATGCCGTGGAAAAGGCCATCGTGCAGGCCAAGCGGACGCTGATCCAGGATCACCTCGATCACTGTCTGGACGATGTGGTGGGACCGCTGACGCTGGAGAAGCGCCAGTCAGTCGACACGTTCAAGGAAATCACGCGGTACCTGTAGATCGGGGCCGCTCACTCACCATCCCGCCGAGGGGGCGGAAACAAGATGCTGCATGTTCTGGCTAACCGGACCTATCGCCACCTTTATATGGCGCAGGTCATCGCGCTGATCGGCACCGGGCTGTGTACCGTGGCGCTGGGCCTGCTGGCTTATGAACTGGCGGGGGTAAATGCCGGCATGGTGCTGGGTACGGCGCTGGCGATCAAGATGGTGGCCAATGTGGCTGTCGCTCCGGTTGCGGCCGCCTTTGCCGAGCGGGTGCCACGCCGGGCCATGCTGGTGACGCTGGACCTGATCCGGGCGGCGGTGGCGGTGGCGCTGCCCTTCGTCACCCAGATCTGGGAAGTGTTCGTGCTGATCTTCCTGCTGCAGGCGGCGTCGGCTTCGTTCACCCCGACCTTTCAGGCGACCATTCCCGATGTGCTGCCCGACGAGCGCGATTATACGCGGGCGCTGTCGCTGTCGCGGCTGGCCTATGACCTGGAAAGCGTGGTCAGCCCGATCCTGGCGGCGGCACTGCTAACGGTGATCAGCTTCCATGGCATTTTCGCCGGGACGGTGGTGGGATTTCTGGCCTCGGCGGCGTTTGTGGTCTCGGTGACGCTACCCAGCCCCAAGCCGACGGCGCCGCGCGGAATTTACGAGCGGACGACGCGGGGGATCCGCATTTATCTGGCGACGCCGCGGCTGCGTGGCTTGCTGGCGCTGAATTTCGGCGTGGCCTGTGCCGGGGCGATGGTGTTCGTCAACACGGTGCTGATCGTGCAGTCCGGGCTCGGGCTGGACCAGCAGGCGACGGCGTGGGCGCTGGCGGCATTCGGTGGTGGCTCGATCCTTGCCGCGCTGGCGCTGCCGCCGCTGCTGGACCGGTTTCCGGTGCGCAGGACGATGATGAGCGGCGCGGGGGTCCTGTGCGTGGCGCTGCTGGCCGGCGTGATGCTCGATGGCTATGGCCAGTTGCTGGCGCTGTGGTCCGTGTTCGGGCTGGGCTATTCGCTGGTGCTGACCCCGTCGGGGCAATTGTTGCGGCGCTCGTCGCATCCCGAAGACCGGCCGGCGCTGTTTGCGGCGCAGTTCGCGCTGTCGCACGCCTGCTGGCTGGCGACATATCCGCTTGCGGGCTGGCTCGGGGCGCTGATCGGGTTGCCGGCAAGCTTTATGGTGCTGGGGCTGGCGGCGGCTACGGCCATGGTGGTGGCGACGCTGTTTTGGCCGGTTGGCGATCCCGATGTGGTGACGCACACCCATTATGGGCTCGACCCCGACCATCCCCATCTGCATGACGCGGTGCCGGCCGGGCGGGGGCATCGGCATGCGCATGGCTTTGTGATCGACAATCACCACCCCGTCTGGCCGCGCTGATATTATCCGAGGCTGGCCTGCAAATGGGGGGGTCCTGCGGGGGCATCACCCGATGATCGAGGAGATGCCTCTAGCCCTCGAGATAGGCTGACTCGGGCAGGGCATTGGCGTGCTTGAGTTCGCGATTGGCGCGTTCCCAGAACAGGGGATGGACCAGGTCGAGGCGGGCGGTTTCCGGTGTCAGGTTGCTTTCGGCAGCGAGAGCCGGGTTGAGGTAGAGCAAAGTGTTCTGCTTGTACCAGGCGGGGATGGCCGCATCGGTCCAGATCGCCGGGCGGACGACGTCGAAGGGCTGATAGCCATGGGTGGCGAAGAGGCCGGCCCAGTAGGATTGCCATTGTTCGTTGAGGTGATTGACGCCGCCCTGGCCGGGGATGGCAGCGCCGAACAATACGGCTGGCGCCAGCGCCACCAGATCGGCGACGAAGCTTGGCGCGCGGGCGGGGCTCAGGTGCTCGGCCACTTCCAGCGACATGGCGAGATCGACGCGCGGACCGGTGAAGGGCTGTTCGAGATCGTGCGGCTGGAAGGCGATGCGCGGATCGTCCAGCATTTCGGTTTTCACCCAATCGCCTTCGATGCCGAAAGCATCCGTAGCGCCGCTGGCGAGACCGGCGGCCAGCCAGGTGCCGGTGCCGCAGCCGATATCGGCAAGGGAGGCGCGGGGCAGGAAATCCGGCAGGGTGGCGAGGATGGTCGTGGCGGCATGGGCCGTCTGGGCGCGCCGATTTTCATAGAAGCCGGGAGGATAGACGGACGCGGTCATGGCGGTTCCTGCTGTGATTGCAGACCCTTATAGGGCAGTCGCGAAATCGCGGCAAAGTGTGCTTCACAATCGGGGAACTTCAGCGGGGTGTGGCCGTTCATCGCTGCAGCGTCCTACCTATCACTGGAGCAAACAAATGGCTGAAGACAAATCCCTGAACGATCTGTTTCTCGATACCGTCAAGGACATCTATTTTGCCGAACGGCAAATCCTGAAAGCCCTGCCGAAAATGGCCAAGGCGGCGCAATCGCCTGACCTCAAGGCCGGCTTTGAACAGCATATGGCCGAAACCGAAGGCCATGTTGATCGCCTGGAACAGGTGTTCGAGCTGCTGGGGAAAGCCCCGCGCGGCAAGACCTGCGACGCGATCCTGGGCATTCTCGAAGAAGGCAAGTCGATCATGGACGACTTCAAGGGCACGGCTGCGCTTGATGCCGGGCTGGTATCGGCGGCGCAGGCTGTCGAGCATTACGAAATTGCCCGCTACGGCACGCTCAAAAGCTGGGCTGAGCAATTGGGCATGACCGAAGCCGTCGCGCTGTTCGACGCCACGCTCAAGGAAGAGGTGGCGACCGACAACAAGCTCTCGCAATTGGCGGTCGCCGACGCCAATCGCAAGGCAGCATGACGGAAGGTTGCGCGACCCCAGGCGAGCCAGAATGGGGTCGTAGCCAGCGAACCATCTTATGTACAAGAACACGGCTTTGGCCGAGATGATCCGAAATACAGCCTATTTCCTGTGGGAGCAGGATGGGCGTCCAGAGGGGCGGAGCTTCGACTACTGGCTCCGCGCCAAGGACATGCACCTGCGCCAGATCGCCTATGACAAGTGGCTGGCGGAAGGGGCGCCGCCGGATCGAGCCGAAGCGCATTGGCGCGATGCTGCCGGTGAGATCGACAACAATCAATGAGAAACGGGCCCGTACGGGCCCGTTTTGGTATGGATCGAATGCTGGGATAGCCTGAGCCCTGCGAGCCCGGCCTTCGCCGGGGCAGGCTCCGCTCATCAGTCCTTGGCGCGCTCGACGTAGGAATTGTCTTCGGTGAGGATGACGATGCGGGTGCCGACGCCGATATGGGGCGGAACCATGACCTTGAGGCCATTGTTGAGCACGGCGGGCTTGTAGGACGAGGAGGCCGTCTGGCCCTTCACTACGGGCTCGGTCTCGACGATCTCAAAGGTCAGGCGCTGCGGCAGTTCCATGGCAATTGCATTGCCTTCAAAGGTCTTGAGATAGACCTTCATGCCGTCGGTCAGATAGGCCTTCTGATCGCCGATCACGTCATCGTGGACGGTGATCTGCTCGTAGCTGACCGGCTCCATGAAGTGGTGGCCTTCGCCGTCGGAATAGAGATAGTCATATTCGCGCTCATCGACATCGGCCTTTTCGACCATTTCGACGGTGCGCCAGCGACCAACCACCTTCACGCCATCCGACATGCGGCGCATGTTGACGTTGGTGATGGAGTTGCCCTTGCCGGGGTGGACGTTTTCCGCCGTCAGAATGACGTGCAGATTGCCGTCCTGCTCGACAACATTGCCTTTGCGCAGCGACGAGGCGATGACCTTGACCATGAATTCTTCCTTGTTCGATCAGTAGACGCGTCGTAGAGGCAGGGCCGTCGCGACGCCAGAATAGCGGTTTCGTGCGCCAACTACCCTAGTTCTGGGAAAATCTCCAGCCCGACCGTCATAAAGGTCACCGGCGCATCGTGGGTTCATCGTGATGAGCAGCCATTCCAAGAGCGAAAAATCCCCGTGGTGGATGCCCAGTATCCATGCCGACCGCCGGCCGATCCTGTTGGCGCGCAATCGTGTCGAGGCGGCGTTGCGCGGTTACCTGGCGAGGGAAGATTTTTTGCTGGTCGATCCGCCGGGGCTGCAGCGCTCGCCGGGCAATGAGACGCATCTGCATGCCTTTGCCACCACGGCCATCGGCAATGATGGGCTGGGGCAGACGATGTATCTGCACACCTCGCCCGAATTCACCATGAAGAAGCTGCTGGCGGCGGGGGAGCGGCGGATTGCCAGCCTTGGCCATGTCTGGCGCAATCGCGAGCGCGGGCCGCTGCACCATCCCGAATTCACCATGCTGGAATGGTATCGGGTGGAGGAGCCCTATGAGGCGATCATGGCCGATTGCCTTGCGATGATCCGGCTGGCAGCGGAGACGGTGGGCACGCAGAAGCTGCGCTATCGCGACCGCGAAGCCGATGCGTTTGCCGAGGCGGAGCGGCTGAGCGTGGTCGACGCATTCATGCGCTATGGGCAGATCGACCTGCTGGCGACGATGGATGCCGAGGGGCGCACCGATGGCGAGGCACTGGCGGCGCAGATGGCGGCTGTGGGGATCGACGTGCCGGAGGATCGGACCTGGTCCTACCTGTTCAGCCGGGTGCTGGTGGAAAAGATCGAGCCCAATCTGGGGCTGGGGCGGGTGACGATCCTTGATCGCTATCCGGCGGCTGAGGCGGCTTTGGCGCGGCGGGCGAGCGATGACCGGCGGATGTCCGAGCGGTTCGAGCTTTATGCCTGCGGGGTGGAATTGGCCAATGGCTTTGGCGAGCTGACCGATCCGGACGAGCAACGCCGCCGTTTCGCCATTGAAATGGACGAGAAGCAGCGGCTCTATGATGAGCGCTATCCGCTGGACGAGGACTTCCTGCGGGCGCTCGAACTGATGCCGCCGGCGAGCGGCGTGGCGCTGGGCTTTGACCGGCTGGTGATGCTGGCGACGGGCGCGCCGCGGATTGACCAGGTGATCTGGGCGCCGGTGGCGGAATGAGTGCGGAATGAGTGACGTGATCAACACGGGCCACAGCACCCCCACCCTGGCCCTCCCCTCAAGGGGGAGGGGACGATCCGCCCAGTCTTTAAAGACCGTGGAGAGCCTTGTTGAGGCGGGACTGGTACCGGAAGCCAGCGGTCTCGACGCCGTTGCGCAGAAATATGCGATTGCGATAACGCCGACGATTGCGGCGCTGATTGACCCTAGCGATCCCAATGATCCGATTGCGCGCCAGTTCGTGCCGGAGCTGGCGGAGCTGGTGACGACGCCGGACGAACGGGCCGATCCGATTGGCGATCTGACCCATAGTCCGGTCGAGGGGATCGTGCATCGCTATCCCGACCGGGTGCTGCTGAAGGCGGTGCATGTCTGCCCGGTCTATTGCCGGTTCTGCTTTCGCCGCGAAATGGTGGGACCACAGGGGCTGGGTACGCTGGCGCCGGCGGCAATGGACGCGGCCTTTGCCTATATCGCGGCGCATGAGGAAATCTGGGAAGTGATCCTGACCGGCGGCGATCCGCTGGTGCTGTCGCCGCGCCGGCTGAGCGCGATCATGGAGCGGCTGGCGGATATTGCGCATGTGAAGGTCGTGCGGTTTCATACCCGGGTGCCGGTGGTGGAGCCGGAGCGGGTGGATAGCGCATTGATCGCGGCGCTCAAGGCCAGCGGCAAGACGACGTATTTGGCGCTGCATGCCAATCACCCGCGCGAATTGACCGGCGCGGCGAGCGGCGCGATCGCGCGGCTGGTGGATGCGGGCGTGGTGATGCTCAGCCAATCGGTGCTGCTCAAGGGCGTCAATGACGATGTCGAGACACTGGCGGCGCTGATGCGCGGCTTTGTCGAGAACCGGGTGAAGCCCTATTACCTGCATCATCCGGACCTGGCACCGGGCACCAGCCATTTCCGCATCGGCATTGCCGAGGGGCAGGCGCTGGTGGCGGCGCTGCGGGGGCGGATTTCGGGGCTGTGCCAGCCGACCTATATCCTCGATATTCCCGGCGGGCACGGCAAGGCCGATATCGGCGCCTCCAGCATTGCCGCCAATGGTGACGGCTGCTTCAGCGTCCGCGACTTCCGCGGCGTCGAACACCGGTATCCGCCGGAGGTTTAGGGTTGAACTGAGCCGGTGGTTTTCGGTAACTGTCGGCCTTCTCTTTCAACCTGATTGGCTCTCCCATGGCAAAACCTGTTCATTCGATGATCCGCGTGCTCGATGAGGCGCGGTCCTGCGATTTCTATCGGCGGGCATTTGGACTCGAGGTGGCGCAGCGGCTGGGGTTCGAGGGGTTCGCGCTGGTCTATCTGCGGCACCCGACGGCATCGAGCTTCGAGGTGGAGCTGACGATCAATTTCGACCGGACCGAGCCCTATCAGCTGGGCGATGGCTATGGGCATCTGGCGGTGGTGGTGGACGATCTCGCGGGTGAGCATCAGCGCTTTGTGGCCGAGGGGCTGAACCCCGGGCCACTGCGGGATTTCAACCATGAGGGAAAGCTCTTCGCGCAGTTCTTCTTCGTGACGGACCCCGATGGCTACAAGATTGAAGTGATCCAGCAGGGTGGGCGGTTCGCCTGATCAGGGCAGGCTGGTTCGAGGCATCGTATGGACCACCCGGACGAGCCGGGTGGTGACGGTGGGGAGAGATGGAGGCGTTCCACTATCCCGGCATTGCCGGACTAGGCGGCGGGGTTGAGGGTCAGGGGGACGTAATTGGCCTTGCTGTCTTCGATGCCGAGCTGGCTGTGGGTGGTGGAATTGATGCCGAGTTGGCGATGGAGCGCTTGCACGGCGGCGATGGCGGGGGCCTGGGAGGCTTCGTCCTGCCATTCGACCATGGTGACGATGTTGAAGCGGCCGGGGCCGGAAATGCGCTCGAAAGCCTGATCGCGAACAAAGCCCGGCTGGGTGCGCAGCACGGCAAGGGTCTGGCTGACCTGGGCCTGGAAATCAGCCATGGCAGCGGCGGGGACGGCGAAACTGTCGATGCGGAAGACGGGTGAAGTCATGGTTTGGCTCATTCGTTGGTTTAGCCAACATTGGCGCTTCCAACGAATTATATTTCGTTGGTGCTGTCAACGGTTTTTGCTAGGGGTGAATGATGGACATGACCGACCCGCACGAGACCGCCGATTTGCTGGAGCGCCAGGATTCCCGGCTGCTGAGCCAGGTGGCTGTTCTTGTTGGCCGGCAGGTGGGCGCGGCGCTGGAGGCGCGGGGCGCGACCAAGCACGACTTTGCGGTGCTGGCGACGCTGGACCAGTATGGACCCGATAGTCAGGCGAACCTGGCGCGCCGCACCCGGATCGACCGCAGCGATATGGTGGCGGCGCTGAGCGGGCTGGAAGCGGCGGGTGCGGTGGTGCGGGACGTGGATGCCACGGATCGCCGGCGCAATGTGGTGGCGCTGAGCGCGGCCGGGCGTGCCCGGCTGGCCGAACTCGCGGCAGCATTGGAGGTGGCGCAGGCGCAGGCGATGGCGCCGCTGGATGCGGCCGAGCGTGATGTGCTGCGGGGGCTGCTGCGCAAGCTGCGGGGATAGGCGCGGGGGGCGCATCCCCCCTGCAGCCGGATTACTCGGCGGCGCGACCGGCGGGGAAAATGCCCGACATGACGACGAAGCCGGGAACGCGGCGGACGCGATCGGTCCAGCGGCGGATGGCCGGATAGTCCTGGCGGGATATGCCGCCCTCTTCACTCAACATCACATAGGGGAAGCAGGCGATATCGGCGGTGGTGGGGTGCGCCGGGGCGCAAAGCCAGTCGCGGCCCTGCTGTTCGCCGAACCAGAGATGCTCGTCCATGATGCGGAAGATGCGGTGGGCACCCTGCTGGACCTTTTCCAGATCGAAATCATAGAACATGCCCAGATTGAGGCGCGCCGCCGAAGACGTGGCGGTAATGTCATCGGCCACGGCATGCCATTTGAGCACGTCTGCCAGCGTCGCCGGATCGGTGGGGAACCACAGGCCGCTGGGGTCATATTTGCGGGCGAGATAGGCCAGGATCGCGCCGCTATCGCGCAGCACGAGGCCGTCGTCTTCCAGCACCGGGAGCTGGCCGAAGGGATTGAGCTTCAAAAACCAGTCGGCCTTGTGCTGGCGGCCGGGATAGAAATCCACCGGCACCACGTCATAGGGGACCCTGAGGATGCTCATCAGCAGGCGCAGCTTGTAGCAATTGCCCGAGAGTTCGAAATCGTAAAGCGTGGTCATTGCAGGCGCTCCTCATTGCTCGATGGTCCGGTCACGCCACGATGTGGCTCCCTCTCCCTTGGGGGGAGAGGGGTGGGGTGAGGGGGCCTGTGAGGCAGTGGGCGCAGGAAGGCCCCCTCACCCGGCGGCAAAGCCGCCGACCTCTCCCCCGGGGGGAGAGGTGAAGGGGAGGCGACTGACGGTACGGTTGAGATGAGCATCATCAGATATCCAGTACCAGGCGGGCGGATCTGGCGCGGGAGACGCAGGTCATCATGCAGGTATTGGAGCGCTTTTCGCTCTCGTTGAGATAGACGTCCTGATGGTCGACCTCGCCTTCCATGACGGTGGTGAGGCAGGTGCCGCAGGCGCCCTGTTCGCAGGAGCTGGGGACGATGAGGCCATTGTCGCGCATGACTTCGAGGATGGTCTTGCCCGAGGGGATCTGCAGAGTCATGGCCGAGCGGGCCAATTCGACTTCGAAGGTGGACGAGGCGTCGATGACCTTGTCGTTCTTGAAATATTCGAAGTGGACGGCCTCTTCGGGCCAGCCGAGACCGGCGGCGGTATTGCGCACGGTTTCGAGCATGGGGCCGGGGCCGCAGACATAGACGTGCTGGGCGCGGCTATGGGCGCCAAGCGTCGTGGCGATGGTGGTGCCGACCGCGTCGGGCGGCAGGCCGGTATGGATGATGACCTTGCCGACCAGCAGATCGAGCTGCTCGCGGAAGGCGACATGTTCGCCCGAGCGGACGAAGTAATGCAGCTCATAGGGCAGGCTCGACTTGTCGAGGAAGCGGGCCATCGACAGCAGCGGGGTGATGCCGATGCCGCCCGCCAGCAGCACGGTGCGGGTGGCGTCGCGGCGCAGCGGGAAATTGTTGCGTGGCTCGGAAATGGCCAGCACGTCGCCTTCGCGCACGGTTTCGGCCAGCACCTTGGAGCCGCCCTTGCCGGCATTCTCCTGCTTGACGCCGATGACATAGCTCAGCAGTTCGCCGGGGCCATTGGTGATCGAATATTGCCGGATCAGGCCATTGGGCAGGTGGACGTCGATATGGGCGCCGGGCTGGAAGGTGGGCAGGTGGTTGTCGTCGATCCCGGCCAGCTCGAAGCCGATAATGCCATCGGCGGTGGTCCATTTGCGCTTGACCACGACATTGAGCGTGGTGCCGCGCGGAATGGCGATTTCGGGCATGGTGGAGAGTTCGACCGAGACCTTGTCAAAGCTGGGCTGCAGTGGCGCGGGAGCCGGCTGGCGGGCGGCTTCGCGCTCGAGACGCGTCCGCAGCTTGTCGAGACGTTCATTGTGGTGGCGCAGCACGGCAAGGCGGTCGGCGGGGGTGGTATCGAGCAGCCCGCGAATGACCGAACGGGCGGCATCGACGGGCTGGACGAAGAAGATTGCGGCCTGACGCTCGGCGCCGGCATGGGCGGTGAGGCGGACGGCAAAGCCGGGCAGGGGCTCGGCCTGCATGTCGGCTGCCGGTGCATCGAGGGCAGTGGCGGGCTGGAAGGCGTAACCAAGGAGCGCGGCCATCACGGCTTCGGCCGGGGCATTGAGCGGCATCGGGCGCAGGGCGAACCAGTCGCCGCTGTCGGCGCCGGGGAAGGGCGCGAAGGGGACGTCCTCATTGCCGGCCGACCAGACGAGACCAAAGGCCTCGACGGCCGGATAGGTCTTGTTGGTGATGCGGCGGGCTGGAGCATCGGCGGGATGGGCGGGAATATAGGTGCAGCCGGCCGAACGGTTGGCATAGCGCCAGCCATGATACTGGCACTTGAGCTCGGCACCCTCGTTGACGCCGATGGAGAGGCGCACGCCGCGATGCAGGCAGCGGTTTTCCCAGACGTTCACATTGCCGTCGTCGGCGCGCCAGACGGCGAGTTCACGGCCCAGCAATTGGCCATGATAGACGTGGCGGAGCGGCAGATCGGCCGAACTGGCGATGGGAAACCAGGTGGGGTCGGAAACACTGAGAGCCATATTGGTCATCCGAGAAATATTGGGATCGCGCCACGATCGGATGAGGTCGGGTCAGCCGCCCTGGCGTACGGGGCGGGGTGCATTTCTATCTGTGGGGCGCCCCGCAGTCAGCATCAGCCTGCCTGGGGAATGACGCCGTAGGTGATGCCTTTCTGGCTGAGCCAGCGGCGGTAGGCGATGGCGGATTTGTCGGCGCGGATCGGGGTTTCCGAGCGCGGATCAAGCGGCAGGCGCTTGGGATACTGGTTTTCCAGGATCGGCTTGTCCTGGCCGAAAATAGTCTGCTGGAAGCGGCGCAGCTCGGTGATGGTCGAAACCGAGTCCACCATGGATTGCAGTAAATGGGCGCGGCAGCGTTCTTCGGTCATGGGCTGCAGGAAGATGGCGATGACGTCGCGGCGGGTGTCGTCCTCGGGGCAGGATTTGTAGAGCACCGAGCAGAATGGATGCGGCACGCGATAGACATATTCCACTTCCTGGCCTTCGGTGGCCGAGAGGGCGGCACGGGGCTGGAAGAAGCGGCAGCGGGTGGCCAGCACTTCGTCGCGCTCCTCGGAGACCTCGACGTCGTATTCCTTGACCTCGGTATGCGGCTCGGCGCCCAGAATGTCGGTATGGACATAGGGGAAGTGGCCCATATCGAGGAAGTTTTCGACGGCGCGGGGCGCCGAGACATGCAGGCCGATGGAGCCGCAGCTCATATTCTTGCGGTCGGCTTCGGCATATTCAGGAATGGGGAACAGTTCGGCGGGCGGATTGCCAAAGCTGGTCCAGATATAGCCATAGCCCTCGATGACCGGCAGGCGCTCGCCAATGGCCTCGAAATCCACCACATCGCCGATCTGCTCGCCATTGCGGCGCCAGACCACGGGGCGCAGGGCGGCGTCGCGGGTAAAGGCCAGCTGCTGGTCGAGCAGCAGCGTCACCTGGACGATGCCGGGCGGGGTTTCATCGATAGCGGCAATCACTTGCCAGAGGTCGCGGGTTACTTTGTCAATGGCGGTCATGGGGCATTTCCATTTTGTCTGCCTGCCACAATAGTGCGGCAGGGCGCGCTGTCGCCAGCATAAAGTTCAGGCCGCGCATTTGGGTCGCAGGGGTGGGTGCAGGGCGCCAGCAACAGCCATCGACCCCGACGCCCATGGGTTTGCGGGCCGGGCTTGTGGGGCTGACGTGAAGCCAGCCCGCTGCAGTTACTCCGTCCTGGAGGCGGTGTAATCGAGTTTGGTGGCGACCAGCGCGCCATCCTCGATGACAAAGTGGATGACGGCATCGCCGCCGGTCGGGCAGCAATTGGCGTCGTCGGAGGCCCATAGCGCTGTATGGGCGTTGAGATCGTCATAGAAGCTGGTGAAGTCGTAGGCGACGCCCTTCCAGATTTCGAGACCCTTGGGGAGCAAGGGGCCGATAGCGCTCTGCCAGCTGTCCAGATCGATGGCGGTCCAGCCCGTCTCACCCTGCTGGTAGAGCCGGTCGGCATTGAAGCTGCCGGTGCCAGCCGTGTAGCCGGGGATGTGCAGCAGGCCCCAATTGGCCTGGCGGGGCAGCAGGAAAACGGCCGCATCAAAGGCGGAATCGAGCACCGTCCATTCGCCATCGATATTCTGGAACAGCACGAAGCCGCCGACGCTCCCATCGGTGGCCGAGATGCCCGCCTGGGTTTGCCAGGCGAGACGCGATGGCAGGTCGGCATAGTCGGCATTGATGAAGCCGGCGGTCTGCACGGTGCAGTCGGTGAGGGGACTGGCAAGGCAGGTGGTGGCGATCTCGGCGAGCTTGAGCGGCGCGGCGGCACTGGGGCCGCCGGCGAGCAGCAGGGAGGTGGCGACGACGAGCAGGGGCAGTTTCATGGGGGTCTCCGCTGTTTTTTGGGGGTGGCCGGGCCCCCCGACGTGTCAGCCGCGGCGGTAGATGTCGAAGGGGGCGAAGGCCTGGGTGGTGGCCATCATCTGCAGGCGGTTGATATTGACATGCGCCGGCAGGGTGGTGGACCAGAAGATGGCTTCGGCGATGTCGTCGGCGTTCATCGGGGTGGTGCCTTCATAGGGCTTGTTGGCCTGGCCCTCGTCGCCCTTGAAGCGGACCAGCGAGAATTCGGTTTCGGTCAGGCCGGGCTCGATATTGGTGACGCGGACATTCTTGCCCTGCAGGTCGGCGCGCAGGTTGAGGGCGAACTGCTTGACGAAGGCCTTGGTGGCGCCATAGACGCTGCCGCCCGGATAGGGATAGTCGCCGGCGACCGAACCCAGGGTGACGACATGGCCGCCGCCGCGTTCGATCAGGCCGGGCAGCAGGGCCCGCACCGTGTAGACAAAGCCGGTGACATTGGTGTCGATCATGGTTTCCCAGTCGGTGATGTCGGTCTCGGCGGCGGGCTGCAGGCCGAGCGCCAGGCCGGCATTGGCCAGCACGACATTGATGCCAGCGAAGGGGGCGGGGATGGCTGATATGGCGGCGTCGATGGCGGCGCGGTCGCGCACGTCCAACTCGATGATGTGGCAGTTTTCAGCGCCGATCTGGTCCTGCAGTTCCTTGAGGCGCTCGCCGCGGCGGCCGGTAGCGATGACCTTGCCGCCAGCGGCGACATAGCGCCGCGCAGCAGCGGCGCCAAAGCCGGACGTCGCCCCGGTGATGAAGACTGTCAGGGTTTTGGGGTCGAGCGTCTGATACATTTGAAGGTCCTTCGAGGGCAGATGCCATTAGGTGAACCCCGTGGGGCTTCTGCGTCAAGCCTTTGGGCGGCCTATGCTTTTGTTTCCGCGGGCAGCAAGCCCGGCGGGGCATTTGCAACCTTACACGTTCTGGCGCCACTTCGCACGGGGCGCCGCCCATGACGCGGATCGGCGGGAAAAATGTCGACGGGATGATCACCGGCGATCAGCGCAAGGGCGAGAGTGCGCGGGGCAGGGCTGGAGCGCCGATCAGGCGGCTTGCGCGGCTGGGCCGTCAGGGGGGGCGCGGCGGGGTTAACGCTTGGGTAACTGTAGCCCATCGGCAACGGCGGTCATGACAATTTACAGCAAATCGCCGATGAGGTTGTCGCATACTGCTTGCCGCCTTACACTGCTGGCCAGGTGAGGAGATCCTGGGCGGGCAGGCGGCGCTAAAGTGCAGTCGCTTAACGGAATCTTCTGGCTCTTGTATTAGGGTACGTCTTCCGCCCCTTGGTGGGTTGATGCGTAACAGGCGGGAACTGGTCAACTGCAACGCGCGCGTTTTGTATCGAGTCTCTGCGCTCTCTGTGTTGGTGTCCTGCTGACAAGCACGATGCTGGCCCCCGCTGCTCATGCCTTTGAGATCTTTGGCATCAAGCTGTTCGAAGATCAGAGCGACAAGGACGCCGAAGCCGTCATTGTCGATCCACAGCCCTTTAGTGTGACGGTCGCGGTGAGTAATCCGGCGCTGGAAAGCGTCGTGAACAATGCCTCGGTGCTGGTTGCCGATCAGGCGGAGCCGGCCTCCGGCGCGGCGGGCCTTCTGGCGATGGCGCGGGGCGATTACCGGCGGATTCTGGCGGCGCTGTATAATGAAGGCTATTACGGCCCGGTCATCAGCATCGCCGTCAATGGCGCGGAAGCGTCCAAACTGCAGCCGGATACCAGGCTGACCCAGCCGATCAATGTGGCGATTTCGGTCAATCCGGGGCCGTTGTTCCGGTTCAACAGTCTCAACGTCGTCAATCAGGCGCCGCCGACCGACGATCCCAATGATTTTGTCGACCTGCCCTCGATGCGCGGTTTCGGCTCGGGCGAAGTGGCGCGCTCCAGCGTCGTTCTGCGCGCCGAGCAATTGCTGCTCGAAGCCTGGCGGCAGCTGGGCTATCCCAAGGCGGCGATTGTCAGCCGCGATGTGGTGGCTGACCACCCGACCAACACGGTCGATGTCACCATTACGGTCAATCCGGGCCGCCATGCCACGTTTGGCGACGTGCGCGTCACCGGTACCGAGCGCATGGACCCCGATTTCGTGCGGCGCCAGACCGGGCTGACCGTGGGCGAAGAATATGACCCCGATGCGTTGACGCTGGCGCAGAAGCGCCTCGATCGGCTCGAAGTGTTCCGTTCAGCACGGCTGCAGGCGGCCGATGCCATCAACATGAACGGACAATTGCCGTTCGAGCTGATCGTGCAGGAATTGCCGGGCGCGCGCTTCGGCGCTGGCGCCAATTATTCGACCATCGACGGACTGGGGCTGGAAGCCTTCCATCTGTGGCGGAACCTGTTCGGACAGGCCGAGCGCCTGCGGCTGGACGCGCGATTGGCCAGCATTGCCTTCCCGATCGATACTGCCCAGTTCGACTATTATTTCGGCGGCACCTTTACCAAGCCGGGGGTGTTCACGCCCGATACCGACCTTGTGGCGGCAATTTCGGCCGAGCGGACGATCTATCCGACCTATACCGAAACCTCGGCCAATGGCCGGCTGGGGCTGACCCATGTGTTCTCCGACCAGCTGACGGTCGAGGGCGGGGCGGTGTTCGAACGCAGCCGGTTCGATGATGTGTTCGGCACCCGCGACTTCTCGACATTGGGTGTCTATGCCGGGGCGGTTTATGACGGGCGCGACAGTTCCGTCGACCCGACGGAAGGCTTCTACCTCGCGGGGAATGTCGAGCCATTCTACGAATTCCATTACGGCAACCCGGCCGCCCGGCTCGTGCTGGAAGGGCGGACCTATTTCGGCTTTGGCGAGAATGACGATTTCGTGCTGGCGGGGCGGCTCAAGGCCGGCGCGCTGGTGGGGCCCTCGCTCGGTGAAATCCCGCCCGACAAGCTGTTTTTTGCCGGCGGCGGTGGCTCGGTGCGTGGCTATGCGTTCAAGTCCATCGGCGTCGATGACGGCAATGGCACGGTGACCGGCGGGCGCTATGTGCTGGAAGGATCGCTCGAAGCGCGGGCCAAGGTGACCGAGGATATCGGCGTCGTGGCCTTCCTCGATGGCGGCTATGTCGCGGCGGACAGGTTCCCCAGCTTTGACGAATTGCGGCTCGGCGCCGGTATCGGTGCGCGTTACTTTACCGGGCTGGGGCCGCTGCGGCTCGACCTGGCCTTTCCCCTCAACAAGCGGGAAAGCGATCCGAACTATGCAATCTATGTCGGTATAGGACAGTCGTTTTGATCGCCCGCCTCGTCTCACTGCCGCGCCGCTTCGTCGCCGTCATCATTGCGTTGCTGGCGCTGGCCATCATCGTGCCCGCCATGGTGGTGCAGGGACAGGACCAGGCGCAGGCGGAAGCCGCAACCGGGCAGAGCAGCGACGAGGACAAGGACTGGCTGACGAGTTTCGTGCAGGACCGCCTGTCGACGCCAGAGCGGCAGATCCGCCTCTCCAATATCGATGGCGTGCTGGGCTCGGAAGTTTCGATCCGCCAGATCACCATTTCGGACGCCGAGGGCGTCTGGCTGCGGGTCAATAATGCAGTGCTGGACTGGAACCAGGCGGCGCTGTTCCTGGGCCGGTTGCAGGTGCGCTCGCTGCGCGCCGACAGCATCGATTACATCCGCAATGCGGTTCCCAGCGACCAGCCGGACCTGCCCTCGCCAGAAGCGGGTGGCTTCAGCATTCCCGAATTTCCGGTGGCGATCATCGTCGACGAAATCGCGGTGCCACAGGTCAATTTCGGCGAGGACGTGTTCGGGCTGGGCTCGGCGATCTCGCTCAATGGCTCGTTCCGGCTGGAGGGGGGCAATCTTGTCACCCAGCTCAATATCGTGCGCCTCGATGGCCCCGGGGGCACGCTGGACCTCAATCTGAATTATCAGCGCGAAGGCAATACCATCGATCTCGGCCTGACGCTGGTCGAGCCCGAAAATGGCGTTATCGCCAATCTGCTCAATATCGAGGGCCGTCCGGCCGTGGAGCTGACGCTGGCAGGCAGCGGACCGGTTGCCGATCTGCGCACCGAGCTGGAGCTCAAGGCCAATGGCCAGGTGGCGCTGGCGGGCGTGGCGACAATCAACCAGGTGGCCGAGGGCTTTTCGGTGGCGGCCGACCTGCGCGGGCCGCTGTCGATCCTGATGGCGGAGCAGTATCGCAAATTCTTTGGCGCCGAGACGGCGCTGTCGGCCAATGCGCTGGTGCGCAATGGCGGCGGGGTGTCGATCAGCGGGCTGCGGGTGACAGGCGGCCAGCTGTCGCTGGAAGCGGCGGCCGAGACGACGCCGGACAATTTCCTGCGTCAGCTGACGCTGGATGCGGTGATTGCCGATCCCGCCGGTGAGGCGGTGACGCTGCCGGTGCCGGGGAACGCGACACGGGTTGGTTCGGCGCAGCTGTCGATCGATTTCGGGGCCGAGAATTCGGAAAACTGGACGTCCAACCTGGCCATCAGCCAGCTCGAAACCACGGGCTTTGCCGCCGATAGCGTGGCGCTGAGCGTTGGCGGCGTGGCGGCCAATCTGTCCGATCCGGCAACGCGGCGGGTAACGTTCAACGGCGACGGCACGGTGGCCGGCATTTCGGCGGCCCCGGAAGTGGAAGCGGCGCTGGGTGACAGTATCGGCTTTGGCATTGCGGGCCTGTGGAATGCGGGTGAGCCGGTACAGCTGGCGGAATTGCGCGTGGTCGGCAAGGCGCTGACGGCGGTGATGAACGGGCAGCTCGATGGCCTGGATTTCAATGGCGATATCGCGCTGGAAACCAGCAGCATCGCGCCGTTCTCGGACATCGCCGGGCGCCAGCTGGATGGGGCGCTGTCGCTCAAGGCATCGGGCTCGATCATGCCGCTTTCGGGCGGGTTCAGCCTGACGCTGGACGGCACGGGCACCAATCTTTCCATCGGCGAGGAAACTGCGGATCGGCTGCTGGAGGGGACTGTGCAGCTATCGGGCCTGGTGGCGCGCACCGAGGACGGGCTCAAGGCGGACCAGTTCCGCATCGAAAACCAGCAGGTGCAGCTCCTGGCCAATGGCACCTATTCCAGTGCCGAAGCCGACTTCACCTTTAATCTCAATCTGGCCGATCTGGCCCTGCTGTCGGACCAGGCCAGCGGCGCGCTGGCGGTGGTGGGCACGGCCAAGGGCGTCGAAGACGTCATCAATCTGAATCTGACCGCCAAGGTGCCGAGCGGCAAGCTGGCAGATCGGGCGTTGCGCGATGGCCAGATCGGCTTTACCGGGCAGTACAATGCCGGCTCGCTCAATGGCAGCATTGCCGGCGAGGGAAGCCTTGATGGCTATCGCACCTCTCTGGCGGCCGGCCTTATCGTCACGCCGGAACAGCAGGTGGTGAGCGATATTGACTTCCAGGCGGCGGGCACGCGGATCACCGGCGGGGTGACGCGCAATGTCACCACCGGGCTGATGGACGGTTCGCTGGAAATGGTTTCGCCCGACGTGTCGGTTGCGGCGGCGCTGGCGCTGCTGGATGCGCAGGGTTCGGTCAATGCAGCGCTGACGCTGACGCCGCTCGATGGCAAGCAGGGTGCGACGCTGCGCGGCGACGTCAAGGGCCTGACGGTCAGCGACATCCGGGTTGGTGCGGCCGATATCAATGCGACGATCAGCGATCTGTTTGGCGTGCCGGTCATCAATGGCTCGGCCAATGCCAGCGATGTGGCGGCGGCCGGCGTGGTCATCAATACGCTCAATGCCAAGGCGACGCAGACCGGCGATACGACAGCATTCGACGCCCAGGCGCGGCTGGCGACGGGGACCGATCTGGACCTGGCCGGTTCGCTGACGCCGATCGACAAGGGCTATCGGCTGGCGCTGGACCGGGTGCTGCTGCAACAGGGCACGCTGACGGCGCGACTGGCGCAGCCGACGGTGCTGACGGTCAGTGGTTCGGATGTGTCGCTGGATGCGCTGCGCTTCGATGTCGGATCGGGCAGCATTACTGCGACGGGCACGGCGGGCGAGGCGCTGAATGTGCGGCTTGATGTCCGGGCGCTGCCGCTGTCGATCGCCAATGCGATCATGCCTGACCTGGGTCTGGCTGGTACGATTGATGGCACCGCGACCGTCAGCGGGGCGCGGGGCGCGCCGCGGGTGGCGTTCGACGCGCGTGGTGCGGGGATCAATGCGACGGCGATTGCCCCGTTCGGCATTGCGCCACTGACGGTGGCGGCCAATGGCACCTTTGCCAATAATGTGGTGACGCTGGCTTCGGTTTCGGCCTCTGGGGCGCAGGGTCTGCGGGTGACCGGTTCCGGCACGGTACCTCTGTCTGGCAACGGGCTTAATGTCAGCCTCAATGGTTCGGCACCCCTGGCGCTGGCCAATCAGTTCGTGGCTGATCGGGGCGGCCAGTTCGGCGGCACCGTGCAGCTCGATGCGCGCGTCAGCGGCAGCATCAACGCGCCGCAGTTCAGCGGCACGGTAGCGACGAGCGGGGCTGGTTATGTCGACCCGATCCTCAATCTGCGGCTGCAGAATATTACCGGCCGTGCGCGGCTCGACAGCACCCGCGTGGTGATCGAGAGCCTTTCGGCCGGCCTGTCGACGGGCGGCTCGGTTTCGGCCACCGGCTCAATCGGGCTGACCAATGGCTTCCCCGCCAATCTGCAGGTGGCGCTCAATTCGGCGCGCTATGCCGATGGTGCGCTGTTTGTGGCGACGGTCTCGGGCAATCTGGCGCTGACCGGCAACCTGACGGCCAATCCGCTGCTGTCGGGCACAGTGCTGGTGCAGGAGGCCAATATCACCGTGCCGGAAAACCTAGCCGGTGGCGCCACGCTGATCGATGTCGACCATATCAAGCCGTCGCGGCCCGTAGTGCAAACGCTGGTGCGGGCGCAGGTCGATGATCGTACCGGCGCGCCGATCCCGCAGAGCCGCCCGGCGGGCGTGATCCTCGATGTGATGGTCAATGCGCCCAACCAGATCTTCATTCGTGGCCGTGGGCTGGATGCAGAAGTGGGGGGCTCGGTGCGGCTGCTCGGTCCGCTGAACGATATCCAGCCGGTGGGGGGGTTCTCGCTCAATCGTGGCCGGCTCTCGATCCTGGGGCAGCGCATCACCTTTGAAAGCGGCGAGGTGACGCTGGTCGGCGATCTCGATCCCCGACTCAATTTCGTGGCGCGCACCGAAGGCGAAGGCATCACCGTGTTCGTGACGGTGTCGGGCCGCGCCTCCAATATCGATGTGAACTTCACCTCCAATCCGCCGCTGCCGCAGGACGAAGTGCTGGCGCGGTTGATCTTCAATCGCTCGATGAACGAATTGACGCCGCTGCAATTGGCGCGGCTCGCAGCGGCGGCGGCAGAACTGGTGGGCGGTGGCGGCAATGGCTCGCTGATGGACAGCCTGCGCGGTGCCATCGGGCTCGATGACCTCGACATCGTCACCGATGCGCAGGGCAATGTGGCGGTGCAGGCCGGCACCTATCTCAGCGACAATATCTATCTGGGCGTCACCGCCGGCGGCAATGGCCAGAGCAAGGTGACGATCAATCTCGACGTGACCAATGATCTCAAGATCACCGGGGCGGCCGGGCAGGACGGTAATTCCAGTCTCGGCGTGTTCTACGAACGGGATTACTAGCGGCTCAATTCGTCGTCGCCGACAGGATGGGGCCGCCATTGCGGCCCTGTAGCAGGATCGCCGTGCGCAGGCCCTGCGCTGCCGGGCCCAGGGGCAGGTCGAGCATGGCGCCGGTCCAGGTGCCCAGATTTTCCAGCGTGTGCACGACATGGGTATGGGCCAGGGTGCTGCCGGTATTCTCGCCGCGGGCAATGGGCACTTCGACAACATTGGGATCATAGGTGACGCGCCAGATATCGGCGCCATTGGCCGGGGCCGTGCCGGTGCCGATGGTCAGCATGGCGGTGCCGAGATCGAGCGCGGGCCCATCCAGTGGAGCCGTGCTGGCGATCAGGGCATCGATTGCGTCGAGCCGGTTGCCGACCACGGTCGCGCGGCCATTGACCACCATTTGCGGGGTATAGGGGCCGAACTGGTTGAGGGCGGGTTCATAGACCACCTGCCGGTCAGTGAATTCGGGCTTGCCGAATGTGTCTTTCCAGCCCAGCCGGTCCCAATAGGTCACCGAAAAACTCAGCACCAGCACATCGGGGCGCTGGCTCAGCGTGATCAGATTGGCATTGGCGGGCGGGCAGGACGAACAGCCCTGGCTGGTGAACAGCTCGATCACCACGGGAGGGGTGGGGCCGGCAAGGGCGGGGGCGATGCCGGCGGCGGTCAGGGCCAGGACGATGCCGGACAGCATGGTTGAGGTTCGGGTCATGGTGGTTCTCCGCGGGACTGAACGGTCTCGGGGAGATATTCGCGGGGAAGCCCGGGATGGTTACAGGGTTTGTGCGCGGCAAGGAGATTCCCGCCTGCGCGGGAATGACTCCGGGTTGATTGCTGCGATCCCAGACGGCGGCTAGCTGGCGCCGCCGGTTTTGGTGGCCTTGGCTTCGTCCCACCACCAGATGGTAGGAAAGGCGCTGGAGAATTCGGGGAGGGGATCGGGGTGGCTGAAACGATCCCAGCGGGCAATGCGTGAATTGCGGAGGGAATAGCTGGGAACGATGAAGTGGTGGGCCAGCAGGACCCGGTCGAGTGCCCGGC
Organism: Devosia limi DSM 17137; assembly: GCF_900128975.1. Taxonomy (GTDB): domain Bacteria; phylum Pseudomonadota; class Alphaproteobacteria; order Rhizobiales; family Devosiaceae; genus Devosia; species Devosia limi. The sequence goes on along the minus strand of NZ_FQVC01000003.1, from coordinate 96,103 downwards.
TGATGGCTTCCTGGGTGGTGCGGTCATCGGCCAAGACCAGCTTGTCGATCAAGGCATCGACGCCCGGATCGGCGATCCCGGCATAGTTCTGGGAGCCCTGTTCATTGGCGGTGGATGAGCCAAAGAAGAAGCGCTGCTCGTTGCCGAGCGAGAAGGACTGGGTCCAGCCGGTATAGATCACGTCGTAGTCGAACGAGCGCAGGCGGTTGATATATTGCGGGCTGTCGACGGTGCGCAGGGTAGCTGCGACGCCGATCTGGGCGAGATTGGTGACCAGGTTCTGCGCCACCGGCTCGATGGTGGGGCCATTGAGCAGGATCTCGAAGGCCAGCTGCTGGCCATTGGCATCGACGAGGCGGTTGCCATCGAGACTGTAGCCGGCCTCGGTGAGGAGGCCGAGCGCAGTGCGCAGGTTGGCGCGCAGCTTCTGCGGTGTGCCGCTGACCGGATTGGTATAGGGCGTGGTGAAAACCCGTTCGGGGAGCAGATCCTTGATCGAGGTGAGTATTTCCAGTTCCTCGCCTTCCGGCAGGCCGGAGGAGCGGAAGGGCAGGCCGAAATAATAGCTGTCGATGCGCGCATATTGACCGAAGAACAGGGTCTTGCTCAGCTCCTCGAAATCAAAGGCGTAGTTGAGCGCTTCGCGGACGCGCTGGTCCTGGAACTTTTCCCGGCGCAGATTGGGGACGAAGCCCAGCCCGATGCCATTGCCATTATAGTCCTGCGGGAAGAGCTCGAGGACGATGCGACCTTCCTTGACGGCGGGGAAATCGAAGCCGGTGGCCCAGCGGCGTGCGGTATTCTCCCACCACCAATCGAACTGGTCGCCCTTGAAGGCTTCGAACTGCACCGTCAGGTCGAGGAAATACTCGATCTTGTAGGTGTCGAAATTGTTGGTGCCGACCTGGGTGGGTTGGTTGAGGCCCCAGTAATCGGGGACGCGCGAAAAGGTCAAGGTGCGGCCGGCATCGAAGTTGGTCAGCTCGTAGGGGCCCGAGCCCAAAGGCGGCTCAAGCGTGGAATTGGCAATGTCGCGCGGCTTGCCGGCGGCGTCGGTGCCTTCCCACCAATGCTGGGGCAGTACAATCAATTGCCCCAGGATCAGCGGCAGTTCGCGATTGCCGGTCTGGTCGAAGGTGAAGGTCACTTCGCCGGGGGCGGTGACCTCGGCCCTGGTGACGTTGATATAGTATTGCTTGCGGTCGGGATTGAGCTCGGTGAGCTTGGTGAAGGACCAGACGACATCTTCGGCCGATACCGGCACGCCATCGTTCCATCGGGCGGCGGGGTCGATCCGGAAGATGACCGAGCCATAGTCCGGCGCGATCTTGAGGCTTTCGGCCAGCAGCCCGTAATAGGTATTGGGCTCATCCAGAGATGGCGTCATCAGGGTTTCGTAGAGCAGGCCGATGCCGCCAGCGGGCTCGCCTTTGGGCAGGATCGGATTGAAGGTGTCAAAGCCGCCCATGGCGCCCATGCGCACGGTGCCGGTCTTGGGGGCATCCGGATTGACGTAATCGAAATGGGTGTAGTCGGGACCGTATTTGGGCTGCCCTTGCATGGTGAAGGCATGGGTCCAGGTGTCGGTCGGCGTCTGGGCCATGGCGGGAGCCGCGAGGCCGAGAAGGACGCAACCAGCGGCGAGGAGGGCAGCGAATTTCATGGTGAACTCCGAGGGCAGATTTCGGTTTTGACGGACAGACTAGGCGGAATGGAGCCGGCGCAACAGGGGCATCAGATCACCGCCACGTCGAAGGCGGCGGCCATCAGCGCCTTGGTGTAGTCGCTTTGCGGGGCGGCGAAGATATCGGCGGCTGGGCCCTGTTCGACGATCTTGCCATCGCGCATGACGATCAGTGTATTGGCGAGGGCGCGGACGACCTTGAGATCGTGGCTGATGAACAGATAGGTGAGGCCGCGCCGCTGCTGGATATCGCGCAGCAGGTCGACGACCTGGGCCTGGATCGAGACATCGAGCGCCGAAGTGGGTTCGTCCAACACGACGAATTTGGGTTCGAGCACCATGGCGCGGGCGATGGCGATGCGCTGGCGCTGGCCGCCGGAGAATTCGTGGGGATAGCGGAAGCGGGTTTCGGGGGCGAGGCCGACTTCCTCCAGCGCGCGGATCACCTTGGCATCGCGCTCCGCCTGGCCGAGATGGGGGGCGTGCACTTCCAGCCCTTCGGCAATGATGCTGGCCACCGACATGCGGGGACTGAGCGAGCCATAGGGGTCCTGGAAAACGATCTGCATATCGGCGCGCAGCGGGCGCATGGCTTTCCACGAGCGCTGCTGGACCTCATTGCCGAGGACGACGATCCGGCCCTGCGAGGAAATCAGGCGCAGCAGCGCATAGCCGAGGGTGGATTTGCCGGAGCCGCTTTCGCCGACAACGCCGAGGGTTTCGCCCTGGCGGATGGAAAGATTGACCCCATCGACAGCCTTGATGTGGCCGACGACCGAGCGGAACAGGCCGCGCTTGATGGGGAACCAGACGCGCAGATCGGTTGCTTCGAGCACGGTCGGGGCGGCGGGATCGGTGGCGGGCGGGGTGCCGTGCGGTTCGGCGGCAAGCAGGTGGCGCGTATAGGCGTGCTGGGGATCGGCGAAGACGGTATCGACCGGGCCGGTCTCGACGATCTCGCCATTGGTCATGACGCAGACGCGGTCGGCGATGCGTTTGACGATGCCAAGGTCGTGGGTGATGAACAGCATGGCCATGCCGAGGCGCTGTTGCAGCGATTTGAGCAGGAGGAGGATCTGTGCCTGGACGGTAACGTCGAGCGCGGTGGTGGGCTCGTCGGCGATCAGCAGGTCGGGCTCATTGGCGAGGGCCATGGCGATCATGACGCGCTGACGCTGGCCGCCCGAAAGCTGGTGCGGAAACGAAGCGAGACGCCCCTGCGGATCGGGGATCCCGACCTGGTCGAGCAGTTCGAGGGTGCGAGCGCGGGCGGCATTGGGGCGCATGCCCTTGTGAATGGCCAGCACTTCGCCGATCTGGCGCTCGATGGTGTGGACCGGATTGAGCGAACTCATCGGCTCCTGGAAAATCATTGAAATGTCATTGCCGCGTACGGCGCGTAATTCGGCCGGGGACGCGGTGAGCAGGTCCTGGCCCTTGAACAGGATGCGGCCGGAAAGGGCTGCGGTGGCCGGCAGGAGCTTGAGGACCGAGAGCGCGGTGACGGATTTGCCGGAGCCGCTTTCGCCGACCAGCGCCAGGGTTTCGCCGGGGGCGATGTCAAAGGCAATGGATTTGGCTGCGGTGTGAGCGCCAAAGCGGACGGAGAGGTCGCGGAGGGAGAGCAGGGGGGCGCTCATGCCACTTCTCGATCCGGGTCATGGCCGCGATCTGGTCCCCTCCCCCTTGAGGGGAGGGTTAGGGTTAGGGTGGGGGTGCTGAAGGCGGGTTGGGCTGAATGGTGGGCATGGGGCAGAGGGGTAGCGCAGCACCCCCACCCCGGCCCTCCCCTCAAGGGGGAGGGAGCGGATCGGGGCTGGCGGATTGCGGTGCCGGTCAGGAGGCTCATGCCAGGGTCTTTCGCGGGTCGAAGGCGTCGCGGACGGCTTCGCCGATGAAGACCAGCAGGGTCATCATGATGGCGATGGTGAAAAAGCCGGTGAGGCCGAGCCAGGGGGCCTGGAGGTTGTTCTTGCCCTGGGCCAGCAATTCGCCCAGCGAGGGTGAGCCGGGCGGCAGGCCGAAGCCGAGGAAATCCAGCGAGGTCAGGGTGGCGACCGAACCGGACATGATGAAGGGCATGAAGGTCAGGGTGGCGACCATGGCATTGGGCAGGAGGTGCCGCCACATGATCTTGGCATTGGACACGCCGAGGGCGCGGGCTGCGGCGATATATTCGAAATTGCGGCCGCGCAGGAATTCGGCGCGCACGATGCCCACCAGCGCAACCCAGGAAAACAGCAGCAATATTCCCAGCAGGACCCAGAAACTGGGCGCGATGACGCTGGAGATGATCAGCAGCAGATAGAGGGCGGGAATGGAGGTCCAGATCTCGATGAAGCGCTGGAACAACAGATCGGTCCAGCCGCCGAAATAGCCCTGCACCGCGCCGGCGGCGACGCCGATGACCGAGGAGGCGATGGTGAGCACCAGTCCAAAGAGGATCGAGAGGCGGAAGCCATAGATCAGGCGGGCCAGCACGTCGCGGCCGCGATCATCGGTGCCCAGCCAGTGGAAATTGCCCCAGTGGCAATCGACGTCTTCGACGCCCATGGGGAAGTTCTGGCAGATTTCGGCGCGGTCCATGGTCCAGCTGGGGGCCACGGCGCCGGAATAGGGCAGGGTGCCATCGACGGTGTCGTAGCTGAAGCGGACCGGCGGCCAGATGGCCCAGCCATTGGCGGCGATTTCGTCGGCGATGAACGGGTCGCGAAAATTGGTGGTGGCGAGGAAGCCACCAAACTTGGCCTCGGGATAATCGTTGAAGGCTGGGAACAGCAGTTCGCCACGATAGCTGACGACGATGGGGCGGTCATTGGCGATGAATTCGGCGCCCAGGGTGACGACGAAGAGTATGAGGAAGATCCACAGGGACCAATGTCCGCGCCGGTTGCGGCGGAAGTTTTCCAGCCGGCGGCGATTCATCGGCGACAGCCAGTCGCGGCGTGGCGCAGCAGGTTCGGCGGCGGCGGCATCGGGGGCGTGCGCGCTCATACCTGGCGGCTTTCGAAATCAATGCGCGGATCGACCCACATATAGGCGAGGTCGGAAATCAGCGCGATGACGAGGCCGAGTAGCGAGAAGATATAGAGGGTGGCAAAGACCACCGGATAATCGCGATTGGCGACCGACTGGAAGCCGAGCAGGCCCAGGCCATCGAGCGAGAAAATGGTTTCGATCAGCAGCGAGCCGCCGAAGAAGGCGCCGACAAAGGCGCCGGGAAAGCTGGCAATGATCAGCATCATGGCGTTGCGGAAGACGTGGCGGTAAAGCACCTGATTTTCGGTGAGGCCCTTGGCGCGGGCGGTGACGACATATTGCTTGCCGATTTCGTCGAGGAAGGAATTCTTGGTCAAAAGCGTCGTCGTGGCGAAGGCGCCCAACGCCATGGCGGTGATCGGCAGGGCCAGGTGCCAGAAGTAGTCGGCGATCTGGCGATACCAGGGGAAGCTGTCAAAGCCGGGCGAGGTGAGACCGCGCAACGGGAAGATCGACCAGAAACTGCCGCCGGCGAACAATACGATCAGCGCAATGGCGATGAGGAATCCGGGAATGGCATAGCCGATGATGATGACCGTGGAGGTCCAGACATCGAAGCGCGAGCCATCGGAAATGGCCTTGCGAATGCCGAGCGGGATGGAGATGCCATAGGCGATCAGCGTCATCCACAAACCCAGCGAGATGGAGACCGGCATTTTCTCCTTGATCAGATCGATCACCGATATGTCACGATAGAAGCTCTCGCCGAAATCGAAGCGGGCATAGTTCCACAGCATGAGGCCAAAGCGCTCAAGCGGGGGCTTGTCGAAGCCGAACTGCTTTTCGATGCGCTCGACCAGCTCGGGCGACAGGCCGCGCGAGCCCCGATAGGAGGCGCCATTGCCGCCCTGACCAGGCTGGCCGGCAAAGTCGCCGGCCTGGCTGCCGGTAATGCGATCGGAAATGGAGGCGTTCTGGCCGCTGATATTGGCCAAAGCCTGTTCGACCGGGCCGCCGGGAGCAAACTGGACCACCAGAAAGGAGATGGCCATGATGCCCAGCACGGTCGGGATCATCAGCAGCAGACGGCGTAGAATATAGGCGCCCATTCGGTCTCCAGGCGGCAAGCATTGCGTGAGCTAAACGCACCGTCGGCGGTGGCGGCAAATCACCATACAGTGAAACAGCTTAGCGCGAAGTGCATCATTTTGACGATGGTAACGCAAGCGTCCGGCTCCACAGGCCATTCCAGCGCCGCCCTTGCGCAGGCGGGCCATGTTGTTCAGGATTGCCGGGAACGCGGACGGAGCCAGCCATGACCTTTCAGACCATCGCCCAAGTTGAGGATCCGTCCATGGCGCGGGTGCTGGTGGTGGCGCTCAGGGCCCATGGCTTTCATCCGCTGGAGGGTGGCGATGGCGGCTTGCCGGGGGTGCCCGCAGTGTTTGGCGACAAGGGCGTGCCGGTGCAGGTGCCAGACGAAGAGGCTGAAGATGCAACCGTTCTGGCCAATGAGTTGTTGAAAGAAATGCTGGCCCCGTAGTCGTTCGCAGCGGGAACACCAGCGCCGGCGCGTAAAACCGCCACATTGATCAGTTGACGTACAATGGGTGCCGGCGGTTGAACAGAAGGCGGGGTTTGGCTATAAGCCAGCCAAACTATTAACCAATATTAAGCCTTTGGGCAGGAGCAGGCCGATGATGGTTTGGAAGCGCGGAACGATGTCCGTTGCGGGATTTGCGGCAATGGCGTTGGTCGTCGCCGGTTGTTCCTCGACGAGCAATACCTCTAACCTGAATACAATCGGCGCGCCGCAGCAGCTGCAGCCGGTGCAGAGCTCGACTGTCGCGCAAGGGACGCTTCCCCCGATTGGCGCAACCGGCACGCCGGCTCCCGGCCTTTCGGGCCAGCCCGTGCTCGGCGGCGTCCCGGCCACGCCGGCCGGTTTCGGCACTCCCGCCATGGGCACCACCACCCAGACGGCCAATAATGGTTCGTTCGTGACCCTCGATCCGCTGGCCCAGCCGGCTGCCGGCGGCGTCAGCACCGGGCCTGAAGGCGTGTGGACCGTGGTGTCCGGCGCCAACCAGTGCCGCCTGAACCTGCCGCTGACGACCAAGGAAGGCACGTCGCGCTACCGCGCTTCGGCTCCGGGCTGCACCCTGCCGGGTCTGGCTACCGTGTCCTCCTGGCAGCAGATCGGCAACCAGGTCCAGATCTTCGACGAGAACAACAATATCGTCGCTGCAGTCGCCCAGAGCGGCGGCCGCTATATCGGTACTTTGGCCGGCGGCCAGGGCATCTCGATGCAGCGCTAGTATTGGGTGATGCCGGCCTGCAAATGGCGGCTTTCTGCGCTTCCGGTGCTCACGTACGAAAGTACGTTCCGCTCCGGTTCTCGAAAGCCACCATTTTCGGCTCGGCCTGACCCAAATACGGACCGAGTTCCTCGTGCCAGTGACCAGCAAGAAGACATCTCCCAAAGCTGACGGGCCAGTCAGTGCTGCTTATGCGGCGCTGGTGGAGCGCGGGGTGCTGAGTGCGGATCCGGCGCAGCGGGAGGCGGCGGCGCTGCTCAATGGGGTGGCCGAGGGGCTGGCGAAGCGCAAGCATGCTGGATTGCTGGCGCGGTTGCTGGACAAGCCGGAGCCAATCAAGGGCGTCTATCTTTATGGCGAAGTCGGGCGTGGCAAGACCATGCTGATGGACCTGTTCTTTGCCGCCGCGCCGACACGGCACAAGCGGCGCGTGCACTTCCACGAATTCATGGACGAGATCCATATCGGCATCGCCGCCTTCCGCAAGAAGGCCAAGGCCAAGGGCGATAGCGGGGATCCGATCGAGGCGGTGGTCAAGCCGATCATCAAGTCAGGGCTGCAATTGCTGTGCCTGGATGAATTCCATGTGCATGACATCACCAATGCGATGCTGCTCTACCGGCTGTTCGACAAGCTGTTCGCGGCGGGCGTGGTGCTGGTGGCGACATCGAATGTGACGCCGGACGGGCTCTACAAGGATGGGCTCAATCGCGCGCTGTTCCTGCCCTTCATCAAGCTGCTGAAACAGCGGACGATCGTGGCGGCGCTGCCGGCGGCGCAGGATTATCGGCGGCTGAAATTTGCCGGGCAGGATGTCTACCATATCGGCACCGGGCCCGAGGCGCGGGCGGCGATGGACCGGCTGTGGCTGCGCATCACCGGTGGCGAAGGCGGCGCGCCGACCAGCGTCGAGAGCGTCGGGCGGCACATTCCGGTGCCACTTGCGGCAATGGGCGCGGCACGGTTCAATTTTGCCGATCTCTGCGAGGTGCCGCTGGGCTCGCGTGATTTCGTGCGGCTGGCCCATGTCTTTGACAGTCTCATCATCGATGCCGTGCCGCAGATGGACCGCAGCAGGTCCGATGCGGCCAAACGCTTCATCCTGCTGATCGACAATCTCTATGACCGCGGCGTCAAACTGGGCGCCAGTTTCGCGGTGCCGCTCGAACAACTGGGCAAGGACGACAGGACGGCGTTCGAATTCGAGCGCACGATTTCGCGGCTGATCGAGATGCAGTCGGCTGACTACCTGGCGCAGGGTCTGCGTGACGATGGCGCATCCGAGCCGGTCCTGGCGCCGAACGGGTGATCGGCGGCACTGCGGGCATGGCGGCCCCGGATTGGACAGGGACCGCCATGCATGGGCGTCAGTCGGTGAAGTCGAATTCGGCCAGCTCGCAGACATTGTTGTTTTCCGAGACGACCTCGTCGCCGTCCTCGAACACGGCCTTGAAGTCGTATTTGCAGTAGCCGCTGCCATCATCGATATTGATCATGACGCTGCTGCCGGCCAGCAGAACGTCTTTGCCCAGAATGTCTTCCTCCCAGGCGCTGGTGCCGGTATTGGAGGCATAGAATTCATAGATGTCGTATGACGACACATTGTTGATCTGCACGCGCCGATCCAGGGCCGAGGCCGCAGTGACGCTGGCCATCGCCAAGACGAGCGCAAGGCCCGCTGCAATCTTTTTCATGTTGTTCCTCAGGGCGTTGCTCGCCCGGCGGTTTGCTTAGTTCAACCCAACGGACATCCGCAAGCCGTGATTTGAAATATACTTGCCGGGCCCGGTTCGCCCGCCATCCGTGCCTGCGCTCCTTGCCCGGCCGGCATCACCCCATCGCCCATCAGCATGGGGTGATGCCGCGTTTAGACGAAGGGTTCACTTGCTCGCGGGGGACCGAGAGGCTAAGAGGTGCGCCAATTCAACGCAGTCGGGGATGACAGCTTATGGCGCGCAAGAAGATCGCTCTTATCGGGTCGGGACAGATCGGTGGAACCCTGGCCCATCTGGCGGCTCTCAAGGACCTCGGTGACATCGTATTGTTCGATATCGTCGATGGAGTTCCGCAGGGCAAGGCGCTCGATATCTCCCAGTCGGCTCCGGTCGAAGGCTATGACGCCAAGATCTCGGGCACGTCCAAGTATGAAGACCTCAAGGATGCCGACGTGGTGATCGTCACCGCCGGCGTGCCGCGCAAGCCCGGCATGAGCCGCGACGATCTGCTGGAAATCAACCTCAAGGTGATGGAGCAGGTTGGCGCAGGCATTGCCAAATACGCGCCCAAGGCTTTCGTCATCTGCATCACCAACCCGCTGGACGCCATGGTCTGGGCGCTGCAGAAGTTCAGCGGCCTGCCCACCAGCCAGGTGATCGGCATGGCCGGCGTGCTGGATAGCTCGCGCTTCGTGCATTTCATTGCCGACGAGCTCAACGTGTCGGTGGAAGACATCAACGCCTTCGTGCTGGGCGGCCATGGCGATACCATGGTGCCGCTGGCCCGCTACTCGACCGTTGCCGGCATTCCGCTGACCGACATCGTCAAGATGGGCTGGATGAGCAAGGAAAAGCTAGACGCCATCATCCAGCGCACCCGCGATGGCGGCGCCGAAATCGTCGGCCTGCTCAAGACCGGTTCGGCATTCTACGCGCCGGCCACCTCGGCCATCGCCATGGCCGAAAGCTATCTCAAGGACAAGAAGCGCGTGCTGCCAGCTGCTGCTTACCTCGATGGCCAATATGGCGTGAAGGGGACCTATGTTGGCGTGCCGGTGGTTATCGGTGCCGGTGGCGCCGAGAAGATCATCGAGATCTCGCTGAACTCGGCCGAGCAGAAGGCTTTCGACAAGTCGGTCGCATCGGTCGAAGGGCTGATCGAGGCCTGCAAGAAAATCGCGCCCAAGCTGGCGTAAGGAAATCGGGGCTCCACTGCAAGGTGGGGCCCTTCTCGCGACCTCACCCCCGCAAAGGCGAGGGTTCTGTCCCCGCTGGCGCGGGGATCATATCCCCGGCAAGATCGGGGTGATGGCGCGAGATCAGAATGGATTCCCGCCTCGGCGGGAATGACCCGGTGGGAGCAAGGCGCTCCGTGACTGGCCAAGTTTTACCCATCCAAGGGGACTTTGAATGAACATCCATGAACACCAGGCCAAGGCGCTGCTGAAGACCTACGGTGCCCCGGTTGCCGCTGGCGTGGCGATCTTTTCGGCTGACGAAGCGGAAGCCGCGGCCAAGTCGCTGCCGGGTCCGCTCTATGTGGTCAAGAGCCAGATTCATGCCGGCGGCCGCGGCAAGGGCAAGTTCAAGGAACTCGGTCCCGATGCCAAGGGCGGCGTGCGCCTGGCCAAGTCGGTCGAGGAAGTCGTTGCCTTCTCCAAGGAAATGCTGGGCAATACCCTGGTGACCAAGCAGACCGGCGACGCCGGCAAGCAGGTCAACCGCCTCTATATCGAAGACGGTGCCGATATCGAGCGCGAGCTGTATTGCTCGCTGCTGGTCGATCGTGAAACCGGTCGCGTGGCGTTCGTGGTGTCGACCGAAGGCGGCATGGACATCGAGGCCGTCGCCGAGCATACGCCCGACAAGATCGTGTCGCTGTCGATCGATCCCGATACCGGCGTGACCGCTGCCGATACCGCCAAGCTGGTGGAGACACTGGGCCTGACCGGCGCGGCTGCGAGCGACGCGCAGAGCCTGTTCCCGGTGCTCTACAAGGCCTTTGTCGAAACCGACATGAGCATGCTGGAAGTCAATCCGCTGATCGTCATGAAGGACGGTCACCTGCGGGTTCTCGATGCCAAGGTCAGCTTCGACAACAACGCGGCCTTCCGTCACGAGGAGCTGAAGCCGCTCCGCGACATGACCGAGGAAGACGCCAAGGAAATCGAAGCGTCCAAGTATGACCTGGCCTATGTCGCCCTCGACGGCAATATCGGCTGCATGGTCAATGGCGCGGGCCTGGCCATGTCGACCATGGACATCATCAAGCTCTACGGCGCCGAGCCGGCGAACTTCCTCGACGTTGGTGGCGGCGCCACCAAGGAAAAGGTCACCGCGGCCTTCAAGATCATCACGGCCGATCCCGCCGTCGAAGGCATCCTGGTCAACATCTTTGGCGGCATCATGCGCTGCGACGTCATCGCCGAAGGCGTGATCGCCGCGGTCAAGGAAGTCGGGCTGACGGTGCCGCTGGTGGTTCGCCTCGAAGGCACCCGCGTCAAGGAAGGCAAGGAAATCCTCGACCAGTCCGGCCTCAACGTGATTTCGGCAGACGATCTCGACGATGCCGCCCAGAAGATCGTGGCGGCGGTCAAGGGGCACTAGGCCATGCGCCTTGAGTTCCACGAAATCAAACACATCCTGAAGGACCAGAAGTAATGTCGATCCTCGTCAACAAAGACACCAAGGTTCTCGTGCAGGGGCTGACCGGCAAGACCGGGACATTCCATACCGAACAGGCGCTGGCCTATTACGGCACCAAGATGGTGGGCGGCGTGAACCCCAAGAAGGCCGGGGAAACCTGGACCAGCGGGCTCGATGCTTCGGCCTCGCTGCCGGTGTTCGCCTCGGTTGCCGAAGGCAAGGAGCGCACCGGCGCCACTGCCTCGGTGGTCTATGTGCCGCCTCCCGGCGCCGCCGCCGCGATCATCGAAGCCATCGATGCCGAGATCCCGCTGATCGTGTGCATCACCGAGGGCATTCCGGTGCTCGACATGGTGCGGGTCAAGGCCCGGCTGGAAAAGTCCAAGTCGCGCCTGCTGGGGCCAAACTGCCCGGGCGTGCTGACGCCGGAAGAATGCAAGATCGGCATCATGCCCGGTTCGATCTTCTCGAAGGGCTCGGTGGGCATTGTTTCCCGCTCGGGCACGCTTACCTATGAAGCGGTGTTCCAGACCACCAATGAAGGCCTGGGCCAGAGCACGGCCGTCGGTATCGGTGGCGATCCGGTCAAAGGCACCGAATTCATCGACATGCTGGAAATGTTCCTGGCTGACGATGCGACCAAATCGATCATCATGATCGGCGAAATCGGTGGTTCGGCCGAAGAAGACGCCGCCCAGTTCCTGATCGATGAAGCCAAGAAGGGCCGCAAGAAGCCAATGGCTGGCTTCATCGCCGGCCTGACTGCGCCCAAGGGGCGCACCATGGGCCATGCTGGCGCCGTAATTTCAGGCGGTAAGGGCGGGGCCGAAGACAAAATCGCGGCGATGGAAGCGGCTGGCATCAGGATGTCGAAGTCTCCAGCCCGCATCGGTCGCACGCTGGCCGAAGTCCTCAAGGGCTAAGCCAGTAGGCCGAAGGTCTGTCATGCTTCGGGGATACAGGGATGGTCGGCCATCCCTCCCCGGGGTTGACGATCACATTACCGAGAAAGCCGTGGCGCCGTGGGGGGCGCCGCAAGTCTTAACAGGATACAAAGGATCAGCGGTCAATATCGTCGAAACTGTTTTTTGACCGCGTTTGAGACTGGCCCAGGCCAGTTCGTTGAGAAGGAAGGCGGGGCGTGGGCCTCGCAACAAAAGCGATGACACGACAGGAAAAGAACGACACGTTCTTGCTGACTTCTTTCCTCTATGGAGGAAACGCCGACTATATCGAGCAGCTGTATTCCCGGTTCAAGACCGATCCCGAAAGTGTCGATGACACCTGGGCGGCCTTCTTCGCCAAGCTCGACGATAGCCAGAGCGACGCGCAGAAAAGCGCCGACGGTCCGAGCTGGGGCCGCAAGGACTGGCCGCAGGCCGTGACCGGCGAGCTGGTCAGCGCGCTGGACGGCAATTGGGGCGAGATCGCCGTCAAGACCGAGAAGGCCATCGCCAAGAAGGCCGAAGCCGCCGGTGCACCCGCAGCCTCGGCCGCCGACGTGCTGCAGGCGACGCGCGACTCGATCCGCGCCATCATGATGATCCGTGCCTACCGCATGCGCGGTCACCTGCACGCCGATCTCGATCCGCTCAAGCTCAAGGCCGACGAGCCGGCGCCCGAACTCGATCCGGCGACCTATGGCTTCACCGAAGCCGATTACAGCCGCAAGATCTTCATCGACAATTATCTGGGTCTGGAATACGCCACGCTCCCGGAAATGCTGGCGATCCTGCGACGCACCTATTGCGGCACCGTCGGCATCGAATTCATGCATATCTCCGATCCGGAAGCCAAGCAGTGGATTCAGGAACGCATTGAAGGTCCGGACAAGGAAATCAGCTTCACGCCCGAGGGCAAGAAGGCGATCCTCAGCAAACTGATCGAGGCCGAGGGCTTCGAGAAGTTCCTCGACGTCAAGTTCACCGGCACCAAGCGCTTCGGTCTGGATGGCTCGGAATCGCTGATTCCCGCGCTGGAGCAGATCATCAAGCGCGGTGGCGCATTGGGCATCAAGGACATCGTGCTGGGCATGGCCCACCGCGGTCGCCTGAACGTTCTGACCCAGGTGATGCAGAAGCCGCACCGGGCGCTGTTCCACGAATTCAAGGGCGGGGCCTTCTACCCCGAGGACGTCGAGGGTTCGGGTGACGTGAAGTACCATCTGGGTGCTTCGTCGGACCGCGACTTCGATGGCAACAAGGTCCACCTGTCGCTGACGGCCAATCCAAGCCATCTGGAAATCGTCGACCCGGTGGTGCTGGGCAAGTCCCGCGCCAAGCAGGACAAGCACATTGCCCCCGACGGCAAGCTGGTCAACATCGCCGATGGCAGGCCCGACCGGTCCATGGTGCTGCCGCTGCTGCTGCACGGCGATGCCGCGTTTGCCGGCCAGGGCGTGATCGCCGAGTGCCTGGGGCTTTCGGGTCTCAAGGGGCACCGCACCGGCGGGTCGATCCATTTCGTGATCAACAACCAGATCGGTTTCACCACCTCGCCGCTCTATTCGCGCTCGTCGCCTTATCCGACCGACGTCGCCAAGATGATCGAAGCGCCGGTGCTGCATGTGAATGGCGACGATCCGGAAGCCGTGGTGTTTGTCGCCAAGGTGGCGATCGAGTACCGCCAGCGCTTCGGGCGCCCGGTGGTCATCGACATGTTCTGCTATCGCCGCTTCGGTCACAACGAGGGCGACGAGCCAAGCTTCACCCAGCCGCTGATGTATTCGCGCATCCGGGCGCACAAGACCACGCTCGAGCTCTATTCGGAAAAGCTCGTCGGCGAGGGCCTGATGACGGCCGAGGCCATCGAAGGGCTCAAGGCTGAATGGCGCGCCAAGCTGGAAGCCGAATTCGAGGCCGGGCAGGACTATCGCCCGAACAAGGCCGACTGGCTCGATGGCGCGTGGAAGGATTTCCGCCCGGCCGAGCAGGAAGGCCCGCGCCGGGGCGACACCGGCGTCGCCGTGGCAGACCTGGCCCAGATTGGCGCCGATCTCTGCAAGGTTCCGGCTGACTTCAACGTCCACAAGACGGTCAAGCGCTTCCTCGACAACCGCCTGTCGGCCATCCAGGCCGGCGAGGGGATCGACTGGGCGACCGCCGAAGCGCTGGCGTTCGGCTCGCTGGTGACCGAAGGTCATCCGGTGCGGTTGAGCGGCCAGGATTGCGAACGCGGCACGTTCAGCCAGCGCCACTCGGTGCTGAACGACCAGAAGGACGATCATACCTATACCCCGCTCAACAATCTGAGCCCCGACCAGAGCCGCTACGAAGTCATCAACTCGATGCTGTCGGAAGAGGCCGTGCTGGGGTTCGAGTATGGCTATTCGCTGGCCGAGCCCAAGGCATTGACGATCTGGGAAGCCCAGTTCGGCGACTTCGTCAACGGCGCTCAGGTGGTGATCGACCAGTTCATCTCCTCGGGCGAGCGCAAGTGGTTCCGCATGTCGGGCCTCGTGATGCTGTTGCCGCATGGCTATGAAGGGCAGGGGCCAGAGCATTCCTCCGCGCGTCCTGAGCGCTTCCTGCAGCTGTGCGCCGAGGACAATATGCAGGTCGCCAACTGCACCACGCCGGCCAATTACTTCCATATCCTGCGCCGGCAGGTGACCCGCGCCTTCCGCAAGCCACTGATCCTGATGACGCCCAAGAGCCTGCTGCGCCACAAGCGGGCAACCTCTGGTCTCGCCGAAATGGGTCTCGACTCCTGCTTCCATCGCCTGCTCTGGGACGATGCCGAGGCACCGGGCGCGCCCAAGACCACGATCCGGCTGACCAGCGACGAGCAGATCCGCCGCGTCGTCTTGTGCACCGGCAAGGTCTATTACGACCTGCTCGAAGATCGCGAGAAGCGCGGCATCAACGATGTGTATCTGCTGCGCCTGGAACAGCTCTATCCGTTCCCGGCCAAGGCGCTGCTCGATGAGCTGAACCGGTTCCCGAACGCCGAGATCGTCTGGTGCCAGGAAGAACCCAAGAATATGGGGGCCTGGGCCTTTATCCAGCCCTATGTGGAATGGGTGTTCGACCAGATGGGTCGTACGGGCCAGCGCGTGCGCTATATCGGCCGGCCGGCTTCGGCCTCGACCGCCACCGGGTTGATGCGGACCCACCTCGCACAATTGCAAGCCTTCCTCGACGAAGCCTTCGCGAACTAAAAAGGACCAAGCAAATGTCGACAGAAATCCGTGTGCCGACGCTGGGCGAAAGCGTTACCGAAGCGACGATCGGCCAGTGGTTCAAGCAGGTTGGCGATAGCGTTGCAGCCGACGAGCCGATCGTCGAGCTGGAAACCGACAAGGTGACCATCGAAGTGCCGGCCCCCGCTGCCGGTGTCCTGGAGGCCATCATGGCCAAGCCGGGCGAGACCGTCGATGTCGGCGCGCTGCTGGGCGCGATTGCCGCAGCCGGCGCCGCTGCCGCCAAGCCGGTCGAAGCGCCCAAGGCCGCCGCTGCGGCCGCTGCGCCGGTTGCTGCTGCGCCTGCCGCGGCCACCACTGGCACGATGCCGCCGGCTCCGTCGGCTGCCAAGCTGCTGGCCGAGACCAATCTCGACGCAGCCGCCATTGCCGGTTCGGGCAAGCGCGGCCAGGTGCTGAAGGAAGACGTGCAGGCGGCTGTCAGCCGTGCGGCGGCGGCTCCGTCTGCTGCGCCCGCTCCGGTCGCTGCCAAGGCTCCGGCTGCACCGCGTGCGCCGTCCAATGCGGCCGATGCCGAGGGCGAAGAACGCGTCAAGATGACCCGTCTGCGCCAGACCATTGCGCGTCGCCTCAAGGACGCACAGAACACCGCCGCCATGCTGACCACCTTCAACGAGGTGGACATGAAGCCGGTGATGGACCTGCGCGCATCCTACAAGGACCTGTTCGAGAAGAAGCATGGCGTCAAGCTGGGCTTTATGGGCTTTTTCACCAAGGCCGTGGTCCACGCGCTCAAGGAAATCCCCTCGATCAATGCCGAGATCGATGGCGACGAGCTGATCTACAAGAGCTATGCCCATATCGGGGTGGCCGTTGGCACCGATAAGGGCCTGGTCGTGCCGGTGGTGCGCAATGCCGACCAGATGTCGATTGCCGAGATCGAAAAGTCGATCAATGGCCTAGGCAAGAAGGCCCGTGACGGCCAGTTGTCGATGGCCGACATGCAGGGCGGCACCTTCACCATCTCCAATGGTGGCGTGTATGGCTCGCTGATGTCGACGCCGATCCTGAATGCCCCGCAGTCGGGTATCCTGGGCATGCACAAGATCCAGGAGCGTCCGGTTGCGATCGGTGGCCAGGTGGTGATCCGCCCGATGATGTATCTGGCGCTCAGCTATGACCACCGGATCGTCGACGGCAAGGAAGCGGTGACCTTCCTCGTGCGCGTCAAGGAAAGCCTCGAGGCGCCCGAGCGGCTGGTGCTGGACCTGTAGGTTCGACCAGCCGGAATCCTGGCGCCGCGGTTGCCGCAGCACCCCCAGCCTGGCCCTCCTCTCAAGGGGGAGGGAACAGATCGGGGCTCGCGAAAACCGAGACAGGTTAAAGAATTGCATCGGGTCCGCTCTGGCGGGCCCGATTTTTTGTGGGCGGTGGATACTGGTGACAATGGGCACAATCCCCCGGGCTCCGCCGAAAGTGATCGGCGAGACGTATATAGGACGGGGCGCAGCCAAAATTTTGCGGCTATGACGCGGCATTCGTTTGGGATGCACGGTGAATTCTGGAGTTGTTTGGTTGACGGTTTTTAGGTGTTTTGCCGGTGTGGTGCTGCTGGCGCTCGGAGCGAGCGCGGCGCAGGCGCAGGAAGCCAATCCCGAACTGGTCGGGGAGTTGATGGCCTTCCATGGCTCCAAGGCCATTGTTTCGGCGATGACCACGCATTGCTATGAAACCACCGGGCTCGATCCGGCCTATCACAGCGCCTACGACAATTGGTATCTGCGCAATATCGGGTTTCTCGACCTTGCCGATCGGGTGGTGGCGCGGCTGGGCGGCGGCAATGCCGGAGCGCAACAGGCGGCCGAGACCTATGGCGGCGAGCAGATCATGAGCGCCTATAACCAGGCTGGCGACAAGGACAGCTTCTGCCGCGGCTTTCTGGAACAGGTCGACACTGGCGCGCTCGATATCGACAAGCAATTGCCGGGGCCGCTGAAACAGGCGCAGGCCATCGCCGCCGAGTAGTTATTGCGTTGGCTTCCGGGCAGGATCGTCTAGCCTGGGCGGATTGACCCCAAACCCGATTGAGCCGATTCCCCATGAGCCTTGAACTGACCCTGTTGCTGTGGAGCTTTGCGCTCGCGGTCCTCTATATTGCGGCGCAATCGCTGTTTTATCGAATCGAATATGGCGTGATCCATGCCGGTGGTGCGCGCGACAATGAGCGGGCGCCCAAGAGCCTGCTGACCTCGCGCGCCGAGCGGGCGCTGCGCAATTTCCTTGAGACCTATGCGGCGTTCATTGCCCTTGTGGTGGTGATCGAGCTGGCTGGGCGTTCGGACGGGCTGACCGTCTGGGGCAGCCAGTTGTATTTCTGGGCGCGTGTCGCCTATCTGCCGGCCTATCTCTCGGCGATCCCGTTCCTGCGCTCGGGGATATGGATGGTGTCGGCCATCGGGCTGGTGCTGATGTTCGTGGGCGCGGTCAGCTAGGGATTCCGATTGGAAAATCCGTAGTATTCGCTAAACAGGAGGTCCCGCAGCCGCGGGGCTGACCCTGCGCGGTCAGGCGCCCGATGTGAGACGTCGCGATGAGCTTTCCCTGGCTTGAATTTGCCGGCCTGATGCTGGCCTTCGGCATCAATGCGGTCATCCCGGGCGCCGATTTCGCCATGGTACTGCGGCAATCCATTGCCCATGGCCGGCGGGCAGCCCTGTTCACCTCGGCCGGTATTGCCACCTCGATCCTCGTGCACGGCAGCTACACGCTATTGGGCGTCGGGGTGATTGTCGGGCAGTCGCTGATGCTGTTCAACCTGCTCAAATGGGCGGGGGCCGCCTATCTCGTCTGGCTGGCGATTTCGGCGCTACGCAGTCCGCCGCCGACGCCGCCGGAAGAGGGTGACCTCGCCGGCGCGCGGCGCGGCGATGCAGCGGCATTTGCGCTGGGCTTTCTGACCAATCTGCTCAATCCCAAGGCGGTGCTGTTCTTCCTGGCGCTGTTCACCACGCTGGTTTCGGCGCGCACGAGCGGCCACGTCAAGGTGATCTACGTGCTGTGCATGAGCCTTATGCTTTTTGCCTGGTTCGCACTGGTCTCGCTCTTCTTTACAACGGCCAGTGTCCGACAGGGCTTTTTCCGCTTCGGCCGGTGGTTTAATCGTGTGACCGGCATTACATTCATCTTGTTGGCGGTGCGTGTCGCACTCGCCCAGCAGCACTAGGTGTATTGGGATTTAGGTGATGGTGGCCTGCGAGTGACAGTCTTCTGCGCTTCCGGTACTCACGTACCGAACGTACGCTGCGTTCCGGTTCTCGAAGACCGTCCCTCTCGACTCACCCTGACCTAAATCTCAACACACCTTCCTTTTTGAGGCATCCAATCATGTCAGACGCTTTCGATCTCACCATCATCGGCTCGGGCCCGGGCGGCTATGTCGCCGCCATCCGCGCGGCGCAGCTTGGGATGAAGGTCGCAGTGGTCGAGAAGTGGCCAACGCTGGGCGGCACCTGCCTGAATATTGGCTGCATTCCGTCCAAGGCACTGCTGCATGCGTCCGAGATGTTCGAAGAAGCCGGGCATGGCATGAAGGCGCTGGGTATCGACATTCCGACGCCGCAGCTCAACCTGCCGCAGATGATGAACCACAAGACAGAAACCGTCGCGGCCAATGTCGGCGGGGTGGATTATCTGTTCAAGAAGAACAAGATCACCGTGTTCCGTGGCATCGGCTCGATTGCTGCGCCCGGCCGGGTGCTGGTGACGCCGCAGAGCGGGCCGACCACGGAAGTGGAAACCAAGAATATCGTCATCGCCTCGGGTTCGGTTTCGGCCAACCTGCCGGGCATTGAGATCGACGAGAAGCAGATCGTGACCTCGACCGGCGCGCTGACGCTGGAAAAGGTGCCGGGCAAGCTCCTAGTCATCGGCGCCGGTGTGATCGGGCTGGAGCTGGGCTCGGTCTGGGCGCGTCTGGGCGCGCAGGTCACCGTGGTCGAATATCTCGACCGCATCCTGCCGGGCATGGATAGCGAAGTGGCACGCCAGTTCCAGCGCATGCTGCAGAAGCAGGGCATGGAATTCAAGTTGTCGAGCAAGGTTGCCGGCATCGACAAGCAGGACGACGGTTCGCTCAAGGTGCGGATCGAGCCGGCCAAGGGTGGCGACATGGAACTGCTCGACGCCGACGTGGCGCTGGTCGCCATTGGCCGCAAGCCGTTCACCGAAGGGCTGGGCCTGGATATCGTCGGCGTGGCGCTGGACGAGCGTGGCCGCGTGCGCGTTGACGGGCACTACAAGACCTCGGTCGACGGCATCTATGCGATTGGCGACGTGATCGCCGGCCCGATGCTGGCGCACAAGGCCGAGGACGAGGGCATTGCCGTCGCCGAGATCCTCAATGGCCAGGCTGGCCATGTGAACTATCTGGCGATGCCGGCGGTGGTCTACACCAATCCCGAGATCGCCACGGTCGGCAAGACCGAGGACGAACTCAAGGCCGAAGGCATCGACTACAAGATCGGCAAGTTCCCCTTTACCGCCAATGGCCGGGCCAAGGCGATGCTGGCGACGCAGGGCTTTGTGAAGATCCTTGCCGATGTGGAAACCGACCGGGTGCTGGGCGCCCATATCGTGGGCAAGAATGCCGGCGAGATGATCCATGAACTGGTGGTGCTGATGGAGTTCTCCGGTGCGGCCGAGGATCTGGCCCGTTCCACCCATGCGCATCCGACCTTGTCGGAAGCGGTGCGCGAAGCGGCCCTGTCGCTGGGCGATGGCGCGATCCACATCTAGGGCTGGATGCGCTTTTGATGACGAGAGCCTCGGCTGATGCCGGGGCTCTTTTTGTTATTGGGATTGGCTGGGATGGGTGCGAGGGAACTGCAGCACCCCCACCCTGGCCCTCCCCCGTAAGGGGGAGGGGACGCGGGCTGATGGCGGTGATGCTGCGAGGGGGAGGAGCTGGATCCCGGCTTTCGCCGGGATGACGGCTTAGGGCTCCGAAAAGTCATCATACAAGTTCGGTATTATTGTATGTTGACTTCCTTTTTCATCTTCCATACCAGTTTTGCACCAAGGCAAAGCCGAGTCCAGAGGAGGGCGCTGCTGGCCTTGTGTGCTGCCGGCAAGGCCGGTGGCCGGGCAACAGGCACCGTCAGGAGCGCCAGCAAGGCGCCGAGCCGGCGGTGGGCGAGGACCTTTGGGAGGACTACATGTTTCATCTGCCTAAACTGGCGGTGACCGCCATCGTCGCTGCAGCGCTGATGGTGGGGACCGCCAGCGCACAAACCGTATTGCGCTCTTCGGATACCCATCCGGATGGCTATCCAACCGTCGAAGCGGTCAAGCATTTCGGCGAGCTCCTGAGTGAAAAGACCGGCGACCGCTATTCGGTCGAAGTGTTTCACTCCGCCCAGCTGGGCGAAGAAAAGGACACGATCGAGCAGACCCAGTTCGGCGTGATCGATCTCAACCGCATCTCGATCGGCGCCTTTGGGACCCAGGTGCCCGCAGCCACCGTGACGCAGCTCCCCTATATCTTCCGTTCCGCCGACCATATGCACGCTGTGCTCGATGGCCCGATTGGCGAGGAAATCCTGGCCGCCTTCGACGCCGTGGACGTGGTGGCGCTGGCTTACTATGACGGCGGCGCCCGCTCGTTCTACAACAGCGAAAAGCCGATCAACTCGCCGGCCGACATGGCTGGGATGAAGCTGCGCGTGATGCAATCGGACATTTTTGTCGACATGGTCGCCGCCTTTGGCGGCAACGCCACCCCGATGCCCTATGGCGAAGTCTATTCGGGTATCCAGACCGGCGTCATCGACGGCGCCGAAAACAACTATCCCAGCTATGACACTGCCGGCCATGCGGAAGTTGCCAAGTTCTACTCGCTCGACGAGCACCTGATGGTGCCCGAAGTGCTGGTGATCTCCAAGGTCGTCTGGGATGGCCTGACTCCCGAGGATCAGGTGCTGTTCCGTGAAGCCGCCAAGGAATCCGTGGCCAGGCAGCGCGAGCTTTGGGCTGCCAAGGAAGTGGAATCCAAGGCTGCGGTCGAAGCGCTCGGCGCCCAGATCAATACCGTCGACAAGCAGCCCTTCATCGACGCGATGAAGCCGGTGTACGAAAAGTATGTCACCGATCCCAAGCTGCAGGACCTGGTCGCCCGCATCCAGGCCACCGAGTAATCACGTCATCCCCGGGCCGGGGCCGCAAGGCGCCGGTCCGGACTGGCTTGCCGGGAGACATGTCGTGAGAGACAGGCTTTTGTCCATCAGCCGCGGGCTGGGACTTCTATCAAATCTGGCATTGTGGCTGGCAGGCCTGGGCCTGGTCACGATGACCGTTGTTGTCGCCTACCAGGTGTTCATGCGCTTCGTGATCAACGCCTCGCCGGCCTGGACCGAGAGCGGCTCGATCATGATCATGACCTGGTTCATCTTCCTGGGCGCCGCCGTGGGGGTGCGCGAAAACTTCCATATGGGCTTTGACGTGCTGCTCTATGTGCTGCCGCCCGGGGCCAAGCCCTGGCTGCGCGGCATCAGCGACGTCTTCGTCTTCGGGTTTGCCTTTGGCATGGTGTTCTATGGTGGGGAATTGGTCATCCGCTACTGGTCGACCCGCATCCCCGTGCTCGGGTTGCCAACATCGTTCACCTATCTGCCCATCGTGACGTCGGGCGTGTTGATGTGCCTGTTTTCCCTTGAACGCTTGGTGTTGCGCCTCGCCGGCGAGCCGGTCGACGAGATCGCCGCCGAACCCACCATTACCGAGGCGTAGGGCTATGGAATACTGGATTCTGTTTGGCGTATTCACCCTGCTGATGCTGATCGGCACGCCGATCGCCTATTGCCTGGGCATCGCCAGCTTTGCCACCATCGTCTATCTGGGGCGCCCGGCCATCGTGGTGTTCCAGCAGCTCAATTCGGGCGTTTCGGCCTTCAGCCTGTTGGCGATTCCCTTCTTCATTTTCGCCGGCGACCTGATGATGCGGGGTGGCATCGCGGCGCGGATCATCTCGTTCGCCAGCGCGGTAGTCGGGCATGTGCGGGGTGGGCTGGGACAGGTCAATATCGCGGCATCGACGCTGTTCGGCGGGATTTCCGGCTCGGCCGTGGCGGAAGCTGCAGCCGTTGGCGGCATCATGATCCCGCAGATGAAGGCACGCGGCTATGGCGCCGACTATGCGGTGAACGTGACCTCGATGGCGGCGTTGATCGCCCTGCTGCTGCCGCCCAGCCATAACATGATCATCTATTCGCTTTCGGGCGGCGGCAATATTTCCATCGCCGATCTATTCACCGCCGGCATCATTCCGGGCCTGCTGCTGGCGCTGGCCTTGAGCATCACCGCCTATGTCGTGGCGGTGAAGCGCGGCTATCCCACCGAGACCTTTCCGGGTTTTCGCAAGGCGGGGTACTTCTTCATCGTGTCCATCCCCGGCCTGATGCTGATTGCCATCATCTTTGGCGGCGTGCGGTCGGGGATTTTCACGGCGACGGAAAGCTCGTGCATCGCGGTCATTTATGCGCTGCTGGTGACACTGCTGGTCTATCGCTCGCTCAGCTGGAAGGCGTTCATTCACTCGGTGCTGGGTGCGGTGCGGACCACGGCGATGGTGTTGTTCATCATCGGCGCGGCGGCCTCGTTTGCCTGGCTGATGGCCTATCTCAAGGTGGCGACGCACCTGACGGCCGGCATTGCCGCGATTTCCTCCGATCCTCTACTGGTGCTGCTGATGATCAACATCGTGTTGCTGCTGCTCGGCACATTCATGGATATGGGACCGCTGATCATCATCACCACGCCGATCTTCCTGCCGATCGTGAAGGCATTCGGTATCGACCCGGTGCATTTCGGGGTGATCATGATCCTCAATCTCGGCATCGGGCTCAATACGCCGCCGCTGGGACCGGTGCAGTTCGTGGCGGCGGCGGTGGGAAAAATATCAGTCTGGGAGGCGATGAAGAGCGTCTGGCCGTTCTATGTGGCCGGCCTGGTGGTGCTGGGTCTGGTGACCTATATCCCGGCGCTGTCCTTGTGGCTGCCCAGCGTGTTCAGGTGATCCAATGAGTGTTGATGATGTCACCCCTGCGACGCGCAAGCCCAAGCTGGCGGAGTTGGTCGTCGGTGGCCTGCGGAAGTCGATCATGGCCGGCCAATATGTCGCCGGCCAGAAACTGCCCACCGAAAGCCAGCTGACCAAGCAGTTCGGGGTCAGCCGGACGGTGGTGCGCGAGGCGCTGGCCGCGCTGGCGGCCGACGGGCTGGTGCAATCGCGCCAGGGCGCAGGCGCGTTCGTCATCGCCAATGCCACTTCGACCTTCAACGCCATTGGCGGGGATCGCGGCAACAAGATCTCCGAAGCGCTCAATGTGCTCGAGGTGCGCATGGGTATCGAGATCGAGTCGGCGGGGCTGGCGGCACTGCGGCGCAGTGCGTCCCAGGATGCGGCGATCCAGGAGGCCTATTACGAATTCGAGCGGCTGCTCGAAAATGGCACGCCGACCGGCAAGACCGATTTCGCCTTTCACCGGGCGATCGCGGCAGCGACCAATAATCCGTTCTATATCGAAGTGCTCGACGCGCTGGGGAGCCGCACCATTCCGTGCGATGTCGCCTCGCCCTGGGGCACCGAAAGCGTGCTCACCTACGAGTATCAGGCGGGGCTGCAGCGCGAGCATTTCAGAATTCTCGGCGCCATTTCAGCCCAGAATGCCGAGGCCGCACGCGAAGCGATGCGCCAGCACCTCTCCCTCAGCCAGGAGCGCTACCGCGCCCGGCTGTGCGGGGACCGATACCGACATGAATTAGGATTTAGTGACCAATGAGCACCGATTTCGACATCCGCTTCGCCATCGACCCCGTCACGGCGGCGACGATGAACACTGACGAACTGCGCGAGCATTTCCTGATCGAGGACCTGTTCCTGCTGGGCGGGGTCAACTGGACCTATAGCCATTATGATCGCCTGTCGGTCGGCGGCGCGGTGCCGGGCGAGACGGCGCTGGTGCTGGAAGCGATCAAACCGACCGGTACGCCGAACTTCCTCGATCGCCGCGAAATGATCGTGGTCAATGTGGGCGGCGATGGCAGCATCAGCGTCGACGGGCAGGACCATGGGCTGGCCAATCGCGACATGCTCTATGTCGGCATGGGCAGCAAGGATGTGCAGTTTGCCTCCAATGATGTCGCCAATCCCGCCAAGTTCTATCTGCTGAGCGCGCCCGCGCATGCCAGCCATCCGACCAAGCTGATCAAGATCGGCGATGCCAAGCGGGTGGATCTGGGCAGCCAGGAAACCTCCAACGAGCGCTCGATCTTCCAGTTCATCCACCCCGAAGGCGCCAAGACCTGCCAGCTGGTGGTGGGGATGACGACGCTGGCCTCCGGATCGGTGTGGAACACCATGCCGAGCCATTATCATGACCGGCGCTCGGAGGCTTACCTCTATTTCGACCTGGCCAAGGATGCGCGCGTCGTCCACCTGATGGGCGAATATGACGAAACCCGCCACCTGATCGTCAAGAACGAAGAGGCGATCCTGTCGCCATCCTGGTCGATCCATTCGGGTGTCGGCACCGCCAATTACACCTTCATCTGGGCGATGGCGGGCGACAATGTCGACTATACCGATGTCGACAAGGTCGGGATGGACGAGCTGCGCTGATGGACAATTCGGCTTTCAGCCTCGCCGGCCAGAGCGTGATGGTGACCGGCGCCAATACCGGGATCGGGCAGGGCATCGCCCTGTCGATCGGTCGGGCTGGCGGGCGGGTGATCGGGGTGGCGCGCTCGTCGATGGCAGAGACGGCGCGGTTGTTTGACGAGATCGGGGCGGAATTGGTGCCGGTCAGTGCCGATATCGGCTCGACCCAGGTGGCGCAGGCGATGTTCGACGCGGCCTGGGACCAGCACGGGCCTATCGACGGGCTGGTCAACAATGCCGGGATCATCAAGCGGGTCGATGCGGTCGATGTCAGCGAGGATGACTGGGACAGCGTCATGGACGTCAACCTCAAGGCGATGTTCTTTCTCTGCCAGTCGTTCGGGCGCAAGGCGCTGGGTGCCGGTCGCGCTGGCAAGATCGTCAATATCGCCTCGATGCTGAGCTTTCAGGGCGGTATTCGTGTCGCCAGCTATACCGCCTCTAAAAGCGGGGTGCTGGGGATCACGCGGCTCTTGGCCAATGAATGGGCGGCCAGGGGGATCAACGTCAATTCGATTGCCCCCGGCTATATCGAAACCAACAATACCGAGGCGTTGCGGGCCGATCCTGACCGGTCGGCCGCCATTCTCGGGCGCATCCCGGCGGGTCGCTGGGGCGAGCCTTCCGACATTGGCGATGCGGCGGTGTTTTTGCTGTCGCGCGCTTCCAACTACATGCATGGCGCTGTCATCCCCGTCGATGGCGGGTGGCTGGCGCGGTAACGAGATGAGTGAACACATGGTCTTTGCACAAGCCAATGCCAGCGACTGGATCGAACTGGCACCGGGCAATCGGCGCCGGGTGCTGATCCATACGCCCGAGCTGATGCAGGTGGAATTCGGCTTCGACAAGGGGGCGGTCGGCGCGTTGCATTCGCATCCGCATATTCAGGTGAGCTATGTCGCCGAGGGATCGTTTGAAGTCACGATCGATGGGGTGACCGAAGTGGTCGGGCAGGGTGGCAGCTTCATCGTGCCGAGCGGGCTGGTGCATGGCGTCGTCGCTCTGGAGGCCGGGCGGCTGGTGGACGTGTTTACGCCGATGCGGGCGGATTTTTTGTAGGGACGTAAGGCACGCCGCGTCACCCCGGCGAAAGCCAGGTTCCAGTCCTGAGCGACGGGTAGCAAGGAAACTGGATCCCGGCTTTCGCCGGGATGACGGCTGGTGGGTGTTGGTCGTCGTCGTCTCAGTCCTACACCCGGCTGCCCGCGGGCTTGACCCGCGGGTCACTCGTCGCGCGACCGGGGGGAGAGTGGCCCCCGGATCAAGTCCGGGGGCAGCGCTGTGGGTGGGTGAGATGGGGGGCTGGTTCCGCTGGGTCGTAGACAGTCTCACGGAGTCATTCCCGTGGTTTTCTGCAGGAATGTGGACCGCCCGATGCTTTCGGGAATGACCCCGAGGGCCCCCCCTTACCCAATCTCCTCCAATAGTCCCGCATATGCCCCCTCATGCCTGCCTTCCCAGTTCGGCAGACCCGGCTTGGTCAGGCGGCCGCGACGAGGGGGGATGAAGCTGTAAATGGAGCGGGTGGGGGCTTCGCGCCATTGCAGGTTGAAGGCGGCATAGTGGGGGAAGAATTCCATGTCGTGGTAGGGCAGGTGATCGTGCACGTACCAGGCGATGGCTTCCCAGTCCCCAGTGCGCTCGTAATAGGGGATGGCGGCGTTGATGATGACGCAGGCGGTGGCGCCCATGCGGCCCTCGGCGTCGCGGCGATCCCAGATGTGGCCGGCAAAGTTCTTTTCGTTGATCGAGCAGTTGAGGTCGTGTTCGTTGCCGAAGCGGTTCACTTCGGGCGAGCGATAGGATGAGCGCACCGAGATGCGCCCAAAGCGTGCCTGCAGCGGTTCGAGCAGGTTTTCACACAGCGCCGTGCCTGCGGCGATGGCGAGGTCGGGATCGTCGGGGATATTGGCAAAGCCATTGACGGCGGCGATTTCCGAATAGAGAAAATCGCGCATGAAGAAGCTCTCGGACAGGCGAACGCGACCGAAGCGCTCAAGGGCTTTGACGCTTTGGGGCTTGTGCATGGCGGCCTTCCGGGATCAGTGCGGGCGTGGCAGTGTCTGGCCATGACCGCGGTGGCACAACCCGGTTTCCACCACCGGAGCGGGACCCCCATGTTACTGACAATCGTATTCTATATCGCCGTGACGGTCGAAGCTATGACGGCGGCACTGGCGGCAGGGCGGCGCCAGATGGACTGGTTCGGCGTCTGCATGCTGGCCTGCGTCACTGCGCTCGGCGGTGGTACGGCGCGCGATGTGTTACTGGGACACTATCCGCTGACCTGGGTGGAAAATCCGTATCTGCTGATCCTGGTTTGCGGGGCGGCCATGGCCACGATTGCCATAGCGCGCGTGGTGGACCGGCTGCGCTGGCCGTTCCTGGTGCTGGATGGGCTGGGGCTGGTGGCGCTGACCATTATCGGCTGCAATATCGGTATCGAGATGGGCCTGCATCCTGTCATCGTCATCGTTGCCGGTATGCTGACCGGGATCGTTGGCGGCATTCTCCGCGATATCCTGTGCAATGACGTGCCGCTGGTGTTTTCGGGCGAACTCTATGCCACCGTGTCGATTGTGACCGGGGCGATTTACCTGTTGGGGCGTCATCTGGGCTTTGAGTCAGACCTGCTGATCATTGCGGCTTTCGCGGTGGGTTTCCCGCTGCGGCTGCTCTCGATCATCTACAAGTGGAGCATGCCGAAATTCGTCTATGAAAAGGACTGGCGCTAGGGTCGCGGCTTGTGGCATGGGTCTACCATACAAGGACGGAGACTGATCTTGCGACAGACCTGGCGGTGGTTCGGGCCCCATGACCTGACCAGCATCGATGACATCACTCAGGTGGGTGCCGTTGGCGTGGTGAGCGCGCTGCACCATGTGCCCAATGGGGCGGTGTGGACGCCCGAAGAGATTGCCAAGCGGCATCGCGAGATCGGCACCCGCAAGGATGGCACGCCATCGGGCCTGACCTGGGACGTGGTGGAAAGCCTGCCGGTTTCCGAAGACGTCAAGAAGCAGAAGGGCGACTTGCGCACCCATATCGAGAACTACAAGATTTCGCTGCGCCACCTGGCCGATAGCGGCATCGAGGTGATCTGCTACAATTTCATGCCGGTGCTGGACTGGACCCGCACCGACCTGCGCTACAGTGTGGCCAATGGCGCCTCCTGCATGCGCTTCGACATCAATGATTTCGCTGCCTTCGACATCAATGTGCTGGAGCGGCCAGGCGCGGGCGCCGACTATACCAATGCGATCGTCGACGAGGCCGGACGGCGCTTTGCCGCGATGGACGAGCCGGCCCGCAAGCGGCTGGCGCGCAATGTGACCATGGGCCTGCCCGGCTCGACCGAAGCGATGACGCTGGACGATGTGCGTGATCACCTGGCCGAATATGGCGCCATCAGCCGCGAGCGGCTGCGGGCCAATTTTGTCGATTTCCTCGAAGCCGTGGTGCCGACGGCGGAAGATCTCGGTCTGCGGCTTTGCTGCCATCCGGATGATCCCCCGTTCGCGCTGCTCGGCTTGCCGCGGGTGATGTCGACCGAGGCGGACTACAAGTACATTCTGGATGCCGTCGATAGCCCGGCCAGCGGGATGACCTATTGCACGGGATCGCTCGGCGCGCGCCCGGACAATGACATGCCCGGCATGATGGAGCGGCTGGGGCACCGGGTGCATTTCCTGCACCTGCGCAACGTCAAGCGCGACAATGACGATGTCATCGGCTCGTTCTTCGAGAGCGAGCATCTGGCTGGCGATGTCGATATGGTGGCGGTGATTGCCGCGATCGTGCGCGAGGAAAACAAGCGCAAGGCGGCGGGCCGCAAGGACCACACCATTCCGATGCGCCCCGACCACGGCCAGGATATTCTCGATGATCTCAATCGCCGCTCGCAGCCGGGCTACCCGACCATTGGCCGAATGAAGGGCCTGGCGGAACTACGCGGCGTGATGGCGGCGTTCGAGCACAGGGAACTGGGGCTTTAGCCGGTTCGGGTCTCTCCCTTACTCGGGAGGGGCCATTCGCCCGCCGCTGGACGAATTTACTAAGTTCGGAACCAAATTTTACGAGTTATCAAAGTGTTGAGCCCAGTCTAACGTCCGACAGCAGCGCATGAGGCGGGCGCATGGCGGAACGGGCTGGGGTGGGGCGCTTTATCGCCTGGTTGACCCCAAGCAAGGTGACTGGCGATCTGTACCTCCGGCAACGGATGCAGCTGTTTGTCGTCAGCCATCTGTTTGGGCCGCTGCTGGCGACGCCAATTCCCATCCTGCTGTGGAGCGTCGATCCCAATCCAAACCCACATGTGCCGATCCTGGCGGCGGCGATCTATGGGTTCTGGGGGCTGATCGCCCTGGTGCGGCTGTTTCCCGGCGCCTATCGCGCGGTGGCGATGCTGTCGGGGTTCAACCTGACGGCGACGATCATCTGGGCGGCCTATCATTATGGCGGCAGCGGCTCGCCCTTCCTCATGTGGCTGGTTCTGACGCCGCTGCTGGGCTTCATGACGCTGGGCTCCAACCGGGCCTCGCAGCTGCATATCTTCCTGATGTTGCTGGGTGGGCTGGCGCTGTTGTTCGGGCTGCAGAGCTGGACTGTCATGCCCCAGCACATTGCGCCAGGGGACCTGCTGCTGGCCGGGATGGTTTCGGCACCGGGTATCACGTTCTTCGTTTTCATGATGGGGATTTACTACGCCAATGTGGTGGCCAGCCAATCGGACCTGCTGGCCGAGATCGCGCGGCAGCAGGGCGTTATCACCGGGCTGGAGGAGACGCGGCAGCGGGCCGAGCAGGCCAATCTGGCCAAGTCCGAATTCCTCGCCAAAGTCAGCCAGGAACTGCGCACCCCGCTCAATGCGGTGATCGGTTACTCCGACCTGTTGATTGCGACCGAGCCGGACAAAGGGCGGGTCGGCGACCTGCAGATGATCAGCGGTGCCAGCCAGCACATGCTGGGGGTGGTCAGCGATATTCTCGATATCGGGCGGATCGAGCGCGCGCAGATGACGCTGCATCTGGAGGATGTCGATGTCGACGCACTGCTCGATAGGGTGGCGGCAGACGCGCGGCCACTGGCCGAGCGCAATGGCAACACGTTCGTGCTGGAGCGCGGCGGGCTGGGCTTCATGGCGGCCGATGCGACGCGCCTGCGGCAGGCCATCGACAACCTTGTGGCCAATGCGGGCAAGTTTACCCGGGATGGGCAGATTACGTTGAGCGGGGTCCGCCAGGTGGTGGCTGGCGAGGCGTGGATCGAGATTGCGGTTGCCGATACCGGCACCGGCTTGACGCATGACCTGCAGCTGGCGCTGACGGCCACGCTGGCACAGGGCATGGCGGCGAACGCCGGTGACGGTGGCATGGGGCTTGCGATCAGCCAGAATATCTGCCGGCTGATGGGCGGATGCATCGAGATGCAGAGCGAGCCGGGACGGGGCAGCCGCTTTGCCATCCGTCTGCCGGTGCGCGAACTGGAGACCGAGACGGAAACGGCGGATCCGGTCCCGGCGCGCCTGCTGCATCGACGCTCGATCAGTGACGCGCGGGCCCTCCCGGTCGAGGCCGAGGGCGATGCGGTGTCGCGGCCGATCCTCGAGCCGGCGCAGGTGCTGGCGCTGATCATCGACGATGACCTGGCATTTCTCGAAACGGCGGAGCGGCTGTTCGTGGCGGCCGGTTATACGCCGATCTGCACCGACGCGCCCCATGCGGCGCTGCAGATGGCGCGGACGAGCAAGCCGACGGTGATTTTCCTCGATACGCTGATGCCCGGCTTCGGCGGCTGGGACGTGCTGGCGGCGCTCAAGGGCGATCCTGAAACCGCCGATATTGCGGTATTCATGTTGGGCGTGCAGTCGGAACGTGCAGCGGCGCTGGATGCCGGGGCGGCAGGCGTCATAGCCAAGCCGCTCGATGCGTCCAAGATCAAGGCGGCGCTGGCCGGGCTGGCGGCGACGCGCGGCCACAGGCAACGCCGCAGCATGGTGTCGGCATGAATCGCATCCTGGCAATCCTGGTTGGCTGGGCGCAGGCAGTTGACCGCCGGATCGACGACGGCATCGGTGCCGGTGGCCTTGCACCGCATGTGCGCAAGGCGCTGATGCGGCAGCAATTGGCTTCGATCGCCCAGATGACACCGGCGCTATTTGTCAGCGGGCTGGTGGTGACGCTGTGCTTTGCGTTGCTGACCTGGGGGCAGAAGGAGCTGGCACCGACCGTCCTGTGCGGCCTGCTGATCAACGCGCTCTATCTGTATGGGGTGCAGCGGACGCGCCGGCCAGCGCCGCAGAGCGACAACAGGATCGTGGCGGCGGCTGTCTGGACCATGGTTTCCTGCATGGTGCAGGGGGCGCTCTGGGGCATCATGCTCAATATCCTGCCGGTCGATGGGAGCCTGGCAATTCAATCGGCGGCTATTGTCGGGGTTGGTGGATTGCTGTGCATCACCATGACCGCAGTGGTCAATTATCCGCAGGCCATGCTGGCCTTTGCCGGGCCGCTGGTCGTGGGGGCGATGCTGTCGCTCGCCGAGGTGACGGGCGAGGCGGCCAGCTGGATCCAGGTGCCGATGATCCTGGGCGTGGCCATCGGCATGTTCATTGTTTCACTGCGCCATGCCGCCGAGTTCGTCGCGCATCGTGCCTCCGAAACCCAGGTCGCCGAGAAGCGCGAGATCATTGCGTTGCTGCTGCGCGAATTCGAGCAGACGACGTCGGACTGGATCTGGGGCTTTGACGAGCAAGGCAGGATCAACCGGATTTCTGCGGGCTTCAATACGGCGACGGGTGTGAGCGAAGCGGCGCTGACCGGGGCGGGTTTCGTGCATTTCCTGCGCGCACTGACGGTGCCGGATGATCCGCTGATGGCACATCTGGAAGCCGATATTGCGGCGCGGCAGTCGTTTCGCGATATCGAATTGCGGGTCATCGCCGATGGGCGCGAATGCTGGTGGACGCTGACCGGCAAGCCGGCATTCGATGAGTCCGGCTGGTATCTGGGCTATATCGGGACGGGGTCGGACGTGACCGAGCGGCGGACGGCCGAGCGCCGGATTACCATCCTGGCGCATCACGACCCGCTGACCGGGTTGCTCAACCGCACCAAATTCGTCGATCAACTCAGCCAGTGCGTCGGACGGCTGGAGCGTTATGGCGCGCCGTTTACGCTGCTGGTGCTCAATCTCGACCAGTTCCGGCAGGTCAATGAGCGGCACGGGCACCAGGCGGGCGATCGTCTGCTGGAGCATGTGGCGCGGCGGATTGAAGGCTCGGTGCGGGCGACCGACCTGGCGGCCCGGATCGGGGGCGACGAATTTGCGGTGATCCTGCCCGGTGTCGGGGTCGCCGAAAGCGTAGCGATGATCGCCGAGCGGTTGATCGCGGCGATCAACCAGCCCTTTGTGGTCGATGGCCAGGCGCTGCAGATCGGCACCAGCATCGGCATCGCGCTGGCTCCGATGGATGGGCAAAGGCCCGACCTGATCCAGCGCAATGCCGATATTGCGCTGGCGCGGGCCAAGGCGGACGGACGCTCAGGCTATCGGTTCTTCGAGAGTGGTCTGGATATGCTGGCGACCGAGCGGCGCCAGCAGGAAGCTCAATTGCGTGACGCGATCGATCAAGGCGAACTGGTGCTGCATTATCAGCCGCTGGTCTCGGCGGTGGATGGAGAGCCGACCGGTTTCGAGGCGCTGCTGCGGTGGAACCACAAGACACGCGGGCTGGTGTGCCCAGCCGATTTCATCCCCTTGGCCGAACAGTCCGGCTTGATTGTCGAGATTGGCGACTGGAGCATTGCGCAGGCGTGTCTGGCCGCAGCCGACTGGCCGGCGCATCTGAGCGTGGCGGTCAACCTGTCCAGCCGGCACTTCCGCCGCTCGGACATTGCCATGGTGATCAAGCGGGCCCTGTCGATCTCGGGCATCGCACCGGAGCGGCTGGAGATCGAGGTGACCGAGGGCCTGCTGATGGAGAACTCCGATGGGGTCGCCGAGAAACTGGCGGAAATCCATGCACTGGGGGTGACCATCGCGCTTGACGATTTCGGCTCTGGTTATGCCAGCCTCGGCTATCTGCTGCGATATCCAATCGGCAAGATCAAGATCGACCGCTCGTTCGTGGCGGCGTCCAATGTCGATGCGGTAGCGCGCGATACGCTCAAGGCGATTGCGTTGATGGGCAAGACGCTCAAGCTCAAGATCACCGCCGAGGGCGTGGAAACGCGCGAACAGGCGGAGCTGCTCAGCGACATGGCCTATCACCAGCTACAGGGGTTCTATTTCGCCCGGCCGATCGAGCCGGTCGATCTGCCGCACTACCTGCTGACCCATGTGCTGGCGCGCACCCATGCAGCCAAAGCCGAGGTGGAGGAAACGCTGGCGGCGCTGCGGGCGTAGAGCCCGCCCATTCAGCGGTCATTCGCGCCTGCGCGGGAATGGCGCCATGGGTTTTGGAAGCGCTGGCTTGACCCAGCCAGCGCAGCGCGACTACCGCTTCAGTCCTCCAGCAGGTACCCACCGGCGCGGCTGGGGATAATCTGCGTGCCGACGATCTTGGCGATGCTGGTGCCGCGGCGAACATATTTGGCCGATGAGCGCGACAGGATGAAGCCATCGGTGCCGGCCAGGATCGGGGTCCGGGCGAGGAAGGCTTCGGGGCCGTCCATGGCGATGAGATCGGCGACGGGCTGACCCGCGGTGACATGCTCGCCCAGCTCAACGCGATAGGCAAGCAGGCCGGGGCGGTCGACGCGCAGGACTTCGGTCGCTTCCAGCGCGGTGGGGCCCGGCGCCGTCTGGGGCGGCTGGCCGGCATCGGCGGCGATCAGTCCGCGACCGGCGAGAAAGCCGAACAGGGCGGCGGCGTCGGTCTTGCCGAAATGGTCAAAGCTATCGGCCTGGCCGCGATATTCGAGGGTTGCGGCTGCCGTGGCGAGCGGGATCGGGTGGTCGGCATTGGCGCGCTGGGCCTTGCGGTAAAGCGCGGGCAGGACCTCATCGAAGGAGCCGCCGCCGCTGTCCTCGGCGGTGAGAGTAGCGGCGACGCCCATCCAGTCGGCGAGGTCCTGGAGGCCCGGCATCAGGTCGGGCGAGGTGAAGATGTGCATCAGGCTTTCGTCGTCGCAATGCAGATCGAGCACCAGGTCGGCATCATGGGCCGCCTTGAGCGTCAGCATGCGCAATTGCTGGGCGGCCGAGCCGGGGCGTTGCGCATCGATCCAGGCGGCGACGGCGGCGCGGATGACAGCGACATTGGCCGCAGGGTCGGCAGTCAGCCGGCCGGCAATGGTGTCGGCGATGGCGGGATAGAGATCGGGCCAGCGGCGGTTGTAATTGACGCCGCTTTCGGTGTCGTAGCGCCCGATATGGTGGCGCAGCGAGCGGTTGGCGAGACCCAGCGGATTGACCGAGGGGAACACCACGAAGCGGGCCCTGAGCGTGCCGGCGGCATCGGCATCGCGCAGCATTGGCAGCAGGTGATGCAGCGCCATGGTGCCGGGTTGCTCATCGGCGTGAAGCGCAGCCTGCAGATAGACCTTGGTGTCGGCGCTATCGGGGCCGGCTGTGTAGGAATAGAGATCGGTTGACGTGCCGGGGGTGTCGCCGGCCAGCGCGATACGGTGTTGCTGAAAGCTCATCTGAAAACTCGATTGAGGGGCCTAACGCATCCATCTGGGAGCGTAGCGCAGGCGGGGTGGGGCGGGCATGTGGCGCATCAGGCGCTGATAGACAAGCCCGAACAGGAAGAACACCACCAGCGTCACCGCCAGGAAATACAGCGCCGCGACCGAGAAATGCAGGAAGGCATTGTAGTCGCGCTCGAAGAATTCCTTGGCGGTGATCATCAGATCTTTTTGCGCGCCGATAACCGGCAGGGCGAAGTAGACGATGGCGGTAGCGTGGAACAGGAAGACGACCTCATTGGTGTAGGCGGGCCAGGCGAGGCGGATCAGATTGGGCCAGATCACCGAGCGAAATTGCTGAAACCGGCTCATGCCGTAGGCCCGGGCCGCTTCGACCTCGCCGCGCGGCACGGCGCGCAGGGCGCCATAGAAGATTTCGGCCGTATAGGCGGCGGTATTGAGCATCAGCACCAGCGGGCCGATGAACAGCGGGTGCAGCACGAACCAGGATACGCCCATGGGCTTCCAGACGCTGATATTGAGCGAAAGGGCCAGCGAATAGAACATGAAAAACTGGATGAAAAGCGGCGAGCCGCGGAAGGCATAGATGTAGCCGCGCGACAGCCGCGAAATCCAGGGATTGGTGGATGCCTTGCCCAGCGCCAGCAGCACGGCGAAAACGAAGCCGAAGGGGATCGAGGCAGCGGCGAAATAGAGATTGAACAATACGGCCGGCCAGAAGGCGACGATCTCGTTGAGGAGGACCTGCATCAGTTGGTCCTCTCGCTGAGAATGCCACGACCGGCGCGGCGCATCAGGGCTTCAAAGCCGCGTTCGGAGAGCAGGGTGACGATGATGTAGAAGACGAACAGCACCAGATAATAGCGCCAGCGCCAGTCATCATGGACGAGGCCAACGGTGGGCAGGAAATTGGGCGCCCCGAGCCGGTCGGCCCAGAGCACGATATCGGCGATCTGCAGCAGCGAGAGCAGCGATGTCGCCTTCACCACCAGCATCCAGACATTGGACAGGCCGGGCAGTGCATAGACCCACATCTGGCGGATATGGACGCGCCACAGCACCTGGCTGGCGCTCATGCCATAGGCGCGGGCGGCCTCCAGCTGGCCCCTGGGTACGGCACGCAGCGCGCCATGGATGACATTGGTGGCAAAGGCGCCATAGACAAGCCCGAGCGAGACGCTGGCCAGGATCAGGTATTCGGGCGTGCCCAGATACCAGTTGGCGGCCTGGCAGGGGGGCCAGGCGGCAGACTGGGCGGCGATCAATTCGGGGGTGCAGACCTGGGTGGCGACCAGCCATTCGACGGCCTGCTCGAAGGCCAGCGGGAAGAACAGGAAGAACAGCACATCGGGCACGCCGCGCACGATGGAGGAATAGAAGCTGCCAATGAGGCGCAGCGGCAGGTAGCGTGAATTCTTGAGGGTGGCGCCGATCAGCCCGAAAATGACGGCGAGGCTCCCCCCGAGCAGGGCGGCGAAGATGGTGAACTGAAAGCTGGCATACCAGGTGAGGTGCTTGCCATTGGTCAGATAGCCCAGCCAGAAGGCGAGGTCGTCGCTCATGGACTGGTCCTGGTGGGCAATATCATCTGGTTATCCCCAAAGCAGTGCCCTCCCCCTTGAGGGCGGGTTGGTGAGGAGGTGTCGCGACCTCCTCACCCGTGACGAGAGCCCCACCCCTGTTAGGCGAGGTGGGGGATTGATTACTCGGCGAAGTACGGCCCGCGACCTTCGAACCACTTGGCGATCAGGGTGTCGACGGTGCCGTCCTTCTTGAGGGCGGTGAGGGCGTCGTCGAACTTGGTCTTGAGCCCGGCTTCGTCCTTGCGCAGGCCGGCGCCAACGCCATTGCCGATCATCACATCCTCGCCGACGAAGACGATGGCGCCACCGGAGGCCGCGACGACGGGCTCGAGATAGGCGCCATCGGCGATGATGGTATCGAGATTGCCGGCGGCAAGGTCGGCCATGGCCTGGTCAGCCGTGCCGAACGAGACGACGGTGTTGGCGCCAGCCAGGTTTTCCTCGGCATAGGCGGCCTGGATGGTGCCACCCTGGACGCCGACGCGCTTGCCCGACAGGGCGGCGATATCGATCTGATCGCTGCCGGCGGCAACGAACCTGGACGGATCGGGCGGGAAGTAGTTGGCGGTGAAGTCGATGGTCGCGAGGCGCTCGTCGGTGATCGACATGCCGGCCATGATCACGTCGTAGTTGCCAGCGAGCAGGTTGGGAATGATCGAGTCCCAGTCATTGATGATGAATTCGCAGGTGAGGCCAGCGGTTTCGCAGATGGCATTGCCCAGCTCGATTTCGAAGCCGGCCGGCTTGCCGGCGTCATCGAGGAAGTTCCAGGGCGCATAGGCGCCTTCGGTGGCGATCCGCACGGTTTCCTGCGCGGTGGCGGCGCCACTCAGTGCCAGAACCGCTGCAGCGGCAAGGATGATCTTCTTCATCGTGGTTCTCCGTTTAGTCTTGTTGTTGTTGGTTGTTCTTGGCGGACCCACTGGCGGGGCCTTGTCATCATGCTGCCCGCTCACGCGGACGTTGTCGTCTAGGTATGGCTGGCGGCGTTGAGGAATTGCTTGAGGCGGGCCGAGCGGGTGGCCCCGAACACCTGGTCGGGCGTACCCTCTTCTTCGATCAGCCCCTGATGGAGGAAGATTACCCGGTCAGACACCGAGCGGGCGAATTCCATGTCGTGGGTGACCAGGATCATGGTGCGGCCCTCGTCGGCCAGCAGCTTGATAACCCGCAGGACTTCCACTTCCAGCTCCGGATCGAGCGCCGAGGTGGGTTCGTCGAACAGCATGACGCGCGGGTTGATGCAGAGGGCGCGTGCAATGGCGGCTCGCTGCTGCTGGCCACCCGAGAGCTGGTTGGGATAGGCATGGGCTTTTTCGGCAATGCCAACCTTGGCCAGCATGGCGAGGGCTTCGGCTTCGACCTCGGCGCGCGGGCGCTTCTGCACCACCAGCGGCGCTTCCATTACATTGTCGAGAATGGACAGATGCGCCCACAGATTGAATGACTGGAACACCATGCCCAGTTCGGAGCGGATGCGGCGGATCTGGTGCTCATCGGCGATCTGGCGGTGGGGCGGCCTGCCGCGCAGGCGGATTTCTTCAGCATCGATGCTGACGCTGCCCTGGTCGGGCACTTCGAGCATGTTAATGCAGCGCAGCAGTGTCGACTTGCCGGAGCCGGACGAGCCGATCAGCGATACGACCTCGCCTTCGCGGGCCTCGAATGAGATGCCTTTGAGCACTTCGAGCGCCCCAAAGGATTTATGCAGGTCGCGGATGGCCACCACAGATGGTTTGCTGACCAGGGGCTCGGCTTGCGTCATATGTTCCGTGTGCCTGCTGCGCAGGCCAGTTTCCGTCCGGCGACTGCCTTTTTTTGAGGCTGGCAATCTTGACCGCTCCCTAGAAAAGCAGAAGTGAGCAGTTTAGCAAGCGTAAATCACGCAGAGACTTGCGCGGGTGGGCCCGCCTCAGCAATGTCGCGCGATGTTCTTTGTGATTTCAAAAGTTTTCTGGGCGTTGGTCCAGCCGCTGAGCGCCGCCTTGTTGCTGGTGGTTCTTGGGGGCATCCTCATCGCTTTCGGCAAGCGCCGGATGGGGCTGGTCACGGGCGCGCTGGGCGCGCTGGTTCTGGGCCTGGCGGGCTTTACCACCTTGGGCGCGTTGATGATTGGCCCGCTCGAGGACCGGTTCGGGCGGCCGGCCCAATTGCCCGAAACTGTCAGCGCCATCGTCATGCTCGGCGGGGCATCGAGCGGCACGGTCAGCGCGGCGCGTGGCACAACGGAGCTGACGGTGGCGGGGGACCGCTTTGTCGAGACGCTGCGGCTGGCCCAGTTTTATCCACAGGCTAAGGTGGTGATAACCGGTGGAGTCGGCTCGATCGAGTCCGAGGGCGAAACCGAAGCGGCGACGGCAGAGCGGTTCTTTATCGGGCTCGGCATCGCGCCCGAGCGGCTGGTGCTGGAGGATCAGGCGCGCAATACGGCCGAGAATGCCGATTTCACTGCGGCGCTGCTGGGGGAACTCGATGGCCCGGCGATCATGGTAACCTCGGCATTCCATATGCCGCGATCGATGGGGTTGTTCCGCAAGGTCGGCCTGGAAATGCTGCCCTGGCCGACCGACTATCGCAGTACCGGCCAGGAGAGCGTGGGGTTTGACATCCGTAATCCGGTCGACAACCTGTCCACGGCGACGACAGCGCTCAAGGAATGGATCGGCCTGCTGGTCTATCACTGGACCGGCAAGATCGATGAACTGCTACCGGCGCCTCATATCTCGAACTGATCGCCGGGGACCGTCAGCCGATAGCTCAGATGGTCCTGATCAAGACTGAAGCTGGCCTTGCCACCAACCGACAGCGGCACGATGCGCTCCAGGACCATGGTGCCGAAGCGGGGAGGCTGCGGGGATTTTCCGGTCTCGATGCCGGTTTCCTGCCATTCGATGGTCAGATTGCGCGGCCGGCCAGGCCGGGTTTCGATCCTGGCATCGACCCAGACATGGCCAGGCGATCCGGTGGACAGCGCGCCATGGATGACGGCATTGGCGGCCAGTTCGTGGATCGCCAGCCCGATATGGAGCGCGGCATTGGGGCCGAGCAGGGGATTGTCGCCGGTGATGCGCAATTCGCGCAGCAATGAGGGCACGACGCGCGACAGTTGCGAGGTGACCAGCGACTGGAAATGGGTGCCCTGCCAATTGCTCTCGGTCACCAGGTCCTGGGTTGACGAGAGGGCGTGCAGGCGCCCCCGGAATTTGTCGAGAAAGTCCTGGATGCTGTCGCTGTGACGGGCCGTTTGCATGGCGACCGACTGGACAATGGCCAGCAGGTTCTTGGACCGGTGGCTGACTTCGCGCAGCAGCGCGTTAACAGCGGCTTCACGGCTGCGCTCATCGGTGACGTCGACCAGCACGATAATGAGGCCGTCGCCGTCCGGCACGAAGCGCGCTTCGATCAGCTGGCGGCGCTTGCCGACACTGAGATGGAATTCGATGCTTTGTTCTTCCTGGCTGCTGCGGCAGAGCGCGCCCGTGGCCGTGAACAATTCGGCAATGTCGGGGGGCAGGATCTCGGCGTCGGTCAGTCCGAGCGTGGCGCTTACTGGCCAGGCCGAGGGCAGGTTTTCGGCGAGATCGTAGCGACAGTCCTGATCCTGATGCAAAAGGCCCGTGCCAGTCTGGCGCAATCCCACGCTCATGGCGCGCAATCGGGTCTGGGGCGGGAGGTGGTCGGACTCAGGAAACATCAGGGCTATTGCTTAATCACTTGCGGGACCCTGCGCAGACGACAACAGCCCCACCTCAGGCAAGGCTGCTGTACACGAAGGATGAGCCGACGATGGGATATCAAACGCGGCGAATGAGGCCGACGATCAACGAGATCACCAGGAAGGCCAGGAACAGGAAGAACAGAATCTGCGCGATGCCGGCGGAGGCACCGGCAATGCCGCTAAATCCAAGAACCCCGGCAATCAGGGCGATGACGAGAAAGACCAGT
The DNA here is from genome assembly GCF_900128975.1 of Devosia limi DSM 17137. GTDB lineage: Bacteria > Pseudomonadota > Alphaproteobacteria > Rhizobiales > Devosiaceae > Devosia > Devosia limi. The sequence continues at coordinate 55,724 of NZ_FQVC01000003.1, read as the reverse complement.
GCGTAATAAAGCATGTCAAATCTCCGATTTCAGCGCGTGTAATGACAACGGTCAGCCCATGGGGGAGTTCCGGACAGAACCAAAAAAGGCCGGGAAAACCCGGCCTTTTGAAGCGATTGTGATCGGCGGGGGATCAGGCTGCGGCGCGCGAGCCTTCATTGAAGAACAGCGCCTGGCTGATCAGCGCCTTGACCATGTCGGGATTGAACGGCTTGGTCACGAGGAAGGTCGGTTCAGGACGTTCACCGGTCAGCAGACGCTCGGGGAAGGCGGTAATGAAGATCACCGGTACCGAGTGGGTATTGAGGATGTCGTTGACCGCGTCGATGCCTGAACTGCCATCGGCGAGCTGGATATCGGCCAGGATCATGCGCGGATGGGTCTGACCGAACAAATGGACCGCTTCCTTATGGGTGCGGGCCACCGAAACGACCTTGTGACCGAGGCTTTCGACCAGCTGCTCGATATCCATGGCGATCAGCGGCTCATCCTCGATGATCATGATTTCGGTCGCCACCTGGCGGGAAATCTCGACCGAGGCCTCATCCAGCAGCGCCGCGAATTCGGGTTCGGAAACCGAGAGAATCTCGGCGGCCTGGCCGTGAGTGAAACCCTCTACGGCAACGAGCAGGAAGGCCTGGCGCGGACGCGGGGAGAGCGTTGCCAGATTGTGGGCGGCCCGCTTTTCCCAGGCAAAAGTGGAGGTGGGCTCGGGCACCTTGACGGCCGAGCTGGAGAATAGCGCCGAGAACAGCTTGTACAGGGCGATCCGGTCGTTGGACGCTTCAGGGAACAGCGACACATCGGCGATCAGCGCCTCAAGCGTGGCCGCGACATACGCGTCGCCCGATGTCTGCGAGCCGGTCGTGGCGCGGGAAAACCGCCGCAGATACGGCAGGTGCGGTGCAATCCGCGTCGACAATGTCATGGTATACTCCCCAGTGACGCTACAGAATTCGAGTTCATGAGCCCGATTAACGGGATCGGTCAGCAAAAGTTCCAATGCGCACGGAACTTTTTGTTGCGCCGGGCATTTCTCCGGCAAGCATGGGCTGAAACATACATCTGGCGGTCTCAAAAGGTATGATAAAGGATAAACTGGTGTCCCAGCAGCGTACACGAATGCAGGCTGGGCGGGCTGACGACGGGCTGGGTCCCAATTCGGACATCGGCGCGCGTCTGCGTGCTCTCTATGGCTCGGTACAGGACGAGGGCGTCCCGGACCAGCTGCTCGACCTGCTCGAAAAACTCGATAATGCCGAAGCTGCGCAGGTCGACGCGCAAAAAGGGAAGAGCGCTCGTGGCGGAGAATAAGGACGTGACCGGCGAGCCGACGACGTTCAAGCGCGAGATGCTGGCTACCCTCCCATCGCTGCGCGCTTTCGCGGTATCGCTGACGGGCAAGCACGACAAGGCCGATGATCTGGTGCAGGACACCGTGATGAAGGCCTGGGCCAAGCAATCCAGCTTTGAAATGGGCACCAATATCAAGGCGTGGCTGTTCACCATCCTGCGCAATGAATTCTACAGCCAGATGCGCAAGCGTGGCCGTGAAGTGCAGGATAGCGATGGTGCATTCACCGAGCGCCTGTCCGTGCATCCAGCCCAATATGGCTCGATGGACATGCAGGACTTCAAGAAGGCCCTGGCGCAGCTTCCCGATGACCAGCGCGAAGCGGTGATACTGATCGGGGCGTCCGGGTTCTCCTACGAGGAGGCAGCCGAGATCTGCTCCTGCGCGATTGGCACGATGAAGAGCCGGGTCAGCCGGGCAAGAACGCGGTTGCAGGATATTCTTCAGGTCACCGGCGAGGCCGATTACGGTCCCGATGCCGTGTCGACGCAGGTGACGACGCACAATCACTCATTCTGAAATCACGGAGAGCGCCCTTTGCAGGGCGCCCACCAGCACCGTTTCAGGCACCGGCTTGGTGACAACGGGCACATTTGGCAGGTCGGGTATCCCGCCGGCCAGCGACAGGTCAGTGGTGGTCAGCACCAGCGGTACACCGGTGGAGAGCAAATGGTGCGCGAGTTCAAGGCCGGCATGAGGGGCGTGGCCGACGTCAACGATGGCGAGGGCGAAGGCATTCCAATCGGTCTGGAGCGCCAATGCTTCCTGGGCGGTTCGGGCGATCACGGTTTCGGTGATTGCGAAGTGTTCCAGAACGCGCTCGAGGTCCATGGCGATGAGGAATTCTTCCTCAACCAACAGGGCGATTTTATTGATCGGCACAGCATGTCCCTCGATACAGAAGGGGGCTTTCCTGCGCGTTTGGCGGACGGGCGTCATTTAACAAAGACATGCGCCGGAAAAGATATGAGTGGGGGCGTGGCATGAGCGTGGTCCTGCCCAGCTCAGCGCGTCGCGTGCCCTGCGAGCAGTGTCCGCTGCGCACGATGGCGCAGTTTCGCGCCTTCGAACCGGCCGAGCTCAAGTTCGTTTCCTCGTTCAAAACCGGGGAATTGCAGGCGGAAACCGGCGCGACGCTGCTGTCGGAAGGCGCGCATAGCGCCCATCTCTACACGGTGCTGTCCGGCTGGGCCTTCCGGTACAAGCTGCTGCCGGATGGGCGCCGGCAAATCCTCAACTACATGCTGCCGGGCGATCTCGTTGGCTTGCAGGGCTCGGTGATCGGGGAGATGCAGCATTCGGTGGAGGCGCTGTCGCCGCTGGTGCTGTGCGTGTTCCAGCGCGATCGGCTTGATACGCTGTTCCGCAACCATCCGGGGCTGGGCTTTGACATTACCTGGCTGGCGGCGCGCGAAGAACGCATGCTCGACGATCATCTGCTCAGCCTTGGGCGCCGGACGGCAATCGAGCGGGCAGCTTACCTGTTGGCCTTCCTGCATCAACGGGCAGCCAGCGTCGGGCTATCGGCGACGAGCCGGCTGCATATTCCGATCTCGCAATTGCACGTTGCCGATACGCTGGGACTGTCCATCGTTCATACCAACAAGACCCTGCGCAAACTGGCGGAGCGTCAATATATCAGATGGCTGGACCGGGCCTGCGAGGTCCTCGATGTCGAGGGCTTGATGGCGGTGGCCGGCTGGGAGGGGCTGCCCGACATCAAGCGCCCATTGATCTAGAAACCAGCCTCAAAACCGCCATTGCTCCACGTTAGCCCAATAGATGCAGCCACCAGACAAAGGGTACCTGTCGTGACCAACGCCACCGAAGCGGTCAGCTTTGCATTGTCGCCGCCGCGCAGCGGGCAGCGCTTTGCCGTTCTGGTTTCGCTGGCTCTCGTGCTGGTAGCGGTCGCGGCAGCGCTGTTTCTGGTCCAGGGCGTCGACCGGCAATTGCAGGATGTGATCGGGACCTACGACACACGGCTGCAGGCGCGTGAAGTGTCGATCGGCCTGGCCGAGGCCGAGAGTGGCCAGCGCGGCTATGTGCTGACCCAGAACGATGAATATCTGGCGACGTATCGCAACGCGACCCGCGACATCGAACAGGATCTGGCGGGGCTGAGCGCATTGGTTGCGGACGATGCCAGCAAGGCGGCCCAGGTCGCCAGCATCGGCGAGGAGATCAGGGCCAAGACCGCCGAGATGGATCACAGCATCGGACTGGTTGCCGCCAACCGTCCGTCGCAAGCGCGCTCTCTGGTGGAAACGGGCATGGGCATGCGGCTGATGGACGATGTGCGCGGCTCGCTGGCGCGCTTCATTGCCAATGAAGACGCTCAGTTGCTGGCGCGCAACGAGGCGATCGAGCGCTCGCGGCGCTGGCTGGTGGCGGCGGTGCTGTCGGCGCTGGCAGGGGCGGCGATCCTGGCGTTTTCGCTGTTCAATCGCTCCCAGCAGCAGGTGACGGCGCTGTCGCGTAGCCAGAGTGAATTGAAGGACCAGAATGAAAGCCTCGAGGCGCGGGTGAGCGAGCGGACGCAGGCCCTGGCCGAGGCGACCGCCCATGCCGAGCGGGAACGCGAACGGGTGGAAGCGCTGCTGCAGGACACCAATCACCGGATCGGCAATTCGCTGGCGACGGTATCGTCGCTGCTGGGGCTGCAATTGATGCGTTCGGATTCCGCAGAAGTACGCGCGGCTCTGGAGGCGGCGCGATCGCGGGTGCATGCCGTGGCGTCGGCGCATCGGCGGTTGCGCTTGGGGGGCGATCTTGAAACCACGCAGGCCGACGAGTTCCTGACGGCCGTGCTGGAGGATCTGGAAACCGGGGCCACCGATATTGGCGATGTAACGCTGGTCGGCGAGGTCGAGCCGATCGTCATTGGTGCGCGCGATGCGACGACCCTGGGCATCGTGGTGGGCGAGCTGGTGACCAACGCCATGAAGCACGCCTTTCCCGATGGACGCAGTGGCAATATTATCGTGCGCCTGCAGCGCAACACCGAGGGTGTGGCCACGCTGGTCGTGCTTGATAATGGCATCGGCGTGCCGGACAAGCAGGATCTGGGCGAGGGTGGGCTGGGCTCGGTGATCATCAGGCAGCTGGCGCAGCAGTTTGGTGGCGCGCCACTCTATGAGCGACGTGCTGAAGGGGGCCTGGCGGTGACCGTGGCACTGCCTGAACTGGCAGCCGCCGGGGCATAGGCCCGGACGATATCGGGGCCGCCTTTGCATTGGCCCGCACCGCAGGGAAAAAAATCGCCGCAGCGCGCAACCAAAACCAAGGTCGGGCGTTGCTGGAAGTTAAGGATAGCATTTCAGCTGGAATATCAGGGCATTTTTGCCGCGTAAGCGTCAGGACGAGAAGTGACAGACCTGAATAAGCCCTTACCGGATAAGGTCCGCAGGGTATTAGACGATCCCGGGCGGCTCGAAGTTTTAGCCGCTCTCAATGTTCTTGATTCCGAGGCGGATGCCGACTTTGATCGACTGACCCGCATCGCGGCCCGGCTGTTCGGCACTGAATATGCGCAGGTGACCCTGGTCGATGCCGAACGACAATGGTTTCGCTCCTGCTTCGGACTACCTGGCGCCCCGGCGCAAACCGATGTCGACGTTTCCTTTTGCGCCCATACCCTCGCTGCCGATAGCCCCCATATGGTCGTGCTCGACATGCAGCGCGATGCGCGTTTCCAGACCAATCCCTTTGTGACCGGTTGGCCGGCAATCCGGTTTTACGCCGGGGTGCCGGTGACAGTGCACGGCCAGCGGCTCGGTACGCTGTGCGTGCTGGGTTCCAAGGCGCGCGACCATGTCGATCCGGCGCTGCTGGTGCAACTGGAAGACCTGGCGGAAGTGGCGTCCAGCCTTCTGGCGCTCAAGGACGAAGCGCGGGTGCGGGCCCGCACGGCGGCGGCTCTGCTTCAGGAAGAGTGGCGCCATGCCCTGACGCTCGAGGCCGGCAAGGTTGGCAGCTGGGTGTGGGAACTGCGCAGCGGCGAAGTGTCGTGCAATGACACATTCCGGCGCATGTATGAGCTGCCCGAGGCCGGGCCCATCCACGTCAAGCAGGTGCTGGATACAACGCACCCCGATGACCGCAACATGATGCGGCGGGCGCTCGGCGCCAGCTTCCGGGATGGCTATGATTTCAACGTGGAGGCCCGGCTGGCCGAGAACAACCGCTGGGTGACAATGCGGGGCAGGGTCTATCAACGCGATGCCGAGGGGCGCCCGCTGATCATGATGGGGGTCAGCCTGGATATCTCCGAAAGCAAGCACAGTGCCGAGCAGACGCGGCTGCTGCTGCGTGAACTCAATCACCGGGTCAAGAATACGCTGGCGATGATCCAGTCGGTGGCGCGTCAGACCATTCGGCAAAATCCGGACCCGCGCGAATTCATCAATGCGTTTTCGGGGCGGTTGCGCACCATTTCCGATGCCCATGTGCTGCTGGCCGACCGCGACTGGTCCGGGGTGCAGCTCTATGAAGTGGTCGCCTCGCAATTGGGGCCGCGCTTCCTGGATAATCCGGATCGGGCCGAGATCCGCGGCGAGGACATGACATTGCCGGCCGACCACGCTTTGGGGCTGGGGCTGATCCTGCATGAGCTGACGACCAATGCGCATCGTTATGGGGCCTGGTCGGATCAGAACGGCGTGGTGAGCATCGACTGGGAAGTGCGCAGCCAGCCCAGTCGCGGATTGTCGCTGCGCTGGCGCGAACGCGGTGGGCCTGCGGTTCAGCGGCCGCAGGAATATGGGCTGGGCGCCAAGCTGATCGAGCGGAGCCTCGCCAAGGTGCTCGACAGCAGCGTGCAGTTGGACTTTGCACCCGACGGCGTAGCGGCCGATATCTGGATGCCACTGCCGGCACTGGCCTATTGAGGCGCGCGGAGCCGACCTCCGCGGCCTAGGGAGGCGGTCGCTATCAGTCCCGCTTTGGCGGCGTTGAGCCGCCGCGCAGCAGGTAATAGACGCCGAGCGCCACGACCGGCAGGGCGATGATGCGTGCGGTTGGCGAACTCATCACCACCGGCAGGGCCGTCATCGCAGCCGTGGTCACCGCAGCGCTGGTCTGATTGGCGCGCCGGCGTTCGGCCTCGCGCCGCCTGCGCTCGCCTTCGCCGATCCTGGTGCCCAGAAACGTCGCCAGGGCCAGCAGCAAGAAGCTGCCGGCAAGGATCAGGGCCGCATAGATCGGGCCCAGCCAATCGGCAAGGGCAAGAAACCCTGCCACCAGCAGGAACACGAACGCGATCACCCCGAACAGGCCGATGATCCCATAGGCTACCGTCAGCCGTTTGGCGCGGTCGGTAATCGCTTCTATTTCGAAGCCGAGCAGGGCCGCAATTTGGGGGAAGAGGGCGTTCATGGTTCCTAGCGCCGCGACAGCAGGGCCAGGACGAAGCCGAGACCGATGGCGGTGGCTACCGCGGCCAGCGGCTTTTCGCGGATAGTATCCTTGAGCTGCTGTTCGAGGGCCCCGGCCTGTTCCTGCACATCGTCAATCACGTGCTGCGACTGCTGCTGCAGGTTCTTGACCTCCGACTTGGCGACTTCGCGGGCTTCGGCCACCTTCTCATTGCTGAGACGGGCCAGTGTGTTCGCTATGGCCTTGATATCGTTCTGCAACTGGGCGACCTGGTCTTCAAGCTGCTGTTCCTTGGCGCGGTTGTTGCGCGGGGCGGCAGGCTTGCGACGGGTTGGTGCGGTGGGGGCGAGATCGGGGGTAGTTGCCATGAGAGACGCTCCTTGATGATCAATTCGAGACTGAACGGGATACGGTCGGCCGCACCCCCATTACCAAGCTAAAAGACACCCCGGCACGCATTGAGCGCACCGGGGTGGCAAGGGGCGGGACGAAAGGGGGGCGACCTTCGACCCGCTGGGCGCGTTCCACTAAAGTGAAGCCGGTAAACCGGTGCGCCCATTACCTGCACTCGCTAAATTCGACCCATCAAAACCAGGATCAGGATCACCACGAGAATTACGCCCAGAATGCCGGAGGGGAAGTAGCCAAATCCACGCGAGTAGCCCCAGTTCGGCAGTGCCCCGATCAACAGCAGGATCAGGACGATGATGAGAATTGTACCTAACGTCATGGGGTTCCCCTTCTTTTGACGTGTCTAGAGACGCTTAAAGAATGGCCAGCATCAAACCTGTGGCGGCGAGCAGGATGAGGAATGCAGGCGTCAAGGCGATCAGAACCTGCGCGTAATGCGTACGGCCATCATAGGCCTGAGCCGAAATCGTCCGTGTCTGGTGCATTCCATCCCCCACCGTTCTGCTGTCACTGCCAAGCATTGACAGGCGCTACGTTTGAGTTGACCGGCGCGTTGTTGCGCTTGCCAATTGAACGGGGTGAGAAGGACTTTGGTTCCATCGACCAGTTGCGTGGATTTTATTGAGTTGGCAGATGCTCGAGTGGTGGGGTCGCGCGGGTTGAAGCCGCAGCCCCCTGGCCACTCCCCTCAAGGAGAAGGGGACGCAGGCCGATGGGTTGCGGCCGGGTGGCCCTATTCGACGCGGATGACGTCGACGGACTGGGTGGTCTCGTGTGAGCCATGGGTGCGCAGCACGCCGATGATCGGGGAAATATCGGCGTAGTCGCGGCCGTGGCCGATGGCGATGTGATCGGGTCCGGCGATCATCGCATTGGTCGGGTCGAACTCGATCCAGCCGGTATGCTGGCCGCACCAGACGCGCACCCAGGCATGCATGGCATCGGCGCCTTCCAGTCGCGGTTTGCCGGCGGGCGGGATGGTGCGGAGAAACCCCGAGACATAGCCGGCGGGAATGCCGAGGCCGCGCAGGCCCGCAATCATCACATGGGCAAAGTCCTGGCAGACGCCCTTGCGCAGGGCGAAGGCTTCGTCGGGCTTGGTTTCGACATCGGTGGCGCGTGGGTCATAGGTGAAGTCGCGGTGGATGGCGAGGCAGAGCGCCATGGCGGCGGCTTGCACAGAGACGGTGCCGGTGGCGGCGGTCTCGGCATAGGCGGAGATTTCCGCGATCAGCGGCGCGCGCGGCGAAGCGGCCAGAAAATGGTGCGGGCTATCGGGTGCCACCGACCAGGTGCGGGCGATTTCCTGTCGCAGGGCCATGCGGTTCGGCGACAGGTCGGCGGGCGGCTGGGTGTCTTCGACCTGCACGCGGGCGGTCAGGCGGATGGTCAGGTGATCATGGGGCGCATGATAGGAAATAGTGGTGACCGAATTGCCGAAGAAATCGGTGAACGTGCTCTTGCGCTGCGGCGTGGGATCGAAAGACAGCCCGGCAGCAATGACGCGCTGCACCCCGGCAATCGAGACCGGCGCGACGCGGATCAGGTGACGGCCGCCCTGCACCGGCGCTTCATATTCGTATTTGAGGGCGAGGCGGACATCGTAGAGCATGGCGCTAGACAAAATAGGCGGAGGCCACGAGGCGGGACAGCAGGCCTATATCGGCGGCTAGCTTGTCGAGGCGCTCAGGCGTCATGTCTTCGGGTTCGGCGATGACCAGATCGGTGTGCAATTGCAGCGCCGCCTTGGCCGCCGGGGAAAGTTGCCCGTCATCGACACCGCCGGGCAGGATTTCGATCTGGGCGCGCAATTCGGTCAGCTGGAACAGCACCGAACGCGGATTGAGCGGATCGAGGGTCAGCAGATCAATGGCGCTCTGGGGGCCGGCGCTGACCGAATAGCGACGGCGATGCGACATGACGCTGTCGCCGATCTCCAGCAGCATTTCGAGCGAGCCTTCGGGGGCGTCCTTATCGGTCAGCCAGGCCGTGATGCGCGCGATCTGGATGGCGCGTTCAAGACGGCGGCCGAGTTCGAGGAAGCGCCAGCCGGCAAAGCGGTACATGTTCTCATGCACGAGGCCGGAGAAGCCCGCCAGCTTGCGCAGCAGCACCGTCATGGCACGGGTAGCGTCATCGCCAGAATCGATGATGACGGCGAAGCGCTGCGCGGTTTTCTGCAGATCGTTGAGCGCCAGCCAGCCATCGGGAGAGAAGCGGTCGCGGATCTGCCCGGCGCTGTGCACGGCGCTGTCGATACTCGACAAGAGGCCCTGCGGCATCGGCTCGGTGGCATCGACGTCGATGCTTTCGAGGAAGGTTCGGGTATGGGTAAGAATGGGCAGGTCGGGCTTGCTGAGCTCGGCAAGGCGGGCATTGTAGGCGCGCAAGATGCGCACCGTCGCTTCGCAGCGCTCGGCATAGCGGCCCAGCCAGATCAGGTTGTCGGCGGCGCGGCTGGGCAGACTGCCGGGCGAATTGCGCACCAGCTTCTGGCCATCCTGGGGGAGCAGCGAGACGCGCTCGACCGGCTTGGATGAGACCACCCAGACGTCGGCGGCCTGGCCACCATGCTGCATCGCAATGGCACTGGTGTCCTCGGTGGAGCCGACGCGGGCGAAGCCGCCGGGCATGATGGTCCAGCCGGCCTCGGTGCGTGCCGCATAGACTCGCAGGGTAATCGGGCGCGGCTGCAGCTTGCCATCGACATAGACGGGGGCAGTCGACAGCTGCACCTGTTCCTGGCCGACATAATCGGCGCCATTGCTGCGAATGCGCTCGATCAGCTGGGCCTTCTGCTCTGGTGTCATCGATGAGCCCAAGGCGGTGCCGCGGACATCGTCAAAGGGCAGGGTGGTGGCGAAGGCCGGGCCGATCATCAGCCTGTCGAAATTGGCGATGACGTGGTTGCGCTCCTTTTCCTGTCCGCACCACCAGGTGGCGATTGCGGGCAGCTTGAGCGGCGCGCCCAGCAGGGCCTTGGAGAGGGCGGGCATGAAGGCGGCGAGGGCGCGGGTTTCGAGTATGCCGGTGCCCATGGCATTGATCATCGAGATCGAGCCATGGCGCAGCGCCTCGACCATGCCTGGGGTGCCGATGCGGCTGTCATAGCGCAGTTCGAGCGGGTCGACGAAGGAGGCGTCCATGCGGCGCCAGAGCACGCTGACCGGCTTGAGGCCGGCCACGGTGCGCACCATGACCTGATCGCCCTCGATGACCATGTCATCGCCTTCGAGCAGCATCAGCCCGAGATAACGGGCGATATAGGCGTGTTCGAAATAGGTTTCGTTGAGCTGGCCGGGCGTGAGGATACCGACGCCGCCGCCGTCGCGCTTGCCCAGCGCGAAGAGGTGATCGCGGAAGCCGCGGAAAAAGCCCGCCAGCCGCTCGATATTGAGATCGGCATAGATTTCCGACAGCGCCCGGGTGGTGGCGACGCGGTTTTCCAAGGCGAAGCCGGCGCCGGAGGGCGCCTGCGTGCGATCGCCCAGCACCCACCAGGCCCCATCGGGGCCGCGGCCCAGCTCGAAGGCGCAGAAATGCAGGTAATGGCCGCTGGCTGGCGGGACCCCGACCAGGGGGCGCAGGAATTCGGCATTGCGGGCGACCAGTTCGGGCGGCAGCAGGCCGCGGCTGACCAGGGTATTGTCGCCATAGACGTCATCGACGATCTGCTCGAGCAGTTCGGCGCGCTGCACCAGGCCCTCGCTGATGCGGGTCCATTCATCCTCGCCGATGAGCAGCGGAATATGGGCCAGCGGCCAGGCGCGTTCCTTGCCGGCAGCGCCGTCATATTTGCGATAGAACACCCCGGCATCGCGCAGATATTGATCGGCGCGTTCAAAGCGGGCGCTGAGCTCGGTGGGGCCAAGCGCATCGAAGGCAGCCATCAGCGCCGCCCAGCCCGGCCGAATCTTGCCGTCTGGGTCGATCATTTCGTCGGGCACGCCGGGCTTCAGCTGGTAATCAGCAATAATGCTGGGGCCGAAGGGGGGCTTGCCGCGGGTCTGCTGGCTGCGGGTGGTCATGGCGCTACGTGAACCGCGCCGGACGCCGCAGGTCAAGCGTTAGCGGGAATTCGTCCGCGGGTCTTTCGTCGCGGAGCACAAAGCCGCCACCGGTGTAATTCTGCGGTACGAAGCGGGCGAGGCGGCGGGCCTCGGCCTCGTTGCCATTGACCGGGAAGGTATCGTAGCTGCGCCCGCCCGGATGGGCGACGTGATAGACGCAGCCGCCAATCGGGCGCTGGCTCCACTTGTCATAGATGTCGAATACCAGCGGCGTATTGACCGGCAAAGCGGGATGCAGGCCCGAGGCGGGCTGCCACGCCTTGAAGCGCACGCCGGCAATGGCGGTGCCGGCGGTATCGGTTTGCCGGAGCGGCACGGGGCGCTGGTTGCAGGTGACGGCATAGCGCTCGGGATTGATGCCGTCGAGCTTGACCTGCAGGCGCTCGACCGACGAGTCAACGAAGCGCACGGTGCCGCCGATGGCGCCCTGTTCGCCCATGACGTGCCAGGGTTCCAGCGCCTGGCGCAGTTCGAGCTTGACGCCCTCATATTCAATCTCGCCGCAGAACGGGAAGCGGAATTCGAGCTGGGCGGCGAACCAGGCCGGATCGAGTTTGAAACCGTGGCGGTCGAGATCGGCCAGTACGTCGAGGAAATCGGCCCAGACATAATGGGGCAGCATGAAACGGTCATGCAGCGTGGTGCCCCAGCGCACAAAGCTGCCATCGGCGGGGTTTGCCCAATAGCGGGCAATCAGCGCCCGGATCAGCACCTGCTGGGCCAGCGACATGCGGGCATTGGGCGGCATTTCAAAGCCCCGGAATTCAACGAGGCCGAGCCGTCCGGTCGGGCCATCGGGCGAGAACAGCTTGTCGATGCAGATCTCGGAGCGATGGGTATTGCCGGTGACGTCAGCCAGGAGGTTGCGGAACAGCCGATCGACCAGCCAGGGCAGCGGCGCCGGCTCCCCCGATTGCGGATGGGGCACCTGCGCCATGGCGATTTCGAGTTCGTAGAGGCTGTCATGACGCGCCTCATCAAAACGCGGTGCCTGGCTGGTGGGGCCGATGAACAGGCCGGAAAACAGATAGCTCATCGCCGGATGACGCTGCCAATGCAGCACCAGCGATTTCAGCAGATCGGGCCGGCGCAGGAACGGGCTGTCATGCGGGGTCGCGCCGCCGACCACGACGTGATTGCCGCCGCCGGTGCCGGTATGGCGGCCATCGATCATGAATTTATCGGCACCGAGCCGGGACTGGCGGGCCTCTTCGTAGATGGCTGACGTGGTGGCGACGCAATCATCCCAGCTGGAGGCGGGATGGATATTGACCTCGATGACGCCGGGATCGGGGGCAACGCGAATGACATTGAGGCGCGGATCGTGTGGCGGCGCATAGCCTTCCAGATGCACCGGCTGGCCGATGGTTCGGGCGGCGGCTTCCACGGCGCTGATCAGTTCGAGATAGTCCTCGAGTTTTTCGACCGGCGGCAGGAAGACGCAGAGGCGATGATCGCGGATTTCAGCGGTGACGGCAGTGCGCACCTCGCCTTCGATTTCGCTGATTTCCTGCTCGATCCGCTCCTGCTGTTCGGTCGCGGCGGTGAAATCGGCTTGGGCCTGAGCGCGGGGATCGGCCTGAAGTCCCAGCTGGCGCGGGGCCAGCATATCAGCGGGATCGGGCAGCACGCCGCGCGGCGCACCGGGGTCCTGCGCCACCACATGGGGATAGGATGTGGGCGCGATATGCTTGAGCGCGGACAGCGGCAGGCGATAGCCTGCCGGGCTGTCGCCGGGGGCGAGGAACAGCTTGCCGCGGCGGGTCTTCCACTTCTCGGTCAGCCACGGGCTGGAGGCGGCGGCGTTCCAGCGCTGCACCGGCAGCACATAGCCAGTGGGATTGGTCAGCCCGCGCTCGAACACCTTGGCGATGCGGGAGCGGGCTTCGGGATCAGCCAGCTCGGAATTGGCCGGGTCGACATTGACCGGCAGATTGGCCTCCTTGAGCAGCCATTCGCCGGGGTCCTCATAGGCCTCGTCGATGGTGTCGCCGGTGAGGCCGAGATTGCGGGCAAAGGCCTCGAGGAATTTGCGGGCATCGTGGTGGGTTGCTGATGTTTCGACCCCTTCGCGGGCCACCAGCGCCTCGTCCTGCCAGACCGGTTTGCCGTCGACGCGCCAATAGAGCGAGAAGGTCCAGCGCGGCAGGGTTTCGCCGGGATACCACTTGCCCTGGCCGTAATGCAGGAGACCGGCGGGCGCGAAACGGGTGCGCAGGCGCCGGATCAGGTCATCGGCCAGCGCGCGCTTGGTGGGGCCGACAGCGCCGGTATTCCACTCATCGGCCTCGAAATCATCGACGGAGACGAAGGTCGGCTCCCCGCCCATGGTGAGACGGACGTCATTGGCGGCGAGGACGCTATCGACCTGCTTGCCCAGTGCGTTGAGTTCGTCCCAGGCGGCGTCGGAAAAGGGCTTGGTGATACGCGGATGTTCGGCAACGCGGTCGACGCGCATGTCGAAGGCGAAATCGACTTCGGCATAGGAGGCAAAGCCCGAGATCGGCGCGGCATTGCGATAATGCGGGGTGGCGGCCAGCGGCACATGGCTTTCGCCTGTGAGCAGGCCCGAAGTGGGATCGAGGCCGACCCAGCCGGCGCCGGGCAGGTAGACCTCGCACCAGGCGTGCAGGTCGGTGAAATCATGATCGGTGCCGGCCGGGCCATCGAGCGCGACCAGGTCGGGCTTGAGCTGAATCAGGTAGCCGGACACGAAGCGGGCGGCGAGGCCGAGATGGCGCAGCAGCTGGACCAGCAGCCAGCTGGAATCCCGGCAGCTGCCGCGGCGATTGCCCAGGGTTTCCTCGGGCGACCAGACGCCGGTTTCCATGCGCACGATATAGGCGATGTGCTGCTGCAGCGAGGCATTGAGGCCGGTGACGAAATTGACCGTGTTCATCGAAGTGCGGTCGATATTGGCAAGGAACTGGCCCAGCAGCGGGCCGGCCGGCTCGGGCTGCATATAGATGGAGAGATCCCTGCGGATATCCTCGGGATATTGGAACGGCCAAATCTCGGCCGACTCTTCGACGAAGAAATCGAACGGATTATAGACCGTCATATCGGCAACCAGATCGACTTCGATCTTGAGCTCGGAAACCGGCTCGGGAAAGACGAAGCGCGTCAGGAAATTGCCGTAGGGGTCCTGCTGCACATTGACGAAGTGATTGCCCGGCGACACCCGCAGCGAATAGCTCAGCACCTTGGTCTTGGAGTGAGGCGCCGGCTGAAGCCGGATGATCTGAGGCTGCAGAACGACCGGACGGTCGTATTTATAGTGAGTCAGATGGTAGACGGCGGCTTTGATCGACATGCTTACGCGTCGCTCGCTTCAAGTGCCACGAATTATGACTTCCCAAAGAGGAGCTTAGCGGGGATTGGGTGACGCCGCTAGGCAGGTTCGGTGCAATGCTGGGGGCGCTGCTGCTATGGGGTGGGGTGTCACCCAGGTTTTCAACGCACGCGGTGCCATCCCGGCTCTCGCCGGGATGGCACCGCTTGCGTGGCCGGGCCTTGAGGCACCGTCTCAAGCCATCGCCTCAATCACCTGGCGTTGGCGGTGCATCTCGAGGAATATCGCGTAGTCCTTGTCGAATTGGGGGCGGGCGGCGGCGTTGGGGGCATGGGCGCAGCCGCCTTGCTGCATGGCGGCGCAGGCCTGGTCGAGGCTGGGATAAAGCCCGGCGGCGGTGGCGGCGACCATGGCCATGCCGAGCAGTGTCGCATCCTTGGCGGCGGGCTCGACTACGGTGCAGCCGGTGGCGTCGGCATAGAGTTCCATCAGCAGCGGGTTCTTGGTGTGACCACCGGTGACGTGCAGCGTATCGATGGCGTAACCGCGGGTGTTAAAGGTTTCGAGGATGTGGCGAACGCCGAGCGCGATGGCGACGGCGGCCCGCCAATAGAGCCGGCAGAGGCTGTCGAAATCGCTATCGAGCGTGAGCCCGGAAATGACGCCCAGCGCCTGCGGATCGGCCAGCGGCGAGCGATTGCCGTGAAAATCGGGCAGGACATGCAGGCGATTGGCGAGGGCGAGACCCTCGTGGCGGCGCAGTTCCATGACGCGCTCGGCAATGCGGCGATGCATGGCAGCGTCGGGTTCGCCGCCGGCGCCATGCCAGCGGATGATGTGATCGAGCAGTGCGCCGGTGGCCGATTGCCCGCCCTCATTGAGCCAGACGCCGGGCAGCACGGCGCCGAAATAGGGGCCCCAGACGCCATTGGTCGGGCGCGCTTCAGCCGAGAGCGCCATGACGCAGCTGGAGGTGCCGGCGATCAGCGCCAGGTGGCGGTCGATGGTATCGACTTCGCGGGTGAAGGCGCCGAGCACACCCAACGCTCCCGCATGGGCATCGATCAATCCGGCGCCGACGCGGCAATCGGTGGTGAGGCCGAGATCGGCGGCGGCGGCAAAGGTCAGCGGGCCGAGATCGGTGCCGACAGGGCTTGCTGCATCGGGCAGAGCGGCGCGTTCAAGCATATCGGCCAGCCCGACCTGGGCGAGGAAATCGGGACGCCAGCCTGCCTCGGCATGGGCAAGATAGGTCCATTTGCAGGTGAGGGTCGATTGGCTGCGCGCCTGCGAGCCCGTGGCTTTCCAGGACAGGAAATCGGCCAGATCGAAAATCATGCCGGCGCGGCTCCAGCTCGCTGGCATATGCCGCTTGAGCCACATCAGCTTGGGCACTTCCATTTCCGGCGACATGACGCCGCCGATGAAATTGAGCACCTCATGGGCGGTCGCGGTGCATTCCCCGGCCTCGGCCAGGGCGCGATGGTCGAGCCAGACAATGGTGTCCCAATTGTCGCTGCCATTGGTGGAGACAGTGACCGGGTCGCCGGCGCGGTCGCGCACCACCAGCGAGCAGGTGGCGTCGAAGGCGATGCCGACAACATCGGCAGGCTGAGCCGAGGCGGCAGACATGGCATCGCGCACGGCGCCGCAGACGGCGGCCCAAATCTGTTCGCTGTCATGCTCGGCATGATTGGCGTCGGTGCGGTTCATGGCGATAGGGCGCTCGGCGCGACCCAGCAGATCGCCCGCGGTCGTGATCACGCCCGCCCGGGCGCTTCCCGTGCCCACATCCACTGCCACCAGCAGGCTTTGCTTCAACGCTACTGCGCCTTCTTGTCGGTTCGCAGCGAGCTTACAAGATCGGGCAGGGCCTGCATATCGTCGAAAACGGCATTGGGTTGCAGGGCCTGGATAACAGGGCGCAGGCCACTGGGCGCGATGTGACTGCCACCGATATAGCCGAACACGGCCATGCCAGCGGCGCGGGCCGCCTGAATGCCGGCGGGGCTATCCTCGATGACCAGACAGCGCTCGGGCGCTACGCCCATATGGCGGGCGGCATAGAGGAAGAGGTCGGGCGCCGGCTTGCCGTGTTCGACCATGCTGGCCGAAAAGATGCGGCGGCCGAAATGGGGGCGCAGGCCGGTCAATTCGAGACTGAGCTGGATGCGTTCCAGCTGGCTGGAGGAGGCAACGCAGAAGGGAATGGCGAGGGCGGTCAGGGTTTCGGCAATATTCGGCGTCGGCCGCAGCTCCCGCCGATAGAGTGCATAAAGGTCATTGCGCATCGATTGCAGCGCCGGGGGACCGAGCGGCATGCCGTGGCTGTCGCGCAGGCTGGCCGAGATGGAGAGCAGCGAGCGGCCGAGATAATCGCGGTAGGCAACGGCCGGATCGATATCGATGCCCTGCATGGCAATGGCGGCGATCAGCACGCGCATGGCGAGTGGCTCGCTATCCACCAGCACGCCATCGCAATCGAAGATAATGAGGTCTGGCTTGGTCATGCAGCGAAACGAACTATGTCGATGAGACAGGGCATGTCACAGCCGGTCTTCCAGATAATGCTCCAGACTTGCCTTGGTGCCGATGGCCCAGAGCGAGGTCAGGGCGTGGGTGAAGGCGGTGACGAAGGTGTGGTTGCGGGCGAGGTCGCCATAGATATCGGTCATGGCCAGCCAGGCTTTGGGATCATCTTTGGCAAGCTGGGACTGGGCCGTGAGGCGGGCCCAGCTGGGATCATTGGGTTCGATGACGGTGCCGCTATCGGTTGTGCCGAAGCAGTAGCGGCACCAGAGGGCGGAGACCAGCGCCAGCCCGACGACGGACTGTCCGGCGGCAAGGCGGTCGGCGGCCGAGGGGATGATGAATTTGGGCTGGCGATTGGAGCCATCCAGTGCCAGGCGGCGAATGGTGTCGCCGATCTTGGGATTGGCGAAGCGGCGTTCGCATAGGGCAAAATACTCGTCGAGATTGGTATCGGGCACCAGCGGCACGACCGGGATGATCTCGTCGCGCTCGACCTTGGCGAGGAAGGCACGCACCAGCGGATGTTCCATGGCCTCGTGGACGAAATGGATGTCCATCAGCCCGGCCGGATAGGCGATGGTGGCGTGGCCGCCATTGAGAATGCGGATCTTCATGTGCTCGTAGGGCGCCACGTCCCGGACGAATTGCACGCCGACGGTTTCGAGTGCCGGGCGGCCGGCGGGGAAATTATCCTCCAGCACCCATTGGCGGAAGCTCTCGCAGAATACCGGCCAATTGTCCTCGATGCCGAATTGCTCAGCCAGCAGCTGGCGCTCGCGGTCGGAGGTGGCGGGGGTGATGCGATCCACCATGCCATTGGGGAAGGCGATACTGGTGCGGACCCATTTGGCCAGTGCCGGATCGACCAGGGCCGCGAGGCCAGCGACGGCGTTCTGGGTGACGTGGCCATTGCCCGGAATGTTGTCGCAGCTCATCACCGTGAAGGGCTGCGTGCCCTCGGCGCGACGGCGGAGCAGGCCGGCAAGGATCAGCCCGAACGCGGTTCTGGGCGCATCCATATGGGCGGCGTCATAGGCAATGTCGGGATGGGTCGGATCGAATTTCTGGCTGGCCGGATCGATGTAATAGCCACCCTCGGTAATGGTCAGCGAGACGATGCGGATGGCGGGATCGGCGAGGCGCTCGATCACGGCGGCGCTGTCGCCGGGGCGGATATAGTCGATCATCACGCCGGTAATGCGGGCGCTGCTGCCACCGGCTTCCTGCTCGACGACGGTGGTCAACCAGTCCTGGGCCAGCAATTTCTGGCGCATGGCCTCGTCGGCGTCGCGCACCCCGGCGCCGATCAGGGCCCAATCGCGATCCGCACCGGTGGCGAAGAGGTCATCGAGATAGACCGCCTGGTGGGCGCGGTGGAAATTGCCGACGCCGAAATGCAGGATCCCCGCGGCGAGGTCGCCTCGACCATAGGCCGGAACGGACGCGGTGGTGATCTCGGGCAGGTTGGCGGCGGAGAGCTTGGTGGTCATGGTCTAGTCCTCGGTGCCTCGGCACGGGCCTCCCTCCCCCTTGAGGGGAGGGTTGGGGAGGGGGTGGTCTTGTGAACAGCTGACGGACCCCCACCCCCTACCCCTCCCCTCAAGGGGGAGGGGAGCAAAAGCACCGAAGGATGGAGGGTTTTGGGCATATTAGAGCGCCTTGCCGTCCGCGTCGAAGCGGTAGATGCGGGTGGCGTCGGGCGTCAGGTAGACGTCGTCGCCATGCGAGAAGGTTTCCTCGCCATCGGTCCGAATGGTCATCAGCCCGAATTCGCCGACCTGCACATGCAGGAACGTATCGGAGCCCAGCTGTTCTGCGACGCTGACCACGCCTTCCCACGAACCCGGTGCCGGGATGCGGGTCAGTACGAAATGCTCGGGGCGAACGCCGATGGAATGGGCGTCATACTTGGCTGCCTCGGCGCCATCGACGAAGTTCATCCTGGGGCTGCCGATAAAGCCGGCGACGAAGCGGTTGGCGGGCTTTTTGTAAAGGTCGAGCGGGGAGCCGAACTGTTCGACATTGCCGGCATTGAGCACGACGATGCGGTCGGCCATGGTCATGGCCTCGACCTGATCGTGAGTGACATAGATCATCGTGGTCTTGAGCTGCTGGTGCAGTTCGGTGATTTCCAGGCGCATGTTGACGCGCAGTGCGGCGTCGAGATTGGACAGTGGCTCATCGAAAAGGAACGCCTTGGGCTCACGCACGATGGCGCGGCCGATGGCAACGCGTTGGCGTTGCCCTCCCGAGAGCGCCCGCGGGCGCCGGTCGAGATAGCTGGAGAGGTTCAGCGTGCGGGCGGCGTAGTCGACCTTCTGGTCGATCACTTCCTTGGGCAGCTTGGCCATCTTGAGCGGGAAGGCGATATTGTCGCGCACGCTCATATGCGGATAGAGCGCGTAGGACTGGAACACCATGGCCAGGCCCCGTCGCGCCGGCGGTGCGTCGGTCATGTCGACGCCATCGAGCAGGATAGTGCCACTGCTGGTGTCTTCCAGCCCGGCGATCAGGCGCAGCAGGGTGGACTTGCCGCAGCCCGAGGGGCCGACAAAGACGACGAATTCCCCATCCTTGATGTCGAGCGAAATGTCCGGGATGACCTGGACGTCGCCGAAGGACTTGTTGACGTGTTCGAGCGAGATGGAACCCATTTCATAGTCCTCTGGTCGAGTTCAATTGTGGAATGGTCAGAGCTTGTCGTGCCCCCCACCTGGCCTCCCCCTGGGAAGGGGAGGGACTAACCGTGTTTGTCGAGATGGCGGTGAGCCACAGGAGCGCTCCTCCCCCTGTGAGGGGGAGGTTGGGTGGGGGTGCGGGAGCCCAGATCATTTCACCGCCCCGAAAGTCAGGCCACGGACCAGCTGCTTCTGGCTGAACCAGCCCATCAGCAGGATGGGTGCGATGGCCAGCAACGAGGCGGCGGAGAGTTTGGCGAGGAACAGGCCCTGCGGGCTCGAGAACGAAGAGATGAAGGCGGTGAGCGTGCCGGCGCGGCCCGAGGTCAGGGTGATCGACCAGAAGGCTTCGTTCCAGGCGAGGATGACGTTGAGCAACAGGGTCGAGGCAATGCCGGGGATGGCCATGGGCACCAGCACATGGACGATCTCGTTCCACAGCTCGGCCCCGTCCATGCGCGCCGCCTCCAGGATATCGACCGGGATTTCCTTGAAGTAGGTGTAGAGCATCCAGATGATGATCGGCAGGTTGATCAGCGTCATGATGATGGTCAGGCCATGCACGGTGTCGAGCAGGCGCAGGTCGCGGAAAATCAGGTAAATCGGGATCAGGACGCCGACGGCCGGCATCATCTTGGTGGAGAGCATCCACATCAGCACGTCTTTGGTGCGCTTGGTGGGGGCGAAGGCCATGGCCCAGGCGGCGGGAATGCCGATGGCCAGGCCGAGCAGGGTCGAGCCCAGCGCCACGATGATCGAATTGATGGCGTGCTTGACGTAGTCGGAGCGCTCCTGCACCGCCGAAAAGTTCTCGAGGGTGAAGGTCTGCGGCCAGAAGGTGGGTGGCGAGGCGATGGCCTCGGCCTCGGTCTTGAAGGCGGTGAGTGCCGTCCACAGAATGGGCGAGAACAGGAGGAGCGCGACCACCCAGGCGCCGATGGTGAAGCCGATCCGGGTTTGCGTCGAGACTTTGCGGGCCATGATCCCTCCTACGCGTCGAGGTTCTTGCCGACAGCGCGCATCAGGAAGAATGCGACGATGTTGGCGATGATGACGGCAACCACGCCGCCAGCCGAACCGGCGCCGATGTCATTGCTGAGGATACCGGTGCGGAATACCAGGAAGGCGATGTTGGTGGAGGCATAGCCGGGGCCGCCGCCGGTGGTGACGCGGATCTCGGCGAAAATGCCCAACAGGAAAATGGTCTGGATCAGGATCACGATGGTGATCGCCCGGGCCATGTGCGGCATGATGATGTACCAGAAGCGATTGATCGCATTGGCGCCATCCATTTCGGCGGCCTCGCGCTGTTCCTCGGAAAGCGATTGCAGCGCCGTCAGCAGGATCAGGGTGGCGAAAGGCAGCCATTGCCAGGCGACGATGACGATGATCGAGAACAGCGGGTATTGGGCGAACCAGTCCACCGGCTGCAGGCCCAGCATCTTGAACAGGTGCCCGAACATGCCATAGCCGGGATGCAGAAAGCCGTTTTTCCAGATCAGCGCCGCGACCGGGGGCATGACGAAGAAGGGCGAGATCACGAGGATGCGCAGGATCCCCTGGCCCCAGATCGGCTGATCGAGCAGCAGCGCAATGAAGGTGCCGCCGATCACCGTGATGATCAGTACGCCTCCCACCAGCAGTAGGGTATTGACCAGTGCCTGGGTGAAGGAGGGGTCGCCAATGACGTAGATGTAATTGGCCCAGCCGGCAAAGCCGGTCATCATCGGGTTGATCAGGCTATAATTCTGGAACGAGAACCATATGGTCATTACCAGTGGCACGATCATCCAGATCAGCAGCACGATGACGGCCGGGGCCATCATCACGCGGGCAAGCGTATTGGTTTGCTGGGTCGCCATCTCGTCATCCCCAAGGGTTGCATCGATCCGTCAGAGCCGCCCGACCTCTAAGGGGGGGGCGTTGGCCGGGCGGCTCCAGCGTGGGACGCAGCGCAAGGGAGGAGTATCTACCTGCCGACGCGTCCGAACCTCCCCGAAAAGTCTGCGGCCGGTTGCCGGAGCGCCCGGCCGCATAGTTCTCAGGAGGTGAGCTACTTGATGTATCCGGCGCGGGTCATGTCGCGCAGGGTGGCGTCCTGGGCCTGGGCCAGGGCATCGTCGGCCGACATCTGGCCGGCAAGCGCCGCCGAGAACAGCTGGCCCACATTGGTGGCGATACCGGCGAACTCAGGAATGGCGACGAACTGCACGCCAACATAGGGGACGGGATCGACTGTCGGCTGGCTGGGATTGGCCGAGTTGATCGAGTCCAGCGTCATCTTGGCGAAGGGCGCGGCGGCCTGGTACTCGGCATTCTCATAGAGCGAAGTGCGGGTGCCGGGAGGGACATTGGCCCAGCCATCCTGCGCCGCGACGGTTTCCAGATAGGCCTTGTTGGTCGCCCAGTTGATGAACTTGGCCGCGTCGTCCTGCTGCTGCGAGCTGGTGGGAATGGCCAGCGACCACGCCCACAGCCAGTTGCCGCGCTTGCCCAGGCCATTGTCGGGCGCCAGGGCAAAGCCGACCTGGTCGGCGACAGTGGAATCGGTCGGGTTGGTCACGAAAGAGGCGGCGACGGTGGCATCGATCCACATGCCGCACTTGCCCTGCTGGAACAGGGTGAGGTTTTCGTTGAAGCCATTGGACGAGGCGCCGGTCGGGCCGGCATCGGCCATCAGGGCGAGATAGGTGTCGAGTGTGTCCTTCCACTGCGGCGTGTTGAACTGGGGCTGCCAGGCCTCGTCAAACCAGCGGGCGCCAAAGGAGTTCGACATGGCGGTCAGGAAGGCCATGTTCTCGCCCCAGCCCGCCTTGCCGCGCAGGCAGATGCCATTGATGTCATTGGCGCGGTCGGTCATGGCGCGGGCGGCTTCGCCGATGAACTCCCAGGTCGGGGCCTCCGGCATGGTCAGGCCAGCCTTTTCCATCAGGTCCTTGCGGTACATGACGAACGAGCTTTCGCCATAGAACGGCGCTGCATAGAGCTTGCCATCGACCGACAGGCCGTCGCGAATGGCGGGCAGCAGGTCATCGACATCATAGGCGGGATCGCCGGACAGCGCATCGAGCGGGACCAGCCAGCCCTGCCTGGCCCAGATCGGGGCTTCATAAGTGCCGATGGTCATCACGTCATATTGCCCGCCATTGGTGGCAATGTCGGTGGTGACATTCTGGCGGAGCGTGTTTTCCTCAAGCACGACCCAGTTGAGCCCAATGCCGGTATCGGCAGTGAACGCCTCGGACAGGCCCTGCATGCGGATCATGTCACCATTGTTGACGGTCGCGATGGTCAGGGTCTGTGCAGAAGCAGAAGCGGCAAGCGCCAAGCTGAAGGCGCCCACAAAAAGGGGTGTCAGTTTCATTAAAATCCTCCCAGTAGTCGTATCGAGCATTTGTCACGAAGATGGGCAAATACTCACACGTTATGCGCAGGAGTCAAGTGTGCCATGCGTCAGATGGGCGCGTGGATAATGCGGCAATGTGCAGATTTTCGTTGTAAACGCAGCAGTAGCAGGCGTTTAGCTCAAGCCAGCAGGCCTTCGGCGGTCCGCTCGTCGGTGATCAGGCCGTTGACCAGGCGTCGGTTCAATGTGGCGCGGATGCCGGGCAATTTCTTCTTTCCCATGGCAATTGCCACCACCAGCGAGCGTTCGCGCGACGGCATCGGGGCCGAAGCGACGCGCTCATTGGTGAGGCCATCGATCAGCTTGCCTTCGGCATCGAAGCTCCAGCCGCAGATCTCGCCGACGGCGCCGGCCTTTTGCAGGGCTTTGAGTTCGCTGTCGGTGATGAAGCCATCGAGATAGAGCGGTGCATCGGGGCCGATATCGCCAATGCCGACAAAGGTGATGTCAGCCTTGGCGGCGAGCGCCAGGGTTTCGCGGATCATGGGCTGGGCATGCAGCAATTCGCGCTCGCGGGCCGAGGAGGCGATGACCGGCAGCGGCATGGGAAAGCTGCGCGCCTTGACCGTATCGGCGACGTTGAAGATGACGTTGTAGAAGGCGGCGGAACCATCGGGCGCGATATTGCCGGTCAGCGAAACCACTTTGTGGTGCGGGCATTCCATCGGCGTCAGCTGTTCGATGGCGGCTTTGAGCGTCCGGCCGGTGCCGATGGCCATGACGATGGGATCGGAGCGCTTCAGCCAGCGTTCGATCTCGGTGGCAGCGGCCTCGGCCAGGCCGATAGTGGTGGAATCGCTGGTCGGATCGGAGGGGACGACTTCGGCCAGGTCGAGGGCAAAGCGCGACTTGAGCCGGCTGGCCAGGTCCATGCAGCGGCCAATGGGATGATCGAGCCGGACCTTGATCAGGCCTTCGCTGACCGAGAGCGAGACGAGGCGCTGTGCCGACTGGCGGGAGATCCCCAGCTTGGTGGCGATCTCTTCCTGGGTATTGCCGGCGACATAGTAGAGCCAGCCGGCGCGAGCTGCGTCGTCCAGCCGGTGGCTGTTGCTGTCCTGTCGTGGCGCCATATCCGGGTCCCGATAAATTCGGGCGGATTATTCGGCCATGCTGCGCCAAGCTGCAAGCCGTTTCTCGGTCAATTGCTCCGGCATCAGGTGCGGGGCGTCGTGGAATGGGACAGGGTGCTGAGCGCCGCGCGGATGTCGCGCTCGGTGTCCTTGAGATGCAGCCGCATGGCCTCGGCAGCGGCGCGGCCATTGCCGTCCTTGATGCAATCGAGGATGCGCTGGTGCGCCTCGATGGTGTCCTGAATGCTGTGGCCACGCTGCTCGTGACCGCGGCGGCTGATGTAAAACCCCTCCCGCAGCGGCACTGCCATGGCCTCGAACAGATAGCCCAGCACGCGATTGCCGCTGGCCAGGGCAATGGCCTCATGGAAGCCGACATCATAGGTGTGAAAACGCAGTTCGCCCGCCTCGGAGTCAATGCCGTCTGCGGCGCTGGCGGCGTCGCGCATGCCCTGCAAGGCATTTTCGATGGCGGCAATGCCGGCGCGGCCGGAGCGCTTGGCGGCCAGCGTTGCCGATTGCACCTCCAGTGACAGGCGCACCTCGATCAGGTCGAATAGGCCCTTGGGGTCGTAGCGGATGACCGAGCTCAGAAAATCGGTGAAAGCGGAGCCATCGGGTTGGCGCACCACGGCCCTGCGCCCGCGAGCGATCTCGAGCAGCCCGCGCCCCTCCAGCATCTTGACTGCCTCGCGGATGGTCAGGCGGCTGACATCGTAGCGTGTCGCTAGCTCGGCTTCGCTGGGCAGGCTCGATCCGGGGGGCAATTCGGTCAGAATTAGGTGCGCCAGGCTGTCGGCAACGCTGCTCGCCGCGCTCGATTGATCGATCCGCTCCGGATCCTGATTTGCCACGTCCCCTCCAAGGTATCTGATACCCTAGCATCCAATGCTGCCATTCCAGGCTCATGCGGTTGGATTGCTCTGCCTCGTCAGGGCACGATAACGGCGGAGAACCGGATGTGCAACGCCCAGTTCACAGCCGTATCATTAACTTTCGATACTCGAAAAAAGTGCTGGTGCGAGTTTATCCAGCTTTACAGGGGTATCTGATTATCCTAGCGTTGCCGGCGTGGGCTTGGGAGGGCCCTGGCGGCGATGCCGTCACGCAGGAGGACTTTCATGCAAGACAATCTGGCGGTGCGCCTCGGGGCGCCCGTACGGAGGTTCGTGACGCGAAAGCGACGCGATCTGGCGGGCTGCCGTGCCGGGTCGGGTGCGTTCGCATTCGCCCATGACTGCTCGCTGCTGCCCTGCCGATAAGTTTCCATCCAGAGCTTCTGAATTCGAAGACACAAAGGGAGTCGAGACGTGAAGGTTCTAAAAACAATCGCAACCATGCTGGCAGTGGGCGCCATGGCGCTGACAGCTTCGTCCTCTGCCTTCGCGCAGGACAAGGGCACCGTGGGCATTGCCATGCCGACCAAGTCGTCGCTGCGCTGGATCAGCGATGGTGATGCGCTCGTCGCCGCGCTGACCGAAAAGGGCTATGGCACCGATCTGCAATATGCCGAAGACGACATTCCAAACCAGCTGGCGCAGGTCGAGAACATGATCACCAAGGGCGTCAAGGCCCTGGTCATCGCTTCGATCGATGGCACCACGCTCAGCGCCGTATTGCAGCAGGCCAAGGATGCCGGCATCACCGTGGTCGCCTATGACCGCCTGATCCGCGATAGCGGCAATGTCGACTATTACACCACCTTCGACAATTTCGAAGTGGGCGTGCTGCAGGCGAGCTCGCTGCTCAAGGGGCTCGGCTATCCCGAGAACAAGGGTCCGTTCAATATCGAATTGTTCGGCGGCTCGCCCGACGATAACAACGCCTTTTTCTTCTATGATGGCGCCATGAGCGTCCTGCAGCCACTGATCGATCAGGGCGTGCTGGTGGTGAAGTCCGGCCAGACCGGTATGGAAACCGTTGGTACCCTGCGTTGGGATGGTGCGGTTGCCCAGGCCCGCATGGATAACCTGCTCTCGGCCAATTACTCGGATGGCAGCCGCGTCGATGCGGTCCTGTCGCCCTATGACGGGCTGAGCCGCGGCATCATCTCCTCGCTCCGTGGCGTTGGCTATGGCACCGCCGATCAGCCATGGCCGATCATTTCGGGCCAGGATGCCGAAGTGCCCTCGGTCAAGGCGATCATTGCCGGCGAACAGTATTCGACCGTGTTCAAGGACACGCGCGAGCTGGCCAAGATCACGGCCGAACTCGTCGACACCGTGCTGTCGGGCGGAACCCCGGCCGGCTTGGACACCGCCACCTATGACAATGGCGTCAAGGTTGTGCCGTCGATCCTGCTGACCCCGTACGAAGTGGACATCAACAACTACGTCCAGCGCGTCGTCGACAGCGGCTACATCAAGGCCGACGACCTGAAGTAAGCGCGCCGATATCTCCGGGGCCTCGCGACAAAGCGGGGCCCTTTCGGGTTTATGCCCGTTCTTGTAGGCTGCGGCTGGTCAGTTTGTTCGTGCCGCCGCCTGAACCCAAGTTCACAAGGGTCGTCAATGAACACCACTATTCTGGAGATGCGTGGCATCACCAAGACCTTCCCCGGGGTAAAGGCCCTGCAGGACGTGAACCTGGATGTGCGGGAAGCCGAGATTCACGCCATTGTGGGTGAAAACGGCGCTGGCAAATCCACCCTGATGAAGGTGCTGAGCGGGGTTTATCCGGCGGGCAGCTATGACGGCCAGATCGTCTACCGGGGCGAGGAAGTTCACTTCAAATCCATCAGGGACAGCGAGCATCGCGGCATCGTCATCATCCATCAGGAGCTGGCGCTGGTGCCGCTGCTGTCGATTGCCGAGAATATCTTTCTGGGCAATGAGCAGGCCAGGTTCGGCATTATCGACTGGGACGAGGCGCGCAACGGCGCCCGCAAATTGCTGTCGATGGTCGGGCTCAACGAGGACCCCGACACGCTGATCACCCATATCGGGGTGGGCAAGCAGCAGCTGGTGGAAATCGCCAAGGCACTGAGCAAGGCGGTCAAACTCCTGATCCTGGACGAACCCACGGCCAGCCTTTCGGAAAAGGACAGCGCGGCGCTGCTGGAGCTGCTGCTGGAGTTCAAGAAGCAGGGCATCACCTCGATCCTGATCTCGCACAAGCTCAACGAAATCAGCAAGGTGGCCGACCGCATCACCGTGATCCGGGATGGCCGTACCATCGAGACCATGGACAAGGCCGAGATCAGCGAAGACCGCATTATCACCTCGATGGTGGGCCGTTCGCTCGATGATCGCTATCCCGCCCGCGCGCCGAAGATCGGTGAAATGCTGCTCGAGGTGAAGGACTGGTCGGTCCACCACCCGCTGCATGCCGATCACCAGGTGATCAAGGGCGTCAATATTCAGGTCCGCAAGGGCGAGGTGGTTGGCATTGCCGGGCTGATGGGCGCCGGGCGGACCGAATTCGCCATGAGCGTGTTCGGGCGCACTTATGGGCGCAACATCACCGGCGACGTGTTCATGCATGGCAGGAAGGTCGATACGTCGACCGTGCGCCGGGCAGTCGATGCGGGGCTGGCCTATGCCACCGAAGACCGCAAGACCTATGGCCTCAACCTGATCGACCATATCAAGCACAACATCACCATTGCCAATTTGCCGGGCGTGTCGCGGGGCGGGGTGATCGACGACATCGCCGAAATGAATGTCGCCAATGACTATCGCAAGAAGACCAATATCCGCTCGTCCAGCGTGTTCCAGGTCACCGGGAATCTGTCGGGCGGCAATCAGCAGAAGGTGGTGCTCAGCAAGTGGCTGTTCTCCAATCCCGAGCTGCTGATCCTGGACGAGCCGACGCGCGGCATCGATGTCGGCGCCAAGTATGAAATCTACACGATCATCAACAAGCTGGCGGAGGAGGGGAAAGGCATCCTGGTCATCTCCTCGGAAATGCCGGAGCTGTTGGGGATCTGTGACCGCATCTATGTGATGAACGAAGGCCGCATCGTTGGCGAACTCGCGGGCAGCGAGGCCAGCCAGGAGAAGATCATGCGCGCTATCGTGCGTGCAGAAGGAAGAACCGCATGACCACCGAAACCGCTACCCCCGCGCCCGCGCCCGCGCCGGCGCAGACCTCGACGATGCGCACGATCCTGCAGACCAATCTGCGCGATTATGGCCTCGTCGTCGCCCTGCTGGCCATTATGGTGTTCTTCCAGTTCACGACCAATGGCGTGCTGTTCAAGCCGGTCAACCTGACCAATCTGATCCTGCAGAACTCCTACATCATCATCATGGCGCTGGGCATGTTGCTGGTCATCGTGGGCGGCCATATCGATCTGTCGGTGGGCTCGGTGTCGGGCTTTATCGGCGCCATCGCCGCCATCATGATGGTGCGCTATGGCATAGCGCCGATCCCGGCCGCGATCCTGTGCATCCTGGCTGGTGGCGTCATCGGCGCCTCGCAGGGCTATTGGATCGCCTATCTCAAGATCCCCAGCTTCATCGTGACGCTGGCGGGCATGCTGGTGTTCAAGGGTTTGAGCCTGGCCGTTCTCGGCGGCGCTTCGGTCGGCCCGTTTCCGGCGGAGTTCCAGCTGCTCAGCGCCGGCTTCATTCCCGATTTCATCGGTCCCATCGTCATCCCGCAGGGCGAGGGCGTGCCGCCGATTTCGCTGCATTCGACAACGCTGATCATCGGCATCCTGATCGTTGTCGCCATGGTGTTTTCCGGGATCCGCACCCGCCGCCGCCGCGAGCAACACGGCTATGAGGCCGAGCCCTTCGCGGTGTTCGCGATCAAGACCGCCCTGATCGGCGCGCTGATCCTGTTCTTCACCTATCTGCTGGCCTCCTATAAGGGCCTGCCGAATGTGCTGATCGTGATGTCGATCCTGATCGCCGGCTTCGTCTTCCTCACCAAGCGA
Source organism: Devosia limi DSM 17137 (assembly GCF_900128975.1). Taxonomy (GTDB): domain Bacteria; phylum Pseudomonadota; class Alphaproteobacteria; order Rhizobiales; family Devosiaceae; genus Devosia; species Devosia limi. The sequence goes on along the minus strand of NZ_FQVC01000003.1, from coordinate 26,650 downwards.
ACCACTTTGGGCCGGCGCATCTATGCCTTGGGGGGCAATGCCAAGGCGGCGCAGCTTTCGGGCATCAAGACCGAGCGGCTGACCTTCTACATTTTCGTCATCATGGGCATGCTGTCGGCGCTGGCCGGGCTGATCTTTGCAGCCCGCCTCAATACCGCCACGCCCAAGGCCGGGCAGGGCTTCGAGCTCGACGTAATCGCCGCCGTGTTCATCGGCGGCGCCTCCGCCATGGGCGGCGTCGGCCAGGTGGCGGGCGCTGTCATCGGCGCCTTCATCATGGGCGTGATGAATAACGGCATGTCGATCATGGGCGTCAATATCGACTGGCAGCAGGTCATCAAGGGCCTCGTCCTGCTCGGCGCCGTGGTGTTCGACGTCTACAACAAGAACAAGGCCTGATTTTTGGGGTTTTTTGGATTGGGGCCGTCACGAGGGATCGTGGCGGCCTTTTTTGTTTGGAGGCGGGGTCGAGGGGAGGGCGATGGAAGCACCCTAAACCACACATTTCCAACACCACGGAGTCATTCCCGCGCAGGCGGGAATCCACTCTTACGGGCGCAGAAACGAGCAAGAATGGATTCCCGCCTGCGCGGGAATGTCTCGGTGGGTAAGACGGAATGCCGGCGATCCCAGTGCTCTCTCGGTCGCGTCAAAAACCACCAGACCGCCCTCGGACTTGATCCGAAGGCAGCACGGTGGGTGGGGAGGATTGGGAGGGGAGCCCCTCAGCTCTCGACTTTCGCGTCGGCGCGTCCGCCCCATTCCGTCCACGACCCATCATAAACCGCGACAGTCTTGGCGCCGGCCTGTTCCAGCGCCAGGGCCAGCGTTGCGGCGGTGATGCCGGAGCCGCAGGTGGTGATGATGGGCTTGCTCAGGTCGAGTTTGCGCTCGGCGAACAGCGCCTGCAGTTCCGCCGCCGGCTTGAGTTTGCCGTCTGTGGTGAGCAGGCTTACCGGCACGTTGAGGCTGCCGGGGATATGGCCGGATTTGAGCCCGGCGCGGGGTTCGGGCACTTCGGCGTTGAAGCGGGGTGCCGGGCGGGCGTCGGCGATCTGGGCGGCGCGGTCGATGCTGCGATCGCGCACCGTGGCGAAGTGGGCGACCCGGGCGCGGTTGAAGCTGGGTTCGAACTGGCGCGGGGCGCGCACGACCGGGCCATTTTCCACCCAGCGCTTTTCGGCGCGCCATTTCGGGCCGCCGCCTTCGAGAATACGCACATCCTTGGCGCCCATGGTCTTGAAGGTCCACCAGACGCGCGGTGCCGAAAACAGGCCGAGTTCGTCATAGACGACAATGGTCATGCCTTCGCTGATCCCCAGCGCGCCGACCATGCGGGCAAAATCAGCCGGGGCGGGGAGCATATGGGGCAGCTCGGAGGTGGTGTCGGCGATCGCGTCGATATCGAAGAACACGGCCCCGGGAATGTGCCCCGAGAGATATTCGGCATGGGCGTCACGGCCGGCTGCGGGCATGTGCCAGCTGGCATCGACAATGACGACATTGGGATTGGACATATGCTGGGCGAGCCAGTCGGTGGTCACGAAGGGGGTGGTCAAGACGCTTGCTCCAAGTGATCCGGCAGGATGGCGTGTGGGGAAGCGGGGGTCAATCGCTGTGACGTCCGCATGGCGGTGGTGCGTGGCAAAAATGGATCCCGGACTTTGCCGGGATGACGGCCGGAGGGAGGGCATCCCTTGAGGTCTTTCGACCACGGAGCTGCCCGCGGGCCTGACCCGCGGGTCTGTGGGAGCGCCGCGATGCTGTAGGTGTGGCGATTGGCACACGGGTCTAGCCCGTGGGCAGCCCGGTGGGTGGCGTATTTCTGTGGCTCAGATACTGCCGTTCGTGCCCGCCCCCTTATTCCCCCAATATCAGCAGGTCCTTGCTGGCGAGGCTGATGGTCACCGGCTCGCCGCGGGTGGGTGGGGCGGTGCGCTGGTCGTTGAAGGTGTCGAGGCTGAGTGTGTTCTGGCCGAGCGCGACCCGCAGGCGGATGACGGAGCCCAGGAAGGTGACGTCGGCAACGGTGCCGGCCAGGACAATGTCATTGCCCGGGCGATTGCCGACGCTCAGCACTTCGGGGCGCAGGGTCAGCGAGATGGCGCTGCCATCGACGGCGCCGGAGGGCAGGCTGGGCAGGGCGACGGTCTGGCCGTCAATGGTGACTTGATGATTGGCAGCGCTGGCGACTGATGCCTCGATGGTGTTGAGCGTGCCGACAAAGGTGGCGACGAAGCGGGTGGCCGGCTTGTTGTAGACTTCGTGGGGCGCGCCGAGCTGTTCGATATGGCCGGCATTCATCACCACGATGCGGTCCGAGATCGACAGTGCCTCTTCCTGGTCGTGGGTGACGAACACCGTGGTGATGCCCAGATCGAGCTGGATGGCGCGGATTTCCTCGCGCAGCGAGACGCGGATCTTGGCGTCCAGCGCCGACAGCGGCTCATCGAGCAGCAGCATGCGCGGACGCGGGGCAATGGCGCGGGCCAGGGCGACGCGCTGTTGCTGGCCGCCGCTCATTTCATAGGGAAAGCGCTTCTCGAACCCAGGCAGGCCGATCAGACGCAGCATTTCATCGGTGCGGGCGCGGCGTTCCTCGCGGCCCATGCCGGCGATCTTGAGGCCGAAGCCGATATTGTCGCCGACATTGAGATTGGGAAACAGCGCATAGGCCTGGAACACCATGCCGAGCTGGCGCTGGTTGGGCTTGAGGTGGGTAATGTCCTGGCCCTCGACTTCGATGGAGCCGCTGGTGGGCGTTTCAAAGCCGGCAATCATGCGCAGGATCGTGGTCTTGCCACAGCCGGAGGGGCCGAGCAGGGAGATGAACTCGCCCTTGGCAAAGGCGAAGTCGACGCCATGCACCACGGTATTGTTGCCAAAGCGCTTGGTCAGTTTTTCGACGCGGAGAAATTCTGCTGCCATGGTCAGTCCGTCCGGGCGGAGGTGCGTGGCGCAAAGCGCGCGAGCAGGTTGATCATGCCCATGGCCCCCCAGGTGATGATGAAGGAAATGATGGCCAGGGCCGCCGGCTCATAGGCGCGGTTGGCGCCGATATTCTGCAGATAGGGGCCAAAGGCCGGCCGGTTCAGCAGGCTGGCAATGGTGAACTCGCCGATGACGATGGCAAAGGTCAAAAAGGCCCCCGACAGCACTGCGACCAGCACATTGGGCAGGATCACCCGGGCGATGATGGTGGCCGAATTGGCGCCCATAATCTGCGCCGCCTCGGTCAGCGTCTGCACGTCGATGGTGCGCATGCCGGTATCGACCGCCCGATACATATAGGGCAGCGCCAGCGTCACATAGGCAAAGACCAGCAGCACGTCGGTGCCCAGGGCAGAGCCGGTAAAGGGGATCAGTGAGGACGAATTGTAGAGCCGGATATAGCCATAGACCAGGACGATGGCGGGGATGATCAGCGGCAGCAGGGTTAGGAATTCGACGAAGGGTCGCAGCCAGGGCAGGCGCAGCCGCACGAAATACACCGCCGGCACCACGATCAGCACGCCGACAATGATGGCGAAGATGCCGATGACGACCGAATAGCCAAAGGTGGCCTGGAAGCGCGGATCGGAAAATACCGAGAGATAGGCGTCGAAGCTGTAATAGCCGCGCCGCATGCGCAGTGAGAACTCGAAGGTGGCGATCAGCGGGATGATGAAATAGCTGGCACCCAAGAGCAGCGTGAACCAGGGCCAGAAGCGGGAGGGCTTCATTTCATCCACCTCTCGGCGCGGCTGGCGATGACCAGGTAGATGACATTGGCGAAGCCGGTAATGACGATCATGCCCAGCGCCAGCGCGGCGCCGAGGCCGGGGTTCTGCAGCGCATCGCCACGGATCTGCGCATAGAGCAGGATTGGCACGATATTGAGCGAGGAGCCGGTCAGCGCGTAGGCGGTGGCGATGGCGCCAAAGGCATTGGCGAACAGCAGCGACAGGGTGCCCAGAAAGCTGGGCCACAGAATGGGCAGGCCGACATAGCGCCAGAACTGCCAGGGGCTGGCGCCCAGGGTCTGCGCGGCCTCGCTCCATTCCTTCTTCAGTCCGTCCACCGCCGGCGCGATGATCAGGATCATCAGCGGGATCTGGAAGTAGAGATAGGTGATGGTCAGGCCCCAGAAGCTCAGGAGGTTGAAGCCGGCCTTGTAGATATCGAAACCGAACACCGTCTTGAGGATGATGGTGACGAGGCCCAGTCGCCCCAGTGTCGAGATGAAGGCAAAGGCCAGCGGCACGCCGGCAAAGTTGGAGGCAACGCCCGAAAAGGTCATCACGGTGGAACGGACACCGCCGGGCAGGCGGCCACGGATCAGCGCCAGGGCCATGGCAAAGCCGATCAGGGCGCCAATGAAGGCCGAGGCGGCGGAAATGCGAATGGAGATCCAATAGGCGGCGACGATCTGCGGGGTGCCCAGCCCCCAGATATTGTCGAGGGTGAAATTGCCCTGCTGGTCCACAAAGGCGGCGCCGATCAGGTACAGCGTCGGCAGGATCAGGAACATGATGGCAAAGACGATGAATGGCGCAACGCCGAGCCATTCAAACGAGATCGCCCGTTTCTTGCCCCGGGCTTTCGGCGATGCGGTCGTATCGGTCATCGTGACTTGGGTGCCCCAGAACCCTTGGCGATCGTCACCACCGGGCTTGTCCCGGTGGTCCATCTCGCCGCCATGGATTGCCCGGACAAGCCGGGCAATGACGGTGGGTGAAATTGTGGTGCCTCCGCCACACCGGGCGGCGGAGGCGAGATCGGTTTACTGAACGTTGGCACCGACAGCGGCGTCCCACTGGCCGGTGATCGTCGCCTTGGCGGCGTTCTGCTGGTCGATGGTGGGGAACACGGCCTTGGCATAGGCGTCAGCCGGTGGCAGCGCGTCGAGCATGTCCTGCGGGATCAGGCCCTTTTCAGCCAGGTCGTTGAAGCGGATCGGGTGGCAATAGCCCTTGAGCCAGCCGAGCTGACCTTCGTCCGAATAGAGATATTCCATCCACAGCTTGGCAGCGTTCGGATGCGGCGCATAAGCCGAAATGGCCTGCACATAGACACCGGCGACGACGCCATTGGCGGGGACGATGATCTCGGCTTCGGGATTGCCTTCGAAGCTGTCGCGCCAGGCGAGCAGGTTGTAATCCCAGGCGACAACAATCGGGGTCGTGCCCTGGGCCAGCGACGCGGATTTGCCGATCACCGGGACGAAATTGCCCTTGGCATTGAGATCGCCGAAGAACTTGAGGCCAGCGTCGGCGGCGGTCGCGTCGTCGCCGCCATTGGCAGCAAGACCGGCGGCGTAAACCGACTGGATGGCCTGGGCGGAAGCGCGCGGATCACCGGCGAGGGCGACGGCATTGGCATATTCGTCCGATGCCAGATCGGCCCAATCGGTCGGCATGGTAGAGACGAGGTCCTTGTTCACCAGGAACGCCATCACGCCGTAATAGTCGCCGTACCAATAGCCTTCTTCGTCCTTGGCATCGGCCGGGATCGAGTCCCAGGTCGAGACCTTGTAGGGCTGGATCAGGCCTTCGGCCTTGGCCGAGGGGCCGAAGCTGAGGCCGACGTCGATCACGTCGGGCGCCTGGGGGCCGGTATTGCCCTTGTTGGCCTTGATGGCCTCGATTTCGTCGGCCGAGCCGGCATCGGGGTTCAACTCGTTGATGGTGATGCCCGGATACTTGGCCTTGAAGCCATCGATGACGGCGCCATAGCCGCACCAGTCATGGGGCAGGGCGATGGTGGTCAGCTGACCTTCGGCCTTGGCGGCTTCATAGAGCGCGGCGAGGTCGGTCTGGGCGAAGGACGGGGCGGTAACGGAGAGCACGGCGAGCATCGAGACGGATGCAGCAAGTGCATGCTTGAGTGTCATGTTCAGTCTCCCTGAAAACATATCGTTCTCGAAGGCACCGCGTGACGGCACCCCGGCGAACTGCGGTGGAGTAGTGAGCCGACATGACAGCCGAATGACGCGTTGGCAGGCGGAGCGAGCAACCCGATGGGGGCTCGCAAGCCCGTCTATCCTGGCGTCATGCCGCCGCGTCGATCCATTGCGTCCCCCCCAGTTGCGCAGCTGACAGTGCCCGTTTGTGACAGTTTCGTCCAGATGGTCAAAAATTGAGTTGGAAATATCGTTGTCTTTGCAGGTGCCGCACAGAGGGCCCTGAATTGACCACGCCGAACAAGCCGGCCGGTCGCGTCAAGTCAATGCGCGGAAACAATTGGTGAAGTTGCCGCTGACGGTAAGCCTGTCGTCCTGTTACTTTAGATTTATTCTAAACTATTGGAAAGCAATTGCTTTTTTAAGATGACAGGCGTAGTCCGGTTTGAAAAATCACTCAGGAGGCTGCCCCATGATCTCGTCCGGCCAGCGCACGCTGCGCAGCTTTGCCATCGCCCTTGCGCTTTCCGTCGCCCCGATTGCTGCCTATGCGCAGCAGCCGGCCGAAAGCGCCGTGCTCGCCAGCTATGCCGATATTGCCCATGCGGGCTTTGAGGATGCGCTGATCACGGCCAGGACACTGGACGCCGCCATTGACGCGCTGATCGCCGATCCCAGCGTAGCGACGCTGACCGCAGCGCGCGACGCCTGGAAGGCCGCCCGCATTCCCTATCAGCAGACCGAGGCGTTCCGCTTCGGCAATCCCATTGTCGATGAGTGGGAAGGCCGCGTGAATGCCTGGCCGCTGGATGAAGGCCTGATCGACTATGTCGATGCCAGCTATGGCAGTGAGAGCGACAGCAATGCGCTCTATGTGGCCAATGTCATCGCCAATCCCATCCTGACCGTCGATGGCGTCGCGGTCGACGCGACCGAGATCACCCCGGCGCTGCTGCAGGACAGCCTGCAGGAAGCCGCCGGGATCGAGGCCAATGTGGCCACCGGTTACCACGCCATCGAATTCCTGCTCTGGGGGCAGGACCTCAATGGCACCGGCCCCGGCGCCGGCAATCGCCCGTTCACCGATTATTCGACGGCTGACCATGCCGATCGCCGCGCCGCCTATCTCAAGGCCGCCTCGACCCTCCTGGTCAGCGATCTTGAGGAAATGGTTGGCAATTGGACCACCGATGGGGCCGCCCGCGCGGCGCTGCCCGAGCTGGGCATCGCGGCCATCCTGACCGGCATGGGCTCGCTGTCCTTTGGTGAAGTGGCTGGCGAGCGCATGAAGCTGGGCCTGCTGCTGCATGATCCTGAAGAAGAGCATGACTGCTTCTCGGACAATACCCACATGTCCCACCTCAATGACGCCATCGGCGTGCGCAATGTCTATGAGGGCAAATATACCCGCGTTGACGGTACGGTGGTTGAAGGCCCGTCGCTGTCCAACCTGATCGCCGCCAGGGACGCCGCGCTCGATACCGAGATAACCGCGCTGCTCGATGACACCGTCGCCAGGATGAATGTCATGGTCGCCCGCGCCGAAGCCGGCGAGGCCTATGACCAGCAGATCGGCGAAGGCAATGTCGAGGGCAATGCGGTGGTTCAGGCCGCCATTGACGGGCTGATCGCCCAGACCCGCGGCATCGAGCGCGCCGTTGCCCTGTTGGAACTGGCCGATGTGACCATCGAGGACAGCGACTCGCTGTCCAACCCGGATGCCGTATTCCAGTAATCGGCACGGCCCCGGCCGTCGAAACAAACCCGGAGTCATTCCCGCGCAGGCGGGAATCCACTCTTGCCGGACCGGCGGCAAGCCGACAAAGAATGGATTCCCGCCGGCGCGGGAATGACACTGTGGATTTGCCATGCATGCTCGCCTCACCATAGCCCTGGTTGCCCTGCTCGCGTCCGGTCTCGCCTTTGCCGAGACCGGCACCGGCGCGCGCACAGACCTGACGCAAAAGGATCTGGCGCGGGTGCAGGCGGTGACGGCGCCGACCAGAGATTTCTCCAAGCCCGAGAGCTTCGAGGCCAAATCGGCTGGCGCCGGCACGACGACCAAGATCGTCAATGCCGATGCCTTCTCCCATTTCATGGCCAATCTGAGCTTCGAGCAGGAAGAAAGCTTCAAGCTGGGCAATGCGCTGTTCCGCAAGCTCTGGGTCAGCTCGCCCTCCTCGACGCAGGCCTCGGACGGGCTGGGGCCGCTGTTCAATGCGCGCGCCTGCCAGAGCTGCCATCTCAAGGATGGGCGCGGGCACACGCCGTTCGACGCCACCCGCGAAAGCGGCGTCTCGATGTTCCTGCGGCTCTCCGTGCCGCCGGGCGACAACGACACGCGACTGGCGCTGGATGGCGTCGTGGCGGGGGAGATCGGCGATCCCGTCTATGGCACGCAATTGCAGGATTTCGCCGTGCCCGGCCTGAAGGCCGAGGGGCGGATGGTTGTCGACTATACCGACCTGCCGGTGACGCTGGGCGATGGCAGCGTGGTCATGCTGCGCCAACCGGCTTATTCGGTGGCCGATCTCGCCTATGGTCCCCTGGCCGATGCCGTGATGCTCTCGCCGCGCGTGGCGCCGCAGATGATCGGGCTGGGGCTGGTCGAAGAGATTCCCCCAGAGGATATCCTGGCACTGGCCGATCCCGATGATCTCAATGGTGACGGCATTTCCGGACGCGCCAATTGGACCATCGATCCCGAAAGCGGCAGTGTCATGCTGGGCCGGTTCGGCTGGAAAGCCGGCATGGCGACGATCCGCAGCCAGTCGGCGGCGGCCTTTGCCGGCGATATCGGCATTTCAACGCCGCTGGTAAACCTGCCGCATGGCGACTGCACCGAGCGGCAGACCGAATGCCTCGCCCTGCCGACCGGCGAGCAAGCGCGGCTGGGTGTTTCCGAAGCCCCCGATCCGGTGCTGGACCTCGTAACCTTCTATTCGCAGACCCTGGGCGTGCCGGAGCGGCGCGATGTGGGTGAGCCAGCGGTGCTGCGCGGCAAGGCGGCATTCTATGGCGCCGGTTGCGCCAGCTGCCACACGCCAAAATTTGTTACCAGCCGGGCGGCGGAAAATCCGGCGCATAAATTCCAGCTGATCTGGCCCTATTCAGATTTCCTGCTGCACGATATGGGCGAGGGGCTGGCCGACCACCGGCCGGAAGGTCTGGCCGATGGTTATGAATGGCGGACACCGCCGCTTTGGGGCATCGGGTTGACGCAGACCGTCTCGGGCCATACCCAATTGCTCCACGATGGACGCGCGCGCAACGCCACCGAGGCCATATTGTGGCATGGGGGCGAAGCGCAGGCGGCCCGGGATGCCTTTGCCGGCATGGAAAAATCCACCCGCGATGACCTCATCGCCTTCCTGGAGTCGCTCTGATGCGTCTCGTTATTGCCTTGTTCCTGGCGCTCTGCGCCCAGCCGGTGCTGGCCCAGGCGCCGGCCACGGTCGCTGCGCCGGCCACGGTCACGCCGCAGGCGACTGCGGTGCTGCAGGCTGCCGTCAACAGCGTCATCCGCCCGGCCATGGTGGATTTCAAGAACCGCTCCAGCGGGCTGGTCAGCGCCATGACGGCGCTCTGCACCGTGCCCTCGCCGGGGGCGTTGATGATCGCCAAGGGGCAGTTCCGCCAGACCGCTCTGGCCTATGGGCGGATCGAGCCAATCCGGATTGGCCCGCTGATGGAAGACAATCGCGCCGAGCGGGTGTTGTTCTGGCCGGACCGGCGCGGCATTGCGCTGCGGCAGGTGCAGGCGATCCTGGCCGAGAGCGACGAGACCGCGACCGATCCAAACACCCTGCGCGACAAAAGCGTCGCGGTACAGGGTCTGGGGGCGCTGGAATATGTGCTGTTCGGCACCGATGCGCTGGTGCTGCAGGGGCCCGAAGGGGCGTTTCGCTGCCGCTATGGCAAGGCCATCGCCACCAGCATTGCCCGCGTCGCGCAGGAACTGGCGGTGGGCTGGTACGATCCCGATGGGATTGTCCAGCACCTGACATCGCCCAATCCGGCCAATGCGGATTACCGCACCGAAACCGAGGCACTCGAAGAGCTGGTCGGCATCCTTTCGCATGGTGTCGAGGCGGCGCGCGACCAGCGGTTGAGGCCGTTTCTGGCGCAGGGCGATGCGGCGGCCAAGCCGAAGCAGGCGCTGTTCTGGCGTTCGGGGCTGACCATGCCGATGCTGCGAGCCAATCTGGAGGGTCTGCGTGACCTGTTGCTGCGCTCGGGCGTCGGCAAGCTGGTCGGCACCAGGGATATCGGGCTGGAAAACAGCATTGCCTTCGAGTTTCGCAATGCCGGGCGGGCGCTGGAGATCGTAACGCTGCCGGTCGAGGCCGCGGTCGAGGATGAAAAGCAGGCCTTTGCCCTCAATTATCTGCTGCTGGTCACCCAATCGCTGCAGGGCATGATCGGCGAGCAATTGTCGGGTGCCATGGGGCTCAGCGTCGGCTTTTCGGCGTTGGATGGCGACGGCGGCTGAGATGTGGCAGCGGCGGGCATTCCTCAAGGCTGCGGGCGCCGGGTTTGCCGCCAGTCTGTTGCCCCGCCAGGCCCTGGCGCTGGAGCGCAATGAGCTGGTGTTTGCCTCGGCGGTGCAGACCAGGGCGGGTGGTTACGGCGCGGTGCTGCTGGGCGAGCGGGGCGATGTGATCGCCAGTATCGACCTGCCGGATCGGGGGCATGACATCACCTTTAGCCGCGCGGCCGGGCGCGGCGTGGTGTTCGCGCGCCAGCCGGGCACCTTTGCCGTGGTGTTCGATCCGGCGGGGCAGGCGGCGCCGATCACGCTCACCAGCCCCGAAGGCCGTCACTTTTACGGTCATGGCGTGTTTTCGCCGGACGGAAAACTGCTCTACGCCACCGAAAGCGATTTCGAGGCGGCGCAGGGCGTCATCGGGGTCTATGACGCGACCGGCGACTACAAACGCATCGCCGAATATCCCACCTATGGCACCGGCCCCCATGAACTGCTGCTGATGCCCGATGGCAAGACGCTGGTCATTGCCAATGGTGGGATCGAGACCCATCCCGATTTCGGCAAGGCCGAGCTGAACCTTCAAACCATGGACCCGTCAGTGGTGTTCGTCGATGCCGGCAGCGGCGCGCTGGTCGGGCAATTGCGGCTCGAAGCGGGGCTGCACCAGCTGTCGATCCGCCACATGGCAATCGATATCCGGGGCCGCGTCTGGTTCGGCTGCCAGTACAAGGGGGCGCCCAGCGCCAGCCCGCAACTGGTCGGCTATGCGACATTGGATGGCGATATCCAGCTGGTCGAACTGCCCCCCGATACGCTGCGTGATCTGCGCAATTACGTCGGCTCGGTTGCAGTTTCAGCCGATGGCGAAACGGTCGCCATCTCCTCGCCGGGAGGGAACCTGCTGGTCGCCATCGATGTGGCCGGCGGCAAGCCAGTCCTGGTCGAAACCCTGCGCAGCGGCTGCGGTCTGGCCGCCGACAATGCCGGCTTCGTGGCGACCAGTGGACTGGGTGACATGATCGGCCTTGCCGGGGCGGAACGGCAAGCCCGCAAGTTCGATTTCGCCTTTGATAATCACATGTTGCGGGTGGGGTAGGGCCTTCGCCCTATGCCCATTTCTCCCACCGGGTCATTCCGGCGCAGGCCGGAATCCATGCTGAAGGCTATCAACACCATCCAGTCTTTCGATAGGGCTCAGCATGGATCCCGGCCTGCGCCGGGATGACATCGCGGGTGCGGATGCGCTCTGAGCAGTGTGGAGCGTTCACAAACTACCGCGGTGCCGGCCCTGACGACTCCCGCAGCACCAGTTCGACCGGCCAGAGCTCATGGATCTCGCTTACCGGCTTACCGCCCAGCACCTGCAGGATCAGTTCGGCAATGCGCACCCCGGCCAGGCGGATCGAAGAGCGGGTGGTCGACATGGTGGGGTACATGTTGTCGGCGTTGAGATAGGGGAAGACGTCGTCATGGGCGATCATCGACACATCGGTGCCCAATGTCAGCCCGGCCTGGCGGATGGCACGGAACACGCCCAGGGCGGTCATCATCGAGCCAGCCAGAAACGCCGTGGGGCGCGGCTTCAGCTGCAGCATGGCCTGGGCCAGCCGGAACGCGACTTCGTCGGTGAAGATCGAGTTGGCCATCAGGGCTGGATCGAAGGGCACGCCACGCGCCGACAGCGCCGCGAGATAGCCGATTTCGCGGTGCTCGGAGAATGTCCGCCCCTTGGCGCCATTGAGCAGGGCGATGCGGCGGTGGCCGAGATCGAGCAGGTGCGAGGTGGCGCGCTCCACGGCGCCGGTATTGTCGATGTCGAGCCAGGCGACGGGGCGGCGCCCATTGGTGCGCCCATGCAGCACGAAGGGGATGTTGAGGTCCATCAGCAGGTCGGCCCGCTCATCGACCAGCCGGGGCGAATGCAGGATGAAGGCGTCCACCTTCTGGCTGGCGGCGGCGCGGCGATAGGCGGCAATCTCGTCCTGGTAGGTTTCCACCGTCGAGACGACGATGTCGATCTCCTCCTCGGCCAACCTGCCGCCGACCCCGCCAAGAAACTCGCTGGTGTGGGGGCCGAACTCGGACGATCCGCGCAACACCATGCCAATGGCGCCGGTGCGGCCAGTGGCCAGCCGCAATGCATTGGCATTGGGCCGATAGCCCAGCCTTGCGGCGGTTTCGGCGACGCGCAGGCGGGTCGCCTCGTTCACTTCCGGGTAGCCATTGAGGGCCCGGCTCACGGTCGTCTGCGACAGGCCGAGATGTTCTGCGAGATCTTTGAGTCTCATTGACTGAATTGGCCCGGGGTTTCTAGCGCTGATGCGGCGGCCATTGCGCCCACCTGCTCAACTGCGCATTGCCATAGGGCACACAGGCCGCGTTGAACAAGCGGTTCCTGCAACTCTCCTCCAAAGCCATTCAAAGCGATTTCAAATTTTGGCGCAAGGCCCGAATTTATCACGAATCGGGTGAGGTGCGTACGTCAGCTGCTGGTGGGCTGCTTGTTAATAAATCCCAGGGCGGACCTTCGTATGCTATTGAAATGCATAGAAAATCCAAAGATGCCGACAAGAATTCCTAAACAGGCTCGCAGTCTGTGCTTGACAGAAAATTGGCGCTCTGGTTGATTTTCGTTCAAAGCGCTTTGGAAACTCGTGTGGCACAGTCCACCGTCCACTGTGTTTTTCGAGGGAGGACATGCCGATATCAGCTGACGCCATTGGCGCCCGGCTGCGTTGGTAATCCGCCCCGCAACATGGTTCATTCGGGAGGATTCTATGAAAATCAATAAGCTGCTTGCTGGTCTGCTCACGAGCGTCGCGCTTGTTGGCGGCGCGGCGCAGGCTGCCGAGCTGTCGATCGTTTCGGGCGATACCGGTAATGGCCTGGCGTTCCTGCGCAGCCAGCTGGACAAGTTCGAGGCTGCGACCGGCAATACCGTGACCGTTGTGCCGATGCCGTCTTCGACTTCCGATCAGTTCGGCCAGTATCGCCTGTGGCTGGCGGCCGGCAATAGCGACATCGACGTCTACACCACCGACGTGATCTGGGCACCGCAGCTTGCCGAGCAGTTCCTCGACCTCACCGAAGCGGCCAAGGACGTCGCCGGCGACCACTTCCCCTCGATCATCGAGTCGCAGACCGTGGACGGCAAGCTCGTTGCGATCCCGGCCTATACCGATGCGCCAGCCCTGTTCTACCGCAAGGACCTGCTGGAAAAGTACAATAAGGAAGTGCCCAAGACCTGGGCTGAGCTCAAGGCAACCGCCCAGGAAATCATGGATGGCGAGCGGGCTGACGGCAATGCCGACATGTATGGCTTCGTGTTCCAGGGCAATGCCTATGAAGGCCTGACCTGCAACGCCCTGGAATGGGTCAAGTCCTATGGCGGCGGCCAGATCGTCGAGGCCGATGGCTCCATCTCGATCAACAACCCGCAGGCCGCAGCGGCGATCACCGAAGCTGCCAGCTGGATCGGCACCATCTCGCCGGAAGGCAACCTGGCCTATCAGGAAGAAGAAAGCCGCGGCGTGTGGCAGCTCGGAAATTCCGTGTTCATGCGCAACTGGCCTTATGCCTACGCTCTGGGTGAAGGCGCCGACTCGGCCGTTGCCGGCAAGTTCGACGTGGCTCCGCTGCCGGCAGGCGAAGGCGAAGGCGCACGTTCGGCCGCAACGCTGGGCGGCTGGAACTATGCCGTGTCCAAGTACTCGCAGGACCCGGACGAAGCCATCAAGCTGGCTCTGTTCCTGACCTCGCCGGAAGTGCAGAAGGAACGCGCCATCCAGCAGACCAACCTGCCGACCCTGGTTGCGCTCTATGATGACGCCGATATCGCCAAGGCGGCGCCAATCATCCCGAACTGGAAGGAAATCTTCCAGAACGCGGTGCCGCGTCCTTCGGCTCCGACCAAGACCGATTACAACGAAGTCTCCTCGCAGTTCTGGAGCGCGGTGCACAACACCCTCTCCGGCAATGGCACTGCTGCTGAAAACCTCGAAATGCTCGAGCTGCAGCTGACCGAACTCAAGGGTGCTGGCTGGTAAGACCTCCCGCCAAGCCAGCAATGCGGGCGGCTGGGACCGTCCTGGCCGCCCGCATTGTCTCAATGTTCGACCATCAAGGGGGTAGACAATGACGACCGAAGCGATCGCACCGCCGGTAGTCGTGCCGGGCCGGGCCATCAAGTCGGAACTGATGCGGCAGCGTGCGCGCGCCGCCCGATGGTTCCTGGTGCCAATGATGATTGCGCTGGCAGTGGTGGCCGGATGGCCCTTGCTGCGCTCCATCTGGTTCTCGTTCACTGATGCGTCGCTGACCAATCTGGTCGGTGCCAATTTCGTCGGCTTCAACAATTACCTGCGCTGGACCACGCTGGCGAGCGGCCGCACGGTGTTCCAGGGCCTGCTGGTTGATCCCGCCTGGTGGAACGCGGTCTGGAATACCCTCCGTTTTGCGGTCACCTCGGTGTTCTTCGAGGCGCTGTTCGGCATGGCCGTGGCGCTGGTCCTGAACGCCGAGTTCAAGGGGCGCGGCATTGTGCGCGCCGCCATTCTCATTCCCTGGGCCATTCCCACCGTGGTCTCGGCCAAGATGTGGAGCTGGATGCTCAACGACCAGTTCGGCATTCTCAACGACCTGGGCATGCGGCTCGGCCTGTTGAGCCAGAAGGTCGCCTGGACCGCCTCGCCCGAGACGGCGATGACCGCGGTGCTGGTGGTCGATATCTGGAAGACCACGCCGTTCATGGCGCTGCTGATCCTGGCCGGCCTGCAGATGATCCCCAAGGACATCTACGAAGCCGCCGAGATCGACGGTGTGCATCCGGTCAAGCAGTTCTTCAAGATCACCCTGCCGCTGGTGCGGCCGGCGCTGATGGTGGCGATCATTTTCCGCCTGCTCGATGCGATGCGCATTTTCGACCTGATCTATGTGCTGACGCCCAATAGCGTCGCCACCAAAACCATGTCGGTCCTCGCGCGCGAAAACCTCTTCGATTTCGACAAGTTCGCCTATGGATCGGCGCAAGCCACGCTGCTGTTCCTGATCATTGCCGGGATGACGATCCTCTATATCTGGCTCGGCAAAGTCCGATTTGACGGGGGAGATCGCTGATGGTCGGCACATTCGATCTGTGGGGCCTCACCAAGACGGTGCTGTTCTACGCACTGGTGGTCTTCATCGTCGTGGTCTCGGTGTTCCCGTTCTACTACGCCATCCTGACCAGCTTCAAAACCGGCACGGATCTGTTCCGCGTCACCTATTGGCCGACCTCGTTCAGCTGGGAAAACTACCTCTCCGTACTCAGCCAGGGCAGCTTCCCGCGCAATCTGTGGAACTCGATCTTTGTGGCCTCGGTCACGGTGATCCTGGCGCTGTTCATCGCCATCACTGCGGCGTTCGCGCTGTCCCGCGTGCGCTTCCGGGGCCGTGGACTGCTGCTGATGACCATTCTGGGCATCTCGATGTTTCCGCAGATCGCGGTGCTGGCGGGCCTGTTCGAAGTGGTGCGGTTCCTGGGCATCTACAACACGCCCTGGGCGCTGATCTTCTCCTACACGATCTTCACGCTGCCATTCACCGTCTGGGTGCTCACCACCTTCATGCGTGATCTGCCGATCGAGATCGAAGAGGCAGCCATTGTCGACGGCGCCACGCCCTGGGTGATCATCACCCGCGTGTTCATGCCGCTGATGTGGCCGGCGCTGGTGACCACGGGCCTTCTGGCCTTCATCGCAGCCTGGAACGAGTTCCTGTTCGCGCTGACCTTCACCTCGTCCAACCTCACCCGCACCGTGCCGGTGGCTATTGCGCTGCTGTCGGGCGGTTCGCAGTACGAAATCCCGTGGGGCATCATCATGGCTGCCTCCGTCATCGTCACCGTGCCGCTCGTGGTGCTGGTGCTGATCTTCCAGCGCAAAATCGTCAGCGGCCTGACCGCCGGCGGCGTCAAGGGCTAAGGGACACAAACGAAATGGCAAATATCCAGCTCAAGAATCTTCGCAAGTCCTTCGGCGTCGTGGAGGTCATCAAGGGTGTCGATCTCGATATCCGCTCGGGCGAATTCATGGTGTTCGTCGGTCCGTCAGGTTGCGGCAAGTCCACGCTGCTGCGCCTGATCGCCGGGCTCGAGGACATCACCTCGGGCGAACTGGTGTTCGATGGCGTCCTGGTCAATGGCCTGGCCCCATCCAAGCGCGGCATCGCCATGGTGTTCCAGTCCTATGCGCTCTATCCGCATATGACCGTCTACGACAACATGGCGTTCGGACTGACCCTCGAAAAGGGCAACAAGGACGACATTCGCAAGCGCGTCGAGCGGGCCGCCGACATGCTGCAGATCCGGCAATATCTCGATCGCCTGCCCAAGCAGCTCTCGGGGGGGCAGCGCCAGCGCGTCGCCATTGGCCGGGCCATCGTGCGCGATCCAAAGGTCTTCCTGTTCGACGAGCCGCTGTCCAACCTCGATGCGGCGCTGCGCGTCGCCACCCGCATCGAAATCGCCAAGCTGCATGAGAGCATGCACAACGTCACCATGGTCTATGTGACCCACGATCAGGTGGAGGCCATGACCCTGGCCGACCGCATCTGCGTGTTGCGCGATGGTATTATCGAGCAGGTCGGCACGCCGATGGAGCTCTATGAGCGCCCGGACTCGATGTTCGTGGCCGGCTTCATCGGCTCGCCCAAGATGAACTTCATCGGCGGCAGCCATGCCGAGCCGTTCGGGGCCAGCACCGTCGGCATTCGCGGCGAGCACCTGGTGATCAAGCCCAGCGATGGCGTCTGGAGCGGGCAGGTGATCCACACCGAAAATCTGGGGGCCGACAGCTATGTCTATCTCGAGATGGGCACCGAGGAGCCGGTGGTCGTGCGCCTCGACGGCAAGAGCGAATATCGCAGTGGCGAAACCGTCCACATCTCGCCGATGGAGGACAAGATCCACCGCTTCGATGCGGCCGGCAGGCCGATCCGCTGATGCAAGCGGCGGGCATTGCCCGCCGTGCTCTCTGGCGGGGGGATGACACCCCGCCAATGTGATCGGCGGGGTCACGAGCCTGCCACGATCCATTTCTAATCACCTCGCCAACCACATATCCGGGGCCTGGCGGGAACCGAAAGACGTCGGCACCGTGACCGGCACCGACGAGACATTGCCGTGGCGGACGGGCCTCCCTCCTGTGACTGCGCGGCGACAAGACAGCACCTATCCATAGGAGACTAACAATGCCGATCCGTACCCTGGTCTGGGGCGAAAACGTTCACGAGCAGAAAAACAAGATCGTCGCCGACAACTACCCCACGGGCATGCACAACCAGATCGCCAAGCTGTTGTCGAGCGACAGCAATATCGTGGCCAAGACGACCACCCTGCAGGACCCCGAGCATGGCTGCTCGGTCGAGGCGCTGGCCAATACCGATGTGCTGATCTGGTGGGGCCACGCCGCCCATGGCGAGGTCAAGGACGAGATCGTCGAGCGCATCGCCAAGCGGGTCTGGGAAGGCATGGGCCTGATCGTGCTGCATTCGGGCCATTTCTCCAAGATCTTCAAGCGCCTGATGGGCTCGCCCTGCGCGCTGCACTGGCGCGAAGCGGGCGAACGCGAACGCCTCTGGGTCACCAATCCCGGCCATCCTATCGCCAAAGGCCTGCCGGCCTATTTCGAGCTGGAAATGGAAGAGATGTATGGGGAGCCCTTCAGCGTGCCCGAGCCGCTGGAAACGGTGTTCGTCTCCTGGTTCCAGGGCGGCGAAGTGTTCCGGAGCGGCCTGACCTATCGCCGTGGCGCCGGCAATATCTTCTACTTCCGCCCCGGCCACGAAACCTACCCGACCTATCACGACGACACGGTCGGCCTCGTGCTGCGCAATGCGGTCAACTGGGCCTATAATGCCAACCAGTATCCGGGCCTGCTCGAAGCCCCCAATACCCCGGTCGACGAAGCCCCCGAAAAGATCGAAGAGCGCGGCCCCAAGCTGCATCACGGCCGCGAGGAAGGCTTCAAGTAAGTCGATACCAACCACAGGGTCACCCCGGCGCAGGCCGGGGTCCATGCTGAAAGCGTGGGACGCGTGGTGCGTCTGCAGCATGGATGCCGGCCTTCGCCGGCATGACACCGCGTTTTAGGCAATATCGCGGCCAGTGCCGCTCAGGGAATAAGATTATGCGGCTGCTCATTCTGGGTACCGGAGGCATGGCCAACCAGCATGCCAAACATTTTGCCGCCATTGACGGGGTAACCCTGGTGGGTGGCGTCGACGTCGATCCGGCGCGGGTCGAGGCGTTCAACCAGGCGCATAATATCGAGCGCGGCTTCGGCTCGCTCGATGCGGCGCTGGCCTGGGGCGAGTTCGATGCCGTGGCCAATGTCACCCCGGACTCCATCCACCATCCGACCACCATGGCCGCGCTCAATGCCGGCAAGCATGTGTTCTGCGAAAAGCCACTGGCGACCGACCATGCCAAGGCGATGGAAATGACCGAGACCGCCGAGCGGCTGGGCCTGATCAACATGGTCAACCTGACCTATCGCAATGTCGCGCAATTGCAGAAGGCGCGCGAAATCGTCGCCTCCGGCCAGATCGGCAAGGTCAAGCATTTCGAGGCCAGCTATCTGCAGTCCTGGCTGGTCAGCAAGGCCTGGGGCGATTGGCGTACCGAAAGCCAGTGGCTGTGGCGCCTCAGCAAGAAGCACGGCTCCAACGGCGTTCTCGGCGATATCGGCGTGCACATCCTCGATTTCGCCGCCTATGGTGCCGGCAGTGATTTCTCCAATGTGTTCTGCCGCCTGGAAACCTTCGACAAGGCCGAGAACAACCGCATCGGCGAATATGACCTCGACGCCAATGACAGTTTTGCCATGACCGCGCAGCTGGAGAACGGCGCGCTGGGCGTGATCCACGCGACGCGCTGGGCCACCGGCCATTTCAACGAGCTGCGCCTGCGCATCTATGGCGAGCTGGGTTCGGTCGAAGTCCAGCACCGCCACGACTGGTCCAAGCTGGTCACCTGCCGCGGTCCCGATATCGAAACCGGCACCTGGACCGAAGTGGACGTCGAGCCGGTCCCGACCAATTACATGCGTTTCGTCGAAGCCTTCCGCGTCGGCCGGAATCTCGAGCCGAGTTTCCGCCACGCCACCAATATCCAGAAGGTGCTCGACCTCGCCACCGTCACCGACCGCGACCGGACCGAACACCGGGTCTGATGGATGCTGGACGCCGTGTCCTTCGACACCAAACCCCGCAGTCATCTCCCTCCCCCTCGAGGGGGAGGGATCAAGGGTGGGGGTGCTGCGCCCGCCCCACACCCCAAGTCCAGCCGGAACCGCAGCACCCCCACCCTAACCCTCCCCTCAAGGGGGAGGGGACCGACTGGGAGATCGTACCAAGCAGCGGAAATACCGATGGCGACGAGTAGCGGACGCTGCCTGATCTGACGCCAACGCCCGCAGTCATCTCCCTCCCCCTTGAGGGGAGGGATCAAGGGTGGGGGTTCTGCGCCCGCCCCACACCCCAAGCCCAGCCAGAACCGCAGCACCCCCACCCTAACCCTCCCCTCAAGGGGGAGGGGACGCCGACTGGGAGATCTCGTCCAGCGACGGGCGCATCTCAACAGAAACCCCTCAACCCCTTGCAACCAAACCAAGAACTTACGACTTATCCAGGTAATCAAAATGGAGCGTCACCATGAGCATTCTCTGGGCTATCATCGTCGGGTTCTTCGCAGGGCTGGTCGCCAAGTGGATCACCCCGGGCGACAACAAGCCGAGCGGCTTTATTCTCACGACCGTGCTGGGCATTGTCGGTGCCGTGCTGGCGACCTGGCTGGGGCAGGCCATCGGCTGGTATCAGCAGGGTGACGGCGCCGGTTTCATCGCCTCGATCGTCGGTGCAGTGATCATCCTTTTGGCCTGGACCCAGATCGCCCGCCGCGTCTGATCGGCACCATCGAGGCATAAAAAAGGGGCGCCGCGCGGCGCCCCTTCCGTTTAGGCCTGGGAGTAGAGCCTATTTGATCTCGGTGATGCGGCCATCGGTATAGGGCGTGTATTCGCCGCCCAGCTTGGCGATGTATTCGGCAACGACCTGTTCCAGCGGCGGGCCGAAGTCATAGGGATTGTCGCCTTCGGCAAAAGTGCCATAACCGTCGCCGCCGCCACGCACGTAATTGTTGGTGACGATGGTGTAGGTGGCTTCTTCATCGATCGGCACCCAGGCGTCACCCTCGCCCTTGATCAGCACGTCGCTGACGCGGCTGCCGGCCGGCTGCTTCAGGTCGAACGAATATTTGAGGCCGGCGACCTGGGCAAAGCGGCCGGCTCCGTTTTCGACATCGCTGACGCCGTTTTCGAGCGCTTCGATGACGTCGGCGCCCGAGATCTGCACGGTGGCCAGGGTATTGGAGAACGGCAGGACGGTCAGCACGTCGCCGACGGTGATTTCACCGGCGTCGATCGACGCACGGATACCGCCGCCATTCTGGAAGGCGATGGTGGCGCCCTGGCTGGCAACGCGATCCAGGATGGCGTCGGCGAGCAGATTGCCCATCGAGCATTCCATGGCGCGGCAGACTTCACGCGAGCCTTCGAGCGGCGCGGTGGTGGTGCCGATGACCTGGCTGGTCATTTCCTCGATCGGGCCCAGCAGGGCCGCAAGTTCGGTCTTGAAGGCCTCGTCGGCCTTGACCGAAGCGTCGATCAGGAACGGCTCGCCCTCGGCCTTGGTGACGACGCCATTGTCATCCCAGGTAATGGCGATATCGCCCAGATATTTGCCATATTGGTTGGCCTGCACCACCGGTACTTCCACGCCATCGGGATTGGTCACCATGGTGGGGTAGGGGCCGGCGGCGCCTTCGGCGGTGTTGGACAGCAGGGTATGGCTGTGGCCGCCGACAATCACGTCGACCAGTGGCAGGGCCGCGGCGACCTGCTGGTCGATAGTATAGCCGATATGGCTGAGCAGGATGATCTTGTTGACGCCAGCGGCGTCGAGCGCCTCGGACGCGCCGCGGACATATTGGATGACATCGTGGAATTCGATGTCCTCGGTCGAGGCGATTTCAGGGGTGTCCTCGGTGGTGGCGCCGATGATGCCGATCTTTTCGCCGCCGACATCGATGACGATGGAGCCCTTGATCTTGCCAGCCAGGTTGGGGTCACGGGTGACATCGAAATTGCCGCCAATGATGGGGAATTCGGCGGCCTCGATGAATTTCATGAATTCTGCGGGGCCGTCATCGAATTCGTGGTTGCCGGTGGCAACGACGTCGAAGCCCATCTGGTTGAAGAAGTCCGAAACGACCTTGGATTTGTAGGTGGTGTAGTAGAGCGAGCCCTGGAAGTTGTCGCCGGCCGACAGCAGCAGCGAATTGGCGCCATCATACTTGGCGCGGGTGTCGTCGATAATGGTCTTGAGGCGGGCAATGCCGCCGAAGCATTCGCCCTTGGCGTCGGTCTCGGCGTCGCAATTGGAGTCCGAGCCGGTGATCGGATCGAAGCGTGAGTGGAAATCGTTGATATGCAGGATATTGAGTGTGAATTCGGCATAGGCCGCGCTGGAAAACCCGACGCACATGGTCAGCGCCGTGGCGCCGAGAAGTAATTTCTTCATCCCTGTTATCCCTTGTTGATTTTCGACTGCATTCCCTTGTCCGCGCGGGGCGTCCCGCTCTCAGGTCGGACCGCCCAAACCGGTCCCGCCCTTGCACGCTGAGGCAGGAGTTAATCAGGAATATGTGACGGGCGAAAGTGGACCTTTTGGTCAAATTCGTCGGGCCCGTCAGGTACCGGCCTGGGGCTGCGGCGGCATGACGGGGTTTCAAAGCCGGCCCAGTGCGCTAATCTCCGCCCGTTTGATTTGGCGGGGTACGGCATGCGCACAGCATTGATTGTCTATGGCGGCTGGCAAGGGCACGAACCCGAAGAATGCGCGGCGATCTATCGCCGCTGGCTGCACGAGGACGGCTTTTCGGTGCGCATGGCCACCGACACCACGGCCTTTGCCGATCCGGCGATCCATGATCTGTCACTGATCATCCCGATTTTCACCATGTCCAAGATCGCCAAGGAAGAGGTCGAAAACCTTACCAGGGCGGTGCAGGGCGGCGTGGGGCTCGCCGGCCATCACGGCGGCATGAGCGATGCGTTTCGCGATGCGGTCGAGTACCAGTTCATGGTTGGCGGGCAATGGGTGGCCCATCCGGGCAATATCGTCGACTACACGGTCGATATCGCCAAGCCGGACGATCCGATCATGGCGGGGATCAAGTCGTTCCCCTATACCTCCGAGCAGTATTACATGCATGTCGACCCCGCCAACGAGGTGCTGGCGACAACCACTTTCAGCGGCGAACACGCGCCCTGGATCGAGGGCGTGGTGATGCCGGTGGTGTGGAAGCGCCGGCATGGCGCGGGCCGGGTGTTCCATTCGACGCTGGGCCATCAGGCCAAGGAGTTCGAAGTGTCCGAAATGGCCACGATCCTGCGGCGCGGCATCAACTGGGCGGCGCGCGACGAGCAGGTCTAGCCGCTACCAGCGCAGCAGCAGCCGGCCGAGCACGGCGCCCAGCGCGCCGACAATGAGGATGCCCAGCGTGTACCAGAGCGCCAGGAACATCATGCCGTTTTCGCCGCAGGCGAAGGAATAGGCCCAGGCTCCGGTGCCGCCGGCCATGATACCGGCGGCAAAGCCGGCCAGGGTCGGATTGGCGGGGGCGAAGCGGCGCAGCGCCAGCATGGTTGCCAGCAGCACCGGCAGCGACAGCACCACGATCCGCCACGGACAGACGAGCGCGGTCCCCCCCAGGATCAGCACCGGCATCTCCTCGGCGCTGGCGCTGGCCAGCTGGATGACGGCCCCAACCAGCAGCAGCGCCAGCAGGGCAAGACCGGTGCGCCAGGGCCAGCGCGTCACGCCGTCCGGACGGGCGAGCGCCAGCGTTGCCGCCCCGCCCAGAATAGAAAGGGCCAGGGTGTAGCCGAACTTGGTCCAGAACATCATGGTCATCGGCGCGGTGGCGATATCGGCGCGCGGGCCCAACCATGTAATCATCGCGGTGATGGCAATGATGGCGCTGAGCAGGACCGCCCCCAGCAGCAGGCGCTGCATGGCGCGCGGACGCACCGGCTTGAGGTCAGCGCTCAGACGCGCGATCAGCTCATCAGTCATTTCTCACCTCCGCCAAAGCGGGCGACCAGCGATCGAAGCCCCCGGTGAATGGAGACCTTGGCGGCCGTCTCGCTCATGCCATGGGCGGCGGCGGCTTCGGCAACCGAGACGCCATCGATGCGGGTGCGGCGAATGAGGTCGCCGGTGCGGGCCGGCATGGTGTCCAGCACCACAGAGAGATCGCGGCGGGCCAGCGCATCGGCATTGTCATCATGTGCGAAGAAGGGGGCGTCATCGTCCAGCGGCACGGTCAGCCGGATGGACTGGCGGCGCACATGGTCGACGAATTTATGATGCGCCACCGCATGCAGCCAGGCGGTAAGCGGGCGCGTCCGGTCATAGGTCATGCGGCGGGTGTGGATAGCCAGCAGAGTCTCCT
This sequence comes from Devosia limi DSM 17137, assembly GCF_900128975.1. Classification (GTDB taxonomy): domain Bacteria; phylum Pseudomonadota; class Alphaproteobacteria; order Rhizobiales; family Devosiaceae; genus Devosia; species Devosia limi. The sequence continues at coordinate 2,728 of NZ_FQVC01000003.1, read as the reverse complement.
GCACGAGGTCCTCCGCCTGCGCTGCAAAGGCTGGCGTCAGCCTTCGGGTGAAATAGGGTCGCAGATGCGTGCCGAGTTCGGCCAGCAGTGTCCGATATGCCGCAGCGTCGCCGTCGAGCGAAGCCAGCATCAGGTTCCGCAAGCGCAACTCGGTTGAATCAGTCTGCATTGACCATCATTCGCTCCCTGCAGGGCAAAGGTTACATGCACATCGCATTTTTGCGAAACCTGGATTTGCCGATCACGAGCGAGTGAAGCTGTAACCCGGGGCGGGGCGGCGACGAATGACCGGGCATGAACCGCGCCGGATGGGCGTGGTCGAACCGAGGAGCCGATCATGACCCTTTCCCTGCGCTGCCTTTCCCTTGCCGCCCTTGTCAGCCTGTCGTTCGCCGCCGCACCGGCGGCCTTTGCCCAGGATGCGATGAGCCCTGCCGGAGCCATGGCCCCGGCCGCCGATGCCATGGCGCCGATGATGAGCGATGCCGAACTCAAGCTCTGTCTCGAACAGTCCGCCGCAATCACCTTCCCAGCTGCGATGCAGGCGGCAACCGATGCCTGCCATGGCGTCCACAACGGCGCCATGGGGGCAATGGGCGGCGATGCCATGGGGGCTATGGGCGGCGACGCGATGGCGCCTAAGCAATAACATTTAAGTGATATCTGTCATTCGTCCCGCCGGTTACCGTTGCTTATGGTGGCGGGGCGAATGCACCTGCCGCGCAAGGGGATAATGATGAGCGATGTGAGCCGAACGGCGCCTGAAAAAGGCCCACTGATCTATCGCCAGTCGATCTTCACCCGGTTGACGCACTGGATCTGGGCGATTGCGCTGTTCTTCCTGCTGCTGAGCGGGTTGCAGATTTTCAATGCCCATCCGTCGCTCTATATCGGCCAGCAATCGGGCTTCGAGTTCGACAATGCGGTGCTGGAAATCTATGCGGTCAATACCGATGCCGGCCCGCGCGGTCGCACCAGGGTGTTCGGGCAGGAATTCGATACCAGCGGCGTTCTGGGCATGAGCGGCGATGCGGCGCGACCGCAATTCCGCGGTTTTCCGGCGGCGGTGACCATTCCGTCGTTCCAGGATCTGGCGACTGGCCGTGTGGTCCACTTCTTTTTTGGCTGGGTGTTCGTGGCGGCGCTGTTCGTCTGGTTCCTGGCCAGCTTCATTAATGGCCATATAAGGCGCGATATCATCCCCAAGGGCGAGGATATCAAAGGCCTGCCGCGCGATGCGCTCGATCACGCCAGGCTGCGCTTCAAGCATGGCCGCAGCTATAATCCGCTGCAGAAGCTCGCCTATTTCGGGGTGTTCTTCATCCTGTTCCCGCTGATCATCCTCACCGGCCTCACCATGAGCCCGGGCATGGACGCGGCCTGGCCGTGGCTGCTCGACCTATTCGGCGGGCGGCAGACGGCGCGCACCATTCATTTCGGCGTCATGGTGTTGCTGGTCGCCTTCTTCATTGTGCACATCATCATGGTGCTGGCCGCCGGGCCGCTCAATGAATTGCGCTCGATGATCACCGGCTGGTATCGCGCCAGCCCCGGCACCCCCACCAGCGCGGGAGACAAGCCATGAGCGGCTTCAATATCAATCGCCGTCAGTTCCTCGGCGTCTCGGCCACTGCGGCTTCGGGCCTGGTGCTGGCGGGGTGCGACCAGTTCGATTTTCTCGGCCAGCGCGACAATCAGGTACGCGCCGTCCTGGAGCAGGCCAATGTGCTGACCTATCAGGTGCAGCGCCGGCTGATTGGCGCGCAGACCCTGGCGCGCGAATATGCACCCAGCGAAATCCGCCAGGGCCAGCGCCCCAACGGCTCCACCGATCCGACCACGGCGGAGTATATGTTCCTCAAGAACCAGAATTTCGCCGATTACCGCTTGACCGTCAAAGGCATGGTCGAGCGCGAGGTGAGCTTTTCGCTCGATGAATTGCGCAATATGCCGGCGCGCAGCCAGATCACCCGCCACGATTGCGTCGAAGGCTGGAGCTGCATTGCCAAATGGAGCGGCACGCCTTTGGGTGGGGTGCTCGACCAGGCCGGGGTCAAACCCGGCGCCCGGTTCTGCGTCTACCACTGCTACGACAATATCCAGCGCACGCTGACCGGGGACATCCTCTATTATTCCAGCTCCGACCTGATCGACGCCTACCACCCCCAGACCATCCTCAGCTATGGCCTCAACGACGCCGTGCTGCCGGTGTCCAATGGCGCCCCCATCCGCCTGCGCATCGAACGGGCGCTGGGCTACAAGCAGCCCAAATACCTGCACACCATCGAGCTGGTCGACGACCTCACCCCCTTCGGCCGCGGCAAGGGCGGCTACTGGGAAGACCTCGGCTACGATTGGTATGGCGGGATCTAGCCGGGGCGTGCCGCTCGACGCCAGATACCCCATCCACGTCATCCCGGCGAAAGCCGGGATCCAGTTTCCTTTTGCAGGCATCCCAAACCGGCCCCCGGCTTCCGCCGGTGTGACACCGATCGTGTTGTTCATCCCCCTCCCACCCCATCCACCGCGCTGCCCACGGGCCTGACCCGTGGGCCACTATCCCCACGGCACGCGCTGGCAGGGACTCACGGGTCAGGCCCATGGGCAGCCCGGCAAATGAAATCGTGATCGAGGCCGCTACCCGACAAACCCCATCCCCGCCCCCTCAAGGGGGATGGGGGCCCACTCCGTATGCGCTTCTCTTTGTTGCCCACGTAACCATCCCCCA
>NZ_FQVC01000005.1 GCF_900128975.1 Devosia limi DSM 17137 | reverse complement strand
ATCAAATCGCGCCATCGCACCCTCCGATTAGCCTGGAGAGTGAATCACGATGGCGCCTAATCGGGAATCCCGTTTATGAGTTCAGAACCTAGTCCGAACCGACCAGGATTTCGCGCTTGCCGGCATGGTTGGCCTGGCTGATGACGCCCTCGCGTTCCATGCGCTCGATCAGCGTCGCGGCCTTGTTGTAGCCGATGGCCAGGCGGCGCTGGATATAGGAGGTGGACGCCTTCTTGTCGCTCAGAACGATATGGACCGCCTTGTCATAGAGCTCGTCGCCCGAGCCGGCATAATCATCGCCGCCCATGTCGGCGCCGGGGCCACCATCCTCGTCGTCCTCTGCGGTAATCGATTCCAGATAATCGGGCGACCCCTGCGACTTGAGATGGGCGACCACGGCTTCCACTTCGCCGTCCGAGACGAACGGGCCGTGCAGACGCTTGATGCGGCCGCCACCGGCCATATAGAGCATGTCGCCATTGCCCAGCAGCTGCTCGGCGCCCTGCTCGCCCAGAATGGTGCGGCTGTCGATCTTGGACGTCACCTGGAAGGAGACGCGGGTGGGGAAGTTGGCCTTGATGGTACCGGTGATCACGTCCACCGATGGCCGCTGGGTGGCGGTGATCATGTGAATACCAGCGGCGCGGGCCATCTGGGCCAGGCGCTGGATGGCGCCTTCGATGTCCTTGCCGGCCACCATCATCAGGTCCGCCATTTCGTCGACGATCACCACGATATAGGGCAGAACCTCGAGATTGAATTCCTCGCTCTCGAAGATTGCCTCGCCGGTTTCGCGGTCGAAGCCGGTCTGCACCGTGCGGGTGATGGTCTTGCCTTCCTTGGCCGCTTCGCTGACGCGCTGGTTGAAGCCGTCAATATTGCGGACGCCGATCTTGCTCATCTTGCGATAGCGATCTTCCATCTCGCGCACCGCCCATTTGAGCGCGACCACCGCCTTGTTGGGATCGGTGACAACCGGGGTCAGCAGATGGGGAATGCCATCATAGATGCTCAACTCGAGCATTTTCGGATCGATCATGATCAGGCGGCACTGCTCCGGGGTCATCTGGTAGAGAAGCGACAGGATCATCGTATTGATACCCACCGACTTGCCCGAACCGGTGGTACCGGCAATCAGCAAATGCGGCATGCGGGCGAGATCGGCAATCACCGGTTCGCCGCCAATGGTCTTGCCCAGGCAGATAGGCAGCTTGCCCTTCATCTTCTCGAAATCGGTGGAGGCCAGCATTTCGCGGAAATAGACAGTCTCGCGATTGTGGTTGGGCAATTCGATGCCGATGGCATTGCGGCCCGGCACCACGGCGACGCGCGCCGATATGGCTGACATCGAACGGGCAATATCGTCGGCCAAGGAGATGACGCGGCTCGACTTGATGCCGGGGGCCGGCTCCAGCTCGAACAGGGTCACGACCGGGCCGGGACGCACATTGATGATGTCGCCCTTGACGCCGAAATCTTCGAGCACGCCCTCGAGCTGACGGGCCATGGCCTCGAGGCGTTCGGGATTATGCTCTTCGGACGGGCCCTTGTGGCGTGGCTCGGCCAACAGGCTCAAGGCCGGCAGCTCAAAGCCTGCGGGTTCATCCAGGAACGAGGCCTGGGCTTCGCGCTGCATGCGCTGCCCCTGCACCGGGCGGGGGGCCGGCGCGGTGACGCGCGGCTTGGCCGGATCGACGGGATGGAAGCGCGAATCGCCCTGCTGGCGGTGATTGACCACCGGCGCAGGAACCGCTTCGGGCTCGAAGGGGGCGTCGTCGTAGTCGGGCTCATCGGGATAGTCGAGTTCGGTATCGTCATAGGCCGGCGCCGCATTGATGCGCGGCGAGGCGAAAGCCGGCTCGGGTGCAGCCGATGGTGCATGGATGCGGCGCTGGCTGGGGGCCAGCTGCGGCTCGCGGCGGGCCTCCTCGGGGGCAGCGGCATGGCCGTCGAGGCTTGGCTCGACATCCTCATCGCGCCAGGGCGCTTCATCGGCCTTGCGGCGCTCGGCATGGCTGGCGCGGGCGCGGCGGAAAGCTGTGCGCAGGGAATAGCCCATATGCACCATGGCGCCGAGCGCGATGTCGACAATGGGATTGCTCTCGCGTTCCTCGGGTTCGGCGACAGCAGCGCCGGCCTTGCGTCCGGCAGCAGCGGGCGCGGCCTTTTGCGGCTCGGACGAGACGGTCGAGCCCAGACCCATGGCGATCCAGAACAGCGCCAGGGCCGGCGCGGCAATGATGATGGCAAACAGGGTTGCGGTCAGCGACTGCACTTGAGCGCCGGCAATCAGCGTCGCCAGATTGGAGAAGGCGGCGCCAACCAGGCCGCCCAAGCCGGTCGGCAGCGGCCAGGTCACCGGCATGGCAATAAAGGCCAGCACACCGGCGGACAGAATGGTCGCGCCGATCCAGGCCAGCGCGCGCAGACCCATGCGCAGCGGAAGACGCTTGCGCGCCATGGCCCAGCCCCACAAGGCGGGCGGCACCAGCATGACCAGGGCAGCCAGTCCCCAGACCTGGAACAGCACATCGGCAATAGCGGCGCCGGGAAAGCCCAGCCAATTGGCCGGCGACTTCTCGGTGGCATAGGAGAAACTGGGATCATCGACCGACCAGGAGGCCATCGCCATGAGGCAGATCGCGACCAATCCGAGCAGCACCAGCCCCAGCAAACGCACCGGAATGCGGATGGCGATTGCGCTGGCGGGCGCCGATGCAGCCGCAGGGCGCGCAGCGCTGCGGGAACCGCGCTGGGGCACGGAACGCACTTCATCGAGCATGGGGGTCGGATGTGTGGGCATGGCGGGCATCAGTCTCTACCGGGCCGGACAATCCGGGCCCAATGTGCGGCCATGCTAGAAGGGTGAAGTTAATCGCGTGCTAACCATCGGCTCCGGAGGCCAAAAACCAGGCCCCGGGCCCCTCTGGGGCAATAAAAAGGGCCCGCCAAGGCGTGGCGGGCCCAGTATCCGACGCCAATGCCAGCGCGGAGGGAGGGGTTGATCGTGGTGTGCGGCCCATGCGGTTTGCGAGTGGGAAGCCTCTGTGGCGGGCCAAGAGGGACACGGACCGCACGCCACGATCAACTGGAGAGCCGGGCGGCAGCAGGACCGCCGCCCGGAAAGTCGGCTTAGTTGTAGGCGCGCTCGCCATGGCTGGAGAGATCGAGACCATCGATCTCGGCGCTTTCGGGCACCCGCAGGCCACCGAAGATGGCCTTGACGATGGTCAGCGCCACGAGGGTCACCACGCCCGACCAGATGATGGCCACGGCGACGGCGAGGATCTGGGTCACCAGCTGGCCGGTGATCGAATAGTCCTCGGCGCCGAAGCCACCCAGGGCGGGCGCGGCGACGATGGCGGTGCCGAGCGCACCGACAATGCCGCCAATGCCGTGGATGCCAAACACGTCGAGGCTGTCGTCATACTTGAGCAGCGGCTTGAGCGTGACCACCGCCCACAGGCAGATCAGGCCGGCGATGAAGCCGAGCACGATGGCACCAAAGGTGCCGGCAAAGCCAGCCGCCGGGGTGATGGCGACAAGGCCTGCCACCGCACCCGACATGAAGCCGAGCGAGGAGGCGTGACCACGGGTGAACTTTTCGCCCAGGGCCCAGGCGATGGCGCCGGCAGCGGGGGCAGTGATGGTATTGAGGAAGGCCTGCGCCGCAGTGCCATTGGCACTGAGAGCCGAGCCGGCATTGAAGCCGAACCAACCGACCCAGAGCAGGCAGGCGCCGATGAACACGAAGGTCAGGTTATGGGGCGCAATCGGCTCCTTCATATAGCCCAGGCGCGGCCCGAGCACGATGGCGGCGACGAGAGCGGCCACACCCGAATTGATGTGCACGACGGTGCCACCGGCAAAGTCGAGCGCCCCCATCTGGAAGAACAGGCCGGGCGCAGCCCAGACCATGTGGGCGATCGGCAGGTAGGAGAAGGTGAACCACAGCGCCAGGAAGGCCATGACCGCACCGAACTTCATGCGCTCGGCAATGCCGCCCAGGATCAGGGTGGCGGTGATGCAGGCAAAGGTCAGCTGGAAGCAGATGAAGACCAGTTCGGGAATGGTGCCGGAGACCGAATCGGGGCTGGTGGCGCCAAGGAAGAGGTTGGAGAAGTCACCGATAAAGGCGGACAGCCCGCCTTCACTGGGGCCGCCAAAGGCCAGCGAATAGCCATAGGCCACCCAGAGCAGGGCGATCATGGCAAAGCCGGCAAATACCTGGGTCAGCACCGACAGGATGTTCTTGGAGCGCACGAGACCGCCATAGAACAGGGCCAGGCCCGGAATGGTCATCAGGATGACCAGGATAGTGGAAATGAACATCCAGGCGGTATCGCCGGTGTCGACGGTGGCAACAATTTCTTCAACCACGGCGGCTGCCGGGGCGGCTGCATCCTGAGCCAGTGCCGGCAGCGCCAGCGCGAGAGAGGCCAGCAGCGCACCCCCGAGTAGTTTTGATGTCTTTAGAGCGATCATTTGTGATCTCCGGGATGGGGATGACGCTAAAGGGCGGCCGCGCCGGTCTCGCCGGTGCGGATACGGGTGACGGCGAGGAGATCGAGCACGAAGATCTTGCCATCGCCGATCCGGCCGGTCTGGGCGCTGTCGCGGATGGCCGTCGAGACGGCATCGGCGAGGGCGTCATCCACGGCGATTTCCACTTTGAGCTTGGGCAGGAAATGCACGGCATATTCGGTGCCGCGGTAAATTTCGGAATGCCCCTTCTGGCGGCCATACCCCTTCACTTCGGTCACGGTCATGCCGTGGACGTCGAGCGAGTTGAGAGCCTGGCGAACCTCTTCAAGGCGTGATGGCTTGATAATTGCTATCACCAGTTTCATGTGAGCCCCTTTGCGACTTGGCGCTTGGTCTGAATGCCCAACTAGACTCAAAACCCGTGCCAAGTCGGACATCCGCCAAAAACTTGTTTGGAAACAGATGCTTACAAAATTGCTGATTCCGCAGGCAGATCACACGACCAATGAATGCACAAATTGTGTGCATTCATTTTCGACGCTGTGCAAAATTGTGGCAGGCAAAGTGCCGCGCCGACTTCGCTTGCATCGCCGCATGGGCGCTGTGACAGTAATGCCAAAGGAGTGCCGGCCATGACCCCACAAAATGACAGTTTCGACGTGCTGATCGTTGGCGGCGGGCCGGTCGGGCTGACCCTGGCGCTGGCGCTGGTGCGCTCGGCCAAGGGGATCCGCGTCGGGCTGATCGACCGGCGCCCGCTCTCGGTGCCGCGCGATAATCGGGCTTCGGCTTTGGCGGCCGGGGTGCGGCGGGTGTTCGAGGCGCTGGGCGTCTGGCAGGCCATGGCGGGTGAAGCACAGGCCATCACCGCGATGAAGATCACCGATTCGGGGAAAGGCGACATTGCCCGCCCGCTATTTCTCAGTTTCGAGGGCGATGTCGCGCCGGGCGAGGCCTTTGCCCATATGGTGCCCAACCGGGTCAGCGGGCAGGTCCTGCTCGACGCGGTGGCCGACAGCATCAGCGTTATCGCGCCCGCCGAGATCAGCGGCTTTGTCGCTAACGCCAATAGCGCCTCGGTGACACTGGCCGATGGCCGCGTGCTGAGCGCGCCGCTGGTGGTCGCCGCCGATGGGGCGCAGTCGAGCCTGCGCAGCATGGCCGGGATTGGCGTTATCGGCCATGATTACCGCCAGACCGGGCTGGTCACCACAATCGGCCATGCGCTGCCCCATGACGGCACCGCCTATGAACATTTCCGCCCCGCGGGCCCCTTTGCCAGCCTGCCGCTACCCGGCAATCGCTCGTCGCTTGTCTGGACCGAAGCCAGCGCCGACGCGCCGAAATTCCTGGCCATGGGCGATAACGCGCTCGCCACCGCCATCGAAGCGGTCATGGGCTCGACGCTGGGCGCCGTTACGGTCGAAGAAAAGCTGATGAGCTTTCCGCTGCGCCTGCAGATTGCGCGCGACTTCGTCGCGCCGCGCCTGGCGCTGATCGGCGATGCGGCCCATGTGGTGCATCCGATTGCCGGCCAGGGCCTCAATCTGGGCCTCAAGGACGTGGCCGCTCTGGCAGAGGTGATTGTCGAGGCCGTGCGGCTGGGGCTCGATCATGGCAGCGCCGATGTGCTGGCGCGCTATCAGAGCTGGCGCCGCCTCGACACGGCCGGGATGGCCATGGTCACCGACGGGATGAACCGGCTGTTCTCCAATGACGTCGCCCCTGTCCGCGCCCTGCGCGATTTCGGCCTCGGCCTCGTCGACCGCGCCGGCCCGCTCAAGTCCCTGATGATCCGCACCGCTGCCGGCGTCTCCGCCAGTGGCCCGCGACTCTTGTCCGGCATGCCGATCTAGGTTTTTGCGGGGTAAGAGCGCGCAGCGCCTCTGCCTGCCGCCGCCGCCCTCCACCGCGTCATCACCCGGCTTGTCCGGGTGATCCACCTCGCCAAAAGCTGGATTGCCCGGACAAGCCGGGCAATGACGATGGGACCGATATTGGGGCCCCACCACACCATTAGTCTGCGTCCCCTCCCCCTTGAGGGGAGGGCCAGGGTGGGGGTGCTGCGGGTCATCCCAAACGCCGAAGCAGCCGACGAAATGGGACGACTTCACCCCCATGCATCACCATCCCACCCCACCCCGGCCGTCATCCCAGCGAAAGCCGGGATCCAGTTTCCTTACCCGCACCCCAAACTGGACCCCGGCTTTCGCCGGGGTGACGCTGTGTGTGGAGGCACAAAGCCCCAAAACCACCCCCACTTATCCCCGCCCCAAAACCACACGCCTATACTCCCTCATCCGCGCATCGAAGCGAGATCATGACGAGTGGTTGGTGCGCGGAGGCTGGTTGGATCGGGGGTCGCTTCGATCTGGCTGTTACTGAACGTGGACCGTGACCTCTATCGTCCGGTGGTCGTGAACAGGATCGGGGCGGCGGCTGTATCGGCCGCCCGGGAGCGTGTCCCTTGCCGGCAGCGGCAAGCCACGGTCCTAATCTGAAGGTTTAGCGGCATCTGGCCTGCGCCGCAGGTCCGGGGACAGTAGCAAGCGCCAGTCGCTGCCGGCGAGGCCCAGCCTCACCTCTACCTTGCGGACTACCGCATTCGAGGCCTGGCCTCGCCGGCGCCGCTTCCTACCAGATCCGGGTCAGCCGGCGCTTTGGCACGCCGCCAGGATCTACTCCGCGCCGGGCGGGCGAGTGGTGAACAGGCGCAGTTCATCGGGCTCGATACTGCGCGCTTCATCCAGGCTCAGGAGCGGCACGCCCTTGATGATGGGAAAGGCCAGGCGGCCGGCCACCGAGATCAGTTCGCTCCGGTCAGCCGAAAAGCTCAGCCGGGTCTTGGTCAGCGGGCAGACCAGGATTTCGAGGGTTTTGACATCCAGAACATGACGCGCTTCGGCCGGGCTATTGGGCGCACTCATCAGTTGAGCGGCGCCGCGCCGCTGCCCCCACGAGCCATTTCATATTCGGTCATGGCGATCAGGGTTTCCGCCCGGTCCTCCAGCGTCGCCGCTTCCAGCAGCACCTGTTTTTCGGCGGCGCCATAGGGCGACACCATGCAGCAGAAATTGACCAGGTCGGCGGTGCCGGTACGCTCGATCTCTTCCCAGTTGAGATCGATATTGGCGAATTCGGCATAGTCGCGCATCATCTTGACCACGCGCTCGCGGTCCACCGCCTCCTCGCCGAAATTGCGGGTGAAGTCGGAGGCGAACTGGCTCGCATCGATCACGCATTGCCGATAGGGCGTCATCACCGTCAGCTCATGGGCCAGCCGGAAGCGGGTCACGCCCTCGAGGATGATGAAGTAGCGGCCCTCGCCGCTCTCCTCGAAATGGGTGATGCGGCCGAGACAACCGATTCGCTGCAGCGGACTGCGCCCCTTGGGGCTTTCCTCGGAAGTATCCTCGGGCTGGATCAGCCCGATCAGGCGATCGCCCCGCAAGGCCGCGTCGACCATTTCGACATAGCGCGGCTCGAACACATTGAGCGGGCGATGCGAAAACGGCAGCAACAGCGCCCCGGTCAGCGGAAAAACCGGTACGCTCCTGGGCAGGTCAGTGGGTGATGCGGGGCGCTTCAACATATTTGCCTCCTAGGAGAACAGCGCCGCCGAAAGCAGACGGCGGCCCTTGAGGGTGGCAGGATCCTTGGGACCCCAGGCGTCGAACAATTCAATCAGCTTCTTGCGGGCGCCGTCTTCATTCCAGGCGCGGTCGCGCTTGATCACGGCGATCAGTGATTCGGCCGCTTCCAGATGCCGGCCTTCGGCATTGAGCACGACGGCCAGGTCGAAGCGGGCCTGGTGGTCATCGGGATTGGCGGCGATGGCGGCCTCAAGGGTCGCGGCCTCCGAAAGGCCTTCGGCCTCCCCCAACAGGCGAATCGAATTGGCGACAAGCGCATAGTCATCACCCTTGCGGGCGTCTTCGGGCACCATATCCAGCGTGGCCTGCGCCTGCTCGGCTTCACCGGCGGCCAGATAGACCCGGGCGAGGCCGATCAGTGATTCGGTGTGGTCGGGCATATGCTGCAGCACCATGCCGTAAATCTGGGCGGCACGGCCGAGATCGCCAGCCTGGAAGGCCTCATTGGCCGCCAGGGCGGCAGCGGCGATCTGCTCTTCCATCGAGCCTTCGGCCGGCGCCGGCTCAGGCGCCCCGGCAATCACCTTGTCGGCGAATCGGCGCACTTCGCCCTCGGGCATGGCCCCCATGAAGCCATCAACCGGACGGCCACCGGAAAACGCAAACACCGCCGGGATGGATTGAATGCCCAATTGCCCGGCAATCTGCGGGTTTTCGTCGATATTGATCTTGATCAGCCGAATCTTGCCGGCTTTTTCGGTCACCACTTTTTCCAGCGCCGGGGTCAAAGCCCGGCACGGACCGCACCATGGCGCCCAGAAATCCACCAGAACCGGGGTTTCCTGCGATGCATCGATGACGTCGACCTTAAAATTGTGATCCGACGAATCGCGGATAAGCGCCCCGGCTGGCGGGTTGGCGGGAGCAGCGCTGGCAGCGCCATTGATTTGAATTGTCATTGAGCATGGCCTCTACAGCTAGGCGTTCCGGGCGTTTTGAGTGCCTTTTTGCGCCCCCAAACCCCGCCATGACAAGCCCCTGACACGTGAAGCTGTCGGGAAGATGTCGTGACGAAAGATTATGGGTTGCAATCAGGCAAGTGATTGGGCATATAGGCGCGCATCGGGGCGCTGCCAAGGCAGTGCACCGTGTGGAGCGCGGGTGTAGCTCAGGGGTAGAGCATAACCTTGCCAAGGTTAGGGTCGTGGGTTCGAATCCCATCGCCCGCTCCAAATTCTCAAAGGCCGGCAAGCCTTGAGAAACAAAGGGTCCTTCGGGACCCTTTTTGTTTTTCCGATATTGAAACGCCGCCAGCGTCCCGGCCCTGATGGGTCCGGGAAGCGGCGTTGGCGTCAGCGGCCGTTGCGGGCGGCCAGATGCTGGCCGGTCAACGAACCCTTGTGCGCGGCGAGGTCTGCCGGCGGTCCTTCAAACTGAATGCGGCCGCCATCCTGTCCGGCGCCGGGGCCGAGATCGATCACCCAGTCAGCGCGCGAGATCACATCCAGATTGTGCTCGATGACGATGACCGTGGAGCCGGCCTCGACCAGCCGGTCGAACAACCCGATCAGTGTATCGACGTCATTCATGTGCAGCCCGGTGGTCGGCTCATCCAGCACATAGATATTGCCGGTCTTGCCCAGTTCGGCGGCGAGCTTGAGGCGCTGCCGTTCGCCTCCCGATAGCGTCGAGAGTGGCTGGCCCAGCGTGAGGTAGCCCAGCCCCACATCCTCGAGCCCCCGCAGAATCCTGGCGATGGGTGCCTCGGTGAAAAACCCCACCGCATCGGCAATGCTCATCTCATAGACATCGCTGATGGATTTGCCGCGCAGCTGGTGCTCCAGCACCTCAGCGGTGAAGCGCTTGCCCTCGCAGGTCTCGCAGGTGGTGACCATCGGATCGAGATGGGCCAGATCGGTATAGATGACACCCAGGCCATTGCAGTCGGGGCAGGCACCCTTGGAATTGGCCGAGAACAAAGCCGCGTCGACACCATTGGCCTTGGCGAAGGCCTTGCGGACATTGTCGAGAATGCCGGTATAGGTCGCCGTATTGGAGCGGCGCGAACCACGAGCCAGGTTCTGGTCGATGATGATGGTGTCGGGATAGGCCTTGGGCAGGCAGCCCTGGATCAATGACGATTTTCCCGAGCCGGCCACGCCGGTCACCGCCGTCAAAACGCCCATCGGGATAGAGACTGATACATCGCGCAGATTATTGAGCACGGCATGAGCGATCTTGAGTTCGCCCATGGCCGGGCGCACCTTGCCCTTGATAGCCTGGTGCTTGCTCATGTGGTCGCCGGTCAGCGTGCCCGACGTGAGCAGTCCGGCATAATCGCCCTCATAGACCACCTCGCCACCCCTGGAGCCGGCAAAGGGCCCCATATCGACCACATGATCGGCAATGGCGATCATGTCGGGCTTGTGCTCGACGATCAGCACAGTATTGCCCTTGTCGCGCAGCTGCTGCATCAGCCCAGCCAGCCGACCGACATCATGCGGATGCAGCCCCACCGAGGGCTCATCGAAGATGTAAGTGATATCGGTCAGCGATGAGCCGAGATGACGGACCATCTTGACGCGCTGGCTCTCGCCACCCGAGAGCGTCGAGCTTTCCCGATCGAGGCTCAGATAGCCCAGCCCGATGGTCACGAGGTTTTCCAGCCGCAGCGCCAGCGCCTCCAGCATCGGGCCAACCTGCGGCGCCGCGATGGCCCGCACCAGCTTGGCCAGCTCGCTGACCTGCATGGCCGAAAGCTCGGCGATGTTGTGACCTTCTATCCTGCTGGCCAGCGCCTGCTGGTTGAGCCTTGCACCATGACAGGCGGGGCAAAGGGCGCGGGTGAAGATGCGGTCATATTCGGCCCGCATATGGGGCTGCAGCGATTCGGGGTCCTTGGAGCCCAGCCCCTTCTTCAGTTTGGCGACAACGCCCTCATAGGTGATGTTGATCTTGCCGACCTTGACCTTGCGGCCATCATCGAGATTGAAGAGCATCTCGCGCTCCTCGGCGGTAAAATCCCTGACCGGCTTGTCGATATCGAACAGGCCGGCATTGAAATAGGCGCCCGCCCACCAGCTATCGACCTCGAAGCCCTTGGGCAGCAGCGCGCCATCGCGCAGCGAGCGGGTCTCGTCGATCACCGCTGTCATGTCCATCGCCGCCACCTGGCCGATGCCTTCGCAATCGGGGCACATGCCGCGCGGGTCGTTATAGGAATAGAGATTGGGCGAGCCCAGCTTTGGCTCGGCCAGACGGCTGAACAGTACTCGCAGCATCTGCGCCGCGTCGGTGACCGTCGCCACCGTCGAGCGGGAGTTGCCGCCCAACCGCTGCTGGTCAACGATGATGGCGGCCGAGATGTTCTCAAGCTGGTCGGCATCGGGCTGGCCATAATGGGGCATGAACTGCTGCACGAAAGCGGGATAGGTTTCGTTGATCAGCCGCTGGCTTTCGGCAGCGATGGTGCCAAAGACCAGCGAGGATTTGCCCGAACCGGACACGCCGGTGAAAACGGTGATCTGCCGCTTGGGAATATCAAGCGATATGGATTTGAGATTGTTCTCGCGGGCACCGCGAATCCTGATCGCGCCGTAGATATCGTGCTGCACGGTTTGGGCTCCATGAGATCGGGAAAGGCACCGGACGGAAGACCGCCAGGTGCCTGACTTGAACAAGTGGGACGGAAGCTGGTGCTATTCGGTCCGAGCCAGCACCTTTTCCATCGCGGTGAAATAGGCCGGCCAGGCATAGCTGGCGCCCTGGAAGGCTTCTTCCTGATCGGGGCGGAACCCGGCCTGCTCCATGCGCAGGCGCGTACCGGTTTCGGTGGGGGTCAGCGTCCAGGTGACAATGCTTTCGAGCCCGAAGGCGTCCCAGCTATACGAGAGTGTCTTGTGCGGCTCGACCGCCTTGACCTGACAATCCACCCCGCCCCAGTCGGCGCTGAAGCGGAAGCTGTGGCCAACGGATGGCTTGAAGTCGCTCTGCATCAGCCATTCGGCGATCAGATGCGGCTGGGTCAGCGCCCGCCAGATCTTTTCGGGCGGGTAGGCAATCTCGCGCTCGACAATGACGGTACGGATTGCGGGGACGGGTTCGGTCATGGCTTTGTCCTCTGGTGGTCAGATGCGGTGTTGAGCGCGATGGCAGCGCGGATCAGCGCCTTGAAGGCGGCCGCATCGATTTCGTCGCCCTCGCGGAAGTCGATGGCCCGGCGGGTGCCGCCGGTCAGGCTGGAATTGAACAGGCCATTGGGATCAGGCAGGCTGGCGCCTTTGGGGAATGTGGTCTTGATCGCGGCCTTGTAGCTTTCGCCGGTGCAGACGATGCCGCCATGCGACCAGACCGGATTGTTCCATTTCCATTCCTCGATCACATCGGGATCGGCCGCATGGATCAGCGCGCGGATGCGGGCGAGCATCTCGCCGCGCCAGCCGCCGAGTTCGGCAATCCTGTTATCGATATGGGATGGGGCGAGGCTTTGGTCGCCGGCTGCTGTGGCTTTGGGCATCTCACGCGCTCACAATTTGTCGCCAGGCAAAAAGCTGGCCTGTTGCACCCAGTCGGCAAACTGGGCCTCATCAATGCTGTCGGCTTCATGGATATCGAGATAGCGCCCGGCAGCCTGCTTGGAGGTGCCGGGCGGCAGCGGCACCAGTTCGGCACCGCGCATGAAGGAGACCTTCACGTATTTGGTCAGGCAGTGGAAACCGAGGAAGTAGTGGTGCTCCTCGACGCCATACATTGGGGTGTTCCACTTCACCGCCTTCAGCACGCCAGGCACAGTCCTGGTGATGATGGCATCGAGCTGGCGCCCGACACGCTGTTTCCAGCCCGGCATGGCGGCCAGATAGGCTTCGACCACCGCATCGCCATAGCCCATCGGAATCTGCGGATTGCCGCCCGACAGCAGCACGACATCACCGGGCGCATTCTTGTCCTCGCTCACTGGTCCATCCTTTTCAGCAGGTCTTCGAAGCGGTCGAGCCGGTTTTCCCAAAAGCCGGTCATTTCCTTGGTCCAGTCGGCCAGCGGGGCCAGCGCCGAAAGGTCGGCACTATAATGAGTCTGGCGCCCATCCTGGCGGCCGCGCACAAGCCCGGCCTGCCTGAGCACCCCCAGATGCCTCGACACCACCGGCTGGGAGACGCCGGCCTCGCTGGTCAGCGCGGTCACTGTCACCTCGCCTTCGCGGCAGAGCCGCTCAAAGAGAGCGCGCCGGGTTGGGTCGGCGAGAGTCTTGAAAAGCACGTCCTGGGCATTCACCATTTTAATTCATACCTCAGTGGCTATGGATTATACATAGCCATCAAGCTATGAGTGAGTCAAGCCTAGAGCGAAGCCCGGCGAATCTGCTGCACTCCGACCGCCAGACCAAGCGCCGCGACCGCGACAGCCACCAGCGTGCCATAGAGCACGGCGGGGTCGGCTATATTGCCGAGGAACAGCGCCCGCTCGGCCTCGACCAGATAGGTCAGCGGATTGAACCGCGAAGCGATGAACAACCATTGCGGGGCATTGGTCATCGGCAGCAGCACCCCGCCCAGCAGCATCATCGGCAGTGAGATGGAATGGGTGACCATGTAGAACAGCGAACCATCGCGCTTGCTGGCAATGGCCAATGCATAGGACAGCGCGGCGACGCCGACACCGAAGACCAGCAAGAGCAGGAGGCCGAGCAGCATGGGCAACGGGTAGAGCTGCAGCCCGAACGGGGCGGCGATCAGGATGACCAGCAGCGCCTGGACCAGCAGTGGCGCCAGTTCCTTCAACGCCCGGCCGACCATGATGGCCGGCCGGCTCATCGGCGTCGCCAGTAGCCGCTCGAACGAGCCGGACAGCAATTCCTCGGTCAGCGACCAGCCACAGGTCACGGTGGTGAACAGCACCAGCATGACCACCATGCCGGGCACAAACCATTGCAGTGGCGATATGCCTGCACTCTCGGCGCCGGGCATGGTGCCGAGCAGCGGCACGAACAGGCCGAGATAGAGCAGCGGCTGCACCAGCCCGAAGGCGATGTAATACCAGCTGCGGATGGTGGGCGTGATCTCGCGGCGGAAGGCGATACCCGTATCGGTAATAAAGCTCATGGCGGATCTCTTGCTAGGAATGGCGGCTCAGGCGGCGGCGGTCTCGCGCAGCGAGCGCCCGGTGAGGCCCAGAAACACGTCGTCGAGGGTTGGGCTTTTGACCGAGGCGGTCATCGCCTCGATGCCGGCGTCATGCAGGCGCCGGATAAACTCGGGCAGCAGCGCCGTCCCATCGGGCAGCGTCACCGCCACATCACGCCGATCGGCGGAGGTCTGACGCGCTCCAGGCAGGTTCTGGGCAATCTCGGCGGCGCTGGCCGCCTGATCCTCGCACAAGACGCTGATCCGGATGGTATCACCAGCCAGGTCAGCCTTGAGCCGGGCTGGAGTATCGTCGGCGATCATCACCCCATGATCCATGATCATCACCCGTTCGGCCATGATGTCCGCCTCGTCGAGATAATGGGTGGTGAGGAAAATGGTCATGCCGCTGTGCTGGCGCAGCCGGGTGATGTGTTCCCACAGGTTCGCCCGGCTATGGGGGTCCAACCCGGTGGATGGCTCATCGAGAAACAGGATCGGTGGCGTATGCATCAGCCCCAGCGCCACATCGAGCCGCCGCTTCTGCCCGCCCGACAGCGAGGCGCAGTCACGATCGGCCAGGCCATCGAGTTCAAGCATGCCGAGCAGGTCGTCGGCGCGCCTGCGGGCATCGCGCTGGCGCATGCGCTGGGCCTGGCCCTGCGTCACCAGTTCGTCGCGCACCCGGTGATAGGGACCCGAGCCGGTGCCCTGCCCGACATAGCCAATCTTGCGGCGCACCGCCGCCGGTTCGCGCGCCACGTCATGGCCGCCGACCGTGGCTTGGCCGGAACTGAGCGGCAGCAACGTGGTCAGCATGCGCACCGAGGTGGATTTGCCAGCGCCGTTGGGGCCAAGAAACGCCACCAGCTCGCCTTCGGCCACATCGAGGCTGAGGCCACGAACCGCCTCGACAATGCCGGCCTTGGTTTTGAAACTGCGCGTCAGGTCGCGGGCTTTGATCATAGGTTTCCTCCAGATTGCGCACAGCATGATCCAGGCCTGCTGACAGGCGCTGTCAGCAGGTGGCGTGGCGCGGTAAAACTCGACAGGACGGCATATTGCCGATAACTATGTGCGGTGTACGTTGTTTAGCATAACTCCGTACGATGTAAAGAGTTAAAAAGGATGGTGGATGGCCGAGGACATCGCCGGCCGGGGCGACCCGGTAAAATCGCTGCAGCTGATGTGGGGTCGCATGGAAGCCCCCAGGCGCGGCCCCAAGGCCAAGGCCAGCGTGGCGGAGCTGGTCGCGGCGGCCGTCTCTATTGCCGATGCCGAGGGGCTCGATGCCGTCAGCACGCGCCGGGTCGCCGATGCCGTGGGCATTTCGCCAATGTCGTTCTACACCCACATTCCCGGCAAGGCCGAGCTGCTCGATCTGATGCTGGACGCTGTGACCGGCGCCGGGCTGACCGAAATTCCGGAGTTCGAGCCGGAGCACTGGCGGCGCAACCTCGCCTTCATCGCGCACGAGCATCGCGCCTTCTATATGCGCCACCCCTGGGTGCTGCATCTGGCCACGCATCGCCCGGTGCTGGGGCCCAATACGATGATGGCGGCCGAGATCGCGCTGCGGGCATTGGAGGGTCTGGGCCTGACCGACCTGGAAATGGACCACGCCTTCACGCTGATCACCAGCTATGTGCATGGCGCGGTGCGCGATGCCGCCCGCGAAAAGATGGTCAAGGAGCTGACCGGGATGACCGATAATGAATGGTGGCACCGGGTCGCCCCGTTTCTCGAAACGGTCGACTTTTCGCCCTATCCGGTGCTGTCGCGGGTGGGGGCGGTTGCCGGCGAAACCTATGGCGCCCACGACCCCATCGGCGCCTTTGCCTTCGGGCTGGAGCGGGTGCTGGATGGTCTTGCTGTGTTTATCGAGAGCAAGGCCGCGCAGAAAGGCTAGCCGCGACGAGGTCGCCGGCGCTCCAATGCGCTGGCGGTCCCTGCCATTGTTGTCCCCGATGATCGTGCCGGGCATGCCCGCTCCTCGCCGCACCTCTGCTCTGCAGCAGTGACGAACGAGGACGCGTCATTTCGACGGGGCGCTCGAGTTAATCAGATCGAGGGGAGGACGCGAGCGCGGTTTCCGGGGCTTTGTCCGAAGCCTTCCCACCCACCGCGCTGCCCTCGGGCTTGACCCGAGGGCCACTCTCCACCCGCTCGACAGTCAGTGGCTAAACCGACAGGCCCTCGGGTCAAGCCCGAGGGCAGCGCGGTGTGCGTCCGCAGCGCGGAGGTATTTCGAACGCGTGGCGCATAAGACCAATCCGGTCGATACGCGCCCAAGCCGACCTAGATCGCATTCCCCTCGGCATTGAAAATATGCAGGCGCGCCGGGTCGATATGGGCGGTGACGGTTGAGCCGAGTTCCACCTGAAGCTGGCCTTCCAGCATGATGGTCAGGGTCTGGCCATCGGCCGCCGTCGTATAGAGCAGGGTCTGGCCACCGAGATTTTCCACCAGATCCACCCGCACATCGGCCAGCTTCAGCCCGCTGCCGGGAGTGATGGTGATGTGCTCGGGCCGCACGCCCAGCGTTGCCGCACTGCCGGCGGCGCCGGAAGTGGGCCGCGGCAGGGTAAAGACGTCGGTCGAGGTGGCGAGGCGGGTCGAAGTCGCGTCGCTGCCCTCGATATTGGCCTTGAGGAAATTCATCTTGGGCGAGCCGATAAAGCCGGCCACGAAGATATTGCGCGGATTGTTGTAGAGCTCCAGCGGCGGGCCGGCCTGCTCGATCACCCCGGCGCGCAGCACCACGATCTTGTCGGCCATGGTCATGGCCTCGACCTGATCATGGGTCACATAGATCATGGTATTGCCGAGGTCATTGTGCAGCTTGGCAATTTCGACGCGCATCTGCACGCGCAGTTCGGCATCGAGGTTGGATAGCGGCTCATCGAACAGAAAGATCTTGGGCTCGCGCACAATGGCGCGGCCGATGGCAACGCGCTGGCGCTGGCCACCGGACAGCTGCTTGGGCTTGCGCTGCAGCAGCGGTTCGATGCGCAGGATTTCAGCGGCGCGCTGCACCCGCACGGCGATCTCGGCCTTGGGCAGCTTGGCTGTCTCCAGCCCGAAAGCCAGGTTCTGGTAGACGCTCATATGCGGATAGAGCGCATAGGACTGGAACACCATGGCGATGCCGCGCTTGGCGGCGGGCACGTCATTGAGGCGCTGGCCATCGATGATCAGATCGCCTCCGGTAATCGGCTCCAGCCCGGCGATCATGCGCAGCAAGGTGGACTTGCCGCAGCCGGAGGGGCCGACAAATACGGTGAATTCACCGGGCTCGATGGTCAGGTCGACGCCATGGACCACCTGGACTTCCCCATAGGCCTTGACGATTTTCTGCAGGACAACACTGGTCGCCATGGCGCTTCTCCCTAAGCCTTGCGGAACGCGGCTGGTACCCAGCTCTGATATTTCGGATGGTCGGCAGCAATTGGCAGCTCCACGTCCTCGTGACTGGTCGAGGAGTGGTAGAAGGCCGTCACCAGTTCCAGTGCCCGGCGCGAATCCGCCGAGGTCACCGGCAGCGGGCCCAGTCCCTGCAGCGCATCGTGGAACCGGGCCATCTGGGTCTGGAAGCGCGGTGCCACATGCTGCCAGTTCGCCAACAGCTCCGCAATCTTGCGCGCAGTCTCGTCATTGCGCGGCAGGATCTTCCACAGCTCGGCACCCGGACTATAGGGGGCGTGATCGCTCTCGAAGGTGACATTCTCGAAGGCCAGGCGGATGCGGCTGATTTCGTCGGCCGACCCCAGCGTGGCGGTAAAGCTGCCCAATGCGCCGCTGGCCAGCTCGACGCTGGCGGTAACGCAATCCTCGACCTCGATATCATTGACGCGGGTAGCCACGCGGCCAAACAGGCGTTTCACGTCGCCCATCAGATAGGTGAAGATGTCATGGGGATGGATGGCATGGGTCATCAGCACGCCACCGAGTTCGGTCGCCCATTTGCCGCGCCAGGGCACAGCATAATAATCGGGCCCGCGGCGCCACAGCGTTTCGACCGTCCCGATATAGGGCTTGCCGGCGATCCCGGCATCGATGATGGCCTTGGCCTGCTCGATGCCATTGCCGAAGCGATATTGGAACACCGGCATCAGCATGCCCTTGGAGAGTTTCTCCTGGGCAATGACTTCATCGACCTGGGCGAGCGAGCCGACCAGCGGCTTTTCGCAGACGACATGTTTGCCGGCCTTCAGCGCCGCCATCACCATCGCATAGTGTACGCCCGGAGGGGTGCAGATATCGATGATGTCGATATCGTCCATGGTCAGCAGGTCATCGAAATTGACCACCCGGCGTTCAACGCCGAATTCATCGGCCAACCCGTTCATCCGCTCGGTATTGAGGTCGCAGATCGCCAGAACCTTGAACTTGTCGGCATTGGGCAGATAGCCCTCGACAATATGGCTGCGGCCGATACCGCAACCGACGATGGCGACGGTCTTGATGCTGCTCATCGCGCCCACTCCGTGCCGCGCTCGGCCAGGGCCTGGGCGGTGAGGGCCAGTTCCATGGCCTTGAAGCACCGCGCCTGCGGCATGGCGGTTTCGGTGCGGTCGCGCACATCGGCGAGGAATTGGCGGCCGAAGGGCAGTTCGGCCTGGCTGCAGTCGATATGCTGCATGCCCTTGCCATCGACCAGGAACAGATGGTCCTGGCCGGGGCGGCCGGCAATGTCGATATATTTGCGCAGCTCGATATAGCCCTCGGTGCCGATAATGGTCAGGCGGCCATCGCCCCAGGTGGGCAGGCCCTTGGGGGTGAACCAATCGACGCGGATATAGCCGCTGGTCGTGCGGGTCTTGAGATGCACGTCGCCGATATCCTGCAGGCCCGGGGTCTGCGGATTGGCGCGGTTGGCGACGCTGGCCGAAATGACTTCGGCTTCATCGGCATTGGAGAAGAACAGGAATTGTTCGAACTGGTGGCTGGCGATGTCGCAGATGATGCCGCCATAGCGCGACCGATCGAAGAACCAGGGCGCGCGCTTGCCATTATGGAGGGCATGTGGGCCGAGGCCGACAGTATTGACCACCTCGCCAATGGCACCGGCGGCGATCAGTTCGCCGGCGCGGACGGTGCTGCGCACCTCGAAATGCTCGGAATAGAGCACCGAATAGATGCGCCCGGTTTCCTTTTGCGCCGCCTTGACCGCATCGAGTTCGGCCAGCGAGATCATGCCCGGCTTGTCCGACAGCACATCCTTGCCATGGCGCATCGCTGATATCGAGATGGCCGCGCGGTCGCCGGGAATGGCTGCCGTCACCACGATGGCGATGGTGGGGTCTTCCAGAATTGCCGATGCATCGGCGACCCGCTTTGCCTGCGGGAACTTGGCGCCGAATTCGGCGGCCAGGTCATCCTCGATGGCGTGGAAGGCGGTGAATTCGGCTCCGGCCCGGAGCAGGCACTCGACCTGCCCATAGATGTGGCCGTGATTGATACCGATGGCGGCGAATTTGAGGTTTGACATGCTTAGCGTTTCATACCGGTGGTGGCGATGCCCTCAATGAGCAAGCGCTGGAAGAACAGGAAGAACAGGAAGATCGGAACCAGGCTGAGAACCGACATGGCGAACAAGCCGCCGTAATCGGACAGCCCGGTGCTGTCGGTGAAGCTGCGCAGGCCCAGCATGACCGTGTATTGGCGCATGTCGCTGAGGTAGATCAGCGGGCCGAAGAAATCGTCCCAGGTCCAGATGAAGGTGAAGATCGCGGCGGTCGCCAGGACGGGCGTCGAGAGCGGCAGCATGATCTTCCAATAGACGCGCCAGGGGCTGCAGCCATCCATCACCGCCGCCTCGTCCAGTTCCTTGGGAATGCCGCGGAAGAACTGCACCATCAGGAAGATGAAGAAGGCGTCGGCGGCCAGGAATTTCGGCACGACCAGCGGCAGCGTGGTGTTGACCCAACCGAGATTGAGGAACAGCACATATTGGGGAATGAGCGTCACCTGATAGGGCAGCATCAATGTCATCAGCATCATGGCGAACCAGAAGCGGCGGCCGCGGAATTCCAGCCGGGCAAAGGCAAAGGCGGCCATGGAACAGGCGGCGACATTGCCGATGACGCTCAGGATCGAGATGATGAAGGAATTGATGAAGAAGGTGCCAAAGCTCACCCGCAGGCCATTCCAGCCGCGGAAATAGGCATCCAGGCTCCAGCTCGAGGGCCAGAGCGAAGTGGCGTTGAAGATCTCGTTTTCCGGCCGGAACGAGGCCGAGAGCATCCAGAGCAGCGGATAGAGCATCACGATCGAGGCTGAGATCAGCAGCACATGCGCGACGACCGAGAAGATGCGCTTGCGCAGGCGCTTGGCCGAATTGGTCTCGGTGACGACGGTCAGGCGCATGGGTTCAATCGTCATAATGCACCCAATACTTGCTGGTCAGGAAGGAGAAGGCGGTGAACAGGCCGACAATGGCCAGCAGCACCCAGGCCAGCGCCGAGGCATAGCCCATGCGGAAATAGCCGAAGGCTTCCTGATAGAGGTAGAGCGTATAAAACAGCGTCGAATTGATCGGATTGCCGGTGCCGCCCGAGATGATGAAGGCGGGGGTGAAGCTCTTGAAGGCTTCGATGGTCTGGATGATGGCGTTGAAGAACACGACCGGGGTCAGCAGCGGCAGGGTGATCTTCCAGAACTGGCGCCACCGACCGGCGCCATCAAGGCTCGCCGCCTCGTACATGTCCTGGGGAATCTGGCGCAGCCCGGCGAGAAAGATGATCATCGGCGAGCCGAACTGCCAGATGCTGAGGAAGATCAGCGTCCACAGCGAGGTATTGGGATTGGAAATCCAGCTTGGGCCCTGGATGCCGAACAGAGCCAGCACCTGATTGACCAGCCCGTCGCCGGCAAAGATCTGGCGCCAGAGAATGGCGATGGCAACGCTCGCCCCCAGCAGGGACGGTAAATAGAACAGCGCGCGATAGAGCGGCAGACCGCGCATGCCGCGATTGAGCAGCAGCGCCACGGCGAGTGCGAAAGCCAGCTTGAGCGGCACCGAGAAGATGACGAAGAACACCGTTACCCGCATCGAGGCGAAGAACTTGGCGTCATTGGTGAACATGCGGACATAATTGTCCGCACCGGCCCAGCGCGGGGCGGTCAGCAGGTCGAAATGGGTAAAGCTCAGATAGAGCGAGGTCAGGATCGGGCCGATGGTCAGGCCGAGAAAGCCGATGAACCAGGGCAGCAGGAACAGATAGCCCGGGGCATCATTCTGCCAGATGCGGGACCAGACTGAAGGCGAGGCCGCGCGCTCCCCTGAGGAAGCGCCGGTTGCAAGGGAGCGCGCGGTCATGGTTACGAAGCCCGTTCGAGAATTTCCGTAGCGCCCTGCACAAAGGCCGGGCCGGCGTCTTCGGGCGTACGGGCGCCGAAGGCAACTTCCTGGCTCATGGTGCGCAGCAGCGATACGTCGATCTCGCCGGCTGCGGCCGGCGGGGATGCCGGCAGCGGGCCAAGCAGGTCGCCGAGATTGGCGACGAAATCGAGCGCGACCTGGCTCTTGTCGTCCAGCGTGGGGGCAATGGCCTCACGCACGGCGGCCGAGCAGGGAATGCCGCGCTCGACGCCCAGGATCTTGCCGGCATCGGGATTGTTGACGAAGAAGCTGATGAACGATGCCGCCGCTTCCTTGTTGGCACCCGAACCGCCGATGGAGAAGAACATCGAGGGCTTGCGATAGTGGCCACCGCCGACACCGGCAGCAATGCGCGGATAGCTGGAAACGGTCAGCGGATCCTTGTTGATCGCCTGATGGGCCACCAGCTGGTTGGAGTTGGACGGGATCATCGCCGCCTTGCCCAGGGCAATCATGGTGTTTTCAAGCGGGCCATTGGTGTCGAGCGCCTGGGTTTCGGCATCGACGCAGATGCCGTCGGCGCGCATGCCGGCCCAGAGCTGGAACCATTCGGTCATGTCGTCGGCATCGAGGCCGAGCTTGCCTTCTGGCGTATAGAGCGACTTGCCGCGCTGGCGAATCCAGTTGTCCAGCATCGGCTCGGTCCCCGAACCGTCGGCGATGACCTTCATGCCGCCACGGATATTGGCCGATTTGAAGGCTTCGCCCATGGCGCGCAGGTCGTCATAGGTGGTGTCGCGGTTCGGCGGCTCGACCCCGGCTTCCTCGAACGCTGCGGTATTGACCATCATGGCCACCGAATTGGCGCCCAGGCTGATGCCGTAGAGCTTGCCGTCGACCTTGCCGCCTTCGAGCTGGTCAGCGTCGAAATCGTCGAGGGTCAGGGTGCCGCCGACAAAGTCATCGAGTGGGGCAATGGCATTGCGCTTGGCGTATTCAACGATGAAACGGTAATCCATCTGGATGATATCGGGCGCATTGCCACCGGCGGTCTGGGTGGCCAGCTTGGGCCAGTAATCCCCCCAGGGCAGCACTTCGCCGTCGATGGCGACGCCCGGATTGCCGGCGGCATAGAGATCGCTGACCCCAT
Organism: Devosia limi DSM 17137; assembly: GCF_900128975.1. GTDB lineage: Bacteria > Pseudomonadota > Alphaproteobacteria > Rhizobiales > Devosiaceae > Devosia > Devosia limi. The sequence continues at coordinate 279,761 of NZ_FQVC01000005.1, read as the reverse complement.
AGGTGCGATCGGCACGGTCCTGGCCGCCCCAGAAGAACAGGCGCATGCGCGTGTCCTGGGCCCAGGCGGGCATTGCGCCAGCCGCGCCGGCGGCCAGCAGCGCCGTGCTTCCCATCAGGAAATGACGGCGGTCGATACGGATTGTCATGTGTTTTCCTCCCATGAATAGCTGCCGCCCGACTGCGCCGGAGCGGATTGTCATTCAGCGACCTCCCCGTCACTAAATAACCAACTGGTTACAAAATTGTTCAGTTCTGTATCGTTGTCAATTGTCTGGATACGCCCGTATCTGGGCTAATTCCTCGCTGCAAAGCCGAACATATAACCATCCAGTTACGCTTACCATACAAGATGCAAGGTCAACAACAATCTTGTATGGAAGAACGCTAACAGAGGAATTATGGCGTGGAAATGACCTTGCCCTGAACTCCCCCCGAAGTGATGGCGGCGCACCGGTATCGTTGCCGGGGCTGACTGGCGCACCGCGATCAGGCGTCGGCAGCGGCCATCACATAGTCCTCCGGGCGGCACTGAACGGCCGTTTGCCCACGCGGAGTGAAGCTGATTTCAGAACAGAAGAAAAATACGAAATGAGCTGCATAATATAGATACAATCTATGGCTGGATCGGGAGGACCATCTTGGACAAACTGCTCAATCAGTTTCTGGCCGTGGCCGAGGCGGGCACGATCAGCGGCGCGGCGACCGCACTCTTCGTCACCCAGCCGACCCTGACCTTCAACATGCGCAAGCTCGAGGAGACCCTGGGGGTGCAATTGCTGACCCGGTCGTCGCGCGGCATCAGCCTGACGCGCTATGGCGAGACGCTTTATGAAAACGCCAGGCTGATGCGGCGGCTCTACGACAATACGCTGAGCAGTATCGAGAACCAGCGCGCCAAGGCAGAGCAGGGCTTGAGCATCGGCAGCGGCTATTCGTGGTGGACGCTGTTCATCAAGGACATGATGGTGGATTATGGCCGGGCTTTTCCCAATGCCCCCATCCATGTCCATCTCGGCAATCAATTGCGCTGCATGGACCAATTGCTCTCCGGCGACATCTCGCTGTTCGTCGCGCACGAGATCGAGGGCCTGAACCGGCGCACCGGCACCCATTTCATTGCGCTGGCCCGGGTCGGACAGAGTTACTTCGTGCGTGCGGGCCACCCCTTGCTGGATGCGCCGCGCAGCATTGCCGAAATCGAAGCCTATCCGGCGGTGACCAGTTCGCCGCCGGAAAGCCGCCACCAGCGGTTCTTCGAGGACTGGAGCCGAACGGGGGCCGTCAACTCGGTGTTCGACCAGACCAAATTTGCCTTCGCATCCAACTCACTGGCGGCCTGCCTCGACTATGTCGGCGAGACCGATGCCGTGCTGGGCCATACCGAGGTGATGGCCAGCGAATTCACCCGGCGCGGGCTGCGCGAAGTCACTGTCACCGAGCCGACGCGGCAGAGCATGATCGGCATCTATACGCTAACGGAGCGATCCGACGAGCCACGCGTCACCCAGTTGATCGAGCGGCTCCGGGCGGCCGCGGCGGCGATCCTGCCGCCACCTTCCCGGTAGGACGGCTCAGCCCTCGCGGGTCTTGAGGTAGTCCAGCACCATCTGCACGGCGTGCGCCTCGCGCTCCTGCACCATGGCCATGCTGGTCAGGTCGCGCTCGAAGATCACCGACAGCGTGGCGGTATTGGACACGTAGAAAAAGCCCAGGGCAGCGATGGAAATATAGAGCTGCACCGGGTCGACATCCCGGCGGAAGATCCCGGCGCTATTGCCGCGCTCGATGATCGCCGCGATCTGGCCGACCAGCGGCGAATGCAGCGCCTTGATATCGGGCATGGTCTTGAGGAAGCGGGCATTCTCGATATTCTCGGTGCCCAGCAGGCGCGGAAACCATGGATTGGCGAGGAAATGCCGGAAGGTGAAGCGCACCAGACGGTCCATCGCCTGCGCCGGATCATATTGATCAAGGCTCAGCGCGCGCTCGCCGCGGCGGATCTCCTGATAGGCATCGAGCAGCACGGCGCGGTACAGCTCTTCCTTGTTGCCGAAGTAATGGTAGAGCAGGCGCTTATTGGCCCCGGCCCGATCGGCAATGGCATCGACCCGCGCGCCTTCAAATCCACGCGCCGCAAATTCCTCCCGCCCCGAGGCAAGGATGGCTGCCTTGGTTCTTGCAGAATTGCGCGTGCGCTTGGGCGCGCCCGGCTCCTTAGGCGGAGCTGGCGCCACCGGCGCGGGTGAAGAAGGCTCTGACACGCTTGGATACCGCCGGAATGGACATGAGGATGGTGAGCACGATGATCAAGCAGATAACAGCGCTGATCGGGCGGGTAAAGAACGGGCTGGGATCGCCATTGGTCAGCAGCAGCCCACGGCGCAGGTTCAGGTCGAGCAGGTCACCCAGGATGATACCCAGAACCAGCGGCGCCATGGGATAGCGCATTTCGCGCAGGATGAAGCCCACAACGCCAAAGCCGACCATGACATAGACATCGAACATGCGCTGGGTGATGGCAAATGAGCCGACCACGCACAGCACATAGACCACCGCCATCAACCGCTCGCGGGGCACGGCCAGCACCTTGAGCAGGGGACGCGTCAAGGTCAGGCCGAAAACCAGAATAGCCAGGGTGGAGAACAGCAGGATGGCAACGATCTGGTAGAGAACATCGGGGCTTTCGGTCATCAGCAACGGCCCCGGCCTTATGCCATGGATGAACATGGCTGCGATCAGCACGGCCGCAGCGGCCGAGCCCGGCAGCGCCAGGGTCAAAGTGGGGATCATGGCTCCGGGAACCACCGCAGAATTGCCCGTCTCGGCAGCGATCAGGCCTTCCTGGCTGCCCTTGCCAAACAGATGGGCTTCCTTGCTGGAGCGCTTGGCCGCGGCATAGGACGCCCAGGCGCCAACATCCTCGCCAACCCCCGGCACGATGCCGACAAAGGTGCCGATCAGGCCCGAGCGCAGGGTGGTTTTCCAGTATTTGAGAACTTCGCCGAGCCTGGGAACGACGCGATCGCTGGACGACACGATGCGCGCCTGCGCCGAGCGCTTCATCACGCCCAGAATTTCGGCCAGCCCAAATGCGCCGACCATGGCGGGGATGAGATCTACCCCGCCGCCCAGGGCCGTGATGCCAAAGGTGAAGCGCTGATGCGCGTGCAGCGTTTCCATGCCCACCATGGCGACCATCAAGCCCAGTATGCCCGCGATATAGCCCTTGAGCGGGTCATCGATGGCCGTGAGCTTGCCGGAGATGACCACCCCGAACAGCGCCAGCCAGAAGAACTCATAGGAGCCAAACTTGAGTGCGGCTTCGGCCAGCAGCGGCGCAATCAGGGCCAGGGCAACGATACCGACAATGGTGCCCAGCGCCGAAGACGTGGTGGCCAGCCCCATGGCCAGACCAGCCTTGCCCTGCAGGGCCAGCGGGTGACCATCCAGCGTCGTCGCCGCGCTGGCGGGCGTGCCGGGAATGGCCAGCAGGATCGCCGTGCGGCTTCCCCCATAGATCGCCCCCGAATAGATGCACATCAGGCACAGGATCGCCTGATCGGGCGCCATCTTGTAGGTCAGGGTCACCAGCAGGGCGACCCCCATGGTGGCGGTCAAGCCGGGAAGCGCGCCAATGACGATGCCGAGCAAGGTCGCCCAGACGATGTTGAACAGGGAGAGTGGCGTGAGAAAATGCGTGATGCCGCCCAGCAGCATGCCCAGTCCGTCCAGCATGGCTCAGGCCCCCATCATGGCAGTCGCACCAGGAAGGCGCGTTCGAATACGAAAGTGACGATGCCCGCAGTGGCGATTGCCAGGCCGATAGCCCAGGGCAATGACTGCCGCAGAGCGCGGCGGGGCGTGGCCAGCCACACCTCGAACAGCAGGATGAAGGCAAAAACGAACAGACCCGTGGCCAGCCAGAACGGCACCCGCCCAACCAGTACCAGCGTATAGACAAGGGCGAGGGCCAGCACGGCGGCGGCCCGCCCGGCAGCCCCCGAGGTGATGGCCGCGGCCAGATCGGCCCAGCCATTGGGGGCCGGCAGGCGCAATGAGCGGATTGCCAACACGATGCCGCAGACCAACAGGGCGGCCCCCAGCATGCCAGGCACCAAACCGGGCACGGTCATCGGATGGATGCGGCGCACCTCCAGACGATCCATGGTCCAGGAGCCATAAAGCACAGCGGCCGACAGGATGATGAAGACAATGGCCATCAGCAGGTCGGCGCGGGTCATCGCCGGGCTTGGCCCTTCATCGGGCTCTGCGCCGGCATTTTCGGAAGAGGTCATGATCGGTCCAAATTCGCAGAAGCCGGCCCGGCGCGCGTTCCGCCGGGCCGGGAAGATGTGCTACTTACCCATTTCGGTGCGGCTGGCGCAGTCGATGCCGATGGTTGAGGGGTCATTGACCGCCTCGCCGCGTTCGACCGAGGAGCAGGCCTCCAGGATCACCACGGGCATGGCCAGTTCGCGGGCCTTGGCGCCATGGGAGGGGGCGAACACCGCGCCGAAGGTCTCGGCATAGGTCTTGAGCGCCTCGGAATTGGCGACCTTGTCGGCCCAGATGGCGTCAAGCGTCGCGACGACTTCGTCGGGCACGCCGGTTGGGATGAAGATGCCGAAATAGTCCGGCGCCAGTTCCATATCGGGCAACCAGTCAGTGATCGGGGGGATCGGATCGACACCATCGAGCAGCAGCGGCTGGTCGGACAGCACGGCCAGCGCCTTGAGGCGGCCACCGCGGATCAGCTCGGTCTGCTCGACAGCGAGCTGGGTGGTGGCCATGGCTTCGCCCGAGGCGGTGGCAATCGCAGCGGGGCCGCCGCCGTCATAGGTGATCATGTTGTAGTCAAAATCGGCTTCGTCGGCGAGCGCCGCGATCGCCGTGCCGCCCGAAGAGGTGATCCCGGCCGTGGCGATGGTGATCTCGGGACCGCGGGTCTTGAGCGCCTCGAGCAACTGGCCGAAATCGGTGAACTCGCTGTCGGCGGGCACGCTGACCACCGGCACGTTGGCGACCGACAGGTAGATATGCCAGTCGTCGATATCGGTGTCTTCGAGGAGCCCGGTCACCGAATAGGTGGCGTTGTTGGCGATGGCATTGGCCGTCCAGGTATAGCCGTCGCGCTCCTTGTTGAGCACTTCCTGGGTGCCGATGGCGCCCGAGGCGCCGGGCTGGTTGACCACCACGACATCGACGCCCAGCGCTTCGGCCAGGATCGGCGCGGTGACGCGGGTCACCTGGTCGGTGGAGCCGCCGGCGCCCCATGGCACGATAAGGTTGATCGGCCGGTCCGGCTTCCATTCCTGCGCGATACTCAAAGACGTGCCAAGCATGAGCGCCGACGCGCCGCATGCCAGGACAAACCGCAATCCACGATTCATCTTGATCCTCCCTCGATGTGTTGTGGGACCGATTATTTGTTATTGGCCCTGCCATAGACTGCGGGCGTCATTTCCCGCTGTCAACCATTAAGTAACCGGACAGTTAGATATGTGACTGGTGTCGAACGCACCTTTTCCGCGCCTTTTCCGGGTCGTGGATGACAAACTGGCGCGCGCCCGCTATCGGTTGAACCGTCTGGTTAGCAATTGGGATGGGCGCGATGGACCTGAATGCAGCATTGATTATGGCAGCGGCCCTGGCGGCAGGCGCGGTCGTCAAGGGCGCGACCGGCATGGGCCTGCCATTGATCGCCTTGCCGGTGCTGACTGCGGCGTTCGGACTACAACATGCCGTGGGGATGATGACCATCCCGCTGATCCTGACCAATGCGTGGCAGGTCTGGCGCTTTCGCGCCGAAGCGCGATCACCGCACCTGGCGTTCATGCCGCTGTTCCTCGTGGGCGGCGCCATTGGCATTGCCACGGGAACATGGTTGCTGACCACAATGCCCGAGCAGGTGCTGGTGCTGGCCCTGGGGATCATTCTGCTCGCCTATGTGGTGCTGCGGCTGCTGGCGCCGCATTGGTCGCTCGGCCTCGATGCCGCCAAGCGATTCGGGCCGATTGCCGGCACCGGGGCTGGCATATTGCAGGGGGCTACCGGCATTTCCGCGCCGATCGGGGTCACCTTCATCCACGCCATGGCGCTGGATCGCGGCGCCCATGTGTTTGCGGTCTCGGCGATGTTCCTGCTGTTTGCCACGGTGCAGGTCCCCGCCCTGATTGCCGCCGGGGTGATGCAGCCGGAATGGATGCTGCAGGGCGTGATCGCGCTGGTGCCGATCCTGATCTTCATGCCGCTGGGCCAGAGGCTGGCCGGCAAGCTCAGCCGCAAGGCGTTTGACCGGATGATCCTGGTCTTTCTCGGGCTGATCGGGCTCAAGATGGTGCTCGGCCTCTAGCCACTAGAACCAAAGAACGAGCAGCCCGCGCTGCAGCCCGCTTGACGACCTCCCCAAGCTGCGTGTACCTAAGTAACTAATCAGTTACACCGCCAGGCGGGCATCGGGAGGATTTTACTTTGGCAGAACAACGACTTGGATTGATCATGCACGGGGTAACCGGGCGCATGGGTTACAACCAGCACCTGGTGCGCTCGATCCTGGCCATCCGCGATCAGGGTGGCATTGCGCTCAGCAATGGCGACCGGCTGATCGTCGACCCGATCATTGTTGGCCGCGACGCCGACAAGATCGAGCGGCTGGCCAAGCAGCACAATATCGCCCGCTGGAGCAGCGATCTCGACGCGGCCCTTGCCAATCCCGATGACAGCGTGTTCTTCGATGCCGGCACCACACTGATGCGCGCTGGCCTGATCGAAAAGGCGCTGGCCGCCGGCAAGCATGTCTATTGCGAAAAGCCGACCTCGGACTCGCTCGATATCGCCGTCAACCTGGCCAGGACCGCCCGCGCTTCGGGCCTCAAGCATGGCGTCGTGCAGGACAAGCTGTTCCTGCCGGGGCTGATGAAGTTGAAAATGCTGCGCGACAGCGGCTTTTTCGGCGACATCCTCTCGGTCCGCGGCGAGTTCGGCTATTGGGTATTCGAGGGCGACTGGCAGAAGGCGCAGCGCCCAAGCTGGAACTATCGCAAGGCCGATGGCGGCGGCATCATTCTCGATATGCTGTGCCATTGGCGCTATGTGCTGGACAATCTCTTCGGCGAGGTCAAGGCCGTCTCCTGCCTCGGCGCCACCCATATTCCCGAGCGCGTCGACGAAAAGGGCAATCGTTACAAGGCCGATACCGACGATGCGGCCTATGCAACCTTCGAGCTCGAAGGCGGCGTGATCGCCCAGATCAATTCGAGCTGGACCACCCGCGTCCGCCGCGATGACCTGGTGACCTTCCATGTCGATGGCACCCATGGCTCGGCGGTTGCGGGCCTGCATAAATGCTGGAGCCAGCATCGCGTCAATACGCCCAAGCCGGTATGGAATCCCGACCAGCCCCAGACCATGAACTTCTTTGCCGATTGGGAAGAAGTGCCGGATAACTGGCCGGCCCAGAATGGCTTCAAGGCGCAGTGGGAAATGTTCCTCCGCCACGTCGCCGAAGACGCGCCCTGGGATTATGGCCTCGAGGCCGGCGCCAAGGGCGTGCAGCTGGCCGAACTCGGCCTCAAGAGCTGGGCCGAGCGCCGCTGGCTCGACGTGCCGAAGCTGGAATTCTAGTCACCTGCCCTCCCATCCACGATGTCATTCCAGCGCAGGCCGGAATCCATGCTGAAGACCAGCAGCGACATCCGGCTTTGGGAGGGAACACAGCATGGACCCCGGCCTGCGCCGGGGTGACATCCAGTTCGTTGAGACTTCGGGGAAGTCACCATGACCATCATCAACCTACCCAATGCCGACCGATCCATCACGCCCTACACGCTGACCGGCACGCCGATTCCCTTCGTTCGCCACAAGGCAACCGACTTCAATCGCATCGCCTATGCGGCGGCGCATGTGGTTGCCGATCCGCTGGCCAATAATGATCCCTGGCTCACCCCGGCGATCGATTGGGATACGACCCTGCAATTCCGCCACCGCCTCTGGGACCTCGGTCTTGGCGTCGCCGAGGCCATGGACACCGCACAGCGCGGCATGGGCCTGAGCTGGAGCGATGCGCAGGAATTGATCCGCCGCTCGCAGCTCGAGGCCCGCACCCGCGATGACTCCCTGATCGCCTATGGTGCGGGCACCGATCATCTCACGCCCGGCCCGGATGTGAGCATCGACGACATTATTGCCGCCTATGAAGAGCAGGTCGGGTTTGTCGAAGCGCAGGGCGGCCGGGTCATCCTGATGGCCAGCCGCGCGCTGGCGGCGGCGGCCAAATCGCCCGACGATTATGCGCGGGTCTATGGCCGCATTCTCAGCCAGGTGAAGCAGCCGGTGATCATGCACTGGCTCGGCGAAATGTTCGATCCGGCGCTGCAGGGCTATTGGGGCAATATCGACCACGACGCGGCCATGGATGTCTGCCTCGACGTCATTGCCGCCAACGCCAAAAACGTCGATGGCATCAAGATTTCGCTGCTGTCGGCAGAAAAAGAGATCGCCATGCGCCGGCGCCTGCCCGCCTCGGTCAAGATGTATACCGGCGACGACTTCAACTATGCCGAACTGATCGCCGGCGACGAGCAGGGCTATTCGCATGCGCTGCTGGGTATTTTCGATGCCATCGCACCGGCAGCCTCGGCGGCTCTCGCGGCGCTGGGCAAGGGCAACAACAACGAATTCTTCGACCTGCTGGCGCCGACCGTGCCGCTCAGCCGGCATATCTTCGCCGCGCCGACGCGATTCTACAAAACCGGCGTGGTGTTCCTGGCCTATCTCAATGGGTTGCAGGACCATTTCACCATGATCGGCGGCCAGCAATCGACCCGCTCGCTGCAGCATCTGGCCGAATTGTTCCGGCTGGCCGACCAGGCCCGGGTCCTGGCTGATCCCGATCTGGCGGCAAAGCGCATGAGCGCGGTGCTCGCCGTGCATGGAGTGGGCGCATGAGCATCCATCCTAGCCCAACCACGACGTCATTCCCGCGTCGGCGGGAATCCATTCTTCATTCCGCCTGCGCCAACCCAGGAGTGGATTCCCACCTGCGCGGGAATGACGCTGAAGACTTGACGCAGCGCAGTGAAGGGCCAAGTCGATGAGCCAGGACACAGTGATTTCCCTCAACCTCGCAACGACCCGCCAGGTCTGGGGCTTTGCCGAGGCGGTCGATGGGTGCCTGCGCGCCGGCATTACCGCCATCTCGCCGTGGCGCGACCAGATTGCTGCCATCGGGCTCAATGAGGCCGCCCGTATCGTCAAGGCCAACAATATCCAGGTCACCGGGGTCTGCCGGGGCGGCATGTTCCCGGCTGAAACCGCCGCCGGCCGGCAGCTCCAGATCGACGACAATCTGCGCGCCATCGACGAGGCTGCGGCGCTCAATGCCGATTGCCTGGTGCTGGTGGTGGGCGGCCTGCCCGGCTCCAGCAAGGATATCGTTGGCACCCGGCAGATGGTGAGCGACGGCATCGCCGCCATGCTGCCGCATGCCCGGGCCTCTGGCGTCAAGATTGCCATTGAGCCGCTGCATCCGATGTATGCGGCCGACCGCGCCTGCGTGAACACCATCGATCAGGCGCTCGATATCTGCGAAAATCTGGGCGAAACCGTCGGCGTCGCCATCGACGTCTATCACGTCTGGTGGGACCCCTATCTGGCCCGCGCCATCGCCCGGGCCGGACGCATGAACCGGATTTTTGCCCACCACATCTGCGACTGGCTGGTGCCGACCAGGGATATGCTGCTCGATCGCGGCATGATGGGCGACGGGGTGATCGACCTCAAGGGCATCCGCCGGATGATCGAGGACGCTGGCTTCCATGGCCCCCAGGAGGTCGAGATCTTCAGCCAGGACAATTGGTGGAAACGTCCCGGCGACGAGGTGCTGCAGGTGATCAAGGATCGCGTTGCCACCGTCTGCTGACATGGGGACCCCGGGGCCAGCCCCCGGGATCCTCCATGTCGATTACGAGGCCCGATTATAGGCCAATGTCTGGCAGAGGATCGCCGCGCGGCATCCCTGGATTTCGATGGTATCGGGACCAACCTGGGTCACTGTCGCCTCGGCGCTGATACCACCGGCAGTCAGCGACCCCTTCCACTCATTGGCCGCAGTCTGGGTCGCCTGCATCACCTGTTTGCCGACAAAGGCCAGGTTTTCCTCGGTGGCGGAGTTACCTTCGAGATTGGTGAGCACGCCACACAGGTCCGTTCCATCGCCACAGAGCGAAAACTGGAAGGAAGTGCCGTACTCATCGACAAAGGTGCCGCTCGGATCGACCGCCACGGCCGCCTCGGGGGCGGCAGCAGCGTCCTGAGCGAAGGCGGGCGTGGCTGCCGCAGTGACGAGCAGGCCGGCAGCGAAGGCGAACTTCAGGAACAGCATGGAGTCTCCGATCACAACAACGCCCGCCCCACGCAGTCGTTTTGTTGATTGTTGAACCCGGCTAACGCGGCTTTGTGCGCATCGGTTGCGCGGCGACCGCAATCGTGATCGGCGCCAGAGCGCCAATGTGATCAGCGCCGGAAAGTGCCGGCGATCTCGATATGGGTGGATTGGGTGAACTGATCGACCGCGATCAGATCGCTGAGCTTGTAGCCGCCACCGACCAGAATTGCCGCATCGCGGGCGAAGGTGCGGGCATCGCAGGCGACCATGACGATGGTCTTGACCTTGGACATGGAGAGCTGTTCGCACTGGGCCTGCGCGCCGGCCCGCGGCGGATCGAGCACCACGGCTTCAAATGGATCCAGCTCGAAGCGGGTCAGCGGGTCGCGGAACAGATCGCGCGGCTTGGCGGTGATCTCCCTTATACCCTTGGTGAAGCGCCATGCCTTGTCGAGCGCCGCAATGCCCGGCTTGTCACTATCGGCGGCAAAGACCGGCCGGGTCTCGGCCAGCCGCAGGGCGAAGGGGCCGATGCCACAGAACAGGTCAGCCACCGTCTTGGCCTTGCCGACGGCGTTGACGACGTAATCGGCCAGAACCTGCTCGGCCGCTGCCGTCGCCTGCAGAAAGCTGGCAATGGGCAGTTCGACCCGGGCGCGGCCCATTTCGATGATCGGCGGCTGCGCCTGCAGCACCATTTCGCCATTGAGTGCCAGCCGCGCCAGCCGGAACCGCGCCACCAGCGGCATCAGCCGGTCGGCGCGGGCCTTTTTTTCGGTACGGACCACGACATCCAGACCCGAAAGGCTGGCGGTGAAACTGACATCGGCATCGCCGACCGCCTGCCGTACGGCGCGCGCGATTTCGGGCGCGCGGGCCAGACCCGGCACCAGAATGGGACACGCGTCCAGATCATGGACCTGATGGCTACGCAGCCGCATATAGCCGGCGCCTTCGGCGCGGGCATGCAGCGTCGCGCGCCGGCGGCCGTCACCGGCGCCATCGATAAAGCGGGAGACCTTGGTGTCGATCCCGGCAAAATGCAGCGGCGTTTCGACCAGGCCGGTCTTGAACGCCTCGTAGCTGGGTCGATCCAGGTGCTGGAGCTGACAACCACCGCAGGCGCCGAAATGCGCGCAAAACGGCTCAACCCGATTGGCGGCAGGAGCCAGGACCGACACCAGCGTGCCGCGATCGCCATTGGCATCGAGCGTGATGGTCTCGCCGGGCAGGGCCAGCGGCACGAAGACCTTGTGGCCGTCGATTTCGGCGACACCCTCGCCCTTGTGGCCGAGGCTGGTGATGGTGGCAGTGAGGGTCATGGATATCCGGGGCTTGCTGAGGCTGTTCACTACCCGGTTTGTGCGCCGAGGTCACCCCATGCGCGACAATCGCCCCCAGCATGACCGGCGGGCGATTATCCAAACGCATCACGACAGCGGGCGGCTCGCATATTCGAGGAGGCTCGCCAGTCCGACAAACGGCACGCCGGCATGTTCCGACAGGCCCGAAGCGCAGGTCGAGACCGTCGAGACCCCCAGCGTGCAGTCGGCGGGGATATCCTGTTTGGCAAAGCGGGTGGCGTGTTCATTGAGTTCGGGCACGAACAGGCCCTTGTCGCCGGCATAGCCACAACAGGTCACCGAAGACAGCACCGCAATCGTGTCGGCACAGGCCCGGGCGATGGCTTCGGTGGCCGGCTGTTCCTTGAGGCGCTGCGCCGAGCAATTGTGATGCACGGCCACCACCGGCAGCTTCTGGGTAATGGTCAGGCGCGGCAGGATTTCACGCAGCAGGAACTCGCTGGAATCCAGCACCGGGGCGGCGCCGGGGAAATCCTTGAGATGCTTGGCGCAGGTTGAAGCATCTGTCAGCACCAAAGCAGCACCATTGCCCGAAAGCGTCGCCAATTGGGCGTTGAGAGCCCCACCGACACGGGCGGCTTCCTCGGGAAAACCCTTGGACTGGAAGGGCTGTCCGCAGCATTGGCCACCGAGATTGTCGGGCATGACCACGTCAAAACCAGCACGAGCCAGCAAAGCCAGCATAGCCGCCGGTACAGCCAGCAAGTTATGCCCGGTTTCAGGCGCCCCGAACATGCGGGTGGCGCAACTGGGGAAGTAGACAACCCGCTGCCGCCCGGACAGAGCGATCGGCACCGGAAAGCCGCTCGCCTTGGGATCATCACGCGATTCCGGCAGTTTTGGCGCCCCCGGACCGGGCTTCAAGGCCTTGTAAATACGCGGAATTCGGTTGCCGCTGATGCGGCGAGCCGTCTCGGTGACGGTCTCGACAAGAGGCGCCGACACCACCGACTTGGCAACATCGGCAAGGCCGACGCCGGCCCGCATGGCCGCCTCGATACCGCCGGTATGGCGCGCGGCAAAGCCGGCCACCGAACGGGCAAAATCGCCACGCCGCTCAGTCCTTTGACCGATAATCATGGTGCCGGTTTCAATGCCGACCGGGCAACGCAGCGAGCAGAGATTGCAGGCGGCGCAGGTATCGAGCCCGGCATATTGGAAATCATCATCCAGCCGCTTGAGCCGCGCCGGATCCTCGCCGCTCCGCCGCAGCCGTTCCCGTTCGCGCGTCACGGCAATGCGCTGGCGCGGCGACAGCGTCATCTGGTGGCTGGGGCAGGCCGGTTCGCAGAAACCGCATTCGATGCACATGTCGACGAGGTCATCGGCCAGTGGCATGACCTTGAGGTTTTTGACATGCACCTTGTCGTCGCGATTGAGCAATACCCCCGGATTGAGCAGATATTCGGGATCGAACAGCTCCTTGATCCGGTACATCAGGGCATAGGCCTTGCTGCCCCATTCCGCCTCGACAAAGGGCGCAATGGCGCGGCCCGTGCCATGTTCGGCCTTGAGCGAGCCACCATAGCGCACCGAAACCAGTTGCGAGAGTTCTTGATTGAACAGATCGAACTTGTCGGCCGCCTTGGGATCGGAGAAGTCGTCGCTCATCTGGAAGTGCAGGTTACCGGCCAGGGCGTGGCCGAAAATGATTGCATCCTCATAGCCATAACGATCGAGCAGATCGCGCATGTCGATGACGAATTCTGCCAGCCGGTCAATCGGGGCCGCCACATCCTCGGTGAGCATTGAAGTGCCCTTGGGGCGCGCAGCACCGCCCGAGGTGAAGAAGCCCTTGCGCACGTCCCAAAGCGCGTGGCTGCGCGCTTCGTCGGTGGAAAAATCGATATGGGTAGCGCCATTGCGCCGGAGAATATCGACCGTCCGCGCGGTCTCCTCTTCCAGTTGCTCGGCCGTCGGCGCCGCCACGTCGATCAGCACGGCCGGCGAACTTTCGGTCAGCCAGGGCAGGAGCGGCGCCAGCGGCACGAGATGCTCCACCGTCGCCAGCGCCCGGCGCTCGATATATTCGGCGGCGGTTACGCCTGTAGTGGTCTGCACACCGCCATTGGACAATTCGATGATGGCACGGGCCGCGGCATAGGGGTCGGGAAACGGCACCAGGGCCGTTGCCTTGTGCGGATGCTCGGGGATGGTGTTGTAGGTCACCTCGGAAACAAAGCCGAGCGTGCCTTCGGAGCCGACTATCAGGTGGATCAGGATATCGAGCGGGTCGTGGTAGTCGACCAGCGCATTGATCGAATAGCCCACCGTGTTCTTGATGCGGTATTTGTGGCGGATCAGCGCGACGAGGTCGGCGTCTTCCATGACCTCATGGTGCAGTGCCGCCAGCGCTGCCAGCAGATCGGCATGGCTGGCACGGAAGGCAGCGCAGGACGCGGCATCGCCGCTATCGAGCATGGTTCCGTCGGCCAGCACGATCCGCAGCCGGGCCATTGTGTGATAGGTATTGTAGGCAACGCCGCAGCACATGCCGGACGAATTATTGTTGACCACGCCGCCGATCTTGCAGGTGGCCTGGCTCGCCGGATCTGGCCCAAGCTTCTTGTTGAACGGCTTGAGTGCCGTATTGGCATGGGCCACGATGATGGCCGGTCCCAGGGTGATTTGCTCGGCACCAGGATGGATCGAGAGCTTGCGCCAGCCATCGCCCAACACCGCCAGTACGCCATCGGTCACCGCTTGCCCCGAGAGCGATGTGCCGGCTGCCCGGAACGTGATCGGTAGCCGTTCGGCCCGTGCCGCCGTCATGACCGCGCGCACGTCGTCCTCGGAATTGATGAAGACGACCGCCGCTGGAATCAGTCGATAGGACGAGGCGTCGCCTGACCAGGCATAGGTCATCAGCGGGTCGGTCATCATTTTGTTGGAGGCGATGACACCCTTGAGTCGCGCAACGACGCGCTCGCCAGCCGCCTGGCGATCAAGCGGCTGGGATGGGGGTGGGGCGAGAGTCGTGACGGGAGCTTGCTGCATGGCCGACAACTAACATGTTAGTTCGTCGACGGGCAATCAGATTTACATCGAGTGGCGCCTGCGCCTCGATCGGAGCAAGCGGCCACAGACGAAAAGCGGGCGCCCGTTTCCGGGCACCCACTGCAACTAGACGTCGATGTCGTCGTCGTTACGGGCGGTATCGATGGCGTCGATATCGGCGGCGGCCGTGCGCAGAATTTCGGCAAGGCGGCGCTGGGTGGCTTCATCACCAGTGCTGGCCTTGCGAATAGCGGCCTTGAGCGCACGCCGCGCATCGTTGACCTCAGGCAGCACGTCGGCAATGTCGCGGTCACGACCGCCATGTCCGGGGCCGTGACCGCGTGGGCCTTCGCCGCCCTCGCGGTTGAACGGCCAGTCGGAACGGGCAAATTCGCGGAAGCGGTTCACCTGTTCGCCGGCCTTGGCGAGGAAGGCCAGGGTCGATTCGATGGCTTCCCGATTGTCGGCCAAGTGCGCGCGGCCTTCATCGGTGATGGTATAGAGCTTTTTGTTGCCATCGACCGCCGAGGTGACGTAGCCGGCCTCTTCGAGGAAAGTCAGCGCCGGATAGACGATGCCGGGACTGGGCGAATAGAACCCCTTGGATTGCTCCTCGACGGCCTTGATCAGGTCATAGCCATGACGCGGCTGCTGCTCGATCAGATAGAGCGCGACCAACCGCAGATCACCCGAGGCGAGCATGCGCCCGATACGGAAATTACCGCCCATATTGGAGAATCCCTCGCCGTCTTCGGCCATGTTGGCGAAGCGTCCCCAACCGCGCCGGGCCATCGCCTCAAGCCGCCGCCAATTGGGTTCGCCGTCTCTGAAATACTGTCCCATAATCGGTCTCCGATATATCTTGAACGCCCTTGAGACAGAGATCGGCGCGCATCGGCCCGGATTCAAGATATATCTTACGGAATAGTTTGGCAGGTGAATGCCGGGATCGCGCCGCTACTCAGCACGGGCGTGAAAATGACAAAGCCCGCGGATCATCTCCGCGGGCTCAGTCTCAATAACAGGTATAGGTAGGATCAGACCGCGCTGCCGTAGGGCGCCTGGCGGTCGAACTGACCATGCTTGCGGAAACGCCACATATAGCTCGGCAGGATCGAATCCATCGAGGTGGGGACGACATCGAAGGCCGCCAGGGTGCGCTTTTCGCGGATCGCCAGTTCGGAGACGACATTGTCGCAGCCCAGCAGATCGACCTGATCGGCGGTCAGCAAGGGATTGGGCAGGATGGAGATAGGCAAAATCAGCAGCTTGGCCAGGCCAGGCGACAGATCCAGCATCGGCCGCTTGCGATCAGCTTCACGCAATACGCGTTCGAGCAGGGCCCTGTGGGTTTCGACGTCCGGGCCACCGATCTCGTAAATGCGGCCGGTCTTGACCTTGCCGGCAGCGGCCCGCGCAAACGCCTCGGCAACGTCGCCGACATAGGCGGGCTGGAATTTGCTGTCGCCCGAAATCACCGGCATGAAGGGCAGCATGCGGGCAATCATGCCCATGCGGTTGAAGAAGGTATCATCCTGACCGAACAGGATGGACGGGCGGATCACCACCGCCTCGGGGAAAGCCGAAAACACCGCAGCTTCGCCGGCCAGCTTGGACTGGGCATAGGCGCTGACCGTCGTGGTATCGGCCCCGAGGGCGGACATATGCACCAGGGTCGTGACACCTGCGGCACGCGCAGCCCGGGCGACGGAACCGGCGCCACTCTCATTGATGGTTGAAAAACGCTGCGCGCCCCCTTCGATGCCAATGCCAACCAGATTGATGACGATATCGGCACCGGCAACAGCGCGCTCGATGGAAGGCATGTTGCGCAGATTGGCTTGAATGGGCAGGATCTGGCCAACGTCGCCCAGCGTTTTGGTGTGACCCGCCAGGTCCGGCCGGCGTACGGCGACACGCACCCGGTGGCCGGCACGAGCCAACGCCTGCACCACTTGCGTGCCGACAAAGCCGGACCCGCCGAATACGGTGACAAGTTTCTGATCCAGGCGTTCCATGGCGGGCTCCAGCAAGCAGGCGGCGTGGGCAAAGGTTATCCGCCTTCTAGCCCAAGCAGCGCTGACATGTCGAGGGTGACGCTAGCCAGCATTGCCTTGACTCTCCGCCGCGCATGTTCTTTGTTTGTTCTATTTCGATATTTAGGAGGACCGATAATGTCTGATGCCAGGACATATGAAGGACAATGCCATTGCGGCGCGGTGCGTTACACCGCCGTGACCGCGCTGGACAGCATGGGCGATTGCAATTGTTCGCGCTGCCGCCGCGTCGGCTGGATACTGCAATCGCTGCCGGCCAGCAATTTCACGCTCACAAGCGGTGAGGACAACCTGACGCTCTATCGATTCAACACCGAAAAGATCGACCACCTGTTCTGCAAAACCTGCGGTATCGAATCATTTGCGCGCGGCGAAGACGGCAAGGGCAACAAATTGGTGATGATCAACGTCAATTGCCTGGAGGGTGCGCCCCCGGTCGACCGCAGCACCATCAGGCATTGGGACGGTGCCAATTTCTGAGGCGAACCGCCAGTATCACTGGGGTTTGGCAGACTTTCCGTGCCATTGCCCTGGCGCGGGGAAACGCAAATCGATGTTCTTCCACAGGGCTTGGCGCGCAATCTCCACAAAGCGCATTGACATCGGGCGGCGGTCGACCTAGTTACACCGCGCCTGCCCAGATGGCGGAATTGGTAGACGCGCACGGTTCAGGTCCGTGTACCGCAAGGTGTGGAAGTTCGAGTCTTCTTCTGGGCACCACTTATTAGAACGCCGGTCCATTCACATGGGCCGGCGTTCTGCTTTTCCGGCCCCATCTGCCGAGATGCAGACCCACACTCTCCATAGCCCCCAGCACAGTGCCCCTTTTTCCTGGGCAAAGGTCATGGCGCGCACATAAGGATGCCTGCGCATGGGATCCGCTGCCTGGCGGCAGCGGGCACCTGCCGCCTTTCCAATGCCCCGATGCTGTGCCATCACGGTTCAAACACCAACACCGAGAAGAACATGGCCATCAGACTGCACCGTGGTGATCTGCCCAATCTTTCCAATTACGGCGGCCGCGAAGTGGCAATCGATACCGAAACGATGGGCCTCGACCCACATCGGGATCGCCTCTGCGTTATCCAGCTGTCACCCGGCGATGGCAGTGCCGACGTCGTCCAGATTGCCCAGGGCAGCAATGATGCGCCCAATCTGACCAAACTGCTGGCCGACCCGGCCGTCACCAAGATTTTCCATTATGCGCGTTTCGACGTTGCGGTGCTGAAGAACCGGTTCGACGTGGTCACCGGCCCGATCTATTGCACCAAGATCGCCTCCAAGCTGGTGCGCACCTATACTGATCGCCACGGCCTCAAGGATATCGTGCGCGAATTGCTCAATGTCGATCTCAGCAAGCAGCAGCAGAGTTCGGACTGGGGCAGCGAGAAGCTCAGCGATGCACAGCTCGACTATGCCGCCTCGGACGTGCTGTATCTGCACGATCTCAAGCGCCACCTTGACCGCATGCTGAAGCGGGAGGGCCGCACCGAGCTGGCCCAGCAGTGCTTCGACTTCCTCAAGACCCGCTGCGAGCTCGATTTGCTGGGCTGGGGCGAAACCGACATCTTCGCCCATAGCTGAACCGGACACAGGCAGTCATGAGCCAGCACGCCCACGCCAGCGACCGCCATGCCACCTACCGGCGCCTGTTGCAACGCAACCGGTTCGTGGGTCTGCTGCGCATTGGCGTGCCGGCGCTGGGGGTGCTGGTGCTGGCGGTGCTGGCCGGGCAAATCTATCTCTCCAGCCTGAGCGGACAGTTCGGTATCGGCCAGATCACCGTTTCCGATAACAGTATCAGCGTCGAGGCCCCGGAATATGCCGGGACGCTCGATGACGGCTCGGCCTATCGCGTCTGGGCCCAATCGGCCCGCGCTGGCCTTGCCACCAGCGACATCATCGAGCTGAACGCGGCAGCGCTCACGGTGACCCGCACCAATGGCGTTGTGATCAACGCCGAGGCACGGAGCGCCAAGCTCGACACCACCAATGAAAATGTCATTGTTGATGGAATTTCCCATATCGCGGACAGCACCGGTATCAGCGGCACGCTCTACCAGTCGGTGTTCGATTGGGTGGCGCAAAGGCTGACCAGCAAGGGCGCGGTCAAGATCGATTATCCGGATGGCACGGAACTGGAAGCGGTCGGCATGACATATGACGCCGCTGCTATGGTCTGGACATTTACCAACGCGACCGTCACCCTGCCATCCACGCCCGGAGCGGACAATCCATGACCCAACGCCTGCTGCCCATGCTTGCTTTTCTCGCCGCGCTGCTGCCGGCCGCACCCGCGCTGGCGCAGCAAAAGGTCGAGATCAAAGCCGACCTCTTCACCGTCGACGAGACCACCCAGGCGGCAGTGTTTACCGGCAATGTGGTCGTCACCCACCCCACTGTCACGGTTTGGGCGCCAAAGGTGGTGGCGGTCTATGGCAGTGGCGGCCCCTCCGATATCGAGAGTTTTGAAGCCAGCGGCGGCAATGTCCGGCTGAAGACTGCCGATCAGGATGCCACCGGCGAGAAGGCCGTCTTCAATCCCGGGGATCAATTGCTGCGGCTGACCGGCAATGTCATGGTCACCAATGCCAGCGGCACCATTGGCGCCTCCGAGCTGGTGGTGAACCTCAAAACCAATGTCTCGACCTTTTCGGGCGGCAGCGGCGGCCGGGTGACCGGGGTGTTTAATTCGCAATGACCGACGCGCAGCCCAAACCCAAGGTCGACCAAACCGGTTGGTTGGTCGCCCATAGCCTCGCCAAGAGCTTTGGTCGCCGCGTCGTGGTGCGTGACGTCTCGATTGCGGTGCGGCGTGGCGAGGCCGTTGGCCTGCTTGGTCCCAACGGCGCCGGCAAGACCACGGTTTTCACCATGATCATGGGGTTGGTCAAACCCGATGGCGGGGACATCCGGCTCGATGGCAATGCCATCACCCATCTGCCGCTGTTTCAGCGCGGGCGGCTGGGCATGGGCTATCTGCCGCAGGAACCCTCGATCTTTCGTGGCCTGACCGTCACCGGCAACATCATGGCGGTGCTGGAAAACCACGTGAAGGGCAAGGCCGAACGCAAGGCACGACTGGAATCGCTGCTCGAGGAATTCTCCATCGCCCATCTGGCCAAATCCAACGCGCTGGCGCTGTCGGGGGGCGAACGCCGGCGCGTCGAGATCGCCCGCGCCCTGGCGGCGGATCCGGTGTTCATGCTGCTGGATGAGCCGTTTGCCGGCGTCGACCCCATCGCCGTCAACGAGGTCAAGGGGTTGGTCAAGCAACTGACCAGGCGCGGCATCGGCGTGCTGATCACCGACCATGCGGTGCGCGAAACGCTGGGGCTGGTCGATCGCGCCTATGTCATCCATGGCGGCAAGGTGATGATCCAGGGTCGCCCCGAAACCATCAGCGCCGACCCGGATGCACGCCGGGTCTATCTCGGGGAAAGCTTCGCGCTTTAGCACGCCCATTTGACCAGCCAAACCGGCAGGTCCCGCTAACGCAATTGCTGTTCACGCCGACCTTGGCACGAAACTTGCCCAGCGCTCCGAAATGCGGCATGGTCCGCGCGGGAAACGGCCATTATCGGCCCGATTTGGCTGCAAGGGACTGTTTGGATGGCACTTTCGCCGCGTCTGGAATTTCGGCAGGCGCAAAGCCTGACGCTGACGCCGCAACTGATGCAGTCGATCCGGCTGCTGCAGTTGAGTCATCTCGAGCTCAATGAATTCGTCGATGCCGAATTGCTGCGCAATCCATTGCTGGAGCGCGAGGACGGCGGCACCGAAAATAGCGACGGCGAGCCGCCCGAGCAGATCGAACGCTCGACCGAAATCAGCGCCTATGAGGACACTGTGGATCGCGGCGAGCGCATCCAGGACGCCGATTCGATCGCCGATGGCTATGACACGGCGGTCGACAATGTGTTTCCCGACCAGGGTGCCCAGGACCAGTTGAACCCGACCAGCCGGCTGGATCGCAATGGCGCCAGCGAGAGCGGCGAAGCCCCCGATATCGACCAGTTCGTGGCTGCGCGGCCGCGGTTGAGCGACCATCTGGAAGCCCAGACCAATATGATCCTGCGCGTCCCGGCCGACCGCATGATTGCCCGGCACCTGATCGACAATCTCAATGAGGCCGGCTATCTCGCGGTCGAATTGCAGACCATTGCCGATCTGCTGGGCGCCGAAATCGGCGATGTCGAGGCGGTTCTGGAAGCAGTGCAGGGCTGTGATCCGGTGGGCGTTTTCGCCCGCTCGGTGGCGGAATGCCTGGCACTGCAACTGCGCGAGCGCGACCGGCTCGACCCGATGATGCTGGCGCTGCTCGACAACCTGGAACTGCTGGCCGAGCACAATATCGCGGCGCTGATGAAGATCGTTGGCTGCGATCGCGAAGATATCGCCGATATGCTGGCCGAGATTCGCCAACTCGACCCCAAGCCCGGCCGCGCCTTCGATGCGGGGCCGGTCGAGGCGGTGGTGCCCGATGTGTTCGTGCGACCGGGCCCCGATGGCGCCTGGCAAATCGAGCTCAACACCGAAGTATTGCCGCGCGTGCTCGTCAACCGGGTCTATTATGCCACCGTAACCAAGAAGGCACGCGGCAGTGTCGACAAATCCTTCCTCAGCGATTGCCTCGCCACTGCCAACTGGCTGACCAAGAGCCTCGATCAGCGGGCCCAGACCATCATCAAAGTAGCAGCGGAGATCGTGCGCCAGCAGGATGGCTTTCTGACCCACGGCATTGCCCACCTGCGCCCAATGACGCTCAAAATGGTGGCCGAAACCATTGAGATGCACGAGTCCACGGTGAGTCGGGTCACGACCAATAAGTACATTTCAACGCCGCGTGGCCTGTTTGAGATGAAGTATTTTTTCACCACGGCCATCGCGTCCAGCGATGGTGGGGTGGAACATTCTGCTGAAGCGGTTCGCCACCGCATCCGACAGCTTATCGACGCCGAGGCCGCCAGCGACGTGCTTTCCGATGACACCATTGCTGCGGTGCTGAAGCGGGAGCAGGGTATCGATGTGGCGCGGCGCACGGTGGCCAAGTATCGGGAGGGCATGAACATCCCCTCCTCGGTGATCCGCCGGCGACAGAAGAAAAACCTGGAGAATACCGTGTGAGTCGCGCCAGCGCGGGAGCTTGGCAGGATGTCGCAACCAGCGCGGATGGGAAGGCTAAGGCCGTTCTATGGCAAAGTCACCTTATGAATCGAACCCGGGCGGGGAGTTGCGCATTGCCCCTGAACCGGAAGCAGGTCTAGCATTGACGGCGTGCGGCCTCCATATCTCAATGGTAGCTGGCGCAACGTGATCCCGAAGGCGGGAACCGACTTTCGGGCAAGCAAAACGTCGGCAACGACGATAACGAAAGAGAGGGAGCCATGACCTTACGTATCTCCGGCAAGAATATGGATGTGGGTGATGCCCTGCGCAGCAAGGCACAGGATCACTTCAGCACCGTAGTCGGGAAGTATTTCGATGGCGGCTATGACGGACACCTCACCCTGACCCCGGACGGGATCGGCTTTCGGGCCGATTGCGTGGTCCACCTGGACAGCGGCGCCACCCTGCAGGCCAGCGCGGCGGGCGGCGATGCCACCTCGGCCTATGAAGTGATGGCCCTCAATATCGAAAAGCGCCTGCGGCGCTATAACCGCAAGCTGAAGTCGCATCGCAAGGGGCCCAACGGCAGCGGTGAGGACACGCTGGCCCAATACACCGTGCTCGGCTCAGCCGACGATTTTGACGAAGTCGATGAGGATTACGCACCTCCGGTGATTGCCGAGACCACGAAGAACCTGCGCTCAATGAGCGTTGGAGAAGCGGTAATGGAGCTTGATCTTGCCCAGTCCGGAGTGGTGGTATTCCGCCATGCTGGACATGGAGGCCTCAATGTGGTTTATCGCCGCTCCGACGGCAATATTGGCTGGATCGATCCAGCTCTCGGGGCAAATTGAACGACCCCGCTGCTACATTCTAAGCGAACAAGATCCTAGGGCTTATTAATGGAATTGGCCGATATCCTGGCTGAGCGCGCTGTGCTTACTTGCACGGGCGTGAAGACAAAACGCCAGTTGTTTGAAGAACTTGCCGAGAGGGCCGCAGAAGTGACGGGGCGCGAAAGCGCCGAAATCCTCGAAGCTATCTCCAACCGCGAAGAGCTTGGCTCGACGGGCCTGGGCAATGGCATTGCCATTCCGCATGGCAAGATTGCCGGGCTTGGGCATGTGTATGCAGTGTTTGCGCGGCTCGACCAGCCGATCGAATTTGATTCGGTCGACGACCTGCCGGTCGATATCGTGATGATGCTGCTGGCACCGGCTGGCGCCGGGGCGGACCATCTCAAGGCATTGTCGCGCGTGGCGCGGCTATTGCGGACCGAGGCGGTGGTGGACGACCTGCGGCGTCTGGATGATCCCTTGCGCCTGCGGGCTGTGCTGACCGCACCTATCGCGACCAATTACGCGGCCTGACCGCGCTCAAAACGAAAACCCTCGGGCACGCCCGAGGGTTTTTTATCGGGCCCGGTTCGACACGGCTCAGTGCAGCGTCGCTACGCCCAGATTCTTGTCGCTCAGCCAATCATTGACCGATTCGGCCGTATCGGTGACCAGGAGCGGGGTGCCGTCAGCGGACATGACCAACTGGTAAATCTCGTTGGGCTCGAAGTCCGCATCTTCGATAATGGCGGCGAGCAGAAAACCGATAACGGGCCGGACATAGGCCACAGCATCGCCACCAAGCGCGGCAAACTGTTCGCGCGTCAAGGATTTCAGGGGATGGATGGGAACTCCGGTATCGGCCTGTTCATTGCGTTTTTCGTACATTTGTCGGCCCTTTCCTCAAACTGAGCGAATTTCTATGGTGCGGGCGATCTTGGGCGCTTGGGGGCGCTCTAGAGCAACAACGAGCATTCCATGGCTTAAAGTTGCATCTTTGACGATCATTCCTTCCGCAAGCAGGAAAGCGCGCTGGAACTGTCGGGCGGCAATGCCGCGATGCAGGAATTCCCGACCCGGCTCTTCTTTCTGTTTGCCGCGCACGACGACCTGATTGTCCTCTGCAACAACTTCGAGTTCGTTAATGGAGAACCCGGCAACAGCGATGGAGACGAGGAAGCGCTCGGTGCCATCGGCACTTAGCGAGCGTTCGATATTATAGGGCGGATAGCCGTCGGCCGATTTGGTCAGCCGATCAACACGTTCTTCAAACGCATCGAAGCCCAATAGAAACGGGGCGGAGAACACAGAAATACGCGACATCAACAGCGTCCTTGGTAGCAAGCAACGGCTGGGCAGGACCCTATTGGAGTGGCATCCGGCGCCCGACAAAGATATGGGACAAGGGACCGGCCTGTTCAAGTCCGGCATGTTTCTGGCGCGCTCCTGCCGTCGATCCGAACGGGTAATGAACGATGATAGACAAGACTTTTGCGGTGATCATGCCCGCCTGGAAGGCCGAGGCGACCATCGGCACCACCGTCCGCAGCGTATTGGCGCAGACCTATCCGCATTGGCAGCTGGTGCTGATCTCCGACGATGGCGCCGATTATCTGGCCGTGCTAGCCGAGATGGGGATTACCGATCCACGCATCAAGCAATTGTCGAGCGGCAAGATCGGCGGCGGCGCCTCGAATGCCCGCAATGTGGCGCTGGAGCAGCTCGACACCGATTATGCGGCCATCCTGGATGCCGATGACCGGCTGAAGCCGCTAAAGCTGGAACTGGCGCTGGCGGCGCTGGACGAGCACGCTATTGTCAGCACGGCACTGGATGTGATGGACGAGCAATTTGCCCATTTGCGCTACGTGGCAGAAGGCCCGGACCGCGTGCTGACGCCCGGGACGCACAAATGGGTCAATCTCTCGATGGATTCGATGATCGTCTGGGACCGGCGCCGGGCCGATGGACGCTATGACGTCACCATGAGCAATATGACCGACTTGGAATTCCTGCTGCAGCTCTACCGGACGGCGCCGACGTCGATGCATCTTGGCGCGCCGCTGCACGATTACGTCAAACGGGCGTCCTCGATGAGCAATGGCCCCAAGGTGGCGGCCGGGATGATCGCCTCCAAGACCACGATCCTGGAAAGGCTGCGGTCCGGCTATTACCCGCTGGCCGACGCGGCGGGGAGCGAGGGGGTAGCGGCGTTTCTCGACATTTCGCTCAAGGCCGAGGCGCTCTATGAAGCGGCGCTGGCAGCACAGCCGGGCCTGCTGTTCGAGGACCATCTGGAGCCGATGCTGGCAGCGGCCGGCCGCTGATCAGCTGAGCAGGATGGCGATGATGTCTTCATGGATGGCGCGCCATTCCACATCGTTGAACTGATAGAATCCGAAGCCGCGCAGCACGAAGGCCCCCTCGGTCGCCAGTAGCGCCAGGCGCGCCTTGCGGCCAGGCTCTCCCGCCAGATCCAGTCGCTCGAACAGCGACTGGTAATAGGCGCGGGTTTCCTGCTGGAAGTTGGGTGAGCGCACAAAACTGGCCATCAAGGCGATGGCGCGGGCATGAGTGGCCTCATCCTCCTGGCTGCTGGCCACGACATGGGCCAGGAAGTGCACATTGGGGCCAGCCTCGGCCGTGGCCAGGAATTGCTCGATCACGGCATCATACGAAGATGTGACCCGGCGCATCATAGCGTCGATCAGCGCGTCCTTGGTGGCAAAGGCATAGAGCACCCCGCCCTTGCTGACCCCGGCTTCCTTGGCCACGGCGTCCATGGTCAGGCCATTGGCGCCTTCGCGCAGCACCACCCGTTCGGCAGCATCCAGCAGGTCTCCGCGATCAATTGTCTGACGCCGGCCCATATCTACCCCTTTTCAAACCGTCCGGACGGATATATATCCCACCCTCCTTTAACGCAAGAGCGTAGTAACAGACGCAAGAGGTCTTTGATGTCATCCCCCCGCAACCGCTGGCTGGTCCTGCTCGCTGTCATGATGGCCTTTATGCCCATCGTGGTCGACATGACGATCCTGCACATCGCTGTGCCCTCACTGACGCTGGCGCTTGGCGCCACGGGCACGGAGATCTTGTGGATCATCGATATCTACCCGCTGATGATGGCGGGCCTGCTGGTGCCCATGGGCACCCTAGCTGACAAGGTTGGCCACCGCCGCATGCTGCTGACCGGCCTCGTCATTTTCCTCCTCGCGTCGGTCGCCGCGGCTTTCTCCACCAGCGCAGCCATGCTGATCGGAGCCCGCGTCGTCCTGGCGCTGGGTGCCTCGATGGTGATGCCGTCGATTCTGGCGACCATTCGCCAGACTTTCGAGGATAGCCGCGAGCGCGCGATTGCACTGGGCCTATGGGGCACCATTGGTTCGGCCGGCGCGGCGCTAGGCCCCTTGGCCGGTGGCATCCTGCTGGAACATTTCTGGTGGGGCTCGGTCTTCCTCGTCAACGTACCGATCATGCTGGCGGTCTGGCCGCTGGTCTATTTCACCGTGCCGCGCCGTGCGCCGGCCGGCGGCGGCAACTGGACTATCGGGCAGGCGCTGATCCTCATCGCCGGACTGATCGCGACCGTCTATGCCGTCAAATCCGGCTTCAAGAGCGGCAGCTCGCTGGTGGTCACCGGCACCACTCTGGTGGCCGGCCTCGGCCTGCTCGCCTATTTCGCCCGCCTGCAATTGCGCTCGGCCTCGCCCATGCTCGATCTCAGCCTGTTTGCGCGGCCGGCGATCAGCATGGGCATGGTGATCGCGCTGGTCGTCTCGGGCTCGCTGGCCGGGGTCGAGCTCACCATCGCGCAGGAATTGCAGTTCGTCGTCGGCAAATCGCCGCTCGAGGCGGGCCTGTTCATGATGCCGCTGGTCATCGCCTCGGCGCTGGGCGGACCGCTGGCGGGGTATCTTACCAATGCCCTGGGCCTGCGCACCGTGGCAGTCATGTCGCTGGTCGTTGCGGCAGCAAGCCTCGGCGGACTGGGCCTGGCCGACTTCCACGATCCCGGCTTTGGTGTCGTCGCCCTGATGGTTGCCCTGGGCTTTTCGCTCAGCATCGGGCTGACCGCGTCCTCGATCGCCATTATGGGCGCCGCGCCCCTGGAAAAGGCGGGCGCCGCGGGATCACTCGAGGCCACCGGCTACGAGCTGGGTGCGGGCCTGGGGATCACCTTCTTTGGTGTGTTACTAACCGCCAGCTACAGCGCTGGGATGTTGCTGCCGCCTGGCCTCGCCGTGCCGGCGGGAGCGGGCGATTCCATCGGCGAGACCATGCTGGCCGCCAGCCAATTGGGCGGTGCCGAGGGCGCCGCGCTGGAAGCGGCCGCGCGCGTGGCGTTTTCGGGCGCCCATGGCACGGTGCTACTGACGGCGGCGAGCCTGATTGCGGTGCTGTCGGTGGTGGTTCTGGTGGCCCTGCGCCATTATCGTGAACCCGAAGGGGCAATTGCGCCCCAACACTGACCGGCGGGGCTTGCCATGGCCCCGCTTTCCCCCTATAGACGCCACTTCTCCGGACCGCCCGGCCAACAGGCATGCCGTGGCGGTCTTTGAAAGCGATAGGCCCTAACAAGCCCATCTAGAACACCAAGGACCCGCTAAATGCCCAAGATGAAGACGAAATCTGGCGCGAAAAAGCGTTTCAGTTTCACTGCGACCGGTCGAGTCAAAGCTGGTGTCGCCGGCAAGCGCCACCGTTTGATCAACCACAACGCCAAGTACATTCGCACCAATCGCGGGACCAAGATCCTGCAAAAGGGTGATGAAGGCCTGGTCAAGTGGTACATGCCGTACAACCGCTAAGTGCGCTGAAAGGAACCTGACATATGTCACGCGTTAAAAGAGGCGTAACCAACCACGCCCGTCACAAAAAAGTTTTGAAGGCTGCCGAGGGCTATTATGGCCGTCGCAAGTCTACGATCCGTATCGCCAAGCAGGCCGTCGAAAAGGCCGGCCAGTACGCGTATCGCGATCGTCGCGTCAAGAAGCGCAACTTCCGTGCCCTGTGGATCCAGCGTATCAACGCCGCCGTGCGTGATTACGGACTGACCTATGGCCGATTTATCGACGGCCTCAGCAAGGCTGAGATTGCCGTTGACCGCAAGGTGCTGTCCGATCTCGCGATCACCCAGCCCGAAGCGTTCGGCGTTCTGGTCGAAAAGGCCAAGGCCGCTCTCGCGTATCTGGAAGGTGTGGAAGCTACCACCCACAGCCGCGTGACCGCTGCCTAATCTTCAGCTCCGCTGAGGTCAAAATTGACGCCTTGCGCCGCCCCTTGGGGCTGGCGCAGGGCGTTTTGTTTTGGTCTATAGCACCAGCGTTTTCCTGAGACCTCATGGTGAGCCTGTCGAACCAGGAGGTCGGTCACACCGGCCCTGCCACGCCCTCGCCCCTGGGCAAGTGCAGGATGCCGTCACTAGAGAGTTTTTCGATGTCGCTCGAACAGCAGATCTCCACCCTTCGCGCCGAGCTCTCGGCCGCCATTGCCGCCGCTGCCGATGAAGCCGGGCTGGACGCCGTGCGCGTCGCCGCCCTGGGCAAGAAGGGCAGCGTTTCGGCACTGCTGGCCTCGCTGGGCAGCATGGCGCCGGAAGAGCGCAAGAGCGCCGGCCCCGCGATCAACGGGCTCAAGAGCGAAATTGCCGGGCTGATCGAAGCGGCCAGCACCGTGCTCAAGGCCAAGGCGCTCGACGCGCGGCTGGCCGCCGAGACCGTCGACATCACCCTGCCACTGCAACCGGCGCCAACGGCGCGCGGCCGTGTCCACCCGATCAGCCAGACCATTGACGAGATCACCGCGATCTTTTCGGATATGGGCTTCTCGATCGCCGAAGGGCCCGATATCGAGACCGACTATTTCAACTTCACTGCGCTGAATTTCCCCGAAGGCCATCCGGCCCGGGAAATGCACGACACCTTCTTCATGAAGCCGGGCCCGGACGGGGTCAAAAAACTGCTGCGCACCCACACCTCGCCGGTGCAGATGCGCGTCATGCAGCGCGGCAATGAAAAGCCGGCCGCCAGCTACATTACCCCGCGCATGGATCCGCCGATCCGCGTGGTCATGCCCGGCCGCACCTATCGCAATGACAGCGACCAGACCCACACCCCAATGTTCCATCAGGTCGAAGGGCTGGTGATCGACAAGTCCAGCCATATCGGCCAGCTTCGCTGGGTGCTGGAGGAATTCCTCAAGGCCTATTTCGAGGTGCCCAACGTCACCCTGCGCTTCCGCCCAAGCTTCTTCCCGTTCACCGAGCCGTCGATGGAAGTCGACGTGCAATGCGACCGTTCGGGTTCGGAAGTCAAAATCGGCGAAGGCAATGACTGGCTGGAAATCCTGGGCTGCGGCATGGTGCATCCCAATGTCATCCGCAATGCCGGGCTGGACCCCGACGTGTATCAGGGCTTTGCCTGGGGCATGGGGATCGACCGCATCGCCATGCTGAAATATGGCATGCCGGACCTGCGGGCATTCTTCGACGCCGACCAGCGCTGGCTCGACCATTACGGCTTCCGCCCGCTCGACCTGCCGACGCTGTTCGGGGGGCTTTCGAGCTAAGGCATGAGCAAGCTCCCGCCCCAATATGCCAATGCCAACCAGTTCAGTTTCGGCGACTCGCCGGAGCTGGCGGATGAATTGCTGGCGCTGGTGCTGGCAGGCAAGAAGACCGCGACCTGCGGGGCGCTGCGCGATTATCAGGCGGGCAAGGAAGCCATGCCGGTGGTCGGGCGGCGCGACGTGGTGCTCAATGGCGCCGGCGAGCCGGCGGCGGCGATCGAGACGCTGTCGCTGGAAACCAGGCGCTTCGAGGATGTCGATGTGGCGTTTGCCGAGGCGGAGGGCGAAGGGCCCTATGCCAAGTGGCGCGCTGAGCACGAGGCCTATTTCGAGCGCAATGGCGGCTATTCGCCCGACATGGAGCTGGTCTGCGAGCGGTTCCGCCTGGTCGAAGTGCTGCCGGCGGGACGGGCGGTTTATAACCGGGTGGCCAGCCCGATCTTTGTGGTCACCGATATCGAGGCCGATGGGCCGACGCCGCTGCATTCCTCGATGCTGAGCTTTGCCTCGGTCGCCATCGATGCCGATGGCAAGAGCTATGGCGAGTTCGAGGCTGTGCTGACGCCACGGGCCGACCGCAAGCCCGATGCGACGACCATGGCCTGGTGGGCGAGCCAGCCCGAGGCCTGGGACTATGCGACCAAGGGGGCCGAGGCGCCCGAAATCGTCATGCCGCGCTTTGCCGACTGGGTCGATGCCCTGCCGGGTCCAAAGGTCTTTGCAGCAGCGCCGATGATGTTCGACGGGCTGTGGATGGACCATTATCTCGACGAATATGCCGGCACGCGCGTGCTCGGCGGGCCGTTCAAGACGCGGCAGATTTTCCGCGGTGGCGGGGTCTGCCTCTATACGATGGCGGGGACGCTGCGCGGCGCACCCTATCTCGACTGGGGCATGAGCAAGCTGCCGGCCGAGTTCTACGGCCATATTCCCCATACCCACCGCGCTATCGACGATGCCCGTGGCTTTGCCCAGGTGCTGGTCGAATTGTTCAAACTTTCTCGTGCGTTGCCTGCCATCACCGGCTCCGCCAGCGACTTCCGTTAAAGGCCAGAAACATGAAATTCACCCTCGATTGGCTCCAGGACCATTTGGACACCGACGCTTCGGCTGACGAAATCGGCAAGACGCTGACCCTGGTCGGACTTGAGCTGGAAAGCATGGAAGACCAGGGCAAGGCGCTCTCTGCCTTTGTCACGGCCCATATCGTTTCGGCCGAGCAGCATCCCAATGCTGACAAGCTGCGGGTCTGCAAGGTGGATGCCGGGACGGGCGAACTGATCGACGTGGTCTGCGGCGCGCCCAATGCGCGGACCGGGCTCAAATCGGTGTTCGCCTTCCCCGGCACCTATATTCCGGGCAAGGACATGACCATCGGCAAGGGCAATATCCGCGGCCAGGTTTCCAATGGCATGCTGTGTTCCAATGCCGAGCTGGAGCTCAGCGAGGATCACGACGGGATCATCGAGCTGCCGGAAGATACCCCGGTGGGGATGAAATATGTCGACTATGCCGGGATCAATGGCGTGGTGTTCGATATCTCGATCACCCCCAATCGTGGCGATGCGACAGGCGTCTATGGCATCGCCCGCGACCTGGCGGCGTTTGGCCTCGGCACGCTCAAATCAACCGACATGTCGCCGGTGCCGTCCAAGGGGCCCAGCCCGATTGCCCCGCTGCCACAGCTGTTTTCGGGCGACGAGCCCAAGACCATCCGCAAGTTCGGCGGGCGCTATATCAAGGGCGTCAAGAACGGCCCATCCCCGGCCTGGCTGCAGCAGCGGCTGCGCGCCGTGGGGCTGCGGCCGATCAATGCGATTGTCGACATCACCAATCTGGTGTCGCTCGGCTGGGGCCGCCCGCTCCATGCCTATGACGCCGACAAGATCGTTGGCCAGCCGGTGCTGCGCAATGCACGGGCGGGCGAAACCCTCGATGCGCTTGATAACAAGGTCTATCCGCTCGACGAGACCATGACCGTCATCGCCGACGATCAGGGTCCGCTCTGCCTCGGTGGCATCATGGGCGGCCTCCGCTCGGGTTCGACCGATGAGACGGTCAATGTGTTCATGGAATGCGCCAGCTGGGATCCCGAGCTGGTGGCCCGCACCGGCCGCAAGACGGGCATTGTTTCGGATGCCCGCTATCGTCTCGAACGCAATGTCGATCCGGCGCTGACCGAGCCCGGACTGGAATTGGCAACGCGGCTGGTCATGGAACTCTGCGGCGGCGAGCCGATGGAGCCGGCGATTTCGGGCGAAGACGTTTTCGCCAATAGTGTCGTCGAATTCCCGCTGGCCGAAGTGCGGCGCCTGACCGGGCTCAGCGTCGAGCCGATGATCGTCACCGCAATTCTCAGCCGCCTCGGTTTCGAAATGAGTGGCAAGGGCGAGACCCTGACCGTCAAGGTGCCGAGCTGGCGCCCGGACGTGACGCAGAAGGCCGACCTCGTCGAAGAGGTCATGCGCATGGTGGGCGTGGACAATATCCCGGTCGAGCCACTGCCGCGCCTCAACCATGTGGCGCAGCGCATGCTGACCACGATCCAGAATCGCCGCCGCATTGCCCGCCGGGCGCTGGCCGCGCGCGGGCTGGACGAGGCCGTGACCTGGAGCTTCATTTCCCATGAGGAAGCCAGCCGCTTTGGTGGCGGGCAGGAAACACTGCAGCTGGCCAATGCCATTGCTTCGGACATGACCGATATGCGGCCATCGCTGTTGCCCGGCCTGCTCGCGGCCGTGCGCCGCAATGGCAATCGCGGCAGCAATGACCTGGCGCTATTCGAGGTGGGCCAGGTGTTCCTGTCCGATGCGCCCGAAGGTCAGCATACCTATGCCAGCGGCGTGCGCAGCGGCACCGCCAGGCTCGATGGCTCGGGCCGGCACTGGTCGGGCAAGGCCGAAGCGGTTGGCGTATTCGATGCCAAGGCGGATCTGGCCGCAGTGCTCGACGCGCTGGGCATCGATATCGAAAAGGTGCAGGTGCTGGCCGAGCCGCCGGCCTGGAGCCATCCCGGCCGGGGCGGCCGCATTGCGCTGGGCCCCAAGGTGACGCTGGGCTGGTTCGGCGAACTGCATCCGGCCTGGATCGATGCACTCGATCTGACCGGCCCGGTTGCTGCCTTCGAGATCGATCTCGATGCGTTGCCCGAGCCGCGCAAGAAGGCGACCAAGACCAAGCCGGCGCTAGACCTGTCGCCATTGATGCCGCTGAGCCGTGATTTTGCCTTTGTCGTCGACAAGGCCGTGACGGCCGGGGCCATCCTGCGGGCGGCGCGCGGGGCCGACAAGGCGCTGATCCGCGACGTCAATGTGTTCGACGTTTTCGAAGGCGCCCATGTGGGCGAGGGCAAGAAGTCCGTCGCCATCGAAGTGACGCTGCAGCCGATGGAAAAGACCCTCACCGACGAGGAGATCGACAAGGTCTCGGCGGCGATTGTCGGGGCCGTGACCAAGGCCAGCGGCGGCGTGCTGCGGACTTAGGCACTTAGGGCTCAATCGCTCCACGAGCATCGGACGGCACCTCCCCCTCGAGGGGGAGGTTGGGAGGGGGTGGTGAGAGCCATCCGTGCCAAACGCCTCCCACCCTTGATCCCTCCCCGCAAGGGGGAGGGTGTCGACTGGCGGGGCGGCGCTCGAACGCATCGCAGGCGCTGAGCAGGCAATTGAACTTGCCTTCGCGGCGCGGCGCCGGTCTTATCCGGCCATGAATGAAACCACCCGATTCCCTGATGTGATGTTGCTGGCGGCGGGCCTGGGCACGCGGTTGCGGCCGCTGACCGGGACGCTGCCCAAGCCGCTGGTGCCGGTAGCCGGTGTGCCGCTGATCGAGCGGATCATGGCCAATGCGCGGAATGAAGGCGCCAAGCGTTTCATTGCCAATGCCCATTACAGGGCCGAGCAGATCCTGGCGCATTTCGCCGGGGGACTGAAGCTATCGCGCGAGGAAACGCTGCTGGGGACTGGCGGCGGGGTCAAATACGCGCTGCCGATGCTGCATGCCGACCCGTTTTTCGTGATGAATACCGACGCCTTCTGGCCCTCGGGCAGCGACCGGCCGATGGGGCGGATGCTCGACAAGTTTGCCGAGGGTGATGCCGAAATCGTGCTGCTCTGCGTGCATCCCAGCCGGGCCACCGGGTTTGGACGCAGCCATGATTTCTGTCTCGATCCGTTTGGGCGAGTGACGCGCGATTACGGGGCGCCGGTAATTTACGGCGGCGTGGCGCTGCTGGGCAAAGCCCTGTTCGAAGGCACGCCGGAGGGGGCGTTTTCACTCAATGACCTGTTCGAAACGGCGCTGGAGCGCGAGACGCTGATGGGCGTGGCGCTCAATGCACCATGGTTCCATGTGGGCGACCCGACGGCGCTGGCCGAAACCGAACGGCTTCTGGCGCAATGAGCATTTTCAGCATTGCCCCGCATGCCCCGTTCATCGCGACGCTGGCCGACAAGGTGCTGGATGGTTCGCTCTTGGCCGGGTGGGATCGCAGCAGTCCGTTCTGGCTGAGCGATGTAACCATCGTGCTGCCGACGCGGCGCGCCAAGCTGGCCCTGGCCGAGGCGTTCCTCAAACGCCAGTCCGGGCTGTTGCCCGATATTCGCACCTTTGGCGGCGAGGTGGAGGACGAAGAGCCATTCCTGCCGCCATTTGATGCGCCGACGCCGCTGCCGACCACCAGTGCGCTGGAGCGGCGGCTGGTGCTGTCGCGGCTGGTGGCTGGCTGGGCCGATTCGCCGGATGGACGGCTGGCCTTTGCGAGCCCGCCGACCGCCGGCGAAATCCTTTCCATGGCCGAATCGCTGGGCCAGCTGATCGACGACCTGCTGACTGAAGAACGCGGCGCCGCCGATATCCGCGCCATCGTGCCGCTGCTGGAGGATAATCTGGGGGCCTATTGGCAGCAGACCCTGACCTTTCTCGATATCGCGCTGCAATTCTGGCCGGCCTATCTCGACAGCAAGAACCACGCCGATGCAGCGGGGCTGCGCGGGCAGCGGCTGGACCGCCAGGCGCTGGCGGCGCCGCTGATCTATGGCGACCGCCCGGTGATTGCCGCAGGCTCCACCGGCTCGATCCCGGCGACGGCGCGGCTGCTGAAAGCCATCAATGAATTGCCGCGCGGCGCCGTGGTGCTGCCGGGCTTTGACACTGGCATGAGCGAGGCCGACCACGCGGCGCTGCTGCATGACGCCAACAATCCCCATGGGCACCCGCAATATGGCATGGCCAAGCTGCTGCGCGTGCTGGGCGCTGGCGTGTCATCGGTGACCGAACTGGCGCCGGGTGACAATCTGCGTACCAATCTGGTCAATCGCGCGCTGGCGCTGACCAAGGATACGGCGCTGTGGGCCAGTCAGCGGCTGATGCCACTGGAAGTGGGCGAGGCGACCACCGACCTTTCGGTGATTGCGGCGCGCAATGAGGACGAAGAGGCGCGGGCCATTGCACTGGCAGCGCGCGATGCGCTGGAAAAGGGCAAGACCGTCGGCATTATCACCCCCGACCGCAACCTGGCCCGGCGGATTGCCGCCGAACTCAGGCGGTTCGAGGTGGCGGTCGATGACGCGGCGGGGACACCGCTGTTTCAATCGGCTGCGGGGCGGCTGTCCCGGCAGATCCTGACGCTGGCGGCGGATGGCTGTGCGGCAGTCGACCTGGTGGCGCTGCTGCGCAACCGTTCGGCGGTATTTGGGCTCAGCCGCGCCAGCATTGGCAGCGTAGCCGACGCGATCGAGCTGGGTCTGTTGCGCGGACAGCGTGCCAATCCCGGTATTGCCGGGCTGCGCACGCTGCTGGCGGCCAATATCGAGCGGGTAACCACGCATCCGGCACGGCGGCTATTTCCCAATGATGCCGAGCCGATCGAGGCGCTGCTGGGACGGATCGAAACGGCCATTGGGCCGCTGACGACACTGCTGGCCGAACCACGCATCACCGCCAGCGACTTCGTTGCGGCCCTCCGCGCCGCCTTCGAGGCAGTCGCCGATGGCGCCGAGATTCCCGGGCGGGCGGAACTCGGCGACTGGGCGGCGCAAATGGCTGTCCATGCCGGGGAGGGCCATGCCTTTGCGCCGCTGCAACTTGACAGTGTGCTGGCGGCGCTGATGCAGGGCTTTCAGGTGCGCACGCGCGAAGAGCGGCGCAGCGATGTGGCGATCTGGGGCCAGCTGGAGGCGCGGCTGCAAAGTCCCGACCTGCTGATCCTCGCCGCCGTCAATGAAGACAAATGGCCGGAGCCCGCCGATCCCGGCCCGTGGTTGAGTCGGGGCATGCGCTTGGCCGCCGGGATGCAGCCGCCCGAAAAGCGGCAGGGGCTGGCGGCGCATGACTTTGTGCAGGCGCTGGGCAATGAGGCCGTGATCATCGCCTATGCCGACCGGGTGGGCACCAGCCCGGCTTTACCATCGCGGCTGGTGCAGCGGCTGGAAGCCTTTGCCGGGGCCG
Source organism: Devosia limi DSM 17137 (assembly GCF_900128975.1). Lineage (GTDB taxonomy): Bacteria > Pseudomonadota > Alphaproteobacteria > Rhizobiales > Devosiaceae > Devosia > Devosia limi. Next base: position 243,995 of record NZ_FQVC01000005.1, on the reverse strand, counting down.
ATAGCGCCCGGGCCTGGCAGGCGCGCGGCGCGGTGTGGCTGGAGCAGGCCAGGCGGCTCGACGCGGTGACCGATACGGCCCCGGCCAGCCGCCCGGCGCCCAATCCACCGGCAGCGATGCGGCCGCGCACGCTCTCGGTTACCGAGATCGAGACGCTGATGCGCTCGCCCTATGACGTCTATGCCAAGCATGTGCTGGGGCTGCGGCCGCTCGATCCACTGGGCGAAACGCCCGATGCGCGCGAGCGCGGCACCATCGTGCACGATATCTTCGCGCAATTCGTCATCGACAAGCATGACGTGATGGCGCCGGACGCGCTCGAGGTGCTCAAGGCCATCGCGCAGGAGAAGTTTGCCGGGCTCGATTCGATTGGCGAGCGCCGCGATATCTGGCTGCGGCGGTTTGAAACCGCGGCACGGCAATTCCTCGATTTCGAGCGGGAGCGCGAGCATCTGGTGACGACGCGCCATGCCGAAATCGACGGGCGCTGGGAATTGTCGATGGGCTTTACCCTCAAGGGGCGCGCCGACCGGGTCGACCTGATGAATGACGGCACGCTGGAAATCATGGATTTCAAGACGGGCTCGCTCCCCTCGCCGGGCGCGATGAAGGCGTTCGAGGCGCCGCAAATGTTGCTGGAAGCAGAAATGGCCGAGGCCGGCGCCCTGCCCGGCATTGCCCCGGCCCAGACGTCGGCGCTGACCTATATCAAGATCGGGCTGGGGCCGGATGCGTTCAATCCCAAGGCGTTCAGCCCCGCCGATGGCCACGACATCATGAGCGCCGCCGACGAAATCGGGCGGCGCATGCAGGGGCATGTGGACCTGTTCCTCTTCAGGGACACGCCGATGCCGGCGCGGCTGCTGCCGGTCAAGGGACAACGGTTTCCCGGGGCCTATGACCACCTGGCGCGCACCGACGAATGGACTGCGGTCGACGAGGAAGAGGACGAGTTTTGAGCGAGCGCGGCAAACCCCATATCTCGCCCGAAACCAAGGCCAACCAGGCCAAGGCCGCCGATCCGCGCTGGTCGATCTGGGTGTCGGCCAATGCCGGCTCGGGCAAGACCTTCGTGCTGACCCGAAGGGTGCTGCGGCTGTTGCTGACCGGGGTGACGCCGCAATCGATCCTCTGCCTGACCTATACCAAGGCGGCAGCGGCCGAAATGCGCCGCCGCGTGGCCGATGAGCTGGCCAAATGGGCGGTGGCCGAGGACGCGGCGCTGGAAAAGGAACTGCGCGAAATCGAGGGCGCGGCGTTTCACCGTGACCTGATGGGCGTGGCCCGGACACTGTTCGCCAAGGCGCTGGAAACCCCGGGCGGGCTCAAGATCGTCACCATCCACGCCTTCTGCGAATCGGTGCTGCACCGGTTCCCGCTGGAGGCCGGGGTGCCGTTCGATTTCAAGGTGATCGAGGAAGACGAGCGGGCCGGCATGGTGCTGGCAGCGCGTGAGGCGGTGCTGGCACAGGGGCTGCGCGGCGAAGGCGTGGCACCAGCGGTCGAGACGCTGTTCGGCATGCTCAGCGATTTCCAGATCACCGAGGCGATCGACATCGCCTTGAGCGACGGACGCAAGCTCAAGACGGTGTTGGCCGATATTGACGGCGCCAAGGCCAATCTTCGCCGCATGGTGGGCGCGGGCACGGAGAGTTCGGCTGAGCTGGCGCGGATGCTGGTAGGCGCCAGTCTCCTCAAACCGCTGGATATCCACGAGGCGGTGCAGATTTTCGACGGCGACCCCAGCGGTAGCCGGCGGTTCATCGACCTGCTGGCGCGGCTTGATCCCGAGCATCTGGACGCCACCAAGCTGCGGGCGGCGTTTTTTACGGACAAGGGCAAGCGTTCGCTGCTCACCGCCAAGCAACAGGCGGCCTATCCCCATATCCTGGCGCGGCTGGAGGCGGAGCAGGACCGTATCGCGGGCCTTGTGGACGCCATGGGCAAGGCGCAACTGGTGGAACGCAGCGAGGCGCTGCTCGACGTGGTGGCGGCGATTGTCGCCCGCTATGAGCGGCAGAAGCGCGGGCGCTCGCTGCTGGACTTTGATGATCTGGTGGAGCGGCTGGGCGATCTGTTCGCCGATCGCTCGCTGGGGCCGTGGGTGCAATACAAGCTCGATGCGGCTATCGACCATATTCTGGTCGATGAGAGCCAGGACACCAATCCCGAGCAATGGCGGGTGGTGCGGGCCATTGCCGACGAGTTCTTCACCGGCGCCGGGGCAGTGACGCGGCCGCGCTCGCTGTTTGCGGTGGGGGACCAGAAGCAGTCGATCTATTCGTTCCAGGGGGCGGAGCCGTCGCTGTTCGGGGAAACCGGCAGCCTGTTCCAGCAGCGCGCAAGGGAAGCGGGGGTCAATTTCCAGCCGCTGCCGCTGCGCACCAGTTTCCGCACCCTGCCCGAAATCCTGCAGGCCGTGGACATGGTCAGCGACCAGCCGGGCATTCAGGATGCGCTGCTGGAAAGCGAGAAGGTGCATCACGACACTGCCCGTACCATGAGCGGGGGCAGCGTAACGCTATGGCCGCCGCTACAGCAGGCGTTTTCAGCCAATGCTGCCGATGCCTGGCCAACCGAGCCACAAAGCAATGGCGAGCGTGGGGCACCGCGGCAGGTGGCAGAGCGGATTGCCAAGGAAATTCGTGGCTGGATCGACAAGAAGCGGCCACTCACCGGACGCAATCGGCCGATCCGCGCCGATGACGTGCTGATCCTCGTGCAGTCGCGCGGGGCGGCATTCCAGGAAATCATCCGGGCGCTGCGCATTGAGGGCTTGCCGACGCCGGGCGCCGACCGGCTGGCGGTGACCGGCCATATTGCGGTGATGGACCTGCTGGCGCTGTGCGATGTGCTGCTCAATCCGGCGGACGATCTGCAGCTGGCGGCGCTGCTGCGTTCGCCACTATTTGATATCGACGAGGCCGAATTGCTGGCCTTGGCGCAGCCGCGCAGCAAGGGACAGACGCTGTGGCAGGCGCTGCAGATGGCGGCCAGCGTCAATGGCACCGAGGCCTATGGGCGGCTGGCGCGGTGGCGGAGCGAGCTGGATTTCGAGCGGCCGTTCGAGTTCCTGACCCAGGTGCTCTATGCCGAGGGCGGCTTGCGGCGGTTCCATGCACGGCTGGGCAGCGAAGTCGATGACGTGTTCGCCGAGCTGCTGGAGCTGGCGCTGGCGCATGAGCAGGGCGGACAGCCATCGCTGCAGGGCTTTGTCGCCGAAATGCGCAGGCGCGATGTCTCGATCAAGCGCGAGCTGGCGGAAGCCGGCAGCGGCGTCAGAGTGATGACCGTGCATGGCGCCAAGGGGCTCGAGGCGCCGATCGTCATTCTGGCCGATGCTGCCAGCAAGCCGCAGGGCAACCAGACCAACCGTCCTGTCTATGTGGTGGGCGGCGACGCGCCGATGCTGGTGCATGCTTCCGGTAGCCGCCAGCATGCTGGCGGCAGCTTGCAGATCAAGCAGGGGGTCGAAGCCAACCTGCTCAAGGAATATTGGCGCAAGCTCTATGTGGCGATGACGCGGGCCGAGGACGAACTCTATGTCACCGGGCCGCTGACACCCGGCACCAAGCGCGAAACGCAGCTGGCCGGCAGCTGGTACCAAACCATCGAACTGGCGCTGCGCGATGCCGCCGAGAGCGTCAGCGATGATGCGGGCACCGAAATCGCGCTGGTTTATCCACGCGAGCGAGTAGCGCCACCGGCGGTGACCAGGTTTTCCGGTTCCGCGCCGCCGCCTCCCCTGCCCCTGAGCCTTGCACCGCTGCCACAGCCGCAGGCGATCACCCTGGTGAGCCCGTCATCGGCGCGCAGCCATGTGGCGCCGATGGCAGCGCTCGACAGCCTGGCCGAACGGGTGGGTGACGCCGAGACGGCGCGGCGCGAGGGCATTGCGCTGCATGCGCTGCTGCAGCACCTGGGCAAAGTGGAGCCGGCGCTCTGGGCCGCTGTCGTGCCCAAGGCACTGCTGGCCCTGCTGCCCGACACACCGGAGCGCCATGACGCTTTGGGTGCCAAGGCCATCTCCATCCTGACGCGGCCGGAACTGGCGGCGATCTTCGGGGCCAATAGCCGGCCCGAAATACCGTTCCTCGTGGACGCGCTGCGGGACGGCCAACCGATCCGATTAGCAGGGCGCATCGACCGGCTGGTGATTGACGAGGCCGGGGTAATGGTGGTCGACTACAAGTCCGACGCAGTCGTGCCCGATAGGCCTGATTCCGTGCCGGGAAACTATCTCACCCAACTGGGGCTATATGCATTGGTTGCAGGTCAGCTTTTCCCTGGCAGGACGGTCAGCGCCGCCATTCTCTGGACATCATTGGAATCGTTGACTAATTTGCCGCCCGACGTGCTGGGCGCGGCGACTGCCGGTTTCACCATCCGGTGACTTGGCTTGTACTGGCTATGGACTCACACCAGCTTTCAGAGCAAACAGACCACCGCTTTCAACCCAAAAGGCAATTCTGATGACCACACATGTTTCCGACGCCACTTTCGGCGAGGAAGTCCTCAACTCCAAAGAGCCCGTTCTTGTGGATTTTTGGGCCGAGTGGTGCGGGCCCTGCCGCGCGATCGCTCCGGTGCTCGACGAGCTGTCGACTGAACTGGCCGGCAAGGTCAAGATCGTCAAGCTCAACATCGACGAGAATCCCTCGACCACCGTCAAGTACGGCGTCCGCTCGATCCCGACCATGATCCTGTTCAAGGGCGGCGAAGCTGCCGACATGAAGATCGGCGCCGGGACCCCCAAGGCCGGCCTCAGCAAGTGGCTCGAGAGCCACGCTGCCTGATTGCAGCGCCAGTCCCGGCTGGTCGCAGCCCCAGCACTGAATTTTGACACCGCCGGGCAATCCGGCGGTGTTTTTGTTTGTGGGGCGGGCCCTTGGAGGGAGGAGACGATGCTTTATCGCCCGCACTCACGCCCTGCCCCCAACACGGAGTCATTCCCGCGTAGGCGGGAATCCACTCTTGTTGTGGGAGGTGAGAGAAGAATGGATTCCCGCCTGCGCGGGAATGACCCGGTGAGGGGGGACGGGGGGCCAGTCGGCAGACTGGAAGAACATTCCAATCCCGGCGCAGCCACTACATCTGGTATGCCTTTCCAGGCGCACCGACTCTGTCTAGTCTTCATCGTTGCTTACCGATGGAGACGAGCATGGCCAAGCATGTGACTGATGCCGATTTTACCCCTGAAGTGTTGCAGGCCAACGTGCCGGTACTGGTGGACTTCTGGGCGGAGTGGTGCCCGCCTTGCAAGGCGATGTCGCCGATATTGGATGCGCTTTCGGTGGAGCTGGCCGGCAAGGTCAAGATCGTCAAGCTGGACGTCGACAGCAATCCGGGCATCACCGTGCAATACAATGTGCGGGCCATGCCGACGCTGATCATCTTCAAGGATGGCCAGCCTGTTGATCTCAAGGTGGGCGCCGGACAGTCGCGGGCGCAGCTGGTGAAATGGCTGGAGAGCCACGCGGCCTAGGCCTTGGCTACAATCGATTGCATTGCTGCGATTTCGCCCTGCAGATCGGGCTAACGCCGGGCCTGGACCTCTGGTAAGTCTTTAGAAAACAAGACGGCGGAGGCCAGCATGGCGCAGATCGATCTTTCGGCAGCACCGTTCAACCTGGATGACGAAGCGATGGCCTGGGTCCATGCGACCCGGGACAATCTGAGCCCGCGCGACAAGCTGGCGCAGCTGTTCGTGCTGCTGATGCGCGGTCCGCCCGAAGACGTTCTGGACCAGCTGCGCAGCTTCAAGCCGGGCGGCATTACCCGCATTTTCACGCCCGACCTCGGCGCCGAGATCACGCTGGCCCAAGGCTATGACGATGTCGGACCGGTGCCGATGCTGGTCAGCGCCGATCTCGAAGGCAGTCGCATGAGCCTGCCCTTTGGCACGACGGTGCCGAACCCGCTGGGGCTGGCGGCAGTCGATGACGTTGAAGCCACCACTGCGATTTCCACGATCATGGCCCGCGAGGCCCGCGCCGTAGGGCTGAACTGGAGCTTTACCCCGGTAATCGACATCAATGCTGCGTTCAAGAGCGCCATTGTCGGCACCCGTTCCTATGGCAGCGATGTCGACCGGATCGAGCGGCAGGCGCTCGCCCAGATTGCCGCCTTCCAGGCCAATGGCGTCGCCGCCACGGTCAAGCACTGGCCGGGCGAGGGTTATGACGACCGCGACCAGCATCTGGTGACCACGATCAATCCGCTGAGCCTGGACGAGTGGGAGAGCGGCTTTGGCCGGCTCTATCGCGCGGCCATCAATGCGGGGGTGATGAGCGTGATGTCCGCCCATATCGCCTTCCCGGCCTATATCCTGTCCCAAAACCCCGATGCCGGCGCCGAAGCCTATCGGCCGGCCTCGCTGAGCAAGCTGCTCAATATCGACCTGTTGCGCGAAAAGTTCGGCTTTAACGGGCTCATTGTTTCCGACGCGACGCCGATGGCGGGGCTCGGCGATTTCGGGCCGCGCGACGAGACATTGCCGGAAGTGATCATTTCGGGTTGTGACGTGATCCTGTTCTCGGACGATCCCAATGCCGACCTGATGCGGCTGGTCAAAGCCGTTGCCGATGGCCGCCTGAGCCAGGAGCGGGTGGACGAGGCAGTGACCCGCGTACTGGCGCTGAAGGCCGCCCTGGGGCTGCATAGAAGCCACGCGGCACCAACGCCGGAGGCGGCGCGGGTGCTGGTGGGGACCGAGGAGAGCAGGCGGATTGCCACCGAAGTGACGGCGCGGGTGCCGACACTGGTCAAGGACCTGCCGGGGTTGCTGCCGCTACAGCCGGGGCGCCACAAGCGGGTGCTGGTGTTTTCGGGCGGCATAGTCCTGCCGTTCAGCCCGGAGCCGCTGCCCTTCAGCGTGCCGTTGCGGTTGGAGGAAGAGGGCTTTGTGGTGACGCAGTTCACCCCTGGCATGAGCGTCAGCCCCAAGGATTTTGACCTGGTGCTGTATCTGTTCGGCGAGGAAACGCTGCTGACGCGCAGCCGGATTTTCATCGACTGGATGAAACTGACCGGCGGGCTGTTCGACGCGATGGCGCGTTATTGGCACGATATCCCGACGCTGATGATCTCGTTTGGCTATCCCTATTATCTCTACGATGCGCCGCGCGTACCCACCTATATCAACGCCTATGGCACCAGCGAACCGGTTCAGGCGGCAGTGGTCGACGCGTTGATGGGCAGGACGCCGTTTGTGGGCGTCAGCCCGGTCGACGCATTTTGCGGCAGCGAGCAGGCGAAGTATTGAGAGGCGGGACCACGCGCGGCGCTGGTTGAAGCAGCACTGGCCGTCATCCCGGCGAAAGCCGGGATCCAGTTTCTTTGCACATTCCAAAACTGGACCCCGGCTTTCGCCGGGGTGACGTTGTGGGTGGGAAGGGTCTGGCGCGCCTAAACCGGCGGGGTGCCGTTTTTGTGCAGAACGTCGCCAGCCAGGTAGAGCGAACCGCAGATGACGACACGCGCAGCGGGAATTTCGGCGGCGGCAGCGAGGGCAGAGAGGACGGAGCGCTTGGGACTGGCGGTGAAGCCGGCTTTTTTGGCCTCGGCGGCAATATCGGCGGCCTTATGGGCGTTGGGCTCGCCGGGAATGGTCAGGGTGAAGACCTCCGCCACCTGCCCCGCGAAGGGCATGAAGAAATCGGCGGGCGCGCGGGTGTTCATCATGCCGACGATCAGCACCAGCGGCGCCGGACGGGTCTGGTTCATGGCGACCAGCGCCCGCGACAGGGCGGCGGCGCCATGGGCATTGTGGCCGCCATCGAGCCAGAGTTCGCTGCCGGGCGACAGCATATCGGACAGCTTGCCCTTGAGCGGCGACAGGCGGGCGGGCCAGACCACGGTCTGCAGGCCCCGCTCTATCGCTGCTGTATCGACCGGCAGGCCGAAATGGCGGATTGCGGCAATGGCGACGCCGGCATTGCCGATCTGGTGGGCGCCGATCAGCCGGGGCAGCGGCAAATCGAGCAGGCCGGTTTCGTCCTGATAGACCAGCCGGCCATCCTGGGCATAGGTATCGAAGTCCTGACCGGCCCAGAACGGGGTGACGCCGAGGCGGTGGGCGGCGCGCTCGATGGTGTCGCGGCCATCATCGGCCTGGCGGGCGATCACGGCGGGGGCGCCGCTCTTGAGGATGCCGGCCTTTTCCACGGCGATCTTGCCGATGGTATTGCCGAGGAACTGCTGATGGTCGAGATCGACCGGGGTGATGATGGTGCCGAGGGGATGATCGACCACATTGGTGGTGTCGTAGCTGCCGCCCATGCCGACTTCGAGCAGCAGGTAATCGGCGGGGTTTTCGGCAAACAGCAGCATGGCCGTGGCGGTGGTGACCTCGAAAAAGGTGATCGACTGGCCGGCATTGACGGCTTCGACGCGTTCGAGCGCGGCATTGAGCTGACGGGTGCCGACAAGGGTACCGCCGAGCCGGATGCGCTCGTTGAAATGCACCAGATGGGGAGAAGTATAGACGTGCACGCTCTTGCCTGAAGCTTCGAGCATGGCGCGCAGATAGGCGATCGTCGAGCCCTTGCCATTGGTGCCGGCGACATGGATCACCGGGGGAAGCCGATCCTGCGGGCGGCCGAGCTCTTCAAGCAGGCGCGAGATGCGCTCCAGGCTCAGATCGATCAGCTTGGGATGCAGCCCCGAAAGGCGCTTGAGGATGGCGTCGGTGCGGGACATGGGACGATCCGGAGGAAGGAAGACACTGGGGTAGCGCCAAAACGAACGGCGCTCAACCCGGATGGGTCAAGCGCCGTCACATGGCTTGCGCCGAAGCCCTTGTGGTTATTCAGCGTGCACGGCTTCGGGCGGCTTGCCAGCGATATCGTCATCATCGCCTTCGGCGGCAACGGCCACGTCGCGCATGCTGACGCCGGTGGTGGCGGCGGCGCTGCGGGCCAGTTCGTCCACGGCTTCCGAGCGGGTCAGGATGCCGGCGAGCGAGCCGATGGTGGCGCGCAGGTTGTGGCGGTGCACGACCATGTCGATCATGCCGTGCTCATAGAGATATTCCGAGCGCTGGAAGCCCTTGGGGAGCTTTTCGCGGATGGTCTGCTCGATGATGCGGGCGCCGGCAAAGCCGATACGCGCGCCGGGCTCGGCAATATGGATATCACCCAGCATGGCGTAGGAGGCGGTAACGCCGCCGGTGGTCGGATCGGTGAACACCACGAAGAACGGCAGGCCGGCTTCACGCAGGCGCAGCACGGCAACGGTGGTGCGCGGCATCTGCATCAGTGAGAAGATGCCTTCCTGCATGCGGGCGCCGCCGGAAGCGACGAACAGCACGAAGGGGGTCTTGCGATTGGCTGCGGTTTCCAGCCCGGTGATGATGCCCTGCCCGGCGGCCATGCCGAGCGAGCCGCCGATGAAATCGAAGTCCTGCACCGCGACGGTGGTGTCGCGATTATACAGCTTGCCGGTGGCGACGATGACGGAGTCATCATTGCCGGTCTTGGCGCGGTTTTCCTTGAGGCGGTCGGTATAGCGCTTCTGGTCGCGGAATTTCAGCGGATCGACCGGCACGGCGGGAACCGGCACCAGGTCATACTTGCCCTCGTCGAAGAAATTGGCCAGCCGATCGGATGGCTTGATCTTCATGTGGTAGCCCGAATTGGGCACGACCCACTGATTGGCTTCGAGATCGCGGTAAAACACCATCTCGCCGGATTCCGGGTCCTTGACCCACAGGTTTTCCGGCGTGTCGCGCTTGTTGCCGAGGAACGAGCGGATTTTCGGGCGGACGAAGTTGTCGATCCAGTTCATGTGCGCGTGCCCTGTCTATGTTGGACCTGTTCACGGCTGGAGCGAGCCAGCGTTTCGTCAGGACCTAATCTTGGATTGTGGCAAATGTTATCAGGTGGCGGCAGGAATGGCAAAGTTGGGGGCGGCGCTTTGCCCGCTATCCCCCATTGTCAGTGCCCTTTGCGTTCAGCTGCGCGAGCCCTTGACCCCGCCGGCCAGCGAGGCGACCAGTTCGCGCACTGCAGCCACGGTCTTGTCGGTGGGCTTGCCATCGACCAGTGTGCGGGCAATGGCCTCAATGAGGACCGAGCCGACCACCACGCCATCGGCATCGCGGCCAATCGCTTCGGCGTCTTCGGCGTTCTTGATCCCGAAACCGACGGCAACGGGCAGATCGGTATGGCTCTTGATGCGGCGCACGGCATCACCGACAGCAGCGCGCGACTTGATGGCGGCGCCGGTAATGCCGGTCATCGAGACGTAATAGACAAAGCCCGACGTATTGGCGAGCACCGTCGGCAGGCGCTTGTCGTCGGTGGTGGGGGTGGTCAGACGGATGAAATTGATGCCGGCGCGGAGCGCGGGCAGGCAGAGTTCCTCGTCCTCTTCGGGTGGCAGATCGACAACGATCAGGCCATCGACCCCGGCCGCCTTTGCCGCAGCCAGGAATTCTTCGACGCCGAAGATGAAGATGGGGTTGTAGTAGCCCATCAGCACCACCGGAGTGGTTTCGTCCTTGCGGCGGAAATCCTCGACCATGCCGAGGGTGGCCCGAAGCGTGTGGCCATTCGCCAATGCGCGCTGCCCGGCCAATTGAATGGCGATGCCATCTGCCATCGGATCGGAAAAAGGCATGCCCAGTTCAATGATGTCGGCGCCGGCCTGCGGCAAGGCCTCAAAGATCGCCTGGCCGGTTGCCAGATCGGGGTCGCCAGCCATGACAAAGGTCACCAGAGCCGGACGACCCTCGGCCTTGAGGGCGGCGAAGCGGGTATCGATACGCGTGGTCATTACTTCAACAGCCCCAGATATTTGCCGACCGATTCGACGTCCTTGTCACCGCGCCCGGACAGGCACAGCACAATGGATTGATCCTTGCCCATGGTGGGCGCCAGCTTGAACACCTGCGCCAGGCCATGGGCCGATTCCAGCGCCGGGATAATGCCTTCCAGCCGCGTGCAGAGCTGGAACGCCTCCAGTGCCTCGTCATCGGTGATCGGCACATAGGTGACGCGCTTGGTGTCGTGCAAATAGGAATGCTCGGGACCGACGCCGGGATAGTCGAGGCCGGCCGAAATGGAATGGCCTTCCAGAATCTGCCCGTCCCGGTCCTGCAGCAGATAGGTGCGGTTGCCATGCAGCACGCCGGGGCGACCGCCGGCCATTGACGCGGCGTGGCCGTTTTCGACATCAAGGCCGTGCCCGCCCGCTTCGGCGCCATAAATGGCCACCGAAGGATCATCGAGGAAGGCGTGGAAGGTGCCGATGGCATTGGAGCCACCGCCAACGCAGGCCACGACTGCGTCGGGCAGCTTGCCTTCGGCTGCCTGGAACTGCGCCTTGATTTCGGTGCCGATGACCGACTGAAAGTCGCGGACCATTTCCGGATAGGGGTGCGGACCCGCGGCGGTGCCGATCAGGTAATAAGTGGTGTCGACATTGGTGACCCAGTCGCGCAGCGCCTCGTTCATCGCGTCCTTCAGCGTGCCGGCTCCGGCTGTTACCGGACGCACTTCGGCGCCGAGCATCTTCATGCGCAGCACGTTGGGCATCTGCCGTTCGACGTCGGTGGCGCCCATGAAGATGGTGCAGGGCAGATTGAACTTGGCGCAGACGGTGGCGGTTGCCACGCCATGCTGACCGGCGCCGGTCTCGGCAATGACGCGGGTCTTGCCCATGCGCTTGGCCAGGAGAATCTGGCCCAGGCAATTGTTGATCTTGTGGGAGCCGGTATGGTTGAGCTCTTCGCGCTTGAAATAGACCTTGGCGCCGCCGAGATGCTCGGTTGTGCGCTGGGCGAAATACAGCGGGCTGGGCCGGCCGGTATAGTGGACAGCGAGATCGCTCAGTTCGGCCTGATAGGCTGGATCGAGTTTGGCGGCGCGATAGGCAGCTTCCAGATCGAGGATCAACGGCATGAGGGTTTCGGCAACGAAACGCCCGCCATAGGGGCCGAAGCGCCCGTGATCGTCGGGGCCGTTGCGCAGGGAATTGATGCCGGTGCTCGTCACGATGCCTCGCAAATGCTTTGGCGCCTGCGCCTCCCCCCTTTGTGGGGCGGGACGGCGCGCAGCGCCAACAATGAAACGGACCCCCGCTGGAATAGCGCAGAGGGGGTCACCCTCCCCGGGAGAGGGAGGGACGATAGATCAGCTGGCGGCGCGGGCGTTCCGGATGAATGCCTCGATCAGCCGCTTGTCCTTGACGCCCGGCGCGCTTTCGACCCCGGAGGACACATCCACCCCGAAGGGGCGCACGGTGCGGACGGCGTCAGCCACGGTTTCGGGCGTCAGGCCACCGGAAAGCATGAACTGGAGCGCAGGGTCAAGCGCCTTGAGCAGCGCCCAGTCGAAGGTCTCACCCAACCCGCCAGGCCGGTCGGCCCCCTTGGGCGGTTTGGCATCGACCAGAATGCGATCGGCGATATCGACGAAATCGGCGATGTGGGCGACATCCTCGGCCGAGCCGATGGGCAGCGCCTTGATGATCTCGACGCCCGCCTCGGCGCGGATAGCCTCGACGCGATGGGGGGTTTCGGGGCCATGCAGCTGGATCCAGTCGGGCCCCAGGGCCGCGACTTCGGCAACGCAGCTATTGTCCGGATTGACCAGCAGCACGCAGGTCTCGACCCGGCCCCGGGCCAATGAGATCAGCGTGGCAATGTCTTCGATCGAGGCGTGGCGCGGTGAACGGACGAAATGGACGAAGCCGACCATATCGGCGCCTGCCGCGATAGCAGCTTCAAGGATGTCCGGCGTCTTGATGCCGCAGATTTTGACGATCAGGGGGTCAGCCATAGTGGCGTCAGACTCAATCGGTTGGTGTGTGGGATTGGGGGACGGCTGGTGCCATCAACGCAGCTCCAGCAGGTCATCGACCTCTGACAGCGGCTTGCCGCCGGCGGGCAGGCCCTGGGCCTTGCGCATGGCTTCCAGCTCGCTGTTGAGGGCATGGGCTTCGCGGCGCCAATGGCGGGCGCGCTGCCGCTGCGGGCCCTGGGCAAACCAGGTGGCGACGCCGCCCATCAACACCCCGATCAGCAGCACCACATAGAGAACGACGAACAGCGGCACGCCATAGCCAGGCGCAGCCAAGGTCTCGACCGGCGTGAACGGATTGAAATTGACCACCACCAAGTGGAGATTGGCGAGCGCGAAGGCGATCAATACCGCACAGAGCGGTACCAGGACCAACCAGCCAACGATGCGCTTAACCATGTATTCAGTGCCTTATGGAGCGCAAAGCTCCGTTACGAACGATTGAGGCGCTCGCGGATTTCCTTGCCGGCCTTGAACTGGGGAACGTATTTCTCGCCCACATCGACCTGCTCGCCCGTCCGCGGATTGCGGCCGACGCGGGCTGGACGGTTCTTGACCGAGAAAGCGCCAAAACCGCGCAGCTCGACCCGATCGCCCCGCGCCATCGCATCGCCGATCTCGTCGAGGATGGCGTTGACGATATTTTCGATATCGCGCTGGAACAGATGCGGATTTTCGGCCGCAAGTTTCTCGACGAGTTCAGATTTGATCATCGTTCGCTCCGCTGTGCCGCCGCATACCGCCTCAGGATCTACGAGGCGGTGCCAACCTGCCAAAGCGAAACCAGCCCGTCAAGCGTGATGGGGCCGGCAGCGGGCAGGCCAAGCACGGCACGGGCCTGTCCGCTCATATAATCGGCGATCCAGCCCAGTCCCTGCTGGGGCTGGGGATAGACCGTGACAATATCAAGATCGGCCGGCACATCGCGCTCGGCTTCCAGCCATTGCTGGGCTTCGTATTCCCCGCCAATGGCATCGATCAGCCCGGTTTCGACGCCGATGCGCCCGGTCACGATCCGGCCATCGGCCAGCTCCAGGGCTTGCGGGCGCGGCAAGGCGCGGCGTTCGGCAACGATATCGACAAACCACTGGAAACTATCATCGACCAGGGCGGCGATCGAGGCGCGAACCGCGCCGAGCATCGGCTCGTTGAAATCGGGCTCGGCCTTGAGCGGACCCGAGGCAACCTTGTCGAAGTCCACCCCGATGGTATCGAGCAGCTTGCCGGCATTGACGTGCTGATAGAGCACGCCAATGGAGCCGACGATCGACAGGCGCCGCGCAAAAATGTGATCGGTGCCGATGGCGGTCATATAGGCGGCTGAGGCGCCCAATTCGTGGATGACCGAAACGACGGGCTTTTCGGAACGCAGTTGCGACAGGGCTTCATAAAGCTCCTCGCCACCCGCCGTGGTGCCACCCGGGGAATTGATGGACACAATGACCGCCTTGACGCTGTCATCCCCGGCCAGCGCATTGATGGCCTCAAGGCGAGCCGGATCGGTGGCGATGGTGCCATCAACGACGAGGCGGGCTATGTGCGCGCCGCCCTTGGTTTCTGGCCACGCGAAACGCCCGGCCAGCGCCAGGATAGCCAGTGCCAGTGCGATGAAGGCCAGAACACGCCAGAGGCCGCGGGAGCGGCGATAGGTATCGGCGGCGATCACTGCATGGGCGTCAGCTGGACGATTGTCGTCAATCATGGCGGGGCGATCCGGCGGGACAAGCTCAGCTGCTGGAGTAGCGGCAGGGCTGGGCGAATGCAAGGCGGGGCTAGGTCAGGGTCTTGACCATGAAGCGGGCGGCATCCTCGTAGCTGGCGAGTTTTTCGGCCAGTTCAGGGGCGTCATGGACGGCAAAGCCGTGCTTTTGCCAGAAGCCTTGCGAGGCGTTGACGGCAACCAGACTCATGCTGGCAAAGCCGCTGGCGCGGGCATGGGCGATCATCTCCTCGACGATGATGCCGGCGGCGCCAGTGCCACGGGCGGCGGGCAGCAGCGCCAGATCATGCAAATAATAGGTCGAGGCATCGGCCGGGATGGCGCCAAGCAGGGAATTGAGCGCCGGGAGCGCCTGGAAATGCCAGGGATGGCTCAGGACGTAGCCGGAAGGAGTGCCGGCCAGTTCGAGCAGGCGCGTGCCATCGGGATAGAGGCGCTGCCGCTCGGCAAACACCGCCACATCCTCGGGAAAATCAGGATGCACCGCAGCGGCGATGGCTTCCACCGAAGGAAGATCAAGCGCCGTGAGGGGGCGCCAATGCACACCATGTCTGAGACTGCGCTGATTCATTGCCAATTCCATGCGCCGTTTATGGAACAGAAAGGCCCGCGCTGTGAAGCGCGGGCCCATGATTGCGGAACCGACTGCCGAAGCAGGCTTAGTTCTTTTCGCGATCCTTGAGCGCAGCGCCCAGGATGTCGCCCAGCGATGCGCCCGAATCGGACGAACCGTAGTTTGCCACTGCTTCCTTTTCCTCGGCGATTTCGAGCGCCTTGATGGAAAGGGAGATGCGCTGGGTCTTGCGATCATACTGGACGACGCGGGCGTCGACCTTTTCACCCTTGGAGAAGCGTTCCGGACGCTGATCATTGCGATCGCGCGACAGGTCGGCCCGACGGATGAAGGCAGTCATGTCCGAGTCGGCGATGCGCACTTCGATGCCGCCATCGTTGACTTCGGTCACGGTGCCGGTGACGACAGCGCCCTTGCGGATGCCACCCTGATCGGCACCAGCGGGTGCGTCCGACGTGGTTTCGCCGGTCGACAGCTGCTTGATACCCAGCGAGATGCGTTCCTTTTCGACGTCAACGTCGAGAACCTTGGCCTGCACGATGTCACCGCGATTGTAGTCCTCGAGCGCGATTTCGCCCGACTTCTGCCAATCGAGATCCGACAGGTGCACCATGCCGTCGACATCGCCGTCGAGGCCAATGAACAGGCCGAATTCGGTCTTGTTCTTGACTTCGCCTTCGATGACAGCACCAACCGGGAACTTCTCGGCGAAGCTTTCCCATGGATTTGCCAGGGTCTGCTTGAGACCGAGCGAGATACGGCGCTTGTCGGGATCGACCTCGAGCACGACGACTTCGACTTCCTGGGAGGTCGAGACGATCTTGCCGGGGTGGACGTTCTTCTTGGTCCAGCTCATTTCGGAGACGTGGATCAGGCCTTCAATGCCGGGCTCGAGTTCAACAAAAGCACCGTAGTCGGTGATGTTGGTGACGCGGCCGGTGAACTTGGCATTGATCGGGTACTTGGCCTCGATGCCATCCCACGGATCGGCCTGAAGCTGCTTCATGCCGAGCGAGATACGGTGGCTCTCGTGGTTGATACGCACGATCTGGACCTTGATGGTCTCGCCGATGGTGAGCACTTCGGTCGGGTGGTTGACCCGGCGCCAGGCGATATCGGTGACGTGCAGCAGGCCATCAATGCCGCCGAGATCAACGAACGCACCGTAATCGGTGATGTTCTTGACCACGCCGTCGACAACCTGGCCCTCTTCGAGCTGCTGGACGATCTCGGAACGCTGTTCGGCGCGCGACTCTTCCAGGATGGCACGACGCGAAACGACGATATTGCCGCGACGCTTGTCCATCTTGAGGATCTGGAAAGGCTGCGGCACGTTCATCAGCGGCGCGATATCGCGGATCGGACGGATGTCCACCTGCGAACGCGGCAGGAAAGCGATGGCGCCTTCGAGATCGACGGTGAAACCACCCTTGACCTGGTTGAAGATGACGCCTTCGACGCGCTCGTTCTTGTTGTAGAGCTCTTCGAGCTTGACCCAGCTCTCTTCGCGGCGAGCCTTCTCGCGCGACAGAACGGCTTCACCGGCGGCGTTCTCGACGCGGTCAACATAGACCTCGACGATCGAGCCAACCTTGATGGTGCCGTCACGGCCGGCCTGGCCGAATTCCTTGAGCGCGATGCGCCCTTCGGTCTTCAGACCGACGTCGATGATCGCCAGATCCTTTTCGATGGCAACCACGGTCCCCTTGACCACGGCACCTTCCAAAGGCTCATTGTCGATGAACGAATCCATCAACAGCGATTCAAAATCTTCTTTGCTCACAGTTTGCTGTGCCAAATTTCTCTCCAGATGCGCCGGTGGTTGGGGGTTGAGCCATTGCCATGAGCGAAGCCCGCTGTCTGGCAAATGCCAGAAGCCGGCGCACGAGCGTCCGCTGAAACAGCAATGGAATTTGGTAGAATTCGCGGGCCAGCGTTTGGATGATTGGCGGGGACCGGGAGGCGCAAGGATTGAATTAGGGTTTTGACCCTTCCTTGCGCGCCATGACCTCATCGACAATCGCGATGGCAGCGCGAAGTGCGGCCTCTATACCGAGAAGCGTCGTATCGAGCAAGTGCGCGTCGTCAGCTTTATAGAAACCGCCATTGGGATTGGCCATGTCACGGGCGTCCCGCTCTTCTATCTGGTGATAGAGAGCGTAGCGGTCAACCACCAGCCCGCGCGATTCCAGCTGGCGGGCCCGACGCTCCATGCGCGCCTTGCTGTCGGCCTGGATGAACAGCTTCACATCGGCATCCGGGCAGATGCGGGTGCCGATATCGCGGCCATCGAGCACGGCGCCGCCGGGCTGGGTGGCAAACTGGCGCTGATAATCAAACAGCGCCTGGCGCACTTCGGCAATGACCGCGACCTTGGAGGCGAGGACGCCGGAGCGAGCCGAACCCAGTTCGGCGACATCGGCCAGATGGCTGGCGTCGAGCGCCCGGGCCGCAGCGATCGCCGCAGCCTCAAAGCCGGGCTGATCCTCCAGCGCATCGACGGCGCGGCCGACAGCGCGATAGAGCAGGCCGGTATCAAGGCAGGGCAGGCCGTAATGGCCGGCAAGCCCGGCAGCCAGCGTGCCCTTGCCCGAGGCGGCGGGACCATCAACGGCGATCATCATTAACGGCTCTCCGGAGTGTCAAACTGTGCCCCGACACTGCTCATGCCGGTAACAAAATTGGGGAAGCTGGGCTCGATCATGGTGTGATCATCCACACTGACCGGCAATTGGCTGGCCATGCCCATGACCAGAAAGCTCATGGCGACACGATGATCAAGCCGGGTTTGGACCATGCCACCGCCGGCAACCTTGCCAGTGCCGCGCACGGTGAGGCTATCGGGGCCCTCGCTGCAATCGACGCCATTCAACGCCAGCCCCTTGGCAACGGCCGCCAGCAGGTCGCTTTCCCTGACCCGCAATTCGCCGAGGCCTTCCATCACCGTCTCGCCTTCGGCAAAGGCGGCGGCAATGGCGAGGGCCGGATAGTCGTCGATCATCGAGGGCGCATGATCGGCGGCGACACGCACGCCCTTGAGGCGCGACGAGCGCACACGCAGATCGGCAATATCCTCGCCGCCGGAATGGCGCTGATTGAGGAACTGAATATCGCCGCCCATTTCCAGCAGCGTATCGATGAGGCCGGTGCGGGTAGGATTCATCAACACGTTCTCGATGATCACATCCGAACCCGGCACGATCAGCGCCGCCACCAGGGGGAAGGCGGCCGAGGAGGGATCCCCGGGGACGATGACGTGCTGGGCCTTGAGGTTGGGCAGGCCCTGCACCGCAATGGTGCTGACGCCATCGGCAGCGGTGGTGATCTCGATTTCAGCGCCAAAGCTTGCAAGCATTTTTTCGGTGTGATCGCGGGTCAGCACCGGCTCGATAATGGTGGTCGTGCCCGGAATGAGCAGGCCAGCCAGCAACATGGCCGACTTGACCTGGGCCGAGGCCGTGGGCAGGCGATGATGAATGGGGAGTGGTGTGCGCGGGCCGCGCAGGGTGATCGGCAGCCTGCCGTCATCTTCCTCAAGCACCGCGACGCCAATGCTGCGCAGCGAATCGAGCACGAGGTTCATCGGCCGGGCCGAAAGCGCGGCACTGCCGACAAAGCGGGTGGCGAAGGGATAGATGCCGACCAGACCCATGGCGAGACGGACGCCGGTGCCGGCATTGCCGAAATCGAGCGGCGCGGCCGGCTCCAGAAAACCGCCGACACCCAGGCCATCGACCAGCCAGCTGTCGCCGCGCCGCTCGACGCGGGCGCCCAGCGCCTGCATGGCGTTGCCAGTAGCCAGGATACCGTCGCCTTCGAGCAGGCCTTCAATGCTGGTGCGACCGCTCGCCATGGCGCCAAACATCAGGGCGCGATGGGAGATCGACCTGTCGCCGGGGACGCGAAAACGACCGCTCAGCGGGTTGGCGCGGCGCGCGGACAGGGGGCTTGCGGCTGGAACGGCATGCGGCATCGTGACGGTTGGAACCCCGGTAGGTGGGAGAGTGGCGGGCCGGGCTTATCATGCCAAAGCGGGGTTAGGCCACACTCGGCACCGGGGCGCAGCGCCTCACTTCGCCCTCGCCCGCCGCGAGGGCGCCACGCTGCCGCGCATTTTCGGTTTGACAGGGACCGGGTTTGTCCATAACCGGACTGACCGATGCGGGCTTAGCCCAGCTAATTTTTTCGACGAGGAACCACGATGGCCAGTTCCGACCGCGGCACAAAACGGACCGACCCCGAAACCGGGAAAAAGTTCTACGACTTGAATATGGATCCGATCGTTTCTCCCTATACCGGCAAGTCCTATCCCCGCTCCTATTTCGAGCAGGTCCTGGCAGCCAAGGCAGCACCGGTAGCGGCGCGCAAGGTGGTTGACGAGGACGAGACGGAAGAAGAGGAGATCGAGGACGTCGCAGCGCCCGAGATCGTCTCGCTGGAAGACGCCGACGCCGAAGAATCGGGTGAGGAAGAGATTCCTGATACCGACGATGTCGACGTCGAGGTCGACGAAGAACTCGCCGATGATGAAGAAGACGTGTTCCTTGAAGAGGAAGACGACGACGACGATCTGGCTTTTGACGTTGGCGGCGACGACGACCGTTGATTTTAGTGACTTTTTCCGTCGGTTTGGGGTCCAGACCGACGGAATAAAAAAGTGTCAAATAGGCACTTGCAAGCGAGAGAAGCCTACACTAGGTTGCGCCTCGCTCCGGTAGGGGATCGCAAGATCCAAACGAACCGGGACCCAAAGGAATGGGGCCTTAGCTCAGCTGGGAGAGCGCTTGCATGGCATGCAAGAGGTCAGCGGTTCGATCCCGCTAGGCTCCACCAGCCTTCGCTGCGTTGCAGCTTCGGCTCGGCAAGCCCTCGTGGCTAGGCTGAGACTTAGTGGACTTCACAGAAGCGAAGGCTGTCGCGTCGAAGTTGCGTAGGCAACGCAGACGGACACAGATTTTTCAAGCACTCGATTGAATCTGAACGGCGCGCAGCTAAAACTGCGCCGATGCAGTACGTCTACATCCTTCGCAGTGTTGACGATCCGGAGCGCCACTATGTGGGGACTACCGGCGATTTGAAGGCACGGCTCGCGGCGCACAATGCTGGTAGCGTCAGCCACACCTCCAAGTACGGTCCCTGGCAGATCAAGACCTATCTAGCGTTTGCCGATGTGAGGCAGGCTCACGCGTTCGAGACCTATCTCAAGTCAGCTTCTGGCCGCGCCTTCGCCAAGAGGCGGCTATAGCGCCGCGAAGCACCCGAATCAGCGCATTTGCCGAGGCCGGCCGCCAGTTCGGCGATGTCGTAGCTGGCCAGCGCCGCGATGCCGCCATCGCGATAACCGATGATCTGCAAATTCTTGCCGTCCACGATCGTGGAGAGGAATGCCAGGTCGATCGCCAGATCGCCATGACGGGCGTCAAGCTCAGCAGGACATCGTCGAGGCCGGACGGCTGCGTCGGGGTGTTGACCTGCAGCTCCATATGCTCGCCGAAATCGTAAAAGGCCAACTCCGCCAGGATGTCTTGCTTTGCTCGGGCGGGACCAAAGCCTGGCATTCCCCATGGTGCGCGAGGCGAACCATTGACCGTTGCGCGGGCGTTGTTCATGCTTTGTACCGATAGATTCGGGGTCGAACCGTGCCCAAAGCCGCCACCATTTTACCGCTCGATCGCGCGCGCCAGATCTGGATCCACGCGCAGCGACTCGATTCGGCGTCGCCGTTTGGCGCGGGGCCGGAAGCGACGCGGCTGACGGTCGAGCATCTGGGCTATGTGCAGATCGACACCATCAATGTGATCGAGCGCTGCCATCATCATATCCTGGCTTCGCGCATCCCCGATTATCGGCGGGCGCATCTGGCGCAGGCGCAATCGACCGACAAATCGGTGTTCGAATACTGGACCCATGCGCTGAGCTATGTCCCGGTGCGGGACCTGCGCTATTTTCTCGGCGCGATGAAGCAACATGCCAGTTCGCCGGACGGTTGGTATGGTTCGGTAGCGCCCGAGGATATCAGGAAGCTGCTCAAGCGCATCCGCAGCGAGGGCGCGCTCAGCATTCGCGACATTGTCGACGATGAACTGGTGGACAAGCATCACCTCTGGGCCAGCCGCAAGCCATCCAAGCGCACGCTGGAGCGGGCCTTCTATAATGGGCAGGTGACGGTTTCGGCGCGGGCCGGCATGCTCAAGACCTATGAATTGATGGACCGCCATTTTGGTTGGGAGAGCCGCCCCAAGCCCGCCACCGCATTGCAGGTCACCGCCTATCTGCTGGACCGGGCGCTGCGGTCGCAGGGCGTGGTCAGCCTGGATTCCATCTGCCATCTCGATGCGCCCAGCAAGAAGGCGGTCAAGGCGCTGATCGACAGCCGGGTAAAGCGCAAGCTGCTGGTTCCAGTGCACCTGCCCGGGCAGGACAAGGTGCAGCATTGGGCCGAGCCGGAGGCGCTGGAACAGGGTTTTGCCGCGCCGCCGGGACTGGTGCATATCCTGTCGCCCTTTGATCCGCTGATCATCCAGCGCAAGCGGCTCAAGGCATTTTTCGATTACGACCATATCTTCGAGGCCTATGTACCGGCGGCCAAGCGGCAACTGGGCTATTTCGCGCTGCCGGTGCTGGTGGGTGACCGGATCGTCGCGGCGATCGATCTCAAGGCAGATCGCAGCAAACGCCAGCTGCTGGTGCAGAAATGGACCTGGCTGGATGCGGTCGGGGCCGAAGAACGCACAGCAATCGATGCGGCGCTGCACCGCTTCGAGGCGTTTCAATTTGCCGAGCTGGCGACAACCCCAGTGGACGGCTAAAGCCGAGTCCGGCTTTCATTGCCCGGCGCCCCGCGCTAGGAATGAAGCGTCTATGATTGCGTTGTGGATGAGAGACCATGCCGAAGACCGATATTGCCCGGCGGGTGTTCAACCACACCTGGAAGCTCGACCCGATCATCCGGAGCCTGCTGGACACCGATTTCTACAAGCTGTTGATGCTGCAGATGATCTGGGGGCTTTACCCCAAGGTCGACGCCACCTTCTCGCTGATCAACCGGACCAAGAGCGTGCATCTGGCCGAGGAAATCGACGAGGGCGAATTGCGCGCCCAGCTCGACCATGCGCGCTCGCTGCGGTTTTCCAAGAAGGAAATGATCTGGCTGGCGGGTAACAGCTTTTATGGCAGCAAGCAGATCTTCGAGCCGGATTTCCTCAAATGGCTCGAGGGTTTCAGCCTGCCCGACTATCACCTCGAAAAGCGCGACGGCCAGTTCGTGCTGGAATTTTCCGGCAAGTGGCTGGAGACCTCGATGTGGGAAATCCCGGCGCTGGCGATCATCAACGAGCTGCGCAGCCGCGCGGCAATGAAGCAATATGGCGAGTTCACGCTCGACGTGCTCTATGCCCGGGCCAAGGCCAAGATGTGGGAGAAGGTGGAGCGGCTGCAGAAGCTGCCGGACCTCAAGATCTCCGACTTCGGCACCCGCCGCCGCCACTCGTTCCTGTGGCAACGCTGGTGCGTCGAGGCGCTCAAGGAAGGCATTGGCGACAATTTTACCGGCACTTCCAATGTGAAGCTGGCCATGGATAATGATCTGGAGGCCTTGGGCACCAATGCCCATGAGCTGCCCATGGTGCTGGCGGCGCTGGCGCGCAGCGATGCGGCGCTCAGGGCCGCGCCTTACCAGGTGCTGCAGGACTGGGAGAGCTATTATGGCGGCAATCTCAAGATCGTGCTGCCCGATGCCTTTGGCACCGATTCGTTCCTCAAGCATGCACCCGACTGGGTCGCCGACTGGACCGGGTTCCGGCCCGACAGTGCCCCGGCGATCGAGGGTGGCGAAAAGATCATTGCCTGGTGGAAGCAACGCGGCCGCGATCCGCGCGACAAGCTGCTGATCTTTTCCGATGGGCTGGATGTCGACATGATCGAGGAGGCCTATCTGCATTTCGACGGCAAGGTGCGCATGGCCTTTGGCTGGGGCACAAATCTGACCAATGATTTCGAAGGCTGCGCGCCCGAGCCCAATCACGGGCTGGACCCGATCTCGATCGTCATCAAGGTCAGCGAAGCGGACGGACACCCGGCGGTCAAACTCTCGGACAACCCCGCCAAGGCCACTGGCACACCTGCCGAAATTGCGCGCTATCTCGCGGTTTTCGGCGATGCCGGTCGGGTCGAGCACGCGGTCAAGGTCTAGCCATCCCCCGACTATTTACCGCCGCGGAAGATTTAAGCCGAACTGTGGAGAACCTTTCGCGGGGCAACACGGTTAACCTCTGGTGAACCCCCCGGCGCTAGCCTGCGTCGTGGGGGCTCCTCCCGGGGCCAGACTTTCTATGCCGTATCAACTTGTCGACATCAGCGTTGCTGAAAAACACCCGCATCCGCGACTGGCTCATCGGATCAACGGACGGGTGCGCGCCGTGCTCAACGAGGAGCGCGACGGAACCATCTATCCACACGACCTCAGCATTCCCGTCTGGGCCGAAATCACCCCCACGATGAGCGAAGCCGATATCGACATGGCGCTGATGCTCAAGGCCGCCACCATTGTCACCAAACTCAAGGCGACACTGGAGCGCAGCGATGCCGGGACACCGGCCTAGCGGCGGTGCCGGTTAGCGGCGCGGCCGCTGGCTCAGCAATTTGTCAAAATAGGCCCGGTCGGTGCGCAGCAGCGATGATGGCTGCCGTTTGGCCGGCAATGGGACGGTCATCGGCGCAGGGCCGAAACGGCGCGGGTGCTTATAGGCAGGGCTGGCAAAATACCGGGCCTGACGCGCCAGAACCGCCGCCCGCCGGCGCCGCTCGTCGCGCACGAACCAGAGCATCGTGGCCAGCACGATCATCCACATTGCCAGCAATTGCCATTCCATCGCCGCCTCCTCTTGAGACGCCGAACCATAGCTAACAAATCCCTAACGGCCCAAACGGAGGCTGGTGTTAAGCCTAATTGGTGGGGTTTTATCGATGCGTCAGGCGGCGCCCGGCAGCTCCAGGCCGCGATTGAGCGCGACCAGAGTGGCGCGCACTTCATTCTCGGCCGCCTTGGTGACGCGCTTGCGATCATCGGTCTCGCTCAGGGGCTGCGGGGTGCCGAAAGCCACGGTGACTTCCTTGACCGGGCCGGCGAGGATTTCGATGATGTTCTGGCCGACCGACCGGGACTTGATCCACGCAACCAGCGAACGCTCATTGCGGCTGACCGGTAGGCCCTGCAGCCGCGTATAGGCAATGGTCAATGGCTGGAGCAGCACGTCCCTGGCCCCGGCATCGATCATGGCATGCTGGGCGGCACCGACCAGAGCCGAACGGAACGGCAGCACGTGGGTGCCGATATCGGACTGGCCTTCGGCAAACAGCAGGACCGCATTGCCGCTGGCCAGGTGTTGGGCCATTTCGCGACTGGTGCGGGCGGCATCGCTGCGACGGGTGCGATCAACGAAGATGGTCTTTTGCAGCCGGGCCACCATGCCGACAAAGAACCATTCGCCGACCTCGCGCTTGGCGACGAAGGTGACGTCGGCGACCGAGCCGATCGCGACGATATCAGTCCAGGAAATATGGTTGGAGACCAGCAGCGTCGCCCGGCCGGTTGCCGGCTCGCCAATGACCCGGACGCGCAGGCCCAGGAAGACGCAGCCCAGCTTGTGGAAGGCGCGCGGCAGCACAGTCCAGAACGGCAGTCGCAACGCATTGACGAGCCATTGCAGCGGAATGGCCACCAGCAGGAATGGAAAGAGGACAAAGACCAGATACACGATCCGAAAGATCATGGCTTGTCCTTGCCCTTCTCCCCCCCTTCGATCGGCACCGCATAAAGCTCAAGCCGATGATCGACGAGGCGGTAGCCGAGCTTGCGGGCGATGACGTCCTGGATGGCCTCGATTTCCTCATTGCGGAACTCGATGACCTTGCCGGAGCGGATATCGATGAGGTGATCGTGGTGTTCGTCCGGGATCAGCTCGAAACGGGCGCGGCCGTCCTTGAAATCATGCTTGGTGACTAGCCCGGCCTCTTCGAAGAGATTGACGGTGCGGTAGACGGTCGACAGCGAAATGCGCGCATCGATGGCCGAGGCACGGCGATAGAGCTCTTCCACATCGGGATGGTCGTTGCTGTCTTCGATAACCCCGGCGATGACGCGCCGCTGGTCGGTCATGCGCATGCCCTTGGCCACGCAGGCTTCCTCAAGGGTTGGTTCGCTCTGGCTTCTGTTCACCCCAATGCCCCTGTTGGTACCCGTCGAACCGGGTTACCCAAGATCACGCGCCATGACAAGCGCGGTGGCAGCCGAGCCATCGGGGCGCGGGTAATAGCCGCGGCGCGAACCGATCCGGACAAAACCCTGACGCTCATAGAGGCGGATAGCTGGCGCGTTCTGTTCATCGACTTCCAGGAATACCCGGCGGGTCGGGCTCATCCGCAGATCGTCGAAGGCGGCATTGAGCAGGGCGTTGCCGATGCGCTTGCTGCGCCATTTAGGATCGACGGCGATGGTCAGGAGTTCGGCCTCGTCAGCGGCGAGGCGCAGCAGGGCGAACCCGGCTATGCGCCGTTTGGCGTCGCAGGCGACATAGGCCGGCGTCGCATCCTCAGTCAGGAAGGCGGTAAATTCCTCGCGCGGCCAGCCGCGGTAAAAACCCTGCTTGTGGAGCCGTGCCATGTCATCGGCATCGCGCGGCTGGGCGGGTTCGATATGCAGACCGGCGGGGGCCATCCAGAGTTTCATCATGGCGTAAGCCTGGCGATACGGGCAGCGCTTTGCGGCTTGGCATCGGCTTCGCGCACATAGGCGGCTTCGGGCGTATGGGTCGCGGGATCGGCAGAGGCAGCGTAGCGCGCGACCAGCGCGATATCGACAAAGGGCGTTTCGATCAGGGTCGCGTCGGCAATGATGGCCGCACGGGCATCCGCCATGGGCAGGATCTGCGCCGGGGCGAGCGGCATGCCGGGGGCGGAGAAATTCTGCAGATAGGCCTCGTCGCGGCGGGCATCGAGCAAGACCGATACCGACTTGCCGGCAGCGGCTGCCAGCGAAATCGCCAGCAGGCTGGGGACACCGATGACCGGAATGGCGCGGGCCAGACCAATGCCGCGGGCAGCGGAAAGACCGATGCGCAGGCCGGTGAATGAGCCGGGGCCGGTCGTGACGGCGACGCGGGTCAAATCGGCATAGCCGAGGCCATTGCGGGCCAGGAGTGTGGCGATGCGCTCAAAGATCAGCTCGGCATGGCCGGTGGCGATATCATCGACGGCGATATCGGTGGCGCCGTTTGCCATCAGCAGCGCCAATTGCAGGCGGGGCGCGGCGGTATCAATGGCAAGAATTATGGTCATGGCATGGCTCTAGCGCCGGGCGCGGGTGGAGTCGAGATCAAGATGGTGGCGCAGTGACGCCGCCGGCAAGATGACGCCAGGGATAGCGCCAGGGATCACACCAGAGTCAGCGCCTTGACGCCCCCTGCCCCGAGCGCCAGCTTGCCTCAATGCAAACTGATTCGCCGAGGGGCATTTACCCATGACCTGGCTGGCCGAGACTGCCATGCTGAGCCATGGCATCAGGCGTTTCCTGCTTTT
The DNA here is from genome assembly GCF_900128975.1 of Devosia limi DSM 17137. GTDB lineage: Bacteria > Pseudomonadota > Alphaproteobacteria > Rhizobiales > Devosiaceae > Devosia > Devosia limi. The sequence continues at coordinate 217,324 of NZ_FQVC01000005.1, read as the reverse complement.
GGTGCTTGCCGGCGCCGTGGCGGCGCTGTCGATCGCGCCATGGTTCATCCTGCCGGCACTGTTCGTCACTTTCCCGATCTGGGTTTGGTGCCTCGACGGCGCGGAGCGGGGCCGGGGCTGGCGCCGCCTGTTCGGCCCAGCCTTCAGCATCGGCTTTGCCTTTGGCTGGGGCTATTTCACCGTGGCCTTCCACTGGCTGGGCGCGGCGTTTTTCGTCGATGGCGGCGCGATGCTCATCGTCATGCCCTTCGCCATCCTGGCGCTGGCAGCGCTGATCGCGTTTTTCTGGGGCGTCGCCAGCGCGCTGGCCCATCTGCTGTGGTCGAACGGCGCCTGGCGCATTGTGACGCTGGCGGTGTTCGTGACCATCGCCGAATGGGCGCGCGGGCATGTGCTGTCGGGATTTCCGTTCGACCTGCTGGGTTATGCGCTGACGCCGACCGATGAAATGATGCAGCTGGCCTCGGTGATCGGGGTCTATGGGCTGACGCTGGTGGCGGCGCTGCTGGCAATGACGCCAGCCCTGATCTGGCCTGCCGATGGCCGTAGCCTCAGTCGGCGGCTCCTGCCGTTCTTCATCGCCATTGGCGTGCTCGCGGCGCAATTGGGCTTTGGCCATAATCGGCTGGTCGGCACCACCGCCACCGAGCGCACCGATATGGCCATGCGGCTGGTGCAGCCGCTGGTCTATGAGCATGCCGATTGGGGCAATGCCGATCCGGTAGCGCTGATCGACCGGCTGCTGATGCTGTCGGAAATGCAGATGAGCCCGGACGATAAGGGACTGGCCGATATCACCCATCTGGTGTGGCCGGAATCAAGCCTGCCGTTTTTCCTGTCGAGCTATCCAGAGGCACTGGCGCGGATTGCGCGGATGCTGCCCGACGGCACGACGCTGCTGGCCGGGGCGCCGCGGCAGGATTATGCGCCCGGCAGCGGCGAGCCATCCGGCCCCCCATTCAACGCGGTCTTGGCGATAGACACCAATGGCGAAATCATCGCCAGCTATGACAAATCCCACCTGGTGCCGTTCGGGGAATTCCTGCCCTATCAGGAACTCTTCGCCAAACTGGGGATCAAGCAATTCGTACCCGGTGCCGAAGGCTGGAGCCATGGCGATGCGCGGCGGCGGTTGATGAGCCTGCCGGGGACACCGTCCTTCCTGACGCTGATCTGCTACGAAATCCTGTTCTCAGGCGATCTCGGCGATACCGCCAATGCGCAATTCCTGTTCAACGTCACCAATGACGCCTGGTTCGACGGCTCGATCGGGCCGGCGCAGCACGCCCACCATGCGCGGGTTCGCGCGGTCGAGGAAGGCATGAGCCTGATCCGCGCCGCCAATTCGGGGCTGACTTTCGCCACCGATCCGCTGGGGCGAATCACTGCCGAACTGCCGCCGCTGCAGATGGCGGCGCTGGATGTGCGGCCACATGAGCGGCTGGCCGGCACCGTGTTCAGCCAGGTGCGGCATTGGCCATTGCTGATCGCCTTGCTGCTCGGGCTTCTGGGTTCGCTGATTGCGGCCCGGGCTCGGCGGCGTTGACGGGCAATCTGTTCCGCCCGGCACCAATGCGGCATATCAAGCTTTCTTTATATCCGCCTTGACCCGGCGCAGCTTGGGTGTCACAACCCCCCGGAATAGCTCGTTTTCGAGCGTTTCTTGACATTCCAGGGGACTTCGCGTGGCGCGTTCTTCTTATCTGTTCACGTCGGAATCGGTTTCCGAGGGGCATCCCGACAAGGTTTGCGATCGGATTTCCGACGAGATCGTCGATCTGGTTTTCCGTGAGGCCAAGAAGGCCGGCATGGACGCGTCGCAGGTGCGCATCGCCTGCGAAACGCTGGCGACCACCAATCGGGTGATCATTGCCGGCGAAGTGCGCGTGCCCGATACCCTGCTGAAGAAGGACAAGGACGGCAACCTCCTCCATGACGCGGCCGGCCATCCGGTGGTCAATCCGTCCAAGTTCAAATCGGCCGCCCGTAAGGCGATCCGCGCCATTGGCTATGAGCAGCCGGGTTTTCACTGGAAGACGGTCAAGATCGACGTGCTGCTGCACGGTCAGTCGGCCGACATCGCCGTCGGTGTCGACGAGAATGGCAACAAGGATGTGGGCGCGGGCGATCAGGGCATCATGTTTGGCTATGCCAGCCGCGAGACCCCCGAGCTGCTGCCGGCGCCGATCTATTACGCGCACAAGATTCTCGAAGGGCTGACCGAGGCCCGCAAGTCGGGCATTGGCCCGGCAGCGGTGCTTGGCCCCGATGCCAAGAGCCAGGTGACGGTGCGCTACGAAGACGGCAAGCCGGTCGGGGTGACCCAGATCGTGCTGTCGACCCAGCATCTGGATGAAAGCCTGACCTCGGCCGATGTGCGCAATATCGTCGAGCCCTATATTCGCGAAGCCCTGCCGCAGGGCTGGATCACCAGCGACACCGTCTGGCATGTCAATCCAACTGGCAAGTTCGTTGTCGGTGGCCCCGATGGCGATGCCGGGCTGACCGGCCGCAAGATCATCGTTGACACCTATGGTGGCGCAGCCCCGCATGGTGGCGGCGCGTTTTCGGGCAAGGATCCGACCAAGGTGGACCGTTCGGCCGCCTATGCGGCACGCTACCTGGCCAAGAACGTGGTTGCCGCGGGTCTGGCCGATCGCGCCACGATCCAGCTGAGCTATGCCATTGGCGTGGCACAGCCGCTGTCGATCTATGTCGATCTGCACGGCACCGGCACGGTGGACGAGGCCAAGGTCGAAGCGGCCCTGGCCAAGGTGATGGACCTGACGCCGCGCGGTATCCGCACCCATCTCGACCTCAACAAACCCATCTATGCCAAGACCTCGGCCTATGGCCATTTTGGCCGCAAGGCGGGTCGTGACGGCTCGTTCAGCTGGGAAAAGACCGATCTGGTCAGCGCCCTCAAGGCTGCCGTGAAGTAGGCGACACGGCGCTATGACCTGAATCTGAGGTCATTCCCGCCTGCGGGAGTGACCTTTTTCATTGCGAGCAGCGGCGCGGCGGCGGATTCCGCTTTCGCCGAAGCCGCTCTCTGGCTATGGAACGCCCCATGTCGCACCAACCACCCAAAACCCTCGACGGACAGCCGCGCGCTTTTTTCGGCCGCCGTTCCGGCAAGAAACTGCATGAAGGCCAGCAGGCGATCTATGACGCCACGCTGCCCGAACTGGAGATCACGCTGGAGGGCCCCCTGGACCCCAAAAGCCTGTTTCCCGATGCCGAGAAACTGATCGTCGAGATCGGCTATGGCGGGGGCGAGCATCTGGCGCTGGAAGCGGGGCGCCACAAGACAGTCGGTTATATCGGCTGCGAGGTGTTCACCGGCGGCATCGGCAAGATGGTGCAGGCGATCAATGCCGGTGGCCTCGACAATATCCGGCTCTATACCGATGACGCGTTGAAGCTGCTGATGGCGCTGCCCGATGCCAGCCTGGATGAGGTTTATCTGCTCTATCCAGATCCCTGGCCCAAGACGCGGCACCACAAGCGCCGTTTCGTGTCGCCGACAACGCTCAAGGAGCTGGCGCGGGTGATCCGGCCGGGCGGGCAGTTTCACTTTGCCACCGATATCGAGGATTACGCCAATTGGACGCTGGCCCATATCCTGCGAGCCCCGGCATTCGCGTTTGCGCCGGAGCGGCCGGGCAGCTGGCATGAACCCTATCCCGGTTGGGAGGCCACGCGCTATGAGCGCAAGGCCCGCCGCGAGGGCCGGATGATCAGCTTCTATTTCAGCTTTACGCGCCAGCAGGACGACAGGGCGAACGCTGCGTAAACCTTGATGGCGCAAGTTTAATCTGGCGACGGATTGGCAGCGGCAGCAGCGCGCCCCATATGGGTGGCTCTACCGTTTGTTCCGAGGCCGCCATGTCCACAATTGCTTTGACCACCGACACGCATGACGACTTGCTGTTGGTGCGACCGGGCAAGTGGACGCTGGTGGTGGTGACGCGGCTGCGCAGCGAGAGGCGGCGCTTCAACGAATTGCGGCGCGAAATTGCCGGCATTTCTCAGAAAACGCTGACCTCGACGCTTCGGGACCTGGAGCGCGATGGCTTTATCCTGCGCACCATGTTTCCCACCATTCCGCCGCGGGTGGATTATGAATTGACCGAACTTGGCCATGAATTGCTGGCGCTGGCGGATAGCTGGCGCCGCTTTGCCGACACGCATCGCCAGGCGGTGCTGTCGGCACGGATCCAGTATGATCAGGGTGGCACGGACGTGGCGATCCATCGGGTCGCCAATTCCTGAGTCTGCAGAACCAGCAAGCCGGTTCCAGGGCGCCGTCGGCAAGGCCGCCGGCGCCTGGTGCAGCACGCCAACCGCTAGAGGCTAACGCGGTTGAGCGAGTCGGGCGCGAAGAACTGCATCACCTGGCTACCGTCTTCCAGGGTTACATAGGCGCGGACCAGACCGCCCCATTGTTCAACGCCGGTCGCGGCAACGCCCTGAGCCTGCAGGCGGGCCAACACCGAGTCTGCCGGCCAGTCGCTGCCAGCCAGATCACTGTTGTCGTATGGAAGGACTGGAGCGGCAAAGGCCGGTACGGTGATGCCGGCAACGCCAGCGACGGCGATAAGGGCGATAAGCGTGTTCTTGATCATTGCGGTGTTCCTTTCGTTTGAACACCCTGGAGATGATCCTGCCCTCCCCGAGTCGCAAGGCACGATATTGCACATATCTGCCCTTGAACTTCGCGCCAGTGTGCCGAGGGTTTTCTCTGGGAAATCAAGGCATTCCGAGGTTCCCGGGTATCCCGGGGGAAACCGGGTATCCAGACTGTGTCCTTTTGCGCGGCGGGCGTTTGCGCCGGTTTGGAACCAAAGGGACCGCCCGGCGTATAGCCATAAAGGAGCGCGCCATGCCCATCAGCGTCAGAATCCTGCAGACCGAATTGATCACGCACAATGTCAGGCACTATCGACTGGAGAAACCGAGAGATTTTCGGTTTGCGCCCGGACAGGCGACGGAAGTGTCGATCGACAAGGATGGCTGGCGGGACCAGAAGCGTCCATTTACCTTCACCTCGCTACAGAGTGATGACACGCTGGAATTCACCATCAAGAGCTATCGCGACCATCCCGGCGTCACCAATGCACTGTGGGGACTGGAAGCCGGCGACAGCCTCTTGCTGCGCGATGTGTGGGGCACCATCCAGTACAAGGGGCCGGGCACCTTCATTGCCGGCGGCGCCGGGGTGACCCCGTTCATCGCCATCCTGCGCGACCTCAATGCCAATGGCGGCCTCGGTGGCAATCGGCTGATTGTTTCCAACAAGACCGAAAAAGACATCATCCTGCGCGATGAGTTCGAGGCGATGGCGGGGCTGGAAACCCTGTGGACCGTCACCGACGATCCCGGCTCCAGCCTGCTGCAGGAGCGGATCAACAGGGAGTTCCTGCGCCAGCACATCAGCGATTTCGGCCAGAATTTCTATCTGTGCGGCCCCGATGCCATGGTCAAGGACCTGCGCGAGGCGCTAGAGACGCTGGGAGCCAGTGTCGACAGCGTGACCTGGGAACGCTGAGCGGGGTCCCTCGAGCACCGGACCGCGCCGCCCTTGCGGCTTGAGCGGTTCGGCGCTATATAGGGGTTCAACATCTCTGGCAATTTGCAGAGTGGGAGCCTCCCGGCCCCGCTCTTTTTTATTATCCAAGGACCGATGAGCTTCGATCTCAAAGAGAAACGCTACATCAAGGAAACCGGGCTCGAGGCGCGGATTTCCGCCATTGTCGAACCGGTAGCCAATGATCTGGGCTATGCGCTGGTACGGGTGAAGGTCACCCAGGAAAACGGCTGCACCTTGCAGATTATGGCCGAGGACGAGAACGGTCGCTTCGCCATTACCGATTGCGAGGCCCTGTCCAAGGACCTCTCGCCCGTGCTCGACGTGGAAGACCCGATCGAGCGCGAATATCATCTCGAAGTCAGCTCCCCCGGCATTGACCGGCCGCTGGTGCGGGCCCGCGATTTCGCCGCTTATCTCGGCCATGAGGCCAAGATCGAGCTGGCCGACATGATCAATGGCCGCAAGCGCTTCCGCGGCGTGATCAAGGCCGTGGACGACGAGGCCGTGACCATTACCCTGCCCGACGCCCCCGCCGAGACGGACCCGGATCACCGCCTGCTGCTGGCCAATCTTGCCGAAGCCAAGCTGGTGATGACCGACGCCCTGATGGACAAGGCCCGGCGCGACCAGGAACTGCATCCCATCGACGACGACGAGACCGAAACGGTCGAAATCGCCGGCACTGAAGACGATACTTTCTCCGAGGAGACACACTAATGGCCGTTAGCGCGAACAGACTCGAGCTGCTGCAGATCGCAGACGCCGTCGCCCGCGAAAAGTCGATCGACCGCATGGTTGTGATCGAAGCCATGCAGGATGCCATGGAAAAGGCCGCCAAGGGCCGGTACGGCGCGGAGACCGAGATCAAGGTCGAGATCAACCCGCGCTCGGGCGAAACCCGCATGTGGCGCCTGCTGGAGATCGTCGATCAGGTCGAAGAGACCAATCGCCAGGTTTCGCTCAAGGACGCGCTGCCAAAGAACCCGACCGCCAAGGTTGGCGACTTCCTGACCGAGCCGCTGCCGCCGATGGAATTCGGCCGCATCGCCGCCCAGTCGGCCAAGCAGGTCATCGTGCAGAAGGTGCGCGATGCCGAGCGTGACCGCATGTATGAGGAATACATCAATCGCATCGGCGAGATCGTCAACGGCACCGTCAAGCGCGTCGAATATGGCAATGTCATCGTCGATCTGGGCCGTGGCGAAGCCATTATCCGCCGCGACGAGCTGATCCCGCGCGAAATGTTCCGCTATGGCGATCGCGTCCGCGCTTATGTCTATGACGTGCGTCGCGAACAGCGCGGCCCGCAGATTTTCCTGTCGCGCACCCATCCGCAGTTCATGGCCAAACTGTTCATGCAGGAAGTGCCCGAAATCTACGATGGCATCATCACCATCCGCTCGATCGCCCGCGATCCGGGCAGCCGCGCCAAGATTGCCGTGACCTCCTCGGATAGCTCAATCGACCCGGTCGGCGCCTGCGTTGGTATGCGTGGTAGCCGTGTGCAGGCCGTGGTGGCCGAGCTGCAGGGCGAAAAGATCGACATCATCCCGTGGACCGACACCATTGCCGACCTCGTGGTTTCGGCACTGCAGCCGGCCGACGTTGCCAAGGTGGTGCTCGACGAGCAGGCCGAGCGCATCGAAGTCGTGGTGCCCGATGAGCAGCTGTCGCTGGCCATTGGCCGTCGTGGCCAGAACGTGCGCCTTGCTTCGCAGCTGATCGGCTGGGATATCGACATCCTCACCGAGCAGGAAGAAAGCGAACGCCGCCAGAAGGAATTCACCGAACGCTCGACGCTGTTCATGAATGCCCTTGACGTTGACGAGATGGTTGCCCAACTATTGGCTTCCGAAGGCTTCTCCTCGGTAGAGGAACTGGCCTATATCGAAGTCAACGAGATCGCGACGATCGAAGGCTTCGACGAGGAAACCGCCTCCGAGATCCAGAATCGCGCCATCGAATACCTGGCCGCCATCGACCGCGCCCATGACGAAGAGCGCAAGGCACTGGGTGTCGAGGACGAACTTTATGAGATCGCCGGCCTTAACGCTGCCATGTTGGTGGCGCTTGGCAAGGAAGGCATCAAGACGATCGAAGACTTTGCCGGCTGCGCCGCTGACGATCTCGTCGGCTGGAGCGAACGCAAGGACGGCGAGACCAAGCGTTTCGAAGGTACGTTCAAGGACTTCCCGGTTAGCCGTGAAGAAGCCGAGGACATGATCGTGCAGGCCCGCATCAAGGCCGGCTGGATCGATGCCGAAGAACTGCCGGCCGAGGACAGCGAAGGCACTGTCGAGGAAGAGGAAGCGGTCTGAGCCGTTGGGAGCGGGGGCTGAACCATGGCCCGGCGTGAAGAAACGGTTCGAATGTGCGCCCTCACCCGAGAGGAAAAGCCGGTCGCGGAGCTCATTCGCTTCGTGCTCGGCCCCGACGGGGTGCTGGTGCCCGACACCGAGGCGAAAGCCGAAGGTCGGGGCGTGTGGATCACCCTCGGCCGCCAGGCGGTGGCCGACGCAGTCAAGAAGAAAGTGTTCGGGCGGAGCCTCAAGACCGAGGTAACACTGCCCGAAGACCTTCCAGGCCTGACCGGCCAGCGGCTTGAGCAGCGATTCCTGGCGGCGCTAGGCATGGCCCGCAAGGCTGGACAGTTTACATATGGAGCGACCAAGGTTCGGGCGCTTCTCGAGAAGGGCGACCTGATTGCCCTGATCACTGCGACTGACGCCTCGCCCGATGGGCGCAGCAAGATGGTCGGCCCATTAAAGGCCCTGCATCACGCGGCGCGCGAAGACGGCGTTGAGGGCTTTGAGATCCCCCATTTCGAATTGCTCAGTTCTGAGCAATTGGGTTTGGCACTTGGGCTCGAAAATGTGATACATGCTGCGCTCACAAGAGGGGCTGCAGCCCAAGCGGCACTGGAAAAGGCTAAGAGACTAGCCCGATACAGCGCCAATCCAGGACAAGACGACACCGACCGCCCCGCGGCCGACGGTGATGTTTTGCCAGACGTTTGAGACGAGAGACGCGAGATACATGGCTGATAACGACGACAAGCGCACCGACGATACCTCAGGCGCTGGCGGCAAAAAGACGCTGACATTGAAGGCCGGGCCGGGCGTCGGCAATCGGCCCGGCGTGTCGCGCACGTCGCGCACCGTGGTCGTCGAGAAGCGTACACGGCGCGTCCCGACACCGGGCGCTCCCAGTGGCCAGCCCCAGCGTCCGCAATCGGCGCCGGGATCATCACAGGGCCAACGCCCGCCGCAGAGCCGTCCAGCTCAGCAGCAGCGCCCCGCACAGGGTCTTTCAGCCGCCGAGGCTGAAGCCCGCCGCGCCGTGCTGCGCGAGGCTGGTGCCCGCGCTGCCGAGGATCAGGCCCGCTTCGCGGCCGAAGAGGCACGCCGTATCGAAGACGATGCGCGCCGCCGCCAGATTCGCGAAGAAGCCGCCCGCGCCGAAGAAGAGCGCCGCCAGGCCGCCAATGAGCCAGCCCCGGTTGAAGCACCCGCGGCCCCGGCGCCCGCTGCTCCGGTTGCAGAGGCAGCACCTGCCGCGCCAACTGCACGGGAAGCCGCTGCACCAGCGGCTCGCGAAGCCGCCCCGACAATTCCGGCATCGCAGCGCAATCCTGGCCCGTCGAGCGTGCGTGTGGTTGCCGGCCGTCCCGGTCAGCCGCCGCGCCAGGTATCGACCCGCCCGGCCAGCGAACGCCCCAATCCCAATGCCCGTCCGGCCAGCGAACGCGGCGCCGGCGCCGCTCTGCGTCCGTCCGGCACTGCAACCCGTCCGGCCGGCGAACGCCGCCCGGCCGGCGCCGGCATGGCACCGATCGGCAATGTGCCGCCAGCACCGCCGAGCGAAGCCGATGGTCGCAAGATCCGCACCGGCGCACCGACCACACGTCCGACCACCGAGGCCGAACTCGAGAATGCGCGCCGCGCGTCCCGGGCAGCCCCCGAGCGTCCGGCACGTCGTGGCGATGAAGCCAATGCCCGCGCCCGCCTGACTGTCACCAATGCTGGTGTCGAAGGCGATCGCGACAAGGGTCCGTCGCTGGCAGCCATGCGCCGTCGTCGCGACAAGAAGATGGGCCGCAACCAGCAGGCGGCGCCCAAGCTCAGCCGCGAAGTCATCATTCCCGAGGCGATCACCGTCCAGGAACTGGCCAACCGTATGGCCGAACGCTCCGTCACCGTCATCAAGATGCTGATGCAGCAGGGCACGATGGCGACCATCAATGATGTGATCGACGCCGATACCGCCGAACTGATCGCCACCGAGCTGGGCCACACGGTCAAGCGCGTCAGCGACGCCGACGTGGAAGAAGGCCTCTATGACATCCCGGCGGACGACAAGGCCGAGGATCTGACCGATCGTGCACCGGTTGTGACCATTATGGGTCACGTCGACCACGGCAAGACCTCGCTGCTTGACGCCATCCGCAACGCCAATGTGGTGTCGGGCGAAGCCGGTGGCATCACCCAGCATATCGGCGCCTATCAGGTCGAAAAGAACGGTGCCAAGATCACCTTCCTCGATACTCCGGGCCACGAGGCGTTCACCGCCATGCGTGCCCGCGGTGCCCAGGCAACCGATATCGCCATCCTCGTGGTGGCGGCAGACGACAGCGTGATGCCGCAGACGATTGAATCGATCAAGCATGCCAAGGCTGCTGGCGTTCCGATCATCGTGGCCATCACCAAGATGGACAAGCCCTCTGCCGATCCGCAGAAGGTGCGTACCGAACTGCTGCAGCACGAAGTGTTCGTGGAAACCATGGGCGGCGACGTGCTCGATGTGGAAGTCTCCGCCAAGACTGGCGCTGGCCTCGACAAGCTGCTCGAAACCATCCTGCTGCAGGCCGAAGTGCTCGAGCTCAAGGTGGCCCGCGATGGTCGTGCCGAAGGCCTCGTCATCGAAGCCAAGCTGGATCGCGGTCGCGGCGCTGTCGCAACCGTCCTCGTGCAGCGCGGCACCCTGGCCATTGGCGACATCCTCGTCGCCGGAACCGAGTTTGCCCGCGTGCGTGCGCTGATCAACGATCAGGGCGAGCAGGTCAAATCGGCCGGTCCGTCCGTTCCGGTGGAAGTGCTCGGCTTTACCGGCGTGCCCAATGCCGGCGACCGCTTCTCGGTGGTCGAAAGCGAAGCGCGGGCGCGTGAAGTGACCGAATACCGTCAGCGCGCCATCCGCGAGAAGACAGCTGGCGGCGGCGCCACCAGCCTCGAGCAGATGATGAACCAGCTCAAGGCCTCGGGCATCGCCAAGTTCCCGCTGATCATCAAGGGCGACGTGCAGGGTTCGGTGGAAGCCATCACCGCTTCGCTGAACAAGCTCTCCACCGAGGAAGTCTCGGCGCAGATCCTGATGGCGGCCGTGGGCGGGATCACCGAATCGGACGTGACCCTGGCGGCGGCTTCCAATGCCATCGTCATCGGCTTCAACGTCCGTGCCAACAAGCAGGCCACCGATCTGGCGACCCGCGACGGCATCGAAATCCGCTACTACAACATCATCTACGACCTCGTGGATGACGTGAAGGCAGCGATGTCGGGCCTCTTGAAGCCAGAACGCCGCGAAACCTTCATCGGCAACGCGGAAATCCTGGAAGTCTTCCAGATCACCAAGGTCGGCAAGGTTGCCGGCTGCCGGGTCACCGAAGGCATGGTCGAGCGCGGCGCCGGCGTGCGTCTTATCCGCGACAACGTCGTGGTGCACGAAGGCAAGCTGTCGACGCTCAAGCGCTTCAAGGACGAAGTCAAGGAAGTCCAGACCGGCCAGGAATGCGGCATGGCCTTCGAGAAGTACGAAGACATGCGCGCTGGCGACGTCATCGAATGCTTCCGCGTCGAGACCGTGCAGCGCACGCTGTAAGCGACACGACACAGAAATTGGAAAGGGCGCGGTGCAAACCGCGCCCTTTTTGCTTGGGAAAGAACGCGCAGGCAGGCCGCCGGAGCGGCGAAACGGCGTGCAGGACCTCAAGCCCCGGGCCCGTCCCGGCACCGCCTCCATGGCGCCGGGACAGGCGCGCCGTTGCCGCTCGCACATGGGCAAAAGAAAAGGCGCAGCCACACGGGACTGCGCCTTTGATATTGCTGGACCGCTTGCGTGAAAACGGCAATTCCCGGTTCGGGGACTACGGTTAAATCCGAAACGAGGATTCCCGCTTTCGCGAAAACGGCCTGGGCAGAGCCTAGCTGATCACCACCACCTTGGTGCCGCTATTGACGCGGCTATACAGGTCGATGATGTCCTGGTTCATCAGGCGGATGCAGCCCGACGACACATTGGTGCCGATCGTATAGGGCTCGACGGTGCCATGCAGGCGGAAATAGGTATCGCGGCCGCCCTTGTAAAGGTAGAGCGCGCGCGGACCAAGCGGATTGGCCGGGCCACCGGGCAGACCCGAGGCATAGGGGCCATAACGCTCGGGCTCACGGCGTATCATATTGGCCGTGGGGGTCCAGGTCGGCCACGCCGCCTTGCGACCGATGGTGGCGGTCCCCTTGAATTGCAGCGCCTCATCCTTGCCGACGCCGACACCATAGCGCAACGCGATACCGTCCTGCTGCACCAGATAGAGGTGACGGGCCTGGGTATCGACAATGATCGTACCGGGACGCTCGGTGGTGGAATATTCCACTTCCTGGCGCCACCATCTCGGATCGACGCGGCGCAGGTCGACAGCAGCCACCGGATGGGGCTCGCCGAGCACCGGGCCATACATGGCAACATAACGCGGATCCAGCCGCGGCTCGGCCGGAACGCGGCCTCGGCCGGAAGTGGTACAGGCGGCAAGGGCCAGTGGCAGGCCGATCATGAAAAGGCGGCGGCTGATCAAAGGGTCGATCCTCAGGTGAGCAAAAGCGCGTCTTACCAATGCCCTATGCCCGGTCGGGGTTGGTTGTCGAGTGCAGGAAAGCCTCACTGGCGCAACGGTCGGCAGTGCGGCGGGTTCCTCGCGCGGAAGTGATGGGATTCTCAGTGTTGCCCAGCAGCAACAAAAGCGAGGGGCCCGGATCGATGGATCCGGGCCCCACAATTGTGCAGGCCTTGCGGCTTACTCGGCGGCGGCTTCGCCCTGGGCGATTTCCTTGCCGGTCGCCTGGTCGACGATCTTCATCGACAGGCGGACCTTGCCGCGCTCGTCAAAGCCCAGCAGCTTGACCCAGACCTTGTCGCCTTCCTTGACCACGTCGGTGGTCTTGGCAACGCGCTGATCGGCCAGCTGGGAGATGTGCACGAGGCCATCCTTGGCGCCGAAGAAATTCACGAACGCGCCGAAATCGGCGGTCTTGACCACGGTGCCCTGATAGATGGCGCCGACTTCAGCTTCGTCGGTGATCGAGCGGATCCACTTGATGGCCGCTTCGATCTGCGCGCCGTCCGAGGACGAGATCTTGATGGTACCATCATCTTCGATGTTGATCTTGGCGCCGGTCTTTTCGACGATCTCGCGGATCACCTTGCCGCCGGTGCCGATCACTTCACGGATCTTGTCGGTCGGGATCTTCATGGTCTCGATGCGCGGCGCGAATTCGCCCACTTCCGAACGCGATGCGGTCAGAGCCTTGGCCATTTCGCCCAGGATGTGGATACGGCCGCCCTTGGCCTGCTCGAGCGCGATCTGCATGATCTGCTCGGTGATGCCAGCGATCTTGATGTCCATCTGCAGCGAGGTCACGCCTTCTTCGGTGCCTGCCACCTTGAAGTCCATGTCGCCGAGGTGATCTTCATCACCCAGGATGTCGCTGAGGACAGCGAACTTTTCGCCTTCCAGGATCAGGCCCATGGCGATACCCGCCACCGGACGCTTCATCGGCACGCCGGCATCCATCAGAGCCAGCGAGGTGCCGCACACGGTTGCCATCGAGGACGAGCCATTGGACTCGGTGATCTCGGAGACGACGCGGATGGTGTAGGGGAATTCTTCCACCGACGGACGGATCGGGTTGATCGCGCGCCAGGCCAGCTTGCCATGGCCGATTTCGCGACGACCCGGGGAGCCCATGCGACCGGCTTCACCGACCGAGTATGGAGGGAAGTTGTAATGCAGCAGGAAGTTCTGCTTGTAGGTGCCTTCGAGCGAGTCGATATACTGCTCGTCATCGCCGGTACCAAGGGTGGCAACGACCAGCGCCTGGGTTTCGCCACGGGTGAAGATGGCCGAACCGTGGGTACGGGGCAGGACGCCGACTTCCGAGACGATCGGGCGGACGGTAACGAGGTCACGGCCGTCGATGCGCAGACCGGTATCGAGCACGTTCCAGCGCACGACCTTGGCCTGCAGCGACTTGAATACAGCGCCGATTTCTTCGGGCGAATAGGTGCCAGCTTCGATCTGGGGCGCGAAGTGTGCCTTGACCTTGGCCTTGGCAGCGTCGACAGCGTCGTAGCGCTCTTCCTTCTTGGTGAGCTTGTAAGCTGCGCGCAGCTCGGTCTCGATGAAGGCCAGCATTTCAGCTTCGAGGGCGGAATGGTCTTCCGGCTCGAAATCGCGGGCGTCCTTGGCAGCCAGTTCGGCCAGCTTGATGATTGCGTCGATTACCTTGCGGCTTTCGGCATGGCCAAACATCACGGCGCCGAGCATGACTTCCTCGGAAAGCTCCTGCGCTTCCGATTCAACCATCAGCACGGCATCGGCAGTGCCGGCCATGACCAGGTCGAGCTTGCTGTCGGCGCGACGGTCGACCGGTAGGTTCAGCACATATTCGCCATCGACGTAGCCGACGCGGGCAGCGCCGATCGGGCCCATGAAGGGCACGCCCGAAATGGTCAGGGCAGCCGAGGCTGCGACCATGGCGAGCACATCCGGATTGTTTTCCATATCGTGCTGCAGAACGGTGATGACCACCTGGGTCTCGTTCTTGTAGCCTTCGGGGAAAAGCGGGCGGATCGGACGGTCGATCAGGCGAGACGTCAGGGTCTCGTTCTCGGTCGGACGGCCTTCGCGCTTGAAATAGCCGCCCGGAATCTTGCCGGCGGCGAAGTATTTTTCCTGGTAGTTGACGGTCAGCGGGAAGAAGTCGATGCCCGGCTTGGGCGACTTGGCCGACACAACGGTGGCCAGCAGCACGGTTTCCCCGAGGGTGGCGAGCACGGCGCCATCGGCCTGACGGGCAATCTTGCCGGTCTCCAGCGTCAGCGGCTGGCCGCCCCAGTTGAGCTCTACCTTGTGGTGATCAAACATGTTTGGTCTTTCCATCTGGCTGAAAGGCCCGGAACACGGAGCGCAGAATCCGCGCGGCGCTTTCAGTGTGCCCGCACCCGTCGCGCACCCCATGTGCGGTTCAGGCTCAAAATCAGGCACTGTTTCGGTCTGGCGAAGACGAAACATGGGCAAGACAACAAGACGCTCCGAATCTCCCGGGCGCGCGATCCGTGGAAAAGCGAGGCTCTTCCGGACCACATTCGGGGTCGGGTGCCTCACGGGATCAAAACCAAAACCTGATTTTGCGAGCGTGAGGCGGGGGAGCGGCCAATAATCCTGCCATGCTCCGGCTTATCGCCGGTCTACGCTTTCCGCCCGTCCCAATTGTGGGGTGGGGCGAAGGTGGATGCGGGGCACGCCCCGCATCCACAATTCAAAGCCGCATCGCTTAGCGACGCAGGCCGAGCTTTTCGATCAAGGTCTTGTAACGGGACTCGTCGACCTTCTTGACGTAGTCAAGCAGGCTGCGACGGGTGGAAACAAGCTTGAGCAGGCCGCGGCGGGAATGGTTATCCTTGGCGTGACCCTTGAAGTGCTCGGTGAGGTTGGCAATGCGTTCCGACAGGATCGCAACCTGGACCTCGGGCGAACCCGTATCATTTGGCTTGATTGCGTATTCCTGGATCAGAGCGGTCTTGCGCTCAGCAGTGATCGACATCGGACATATCCCTTTCGAAGGAGGATTGTGGTCGCCCCAGCCGGGATGTCGTCCAGGAGGGGCCGTGAAAGCCCGGGCCCGAAGGTCCAAAGCTGGCCTGCATATAGTCCAAACGGGCCGCCAATGCCAGAATTTATTGATTCTGCCTCAGTCGTCTCCGGGATCGCCCTCAAGGCCATCGGGGGAGGCAGCAGCGAAGGCGGGATCAATGGCGGCCAGCGGAATGACGAAACGCCATTCGATGCCGTCATCATGCAGCAGGCGTTCGACCTTGGCGCCGAGGGCCGCTCCGACCATGGAATGGATGACGGTGGTGCCAAAGCCCTTGCTGTCGCTGGGGGCGGGGGCATTGGCGCAGACCTCGCGCCAGACCAGGTCAAGCTGGTCACCGGCAATCGACCAGCGCACCGACAGCGTGCCGCTATCCTCGGCGAAGGCGCCATATTTGACCGCATTGGTGGACAGCTCATGCAGGGCCATGCCCAGGGTCTGGGCGGCCTGAGCATTGAGCCGGATCGAGGGACCTTCGATGTGGACGCGGCGGGCTTCGTCGGCAGGGCTGAACGGGGCGAGCTGGTGGGCGACCAGTTCGTTGAGCCCGACGCCGGCCCGGCCATGGGCCAGCAGCAGATCGGTGGAGCGGGCCAGCCCATGAATGCGCCGCTCGAAGCTCTGCACATAGCTGGTGACGTCGGTGGCGCCACGCGCTGACTGTTTGGCCATGGCCGAAATCACGGTCATCTGGTTCTTGGAGCGATGCGCCAGTTCGCGCATCAGGAAACGGACGTCGCGCTCCGCCGCCTGGCGCTGCTCGGAGGCACGCGCCAGGGCCTGGCTGACTTCGGCCAGTTCGGCAACCGGATAGGATTTGGCTTCGACCGGCTCGCCGCGCCCCAGCCGATTGGCGTCGCGGCGCAGGCCACGCACCGAACTGGCAATACGCTGCGCAAAGAAGAAGGCAACAGTACCGGCGGCAATGGCGATGATGACACCCCAGGCGCCCAGCCACAAAATGCTCTCTTCGAGCGGGCGGTCCACTGCCGAGGCAGCTGCCCAGGCGACGACGCGCCAGCCCGCCGTGCTCGCGGCACGCTCGGCGGTGACCATAGCCTCGCCATTGAGGACCTGACGCTGCCAGGTCGGCGAAGTCAGGTCCTGCTGAAAGGGCAGCATGTCCAGCACCTGGCCGGGCTGTACCCCTGCATCGAGGGTGGCGGCGATAACGACATTGGCGCCATCAACCAGCGCCGCATGCCAGCCAGGCGGCAATTGCCGCGATTGCAGCGCGGCGGTCAGATTGGCAGCGTCCTGGGTGAGAACCAGCAGGACGGTGCCGCTATCGTTTTGCGGCGTCGGCAGCAGCACGTTGAACACCCAGCGCTGGGCGATCTTGCCAAAGAACAGCTCGGAGACCGTCGGGACGCCCAGTTCCAGTGCTTTGCGCGCGCTTTCTGGATTGGAGGTCGGCCCGAGCTCTTCCCCAAAGGGCAGGCGGGTATTGAATTGCTGGTTGAAATCGGCGTCGAGCCCGATGAGATAGGCGCCGGTGCCGGCCAATGCGATAAGCGCGCGATCATGAAATCCGGCAAGTCCGCCCGAATGGGTGGTTGAGAGCACACGCAGCGTGGTGATCATGCCCGAGACTTCGCGATCGACCGTCTGCACCATGGCCTGCACGGTGGCATTGGTGAGCGACCGCACCACCTCTTCCTGGGCCTGATTGGTGCGCTGCAGCAGGACCAGCGAAACGATCAACGCCGGCACCAGGATGACCAGCACCAGTGCGAAGAGGTAAAAGGCCACCGGTTGACCCGAGCGGGCCGTTTTCGCTGGGGTCGCGACGACCTCGGGTTGCGCCATGCGTGTCCGCTCCGCGGCCAGAATGGTTTTCGTCAAATCGCTGCCGCAACCTGACCATAGACGGATCAAGTGCTTGGGTGGAAGCACCCGCCGCAAACAATGACGTCGCCGCCAATGTTACGCGGCCGGACAATCAGTATTTGGCGCTGGAATCGCTGGCAGGAAAGCTCTCATCCACCGCTTCGTCCTGTGCGTCCCAGTCCTTGGGTTTGTCGGCAAGGGCGTCCTTGCCGGCATTGCGCACCTGAATGGGCGCATCCTTGGGACCGGGCTTCTTGCCGTCCTTCATGGCGGCGGCAGAGTCAGTTTTGGGCTTGGGCTTGGTCTTGTCGGTCGTGGTCATGACGATCTCCCCTTGGGTTCGAGGGTAAAACCCCGCCGGAGCGCAGAGGTTGCAGCGGCGCTTTGAGTCTTGTCGCGTCCTCTGGTAAAGAGCGCGCATGACCGAGATGCGCCAGAATACCAAGAAGCTCTTCATCAAGACCTATGGTTGCCAGATGAATGTCTATGACAGCGACCGCATGGCGGATGCGCTGGCGCCGCACGGCTATGAGCCGACGGCCGACATTGCCATGGCCGACCTGGTGCTGCTCAATACCTGCCACATCCGCGAAAAGGCCTCCGAGAAGGTGTTTTCCGAGTTGGGGCGGCTCAAGGAATTGCAGAGCGAACGCCGCGCCGGTGGGGCCGATCTGATGATCGGGGTGGCCGGCTGCGTGGCGCAGGCGGAGGGCGAGGAAATCGCCCGCCGTGCGCCGGTCGTCGACATGGTGTTCGGCCCGCAGGCCTATCACAAGCTGCCCGACATGCTGGCCA
This sequence comes from Devosia limi DSM 17137, assembly GCF_900128975.1. Lineage (GTDB taxonomy): Bacteria > Pseudomonadota > Alphaproteobacteria > Rhizobiales > Devosiaceae > Devosia > Devosia limi. The sequence continues at coordinate 199,180 of NZ_FQVC01000005.1, read as the reverse complement.
AGGCGGAAGCCCAGCGCCATATGCATCCTTCGCTCAAGCGCGCGGTGATCGATACCGACTTCCCCGAAGAGGACAAGTTCGACCACCTGCCGGCGGCCAAGAAGGAAGTCACCATAAGGCGTGGGCTGACCGCGTTCCTGACGGTGCAGGAAGGCTGCGATAAATTCTGCAGCTTCTGCGTGGTGCCCTATACGCGCGGCGCCGAGGTCAGCCGCCCGGTGCGGCAGGTGCTGGCGGAAGCACGCGGGCTGGTCGAAGGCGGGGTCAAGGAAATCACGCTGCTGGGCCAGAACGTCAACGCCTATCACGGTGTCGATGAGGCCGGGCGCACGGTGGGACTGGGCGAATTGGCCTATCTCCTCGCCGGGATCGAAGGGCTGGAGCGGCTGCGCTACACCACCAGCCATCCCCGCGACATGGACGATGCGCTGATCGAAGCCCACCGCGATCTCGATATCCTGATGCCCTATCTGCACCTGCCGGTGCAGTCGGGCTCGGACCGCATTCTCAAGGCGATGAACCGCCGCCATACCGGGGCCGAATATCTCAAGGTGATCGAGCGCATCAAGGCCGCGCGGCCGGACATGGCGCTATCGGGCGATTTCATCGTCGGCTTCCCCGGCGAGACCGACCAGGATTTCGAGGACACGCTCAAGATCATCGCCGATGTGGGCTATGCCTCGGCCTATTCGTTCAAATATTCGACCCGTCCGGGCACTCCAGGCGCCAATCTGGGCGATCAGGTCGCCGAAGAGGTCAAGTCGGAACGCCTGTGGCGGCTGCAGGACCTGGTCAATGCGCAGACCACCGCCTTCCACGCCAGCTGCGTCGGCAAGACGCTGCCGGTGCTGATCGAACGGCCGGGCCGCATGGCCGGGCAGGTGGGCGGCCGCTCGCCCTATCTGCAGGCTGTGCATCTGGATGGCTCGACCGATCTGATCGGGGCAATCCATCAGGTGGAGATCATCGGGACATCAACCAATTCGCTGGTTGGCCGGCTGAAGGTGGCGGTCGCCGCGTGAGGGTGGCAATGGTCAGGCACGGCTTTAGGTACACTCCTCCGCCGTCCGAGCCTGCCGCCGAGCCATTCGCGCATAGCTCTCATGGCCTCCACCCCTGAAAACGCTCCACCGGAGCGTTTGTGCCGCCTTGCGGCCGGGCTGGAGCGTCACAATATTGCTACAGACATTGGACCCAAATCGTCCTAGCCTCGTTATCACCTCGCGGCGCAAGCCCGCGCCGCCCCTCCGGGAGCCACACCAGTTTGAGCAGGCACTTGTCACCGACCGCAGACAACGCACTCGCATCCCAACTCGAACTCGCTTTTGAAGATAATCGCCTCGCGGCCCAGCTGTATGGCGATTTCGACCAGAACCTGGCGCTGATCGAACAGCGCCTGAAGGTATCGGCAACGCCGCGCGGCAATCATGTGTTGCTCAAGGGCGGCGCCACGTCGGTCGACCAGGCCCGCCGTGTCCTCGAATCACTCTATGGCCTGCTCGAGGAAGGGCGCAGCGTCGACATTTCCGATGTCGACGGCGTCATCCGCATGATCGAGACCGAAGACAGCCAGCTGACCCTGCCGACGCTGGAGCGCAAGGGCAAGGTGCGGATGGCCCAGATCGCCACCCGCAAATCCACTGTTGTCGCCCGCTCACCCGCCCAGGACGCCTATATGCGCGCCATGGAACGGAGCGAGCTGGTGTTCGGGGTCGGCCCGGCCGGTACCGGCAAGACCTATCTGGCGGTGGCGCATGCTGCGTCATTGCTGGAGCGTGGCGATATCAACCGTATCATCCTGTCGCGCCCGGCTGTCGAGGCGGGCGAGCGCCTGGGCTTCCTGCCCGGCGACATGAAGGAAAAGGTCGATCCCTATCTGCGCCCGCTCTATGACGCGCTTTACGACATGATGAAGCCGGAAAATGTCGAGCGCTGCCTGACCTCGGGCATTATCGAAGTGGCGCCGCTGGCCTTCATGCGTGGCCGCACGCTCGCCAATGCGGTGGTGATTCTCGACGAAGCGCAGAACACCACTTCGATGCAGATGAAAATGTTCCTGACCCGCCTGGGCGAGAACTCCAAGATGATCGTTACCGGCGATCCGACCCAGGTCGACTTGCCGCGCGGCGAGAAATCCGGGCTGGTGGAGGCCGTCGGTCTGCTCGATGGCGTGGAAGGCGTGCACATCTCGCGCTTTTCCGACAAGGACGTGGTACGTCACGCGCTGGTCGGGCGGATCGTGCGGGCTTACGAGGCCGACACGACCCGCAAGGCCCAGGAAAAGCTCGCCGAAGGAATTACACGCTGACGTCGCTACCACTGGAAATAGCCATTATCCGCAATGACGACGATTGGCCGGAGGATATCGATCCTCTGGCCGAGCGCGCGGTGCTGGAAGCGCTCAGGCAGAGCAAGGCCAAGGTCAAGGGCGCAGCCGAGCTGTCGATCCTTTTGACCAATGACGAAGAGCAGCACGAGCTTAACAAGCAATGGCGGGGCAAGGACAGCTCCACCAATGTATTGAGCTTCCCGCAGATCGAGCCGTTTGGCCCGGTGATGGGGATTTTGGGCGATATCACCATGGCGCGTGAAACGCTGGTGCGTGAAGCCGATGATCTGGGCAAGAGTTTTGCCGATCACTTTAGCCATTTGGTCGTGCATGGCTTTCTGCATATATTGGGTTATGATCATATCGATGAGGCCGAAGCCCTTCAAATGGAGAGCCTTGAAACCCGGATATTGGCGAGCTTGGGGATCGATGACCCCTACGCCGATTAGGTCAGGACGCTAATCCTGTGCCACACTATCCGCGGGACAGGTTCCTGCGGCGCACAACGCGACACTCAGACTGAGGACAGAAAAGCCGTATCTCGCGGCATCAGACAATGAACGACAGCGACAGTATGGGCCCAAGGGTGCCCGAAAACCCCGAGCCTCCTTCTAGTCCCGCCTCCGCCTCGACGCGGGGGCCAACGATCTGGAACCGCATCAAGTCCCTGATGGCTTTGCGCACGGTTTCCCTGCGCGACGATCTGCAGGTCGCGCTGGACGAGCAGGGAAGTGCCGAAACAGCGGATTTCTCCGAGAGCGAACGCACGATCCTGCAAAACGTGCTGAAGCTGGGCAATGTCACGGTCGCCGACGTCATGGTCGAACGCTCCGACATCCAGGCGATCGAAGGCGATATCAATCTTGGCACGCTTTTGGGCAAATTCCGCCAGGTTGGCCATTCGCGTCTGCCGATCTACGAGGACGGGCTGGACAAGATATTGGGCTTCATCCACGTCAAGGATGCCCTGCAAAAGATCACCGAACCCGTCAGCGATCCCGACAAGGACGTGCCGGTCAAGCTGGTCTCGTCGGCCCTGCGCCAGAAGATCCTCAAGCTTGACCTGATGCGCACGGCGATGTTCGTGCCCACTTCCATGCCGGTGGGTGACTTGCTGCAATCGATGCGCGCCAGCCGGGTGCATATGGCCATCGTCGTCGACGAATATGGCGGCACCGATGGTCTGGTGACCATCGAGGACCTCTTGGAAGCCGTGGTTGGCGAGATCGAGGACGAGCACGATGAGCTCGAGGCGGCGCTGATCCGCAAGGTGGGCATCGATACCTATATTGCCGATGCCCGGGCCGAGCTGGCCGATGTACGCACGCTGATCGGCCCGGACTTCGATCCGGGTGAGTTCGGCGACGAAGTGGAGACCATTGGCGGGCTGGTGTTCGACCTGGCGGGGCACGTGCCCAAGCGGGGCGAGCGGGTGACGCGGCTGGATGGCTTCGAGTTTGAAATTCTCGCCGCCGATAGCCGCCGTATCAAGCGGCTGCGCATCCGGCGCAAGCGCGATGATGCCGGCGAGCCGCTGGCGATTACCGACCAGAGATCCCCGGCCGAAAAGGCTGCCGCTGAATGAATTTGAGGCCCGGAGTGATCCGGGCCTTTTGTTTGGTTCTTTGCGACGGGCAGGGCGCGCAGCGCCATAGGCACGCTCCACCTTGCCGTCTCCCACTGGTCATTCCCGCCTAGGCGGGAATGACCTTCCTGCGTGGTCCAGGGAGCTTCCTGGCTATGCCGGAATGACACCGTGAGGAGGCAGGGGGCGTTCATGCCGTGTTGAGAGTGCCCCTCGGGTCAGGCCCGAGGGGCAGGCGGTGGTTGCAGCAGATTTAGAAGGCAAGGCTTAGGGCGAGCATCAGCGTCAGCAGCACAAACAGAAACAGCCCGGATCGCTCCGGGCTGCTGCCAAATCTATCGGCGGACCGCCGGTCAGACCTGCTGGACGGCCTCGACGCCGGGGACGAAGTGGCGGAGCAGGTTCTCGATGCCATTCTTGAGGGTGGCGGTCGAGGAGGGGCAGCCGGAACATGCACCCTGCATATGCAGGAAGACGGTGCCTTCCTTATAGCCTTTGAAAATAATGTCGCCGCCATCCATGGCCACGGCCGGGCGCACGCGGGTGGCCAGCAATTCCTTGATCACTTCGACGGTTTCGGCATCTTCGGTCTCGAAGAATTCCTCACCACCGGCATCGCTCGGCACGGCAGCGCCTGCTTCGGCGATGACCGGCTTGCCCGACAGGAAGTGGTCCATGATGACGCCAAGAATGGCCGGCTTGATATGGGCCCAATTGGTGTCATCCTTGGTTACCGAGATAAAATCGGAGCCCAGGAAGACGCCGGTAACCCCGGAAATGGCGAAAAGGCCGGTGGCCAGCGGCGAGGCAGCAGCGGTTTCCATGGAACGGAAGTCGCGCGGCTCGCCGGTCATCACATCGCGGCCAGGCAGGAATTTGAGAGTGGCCGGGTTGGGCGTGGCTTCGGTCTGAATGAACATGGCGATTTCCCTCGGCCGCAATCGGCAATTAGGATTTAGAACGCTTCTAAAATAGTGTTTTTGGCGCGGGAAGCAAGGGCTTTCGCAGAGCGCGACCTTAGGCCACCTTTTGCCCAGCGGGCCCGCAAGCTAACCTCCGCGCCATGATCAGATTGTTTCGCTTCGTGGGCATTGTCGAGGGTATCACCACTGTGGCGCTGTTCTTTGTCGCCATGCCGCTCAAATACTGGTTTGCCATGCCCGGGCTGGTGCCACCGGTCGGCATGATTCATGGCGCCGCCTTTGTGGTCTATCTGCTCGCCATGGTCGTTTGTCTGTGGGGCCGTGGCTTTACCGCCTGGGAATGGACCCGTACGACTTTTGCGGCCTTCTTCCCGCTCGGCACCTTCCTCAACGATCCGATGCTCAGGCGCAAGCAGCTGACCGAACCGGCGCTGCTGGCTTGATCGCCAGCGGCAGTCGCTGAGCGGCTGGGCCATTCCACCGCAGCTCTCATGGCCTGCTGCGCCAAAACCGCTCCACCGGAGGCGATTTCGCCTGCGGCCAGTTAGCAGATCGCGATAATTTCTTCGTCGCTCATTCTGCCGGGCACGATGGTCAGCGGAATGGGCAGCGCATTGGCACGGTTGGCGAAGTGCAGCACCAGCGGTCCCGGACCATCAGGGGAGGTTGAGGCCGCGAGCACGAGAATGGCGATATCGCGGTCCTGGGCGATGACCTTTTCAATCTGTTCGGGGCCATCGCCTTCGCGGATCACCGACTCGACCTTGACCTCGCCGATATCGCGCAGGCGAGCGAGACGGATATCAAGAGTTCGCTCCGCCGCTTCGACGGCCTCGGCCCGCAAGACGTCCTCGACGCCCATGCCGATGAATTCGGGCGGCTCCACCACGCTCATCAGCACCACGGTGCCGCCGGTCCGCTTGACGCGGAAGGCGGCAAAGGTCAGCGCCCGGTCGCATTCTTCGGTCTCGTCAATGACGACGAGAAATTTGCGCTTGTACTCGGTTTCGTACATGGCCGCTCCAGGTGCGGGTTAGCGGATGAAGCCGACGATACGCCGGACTTCGGCCATTGTCGCCTCGGCGAGTACGCTGGCGCGCTCGGCACCGTCGCGCAGGATGGCGTCGATGGTGGCGGGGTCATCGGTCAGGCGGCGCATTTCGCCGATCATTGGCGACAGTTGGGCCACGGCGAGCTCGGCCAGCGCCGGCTTGAAGGTGCCCCAGCCCTGGCCACCATACTGGGCCAGCACGTCCGCCTTGGTCAGATCGGCCAGGGCGGCGTAGATGCCGACGAGGTTATCGGCCTCGGGGCGGCCAGCCAGACCTTCGACCGTTTCAGGCAGGGGTTCGGAATCGCTGGTGGCGCGCTTGATCTTCTTGGCAATGGCATCGGCATCGTCGAGCAGGGAAATGCGCGACTGGTCCGAGGGATCGGACTTGCTCATCTTCCTGGTACCATCGCGCAGGCTCATGATGCGGGTGGCGGGACCAGCGATCAGCGGCTCGGTGATCGGGAAGAATTCGGGGTCCAGTCCCTGTTCGCCGATCGAGGCGGCATAGTCATTGTTGAACTTCTGGGCGATATCGCGGGTCAGCTCGAGATGCTGCTTCTGGTCGTCGCCGACCGGCACATGGGTTGCCTTGTAGAGCAGGATATCGGCGGCCATCAGCGATGGATAAGCCAAAAGGCCCAGCGAGACATTTTCCGAGTTCTTGCCCGCCTTGTCCTTGAACTGGGTCATCCGGTTCATCCAGCCGATGCGGGCGATGCAATTGAACACCCAGGCCAGTTCAGCATGCTGGCTGACCTGGGACTGGTTGAAAATGATCGAGCTCTTGGGATCGACCCCGGCGGCGATGAATGCGGCTGCGACCTCGCGGGTGGCGCGGCGCAGGTCATTGGGATCCTGCCACACGGTGATGGCGTGCATATCAACGACGCAATAGACGCATTCATAGCTCTGCTGCAGCGGCACAAAGCGGCGGATGGCGCCGAGATAATTGCCCAGATGCAGGTCGCCGGAAGGCTGGATGCCGGAAAAGACACGCGGAGTGAAGGCCATGGGTCGGTCTCGTTTGGCTAAGTAGAGCGGGGCTTATCGCCCATTGGAGGGGCGGTATGCAAGTCTAGGCCTTGGTCCGGCGCAGGCGGCGCAGTAATTGGCCGAGCGGCTGCACCCCGGAAAAATGGATTAGCGTGAAATACAGCACGACGCCGAAACTGCAGATGGCGAGCAGCGCCAGCGCCTGCAGCGGGAAGAAGGCGCCGGGGGCAAAGACAGCGTGGCCGCGGCTGGCCAGCAGGTACAGCACAACGCCCATCACGAGGCTAGCAAGCAGGATCAAGCAGTGCTTGGCGAGTTCGGCTCGCGTCAGCGAGAAATATCCGCGTCGGGACAGGAAAAAAGCCAGGCAGGCGACGTTGATCCAGGCCGAAATCGAGGTCGCCAGCGCGATGCCGACATGCTGCAGACTGGGGAATAGCAGCAATGAGGCGGCAATATTGACCACCACGGAAATCCCCGCGAAAATCGTTGGAGTCTTGGTGTCCTTGCGGGAAAAATAGCCCGGCTGCAGCACGCGGATCAGCACGAAGGCGGGCAGGCCGACAGCAAAGGCGATGAGGGTATCGGCGACCTGCACGGTGGCATTGGCATCGAAGGCGCCGCGCTCGAACAGCACGCGTACGATCGGCTCCGGAATAGCGATCAGGGCAGCAGCAGCTGGCAGCGAAAACAGCATGGAAAGCAGCAAGGACTGGCTCTGGGTGGCACGGGCTTCGGCCTCGCGACCGGCACCGAGATGGCGCGACAGCTCGGGCAGCAGCACGGTGCCGATAGCGATACCGATAATGCCCAGTGGCAATTGATACAGCCGATCGGCATTGGAAATGATGGCGATGGCGCTATCGGCGCCCGAAGCAATCACGGTGCCGACGAAGATATTGATCTGGGTAATGCCGCCGGCAATGATGGCGGGAATAGCCAGGATCCAGAAGCGGCGCACTTCGCTGTCGAAATGCGGCCAGGACAGGCGCGGCACGAAACCGGCCCGGCGGATGGCCAAATAGACCAGCGCCAATTGCGCGACGCCCCCCGCCAGCGCCGCAATCGCCATCCAGAACGCGACATCGGCCGGGTTTTCGAGCGTCAGAATCGCCAGCGGCACCAGCACGGCGATATTGACGATATTGAGCAGGACCGGCGCGAAGGCGGCAGCAAAGAACCGATCGAGGCTATTGAGAATGGCGCCGTAAGCGGCCATCAGCGACATGCAGGCCAGATAGGGGAACATGATCCGGGTCAGGAACACGGTCAGTTCGAACTTTTGCGGATCATTGGCAAAGCCGGGCACGAAAAGCCGCATCAGCTGCGGCATGAAGATTTCGGCGAGCACGGTGACAACGAGGATCGCCGCCACGAGCCAGCTCATGATGCGGCCGGCCAGGGCCTTGGCGCTTTCGGCCCCCTCGGTTTCGAGCGCGGTCGAGAACATCGGCACGAAGGCGGTATTGAAGGCGCCTTCGGCAAACAGGCGCCGGAACAGGTTGGGGAAGCGGAAGGCGGCGTTGAAGGCGTCAGCCGTCGGGCCAATGCCGAGCACGGCGGCCATCAGCGCATCGCGCAAGAAGCCGGCGACGCGCGACAGCAGCGTCAACCCGCCGACGGAGAGAAAATTGCGGTAGAGGCTCATCGTGCCCGATCAGCCATTGCTGACCTTGACCCGCTCGTCGGCGGCCTTGGGGCGAAAAACCGCCATCAGGGCATCGTGAATCTTGCGCTGGCGCGGCTTGCTGCCGATTTTCTGGCCGGTCAGATCGGTAACGTAGAAAACGTCGACGGCCTTTTCGCCATAGGTGCCGATATGGGCGGAGCCGATGGTGAGATTGAGATCGGCAATTTCGTGGGTCAGGGCATGGAGGAGCCCGGTGCGATCGAGGCCGGAAACCTCAATGACGGTGAACTTTTCCGACAGCGAGTTGGAGACCATGACTTCCGCCGGCAGCGCGAAGGGCTTGAGGCGACGATTGTGGCGGCTGTCCTTGCCCAGATCGATCAGGATCTGGCGCTTGCCCTGCAGCAATTGCTTGACCGTATCGATGATGCGGGTGGCGCGGACCTTTTCGTCCTCATCGGAGGTGAAGGCGCGGCGCAGTCGGAAGGTATCGATGGCGCGGCCGTCACGGGTGGAGAAAATCTGCGCGCCAATAATGGAGGCATCCTGCATGGTGCAGGCCCCGGCGATAAGCGACAGCAGGCGGGGATGATCGGGGGTATAGAAGGAAACCTCGGTGATGCCCTCGAAGGCCTTGACCCGGATAGAGCCGGCAAAGGGCTGGTCGGCGAGATCGGCCTGTCGGATCATGCGGGCATGTTCGACCTGCAGTTCCGGCTCGGCGCGCAGCCAGTAGTGGTCGTAATGGCGGGCGACATAGGCCTCAATTTCGTCGGCGGGCCAGGCCTGGAGCGCTTCGGCCAGAGTATGGCGAGCCTGGTTGATGCGATCGGACTGGGTGACCTGGGAATGCCCGCCCGAGAGCAGTGGTTCGGTCGCGTAGTAGAGGGCCCGCAGCAGTGAGCCCTTCCAGCCGGTCCAGACCCCAGGACCCACAGCGCGAATATCGCAGGCAGTGAGGATCATGAGCAGGGCCAGGCGTTGGGGAGATTGGACGATGTCGGCAAAAGCCTTGGCGGTTTCGGGGTCCTGGATATCGCGGGCCTGGGCCACTTCGCTCATCAACAGGTGATACTGAATCAGCCAGGCGACGGTGTCGGTTTCGGCGGGGGAGAGACCGAGGCGCGGACAGAATTTTCGCGCAATCCTGGCGCCGGCGATCGAGTGATCTTCCGGGCGGCCCTTGGCGATATCGTGCAGGAACAGCGCCACATAGAGCAGGCGCGTATCATTGAGCTGGGGCATCAGCTCATGGGTCAGCGGCAGCTCGTCGCGTAGCCCCCCATTGGCGATCTGGGCCATGACGCCCACCGCCCGGATCAGGTGCTCGTCCACCGTATAGTGGTGGTACATGTTGAACTGCATCAGGGCGACGATCTTGCCGAAATCGGGCACGAACTTGCCGAGAACGCCGCTTTCGTTCATCTGACGCAGGATACGCTCGACCGAAAGTGGCGAGGTCAGGATGGTCAGGAAATAGCCATTGGCCTTGGCATCATTGCGCAGGCTGTTGTCGATCAGGCGCAGCGAGCGGGTGATGACCTTGATCGCATCGGGATGGAACAGCAATTCCTCGCGTCCCGCGACCAGGAACATCTTGATGAGATTGACCGGGTCCTTCTCGAACACATCGGGGCTGGTGAGATTGAGCCGGCCGGTATCGAGCACGAAATCGGTTTCGCCCTTGATTTTGGAGCGGCCCGCACGGAAGGGGGCGAGAACGCGCCCGACCAAATCCATATCCTTGGCGTGATTGAACTCAAGGCTGGCGCAGAAGATACGGGTCAGATCGCCCACGTCCTTGGCGACGAGGAAATAGCGCTTCATGAAGCGCTCGACCCCCAACATGCCGACGCGCTTGGCATAGCCCATGCGCTCGGCCAATTCGGGCTGCACGTCGAAGGTCAGCTTGTCCTCGGCGCGATTGGTCAGAAAGTGGAGATGGCAGCGCACGGCCCACAAAAAGTCCTCGGCACGCGAGAACAGCCGGTATTCCTGGGGTGATAGCACGCCCTTGCCGACCAGCTCCTGGCTGGTCTTGACCTGGTAGAAGTATTTGCCGATCCAGAACAAGGTATTGAGATCGCGCAGCCCCCCCTTGCCGTCCTTGATATTGGGTTCGACCACATAGCGGGTATTGCCCATCATGCGGTGACGCTCGTCGCGCTCTGCCATCTTGGCGGCGATGAATTCGGGGCCGGTGCGCGGCATGATTTCGGTTTCGAAGCGCCGCACCAGCTGCTCGAACAGCGCCTTGTCGCCGGTAAGGAAACGCGCCTCCAACGTTGCGGTGCGCACGGTCATGTCGGCGCGGGCCATGCGGATGCATTCATCGACAGAGCGGACGGCGTGGCCGACCTTCTGGCCGAGGTCCCACAGCATATAGAGGATGTATTCCGTGACCTGCTCGCCCCAGGGCGTTTGCTTGTAGGGCAGGATGAACAGCAGATCGATATCGGAGCCGGGGGCAAGGGTGCCGCGGCCATAGCCGCCAACGGCTGAAAGAGCGATGGCTTCGGCGCCGGAGGGATTATCGACGGGGTAGACGCGGCGGGTGGCAAACAGATGCACCGCCGAAATGATTTCGTCCTGGGCGGCGGAGAGGTTCTGGGCGCAGCGGGTGCCCTTGCCAGAGGCCAGCAATTCGGCTTCCGCGCCCTGGCGCGCGGCGGCGAGGACAGCCCGTATATGGGCCAAAACGATAGCGCGCGCCGCAGCACTCTTGGGCGCTTCGCGCCCGATAAGGGCATCGAGCTCGTCCAGAATGGTCTCGGCGGTCTTCAGCGCGAAGTGCGGTTTTCGCGATCTGACGTCAGCGTCGGCGAGCGGCATCGCGGATTTTCTTCAACTCGTAGATCAACTCGATCGCTTGCTTGGGGGTCATCTCGTCGGGTCGGACGGCGTCTAGCGCTTCGTGAACGGCATCTGCAGTCTTTGTAACCGGCGGCGGCTGATGCGCAAAGAGCGGCAAATCGTCTAGCACGGCAGCGACACTACCGGAAGACCCGCTGCCTGCCGAGCGTTGTTCGAGAATAGAAAGCACCTGGCGGGCACGGGCCAGAACCGGCTCAGGCAGACCGGCCAGCCGGGCCACCTGAATGCCATAGGAGCGATCGGCAGCGCCCGATCCCACTTCATGCAGAAACACCACTTCACCCTCCCATTCGCGCACCTTCATGGTCACGTTGTAGACGCGGCTGAGGGTCTTTTGCAGGCTGGTCAGTTCGTGGAAATGGGTAGCGAACAGCGCCCGGCAACCGGTGGTTTCGTGCAGGGCTTCGACGGCGGCCCAGGCGATGGAGAGACCATCGAAAGTGGCGGTGCCGCGGCCGATCTCGTCGAGAATGACGAGGGAACGCCGGGTGGCGCGATTGAGGATTGCAGCGGTTTCGACCATTTCGACCATGAAGGTCGAACGGCCATGGGCGATATCGTCGGAAGCGCCGACGCGGGAAAACACCCGGTCGACGACGCCAATATGGGCCGATGATGCTGGCACGAAACTGCCCATCTGCGCCAGGATGGCGATCAGCGCGTTCTGGCGGAGGAAGGTCGACTTACCGCCCATGTTCGGGCCGGTGACCAGCCAGAGCCGGCCACCGCCAATAGCGTCGGAGCCGGAAAGATCGGCGTCATTGGCGACGAAGCTATGACCTTCGGCCTGCACCATGTCCTCGACCACCGGATGGCGGCCGCCGGCTATGGCGAAGGCCAGCGAATTGTCGATCTCGGGACGGGCATAATTGCGGGTGGCGGCCAGGTGAGCGAGGGCGGCGGTGACGTCGAGCTCGGCCAGGGCATCGGCCAGCTGCCGCAGGGAATCGGTCTGCTCCAGCACGTGGGCGCGAAGGCGGGCGAAGATCTTGAGTTCGAGTTCGAGCGCCGCTTCGTGGGCGCGGGCAATGCGGCCCTCCAGCTCGGCCAACTCGGCCGTGGTGAAGCGCATGGCATTGGCCAGGGTCTGGCGATGGATGAAGGTCTGGCGATGCGGCTCTTCGAGGAGCCGTCCGCCATGGGCGGCGGGGACTTCGACGAAATAGCCGAGAACCCCATTGTGCCGGATCTTGAGTGAGCGCACCTCGGTTTCGTCGATCAGGCGGGCCTGCAATGCCGCAACCACTTCGCGGGTTTCGCTGGCGAGCGCGCGTTCGCTATCGAGGGTGGCGTCATAGCCCTTGCGGACAAAGCCGCCATCGCGCGCAAGCAGCGGCACTTCGTCATCGAGCGCCAGCGTCAGCTCGGACGCCAGTGGCAGCGGTGCGGCGGCGAGTGTCTGGGCGATGGTACCAAGAGTTGGCGGAATATCGGCCAGGGGGCGAAAGTGACCGGAAAGGGCCGAGGCAGCGCTGACGGCCTTGCCGATGGCGGCGAGATCGCGCGGGCCGCCGCGGTCCAGCGCCAGACGGGTCAGGGCCCGGGCCAGATCGGGCACGGCCTTGAGGTCACTGCGCAGGCGCCCGGTCAGCATGGTGTCATCGACGAGGAGCGCCACCGCGTCGAGCCGGCCATTGATATCGGCGGCGTTGCAGAGCGGGGCGGCCAGCCGGGCCGAGAGCAGGCGCGAGCCGGGGGCGGTGACCGTCAGATCGATGGCATGACGCAGCGAACCGCGGGCCTGGCCGCGCTGGGTCTGGTGCAATTCGAGCGAGGCGCGGGTAGCCTGATCGATAGCGAGATGTTCGGGAGCGTTTTCGGAGGCCGGTGGGCGCAGCGCCACGGCGCCGCCCTTCTGGCTTTCATGAACATAGCCGACCAGCGCGCCGAGGGCGGCGCGGGACGAGCGGGTGAGGGCGCTGGGATCGAAACTGTCGCCGGGGAAGGCTTCGCGCAGGCGCGGCATGGCCGCTTCACTGTCGAAAAAGGCTGGCGCGATCGGCGAGAGCACCGGCACCAGCGATGGCGGCAACAGGTGCCGCTCAACCAGCGCCTGGCGCGTCGCCTCGGTCAGCAGCAGTTCCACTGGATCGATGCGCGCCAGCTCGTCCTGCAGCAGCTCCGCCGTCAAATCCAGGCAGAAGGTTTCGCCGGTCGAAACGTCAGCCCAGGCAAGGGCAAAATCGGTTTCGCCGTGGTGCACCATTGCCAGGGCAACGAGAAAATTGGAGCTGCGCGCATCCAGATGATCGTCTTCGGTCAGTGTGCCGGGGGTAATCAGGCGAACGACGTCGCGCTTGACCACCGATTTGCTACCGCGCTTCTTGGCTTCGGCGGGGTCTTCGACCTGCTCGCAGAGCGCGACGCGATGGCCAAGGTTTATCAGCTTGCGCAGATAATCCTGCGCGGCATGGATGGGCACGCCGCACATGCCGATATCTTCGCCCAGATGCTTGCCGCGCTTGGTCAGCACAATGCCGAGGGCGGCACTGGCAATCTCGGCGTCCTCGAAGAACAGCTCGTAAAAATCACCCATGCGGTAGAACAGCAGATAGCCCGGATTGATCGCCTTGATCTCGAAATACTGGGCCATCATTGGCGTCAGGGCCGGCTGGGGTGTCGAACTTTTCGGGGGGTCGTAAGGCGCCTGGTCCATCAACAACTCAGCTATCGCGGGAAAGCCGAGACCTTAGTGGGCAATGGCGAAAAATCCAACAGCGCCTCGGCCGCTTTGCCCCGATGATTGAGCCTGGGCAAAGCGGCAACCGGCCCCCCGCAATCAATGGCTGGTGCGACTGCGGCCAGAGGGTTCTGGCTCGATTACCTTGCGATAGAGATGCCAGGTGGCGTGACCGAAGATCGGGATGACCACCGCAAGGCCGACGAATAGCGGCACCATGCCAAGCGCCAGACCAAGAGCGACGATGATGCCCCAGGCAGCCATGGGCACCGGGTTTTTCATCACCGCGCGGAACGAGGTCTGTACCGCCACAAAGGCGCCGACATCGCGATCCAGCAGCAGTGGGAAGGCAATGACCGTGGTGCAGAGGGTGAAGATGGCAAAGGCCAGGCCCAGCAAATTGCCGACAACGATCAAGGTCCACCCCTGCGGGGAGGTGAGGATCTGGTTGATGAGGTCAGTCAGCGCCATGGGCGGGGCCGAGCCAAACAGGCTTTCATAGAGCGTCTGCGCGGCGGTCAGCCACAGGGTGAAGACCACGAAGAGCATGACCGCGACGCCGCCGATCGAGGCGAGGGCGGGGGAATGCAGCACATCGAAGGCGTGGCGCCAGGACGTATCCATGCCCATTTCGCGCCGGCGACTGATTTCATAAAGCCCGAGAGCCGCGAACGGACCGATCAGCGCGAAGCCACCCACCAGCGGGTACAGCATGGGCCATGTGTAATAGCCCGACATCCAGACCGCCAGACCAATGCCGACAATGGGATAGATCAGGGTGAGCAGCACGTAATGCGAGGGTTTTTCCCAGAAGTCGGCAGCGCCCTGCCGCAGGCTATCGAACAGATCAGACAGGCCAATCTTGCGCACGACGGGATGGGCCAGCTTTTCCCCGGCGCCGCCAATAACATGGAAATGTGCCATGACCAGAGACCTCCTTATCGGGCAGCCGCGGGCGCGCGAGGGTCACGCGCAACGCAACCTGCAATGACGCCAGTATAGCAGGGTGCGATGTTTTGTCGCGCCGTTCGAGCAGATGTGATGGCGTTGAGGCGGGCGGCGCCAGCGATAGGGCATCAAACCTCGTAGCGATCGCTCGGGTCTCGCACCGGACGGTAGGTGAAGCCGAAGAAATCGGCGGGACTGGCGGTGCCATTGAGATCTTGGGCGGCAACGCCCACGAAGGCGCCGGTGAAGCTGCCATGTTCGGCGTGGCCACCGCATTCATCCGAAAGGACCGAAGCGTCAAGCACCGGTCCGATTGGGGTCAGCTCAGCGCCAGCAAGCGCGTAGAAGAACTGTAGCGCCGGGCCGCGAATGGTCAAAGCCAGCCGGACCGTGCCAGTGTTGGGGATCGGCACGGGCAGGGCGGGGAAGCGCAGCTTGCCATCGGGGAAGCTGGCTTCCGAACTCATGATCAGCAATTCGCGCTGGCCATCGGCATGGGCGGTGACGGCCAGATAGAAGAAATTGTAGCGGCCGTAATAGGCCGCGAGGCCAGCCATGGTGCGCTCGTCGGTCGGGGCGAAATCCAAGACCGTCTCGGCGTCATAGGAGAAATGGGTCTGGCGGCGCGCCACCAATGCCTGCTCGAACCAGGACCCGATGGATTCGCGACCATAGAGGCGCAGGGCACCGGGCTTGGCGGTGAGCGAGAAGATTCGATCGGTCTCGGGCGTGCGCAGCCACTGAAAGTCCCGATGCAGCGCACCATCGAACTCGTAGCGCTGCTCGGCCCAATAGGCGGCTTCGTCACGAGTGCCCGGCAGCTCGACATGGAGCGAAGGCAGGGGCCCCTGTTTCACGTGAATCCAGTCGTCTTTACCCCAGAATGCCTCCTGAATCGCGGTCTCGCGGCCCAGCACACAGCGGCGCTTCTGGGTGGTCGGGCGGCCAGCCAGATGCACCAGATAGGTCTTGCCGTCGGGACTGTCGACCAGGTCGCCATGTCCGGCACGTTGCAGCGGATTGAGAGGATCGTCCTTGGCGGTGAGGATGTGCTGGTCGGGATGGGTTTCGTAGGGCCCGTCGATATTGCGGGAACGGGCGAAGGTCACGGCGTGATCGTAACCGGTACCGCCCTCGGCCGTCAGCAAATAGTACCAGCCGTTGCGCTTGTAGAGGTGGGGTCCCTCGACCAGCTTGAGGTCGGTGCCCTGATAGATATTGCTGATCGGGCCGACCAGCCTGCCCGCGACCGGATCGAACTCCTGCAGCGCAATGCCGGCGAACAGAAGCGGCCGCACACGGTGATCCCAGAGCATGTTGACGAAATATTTGCGGCCGTCGTCGTCATGGAACAGTGACGGGTCAAAGCCCGATGAATTGACATAGATCGGATCGGACCAGGGGCCTTCGATCGCTGGCGCGGTGACGATGTAATTATGCGCGTCCTTGAACGAGCCGTCCTTGCGCTTGACGTCGGTATAGACCAGCCAGAACAGGCCATCGGCATGGCTGAGACAGGGCGCCCAAACGCCACAACTGTCGGGATTGCCGCGCATGTCCAGTTGGCTCTTGCGGGTCAGCGGGCGGGTCACCAGCTGCCAATTGGCCAGATCGCGGGAGTGATGGATCTGCACGCCCGGATACCATTCGAAGGTCGAGGTGGCGATGTAATAGTCCTCCCCCACCCGCAGGATAGACGGATCCGGATTGAAGCCGGGCAGGATAGGATTGGTGATCTGGGGCATGGAAAAACCTCGGACGGCGCGTAAAGACGACGGCCACCACCGCGTGCCACTCTCGGCTTGACCCGAGTTCTATGCGCTTGCAGTGCGTTCGCCAGTGAAGGACCCTCGGGTCATGCCCGAGGGTCACGATCTGCGGGGGGATCTAGACGAAGCGGTTGATCAGGTTTTCGAGATATTCCTGCTGGCCCGAGCGGGGCTGCGGGTTGATGTTGTCTTTCTCGACGCGGGCTGCCAGATCGGCGAGCGACACCTTGCCGCCGAGAATGGCCTTGGCGTCGGCACCCTGCCAGCCTGCATAGCGGGCATCGACCGCCTTGTCATAGGTGCCGTCCGCGATCAGCGCCGCTGCGGCCTTGAGTGAACGCGCCAGCACGTCGAGGCCACCGATATGGCCATAAAGCAGATCGGCTGGGTCGATCGACTGGCGGCGCACCTTGGCGTCGAAGTTGAAGCCGCCCTTGCCAAGCCCGCCATTCTTGAGAATCTGGTAGAAGGCCAGCGTCGTCTCGGGCACGCTATTGGGGAACTGGTCGGTATCCCAGCCCGATTGCAGGTCATTGCGGTTGGCATCGACCGAGCCGAGCATGCCGAGCGAGGCGGCAACAGCCAGTTCGTGCTCGAAGGAGTGGCCGGCGAGGAAGGCATGGCCGACCTCGATATTGCATTTCACCTTGGTGTCCAGGTCATAGCGCTTGAGGAAGCCATAGACCGTGGCCACGTCGTAGTCATACTGGTGCTTGCTGGGTTCCTGCGGCTTGGGCTCGATCAGGACCTGACCCTTGAAGCCGATCTTTTCGGCATGCTCGATCACCAGATGGATGAACCGGGCCATCTGGTCCTGCTCCTGGCCGATCTTGGTGTTGAGCAGGGTCTCGTAGCCCTCGCGGCCACCCCACAGCACATAGTTGTCGCCGCCCAGTTCATGGGTCAGTTCCAGCACATTCTTCACCTGGCCGGCGGCATAGGCGAAGACGTCGGGATCGGGATTGGTGGCGGCGCCCGACATATAGCGGCGATTGGAGAAGAGGTTTGCCGTACCCCAGAGCAGCCTGGTGCGGCCCGACTGCATCTTCCTGGCAAAGATCTCGCCGATCTCGCGGACATTGCGATTGCTCTCGGCCAGCGTCGCGCCTTCGGGGGCAATGTCGGCGTCATGGAAGCAGAAGAAGGGCGCGTCGAGCAGGTCGAACATTTCGAAAGCCACGTCGGCCTTGATGCGGGCTCCCTCCATGCCCTTGTCATACCAGGGACGATCGAAAGTACGGCCGCCAAACGGATCGCCGCCCTCCCAGGCAAAGGTGTGCCAATAGGCGATGGCCGGACGGATATGGTCTTCCATCCGCTTGCCGGCGACAAGTTCGTCCTTGTTGTAGTGGCGATAGGCCAGCGGATTGGTGCTGTCGGCACCTTCGAACTTGATCGGCGAAATACCCTTGAAAAAATCAGTCACGAAATTGCCTCCTCAATGGCGGGATAAAGGGCGCGATAGCGCTGGTATTGGTCGGTATAGGCCGCCGACAGCGCCCGATCGGGGACGATGACGGCCTTGATGGCCGGCATGGTCATCACCGTCGCGAGGTCGGCGCCTTCGGCGGCACAGAGGCCGAGCCGCGCCGCGCCGAGCGCGCCACCGAAATCGCCGTCCTCGGGGAGGGCGATTTCCATAGCAAGATTGGTGGCGAGCAGCTTGAGCCAAAGTGCGGACTTGCTGCCGCCGCCCACGGCGAGCAGCCGGTCGATCCTCGTGCCGGCATCGTTGAGGACACGTTGGCAATCGCGGAAGGCGAAGGCCACGCCTTCCATCACCGCCTGGGCCAACCTGGCCGGGTCGGACAGGTGGGAGAGACCGGTCAGCGAACCGCGCGCGCCGGCATTGTTGTGTGGGGTGCGCTCACCGGAGAGATAGGGCAGGAATATCTCCCTGCCTGGCCCGCTGAACTGCGCCTCGGCGGCGCCGGCAAGATCGGCAGGTTTCTGCCCGGTGATCTTGCTCAGCCAGTTGAGGCTATCAGTGGCCGAGAGGATGACGCCCATCTGGTGCCAGGTATCGGGGATGGCATGGCAGAAGGCGTGCACAGCGCCCTCGGTATTGGGGCGGAAGCGGTCATTGGAAACGAACAATACGCCAGAGGTTCCCAGCGAGACGAATCCTTCACCGGGACGGATGGCGCCGATCCCGCAGGCTGCGGCGGCATTGTCGCCCGCGCCACCAGCGATCACCACATTGGCCTGCATGCCCCAACGTTGCGCCAATTCGCGCTTCAGCGCACCGGCCGGCGCCGAGCCCTCAACGAGGCGCGGCATGTGGCTGCGATCCAGGCCGGTGACGGCCAGCAGTTCGTCCGACCAGTCGCGCTTGCCCACGTCGAGCCAAAGCGTACCGGCGGCGTCGGACATGTCCTCGACATGCTCGCCCGAGAGCAGCAACCGCACATAGGCCTTGGGCAGCAGGACCTTGGCGATTTTGGCGAAGATGTCCGGCTCATGTTTGCGGACCCAGGCAAGCTTGGGGGCGGTGAAGCCCGGCATCGCGATATTGCCGGCAATGGCGCGCAGCGTCGGCAAAGTTGCTTCCATCTCCACGCACTCGGCGGCCGCACGGCCGTCATTCCAGAGTATGCAGGGGCGCAAGACGTTGTCCTGCCTGTCGAGCAGAGTGGCGCCATGCATGTGACCGGACAGGCCAATGCCGCGGACCAGAGCCAGTTCGGCCGGGTGAGACTTCGAGAGCGCGTCGATGGCGGCGAGGGTGGCGCTCCACCAATCGGCGGGATTTTGTTCGGACCAGCCGGGATGGGGCCTGACCGGTTCAGTCGCTGCCGCTGCAGCCTCGCCCAGCGAACGACCTTTTTCGTCGATCAGAAGAACTTTGACACCCGAAGTGCCGATATCGATACCAAGATAGGATGCGCTCATGAGGTACGTACCTCAAAACGAATTGCAGATGCTCTGTCGATGGTCACCTGGCAGGTCCTCCCAAGCCCTTTGGCGGGCGCGTCGTCTTTGTATGGCAGTTTCTTAGCGCAGATTGTCGCGCAGGAAAATCCCGATTTCGATGGGCTCAATCGGGGCGGCGGCGCTGCTGTCCAGAGCGAGCGCCCGCGCCGCGCCGATGGCGGCACGGATTTCGCCATCCGGATTCTGGTCAATGGCGACATCGATGACCCCGGACAGCAGTCCCCGTCGGGTCGGCTCCGAGAGTTCATGGGCGATGACGCGGATGGTACCAGCGCGTCCGGATGCCGTCAGGGCCGAGACCAGCCCGGCATTGCCGGCGCCCAGATTGTAGATGCCGGCAAGGTCGGGATGCTGGGCCAGCAGCGTCGTGACCTGCGCCGCAGTTTCGGCGTGTTCGTCATGCCCCTCAATGGGACCGATGATCTCGATGTCCGCAAACTCGGCCGCGATGACCTGCCGAAAACCCTCCAGCCGGTCGCGGTGATCGCGCAGGTGCAGGGAGCCGGCGATGACGCCGACCTTGCCGTGGCCGGTGCAAAAACGCCCCATCAACGAGGCAGACGTGCGGCCGGCAGCCGTGTTGTCGATGCCGATGAAGGCGCGGCGGCTCGAGCCCGGCAGATCGGACACCAGCGTCACCACCAGGATGCCGCGCCGGGTCGCCGCATCGACAGCAACCAGAACGGAGGGGTCTTCACCGGCGACGATCACCGCACAATCGCAGGCCGATGGCTGCAAACTGTCGAGGCAATGCGCCAACGCCATAGCGTCCAGCGCCTTGATCCTGATGATATCGAGATGCAGCCTGTCGGCCAGCGCCGGGCCGGCGCGGTTGGCTACGGCCTGCGCCAGGCTGGCCATGAATTCATTGGAGCCCTCGGGGATGATGAAGGTCACCCGCAGGTCACGCGCCCGCGCCAGAAGCGAGGCCGAGAGATCGCGCTGGAAACCAAGTTCGGCGATGGCCGCCTCAACCCTTTCGATGGTGGCGGCGCGCACGCCGGCCCGGGCATTGAGCACGCGATCGACCGTGGCCAGCGATACGCCGGCCGTGCGGGCGACATCGTGAACCGTGGCGCGGCGGCGTGTAGCGATTTCGTTCAATGCGATCCCCGGAGTAGTTTGGGCAACAGTCGACAGCGCGCCGGCAAAGGTCAAGTGTCGTTGCGGGCCACGCAAAAACTCCCTAGAGCTTTGGCGTAAAGAGGGGCAATCATGGCAATCGAAGTTTCCGCATTCGGCGATCACAATGGCAAACGCGTCGATCAGTTCCGGCTGACCAGCGACACGGGCGCGGTGGTCGATATCATCGGTTATGGCGTGGCGGTCCGCGACTGGAAGGTGCCTGTCGCCGGCGGCCATCGTTCGGTCGTCCTGGGGTTCGAGGATTTTGCCGCCTATCCCGCCCATAGCCCGCATTTCGGTTCGCTCGCCGGGCGCGTCGCCAACCGCATCAAGGATGCCTCGTTCGACCTCAATGGCAAACACTACACGCTGCCGGCCAATATCGGCACGTTGCACCTGCATGGGGGGCCCGAGGGACTGGGGCGTCAGGTCTGGGATGGGCAAACCGACACAGCCAATACCGCCGTGCGCTTCACCCATTTCAGCCCGGACGGAGCGATGGGCTATCCGGGCAATGTCAATTTTTCGGCCACCTACAGCCTGCGCGGCAACCGCCTGCGGCTGGAGCTGAACGCGACCACGGACCAGCCGACGCCGATCAGCCTGGTGCAGCACCAGTATTTCAACCTGGGCACTGGCAATGACGTGCTCGATCACCATGTGCAGGTCAATTCCAGCGCCTATACCGAGCCGGGCGCCGACCTCGCGCCGTCGGGGGCCATCCTGCCATCCAGAGGCACGCAGTACGATCTCCGGGCAGGCCGCACCCTGCGCGATGGCGCCGGCAAGCCGGTCGACTATGACATCAACCTGGTTCTCGATACCGGCCGCAGCCATGCAGACCCAATCGCTACGGTGCGAGGCCCCGATGGGGCGTTGACGCTCAGGCTGTGGAGCGACCGGCCGGGCGTTCAGGTCTATAACAGTGTTTCGACCAATATCGCTGTGCCCGGCCTGGGTGGTAAGCGGTATGGCCGCTATGCGGGGCTATGCCTTGAAGACCAGGCCTTTGCCGATGCTGTGCACAATCCGCACTTCCCGTCGGTGATCTATGCGCCGGACCGCGCCTATCATCACTGGTGCGAGTTCGAGATCGCCTGAACGGGGAGAGCCGCCTCTTGTCATGGCCAATAGCGAGGTCGCCGATCCTGGCGACCATTCGCCCAGGCAGGCCGCGATAATGGCGTTCATACCATGCGGGCATAGAGGCTTTCCGGGCGAACATTGTCGTCCAGCCGGAAGCGGTGATCGGCCGGCGGATGCGCCCGCTGGCCGCATTCCAGGCGCGGACAGATGCGACAGCCGACGCCAATCGGCGTGACCTGATTGTCGCTGCCGAGATCGATGCCGTCGGAATAGATCATCTCGCGGGCATGCAGGATCGAACAGCCCAGCCCGATGGAGACATGGCGTTGTGGCGCGTTGTAGCGGTGAGCGCCCTTGGCGATGGTGCGGGCGATGCAGAAATAGCGGCTGCCATCGGGCATTTCCGAGAGCTGGATATTGATGCGCTCGGGGCTCAGGAACGCCGAATAGACATTCCAGCGTGGGCAGGCACCGGAATGACGCGGGATATGAATACCCGAGAGTGAGAAGCGCTTGGAGATATTGCCGGCAATGTCGGTGCGGATCAGATGCAGAGGAATGCCTTGGGCACCCTTGCGCTGCAGCGTGGTCATGCGGTGGCAGACCTGCTCGAAACTACACCCGAAACGCCGCCCCAGCCGCTCGATATCGTAGCGATAGTCCCGGCACGCCCGCAGAAACGGCGCATAGGGCATGACCAGCGCGGCGGCGAAATAAGCCGAGAGCACGTTCTTGGCCAGCAACGGCGCGTCGCCCTCGGGCAGATCGGCATCGGCGATGACCGCGTCGATTTCTGCCCCGGCCGCCAATTGCCCGAGCTGGTGAGCGACGAGGAACAGGGCCGACTCGGCCGGCAGGATATCGGAGATCAACAGATGATTGCGGCTGCGGTCGAACTGGCGCGCAATGCCCTGGGGAAGCGAGGCCAGGCGCACCTCAATGCCGAAGACGTTGAACAGGTAGGTGCGCAGGCCATAGTCGAAATTATCGCCGGAATTATCGACATCGGTGCGGATGCGCTCGGCTGATGTTTCGATGCTGGGGAAGTGGTTGGCTTTGTCCTGCAAAAAATCGGAGATCGCATCGGTGGCGTAGTGGAAATGGCTGGGTATTTCGGGAGCATCGGCGACGGGGCCGGACGGGGCGACAAGGCGATAGCGATCATAAAGCTTGAGCATGGCGCGGGCCGCCGCCGGGTTGGTCTGGGCCAGGTCGCGAATTTCCAGATTGGTCAGGTCGCTATCGGCGAACAGATCATCGCCAAAGGCCTCCATCAGATCCCCCACCAAACGCCCCTCATCGCTATCGACCAGTTCGCCCGGCTCGACGCCGAAATAGCCGGCAATGGAGAACAGCAGCGGCACCGTGACCTTGCGCCGGTTGTGCTCAATCAGATTGAGGTAGCTGGCCGAAATGCCCAAAGCCTGGGCCAGATCGGCCTGCGGCAACTGCTTCTGGCGCCGCAGACGGCGAATGCGGCCACCGATCTGGGTGTCTTGAGTGTCGCTCATTGCTCCTCCTCAACGCCGTTCTTTTACAAGCTTTACAATTCCGGCGCGGTCGATTGACCGCCGATTTACAGCTTTACTGGCGGTTTCATGCTTATTTCTTGCCTTCTTCCCTCATTTGTCAAATCTTTACAGCACCAGGAGAAGGAGACTTTCGGATGAGCCCGCAGACCTCAGAACGGCAGGAATATCTGACCATCATCGCCGCCACGGCCAATGCCGCCATGGCCGAATTCAGCGCCCGCGGCCTTGGCGCACAGGGCTACAGCATTGCCGGCAAGATCGGCCGCCACCAGTTTTCGCTGGTCGGTGGCGATGGCACGACGGAGCTGTTCTCCGGCAATGGCATGATCGCGGCGACGTTTTCGCGGACGGTCATGGGATAGCCTAAGGCCCAGGGTCGGGGGTCCCGACACCCCTCCCGGCCTCCCCCTTTTTAGGGGGGAGGTGAGGCCAGTGAGGCGGCCGAACGGCGCCGAACACCAACTTGTTCCACGTGAATCACCAATTCAGCCGTTCCAACGGACCGGCGAAGCCATGTCCCGAGGAGGAGACAAAATGCTCGACAAACCACAACCATCACAGACGTTCGCAGCCCCAGCCTGGGCGCCGGATCGCTGGCGCAATATTGCCCGCACCTATAGCCCGGCCGAGGTCAGCCGATTGAGCGGGTCACTGCCGATCCGGCATTCTCTGGCCGAAAACGGCGCGCAAAAGCTCTGGGAATTGCTGCATAGCCAGGATTTTGTGCCGACGCTGGGCACCTTTACCGGCAACCAGGCCGTGCAGCAGGTCAA
The DNA here is from genome assembly GCF_900128975.1 of Devosia limi DSM 17137. Classification (GTDB taxonomy): domain Bacteria; phylum Pseudomonadota; class Alphaproteobacteria; order Rhizobiales; family Devosiaceae; genus Devosia; species Devosia limi. The sequence goes on along the minus strand of NZ_FQVC01000005.1, from coordinate 174,945 downwards.
GGCGGGGCTCAAGGCGATCTATCTCAGCGGCTGGCAGGTGGCGGCTGACGCCAATAGTTCGGGCAATATGTATCCCGACCAGAGCCTTTATCCGGTCGATAGCGTGCCGGCGGTGGTCAAGCGCATCAACAAGGCGCTGCAGCGGGCCGACCAGATCCAGACCATGGAGCAGGAAGACGGCATTGCCACCACCGATTTCGACTTCTTTGTCCCGATCATTGCCGATGCCGAGGCCGGGTTTGGCGGGGCGCTGAACGTGTTCGAACTGATGAAGGCGATGATCGAGGCGGGCGCTGCGGCGGTGCATTTCGAGGACCAGCTGGCGAGCGAGAAGAAGTGCGGGCATCTGGGTGGCAAGGTGCTGGTGCCGACCAGCCAGTTCATTCGCACCCTCAATGCGGCACGGCTGGCCAGCGACGTCATGGGCGTGCCGACACTGATCATGGCACGAACCGATGCCGAGGCGGCGCGGCTGATCACCTCGGATATCGATGATTATGATGCGCCCTTCGTCACCGGCGAGCGGACGCAGGAGGGGTTTTATCAGCTGCAGGGCGGGATCGACGCGGCCATTGCCCGGGGCATTGCCTATGCGCCCTATGCCGACCTGATCTGGTGCGAGACCTCAAAGCCCGATCTGGGCGAGGCGCGCAAATTTGCCGAGGCGGTGCGCAAGGCGCATCCCGAACAGATGCTGGCCTATAATTGCTCGCCCTCGTTCAACTGGGCCAAGCATATGGACGAGGCGGCGATGGCGGTGTTCCAGCGCGAGCTGGGCGCCATGGGCTACAAATACCAGTTCATCACGCTGGCGGGCTTCCATAATCTCAGCCTCACCACGTTCGAGCTGGCGCGCGCCTATGCCCGGGATGGCATGGCGGCCTATTCCAAGCTGCAGCAAGCCGAATTTGCCGCCGAGGCGCATGGATTCTCGGCGACGCGGCATCAGCGGGAGGTGGGCACATCCTATTTCGATGCAGTGGCGCTGGCGGTCAGCGAAGGTCGCAGTGCCACGACGGCGATGGGCGCCTCGACGGAGACGGCGCAGTTTCATTGAGGTTTTGCCGCTCTTTCCACCCAAAGGCGATCCCCGGGCTTGGCCCGGGGATCGCTCGTCACCTGTGCCGGATTGAGATGGCCCACGGATCAAGTCCACGGGCAGCGGTGGGGGCGGGGCGGGCAGTATCCGCGCTAGCGCAGGAAGTCTGACGCCAAATCCGTCACTGCAGCGGGCTCGATCCAGCCGCCGGCAAGGCCGCCCAGCCACAGGATGTGGAGCAGACACAGCAGCATGGTGCTGCCGATATAGGATTGCTTGGCGGTTTTGTGGCGGAACACCTGCTGGGCCAGGAGACCGCCGACAATGCCGAAACAAAGGTCCGTGCCCAGCAGCATGGCTTCGCTGATGCGCCATTGGCCGGTTTCGGCGTAACGCTTGTCGGCGGCGTAGAGGCAGGCCGAGATAATGCCCATGATGAGATAGGCAAGGCCAAGCCAGAGCGGAGCATGGCCGAGTAGCAGTGCGACCAGCAGCAGCGCGACCAACGCACCGGCCGTGGCGAGGCGCCAGCCGAATGCGCGTTGGCGCGCTGGCGCTGGATTGCCGCGCTGGCGCGCGGCGCGGCTCGGCAATGGATTGGCACCCAGGATCTTGACGTTGACGGCTGCCGGGCGCCCATCGCGGCCGACGCCAAGTGTGAAACTCAGGCGGTCACCGACGCGGGGGCGTGTGGCCATGCGATCGATCGACTTGATATGGACGAAGTAGCGCTCGCCGCGATCCGAGAGCGCAAAGCCATAGCCGCGGTCATCATTCCAATCGACCAGTTCGCCGGTTTCGCGTGCCATTTTCATCTCGCCCTCATGCCGCGCCGACCCTAGCGGAAATGGCATTAACGCGGGCTTGCGCGGCAGCGCGGCGACCATGCAACGAAATCTGGCACTGATCATTAAATGGCGATGGGGCTAAATTTCATGAATGTGCGGCCAACCTCCGGGGCTTGTCATGTCCAGCACTGCCAGGAATTTCATTGAAACCCAGCTGCAGCGTGCCGATGTCGCAATCGGCGGATCGCGATCCTGGGACTTGCAGGTTCACAATGAGGCGCTTTATGGGCGCGTGCTCAGCCAGGGCACTTTGGGCCTGGGCGAAAGCTATATGGACGGCTGGTGGGACGCCGAGGCGCTCGACCTCTTCCTGTTCAAGCTGATCAATGCTTCGATCCAGGACCAATTTCCCCGGGATCTGGCGCTGATCGGCAGCGTTCTGCGCAGCAAGCTGCTCAATCTGCAGCGGCTGCATGTGCGCGAGGTCGGCGAGAGGCATTACGACATCGGCAACGACCTCTACGCGGCCATGCTCGACAAGCGGATGATCTATTCCTGCGGCTATTGGAAGGACGCGACGACGCTGGACGCGGCGCAGGAGGCCAAGCTCGATCTGATCTGCCGCAAGGTCGGGTTGCAGCCGGGCATGCGCATCCTCGATATCGGCTCCGGCTGGGGCGGCTTCTTGCAATTCGCGGCCGAACGCTATGGCGTATCCGGCGTGGGGATCACCATTTCCAAGGAACAGGCGGCGCTGGCCAATGCGCGCACCGCGGGACTGCCCGTCGAAACGCGGCTGATGGACTATCTGGAGCTCGATGGCCAGTTCGACCGCATCATCTCGATCGGGATGTTCGAGCATGTTGGTTACAAGAATTACCACGCCTACTTCGCCAAGGCGCGCGCGCTGCTGGTCGAAGACGGGCTGATGCTGCTGCACACGATTGGCGGCAATCAGACCACCACGCATGGCGACCCGTGGAGCGAAAAGTACATCTTTCCCAATGGCATGCTGCCCTCGATCGCCCAGATCGGCACGGCGACGGAAAAGCTGTTCGTGATGGAGGACTGGCACAATTTCGGTGCCGATTACGACAGGACGTTGATGGCCTGGCACGCCAATTTCGTCGCCGCCTGGCCACAGCTTGAAGCCAGTTACGGGCCACGCTTCTACCGGATGTGGCGCTATTATCTCAACGTCTTCGCGGCTTTGTTCCGGGCCCGCCATATCGGGCTGTGGCAGGTGGTGCTGTCGCCAAAGGGCGTGCCGGGGGGCTATGCCAGCATCCGCTAGGTGGATTCACGTGAAACACTTGTCCACAGGCTTATGCACAGGGCCTAGTCGGCGATCCGGTGCAGCGGCAGCTTGATCGGGTTTGGAAAGCCCAGGCGCAGGTCGCTCCAGAAGCGGTGGCGCAGGGGATCGGGGAACACCTTGCCCTGCGGAAGTTGATCACGACCAAACCAGCCGGCGCCGACAATGGATTCATTGCCGGCAGGATTGGCCGAAACGCTGAGACTGCCGCCGCCAAGGCTGGCGAGGAACCAGAACTTTACGCCGCGATCGGTCGTGTTCCAGAGCTCGTCAATATAGGCGGGCCTGATGATGTTCACCGTGAGCCCGGTTTCCTCCAGCACCTCGCGGGCTGCCGCCTGTTCGAGCGTCTCGCTGCCTTCGACCCCACCGCCGGGCGCCACCCAGAAATCGTGAATGCCGGGACGCTGGTGATGCACCAGCAGAATCTTGTCCTCATGTATGACCAAGGCGCCGGCGGAGATTCGATGCGCCATCAGCCGAGCGCCAGATTGAGGCGGTAACTGAGGGCTTCGGCAATGTGGGGGCGGGCAACCTTGTCGCTTCCGGCCAGATCGGCAAGTGTGCGCGCGACCTTGAGCACGCGATGATAGGCGCGGGCGGACAGATTGAAGCGCTCGGCCGCCTGCAACAACAAAGCCTGGCTTTCACGGTCGGGATTGACCACGCTTTCGATCAGGCTGGCGCCTGCGGCCGCATTGGTGAAAACGCCCGCGGCGCCATGGGCGGCATAGCGTTCGCGCTGCCGTTCGCGGGCCGCATGAACGCGCGCCGCCACGGCCGCAGATGGCTCGGCCTCGCCGGAGGGGGCGATCATGTCGGCGGCGCTGACCGCAGGGACGTCGATGCGGATATCAATGCGATCGAGGAATGGGCCGGAAACCCGACCCTGATAGTCGCTGGCGCAGGCCGCGCCGCGCTTGCAGGTATGGCCGGGAGATCCCGCCATACCGCATTTGCAGGGATTCATCGCCGCAATCAGCTGCACGCGCGAGGGGTAACTCACCCGCGCATTGGCGCGGGCAATGACCGTCTCGCCGCTTTCGAGCGGTTGCCGCAAGCTATCGAGCACCTGAGGCGCAAATTCGGGCAGTTCATCGAGAAACAGCACGCCATTATGGGCGAGGCTGACCTCCCCGGGCCGCACCCGCAGGCCTCCGCCGACCAGAGCCGCCATCGATGCAGAATGGTGCGGCGCGCGGAAGGGCCGTCGGTCGGAGATCGCGCCCCCCGCCAGTTCGCCGGCAATCGACTGGATCATCGAAACGTCGAGCAATTCACGCGCGTTGAGCGGCGGCAGGATGGAGGGCAGTCGGGCCGCCAGCATGGATTTTCCGGCGCCGGGCGGGCCGATCATCAGCATATTATGGCCGCCGGCCGCCGCCACTTCCAAAGCACGCCGCGCCACCTGCTGGCCCCGCACCTCGCTGAGATCAGGCAGATTGGTGCTGGGCATCCAGCGCTTGGGCAGGGGCCGCGCGCCAAGCTGGTGGCCAGTCAGGTGATTGACCAGGGCCAGAAGACTATCGACAGCGACGATATCGAGCTCATCGCCGGCCCAGGCTGCTTCGGGGCCGCAGGGGGCGGGGCAGATGATGCCGAGACCGCGTCCCAGAGCGGCGATGGCGGCGGGCAGGGTGCCGGCCACCGCGGCCATGCGTCCATCGAGCCCCAATTCGCCCAGCACCAGATAGCCATCGAGCGCATCCTGAGGGATGGCGCCAATAGCTGCCATCAGGCCCAGCGCGATGGGCAGATCATAGTGACTACCCTCCTTGGGCAGATCGGCGGGCGCGAGATTGACGGTAATCCGCTTGGGCGGCAGGCCGAGGCCGGAGGCCACCAGCGCGGCGCGGACTCGTTCGCCGCTTTCCTTGACGGCCTTGTCGGGCAGGCCAACCATGATGAAGGCCGGCAGGCCGGGCGCAATCTGCACCTGCACATCGACAGGCACCGCCTCAATGCCCTGAAACGCGACGGTCTGGACCCGGGTTACCATGCGTCTTGCCCCCACAAGTGCGGTGAGGCTAGCAGAGCCCAAAGCCGCGAACAAGAACGTTTGGCGAACAAATTCGGGCGCATTAACCATGCCGCTGACCATACTGGTTAACGCAAGCTTTGATTAACCGCGCCGTGTTGATTCAAAGGCTCAGTATTGTTCGTATTCGAGTGTTCCCGCCCATGCTTGCTGCCTGGTCTGCGCCCCGCCTGTCGTCGATGTTCAAGGGTGCCGCGACTGCTGCGCTGGTGGTGGTGCTTGCGGCCTGCGCCAGCGGGGGCGGGCTTTATGGCCCGATCCATGGTGATAACCGCCCGCATTCCGGCGTCGACCGGGCTCGCGGCATGCCGATCCAGGGGATCGACGTGGCGCGCTATCAGGAGAATGTCGATTTCCGGGCCGCCTTTGCCGCTGGCACCCACTTCGTGTTCATGAAGGCCACCGAGGGCAAGGACTATCTCGACCCCAATTTCCGGGTGAACTGGGTACGGGCGCGCGACGCCGGCATGCCGCGCGGCGCCTATCACTTCATGACCTGGTGCTCGCTGGCGTCCGAACAGGCCGCCTGGTTCGTGCAGAATGTGCCGAACGACCCCGATGCGCTGCCGCCGGTGCTTGATCTGGAGTGGAACAACCATTCGAGCTGCAAGACCAAGCCGAACCGCGCCGACGCGCTCGAAAAGATCCGCGTCATGCTCGAGGCCATGGAGCGCCATACCGGCAAGCTGCCGATCATCTATACCGACATGAACTTCCATCGCGACGTGCTGGACGGCGAATATTTCCCCAATGCATTCTGGCTGCGCTCGACCGCCGCAGAGCCGCATCAGCGCTATGGTAACCGCGTCTGGACCTTCTGGCAGTGGACGCAGACCGGCGTGGTGCGCGGCGTACGCGGCGAGGTGGATCGCAATGCCTTTTATGGCGGCCAGAACGAGTGGATCCAGTTCCTGCTGACCGGTTGCGATCCGCGCGCCATTGCCAGCCTGGGGCCGACCGGGCGCTGCCAATCGGCGAAATAACGCGCCGGCGCCGGATGCAACGAAACCAGCGGTAATCCCGTTGTTTGCGCACTGCAAACGATGGCTGGTGAAATGGCCGGTGCGCCGATGACGGGAGCCCTTGCCAGCGATTCGCGCCCGGCATAGCGTCACCCCTGTCATATTCGGGCGGCCGCGCCCCTTTGAGGAGATTGAGATGGCCAAGGGTCAGATGAAGAGCAACAAGGAAGCCAAGAAGCCGAAGAAAGACAAGGTCGTGGCCGCCAAGCCCGTCACTGGTCTGGGCAGCGGCAGCGCCGGCAATACCGGCAAGAAGTGACTTCGGTCACCGGAACAGAGTGACGGTCGGCCTTGGCGCCGACCGTTTTTTTTTGGACTCGTCAGAACAGCGCCGCGCCGGAGCGCGCCCGGCCCTGGGCGACGATCTCTGCGTCGGCCTCAGGCTGAAACATCACCGTTTCGACCCGCACGCTGGCCAGCGGCATGTCGTCCAGCACGAATTCGAATGCCTGGTCATCGCGCATGCCGAGCAGCGCCAGGCCATGGATCGAGCGCAGCGATACGGTCTGGCCAATGACCTCGCGCGCCGGGCCGATGACCAGGCGATGCTCGAGCGGGCGCCCCTCACTGAGCCGGTAGCGCACCATGGAGTTCATGGTGACCACATCGGGATCGAGGTCATCGGGCGGCACAATGACGGCTGCGGTGAGCTTGTGGCGCAATAGCGCGTAATAGCCGCGCTGGCCGGTCGGACGATGCAGGGAAATACCCCGCAAAATGGCATAGTCCCGGTCGGTCATCAGGAATTTGGATTGTTCAGACATCTCGACAGCCTCCATTGCAAACCAGAACGACGAGCGTCGCGGCACCAGCCGCGACGCCATGGCGACAGATCAGGGCAGGGTGGCGGGGAACGCCGATAGAACCGCTGCCTTGTCGGCTTCGCTGCGCAGGCGGATGGTCATGTTTTCGGTCTTGATCGGCGTCTGGACCGGCAGGCTATAGGCGAGCCCAGGCAGATTGGCGGCGGCCCAGAGGTTGAAACGCTTGAGCTTGTGGCTGCCAAGAGCGGGAATGGTGAGCGAATATTTGAACGTCATTGAATGGCTCCGAGCCTTCGACCCGCTGGGCAGCCGCAACCGTCCCGCACGGGGTCCGGTTGCGCGCGACAGCGCAACGGGCTCAACCCGCCAGGCGGGCTGAAAACTAGATCTGGGGTTAAGGGTGCTTATCCTGGTCCGGCTCTTGCTCACGCAGGTAGCCGAACCAGGTCACGCGCCTCGGAGCAGGCGCAACCGGTGATGGGGGCAGCAGGCAGAATAAGTTCTACGCATGGTCCTATTGAAGGCCAAAGCGGAGCGACTTGTCAAATGGCTGGCGGCGCGACAACCGGCCGCGCTTGTCTCAGCCCAGAAGGCCGCTGGCCTTGACGCCATCAAAGACGAACTGCACGGCCAGCGCCGAGAGCAGGATGCCGACGACGCGCGAGACCACCGCCAATCCGGTCACGCCCAGCAGGCGCTGGATCGGGATGGCGACCAGCAGCGTCAGCCAGGCCAGAAACAGGATGACGACAATGGCGGCAAGGACCGCCCAGAATTCCAGGTCCGTCTTGGCGCCAGTGGTCAAAAGGATCACTGCGCTGATGGCACCCGGACCAGCCAGCAGCGGCATGGCCAGCGGGAACACCGCAATATCCTCGCGCTGGCGGGCTTCGACCTCCTCCTCCGAGGTGGTGCCGGTGCCCCCCGAATGGCGGGCAAACACCATGTCTATGGCGATGAGGAAGAGCAGCAGGCCGCCGGCTGTACGCAGGGCCGGAATGGTGATGCCGAAGACTTCGAGGATGGCGCTGCCCAGCACGGCGAACAGCAGCAGGATGGCTGCGGCGATGAAGACGCCGCGCGTGGCGAAGGCAAAGCGCTCCTTGGCCGTGTTGCGCTTGGTCAGGGCCGCAAAGATGAAAGCGATATCGGCCACGCCCACGGTGGCGAACAGGGTCGCGAAAGCGACGAGAAAGGTCGTGGTGGGCATGGGGTGGCTCCGCTGATAAGGCAGCTAGACCTAAAGGTTTCTGCGCAGCTTGCCCAGTCCTGCCGGCGCTAGAATACCAGAGCGCCCAGCCCAAAGGCGCAGGTCAGACCGACCAGGGTGGTATCGAGCCTGGTGTCGCGGCGGGCGAGCCAGGCCGGTGGAGCGTTCAGATGCGGGCCGGCACGGGTCAACCAGACAAAGCCATAGAACAGCCAGCAGCTGACGAAACCGAGCAGCAGAAGGCCATGCCAGGCCGGGACATCAGGTTGCCAGAGCAACACGACCAACAACGCACCGAGCAAGGCATAGAGCCCGTAATTGAGCGTGGCGAAGGCTGCATCGATCCAGAATTTCCGCGTCAGGCGCGGATCGGCGCGGACGCGCCAGATCGCCACACCGACCAATGCGAGAATAGCGATACTCAGCAAGATCATGCGTGCCCCCCTGCAACCGAGGCCGAGTTAAACCGGGCAGGCGTCAAACACCAAGGCAACACTGGCCGGATGGTTACAGTCTGGTGTCTAAACGAGGCGCGCGACCACCGCGAAGCCGAGCAGGACAGCGATCCCCAAGACATCGAGCCAGAAACGCGACCCATCGATCCAGGCAGGTTTGCGGCCGGTATGGGGGAGGAAACGCAGCAGCCAGAGCGCCCCATAGGCAATCCAGACCAGGTAGAAGCCAACAAGCAGCAGATTGGCCAGACCGGACGTGTTGAAACCGGCCATGAGCCGGGTGAGAAAGCCACCCGCCAGCAGATAGAGGAGATAGGCGAGCAGCACGACCAGCGAATTGCGCCAGAAGGCGGCGCTGAGGCGCTGGTCCGCCGCCTGGCGGTTGCGCCAGCGGCGGAACAGGAACCAGCCCGTCCCCGACACGACCGCCGCCAGCAGAAGGTACATCAGGCGCGGCGCTTTTCGATGGCGTTCCAGATGAGCACGGCGATATCGGGACCACCGAAACGCTTGATCTCGCGAATGCCGGTGGGGGAGGTGACGTTGATCTCGGTCAGATAATCGCCGATGACGTCGATACCGACGAATATCATGCCGCGTTCCTTCAGCGCCGGGGCGATGGTGGCGCAGATTTCCTTCTCGCGCTCGGTCAGCGGGGAGAGTTCGGGGCGGCCGCCGACATGCATATTGGAGCGCGCTTCGCCATCGGCGGGGATACGGTTGAGGCCGGCCACCGGCTCGCCATCGATGATGATGATGCGCTTGTCGCCCTTGCGCACATCCGGCAGGTATTTCTGGATCATGAAGGGTTCGCGATAGTTCTGCTCGAAGAGCTCCAGCAGCGAGACAAGGTTATGATCGCCTTCCTGGATGAAGAACACGCCGGCCCCGCCATTGCCGTAGAGCGGCTTGACGATGATATTGCCGTGCTCCTTGCGGAAGGCATGAATCAGGTCGCGATCACGGGTGATCAGCGTTGGCGGCATCAGCTCGGGAAACTCGGTGACCAGGATTTTTTCGGGCGCATTGCGCACCTCGGCAGGCGGATTGACCACCAGCGTCCCGGGATGAATGCGCTCCAGCAGGTGGCTGATGGTGATGTAATTCATGTCGAAGGGCGGGTCCTGGCGCATCAGCACCACGTCCTGGGTAGACAGATCCACTCGCCGCGCTGCGCCCAGGGTGAAGTGCTCGCCCCTGGGCTTGTCATCGATCACGGTGATCGGCGCCGCCAATGCGGTCACCACATTGTCGCGCAGGGCCAGCGTGTCGGGCGTGTAATGCAGCAAAGCATGGCCGCGCGCCTGAGCCTCCAGCATCATGGCGAAGGTCGAGTCGCCCTGCGGATTAATGGTGTCAACATGGTCCATCTGGACGGCGACTTTGAGCGACATGTTCAGGTCCTTAGGAGGCGTCAAAAGCGTTGATGACATGGCGCGGCCAGGTCCAGGGTGCAAGGAAAATCACGTCGAAGCGGAATGACGTTTCCGTCTGACCGGGATGCCTGGCCAACCAATACTGCGCCGCCCCTGCAATGCGCGATGTGTTGATGCCCTCCAGCGTGGCCAGTTCGCTATCGGCCCGGCGGCGTGCCTTGACCTCGACAAAGATGGTGGTGCCAAAGCGCTCGGCGATGAGATCGATCTCGCCGACCGGGGTTTTGAAGCGCCGATCAACGATACGATAGAGCTTGAGGCGGAGGAACCAGGCGGCGAGTGTTTCGCCGCGATGGCCGCCCCGATGAGCGGCGATGCGCGCCTTACTTTTCGGCTTTGAGGGCGAGGGCGGCATCATAGACCTCCTTGCGCTTGAGGCCGAACCGCTCGGTGACTGCATCGACGGCGGCCCGTAATGGCTGATCGGCCATGGCGGACAGCAGTGCCGCCTGCCAGTCGGCGGCATCGGGCGCAGTTGGTTCGGCGGCGCCTGCCACCACGATCACAGCCTCGCCCTTGGTTTCGGTATCGGCAAATTCGGCAGCCAGTTCGGGCAGGGTGCCGCGATGCACACGCTCATAGCGCTTGGTCAGCTCCAGCGCCACGGCAGCCTGCCGCTCGCCCCAGGCTTCGGCCATGGCGGCAAGCGTATCGTCGAGCCGGCGCGGACTTTCGTAGAACACCAGGGTTTCACGTGAATCCTTGAGCGCCTTGAGCGCATTGGCGCGGGCGCCAGCCTTAGGTGGCAGGAAGCCATGGAAGGCAAAGGCATCGGTGGGGAGACCCGCCACCACCAGTGCCGAAAGCAGTGCCGAGGCACCGGGGATGGCAAAGACCGGCTGGTTGGCTTCGGCCAAGGCGCGAATCAGCGGAAAGCCGGGATCCGAGAGCAGCGGGGTGCCGGCATCGGAAATCAGTGCGATAGCCTGTCCGGCGGCGACGCGATTGACGATATCGTCGGCCTTGGCGCGTTCATTGTGTTCGTGCAGGGCAATGCGTCGCCCCTTGATGCCATAGTGATCGAGCAGGCGGGCGGACTGCCGCGTATCCTCGCACAGCACGACCGAAGCGGCGGCGAGGGTCTCCAGCGCACGAATGGTGATGTCGCGCAGATTGCCGATCGGGGTGGCAACGACATAGAGCCCGGGCGCCAGCGGCGGCGCCACAAAGCTCTGCCCGGCGATGAAATAGCCCGGCGCTTTGCCCGTATCCGCGTCCATGAATGCCCCTTTGACTGCTCGTCTCTGCCAGTTTTAGCAGTGACGCCCTCCTTGTATAGGAGCGGTTAAGTTTCGGTTAGTCTTTGATTAACCCGATCGCGCGACTCTGAGGCAATGACCGGCAGACGAGGGGGATTTCCCGTGACCAGCAAGAGCCAGCCCCGGTGGCTGTGGCGACGCGCTATTGGCGCGGCGCTGGTGTTCACGCTGGCCGCCTGCTCCCCCGGTGACTTTTCCATTGGCTCGCGCCGCCTGTCCTGGCCCGGCGATAGCCAGCCGGGCATGCCACCGCAACAGCAGACCAATCCACCGATATTGCCGACAGCGGCCGGGGAAACCTTTGGCCGTGGTCCGGTGCGGGTGGCGCTGCTCCTGCCACTGAGTGGCGATCCAGCGCTGGCAGGGGTTGGCCGTTCGCTGGCCAATGCGTCCAAACTGGCCATCAGCTTTATCGAGGTCAGCCCCACCATTGCCGAGAATATTACCATCGTGCTCAAGGATACCGGTTCCAGCCCGGCCGGGGCGGCGCAGGCCGCCAGCGCCGCGGTACAGGAAGGCGCCAGCCTGATTCTGGGACCGCTGAAGGCCGACCAGGTGACGGCAGCCGGATCGGTGGCGCGCTCGTCGGGCACGCCGCTGATCGGGTTCTCCAACAATTCGGCGGCGGCGGGGCCAGGAGTCTATCTGCTCAGCGTGTTGCCGGAAGCCGAACTCAAACGCAGCCTGGCCTTTGCCGTGGGTCAGGGTCGGCGCGGCTTTGCCGCCATCATCCCGGCCACCGACTATGGCCGAGCGCAGGAAAAGGCCTTCCGGCAAGCGCTGGCCAGGATCGGGCTACCACCGGGACCGATCTACACCTATAGCAGCCAGGCGGAAGCGCGCAGCATTATCGATCAGGCCCTGCCACAGCTTCGCAATGGTGGCATCGATGCGCTGTTCATTCCCGACCGTGACGCAGCACCAAGCTTCGGCATGCTGATCGAGCAGGCCGGTATCGACCGCGGTGGCCTGACCATTATCGGGTCGGCCGATTGGGAGGGGGACGCGCGGATCGCTGGGACGACCGGGCTGGCCAGTGCCATCTATCCCAGCGTCGATCCGGCTGGATTGCAGGCGATCACCGGCGAGTACCAGGCCAGGTTTGGCGCGCCACCGCATGCGCTATCAACCATCGCCTATACCGCCACGATCCTTGCCAATGTGGGGAGCCTCTCGAAGGCCAATCCGCGCTACAACCAGATCCTGATGACCGCCGCCGCCGGCTTTAACGGCCGCGATGGCGTGTTCCGCTTCCTCGGCAATGGACAAAGCGAATATGCGCTGGCGATCAAGCAGGTCGGCAATGGGACCACGACGGTGATCGACGGACCCAAGCTCTAGTTCTTTTGGCGTCGTGCAGTTTCACCCCACCGCACGGCGCTGCCCGCGGACTTGATCCGCGGGTCATTGGCAGCGCATGCAGGGGGAGAGAGGCCCACGGATCAAGTCCGTGGGCAGCGTGGTGGGTGGGGTCAATTAGGACCCGGCAACCGACAGTGCTCAGGCGGCGAGATCGGCCACCACCGCGTCCAGGACCGGCCAGCCGCGATCGGTGACGCGGATATTGCCGTTGGGCAGCGTCTCGACAAAGCCATAGCCCTTGAGATCGTCGATCTGGCGCTGGTTGATCTTGCGACCGCTGAGGGCAGTGAAGCGCTGGGGCGAGATGCCTTCGCGCAGGCGCAGGCCCATGACGAGGAATTCGTCGCCCTGTTCTTCCCAGGTCAGAACGTCATCCACCACCATGCCATGGCCCTGGGCCACGACCTTTTTCTGCCAGTCGAAGGGCAGCAATTCGGCGGCGGTGGCGTGGCGCTGGTTGTTGATCAGCAGGCGGCCATGGGCGCCCGGGCCGATGCCGGCATATTCGCCATAGCGCCAATAGAGCAGGTTGTGCTGGCTCTCCTGGCCGGGGCGGGCATGGTTGGAAATCTCGTAGGCGGGCATGCCGGCCTGGGCGGTCAGTTCCTGCGTCATCTCGTAGAAATCGGCGGCCAGGTCTTCGTCCGGCATCTTGAGCTTGCCAGCCTGATGCAGATCGAAATAGCGCGTGCCCTGCTCGATGGTCAGCTGGTAGAGCGAGATATGGCCCTTGGCCAGCCACAGGGCTTCCTTGAGTTCGTCTTCCCAGTCTTCCAGCGTCTGGTGCGGGCGGGCATAGATCAGATCAAAGCTCGAGCGCTCGAATACCGACTGGGCAATGCGCACGGCGGCAACCGCTTCCTCGACCGAGTGGCGGCGCCCAAGTTCGGCCAGCGGCTTTTCGCGCAGGGATTGCACGCCCAGCGAAACGCGATTGACCCCGGCGCCACGGAAACCCTTGAAGCGTTCGACTTCGACGCTGGTCGGATTGGCCTCCAGCGTGATTTCGGCGCGGGTCTCCACCGTCCAGTGCCTGGCGATGGCGTCGATGATGCGCTCGACCGCCCAGGGGCTCATCAGCGATGGGGTACCACCGCCGAAAAAGATCGACTGCACGACGCGGCCCGGAGCAAGGCTGGCCGCATGAGCGATCTCTCGCTCATAAGCCTCGACATAGCTTTCCTCATCGAACGCACCGCGATGGACGTGCGAATTGAAATCGCAATAGGGGCATTTGGAGGCACAGAAGGGCCAATGCACATAGACCCCGAACAGATCATTGCCGCTCAATTGCGCCCTCGACAAATTTTGCAAAGGCCCGGGCGCGATGGCTAAGGCCCATCTCGCCCGGGGCCCAGCTGTGTTTCATGGCGCTTGGCATCTGGCCAAACGTAATGTCGTAGCCATCGGGCATGAACACCGGATCGAAACCGAAACCGATATCGCCACGCGGCGGCCAGACCAGCGTGCCCTCGACCTTGCCCTCGAACAGCCAGTCGCGGCCATCGGGATGGGCGAGGCAAAGCGTGGCATTGAACGAGCCACGGCGCTGGCCGGGCGTCGTCGCATTGGCGGCCTGCAGCGCGTCTTCGACCCGCTTCATGCCATGGGTGAAGTCCTTGTCGGGGCCAGCCCAATTGGCCGTATAGACCCCGGGCTTGCCGCCCAGTGCATCAACACACAGCCCCGAATCATCCGATAGCGCCAGCATGCCCGAAGCCGAGGCTGCAGCATGCGCCTTGATGCGGGCGTTTTCGGCAAAAGTGGTGCCGGTCTCATCGGGCTCAGACAGGTCAAGCTCGCCGGCCGAGACGATCTCTAGACCGAAGGGCGCGAACAGTTCCTGGAATTCGCGCAGCTTGCCAGCATTGTGCGAGGCCAGAACCAGCCGGTCGCCGTCGCGCAGGCGCAAGGATGGGGTCATCGTTGGCCTCCGCGAGTCTTGCGTTCGGATGGGCGCTGGGACTGATCGAGCGCCCGGGCAATATCGTGCCAAAGCGCGCAATTGGCTGCAATTGTCGGCCGAACTGCCTCAGGCCGGCGGGACGCGGGCTGGGGCGCGGCGGGTTTATTGCGGAATAGAAACCTCATGCGGAAAGCGCCGTCTGTTGCAGCAGGCTCAACTCGCCAATGCCCTGTTCGGCCAGCGCCATCAACGCATCGAGCTCGTCGCGGCTGAAGGGGGCCTGTTCGGCGGTGCCCTGAATTTCCACGAACTTGCCGGTGCCGGTCATGACGAAATTGGCGTCGGTATGGGCTTCGACGTCTTCGAGATAGTCGAGATCGAGCACCGGAGCGCCGCGATAGATGCCGCAGGAGACCGCAGCGACCGAGTCGCGCAGCGCCTTGCCCTTGGTCAGCTTGCGCTCGTCCATCCAGGCAATGGCATCGGCCAGCGCGACATAGGCGCCGGTGATCGAGGCGGTTCGGGTCCCGCCATCGGCCTCGAGCACGTCGCAGTCGATGGTGATCTGATTTTCACCCAAAAGCTGCAGGTCGACGATGGCGCGCAGCGAGCGGCCGATCAGGCGCTGGATTTCCTGGGTACGGCCCGACTGCTTGCCGGCCGTGGCTTCGCGTCGGGTGCGGCTGCCGGTGGCGCGGGGCAGCATGCCATATTCGGCGGTGACCCAGCCCTGGCCCTTGCCGCGCAGCCAGCCGGGCAGGCTGGTTTCAACCGATGCCGTTACCAGCACCTTGGTATTGCCGAACGAGACCAGGCACGACCCTTCCGCCTTCATCGCGACATTGCGCTCAATCGTCACTGCGCGCATCTGGTTGGGTTCACGTCCGGAAGGCCGCATCGGCAAATCACCTCAAAGGGGTCGGGAAAAATCCCATTAACCGCCTCTTAACCCTCCTTGGCAGCCCTCACAAGCGCCCGGCGCTTGGCGCGCGGTCACAAACCGCTTAAATGACTGACCAGGGTTAAAGCGGAAGATTTTATCTAGTCTCATGTCCAAGCCTCCCGAAGACTTCCTGGCCGTGCTCAACACCCGTAGCCAGGACATTTTCAAGAAGATCGTGCAACGCTACCTCGATACCGGCATGCCGGTGGGGTCGCGCGATCTGTCACGCATGCTTGAGGTGGGGCTATCGCCCGCCTCGGTGCGCAATGTGATGGCCGATCTCGAAGATCTCGGCCTGATCGCGGCGCCGCACACCTCGGCCGGCCGCGCGCCGACACAAGAGGGCTTGCGGTTCTTCGTCGACGCGATGCTCGAAGTGGGGGCCGTCGATGAACGCGAGCGCCAGCAGATCGCCAACAATATCGAAGGCCAGGCACGGCAGGGCCAGGTCGAGGATCTCCTCACCGAAGCCAGCCAGCTGCTGTCCGGGCTCAGCCAGGGCGCCGGGGTGGTGATTGCCGCCAAGGCCGACATGGTCATGCGCCATATCGAATTTGTGCGGCTCGACGCCAATCGGGCCATGGCGATCCTGGTCGGCGAAGACGGGCAGGTGGAGAATCGCATCCTGGCTTTGCCGGCGGGCCTCACCGCCAGCACGCTGCAGCAGGCGAGCAATTACCTGGCCCATCACGTCATCGGCCGCACCATTGCCGAAGCCCGAAAGGTGCTGGCAGCGCAGCGGGCCGAGCAGCGGGCCGAGCTGGACGAATTGACGCAAAAGCTCGTTGATGCCGGAATTGCCACCTTGTCGCAGCCTTCGGCCTCAAGCCAGCCGACGGTGATCGTGCGCGGCCGAGCCAACCTGATCAATGACACGATGGCCTCCGACGACCTGATGCGGATGCGTCAGCTGTTCGACGAGCTGGAGAGCAAGGACGGGCTGATCGACCTGCTCGGCGATGCGGAAAAAGCCCAGGGCGTGCGCATCTTTATCGGCTCCGAAAACAAGCTGTTTTCGCTCTCAGGCTCATCGGTCATCCTCTCTCCCTACAAGGATGCCAATGACAAGGTCGTCGGCGTGCTGGGGGTGATCGGGCCGACGCGGCTGAACTACGCCCGGATCGTGCCGGTGGTGGACTATACTGCCAATGTCATCACCGCGATGATGGCGCGCAAGCGCGGGCGCTGAACCCTGTGCATGCCCGCCCGGCACCGGGCAGGCTTGAAATCCCCCCCGCATTGGCCGATATGCGGGGACAAAACCAGTATCATTACGGAAGTAGCAAAGATGAGCGACGAGAACGCCTCGCAGGACGAGACCCCCGAGATCGATATTGCCGCAGCAGAGCCGGTGATCGACCCGGTGGAAGCGCTGCGTGCCGAGAACGCCGAACTCAAGGACCGGGTGCTGCGTACGGTTGCCGAAATGGAAAACCTGCGCAAGCGCACCGAACGTGAAGTCGCCGACACCCGCAGCTATGCGATTTCCGGCTTTGCCCGCGACATGCTGAGCGCCACCGATGCCCTGAGCCGGGCTCTGATGGTGTTGCCGGCCGATGCCCGCGAAAATGCCGATGCCACGACCACCTCGCTGATCGAGGGCATCGAAATGACCGAGCGCGAAATGCAGCGCCTGCTGGCCAAGCACGGCGTCAAGCCAATCGAGGCCGAGGGCCAGAAGTTCGATCCGCACCGCCACCAGGCCATGTTTGAAGTGCCCGATCCCACCCGGCCGGAAGGCACGGTCGTGCAGGTGGTGCAGACCGGTTACGCCATTGGCGACCGCGTGCTGCGCCCGGCCATGGTCGGCGTCGCCAAGGGCGGCCCAACCCAGGCGCCCGACGTAGCGATCGACAAAAGCGTCTGATCGAGACCAGACAAACGTCTGATCGAGACCAGTCAAGCGTCTAGACCAAGCAAAGGTGCTTGGTCGGGATCGACAACGTTTCACGTGAATCCCCGCGCAAGCGGGGATTTTTCGTTTCTAGTCCAGGATGTCCTGGCTCTGGATGCGCTCGACGCCGGCTTCGGCCATGGCGGCCCAGGCTTTGGCAAGGGAGCCGGCAGTGTCGATGCCGCGGGTGGCATCGTCGATAACGGTGACGTCGAAGCCGGCGGCAGCCGCGTCGATGGCGGTCCAGCCAACGCAGAAATCGGTAGCCAGGCCAACAACATAGACCCGGCCAAGGTCGCGCTCGCCGAGATAACCGGTCAACCCGGTGGGGGTCTGGCGGTCGGCTTCCTGGAAGCCGGAATAGCTATCAATCGCCCGGTTGTAGCCCTTGCGCAGGACCAATTGGGCATGGGGGATGTCGAGATCGGCGGTGATCTCGGCGCCGTGGCTGGACCAGACGCAATGGTCGGGCCAGAGCACCTGGATGCCGTAATCGAGCTCGACGGTTTCGAACGGGGCCTTGCCAACATGTTGGCTGGCAAAGGAAATATGGTCTGCCGGGTGCCAGTCCTGGGTTAGCACGACATGGCTGAAGCGCCTGGCCAGATTGTTGATCAGCGGCACGATGGCGTCGCCATCGGCGACGGCCAGGCTGCCGCCGGGCAGGAAATCGTATTGCATGTCGACGACGATCAGGACGTCATTGGGGGCGATGGTGATGGCGGCCATGGTCTGAAAGTCCTTTTAAGATCAGAGTTTTACCCATTCGGCGCGGAGCAGGCCGCGGACGGAATTGCCCAGCCAGATGGCATCGGCCGTGGCGAGATCGGCAAGGGTCAGTGTCTGTTCCTCGGCCTGGCCATTGGCGAGCAGTTCGGCGCGCAGGGTGCCGGGCAGGAGGCCGGCCGAGAGGGGCGGGGTCAGCAGCTTGCCGTGGCGCTCGACGAACAGGGAGGTGATCGAGCCTTCGGTCAATTCGTTGTTTTCGTTGAGAAATACCACTTCATCGACGCCATGGGCGGCGGCGGCGCGCTGGCGCGGCTCGTCGTAAAAGGCGCGATTGGTGGTTTTGTGGGCCAGCCAGAGGCTTTGGGAATCCAGGCGCTCCGGGGCGATGACGAAGCGGAAAATCTCGGGATTGGGGGGCAGCTGGGTGGCGGTGATGTGGGGGCCATGGGCATCGAGCGTCAGCCGCACCCGCATCGCTTCATCGCCGAAATTGGCCGCTTCGGCAGCCAGCATGCTGGATAGCTTGCTGGTATTGCTGGTTTCGCTGGTGAGCTGGAAGTAGCGGGCGGAGGCCTCCAGACGGGCCAGATGCCGCTCGAGCAGCACATAGCCCCTGTCGGGATCCCAGAGCAGGGTTTCGATCAGGGTGACCGGCTGGGCCTTGTCGGAAAAGAACGCCATTTTGAGCAGGGCCTCGCGATATTCATCTTCGGCGACACTATCGGCGACAATACCTCCGCCAATGCCGATTTCGCCATGGCCGGCGCGATCGATCACTGCGGTGCGGATGGCGACGTTGAGGGTGAGATCGCCATTGGGGGCGAACCAGCCGATCGAGCCGGTATAGAGCCCGCGCGGACCGGCCTCGACATCCCGGATGATTTGCATGGCGCGCAGCTTTGGGGCGCCGGTGATGGAGCCGCAAGGGAAGAGGTTTTCCAGGATGGCGGTGGTCGAGACCCCGGCGCGCAGGCGGGCCTTGATGCCCGTCGTCATGGTGTGCAGGGTCCGGTAGGTTTCGACGGTGAAGAGATCGGTGACCTTGACCGAGCCGATCTCGGCGATGCGGCCGAGATCGTTGCGCAGCAGGTCGACGATCATCAGGTTTTCGGCGCGGTTCTTGTCGTCGCCGGCCAGTGCGGCCCGGCCGGCGGCATCTTCGGCGAGGGAGCGGCCGCGCTTGAGGGTGCCCTTCATCGGGCGGGCCGAGAGCTCACCGCCGCGATTGCGGACAAACAGTTCGGGCGAACGCGACAGCACGACATGGGTGCCGGTATCGAGATAGGCGCCATAGGCCACCGGCTGCCTGGCGACGAGATCGCGATAAAGCGCCAAGGAATCGCCCTCGAGCTGGAAGCGGGCCTTGAAGGTGAGGTTGACCTGATAGGTATCGCCAGCGGCGATCAGGCTTTTGACCTGATCGAAGGCGACCCGATAGGCGGGCAGCTCGACACTGGGGGTGATGGCGACAGCCCGCCCGGCAGAACCAGCATGTGCTGCAAGCTGCTGGTCGACCTCGGCGGCACTCAGGCGCCTGGGCGCATCATAGAGCCCGAGCCAGAGCAGGGGCGTGGCGCTGCGCTCCGGCAGGAGCGGGGCCAGCCGTTCCTCGAAGAGGAAGCCGAGCTCATAGGCGAGGTAGCCGGCAGCCCAAAACCCGTCTTCGCGGGCGGCTTCGAGCCGGGCCAGGGCGACGGTGGCTTCGGCAGCGCTGTGGGCGACCAGGACTTCGCGCGGCTGGCTGAATAGCAGGTTGTCACCCGCCGGATCGAGATTGTCGTGGAGTAGGACTGTGCCGGCGCTGAACATGGGGGATGTTCTAAAGCGGGGTCAAGGATTTGGGAAGATTGACGGGCGCGCCCGTCGGCAAAATATAGCCCCGCCAGTGTTGCGCCGGGCCTAGGCGACATCGAAGCGATCTGGCAGATACAGCTACCGGCCGCGAATCCGCGACCGGCATGAGGGAAATCCTTTAAGATGAACAAGTCTATTCTGAGTGGCCTCGCCACCCTGGCACTGCTGATGACTGCCCTTCCGGCAGCAGCGCAGACCGTGGAATTCACGCTGACCAATGACAGCACGCAGGCATTGCACTTCTTCTACACCTCGCCCAGCAACGAAAACGACTGGGGCGATGACCTGCTGGGCGATACCGGCACGCTGGAAGCGGGCATGGAAGGCACGGTCACCATCGGCGATGGTTCGGACCAGTGCCTGTATGATTTCAAGTTCATCACCGGCGAAGGCAATGAGCTGATCGTCAACGAGATCGATATCTGCACGCTGGCGAGCTATACGCTGAGCGAGTAGCGGCATAACGGTCCGCGGTCCGCCGAAACTGTCGGCGGGCCGCCCCAACCGGAGATTTGCCCGGGGACGGCCTCTGTCAGCGCTGCCCAATCGCCTGAATCTGGGATGAGTGCGCTTGAAGCCAATCAGCGCCCCCCCTATATACCCCGCAGGCCCAGCGATGGGCACATTCAACGACTAAGGAACCCGGCCGGCAACGGCCACGGAACTGCTTCGAAAGAGGGGTTTCAAACGGGTTTGCTGAAAGAGAGGCAAGAGTTATGGCTAAAGTTATCGGTATTGACCTGGGCACCACCAATAGCTGCGTCGCAGTGATGGATGGCGCTACCCCGAAGGTAATCGAGAACGCAGAGGGTGCACGCACCACTCCCTCGATGGTTGCCTTTTCCAAGGATGGAGAACGTCTGGTTGGCCAGCCGGCCAAGCGCCAGGCCGTGACCAATCCCGAAGGCACCCTGTTTGCCGTCAAGCGCCTGATCGGGCGCCGCTACGACGACAAGGTCGTGGCCAAGGACAAGAACCTGGTGCCGTTCAAGATCGTTTCGGCCGACAATGGCGATGCATGGGTGGAAGCCTCGGGTGAAAAGTATTCGCCCTCGCAGGTTTCGGCCATGATCCTGCAGAAAATGAAGGAAACCGCCGAAAGCTATCTCGGCGAGACCGTCACGCAGGCCGTCATCACGGTTCCGGCCTATTTCAACGACAGCCAGCGTCAGGCGACCAAGGATGCCGGCAAGATTGCCGGCCTGGAAGTGCTGCGCATCATCAACGAGCCGACTGCTGCCGCCCTGGCCTATGGCCTGGACAAGAAGCAGGCCGGCACCATCGCGGTCTATGACCTTGGTGGCGGTACCTTCGACGTGTCGATCCTGGAAATCGGCGACGGCGTGTTTGAAGTGAAGTCCACCAATGGCGACACCTTCCTGGGTGGCGAAGACTTCGACATGCGCCTGGTCGATTACCTGGCCGACGAGTTCAAGAAGGAGCAGGGCATCGACCTGCGCAGCGACAAGCTGGCGCTGCAGCGCCTGAAGGAAGCCGCTGAAAAGGCCAAGATCGAGCTCTCGAGCGCGACCCAGACCGAAATCAACCTGCCCTTCATCACTGCCGATGCCTCGGGCCCCAAGCACCTGACGCTCAAGCTGACCCGCTCGAAGCTGGAAAGCCTGGTCGACGACCTGATCCAGCGCACCATCGAGCCGTGCAAGCTGGCGCTCAAGGATGCCGGCGTCACCGCGGCCCAGATCGACGAAGTCGTGCTGGTCGGCGGCATGAGCCGCATGCCCAAGGTACAGGAAGTGGTCAAGCAGCTGTTCGGCAAGGAGCCGCACAAGGGCGTGAATCCGGACGAAGTCGTGGCGCTGGGCGCTGCGATCCAGGCTGGCGTGCTGCAGGGCGACGTCAAGGACGTGCTGCTGCTGGACGTGACCCCGCTGTCGCTGGGCATTGAAACCCTTGGTGGCGTGTTTACCCGCCTGATCGATCGGAACACCACGATCCCGACCAAGAAGAGCCAGACGTTCTCGACCGCCGAAGACAGCCAGTCGGCCGTGACCATCCGCGTGTTCCAGGGTGAACGCGAAATGGCCGCCAACAACAAGCTGCTGGGCAATTTCGACCTGGCCGGCATTCCGCCCGCACCGCGTGGCGTGCCGCAGATCGAAGTGACGTTCGACATCGACGCCAACGGCATCGTCAACGTTTCGGCCAAGGACAAGGGCACCGGCAAGGAGCAGGTGATCCGCATCCAGGCTTCGGGCGGTCTCAGCGACGCTGACATCGAAAAGATGGTCCAGGAAGCCGAGCAGAATGCCGAGGCCGACAAGCAGAAGCGCGAGGCTGTCGAAGCCAAGAACCAGGGCGAGAGCCTGATCCACTCGACCGAGAAGTCGCTCAAGGAATATGGCGACAAGGTTTCGGCCGAGGACAAGGGCGCCATCGAAGCCGCTGTCGCCGACCTCAAGGGCGTGATCGACGGCGACAATGCCGAAGTGATCAAGGAAAAGACCAGCGCGCTGGCCGAAGCCTCGATGAAGCTGGGCGAGGCCATGTACAAGGCCAGCCAGGCCGAAGCCGAAGCCAAGGCCAATGGCACCGACGATGACAGCGACGACGATGTGGTCGACGCCGATTTCGAAGAGGTCAAGGACGACGACGGCCAGAAGTCGGCCTAAGCCGGTTCCGAGCTGACCAGATTGAAGGGGTCCGGCGCAAGCCGGGCCCTTTTTTGTTTGTGGGGCTTTTGGTCATGGGAGGAAGCTTCTGGTTCGTCACCGGGTCATTCCCGCGCAGGCGGGAATCCACTCTTTTGATGGTAGGCGCGAACCAAGAATGGATTCCCGCCTGCGCGGGAATGACTCCGAGGTTGAGACTGCAGCGGAGAGATCTTGGCCCTCGCGTCCTACACAGATCGCGCCACAACCTCCGCGCTGTCCCCGGGCTTGACCCGGGGATCACTCGACGCATGTGCCGCGCTGAGAATGGCCCACGGGTCAGGCCCGTGGGCAGCGCGGTGTTTGGGGAGGGTTTGGAGGCATCGTATCGGGGTAGTTGAGCCTGACATAGCCTTGGCGGGCAGCCTTGACTTGCGCGTAAATGTCGCGAGCCGCCTTTGTCCTAGGTTTCCGGCGCGCCATGGCCTATGATGGCCCATGAACATTCCAGACCCCCAGACCTTCACCGATCCCGAAAAGCTGCGCAAGCTCATGGCCAATGCCGTGCGCCTGGGCTACGAGGATCTCGCCTTCAACTGCAAACTGCGCATTGCCGAGATCGCCGGCGCTGCCCAGGACGACGTCATCGAGCGCGAATTCTGGACGGCGCTGATCGCGGCCGAGGAATTCAAGGCCGCTGCCGCCGGCAAGACCAGCCGCCTCGCCAAGATCCGCACCAAGCATCGCCGTGTCGGCGCCCAGCGCCTGCTGGCCGACATGATGATGGAAGAAGCGGTCAGCGACGGTTTTGAAACGCTGGTGGCGCATGGCCGCGCCGAGCTCACCTGCGAAGCCATCGTGCTGCGCCACGAAGACCAGTTCAGCGTCGATGCCGTCAATGCGGCCCGCAAGAAGCTGATGGACCATGGCGTGGCCATGACCGATATCGCGGCCTGATCACCCCGCGTTTTCCGCCGGGTTCGATTGCCGTTTCACGTGAATCAGCCCCGCAGCCCCGGACCGTTCCGGGGCTTTTTGTCGTCCCCGCAAGCCGTTTTGGGTGAAAGCCCTCAAATGGGCACTTTTGAGCCCAAGATTCGGCCGATTGAGGGACTGCAAGGAACAGTGGCTGCATTGCCCCCTGGCAACGCAGCCCGACCGAGCACCGAGGCCCAGATGACCCAGACCATAGCCAGCAGCGGCGGCGACAGCATTGGCCGGATTGCCGAACTGATCGGCGGCGATCCGATGAGCCGAATCGATGCCGATATGAAGCACGTGCTGGATGCCCTGGCAGGCCTGGGCGCCCGGCCGCTGGAATCGGCGACACCGGGCGCGGCGCGGCGCCAGCCCAGGCTGGCCGATGCCGTCACCGCCATTCTGGCGCGGCAGAACCGCAGCCAGGGCGATGATGGGGTGGAGGCCGAGGCGATCACCATCGAGGGCGCCGAGGGCGAGCTGGGGGCACGACTCTATCGCCCGCCCGGCCTGTTGAGTCGGCTCAATCCGATGATGCTGTATTTTCATGGCGGCGGCTTCGTCACCGGCGATCTCGACAGCCACGACGCGACGGCGCGGGCACTGGCCCGGCGCACCGGCGCCATCGTCGTGTCGGTCGACTACCGGCTGGCGCCCGAACACAAATTTCCGGCGGCCCATGAGGACGCCCACGCCGCCTGGCGCTGGCTGGTGCAGCGGGCGCGCGACCTCGGCGGCGATCCGCGCCGCATGGCGGTCGCGGGGGAAGATGCCGGGGCGAACCTGGCCGCCCATATCGCCATCCGCGCGCGCGATGCGCATCTGACCCAGCCGGTGCATCAATTGCTGATCCATCCGATTGCCGGCAGCGATCTCAGCCGCCCCTCCTATGGCGAAACGCTGCGGGCGCGGCCGATCGGGCTGCCGGCCATGCGCTGGCGGTTCCGCCATGCGCTGGAAAACAGCGAGCAGATCAGCGATGCAAGGATCGACCTCGTGGCCCGCCAGGATCTGGCGGGGTTAGCGCCGGCCACCATCGTATTGGCGCAGATCGATCCGCTGCGCTCGGAAGGGGAAGCCCTGGGCGAAGCGCTCGAGGCGGCTGGCGTCGCTGTCAGCGTCCTCAGCTATGACGGGGTCACGCAGGGCTTTTTTGGCCTGGGGCTGCTGGTCAACAAGGCGCTGTTCGCCCAGTCCGATGCCGCCCAGGCCCTGGGCCGGGCATTTGCCCCGGCGCGACACAGCTGAGCCTCCCCGGTTGCTGGATCGGACTGACCTTGCTATGCAGCGCTTTGCCGCCCTTTAATGGTCTGCAGCCTCATGTCCCCTTGCGGGATGTGGGGTTGATTGCCATTTAGGGGGAGAGTTTACGGATCGATCGACAATGACGCTGGTGCAGGCGCGCCCATAAGGGTGCGACGTGACGGCGTCTCAGCAAGACTTTCGGAGAACATACTTGGCCAAACGTGATTTCTACGAGGTGCTCGGCGTTGCCAAGGGCGCCGACGATGCGGCGCTCAAAAGCGCCTATCGCAAGCTCGCCATGCAGCATCACCCCGACCGCAATCCGGGCAATGCCGAGGCCGAAGCCACGTTCAAGGAAATCAGCGAAGCCTATGACACGCTCAAGGACGGCCAGAAGCGCGCCGCCTATGACCGGTTCGGGCATGCCGCCTTCGAGAATGGCGGCGGGCGTCCCGGCGCCGGCGGGTTCGGACCCGAGTTCACCTCCTCGATGTCCGATATTTTCGACGACATCTTTGGCGACTTCATGGGCGGTGGCGGCCGGCGTGGCGGGCAGGGCGGTGGCGCGGCCAAGCTGCGCGGCTCGGACCTGCGCTATAATCTTGAAATCTCGCTCGAAGAGAGCTTTGTCGGCCGCACCGTCGAGATCGACGTGCCGACGCTGGTCGGCTGCGTCACCTGCGACGGCTCGGGCGCCAAGCCGGGCACCGGCACGCATGCCTGCCGCCAGTGCAATGGCCATGGCAAGGTGCGCGCCGCCCAGGGATTCTTTACCATCGAGCGGACCTGCCCGGTCTGCCAGGGCCGCGGCCAGATGATGGACCAGCCCTGCACCGATTGCAGTGGTCAGGGCCGGCGCCAGGAAAACCGCAAGCTCAGCGTCGATATCCCCAAAGGCATCGAGGATGGCACGCGCATCCGGCTGGCCAATGAGGGCGAGGCGGGACTGCGCGGTGGACCGCCGGGCGATCTCTACATCTTCATTTCGATCAAGCCGCACGAGCTGTTCCACCGCGATGGAGCCGATCTTTATGCGCGCGTGCCGATCGCCATGACCACCGCCGCCTTGGGCGGGGAATTTGAAGTGCCGACGCTCGACGCGATGCGCGCCAAGGTCAAGGTTGCCGCCGGCACCCAGCCGGGGCAGCGCGTGCGCCTCAAGGGCAAGGGCATGCCGGTGCTGCGCAGCAAGGATACCGGCGATCTCTATGTGCAGCTCGATATCGAGACGCCGCAGAACCTCAGCCGCAAGCAGCGCGAGCTGCTGGAGGAATTCCAGCGGCTGACCACGGACGAGACCAATCCGACCTCGGACGGGTTTTTCTCCAAGCTCAAGAAGATGTTTGAAGCCTAGACGCTGGCCAAGTCCGCAACAGGGAAGGGCCCGGCGTGATCGAGATCGCACTGACGTTCGACGATAATTACTGGGCCCCCGCCTATGCCACGATGCGTTCGGTGTGCCTGACGACGCACCGGACCAGGGACCTGCGGTTCCATCTGCTGCATACCGGGCTATCGGGCGAACACCGGGCGGCGCTGGAGAGCATTGCCAGCGATTACGGGGCGCAGCTCAATTTCATCGACCTCGATGGCTCCGATATTCTGGGCAAGCGGATCGAACAATTCCCGCGCATAAAGATGCGGCGGTTCCGGCCGATCATCTATGCGCGGCTGTTCCTGGGCGACCTGCTGAATGCGGGGATCGAACGGGTGCTGTATCTGGACAGCGACACCTTTGTGCGCAGCCCGATCGAGATGCTCTACGATATCGACATGAAGGGCGCGGCCATTGCCGCGGTGCGCCAGCCCGACCGGCTGCACTGCATTGCCGGCACCGACCTGCGCACCCGCAATGCGTTTTCGATGGCCGAGCCCTATTTCAATTCCGGGGTCATGCTGATCGACCTGACGCAATATCGCGACATGGATTTCGTCGCGGCGCTGGTCGATAACCTGCCGCAATCGGAAATCGAGATGTTCTACTACGATCAGGACATCATCAATTTCGCCTTCCGCGACCGGTTCCTCGAGCTCGACAATCGCTGGAACCTGCAGAATCCGGAGCCGGCGCATGAAGCGTTCGATCCCCATATCCTGCATTACTCGGCGCTGGCGCGGCCCTGGAAGCTGTGGACGCGGGTGGCCTTCAAGCGCACCTATCGGCACCTGATGACCAATGCCTATTTCTACCAATACCGGCGCGAAACCTGGATGCGCAGGGCCAAGAGCTGGCTGCGGCTGGGCAATTAGGGCAGGGACAACTCGCTGGCGTCCAGCTCGCGCGCCAGGCCATCCAGCGCGGTGCGGGCGGCGGCGGCTACGTCATCCAGTGCGGTGCCATAGGGCACTTCCAGGCCCAGCCGCTTGCCCGGATCATCCGACCAGATGAACGAGACATAGGACTTTTTGGCCTGCAGATCGTGGCTGAGCCCGGTGACGACAAGTTTTTCCGCCATTGCATCCTCCTGCTGCCGATAGGATAGGCAGGCATGCCGGGCCCGACAAGCCGCCGGGGGCTGGTCCGCTGACTTATTGCGGCTGGATGAAGCTGGGATCCATCCAGACAAATTCCCAGATATGGCCGTCGAGATCGGCAAAAGCGCGCGAATACATGAAGCCGAGTTCCTGCGCCGGGCGCGGCTCGGTGCCGCCGGCGCCCAGCGCTGCATCCACCACCGTGTCGACCTCGGCGCGGCTTTCGCGCGAAATCGCATAGAGGGCCTGGGTTTCCTTTTTCGCGTCGGAGAGCGGCAGGGAGATGAAGTCTTTGAATTTGGCGTGGGTGAGCAGCATGAAATAGATGCCCTCATCCACCACCATGGCAGCGGCGGTCTCGTCGGTGAACTGGGGATTGAAGCGAAAGCCGAGGGCGCCGAAAAAGGCCTTGGTGGCATCGAGATCACGGACCGGCAGGTTGACGAAGATGTTGGTGGCCATGGACTGCACTCCATTACTTAAGTGATAACTTAACATAGGCAGCGTCGTTTCCGGGAGTCAAGCATGCGCCCTTGCGGCGCAGGAGAGCGCCGGGCACTGTCAGGGCGAAATCTGAACCCAGGGCCCACGTCATGCTCACTGCCGTCACGCTTTCCGGCTCGATCCGCAAGGGATCGTATAATCGCCAGCTGCAAATGCTGGTTGGCGCCAAACTGGCGGAGGCGGGCGTGGCCGTGACGGCGCTGGACCTGGCCGATTACCCGATGCCGATCTTCAACGAGGATCTGGAGCCCGACAATGTGCCCGAGGCGGCCGGTCGGCTGGCCGAGCTCTGGCGCAGCCATGACATCGTCTTCATCGCCAGCCCTGAATATAATGGCGGCGCCAGCCCGCTGATCGTCAATACGCTGGCCTGGATCAGCCGGCAGCGGCCCAGCCCGTTCCGCCATGCGGTGTTCGGCATTGGCGGGGTCAGTTCGGGCAAATACGGCACCATCTGGGGGCTGAGCCATTTGCGCGAATCGCTGACCAAGGTGGGCACGCTGGTGGTCCCGACATTGTTGGGGATCGGACCGGCCAGTGAAGCGTTTGATAGCGAGGGGCAATTGGTGGAGAAATCGATCCAGGCCAAGATGACCCAGATGGTCCATGAACTGACCCATTTCAGCCGAGGCTAGCCATGCTTGCGCTCTATCTCAGCCATCCGCAGGTGCTGCAGGACCCCCATGTGGCGGTGCCGCAATGGGGCCTGTCGCCCATTGGTCGCGAGCGAGCCGAGGCGCTGGCGGCCCGGATGGTGGTGCCGGCGGATGCGATGATCTTTACCAGCACCGAGCGCAAGGCGCGCGAGCTGGCCGAAATCCTGGCGCGGGGTGCCGGCAACGCCGTGATTGCCGAAGAGGAAATGGGCGAGAACGATCGCAGCGCCACCGGCTATCTGGCGCCGCAGCAATTCGAGGCCATGGCCGACCGCTTCTTTGCCGAGCCGCAGGTGAGCGCGGCGGGCTGGGAGCGCGCCATCGATGCGCAAAGTCGCATTGTCGCGGCGGTGGGCGAAGCCCTGGCGCGGGCGCCGACAGGAACACCAATGGTGTTTTGCGGACATGGCGCGGTGGGTACGCTGCTCAAATGCTTTGTCGGCGGACGCGCCATTGCGCGCAGCGAGGACCAGAGCCGGATCGGCCACAAGGGTGGCGGCAATGGCTTCATCTTCGACCTGGCGGCAATGCGGCTGGGCAGCGACTGGATGGCGTTCGAGGACCTGCCTATCGACTGGGAACAGCGCTAGCGCGGTTGCAGCGTCAGCGGAATTCTGGCAAGGCAGGCCAACGCAAAGACATCGGAGACAGATCATGAGCGGGCAACTGATTGTTGGCCTCGACGTTTCGTCGCGCGCGCAGGCCGAAGCCATCGTGACGGCGCTGGGCGACAGCGTCGACTTCTACAAGATCGGCTATCAGTGCTTTTACGGCGCGGACGGCTATGCGCTGGGCAAGGCGCTGCTGGCCGCGGGCAAGAAGGTGTTCTTCGACCTCAAACTGCTCGATATCGACAACACCGTCGAAAAGGGCGTGGCCGCCATCGCCGATACCGGGGCGACCATGCTGACCGTGCATGCCTATCCCAAGACCATGCGCGCCGCCGCCAGGGCTGCCGAAGGCTCGGGGCTGACGGTGCTGGGCGTGACAGTGCTGACCTCGATGGACGATGCCGACGTCAAGGAAGCCGGTTATGAGCGCGACGCGGCGGGCCTCGTTGCACTGCGGGCGCAGCAGGGGCGCGACGCCGGGATTGGCGGGCTGGTCGCCTCGCCGCATGAAGCCGAGATGGTGCGCACCATTGTGGGGCCGAAGCTGGCCATCGTGACGCCGGGGATCCGGCCGGCCGGGGCTGATCTGGGCGACCAGAAGCGGGTGATGAGCCCACGCCAGGCGCTGGATGCCGGCGCGACGCATCTGGTGGTGGCGCGCCCGATCATCGCGGCGGCCGATCCGGCAGCGGCGGCGCGGTCGATCCTGGCCGAGATGAATGCGGGCTCGCGCCTAGCTTAGGTTTTTCGTCTCCCAATGGCGAGCCGCCCGCGGAGGTAATCCGCGGGCTTTTTCATGCGCGTGCCGGGGTGAGAATGGCCCCCGGATCCAGTCCGGGGGCGGCCGGTGGGTGGGGATGAAGGCGGGCGCGGGGCAGTGGGTGCGATGTTTCGACCATCGTCATCACCCGGCTCGTCCGGGTGATCCAGTCTTTGACCCGGAAAGATGGATTGCCCGGACGAGCCGGGCAATGACGGTGGGGGGAGTGTGGTGGTTTTTTGGGAAAATGTCGGGCTGTCGCAGGCATATCGCCCATTCCCGGATCATCACCCTCGGGGTTTGGACGAGGGTTCTTTCCCGTCGCATCGGGCCTCCGGATCCAGTCCCGGGGGCAGCGCGGTGGGGATGGATGGAGGCGGGCGTGGGGCAGTGGGTGCGATGTTGCAACCATCGTCATCACCCGGCTCGTCCGGGTGATCCAGTCTTTGACCCGGAAAGATGGATTGCCCGGACGCGCCGGGCAATGACGGTGGGGAAATGCGGTGGTTTTTCGGGAAATGTCGGGCTGTCGCAGGCGGATCGCCCATTGCCGGATATTCACCTCGGGAGTTGGGCGAGCCAGCGGCCGCGAAGGCGCCCGCCAGCCTGCCGCCTTCAAAGCCCAAAAATCCCTAATAGGTGTTTTTCAGCGGCTGGGTGAAGATCAGTTGATTGCCGTCGGGGTCGCGGAAGATGGCGGTTTTGACGTAGTCGCCGATGCGCTTGGAGACCGGGGCAATGTCGCGGCTGGCGAGTTCGGTGACCAGCGCGGCCAAATCATCGACGATCAGGGTGACGCTCGAGGCCCCGGCGCGGTCACTGTCGGTGAAGACCTGGACCCAGCCCCCGGTGGTGAATTTCCACTCGGCGATGTCGGCCAGCGGGCGGGCGTCGGCGGGGCGGCCGAACACTTGCTCGTACCACGCGAGCACCGCCGCGAGGTCATCGACGGCGATGCCGGCCAGCGCGTTGGTGATGGTCATAGACGTTCCTTAATCGCAGTTACCCTCGAAGCTTAGCATGAATGGCACAGTGTTGGCGTTTGCGGCGGGCGCTGCTATAGCCGAAGCACTATTGAGCCGCCTGAATATGGCGCAAGGTTGATCGGGAGACGGGAATGGCTGAACTCAGGGTCGTGGTGGCTGGGGCGGGTGGGCGCATGGGCGCGGCCAATATCCGCGCCGTCACCAGCCTGGCGGGGCTGACCCTGCATGCCGCTATCGACCGCGCCGGAGCACCGGCAGTGGGACGCGATGCCGGGCTCTATGCGGGGATCGAACCACTTGGCGTGGAGATTTCCGAGGACATCGAGGCGGCGCTGGATGGCGCCGACGCCATCATCGATTTTACCGCGCCGGCTGCCAGCGTGGCGCTGGCACAAAAGGCCGGGGCGCGCGGGCTGATCCATGTCATCGGCACCACCGGGCTGGGCGAAGCCGACGACGTGGCGATTGCCGCAGCGGCAAGCGGGGCGCGGATCGTCAAGTCGGGCAATTTCTCGATGGGCGTGACGGTTCTGGCCAATCTCGTGCGCAAGGCGGCCGAGGCGCTGGCCGAATACGATATCGAAATTCTCGAAATGCACCATTCGCGCAAGGTCGATGCGCCATCGGGCACGGCTCTGCTGCTGGGCCAGGCAGCGGCCGAGGGGCGCGATATCTCGCTCAGGGACCATTCGGTGCGGGTGCGCGATGGCCATACCGGGCCGCGCGAAAAGGGCACGATCGGCTTTGCCACCTTGCGTGGCGGCACCGTGGTGGGTGAGCACAGCGTGATCTTTGCCGGCCCCTCCGAGCGGATCGAAATGATCCACCGCGCCGAAGACCGGGCCATTTTCGCGCATGGCGCGGCGCGCGCGGCACTGTGGGCGCAGAGCCAGCCCAATGGGCTTTATGCCATGACTGACGTGCTGGGCCTCTGATGGCAGCGCACCCCGCCTATTGGATCGGGGTGGCGGCTGCTGCCCATGTGGCCATCGGCCGGGCGGATGGCATCGTGATGTTCGCCCATGGCGACCACAGCGCCGCCAAGCGGGTGCAGCCGGGCGACTGGTTCGCTTATTATTCGCCAACCCAGACGCTGGGTGGCAAGGACAGCGTGCGGCGCTTTACCGGTATCGGCGTGATCGAGCCGGGTGAGCCCGAACAGATGCTGATGGCGCCTGGAATGACCGGCTGGCGCCGGCGGGCGCGTTATCTCGATGCGCAGGACGCCGATATCTATCTGCTGCTGCCCCAACTTTCCTTCGTGACCAATCCCAGCCATTGGGGCATGTATTTCCGCAAATCGCTGTTTGGCATCGGGCGGGAGGATTTTCTCCGCATCGCCACGGCCATGGGCGTTGGCGACCCTATCAACTGATCGGAGACAAGAATGACCGGAACCCTGATCCTCGTGCGCCATGGCGAGAGCGAGTGGAACCTCAAGAACCTCTTCACCGGCTGGCGCAATCCGGGCCTGACCGAGAAGGGGATCGGGGAAGCCCGCGCCACCGGCAAGGCGCTCAAGGCCAAGGGCATCGTGCCCGATCTCTATTACACTTCGGCGCTGCGCCGGGCCCAGCACACGCTGGACCTGATGCTCGAGGAAATGGACATTCTCAATGTCACCATTACCCGCAATGTGGCGCTGAACGAACGTGACTATGGCGAGCTGTCGGGGCTCAACAAGGACGATGCCCGGGCCAAGTGGGGCGAGGAGCAGGTGCTGATCTGGCGCCGCTCGTTCGATGTGCCCCCGCCGGGCGGCGAGAGCCTCAAGGACACCGCGGCACGTACGCTGCCCTATTACGAGGCCGAGATCCTGCCGCTGCTGAAGGCCGGCAAGACGGTGCTGGTGGCCGCGCATGGCAATTCGCTGCGGGCGCTGGTGATGGCGATCGAGGGGCTGACGCCGGACGAAATCCTCAAGCGCGAAATCGCCACGGGCCAGCCGACGATCTATCGGATCGGCGCGGATGGGCAGCTTGAGGGGCGGGTGGAGATTTAGCTCCCGCCCACGGGGCTGTGCACGGGCTTCGTCCGTGGATCACGCTCACCTCTGCACAAGCGGCGAATGGCCCCCGGATCAAGTCCGGGGGCAGCGCGGTGGGTGGGGAGGGGACTTATTCGGGGGTCCTCTGGGACAGCAACCGCGATGTCATTCCGGCGCAGGCCGGAATCCATGCTGTGTTCCATCCATGAACTGGATGCTGCAGAGAGCCTTCGGAATGGATCCCGGCCTGCGCCGGGATGACCCGGTGGGTGGGACCCAGGGTTTCACGTGAATCCTAGTGGGCGGCGGAGATGACACCGGCTTCCCAGCCGAGGATGGCGCGTTTGCGCGGGACGCCCCAGTGATAGCCGGTCAGGGCGCCGGAGGTGCCGACGACGCGGTGGCAGGGGACGACGAAGGAAATCGGGTTTTTGCCGACAGCAGCGCCGACGGCGCGGGAGGCGCTGGGGCGGCCGATATGGCTGGCAACTTCGCCATAAGTGGTGGCGCAGCCGACCGGGATCTTGAGCAGCGTTTCCCAGACTTTCACCTCGAAATCGGTGCCGATCAGCACCACGCGCACCGGATGGTCGGCGGACCAGCGGGCGGGATCGAAGGCCTGCGCCGCCAGCGGGGCGATGCGGGCGTCGTTGCGGGTGAAGCGGGCATTGGGCCAGCGGCGCGCGAGATCCTCAAAGGCCTGCTCGATGCTCGTTTCGGCATCGGCAAAGCCGAGGCCCGACATGCCATATTCGGTGGCGGTGACCACGGCCGTGCCGAAGGGCGAGGGCGCGGCGCCCCAGACCATGTCGATGCCGGCGCCACCGGCGCGGAACACGCCCGGCGGCATGGCCTCGTAAGTCACGAACAGATCATGTAGGCGCGAGGTCGAGGACAGGCCGACCTCATAGGTGGTGTCGAGGACGCTTTCCTGGGCGCGCAGCAGCGACTTGGCATGGTCGAGCGCCACGGCCTGGGCGAAGGATTTGGGACTGAGCCCGCACCAGCGGCGGAACAGATCGGTCAGCTGGCGCTCGGTCAGGCCCAGCGCCCGGGCGAAGCGCCCCAGATCGGCCACGTCCGGGCCGGTCTCGCTGAGATAGCGGATGGCGGCGCGAATGGTGTCGTAATCGGTGGCGGGGGTGGCAGTCGCGAGCGTGTTCATGGCCCCAATGTAGGAGCGCCAGCGCGGCAAAGCGACCCGATTTTGACGATCAGAACCGCCCGCTGCGGGCCTGGCGCAGGGCGGTGCCGAAGGCCTTGCCAAAGCTGGACTTGTCATCCAGCGTCAGGAAGGCGCCGATTTCGGTTTCCTCGCCGCCGGCGCGGAGCTTGAGCGCCGTGGTGCGCTCATCGTAATCGCGGTCGAGCTGCAGGCGCAGGGTGCGCGGATCGAAACGCTTGGTCACGGCATTGCCCTTGGCATCGGTGACCGTGATATCCAGCCGATCGGGCCAGAGGGTGATCTGCTCGCGCCGCTTACCGGCGTTCATCGAAACGCGCAGCGCCCAGATGATGGCGATGATATCGAGGCCCATAAAGCCGATGATCGGCCAAGCGCCGAGCGAGAAGAAGATCAGCCCGGGCAGGGCGCCCAGCACAATGATCAGGGCAATGACGATGCGCATGCCGCGCAGGGTCATGGACCGGTGGGGCGTCAATTCTGCCGCGAACAACGGCGACGTGGTTGTGGCTTGCAAGGGCATGATGAGTGACTATAGCCGCAGAATCATGGGCGAGAGAATGGCGAAGCCAAGAAAAGTGAAGTCGCTGTCGAAGGCGGACGTGGAATCGATTTTCGCGCGCTTCGCGCAAATGGACCCCGAGCCCAAGGGCGAGCTGGATTACAGCAATGCCTTTACCCTGCTGGTGGCGGTAGTGCTGTCGGCGCAGGCAACGGACGTTGGGGTCAACAAGGCCACCAAGGCGCTGTTCCAGCTGGCCCCGACCCCGGCTGCGATGGTGGCGCTGGGGCAGCAGGCGATCGAAGATCACGTCAAGACGATCGGCCTGTATCGGACCAAGGCCAAGAATGTCTATGCGCTGAGCCAGCTGCTGCTGGAGCGGCATAATGGCGAAGTGCCCGATACGCGCGAGGAACTCGAGGCGTTGCCGGGCGTGGGGCGGAAAACCGCCAATGTGGTGCTCAATATCTGGTTCAAGCAGCCGACCATTGCGGTGGACACGCATCTGTTCCGCGTCGGCAACCGCACCGGCATAGCCCCGGGGGCGACGCCGCTGGCGGTGGAACTGGCCATGCAGAAGGCGGTACCCGAGCGCTACCTGCTGCATGCGCATCACTGGCTGATCCTGCACGGGCGTTACATCTGCAAGGCGCGCAAGCCGGAATGCTGGCGCTGCATCATTGCGGAATGGTGCCAGTTTGAACCCAAGACACCGGCGCCGGTGCAGAAATAGCGGCTCCCCAAGGCGTCATCCCGGCGAAAGCCGGGATGACGACTTATGGCTTGGTTGGTCGGCTCTGGCCTAGAGGCCGTAGCCGCGGGCCATGGCGGCGGCGAAGATGGGGATGAGGGCGAGCAGGCCGATCTGGGCATAGAGGATGGGGCGGAGGGTGGCGATCTCGGTGGCCGGCGGCGCGTAATCCGGATCGGCCTTGGCCTGGCGGCTCCAGCCGAGGATGGCCATGGTCGGGCGGATCGACAGCAGGCCAGCACCTAGGAAGGCGCCAATCTTGCCCCAGAACACCCAATTGCTCAGGTAGTATTCCGCGCCCGACGCACCGAAGAACACCCGCAGGAAACCGGCGACGATGACAAGGCCGGCGACACCGCCATAGGCGCCATCGATGCGGGCCAGCTGGTTGAGGCGCGGCCCGGCAAGACCCGGACGCAACAGCGCAAACTCGGCGGCGAGGATGCCGACCAGCGTGAAAACGGCAAGGTGGTGCAGGATGGCCAGCAGCAGATCGATATCAGGCATCAGAGCCTCACCTAAACTTCTTGCGGCCTTGCATCGTCCGCCGATGATGTTAACAGTGACCACATAAGTAGAATTCAGTGTAAGCAATGTCAACATCTCTGCCGAAACCCCAACCCTACCACCATGGCGACCTGCGCCGGGCGCTGCTGGATGGCGCCATGGCCATGCTGGAAAGCGGCGGTGCCGCCAATTTGGGGCTACGCGAGCTGGCGCGGCTGCTCAAGGTCTCGCCCGCCGCCCCCTATCGGCATTTCGACAACAAGATCTCGCTGCTCGAGGCATTGGCGGTGCGCGGCTATCAGCAATTCAGCGCGCAGATGAAAGAGGCCGCCATCGGCGACACCCCGGAAGCGCGGCTGGCGGCGATGGGGCATGCCTATGTCCGCTTTGCGCTCGACAATATGGAATTGTTCCGGCTGATGTTCTCGCCGGAGCTGAAGCGGGCCAACCGGCCGACGCTGCGCATGGCGGCGGACGCGGCGTTTGAAACGCTGCGCATTGCCACCGCCACCAGCAGCCCCGATGGCGGGCGGATCGCGGCGCTGCAGGCCTGGGCCAAGGTGCATGGGCTGGCCATCCTCTTGCTCGACGGGCAGATCGCCATTCGCGAGGGCGAGAACCTGGATGGGCTGATCAGGGCCATCATCGGGACCGAGCCGGCCGGCGCTTAAGCGTTGCGCCGCCGGGGTCGATCCGCTACATCGCTCGGGTAATCCCTCACATTTTCGGACCCGCAATGGCCCAGACCCGCTTCGACGTCCTCACCATCGGCAATGCGATTGTCGACATCATCGCACCGGCCGAGCAGGGCTTTATCGAAGCCGAAGGCATGAGCCGTGGTATCATGCATCTGATCGATGCGGATCGCGCCATCGACCTTTATGGCCGCATGCCGGCCGGCAAGCAGCAGATTTCGGGTGGCAGCGCCGCCAATACCGCCGCCGGCGTCGCCTCGCTGGGCGGCCGCGCCGCCTTTGTCGGCAAGGTGGCCGAGGACGAACTGGGCGATTTCTTCGACGAGGATTTCCGCGCCATCGGCGTGCACTACGCCACGCCGCGCCTGATCCATGGCGCCCCCACCGCGCGCTCGATGATCTATGTCTGCGACGACGATGGCGAGCGCACCATGAATACCTATCTGGGGGCCTGCCAGCAGCTGACCGAGGCCGACATTGTCGAGGACGAAATCGGCGGCGCGGCGATCACCTATATGGAAGGCTTTCTGTGGGACCCGGCTGAGGCCAAGAAGGCGTTTGTGCGCGCCGCCCATTATGCCCACAAGCACGAACGCGCTGCCGCCTTCACGCTGAGCGATCCGTTCTGCGTCGATCGTTTCCGCGATGAATTCCTCGACCTGATGCGCAGCCAGACCATGGATTATGTGTTTGCCAATGTGCATGAGCTGAAGTCGCTGTACCAGACCGACGACCTGGGCGAGGCGGTGCGCCAGATTGCCAAGGATGCCGAACTGGCCGCGATCACCATGGGCGCCGATGGCGCCATGGCCATCCATAATGGCGAGATCGTTTCGATCCCGGCCTATGCCATCGACAAGGTGGTCGATGCCACCGGCGCCGGCGATCTGTTCGCCTCGGGGTTCCTCTTGGGCATGGCGCGCGGCCAGACGCTGGAAAGCGCCCTCAAGACCGGGTGCCTCGCCGCATCGGAAGTGATCACCCATATCGGGGCGCGGCCACAGCTGGATCTGGAAGAGCTGAGCAAGCAGCACGGGCTGGCCGGGTAGGCGTCTGGACGCCGCGACTGAAGAGGGCCTTGTCCCGAGGGGTTGGCGTAAACACTGCGCCCAGTACGCGCTGGTAGTGGCCCACGGGTCGAGCCCGTGGGCAGCCCGGTGGGTGGGCTGGGCTCAACTCACCGCACTGTGCAGTGCAGCTCCGCTCCGTTTCAGCACCAGCGTCATCACCGGGCTTGTCCGGGTGATCCATCTTTCATGCGGTGGAAGAGTGGATTGCCCGGACGAGCCGGGCAATGACGATTGAGGAGGGATGGAATTTACCCCTAAATCGCGGTCTGCGTGATGCCTGCGCGCCGCGTGTCCAACACCCACTGTGCTGCCCGCGGGCTTGACCCGCGGGTCATTCGCCGCAAACACCGAGATATCTTGGCGCGCTGATAGTGGCCCACGGGTCGAGCCCGTGGGCAGCGCGGTGGGTGGGGTGGGATCCGGGGTGGCGGCCGTGACCCGAACGCCCCGTAACCATCAAACCCGGCGCAGTTGCACTTCCTCGATCAAATGGCTCTTGCCCTTTTTGAGGATCAGGTCGGCGCGGCCGCGGGTGGGGACGACATTGTCCAGCAGGTTGGGCAGGTTGATGGTCTCCCAGACCTTCTGGCCGAAGGTGCCGGCCTCGTCCTTGCTCATTTCCGAGAAGCGGCGGAAGAACGAAGTGGGGTCGCGGAAGGCGGTTTCGCGCAGGCGGAAGAAGCGCTCCATGAACCAGTCGCGCAGGTCCGCCTCGTCGGCGTCGATATAGACCGAGAAATCGATGAAGTCGGAGGCAAAGACAATCGGCTTGCCGGTGCGCGGCAATTCGCCGGGCTGCAGGATGTTGAGACCCTCGACAATCAGGATATCGGGGCGCTCGATCGTCACTTCCTCGCCCGGCACCACATCATAGACCAGGTGGGAATAGACCGGGACCTGCACCCGGGGCTTGCCCGATTTGATATCGGCCAGGAAGGCAACGAAGCGCGTGCGATCGTAGCTTTCGGGAAACCCCTTGCGCTCCATCAGCCCGCGCTCGGTGAGCACCGCATTGGGATGCAGGAACCCGTCGGTGGTGACCAGATCGACCTTGGGGCTGGAGGGCCAGCGCTGCAGCAGGGCCTGCAGGATACGCGCCGTGGTCGACTTGCCCACCGCGACCGAGCCAGCGACGCCGATGATGAACGGCACCTTCTGGTCGGGGGTATTGAGGAAGCGGGTCGAGACATTGTGCAGGCCCTGGACGGCCTCGACATAATAGGAGAGCAGGCGCGTCAGCGGCAGGTAGATCTCCTCGGCTTCCTTGAGCGAGATCGGATCGGACAGGGTGCGCAGGCGCTTGATGTCCTCGGCGGTCAGGGTCATCAGCTCGCCATCGCGCAGCTTGGACCATTGGGCCTTGGTGAACCGGTGATAGGGCGCCGGAACGGCAGCACGCCTGGCCATTAGCGATCGCCCCGGCGGCCGGCTTTTTCAGCGAGGCCGGACTGGGCGGTGCGGCTTTCCAGCTCGGCCATGACCGCGCTCAGCGGCACATCGGCGGCGCGCAGCAGCACCAGCAGGTGATAGAGCACGTCGCCGGCCTCCTTGGTCAATTCGGGCTGGTCATTGCCGACAGCGGCGATCACCGCTTCGGTGGCTTCCTCGCCGAGCTTTTGCGCACATTTGGCGACGCCGCGGCTCAACAGCTTGGCCGTATAGCTTTCCTCGGGGGAGGCGGCGGCGCGCATGGCCAGACGGGCATCGAGGTCTTCGAGGGTAAAGCTCATCGGGGTCTCCGAGCGTCAGCAAAAACAGGGTAGGCTCTTCCGGACCTAAGCGGCGCGGTCCATACGCACGGCAATGCCATGGCTCTGCAGATACTGCTTGGCCTGGGGGATGGTGAAGGTGCCGAAGTGGAAAATCGAGGCGGCCAGCACGGCGCTGGCATGGCCTTCGCGCACGCCCTCGACCAGGTGATCGAGCGTGCCGACGCCGCCCGAGGCAATCACCGGAACTGCCACCGCATCGGCAATGGCGCGGGTCAGGGCGATATCAAAGCCCGAGCGGGTGCCGTCGCGATCCATCGAGGTCACCAGCAATTCGCCGGCGCCGCGCTCGACCATGCGGGCAGCGAACTCTACCGCATCGAGCCCCGACGGCTTGCGGCCGCCATGGGTATAGATTTCCCATTGGCTTTCCTTGTCCTCGCGGCGGACCGCCTGGCCGTTATCGCCACCCACCGCCTGATCGAGCCGCTGCTTGGCGTCGACGGAAACGACGATGCACTGATTGCCGAACTTGTCGGCGGCGCGGGAGATGAAATCGGGATCGGTGACGGCAGCCGAATTGATCGCCACCTTGTCGGCGCCCGAGAGCAGGAGCTTGCGGATATCCTCGATGGTGCGCACGCCGCCGCCGACGGTAACCGGCATGAAGCAATGCTCGGCGGTGCGGGCGACGACATCGAAAATGGTCTCGCGGCCTTCATGGCTGGCGGCGATATCGAGGAAGCAGAGTTCATCGGCGCCGGCGGCATCATAGGCAATGGCGGCCGCAACCGGGTCGCCGGCATCGATCAGATCGACAAACTGCACACCCTTGACCACGCGGCCATCCTTGACATCGAGGCAGGGGATCAGGCGGGTCTTGAGGCTCATGAACGGGGATCCTTGTTGCGGCGCTTCAACACGGCAAACAGCGTGAACAGCAGCGAAAACAGCCACATGAAAAAGGCAAAGACGGCGATCAGCGCCACCCAGGAGGGCAAATAGCCGGCGATCGCGGCATAGAAAGCGGCCAGGATCGGCAGGATGGGCAGGCCATACCAGAGGAAGTTGACCCGCTGCACCAGGATGGCGCGGGGCTGGCGCTGTCGGCTCATGCGGCGCCTCCCGGTTGGGTGCGGCGCCAGGCGAGGCGGTGGATGATCAGCATGACCGGCCAGACGATCAGCGCCCCCCCGCCCAGCGGCAGGGTGACCAGCATGAACCAGCCCATGACGCCGGTGGTATAGAGCACGCCGCCAATATCCTGGCCCAGGACGAGGCAGGGATTGATGCCGGCTTCATTGACCACGCAGCCGGTGGCCTCGGCAACCAGATAGGTGAAGCACACCGAGAGCACGGGCCAGAGGGCAAACAACAGGATCATCACCAGCACGATGGTGTAGAAGCGCCAGGGAAAGCGGCGGACCTGGGCAGGTTGGGTGGTCACGCCGCCCTCAGCAGAGCCAGTGCTTCACGTGAATCAATGCGCCCGTCATAGAGCGCGCGGCCGGAAATGGCGCCTTCCAGCACCTGATAGTCCGGCCGGGTCATGCGCTCGATATCGTCCATCGAGGCGAGGCCGCCCGAGGCGATGACCGGAATGGAGGTGGCGCGGGCCAGCT
Source organism: Devosia limi DSM 17137 (assembly GCF_900128975.1). GTDB lineage: Bacteria > Pseudomonadota > Alphaproteobacteria > Rhizobiales > Devosiaceae > Devosia > Devosia limi. Next base: position 134,081 of record NZ_FQVC01000005.1, on the reverse strand, counting down.
CCAGCGTCGCGTCCCAGTTGATCCCAGCCAGAATGCCGTCGCGGTCGATATCGGTATAGATGATCGCCGCCACGCCGGCGCCCTCGAAGCGCTTGGCCAGTTCGATGACGCTGAGTTCGGAGGTTTCCGCCCAGCCTTCGACCGCCACCATGCCGGCGCGGGCATCAATGCCGACAGCCACCTGGCCGGGGAAGTTTCTGGCCGCCGCTTTGACCAGCTCGGGATCGCGCACGGCGACCGTGCCGAGGATGACGCGGGCCAGGCCCTTGCCCAGCCAGCTTTCGATATGGCCGAGATTGCGAATGCCACCGCCCAGCTGCACCGGGAAATTCACCGCCTTGAGGATGGCATCGACCGCCGATCCATTGACGCTTTCGCCGGCAAAGGCGCCGTTGAGATCGACGACATGGAGATATTCAAAGCCCTGGTCCTCGAACGACTTGGCCTGCGCGGCGGGATTGTCGTTGAACACGGTGGCCTGGTCCATGTCGCCCAGCTTGAGGCGCACGCACTGACCGTCCTTGAGATCGATAGCGGGAAACAGGATCACGGCGTCCACCTCAAAAAATTCTCGATCAGCTTCAGGCCCAGCGCCTGGCTTTTTTCCGGGTGGAACTGGGTGCCAAAGATATTGTCGCGGCCGACAGCGGCGGTCACCGGCCCGCCGTAATCGGCGATGGCGAGGCGGGTATCGGCACTGTCGGTGACCAGGTGATAGGAGTGCACGAAATAGGCGTGCAGCCCATCGGGGCCATCGGGAATGCCGGCCAGCAAGGCATGGGGCTTCTGCACGGTCAGCGTGTTCCAGCCCATATGGGGAATCTTGAGGCCGGGATCGGACGGGGTCAGCCGCTCGACGGCGCCGGGGATCCAGCCAAGGCCGGGGGTCACGGTCTTTTCGCGGCCCTCGCTGGCCAGCAGCTGCATGCCGACACAGACGCCCAGGAACGGCACGCCGCCGGCGATCACCCGCTCCTCGAGCACTTCGCGCATGCCGGCGACGGCATCGAGGCCCGCCTTGCAATCGGCAAAGGCGCCGACGCCGGGCAGCATGATGCGATCAGCGCGACGCACGGCTTCGGGATCGGCGGTGACGAGAATTTCGGGCGGGGTATCGAGCGTGGCGGCAACGCGCTCGAAGGCATTGGCCGCCGAGCGCAGATTGCCGGCGCCGTAATCGATAATGGTAACTAGGCTCATCGTTCTGCCTGCAGGAAAGAGAGACGGGCGAGGTCGGCGGTCGGGGCCACGACATCGCCGCGATGGCGCCAGCCCCGCCATGCCAGACCATGGCGGCGCAGGCTGGCGGCGGCGAGGCCGCACCAGAGCGCCAAGGCCAGATAGAGCCAGCCGGTGGCGGACGCGCCGATCCAGTCGCCGAGATAGGCGAGGGCAGCGACCAGCACGATGAAGGCGATCAGTTCCAGCCACAATCCATGCACAATGGCGAAGACCGGCGGCAGCAGCGCCGCCAGCCAGGAGAATTTCTCCGGGATGGCGCGGGGAGCGGCGGGCTTGCCCGGCCGGGGCGCAAAGATCGCGTAGAGGGTCATGACGGCTCCACAAAGGCGGTGTGCCCACCGATTGCGACAGCGGTCCTGTCGAAATCCGGACATGGTCCCCGGTCTGGTCCGGGGTGACACCGTTATCGGGGTGGACTTAGAGCAAAATGCCCCGAGTTTAAAGGCCTTGCTACAGCGTGCCCTTGGTCGAGGGAATGCGATCGGCGGCGCGGGGGTCGATCTCGACCGCATCGCGCAGGGCGCGGGCCACCGCCTTGAACATCGACTCGGCCAGATGGTGGTTGTTGTCGGTATAGAAATTCTCGATGTGCAGGGTAATACCGGCATTCATGGCGAAGGCCTGAAAGAATTCGCGGAACAGCTCGGTATCCATCTCGCCGACCTTGTCGCGGCTGAATTCGGCCCGGAACACCAGGAAAGGACGGCCGGACACATCCAGCGCGGCGCGGGTCAGCGTGCCGTCCATCGGCAGGTCGCAGCTGGCATAGCGGCGGATGCCCTTCTTGTCACCGAGAGCTTTCGAAATGGCCTGGCCGATGGCAATGCCCACATCTTCCGCCGTGTGGTGGAAATCGATGTGCAGGTCACCCTTGCAGGACACGTCCATGTCGATCAGCGAGTGGCGCGACAGCTGGTCGAGCATGTGATCGAAAAAGCCGATGCCGGTGGCCATGGCATGGGCGCCGGTGCCATCCAGATTCACTGCGACCGTGATCTCGGTCTCGTTGGTCTTGCGGGCAATCTGTGCAGTGCGCATGCGGGCGGTCTCCGGGAATACGGGGGCTCAGTAGCAGATAGCCACGATGGCGTGAAGATTGGGTTGAGGGGCGATGTAGGTCAGCTTGTTCCTGACCCAGCCACCGGCGCTGCCCTAAAGGAAACTGGATCTCGGCTTTCGCCGGGATGACGCGGTGGGTGAAACGGGAAGGCGCGGAGGCGGCAGCCCCCTCGTATCGCCAGCTCACGCAGAGGAGAACAGGCCGGCGCAGAACCACGCATTGCAATCGCTCGACCGTTCCCTAAATATCACCCAACAGTTCTGGAGTATTTTTCCAATGAGTGAGAGCAATTTCCCCGGGTGGCACGGGACGACCATCGTTTCCGTGCGCAAGGGCAATAAGGTCGTGGTGGCTGGCGATGGCCAGGTTTCCATGGGCCCCACGGTGATGAAGCACACCGCCAAGAAGGTTCGTCGCCTGGCCGGCGGCAAGGTGATCGGCGGATTTGCCGGCTCGACCGCCGATGCGTTCACGCTGTTCGAGCGGCTTGAAGCCAAGCTGGAGCAATATCCCGACCAGTTGATGCGCGCTGCCGTCGAATTGGCCAAGGACTGGCGCACCGATCGCTATCTGCGCAAGCTGGAAGCCATGATGATCGTGGCCGACAAGACCGATACCCTGGTACTGACCGGCACGGGCGACGTGCTGACCCCTGACCATGGGGTCATCGCCATTGGTTCGGGTGGCAATTACGCCCATTCGGCCGCGCTGGCGCTGCATCAGGCGACCGAATTCGATGCCGAGGACATTGCCCGCCGGGCCATGAAGATCGCCGAGGAAATCTGCGTCTATACTAATGGCAATGTGACGCTTGAAACCATCGAGCTCAGCGCGTGAGCTTTGCCATCAGGCGCCTGACGGGAAGTGACGTTGCGGATTATCGCGCCATCCGGCTCGAGGCCCTGACCAATCACCCCGAGGCCTTTGCCAGTACGCCCGAGCAATTCGTGCAGCGGACGCCGGACGAATTGCGGGCGGTGCTGGAGGCCATGGTCTTTGTCGGCGCCATCCGGCCCGATGGCAGCCTTGCCGGGATCATGGCGTTGGAGTTCGGCAGCGGGCGGGAAGCCCATCGCGCCTGGCTCTACCAGGTCTATGTGCGGCCCGACATGCGCGGCACCGGCTGCGCGCAGGCGCTGCTCGACGCGGCGCTCGCGCATAGCAAGGGCAAGGTTGCCCAGGTCCATCTGGGCGTCGCTGCCCATAACGAGCCGGCGATCCGGCTCTACCAAAAGGCGGGGTTCGTGCGCTACGGAACCGATCCCCGCTCGCAATTCGTGAACGGTCGCTTTGTCGACGAACACCTGATGGTGCGCTTCCTGGATGAGGCACCTGGAGAAACACATGAGTGAAACCAATTTTTCCCCGCGCGAGATCGTCAGCGAACTCGACCGCAATATTGTCGGCCAGCATGACGCCAAGCGCGCCGTCGCCGTGGCCCTGCGCAATCGCTGGCGCCGCCAGCAGCTGGACGCCGACATGCGCCGCGAGGTGACGCCCAAGAACATCCTGATGATCGGGCCGACCGGGGTTGGCAAGACCGAGATCGCGCGCCGGCTGGCGCGGCTGGCGCAGGCGCCCTTCATCAAGGTTGAGGCCACCAAGTTTACCGAAGTGGGCTATGTCGGCCGCGATGTCGAGCAGATCATCCGGGACCTGGTGGAAGCCGGGATTTCGCTGCTGCGCGACAAGCGCCGGGCCGACGTGCAGGCGCAGGCCCATCACAATGCCGAAGAGCGCGTGCTCGATGCCCTGGTGGGTACGTCGGCAACGCCGTCGACCCGCGACAGTTTCCGCCGGAAGCTGCGCGACAACGAACTCGACGACAAGGAAATCGAAATCGAGATGACGCCGCCCCAGGGCCTGGGGGGCATGGAAATCCCCGGCATGCCCGGCGGCATCGGCATGATCAATCTCAGCGAGATGTTCGGCAAGGCAATGGGCGGGCGCGGGGTCAAGCGCAAGGTCAAGGTGAAGGACGCCTATGAGCCGCTGATTGCCGAGGAAGCCGACAAGCTGCTCGACCAGGACCAGCTGAAAAGCGAAGCCGTCGACCTGGTGGAAAACCACGGCATCGTCTTCCTTGATGAAATCGACAAGATCGCCATCCGCGAAGGCGCGCCCAGCGGCGGACCATCGCGCGAAGGCGTGCAGCGCGACCTGCTGCCGCTGATCGAAGGCACCACGGTTTCGACCAAGTATGGTCCGGTCAAGACTGACCATATCCTGTTCATCGCCTCGGGCGCCTTCCATGTCAGCAAGCCCAGCGACCTGTTGCCGGAATTGCAGGGCCGCCTGCCGATCCGGGTCGAGCTCAAGGCGCTGACGCGGGACGATTTCATCCGCATCCTCAACGATACCGAGGCCAGCCTGATCAAGCAGTATGTCGCCTTGATCGGCACCGAAGGGGTGACGCTGGACTTCACCAGTGACGCGATCGAGGCGATCGCCGACGCGGCGGTCAAGGTCAACAATTCGGTCGAAAATATCGGGGCGCGGCGGCTGCAGACGGTGATGGAACGGCTGGTGGAGGATATTTCCTTCGAGGCCCCCGACAAGCAGGGCCAGACCATCCGCATCGACAAGGCCTTCGTCGCCGAAAAGGTTGGCGTGCTGGCCCAGGATACCGATCTGAGCAAATTCGTGCTGTAGCGCACCAACACCACGACGACACGGCCGCCGGGTTCGCCTGGCGGCCTTTTTTTCAGATCAGCGCCGCGATCCGCGCCGCACCGAGCGCCTGGATGCAGGCATTGCGGGCCGGCATCAGCGCCGGATCAAGAATGGCGGCGACCGCGACCAGCGCGTCATCGATGAAATCCACCGCCCCAGTCACCGGTGCAGTGACCGGTGCGGCGCTGGCGCCATCGCGGCAGATAGCGCTGGCGCTATAGCGTTCGGGGATCAGCCCGAGCACGCCGGCGGGATTGTGCGTCAGCGCCTGCGACAGCGCCATCCGCAGTGCGTCGGCCGTCCCGGCATCCGTGCCGGGCGCCAGCAGCGGCACCAGATCGAGCCAATCCTGTTCGCCCGCCCGCATATGGGTGAGCACCTGTGCCCAGGGATCATCGGCCCCGGGCCGGTTATCGAGTGATTGCACCACGGTGGCGGCGTCCTGGGCCGCCAGCATGGCCTGGAGCATGTCGGGTGTGAGATCAGCGGCAAGGATGGGGCTGGTCAGCCCGGCAAGGATGGTCACGACAGTCAGACTGCGCATGGGAACCTCCTGGCATATGCCGCAGAATACACCTGCCGACCGCGCCAAGCCAGGCGAATGCGAGTGGGATCAGCGGCTGCGACCGGAGCGCTTGATCAACTCGTTGCGCAGGAATTTGAGATCCTCCACATCGAGCTTGCCGATATCGGCGGCGAGCCGGTTGGTCAGCTCGGTGGCTTCGGGGGCGAGGCCGGCGGTGTCGATGGTGATCTTGGGATCGCTCATTTCGGCGAGGCGCTGGAGTTCCTCGGCCTCGTCCCAGATGACGTTGAAATAGGTGATCATCCGATGCAGCAGGAAACCGGTCGGCTTGCCGCGGCGGCCATGTTCGAGGGCCGACAGATAGGCGCTCGAGACATTGAGTGCCGCCGCCATGTCCTTGAGGGAAACCCCGCGCTCTTCACGCAGAGCACGGATGCGCGCGCCGAGCGGGGTCATGAGCGGCGCAGGCGCACATACCACGCCCCCTCCCCACCATGGCCGCGCGCCGCCACACTCCAGCCGGAAATCAGCGGCGACAGCGCGGGTTCGGACAGCCAGATCGGCAGCATGGTGCGCAGGATGCCGCGCTCGGTCATGGCCGCGATATAGTCATTATCGGTTTTCTGGCCCTTGCCGGTGATGACCAGAATGGTGCGATCGCCGCGGGCAAAGCGGGACTGCACATAGCGATGCAGGGCGCCCCGCGCCTCATTCTGGGTCATGCCATGCAGATCGATGGTGCCATCGATCTCGATACGGCCACGGCCGAGCTTTTTGGTGATGGTCGGCTCGATGGCGCGCTCGGGCGTTGGCGCCGAGGGCAGGGGCGCCTGATAGGGCGGCAGGAAGGGTTGGCGCGGTGGCTTGCGGGTTGGTGGCGCCTTGGTGGGCGGGGCGGCAGCAGCGGCCGGCTCGGGGGCCGGTTCCGGCATGGGCAGCGGGCCGCCGCCCAGTTTCAGCAGACCCTTGCGGCGCAGGGGATCGACCGTGGCGGCAACAGCCGTCCACAGGTGAAAGTCGTGCGGCAGGCGCTTGGGATCACGCTTGGACATGAATGCAAACGGCCTGCCGCTCGGGGTTAGTCGAGTGGGCTGGTGGTCACGAGCTTCCAGTTCGGATCGCGCGACTTGGGATTGCGCACGAAGGTCCATTCATCGGCGATCGACTGCACCTGGTCGGCATTGCCTTCCACCAGATTGCCATCCTTGTCGCGGGTGGCCGAAACCACCTCGGCATGGAAGCGAATGGTGACCAGCACATTCTTGCGGTCATATTCGGCGTCGGCATATTCGACCTTGGGCAGGCCGACAAAGGTGAAGTCGACGGTCTGGCCGGCGGCTTCGCGATCGGCAATGGCGCGCTGGAAGCCGTCAAAGACCTCCTTCTCCAGGAGATTTTTGAGCGTATTGCGGTCGCCGGCGGCAAACGCGGTCACGATCATTTCATAGGCCTGCTTGGCGCCATCGAGGAACGATTTGGGCGTGAAGGTCGGATCGACCTCGGCCACGGCCTTGAGCCCGGCCGCCAGGCCTTCATTGCCGCGCGAGAACTGCTCGATTTCGGCTTCGAGCTTGCGGGCCCGGCGTTCGTCGTCGAGTTCGGGGGCAGCAGTACCCTGCGGGCGCAGCGGCACCACGGTATCATCGGACTTGGCGGCGTCGGGCTTGCGCCGCTCCAGCGGTGGCCGTTCGGTGCCGGTTCGAGTTCCCAGCACGGAGCGCAGGCGGAACAAGATCACCACCGCGACGCCGATGACAATGAGGGTGGGAAGATCGAAAAACTCGTCCATGGGCCTATTACACCTGTTGCTATTGCGCCGAAACGAGCCTGCCGCCCGAAGCGCGGCGCTCGCAGCGCGCGAAAACTGTCCTATATATAGGGAAAGCTTCACCCTGAAACCAGTTCACGTTGGAGCGAGAATGCTATGAGACGCGACAAAACCACTCGATCACGAGGATAAGAGCCCTTGGCCCGCTTGTTTCTGCTTGGATTTCTGCTGCTGCCGATCATCGAAATCGCCCTGTTCATCAAGGTTGGGCAGTGGATCGGCCTGTGGCCGACCCTGGCGCTGGTGGTCGGAGCGGCTGTGCTTGGCGTTGCCCTGCTGCGCCGGCAGGGGCTGTCGGTGCTGACGCAGATGCGCAGCAATGTCAGCGCCGGCAAGGTGCCCGGCCAGGCAATTGCCGACACGATGATGATCGGCCTGGCCGCGATGCTGCTGATCATTCCGGGGTTTTTCACCGATGCGATCGGCCTGGCGCTGCTGCTGCCGGCGGTTCGGGCCATGATCTACAAGGCCTTGGCCAGCCGGGTGAGCGTAGTCGAAACCTCAAGCTATCGGCGCTATGGGCCGGCCAATGACCCCACCATCAAGGGGCCAGACACCATTGACCTCGATGAAGACGACTATCGTCCGCACTAGCAAGTCGTCCCGTGCTTGTCCGTCCGGCGCAAAGATGTTAGCCCCAAGCAGCAAAATTCTCGGCAAAGGACCAGATGATGGCTGACGAAAACCAGGGCGCCGCAGCGCCGCAAGCCAGCAACGCCCCCACGATGAATCTCGTGGGCCAGTATATCCGCGATCTCAGCTTCGAAAATCCGGGCGCACCGGCCTCGATCATGGCCGGTGGCGGCAATCCGGCGTTCAATGTCTCGATCAGCGTTGCGGTCAAGAAGCAGGCCGACGACGTCTATGCGGTCGAATTGACGCTCAACGCCAAGGCCAATCGCGAACAGGCCATCCTGTTCAATGTGGAGCTGGTCTATGGCGGCGTCTTCCGCCTCAAGAACATTCCCGAGGCCCAGCTCAGCCAGCTGCTGATGATCGAATGCCCGCGCCTGATCTTCCCGTTTGCGCGGCAGGTGCTGGCCAGCGTCACCCAGCAGGGTGGCTTCCCGCCGCTGATGATGGAGCCGGTCGACTTTGCCTCGATCTATCGCCAGAACCTGGCCCAGCTCGCCGCCAAGCAGGGCGCTGCCCCGCTGACCGCCGAAAACGCCGATGCCGACAAGCCGAACTGAGGCTGTCGCAGAGTGATTTGAAAAACCCGGGTCCCGTGCCCGGGTTTTTTGTTTTTGCCACTGAAGGGTGCGCCGGTGGGTGATCCACGTTCACCGGGTCATTCCCGCGTTGGTGGGAATCCACTCTTTGGCGGCGTCCCACAAAAGTCAGAATGGATTCCCGCCTGCGCGGGAATGACTCCGTGGGGGTGGGGAATGCACAGAGTGTCGGAAATAGGCGCCGAGATCCACCGGCCCAAAAGTCCCAGCGTCTACGACGCTACGACGCCTCGTACTTCGCCCAGATCGAATCGGGGCCCATGGCGGCGATGAGGGCGGCGTGGGCGGCGATTTCGGCGTCGGAGATGCGGGGCCGCAGCGGGGAGGGACGCTGGGCGGCCACGGCGATGGTGGCAATGCCTTCGGCGCCCGAGACGCCGGTTTCGGCCATCAGCGCCAGACTGACCTGCTTGCCGCCGATCAGCTCGAGATAGACCTCGGCGAGGATCTCGCTGTCGAGCAAAGCGCCGTGCAGGGTGCGGCGGGAATTGTCGATGCCATAGTGCTTGCAGAGCGCATCGAGGCTGACGCGGGCACCGGGATGCACGCTGCGCGCCAGCATAACCGTATCGAGCACGTCATTGCTCAGCACCGGCTGGCCAAGCTTGGTCAGCTCGGCATTGAGAAAGCCCATGTCGAAGGGGGCATTGTGGATGATGAGCCTGGAATCGCCGATGAAATCACGGAAATCACTGGCCACGTCGGCAAAAACCGGCTTGTCGGCGAGGAATTCCTCGGACAGGCCATGCACGCGAAAGGCCTCTTCGGGCATCGAGCGCTTGGGATTGATATAGACGTGATAGGTGCGTCCCGAGGGAATGTGGTTGAGCAATTCAACACACCCGATTTCGACCAGACGGTCGCCGCTGGCCGGTGACAGGCCGGTGGTTTCGGTATCGAGGACGATTTCGCGATTCATTGCTGCCCTTGCCGCGCCTGGATCGCGGCCACCAGGGCGCGGACCATGGCTTGGGTCTGCGCCAGCGTGCCGCCGGTATCGAACAGATAGGTTGCCCGTGCCTTCTTTTCGGCCTGTGGCAGCTGCCGGGCAAGGATGGTGTCGAGCTTTTCCACGGTCATCCCCGGCCGCGCCAGAACCCGCTGGCGCTGGATAGCCTCGTCGACAAAGGTCACGCCCACGGCATCAAAGCCATAATCATAGCCGCTTTCGAACAGCAGCGGCACTTCGACCACGGCCAGGGCCGCGCCCGATTGCTCCGCCTTGTCCATGAAGTCCTTGATACGGGCACGGACCAGCGGATGCACCACGGCTTCGAGGCGCTTGAAGCCGGAGGGATCGGCGGCAAGGCGTTGCGCGAGCAGATTGCGGTCGATGACGCCATCAATGGCGACACCGGGAAACAGCGCTTCGACGGCAGCGACGGCCTCGCCGGCATAGAGCTCGGCCACGGCGGCATCAGCCGAGAAGACCGGCACGCCCAGGGTCCTGAAGGCGTCGAGAACCGTCGATTTTCCGGTTGCGATCGACCCGGTTATGCCGATCCGCCACATGGTCAATGCTCCAATGTCGCTTCGATGCGGGCGCGCAGGGCAGGCGTCACTTGGGGGCGGATGCCAAACCAGGCTGCAAAGCCCGGCACGGCCTGATGCAGCAACATGCCCAGCCCATCGACAATCGGCAAGCCACGCGCTGCTGCATCGGCCAGCAGGGGGGTGATCAGCGGCGCATAAACGATGTCGGTCACCAGCGCGTTTTCCGGCAGCAGGTTGAGGTCAAGGCCATCGAAACGGGTGCCGTGCATGCCGATGGATGTGGTGTTGACCACGAGGCCGGCGCCCGGCGCCAGATCGGCAAAGCTATCCAAGCCATGCGCGGCAAAGAGCCCCTCGATATCGCCGACCAGCGCTTCGGCATTGGCGCGGGTGCGATTGAGCACATGCACCTTGCCGACGCCACGGCTGCGCAGCGCCACGAGGATGGCGCGGGCGGCGCCGCCAGCACCGAGCACGATGGCTTCGTGCAGATCATCCGACCAGCCGGGCGCCTTGGCATCGAGATTGCCGAGAAAGCCCAGATAATCGGTATTGCTGCCATGCACCTTGCCGCCAGCGACCACCAGCGTATTGACCGCGCCAATGGTGGTGGCAAGCGGATCGACGCTATCGCAAAGGGCGAAGACGGCTTCCTTGTGCGGAATGGTGACATTGCCGCCGGCAAATTCGCCGCTGCGCAGACGATCGAAAAAGTCCGGCAGCTCGGCGGGCGCGACGTCGATGGCGCTATAGCTGCCATCAATGCCATGCTCCGCCAGCCAGGTGCGATGGATGATGGGCGAGCGCGAATGGGCGATCGGATGACCGATGACGAAGGCCTTGATAGTCAAAGGGAATTGTCTCCGCCTGGCTGGGCCAGCGTCTGGGGGGCATGTTCGCGCAAGGCGGCCAGAAGCGGCAGTAATGGCAGGCCCAGAATGGTGAAATAGTCGCCGGTGACGGTTTCGAACAGGCGAATGGACGGGCCTTCCAGCCGATAGCCGCCGACGGAGGACAAGATGGCATCGCCTTCGCGATCGAGCACATCGTCGCGATCGGCAGCGCTGAAATCGCGCATGGTCAGTTCGGCCGTTTCGACGCCCGACCAGAGCAGCAGATCATCCTGCACCAGCGCGACCGCGGCATGGAGCCGGTGGGTCTTGCCCTTGAGGCGATCCAGCTGCTCGGCCGCGGCGGCGCGCGTTTCCGGCTTGTGCAGCAGCTCGGTGCCCAGGGCCAGGGTCTGATCGGCGCCGATGACGATGGCGCCGGGATGCTGGGCAGCAATGGCGGCAGCCTTCTCGCGGGCCAGCAAGAGAGCGACATCGCGGCCCCCGGCGCCCGAGGCAATCGCCGCGGTTTCCAGCGTGCGTTCATCGACGCTGGCGGGATGGGTGGCAAAGTGCAAACCGGCCTGAGCCAGCAAGGCTTTGCGGGTGGAACTGGCAGACGCAAGGATCAGCATGGGACTAGGTTTTTCCACAGTGTCATCCACAGCTCAAGCCTTGGCTGTGATAATGACTCATAGTTTTGCGTGATCGGCCGAACTGTTCGACCTCGCTAAGAATTCGTTAACACTTTAGCCCCGGTGGGTATCGGCGAATTGCTATGGATAGGTCTGGGGATAACCTGGCTTGGCGGGGCACCCGAAATGACAGAGTTTTGCACAGGGTCGGCGTTTTGTCGGTAACCCCGGAGTCACCCGTTAAGACTTCATTAAGAGCTGGGGCAGGGGCCGGAAATGCTGGGGTAAGCCACAGGTGTTTACAGAGCGTTAACCAAATGGATGCGCCCATCTGTCACCAGGGCCTGCGATTGTGGACGGCCATGAATTGGGGTTAAACACCGCCATGATAATACAGATACTAAACCTAAGACTCTTTTCTTTAGGTTTTGGAAGGAAGCGGGTTTGACCGACACGGCGCATAAGCCACTCCTGGCCACAGTCCTTGGACAGCAGCAGGAACGCCCCCCAATTTGGATCATGCGGCAGGCAGGCCGCTATCTTCCCGAGTATCGGGAAACGCGAGCCCGTTCCAAGGGGTTCCTGGATCTGTGCTATTCGCCGGATCTGGCAGTCGAGGTCAGCCTGCAGCCGCTGCGGCGGTTCGCGCTCGACGCGGCAATCATGTTCTCGGACATTCTGGTCATTCCCGATGCGTTGGGACAATCGGTGCGCTTCGAGGTCGGGGAAGGTCCTGTGCTCGAGCCCATCACTCCAGAGGGGCTGGGGAAGTTAAGGCCAGAGCGTGTGCTCGATCATCTGGCGCCTGTGCTGGAGACCTTGCGGCGTCTGCGGGCTGCCCTGCCACCCGAAAAGACCCTGATCGGCTTCTGTGGCTCTCCCTGGACGGTGGCGACCTATATGATTGGCGGGCGCGGCTCGACCGATCAGGCGGCGGCGCGGCTGTTTGCACTGCAGCATCCGCAGGCATTCGACAAACTGATCGATATCCTGGTTCAAGTGAGCATTGATTACTTGGTGGCACAGTTCGCCGCCGGCGCCGATGTGGTGCAGCTGTTCGAGAGCTGGGCGCTCAATCTCGACGAAGTGGCGTTTGCCCATCAGGTCATCGGCCCCAACAAGCGGATCATCGAGGGCGTGCGCGCCCGTGTGCCGCATGCGCCGATCATCGGTTTTCCGCGCGGCGCCGCCGGCAATATCGCGGCCTATGTGGCGGCGACCGGGGTCAATGCCGTGGGGCTGGATTATGCCACGCCGCTGGGTTTTGCCCGCAACAGCCTGCCCCATACCGTGGCGGTACAGGGAAATCTGGATCCGCTGCGCCTCGTCGCCGGCGGGGCGCAGATGGAGGATCGGGCGCGCCAGATCATCGCCGCCTTTGCCGACCGGCCGCATATTTTCAATCTCGGCCACGGCATCGTGCCGCAAACCCCGATCGAGCACGTTGCCCGTCTGGTGGACCTGGTCAAGAATGGATAGTTTGGCCGAAGTCACTGAGGCAGAAGGATAAAATCCATGGAATGGATCAAGGCAGCCCATGTGATCGCGGTGATCTCCTGGATGGCCGGCATGCTCTATCTGCCGCGGCTCTTCGTCTATCACGCGGTCACCGAGATCGGCTCGGACAAGTCCGAGACCTTCAAGGTCATGGAACGCCGGCTGCTGCGCGGCATCATGAACCCGGCAATGATCGCCACCTGGCTGTTCGGGCTGTGGATGGTGTTTCTGGGCGTGGTGGACTGGAGCCAGGGCTGGCCCTGGGTCAAGGCGGCGATGGTCATCGCGCTGTCGGGCTGCCACGGCGTGCTGTCCAGCCATCGCAAGGCGTTTGCCGAGGATCGCAACGTCAAGCCGCAGAAATATTTCCGCATCATCAACGAAGTGCCGACCGTCCTGTTGATCATCATCGTCATCGCGGTGATCGCCAAGCCGTTCTAGGCTGGCGGTTTGTGGTGACGTCCTGCCATTGGGGCCTAGCCCTCATGGCCTGCTCGCCGAAAACCGCGCCACTGGCGCGGTTTTGTCTGCGGCCGGCTCGAAGTTTCACGTGAATCCGACCGGCTGGTGGTTTCAATCTTGAAACTGGCCTTGGTTCGGGCTACATGAGTGCCAACGCATCCCATTTTTGCGCGACCGGCCCCGGTTGCCGCGCGGTGCCTACCCTCCCAGATTACTTTCCCGCCTTATCGATTTCCCTAAAGGGTCATCCGCCACATGCAGAATATGAAGCTCAGCGAGCTCAAGGCCAAATCACCGGCAGAGCTGCTGGTGTTCGCCGAAGAACACGAGGTCGAAAACGCGTCGACCATGCGCAAACAGGAATTGATGTTTGCCATCCTCAAGGAACTGGCCGCCAAGGATATCGACATCACCGGCGAAGGCGTCGTTGAAGTCCTGCCCGACGGCTTCGGTTTCCTGCGTTCGCCGGACGCAAATTACCTTCCGGGTCCCGACGACATCTATGTCAGTCCCTCCCAGATCCGCCGCTTCGGCCTGCGGACGGGCGATACGGTCGAGGGCGAAATTCGCTCTCCCAAGGACGGCGAGCGCTACTTTGCACTGCTCAAGGTATCGACCATCAATTTCGAAGACCCCGAGGCCGTGCGCCACAAGGTCAATTTCGACAATCTGACCCCGCTCTATCCCGAGGAACGCCTCCGGATGGAACTGCCGGACCCGACCAGCAAGGATCGCAGCGCGCGGATTCTCGATCTGGTGGCACCGCTCGGCAAGGGCCAGCGCGCCCTGATTGTTGCGCCGCCGCGTACTGGTAAGACTGTATTGTTGCAGAATATCGCACAGTCCATCGCCACCAATCATCCCGAATGCTACCTCATCGTGCTGCTGATCGACGAGCGGCCCGAGGAAGTGACCGATATGCAGCGCTCGGTGAAGGGCGAAGTGATTTCCTCGACCTTTGACGAGCCGGCATCGCGCCACGTTCAGGTCGCCGAAATGGTCATCGAAAAGGCCAAGCGCCTGGTCGAACACAAGCGCGACGTCGTTATCCTGCTCGATTCGATCACCCGTCTCGGCCGTGCCTACAACACCGTGGTGCCGAGCTCCGGCAAGGTGCTGACCGGTGGTGTGGACGCCAATGCGCTGCAGCGGCCGAAGCGCTTCTTCGGTGCCGCGCGCAATATCGAGGATGGCGGTTCGCTGACCATCATTTCGACGGCGCTGATCGACACCGGCTCGCGCATGGACGAAGTGATCTTTGAAGAATTCAAGGGTACCGGTAACTCGGAAATCATCCTGGATCGCAAGGTTGCCGACAAGCGCGTCTTCCCGGCGCTCGACATCACCAAGTCGGGCACCCGCAAGGAAGAGCTGCTGGTCGAGCCCGATATCCTCAAGAAGATGTATGTGCTGCGCCGTATCCTGACCCCAATGGGCACGATCGATGCGATGGAATTCCTGATGGACAAGATCCGTCAGACCAAGACGAATTCCGACTTCTTCGATTCGATGAATACCTGACGATGATGGGCGCTGTGCTGAGATCAGTCCTCGCCCATCCTTTCGCCTGAGCCATGGGCCCGGGCGAGACCATTGTGGCGCTGTCCTCCGGGCAGCCGCCATCCGGGGTGGCGGTGATCCGCCTCTCCGGACCCGCAACGGCTGAGATCGTGCTCGCCATTGCCGGAAAACTCCCCAAACCCCGCCATTTGACGCTGCTGCCCATCGGCACCGATACGGTGCTGGATCGGGGCCTCGTTGCCTATTTTCCAGCGCCGCACAGCTTTACCGGTGAGGACTGCGCCGAATTGCAGGTGCATGGTTCGCCCGCTGGCGTGCGCGCCATTTTGCGGCTGGTGACCGGGCAGGGGGCCCGCCTTGCCGAAGCCGGAGAATTCACCCGCCGGGCGTTTGAGAATGGCAAGCTCGATCTGGTCGAGGTTGAAGGCCTGGGCGATCTGATTGAGGCCGAAACCGAAAACCAGCGCCGCCAAGCCCTGGCGCGGTTTGAAGGTGGGCTGACCCAACGCATCGATTCCTGGCGCGATCAATTGCTGGACCTGCGCGCCGAAATCGAGGCCCGGCTGGACTTTTCCGATGAGGGCGACGTCGCCGAGGCCCTGCCGGCAAGCTTTGGCCAGCAGATCATAGCATTACGCAATGATGTGGCCGCGGGTTTGGCCTCGGTCGAGCATGGCCGGATCGTGCGCGAAGGCATCCGTGTCGCCCTGGCGGGTGTGCCCAATGCCGGCAAATCCAGCCTGCTCAATGCGCTGGCCAAATCCGACATTGCCATCGTCACCGACGAGGCCGGCACCACCCGCGACGTGCGCGAAGTGCCGGTCGATATCGGCGGGCAGCTGTTCATCTTCCTTGATCTAGCCGGCCTGCGTGACACCGACAGCAAGGCGGAGGCCGAGGGTGTGCGGCGGGCGCGTCATGAAATCGAACGCGCCGATCTGGTGCTGTGGCTGCAGGCGCCCGATGTGGAGGACGATATCCCCCCGGTCACCGGCATGCCGATGTGGCTGGTTGCCACCAAGACCGACCTCGCGGTCGATACCGAACTGCATGATCTCGCGGTCTCCGTGCGCAGCGGCCATGGTCTGGACCAGCTGACTGCGCGGCTGACCGAATTCGCCCGGCAATTGGGTGGCGGGGGCGAGCCATCACTGTTGAGCCGCGAGCGTGATCGGCTGGCATTGGAAGCCGCGGTCATAGCTCTCGATGATGCCGGCGAGCGGCTAGCCGAACCCGAACTGGCGGCGGAAGCGCTGCGGCTTGCCTCGCAGGCGCTCGAACGCCTGCTGGGCCGGCTCGACGCGGAGCGCGTGCTCGACCGGCTGTTTGTCAGCTTCTGTATCGGCAAATGATTCACGTGAAACACTGATACCGCCCGCTTGAACCAATGGCGCATGGCAGTCGTGACGGCGCGGCAATTGATTCACGTGAAACATTGGCCTATGCAGCGGGCCGGAGATCCTGATTATGAGCGACTATGCAGTCATCATTGTAGGCGGTGGACATGCCGGCTGCGAAGCCGCGGCCGCATCCGCACGTCTTGGCGTGCCCACGGCGCTGGTTACCCACAAATTCGCGACCATCGGCGAGATGAGCTGCAATCCGGCTATTGGCGGCCTGGGCAAGGGGCATCTGGTGCGCGAGATCGACGCGCTGGATGGCTTGATGGGCCGGGTGGCCGACGCTGCCGGCATTCAATTCCGCGTGCTCAATCGCCGAAAGGGCCCGGCAGTGCGGGGGCCACGCGCCCAGGCCGATCGCAAGCTCTACCGCAATGCGATGCAGGCGGCAATCACCGCGCAGCCCAATCTCGAGGTGATCGAGGGCGAGGTCGACGATATCGAAGTCACCAATGGCGCGGTCAGCGGTGTCGTGCTGCTCGACGGTCGCCGCATCGGCACCAAGGCCGTGGTGCTGACCACCGGGACTTTTCTGCGCGGCCTGATCCATAGCGGCGAGGTGACCACACCGGCTGGTCGTGTCGGCGAACGCCCGGTCCTCGGTCTATCCACGCGTCTCGAAGCGCTCGGGCTGCAACTTGGCCGTTTGAAAACCGGGACGCCGGCGCGCCTTGATGGCACCAGCATCGACTATACCAATCTCGATGCGCAACCCGGCGATGAGCCACCCGAGCCATTCTCGGCGCTGACCGCAGCGATCACCACGCCGCAGGTCAGCTGCCATATCACCCGCACCACCAGCGAAACGCATCGGATTATCTCGGACAATCTGCATCGCTCGGCGATGTATTCCGGCCGGATCCAAAGCCGGGGGCCGCGCTATTGTCCGTCAATCGAGGACAAGGTGGTCCGCTTCGCCGATCGGGACAGCCACCAGATTTTCCTTGAGCCCGAGGGGCTGGACGATACCACGGTCTATCCCAATGGGCTCTCGACGTCTTTGCCCCCCGACGTGCAGGAAGTCTTCCTGCGGTCGATGCCGGGGCTGGAGGCTGTCAGGATCGTGCGGCCGGGCTATGCCATTGAATATGACTATGTCGACCCGCGAGAATTGCGCCCGACATTGGAACTCAAGCGGCAGCCGGGGCTGTATCTGGCCGGCCAGATCAACGGTACGACCGGCTATGAGGAGGCGGGGGCGCAGGGCCTGCTCGCCGGGGCCAATGCGGCGCTGGCGTCCGCTGGTCATCCGCCATTGGTGTTGTCGCGCACCGAGAGCTATCTCGGTGTCATGGTCGATGATCTGGTGACACGGGGCGTCAACGAGCCCTATCGGATGTTTACCTCGCGGGCTGAATTCAGGCTGCATCTGCGCGCCGACAATGCCGATCAGCGGTTGACGCCACTGGGCGTGGAAACCGGCCTGGTCGGCGAGCAGCGCGCCGAACTCTATGCCGACAAGGCAGCAGCCCTGGCGGATGGCCGCCGCATGTTGACGGCGCTTACAACAACACCCAATGCGGCGCGCAAGGTCGGAATTGGTGTCAACGAAGATGGCAAGGCGCGGTCGGCGTTCGACCTGTTGTCCTATCCCGATGTGACCCCAGCCGATGTCGCCAAGCTGTGGCCAGAGATTGCGGCAATTGCGCCGGCGACGATGGGACAACTGGTGGTGGATGCGCAATATGCGGTCTATCTCAATCGGCAGTGGGCCGATATCGAAGCGGTGCGCCGCGACGAACAGCGCGCCATTCCCGATGCGCTCGACTATGACGAGATCCCGGGCCTGTCGATCGAGCTGCGGCAGAAGCTGCAATCGCTGCGGCCACAGACCATTGCCCAGGCGCAGGCCATGGATGGCATGACCCCTGCGGCCATTTCCTTGCTATTGTCGGTGATCCGGCGTGGCAGCTTGCGCAAGGCCAGCTGATGCAATCGAAAATCGACGCCGTCGGCCGCTATGCCGAATATTTTGTGCGCCCCCAGGCCGAGGTGATGGCGGATCTGGAATCCTATGCTCAGCTGCTGGAAAAATGGCAGGCAGTACAGAATCTTGTTTCACGTGAAACACTGAGTGAGGTCTGGACCCGGCACTTCGCCGACAGCCTGCAGGTTCTGAAACTGGTACGTGAGAGCGATCAGGCGTTCCTGGACCTCGGCAGTGGCGGCGGCTTCCCGGCGCTGCCGCTGGCCATCGCGCTCAAGGGCAGCAAGCGCCATTTCACTCTGGTGGAACCGAATGGCCGCAAGGTCAGCTTCCTGCGCACCGTGGCGCGGGATCTGGGGCTGCTGGTCAATGTCGAGGGCCGCCGCAGCGATCAGATTGATTCACGTGAAACAATCACTCCGGATGTGATCACGTCGCGGGCTTTGGCCTCCATGCCGCGGCTTTGCAGCTGGATGGCGCCATTCTTTGGCCAGCAAACCCGCGCCCTGCTGCATAAAGGCCGGGAACATGTTGAAGAATTGGCGGAATCGGGTGCGTTGTGGCACCATGACGTGTTAATAACTCCCAGTGACACCGACGACAACGGCGTTCTCATCGAGCTTACGAATTTAAGCTTGAAAAACAGGTAGTTAGCGGCAACGTCCTGGAGGCCGATTTGGCACCCCGTATTCTGACTCTCGCCAATCAAAAGGGCGGAGTGGGTAAAACCACCACCGCTATTAACCTTGCTACGGCCCTTGCGGCCATTGGCGAGCGTGTTTTGATCGTTGATCTCGATCCGCAGGGCAATGCGTCCACGGGCCTGGGCATTTCGCGTATTGATCGCGAAATCTCGGCCTATGACCTGCTGATCGGCGAGGTCAGCGTGGCACAGTCGGCGATCATGACCAGCGTTCCCAACGTGGCGATCGTGCCCTCGACCATGGATCTGCTCGGCGTCGAGCTGACCATTGCCGGGCAGGCGGATCGTGCCTTCAAGCTGCGCAACGCGTTCAAGGCGATTGACGAGCTGACCATTAATGGCAAGCCGGTGAGCTATGTGCTGATCGATTGCCCGCCATCGCTGAACCTGCTGACGGTGAATTCGCTGGTCGCGGCCGATGCGGTGCTGGTGCCATTGCAGTGCGAGTTCTTTGCGCTGGAAGGCCTGAGCCAATTGCTGCAGACCATTGAACAGATTCGCTCGACGCTCAATCCGCGCCTGTCGATCCAGGGCGTGGTGATGACCATGTTCGACAAGCGCAACAATCTCAGCGAGCAGGTGCTGCAGGATGTGCGCAGCGAAATGGGCTCGCTGGTTTATGATACGGTCATTCCGCGCAATGTGCGGCTGAGCGAGGCGCCGTCCTATGGCAAGCCGGCTTTGCTGTATGATCTGAAATGCGCCGGCAGCCAGGCCTATCTGCGATTGGCCACTGAAGTTATTCGTCGCGAGCGCCAGCTCGCCGCGGCATAGGAGCCCGATAATGAACGATAAACCCAACAGACTGGGTCGCGGGCTTGCCGCGCTGATTGGCGATATGGGCAGCTTCGAGGGCCAGCGGGTTGCCGATAATGGTGGCAGCAAGCGGCTGCCGGTCGAATTCATCATCGCCAATCGCGCCAATCCACGGCGCACTTTCGATCCCGATCAGCTGGAAGAGCTGACCAATTCGATTCGCGAAAAGGGCGTGATGCAGCCCTTGCTGGTGCGGCCCAGCGACGACCCCAATATTTTCGAGCTCATTGCCGGTGAGCGCCGCTGGCGGGCAGCGCAGCGCGCCGGCCTGCATGACGTGCCGGTTATCGTTCGGGATGTGGATGACAAGGAAGCGCTCGAGCTTGCCATCATCGAGAACGTGCAGCGTGCCGATCTCAATCCACTCGAAGAAGCCATGGGTTACGGCCAGCTGATCGAACAGTTCGACTATACCCAGCAGGACCTGGCGCAGGTGATCGGCAAGAGCCGCTCGCATGTCGCCAATACGCTGCGGCTGCTGCGGCTGCCCGAAGATGTGCGGGGCATGGTGGCCAGCGGGACGCTGACAGCCGGTCATGCGCGCACGCTGATCACCGCCGAGGACCCGGCGGCGCTGGCGCAGCAGATCGTGTCCAGCGGTCTGTCGGTGCGCGAAGCCGAGGCCCTGAGTCAGCAGCGCGATGTGGCCGGCAAGCGCAAGCCGGCGGAAGCTCCGGCCGAGCGTGATCCCGATACTTTGGCGCTGGAGCGCCGCCTGTCGGATGCGCTGGGGCTGTCGGTTTCGGTGGCGCATGGCGAGCGCGGCGGCAAGCTGGAGATTCGCTACAAGACGCTGGAACAGCTGGATGGGATCTGTTCGCGGCTGACGGGATATCAGAACTAGGTTTCTGTAGGAAATTGGATTGCCCGGACGAGCCGGGCAATGACGATAGAGCGGCAGTGTCAGTACTCACTGGCAAAAGAATCCCGGTGTGAGCCGGGATTTTTTGTGTCCAGCGTTTCACGTGAAACGTTGTGGTTACTGGGTGGCGGCGAGCATGCAGATGCCGAGCAGGGCCCGCCGGAGCGAGGCTTCGGCCAGAGCCGGGCGGCGGCGGCTATCGGCCGTGGCCTGCAACAGGCGCTCGGAGGCGCTGGCAAGGGCGCTGTCGGACCACAGGCGCAATTGCTGTTCCAGGCCGGAGGTGCGCGAGAAATGCGGCTTGGGGCGGGCCCCGGCCAGCACGTCGCGTGGGCTCTTGCCGGCATCGACCTCGCCGCGCCAGCGGCGCAGGGTGGCGAAGTGAATGGTGGCCGTGGCCAGTAGACGCTGGGGATCGACAGCGGAGCTGAGAGCGCGGTTCAGTGCCAGTTCCAGCTTTTCGGCATGGCCGGCGCCGGTCGAATCCAGAATGGTATCAATGACTAAAGCGGCATTGTCGGCGCAGAGCAGCAGAACTTCATCGCGGCTGAGCGACTTGTTGGTCGCAGCATAGAGACAGAGCTTTTCCAGCTCGCGGCGGGTGATTTCGCGGTCATTGCCGAGAATATCGCGCAGGGTGGAGATGACGTCGGCATCGACCCGAATGGCCTCCTTGGCGAAGGTGTCGCGGATCAGGGCGTTGAGGGTCTCGTCGCTATCGGGATAGCAGGGCAGGGCACGACCGAGCTTGGCGGCCTCGACCAGGGCGCGCAGCGCGTCCTTGGGCAGCAGATTGCCGGCCTCGAGCACGATGGCGGCGCCGCCGGGATCATCGCGCAGCTCGGTCAGCGTCATGACGATGGATTTGGTCGCGCCACGGACCCGGATGATGCGTTTGCCGCCAAATAGCGACACGGTACGGGCCTCAACGGCCAGCAGCGACGGATCGGCATCGACTTCGGCGCCTTCCAGGGTCACGATGCTGGCCGAATGCGGATCATCGGCGGAGAAATGCCGGATCAGGCGCTGCCCGGTTTCGCGCACCAGCCCGGCATCGGGACCATAAGCGAGGAAAATACCCTCACTGATGTCCGGCCGGGCGAGGAAGCGGGCAACTTCATGGGCCTTCAGCGCCGTCATTAGCGGCTGCGTTCGGCCAGAACGGCAAGGCGCAGCGATTCGGCGACGGCCTTGGCGGCGCGTTCGGCAGCTTCGATCTCGGCTGCCTTGTCGGCGAGGACCTGGCCATTGCGCGTGTAGGTGGCCGAGGCCTTGCGGGTAATGGTCTGCACCTTGCTGTCCGAACCATCACGCGGGGTAATGGTCATCGTTGCGGTCACAAACACTTCCACGGGCTTGCTGGGATTGCTGGTCGCCGACAGGGTCATGTCCCCAGCCGAGGAGCTGACGCTGACGGTGACCAGCGGTGCAGTCGCGCTGTCGCTGCTGCCGAGACGGAAGGACATGTCCTGATAAACGATCTGCTCCAGCCGGGTGCGCGGCTTGGCGAAGGCCAGGTTCATCGCCGGCGATTCGGCCATGGCGCCGCTATAGACCGGCGTCAGCGTGCAGGCGCTGAGCACTATCGGGGTGCCCAGCGTCAGAACGATAAAACCCAGGCGCGTGAGTGGCTTAGACCACGACATTGACGATCCTGTCTGGAACGATGACGATCTTTTTGGGCGGCTTGCCGTCCAGCATGCGGGCAATGGCTTCCAGTGACAAGACCAGCTGTTCGACTTCGGCCGATGGCGTGCCCTTGGGCACGACGATTTCGCCGCGGCGCTTGCCATTGACCTGGATCGGCAGGGTGACACTGTCGTCCACCAGCATGGCGGGGTCGACCTCGGGCCACAGCGCGTCTGCGACCAGCCCGGTCTTGCCGAGGGCCTCCCAGCAGGTTTCGGCCAGATGCGGCATCATCGGCGCGATCAGCTGGATCAGCCGCTCGACGCCCTGCTCCAAGGCGTCCAGACGCGTTGCAGGCGCCGCGCCGGCAATACCGGCCGAGCGCACCAGTGCGTTGGTCAGCTCATAGATCTGGGCCACGGCGCGGTTGAAGCGCAGGCCTTCGATATCGTCGGCCACCTGCTGAACGGCGCGATGCACGATCTTGCGCAGGGCCAGGCCTTCGGCATCGTCGTTTTCGCGAACAGTGCTTTTGGACTGTCCAATCAGAGCGATGGTTTCGCCGACCAGGCGCCAGACGCGCTGCTGGAAACGGCTGGCGCCTTCAACGCCGGCCTCGGTCCACTGGATATCGCGTTCCGGCGGGGAGTCCGACAGCATGAACCAGCGGGCGGTATCGGCACCATAGGCGGCGACGATCTCATCGGGATCGACGACGTTCTTCTTGGATTTGCTCATCTTTTCGATTGAGCCGATGGTGATCGGCTCGCCCGATTGCAGATGACGCGCGGTCCGGACCTCGCCCTGGCTCTCCAGCACGATATCGGTGGGCGCGACCCAATCGCCCTTGGGCGACTTGTAGGTCTCGTGGGTGACCATGCCCTGGGTGAACAGGCCCTTGAACGGCTCGTCGATATTGACGTGGCCGGTGGCCTTCATCGCCCGGGTGAAGAAGCGCGAATAGAGCAGGTGCAGGATCGCGTGCTCGACGCCGCCGATATACTGGTCGACCGGCAGCCAGGCATTGGCGACGGCCGGAATGGTCGGCGTCGGTGCCTGCGGGGCGGTGAAGCGGGCGAAGTACCAGGACGAATCGACAAAGGTGTCCATGGTGTCGGTTTCGCGCGTTGCCGGACCGCCGCACTGGTGGCAATTGACATGCTTCCAGGTCGGATGATGGTCGAGCGCATTGCCGGGCTTGTCGAAGCTGACATCCTCGGGCAGCACCACTGGCAGGTCCTTCTTGGCCACCGGAATGGTGCCGCAGACCTCGCAATGGATCACCGGGATCGGGCAGCCCCAATAGCGCTGGCGCGAAATGCCCCAGTCGCGCAGGCGATAATTGATTTCGACCTTGCCCTGCGGCTTGCCGTCGACGCTGCGGGCGGCGAAATAATCGGCCGCCTGGCGCTTGGCGTCGTCGATGCTGAGGCCATCGAGGAACTGCGAATTGTAGATGGTGCCGGCATCGGTAAAGGCTTCATCGGCCACGGCAAAGCTGGCGGCGTCGCCATCGGGCGGCAGCACCACGGGCAGCACCGGCAGGTCATATTTGCGGGCGAAGTCCAGATCGCGCTGGTCATGCGCCGGGCAGCCGAAAACGGCGCCGGTGCCATAATCCATCAGTACGAAATTGGCGACATAGACGGGCAGGGTGGCGCCTTCGATCACCGGATGCTTGACGTAAAGCCCGGTGAAGACGCCCTTTTTCTCGGCCTTTTCCAGCACTTCGGTGGCCGTGCCCAGGCGATGGCATTCGGCTACGAACTCGGTCAGTGCCGGATTGTTGGCGGCCAGTTCGCTGGTCAGCTTATGGTCGGGCGACAGCGCCAGGAACGAGGCGCCGAAAATTGTGTCCGGGCGGGTGCTGAACACCTCGATGCTGGTCGCCGCAGTGGTCTGGGCCGGCAGCAGTTCGAACAGCAGGCGCAGGCCCTCGGACTTGCCGATCCAGTTGCGCTGCATGGTGCGCACCTTTTCCGGCCAGTCGGTCAGCCCGTCCAGCCCGCTCAGCAATTCCTCGGCATAGTCGGAAATCTTGAAGAACCACTGGGTCAGCTCGCGCTGCTCCACCGGGGCGCCGGAGCGCCAGCCCTTGCCGTCAATGACCTGTTCATTGGCCAGAACGGTCATGTCGACCGGATCCCAATTGACCTTGGACTTCTTGCGGGTGATCAGGCCGGCGGCCAGCATGTCGATGAACAGCGCCTGCTGGTGCTGGTAATAGTCCGGCTCGCAGGTGGCGATCTCGCGGGTCCAGTCCAGCGACAGGCCCATGGATTTCAGCTGGGTCTTCATCGCCGCGATATTCTGGCGGGTCCAGGTGCCGGGATGGGTCTTGCGCTCGATAGCGGCATTTTCGGCCGGCAGGCCGAAGGCATCCCAGCCCATGGGGTGCAGCACATTCTTGCCGCGGGCGCGGTGATAGCGCGCGACGACGTCGCCCATGGCGTAATTGCGCACATGGCCCATATGGATGCGCCCCGAGGGATAGGGGAACATTTCAAGGACGTAATAGGGCTCGCGCGGATCGTCATTGGAGGCGGCGAAGCTCTGGGCATCGTCCCAGACCTTCTGCCAGCGGGGTTCCATTTCACGCGGATTGTAGCGTTCGACGCTCACTTGCTCGTCCTTGAAGATAAATTGGCAGCTAGATCGGAGAGATCACTGGCGCGGTAAAACACCGGCGCCGCTTGCGTTTGGTGGGGATTTTGGCTACCGGACCATCACCAGAAATCCCCCTCAAGGTCAACAGGAACAGGGCAAAACCGTGGACGAGAGCATGACTGACGCCCGCCATCGCCTCGATGCGGTGCAGGCCCGCATCACAGCGGCGCAGCGCCGTTTCGGACCGCCGGCCGCCGGGGTCAGCCTGGTCGCTGTGTCCAAGACCTTCCCGGCCGCTGAGATCGCGCCGTTTCTCGCCGCCGGGCAGCGCGTGTTCGGTGAGAACCGGGTACAGGAGGCCAAGGACAAGTGGCCGGATCTGCGCGCGGCCTATCCGGACGTGCAATTGCACCTGATCGGGCCGCTGCAGACCAACAAGGCCCGCGAGGCCGTTGCCCTGTTCGACGTCATCCAGACGCTGGATCGCGACAAGCTCGCCATCGTGCTGGCCGCGGAAATGGACCGCGCCGGCAAGCGGCTCCCGTGTTTCGTGCAGGTCAATATCGGCGGGGAAGAGCAAAAGAGCGGCATTGCGCCGGACGAGACCGTGGCGTTCGTGGCGCGTTGCCGCGCCGTGCATGGTCTGGAGATTGCCGGGCTGATGTGCATTCCGCCCGAGGGGCAGCCGGCCGGTGGCTATTTCGCCCATCTTGCCATGCTGGCCAAGGAGGCCGGAGTGTCTGGCCTGTCGATGGGCATGAGCGGGGATTTCGAGACCGCCATCGCCATGGGGGCCACCCATATACGGGTCGGGTCGGCCCTGTTCGGTCATCGTCCGCCAGTCAGCGCCTAGTCAAACCGGCCAGCAGCTGCCCGGACCAGCAAAATTGGGCTATCGTGCAACTCTTGTTGTGCTGCCACCGTTGCTTACATCTGTAACGCCGATGTGATTGGCAGGCCCAAAACGTGTCGCAATAGTGTGACCCATGGGCGGGCTGATACAAAAAGTCCGGAGATAACAATGAATAAGCGACGCATTCTGCTGGTGGATGACGATGCGGACTTGCGGCAGACCCTGGTTGAGCAGCTGGCTCACTATCGCGAATTCGACATCATCGAGGCCGGCACCGCCAATGACGCGCTCAAGGCGACGCGCGAAAACAATATCGATTTGATGATTCTGGATGTCGGCCTGCCGGATATGGACGGGCGCGAAGCCGTCAAGATCCTGCGCACCGAGGGCTACAAGAGCCCGATCCTGATGCTGACGGGCCATGACAGCGATGCCGACCAGATCCTGGGGCTCGAATCAGGCGCCAATGACTATCTGACCAAGCCCTTCCGCTTTCCGGTGCTGCTGGCGCGCGTCCGCGCGGCCCTGCGCCAGCACGACCAGAGCGAGGACGTGGTCTTCACCATCGGCCATTACAGTTTCCAGCCAGCGGCCAAGATGCTCGAGGCCAATGACGGTGCCAAGGTGCGCCTGACCGACAAGGAAACCTCGATCCTGAAATATCTCTATCGGCAGGGGCCCAAGACCATCACGCGCGACGTGCTGCTCAAGGAAGTGTGGGGCTATAATAACCGCGTCACCACCCATACGCTGGAGACCCATATCTATCGCCTGCGCCAGAAGATCGAGCGCGATCCGTCCAATGCGCGGCTTCTGGTCACCGAAGAAGGTGGATACCGGCTGGTTCCATAGCGTTAGGGCAAAATTAAGGGTTCAGGCGCAGCCCGAATATGGCCTATAGGATGAGGGACGCCGCAGTGCACGTTGGCCACGCGGCAGGGATCCTTTATCGGATTGGGGCATATGCGCTTGGACGATGCGGCAGCGGTACTCGCGCAGGCCGATTTCTTCGAGATCTGTGACGATGAGCAGCGGCGGTTGCTGGCGTTTGCCAGCGATCGGCGCCGCCATGCCCCCGATGCGGTGATCTACAAGGCCGGGGATATTCCCGATGGCGCCCATGTGCTGATCACCGGCACGCTCAAGGCCAAGCCCGAAGGGCAGGGCGCCGGCACCAAGCCCTATGCGATCAGCGAACCGGGCAGCGTGGTGTCGACCATGGCGCTGATCCTGGCCAAGCCGCGCCCGGTGACCATTACGGCCGTCATCGACTGCGAAACGCTGTTCGTGCCCCGAGCTGCCTTCCTCAAGCTGATCGAGCAATCGCCCGAACTGGCACAACGCGCCGTGGCGCGCATCCAGCATGATCTGGGGGCCTATCTCGGCGCGCTGGAGCCGATTGGCGCCCGGATGAAGCGCGATTAGTTTTGCCACGTTGCGGTGGTGGATTGTTGCCGGGCCGGAATTCGGCGGTGGGTTTGCTTGCCCGACGCGGGCACCTGTCCCTTCCTGCACGACGGCTTGCTCAAGGCGTGCTGTTGCAGCGCCGCTCCCGCCCCATCGTCATCACCCGGCTTGTCCGGGTGATCCATTCTATGCGCGCCTTTCCGATTGAGCCGGTATTTCGCAAAACAGCCGCAAAGCCTTGTCAGGACGACGCAGCTCCTTCATGGCTCGGCCCATCATGCTCAGCGCTGCACGCCCCATCACAGCGGTTCGCTGGACCGTGCCGGTTTCGGCTGGCCTCCATGGTCTGCTGCTGCTTCTGGCAGTGCTGCTGATGGCGCCGCGGGCCCTGCCGATTCCGCCCGAGCGGCCAATCGCCGTAGAGCTGATCAGTAGCGAGGCTATGCAACCAGAACCGGCCGCGCCGCTGCCGCTGGCCGTGACAGCACCATCACCTGAACCAGCCGCAATGCCCCTGGTGGCACCGACACCACCTGTTGCAGAGCCGGAGCCTGCAGCCGTGGCGGGCGCGCCCGGCATGAAGCAGGCCAGCCAGTTCTATGCGTCAGGCATTTTGGCGGATCCGGCCAATGCCGAGCTGCGGGACAATTTTCCGTTGCTGGCGGGCAGCGAGCAATTGATCCAGCTGTGCAATATCGAGGCGCTGGAGCAGCTGCGGGACGAGCCGGGCACCGTTGAACCCGATGCGCTGGTCGGCTATGCCTTTGGCGACATGCAGGTCACTGGCGGGCTGCTGGAGGCCGAGGGCGGGGCGTTCCGCCGCGACGGGCAATGGTACCACCTGCGCTATCGCTGCACCGCCGGCAGCGACCTGCGCAGCGTCAGCGCGTTTGAATATCAGGTGGGGGCGCTCGTCCCGCGCAGCGCGTGGGAAGAGCACTTTCTCAATGGCGACGATGAGGGCTTCGACTAGCGGCTAGAGCGCCTGGAAGCGCACGATCACCGGCACGTGGTCGGATGGCTTGTCGGTCCAGCCGCGGGCCGGCTTGATGATCTCGGCGGCGGCGCTGCGCTCGGCGATATCGGCGGTCGACCAGATATGGTCGAGACGGCGGCCCTTATTGGCATTTTCCCAATCGGCGCTGCGATAGCTCCACCAGGAATAGAGTTTCTGGTCATAGGGCACGTGCTTGCGCACCAGGTCCACCCAGCCATGCCCGCCATTGAGGATGGCGTTGAGCGCCTCGGTCTCGATCGGGGTGTGGCTCACCACCTTGAGCAGCTGCTTGTGGCTCCAGACGTCGTTTTCATGCGGGGCGATGTTGAAATCGCCGGCAATCAGATGGCCGCGCTGGAAGATGGGCTCATTGAACCAGCTGGTCAGCTCGCTGAGGAAGCCCAGCTTGTGCTTGAATTTGGGGTTGATCTCGGGATCGGGCTCGTCGCCACCGGCCGGGATGTAGAAATTGTGCAGCGTCACCGGGCCATGGCCGAGATCGGTCAGCGCCGAAACGTGACGTGATTCGGGGATTTCGCAGAAGACCCGGCTCGACACATCGGCCAGCGGAAACTTCGAAACGATGGCAACGCCGTGATAGCCCTTTTGCCCGTGCACCGCCTGGTAGGGGTAGCCCGCTTCGGTGAAGGCATTGGCCGGAAACTGGTCATTGGTGCATTTGATCTCCTGCAGCATCAGCACGTCGGGCTGATATTGCGCGAGGAAATCCAGCACCATGGGCAGGCGCAGGCGAACCGAATTGATGTTCCAGGTGACGACAGAAGCGGACATGGGCGGGACTCAAGGCGTGGCGGGGGCCTCTTTATGGTCGCGGGGGAGGTGAAAGGTAAAGCCGGAAATGGCCGGGGCGGGCTGCGGGGATTAGCGTTGGAGCTAAACCAATGTCGACAAACCCAGCGCGCTGCCCATGGGCCTGACCCGTGGATCATTCGCAACGTGTGCCGGGCTGAGAGTGGCCCGCGGATCAAGTCCGCGGGCAGCGCGGTGGGTGTTTGGGCATGCAGGCTCTTGCGCAGGAAGGAGCGGGATTGCCGGCACAAGCCGGACAACGACGCTGGGGCGCGGGAGTAGTCCCTGGGTTCGGCGGCACCCACCGCGCTGTCCACGGGCCTGACCCATGGATCATTCGCAACGTGTGCCGGGCCGAGAGTGGCCCACGGGTCGAGCCCGTGGGCAGCCCGGTGTGTGTGTGAGCAATTTGAGTGAGGGAATGGCGCCGGGAAGGAAGGGCAACGAAGTAGCGTTGAGGCTAAACCAATGTCGACAAATCAACCGCGCTGCCCACGGGCTTGCCCCTTGGGTCACTCGCAACGCGCGCCGGGCTGACAGAGGCCCGCGGATCAAGTCTGCGGGCAGCGCGGTGGGTGTCGCGACATCGCAACAGACCTCCGCCAACCAACAAAAAACCCGGCCTTGCGACCGGGTTTTTCAAATTCAGCGATGCGCTCGGCTTATTCGGCCTTGGGCTCTTCGGTCGCTGCAGCTGCGGCGGCGGCAGCAGCGGCTGCTGCGGCTTCAGCGTCCTTGGCGGCCTGTTCGGCGGCGAAGGCTTCTGCAGCGGCAATCTTTTCCTGCTCGCGGGCGTTCTTGGCTTCCAGAGCTGCAACGCGCTCGGAGGCTTCGATCTTCTTGGTGCGCGAATTGGTCGATTCGAAAATACGGGCCGATTTACCGCGACGATCGCGCAGGTAGTACAGCTTGGCGCGACGCACCTTACCGCGCTTGAGCACTTCAACGCTGGCAACGTTGGGCGAGTAAAGCGGGAACACGCGCTCGACGCCTTCGCCATACGAGATCTTGCGCACGGTGAAGGAAGCGGTGATGCCGCCGCCATTGAGGGCGATCACAACGCCTTCATAGGCCTGCAGGCGCTCTTTTTCGCCTTCGCGAATCTTGACCCAAACCTTGACGGTATCGCCATGGGTGAAGTCGGGGAGGGCGCGCTTGGCGGCGAGCTCGGCAACATGCTCAGCATTGAGCTGCTGGATGATATTCATGGATCCGTCCTGATCTTTTCAATGGAACGATTATTCGCGTTTTGAGGCGCGATCGCCCGGTCTTGGTTATAACGGAGTTTTGCAGTCTTCTTGTTAGTGCGGCTCGGGTCCGATAAGCCCAAACGCGCGATAGTGGCGGCTCCATAGGCGAAAACGGGCCGTGAGTCCAGCGTTCCCAAGCGTTTTATGACGATTTGGGCTCCAGCAGGTCCGGCCGGCGGGTCCGGGTCAGCGCCAGGCTCTGCTCGCGCCGCCATCTGGCAATCTTGCCATGGTCGCCCGAGGTCAGCACGGCGGGGATGTCCAGGCCCTCAAAGCTTTGCGGGCGGGTATATTGGGGATATTCCAGCAACCCGTTTTCAAAGCTTTCATCGGCATGGCTGTCGGCGCCGCCGAGCACGCCGGGGATCAGCCGCACCACGGCTTCCAGCAGCACCATGGCGGCAACTTCGCCGCCGGCCAGCACATAGTCGCCAATCGAGATTTCCTCGAGCTGGCGGGCATCGATAACGCGCTGGTCGACGCCTTCGAAACGGCCGCAGACGATCACCGCCCCGGGCCCCAGCGCCAGCTCGCGGGCGCGGGCCTGGGTGAGGGGCTTGCCGCGCGGGCTCATCAGGATGCGTGGGCGCGGATCGCTTGCGGGGGTGATGGTGTCGATGGCTGCAGCCAGGATATCGGGCTTGAGCACCATGCCGGCGCCACCACCCGAAGGGGTGTCGTCGACGGTACGATGCCGGTCAGTGGCGAAATCGCGCAGATGGGTGGCGTTGAGCGACCACAGGCCATCGGCCAGGCCGCGGCCCAGCACCGACGCGCCGAGCGGGCCGGGGAACAGCTCGGGAAACAGGGTGATGATATCAGCGTGAAAGCTCAATCGGGCTCTTCCTCGCCGAGTTCGGCATCGGTGGGGACCTCGATGACCAGATAGCCATCGGCAATCCGGATCTCGGGGACCACGGCCTTGGTGAAGGGGTAGAGATAGGTATCGCCCGAGCGGGGGTCGCGGATTTCGATCAGGTCGCCGGCGCCGAAATTGGGCAGGGCAATGACCTCGCCGATCACGGTGCCGTCCTGCAGGCGTGCCGCCAGACCCAGCAGATCGGCATGGTAGAAATCGTCCTCGTCATCGGGCTCGGGCAGCTTGCTGCGCTCGACGAACAGCGAGACGCCGTTGAGCGCTTCGGCGGCATTGCGGTCATCGACGCCCTTGAGGCGCGCCACGACCACATTCTTTTGCAGCCGCAGCTTGGCAATGGTGACGACCAGGCCGGCCCGGTCGGTTTCCAGTGGCCCATAGGTGCCGATGGCCTCGGGGTCCTGGGTGAACGGGGTAATCCGCACTTCGCCCTTGATGCCATGGGCGGCGCCGATAGTGCCCACCAGCAGGCGGTTCTTGGAATTGGTCATTATGGGCTCCAAAGCACGGCTGTTCGATAGGCGGCGCAGTGGATGCTGTGCCATCGAACCAGTCAATATGCAAAGGGCCCCGACACTTGCGCGTCGGGGCCCCAGGGCAAAGCCGGTATGGCTTACTCGGAAGCGGCTTCCTCGGCGGGAGCTTCTTCCTTGGGGGCATTCTTGGCGGCTTCGGCAGCGGCGGCTGCAGCAGCACGGCTCTCGGCGCGCTCGGTCGCCTTGGCGCCCGGCTTGGCCTTTTCCGGGTTGTTGCGGACTTCGCGCTTCAACAGACCCGCGGTGTCGAGGAAACGCTCGACGCGGTCGGTCGGCTGGGCGCCAACTTCGAGCCAGTGCTTGGCGCGCTCGACGTCGAGCACGACGCGGTTGTCAGCGTCCTTGGCCAGCAGCGGGTTGAAGGTGCCGAGCTTTTCGATGAAGCGGCCGTCGCGGGGCGAACGGGCGTCGGCAACGACGATGTGGTAGAATGGGCGCTTCTTGGTGCCACCACGGGCGAGACGGAGCTTGAGAGCCATTTTATCGGTCCTTTAGAGAGAGTTTTTCGGGTTACTTCTTCTTGCCCAGGCCGGGCAGGCCTGGGAAACGGGGGGCGCTGCCGAGGCCGGGCAGGCCGGGGGCAGACTTGAGGAGCGAGCCGACATCGGTCGGCAGCTTTTCGGTCAGCTGGGGCTGGGCCTGGCCCATGCCCTGCTGGAGTTGCTTGGGGTCGATGCCGGCCTGGCGGGCCATGGCCTCGAGCTGCTTGGGATCCATCTTGGAGAGATCGGGCATGCCGCCCATCATCCCACCCATCTTGCCGCCAAACATGCCGGCGAGAGAGCCCATGCCGCCCTTGGCGACCTTTTTCATCATGTCCGCCATCTGGCGGTGCTGCTTGATCAGCTTGTTGATCTCGCTGACCTCGACGCCGGCGCCGGCGGCAATGCGCTTGCGGCGGCTGGCATTGAGCAGGTCGGGATCGGCGCGTTCCTTCTTGGTCATCGAGCCGATAATGGCGATCTGACGGTCGAAGACCTTCTCGTCGATATTGGCGCCGGCCATGGCTTTCTTCATCTGGCCAACGCCGGGCATCATCGACATCAGGCCGCCCATGCCGCCCATTTTCTTCATCTGCTGCAGCTGGCCGCGCAGATCGTCGAGGTCGAAGGAGCCCTTTTTGAGCTTCTTGGCCATCTTCTGGGCGTCTTCGGCCGAAACGTGCTCGGCTGCTTTTTCGACCAGCGAGACGATGTCGCCCATGCCCAGGATACGGTCGGCAATGCGCGAGGGATGGAAATCCTCCAGCGCATCCATCTTTTCGCCGACACCGATCAGCTTGATCGGCTTGCCGGTCGCGGCGCGCATCGACAGGGCGGCGCCGCCACGGCCATCGCCGTCGACGCGGGTCATGACGATGCCGGTAATATCGACGCGGGCGTCGAAGGAGCGCGCCAGGTTGACGGCGTCCTGACCGGTCAGCGCATCGACCACCAGCAGCACTTCGTGCGGGCTGGATACCGACTTGATCTCGGCCGTTTCGGCCATGAGTTCTTCGTCGATATGGGTGCGGCCGGCAGTATCGAGAATCAGGACGTCGAAGCCGCCGAGGCGGGCTTCGCGGGCCGCGCGCCGGGCAATGGTGACCGGGTCTTCGCCGGCCACGATGGGCAGGGTGTCGACGCCGACCTGCTCGCCCAGCACCTTGAGCTGCTCCATCGCCGCCGGGCGGCGGGTATCGAGCGAGGCCAGCAGAACCTTTTTCTTCTGCTTGTCCTTGAGGCGCTTGGCGATCTTGGCGGTGGTGGTGGTCTTGCCCGAGCCCTGCAGACCCACCATCAGGATGGTCACGGGCGCTGCGGCATTGAGATCGATGGGGGTGGCGGCTTCGCCCAGCACGCCGACCAGTTCGTCATGGACGATCTTGACGACCTGCTGGCCCGGGGTCACCGAGCGGGTAACCTCGACGCCGATGGCGCGATCGCGCACCTGTTCGACAAAGGCCCGCACCACTTCAAGCGAAACGTCGGCCTCGATCAGCGCGCGGCGGATTTCGCGCAGCGCTGCATCGACATCGGCCTCGTTGAGCGCACCGCGCCCACGCAGACCATCAAAGATTTTGCCAAGCCGGTCGGAAAGGCTCTCGAACATATTTTTGGTCCTTGTCTCTTCGGGTGATCCGACGAGATATGGTAATCATCAGCCAAACGCAAAACCCACCCGCGGGCGCAACGCGCTGGCGGATGTTGGCCTCCGGGATCGTTTGACCTTGCGGGTCCCGGTCGGCGGTTCAGGGCGGAAGCCTGATGAATGGGCTGCGTTTATTGGAAACGCTGGCTGGAGTCAACAAAACAGCGGTTCGAGGCCGGATCGGCACGGCGTCGCGCCATAGCCCTTCGGCCGGCGCGGCGCTGGCATTCCGGGCCTGCACTGGCAATTTGATGATGTATCGGCCATATACTGGCCCACAACAGACCTATCAGCAGAGCAAGAGGCCACAGTGAGCAGCGTACCGTTTCTCAAGATGAACGGGCTGGGCAACGAGATCATCGTGGCCGACATGCGCGGCCGTGCCGATCGCGTGCTGCCGGCGGCTGCCATCGCCCTCAATGGCGACATCGCCACCGGGTTCGACCAGATCATGGCCATCCATGATCCGCGCACGCCCGGCACTGCTGCCTATGTCGAAATCATCAATTCGGATGGCTCGCGCGCCCAGGCCTGCGGCAATGGCATGCGCTGCGTCGTGCACGCCCTGGCCGCCGAGAGTGGCACCACGAGCTATGTGTTTGAAACCATTGCCGGCATCCTGACCGGCGAAGCGCGGGCCGATGGGCTGATTTCGGTCGATATGGGCAAGCCACGCACCTATTGGCAGGACATTCCCCTGTCCGAGGAATTTTACGACACCCGCAAGATCGAGCTGCAGATCGGGCCGATCGATGCGCCGGTGCTGCATTCGCCCTCGGCCGTATCGATGGGCAATCCGCACGCCACCTTCTGGGTGGATCAGGATGTGTGGTCTTATGCGCTGGACCGGTTCGGGCCATTGCTGGAAAACCATCCGATCTTTCCCGAGCGCGCCAATATCTCGATTGCCCAGGTCGTGGCGCCCGATCACATCATCCTGCGCACCTGGGAGCGGGGCGCCGGGCTGACCAGGGCTTGCGGCACCGCGGCCTGCGCGGCGCTGGTCAATGGCGTGCGCACCAAGCGCACCGAGCGCCAGGCAACCATCACCATGCCGGGTGGCGATCTGATCGTGGCATGGCGCGAGGACGATCATGTGCTGCTGACCGGCCCGGCCGAGCTGGAATTTGCCGGGCGCTTCGATCCGGCCACTGGCGCGTGGTCGCGCAGCGAGCAGGATGTGGCTTGATGGCGGTCGAAACCCTGACATTCGGGTGCCGTCTCAACGCCTATGAAGCCGAAGTGATGAAGGCCGAGGCCGAGAAGGCCGGGCTGGATAATGCCATCATCATCAATACCTGCGCCGTGACGGCGGAAGCCGTGCGCCAGGCCAAGCAGGCCGTCCGCAAGGCCCGGCGCGACCATCCCGAGGCCAGGATCATCGTCACCGGCTGCGCCGCTCAGACCGAGGCGCGCAGCTTTGGCGACATGGCCGAAGTCGACCTGGTCATCGGCAACAATGACAAGATGAAGGCCGAAAGCTATACGCCGATGGTCTTCGGCACGCCGCTCAACGACAAGGTGCAGGTCAACGACATCATGAGCGTGCGGGAAACCGCCGGCCATCTGATCGAGGGCATGGATGGGCGCGCCCGCGCCTTCGTGCAGGTGCAGAACGGCTGCGATCACCGCTGCACCTTCTGCATCATCCCGTTCGGGCGCGGCCCGTCGCGCTCGGTGCCGATGGGGCTGGTGGTCGAACAGATCAAGAAGCTCGTCGACAACGGCTATGGCGAAGTGGTGCTCACCGGGGTGGATATCACCTCCTATGGCGGCGACCTGCCGGGCACGCCCAGTCTTGGCAAACTGACCCAGTCGATCCTCCGCCATGTGCCCGCGCTGCCGCGGCTGCGGATTTCCTCGATCGACAGCATCGAGGCCGACGAGGCGCTCTATGACGCCGTCGCTTCCGACCGCCGGCTGATGCCGCATCTGCATCTGTCGCTGCAATCGGGCGATGACATGATTTTGAAGCGCATGAAGCGCCGGCACAGCCGCGATGATGCGCTGGAGATCGTCGCCAAGCTGCGGGCACTGCGCCCCGAAATGGTGTTCGGCGCCGATATCATTGCCGGCTTCCCCACCGAAGACGACGTCATGTTCGAAAATACCAGGCGCATCGTCGCCGAGGCCGGGCTGACCTATCTGCATGTGTTCCCCTATTCGCCGCGCGAGGGCACGCCGGCGGCGCGCATGCCGCAGGTCGACAAGCGCATTGCCCGCCAGCGCGCCGCCATCCTGCGCGCCGAGGGTGATCAGCAATTTGCCGCGCTCTGCGCCAGCCGCGTCGGCATGGTCGAAAACGTCCTGATTGAGCGCGAGGGCCTCGGCCGGACCGAGCAATTCGTGCCGGTCAAGGTGGCTGGGGCGCAGCCGGGCGAATTGCTGGCCGTGCGCATTACCGGGGTCGTTGCCGATGGCCTGGTGGGCGAGGCGCTGCGGGAAGCCGCCTGATCAGGCGCGGATGGGCTTTCCCTTTGCGATTTGAGCGCCTAACTAGACCTCATCCTGCACGCGTGCCCGCACGTGGTGGCGGCCCTGAATTGAAGGCAAGTAGATGACCGACAAGAAGCCCGGATTCTTCAAGCGCCTGTTTGGTGGGGACGTGGCCGCACCGCGCCCCGAACCCGTGCCAGCGCCGCCGCCGGTCACTCCGGCGCCGGTCGAGCCCGAACCGGTCGCCCCCACGCCAGAACCGGCGCCGCAGACAATACCCGGACCCGTGCCGCAGTCCGAACCTGAGGTCGTGCCTGAGCCTGAGCGTCTCCCCGAACCCGAAATCATCCCACCGCCCGGCCCACCCGAGACGACGCCCGATTATGTCGAGGCAGTGGAAGACGACCTGGTTGCTGAACCGGCCGCCATCGCGCCGGTCCCTGTCGCGCCAGCCCCCGCTGCCCCGGCGACAGCTGCCGAACCCCAGGGCTGGTTTGCCCGGCTGGCTGGCGGTCTCAAGCGCTCCTCCGATCAGCTCACCGGCTCGATTGCCGGGGTGTTCACCAAGAAAAAGCTCGATGCGGCAACGCTGGATGAGCTCGAAGACGTGCTGATCCAGTCCGATCTGGGCGTCGAAACCGCCACGGCGATCACCGAAACCCTGCGCCGCGACCGCTTCAATCGCGATGTCTCAGGCGAGGATGTGCGCGCCGTTCTGGCCGCCGAGGTTGAAAAGGTGCTGGCGCCGGTGGCGCGGCCCCTGGTTATCGACAGCAGCCAAAAGCCCTTCGTCATCCTGATGATCGGGGTCAATGGCTCGGGCAAGACCACCACTATCGGCAAGCTCAGC
This sequence comes from Devosia limi DSM 17137, assembly GCF_900128975.1. Classification (GTDB taxonomy): domain Bacteria; phylum Pseudomonadota; class Alphaproteobacteria; order Rhizobiales; family Devosiaceae; genus Devosia; species Devosia limi. The sequence continues at coordinate 96,991 of NZ_FQVC01000005.1, read as the reverse complement.
CAGAAACTGGTGGCCGAGGGCAAGTCGGTGATGCTGGCCGCCGGGGACACGTTCCGTGCCGCCGCCATCGAGCAGCTGCAGATCTGGGGCCAGCGCACCAATGCCCCGGTCATCGTCCGCCCCGCCGGCGCCGATGCCTCGGGCCTGGCCTTTGATGCGGTAACGCAGGCCCGGGCCGAGGGCAGGGATGTGCTCATCATCGATACCGCCGGGCGCCTGCAGAACCGCGACGAGCTGATGAGCGAACTCGAAAAGATCATCCGCGTGATCAAGAAGGTCGATCCATCCGCGCCGCACGCGACGCTGCTGACGCTGGACGCCACCACCGGCCAGAATGCCCTGCGCCAGGTCGAGATCTTCGGCCAGCGCGCCGGGGTCACCGGCCTCGTGATGACCAAGCTCGACGGCACCGCCCGCGGCGGCATCCTCGTCGCCATCGCCAGGAAGTTTGGCCTGCCGGTGCATTTCATCGGCGTCGGCGAGGGCGTTGCCGATCTCGAGCCCTTCCAGGCCGCCGATTTCGCCGAAGCCATTGCCGGGCAACCGGTGAAGAACTAGGGCGGCGTTACCTTCACCCCAAGCCGACCCTATCCCACCCAGAAGCCGTCATCCCGGCGCAAGCCGGGATGACGGCGAGTAGCGACACCATCACCCAGCCACCTCACCCACAGTCATCGTCCCCTCCCCCTTGAGGGGAGGGCCAGGGTGGGGGTGCTGCGGTTGTCGCGAGGCCGGAGCGTGGGGAGCGCGCAGAACCCCCACCCTTGATCCCTCCCCTCAAGGGGGAGGGAGTCGACTGCCCATCCCCTCACCGATCCGTCAGACGACCCCACCGGACAACGTCCACCCCCCCCCCGACGCCTATGACCCTCGTTAGGTTCCGTCCGCCGCCCTGTCCGCCATCGTCCCCTCCCCCTCGAGGGGGAGGGTCAGGGTGGGGGTCTGTCTCCGCAAACACTGAGCCAAAATAACTTATCCCCCTCCCCTTTCCCCTCCCGCATACTCACCCCCATTCCCGCACTTCTACTGCGCGGTCGCGACGAACGGTCGGTGCGGGGAATGCCGGTGGGGTGGGAGTCGTCCTGCCCCGGTGGGCGACACCGTCAGTATCGGCTGAAAAACCGCCGCCCCTGGTTCGGTCCCGCATAAAATACCGGCGCGATGGCGAGGCTCTGCCTCATTTCATTGCGGACTACCCGCTCGGGGCAAAAGCCTCGCCATCCCCGCACTTGAGTGTGCGTATGGCTGAACACCGAAAACCGCGTCAGGCGGCGCTTGCGCACGCCGATAGGCAGGCCCTATTTGCACCATGCTTGGGCGGTACCGTGTTGACCTTGCATCGCGCCGTAAGGCAGACCACATTGCAGTTTTCCAAGAACAGCCGGTAGACCAATGAGCGACAACAAGGCGCAAGCCGCCGAACCCGAGGTGAATTGGGACGAATTGCGTCCGCAATTGATCAAGATGGCGCTCGAGCTGGGCCCGCTGGTGGTGTTTTTCATTGCCAATGCCCGGGCCGACATCTTCACCGCGACCGCCTGGTTCATGGGCGCCATGGTGATTTCGCTGCTGCTGAGCTGGCTGATCCTGAAAAAAATCGCGGTCATGCCGCTGGTCACCGGCGTTGTCGTGCTGGTGTTTGGCGGGCTGACCCTGTGGCTGCAGGACGATACCTTCATCAAGGTCAAGCCGACCATCACCAATGGCCTGTTCGCCGCCGTGTTGCTGGGCGGGCTGCTGTTCGGGCAGTCGCTGCTCAAATATGTGTTCGGCGACGTCTACAAGCTGCGCCCGGAAGGCTGGAGCAAGCTGACGCTCAATTGGGGCATCTTCTTTGTCGTGCTGGCCATCGCCAACGAAGTGCTGTGGCGCAATTTCTCGACCGATATCTGGGTGGCCTTCAAGGTCTGGGGCGTGATGCCGCTGACCGTGCTGTTCTCGATCAGCCAGGTCGGCCTGCTGAACAAATATGCCCCGCCGGCCGAGCCCAAGCACGTGCCGCCGATCGTCGTCGACAGCTGATATATCGTGGGCGGCCTAGAGGCCGCCCATCTTGCACAGCAATTGCCATTCCTCGGGCGAAACCTTCGACACCGAGAGCCGCGAAAGCTTGACCAGTTCGAGATCGGCCAGCTCCGGCGTCGCCTTGATGGTGGCGAGGGTCACCGGCCTGGGCAGCGGCTTGACCGCTTCCACATCGACGCATTCCCACACCACCTCACCCTTGGCATTGAGTTCGGCGGTATCGTCGGGATGGGCCAGGGCAATCACCTTGATGATGCCGACGATCTCCTTGCCGATATTGGAATGGTAGAAAAAGGCCTCGTCGCCCAGTTCCATCGCCCGCATATTGTTGCGCGCCGCGTAATTGCGCACCCCATGCCATTGCTCGGGTTCGCCGCGCCTGGTCTTGGCCATCATGTCATCGAACGAGAAGACATTGGGCTCCGATTTCATCAGCCAATAGGCCATTACTGCCCCCGCTTGTCCGGATTATTGATGCCCCAGTTCCAGCGCCTGACCTCGTAGGAGGCAAACACCTTCTCCCTGGCAAAGGGGTCGGCTGCGGCCATGGCCTTGGCTTCCTCGAGGCTGGCGGCCTCGATCACCATCAGCGAGCCATAGGGCTTTTCATTCTCGTCGAGGAAGGGGCCGGCAAACACCAGCTTGTCGCCCAGGGTCTTGAGATGCTCGAGATGGGTGGGGCGGACCGCCATGCGGTGCTCGACCCCATCGGGCTGGTCCTGGGCGATAATGGCGAACAGCATGGTTAGTCCTCACGTTTGAGCGGGCGCGACATCAGCCCCGCCACGATGGTGGCAATATCGGCGGTGCCGGTCAGCACCTGGTTGACCGCGGCAATCAGCGGGGCATCGACATCCAGACTCGCCGCCAGCGCCGCAGCGACGGGCGCGGTGGCCACACCCTCGGCCAGCTTGGCGCCAGCGGCCAGAATGGCCTCGGTGCTCTCGCCCCGGCCCAGCGCAATGCCGAACTGGTAATTGCGCGACTGGGTCGAGGTGCAGGTCAGCGTCAGGTCGCCCAATCCGGCGAGGCCGGTCAGGGTCATGGCCGAACCGCCCATGGCGACGACCATGCGCGACATTTCGGCATAGGCGCGGGCCAGGAGGGCCGAGCGGGCGGAAGCGCCGAGATCGGCACCATCGACGGCGCCGCAGGCCAGCGCATAGACGTTCTTCAAGGCACCGGCGATTTCGACGCCGATCCGGTCATCGGCGGCATAGGGGCGAAAGCTCGGGCCAGCCAAAGCGGCGGCAAGCTTGGAGGTCTGGTTGGCATCGTCACCGGCCAGCGTCACTGCCGTCGGACGGCCCGCAGCGACGTCGATGGCAAAGCTGGGGCCCGAGAGCACGAAGGGAATGGCGTCGGGCGCCATGTCGACGAGGATCTCGCTCTGGCGCTGCAGCGTGCCGGTCTCGAGCCCCTTGGCCGACAGCACCACGGGACGGCCCGCCAGCATGGCCGGATCCATGGCCGCGAGGGCCGAGCGGGTCGCCTGCGCCGGAACGGCCATGATGATGATGTCGGCGGCCTGCGCTGTGGTCGTCGCGATGATCGACGCCGACAGCACCTGATCGCCCAGATAGGCTGTGTTGGTGTGGCTGTGGTTGATCTCTTCGGCCTGCGCCGCATCGCGCACCAGCAGCGAGACCGGCCGGCCGGCCATTGCAGCGGCCTGGGCCAGGGCGGTGCCCCAGGCACCGCCGCCGATCACGCTTACGGTCTCCAGCGGCTCGATCATGGCATCGGCACTTTCATATCCGGCAGGTCCAGCGGCCAGCGCGGTCTAGCCGCGAATGTCAGCCCGTCAATGGCGCCCAGCGCAAAGCGTTCCGCCCCGGCCCAGGCGACCATGGCGCCATTATCGGTGCAAAGCGCAATTGGCGGCACGGTCAGCGTCGCCCCGCGTTCATCGCAGACCTTGCCCAAGGCTGCGGCAATGGCGCGATTGGCGGCAACACCGCCGGCGACGACGAGGTTGAGCGCCTCGGCCGGCAGTTCGGCCCGGAACCGATCCAGTGCCTGGCCGGCGCGCACGGAAACCACTTCGGCCACGGCAGCCTGGAAGCTGGCGGCGATATCGGCCACGTCCTGATTGCTGAGCGGCGCCAGGGCTTCGGCCTGCAGCCGCACCGCAGTCTTGAGCCCTGAGAAGGAAAAATCCAGCCGGGCTTCGCGCAGCAGCGGCCGCGGAAACTTGAAGCGCCTGGGATCGCCGGACTTGGCAATCGCTTCGACGGCGGGGCCACCGGGATGACCAAGGCTCAGCAGCTTGGCCACCTTGTCGAAGGCCTCGCCCAGCGCATCGTCGATGGTGGTGCCCCAGCGCTCATAATCGCCAACGCCGCGCACCAGCACGAATTGGCTATGCCCACCCGAGACCAGCAGCATCAGATAGGGAAAGTCGATTTGGTGAGTCAGCCGCGCCGTCAGCGCATGGGCTTCCAGGTGATTGACCGCGATCAACGGTTTGTCCAGCGCGGCGGCCAGCGCCTTGGCGGTGGTCAGCCCGACCAGCACGCCCCCGATCAGGCCGGGGCCGGCGGTGGCGGCAATGGCGTCTACCTCGTCGAGCGCGACCCCGGCTTCGCGGCAGGCCTGGGCGATGATGTGATCGAGCCAGGTCACATGGGCGCGCGCCGCCAGCTCGGGCACAACGCCGCCAAAGGCCGCATGTTCATCGAGCTGGGAACGCACCACATTGGAACGAATCGTGGCGTTGCCGGATTGGTCGCGCACAACGATAGCGGCCGCGGTCTCGTCGCAGCTGGTTTCTATACCCAAGATGATGGCTTGGCCCATAATGGCGGCTGGCGCTTGCCCGGTCACGACGAACTGGTTACTCCCTTTGGGGAGCCTTTGCCTACTATAGGACGACAAGACTATGCAATCGCCCACCCCCTTTGCCCGGATCGGAACGCGCGGCTCGCTACTGGCGCTGGCGCAGGCGCGGCTGGTGCAGACGCTGCTGTCGCAAGCCCATGGCGTGGCGCCCGATGACATTGCCATAGAGGTGATTTCCACCAGCGGCGACCAGACCGAGCGGGCGCTAGCCGATATTGGCGGCAAGGGGCTGTTCACCAAGGAAATCGATCAGGCGCTCCTCGATGGCGTCATCGATATCGGCGTGCATTCATCCAAGGACGTGGCAACCGGCCTGCCGGCCGGCATGGCGCTGCCGGTCTTTCTCGAACGCGAGGATGTGCGCGACGCTTTTCTGTCGCTGAGCGTGCGCGGCATCGATTATCTGCCCGATGGCGCCAAGTTCGGCACCTCCTCGATCCGCCGGGCGGCGCAGGTGCGGCGCCAGCGTCCAGATCTGCGCATCGTGCCGTTCCGCGGCAATGTGCAGACGCGGCTGCAAAAACTGGCTGACGGGGTTGCCGAGGCCACCATGCTGGCGGTTGCTGGACTTAATCGGCTGGGCGAGGGGCATCGGGCGACGGCCATGCTCGATCCCGAATTGTTCATGCCGGCGCCAGCCCAGGGCGCCATTGGCCTTGCCGTGCGCCAAGGCGATGACCGCTTTGCCAACCTTGTGGCGCCGCTCAATCACGCGCCGACCCACGCCGCCATTACTGCCGAGCGGGCGATGCTGGCCGTGCTCGACGGGTCGTGCCGCACGCCGGTCGGGGCTTTGTCGCAACTGGACGGCGACCGGCTGGTGCTCAAGGGCGAAATCCTCAGCCTTGATGGCCAGACCGCCTTTACCGATATGGTCAGCGGTGCGGTCGGCGAGGCCAGTGATATCGGCACGGCATTGGGCCGGAAGCTGCTGGACAAGGCTGGCACGCAATGGCTGGCCCAATGGGCGCAAGTCTGATGGTCATGCTGGTCACCCGACCGGAGCCGGATGCTGCGGCGACGCTATTGCGCCTCCAGGCGCTTGGCATCGCGGCGGTGGCCGCGCCACTGATGGTCCGGCAGACCCTGGCGACCGCCTTGCCCGCGGCGGGCGGTTTTGCCGCCATGGCGGTGACCAGTCCGAATGCCCTGAGAGCCCTGGCCGAGCGCGGCGCCCTGGCACAGTACCAGCACCTGCCGGTCTATGCTGTCGGACGCAAGACGGCGGACGATGCCCTGGCGCTGGGATTTGCCGAGGCGATCGATGCGGGCGGGACCTTTGGCGATGTCGTCAATGGGCTGGCGCATGCGGGTCTGGCGGGACCGGTTTTCTATCCGGCCGGCACGCATCTGTCGGGCGATCTCGCCCGCTCGGTGGCGCCATTCGGGGTCAGCGTCGAGACCGTTCGGGTCTATGACATGGTCGCGGCGCCGGGCGAGGCACTGCTGGAGGTGCTGGCCGAGGGGCTACCCGGCGCGGTGCTGCATTACTCGCGTCGGAGCGCCGAATTATTCGTCGCGGCGCTGGATGGGCAGCTGGATCGCGATGCGCGCAGCGCCATGGCCATGCTGTGCATCTCCGAGAAAGTGGCCGAGCCGCTCATCGCGGCACATTTCAATCGCATCGCTCTGGCAGATCATCCCAATGACGATGCGATGATGACGCTGGCCCTGGCTTTTGCCCGCGAGCAAAACGGGCCATGATGGCAGTGAACAAGGAGCGAGCTTATGGCTGACGAGAAAAGCGGTCCGGTCAAACCCCCGGTGCTCGACCTCAAGGCTCGCCCGGCGGCGGCCAAGCCCGCCAGCAAGCCGGACACGGCCAAACCTGATGCGGCCAAGCCTGATACGACAAAGTCCGAATCCCTGCAGTCCGAGGCGCCCAAGCGGGAGAAGCCAGCTGCGGCATCGGCGGCGGCAAAACCTGCCGAGCCAGCGAAACCGAACGAATCAGCGGCGGGGGCCAAGACGCCACCGGTCGCGGCCGAGCGGCCGTTTCCGGTGCTGGCCATGCTTGGCGGCGGCGTCATCGGCCTGGCGGCGGCCTATGGGCTGGCCTGGGCCGGGCTTTGGCCCTCTGCGCCCGCAGCGCCGCTGCCGGCCGATCCGCGCCTGGCGCGTTTTGAGGCGGCGATACCCGAACTGCAGACGGTGACCGAAACCACCCAGTCCGAAATGGCGGCGCTCAATCAGCGCATTGGCGCGCTCGAGACCGCAGGTTCCGCCGCGGACGCCATGGCGCCAGCACCCGCTGTCGATATCAGCGCGGTGGAAGCCGAAATTGCGGCTTTGGCGGCGCGACTTGATGGGTTGAGCAGCGCCGCTCCGGTCCAGAGCGGTGTCGAAGAGCTTGCCGCCCTGCGCACGGAAATGTCGGGGCTTTCCAGCCGGATTGAAGAATTGGGCGCGCGGCTCGGAACGACCGAAGCGAGTGTGCGGACCCTTGACACCAGCGTCGCCGATACCAAGGCTGCCCTGGCCGAACAGCCCGCCGATATCGGCGCGGTCCTGCAATTGCCGCTGGTGCTGTCCGGCTTCGAGGCGGCCTTTGCCAGTGGCCGGCCCTATGAGGCTGAACTGGCGGCATTGCGCAGTGCGGTACCCGATGCCGTGGTGCCGACTATCATTGCCAATGGCGCAGCCACTGGCCTGCCCCGGGCCGACGCGATAGCCGCGCGCTTTGCGCAGGTGGTCCCCGCCATGCTGGCCATGCGTCCGGCCAATCCCGATAGCGACTGGCAGGGCACGGTGACGGACTGGTTCCGCTCGATGATTGCGCTGCGCCCGACCGGGGCGGTCGAAGGCGACGACCCCGAAGCGGTGGTGGCGCGGCTCGAAGCAGCCATTGGCCGCCGTGATTTTGCCACCGCCGAAACGCTGCTGGGCAGCCTGCCGGCCCCGATGGCCAGCGCCGCCGCTGATGTTCCCGCCATGATCGCGGCGCAGGCCGAGGCCGGCCGGTTCCTCGATAGCCTGCGTGCCTCGGCCCTTGCCGGTTCAAGCGGCAGTGTTGGAGCCACTCCATGATCCGCCTCGCCTCCTGGATCGTCGCCAGCCTGGTCATTGCCCTTGTCGCGGCCTGGCTCATCGCATTGCCGGGGACGCTGACGCTGGAGGTGGGCGGTTATCGCATGCAGCCGCGGCTGGGCGCAGCCATCTTCATGCTGCTGCTGATCGCCGTGGTGATCATCTTCATCTGGGCGATCATTCGCCGCATTATCGCAACGCCGCGCGTCCTGGCGCGGCGCAGTCGGGAACGACGCAAGGAATTGGGCGTCGAAGCGCTTTCGGATGGCTTTGTGGCGCTGCAATCGGGCGATCCGGCCCGCGCCCGCATGCTGGCGCGCGAAGCGCAGTCGCGCCTGCCCGCCAATCAGGCGGCCCGCCTGCTTGAAGCCCGCGCCGATCTGGCCCTGGGCGACATGCCGGCGGCCCGCGAGCATTATCGCGCGCTGATCGGCGACGAAAAGACCGCCCTGGCTGCCCTGACCGGGCTGTACGAGCAGGCGCGCGCCCAGAACCGGCCCGATGCCGCACTCACCTTTGCCCGCAAGGCATTGACTCTGGCGCCACAGGCCGGCTGGGCCGCCAATGCGGTGTTCGAGGACTATATCCGCCGCGGCCAATGGGCCGAGGCCGTGGCGATGGTCAATATCGAAACCACCGGCACGCGTGAAGCGCGGGCGCGCAAGCGCCGGCGCCAGGCCGTGATCGAAACCGCACGCGCCCGCGAAGCCGAGACCAGCGATCCGATGCGGGCGCTGGACCACGCGCTGACGGCGCTGAAGCTCCTGCCCGATTTCGTGCCGGCGGCGTTGATCGCGGCGCGCATCCACATCAATCATGGCGAAACCCGCAAGGCGATGAGCCTGTTGCGCCGCATCTGGCGCGCCACCGGCCATCCCGACGCCGCGGCGCTCTATGCCCATGCCCAGCCCGGCGCGTCGGCGGTCGAGCGGCTCAAGCGCATGCGCGAACTGATCGATGTGCCAGCGCCGCATCGGGCTGCCGCCATGGCTTTGGCCCGCGCCGCCATCGATGCCTATGACTGGCCCCTGGCGCGCACCACGCTGCAGCCCTATCTCAACGAGCCAACCCAGGGCATTGCCAGCCTGATGGCCGAGATCGAAGAGGGGCAATCGGGCGATCAGGGCAAGGCCCGCGAATGGCTGGCCCGCGCCGTGCGCGCACCGCGCGATCCGGCCTGGACCGCCGATGGCCTGACCAGCGACGAGTGGGAGCCGACCTCGCCGGTAACGGGACGTCTCGATGCGTTCGAATGGAAGGTTCCGGTCACTGCAACGGGGCGTCCACCTGAAGCGGTGCCGCCCTTGCCCGGACCTTTGCAGCCGGCGCAGGGCCTGCCTGATGTGTTGCCTCTTGCACCGGCTGGAAAGCCCCAGTAAAAGACCGCCCATCGATCCGGTGCAACCGGGTTGGCCGCATTAGCTCAGTTGGTAGAGCACATCATTCGTAATGATGGGGTCAGGTGTTCGAGTCACCTATGCGGCACCATTTCAATCCATTGAAATTGCTGGTATTTTTGCGCATTGGGTCGGCGGCGTCATGTGACGCGCATAAAAAAGGGGCGCAGCGCGCCCCTCGATTTATGTGTCGGCCAGGTGCGCCTGGATCGCGCTCTCGGCTTAGTTGTGCCGCATATCGCGGCCGGCATCGGCCTTGCGGGCGAGCGGGAAATCCCGCCGCCAGTAAAGGTCCTTGATGTCGCTGCCAGTATAGGTGCGATCGTCGACCTCAAGCCGCGCGCCCCGCAAACTGACGGGGGCAGCGTCTTCCATCGCAAAGCGAATGGCCTGGGCGGCAGTGCGGACAGCGCGCGGGCCCTGGGCCGTTGCGGTCTTCCAGTCCCGGCCAAGATAGAGGCGGGCATGGGCGTGAAAAGGATAGTTCGTCATTCGTTTAGTCCTGTAACCGGCTTAATCGGCCGGATTTGTTTTGGTTGAAGTCTGCGCTGAAGCCGAAGGCATAGCGCCAAGCTCCGGCAGCGTGAGCGGCCGGGTGGGTAGACGTTTGCAATGCAATGGGGAGCCGAATTGTCGGCGAACTTGCAGCGACAGCCAAGCGTGGCTGGAAACGTATGATCGCTATATGGAGGGCAAACTGGCCTAAATCAAGGCCAGCCGTGAAAATCTTGGCGCGCCTCAGGCGCTGGCGGTCTCGATCAGGCGCAGGCGATGGGCCATGCGGGCGGTCGGAGCAATGGCGCCAACCGCCCGATGATCGGGACCAAACAGGTTTTCCCGCTCCTCGGCCGTCGACATGAAGAACGGATAGCGGTCGGCGACGCGGTCGCGGATTATCGGCACTTCGGCCGCATACAGGCACATCGGAAAGGTCAGTTCGGCGAAATAGCGCTCGTCGCCCAATTGCTTGGAGCCGAAAATGCGCTTGTAGAAGGCGGCATGTTCGGGGCGGACCGAGGAAATGCAATAGCGCGCCTCGAAATGCTCGCAGGCCATGGCGATGATGCGCAGCGTCAGGTAGGGCAGCGCCGGAAAGGCCAGCGAGGCCTCATGATCGGCGGTGAAACGGCTGGGGTCGATATAGCTGTCGCCATGCTCAAGGATCGGACCCAGCACTTCGGGCCACACCGAGCGGCCGGGCGAGGTGGGATCGTCCGGGGTGACATGATGGAAACGGATCGAACTAACCAGCGTGCCGTCGATATAGACGCCAAAGCTGTAGCAATTGGCGGCGTTGTCGTAATCGTCCCGGGTCACGCGCTGCGAGTTGATCGGTACGAATTCCTCGCGCCGATAGGCCTCATAGCGAAGGCGGTAAACCGGATCGAACTGCTCTTCGAGGGAAACCCGGCGATACTGAACGCGATCGAGCAGGTCGATCAGGGTGACAGCGAAGCGCGAGGCGGCGCTGGCCTGATCTTGGGAGGTCGCACTCATTACTAAATCCCCAATTGACGCGGCCAGGTTAACGGTTTGTTAGCCATAACAAAATTGGGAAAAATAGCGAGCCTGGCGGACGGGGCCAGGCCAAATGGCGTTTAGAATATGGAAAACAGCGTGTTAACGCGGATTAACCATGTCTGCGGGTAATCGCCTCAGGCGGTGGGGGCGCGTTGAAATGAGCAATCAACTCGACAATATCGTGCGCCGGCAGCGGCCGGCTGAACAGGAAACCCTGCACTTGCTGGATCCTGGTGTGCGCCACGAGGATGTTGAGCTGTTCCTGGGTTTCGACGCCTTCGGCCACCACGGTCAGATTGAGGTCGCGGCCGAGGCGCGCCACATTGGTCAGCAGGCGCAGCGCACGCGGATTGGTGCCGATATCGACGACGAAGCTACGATCGATCTTGAGCTTGGTAAAGGGCAAGGCGTTCAGGTAGCTAAGCGAGGAATAGCCGGTGCCGAAATCGTCGAGGGCGATGGAAATGCCCTGGGCGGCGAGGTTGCGCAGAACGCCCAGCGCCACGTCGTGCTCTTCGATCACGGCGGTTTCGGTGACTTCGATTTCGAGGCGGTGGGCCGGCAGACCCGAGCGCAGCAGCGCCTGCTCGACAAGCCAGCCCATATTGGCGCCGCGGAAATCGCGGGCCGAAATGTTGATGGCGACGCCGACATCACCCGGCCAGAGGCTGCATTGCGCAGTGGCCGATTCCAGCACCCAGGCGGTCAGATCGGAAATCAGGCCGATTTCTTCGGCCAGCGGAATGAAGGTCGAGGGCGGGATGCTGCCGAGATCGGGGTGATCCCAGCGGGCCAGGGCCTCGCAGGTCACGACCCGGCGGGTCTCCAGGTCGATCAATGGCTGGAAGGCCAGCGTAAGCGAGCCGGTGCGCACCGCTTCGCGCAGATCGGTCTTGAGCCGCTGGCGGTAGTGGTAATCGATATCCATCTGCGTGTGGAAGATCTGGCTACGGCCCTTGCCGTCACCCTTGGCTGTGTAAAGCGCCAGATCGGCCTTGGTCATCAAAGCATCGATATCATCGTCGCCCGACTGGCTGGTGACGATGCCGACGCTGACATCGCTCGATAGGGTGAGCCCATCCAGGTGGAAGGGGGCGCGGAACGCCGCCAGGATGCGGTCGGCCTCGCGCTGCGCGGCACCGGCGCTGTCAATCTGGCGGCGATAGACTACGAATTCGTCGCCGCCCAGGCGGGCCAGCACTGCATCGGGGGGCACGGCCTTGCGCAGGCGCAACGCCACTTCGGTGAGCAATTGGTCGCCCACGATATGGCCGAGCGTATCGTTGACATGCTTGAAGTCATCGATATCGATGATCATCAGGCAGATGGTGCGGGTCGGCCCCGACACGGCCCGACGGGCCTTCAGATCCTCGACCACCAGATCGCTGAAATAGGCGCGGTTGGGCAATTCGGTCAGCGCGTCGTGACGCGCCATGAAGGTGATCCGCTCCTCAGCGGCGATGCGTTCGCTGATGTCTTCAAACAGCATGACGCTGCGCTCGCGGCGCGAACTGACGGTCACTTCGTAATAGCGCCCCAGCGGCAGGCAGAGCAGCACCTTGCCCGAGGCGCGCTTGTCGGCCATGTCGATGAGCCGATCGACGGCGCTGTAGGGCAGGCGACCATCGGCGCCGAGCTCCGCCAGGATCCCGGCAAAAGGGCGGCCCAGCAGGTCGGTGATCTCCAGCAGGGCGAATATGCGCACGGCGCGTTCATTGACCACGGTCACCGCGCCGTTTTCGTCCAGCATGCACAGGCCGTGCTGCATGGTGCTCATGGCCATGTCGAGTTCGCCGGCAAGCCGGGAGGCTTCGACTCTGCCATGCACGGCGCTCAGCAGGATCGAGCGGATATCGGCAGCCAGCTTGCGGAAGCTGACCAGCATGACGATCAGCAGGCCGGCGAGAACGGGGTGATAGAGATCGCCGCCCAGCATCAGGCCGATCGAAAGCGGAAAGACCAGGAGCAGGGTCTGGATCGTGACCAGCCGGTCGAGCCCAAAGTTGCGGGCGCAGACGCCGACCATGGCGGCAATGGACAGCGAGGTGGCGACCAGTTCGGCATAGGGGTCATCGACCAGTACCATCGCCACCAGGCACCAGACGCCATAGACGGTCGCCACCAGGCCCCCGCCAATGACGGCGCGGAACTCCCAATGTTCGGCGGCCTCAGCGTCATCGCTCTCGATGGCCGCCTTCCAGAAGGCGCGCATGTTGAGATAGCGGATCAGGCCAACGCCGAGAAATGCCAGGGCGACAAGATAAAGGGCGAGCGATTGGGCCTTGTATGCCGACAGGCCAGCGGCAAGCGCGCTGGCGAAGGCGCCAGCCAGCAGCGCCCGTCTATCGCCATAGACAGACCGGACGATCGACACATAATCCAGTGTCGGCATCGATTTGCGAGCCGAAGCAAGCACGCGGGGCACCCCAAGTTACGAGCTGATCAGGCCCGCAGCACGTTAAGATCATCTTGCTAGACGACAGCTTGGACGCAAAGAGGTGATGAATCCGTTCACGACGGTGAATGGCACTTTAATGAAGTGCATCGTTTTCGCCCGGCATTTTTCGCACTTGTTGGAAATCCGCGCCCGGGTATGGCGCGCCGGGGGGCAAGGGCGCCGATGTGCTGATCTGCCTGCAGATCGCCATGGAACAGTCGTTTTGCCTCGCTAGTGCTGGGTTTTGACCAAGATGATTGGAAAGCAGGATGGCGGACAAGCTCAGCAGCACGCAAAGGGAACGGGCGCTTGGGGGGCTCAATGGCTGGGTCTATGACGAAGCCGGCGATGCCATCAGCCATGTGTTCAAATTCAAGGACTTTTCCGAAGCTTTTGCGTTCATGACCCGCGTGGCGCTGGCTGCCGAGAGCGCCGGGCACCATCCGGAATGGTCCAATAGCTATAATCGGGTGACAATTGTGCTGACCACCCATGATGCGGGCGGCCTCACCACCAAGGACATGGCCTTGGCCAAGGTGATCGACACCATCCTGGTCTAGCCTCAATGAAAATTACGTCCCCCCGGCAGCGCCGCGTAAGCCTGGCGGCGGGCGGCCTCGATCTGCAGCAGCGCCGGCCGGTCGCGCCCTGGGGGCGAGCCGGTCCTGCCTTCGTCGCCGCGGGCGAGAATGGCATCGCCCATGTCCTGTCCAGCCGCCAGATCGAGCAGATGCCGGGTCATGTCGGTCAGTTCCCTGGCGATGATGTGAATGACCAGGCCCTCGCGCTGCAACTGGCCGCGTACCGCCAGCAGGCGTGACCCCAGCACGATGCGGCGATTGGCTTCAAACACCTTTGGCCAGATGACGATATTGGCGATGCCGGTCTCGTCCTCCAGGGTCGCAAAGATCACCCCGCTGGCCGTGCCGGGCCGCTGGCGCACCAGCACCAGCCCGGCCACTTCGATAAAGCGCCCCGGCTCGGCATTGATCAACTCGGCGGCCCGCACGATCCGCCGCTGCTCCAGCAAGGGGCGCAGGAACTGGACTGGGTGGCCCTTGAGCGAATAGGACAGGTGCCGATAGTCATGGATCACCGATTCACCTGGCGGCATGGGGGGGAGTTCGGCATCGGCCTCCGGTGTACCCCGCGGGCCATCGGCGCTGGCAAACAGGGGCAGGGTCTGCGCCCCTTCCGTGCCCATGAGACCCTTGATCGCCCAGAGCGCATCGCGGCGGCTGAGGCCGAGCGAGGCAAAGGCATCGGCATTGGCCAGTCGTTCGAGGATGGCGGGGCCCAGGCCGGTGCGCAGCCAGAGGTCGCGCACCGAATCATAGCCAGCGCCGCGCCGGGCAATGATGATATTGGCATCGCCCTCCCTGAGGCCTTCGGCAAAGGACAGGCCCAGCCGGATCGCCTTGGTGGAGCGGATATCATCGATCATATCGGCATGCTGGGGCCACAGGCACTGGTTGGCCGGGCGGCTGCCTTCCTCGAGGACGCTTTCGAGATCGGACAGGTTGACGTCGACAGGGCGGATTTCGACGCCATGCTCCTGGGCGTCGCGGATGATCTGGGAGGGGGCATAAAAGCCCATCGGCTGGCTATTGAGCAGGGCGGTGGCGAACACATCGGGGTAATGGCATTTGAGCCAGCACGAGGCGTAGACAAGGAGGGCAAACGAAGCGGCATGGCTTTCGGGAAAGCCATATTCGGCAAAGCCCTGGATCTGGGCAAAACTGGCCTTGGCGAATTCGAGCGGATAGCCGTTGGCGAGCATGCCGGAGATGAACTCATCGCCGAACTGGGCAATCTTGCCGGTGCGCCGCCACGCCGCCATGGCGCGGCGTAACTGGTCGGCCTTGCCGGCCGAAAAGCCGGCGCCGACAATGGCGATCTGCATGGCCTGTTCCTGAAACAGGGGAATGCCCAGGGTTCGCTCCAGTACCGCCTGAAGTTCCGGCGAGGGGTAGTTGACCTCCTGATTGCCCAGGCGGCGCTGCAGATAGGGATGCACCATGCCACCCTGGATCGGACCGGGCCGGACGATGGCGACCTCGATGACCAGATCATAGAACTTGGTGGGCTTGAGACGCGGCAGCATCGACATCTGCGCGCGGCTTTCGATCTGGAACACGCCGATCGTATCGGCGCGGTGGGTCATGGCATAGACGCGGGCCTTCTTGGACTGATCGGGGTCCTTCTCTTCGGCCAGCAGATCGACAAGTTTCAGGTCCAGGCCATAATGGACATGCATCATCTCGAAGGCGCGGCGCAGGCAGGACAGCATGCCGAGCGCCAGGATATCGACCTTGAGGATGCCCAGGGTGTCGATATCGTCCTTGTTCCATTCGACGATGGTGCGGCTGTCCATGGCGGTCTGGCCGATGGGAACGAGTTGGTTGAGCGGGTCGCGGGTGATGACGAAGCCGCCGACATGCTGGGACAAGTGCCGGGGAAAACCGCGTAGCGCCCGTGCGACCTCCATGGCCATGGCAAGGGTGGGATCGGCGGGATCAAGCCCGGCATCGCGCATGGACTGGGTCTGGACGTCGCTGGACCAGCCCCAGTGCAACTGGTTGAGTGCGGCAATGGTGTCATCGGAAATCCCGAATACCTTGCAGGTCTCGCGGATGGCGCTTTTAGTGCGGTAGGAGATGACGTTGGCGGTCAGCCCGGTGTGGTTGCCGCCATATTTGCCATAGATATATTGCATCACCTCTTCGCGCCGCTCGTGCTCGAAATCGACGTCGATATCGGGCGGCTCGTCGCGTTCGGTGGAGATGAAGCGGCCAAAGACCAGATTGGCTGTGGCCGGATCGACCTCGGTAATTTCCAGGCAAAAACACACCGCCGAATTGGCGGCGGAGCCACGCCCCTGGCACAGGATCTGCCGCTCATGGCGGGCATATTGAACAATGTCATGCACGGTCAGGAAATAGGCGGCATAGCCCTTGTAACCGATGAGGCAGAGTTCCTTCCACAGGCTGGCCTTGATCGCGTCGGGGACGCCGGCGGGATAGCGCTTCTGCGCACCGATCCAGGTCAGGCGCTCCAGCGTCTGCTGGGCGGTTTCGCCATTCCCCACGGTTTCCTCGGGATAATTGTAGCGCAGCTGCTCCAGCGAGAATGCGATGCGCGACAGGAGGGTCTGGGTCTGGGCGATGGCATCGGGATAGGCGGCGAACAGGCGCGCCATTTCCATGGGCGGCTTGAGATGGCGCTCGGCATGGGCTTCAAGCCGCCGGCCGGCTTCGGCAATGGTCAGGTGTTCGCGGATGCAGGTCACCACATCCTGCAGGATGCGCCGGCCCGGTTCGTGATAGAGCACGTCATTGACCGCGATCAGGGGAATGCGGAACTGCTCCGCCAGCGCTGCCAAGCGCGCCAGGCGGGCCCGGTCATGACCTTGAAAGCGACAGGCAGCCGCCAGCCAGACACGATCGGGCGCCAGTTGCACCAGCCTTTGCAGGGTGAGGCGGGATTGATGCGGCGCGGCTTCGTCGAAGTGGACGATGAACAGCTGGCCTTCAGTCGCAGCGCGGAGGTCATCGAAAGTGAGGTGGCAATAGCCTTTGGCCCCGGCCATGTTGCCGGCGCTCAACAATTGGCAGAGCCGGCCATAGGCCTGCCGGTCGCTCGGATAGGCGGTGATGTCGGGCGTGCCATCGGCAAAGCAGAGCCGTGTGCCCACGACATAGCGGAAGTTGGAATCGGCGGGCTTGAGATCGCGGAGCGCCGCAAAGCCGCGCACCACGCCGGCAAAGGTATTGCGGTCGCACAGACCCAGGCCATTGAGGCCGAGCGCCAGCGCAGCCGCCACCAGCTCTTCGGGATGCGATCCGGCGCGCAGGAACGAGAAATTGGAAGTCGTCACCAGTTCGGCATAGGCGGGCGCGGTGGGCAGCCCCGCCGCCGGTCTGGCGGGGCGTTCGGGCAGCGCGACGACGCGGCTCACGGGAAAAACCCCTGCATGTACCAATCCAGTTGGCTCGCATAGCCGAACAGGCCCTGGCGAAACAGCCAGAAGCGGCGGCCACTGCTGTCCTCGGCAATATAATAGTCCCGGCTGTACTGGCCTTCCCGATAGGCCGGCGATTGCTCGGACAGCGCCTCTTGTGCCGCGGTGACGTCGTCTCCTTTCTGATGGTTGTCGCTGCCCAGCAATTGCAATTGCCTGCCGGCACGCCACCATTCGGTGGCCAGCCGTTCGGGGCCGGAGGCCTTGACGAATTTGTAGCTGACGCGGCGCCAGACCATGGAATTGGGCGGGCCATCGGGCACCTGGGCGAAAACGGTGATCGGTTCGGGCGCCGGCAGCAGGCGCAGCGGCCGGAGGCGGGTCGGGTCGGGCGCAGCGTGCGGATCGTCGGCGGTGCGGGCAATGACCGGCTCGAGTTTGACGGCGCGCTCGGGGATATGGGTGTTGACGAATTTGCTGCGCACCACGGCCAGTGGCCCCAGCCGGCTGCTGACCCGGTCATAGAGCCGGTCGAGATCTTCGGCGCCGTCCTGGGCGACAAAGGCGCCCAGTTGCAGCGCATCCAGTTGCGTGACCGAACTGGCCGCCAGCCGGATCATGTCGATGCCGAAACCGGCATCATAATCGCCCTGCAGCCGTTCGGAGCGATTGGCGAACAGGCGCGCGATATGGGCGGGGTCGCGCGTGGGACGGCCAGAATTGACCGACATGGTCATGACCTGGTGGTCCACCCGATAAAGGAAGAGATGGAAGGCCTGGGCGCCCAGCCCTTCGCCTTCGAGCCGCAGACCCAGCTGGATGGCGAGGTCATGGGCGCACATCAACACGTCATCCATCAGCCCGATCGGTTCGACAAAGCGCCGTTCGGCATGGCGTTCGGCCAAAGGCAGGCGTGGCGTCAGCCGTTCCTCGGCCCGCCCATAGGCCTGGTCGAGGCGTTGGAGCAGGCTGACGCCAAAGCGCGCCTGCAGGGCCTTGCGGTCGCGGCCCGGCAATTGGCCGATCTGCTTGAGCCCCATCTGGGTCAGCCCGGCGGCCTGTTGCGGATTGAGGCGCAGTGCGGCGACAGAGAGCGGGTCCAGTACGGCGGCGGTCTGATCGGGTGGCACCACCTGGCTGCGGGCAAAGTGGCTGACCGCCCAGGCGGCGCCGATAGTGGAGGCGATGGCGCCAGCTACGGTATAGCCCAGCGCGCGCAGGCGGGTCAGCAGGGTGCGCAGCATCGGCGCTTCGCCACCGAACAGATGCGCTACGCCGGTGATATCGAGCACAAGATCGCCAAAGGCGGTCATATCATCCATGACCGCGACCAGGGGACTGGCATTGGAGTGCCAGTCGGCAAAATCGGCGAATATGGCGGCAAGCCAGGGACGGTCGATCTCGCGGACGGTAAGACCTGGCACCATGGCGCGGGCATCGGCCAGGTTCTGTCCGACACTGAGCTTGAGGCTTGCCGCCTGGCCGTCGATGGCCGCCAGGCGCAGGCCGCCCTTGATATGTTCGTAAAGCACGATGGGGCCGGTCAGCTCCGGCTCACGCCGTCTGAGGATGTCGGTCGGCCAGGTCGGCAGGAACAGGGCGAGATAGCGCCGGCTGGGCAAGAGGCTGGGCTGGGCTGGCGCTGCCAGTATCGATGATCTCAAAGCCATTTTCAGTCCACTCCAGCAGCCACTCCTGATTATGCGTATTGGTGATCGCGCCCTTTTCCAGCCGGGCCTGCCAGCGGGTTTCGCCGGAAGCGCGGGCATCGAAGGACAGAGGCCCGCTGAGCGCGGGGGCAATATGCCAGCGCAATTGGGCGGCGCTGGCCTCTCGCCAGGCGCCATAGCGCAGGAAAAACGCCGATGCGCCGCTGCTGGCCGCGCGCAGGCTGAGCCGGCGGCTGGCGGTGAAATTGAGCGCCTTGGGCTGACCGGCGACATCGGCCAGCACGGCGGCAACGGCGCGGCAGGCAATGGCCTCCTCCGCCGCCCAGAGCAGTTCGACGATATTGGCCGGGCGGATGAGCACCAGGGCTGCCGGGTCAAAGCCCAGACTGACCAGACCCGGCCCATAGGGCAGTCCCATTTCCTGGGCCTCGGCCTGTAATTGCAGGTAAACCACGGCTGGGCGTTCAGCGCTCAACAGGCCGCGCGCCTGCGCCAGGGCAAAGCCCAGCGTGGCCCCGGCATGGCGGCGTTCATCGGTAAAAACCTCCTGAACCAGTCCGGGGGTGGGCAGGATGAAGCCGTCGGCCCCGCTTTGTGGCGTTGCGGCCGCCTCGGCCAGCGCCGGCCGTCGTTCGATGTCGGCGATAGTGGCGCGCAACGCTGCCAGCCGGTCCATGCGTGCAAGGCTCGTCATTGCCGAACCTCCTGTTCGATTGGCTGCCAGCCTCGGAGAAATGAGGCATCCATGCAGCACTAAATTAGAACAAATAGGGAACAATAATGACTGCGAAGAGTCAAGCTGAGTCTTTTCCGCAGGCTTCGGTGTGGCGGGGGTGCATCACGACGGGTCAAGAGCGCGTGAGTGGGTCTGGCAGGCATTGAGCCGGGTGGGTGGCCTGACTATCCTGCGTCTGCCTGCCTCCCGGCGCGCGCCCACATCATCGACGTTCGCCGCTCTCGAAAGGAGGCCCTTGCCATGTTCGAGGCCCTGACCCGCCTGTTCCAAAAACCTGAAGCGGCCCTGAGCATTCACGATCCCAAATTGGCGGTCGCGGCTTTGCTGGTGCATCTGGCGGCGGTCGACGGGCAGATGAAGGACGAGGAGCGCAAGGCCATCAAGGTGGCGCTGCAGAGCCATTATGAAATGGACGAAGCATCGGTCGAGCGGCTGGTGCGCGAAGCGGCGCTGCGCGATGCCGAGGCGGTGGACTTCTACAAGTTCACCTCGGCGCTGTCTTCGCTGGACAGTGCCGATCGTCTCGAGATCGTGCGGATGATGTGGCAGGTGGTGTTCGCCGACAAGAACAACCACGAGCTGGAAGACAATATGGTGTGGCGGATTGCCGAGCTGATCGGGGTCTCGGCCCGCGATCGCACCATGCTGCGCCGCCAGATCAGCAAATCGGGCCCGCAAGCCGCCGGCTAAGCCAGGCGCTTAGGGCGCCCAGGCGGCAAACCTGCCGAGGATCTCCACCTCATCATCGACGCAATCAAAGCTGCCGGCCCTGTCGGCGGCCTGCCGGGCCAGCTCATTGGCGTTGGCATTGGCCAGCGCATCGATATAGGCGATGTGGCAGGTCTGGCCATCGACCAGCTGGGTTACCACCAGCACTTCGTTGGTCTCTTCGCTCGTTTCAGGGTTCTGCGTGAAATAGCGCACGATGGTGGCGATGGGCATCCAGCGGCCCGAGGCATTGGACAGGCGCCATTCCATCTTGGGGCCGAGATGGTTGAACGGCGGCAGGGTCTGGCCGCGCAGCGGTTCCCTGGCCTGGTTGAAGCCATAGGAGAGGATGAAGCGGAGATCGCTTTCCGCCACCTTGAGCGGATAGCCCTTATAGCCGGGGCAGGCCCAGCTGGCGCCAAAATCATCGGCCTGCAGCAGCAGGCACTTGTCCAGATTGATGTCGGTATAGGCGCTGTCAAAGGCTGCCTGGGCTGGTGCAGCGAGCCCCAGAAGGGCGGCGGCAGCCAGCAGGACCGGCAGGGATTTCGGCATGGCGCTTCTCCGGCATCTCGTGGCTCGGGCGGCAATATGGCTTGCTTTTGCGGCCTGTTCTAGGCAGAACGCGGGAGATCCTCCCATCCTCCCCGGAAGAGCCAAATGAACATCGACGCCATCCCGACCGGCAGTAATCCGCCCGAAGACCTCAATGTGATCATCGAAGTGCCCTTGGGCGGCGAGCCGATCAAGTACGAGATCGACAAGGCCAGTGGCGCCCTGTTCGTCGACCGGTTCCTCTATACGCCGATGCGTTATCCGGGCAATTACGGCTTCGTGCCGCACACCCTGTGCGGCGATGGCGATCCGCTCGACGTCATCGTGATGAATACCCGCCCGCTGGTGCCCGGCGCCGTGGTGCGCTCGCGCCCGGTCGGCGTGCTGTTCATGGAAGACGATGGCGGCCAGGATGAAAAGATCATTGCCGTGCCGGTGTCCAAGCTGACGCGCATGTATGACCACATCCTCGATATCGGCGACATGCCGGAAATCCAGCTGGAGCGGGTCAAGCACTTCTTCACCCATTACAAGGATCTGGAACCCGGCAAGTGGGCCAAGATCAATGGTATCGGCAATCTGGCCGACGCCAGGAAGGTGATCCTCGACTCCATCGAAATGGCCAAGAACGCCAAGTGAGATGACCGCCAGGCCCGGACGGATTGTTATCCTGAACGGGGTGCCGCGCTCGGGAAAATCCTCGATCGTGGCGGCGTTGCAGCAGACCGGCCCCTGGATCAATCTGGGGGTCGATGTCTATGCCAAGGCAATGCCGCGCCAGTTGCTGCCCGGCATTGGCCTGCGGCCCGGCGGCGAGCGGCCCGACCTGGAGCCGATGCTGCCGGTCCTGTTTGCCGGCCTTTATGACAGCATTGCCGCCCATGCCCGGTTGGGGCTCGATGTGGTGGCCGATCTCGGCCATCACGATTCTTACTCCACGCCGCTCGGCATCTTGCCGGATTGCGCCCGTCGCCTCGCGGGTTTGCCGGTGCTGTTTGTCGGCATCCACTGCCCGATCGAGGTGATCATGGCGCGGCGCAATGCCGATCCGCAGGGCATTTACGCCAGCAGCAGCGATGGGAGCGTGCCCGAACCGGTGCGGCGCTGGCAGGATGGGGTGCATCGCCCCGGGATCTATGACCTTGACGTCGATACGGCGCAGCTCTCGTCCGAGCAATGTGCGGCGGCGATCCTGGCGCTACTGGATTGCGGCGTAGCCGGATTCACGGCGTTCGAGCAGCTGGCGCGGCTTCAGGGATCGAACCCACAATCGTGATTTGCCCGGCGCCGAGGCCGGGCGCATCGTTCGCGCAGAATGGCGAGGATGGTGATGACCCTGATCAAGAATATTGCCGGACTGGCCTGCATCCTCGTGGGTGGGCTGTGGGTCTTGCAGGGCGCCAATATTGTGGGCGGCAGTCCCATGTCCGGTCACAGCCAATGGCTGGTGATTGGCGTGGTGGTGACGCTGGTCGGCTTTGGCGTCTTGTACTGGGCCAATCTCAAGTCCGGCAGGCCGGGCTGAGCTGGGCGTCAGCCCTGACGTTAGCGGAAGCGGTAGGTCAGCCGGCCCTTGGTCAGGTCATAGGGCGTCATTTCGCACAGCACCTTGTCGCCAGCCAGCACGCGAATGCGGTTCTTGCGCAGCTTGCCGGCGGTGTGAGCGATGATCACATGCTCGTTCTCAAGCTTGACCCGGAAGGTCGCGTTGGGAAGCAGTTCGGTCACGATGCCCGGAAATTCGAGCACGTCTTCTTTGGCCATGAAGGCTCCTGGGCAGCCCCGCAGAGGGGCCGAAACTGTCGGCTGGTCTCATCCGGGTATGTTGAGATCAGTGCCGGTGGGGCGCCGGGAAAACCCGGGCGCTCAACATCGGCAAGATGATCGAATGGCGCGCAACCTATAGCAGCGCGGCCGCTTTGTGAACTGCCTGCGTTTTTCGGCGTCTACTTGGCCGGGGCCTTGAGTTTTTGATCGGCTGCGGCGGCGCCCTTCTTGGTCACCAGCAGCTGATTGAGGCGCATGCGGTCGGCGTCGACGACTTCAAAGATATAGCCACCCTCCTCGACCTTGTCGCCCTTGCGGGCGGCGCGGCGCAGGCGATGCACGATGAAGCCGCCAATGGTTTCATAGGCGCCTTCGGCCGGCAGGGTCCGCATCGCCAGCGCGCGCACCACATCGACCAGCGGCGTCATCCCATCGATCAGCCAGGTCTGGTCGTCCCGGCGCAGGATCGGTTGTTCCTCGAAGGGATTGGCCAGGCCCTGCATCAGCGCGCCCATCAGGTCCTTGAAGGTGACGACGCCGACCACCAGCGCATATTCGCTGACCACCAGGGCAAAGCCGGTGCCCTGGGCCTGAAATTCGGCCAGCACTTCCCAGATATTGAGCGTATCGGGCACCGAAAGCACATCGCGGCGCGCCTTGGCGAAATCGATGTGATCGACGCCATCGATGGCGGTGGCCAAAACATCCTCGGCGCGCACGCAGCCAATGACCGCATCGATGCCGCCATCGCAGATGGGGTAATGCGAAAACGGGCGGCGCTGCACCTTTTCGCGCTGCACTTCGGGCGGCTCGCGAATATCGAGATAGACGATGTCGTCGCGAATGGTCATCACCGAGGTGACGCTGCGGCGCTCCAGCGCCAGAACATTTTCGATCAGGCGATGCTCGTTCTTCATCAGCGCGCCCGATTCGGCGCCGCCGGCGAGAATCATGCGGAAATCCTCGGAGGTGACCTGATCGCGCTCGATCGAGGGTTGCAGGTGCAAGAGGCTGATGAACCAGTCCGAAATGGTGGCGAAGAACCAGACCAGCGGGCCCAGCACGCGCACGGCGTAAAACGGGAACCAGCCAACCGCCAGCGCCACTTCTTCGGGCACCAGCATGGCGATCTTCTTGGGAATCAGGTCGGCAAACAGCACAAAACTGCCGGTCAGCAGGACGAAGGCGGTAATCGAGCCGGCCAGCGGGGCGGCCTCGCCGACGCCGATCAGCGTGAACAATTGGGCAAATACCTGGCCAAACAGGCTCTCGCCGACAATACCGGCCAGGATCGACACGGCATTCATGCAGATCTGCAGCGCGGTGATGACGCGACTGGCATCGCCGCGCAGGGCGACGAAGCGCTGGGCGCGGCGGTTGCCACCTTCGGCCAGCGCCCTGATGCGCACTTCGCGCGCCGCGGCAAAGGCGATTTCGGACAGCGAAATGACCACGCTGATCGCGATCAGCGCCAGGATCACCAGAATGCCGACAAACAGGTCCATCATCGTCTCCATGCCAAGTGGAGCTATCGTATACGAGGCAAGGGGGAGCGGGGATAGCGCGGGCGGGAAAAGTCGTTGCCAAGGTGTGGACGTGCACAAGCGCGAGCGCAGGCGCCGCCGGACGCGGTTTCGGAAGTGCTGGGCATTTCAGCCGAAGCGCACAGCGCTTCAGCGGGAAATGCGGGGCACTTCGTAGCCGAAGTGCGGGGATGGCGAGGCTTTTGCCCCGAGCGGGTAGTCCGCAATGAAATGAGGCAGAGCCTCGCCATCGCGCCGGTATTTTATGCGGGACCGAACCAGGGGCGGCGGTTTTTCAGCCGATACTGACGGTGTCGCCCACCGGGAGCGGGCGACCCCACTCCCACCGGCATTCCCCGCACCGACCGTTCGTCGCGACCGCGCAGTAGAAGTGCGGGAATGGGGGTGAGTATGCGGGAGGTGTGGTGGGAGGGGGATAAGTTTTGAGTTTGGTACTTGGCCATCAGTCCTCACCGGGCTGCATGGATGGGGAGATGGAACTGCAGCACCCCCACCCTGACCCTCCCCTCAAGGGGGAGGGGACGCAGACTGCGGGGGGCGGTTTTGGGGGACACCGGCGCGGTGCCGCCACACACACCGCGTCACCCCGGCGAAAGCCGGGGTCAGTTTCCCTGCTTTCGCCGGGATGACGGCGTTGAGGGCCTGGTTTGGTGACCCCACCCTCACAAGGGGAGAGGCCGGCCGACAGATTGATGACGAATTTGCAGTCGGCTCCCTCCCCCTTGAGGGGAGGGATCAAGGGTGGGGGTTCTGCGCCCTCCACACGCTCCCGCCTCGCGGCAACCGCAGCACCCCCACCCTAGCCAGCCATTCGAGCATAGCTCTCATGGCCTTCCGCACTCAAATCGCTCCACTGGAGCGATTTGTCCCTCCGGGCCGCTTGGAAGCCCCTCAAGGGGGAGGGGACGATGACTGAGGGTGTTGGGCAGGACGATGGTGTCGCCACAAACTCGGCGTCGCCCCGGCGCAAGCCGGGGGCCAGTTTGGGGATGTGGAAGGAAACTGGATCCCGGCTGGCGCCGGGATGACGGTGTTGCGGCGGGATAGGTGCCTAGGCCGCCCGCAGGCCGTAGGTCAGCACCATGTTGCCCTTGGAGGTATGCTGGGAGGCTTTCAGGTCGAGACGGGTGGTGGGGCCATCGGGCAGGAAGAGCGGGCGGCGGTTGGCGCCGGAGATGACGGGGTGGATGATCAGCATTAGCTCGTCCAGAAGGCCGGCATAGAGCAGCTGGCGGACCAGTGACATGCCGCCCATGACGGCGATAGTGCCGCCGTCCTGGGCCTTGAGATCGCGGACGAAGGTTTCGAGATCACCCTTGATCAGGCTGGAATTGCTCCAGGCCAGCGGCCCGGTCAGGGTGCGCGAGGCGACGAATTTGGGCACGGCATTGATGAAATCGGCAAAGTCGCCGTCCTGGGCGGCGGTCGGCCAATATCCGGCCCAATCCTGGTAGCCGACGCGGCCCATCAGGACCGTGTCGGTAATCTGCTGCACCTTGGTCAGCTCGGCGCCGAGATCGTCGTCAAAGCTGTCGAACTGGAATTGGTCGGGCGCCTCGGCAACGCCATCGATGGAATAGAACAGGCCGGCAATCAGCTTGCGCATCGGGAGTCTCCCTCGGGTTTTGTCATTGTCACACAGGCGACGAGCCGGGTGGGGAGAGTTCGACAGAAGGGATGAGATTTTTTGTCGCCGAGACGGGAGAGAAAGGCAGGAGCCTTAGATCAGTAGCCCGTCTCGTTTCACACCGGGTCATTCCGGCGCAGGCCGGAATCCATTCTGAAGGCTATCCCGGGCGCTGGATGATGCGGCGGGCCACGGACATGGATCCCGGCCTGCGCCGGGATGACATCGTGGGTGGGCGAGCGCGCCGTTCGATGCGCTGCACGCGATCCATTTGGCGCGCGAGAAGCTGGCGACCGGGCATGATCGGGAGTTTTAGGGGGATCCCTGAAGAGCGAAGGCCCGGGAAACCCCCGGGCCTTCTTCAGGTTCGGTCGAGGCGGATGCCTCGTTAGCCCAGATGGGCCAGGACGGCGAGGAGCAGGAGCGCCACGATATTGGTGATCTTGATCATCGGGTTGACGGCCGGGCCGGCCGTGTCCTTGTAGGGGTCGCCGACGGTGTCGCCGGTAACGGAGGCCTTGTGGGCATCGCCGCCCTTGTGGTGGGTGACGCCGTGGCTGTCGGTGAAACCGTCCTCAAAGCTCTTCTTGGCATTGTCCCAGGCGCCGCCGCCGGCGGTCATGGAGATGGCGACGAAGAGGCCGGTGACGATGACACCCATCAGCATGGCGCCGAGGGCCGAGAAGCCGGCGGCCGGGCCGGCGATCCAGTTGATCAGGAAGAAGACGACGATGGGGCTGAGCACCGGCAGCAGCGAGGGGACGATCATCTCGCGAATGGCGGCCTTGGTCAGCATGTCGACGGCCCGGCCATAGTCGGGCTTTTCGGTGCCGGCCATGATGCCGGGGCGTTCCTTGAACTGGCGGCGCACTTCCACCACCACCGACTGGGCGGCGCGGCCGACGGCGGTCATGCTCATGCCGCCGAACAGGAAGGGCAAGAGGCCACCGAACAACAGGCCCACCACGACATAGGGATCGGCCAGCGAGAAGGTCAGCGTGCCCATGCCCTGGAAGATGGCTGGCGCATCGGGCAGGCCCGAGAAGTAGATCAGGTCCTGGGTATAGGCGGCGAACAGCACCAGGGCGCCGAGGCCGGCCGAACCGATGGCATAGCCCTTGGTGACGGCCTTGGTGGTATTGCCGACGGCGTCGAGCGCGTCGGTATTGTGGCGCACTTCCTTGTCGAGACCGGCCATTTCGGCAATGCCGCCGGCATTGTCGGTGACGGGGCCGAAGGCATCGAGCGCCACGACGATGCCGGCCAGAGCCAGCATGGTGGCGACGGCGAAGGCAATGCCGAACAGGCCGGCGAGATTATAGGTGACGATGATGCCGCCGATGATGACCAGCGCCGGCAGGGCGGTGGATTCGAGCGAGACGGCCAGGCCCTGGATGACGTTGGTGCCATGGCCGGTTACCGAGGCTTCGGCGATGGAATTGACCGGGCGGCGACCGGTGCCGGTGTAATATTCGGTGATGACGATGATGAGGCCGGTGATGACCAGGCCCGCGACGCCGCACCAGAACAGGCTCCAGGGGGTGAAGGTCCGGTCATTGGCCTCGATGACGAGATTGAGGTCGCCGAAGACGAACCACAGCACCGGCAGCAGGGCGATCAGCGACAGCACGCCGGTGGCGATGATGCCCTTGTAGAGGGCGCCCATGATGTTGTTGGAGGCGCCCAGCTTGACGAAATAGGTGCCGATGATCGAGGTGACGACACAAGCGCCGCCAATGGCCAGGGGCAGGACCATGCCCATCAGCCGGAGCTGTTCGGGCAGGATGATGGCGGCCAGCACCATGGTGGCAACGATGGTCACCACATAGGTTTCGAACAGATCGGCGGCCATGCCGGCGCAATCGCCAACATTATCACCGACATTGTCGGCAATGGTGGCGGGGTTGCGCGGATCGTCTTCGGGAATGCCGGCTTCGACCTTGCCGACCATGTCGCCGCCGACGTCGGCACCCTTGGTGAAGATGCCGCCGCCGAGACGGGCGAAGATCGAGATCAGCGAGGCGCCGAAGCTGAGGGCGACCAGCGCATCGATGACGGTGCGGCTGGTGGGGGCATAGCCCATGCCGGTGAGCACCATGAAGTAGAGGGTGACGCCGAGAAGGCCGAGCCCGGCCACCAGCATGCCGGTGACGGCGCCGGATTTGAAGGCAAGGTCGAGCCCCTTGGCGAGCGAGGTGGTGGCGGCCTGGGCGACACGCACATTGGCGCGGACCGAGACGTTCATGCCGATGAAACCGGCAGCGCCCGAGAGCACGGCGCCGATCAGGAAGCCGATGGCGGCATAGATCCCCAAGAGGAACCAGGCGGCGATCAGGATGACCACGCCGACAATGGCGATGGTGGTGTATTGGCGTTTGAGATAGGCCGATGCGCCCTCGCGGACGGCGGCTGAAATCTCCTGCATGCGGGCTGACCCCGCATCGGCGGCCATGAGGCTTTGCGTGGTCACCACGCCATAAACGATAGACAGACCGCCACAGACGACGATCAGCCAGAGTGCCAAAGTCATTCTTATAGTCCCTCTCGGTGTTCCTCCAGGGACTCAATCGCAGACCTGGCCGGTCCTCCAACCGGCAAGAGCCTACCCTCCAAGAGCCCCTTCCGTGGTCGAGATTAGCGGGATTGGTTGGTTAAGCAATGGATATTGCGATGAATTGTCGCAGGTTGGGGTGAAGGCGAGCAGGGGCCAGCGGCGCCTGGGCGCCCTCCCGCTTGAGGGGAGGGCTGGCGTGGGGGGCCTGGTTTTGCGCAGAAGCCCCACGACCCCCTCCCTCATTCCCTCCCCTCAAGGGGGAGGGAGGCGCAGGCGGGTGGTTTGGGTGGGGCGTTCTGCAGCGCGGGAGGATCAGCTCAGGGCGGCGATGGCGATGGCGAGGGCTGGTCCATCGCCCGACAGGGCGAGGGTTTTCTGGCGGGCGGTGTCGCCGGCGGTGAGGGTGATGGCGGATTTGGGGATGCCGAGGGCCTTGGCGAGCAGGGCGATGACGGCGGCGTTGGCGCGGCCCTTGTCAGGGACGGCCTTGACGCGGAGCCGGAGGACGGCGCTGCCGTCATCACGAAGTTCGACACCCTCGATGGCGTCGCGGCCGGCATTGGGGGTGACGCGAACAAAAAGGCTCAGCCCGGTGGGGCTGAGCCGATAGCAGGACGGCTGATCCACAGATCAGAACACGTTGGGATAGATGTAATAGATGATGATGCGTTCGATGAAGAACAGGATCAGGAACAGGATGATCGGGGAAATATCGAGCCCCGAAAAGTTCGGCATGACGCGGCGGATCGGGCGCAGCACCGGCTCGGTGAGCTGGTTGAGGATGCGCCAGACGCTGGCGACGAACTGATTGCGCGTATTGATCACGTTGAACGAGATCAGCCAGCTCATGATGATCATGGCCAGGACGACCCACCAGTAAAGCTGGAGGATGAGAAGGATGATGTCGAGCACGGCGCGCATGGGCGTCTCCGATGAAAGGTCCCGATTATCTAATGGGTTGGACGGCACAGGACAAGGGCACGACGCGCGCCGCCAAACCAAGAGCCCCGCACCGGGTCAAACGGTGCAGGGCTCAAATGACTGACATCCGGTACGCAAAACAACAACCCGGATATCCATACAATTGCAGGAAGCGTGCCAAGTGCGCGGCGCCGGGAAAACGGGGGTTTTCTGCGTTAAGGTCTTGGAAAGTTTCGCGATTTGCGGGGGATGGGTGTTGCAGAATGCAAGCCGGGTTGCATTCTGCGAGAGGGCCCCTCGGGTCAAGCGCGGGCGTGATGCGGTGGGGGTGATGGCTGCAGGGGCGGTGTCAGGCGGCGGGCTTGCTTGGCTTCCACATCAGCAGCCGCACCAGGTAGATCAGCACGACGAGGCCCAGCACGATGTAGCTCAGCGGATCCAGGATCACTTCGACCAGGTCGTAATGCTCGTGCAGCAGGTAGCCGGCCGAGGTGAGGATGAGGTTCCAGATCAGCGCGCCGGTGGTGGAGGCGGCCAGAAAGATGGGCAGCGGCATGCGGGCGAGGCCGGCGGGGATCGATATCAGCGTCCGGATCAGCGGCATCAGTCGGCCGAACAGCACGATGATGGGACCGAAGCGGCGGAACCAGTCGACGGCGACGTCGATTTCCTCGGCATTGATGGTCATGACACGCCCGAAACGGTCGGCGAGGCGGCGCACCCGCCCGAGCCCGAACAGGCGCCCGGCATAGTACCAGGGCAGCATGCCGACGACGGCGCCGAAGGTGGCGGCTGCCAGCACCCCGGCGAAGTGGAGATCGCCATTGGCGGCGGCAAAGCCGGCAAAGGGGATGATCAGTTCGGAGGGAATGGGGGGAAAGATGGACTCGGCCAGCATCACCATGAAGATGCCGAGATAGCCCCAGTCGGAGATGGTTTGGATGATCCAGTCGGTCATGGGGGCACTCCTAGCGAACTCGGTGGCAAGATGGTGGCCAAACACCAAGAAAGAGTAAGGGCCCCGACGTTTCCGTGGGGCCCCTGATTGTTTAGCTTGCCTTGGAGCGCAGGGCGCGCTTGCGATCGTTGGGATCGAGCCAGATCTTGCGCAGGCGGATCGACTTGGGCGTCACCTCGACATATTCGTCTTCGGCGATGTAGCCGAGCGACTGCTCGAGGGTCAGCTTCTTGGGCGTGGTCAGGCGCACCGCTTCGTCCTTGGACGTGGTGCGGATATTGGTCAGCTGCTTGCCCTTGAGGGCGTTGACCTCAAGGTCGTTGTCGCGGCTGTGCTCGCCGATGATCATGCCTTCATAGATGTCGACGCCAGCGTCGATCATGATCGGGCCGCGATCTTCCAGGTTCCACAGCGCGAAGGCGACGGACTGGCCGGTGCCGTTCGAGATCAGCACGCCGGTGCGACGGCCTGGCAATTCGCCCTTGAACGGGGCGAAGGAGTGGAACAGGCGGTTGAAGATGGCGGTGCCGCGGGTGTCGCTCAGCAGCTCGGGCTGGTAGCCGATCAGCGAGCGGGTGGGAACCAGCAGGCGAATACGGGTCCGGCCAACGCCGGACGGACGCATCTCGACCAGTTCGCCCTTCCGCTCGGTCATCTTCTGAACGACCGTGCCGGTGTGTTCGTCATCGACGTCGATGATGACTTCCTCGATCGGCTCCAGCTTCTCGCCGTTCTCTTCCTTGAACAGCACCTTGGGGCGACCAATGGTGAGCTCGAAGCCTTCGCGGCGCATGTTTTCGATCAGCACGGCCAGCTGCAATTCGCCACGGCCGGCCACGTCGAAGGAGTCATTGTCATCGCCCGGCGTCACCTTGATGGCGACGTTGCCCTCGGCTTCGCGCATCAGGCGTTCACGGATGACGCGGCTCTGCACCTTGTCGCCTTCACGGCCGGCCAGCGGGCCGTCATTGATGCGGAAGGTGACCGACAGGGTCGGGGGATCGATCGGCTTGGACGCGATCGGCTCCATATTGGACGGTACCGAAATGGTATCGGCAACGGTGGTGGTCTCGAGACCCGCAATGGCGACGATGTCGCCGGCTTCACCGACATCAACCGGGGTGCGCTCCAGGCCACGGAAGGCCAGGACCTTGGAGACGCGGCCCTTCTCGATGATCTTGCCTTCACGGCTGAGCGTGTGGATCGGATCGCC
This sequence comes from Devosia limi DSM 17137, assembly GCF_900128975.1. Taxonomy (GTDB): domain Bacteria; phylum Pseudomonadota; class Alphaproteobacteria; order Rhizobiales; family Devosiaceae; genus Devosia; species Devosia limi. The sequence continues at coordinate 65,529 of NZ_FQVC01000005.1, read as the reverse complement.
CGCCTTGACGGAGCCCGAGAAGACGCGGCCGGTCAGGATGCGGCCCAGGAAGGGGTTGCGCTCGATGGTGGTGACCAGCATGCGGAACGGGCCGGTTTCGGTCTTGGGCTCGGGCACGTGCTCGACGACCTTGTCGAGCAGCGGGGCCAGGCTTTCGCGGGCGCCATCGGGCTCGCTGGCCATCCAGCCGAGCTTGGCAGCGCCGTAAAGCACCGGGAAGTCCAGCTGTTCGGGGGTCGCATCGAGGGCGATGAACAGGTCGAAGATTTCTTCGAGCACTTCGAGGTGCCGCTCGTCGGACTTGTCGATCTTGTTGATCGCCACGATCGGGCGCAGGCCCTGGGCCAGCGCCTTGCCGAGCACGAACTTGGTCTGGGGCATCGGGCCTTCGGCCGCGTCCACCAGGATCACCACGCCATCGACCATCGACAGGATACGCTCGACTTCGCCGCCGAAGTCGGCGTGGCCGGGGGTGTCGACGATATTGATGCGGGTATCTTTCCAGAGCAGCGAGGTCACCTTGGCGAGAATGGTGATCCCGCGTTCGCGCTCGATGTCGTTGGAGTCCATGGCGCGCTCTTCGACGCGCTCGTTTTCACGGAAGGAGCCGGATTGCTTGAGAAGGACGTCGATCAGTGTCGTCTTGCCGTGGTCAACGTGGGCAATGATGGCAATGTTGCGCAAGCTCATGTGGTTTTGTCAGCCTCGTTGGCATGACTTGAGCAGGGGTCCCAAAAACACGTCCACAGGAATACTCTTGTGAACCGGAACCGGCCAAACCATGCTGGATGTCAGGGCGCCGACCCAATAGGGGCGTTAGTGGCGCAGTCGGGCGTGCCAATACAGCACAGAGCGCCGCGACACAAGATGGCGTTTGCGCAGGGCTGGAATGCGGGCGGCCCGCGAGAGCCGCCCGATCGCGGTTTTACCGCAGTGACCGGGGCAGTTCGCCGGCCTGCCAGAGGCCCAGGCCAAAGCCATCGGGATCCAGAAAATCGGCACTCCAGCCGCCGGGTGCCTCCGATACCGGGGTGACGATGGTGACGCCCTCGGCCACCAGATCGGCAACGATGTCGTCAATGCCGCCACCTTCGACATCGAAGACCAGCGCCGGGGTGTTGCCGCGCTGGCCGTCCATCTGGAAGAAGATCAGCTCGAGGCCACCAGCCAGACTGGCCTGCAGCCAGAACGGTTCGGCCCCATCCTGGCGGATCAGATCGAGATTGAAGGTGCGGCGATAGAAAGCCTCGGTGCGTTCGATGTCGCTGACATAGAAGACGATGCTGGCGCTTTTGGGCTTGAAGCTCATGGGGTGTTCTCCTGGAGGGTCAGGGGTTTATCGGCGGCCTGGTAAAGGCCCAGGATATGGTCGTCGGGATCGCGAAAGGCCGCGCCCTTGCCGGCAGGCGCATCCCCCACGGGGGCGACGATGGTGGCACCCAGGCGCGCCAGGCCATCGACGACATCGGCGATGCCGCCATCTGGCAGGGTGAACGTGACCAGCAGGCTGGTGCCCGGCTGGGGCGTGCCGGCCATGAAGCTGATGCTGAAGACCGGGCCGAGGCGCAGGAACAGCAGGCGACTGGCACCGCTGCCGCGGTGTTCAAAGTCAAAGCCGAAGACGTCGCGATAGAAGCGGGCGGTCCGGTCGAGATCGCGGCTATGAAAGACGAGACAGGTTTCAGACGGTTGGGCGAGCATGAAAGGTCCTTTTCGAACAGGTCCCCCGGGGGACCTATCCATCAGTTGCCGCCGACTGGCATTTTGTGAGCCCGCACCACGAATAAATGTCCGTCCGGGTCATGGCTGGCGAAGACGCCGCCCTGGCGCAGCAGGCCGGGCAGCAGGGCATCGCGGATGCGGCCATAGGCCAGATCGAGATTGAGGCCGGGCATGCCATCGGGCATGGCGACGCCCTGGGCGGTCAGATGGCGCTTGAGCGCGGTGATGCGCTGGCGCAATGCGGCATCGGACAAATCGAGCAGATAGGCGATTTCGCGGCGGTTATGGCCGGACAGGGTCAGTGCGGCGACCGCTTTCAGCGACGGGGGCAGGGCCGAGAGCATGGCGGCCAGATCGAGCGGCTCGGCCGGGGGGGCCGGGTGCTGGCGCAATTCCTGCCAATGGCTCTCGCGGCGCTGGCGGCGGCTGGCGCCCCGGGCGGCCAGGCGCGCCCGATTGCGGATGACGCCGGCCAGCCAGCGCGTATCGGGGCTGCCGGCGGGATCGGTGTGCCCGCTGCGCACGGCTTCGAGCAGCGCCTCCTGCACCAGATCCTCGGCTTCATCGGGGCGGCGCGACCAGCGGCGGGCGACGCCCAGCAGGTGGTCATAGTCGTTTCTGTGCATGGCAAGTCCACCCTGTGCGAATCCCGACAAGGTGACTTGGAAAGCGCCAAAGCGCAAACGGGCAGGTGCGTCAGGACGCCCGCATGCCGCCGCGGTGCGGTGTGACATGATCGATCTGCAGCAGGGTCGCCATCGCGGCGGCCGGAACCGGGGGCGAGAACAGGAAGCCCTGGACTTCCGAGCAGCCCTGGCTGCGCACCATTTCGAGCTGTTCCTCGGTCTCGACGCCTTCGGCGGTGGTGGCCATGCCCAGCGACTGGCCGAGCCCGATCACGGCCTTGATGATCGCGAGGCTATCGCCGCGCTTGGTCAGATCGCGCATGAAGGAGCGGTCGATCTTGATCTTGTCGAAGGGGAAGGAGCGCAGATAGGACAGCGACGAATAGCCGGTGCCGAAATCATCCATGGAGATGCGCACGCCCATGGCGCGCAATTCGTGCAGCGCGCGGATGGTGCTGTCGCTATCGGCCAGGAGCAGCGATTCGGTGATTTCCAGTTCGAGCCGGGTGGGGGCGAGCTTGGCGTCGGCCAGCGCCGATTTTACCAGGCCGACGAGATCGCGGTTCTTGAACTGGATGGGCGACAGATTGACGGCGATGCGCACATCGCCCGGCCAGGTGGCGGCGGTCTTGCAGGCCTCGCGCAGCACCCATTCGCCAATCGGGACGATCAGCCCGGTTTCCTCGGCAATGGGGATGAATTCGGCCGGCGAGATGGTGCGGTTGTCGTGATCCCAGCGCAGCAGGGCCTCAACGCAGGTGACGCGGTTCTCGCTCATGCCGAGCAAGGGCTGGAACACCAGGCGCAGCTCGTTGCGCTGCAGCGCGACGCGCAGGCCCGCCTCGATGGAGCGGCGCTGCTGCAGGGCCGCATCCATGCCGCTTTCGAAGAAATGATAGGTCGAGCGGCCGTCGCTCTTGGCCTTGTAGAGCGCCAGGTCGGCATTTTTCATCAGGGTATCGGTCTTTTCGCCATCGCTGGGGCCGACGGCGATGCCGACGCTGGCGCCGATGTCGATCTGCTGGCCGCCAATCAGGAACGGCGCCGACATCGCCTTGATGATACGGTCGGCGAGGCGGGCGGCGTCGGCGGCGTCTTCGACCGGGCGCATCAGCAGCGCAAATTCATCGCCGCCGAGCCGGGCCAGCACATCGGTCTCGCGCGTAGTGCCCCAGAGGCGGGCCGAGGCCTGCTTGATGACTTCGTCACCAACGGCGTGGCCGAGCGTATCGTTGACCGCCTTGAAGTGATCGAGATCGATATAGAGCACCGCCGCCAGCTCGCCCCGGCTGAGGCTGGATTCGGTGCGCGACATCTGTTCGAGGAACTCGATACGGTTGGGCAGGTCGGTCAGCGCATCATGGCGGGCCAGGTGGCGGATCCTGGCTTCGTTCTGGCGCTGCTCGGTGATGTCCTCGTGCGTTGACACCCAGCCGCCATCCTTCATCGGATGGTGCTGCATCATGATGGTGCGGTTGTTGAGCTCGTGGATGTTCTTGCCATATTCGCGGCGGGCGATCATCTCGCGGCGCCAGGTGATGTATTCCTCGCGGGTGCCGCCGGCGCTCATGCCCTGATCGAACAGGTGGCTGAGAATGTCCTCGAGCTGGGTGCCGGGCTTCAGCAGCCGCGCGGGCAGGTCGTAGATCCTGGCATAAGGCTCGTTGCAGATGACCAGGCGCCCGCGGGCATCCATCATGCACAGGCCCTGGCTGATATTGTTGACCGCCGCGTCCAGCCGGATGTTCTGGCGCTCCAGTTCGAGCTTGCGCTTCTGCACGCTCTCGCTGCGGACGATCTCGTCGGTAATGTCCTCATGGGTGATGACCCAGCCAATGGCGGGGGAGAACACATGGGCGGTCTCGATGGTGCGGCCGCCATGCACGACTTCGCGGCTCTTGGCGCGGGCGCCGCCGCGATTGGCCAGCAATTGCTCGGTATAGTTCTCGTAGAATTCGGCGGGGCCGACTGCGCCGTGATTGCCCAGCCGGGACGACAGCTGGATCACCTCTTCAAGGCTCATGCCGCGCTGGATGGCGTCGGGCGCGAAACCATAGATGTCGCGATAATGCTTGTTCCACATGACCAGGCGAAACTGGGGCGACCAGACGCAAAAGCCATAGGGAATGTTCTCGAGCGCAGCGTCGAGCAGCAAGGTCTCGGCCAGATGGCCCGTGTCTTCGGTCCGCACCGACATGTCCCCCTGCATCATGCCCCTCAGCCGACGCTGGCGGGAAGGTTAAGGGCTGGTCCTTAACGGCGGATTAAGGACAACAGTCCGTGGCAGGCCCCGGCCGGGGCCTGCCCGTTGATCGATCAGCTCGCCGCCTTCTTGTTGCGCGCGGCATAGGTCTTGAGGCGCAGGCCGTTGAGGCGGATGAAGCCTTCGGCATCCTTGTGATCATAGGCCACGGCGCCTTCCTCGAAGGTCACCAGGTCCATCGAATACAGCGAATAGGGCGAGGTGCGGGCAATGACGCTGGCCGATCCCTTGTAGAGCTTGAGGGTGACTTCGCCGGTGACATATTGCTGGCTCTTGTCGATCAGGGCCTGCAGCATTTCGCGCTCGGGGGCGAACCAGAAGCCGTTATAGATCAGCTCGGCATATTTGGGCATCAGCTCATCCTTGAGATGGGCTTCGCCGCGGTCGAGGGTGATCGATTCGATGCCGCGGTGGGCCACCAGCATGATGGTGCCGCCGGGGGTCTCGTAGAGGCCGCGCGACTTCATGCCGACAAAGCGGTTTTCGACGAGATCGAGCCGGCCGATGCCGTGCTTGCCACCCAGTTCGTTGAGCTTGGTGAGCAGGTTGGCCGGGCTGAGCTTGACGCCATTGACCGAGACCGGATCGCCCTTCTCGTAGCCGATGGTGATGATCTCGGCCTGGTCGGGCGCGTCTTCGGGATTGACGGTGCGCTGGGCGACATAATCGGGCGCCGGCACGGCCGGGTCTTCCAGCACCATGCCTTCGGAGGAGGTGTGCAAGAGGTTGGCGTCGACCGAGAAGGGGGCCTCGCCGCGCTTGTCCTTGGCGATCGGGATCTGGTTGGCCTCGGCATAGGCGAGCAAAGCGGTGCGGCTGCGCAGGTCCCATTCGCGCCAGGGGGCGATCACCTTGATGGCGGGATCGAGCGCATTGGCGGTCAGCTCGAAGCGAACCTGATCGTTGCCCTTGCCGGTGGCGCCATGGGAAATGGCATCGGCGCCGGTTTCCTGGGCGATTTCGATCAGCCGCTTGGCGATCAGCGGGCGGGCAATCGAGGTGCCGAGCAGGTAGACGCCTTCATAGACCGCATTGGCGCGGAACATGGGGAAGACGAAGTCGCGGACGAATTCCTCGCGCAGGTCCTCGATGCGGATATCCTTGATGCCGAACATTTCGGCCTTCTTGCGCGCCGGCTCGAGTTCTTCGCCCTGGCCCAGGTCAGCGGTGAAGGTCACCACTTCGCAATCATAGGTCTCCTGCAGCCATTTCAGGATGATCGAGGTGTCGAGGCCGCCCGAATAGGCGAGCACGACTTTTTTGATGTCTTTTGCCATGAAGTCCGTCCCCAGAATGTGATGGCTGGAAGGATAGGCCATGTCTGGCGCAATAATCTTGCGAAAACTTCCACTATGGCGCCAGTGGGCGGCATGATATGCTAATTTACGTGTCTTTGGAGGCGTGAAATGCCAAACATCGTGGATCCCATCGATCGGCGCATCCTGGCGGCGTTGCAGCGCAATGGGCGGATGAGCAATGTCGAACTCGCCAATGAGGTGGGGCTGTCGCCATCGCCCTGCCTGCGCCGGGTGCGAATCCTGGAAGAGAGCGGCATTATCGAGCGCTATGTGGCGGTGCTGGACGGCGCCAAGGTGGGCGTGGGCCTGACGGTGTTTGCCCGGGTCTGGTTCAAGACCCAGGACGCCGAGATCACCAACCAGTTTGCCGAGACGGTGCGCAAGTTCCCCGAAGTGCTGGAATGCTACCTGACCACCGGGGAATGCGATGCGATCATGCGCATCGTTACCGCCGACCTGCATGCCTATTGGCGGTTCCAGTCGGACTATCTGATGCGCATTCCCAGCGTACAGAGCGTCAAGACCGACGTGCCGATGGAGACGATCAAGCGCAGCCATGAGCTACCGCTGGGCTAGGGGCCGCGCCGGGGTCGACAGCGGCGCCGGAGCTTGACAGGGTAGCGCCGCGCCAACTCTATCCGCTGTGGAACCGCCATGTCCTTCATCCCCGATCTTTCGGTCATCCTCGCCTTTGCCCTTGCCACCGTCGTGCTGGCGATCACGCCGGGGCCGGACATGGCCCTGCAGATGTCGCGGGCGATCAATTATGGCCGCAGCCATGGGCTGGCCACGGCGGCCGGGGCGATGACCGGGATCTTCGTGCATACCTGCCTCGTTGCCTTCGGCATTTCGGTGCTGATCGTGGCGGCGCCGACGGCGTTTCTGGCGCTGAAAATTGCCGGGGCGTTGTATCTGCTGTGGCTGGCCTGGCAGGCGATCACCCAGGGCGGCGGGTTGCGCATCGCACAGAAGGCAGCCAGGGCGCCGACGGTGGCGCAGAGCTATTTCACCGGCGTCGGCATCAATCTGCTCAATCCCAAAGTGGTGCTGTTTTTCATGACCTTCCTGCCGCAATTCGTTGATCGCAACGATCCGGCGGCGGGACAGAAGCTGTTCTTCCTCGGCGCCGAATTCATCCTGGTGTCGATCCCGCTGGCGGTGCTGACTGTGTTTGCCGCCGAACGGCTGGCGGCACTGCTGGTGCGCAGCGTCTGGGTGCAGCGGGCGCTGAACTGGAGCTTTGCGGCGGTGTTCACGGCGTTTGCGACGACGATCCTGTTTGCCGAGGGGCGGAAATAGCAGCGAGCGCTGGGCCCCGCGAGGGGGCTCAGAGCGTTGCGCGCTGGGTCCGCCTGGCTCAGCGCAGGTCGAACTCGTAATATTTCATCGTGTCTTCGGCGCCGTTGAATTTGCGGTAAAGGCCGTTGGCGGCGGTGTTGTCGAGTTCGGTGCCGAGCCAGGCCTCTTCGCACCCGAGTTCGCGGCCCCAGGCGAACAGCGCTTCGAGCAGGGTGCTGGCAATGCCCTGGCGGAGATGGCTGGAGGCGGTGCCGACCTCGTCGACATAAAGCTCGCTCACCTTGTCGGGGTGGTGATGCACGACGCCGGTGCACTGGCCGACGACCAGATCACCATCGAAGGCCAACACCATCAGATGGCCGGGGGCAGCAAGATAGCGGGCGAGGCGGTCGGGTTGGACGGGTTCGTCAAACACATCGGGGCCGATATTGGCTAGCAGCGCCGCGTCGACGGCGGTCAGGCGCTTGAGGAGAATGGGCATACTGGTCCTCTCTACCCTTCGGGCGAAGGGCTTTGGGCGTCACCAGTCAGAGACCGGATCAGACGTGCCGAAGGACGGAAAGAGGAGCCGCCGGCACCGCGCCAGGTTGGTGCCGCTGTGGTCGCGGCGGCGACAGATTAGCGCGGCGGCGAGAGGCGGGAAAGGCCCGTTTGCGCGGCGGCGATCGGAACGGATGGGGCCGTCGCCCGTTTGCCTTGCCCAACATAGGGGCAATTCATGGACGTGCTACGCATCATTCTGTCGGTCATTATTCCGCCCGTGGGCGTCTTTCTGCAGGTCGGCCTCGGCCTGCAATTCTGGCTCAATATCGTGCTGACAATTCTGGGTTATTTCCCCGGCCTGATCCACGCCGTCTGGGTCATCACGCGCAAATAGTGACGAGGTCACGCGCTCGAAAAACCGCAATAGATAGCCATCCGGGTCCTGCACGCAGAATTGGCGCTGGGTGATGGTAACAGCGCCAGTGGCATAGGCCCTGGTTTCGACCGGCAGGAACAGGCGCCATCTCGCGGTCTCGAGGTGCGCCAGCAGTGGCGCCAGGGCCGGTACTTCGATCTGGAAATTGACGCCGCGGCCGAAGGGGTCGGCGAGCGGGGCGGTGACCCAATCGCGGCCGATGCCGGCCTGGTCCAGCATCAGCGCCGCGTCGCCCAGCGCGATGGCGGCAAAGCCTTCTTCGGCGCGCATATAGCTGATGTCGAAGCCGAGGATGTCGCGATAGAAGACGAGGCTCGCGGCGAGATCGCTGACGGTCAGCTCCGGGATCAGCGCCGCCATGCCCCTTAGCCCGCCAGGGCTTCGCGGTCCTTTTTGGACAGGCGTTCGCTCTCGCTCTTGAGCTGGCCGCAGGCGGCGAAGATATCGCGGCCGCGCGGGGTGCGGACCGGGCTGGCATAGCCGGCCTTGTTGACGATATCGGCGAAGCGCTCGATGCGCGACGAGGGCGAGGTGCCGTAGTTCGAGCCGGGCCAGGGATTGAACGGGATCAGGTTGATCTTGGCCGGAATATTGGCCAGCAGCCGCACCAGTTCGCGCGCATCGGCATCGCTGTCATTGATGCCGTCGAGCATCACATATTCAAAGGTGATGCGGCGGGCATTGGAAAGGCCGGGATAATTGCGGCAGGCTTCCAGCAATTCCTTGAGCGGCCACTTCTTGTTGATCGGCACCAGCACGTCGCGCAGGTCGTCATTGACCGCATGCAGCGAGATGGCGAGCATGACGTCGATCTCGCGGCCGGTCGGCTCGATATAGGGCACGACGCCCGAGGTCGACAGCGTGATGCGGCGCTTGCTGAGGCTCATGCCGTCGCCCGAGGAGGCGATCAGCAAGGCCTGCTTGACGTTGTCGTAATTGTAGAGCGGCTCGCCCATGCCCATCATGACGATATTGGTGATGGCGCGGCTGCCGTCGCTGGGCACGAGGCCGCCATCATCGGGGCGCGAACCGCCGGGGAAATCGCCGAGACGCTCGCGCGCCATCAGGATCTGGCCGAGGATTTCACCAGCGGTCAGGTTGCGGACGAGCTTCTGGGTGCCGGTATGGCAGAACGAGCAGGTGAGGGTGCAGCCGACCTGGGACGAGACACACAGGGTCCCGCGGTCCTGTTCGGGGATGTAGACGGTTTCGATTTCCACCGGCGGGAAATTGGGATTGGCCGGATCGCGGAAGCGGAACAGCCATTTGCGGGTGCCGTCGCTGGAAACCTGCTCGGTGACGATTTCCGGGCGATCGAGGATGAACTTGTCGGCCAGGAGCTGGCGCACCGGCTTGGCGACATTGGTCATCTTGTCGAAATCGGTGACACCATTGACGTAGAGCCAGTTCCACAACTGGCTGGACCGCATCTTGGCTTCATGGGCGGCAATGCCGGCGCCGATCAGCGCCTCGGCCAAAGCGGGCTTGCCCAGGCCGATCAGCGACGGCCGGCTGACCGCAGCGGGGCGGTTGGCAGCAGAATGGTCGAGGTTAAGAGCAATGCTCATGGCGGCATGGGTCCGGGAATTGCGGGGGTTGGCGCGGCCAATAGCATATGGGGACGGTTTAGGCAAAGTCACGGAGCCGGGAGGGGGCCATGTGCGCGGCGCAGGGGGGCAGTTGGTGCGGGGGGGCGATGGCCCGATCCAGTCCCCGCGTCATTGCCCGGCTCGTCCGGGCAATCCAGCTGTCGTGCCGACCGGCCAAAAGCCAGGAGATGGATCACCGGGACAAGCCCGGTGATGACGTTGGGGGGGCGGTGATGACGATGGGGGATCGGTGATGACGATGGGGAGAGATGCTGGGGTGGGACGCGGCGGTTCGCGTCCGGCCGGTCCTAGCACTCCGCGTTGATGGCCTGCGAGGCGGCGGTGGCGCCGGAGAGGGAGAAGGTCTCGACGATCTTGATGCCGGCGGCGGAGGTGCCCTCGACGGTCATGCTGGAGCCGGCGCGGATGGCACTGGCCAGGGCGGAGGACTGGCCGGCATCGTCGAGCCAGGCGGCGTCGTTCTGGGTGAAGAGCGTGAAATTCTGGCCGCCAACGCTGACGGTGGCGGTGCTGTCGGGCTGGAAGGCAAAGCCGGCCACCAGGTTGAACTCGTTGGCAACGCTCTCGCCGGGGCGATTGGTGATGTAGAGATGGGCCTGGGTGAAGCCATCGGGGGTCGGGGTAACGGATTTGGGCTTGGTCATGGCAAAGCAGACCTGGCCCGAACCATCGGTGGCCGCGTAGCTGGACCAGTCGCGGAAATCGCCGAGCAGGCGCACCGACTGGGCCGATGCCGCAACGGTCAGGACCAGGCTCAGGGCGAGGGCGAGCGGGACGATGCGCTTATTCATGTCTGCCTCTTGAATGCAGGAATGGGCGAGGGGCCGCGACAGCCTCCCGCCCAGATATGGTCTTTGGGCGCCTCAGGCAACCAAAACCGGTGCCGATGGGATTCGGCACTTTGTGCCAATGGGATCGACACGTTGTGCCAATGGGATCAGGAGCAGGCGCCGTCGATGGCGTTCATCGCCGCGGTCGCACCCGACAGGGAATAGGTGTCGGTGGTATCGGTGCCGCGCTGGCTGGTGCCCTTGATCAGCAGCTTGCTGCCGGCCTTGAACGCCTGCACGAAACCGCCTTCGTCGCCGGTCGAAGCCAGCCAGGCGGCGGTGCCTTCGGTGACCATCGGGTAGGTCTTGCCGTCGATAGTGGCGCTGGCGCCGGCATTGGTGGTGTTGAACGGGTAGCCGATAATGGTCTGGACCTCGTTCTTGGTGCCCATGCCCTTGCGGTGAATGATCATGAAGTGGATCGGATCGCGGTTCGCGCCGGCCGGTTCGCTCGTGGTGGGCGTGGCCGAGATATAGCAGATCACTCCGCTTGCATCGGTCGCCTTCCAGGCGGTCCAGGCATTGAAGGTGCCAAGCTCGGTCGCCTGCTGCGCCTGAGCAGCAGGGGCCAGAGCCATGATCGCGCCGACCGCGAGCCCGCATACTAGGCCGCCGGTTTTCGTCGTCATCGCAAATTCATCCTCTGTTTTAGGGTCGCCAGTCTGGGGTTGCCGCCCGCAAGCTTGCCCGCACATGGTTACCAAGGTGTCAAACGCCGCCGCATTTGATTTATATTGAGTGCAATGAGGGCCAATCGTGACGGCAATTTGGCGCGGCGCGGCGCCGGGGGGAGGGTTTGCCCCCTCAGCGTTAACAATCGTCTAACGAAGCCGTGAAGTGAACAGGGTTTCAGGCCGCCAATGGATAGGTCTGTTCCACCACATAGGGGCCGCCCCCCACCGAATCCTTGCTCGAAAACAGCACGAACCGGCCGACGCCAAAGGCCAGCGGCTCGAAGCGCCCAGCCTCGGCGATGAAGCGTGCGACATCGCCGGCGGCGGCGCCGCGCAGCCGGGCCAGCGAGACATGGGGCACGAATTTGCGGCCTTCGGGGGGCAGGCCCGCCCGTTGCAGCACCCGTTCCTGCGCCGCCTGCAGCCGGGTCAGCGTCTCGTTGAGTTCGAGCCCGGCATAGAGGGCGCGGGGCTTGTCGCCGCCAAAAGCGCCCAGATGGGTCAGGCGCAGCTGAAAGCTGAGGGAATTGGACAGCCGGTCGAGACTGTCGGCCACCTCATTGGCGGTCACATGATCGACATCGCCGATAAAGCGCAGGGTGATGTGATAGTTCTCTGCGTCGATCCAGCGGGCACCGGTGAGCCCGCCTCGCTTGAGGGAGAGGGCAAAAGCCACATCGGCCGGGATTTCCAGGCCGGTAAAGAGCCGGGGCATGGAGCCCTCCTCTTCAGAAAGAGTGCGCAATAGATTCGCTCCAGGAGCCTAGCACACGCACTTGCCGGGACCAGCCCCATCGTCGCAGGCGGGCGATCAACCTTGTAAATCACTGGTTCTGAATCCATATTGAGCCTCAAGTGGCGCAAGAAACGCCTCAGGCGGTGCAAGAGACCGCAAATGTCTGTTAGGGAAAGGGAATCCACCGATGGCTGAATATGACCGTCAGACCCTCAATGCGCGGGCCGGCTCGGCCGCCGCCATTGATGAGGGCCTTCGCAGCTACATGCTGCGCGTTTACAATTACATGGGTGTCGGCCTGATCGTCACCGGTCTGGTCGCCTATTTCGGCGCTGCCGCCGCGATCACTGCCGATCCGGCAAATGCTGTCGGCACGCTGGCCAATGGCCAGATGGTGACGCAGTGGGGCTACCTGCTGTTCGCCAGCCCGCTGCAATGGGTAGTGATGCTGGCGCCGCTGGCCTTCGTGCTGGTGCTGAGCTTTGGCATCAACAAGCTGAGCGTTCCCGCCGCGCAGGCCACGTTCTGGGGCTTTGCCGCGATCATGGGCCTGTCGATCTCCTCGATCTTCCTGGTCTATACCGACGCTTCGATCGCCAAGGTGTTCTTCATCACCGCCGCAACCTTCGGCGCGATGAGCCTTTATGGCTACACCACCAAGCGTGACCTGACCGGCATGGGCTCGTTCCTGATGATGGGCCTGATCGGGCTGATCATCGCTTCGATCGTCAATATCTTCATGCAGTCCTCGATGATGGAATTCATCATCTCGATCGTCGGCGTGCTGATCTTTGTCGGCCTGACCGCCTACGATACCCAGAAGATCAAGGAAGGCTATTCGGAGTCGCATGGTTCCGAAATGCTGGCCAAGGGTGCCATCATGGGCGCGCTGAGCCTCTATCTCGACTTCATCAACCTGTTCATGATGCTGCTCCGCCTGTTCGGCAATCGCGAGTAAGCCTGAAATCCTTGATCGCTGAATCAAGGAAATTGGTTGGACGACATTTTGGACCGCAGTCTAGAAAGACTGCGGTCCTTTTGTTTTATGGGAATGCCTGCCTTGTCCGACTATCAGCTGCGTCCCTTCCGCTGGGCCGACGTGCCCGCGATCACCGCCATCTATGACCACTATGTGGCCACCACGACGATCACCTTCGATACCGAGACGCCGAGCGAGGCCAGGATGGCCGAGAAATTCGGGGCCATGCTGGATCTGGGTCATCCGCTGATCGTGGCGGAAGGCAGCGATGGGCAGGTGCTGGGCTATGCCTATGCCTCGACCTACCGGCCGCGCCCGGCCTATCGGTTTACCTGCGAAGACTCGATCTATCTGCACAAGGATGCGGTGGGGAGGGGACTGGGCAAGGCGATGTTGGCGGAACTGCTGGTGCAGAGCCGGGCGGCAGGGTTCAAGCAGATGATCGCCGTGATCACCGCCGATACCGAGATCTCGATCAGCCTGCACGAAAGGTTCGGCTTCCGCCATGTCGGGCGCTATGAGGCGGTGGGGTTCAAGTTCGATCGTTGGCTGGACATCGTGCATCTGCAACTGGCGCTGTAGGGGGCGTTTTTCGGCGCTGGGCGTTGGTGCGCGCTTTTCATCAGCACACGCGGCGTCACCCCCGGCGAAAAGCCGGGTCCAGTTTCGGTGTGCGTGAGGTAACTGGATTCCGGCTTTCGCCGGGATGACGGCTGGTGGGTTTGGCGGGATTGGTGATTGCAGCAGCCGGGCCTGACCCGAGGCGGGGCGTCAGCCCACCACCACCAGATGCGGATCGAGCACGCGGAGGACCTGGGCCAGGTCGTGGCCGCGCTTGAGGATGCGGCCTTCCTGATTGGTCACGGTATATTGGCCTTGCCGGTTGCGGAGGCGCGGGATCTTTTCGATGATGAAGAGCGGGCGTTCCGACATTCTTGCATAGATGGAAAAGACGGCGCGTTCGCGCAGAAAGTCCATGGCGTAATCGCGCCAGTCGCCCGAAGCGACCTTGCGACCATAGACATTGAGGATCAGGTTCAGCTCGCGCCGCTCGAACGCGACAATGGCCAGGGATTTCGAGCTGGCGGCACTGGCAGACGGCTCACCAACATGCACCAGGGCGATGCTGGCGATAGTCTGATCTGGGGGGCGACCCTGCGACAATGCCTCGTCTCCACGTCATCCAGTCGTCATGATTGCGGCATTCGACGATGGATGCAAGAGGGGCGTGGCGGCTGCCGGTGTCGAAAATTCCGCAATTCGGTCACAGTTTGTCCCTTTCCCCGCCAGAATGAGACGGCACACTTCAACCATTGCCTCCAGTGGCTGACAGCCGGGCCGACCGAGCCCCCAAACCATGAAGTCCGGTTGTCAGCCGCCTAAATTTGTTGACCAGTCAGTCACTAAACTCTCCCGTCTTTGCCCCCATGGACGGGAGTTTTGTTTTTGGGCGGACGGTTTTGGGGCGGGAGCCTGTCGTGCTAACGCTCGAAGGCGGCGGCGCCAAGAATGGCCCCGGGCAGCCCCGATCTTTCCTGCTGCACGATAATGGCCAGACCCGAGGCATGATCGCTCAGCAGCTCGCCAAGCGGGAGCTTGAGATAGGCGCCGGTGGCGGCTTCCCACATGCCCAGTACCTGCCGGCCGGTCACCACCTGGGTATAGACCACCTTCTTGCCGGCATTTTCGCCGCGCTCGATATCGACATCGGCGCGGTCGAGATAGGTCACCAGCCAGACCGTGGCATCGGCGACGCCTTCCTGCGGCGCGATGGCGATCTTGAGCATGTCGCCATCGACACTGAGACTGACCGGAACCTTGAGACTGGCGGCATCGATGGCGCCATGCACCTCCGGCCGCCGCGAGCCGACGACGCCCTTGGTGCCGTTGACGACCATTTGCGGGGTATAGATACGCGAGGACCCCCAGCTCTTGGCGTAATCGCGCTGGCGGTCGGAATTGGCTTCGGCGCCGAAGGTATCGGTCCAGCCGATATAGTCCCAATAATCGACATGATAGGCCAGCGCGATCACGTCGGGCTGTTCGGCCAGACTGGTCAGCAACGCATCGGCCGGCGGGCAGGCGGCGCAGCCCTGGCTGGTGAACAGTTCAACCACGGCGCGGGGGCCGGCGCGCACGCTATCGGCGCCCACAGGAGCGGCCAGCAGCAGGATAGCGGCGATGCCCAAGGCAGTGCCCAGAAAGCGTCTCGAAATCATGGGCACGGTTGTAAGTCAGCCTGGCGCGACCCCGCCAGTCAAATCAGGGTGAGAGGCACTTTTTCCGTTGGGATAGAGCACGCCGAGCAGCCGCGCCAAGGACAGGGTGGCCCGCTGCGGCGCGGCAGCGCATTCCTGCGACACCGCAACATGGACGATGAAGGCCAGCGTCACTTCGGCGTGAAGGCTGGGATCGGCGTGGCCCGCAGCGGCAAAACTGCCCGCCAGGGTCTGGTGCGCCTGCGCCATGACCGGGTCGAGTATGTCATGGCACTGGGTGCCGTCACCGTCGGTGGCGAGCAGGCGCAGCAAGGCGCGATCACTGCTCAGGTAGACGAGAAGCGGGGTCAGGGCCGCGGCCAGGCGCTGCGGGGTGGTGGCGCTCTGCGGATCGGCGGCGAGGCGGACGCAGGTCGTGTTGAGTTCATCGGCGAGGAAGCTGGCCAGGATCGACAGCTTTTCCGAGAAGTGGGCGAGCACCGAGCCCTTGGCGATGCCGGCCTCGGCGGCGATCTCGGCAATGGTGATGGCGTCGAAGGGTTTTTGGGCAAGCAGGCGCGTCACGGCCGCGAGAATGGCGGCGCGTGTATCGAGCGCGCGCTGCTGGCTGCCTTTGATCCGGGTGGTCATTGCACCATGATAACAGAATTGACCGCGGTCAAAAAGAGCCCTATCAAGGCAAATAATTGACCGTGGTCAAATTATGGAGCTGATGATGGGACTGAAATGCCTGGTGCTGGTGGGGCATCCGATTGCCGGGAGTTTCAATGCGGCGCTGGCCGAGCGGTACAAGCAGGTGCTGGCGGCGGGCGGTGCGGAAGTGCGGGTGATGCATCTCGATGCGATGGACTTTGAGGGCAGCCTGCAGACGCGCAAGCCGGGTGATGCCGAACTGATCGGTGACGCGGCTGACTTCTGGAACAATCTGGTGTGGAGCGAGCATTTCGTGCTGGTGCACCCGCTGTGGTGGGGCGGCATGCCGGCCAAGCTCAAGGCGCTGCTCGACCTGACGCTGCAATCGGGCAAGGCGTATCGCTATGAGGGGAAGCCGCTGCCCAATGGGCTGCTCAAGGGGCGGTCGGCGCGGCTGGTGGTGACGTCCGATACCCCGGACTGGTTCATGCGGCTGGCTTATGGCAGTGCCCATTTCAAGCAGATGACGCGGCAGATCCTGAAATTCTGCGGGCTGGGGCCGGTGCGGCGCAGCCATGCGTCGGTGATCAAGGGGTCCACGCCGACGGCGCGCGCCAAGATGCTGGAGCGGCTGGCCCGGGATGCCGGGCGGGATCTGCGGGGATAGGGGCGCGGTTGTTTTGCGCTTTGTCGTCACCATGCGTGGGTGGTGGGAATCGGAGCGGTGACGAGCGTGGAATTGCCCCCCTCCCCTCAAGGGGGAGGGGACGCAGATTGCGGCGCAGGTGGGGAGGGGAGGCCGTAGCGGCTGTCGCGGGATGCGGGGCGGGATCTGCGGGGATAGGGTTGTTTTGCGGTGGGTGTTGGGAAGTGGAGCGTTCAGGCGGCACCATGTGACGTGCTGCGATAGAAATGGACGCGGAGTTTGGATAACGCGCAGCACCCCCACCCTGCCCCCCTCCCCTCAAGGGGGAGGGGACGCAGACTGCGGCGCAGGTGGGGAGGGGAGGCCGTAGCGGCTGGCGCGGGATGCGGGGCGGGATCTGCGGGGATAGGGTTGTTTTGCGCCGTGTCTGGCTAGCACTGGGCTGTCCCCGGACTTGATCCGGGGACCACTCAGAGCGCGTGCCGGGGTGAGGGTGGCCCACGGATCAGGTCCGTGGGCAGCGCGGTGGGTGTTGGGAAGTGGAGCGTTCAGGCGGCACCATGTGACGTGCTGCGATAGAATTGGACGCGGAGTCTGGATAACGCGCAGCACCCCCACCCTGGCCCTCCCCCTCGAGGGGGAGGGGACGCAGACTGCGGCGCAGGTGGGGAGGGGAGGCCGTGGGCCGACTATGGGGTTCGTTGCCCACCAAACAAAAATGGCGGCCCGGGGGCCGCCATTTGCATTCAGGACTGACCAGTCTTACGCGGCGACGAGGCTGCGCAGGACGTAGTGCAGGATGCCGCCATGCTTGTAATAGTCGAGCTCGTTGGCGGTATCGATGCGGCAGAGGGTTTCGATGTTCAGCACGCTGCCATCGGCGCGGGTGATCTTGACGGTCACCTGGGCGCGCGGGGCGATCTCGGTGACGCCTTCGATGTCGATGGTCTCGGAGCCATCAAGGCCCAGGGTCTGCCAGCTTTCACCGTCCTTGAACTGCAGCGGGATGACGCCCATGCCGACCAGGTTGGAGCGGTGGATGCGCTCGAAGGACTGGGCAATCACGGCGCGGACGCCGAGCAGGTTGGTGCCCTTGGCGGCCCAGTCACGGCTGGAGCCGGTGCCATATTCCTTGCCGGCAAACACCACCAGCGGCGTGCCGGCGGCCTGATAGGCCATGGCGGCATCATAGATGGCCATCTGCGAGCCATCGGGGCCCTTGGTATAGCCGCCTTCGACGCCGGGCAGCATCTGGTTCTTGATGCGGATATTGGCAAAGGTGCCGCGCATCATGACTTCATGGTTGCCGCGACGGGCGCCATAGGAGTTGAAATCGCGCGGGGCGACCTGGCGCTCCTCGAGATATTTGCCAGCGGGAGTGGAAGCCTTGAACGAGCCGGCCGGGGAGATGTGGTCGGTGGTGATCGAGTCGAGGAACAGCGCCAGCACCTTGGCCTTCTCGACATTGGTGATCGGCTTGGGCTCCATCGACATGCCCTCGAAATAGGGCGGGTTCTGCACATAGGTCGAGGACGCGTTCCAGCCATAGGTCTCGCCACCTTCGATGACGATGTTCTGCCAGTTGGTGTCGCCCTTGAAGACGTCGGAATAGCGACCCTGGAACATCTCCTTGGTGACGTGCTGGCGCACGATCTCGGCGACTTCCTGGTTGGTGGGCCAGATATCCTTGAGATAGACCGGCTTGCCGTCGCTGGAGGTGCCAATCGGATCCTTGGTGATGTCGATCTTCATCGAGCCGGCGATGGCATAGGCAACGACCAGCGGCGGGGAGGCGAGGAAGTTCGCCTTCACATCGGGGTTCACGCGGCCTTCGAAGTTACGATTGCCCGAGAGCACCGAAGCGGCAACGAGATCGCCAGCCTGCACGGCCTTGGAGATTTCGACCGGCAGCGGGCCGGAATTGCCGATGCAGGTGGTGCAGCCATAGCCGACCAGGTTGAAGCCGATGGCGTCGAGGTCTTCGGAAAGACCGGCGCTGTCGAGATAGTCGGTGACGACCTGCGAGCCGGGGGCCAGCGAGGTCTTGACCCAGGGCTTGCTGTCGAGGCCGAGGGCGCGCGCCTTGCGGGCGACGAGACCGGCGGCAACCAGCACCGAAGGGTTGGAGGTATTGGTGCAGGAGGTGATCGCAGCGATGACCACGTCACCATGGGTCAGGGTATAGTCGGCGCCATCGACCTGGACTTTGGGCTCGTCGGTCTTGCCGAATTCCTTGGGCAGGGCGGCGGCGAAGGCAGCCTTGGCATTGTCGAGCGCGATACGGTCCTGCGGGCGCTTGGGGCCCGAGATGGACGGCACGACAGTGGTCAGGTCGAGCTCGAGGGTCGAGGTGAAGACCGGATCGGGCGAAGAGGTTTCGCGGAACATGCCCTGGGCGCGGCTATAGGCTTCGACCAGCGCGACGCGCTGGGGATCGCGACCCGACGTGGTCAGGTATTGCAGGGTATCGCTGTCGACCGGGAAATAGCCGCAGGTGGCGCCGTATTCCGGGGCCATGTTGGCGATGGTCGCCTGGTCTTCGAGGCTGAGATAGTCGAGGCCGGGGCCGTAGAATTCGACGAACTTGCCGACGACGCCCTTCTTGCGCAGCATTTCGGTGACGGTCAGCACCAGATCGGTGGCGGTGATGCCTTCATTGATCTTGCCGGTGAGCTTGAAGCCGACGACTTCGGGGATCAGCATGGTGATCGGCTGGCCGAGCATGGCCGCTTCGGCCTCGATGCCGCCGACGCCCCAGCCGAGCACGGCCAGGCCATTGACCATGGTGGTGTGGCTGTCAGTGCCGACCAAGGTATCGGGATAGGCGACGGTTTCGCCATTCTCGTCCTTGGTCCAGACGGTCTGGGCCAGATATTCCAGGTTCACCTGGTGGCAGATGCCGGTGCCGGGGGGGACAACGCGGAAATTGTCGAAGGCCGACTGGCCCCAGCGCAGGAATTCATAGCGCTCGCCATTGCGCTCATATTCGAGCTCGACATTCTGGCCAAAGGCCAGGGGCGTGCCGAAATTGTCGACCATCACCGAGTGGTCGATGACCAGATCGACAGGGACCAGCGGGTTGATCTTCTGGGGATCGGCGCCGAGCTTGGCGGTGGCGTCGCGCATGGCGGCCAGATCGACCACGGCGGGAACGCCGGTGAAGTCCTGCATCAGCACGCGGGCCGGGCGGTATGAGATTTCATGCTCGGAGGTGCGGGTCTTGAGCCATTCGGCCACGGCCAGGATGTCGGCCTTGTGGACGGTGCGCCCGTCTTCGAAGCGCAGCAGGTTTTCCAGCACCACCTTCATGGAATGGGGAAGGCTCGAAACGCCCGCCAAACCGTTCTTTTCAGCTTCGGTGATGGAATAATAGGTGTAGGTCTTGTCCCCGACCACAAGGGTCGATTTGGACTTGAAGCTGTTCAATGAGGTCACGCGTGTTCCGCCCTGTCATCTAGAGTTGCGGCAGGCGCACCGGTCGGAGCAAAAGCCCGCAAAACCGCGCAGCAGCGCTGCCTTTCCTGGAATGACTCCAATCTGAAGGGCTTATAGACAAAGAAGATTGCCCTTGCCAGTCCGACCTTGGGTTCAATACGAGATGGGGTCATGACGGAACGGCAAGTCTTTGGCCCCAGCTTTGGCGAAATGGTATTGCGTGCGCAAGGGCTTGCCTGCGGGCGTGGTGGCGTGGTGCTGGCCGAAGCGCTGAACTTCGTGGTGGCCTCGGGCAGGTGCCTGTTGCTGCGCGGGCCCAATGGCGCCGGCAAGTCGACGCTGCTGCTGACGCTGGCCGGGATCGTGTCGCCGCTGGCGGGCGGATCGGTGCTTGAGGGCACCGACGAGGATGCCGGGCCGCAGCTGCATTATTGCGGGCATCGCAATGCGCTCAAGCCGCGGCTGTCGGTGCTGGAAAATCTCGATTTCTGGGCGGCGCTGAACGGGCCGACCGGCATGGCGGCGCCCGATGCGCTGGATCGGGTGGGGCTGGGCCATATTGCCGGGCTCGACGCGGGCTATCTTTCGGCGGGGCAGGGACGGCGGCTGGCGCTGGCGCGGCTGCTGGTGAGCGTGCGGCCGCTGTGGTTGCTGGACGAGCCGACGGCGGCACTGGATGTCGAGGGTCATGCTCTCGTGACCGAGTTGATCGACGCGCATCTCGACCGGGGCGGGCTGGTGGTGGCGGCAACGCATGACCCGATCACCCTGCCGGACCTGACGCGGATGCAAACGCTGGCCATGGGCAGGGCGCGATGACGGGCTTCCTGGCGGTGATCGGGCGCGAGCTGCATCTGGCGCTGCGCGGCGGCGGCGATGTGCTGACACTGGTGCTGTTCTTCGTCATCATCGGGGTGGTGGTGCCGTTCGCGGTGGGGCCCGACCAGGCGCTGCTGGCGCGGCTGGCGCCGGGCGTGGTGTGGATCGCGGCGTTTCTGGCGATGCTGCTGGGGCTCGACCGGCTGTTCCGGGCCGATAATGAAGACGGCACGCTGATCCTGCTGCGGCAGGCGGATCTGCCATTTGCCGCCATTGTTGCCGCAAAAGTGATGGCCCATTGGCTGGTCTCGGCGCTGCCGCTGATCGTGGCCAGTCCGATGCTGGCGGTCCTGCTGGCCATGGATCTAGAGGCGTTCGGGCGCACGGTGCTGTCGCTGCTGGTGGGCACGCCGGCGCTGGCGGCCTTCGGGGCGGTGGGGGCGGCAATAACCGTGTCGATCCGGCGCGGCGGGCTGATTGCGCCGGTGCTGATCGCGCCGCTCTGCGTGCCGGTATTGATCTTTGGCGTCGGGGCGATTGCCACCGGGCCGGGGCCGGACCAATCGGGCCCCGCGCTGCTGTTTCTTGCGGCATTGAGCCTCATGGCACTGGCTTTGGCTCCCTTTGCCGCCGCGTTTGCGATAACCTCCGGCGAAGACTAAAGCAAAGGGCCATGACCATAGAGACCGCACCCAAGCAAAGCTGGTGGAACCGCATCGCCCATCCCGGCCAGTTCGTGGCGATGACGCAGCGCCTGTTGTGGCCGCTGACCATCATCACCGCACTGCTCTTCGTGGTCGGGCTGTGGTTTGCCTTCTTCAACTCGCCCGAGGACTACCAGATGGGCGATACGGTGCGGATCATGTATGTGCATGTCCCCAGCGCCTGGCTCAGCCAGTTCGTCTATGCGGTGATGGCGGTTTCGGCTTTGGGCACGCTGGTCTGGCGCCATCCGATGGCGGATGTGTCGATGAAGGCCGCGGCGCCGCTGGGCGCGACCTTTACCGTGCTGGCGCTGTTCACCGGCTCGCTCTGGGGGCGCCCGACCTGGGGCACGTTCTGGGAATGGGACGGGCGGATGACCTCGACGCTGGTGCTGCTGTTCATCTATCTCGGCATCATCGCGCTGTGGCGCGCCTTTGACGATCAGCTGCGCGCGGCGCGGGTGATTGCGGTGTTCACGCTGGTGGGCGCGGTCAATATTCCCATTATCAAGTTTTCGGTGGATTGGTGGAGCACCTTGCACCAGCCGGCCAGCGTGTTCCGCGCCGATGGCCCGACCATGCCCGGCTCGATCCTGACGCCGCTCTTCGTGATGTTCTTTGCCTTCACCTTCCTGTTTCTTACCCTGCATCTCAAGGCCATGCATACCGAGGTGCGCCGCCGCAAGCTGATGGCGCTGGAGCGGCAGGCCGTACAGGCAGGAGTGTCGGCATGATCGATCTGGGACCGCATGCCATTTTCATCGTCAGCGCCTATCTCGGGGTTGCCGCTGCCATCGCCGGGCTGATCGCCTATACGCTGGGGGATGCGCGCCGCACCGCCAGGCGGCTGGCAGCGCTGGAAGCGCAGGGCATTCGCCGGCGCTCGGCCGGAGCCAAATCCTGATGCGCTATGTGCTGTTCGGTCTGCCGCTGATCTTGCTGGTGGCGCTGGTGGCGGTGTTTGCGCTGTCGATGGACCGCGATCCGGGCCTGGTGCGCAGCGTGCTGATCGACAAGCCGGCGCCGCAATTCTCCCTCGCTGAAGTCGAGGGGCTGGGCGTGCCCGGTTTCGATACGGCCAGCCTCAAGGGCGACGTCACCGTGGTCAATGTGTTTGCCAGCTGGTGTATTCCCTGCCGGGACGAACATCCGTTGCTGATGGCGCTCAAGGATACGGGGGGCGTGCGCCTGTTCGGCATCAACCAGTCCGATGCGCCGGAAAACGCCCGGGCGTTTCTGGAAGAGCTCGGCAATCCCTATATGGCGGTCGGCAGCGACCGCGACCGGCGGGTGTCGATCGACTGGGGTGTCTATGGCGTGCCCGAGACCTTCGTGGTCGACGCCGACGGGGTTATCACCTTCAAGCATGTCGGGCCGCTGACGCCCGATACGCTGCGCAGCCAATTGCTGCCGGCAATCGAACAGGCCCGTTCCTAGCGCAAGGGGCCGGGTCCCATAGTATTGGGTCGCCAAGGCAGGAGGACCAAATGGCAGGACGGACCGACCGCGCCACGCGCATTATCAAGGCATCACCACCGGCGATCTACCGGGCTTTTGTCACCGCTGCGGCGCTGGAACGCTGGCTGCCGCCCAGCGGCATGAGTGGCGAGATGGTGGATTTCGATCCCCGCCCGGGTGGGCATTACCGGCTGGTCCTGCGCTATGACGATGCGGGGATATCCGGCAAGAGCGGCGCCAATGCCGATATCGTTGCAGCGCGCTTCGTGACGCTGGAGCCAGACCGGTTTGTGGTGCAGGCGGTGGATTTTGTCTCCGACGATCCGCAATTTGCCGGGACGATGACCATGCGCTGGGTGCTGACGCCGCTGGGTGACGGCACCGAGGTGGCGATCATTGCCGAGAATGTGCCGGCGGGCATCAGCGCGGCGGACCATGCCGAGGGGTTGGCGTCGTCACTGGATAATCTCGCGGCCTATGCCGAGGGGACGGCTTAGGGGGCCCCGGCACGCTGAATAAGCGATGTCACATTCCGACCCACGGGTCGCCTTGCGCCCGAGGGCAGGCTCCGGCCGGAATCCATGCTGTGCTGTAGTCGCGAACGGGATGGGGGCTGATCACCTTCAGAATGGATCCCGGCCTGCGCCGGGATGACCCGGTGGGAGGCGAGGCATTTAGCGCGTGCTGCGGGTGGCCCACGGGTCAGGCAACCGTGGGCAGCACCGGTTTGGTGGCGCATTCAGCTAAAAATCGCTGGTCAGGCCTTTGATCTCCCAGTCGCCATAGCGGCCGGGTTCGAGGCCGCCGCGGCCGCCCTGCTCCTTGGGGGCGGCGGCGATCCTGGCGTCGATCTCGCGGCGGCGGGCCTCAGCCTCGGCGAGGGCCCGCTGGGCGGCGGGAGAGAGCGGGGGACGGGGCGCGTCTTCGGCGTCAGCCGGAGGGTCTTGCTGGATTTCTTGCGACATGTGGGCCTGCCTGGATTACGGTTTGGTCATGGCACTTGCATGCAACCAATGCCTGCACAACATATTTGGTCAGTTACCAACTTTGTCGAGGCCCCATGTTCAACGCATTTCGCACCGGTGTCCTGTTGGCAGCGCTCACCGCGCTGTTCATGGTCGTGGGTTATTTCATCGGCGGCACCGGCGGCATGATGCTCGCCTTCGGCTTTGCGCTGGTGACGAACCTGTTCAGCTACTGGAATTCCGACAAGATGGTGCTGCGCATGCAGAATGCGCAGCCGGTGGAGCGCTCGCGGGTGCCCGAACTCTACGACATGGTCGACATCCTGTCGCGCAAGGCCGGGATCCCGACGCCGGCGGTCTATGTGATCAATACCGACCAGCCCAATGCCTTTGCCACCGGGCGCAATCCGCAGAATGCCGCCGTGGCGGTGTCGACCGGCCTGCTGGCAAATCTTGAAACCCGGGAAGTCGCGGCGGTGGTCGCCCATGAGCTGGCCCATATCCGCTCGCGCGATACGCTGACCATGACCATTACCGCCACCTTTGCCGGTGCGATTTCGGCGCTGGCGCAGTTCGGGCTGTTTTTTGGCGGTGGCAATAATCGCGACAATCCGCTGGGTTTTGTCGGCACGCTCTTGATGGTGTTCCTGGCGCCGATGGCGGCCATGCTGGTGCAGATGGGCGTCAGCCGGACGCGCGAATACGAGGCCGACAAGGATGGCGCCGAGATCTCGGGCGATCCGCTGGCGCTGGCCTCGGCGCTGCAAAAGATCGCGGGCCTGGCCGGGCGGCAGGTCAACGTGGCGGCCGAGCGCAACCCGGCCATGGCCCATATGTACATCATCAACCCGCTCTCGGGCGCGCGAATGGACAACCTCTTTTCCACACACCCCGATACCGGCAACCGGATTAATGCGCTGCGCAAGCTTGCGGCTGAGATGGGAGTGGACGATAAGGGCCGCAGGCCCAGCCCCCGTCCGCCGTCCAGCAGCGTCGGGAATGCCAATGGCGGCGGCTGGCGCGTGCCGTCTGTCGGACGAACCGACCAAGATGGCGGACAACGCGGTCCATGGGGATAGTTAAGCGCAGTGACTTCCAAAAAAAGCGAACCGGCGGGGCTCGCGCTCCGTCTCGCCGCAGCTGAGCGTCTTCGCAGCGTTCTCAATGGCGACAATTTCGTTCCCCTCGGGCCAACCGAGCTGGCCGACGGGCGCGACCGTGCGCTGGCCAACCGGCTGATCACCACGGCGCTGCGGCGCCAGGGCCAGATCAATTTCATCATTCATGCGCTGCTCGACAAGGGCATGCCCGGCAAGTCCGGCACCTTTGAAGCGGTGCTGCGGCTGTCGCTGGCGCAGCTGGTCTTCCTGCCCGATCTCGGTGCGCATTCGGCGCTGTTTCTGGCAGTTGAAGCCACCAAGCGCGATCCCAAGGCGCGCCATCTCAGCGGGCTGATGAATGCAGTGCTGCGCCGGGCGCAGGCCAATTCTGCCAAGTTCGGCACGCTGTCGGACGACCTGCTGATCCCCGATACCTTTGGCGACACCTGGGTGGATGCCTATGGCGAAGCGGCCATTCCGGCTTTTACCGAGGCGCTGCTGGCCGGGGCGCCGCTTGACCTGACGCTCAAGGATAATGATGCCGAGCTGATCGCCGAGCTTGGGGCGACGCCGGTGATGGCCGATACGGTGCGTATCGATATGCGCGACCGCCCGGTCGAGGCGCTGCCCGGCTATGCCGAGGGGCGCTGGTGGGTGCAGGATGCGGCCTCGGCCATTCCGGCGCGGCTGCTCAAGCTGGAGCAGGGCGCGCGCGTGCTCGATCTCTGCGCGGCCCCCGGCGGCAAGACTGCCCAATTGATCAAGGCCGGTTATGCGGTGACGGCGCTGGACAGCGACGCCCGGCGGATGGAGCGGTTGCGCGAAAACCTGGCGCGGCTCGACTATAATGCCGAGACCATTACCGCAGACGCGGGCACATTCGGGCCCAATTCGCTCTATGATGGGGTGCTGCTCGATGCGCCCTGTTCGGCCACCGGCACCTTCCGGCGGCATCCCGAGGTGGTCTGGCACCGTTCGGTCGCGGATGTGCAGGGCCGGGTGCGGCTGCAGCGGGCGCTGCTGACCAATGCCTTCCGGTGCCTTGATGCGGGCGGAGTCCTGATCTACTGCGTCTGTTCGCTGGAGCCGGCCGAAGGCGAAGAACAGGTCAGCTGGGCCCTCGACAGCCTGCCCGGACTGGAGCTTTATCCAGTGACGGCAGACGAAATGGCGGGACTCGAATCGGCGGTGGACCAGCGGGGGCTGGTGCGCACGCATCCGGGCATGGCGCCCGGTGGTCAGGCGGGGGGAATGGACGGGTTCTTTGTCGCGCGGTTCCGCCGTCGCTGACAACCTGGGATGGCGGTGGGGCGCCAAAGAAAGAACGAGTACGGTTCGTTGACGAATAGAGGCGCAGATTTGCCGGTTCCGCCGCACGGCGGAACGGGAGCACAGTAATGGTGGGTCCGGTTGGTTTTGCAACCCGTCGCCTGGCGCTGGGCGTTGCCGATTACATTCTCACCATGGGCCTGCTGCGCTGGACCTGGCGCGGGCTGGCTGACGATGCCTTTGCGGGCGAATTGCCGGAATTCCGCCCATCCGACCGCGAGACCGTGCGCGACATGATGGCGGGGCGGTACCTGCTGTCGTCCAAGCTGGTGGAAACCGGCGGTGCCTCCCCCTTCAGCCTCGAGATCGAGCATGCCGAATGGGAATGGAACCTGCACGGATTTTCCTGGCTGCGCCATTTTCGCGATGTGCGCGATCCCGGCGAGCGACGCTTTGCCCGAACGCTGGTGCTGGACTGGATCGGGCGCGACGGCAATTTCGAGCGCGATAGCTGGGCGCCGGCGCTGTGCGCGCAGCGGGTGCTGAACTGGCTGCGGCATCTGCCGCTGCTGCTCGATGGCGCCAATGCCGAGCAGTCGCGGACCATCCAGCGGTCGCTGGGCACGCAATTGCAGAGCCTGAAGGTGCGGGGACGGCTGGCGAGCGAGCCGAGCGACGCGCTGTTTGCGGCGATTGCGCTGGTGGGTGGCGAGTTGTGCGACCAGGGCGAAAAGACCGATGTCGAGGGGCGTCTGCGGCAACTCAATGCCCTTTTGGCCAATCAGCTCGATAGCGATGGGCTGCATCTGTCGCGCAGCCCCAAGCTGCAGCTGCAATTGCTGGTCGAGCTGGCCAGCATCTGCCGCGCCCTGGGCGGGCAGAAGGGCGAAGCGGTTGGGGAACTGGCGGCGCAGGTCGAACGCATGCATGAAAGTCTGGATGCACTGACGCTGTCCAGCGGCGAGCCGGTCTATTTCAATGGCTGCGGGCAACTGCCCCATGACGTGCTGATCGCGGTGCAGGCCAATGGCTCGGGCCGGCGGCGCAAGAGCGGCCTATTGGGTGGCTATGGCATCATCCGCAATGGCGAAGCCGTGGTCATCGCCGATAGCGGGCTGGTGCCGCCGCCCGAATTTGCCGGCGAGGCGCATTCGAGCGCCCTGGCGTTCGAGTTCAGCCATGGCACCGAACTGATCCTGGGCAGCTGCGGACCGGCGCCCGCCGATCTGCCGGAAAGCCGGGCGCTGTTCCGGCAGGGCATTGCCCATTCGGCCCCAACGATCGACGGGCAGGATGCCAATCCGCTGCGCCAGTCGGGGCCGCTGGCCGGGCGGCTGCTGTCGTCGGCTACGCCGCCATTGCTGCGGCTCGATGCGGCCGATCACCTGCTGACGCTCAAGACCGCCGGCTATGCCAAGCGCTTCGGGGTCGAACTGGAGCGGCGGCTGACCTTGCTGTCGGAAGGCACGACGCTGGTCGGGCAGGACCGGATGATCGCCACCGGTACGCCATCGGGCAATCTCGACCTGCGCTTCCACCTGGCGCCCGGCGTGATGGTGCGGCGCAATCGCGGCGAAGGCATCGTGCGGCTGGTGCTGCCCAATGGGGCGGTGTGGAGTTTCCTCTGGGAGGGGGCCGAACTGCACGAGGAAGACAGCGTGCGACAATCGTCTTATGTGGGCTTTCACAAGACCCACCAGCTGGTGCTGGAGGCCGATGTGGTCGCCGGGGCCGAAATCGCCTGGATCTTCACGCTCGAGCAGCACTGAGCCCGCTTTATTCCGCTGTTTGCCGGCCAAGGCGACAAAGTTACCCGCTGTCAAACATTGCCGTGCCATGACAGGGTTGAAATTGCAGGCGCCTGGAGTTGTTCGATGGCACATGAACGCAGCGTCATGATGGGCCAGCAGGTGGTGCGCACCGTGCTGGTCATAGCAGCGACCGTGTTCCTGGCCAGCCTGTTCGGCATCCTGACGCGTCCGGTTGGTTACCTGGCGGCAATCTGGCCGGCCAATGCGATCCTGCTGGGACTGATGGTGCGACGGCCTGAATTCGCCTCGGCATGGGGGTGGGGCGCCGCCTTTGCCGGCTATATCGCCGCCGATCTGGTGACGGGGGGCAGATTGGGCATCACCCTGTGGCTGACGGCGGCCAATCTGGCGGGGGTTCTTGCCGGTTATCTCTGTTTCCGTCGCCTCGCAGCCGATCACCGGGCACTGCGCCGGCCGATCTCGGTGCTGTATCTGTTTGCGGTCTGCGTGGCGTCTGCGGTTGCCGCGGCGCTGGTCGGTGGCTGGATGAGCAAGCAGCTCTTCGCCGCCGATTTCATCCATGGCCTGGAATTGTGGTTCACCAGCGAACTGGTCAATACCCTGGTCGTGCTGCCGATGATCCTGACCTTTCCGCCGCGCGACGCGTGGAGATGGCCGCGACTGGGGTTTGGCCGGGCGGATCTGGAACACGCCGCGCCAGCGCTGGCGCTGCTGCTCAGCTGCATGGCCAGCGGCCTGATCGGCGGGCCAGGGGCGCTGGCCTATCCGGTGCCGGCGCTGCTCTGGTGCGCCCTGACCTATGGGCGTTTCACCACCGCGGCCGCCACTGCGGCGGTCAGCGCTTTTCTGCTGGTTCTGGTCACCGGCGCCGTCGGTCCACAGGTGGAGGCGTTCGCCGCGATCAATTCGACGTCCTCGACGCGGTTGGGAATTGCGCTGATGGCGCTGGGGCCGCTGACCGTGGCCAGTGTCAATTCGGCCCGCAATGAAGTGCTGGCGTCGCTGTCGCTGGCGGTCAACCACGATGGGATGACCGGGGTGCTGTCGCGGCGCGCCTTCATGCGGATCAGCCGCGCCATTCTCGCCAAGGCAGCGCGACACCGTCGGTCGGTGACCCTGTTGATGTTCGACATCGACAATTTCAAGCAGATCAATGACGGCCATGGCCACCAGGTGGGCGACGAGGTGCTGATCATGGTGGCCAAGGTACTCGACCGCGAACTTGGCGCCCATGGACGGCTGGCGCGGATCGGCGGCGAGGAATTCGCCGTGGTGGTGGCGGACCTGTCGGCAGAATCGGCGCTGGCCCTGGCCGAGCGGCTACGGGCGGCTGTGGAGGCAGCACCACAGGGCGAAGGCGCGGTGGTGCCGTTTCCGATTTCGACCTGTGTGGGGGTATCGCATATGCTGGTGGCGCCCGATGGCGATCCCGATCACGGGCTGAGCCTCATGCTGGGGCTGGCCGATGGGGCGCTGTACCGGGCCAAGAGTGCCGGCCGCAATAGCGTGGTGAGCGCGGCACAGGCCGCCATCGCATAGCGTGTTTCGGCACTCGCCGGGTTTTCTTGGCAGGCGCAACGTGCTAGCCCACGCCCAACTCCAAATTCAGGGCGAGACACGGTTTCATGGGCAAGACAGTCAAGGTCGGGCGGGCGCTGCTTTCGGTATTCGACAAAACCGGGATGGTGGACTTTGCGGCGGGGCTGGCGGCAGCCGGTGTCGAGCTGGTTTCCACCGGCGGCACCCATAAGCTGATCGCTGGCGCCGGCCTGCCGGTGCGCGAGATTGCCGACCTGACCGGCTTTCCCGAAATGATGGATGGCCGGGTCAAGACCCTGCATCCCAAGGTGCATGGCGGGCTGCTGGCCGTGCGTGACAATGCCGAACATGCCGCCTCGATGGATGAGCATGAGATCGGCGCCATCGACCTGGTGGCGGTCAATCTCTACCCGTTCGAGGCGACCATCGCTTCGGGCGCCGGCTATGACGACGTGATCGAGAATATCGATATTGGCGGCCCGGCCATGGTGCGCTCGGCGGCCAAGAACCATGCCTATGTGACCGTGGTGGTCGATCCCAGCGATTATCCGGCGATCCTGGCGGCCATCGCCGCCACCGGCGGCGTGCCCTATGAGATGCGCCAGAAGCTGGCGGCCAAGGCCTATGCCCGCACCGCTGCCTATGACAGCGTCATCTCGGGCTGGTTCGCCAAGGAATTGAACTATCCCGAGATTCCGTATCGCTCGTTTGCCGGGACGCTGCGCGAAGTCATGCGCTATGGCGAAAACCCGCATCAATGGGCGGGCTTTTATGCCAATGGCGATAGCCGTCCGGGCGTGGCCACGGCGCGGCAGGTACAGGGCAAGTCCCTCAGCTACAACAATATCAACGATACCGACGCGGCGTTCGAGCTGGTCAGCGAATTCGATCCGGCACAGGTGGCGGCCGTCGCCATCATCAAGCATGCCAATCCCTGCGGCGTGGCGCTGGCGGGCGATCTGGTCACGGCCTATCGCAATGCGCTGCGCACCGACCCGGTCTCGGCCTTTGGCGGCATTGTCGCCACCAATCGCGAGATCGACGCGGCGACGGCCGAAGAGATCGTCAAGGTGTTCACCGAGGTGATCGTGGCCCCCTCGGCAACGCCGGAGGCGGAAGCCATCATCGCCGCCAAGAAGAACCTGCGTCTGCTGCTGACCGGCGGTATCGCCGATCCCAAGGCAGAAGGGCTGAACGTCAAGTCGGTGGCGGGGGGGCTGTTGGTCCAGACCCGCGACAATGGAAATGTCGACGATTGCGAACTCAAGGTGGTGACGCAGAAGCAGCCGACCGCGACCGAGCTGGCCGATATGCGGCTGGCGGCCAAGGTGGCCAAGCACGTCAAGTCCAATGCCATCATCTATGTCAAGGGCGGCGCCACGGTCGGCATCGGCGCCGGGCAGATGTCGCGCGTGGATTCGGCGCGGGTGGCGCATCGCAAGTCGATCGATGCGGCCGAGGCGGCCGGTGTCGAGGGGGCGCTGACCCAGGGTTCGGTTGTGGCGTCGGATGCGTTCTTCCCGTTCGCGGACGGGCTTGAGGCGCTGGTTGCTGCGGGTGCCACGGCGGTGATCCAGCCGGGTGGCTCGATGCGCGATGCCGAGGTGATCGCGGCGGCCGATGCGGCGGGGATTGCCATGGTGTTCACCGGGATGCGGCACTTCCGGCACTAGGGCTGCCACTCACTCGCAAGCGCCCACGAACGCGGCGTCACCCCGGCGAAGGCCGGGGTCTAGTTTGGGCGGCGAAGAAAACTGGATCCCGGCTTTCGCCGGGATGACGTCGTGGGTGGGGCGCTGTTTGCGAACGATCTCGGATCGGCTGGCGTAGAACCCCACCCCGGCCCTCCCCACAAGGGGGAGGGAGAAGAGCGGGCCCAACCCACAATGTCATAGCGCTTGGGCCAGTAAGACCTTCTTGAGATTGGCGTGGCAGATTGCGCGTGAACCTGGTGGACCCACCGCCGGGGCTGGGGCTTCTGCATGCGGCTGCGCATTCCTTCCGATCTGTCGGCGTTGCTGGCCACCGGGCTCTGGCGCTCGGTGGGCTCGCTCGGCATCAAGATGGCGACGGCGGGGCTGACCTATCTGGCCTATGTGGTGCTGTCGCGCACCCAGACCCCCAATGAATATGGCCACTTTGCCTTTGGGCTGGCGCTGGCCACGGTGCTGGCGATTGCCGCCAGCGCGGGGCAGCCGACGGCGATCCTGCGGCTGTGGCCCGAAGAGAATGTCGCCGGGCGCCCCGACAAGGCGATAGCGGCGGTGCGGTCGGGGTCGATGCTGACCATCCTGTGCGGCCTGGCCATCGCCCTTGGGCTGGTGGGCCTCGTATTCGTCTTCGTGCAGGTGGCGCCGTTCGAGGGCACGGCCAATCATTTTTATGGCGCGGCGTTTCTGGTGCTGCCCATGGCGCTGGCCGAATTCAATTCGGCGGCCCTGCGGGCGCAGGGTTCGCTGTGGACGGCGCTGGTGCCGCGCGACATCCTGTGGCGGCTGGCGCTGCCGGCGGCCGTGCTGGGGCTGTTTGCCGTTGGCGTGGTGCTGAGCGGGCCCGATGCGCTGGTGCTGTCGGCGGCGCTGCTGGCCGGGGCGCTGGCGCTGCAATTCTGGAATGCGCAGAAGCGCGGCTATGCGCTGCAGCCGGCCTGGGCCGGTACGCGGCAATATTGGGCCGAGCGTGGCCGCATCAGCCGCTGGCTGCTGCTGGGCGCGCTGATCGAAACGGCGGCGCTCAATGCCGACGTGATCCTTGTCGGGTTGATGGTCAACCTTGAAAGCTCGGCGATCTATTTCAACGCCTTCCGCACCGCCGGGCTGATGACGCTGTTTACCTTCGCCATCGAACTGGTGATCGCGCCAATGGTGGCGCAGCATTTCCATGCCGGCGAGATGCGCAAGGCACAGGCGATCACCGCGCTCTGTTCCTGGGCCGGGTTTGGGTTTTCGCTGGTGATCTTTGCCGGCTTTGTCGGCTTCGGGGATCCGATCCTGTCGCTGTTCGGCCCCGCCTATGCCGAGGGCACGCTGGTGCTGATCCTCCTGGCGTTCGGCCTGCTGTTCGATGCAGCCACCGGCCCGTCCAAGATCGTGATGATGATGACCGGCCATGAGCGGGCCTATGTCGGCATTTTCGGCGCGATCATGGCACTGGGCTTTGCCGTGCAGATCGCCGTGATCCCGGCCTTTGGCATTGTCGGGGCAGCGGCGGCCAATATGGGCGCCCGTATCCTGGCGCAGATCGCCATTGCGCTCTGGTGCCGCTACCAGGTTGGGCTCGATACCAGCCTGTTGGGGGTTTTCGCCGTGCGAGCTATCAAGGATCGGCCGCTGGCCAATGGCGCCTGAGCCATGCGGCTAACCGTACCCATGATTACGGTTGCTGCTTGACCCATGGCGGCGCGCGGCTTAGAACGGCTCCAAATTAGATTTCTCACGCCCTCTGGAACGCACACATGACCAAGGCCCGCACACTCTACGACAAGATCTGGGACGACCATCTGGTCCAGAACAACGAAGACGGGACCTCGCTGCTCTATATCGACCGGCACCTTGTGCATGAAGTGACCAGCCCGCAGGCGTTTGAAGGCCTGCGCCTGAATGGCCGCAAGGTGCGCCATCCCGAGCGCACGCTGGCCGTGGTGGATCACAACGTGCCCACCACCGACCGTTCCCTGCCCAATCCTGACCCGGAAAGCGCGATCCAGATCGCCGCTCTGGCCGAGAACACCAAGGATTTCGGCATCGAATATTTCGATCCGTTCGACAAGCGTCAGGGCATCGTGCACATCGTGGGTCCCGAACAGGGCTTCACCCTGCCGGGCATGACCATCGTTTGCGGTGACAGCCATACCTCGACCCATGGTGCCTTTGGTGCCCTGGCCCATGGTATCGGCACCTCGGAAGTGGAGCACGTTCTTGCCACCCAGACGCTGATCCAGCAGAAGGCCAAGAACATGCTGGTGCGCGTGGATGGCAAGCTGCCGCCGCACGTCACCGCCAAGGACATCATCCTCGCCATCATCGGCGAAATCGGCACGGCCGGCGGCAATGGCCACGTCATCGAGTTCGCGGGCGAAGCCATCCAGTCGCTGTCGATGGAAGGCCGCATGACGGTCTGCAACATGACCATCGAAGGCGGCGCCCGCGCCGGCCTGATCGCCCCCGACCAGACCACGTTCGACTACGTGGAAGGCCGTAATCGTGCGCCCAAGGGCAAGGCCTGGGACATGGCGCTCGATTACTGGAAGACGCTCTATACCGACGAAGGCGCGGTCTATGACAAGGTGGTCATCCTCGATGCCGCCAAGCTGCCGCCGATCGTCTCCTGGGGCTCCTCGCCAGAGGACGTGATCTCGGTCACCGGCACCGTGCCGAATCCGGACGATATTGCCGACGAGAACAAGCGCGCCTCCAAGTGGCGGGCGCTGGACTATATGGGCCTCGTCCCCGGCACCAAGATCACCGATATCCCGGTGGAGCGCATCTTCATCGGCTCCTGCACCAATGGCCGCATCGAGGACCTGCGCGCTGCCGCTGCCGTCATCGGCGACCGCAAGGTCGCGGCCGGCGTCAATGCCATGGTCGTGCCCGGCTCGGGCCTGGTCAAGGATCAGGCCGAGGCCGAGGGGCTGCACACGGTGTTCATCAATGCCGGTTTTGAATGGCGCGAGCCCGGCTGCTCGATGTGCCTGGCCATGAACCCCGACAAGCTCAAGCCGCAGGAACGCTGCGCCTCGACCTCCAACCGCAATTTCGAAGGCCGCCAGGGCTTCAAGGGCCGCACCCATCTGGTGTCGCCCGCCATGGCCGCTGCCGCCGCGATTGCCGGCCACTTCGTCGACATCCGCGAGTGGCAGTAAAGCCAAACGAATGGGGGGCGCGCTTCGCGCCCTCCCTTGACGATTTCGAGGCGCTGGCGCTTGAAGCGCTGGCCGCCCTGCCTGAACCCTTCAAATCGCTGGCTGCCGACGTCACCTGCTCGGTGGCCGAATTTGCCGAGGACGATGTGCTCGAAGGCTTTGGCATGGAAAGCCCGTTCGAGCTGATGGGCCTGTTCCAGGGGATCGGGCTGACCGAGGACGGGGCCGTGCCCCAGACCGGACAACTCCCCAATAATGTGCTGCTGTATCGCCGCGCCATTCTCGACTATTGGGCCGAGAACGAGGACACGCTGGGCGAAATCGTCACCCATGTGCTGGTGCACGAAATCGGCCACCATTTCGGCTTTTCCGACGATGACATGGAAGCCATCGAAGCCTCCGGCGACGACGACTAGGGGACTGGTCCCCTTCGCCTTCTCTTTCACTCTCAACCATCGCTGTGCTGCCCTCGGGCTCGACCCGAGGGCCTCTCATCACGCCTGCGGTGCTGAGAGTGATCCCCGGATCAAGTCCGGGGACAGCGGGGTGAGCGGGGCGAGAATGGTGGTGGTATCGAGCGGCGGCTAGGGCCGCGCCACAAACTCGAATTCGGCTTCGTTGCCGCCGGCGGGGTCGTCGGAGACGCGCAGCGCCAGTTTGTTTTCATCGAGCGCCGTGAACCAGTCGTCCCAGCTGACCAGCTGGAAGCCGCCCAGGCGGTCGGGGCCCTCATTGCCATCGGTATTGAGCTCGTACTGGCCGAAGGTCAGCTGCAGCAGCGTACGGCTGCGCGTGCCATCGGGGGTTTCCATCAGCATCGGATTGCCGCCGCGCGCAATTGCCCATTGGCGGATGTCTTCGCGATCGGTGAGGGTCTTGGCCATGGAACAGGCTCCTTGTTTTGTCTCAGGTGACAATCGTGGCCGGGGGACTTGGTTCCGCCCGCCGCCCATGGAGGAGACGCCTTTTTCACCGGTGAGCGCAAGGGCTTGTCGCCGACAACAAAAAGCCCCGCTGCCTTGGGAGCAGCGGGGCTGATGTTTCAGGCCTCGTGGCTTACGCCTTGAGCTTGGCCAGGATGGCGGCGCCCATCTCTTCGGTGCCGACAACCTTGCGGTTGTCCTGGGCGATGTCGCCGGTGCGCAGGCCATCATCGAGCACGCCGGCAATGGCGGCTTCGACGCGGTTGGCCAGTTCGATCTGGTTGAAGGAATAGCGCAGCGCCATGGCAAAGGACGCGATCATGGCGATCGGGTTGGCAATGCCCTTGCCCGTGATGTCGGGGGCCGAACCGTGTACGGGCTCGTAGAAGGCCTTGCGCTTGCCGGTGACCGGGTCGGGCGCGCCGAGCGAGGCGGAGGGCAGCATGCCCAGCGAGCCGGTCAGCATGGCTGCAACGTCGCTGAGGATATCGCCGAACAGGTTGTCGGTGACCATGACGTCGAACTGCTTGGGATTGCGCACCAGCTGCATGGCGGCGTTATCGGCCAGGATGTGCTCGAGCTTGATGTCGGGATAGTCCTTGGCGACGCCCTTGACCACTTCGTCCCACAGCACGCCCGACTTCATCACGTTCTTCTTGTCGGCCGAGTGGACGCGACCCGAACGGGTGCGGGCCAGATCGAAGGCGACGCGGGCAATGCGGTCGATTTCATAGGTCTCGTAGACCTGGGTGTCGATGGCACGCTTCTGGCCATCGCCGAGATCGGTAATGGTCTTGGGTTCGCCGAAATAGACGCCGCCGGTCAGCTCGCGCACGATCAGGATGTCGAGGCCTTCGACCAGCTCGCGCTTGAGCGAGGAGGCTTCGGCCAGCGCCGGATAGCAGATGGCGGGGCGCAGATTGGCGAATACGGCCATTTCCTTGCGCAGGCGCAGGAGAGCCGCCTCGGGGCGGTGCTCATAGGGGACATTGTCCCATTTGGGGCCACCAACGGCGCCAAAGATCACGGCATCGGCGGCGAGCGCCTTGGCAGTGTCCTCGTCGGTGATGGCAACGCCATGGGCATCATAGGCCGAACCGCCGGCCAGGCCGCGATCGGTCGAGAAATCGGTCAGACCCTGGGCATTGGTCCAGTCGATCAGCTTTTCGACCTCGACCATGATTTCGGTGCCGATACCGTCGCCGGGGAGAAGGAAAAGGGAATGGGTGGCCATGCTGGATCCTTGCCGTACTGGTGGTTACGCCTCTGGCGGGCACATAGCGTCATTTCGCGCATGGACGCAAGCGTGGCCTGACACCTGCAGGACCCCGCGCGAAAGCTGAAGGCAAAACATTTATTGAGATTCAACAAGTCTTTACACCCGGCTGCTTAGGTCCGGACAGGCGGCAGTATTTTGTGCTGCAGACGATTTGGAGGTTATTTCATGTTGAAGCGAGTGGGAGCCATTTCGCTCCTGGCCCTGATGGCGGGCATTGTGCCGGCCATGGCGCAGCCGATGGGCGAACAGCCGCGCTGGATCCGTGATCCCGCGATTGCGCCAGACGGGGAGACGCTGAGCTTTACCTATCGTGGGCAGGTGTTTCTGGTCGACGCCGAAGGCGGCCTTGCCGTCCCACTCACTGCCGCCGGCAGCTACAGCCATGGCGCGGTCTGGGCCCCCGATTCCGAGCGCCTGGCGCTGGCTTCGGAGGTCAATGGCAATGACGACCTCTATATCACCGACTTCTCCGGCAGCCTGCAGCGCTATAGCTGGTCGCAGGGCAGCGAAGTGCCCACCAGCTTTGCGCCCGATGGCCAATCGCTGCTGTTCACCAATCTGGGGATCGGCGACGCCGAGCGGAGCGTGCAGGGACTGCTGAGCTACAAGCCGCAGCTCTATTCGGTCGATGTTGCCACTGGCCGCGACCGGCTGGTGCTGCCGAACCAGGCGGCCGAGGCGCGCTGGAATGCCGACCAGACCAAGCTGGTCTATACCTACGATCCCTCTATCGATCCCAGCGAACGGCAGGTGCGCGTCGCCGCCAATGCCCGCCAGATCTGGGTCTATGACGCAATATCGGGCGTGCATGACAGGCTGTTTGCCGTCGATGGTGCTGATCGGCTGAACCCGGTGTGGTCGGCCGATGGGCAGAGCCTCTATTATCTGTCGGAGGCCTCGGGTCGGCTCAATGTCTGGCAGGCAAAGGCTGATGGCAGCGCTGAAACCCAGCTGACCCATTATACCGACGATCCGGTCCGCGACCTGTCGATTGCCGATAATGGCACCATGGCCTTTGCCTATAATGGGCGCATCTACGTCAAGGCGCCGGGCGCTGCCGAGTCGGTGCCGATCGAAATCCTGACGCTGGATCAGCATGCCGGGCACGCGATGAACTACCTGGCCGATGCCATCACCGAATTCGTGTCGTCGCCTGATGGGCAGCGTCATGCGCTGGTGGCCAATGCCAATGTGTTCCTGCTCGATCGCAGCGGGCTCTACCGCCAGATCACCGCAACACCGGGCGAAGAACGCAATATCGCCTTCTCGCCTGACGGATCGACGCTGGTCTATGCGGCGCAGCGTGAGCATGAATGGGGGCTCTACGGCGTCAGTCTGGACACCGAAGAGGGCGGTGAGCCGCTGGCGCTGCGCTATGAAGAGACCGCGCTCTACGTGCCCGAAACCGGCAATGCCCTGCAGCCGGCCTTCTCGCCCGACGGCAACAAGCTGGCTTTCATCGCCGATCGCCGCGAGGTCAAGGTGCTGGACCTGGAGACGGGCGCCGTCGCCAGCCTGTTTGAGCCCGGCGACTACAATACCTCCTATTTCGATGGCGACCTGTGGTTCTCCTGGTCGCCGACCTCGCAGGACCTGTTGGTGCAATGGCGCTCGATTGCCGTGGGCGAGCAGGTGCGGCTGGCGATTGTGCCGGCCGATGGCATTGGTGAGCCGCAGCCGCTTCCTGCCGCGGTCAACGCGCTCTATTGGGGCGTCTGGAGCCAGGATGGGACGCAGATCCTGGCCGGTACCGATCATTTCGGCCTGCGCTCGGCGAAGCTGGACCGGATCAACTCCGACCTCTACCGGGTATTCGTCTCGGAAGAAGCGCGGCAGGATTTCCTTGATGCTGCCGAAGGCGACATCTCGCCCGATCTGATCAATGAGGACGGCAATCTGGTGCCCCAGCGCTATGATGCCGGGGGATTCCGGTCACAGCGGCTGGAAGGCCGGCTCGGCGACGGGTTTTCGACCCAGCCGCTGATGGTGCCGTTTGATCAGCAGAACATGCTGGCCGTGCAGGCAGGGGGCGATGACCAGTATGGCATCTTCCTGCTCAACCTGCAGACCGGGGAGCCAACGCTGATCCAGGAGGTCACGGTTCCCGGGCTGATTTCGGCGAGCTATGTGCCGGCGCTGGGTATCGTCGATCTGGCCAGCGCCGGGAGCATCGTTTCGATCCCGCTCGCCGAGCCCGAGACGATCAGCGCCACGCCACTGCGCCTGTTCTATTCCGCCAATCGCGAAGCGTCGCGGGCAGCGGCCTACGAGCAGGCCTGGGCCGATATCAAGTATCGCTATTACGACGCCAATCTGGAAGGGCGGGACTGGGATGCCATTGGCGCCAAGTACCGGGCCTATCTCGGTTCCATCGCCAGTGATCGCGAACTGGCGGACCTGATCCGCGCCATGTATGGCGAGCTTTCGGCATCGCACATGTTCATCCGCGACGATGGCAACCGTGCGCCGGCTGACGGTATCGGCACGCAAAGCGCCTCGCTCGGGGTCTATATCGACCATGGCTATGACGGCGAAGGCCGCCGGGTGGCGGCACTGGTGCCGGGCGGTCCGCTCGACCGCAGCGGGCTTGGTATTGATCCGGGTGACATCATCACCTCGATCAATGGCACGCCGGTGCCAGAGGCCGGGGGGCTCGAGCGCCTGCTCGATCTCAATTTCGGCAAGCAGGTGCTGCTCGGGATTGTCGACCATGACAGCGACGGCAAGCAAGAGCGGCTAGTCTATGTCAAACCGATCCACTGGTTTGCCGAACTGACCCTGGCGCGTGAGCGCCTGCTGGATGCGCGCCGGGAGATGACAGAGCGTCTGTCCAATGCCTGCGTCGCCTATCAATATGTGCCTGGGATGAACAATCCGGCCTATCTGGAGGTGCTGGGTCGTCTCTCGTCGGCCCGGCACGTCGCCAAGGCTGCGATCATCGATGTGCGCTCCAATACCGGCGGTAACCTGACGCGCGAACTGGTGACGCTGCTGACCGGGCAGCCTTATTCGACCATGGGTGTGGATGGACGGCCGGGCGAAATCGAGCCGAACAACCGCTGGGTGTGGCCAAGCGCGGTGCTGGTCGACAGCTTCGGCTATTCGGACGGCTCGGTATTCCCACAGGCCTATCACGATCTCGGGATCGGCACGATCGTGGGGGATACCGTGCTCAATACCGGTACAGCGGTCAATTACGTGCAGAGCAAGGTGGTGCCCAACCTCAATTACGGCATTCCCGTGCTGCCCAGCCGCCGGCTCGATGGCACCTATTACGAGAATGCGGTGATCAATCCCGATATCCATGTGCCCTTCGATCCCAACAATGCCGGGATCGGTGTCGATCCGCAGCTGGAGGCGGCCGTTGCGGCGCTGATGCAGCAGATCGGGCCGGACGCGGACTGCCGCTAGGCGCAGTCTGGACAAACAAAAAGGCCGGGCGTGAGCCCGGCCTTTGCATTGATCGATCTGGTCGGCCTAGCTGGCGAAGAATGGCTGGGTGCCGTGGGCTTCGATAGCGGTCGAAAGGCGGCCCAGCGCGTGGATATAGGCGGCGGTGCGCATGGAGACGCCACGATCCCGCGAGATGTCCCAGACGGCGCGGCCTTCGCGTTCCATCA
Source organism: Devosia limi DSM 17137 (assembly GCF_900128975.1). Lineage (GTDB taxonomy): Bacteria > Pseudomonadota > Alphaproteobacteria > Rhizobiales > Devosiaceae > Devosia > Devosia limi. The sequence continues at coordinate 25,331 of NZ_FQVC01000005.1, read as the reverse complement.
TCTTGAGCAGGCGGGCATGGATTTCTTCCAGGTCCCAGTAATAGCCCTGACGGTTCTGGACCCATTCGAAATAGGACACGGTCACGCCGCCGGCATTGGCCAGGATGTCGGGCAGGACGACGATGCCGCGCTCGGCCAGGATCGTGTCGGCGTCCGGGGTGACCGGACCATTGGCCAGTTCGAGAATGACCTTGGCCTTGATGGTGCCGGCATTGTCGGGGGTAATCATGTCTTCCAGCGCTGCGGGCACCAGCACGTCGCATTCGACGGCCAGCAAGGCATCGGCCGAAATCACCTGCGCGCCGAGTTCGCCAGCGAGGTCGGCAACGCGCTTGCCACTGGTCTTGCCGGCGATCAGCTTGTCGACATCGAGGCCGTCGGCCTTGAAGATGGCGCCGTTGGAATCGGAGACCGCAACCACCTTGTTGCCATCGGCGGCGGCGAGCTGGGCGAAGTACTGGCCAGCATTGCCAAAGCCCTGGATCGCCACGGAGCGCGAACCGGAGAGGCCGAGTTCCCCGGCGAGGTGGCGCACGAGGTAGTAGCCGCCGCGGGCGGTGGCGTCATTGCGGCCGAGCGAGCCGCCCAGGGCAATCGGCTTGCCGGTGATCACAGCGGGGGAAACCTCGCCCTTGATCTGGCTGTATTCGTCGGCCATCCAGCCCATGATCATGGCATTGGTGTAGACGTCGGGCGCCGGGATATCGCGGTTGGGGCCAACGATATTGGCAAAGGCCTGGATATAGGCGCGCGACAGGCGCTCCAGTTCGGACTTGGACAGGGTGCGCGGATCAACCCGCACGGCGCCCTTGCCGCCGCCATAGGGCAGGTTCATCACGGCGCATTTGAAGGTCATCCAGAAGGCGAGGGTCTCGACTTCCTCGATGGTGGAGTCGGGGTGAAAGCGGATGCCGCCCTTGGTCGGACCGCGGGTGTCGTCATAGCGGCAGCGCCAGGCCAGGAACGACTTGCGCGAGCCGTCATCCATGCGGATCAGCAGGCGCATCTTGGTGGTTTCGCGGGGATATTTGAGTTTTTCCAGGACGTCCTGGTCGATCTTTAGGTGACTCGCGGCGTCTTCGAGACGAACAAGCGCGCGATCCAGGAGATTGTCATCGGTCATGGAAATTCCTCAGAGGCTAATAATTAGGCACCGGGGGCAGATGTGCGGCATATGGTTTTCCATATCCTGTTAATTAGGTCAATACCATTGACCGATTATGCCTGCCGCCTGTGCATAGCGCCTATTGACGGTGCATTTTCGGCCGGTAGACTGGCCCAAATGACGGGGTTTGGCGGATTGACGCATTGGTGAAAGGGAAGTCCTTGACCTGATGGCGCGCGGTCGGGTCAAACTCCCCATCGCCGACCCACTCCAATATCGAGCCGTGATCCATGCTTCCCGCAGGTCCCTTGCCGGACATCCTGGTCAATTCCGATGATTATAATCGCGTGCTGATGCTGGCCGAAAAGGCCGTGGTGCAGATGCCCTATGTCGCGGCCTATCTGGAACGCGAACTGGAGCGGGCCGAATTGTGCCAGCCTTGGGATCCCGCCGGGGTATCGATGGGCAATCGCGTGCTGTTCCAGCTCGATGACCAGCCACAGCAGCGCCTGGGTCGGCTGGTCTATCCGCATCGCCTGCCCGACAAGGGCGATGTGCCGATCCTGGGCGCCCTGGGCGCGGCATTGATCGGCATGCGCCGGCAGAGCTGCATCGAGTGGCTGGATGGCGGGCAGCTGCGCCGCGTTACCGTGCTGGATTACGGCTGGTAGCCGCGACGCCTTCAGATGAAACTATTGGCCTCGAACAGCACCCAGAAGGTCAGGGTGTTGGTCAGGCCATGGGCAAGACTGGTCCAGAACACCGAGCCAGTGCGCCACGCAATGGCCGACCAGAGCAGGCCCAGTGCCGCCGCACCGCCGATCAAGGCGGGCCAGCCGCCTTCAAAGGCAATGCCGTGGCTGAAGGCCAGCGGGATGTGCCAGGCGCTGAACAGCACCCAGCCGATCCAGAAGCCGAGGCGTGGGCGATTGGCAAACACCGTCATGAAGCCACCGCGCCAGGCGGTTTCCTCCAGGGGGCCATTGATGATGCCGATGCCGGTGGCCAGCATGACGCCGGCAGTGGTCAGGATACTGGTATGGGGGGTAACCGCGGCCAGCGCGATTGCAGTCACCTGTGCCAGCAGGACCAGCGGCACCCACCAGTCGCGCCAGGCGAGGCGTTCGGAGAACAGCCTGGTGCTGCGCTGGCGCCAGACATGGATGGCGATGACCGGCAGGCAGAAGCCCAGCCAATAAAGCACGAGGACCAGCAGATAGCCATGCGTGCCCAGCGCTGCGGTGAGCGCCGGGACCAGCAGGCCCATGGCTGCAATCAGCAACAGGGCATGGGCGATGAGGGCGAGCTGGGCTCGGGTCAGCATGCCTGAGGGCCGGATCAGCTCTTGGCGGCGCCGATGCGGGCGGTCACTTCGATCTCGATCTTCATGCCGGCCTCGATCATCTGCACGATCAGCATCGAGGCGGCGGGCCGGATATCCTTGAACACCGGGCCAACGGCGGCAACGACATCATTCACATCGGCACGGTCGCCGACATAATAGACCACGCGGACGGTATCCTCGATCGAGGAGCCCGCTTCCCGCAGCGCCTTGTCGATGGTGGCCAGCGCATTTTTGGCCTGCTCGCCAATGCTGTCGGGCATGGTCATGGTGGCGTAATCATAGCCGGTGGTGCCCGAAACATAGATTGTGTCGTCGTGGCGCACGGCGCGGGAATAGCCGAACGTGGCTTCGAAGGGCGAGCCGGTGGAAACGCGTTGAACCATGGGGTCAGGACCTGTCGGAGAATGAAGGGGGGAACGAAAAACCCCGCCAGCCGGGCTGACGGGGTTGATGCTTAGAGCCAGGGGCGGGAAGCGGCCATCTGGGTTTCAAAACCAGTGATCGCCGGATCGGACTTCAGCGTGCCGGCAATGTCATCGAGGCCTTCGAGCAGGATCTGCTTGCGCGAGGGGTCGATGTCGAAATGCAGCGTGCCGCCATCGGGACCCATAATGGTCTGGGCTTCGAGATCGACGGTCAGGGTGGCGTTGGAGCCGCGCTCGGCATCGTCGAGCAGCAGCTTGAGCTGCTCGGGGGTCACCACCAGCGGCAGAATGCCGTTCTTGAAGCAGTTATTGTAGAAAATGTCGGCGAAGCTGGTGGAGATGACGCAGCGGATGCCGAAATCCAGCAGGGCCCAGGGGGCATGCTCACGGCTGGAGCCGCAGCCGAAATTGTCGCCGGCGACGATGATCCTGGCGCCGCGATAGGCCGGCTTGTTGAGCACGAAATCGGGGTTCTCGGTGCCATCTTCATTATAGCGCATCTCGGAGAACAGGGCGGTGCCCAGCCCGGTGCGCTTGATGGTCTTGAGGTATTGCTTGGGGATGATCATGTCGGTGTCGATATTGATGATCGGCAGCGGCGCTGCGACCCCGGTCAATGTCGTGAACTTATCCATGAGCATACCTTCCTTGTCTGGGCCGCTTAATGGCGCAAAGCCAGGCTTTTGGTCAAGCCGGGATTGGGCAAATGCGTTCGGTAGAGGAGAGCCCCCGGGCATAACCCGAGGGCGCATTGATCAGAGGCTGGTGCGCGGGTCGACGCCGAGCATCAGGTTGAGGTTCTGCACGGCGGCGCCGGACGCGCCCTTGCCGAGATTGTCATAGACGGCGACCAGGAGGACCTGCGCCCGCGCGTCATTGGCAAAGACGTGCAGCTTCATCTGGTTGGTATTGTTGTAGATCTGGGGATCAAGCTCGGGCGTTTTGGCGAGCTCTTCATAGGGGGCGACGGTGACGAAGCTGTCCTTGATGCCAGCGAAATGGCCGGCAATGGCGGAGTGGATCTGCGCCCCGGTCGGCACCTTGGCGAGACCGCCCAGCTGCAGGGGCACGAAATCGACCATGCCCTGGGCATAGTCACCCACCGAAGGCACGAATAGCGGCGCATGGGCCAGCCTGGAATAGCTGGTCATTTCGGGCACGTGCTTGTGCCCGAAGGTCAGGCCATAGGGCATGAAATGGCTGGCCGCCGGGCCGGCGGCCTCATATTCGGCGATCATCTGCTTGCCGCCACCGGAATAGCCGGAGATGGCGTTGACGGTCAGCGGGAAATCGGCGGGCAGGATGCCGGCCTCGATCAGAGGGCGCACCGTGGCGATGACGCCCTGCGGATAGCAGCCGGGATTGGAGACGAACCGGGCCCGGGCGATCGTGTCGCTCTGCTCGCGGCTCATTTCGGCAAAGCCATAGGCCCAGTCGGGATCGACGCGATAGGCGGTCGAGGCATCGATCACCCGCGTGGTGCCATTGGTGATCAGCGACACGCTTTCCCGGGCTGCGTCGTCGGGCAGGCAGAGGATCGCGACGTCTGCCTGGTTGAGGAGGGCCGCGCGGGTGTCGATATCCTTGCGCTTGTCGGCGGGGATGGAGAGCACGACGAGGTCATCCCGGCCGGCCAGGCGCTCGCGGATCTGCAGACCCGTGGTTCCAGCTTCACCATCGATGAAAATCTTCGCGACCATCTCATGTTTCTCCATTGCGGCAAGCGTAAATGGACCGTGCGGGGGGCAAGGTCAAGACGGCCGATAGACTAGCAGGATTGTGATGGCGGAATGATGCCAGTCCGGGTGGCGGGACGCAGACCTGGCGCCGGTCTTGCCGATCCGGCGCAGCAATGGCAATGATTTGACCAAGTGGACAAAATCAGGAGGAAAGCCGATGACGCCCCATAACCATGCCAAAGCGGGTGACTATGCCGAGGCGGTGCTGCTGCCGGGGGACCCACTGCGCGCCAAGTGGATTGCCGAGACGTTTCTGGATGATCCCAAGCTGGTCAATTCGGTGCGCAATTGCCTGGGCTATACCGGCACCTACAAGGGCAAGCGGGTTTCGGTGCAGGCCAGTGGCATGGGGCAGCCATCGCTGTCGATCTATGTGCATGAACTGATCAATGTCTATGGGCTCAAGACGCTGATCCGCGTCGGCACCTGTGGCGGGCTCAATGCCAAGGTCAAGGTGCGTGACCTGATCCTGGCGCAGGCGGCCTCGACCGATAGCGCCATCGTGCGCGACCGGTTTGGTGCCTATAATTTCGCGCCAATCGCCGATTTCGGCCTGTTGCGCGCGGCGGCGGAAAAGGCCGAAGCCCGCAACATGCGCTTCCATGCCGGCAATATGCTGAGTTCGGACATTTTCTATCATGCCGATGGCTTTGCCGGCTACGACAAGCTGCCCGACCATGGCGTGCTCGGGGTCGAGATGGAGGCGGCGGCGCTCTATACGCTGGCGGCCCGTTTCGGGGTCAAGGCCCTGACCATCTGCACCATGACCGATTGCCTGATCACCAAGGAAGAGATCGACGCCGACCAGCGCCAGACCTCGCTCAAGGATATGGTGACCATCGCCCTGGAAGTGGCGATCGAGGCTTAGCGGCATCCGCGCTTGTCGAATGGCACGGTCATGACAATATCTGCGGGCCCGATCCCGGTGTTTCCCAAGGTGCTGCCATGACCGTACTCGACCGACTTGCCGGTGCCCTCGAGCGACGCGATGAGCAGCCCAATGTGGCGTTGGCCGAAGATATCGTGGCGCGTGACGACAAGGCGGCCATTGTCGAACTGGCCGAGGCGGTGCGCTCGGGCACAGCGCGGCAGGCCAATGACGCGCTCAAGGTGCTTTATGAAGTGGGCGCCCGCCGGCCCGATCTGGTGGGTGGGCAATGCCCGGTGTTCATCGAGGCGCTCAAGAGCTCCAGCAATCGCCAGGTCTGGGGGGCGATGACGGCGCTGGATGCGGTGGCCGAGCAGCGCGCCGAGACGCTGGTGGCCGAACTGCCCGCCATTATCGCCGCCGCCGACCGCGGCTCGGTGATCGCCAAGGACCATTGCAATTCGATCCTGGTGAAGCTGGCCCGCGCCGGCTATGGCGACAAGGCGGTGCCGCTGCTGGTCGAGCGGCTCAAGACCGCAGCCCCCAATCAGTTTCCCAGCTATGCCGAAGCGATGGCGCCGGTCATCCCGCCCGAGGACAGGCCGGGCTTTTTGGCGGTGCTCAAGGCCCGGCTGGGCGGTATCGTGCAGGCCAGCAAGCGCAAGCGCGTGGAAAAACTGATGAGCAAGCTGAACGGCTAGGTCTTGCCAGGGGCTTTTTCACGCGCTCGTCATCGCCACGCGCAACGCTGCCCATTTCTTGCCGGGATCGCTGTGTTAACCTCTGCTTAACGCCCGTTCGGGCCGGGGGGCCCAAACCAATGCAGCTCAAGAACAACGCCTATCGCCTCAACGAGACCGTCAGAGGCGTCGAGACGATGAGCCGCTTTGCGCTCGCCGTGCTGGCGCTGGCCTCGGGTGTCTATACCTATCTGGGCGTGCGCGGCCTTCTGGATGGTTCGGCCAGCTTCGTGTTCTTTGCCGCCATCATCTATTCCGCCGCGGTGTCGGTGGCGATTTATGCGTTCTGGACCTTCATGATGCGTTTCGTGCCGCTGGTGACCCGCGGGGCGCAGCGGGTGGCCTTGTTCGTCACCATGGCGATTGGCTGCGCCATGATCATCGCCATGAGCTCCTGGCTCAATGCTGCTGCACTGGCCGGATCGGCGGCGCTGGAGCAGCACATGGCCGTGACCCTGCAGGGCTATGCAGAGGACCTCGACGATGCCCATGCCAATGCACTGTCGGCGCAGAGCCTGCTGCCGGATGTGCAGCGCGCCTCCGAGCGCTTTGCCCGGCTGGCGGCCAATGAGCGCGAAAGCGGGGCGCTGACCGGCACGACCGGTTCGGGCAGCGTGGTGCAATTGCTCACCCAGATGAGTGCGCAGATGGCCGAGCTGGGCTCGACCATTACCGGATCGCGCGCGGCCGTGGCGGGGCTGTTCGAAGAAGGCTCGGCGCGCCTGGCGACGATGCGCGAACTGGTATCGACACCGGGCGCCATCGAGCCGCGTTCGGACAGTTTCCAGTCCGAAGCGGTGCAATTGTCGGCGGTGATCGCCGCCCTGCAACAGACTGATGTGGCCGCCTCGGTCAAACGGGCTTCGGCCGATCTTTCGGCCGGCTTCATCGCTCCCGTGGCCAATGGTTCGACCCTCGACCTGGTCAACCGACAGGACCAGGTGATGGAAACCGTGCGCGCCTCGGTGGCGGCGCAATCGGCGGCGCTCAGCCAGGCGGCCGATGAAATCCTGGCGCAGCCGCGGGTTGAGCAGCGCCGCTTTGTGCCGCTGTCCAGCGCCGAGGCGGTGATCCGCTATTGGAGCGATTTCATTCCCTCCTGGGCCGGGGCGATATCCATCGATCTGCTGCCCGTCGTGCTGGTCCTGGTGCTGATGATCGTCAACGATGCGCTGCGGCGCGAGGCCGAAAGCCTCGAAGGGGCCGAGAACATCACCGCAGCCGAAATGCTGCGGGCCATGGCGCTGTATCGCCGGATGGAGGTGGCGGGTGCGCTGCCAACAGAGAGCGCGCCTGTTGCCGCCCCGCCGGATGCTTCGGGCGAGCCTGAACCGGAGGAAGCGCCGGAGGCGCGGCGCGAAGCCGAGGCCGTCGACGCCATAGTCACGCCGATCGATGTGGCGCAGCGCAAGCGTGGCGACGGTCCGGTCCGGCCATGAAGACAGCGGCCAATGCACGCGCCGATGATGGTGAGGGGCCGTTCTACCGGCGCTTCGTCTCCTGGCTCGCCCGCTTGGAGGATGGTGCCATCATGCGGGTGGCCTTCTTCACCTTGCTGGCGGGCACGCTGTCGGTGCTCTATGTGGACTATCGCGCCCTGACCGAGGGGGAGGGAGCCGCCCCGTTCCGGCCGATGCAGCCGATACTGCCGCCGTTCAATCGCGATGCTCCGGCCGGTGGGGCAATCCCGGTCATCACCAGCAGCCCCGCGGTACTGGAAGCGCCGCTGGCAATTGCGCTGGGGGCCGGTGGCGTGCTGAGCCTGACCGGCACGTTTGATCCGGGTTCGGCCGACCGCTTTGCCAGCGAGATTGCGGCGCGCGGCGAATATGTGCGCACTGTCGTGCTCGATTCGCCGGGAGGTGCGGTGGTGGATGCCCTGACAATCGGCGCCCTGATCCACGAACAGGGCCTGGCGACTTCGGTTGCAGCGGGGGCCCTTTGCGCCTCGTCCTGCCCAATTGTCTTTGCCGGGGGCAAGGAGCGGATCGCCACGCCGCAATCGGCCATCGGGGTCCACCAGATCTACGCCGCCGCGCTGTCGGCCGACCAGCAGAATGGCTTGCAGCGGGCCGGCTCGGCCATGGCCGATGCACAGCAGATTACGGCTGACATCACCCGCCACCTGGCCCTGACGGGGGTGGATCCGGCGCTGTGGCTGCATGCGCTGGAGACGCCGCCCGACCGGCTTTACTATTTTTCAGCAGAGGAGATGATCGCGCTCAATCTTGTCACGGACATGCGTCAGAATTGACGGGAACCGGTGGAGGACCGGACTCGTTTTATCGCTAATGGATCCAATAGGGCGGGAGGCCACTATGAGTGACGACCATACAATGACGCGGCATCGAGACATCCAGAACTGGGTGACCGACCGCCAGGGCATTCCAGCAATAGCGCGGGTGCGCAATCGCTTCGGCGAAGTTCACACCCGGCTGCAGCTGAAATTCGGCAAGGCCAATGCCAAACCAGACCTGACGGGTCTGGACGACGGCATCAGCCCTTGCTCCTGGACCGCCTGGCTGGCCGAGCTGGATCGCCAGCAATTGGCGCTGAAGGTTTCGGACCGGGAGGCCGAAGCATTCGAACTGGTCGATCGCAATCGCCTGAGTTGAGGCCGGTTCAGTCGCGGCGCGAGCCGTTGCGGCGGCGGCCGGGACTGGGCTTGCCGGACAGGGTGGCCAGACCGGCGGCGCTGGGCTGTGTGACGCGCACATCGTTGCGGCCGCCGCGCTTGGCCTGATAGAGCGCGGCGTCCGCCCGCCGCATGACATCGGACAGGCTGTCGCCGGGCAGGAGCGGCGCCACTCCGAAGCTGGCGGTGACGCTATGGGCGTTGTCGAGCCCGGCAACATGCATTTCGGGGACGGCGGCGCGGGCGGTTTCGGCAAACAGCCGGGCTGCGGCCAGCGACCCATCGGGCACGAAGACCGCGAATTCCTCGCCCCCCAGACGCCCGGCGATCATGGTCGGGGTGGCGCTCGATTGCAGCGTGCGCGCAAAGGCGACGATCACCTGATCGCCGGTTTGATGGCCATAGGTGTCGTTGACCTGCTTGAAGAAATCGAGATCGGCCACCACCATGGCCGCGGCACTGCCGGTGCGGTGGGCATGGAGCATGGCCTTGATGGTGCGGTCCTCAAACCCGCGGCGGTTCAGCATGCCCGAGAGCTGGTCGGTCTCGGAGCGCGCGGTCATCTCGCCCATGACGTCGCGGACGATGATCAGCAGCATTGCGAGGCCATTGGCCACCAGCAGGAAGGCGGCCAGCGTTTGCGAATAGGCTGCATAGGTGCTGCCGAGATAGGCCTGTGGCGAGGCGCCCGATCCGATCAGCATGGCCAGAAAAGGCTTGGACAGGAAATGCATCGCGCTGGCGGCGAACAGGACCAGCAGGACAATGTCGAGGCTGCGGCGCCGGGGGGCATGAAACACCACCCACATGGCCACCAGCTGCAGCGCGAAATACGGGAATTGGTAGAGCAGGGCGCGCAGGAAGTTGTCGCGCGGCCAGTGAATGGTCAGCGACACGGTGATCAGCGCCACGATGACGATGCTCGCCAGCACCAGCCGTGGCGGTGAGCGGCGATAATGATGCGACAGCCCAATGATGCAGAAGGTCAGGGCAAACAGGAACGTCGCGAAGATGGCGATGCCGACCGGGCGTGCATCCTGCTGGAAGGGCAGGATGAACTCCAGGCCGGCATTGATAATGCCGAGCCCATAGGCGACAGCCAGCCAGCGGGCTCCTATCGAGGATCGTTCATAGGCCGCAATGATGCCAAACGCGCTGGCAAAGACTGCGGCGACGAACAGATTGATGGCCAGCACGAAAGCTGCGGCGCTCATGATATTCCTGCAGTCAGAGCCGTGACCTTACCGGCCGGGCCAAAACGAGAGGTTAACGTGAGGGCAGGAATTCCATTGCGTCAGCGCCGAACCGTTGCGATCAGCCGACAGACGGGCCGCGCGGCGCAATGCCCAGGGCTTCGGCAATCAGGCGGTAAGAGCGGCGGCGCAATTCATAGCTGTGGATGGTGGTGGTGACCATCACCTCGTCGGCACCGCATTCGGTCGCCTTGGCCATGATCTGATCGCGCACCGTCTCCGGCGAGCCGACGATCCACAGGGTCGACTGGTGGTTGATGATGCCCTGCTGCTGGGCCGTCAACACCCGGGCGTGGGCATCTTCCGGGCTCATCAGCCGACGCTGCTCACCGGTGGTGAACAGGGCCCATTGCACGGCCTGGGAATGCGACAGGTATTGGGCTTCCTCATCGGTCGGGGCGCAGACCACCGACACGCAGAGCATGGCGCGCGAGGTCGGGAAGGCCTCACTGGCCTTGAAGCCATAACGATAGGCCTCGAAGGCGGGTGCCGCCGGGGTATGGCTGAAATGGGCGGCGAAGGCGTAGCCGATGCCGAGCTGGCCGGCGGCCTGGGCGCTGGAACCGGAAGACCCGAGCAGCCAGAGCGGCGGCAGGCTGATACCGCCCGGGGCCACGGCAACGCGCGAATAGGGATGATCAGCCGGGAAACTGTCGGTTTCGAAGGCCAGCATTTCGCTGAGATAATTGGAAAATTCCTCGCCGCCGCCGGTGCGCAAAGCCCGCATGGCATAGCCATCGCCGCCGGGCGCGCGGCCGAGGCCGAGATCGATACGGCCGGGATGCAGCGCCTCGAGGGTGCGATAGGCTTCCACGATGCGCAGCGGGGCATGATTGAGCAGCATGACACCGCCCGAGCCGATGCGAATCGATTTGGTGTGGGCGGCGGCGCTGCCGATCAGGATTTCGGGCACCGATGAGGCAATCGAGGGCATGCCGTGATGCTCGGCATACCAGAGGCGGGTAAAACCGAGTTCGTCGCCCAACTGTGCCAGCTTGATGGTTTCGGCCAGCGCGTCGGGGGTGGATGTGCCCTCGGCAATGGGGGCGAGGTCCTGGATGGACAGGGCAAAAGGAGCGGTCATGGCTGCGCATCTCGATCGGAGAATAGAAAAGTTGACCCCTTCTATCGGCAAATGACGATGAAAGCGAGACGCTGTTTTGCCGCGTTCAAATGGTCGTGCAAAGCGTGTTCCCTTCATCACACAAGACAACAATTGCGGCCATGGCATTGACTCCATTGGCCACTAGCAGGCTCAATATGGGCTGGTTGCGTGGAGTGTTTGACGATGATGGCCGTGCGGGGCTTGGGATTGGCAGCGATTATGCTGCTTGGCGCGGCGCTGCCGACGGCGGCACAGAGCCTTTATACGCCAGAGCCATTTGCCGGCATTGTCGATGAATTGCGCTTCGGCCTGCATGCCCATCAGGTGCATCACGCGGCGTTGCCGTTCATGGTGTCCGATTGGGATATCAGCCGGGTCGAGGACATCAGCTTTGACGTGCTGTTCACCTCGCCCGACCTCGATGTGTTCCGCTGGATCGGTTCGCCCCGTCCCGAATTGGGCACCACGATCAACCTCGCCGGCCGTGATAGCCTCTTGCATCTGGGCCTGACCTGGCACCTGCCGGTGTTCGATACGCCGCTGTTTCTCGAAGGGACCTTGGGCGCCGCCGCCAATAATGGCTACCTGACCGGGGCACCAGCGGGCCGACAGAATTTTGGCTGCCGGGTCAATTTCTACCAGCGCTATGGCGTTGGCGTGAATCTGAGCGAGCAGGCGACCGCCACGGTCACCTATGAGCACACCTCCAATAATGGCTGGTGCGGCGAGGCCAATGACGGGCTGTCCAATTTCGGCGTCCGGCTCGGCTGGAAGTTCTAAGCTAGGGCTCAGTTCGAGGGTTAGGGGGCGAGCCGACAGATCTTGCTGGCTGCGCTTGCGCTTCCGGTCCCCATTGCCGTTCCCATCACCGCGCTGTCCACGGGCTTGACCCGTGGATCACTCTCAGCGCGGCACCAGCGGCGAATGGCCCCCGGATCAAGTCCGGGGGCAGCGCGGTGGGGCGGTCGGCGTAGAGACACCCTTAACGCTGGATTTTCAGTCGCCAAGGCGCTTCAATCGTCGGCAGGAGACCTGCCATGCCCCTGACCCATGTCCAGACCGTGCCGATACTGCGCAGCTTCAGCGAGGCCAAGGCGCGCGAATTTTACCTCGATTTTCTCGGCTTCCAGATCGATTGGGAGCATCGCTTCGAGCCCAGCCTGCCGCTCTATCTGCAGGTGAGCCGCACCGGCATCGTGCTGCACATTTCCGAGCATCACGGGGATGCGACGCCGGGCAGCGCGGTGCGTATCGGCATTTCCGGCTTGCGGGATTTTCATGCCGAACTGATCGGCAAGCATTACGGCAATATGCGACCGGGATTGCAGACCCCGGAATGGGGTGGGCTGGAAATGACGGTGATTGATCCGGCCGGAAACCGGCTGCATTTCGTTGAGGCGGATTGATTTTTGGGCGTGGGCGCGCGCCATTTTACCCCGGGGTCGCGCTCTTAATCACCAACCATCACCGCGCTGTCCACGGGCTTGACCCGTGGACCATTGTCAGCGCGGCACAAGCGGCGAGTGGCCCCCGGATCAAGTCCGGGGGCAGCGCGGTGGGTGGGGTGGGCAGTGAGAGTAATCGGCGCGGACGGAAACCGAATGCTTGAGAGATCCGCGACCTGCTTACGCCGCCTAGGCCGCTTGCCCTGCGGCCCAGCCTGAGGCCCAGGCCCATTGGAAATTGTAGCCGCCGAGCCAGCCGGTGACATCGACGACTTCGCCGATGAAGAACAGGCCGGGGACGGCGCGGGCGGCCATGGTCTTGGCGTCGAGGTCGCGGGTGTCGACGCCGCCCAGGGTAACTTCGGCAGTGCGGTAGCCTTCCGAGCCGACGGGCTTGAGCGTCCAGGCCTTGAGGATGGCTTCGGCTTCCGCCAGCTTCTTGTCGGAGAAGTCGCCGATCATGCCGGGCAGGTCGAGTTCTTCGCCGAGGAGTTGCGCCAGCTTCTTGGGGAGCAGATTGCCGATCACGGTCTGCACCTGCAATTTAGGATTTTCCTTGCGGGCGGCGCGCAACAGTTCGCCGGCATCGCGATTGGGCAAGAGGTCGACGCTGATGGCGTCGCCTTCGCGCCAATAGGAGGAAATCTGCAGGATGGCGGGGCCGGACAAGCCGCGATGGGTGAACAGCAGGGCTTCTTCGAACCTGGTCTTGCCGCAGCCGACAATGGCGTCGGTGGCAATGCCGGAGAGCGGCTTGAGCCTTTCCAGCGCGCCGGTTTCAAAGGTCAGGGGCACCAGGGCCGGGCGAGTATCGGTGACGCGCAGGCCGAACTGGGCGGCAAGTTGATAGCCGAAACTGGACGCGCCCATTTTGGGGATGGATTTGCCACCGGTGGCGACGATCAGGCTGTCGCAGGTCAGCGCCGCGGTGGACAGGCGGACATCAAAGCCGGTCTCGGTCCTAGTGATGCGCTCGACCTCGGTCTTGAGCGAGAGCAGAACGCCGGCTTCGCGCATTTCGCCCAAGAGCATGGTGTTGATCTGGGTGGCGGGGCCATCGCAGAACAGCTGGCCCAGGGTCTTTTCATGGAAGGTGATGCCGTGGCGGCGGACCATGGCGATGAAATGTTCCGGGGTGTAGCGGCTCAGCGCCGAGAGTGCGAAGCGCGGGTTCTGGCTGAGAAAGCGGTCGCGGCCGATTTCGGTCGTGGCGTTCACATTGGTGAAATTGCAACGTCCGCCGCCGGAAATACGGACCTTTTCGCCGGCATATTGGGCATGGTCGACAACCAATACGCTGCGACCGCGCTTGCCGGCCTCGATGGCGGCCATCATGCCGGCAGCCCCGGCGCCGAGGACGATCACGTCGTAATGGGTCATGCTTTGGGCCTTTCGGGTTTGGCGCAGTTACAGCCAAGGTGAGCTGGGTGGCAAGCGGGCACGGGCGCTTTCCCCGCCACCGCACCAGGCCAGTGCGGGGTGAACTTGTGCATGGCGGTGGCGTGGCGAAGGTGGATTGCCCGGACGAGCCGGGCAATGACGGCTACGAATGGCAGGATTGCTCCCCTTGAGTGGCAAAAAAGCCAAATTCATTGACTCTTTCCTATTTGAGAGTATGAGAAGTCCTGCTTTCAACTAAAAGCAGTCACAAGATGCGCAGCGTTCTCGACATGGCCAACATGCCAACCACCCGGTTCATCGCCGGTTGTGTCGCTGCACTCATGACCAAAACCACCAAAACCGCCTGACGCTTTTCCCCGGGTCGCCTCCCGACGGGGAGAGGCCGAAACGGACACGGCCGCGATCCACAGTGATCGCGCGGGGGCGGAAAATGGTAAGGGACTGGAGTTCCAAAAATGGGTTATCGCGTCGCCGTCATCGGTGCCACAGGCAATGTGGGCCGTGAAGTTCTCAATATCCTGGCCGAACGCAAGTTTCCGGCCGACGAAGTCATCGCGCTGGCCTCGTCGCGCTCGACCGGCAAGGAAGTCAGTTATGGCGACAAGATCCTCAAGGCCAAGAACCTCGATGATTTCGATTTTACCGGGGTCGATTTCGCCATCATGTCGGCCGGCTCGACCATTTCCAAGGAATGGGCACAGCGCATAGGCGCGACCGGCTGCATCGTCATCGATAATTCCAGCTATTGGCGCTATCATTCGGATGTGCCGCTGATCGTTCCGGAAGTGAACGCGCATGTGCTGGATGCCTATATGGCCAATCCGAAGCGCCAGAACATCATCGCCAATCCCAATTGCTCGACCGCCCAGCTGGTCGTGGCGCTCAAGCCCCTGCATGACTTCGCGCGGATCAAGCGCGTCGTCGTCGATACCTATCAGTCGGTCTCCGGCGCCGGCCGCGAGGGCATTGACGAGCTGTGGAACCAGACCAAGGGCATCTTCGTCAACGACACGGCGACCCCCGGCAAGTTCCCCAAGCAGATCGCCTTCAACGTCATTCCCCATATCGACGTCTTCATGGAAGACGGCTCGACCAAGGAAGAATGGAAGGTGATGGCCGAGACCAAGAAGATCCTCGATCCCAAGATCAAGGTGTCCTGCACCGCCGTGCGCGTGCCGGTGTTTGTCGGCCATTCCGAAGCGGTCAATATCGAGTTTGAAAACCCGATCTCGGCCGATGAGGCCCGCGATATCCTGCGCGAAGCGCCCGGTATTTCGGTGATCGACAAGCGTGAGGCCGGTGGCTATGCGACCCCGGTCGAGTCGGTTGGCGAATACGACACCTTCGTGTCGCGCATCCGCGAAGACAATACGATCGAGAACGGCCTCAATATCTGGGTCGTGTCGGACAATCTGCGCAAGGGCGCGGCGCTCAATACCATCCAGATCGCCGAAGCGTTGATCGAGCGCGGCCTTCTGGCCCGCAAGGCCGCCTGATGTGGTGACGGCGGCCTTGGGCCGCCGTTCTTTTCTCTCTCGACAGTAAAGGAGCGGCGCCATGCCGCTTCGCGATCTTGCGCTGGCCCTGGCGGTCGTCACCATCTGGGGCCTCAATTTCGTGGCCATCAAATGGGGCGTCAGCGAAGTGCCGCCCTTCCTGCTGACGGCGCTGCGCTATCTCGGCTGCGCCCTGCCGGCCGTATTGTTCATACGCCGGCCGGCCGTCAGCTGGGGGCTGCTCATCGCCTATGGCCTGACCGTCGGCGTCGTGCAGTTCGGGCTGCTGTTTTCGGCCGTGCAACTGGGCATGCCGGCAGGCCTGGCCAGTCTGGTCATGCAGATGCAGGTGTTTTTCACCATGGTGCTGGCGGTGTCGCTGCTGGGCGAACGGCCGGGCCCGTTCCAGATTGGCGGCGCCCTGGTGGCGCTGGGCGGGCTGGCGGTCATCGGCGTCGAGCAGATGGGCGGCGCGGTGCTGCTGCCGCTGCTGATGACCGTGGCCGCGTCGCTGTTCTGGGCCGTTTCCAATATTATCACCAAGCGGGCCGGCAAGGTCGACATGCTGGCCTTCGTGGTGTGGGGAAGCCTCGTGCCGCCCATCCCGATGCTGGTGCTGTCCTGGCTGTTCGAGGGGCCGCAGGCCTATGCGGCGCTGGCCCATATCAGTGCACTGGGCATCGGCTCGGTGCTGTTTATTGCTTATGGATCAACGCTGTTCGGCTATGGCGGCTGGGCCATCCTGCTCGGGCGATATCCGGCCAGCACGGTGGCGCCGTTTTCGCTGCTGGTGCCGGTCGCGGGCTTTGCCAGCGCCATGCTGCTGCTGGGCGAGGCTGTCAGCATGCTGGAAATGCTGGGTAGTTTGCTGATCTTTGCTGGTTTGGTGCTGAATGTATTCGGGCCGCGGGTGCTGGCGCGCTGGCGCTCGCCAAAATAGGCCCAAAACAGCCGAAGCCACTCCAACCGGTGCTGGAGTGGCCTCGTTTATCGCCCCACAGGGACGGGGCGCGTCGTCGCCTAGTTGGCCGGGGCGGCGGCCATCAGGGCCGTATATTCGTCTGCCGAAAGCTCACCGCTGGCATCGACGTCAGCTGCCTTGAACTGGTCTTCAGTCAGATCGGGCCATGCAACCTGAGCTTCGGCCAGGGAGATGCCACCATTGGCATCGGTATCAACGGCCACGAAATCGGTCGCAGCCTGAGCGAATGCGGCTGTGGACAGGCCAAGAACGACAAGCGACGAAAGGATGATCTTCTTCATGGCACTAAGCTCCATGTTGGGGAGAAAAACGGCTCCGGGTCAGCCCGTTGCCGACGACCCGCTCTCCTGCGGTCCGTGAGACAGAGACTGACGGCGCATTGTGGTTCGTCCGGGCCGGAAAATGGGCGCGGCTCGGCATATATTCGGGTCATTTCGGGGCGGGGCGTTTTGAAGTTTTCGTGAAGTGAAAAACCAGTGAAAGCCCCATGGCGGGAAACGAATCGCCGCCGGTTTTTTGTTCGGGAAAGACACGGATGGTCCGATCCCGGCGCAGCTTGGTGCAATTTTGTGGCAGGCAGTATTGCTGCGATCACGCGGACGTGATCGCCAGGTATAACGGTACCAGGGCGCCGTTCGGAGGCGCTCAATATTGGTTAACGAAAGATGACTTCAGAGATTGGGGCGGATGAAGTCGCCGCTTTGGGCATCCATGATCCACAATTCGCCGGTCGAAATATCGAACCAGGCGCCATGCACTGCCAGTTTCCCGGCGGCTTCCAGTTCTGCCACATAGGGGAAGGTGCGCAGATTGTGGATCGAATTGCGGATCGAAATCCGCTCCAGTGCGGTCTGCCGTTCGCCGGCGGTCATCAGGCCGTTCTGGCCAACCTGTTCGGGCAGGCCACCCAGCATGCTCATCCACTTGCCGATGAAGTCGCCATCGTCCAGCGGGCTGGAATCCGGGCTCAGAGCGGCCTTGATGCCACCGCAGCGGCCGTGGCCCATCACTACGATATTGGCAATGCCCAGCGCCTTGACGGCAAACTCGATGCCGGCGGAGGTGCCGTGCTGACCGCCATCGGGCTGGTAGGTCGGCACCAGATTGGCGACGTTGCGCAGCACGAAGAGTTCACCCGGCTCGGCATCGAAGATCATTTCGGGTGCCGCGCGGCTATCGCAGCAGGCAATGATCATGGTCGTGGGGTTTTGTCCGGAGGCCGCCAGCTCGCGATAGCGGTCCTTCTCGCGAATATATCGCCCCGCCATGAAATTGGCGTGGCCTCGAAGAAGATGATCAGGAAACCGATGCATGGACACTCGATTAGCGCTAAGACCGAAGAATATCAACTAGGCGCCTTCATGCGCTGATGTATCGGGGGCATGCAATGCAAATTTATCGTTTCCTCACCGGCGAGGATGACTCGGCGTTTTGTCACAAGGTCACCAAGGCACTGAGCGAAGGCTGGGTGCTGCATGGCAATCCCACCTATGCCTATGACGCGGTCAGCAAGAAGATGCGCTGCGGCCAGGCGGTGATCCGGGTGGCCACCGACCAGCCCTATGACCCCGACAAGAAGCTCATCGACTATTGAAGTCGGCGGGCGCCGGGCGATGCAGGGCCACCCAATGCAGCAGCATGATGGTCTTGCCATCGATGATCTCGCCTGACGTGATCAACTGGAGCGCCCGGCCGAGGTCCATTTCGAGCAGTTCGATCTCCTCGCCTTCATGGGCAAGTCCGCCGCCGGCCTCTTCGGCAGTGGTCTCGTCATAAAGACCCAGGAAGAAGGAGACGCGCTCCTGTACCGAGCCGGGGCTCATATAGGCATCGAACAGATGCTGGACCCCGTGGGGGCGGTGGCCGGTCTCTTCCATGGCCTCCCGCATGATGGCGGCCATGGGATGATCGCCATCGAGCAGTCCGGCACAGGCCTCGATCACCCAGGCATTGTCCTCATTGGCAAAGACGGGGTAGCGGAACTGGCGGGTGAGCAGGACGGTGCGCCGGACCGGATTGAACAGCAGCATGGTGGCGGCATTGCCGTGGTCGTAGCATTCGCGCTGCAGGGGCTGCCAGGAACCATCGGCGCGGCGATAGTCAAAACTGGCCTTGGTGAGCTTGCCCCAGTCGTGCGCCAGCGTTTGCACGCCGGTGATGCGAATACGGTCATCCATGGTCAGGCTCCCCAATCGGGCGAATCCGCCCCGTGCAATCGATGGCAGAGATAGAGGAGGGGCGCGCAAAGCGATAGTCGGGTCGCTGGAGCCAAACTTTATGACGTTCGAGGCGTTTCCGGCTTTGACGAGGCGGCTCGCCGACGCTAGAAGTCTCGAACAATTCCAAACTGGCGCGGTCCAGCCGCGTGGCAGCGAGGCTCTATGACGGTTCGCCCCCGCCCAACTTCTCCGCATCTGCAAATCTATCGTTGGACCATCACCATGGTGATGTCGATTGCGCACCGCGCAACCGGTATCGCCAATTATGCTGGTTCCGCCCTGCTCGTACTCTGGCTGGCTGCGGCCGCCTGGGGGCAGGAGCCACTCAATGTGGTCAATGCCATCTATGGCAGCTGGTTCGGCCAGCTGGTGCTGTTCCTCTATAGCTGGAGCCTGATCCACCACATGCTGGGTGGCCTCAAGCATTTCGTCTGGGACTTTGCCGAGATGATGGAACCCGGACAGCGCGAAATGCTGTCCTGGGCGACATTGGTCGGCTCGGTCGTGCTGACGCTTCTGGTCTGGACCATTTTTGTGTGGGTGCGTTGAGATGCGTGAACAAGTCATCACTCCCCAGGTCATCGCCAATCCCAAGTCGAAATACGGCAATGCCAAGGCCTCGACCCGCCATTTCATCACCCAGCGGCTGAGCGGGGCGATCAATATCGCTTTCCTGGGCCTGCTGTTGTTCGTGGTGGTGCAGCTGGCCGGACAGGATCGCGCCGACATGGTGGCGACGCTGGGCAATGCCTGGATCGGGGTGCCGCTGGCGCTGCTGCTGGTCATTGTCACCGTGCATATGCGCAACGGCATGCGCGACACGCTCGAAGACTATTTCGCCGGACGCTCCTACCAGTTGCTGATGATGCTCAACACCGTGTTCTGCATTCTCATCGCATTGGTGGGCGTCGCCTCCATTTTCAAGCTCGTCTTCTGGGGTTAAGCCTGTGGCTTCTGCTTACGAAATCATCGACCACGAATTCGACGTGGTCGTCGTCGGTGCCGGCGGCGCTGGGTTGCGGGCAACCCTGGGCATGGCCGAGCAGGGGCTCAATACCGCCTGCATCACCAAGGTCTTCCCCACCCGCAGCCATACCGTCGCGGCACAGGGCGGCATTGCCGCCTCGCTGCAGAATATGGGCCCCGACAGCTGGCAGTGGCACATGTACGATACCGTCAAGGGATCGGACTGGCTGGGCGACAATGACGCGATGGAATATCTGGCGCGCGAAGCGCCGGCTGCCATCTATGAGCTCGAGCATTACGGCGTGCCGTTTTCGCGCACCGAGGCCGGCAAGATCTATCAGCGCCCGTTTGGCGGGCACATGACCGAATTCGGCGATGGCCCGCCGGTGCAGCGCACCTGCGCCGCCGCCGACCGCACCGGCCACGCCATCCTGCACACGCTTTATGGCCAGAGCCTGCGCCACAATGCGCAGTTCTATATCGAATATTTTGCGCTCGACCTGATCATGGGCGAGGACGGCTCGTGCCAGGGCGTGATGGCCTGGAAGCTCGATGACGGCACGCTGCATCGCTTCCGCGCCAAGCTGGTGGTGCTGGCCACCGGCGGCTATGGCCGCTCCTATTTCTCGGCGACCTCGGCCCATACCTGCACCGGCGACGGCAATGGCATGGTGGCGCGGGCCGGACTGCCGCTGCAGGACATGGAATTCGTGCAGTTCCACCCGACCGGTATCTATGGCGCGGGCGTGCTGATCACCGAAGGGGCGCGCGGCGAAGGCGGCTACCTGACCAATTCGGAAGGCGAGCGCTTCATGGAGCGCTATGCCCCCAATGCCAAGGACCTCGCCTCGCGCGACGTGGTCAGCCGCTGCATGACGCTGGAAATCCGCGAGGGGCGTGGCGTTGGTCCCAAGAAGGACCATATCCACCTGCACCTCGATCATCTCGATCCCAAGGTGCTGCATGAGCGCCTGCCGGGCATCACCGAATCAGCCAAGATCTTTGCGGGGGTCGATCTGACCCGCGAGCCGATCCCGGTGCTGCCGACGGTGCACTACAATATGGGCGGCATCCCGGCCAATTATCATGGCGAAGTGCTGAACCCGACCGAAGCCGATCCCGATCGGGTCGTGCCGGGCCTGATGGCCGTGGGCGAAGCCGCCTGCGCCTCGGTGCATGGCGCCAATCGGCTGGGTTCCAATTCGCTGACCGATCTCGTGGTATTCGGCCGCGCCGCCGCCCTGCGCGCCGGCAAGGTGCTCGATCGCGCCGCGCCGGTCCCCGGCATCAATGCCGCGCAGGACGCGAAAATCCTCGCCCGCTTCGACCGGCTGCGCAACGCCAATGGCGACAAGCCGACGGCGGAACTGCGCGATGCGATGCAGCACACCATGCAGGAAGATGCCGCGGTGTTCCGTACTTCGGAATCGCTGTCCTCGGGCGTCAAGCGCATGAGCGCAATCTATGGCCAGCTCAAGGACGTCAAAGTCACCGACCGCTCGCTGATCTGGAACTCGGACCTGGTGGAAACGCTGGAGCTGGAAAACCTGATGGCCAATGCGATGGTCACCGTGGTCTCGGCCGAGGCGCGCCAGGAAAGCCGCGGCGCCCATGCGCATGAGGATTATCCGAGCCGCGACGACGTGGTGTGGCGCAAGCATACGCTGAGCTGGATCGATACCGATAGCGGCGCGGTCACGCTGGGCTATCGCCCGGTGCATGTCGATCCGCTGACCCCGGAAAGCGAAGGCGGGATCGACCTCAAGAAGATCGCGCCCAAGGCACGCGTTTATTGATGAGCGGCGCGGCGGGTTATTCCGGCACGCCGCTGGCGACGGATATTGCCGAGGACGTGATCCGGAGGGACTTGCGTTGATGGGCCGCTGGATCGTTGTGCCTGCCCTGATGCTGATGGCGGCGCCGGCTGTTGCGGCGGCACCGACCGCCGAGCAGAAGGCTGAGTTCTATAAGGTCTGCGTGGGGATCAGCAGCAATGTGGCGCTGTGCACCTGCAAGGCCGATGCGGCGATGGACCTGATCGACGAGCGCTTCATGGGCATTGTCATTGCCTCGATGAAGGGTGGCTCGCCGGCCGGGGGCGATTATGCGGCGTATAACGCCTATGTCGCCAAGTCGAACCAGATCTGCAAGCCGAACTACTAGGAATTCCGCGCCCCGGAGCAGGCGGCGCGTGTTGAGAAGGAAGACCGAGATATGGCCGAACTGATACTCTCCAAGGCTGACCGGCCGGCCAAGGGCAAGACCTGGCCCAAGCCCGCCAGCGCCAAGCGCCTGCGCGAGTACCATATCTATCGCTACGATCCCGACCAGAATGCCAATCCGCGCATCGACACCTATTTCGTCGACCTCGACGATTGCGGGCCGATGATCCTGGATGGGCTGCTGTGGATCAAGAACAAGGTCGATCCCACCCTGACGCTGCGCCGCTCGTGCCGCGAGGGTATCTGCGGGTCGTGCTCGATGAATATCAACGGGCTCAATACCCTGGCCTGCACCAAGGGCATGGATGACTCCACCGGCCCGATCAAGATCTACCCGCTGCCGCATATGCCGGTGGTCAAGGACCTGGTGCCGGACCTGAGCAATTTCTACGCCCAGCACCGCGCCATCGAGCCCTGGCTCAAGACCACCTCGCCGACGCCCAAGACCGAATGGCTGCAATCGGTGCCCGAGCGCGCCAAGCTGGACGGGCTCTATGAATGTATCCTGTGCGCCTGCTGCTCGACCTCGTGCCCGAGCTATTGGTGGAATGGCGAGAAGTATCTGGGACCGGCGGCGCTGCTGCAGGCCTATCGCTGGCTGATCGACAGCCGCGACGAGACGCAGAGCGAGCGCCTCGATGACCTGGAAGATCCGTTCAAGCTATATCGCTGCCACACGATCATGAACTGCGCCAAGGTTTGCCCCAAGGGGCTGAACCCGGCCAAGGCGATTGCCGAAATCAAGAAGATGATGGTGGAGCGCAAGGCCGCCTGAGGCGCCGCGCTCGACGATTAACTCAAGACAAAGAAAAACGGCGGGGCAGGGCCCCGCCGTTTGGCGTTTCAGGGTGCGGTGCGTCTAGGGCAGCAGCACGATCTTGCCCGCTTCGAACAGCGCCTTGCAGTCATTGCGATCATGGCGCAGGTCGCTGTCGAGCAGGGTGGTGGCAGCGCCAGGGCCTTCAAAGCGCGGGTCATCGCACTGGTCGTCATCGGCATAGTCGGACTTGTTGTCGCCGAAATCGATGGCCGAGCCGTCATAGGGGGCACCGGCGGCATAGGCGGGGTCATAGACCGGACGGATTGTGACCTTGCCTTCGGCTTCGAGGGCCTTGCAGTCGGTAGCATCGCCGAACATGTCCTCGGCCAGCAGCTTCTTGTCGGTGCCCTCGCCCATGAAGCGCTTGTCGTCGCACTGGCCGTCATTGGCCCAGCGGGAGAAGTCGCTGCCATAATCGAATTCGGTGGCGGCGGCGGTGTCGCCGACGCTGTCGCCCTTGAGCGTGGCGGTACCGGCTTCGACCGCGGCACGGCAGTCGGTGGCGTCGGCCTTGAGGTCTTCCTCGAGCAGGGTGCTGGCTACGCCCCGGCCGGTGAAGCGCGGGTCATCGCATTCGCCATCCCTGGCCCAGTCGCTGCTGTCATCGCCATAGTCGATATCGACAAGGGCAGGGGCGTCCGTGGCGCCGGTCCTGAGGGTTGCAGTGCCGGCCTCGACGGCGGCGCGGCAATCGGTGGCATCCTTGCCGAGATCGGCATCGAGCAGTTCAGCGGCGACGCCGGTGCCGATGAAGCGCGGGTCGTCGCACTCGCCATCCCGGGCCCAGTCGCCGCTGTCGTCGCCAAAATCGATGTCGGCGGCGGTGATGGCCGGGGCGGGTATATCGGCGGCGGCCCTCAGAGTGGCGGTGCCGGCTTCAACAGCCGCCCGGCAATCGGTGGCGTCCTTCATCAGGTCGGCATCGACCAGTTCGGCGGCGACGCCGGTGCCGGTGAAGCGCGGGTCGTCGCATTCGCCGTCCCTGGCCCATTCGCTGGTGTCGTCGCCGAAATCGATCGCGGTGGCGGCTGCGGCACTCGCCGCTACGGCGGGCGCCGTGCTGTTGGAAAGCTTGTCGGCAAGTGACGGGGTCACGAAACCAAGGGTCAGCGTGATCGCCAGCGCCGTGCCGCCCAGCCATGTCGTGGTGTTGTTCATTGGTGGTTTCTCCTGGGGTCGGTCCACAAGACTAGTTCGCACAGTACCGCGCCTTGGCAGCGGCCAAAAGCCTGCCAGCGCAGAAACAATGACTAAACCATTCAAAGTGGACGATTTCTGGCCTGCCGCTCCGCCCGGGTGAAGACAATCGAGCCGAGCAGGACCAGGGCCGTGCCGATGGCATGGAATATGGTGAACGGTTCGGAAAGAACGATGACGGCAATGACGATGGTGACGATGGGGCCAAAGGCCGCCGTCGAGGACGTGGCGCGGGCGCCGATGCGCGAAATGCCGGCATTCATCAGGAATGAAGGCAGCACGGTGCCCAGAATGCCCAGGCACAGGCCATAGATCCAGACCTGGCCGGACAGTTCCAGATAGCTGCCGACGCCGTTGAGGGCGGTGTTCTGCAACAGGGCGCAGATGGCGGCGGTGGCCATGCCGATACAGGTGAACAAACCCGAGCCGATCTTGACCATCTGTCGCTTGGCCAGGTGCTGATAGAGCGCGAAGGTGATGGCCGAACCCAGCACCAGGAGGGTGCCGACGACGAGGCCGTCGGGATCGGTGGCCAGGTTCCAGCCAAAAATGACCAGCAAGCCGGCATAGGAAATCAGCATGGCCGGGACAACGCGCCAGACCATGCGTTCCCCGAACAGCCAGACGCCAAAGATCAGCACGAAGAACGGGTAGGTGAACAGCACCAGCCGCTCATATTGCGCCGAGACGAAATTGAGCCCGAGGAAATCGAGATAGCTGGAGAGGTAATAGCCCAGCATGCCCACGGCCATGCTGGCGATAACCACTTTCGGCGTCAGCGCCCGGCGGATTTCCGGCTCGCGGCGGAGCAGGGTGACGAGAATGACGAGATAGAAGGGCAGCGCCACCACCATGCGGAGCGCGAGCAGGGTTTCGGTCGGCACGCCCTGGCCATAGGCGAGCTTGATGAAAATGCCCTTGGTCGAAAACAATACGGCGCCAGCGACGGCAAAGGCATAGCCCATGGGGTCGGAGCGGTCTTGCGGCAGGGTGGTGGTGGCGGCGGATGACATGGAAAGTCCCTGAAGGGTCCGCCATCAAGTCACCGGGAGCGCCTGAGGGCGGGCCGGTGAAAACGAAGTGCCTAGACGTCAGCGCTCGTTCCGGTCCCAGATGGAGCCAGAAAGCCAAAGCTTGGAAATGAGCAGGGCGCGCGAGTGCATGGCGATTTGGTACACGGGCAAGCGTGGGGCGTAAAGGGGGCTATAGCCAAGGCCAGGGGCGACGGGCCGCGATAGTGTGGCTCTCGGACCCCCTCCCGGACCCCCTCCCGGCCTCCCCCTGGAGGGGGAGGGGAAGGAAGGAGGGAAGGAGGGAAGGAAGGAAGGAAGGAAGGAAGGAAGGAAGGAAGGAAGGAAGGAAGGAAGG
>NZ_FQVC01000004.1:67422-334699 GCF_900128975.1 Devosia limi DSM 17137 | reverse complement strand
CATGCCCGAGCTTGGAAAGGTCTCCGCCAAGGTCGCTGCGGCCCTTCTGGGCGTGGCCCCCTATGCGCGCCAGTCCGGCGCTTCCGATCGCAATGGGCGATGCAGTGGCGGCCGAAAGCACCTGCGCGACATCGCCTACATGGCTGTGCTCAGCGCCATCAAGGTCAAGGATCCCGTGCTCGGCAGCTTCTACCAAAGGCTCCGGGCGCGCGGAAAACCCTTCAAGCTCGCCATGATCGCTACCGTCCGCAAACTCATAACAATCCTCAATGCCATCGCCAGATCTGACCCCGCATTCAATCCATGATGCCCACGGTTGCTTGACCCGTGGGTCACTGTCAGCACGGCATGTGTGGCGAGTGGCCCACGGATCAAGCCCGTGGGCAGCGCAGTGGGTAGAAGCAAGCACTGGAGGGCCCACCGCGCACCCTCCCTCCAAAACAAAAGGGCCGCTCCGGAGAGCGGCCCTTTCAAAACTGTTATTCGACTGCGATTAACGCGAGTAGAATTCGACGACCAGGTTCGGTTCCATCTGGACCGGGTACGGCACGTCCGACAGGGCCGGAACGCGCACGAAGGTCGCGGTCATCTTGTGGTGATCGGTCTCGACATATTCAGGAACGTCGCGCTCGGCGAGCTGGACGGCTTCCAGAACCACGGTGAGCTGCTTGGAGCGCTCGCGGATCTCGATCTTGTCGCCAACCTTGACCTGGTAGGACGGGATGTTGACGCGCTTGCCGTTGACCAGGATGTGGCCGTGCGACACGAACTGACGCGCAGCGAACACGGTCGGCACGAACTTGGCGCGGTAAACGATCGCGTCCAGACGGCTCTCGAGCAGGCCGATCAGGTTCTCGCCGGTGTCGCCCTTAACGCGGGCAGCTTCGTTGTAGAGCTTCTTGAACGACTTTTCGGTGATCGAACCGTAATAGCCCTTCAGCTTCTGCTTGGCGCGGAGCTGCAGACCGTAGTCCGAGAGCTTGCCCTTGCGGCGCTGACCATGCTGGCCGGGGCCATAGGCACGGGCATTGAGCGGGGACTTCGGACGGCCCCAGATATTTTCGCCAAGACGGCGGTCGATCTTATGCTTAACTGAACTGCGCTTCGACATCGCGTATCCTTTCAAGAAACGTCGAAATGGATCGCGCCCTCCTCTGCCACCCGAAAAACGGATGACCGACAGACCCCAAATATTCAGGAGATCCCGGGTGCGCCTACAGACCCTGAGGTCCGGGTAGGTTCCGGCCTGATAATGCCAGGTGTGGCAGGAGTCAAGCCAAACTGCCCGGTTGGGGCGTTTGTCGCACCCCTTCAGACCATTTTCTTGTCGAGGCTGCGCTGATTGCGCAGGCCCGGGAATACCCGGCTCCAGACCACCGCGACAATGATGGCGCCAAAGCCACCGGCCACCACCGCCGGGACCGGGCCAATCAAGTGCGCCACCGTGCCGGCGCGGAACTCGCCCAGCTCGTTGGAGGCGCCGATAAAGACGCTGTTGACCGCATTGACCCGGCCACGAACCTCTTCGGGCGTCCAGAGCTGCATGATGGTTTCGCGGATGGTGACGCTGACCATGTCGGACGCCCCGACCAGTGCCAAAGCAGGCACGGAAACCCACACGCTGGTGGAGAAGCCGAACAGCACGGTGAAGGCACCGAACAGGCCGACAAACAGGAACAGCGTCTTGCCGGCATTGTCGCGAATGGGAAAGCGCGTCAGGAACAGCGCCATGGCAATGGCCCCGACGCCCGGCGCTGCGCGCAACAGGCCCAGCTCCTGCGGACCGGCATGCAGGATATCCTTGGCATAGATGGGCAACAGGGCGACGGCCCCGCCCATCAGCACGGCGAACATGTCCAGCGAAATGGCGCCCAGCACCACCTTGTTGGAAAAGATGTAGCGGAAGCCGGCCAGCATGGTGCCGAGACTGGTCGCCTGATGCGAACTGCGCTGCATCGGCTTGGGAATCAGCAGCACGCAAACCATGGCCAAGAGGAGCAGCACCCCGCCCGTGCCGAAGGCCATGGCCGGCGCCAGGCCATAGAGCAGGCCGCCGGCCGCCGGGCCCATAATGGCCGAAAACTGCCAGGCTGAAGCGTTGACGGTGATGGCATTGGCCAGCGCCTGGGGCGGCACCAGATTGGGCGCCAGCGATTGCGCCGCCGGCCCCCAGAAAGCCCGGGCCGTGCCCAGCATGACCAGGATGCCGAAAATCGGCCAGACCTCGTGCGCCTCGGCATTGACGAAGAGCAGGAAGCCCAGCGCGCAACCCATTTCGACCGCCAGGCAGACTGCCATGATCAGGCGGCGATTGAACCGGTCGGCCGTAAGCCCGGTCAGCAGGATCAGCACCAGCGCCGGCAGGAACAGGGAAAGCCCGACCAGCCCCAGCAGGAATGCGCTGCCGGTCAGGTCATAGATTTGCCAGGCGATCGACACCGACATGATCTGCACCGCAAAGCCGACCAGCAGCGTGGTGAGCCAGAAGAAGCGGAAGCCAAGATAGGTGAAGGCCAGCTGGCTCTTTTCGGTGGGCGCGTGCGTGTTCATGGCATCGGCCATGGCACGCCAAATTGTCGCAGTCAAAGTCGGAACCGGCCAAACCGTCCAGTGCGACGCGATTCTTACTCGGTGTCGCGCTTCTGCCGGTTTGGATTGGGCCGCTCGTGCTTGCGATCGATCGAGGAGATCACTCCGCGCAGCGTGCGGATTTCCTGGCGGGTGAACTGCCCCCGCGCCAGCATGGTGCGCAGATTGTTGACCACGGTCGGCTTCTTGTCAGGCGCGGTGAAGAAGCCGGAGCGTTCCAGCGTCTCTTCGAGATGGCCGAACAGGCCCACCAGCTCTTCGCGCGGCGCGACCTCGGCCATGGTATTGCCAAAGGGCAAGGCCGAGCCGGCGGCGCTATGGCGGCGCCATTCATAGGCCATCAACAACACGGCCTGGGCGATGTTGAGCGAGGCGAAGGCCGGCTCGACCGGCAGGGTCACGATGGCATCGGCCAGCGCCACTTCCTCGTTGAGGAGGCCCCAGCGCTCGCGGCCGAACAACAGGCCAGCCCCATTGCCCGCGCCGATATGGCTGGCGAGGTTGGTGGCGGCTTCATCGGGGCCGAGCACGGTCTTTTGCAGATCGCGCGAGCGGGCGGTGGTGGCATAGACCAGGGTCAGGTCGGCAATCGCGGCTTCCAGGGTCTCGAACACCCGCACGCGCTCCAGCACGTGATCGGCGCGCGACGCGGCATTGATGGCGCGCTCATTGGGCCAGCCATCACGCGGGCGCACCAGGCGCAGGTCCCACAGGCCGAAATTGGCCATGGCTCGCGCCGCCGTGCCGATATTCTCGCCCAATTGCGGTTCGCACAAAATGACCGCCGGTCCGGGCGCCAAGGTGATTTCGATTGATGAGTCGGTTCCGGCCATGTCGCCCTGTCCTGCAGTTAGCCGCACATAGCCGAATTTTCGGGGCGGATGCAAATTGGGATGGGGTTGGGCGCGCAAGGCTGCCTTGCGTCGCCCGTGTCAGGCCATGGTCACCCTGTGATTTAAACCGTGTCTACGCTACCCGATGGCGCGGTGGCAGGTCCCGAACCTTGTGCGAACGCTGCCATTCGCGGTCGAGGATGGCGAAATGCAGTTCTTCGTCCCATTCGCCCTGGAACAGGGCGTGCTCGCGATAATGCGCCTCGAGCCGCATGCCGATCTGCTGCAAGAGCTTGATCGAGTGATGGTTGCGGCCATCGCAACGCGCAAAAATCCGGTGGATGCGATAATGGTCGAACGCCAGATCGAGCAAGGCGCCGATGGCCTCGCCGGCATAGCCCTGCCCCGAATAGGCGGGATTGATAACGAAGCGCACTTCGCCCTGCCCGGCAGTTGCATCGGACCAGTGCAACGACACGTGGCCGATCAGCTCCTTGTCCTGCTGGCGCACCATGGCCAGCGACAGCGTATCGCCGGGGCGCTGCAGGCTGACATGGCCGCGCAGGATATTGAGGGCGCCAGGCAGATCGGACTGATCGCGCGTGCGGCTGAACACATAGCGCTGCACCGTCGGCAGCAGATGATAAGAAGCGAGGGCATTGCTATCGCTGCGCTCAAAAGTCCGCAGGATCAGCCGCTCGGTGTGAATGGGCAAAGACAGATTTGTCATGGTTGCTGCGATCCTCCGCTCGTGTCAGTAAGCCCAAGCCCACAACGCGGTCGGAGTCGTCAGAGTTCCGGGAAAATGATGCTAATTCGCGGCAGCAGTTTCGCAGTATCTTGCTATTGCCCGGCCATAGCCGCGCTGCGCCCCAGCCATTCGCGGCGCAGGATCGCGTAGATATATTCCTGGTCCCACTCGCCCTTGAAAATGGCGTGTTCGCGGAAATGGGCCTCCCGCCGCATCTGCAGACGTTCCATCAACCGCCAGGAGCTGTCATTGCGCACATCGCAGCGCGCCATGACCCGGTGCATGTCGCCGGGGCCGAAAGCCAGGTCGAGCAGGATCCGCGCCGCCTCGGTGGCATAGCCATGCCCATGGTAGTCGGGACTGAAAATCCAGCCGATCTCGCCCTGTCGCGCATCCAGGCTGCGCAGGATCAGGGTGACCTCGCCAACCAGCGCGCCGGTCTGCTGCAGTTCGACCGCCAGGATGATCTTGTCCTCTTCCCGCTCCAGCGCCGTCTGGCCAATGCGCTGCTGGATCGCCAGAGCACATTCCTCGCGGCTGAGCGCGACGTCGAACAGATAGCGCGCAACGTCCTCGCGGCGGCGATAGGCATAAACGGCATCGACATCGCCCCGGGTGAAGGGCCGCAGCAACAGCCGCTCCCCGCGCAACGGATAGTCAGGATGCAGCGGCATTAAATCCCCTGAAGAAGTGTGCCGCACTTTTGCGAGTGTGACCGACAATTGCAAGCCCCGCTTGTTTCCCATTGCGGCCCATGCCAGCGTCGCACCATGTCCGCATCCGCCCACCCTCAGGTCGATATCTCAGCCAGCTGCGCCTGTGGCGCGGTCAGCATGGCCGTGCGCGGGCGGATAAGCGCGATGCTGTTATGCGCCTGCCAGGATTGCCAGCGGGCCAGCGGCACCGGACATGCGACGGTGGCGCTGGTGCCGACGGCGGCGCTGACGATCACCGGCGCGGTCAAAGGATTCGATAGAACAAGCGATTCCGGGGCGACCTTCACACGCCACTTCTGCCCCAGCTGCGGCACGCCACTGTTCGGACAATCGTCGCGGGCGCCCGATATCAGGATGATCGCGGTGGGATTCTATACCGGGCAGAATGACTGGTTCGCGCCCAGCCAGTTGATCTTCGCGCGTAGCCATCAGGCCTGGGACCTGATTGCCGACCACCTGCCCCAGCACAACACCTATCGCGAGTAGCTATTCCATGAGCATGGCATCCGAAGAACTCTCCGACCGCGTCCGCGACCTGCTGACCGGGCACATGGCTATTTCGGAAAAGAAGATGTTCGGCGGCCGCTGTTTCATGCTCAACGGCAATATGCTGGTGTGCCCGCTCAAGAGCGGCAGCCTGATGGTGCGCGTCGGCAAGGATGGCATGGACGATGCACTGGCCGTGCCCGGCGTGGTGCCGATCCAGATGCGGGCCAGGGTGATGACCGGGTTCGTGGAGATATCGGGGGACATGATCGAGGACGACGATGCGCTGGGCGACTGGATCGCGCGGGCGCAGGCCTTTGTGGAGACGCTGCCGGCGAAGTAGGTGGGGAGGGATTGCGCCCTGCCCCACCGCGTCGTGACCCATCGCGTTGCTGCGACGGCGACGGCCCTAGATCTTGCTGAAGACCAGCGAGGCGTTCACGCCGCCGAAGCCGAAGGCGTTGGCGAGGACATGGTTGAGCGCCTTTGGCTTGGCGGTGTTCGGAACGAGATCAAACACATCAGCGGCCGCGTCGGGCTCTTCCAGGTTGAGCGTTGCCGGCACGGTGGCGTGGCGGATGGCTTCGATCGAGATGATGGCTGCCAGGGCGCCGGCCGCACCCAGCAGATGCCCGGTTGCCGACTTGGTGGCGCTGACCGCCAGATCCTTGCCGCGACCGGTGAAGACGGCGCTGATACCAGCGATCTCGGCCGCGTCGCCGACCTCGGTGGAGGTGCTGTGGGCGTTGACATAGTCGATCTCCGCCGGAGCGACGCCCGCCATGGCCAGCGCATTGCGCATGGCGACCTGGGCCCCGGCGCCATCGGGCGAGCCCGAGGTCAGGTGATAGGCATCTGCCGAGGTGCCATAACCGCCGAGAATGGCCAGCGGCACCGCACCGCGCGCCTTGGCGTGACTGAGCTTTTCGATGACCAGGATGGCCGCGCCTTCCGACAGCACGAAACCATCGCGCTTGGCATCGAAGGGCCGCGAAGCCTTGGTTGGCGCGTCATTATAGGCCGTCGACAGCGCCCGCGAGGCACCGAACCCACCCAGCGAGATCGGATCGACCGAACCTTCGGCACCACCGACGACGGCGACTTCGGCCTCGCCGGTCATGATCATGCGCATGCCATCGCCAATGGCCTGGGCCGAGGCGGCGCAGGCGGTCACCGGCGCCCCGATCGGGCCCTTGAAGCCATAGCGAATGGAGATCCAGCCGGCGGCCAGATTGGCCAGGAACGATGGCACCGTGAACGGCGACAGGCGGCGCGGACCCTTTTCGGCGATCAGCTGCGCCGCCTTGGCCATCACCGGCGAGCCGCCGACACCCGAGCCAATGATCGTCGCGGTCGAACGCTGCTCTTCCTCGGTGACCGGGTTCCAGCCCGACTGCGCGATGGCTTCGGCAGCCGCGACCAGGCCGTACTGGATGAACAAGTCCATCTTCTTGATGTCCTTGGCGTCAATCGCCACCAGGGGATCGAAACCCTGTTCATCCTTGTCCTTGCCGGGCACGAGGCCAGCAATGGTGGCGGTATAGGCCGAGGTATCGAAACGGTCATTGTGGACGATGCCGCTGCGACCGGCGATCAGCCGTTCCCAATTGACAGCAACGCCGACGCCGAGTGGCGAGACGACGCCCATGCCAGTGACGACGATGGGATCGGCGGGATCAGGTTTCAGCATGATGGTCTCCAACAGTGTATATGCACGCTATAATGTGCGGTATGGCGAAGTCGTGGCCGCGCTACAGCTTGGCCAATTGCTGCAGGGCGGCGAGCACCCCAGCAAAATCCGGATTGTTGAGCGTTTCGCGCAGTTCGGCCTGCCCCTTGCGCCATTCGGGCACCATTTGCTCGACCAGCGCGGCACCGGCCTGGGTCAGGGCGGCGATCCGCCCATTGCCGTGCTCGGTCGCCAGCTTGGTGACAAGGCCCTTGCGCTCCAGCAGGTCCAGATTGCGCGACAGCGTGCTGCGATCCATGGCGATCTCGTTGGCCATGGCGGTCACCGAGCGGTCCGGATGATCGCGCAAAGTGGTCAGGACGGTGAACTGAGCGGCGGTGACGCCAAAGCGGCGCAGCTTGTGATCAGCCCGCCGCGTCACGGCACGGGCCGCCATCCGCGTATTGCGCACCAGGCACTGGCTGAAATCATCCTGCATCGCCCTGACATAGCCGTGCATATACACGCCGTCAACGGCAAGCCCCCATGCCGTAACGCAGCTTTGCGCATTGCCGCACCGATGTTATAGGGGCTCACCAATCGGCGCGGGGCTTTCTTCCCCGCCTGAATCAAAGGCAAGGGAGCCCTAAACGATGAGCAAAATCAAAGTCGCCAACCCGGTCGTCGATCTCGACGGCGATGAAATGACCCGCATCATCTGGCAGGCGATCAAGGACAAGCTGATCCATCCCTACCTCGACCTGCCGATCGAATATTACGACCTGAGCGTGGAAAGCCGCGACGCGACCAACGACCAGATCACCATCGATGCCGCCCATGCGATCCAGAAATATGGCGTTGGCATCAAGTGCGCCACCATCACCCCCGATGAGCAGCGCGTCGAGGAATTCAAGCTCAAGAAGATGTGGAAGTCGCCCAACGGCACCATCCGCAACATCCTTGGCGGCGTGATCTTCCGCGAACCCATCATCTGCAAGAACGTGCCGCGCCTGGTGCCGGGCTGGACCCAGCCGATCATCGTCGGCCGTCACGCCTTTGGCGACCAGTACCGTGCCACCGACTTCACCTTCCCCGGCAAGGGCACGCTGACCATCAAGTTCACCGGCGAAGACGGCCAGGTCATCGAGCATGAAGTCTACCAGGCGCCCGGCGCCGGCGTTGCCATGGCCATGTACAACCAGGACGACTCGATCCGCGACTTCGCCTATTCGAGCTTCAACTACGGCCTGGCGCGCGGTGTGCCGGTGTATCTGTCGACCAAGAACACCATCCTCAAGGTCTATGACGGCCGCTTCAAGGACATCTTCCAGGAGATCTACGAAGCCGAGTTCAAGGAAAAGTTCGAAGCCAAGAAGATCTGGTACGAACACCGCCTGATCGACGACATGGTGGCCTCGGCGCTCAAGTGGTCCGGCGGCTATGTCTGGGCGTGCAAGAACTATGACGGCGACGTGCAATCCGACATCGTGGCCCAGGGTTTCGGCTCGCTCGGCCTGATGACCTCGGTTCTGGCGACGCCCGATGGCAAGATCGTGGAATCGGAAGCCGCCCACGGCACCGTGACCCGTCACTATCGCCAGCACCAGCAGGGCAAGGAAACCTCCACGAACTCGACCGCCTCGATCTTCGCCTGGACCCGTGGCCTCGCCCACCGCGCCAAGCTCGATGACAATGAGGCACTCGCCAAGTTCGCGCTGACCCTGGAAAAGGTCACTGTCGACACCATCGAAGAAGGCAAGATGACCAAGGATCTCAGCCTGCTCGTCGGTCCCGACCAGCCGTGGCTGTCGACCCTGGGCTTCCTCGATGCGATCGACCAGAACCTGCAGAAGGCCATGGCGTAACCTTTTCGCTACGCATTCCGAGCGAAGGCCGGGTCCCTGTGACCCGGCCTTTCTTTTTGCCCAAAGCAGGCTCACACTGCTCGTGTGTTCGCGCCTCTGGCTGTCGACGCCCCACGCCGAGTTCACGCGCGGACTTGTGACGGCGGGCCTGCCCCGCCAGCCTGCCATCGCGAGAGGAGATGACCATGCGTAGTGTATTCAAGCTTGCGCTTGCCGGCTCACTCGGCCTTGCCACACTTGGCACTGCCATCGCTCAGGAGCGAAGCTTCGAGCTCACCGGCTTTGACAAGATCGATATCAGTACCGGCCTCGATGCCATCGTAACACTGGGCGACGCCTTTTCGGTGCAAGCCCAGTCCCGCAACCAGCAGGTGCTCGACAAACTCGAAATCACCGTATCGGGCGACACCCTGACCGCGCGGATCGAGAGCAATTTTCTCGAATTTATCCTCGGTGGCGGCCTTCTCGGCCAGTTCATTGCCGGCGGCAATGCCGCCACCATCCGCATCACCCTGCCCGCCTTGCGCGCCGTCAATGCCAGTGCCGGCGCTGATGTCGACATCACCGCCCCCAAGGGCGACCTGGTCATTGACGTCTCCAGCGGCGCCGATATCGACATCACCAGGGCTACGCTGGGCACAGTAACGGTCGATGCCTCCAGCGGATCGGATGCCGAATTGAGCGGCGCCTGTGACAGCATCTCGGCCTCCGCCTCCAGCGGCGCCGACATCGACGCGGAGGACCTGCTCTGCGAAACCGCGATAGCCACGGCGTCGAGCGGCGGGCACATTTCCGTGCACGCCACTGATAGCCTGGAGGCGGATGCCTCAAGCGGCGGCGCTATCGAGGTCACGGGCAATCCAAGGCAAACCGATATCGACCGCTCCAGCGGCGGCAGCGTCTCCATCGACTAGCGCCGGGCGCTGCGTGCGGCATTGCGCCCGCGCCGGCCCCTATCCGATTGCTCCCCCAAGCCTGAGTCTGGCCATCGACGGATCGCCGAAGCTCTTGTATGGTACGTCGGTCTTCCTCCCGCATTTCTGCTTTATTTTCGGATATTTAGATGCAAGCCGGGGTGCTCCTCGCTTTCCTCGCCTACGCGATTTTTTCAATGGCCGACGCCATGATCAAGGGCATTGGCCAATCGATGTCGGTGTTCGAGATCGCTTTTTTCTCCACCGGCTTCTCGATCCTGCCGCTGGCGATCATCAATCGCGGCGAGCGCTGGCGCGACATGTTCCGCATGAGGCACCCCTATCTCGTGCAGTTGCGCTGCATCACCTCGCTGGTCAGCACCGCCTGCGTGATGTTCGCCTTCACCCACCTGCCCTTTGCCGAAGTCTATGCCATTGCCTTTGCCACGCCGGTCGTCGTTACCGTGCTCTCCGTGTTTGCGCTGCGCGAGCATGTTTCGGCGCTACGCTGGGTGCTGTTGCTGATCGGTTTTCTGGGCGTGGTGCTGGTGATCCGCCCGGGCGTGCGGCCGCTGGAGCTGGCCCATATCGTGGCCTTTGCCATTCCGATCCTGGGCGCGGTGACCACCGTGGTGCTTCGCCATGTGGCACCGCACGAAAAGCGGGTGAGCCTCGTCGGCCTTGCCGTGCTCTATTCCATGGCGGTCAATGGCGTGCTGATGGTGCCCAGCTTCATCATGCCCAGCTGGGAACAGCTCGCCATCTTCCTTTTGATCGGCACCTTTGGCGGCATTGGAGGCCTTCTGGTCATTGCCGCCACCAGGCGGGTCCCTGCCAACCTGGTTGCGCCGGTACAATATAGCCAGCTGCTCTGGGCCATCATCCTGGGTGCCGCCTTCTGGGGCGAATATCCCGACCCTGTCGCCGTGATCGGCCTGTTCATCGTGCTGATCGCCGGCCTGCTCAATGTTCTGACCGAAAAGACCCGCATTCGCTGGAAACCACGCGTCTTCTTCTTCCGCAGCGGCCTCTGAACGAAGAAGGCCCCTGTCCGCAAACAGGGGCCTTTCAATTTGGATAGTCCGGCGCGACTAGAGCGCGGCGCGAATGGCAGCGATTGCCTCATCGGCCCTGGAGCCGTCGGGACCACCGCCCTGCGCCATATCGGGACGGCCGCCGCCGCCCTGCCCGCCCAATGCGGCAGTCGCGAGCTTGATCAGATTGCCGGCGGCATAGCGTGCCGTCAGGTCGTCGGTGACGCCGATGGCAACGGTGCCCTTGCCGTCCTCGCCTTTCAGCACGACGGTAACCACACCCGAGCCGATACGCTTCTTCTCGCTATCGACCAGGCCCTTGACGTCCTTGGCAGCAATGCCTTCGACGGTGCGGCCGACATAGGTGACGCCATTGACGGTTTCGTCGGCGTTTGCTGCCGCGCCCGCGCCCGTGCCGCCCAAAGCCAGCTTCTTGCGGGCATCGGTCAGCTCGCGCTCGATCTTCTTGATATTGTCCTGCAGGGCCGAAATCCGGTCCAGCACTTCATGGCTGCCCGCCCGCAACAGGCCGGCGGCCGCGTCGACGATGGCGACGTGGTTATTGCCGCGATGACGGGCGGCGTTGCCGGTCAGCGCCTCGATCCGGCGGACACCGGCGCCAACCGCGCTTTCCGCAACGATCGACACGAGGCCAATGTCGCCGGTGCGGCGCACATGGGTGCCGCCGCAGAGTTCGACCGACCAGCCCAGACCGTTGCCAGTCGGCTCGCCCATCGCCACGACGCGCACTTCATCGCCATATTTTTCGCCGAACAGGGCCCGCGCGCCCGATTCCTTGGCTTCCTCGACCCCCATCAGCCGGGTTTCGACCGGACTGTTCTGCAGGATGATCGCATTGGCCATATCCTCGACCGCCGCCATCTCCTGCGGCGTCACCGGCTTGGTATGGACGAAATCGAAACGCAGGCGATCGGGCGCCACCATCGAGCCCTTCTGGGCAACGTGATCGCCCAGCACGATGCGCAGGGCTTCGTGCAGCAAGTGGGTGGCCGAGTGATTGGCGCGGATCGCCGAGCGGCGCTCGTGGTCCACCAGCAATTCCAGCGGCTGCCCCTTGGTCAGGCGACCTTCGGTGACGGTGACCTTATGCGCGAACACACCATGATGCTTCTGCGTCTCGGTGACAGTGGCGGCAACGCCATCGCCCTTGATCAGCCCGCTATCGCCAACCTGGCCGCCGCTTTCACCATAGAATGGCGTCTGATTGACAACCACAAAGCCTTCATCACCGGTTTCGAGAGCATCGACCAGGGCGCCGTTCCTGATCAGGGCTTTGACTTCGCCTTCGGCAATTTCGGTTTCATAGCCGAGGAATTCGGTCGGCCCCAGGCTATCGGCCAGGCCATACCAGATGCCATCGGTGGCAGCCTCGCCCGATCCGGACCAGCTCTTGCGGGCTTCGGCCTTCTGCTGGGCCATGGCGGCATCGAAACCGGCCTGATCGACCGCGATATTGCGCGCGCGCAGGGCATCCTGCGTCAGATCGAGCGGGAAACCATAGGTATCGTAGAGCTTGAACGCGGTGGCGCCGGCAAGAATGTCGCCTTCGCCCAGTGCCTTGGTCTCATCGGAGAGAATCTGCAGGCCCCGACCGAGGGTCTTGAGGAACCGGCCTTCTTCGAGGCGAACGGTCTCGGTGATCATGGCTTCGCCACGCACCAGTTCGGGATAGGCCTGGCCCATCTCGCGCACCAGCGTCGGCACCATCTTGAAGATCACGGGTTCTTCGCTGCCCAGCAGGGTCGCGTGGCGCATGGCGCGGCGCATGATGCGGCGCAGCACATAACCACGGCCTTCATTGGACGGCAGCACGCCTTCGGCGATCAGGAACGACATCGAACGCAGGTGATCGGCAATGACCCGCAGGCTGCGATTGCCCTCGCCATTGACATCGGCGCCGGTCATCGCGGCAGCCGTGCCGATCAGCGCCTTGAACAGATCGATATCGTAATTGTCATGCACGCCCTGCATCACCGCCGAGATACGCTCGAGGCCCATGCCGGTATCGATCGAGGGGCGCGGCAGGCCGGTGCGCGAGCCATCGCCAT
This sequence comes from Devosia limi DSM 17137, assembly GCF_900128975.1. GTDB lineage: Bacteria > Pseudomonadota > Alphaproteobacteria > Rhizobiales > Devosiaceae > Devosia > Devosia limi. The sequence goes on along the minus strand of NZ_FQVC01000004.1, from coordinate 321,773 downwards.
GCTGCTCGAACTGCATGAACACCAGGTTCCAGATTTCAATCCAGCGATCGCCATCTTCCTCGGGCGAGCCCGGGGGGCCGCCCCAGATGTGTTCGCCATGATCGTAGAAGATTTCCGAACAGGGGCCGCACGGACCGGTATCGCCCATCTGCCAGAAGTTCGACTTTGCGCCGAGCCGCACGATACGGTCTTCGCCAATGCCGGCAATCTTCTTCCACAGCGCCATCGCCTCGTCATCGTCTTCGTAGACGGTGACCATCAGGCGGTTCTTGTCGAGACCCCAGTCCTTGGTCAACAGGTTCCAGGCCAGCTCGATGGCGCGGTCCTTGAAATAATCGCCGAACGAGAAATTGCCCAGCATCTCGAAGAAGGTGTGGTGGCGCGCGGTGAACCCGACATTGTCGAGGTCGTTGTGCTTGCCGCCGGCGCGCACGCATTTCTGTGCCGTGGTGGCAGTCGAATAGGGGCGCTTCTCGATGCCGGTGAAGACGTTCTTGAACTGAACCATGCCCGCATTGGTGAACATCAATGTCGGATCGTTGCGCGGCACCAACGGGCTCGACGCAACCGCCTCGTGACCATTGCGGGCGAAGTAATCGACAAAACTCGAACGGATATCGTTTACGCTGGTCATAGAGAGGCTTTCATCGCGGGAATGGCGCATATTGGCAGCGCCGCAAGAACAGTGCGGGCTTTCTATCGCGGGGTTTGCTTCCCTGTCCAGCTTCGCGCGGCCCCCGAGGTCCCTGCGTCAGCAGAAAATCACCAAGTTTAGGCGCCCCGACCACTCGGCACAAAAAAGGGGCACCGCGTCAGCGGTACCCCTCCAATCCCTGCATGGGCTGTATCTCAGTCGTCCGCGGCCCCGTCCTCGCCGCCGCTGACCAGCAGCACTTCGCCGAGCAGGCCCGAACTTTCGCGCACGCCGCGCTCGATGGTCGCCGCCGCCTCCGGATTGTCCTTGAGGAACTGGCGCGCATTTTCGCGGCCCTGGCCCATGCGCTGGCTGTCATAGGAGAACCAGGCACCGGACTTTTCCACCACCCCGCTCTTGACCCCGAGGTCGAGCAACTCACCGGTCTTGGAAATGCCTTCGCCATACATGATGTCGAATTCGACCTGGCGGAACGGCGGCGCCAGCTTGTTCTTGACCACTTTGACGCGGGTCTGGTTACCGACGATCTCTTCGCGGTCCTTGATCGCGCCGATGCGGCGAATGTCGAGACGCACCGAAGCGTAGAACTTGAGTGCATTACCGCCCGTCGTGGTTTCCGGCGAGCCGTACATCACGCCGATCTTCATGCGGATCTGGTTGATGAAGATGACCAGGCACTTCGACTTGGAAATCGACGAGGTCAGCTTGCGCATGGCCTGGCTCATCAGACGAGCCTGCAGGCCCGGCAGCGAATCGCCCATCTCGCCTTCGAGTTCGGCGCGCGGGGTCAGCGCCGCGACCGAATCGACCACCAGCACGTCGATGGCGCCCGAACGCACCAGCGTATCGGTGATCTCGAGTGCCTGCTCGCCAGCATCGGGCTGGGAAATCAGCAGATCATCGACATTGACGCCCAGCTTGCGGGCATAGATGGGGTCCAGGGCGTGCTCGGCGTCGACAAAGGCGCAGATGCCACCGGCCTTCTGGGCCTCGGCAATCACATGCAGCGCCAAAGTGGTCTTGCCCGAGCTTTCCGGCCCGAAAATTTCAACGATACGGCCTTTCGGCAGCCCGCCAATGCCCAAAGCAATGTCGAGGCCGAGCGACCCGGTGGAAATCGATTCCACCTCGATCGAGGATGCCTCGCCAAGGCGCATGATCGAGCCCTTGCCGAAACTGCGCTCGATCTGGCTGAGTGCAGCCGCAAGCGCTTTGTCTTTATCCATCGATCCACCCTCAACAACGCGAAGCGGCGAGCTAGCCATGATTCTCTCCTTATTTCACGCTCTTGTGGGCCGTGCAACGCGCTGGCACCGCAACTAGTCGTGCATTGAATGTGCGCTATTTGTTCTCATTTTGTTTCAGTCCTGTCAAGGGCCAAAACGAGAACAAACCTGGCGCGCGACATCCCCGTCAGGAAAGTGGAATCGTCTCGCCGATCTCGATTCCATAGCCGCCAAGGCCGACATATTGCCGGCCCGAACTGGTCATCAGCGCGATCGAGCCGACACCCAGATCCCGCAGGATCTGCGAGCCGACGCCGACTTCGCGCCACCCACTCATGCGCTTGACGGCGCTGCCATGGCTTTCGCCACCCTGCCCGTCCAGCACTGGAGCACGCCGACCATCGGCTTCATGATCGAGGGCCGCCGCGCTGCGCAGCAATAGAACGATTCCCGCGCCGCCGCGCGCCTTGATTTCGGCCACCGCCCGCGCCACCGGATCGGGCTCCGACCCAGCCCGGCCCAGCAGATCGCGCAACGGCTGCTCGCGAATGATCCGGCAGGGCACATTGGCCTTGCCATGCACATCGCCGATCACCAGCGCCACCTGCTGCACCGGATCGAACGGCGTCTCATAGGCATAAGCCTCGGCGCGCATGCCGGCGATGATGGTGGGCACCACGGCCACGCGGCTGAGGAACGCCTCCTTGGCCAGCCGGTAAGCGATCAGGTCCTCGATCGAAATGATCCTGAGCCCATGCTCCGCAGCGAATTCAAGCAGTTCCGGCAGGCGCTTGACCGTGCCGTCGTCATTGACCACCTCGGCCAGGACGCCCGCCGCTTCGAGCCCGGCCAGCCGCGCCAGATCCACACCGGCCTCGGTATGGCCCGAGCGCGCCAGCACACCGCCCTCGCGGGCCACCAGCGGAAAGATGTGGCCGGGCCGGATGAAATCTGACGCATGCGCATTGCCACCCGCCAGCGCCCGGATGGTCGCGGCACGCTCGGTGGCGGCGATGCCGGTGGTCATGCCGACCTTGTAGTCGACCGTGACGGTAAAGGCGGTGCGGAACGGGTCAATATTATTGGCGACCATGGGCTCGAGATTGAGCTCGGCAGCTCGCGCTGCCGGCATCGGCACGCAGATAATGCCGCTGGTATGGCGGATCATGAAGGCGATCTTTTCCGGCGTGGCCTTGCTGGCCGCCATGATCAGGTCGCCCTCATTCTCGCGATCGGTGTCATCCACCACCACGACGAGTTCGCCCGCTGCAATGGCCGCCAACGCGGTTTCGACACTGTCCAACGCCATGCTCGCTCCAATTCTCGCGCCACTTGACGCCGCCTCGATATAGTCGGCGACCGCCTCTGGCACAATGCGACCGACGCGCGATGCGAATGCCACTTTAGCACTTGCCGCCAACGAACATGTTGCGTTCTATGCCTAGCCAAATCCGCCCGCCGCGTCCGCGCAGGAGTCGACCATGAATCTGATCCAGTTTCTCGATCTTGATGGCAATCGCGCTGTCGGCCTTGTCGACAATGGACAAACCCGCCGCGTCAACGACGCGACCAGCGTCTACGAGCTGGCGATTGCGGCGCTAGCACGCGGTATCGGCCTTGGTGCGCTGATCGCCGAAAAGGGGCTCGGGGATACCGTCGACAAGATGGCGCTTCTGGCCGAGGGGCGGATGCTCAGCCCGGTGGATCATCCCGATCCAGCCCATCTCTATGTCACCGGCACCGGCCTGACCCATCTCGGCTCGGCCGCAACCCGCGACGCCATGCACACGGCCAATACCGGCGCCGCCGAAACCGGCCTGACCGATACCATGAAGATGTTCCGCATGGGCCTGGAAGGTGGCAAGCCGGCCACCGGGGACAAGGGCGTACAGCCGGAATGGTTCTACAAGGGCAATGGCCACACGGTCATCGCACCCGGCCATCCGATTCCATCTCCCGCTTTTGCGCTCGACGCCGGCGAAGAACCCGAGATCGCAGGCATCTATGTGATCGACCAGAACCGCCAGCCGCGCCGGCTGGGCTTTGCCCTGGCCAATGAATTTTCCGACCACGTCACCGAACGGGTCAACTATCTCTATCTCGCCCATTCCAAGCTGCGCGCCTGCGCTTTTGGCCCGGAGTTACGGGTCGGCGACCTGCCCTCCCATATCGAGGGCACGTCGCGCATTCGCCGCGATGGGCAGGTGATCTGGGAGAAACCGTTCCTCAGCGGCGAGGACAATATGAGCCACACCATCGCCAACCTGGAATATCACCATTTCAAATATGACCTGTTCCGCAATCCCGGCGATATCCACGTCCACATGTTCGGCACCGCAACGCTGAGCTTTGCCGATGGCGTCGTCACCCAGCCCAACGACGTGTTCGAAATCGAGGAACCCCAATTCGGCGCCGCCCTGCGCAATCCGATCCGCACCGAGGCCGATCAGCCGGTTATCGTGGGTAATATCTACTAACGCCGGGACCGCTATCCCCGCGATTGGCGGGGCCATAATCTTTACTCCGTCCAGCTAACATGTCAGTTATCGTCCACCTTGGAGAGAGCGCTGACATGACCGAACCGACCTTGGAAAGACGCCGCGTCGGCCAGACCATTCTGGAGGTGACCACGCTGGGTCTCGGCGGCGCCTCCCTCGCCGGCAATTACACTGCCGTACCGGCCGAACAGGCCCGCGCCACGGTGGCCCACGCCCTCAAGAGCGGCATCAACTACGTCGACACCGCGCCCCATTATGGCTTTGGGCGCTCCGAACATCTGGTGGGCGATGCGCTGCGCGAACAGCGCGGCGGCGTCGTGCTGTCCACCAAGGTCGGACGCCTGCTGAAGCCGGTGCACGGACAGGACTGGCCCCGCGACGAGTGGATTGATCCACTGCCGTTCCGCGAAGTGTTCGACTATTCCTATGACGGCGTCATGCGCTCGTTCGAGGACAGCCTGCAGCGCTTGGGCCTCGAAAAGATCGACATCCTTTATGTCCACGACATCGGCACCGCCACCCATGGCATTGAGGGCAACAAGCCCTTGTGGGAACAGCTCAAAACCGGCGGCTACAAGGCCCTGCGCGAACTGCGCGATGGCGGGCTGGTCTCGGCCATCGGTCTGGGCGTCAATGAGTGGGAAGTGCTCATGGATGCCTTTACGCTGGGCGACTGGGACGTCTTCCTGCTGGCGGGGCGCTATACATTGCTCGAGCAGACGGCGCTGCATCCATTCATGAGCACCTGCCTCGAACGCGGCGCATCGGTGGTGGTTGGCGGGCCGTTCAATTCCGGCATTCTGGTCGGCGGCAGCACCTTCAATTATGCCAAGGCGCCCGACGCCATTATTGCGCGGGTCCGCGCCATCGAGGCCGTCTGTCAGGATTTCGGCGTCCCCCTGCCCGCCGCAGCCCTGCAATTTCCGCTAACCCATCCGGCGGTGTGCAACGTCCTGCCGGGACCGCGCTCGCCAACCGAACTCGATGGCATTCTCGACTGGTGGCGGTTGGAGATTCCGCCTGAGCTGTGGAGCGCGCTGGCGGATCAGGGCCTCCTCGCACCGGGCACGCTGACGCGGGCTTAGCGGCGGGGCTCGACTTGCCGAAAGGCACCATCCCTCCGCACCGGGATCCACCGGGTGATCCAGCGTGCTCGGGGAAAGGCCCGGACAGCGCAATGACGCTGGGGCAAACAGCTCGGCTAGTTCAAATCCAGCGCATGCGCGCGAAGGTCACTGAACGATATGCGGTCCAGCACCGCCTTGTTGGTGGCGTGCAGATAGACCCGTGGAGCCTTGCCGGCAGCCAGGGCCTGGGCCCAGCGTTCGGCAACGAGGCACCAGCGATCGCCGGGCTTGAGGCCGGGAAAGGCGAATTCGGGACGCGGCGTCGTCAGGTCGTTCCCCGCCGCCCCGGAATACTCCAGAAACGGCGCGGTGACTTCGATGCAGACCAGATGGTGGCTGGCATTATCCGGGCCGGCCGAGCAATAGCCGGTGCGGTAGAACCCGGTTAGCGGATTGGAGGAACAGGGCTGCAGCGGTTCGCCGAGCACATTGGTTTCGCCCGGCCCCTCCATCCGCCCCACAAAATTCACCGTTCCTCGTCCTTGCCCAGCGCCTGCAGCACTTCCTTGACCTTGGAATTGATCTGGTCGAGCGAATAGGGCTTGGGCAGGAATTCCACGCTCTGGTCGTCCTCGATATCGCGGCGCACGCTTTCCTCGGCATAGCCGGAGACGAAAATGACCTTGAGGTTCGGCATGGTCTTGCGGACATGCTTGAGCAGTGTCGGCCCGTCCATTTCCGGCATCACCACGTCCGAGATCATCAGGTCGATCTTGAAGTCGATATCTTCCAGAACCTCGAGCGCCTCTTCGCCGCCGTCGGCCTCGAACACCTCATAGCCGGTGGTGCGCAGCGCCCGGGCCGAGAAGGCGCGCACGCTCTCCTCGTCTTCCACCAGCAGGATGCGTTCATGCCCGGTCAGGTCGCGCACCGGCGCTGCGACGGCCTTGGCGGCGACTTCGCTTGGCAATGGCACATGGCGTGGCAGGAAGATCTTGAATGTCGTGCCGACACCCACGACCGAGACAGGATAGATAAAGCCTTCAGTCTGCTTGACGATGCCGTAGACCGTCGAAAGCCCAAGACCGGTGCCCTTGCCCAATTCCTTGGTGGTGAAGAAGGGCTCGAAGATTTTCTGCAGCACTTCGGCGCTCATCCCGGTGCCGGTATCCTGCACTTCGATCAGCACATAATCGGCCGGCGCCATGCCCTCGAAGCTCAGCGCCTCGGCTTCCGTCTGCGTGACATTGCCGGTGCGAATGGTGATCGAGCCGCCGGTGTCCATGGCGTCGCGCGCATTGACCACCAGGTTGATGATCACCTGCTCCAGCTGCACCACGTCGGCACGCACCGGCCAGATATTGCGGCCATGCTCGACCGACAGCGTATTCTTCTCGCCGATCATGCGCTTGAGCAGCACGGTCAGGTCATCGACGATCAGCGGCAGTTCCAGCACCTGTGGCCGCAGCGTCTGGCGCCGCGAGAAGGCCAGCAGCTGGCGGGTGAGGCCCGCCGCGCGATTGGCGTTCTGCTTGATCTGCATCAGTTCGCTGAACGATGGATCCCCCGGCTTGTGCTTGAGCAGCAGCAGGTCGGAGAAACCGATGATCGCGGTCAGCAGGTTGTTGAAGTCATGCGCCACGCCGCCAGCCAGCTGGCCCACAGCCTGCATCTTCTGGCTCTGGGCGAACTGGGCTTCCAGCTTGCGCTGGTCGGTCATATCCAGCGCATAGACATTGACCTGCTCGGGCGAGCCGGCGCTGGTCTCGGAACCGGAGATATAGAGGCGGACCGCATGGTCGCCTTCGGCGCTGAGCAGCGCGTCCACCGGCTCGATCTCCGAGCGGTGGGCGGATGCGTCGGCAATCGCCTTGGCGAATTTTTCGCGGCTGCCCTCGCCGATCAGATCGGCTAGCGGCTGCAGCTCCAGGGTCTTTTCCTCGCCCGACCATTTGAAGATACGGCCGAACGGGGCATTGGTGCGCACGATCCGCCCCTCGCCATCGAGCGTGGCAATGGCGAATGGCGTGTCGTTGAAGAAGCGCGAGAACCGCACTTCGGCGGCGCGCAGCTCTTCCTCGGTATCGGGCGCGCTCGACTGGTCGAGCACCAGCGTGCGGGTCTCGCCCAATTCGCCATCGGCCATGCGGGCCGCACGATGCAGCAGGCGCACCGGGAAGCTGGTGCCATTGCGGCGCACCAGGTCGATATCGATGATCTCGGTGCGGATTTCGCCATCGCCGCGCCCGCGCATCAACAGGCTCGCCCCATCACCGCGCACGATGTCGGTCAGGCCCAGATGCCCGGAATTGAACTCGGCCAGGTCATAGCCCAGCCAATCGGTCAGCGTGGAGTTGAGATATTGAATGCGCCCCTGCGCATCGGCGGAGAAGAAGCCAGCGGGCGAATGATCGAGATAGTCGATGGCGCGCTGCAGGTCGCGGAAGGCGCTCTCATTGTTGTCGCGGTCCCGCGTGATGTCTTCCACCGACCACAATACCAGCGGCTTCTTGACTTCGTCCTGATCGGGCAGCGGCCGCACGGCGACGCGATACCAGAACGCCTTGCTGGCCTCGGCCTGCGAGCCACCCAGCCCACCGACCAGGCGGATATCCTCGACCGCGCTGCGCCCGTCCTTGGCGGCACGCGACAGGCGATAGATCGCTTCGCTGGCATCGGACTGACCGGCGAACAGGCGCGGCACGCCGACCGGCACGCCATTGCTGACGCCACCGGCGAAATTGCCGTAATGGGCATTCACATAGCTGATCTTGCCTTCGCGATCGGCGACGACCGCGCCGAATGGCAGGCTGTCGACCACGGCGCGCGACACGGTGCGCTGCTCGTCGCCACTGGCGAAGCGAAACAGGCCGGCAGCAAGCGCGAACAGGCAGAACACCCCGACCACGGCCAGCAGGCCCACAAAGGTCATCACCAGATCGGTCGGGATCCGGTCGCCAAAATAGGAAAATGCCACTGCGGCGGCGACCAGTACGAGGCCCAGGGCCACCACGCGCCACACCCCGGAGCTGCCGCGAGCGGAAGAAACCAGCGGGTCGGGGTAGTTGTCCTCATCGAGCGGCGTCGATGCCATGGGTTAGGGTGCTCCAAGGGACGGGGTCAAAGTCGAATCAGGGCCGTCCCCAAGGTCTAGCAAATGGCCCGCCCGCATGGGAGGGCAGACCGGGTTATCAACATCGAAGCGGCCCAATGTGCGGCTTTCCGGCAATCTATCTGTCACTTTGCCTGCCAACCACCCTTATCCTTGAGGCGCATCACGAAGCCGATGACTTCGGCCACCGCCTTGAAGTGCTCATTGGGAATGGTGTCTTCAAGCTGAACACTGGCGAACAACGCGCGGGCGAGCGGCGGGTTCTCGACAATGGGCACATTGTTTTCGGTGGCGAGGGCGCGAATGCGCAACGCAACCGCGTCGGCCCCCTTGGCCACGCAGACCGGCGCGCCCATCGAGCGATCATATTTGAGCGCCACGGCATAGTGGGTCGGGTTGGTGATCACCACGGTCGCATCCGGCACGGCCGCCATCATGCGTGAGCGGGCCCGGTCATGCCGCAGCTGCCGGATGCGCCCCTTGACCTGCGGATCGCCTTCCATCTGCTTGTATTCGTCGCGGGTTTCCTGGACCGTCATCATCTGCTTTTTCCACCATTTCTGGCGCACATACATGAAGTCGGCGCCGGCAATGACGGTGACGACCGCCAGCGTGGCGGCGAAAATCTTGATCCCGATCTCGTGGAAGTCGGCCAGGATGATCAGCGGATCGGCGGTCATCATGGTGTCGAGGCGATCACGCTCCGGCCACACCACATAGAACAGCACCGCCCCCACAATGCCGATCTTGACCAGGCCCTTGACGAAATTGACCAGCGCCTCGCTGGAAAACAACCGCTTGAACCCGGCCAGCGGCGAGACCTTGGAGAATTTTGGCGTAATCGGTTCCACCGACAGCAGCGGTGGATGCTGGACGAGGTTAGCGGCAATGGCGAAGAACGATAGCAGGGCGAGCGGCGCCAGCACCGTTCCGAGCAGTGACAACGCCAGGCCATTGAAGAAATTGCCAAACGCCGCGCCGCCGACTTCAAACTGATCGGCATTGCCCATCAGCACCTTGAGCGAGGCGGTCAGATTGGCGCCCGTCGCCGGGGCCATGCCAGCAAAGATGATCGCCGACCCCAGCAGCATGAACCAGGTCGTCACTTCCTGGCTCTTGGCAACGTCGCCCTTCTCACGGGCGTCCTGCATCTTCTTTTGGGAGGGGTCTTCGGTTTTACTGGATTGCTCGGGTGCTTCATCTGACATGGCCTAGCCTCGCCACATCGCAAGATGGTTCTCGAACGAGGTGATGTACCAGCCCATCATCATGGTCAGCAGCATCGCGAACAGCACCAGCCCGACAATGATATTGGCCGGCATCAACACGAAATAGACCTGCAATTGCGGCATCAGCCGCGCCAGGATCCCTGCCCCAAGGTTGAACACCAGCCCGAAGACGATGAACGGCGCCGACATCTGCACGCCGATGATGAAGGCGCTGGAGACAGTGCGGATCGCCAGCTGCGCCGCATCGTCGAACATCAGGGGATCGGTGGGACGGAACACCATGTAGCTGTCAAAAGTGGCGGCAAGCGCAACGTGATGCAGGTCCGTGGCGAAGATCAGCGTGACCCCGAGGAAGGACAGGAAGCTGCCGAACACCGCCCCCTGCACCCCCGCCTGGGTCGGATCCGCGGCCATGGCGCCGCTGAGGCCGGTCTGAAACGCGACGATGGCGCCGGCCACCTGCGTGGCCATCACCGTGATGCGGGCAATGGCGCCCAGGATCAGCCCGATGGCCAGTTCATGAAACAGCAGGCCAACGATCCCCGACATTTCCACCGGCATCGATGGCAGCGAGTCCGCCAGCAGTGGATAGACCACCAGGGTAAATGCCAGCGCAAAGCTCAGGCGCATGCGCGCCGGGATCATCTGTTCGCCCAAAGCCGGCATCAGCATCAGGATCGCGCCGATCCGCGCGAACAGCAGAATATAAAGGAAGGCCGTGTTGGGCAGCCAATCCAGCGAAAGGGTCATCAACCGCCCACGATGATCATATCGATCACCCGGTCCATATAGGCGGCCATGGTTGCACCCAGAAATGGCAGGGTGAGGAGCATGGTCACGAAAATGGCGATGATCTTGGGGACGAAGACCAGGGTCATTTCCTGGATCTGGGTCAGCGCCTGGAACAGCGCGATCACCACGCCCACGACAAGCCCGACCATCATCATGGGCAGCGATACGATGATCAGTGTCCAGATGCCGTCGGTGGCGATGTCGAGAACTTCTGCGCCGCTCATTGCTGCTTTCCTGGCAGTTGCCGGGCTACGAATCGTCGCCTGCACCGCCCCAATCTACTCCCATGGACGCGGCACCGCGAGAGCATCGCCCTGCGGCGGGAAGATCAGATCGGCATCCGCATGATTTCTTCATAGGCCGAGATCACCCGGTCACGGATCGTCACCATGCTCTCGATGGCGATTTCGGTTTCCGAAATGGCGGTGACCATGTCGACGACATTGGCCTTGCCGCTGACCATGTCCATGGCCATCTGGTCGGAGGCCTTGCCGCTATCGACGACGCCCTGCAGGCTCTGTGCGAGGAAGGCCGAAAAGTCCCCGCCTCCGGCGGTGGCCGTCAGGTCTGCAGCTGGCTTGGCGGCGGCCTGGGTGATGAGCCGCGCGGCATTGCCATAGGCAGCGGTAGCGGCATTGAATGGGGTCGATACCATTTAGGGTTTCTCTTTCGTTCAGCCGCGCAGGATATCGAGGGTCCGGCCCAGCATCTGCCGGGTGACGGTGACGACATTCAGATTGGCTTCGTAGGTGCGCTGCGCCTCGCGCATGTCCATCGACTCGATCAGCGGATCCACATTGGGATACTGCACATAGCCCTCGCCATTGGCGGCGGGGTGACCGGGTTCGTAGCGGGATTTGAAATCGCTCATGTCGTAGGCCAGCTTGCCCACCTCGACGACCTTGCCGCCAATTTCGGCATCGAAGCTTGCCTGGAAAGTCGGCACCCGACGCCGGTACGGCTCGTCGCCCGGCGCCTTGCCGGCCGAGCTGGAATTGGCGAGGTTTTCCGCAATGATGCGCATCCGCGCGGTCTGCGCATGCAGGCCGGTTGCGGCGATCCGGAGCGAGGAATTGAAGTCCACCATCTAGGATTCTCCTAGGCCTGCCGGCCAAGTGCGGTACGTAGGATCTTGATCGACTTCTGGTAGAGAGACGTCGCCGCCTGATAATCCATCAGGTTGGTGGTGACCTTCATCATCTCGTCTTCCAGCGTCACGCCATTGCCTTCCGGCGTCAGCTCGAAATTGGCCATGCGTTGCGCCCCGAAGGCACCGCCCTCGGCGCCGCCCACCGAAAAGTGCATCTTCTGGGTGGCCGACGTCGTCACGCTGGCCGACGAAAAACCGTTCATCTGCTCGGCAAAGTCGAACTGCTTGAGGTCACGGCCGCGGTATCCGGGCGTTTCCGCATTGGCAACGTTTTCGGCAAGCAGCCCTTGACGGGTCTGATGCCAGCGCATCTTGTCGGTGAGCGCGGTAAAGACCGGCATATCCATGAGGCCCATCGGCCGATTTCCCCCGCCAGACTCGATTGCGTGATAGGCAAGTTTTGCCGGGCGATGGTTAACCAAGTGTTAACTGCGCAGGCCAGAAAGCCCTTGAGCCTCGCAATTTGCATATTTGCAGGGTCTAATCGGCAAAATCTGCCGCACCGACTCGGGTGGCAAACGACTTTAGGAGACGACGCGTGCAATTCCTCACCAGCCTCTTCGGTGGTTCAGGCAATACTGTGCTGACAGCTTTTTTCGCGCTCGGCATCGTGCTGGTGCTGATCGTGCTGGCAGTCTGGCTGCTCAAGCTGGTATTCGCTGCTTCGGGCAATGTCGCGCGCGGCCGCCAGCGTCGTCTCTCGGTCGTCGACACGCTGTCGCTCGATCCGCGCCGCCAGTTGATCATTGTCCGGCGCGATAATGTCGAGCACCTGATCCTCACCGGCGGCGCCCAGGACCTGGTTGTGGAAACCGGCATTCCCGTTGTCGAAACCCCGGTCGCCCAGCAGGTTCGCCGGCCCCTGCCCGGCGCGGCGCGCGTCGCCCCCCGTCCACCGATGAAACCGCGCGCCGAACCCGCGCCCGAGCCCCTGCCAGCCGCCACCATCGAGCCACTGCGGCAACCGAGTTCGCTGCGCCATACCGGTCTGATGCGCCCCGTTGATCGTTCAGAGGCGGGAAACCCCGATAAATCGGATCACCCGGCCCACGACTCAGCTAAAGAGGTCTCTGCCCGCCAGGAGGGCAGAACCACGGAGTTGGGCGATCAATTCGGCGACACCCATCGCGACGACCGCAAAGCCGACGGCCGCTAGGGGACTGCGCCGCCGCGCGCCCTGGCTCGGACTTGCACTTGTCGTAACCCTCGCCCTGATGCCCAGCCTGGCGTTCGGGCAGGACCTCTCCATCGATTTCGGCGACGAGACCTCGCTGACCGAGCGGGCGATCCAGCTCATCGGGCTGATCACGCTGCTGTCGCTGGCCCCGTCGATCCTGGTGATGGTCACCAGCTTCACGCGCATCGTTGTCGTGCTGTCGCTGCTGCGTACCGCCATCGGCCTGCAGACGGCACCGCCCAATTCGGTGATGGTGTCACTGGCGCTGTTCCTGACCATCTTCGTCATGACCCCGACGCTCGAGGCCACTTATAATCAGGGTATTGCACCACTGATGGCCGGGCAGATAGAGGCGACAGAAGCCTTCCAGCTGGGCAGTCAGCCCATCCATGAATTCATGCGTGCCAATGTGCGCGAGAAGGACCTGGAGCTCTTCTATGACCTCACCAATGCGGAACCGCCAGCCGAGCCCGAAGAGATTTCGCTGCAATTGCTGATCCCGGCCTTCATGATCTCGGAACTGCGACGCGCCTTCGAGATTGGCTTTCTGCTCTTCCTGCCCTTTGTGGTGATCGACATGGTCGTGGCGTCGGTGCTGATGTCGATGGGCATGATGATGCTGCCCCCGATTGTCATCTCGCTGCCGTTCAAGCTGATCTTCTTCGTGCTGGTCGACGGCTGGTATCTGGTCGCCGGATCTCTGGTGCGAAGTTTCGTCAGCGGATAGTCGACCGGAGGCACGGTCGCCACCGGCCCTGGGCTAGTTGAGGCTGGCGACGGTCTGATCGCCCTTGCTGGCGGTGAGCGGGGCCAGTGCCCCGCCCGATCCATAGGTTTCACGATAGGATGCCAGGAAGGCATTCAGGCTATCGAGGCCCGAGACTTCACGCGCCACTCTCTTGAACTCCAGGCTTGTGGTCTCGATATCGCCGGTTACGAAATCGAACATCGGCCATTCCGGCGTGGTGACCATGCGATCGCCGAACTTGGTGCGCAGCCGCGACAGCCCGAACCGGTCATTGCTCAGCACATACCCCACGGCCGCCTTGATGATGCTCATGCGCGCGGGCTGGCCCAATGTGGTGGTGACGCCACTCTGGGCGTACATGGCTTCGAGCATTTCGCTGGCCTGCGAATAGCGCTTCCCCCGCCAATGCGCATCGATGCGCAACAGGTCGGCATCGCGTCCGCTCATGGTGCGCAGCAAGTCCAGGCCCAACTGGTCGCGGCCACCATCGATCAGCGCCCGCGCCTCCAGGATACGCCGCTGCCGCACCAGGCCCGCCGGCAGGTCCGGCAACTGGGTCTGGTTGAGCACCCGCAGCGCATCCTGCGGCCTCCGGTCGGCCAGATAGATTATCGCCAGATCAGCGGCAATCTGGGTTCGGGCCACGCCGCGCAGCCGGTTTTGCAGCTGATAGTCGAGCAACTCCGCAGCCTGGGCCAGCAGGTCGACCTTGACCAGTCGCCGCGCCAGATTGCGGATCATTTCATCGCCGCGCACACCTGAAGGGGTCAGGTGACGGAAGTCATAATAGATGCCGAGCGCATCCACCGGCCCCAGCGCATCGGCACGGCCATCGAGGAAGAGTTCGGCAAACACCTTCTGCGCCTCATCGCGCAGCGCGTTGATGGACGCGCTTTCGGGATAGTTCGCCACCGCCTGTTTGACCGTTTCAAAGGCCGGGCGGTATGCGCCATCACGGAAATACAGTTCGGCCAGCATCTTCTGCATGTCGGCCTCCAGGGCGTCGCCGCGCCAGAGCATCGCCTCGGCCGCCAGGGTTTCGGTTGCCTTTGACAGGTTGAGCTTGCCTTCGCCATCCAGGATCGACAGCGTGCGATAGATCGCCTCCGCCCGTGTCGGGCGGATATCGGCGGATATCACCTGGCCATAGGTATCGATGGCTTCGTTCATCCGCCCCTGCGCTTCATCGGCGCGGCCCGCGAGCAGATGATAGAGGCTGGCCTCTTCGGCATTGAGATTGGCGAAATCCATCTCCCCCAGCAGGTGCTCGGCCATGCGCGCATCGCCGCTTTCGACAGCCCCACGGGTCGCGGCCAAGGCAAAGCGGTTGCGCACCCAGAGCGGATAATTGCCGGTAACTGACTGCGATTCCAGCGCGTCCAGTCGTGCGCCCTTGAAATCATGGGCATCGGCGCGCGCGATCGTCCGCCACATCAGCGCGTCGGTGTCCTGCGCCATCGACGACGCATTGAGGATCTTGAGCGCGTCATTGGGCCGATTGGCCACGGTATTGGCGATGGCCAGCGACATGCGCACCTTGCGCGTCAGGTCCGTTGCCTCAAGATCGCCCTCCAGCACCCGCAACAGACCGATTGCCTCATGGGCGAAGCGATTGGCCAGCAGGTATTGCGCCAGTTCGAGCCGCGCCACGTCCTGCCCGCGGCCCTCGGAGCTGGCAGCATTGGCGAACAATTGTGCGCGGCGCTTGTTGAACGCGCCGGTATCAACCTCTTCCAGGCGCCTCAGGTCGACATAGCTGGCGCGCGCGGTGTCCGAGAGGCTGGCACCGACCGCGCGCGGCTGGTCGAGCGCCGAAACCGTCAGCCCCCCATTGGTGGAAATGACCGCCAGCTGATTCTCGATCGCCACGTTGAGATTGAGATTTTTGGGCTTGAGCACCATGCCATGCACGGTGCGCAGTGCTGCGAAATCCACATAGTCCAGATTGCGCGTCAGCCCGCGCGCCGGCGGGTAGGCCGTGACCACCTGCAGCACATCGCCCACCACCGGATCGCGGAATTCATGTACCCGGCCCGGCCGCACCACATCGGCCGTCATTTCGAACAGGCCTTCGATATTGCGCCGCCGATTGAGCTGAATCGGTTCGGTCGGCGTCAGCATGATGTCGCCCAGCGACAGCACCCAGGCCATGCCCTCCGAACCCAGTGTCGCCAGCCGTTCCTGGCTGAGCTCGAGCCGCACCACCTGGGTATCACCAGCAGCAACTACGGCAAAATCACTGACCAGCGCATCGAGCGCTTCTGATTCTGCCGGACGCGCGATTCCCGTCATGGTGTCGAACATCATCCAGACGGTATCGCCGCGCCGGAATACCGCCGCCGGCGTATCCTGGGCAAAGGGGAACACCACCCGTACCGTCGACCCCAATACGCTGATGAACGGCGTCACGCTTCCAGCGACTGTAGCGGGATAGAGCGCATCGACCCCACCCCGTTGCGCAATAGCAGTCTCTGCGCCAGCCTCCGGCACGGCAGCGCTGGCCTGGGCATCGACCTCGGCAGCCAGATCCGCAGTCGTCAGCGGCGGCAGGCTCGCGCCTCCCAGGTCAATGTCGAGAATGACCTGCCTGGGCGAATTCTGATAAAACCGCGGCTGCACGCCCTCGGCCAGTTCCAGATAGACCATATTGCCATCGGCGGTGATCTCGCTCGTCACCGAGACGATTTCGGGCGGCAGGTTGACCTCAAGGGCCGTGAGATCGATCGCGACCGGCCACTCGAACGCCAGGAGTCCCTCCAGCTTGTCCTGAGCGAACTCGGCCTTGGTGTCGATGGTCCAATCGAACTGCAGGCGCAGGAATGTCGGATTGCGCCCGATCCGCACGCTGGCTGCCGGCTGCAATTCCAGCGCCGCGGCGGCCTTGCGATCCTGCTCGGCCTTGATCGAGGCGAGACGCGCCCGTTCGGCCAAATCATCGATAACGTCCTGCGGCAGCGCCGGCGGCATGCCCTGCCAGCTCGACGGCAGCAGATCGATGAACAGCTTCTCGCCGGCTTCGATACGATTGAAATTGAATGCCGCGCGCAGGCCCAGCCGCAGGCCACGGCGGTCCGGATCGACGCGGGCGACCGAAACATAGTCCGGCAGCGTCAGGCTCACATCCGGCAGCATGATATCGGCGGGGTCGGTGAATTCGATGGAGAGCACGCCGTTTTCCAGCCGCATCGAATAGGGCGGCAGGCTATCGCGTGAGGGAAAACTGAGGATCAGGCGGGCATAGCCCTCTTCCTGAGTCACGAAAAGCTGTCCCTTGTCCTGCGCCATGGCTGGCGTGACAAAGCCCAGCGCCACCAGAGCGGCACAGATCAATAAGGCTGCTGTGGCTTTCTGCCAGCCTGCCCAGAACGTCGTCTTCACCGGCTTCTGCCCGCCCAACGCACACTCAGCGTTTCCGACCGAAGCAATCCACTTCGGCTGCTCGAAAACGCGGTTACAAACACTTTTCGTGCCTGAACCTAGCGCGTTGGGTTTAACGTGGCCTTACGTTCACGGATGCAAAGTGTCGCAAGCCTGCTCTACTGGCCGACAATCTGCGGCAAGGCTGCCAGATCGTTCGGCGTCATCTGGTCGGTTGGCTGATCGGCCAGTGCCGCCATGCGCACCGTCAATTCCTGCGCGCGCGACGAGGTCATCTCTGCCAGGATCGGCGCCATCTTGCGCGGGCTCATGGTCTTGGCGACGCGCAGCAGCACTTCCATGTCGAGTTCGTTGAAGATATTGGCCGCGTCCTTGGGCTTCATCGTCTCATACATGGCCACAATGCCGGCAAACTGGCCTGTCTCCATTGCCTGGCGCTGATCGACCAGCGAGGCGATCTGGGCTTCCATGGCGGCCATGGTGGCAGCACGCTCTTCGATGCGCTTTTCCGCAGCGTCGACCAGCGAGGCCCGCAGGCTCAGTTCTTCTTCAAAGCTCTCCAGTTCGGTGCGGCGCGCCGCCAGCCGCTCCAGCAGCGCCCGCTCGCTCAGCGAGCCGCCCTCCGGGCTCAACGGCACGATACGGCCATTGGAATCGACCTGCATCGGCGCACCTTCGGCCAACGGGTCGCATTCGTCCCATTCCAGCTGCGCAGCCAGGTCCGCACCGTCGATCACAGTGCCAGGCGGCGCCGTCGCTGCCTCGGCCTGGGCATCGGCCAGCGCGGGCAGAACGCCACACTTGTCGCGACCGCGATTGGCGGCAACCGCCTGATTGCTGGGTTTCGGCTCCGGTGCGCCATGATCGGCCGCCGCAGCCTCGCCCTCGGCCGGGTCACCATGGCCGCCAGCAGCGGCCGGTGCAGCTTCCCCATGCCCTGCCGCGGCGGCAGGTGCAGCGCCCTGCCCCAGGGTTGGGCTCTCATCGGCCAGGGTCGGGCTTTCGTCGATCATTGTCGGCTCGGGCGGCAGCGTCATGTCCATCCCGACCGGCGCTTCGGCACCACCGGCGGCTGGCGCTCCGCCGCCACCGGCGGCCTGTGCTGTCGCTACCCCACTCAGCACATAGCCGCCACTGGTGACCAGACCCACGGTCTTGAGCACCAGCAGGGCGGACACAGCCATGACAACGACGGGCAGGAGCCGGACGGACTTCACGCCGCATTCCCCCGGGCGCGCGCCCGATCGGTCAATTGCTGCAGGGCAGACTGCACCTTGTTTGGCTCTTCAACCGGTGCCGGCGCCATTGCCTGGCTATGACGCGCCACGCTGGTGATCTTGGCGATACGCTCCATCAGCATGGTGCCGGCCGTCACATGGTTAGCCAGCTCGATGCCAAAGCGCTCGGCCTCCTCCAGCCTTGCAGTCAGCGACAGGTCGGCTTCCACCGCAGTCGTCTTCAATTCCTTGATCGCCGTATTGGCAAGATTGGTGGCCCCGATCAGGTCGGTCACCATCTGTCGCAGCGCATCGCGGTCAGCGTGCAGCCGCTTCAGCCGCTCATTGAGCACGACACAATAGCCGATGGTCAGCGCCAACAGGATCGCAACCGCGATCTCCACAAACAGGCCCAGAGGCAAACCGAACATCATCGTCCTTCCATTTTGTCGTCGATCGCCTCGAATGCCGCCATGGTCACCTTGGGCGGATTGAGGGGCCTGGTCACCTGGACCGATACGTGATTGCCGATATGGCCCATCAGGGCCTCGGTAAGATCGACATCGCCGCAGCGCAGCCGCACCGGATCGGTGGGCGCGCGCTCGAACATTACCGTGTCGCCGGGCGCCAGACTCAGTACGCGTGACAGCGGCAGGTCCTGCTCATGCAGCACCGCCTCGACCTCGACATCGGCCGAATAGATCTCGGTGGCCAGATGGCCTTCCCAGATCGGGTCGCGGCCGAACTTTTCGCCCATGAACATCTGCAGCAGCTGTTCGCGGATCGGCTCGATCGTGGCATAGGGCAAGAGGATTTCGATCTTGCCGCCACGGTCGTCCATTTCGATGCGCAGTTCGATCAGGATAGCCGCATTGGCGGGACGCGAGATTGCCGCGAAGCGCGGATTGGTCTCCATGCGCTCCAGCTTGAAATTGACCTGCGTTACGGGCTCGAAGGCGCGATGCGTATCGGCCAGGATCAGCTCGATCATCTGGCGGGCCAGCGCCATCTCGATGGTGGTATAAGGCCGCCCTTCGACACGAATATTGCCGCCAATGCGACGGCCGCCCAGCAGGACGTCGATCATCGAATAGATCAGGCTGGAATCGACGGTCAGCAGTCCGTAATTCTCCCACTCCTCGGCCTTGATGACCGAGAGAATAGCCGGCAGCGGGATCGAGTTCAGATAATCGCCGAACCGCACGGACGAAATCGAGTCCATGGTGACTTCGACATTGTCCGAGGTAAAATTGCGCAGCGATGTCGTCGCCAGCCGCACCAGGCGGTCGAAGACGATTTCCAGCATTGGCAGGCGTTCATAGCTCACCAGCGCCGAATTGATCAGCGCCTGAACGCCGGTCAGCTCGACACTGCTCGCCGCATTGGCGTCGAAGCCAAGCAGACTGTCGATTTCGTCCTGGTTGAGCACACGGTCGGGCGAGCTGCCATCGGCATTACTCTCGCCCTCGAGCATTGCCGCCCACTCGGCGGCAGCCTCGGCGGCCTTGTCTTCCTCGGACATCTCAACGTCGCCGACGGTCGGCGTATTGGGAAGGTCGTTCAACCCCCACTCGGCGGCGAGCTTGTCCTGATCGGTCGGATCGGCCATTTACTGCACCAGAATTTCTTTGAACAGAATGCTCTCGACCCGTGCGGGATAGATGGCGACATTGACCCGCCGCAGCAATTCTTCCTTGAGCCGATAGATGCCGGCCGAACCCTCGAGGTCACTCTTGCGCAGCTCGCGCAGGTAGACCTGGAACGCATCCACCACCTTGGCCATGCGTGGCTGAATCTCGGCCATCATTTCCTGGTTGGCGACTTCCAGCGCCACGACCAGCTTCATGAAGGCTTCGCCCTCGCCCTCATTATTGAGGTTCACGGTCATTGGCGGCAGGTTGAAGATAAAGGTGGCCGGCGCATGCGCCGCAGCAGCGTGTTCGGCCTCGGCCGAACTGCCCGAAGACAGAAAGAGATAAAGCCCGGCGCCGCCCAGCAGCACGACAATCGCGGCGGCGGCAATAATGATCAGCTTGCGCTTCCCCTTGGGGGGCGCGGCGGCATTGTCGACTTCTGCTTCAGCGGCCATGCCAAACCTGCGCAAACGGTGAGAAAACCGGACGATTCCGGCAGCCCCTCCAGCTAAGCGCTCGATGGTTAACGAAAGGTTACCAGGACCCCTCATGCGGCAGTTTTTGCCGGGTAAGTTTTGCCGCCCATCTCGGCAAGATCCAACCATGCCCATCACGAAGAAGATGCCATGCATCTGATTTTATTAAACTTTCAGGTCTGGCATGGTTTCTGCAAGGTAAATGGCGAGCCGGCCAGCTTGGGGAAGTTGGGCGGTTCGGGGATTAAGACTTCGGGGATCGAGCATGATCGAAAATGCGCAACTGATCAGCCTCAGCCGGCAGATCGCGCTGCAGCGTCAGATGGATGTGGTGGCCAACAACATGGCCAACATCAACACCACCGGCTTCAAGGCCGAAGAGATGCTGTTTGAAGAATTCATCATGCCGGTCGCCCGCGACCGCGCCTTTCCCAGCGCCGACCAGCCCCTGTCCTATGTGCAGGACTGGGCCACCATGCACGATCTGTCAGCCGGCGCCACCGTCCAGACCGGCAATGAGCTCGACGCCGCGCTCAGCGGCAAGGGCTTCTTTGCCGTGCAGACTGCAGGTGGCGAACGCTGGACCCGTTCCGGCGCCTTCCAGATCGACAATACCGGCACCCTGGTCGACCTGAGCGGCAACGCCATTCTTGGCGAAGGCGGCCCGATCCAGTTCGGTCCCGAAGAAACCGGCATCACCATTGCCGACGATGGCAGCATTTCCACCAGCGAAGGCCCCAAGGGCAAGCTGCGCATTGTCGAGTTCGCCAATGCCCAGGAATTGCAGCGCGACGGCGCCAACCTGTTCTCGGGTGGCACGCCCGCCCCCGCCACCGAGACCCGCGTCATGCAGGGCTTCGTCGAACGCTCCAACGTTTCGGGTGTCTCTGAGATGGCCGAAATGATCCGCGTCACCCGCGCCTATGAGTCCACGGCCTCGATGACCCAGCGGCAGGATGAACTCCGCCGCACCGCCATCCAGCGCCTTGGCGACGCGAACGCCTGATCGAGAAGGATAAGCCGCCATGAAAGCGCTATACATCGCATCGACCGGCATGAGTGCCCAGGAACGCAACGTCGAAGTCATTTCGAACAACATCGCCAACATGCGCACCACTGGCTACAAGCGCCAGCGTGCCGAGTTCCAGGACCTGCTCTACCAGCAATATACCCGTGCCGGCGCACAGACCTCCGACCAGGGCACCATGATCCCGGCTGGCCTGGAAATCGGTTCGGGCGTGCGCACCGTCGCCACCCCGCGCATCATGAGCCAGGGCAGCGTCAACCCGACCGAGAAGGAACTCGACGTCGCCATCCGCGGCGAAGGCTTCTTCATGATCGGCCTGCCCGATGGCCGCACCGCCTATACCCGCGACGGCTCGTTCGAGCGCGACGGCGACGGCACCCTGGTCAATTCCAGCGGCTACGCGCTGCAGCCCGGCATCAACATTCCGGCCAATGCCAAGTCAGTTGCGATTTCGCCAACCGGCATGGTCGAAGCCTTTGTCGGCAATGACGTCAACCCGACCCAGCTCGGCCAGCTCCAGATCGCCCGCTTCGTCAACAAGGCCGGCCTCGAGTCAATCGGCGACAACCTGTTCAGCGAAACCGGCGCGAGCGGCAATGCCCAGATCGGCGTCCCCGGCGCCGACGGCAATGGCGATCTGCTGCAGACCTATCTCGAAATGGCCAACGTCAATTCCGTCACTGAAATCGCCGACCTCATCGCCGCTCAGCGCGCTTACGAGATGAACGCCCGCGTCATCTCCGGCGCTGACGAGATGATGAAATCCACCAGCCAGCTGCGTTGATAGGAGACCACTGAATGACCCTCCGCCCCCTCATCGCCATTCTCGCCACCGCCCTGCTGGCCGGAACCGCCTTTGCCGCCCCGGTGCTCAAGGCCGATGTGTCGATCGCTGCCGGCGTCGTCACCGTCGGCGACATGTTCGATGACGCCGGCACGCTGGCCGAACAGCCCCTGTTCCGGGCGCCCCTGCCCGGCACCACCGGCATCGTGCCGCTGACCGCCATCACCGCCGCCGCCGCCCGTATCGGCCTTGATGACTTCGACACCCTCGGCCTCGACAGCGTCCGCGTCATCCGCGAAGCGGCCATTGTCGACGAGACCGTATTGTCCCGCCTGATCGCTGCCGATCTCGGCGCGCGGGGGATCATCACCACGGGCATGAGCGTCCAGACCATCTTCGCCAACGTGATCAACCCGATCACTGCCGAAGCCGTCGCCGAGCCGGCAAAGCTGTTGAGCCTGCGCTACCTGCCCGGCAATGGCGCTTTCAGCGCCCGTTTCGCCATCTCCGGCATCGCCAAGCCACTCGATCTGACCGGCACGCTCGACCTGATGCTGGAAGCCCCGCACCTGGCCGCCAACCTGCCCGCCGGCACCATCCTGTCGGCCAGCGATGTCGTCATGCGCCAGGTGCCGCTGAAATACGCCGAAACCGCTGGCTTCGCCGCCCCCAACGATCTCATCGGCAAGCAGCTGCAGCGCCAGAGCCGCGAAGGCATGCTGCTCAGGCCCGCCGATGTCGCCGAGCCGCAGCTGATCTCGCGCAATGACCTCGTCACCATCTATTTTCGCCAGGGCCCGATGACCCTGACCGTCAAGGGCCAGGCCCTGGGCGGCGCCGCCATCGGCGGTCCGGTTCAGGTCCTCAACCTCATGTCCAAGCGCGTCATCAGCGCCACTGTCCTCGCCGCAGGCGCCGTCGAAGTGAGCAACACCCCGCTCACCCTCGCCGGCCTGTGATCCGCATTCAGGAGCCCATCAAATGAACCTCTTCAAGCTCGCCACCCTCCTGACTGTTACCGCCGCCCTCGCCGGTTGCAACACCATGGATCGTCTGGCCGATGTCGGGAATGCGCCCCGTCTGACCGCAATCGAAGACCCCACCACCGTTGCTGGCTACCAGCCGGTGCGCATGCCGATGCCCGAAGCGATCGCTGACACCTACCAGCCCAATTCGCTGTACCGCACCTCGGCCAAGGGCTTCTTCAAGGATGAGCGCGCCCACCGCATCGGCGACATTCTGACAGTCATGGTCACCATCGATGACCGCGCCCAGATCGCCAATACCAGCCAGCGCGGCCGCAGCTCGACCAATACCGCCGGCATGGGCGGCATCTTCGGCGCCGCCGTCACCAATCTATCGGGTGGCTCGATCAACCCAGGCTCCGCCATCGACTTCAACTCCGGCATCAAGGATACCGGCAACGGCTCGGTCAACCGCTCGGAAAGCCTGGAAACCTCGGTCGCTGCCGTGGTCACCCAGGTGCTGCCGAACGGCAATCTGGTCATCGAGGGCCGCCAGGAAGTGCGCGTCAATTTCGAAGTCCGCGACCTGATCGTGGCCGGCATCGTGCGCCCCTCCGATATCCAGGCCAACAACACCATCCCCTCGTCCAAGATCGCCGAAGCCCGTATCGCCTATGGCGGCCGCGGTCAGATCACCGATGTGCAACAGCCGCGCTATGGCCAGCAGGTGCTCGACGCCATCCTGCCCTTCTAGGGCATCCAGCTTCCTCGCCGCACAATCCCCCATTGGTGCGGCGAGGCTTTCCCGGCAGGCTCCAGAAGGACCGGCCCGGCCGGATCCAGAACAGAGACGGTCATCAGAGGCGTAGCTCCCCGGCTGCGCCTCTTCCCCTTTTCAGCGCCCCAGCAACTTCCTATGATCCCCACACCTTGGGAGGGGGCGCGCAGATGAGCATTTCGGTGGGTATCGCCATTGGCGTCGCCATTGGCGCAGGCATTGGCCTGGTCATGGGCAATCTGACCGTGGGCATCGCTTTGGGCATTGCTCTCGGCATCGCCATCACGCTGGGCTTCGGCTACCGCAAGCGCAACAGCACCAGGGACTAGCTGGGGCCGGGAACTAGCTGGCGTCCGGCTCGTCTTGCGCCTGTTGTCGCAGCATGCGTTCGGCATTCGCCCGCATCTGGCGCATCCCTGTCAGCATAACCTGCTCCGCGTCGGGCGAAACGTCCTTGAGGAGCTTGCAGAACAGCGCCGTGCCCTCATCCTGCATCACTGAAAATACCGGCACGACCGGCGGGCTGAGATAGACCCGGCGCAGGCGACTGTCGGTGGCGTCGGCGCGTCGCTCGATCCAGCCCTTGGCCTCCAGCCGCTCCAGCAGCGTACCGGCAGAGGCCCGGCCCATCTGCATGATGGTCGCCAGTTCGGTCTGCGTCACGCCTTCGCGCTTGTAGATATGCATTAGCGCCCACCATTGGGCATGGGTGAGATTGTGCCGGATCATGACCTGATCGAACCCGGTACTGATCATCCGCGACAGCTCATGCATCAGATAGAGCAGTTCGCTATGCTCCATGCGTCCCGGATTTGCTCGTTCGCGTTCCCGCAGGACCGCCGTGCCGCCGATAACCCGCTTGCGCTCGCCCACCCTCGCCTCGCACCAGTTTCCTCCGGCCCTGTCATGCAACAAAACGCATCCGGGCGGAAGCGGGATTTCTCTCCAACTCCTGCGCAGCACCCTGCGCCATGCAGGCGGCACGGGACGCAGCCATCTTCCCTCTTTTCACCCGCGACCAGCTGTGGAACATCTCGGACAACCGCAGGAGTCCAAATGTCTTTCGCCAAACTTGATGATCTCGGCCGCAAGCTCGAAGCGCTGGAGCATGCCTTGTCCATTCTCGGTGCCGACGAGGCCACACATATGGCCGTCGGCGGCGGCGAGAAGCGCGCCGAAGCCATGTCGAACCTCGCCGGCATGTATCACGCCCAGGCCACCGCTCCCGAAATCGCCGACTGGATCGAGGCCGCAAAGCCCGAGAACGAGGACCAGCAACGCGCGCTCGCCGAGTTCAAGCGCCAATATATCAATGCCACGTGCCTGCCGACCGAGTTTGTCGAGCGCCGCACCGCCGCCACCATGCGCTCCGAGCAGCTGTGGCGCGAACTGCGCGCCAAAGGCGATTGGGACAGCTTCCTTCCCGCGCTGGAAGGCGTTGTCACCCTGGTGCGGGAAGAAGCGCAGTTGCGCGCCGATGCGCTCAAGCTGGCACCCTATGACGCGCTGATGGACCAGTATGATCCCGGCAACCGCACAGCCGAGCTCGATGGAGTGTTCGCCGACCTCAAGAGCTTCCTCAAAGGCTTTGTGCCAGAGGCGCTGGAAGCTCAGGCAGAGCGCCTGAGCAAGCGCCCGATCAAGCCGCTCAATGGCCCCTACCCGATTGAAAAGCAACGTGAACTTGGCCTCGCCGCCATGCGCGCCGTCGGCTTCGATTTCACCCATGGCTCGCTGGCCGTGTCGCATCACCCGTTCTGCGGCGGCGTGCCCACCGATGTGCGGATGACGACCCGCTACCGCACCGATGAGTTCCTGTCCTCGCTGATGGGCGTGCTGCACGAGACCGGGCATGCGCTTTATGAGCAGGGTCTGCCCAAGGCATGGTCGCATTGGCCGCTGGGCAAGGCGCGCGGCATGGGCATCCATGAGAGCCAGAGCCTGTTCGTGGAAATGCAGCTGGCACGCAGCCCCGAATTCTGGGAATTCGCCCTGCCGCTGGTGCACCTGCATCTGGGCGAAGACGCGATTCCGGGCTGGGATATCGAGGACGTACTGGCGCAGGTCAATTTCGTCGAGCGCGGCTATATCCGGGTCGATGCCGACGAGGTCACCTACCCGCTCCACGTGATCCTCCGCTATGAACTGGAGCAGGAGCTGGTCAATGGCAAGCTCGAAGCCAGCCAGATCCCCGAGGCCTGGGACGCCAAGATGACCGAATATCTCGGCATTTCGACCATCAACGATCCCAAGGATGGCCCGATGCAGGACGTGCACTGGCCCGGCGGCGCTTTTGGCTATTTCCCCAGTTATACCCTGGGCGCCATGATCGCCGCCCAGCAATGGGCCGCTCTGGAAAAGGCGCAGCCGAACGTTCGCGGCGCTATCGCCAAGGGGGATTTCTCCGGCATCAACCAATGGCGCAGCGACAATATCTGGAGCCAGGCCAGCCGCTTCTCCACCCCCGACCTGATCACCCGCGCCACCGGCGAACCGCTCAACGCCGACTTCTTCAAGGCGCACCTGAAGCAGCGTTATCTGTAGGTAAGGCGGGCGACTCCGGGGCGTCTGTGGTCGCAGATCCTTTCGTCCCCAATCCCTCCCCCATCGTCACCACCCGGCTTGTCCGGGTGGTCCACCTTCCGCCGCGCCGAAGATGGATTGCCCGGACAAGCCGGGCAATGACGGACTCAGGAGGTGATGCCGAGCTCCCACCCTCAAACGCGGTCCCCGACGCCTCCACAACGCCACATCAACGACCACGCCAATACGATGAACGCATTCTGAACTGCGGCTTCAGCCCCGGTTCGGGCACCTGAGTCTACTCCTCATGTCATCGGCAAGAAGCGCTCGGAGGGAGCGCAGCCAAACAGGAGAGAGATCAATGACCCGCAAGCTCATCATCACCAGTGCCGTCGCCGCCATCATCGCCATCACCGCCGCTCCGGCCATGGCCAATGACGTGTTCCTCAACCAGTGGGGCTGGGCCAATTCGGCCGGCGGCGCCCAGTTCGGCAATGGCAATGTCATCGGCGTCGACCAGAACGGCGCCTTCAACGAAGCTGTCGGCCAGCAGTTCGGCGACGGCAATGTCGGCGCCATCGGCCAGCAGGGCGTCAACAACTATGCCGACACCTGGCAGAACGGCGATTTCAATGCCGCCGGCGTTGGCCAGTTCGGCGCCAATCACAATGCCATCCTGACCCAGGACGGCAGCGGCAATATCGCGGCAGGCGTGCAGGTCGGCAATGGCTGCAATGCCAATGTCAATCAGGCAGGCGCCGGCAATGTCGCCGCCTTCGTCCAGGCCTGCCCCTGATCCCCAATGTGAGCCGCAACCGGCCGGAGGGCAGCCCCTTCCGGCCTGCCTCACTCAATTCAGGAGATGATCAGATGACCAAGACAAACCGCTTTGTTATGCCCGCGCTGCTCGGCCTCGCTCTGGTCGGCATCGCTGCCACCACCGGCTTTGCCGGCACCAATAATGCCGGCCCCGTGCAATGCGGCATCGCCGAAAAGACCGAAAGCGGCATGCTCTCGATCGAGGGCAAGATGCTGTCCAGCGTGCCGGTCGACGGGTCCTATCAATTCCGCGTTCAGGCCAGGGGCCCCGGCGGCAGTTCGCAGGTCAGTCAGGGCGGTGCCTTCACCGCCGCCGCCAATGATCCGGTCGTGCTCGGCAAGATGACGCTCAATAGCGGCGCCAATTACGATGCCGAACTCGCCATAACGGCCAATGGTGTCGCGGTAACCTGCGACATGGATATCAACGACCTGCGCTGACATGAAAACATCAACGGCCTGAGGGGGTTCCGGGAGACTGGAGCCCCTTTTCCATGCCCGGCGCACGGCGGAAAAATCGTGAATGGAAAGTGAATGCACCGCTCCGGATGGGTTCAGTCCAGCCCCGCCATATTGGGGTCATCGGCTGGAACACAACCAGCGCACCGCAACGCCAAACCAATCAGGAGAGACGCCATGACCACCAAGATCGTAAAGACCGCCCTTGCCAGCCTGCTTGCCGTGACCATGGGCGCCATTGCCCTCACAGCCCCCGCCTATGCCGGCGGCCAGGTCTCGCTGAGCTACACCCCCACCGATCCCGACGAAGCCCAGGCCTTGGGCACCGGACTGCAGCTGTTCTCGCTGTTCCAGGGCATGTCCGCCAACGGCGGCAATATCAGCCAGAACGGCTTCGGCAATGCCGCCGGCATCGGCCAGAACGGCTCGGGCAATCACGGCCTGATCATGCAGGAGGGCAATGGCCACGAAGGCAGCATCCAGCAGAACGGCAACAACAACAATTGTGGCCTGTTCCAGTTTGGCCAGAACACCAACGCCCAATGCGACCAGAACGGCAATGGCCAGTCGAGCGTCACCACGGTGTTTGGATTTTAGGTTTTTTGACTGGGGCAGCGGTGTCTCGGGCGACCACCGCTACCAACGACACCTCGCCCATCGACCGCACTACGCCAGCCGGCATGCTGGGCCTCAGAGCCGAGCCCAAGCCTCCCACCCACCGCGTCACCACCCGGCTTGTCCGGGTGGTCCACGCTTCCGCACACGCACAAAGATGGATTACCCGGACAAGCCGGGTGATGACGGTCGGGAGGGATTGGGGCTTATCGGGTGAAGTCGTGTTAGCGGGTCCAGCGGGAGGCGCAGCCATCACCAAAGGCCAAAAGCCCACGCCAAACAATCACCCAAAAACAAACGGGGCCCGAAGGCCCCGTTTCTATTGCATCAGATATAGCCGAGGCCGTTCGGCGCCGGAATGCCGGTATTGAGCACCACAACTTTCGAGCCCACGGTGACGCGCCCATAGAGATCGATGATGTCGTGATTGAACAGACGCACGCAGCCGCTCGAAAGTGACAGACCGATCGAGTGCGGATCATTGGTGCCATGGATGCGATAGAGCGTATCGCGGCCATTATTGTAGAGATACAGCGCCCGCGCCCCGAGCGGGTTGCCCAGCCCCGGCTCCATGCCCTTGGCCCAGGGGCCGTTCTTCTCGGGATCTTCGCGGATCATCGTCGGCGTCGGCGTCCAACGCGGCCAGGGTGCTTTGCGACCGACCGTGGCATTACCGGTGTAATCGTAGCCGGCACGGCCGACGCCAACACCATAGCGCATGGCCTGGCCGTCGCCCCGTACCAGGTACAGGAACTTGGCACCCGGATCGACGACGATGGTACCAGCGGTTTCAGCAGTCTGGTACGGCACCACCTGGCGCAACAGCTCCGGCTTGATCAGCGCGGGGTTGATCGCCGGAATCGGATAGGTTTCATTCGGCAGATCGCCATAGATCTGGCGGTACATCGGATCGACATAGGGGGTCGCTGCAACACCCGAGCCCGGCATCGTCCGGCTGGACGTGCAGGCAGCAAGGGCAAACGGAACGAGCGCCAAAAAACCGCGGCGCGAAACTTGATCAAACACTTTGGGGCAGTCCGTCTGTTAAGGTGACTAGAACGTATCGGAAAGCAGCAAACACTTTCCTAATTACTGCTGACCTAGCGCGTCCTATTTTGGACGAAAAGCGCCCACAGGCCACAGCGGCCGGGCAAAAGCCCCTTGCGGATAACATTCCCGCGATCAGCAAAACTTGACACAATAGTGTTGGCCACTATGTATGGCGCATCCGCAGCACCAGCAGGACGGTACCCAATGGAACTCTCGATGATCGACGGCCTCACCCGCATCGCCCATCTGGAATCCGCCCATGCCTGTTTCGGTTACACTCCAAAATCTCACCTATCGCACCCCTGACAATGCCCCCCTGTTCAGCGGCCTCGACCTTGCTTTCGGTCCCAACCGCACTGGCCTGATCGGCCGCAATGGCACGGGTAAATCCACCCTGCTGCGCCTGATCGCCGGTGAGTTGCAGCCGCTTGAAGGCAGCATCACATTTGGCGGCACGCTCGGCGTGCTCAGCCAGTCGGTGCAGGTGGACGACAATCAAACCTTGGCCGACCTGCTTGGCGTTGCCGATGGCCTGGCGCGACTTGATCGGCTTGCAGCCGGTATCGGCAGCGTCGATGACGCCGGCGAGGCCGATTGGACCCTGCCCTCGCGCATCGAAGCAGCGCTGGATCAGCTCGACCTGCCGCAATCGCCCCCTGACCGCCCGCTATCGAGCTTTAGCGGCGGGCAACGCACACGGCTGGCGCTGGCGGCATTGCTGCTCAACCAGCCCGACATGATCCTGCTCGATGAACCGACCAACAATCTCGATAGTGATGGCCGGGCCGCGGTGGCCGGCTTGCTGCGCCAGTGGCGCGGCGGCGCCATCGTGGTCAGCCATGATCGTGAACTGTTACGGGAAATGGACGCTATCGTCGAACTGACGACGCTCGGCGCCAAGACCTATGGCGGCAATTGGGACCATTATAGCGAACGCAAGGCCCTCGAACTCGCCGCCGCCGAACATGGCCTCGCCATCGCCGAGCGCAAAGTGGGCGAGATCGACCGCAAGGCACAGCAGACCGTCGAGCGCCAGGCCCGCCGCGATGGCGCCGGACAGCGCAAGCGCGACCGTGGTGACATGCCCAAGATCCTGCTCAATGCGCGCAAGGACAATGCCGAAAAGACCAGCGGCGAAAACGCCCGCCTGGCCAGCCGGCAACGAGCCGAAGCGGCGGAGGCGGCAGGCGAAGCCCGCGCGCAAGTCGAAGTGCTGACGCCGCTTTCGGTCAAGCTGGCCAGCACGAAGCTGCCCGCCGGACGAACGGTGCTGCAGGTTGATGGCCTGACCGGCGGGCCAGTGCCGGACCAGCCGATCATCCGCAATCTGAGCTTTTCCATCATCGGGCCGGAACGGGTGGCGATCACCGGTCCCAATGGCGCAGGCAAGACTACCTTGTTGCGGCTACTGACGGGGGAGCTGACGCCCATTGCCGGCGCGGTGCGGATCAACGGGCGCTTTGCCCTGCTCGACCAGACTATCAGCCTGCTCGATCCTCACCTGACCATTCGCGACAATTTCCGGGCACTTAATCCTGACGATGACGAGAATGCCTGCCGGGCCGCCCTCGCCCGCTTCATGTTCCGCGCCGATGCGGCGCTGCAAGTGGTAGGGAGCCTGAGCGGCGGGGAAATGTTGCGGGCAGGACTGGCCTCGACCATTGGCGGGTCTGCGCCGCCCGACCTGCTGATCCTCGACGAGCCGACCAACCATCTCGATATCGGGGCTATCCAGGCAGTCGAGGCGGGACTGCAGGCCTATGACGGGGCGCTATTGGTGGTTAGCCACGACAAGGCGTTTCTCCAAAATATTGGCCTCACGCGAGAAATTCGGCTCGGAGCCCTGTGACCGCCGAGATGCATCCTTGCGGGAAGGCCAATAGGTAGAATTAGCGCCGGTCCTCCGGGAATAGCCAGAGGTCGAGAGCTCTCGAAGAGTGAGATTGAGCGAGCACCGCGCGGTGCTCGCTCAGAGCTTAGCGGAGCACGCGATAGGAGCCGACATTGTTCTGCAACATGCGGTTCAGCACTGGCACGTCACGGTCGAAGAAAGTGCAATTGCGGAAATTGCGCGATGCACAGATGTCGACTGCAGCACGGCCATTGACCTCCACCGACATAATGCGATCACCCCATGACCCCAGGCGCGCTTCGCTGTCGCCCGGCCAGGCACAGAAACTGCGGCCGCGGAAATTGGGCTGGTCGAAGAAGCAGACATTGCTCTGACTGACGGGCGGACGAATGACCGGCGGCTGCACCACGGGCGGACGCGGTCCTGGACCCGTCTGAATGATATCGCGCAGATAATTGCGGGCTGCCCAGCCGGTTGGCCCGCGGCTTTCCACCAGGCACCAGCCATTGGAACACCGCAGGACATCGACTTCCTCGCCACGCTGCAGGACATGGACCACAGGATTGTTGGGCCCCGGGCCGCTGCGCACGTTCAGGTTGGTCGTCGCCACGGCGCGGTTCGCCGAGCCCCCGCCAGGGCCATCGGGCACCAGCACGAACGGTTGCTGCGCCAGCGCCGCAGGCACGCTCGCGGCCCCCAGTGCCAGAACCACGGCGGCAATCAGGCTGCGGACGATCTTGGATGCATTCATGGTGTTCTCCTTGGCAGCAGGTTACTGGGCACGCCTAGATGCGGTGCGCGTTGAAAGTCCGCGAACTGACGCCACGCACTGTCGGATGATAGGTACAACGCAGGCTCGACAGCACCGGCACATCCGGCACGATCACCCGTCCACCAACGCCGACACCACCGATTGGGCTGCAATCAATCGCTGCAGCCTCCCAGGCAACGCCATTGCCACAGGACGTCCGGTGCAGGTCGATGAAGATGTCACGCCGACGAACGTCGAAATCCAGACGCCCGTCGCAACGCACCCCGCCACCACGGATCTGGTAGGTGCCGCGCCGCTCCAGGCAGAAAGTCAGCCGATAGGGTCCGAACAGGTCCCGATCGGCCCGGAAGCAGCCATTGACCGCCACGCCACCACCACCCGGCTGGTCAGGCACCAGCACAAACGGTTCCTGCGCCATGACCGGGCCGGATAGCAGGCCGATCAGCATGAACAGGGCACTCATAAACCCAGCGAACGTCTTGCGCATCTTGGTCGCTCCAAAGCCAGTCCTCGATCGCCAAACCTAGCCTGTCTCGCTGCCCCGGGTAATGGCACCACGTCCAGAAACTAGGCATGGCGTTTCACCCTGCGCCACCGATGCGGTGATGCAGCATGCGCGCTATCGGCCTTTGCCGGAACGAAAAAGGGCCCGCATGACTGCGGACCCTTGCAATTTTCCTGAGCGAAAGAAGCCAATTCCCTGCAGCGGTAGCACTCCTCGCCGCTACAGCGAAATGCCTCTATTCGTCGCGATACACCTTCTCGCGCCGTTCATGCATTTCCTGGGCCTCAAGGCTCAGGGTTGCAATCGGGCGGGCATCGAGACGGGCAATCCCGATCGGATCGCCAGTTTCTTCGCAGAAGCCGTAAGTCCCGTCCTCGATACGCTTGATGGCAGCATCGATCTTGGAGATCAACTTACGCTGCCGGTCACGCGTGCGCAGTTCCAGCGAGCGATCACTTTCCGATGACGCCCGATCAGCCATATCTGGATGATTTTGGCTTTCTTCCTGCAGATTTTCGAGGGTTTCACGGCTTTCGCGGAGAATATCGTCCTTCCAGGCATTTAGCTTGGATCTGAAATATTCGCGCTGGCGCGGATTCATAAACGGCTCGTCGTCACTGGGCCGATATTCAACAAGGTCAACTACCGAAGACATTAGCAGACTCAACTCCAATGCACCCCTAAGGCGGCCTATATATGCGCGCACAACTCCATGGGCAAGCGCGCAAAGCATGCACGATGAACATGTGAAAGTGACGACAGCCCCATCTTCAATCTATGGAGCGCTAACGTCTTGGCAAAAAACGAGAATTATCAGGCGGGATAGCGGCCGAACTTGGCGAGTTCTACCCGCACCCGCAGCTCGATGTCATCGAGCAAAGCATCCAGCCCGGGCATCGACTGCTCGCGCGCCTCCGAAAGCAGGCTCATCAGCTGGCTGAGTCGGTCTTCGCTCACCCGGCCCACCAGCAGGTCCGCCTTCACGTCATCCAGGCTATCCAGCAGATCGGTCCCACGGGCGACGGCCCGCTTCTTGCGGCCCTGCAGCGGATCCTCGACACCCTGCAGCGCCAGGAGCGAACTCAGTTCTGCGGGAGCCGTCATCGGCGCCGTGCCGGCAACCCGCGCGGGTGTCTCGCCACCAATCGGCTGGAAAGCTGCACCGTTGCCTGTCCGGCCCGCATTGCTGCGGCCGTTCACTGCATTTGTGCTTTTGGTGCTGTCGATGCGCAAGGCGATGAGACTCAAATCATGGGCGGCGATACCGGCAAAATCTGCCGCCACCAGTTAACAGGACCTTAACGAGCCCGGCAAGAATTGCTCACCCACCCCATCCCCAGCGCAGAGGACACCACCGAAGCCGTCCAGACGCCAAAATTAATCACTTATTTTCAATGTCTTAACCGACGGCAATCGCATCTGGCACGATTTTCGCAATGCAACACCCGACGGCTGCACCATGGGGATGGCGCGGCCAGTAACGGGGATGACGATGCGCATTTCAATCTGGCGAATCCTGATGGCGGGGCTGATCGGCACCGCAATGATCCTGGCACCGGCAACGACAGCCAATGCAGCGACGGCGCGCATCAAGGATATCGTCGACATCGAAGGCGTCCGCGACAACCAGCTGGTCGGCTATGGCCTGGTGGTCGGGCTTAACGGCACCGGCGACAGCCTCAACAATTCCCCGTTCACCAAGCAATCTCTGCAATCCATGCTCGAACGGCTGGGCGTCAATACCGCCGGTGAGAATGTCCGCACGGCCAATGTCGCCGCCGTCATGGTCACCGCCAACCTGCCCGCCTTCTCCACCCAGGGCTCGCGGATGGACGTTTCGGTCGCCGCACTCGGGGATTCGGGCAGCCTGCAGGGCGGCACGCTGCTGGTCACTCCGCTGCTCGGAGCCGATGGCGAGGTCTATGCCATCGCCCAGGGCCCGGTCAGTATCAATGGCTTCAAGGCCTCGGGTGATGCCGCCACCGTCATTTCCGGCGTCCCCACGACCGGCCGCATTTCCTCGGGCGCGCTGATCGAGCGCGAGATCGAGTTTCACCTCGGCGCCCAGACTTCGCTTCGCCTGGCCCTGCGCAACCCGGACCTGACCACCGCCCGCCGCATCGCGCTCTCCATCAATGACTTCATCGGCACCCCTACTGCGACACCGGAAGACCCGGCCACCGTGCGCCTCACCCTGCCCCGTGGCTTCAATGGCAATATTGTCGACCTGCTGACCGATATCGAACAGCTGATCGTCCAGACCGATCAGACAGCAAAGATCGTCATCGACGAGAATTCCGGCATCATCGTCATGGGCAAGGACGTGCGCGTCTCCTCGGTCGCCGTTGCACAATCCAACCTGACCGTGACCATTGCCGAGAACCCCACCGTCGTGCAGCCGGCCCCGTTCAGCCGCGGCGTCACCGCAGTCGAGCCCAATACCACACTCGACGTGACCCAGCGCGATACTGCGCTCGCCGTGGTGGAGGAATCGGTGACGCTGCAGCAACTGGTCGATGGCCTCAATGCTCTGGGCATCTCCCCGCGCGACCTGATCGCCATCCTGCAGGCCATCAAGGCTACGGGCGCCCTTCAGGCAGAAATCGAGGTGCTGTGATGAACATCACCTCCGGCCTTCCAGCCTCGTCGCTCTCGCCATCGCAGGTCGCCCGTGTGCGCCAGCAGGCCGAGGAATTCGAGGGCGTGTTCCTCAATACCCTGGTCAAGGAAATGTTTGCCGGCGTCAAAAGCGACGGACCGTTCGGCGGCGGCTTCGGCGAGGAGACCTGGCGCTCCATGCAGACCGAACAGCTTGCGGCCACCATGGCCCAGAACGGCGGCCTCGGCATTGCCGACCAGATCATGGGCGACCTGATGGCGCTGCAGGAAGCAGCCCAGAACCAGCCCTTCGCAACCCAATCCAGTTCATCTCTCAAGGGATATTCAGCCAAATGACCGCCGCAGCCCGCCTTGCCGCCCTCGACACCCTGCCGGCCACCGAACTATGCGCGCGCGCCGAATCCGCGCTCACCGCGCTGGTCGATGTGATGAACCAGGAAACCACGCTGCTGCGCGCCGGCCATATGCGCCAGGCCAGCATTCTCACGCCCGACAAGGCGCGGCTGGCCCAGGACTATGTGGTGCTGGCCCGCTCGGTGCAGCGCCAGACGGAGCGACTCAAGCAGGAAGCCCCCAGCGCCGTCGATCGCCTGCGCAACGGCCATGAAAGCCTTGCCACCCAGATGGCGGAAAATCTGCGCGTCCTGGCAACTGCCCGCACGGTCACCGAAGACTTGCTCACCGACGTCGCCAAAGTTGTCGGCCAGAAAGAGCGCACCCACGTTTACGGACGGGCCGGCACGATTGCTAACGATCCATCCAGTTCTGCCCGCGGCATTGCCGTCAATCGCGCGCTTTAGACTTGCCGCAATTTGACGAAAACTGGATCAACTTGCGCAAGTTGACAGAAATTCTGGCTGTCCTATCCTGCGGACGGCATTGGTGCCAGGTTAGGACAGCGTCATGGTCTACGCCATCGATCCCGTATCGCCGGGAAATGCCAATATGGGCGACTTGCGATCACGCCATCAGACCGGCGACCGCGCCCTGTTGCCTGACAGTGCTCCACCGGCGCCGAGCAGCCCGGAAACCGGCGACAATTTCCCCAAGCGCGACGGTTCCCGCCAGGAACAGGAGCGGCCCGCTCCGCCGCCCCCCGCCCCGGCTGGCTCGATGTTTGCCGCCGCGGTGATTGCCGGCAATCTGCCCCCGCGCCCTGAAACCCTGGACGAATTGTTCCTGCGCATCGGCAATGCCCCGATTCCCCCCGAGTCCGAACTGCGGCTGCGCGACCTCGTCGTCTAGTTAACGCACCGTCACGAGGCACTTCCTGCCACAAACAAGCCAGAGCCCCGGTTTCCGGGGCTTTTTGCTATTCGCAAACCGGCGATACCAACAAAGTCGGTGCAAGAATCCGACATGGATTTAACGAATCCTTATGACCTGTCTGGCAAGGATTTCGATGTCTCAGGAAGAGGCGTTTCGTAATCGACTCCTAGAAAAGGATGCCATAAATGGCCGATATCAATCTTTCCAAAGCCGTCCGTTCCAACCTCTCGTCGCTGCAGAATACGGCGACGCTGATGGCCAAGACCCAGGACCGTCTCTCGACGGGCAACAAGGTCAACTCGGCACTGGACAACCCAACCAACTTTTTCACCGCTGCTTCGCTGAACAGCCGCGCCGGTGACCTGAACAACCTGATGGACTCGATGGCTAACGGCATCAAGACCATCGAAGCTGCTGACAATGGCCTGTCCGCCATCACCAAGAACCTGGAATCGATGCAGTCGACCCTGCGCCAGGCTCGCCAGGACAAGTCGTTCCAGACGGCATCGCTCGAAATCGGGCCGAACCTGACCGATGCCGAGAGCATCTCGTTCGACGGTGGCTCCATTGGCGCAACACCGATCACCATCGCTCTGGGCACAGCAGCAACCGCAGGCACCCCCGCGGTTCCCGGCACGCCTGCGGTCCCAGGCACTCCCGCTGTTACCTCTTCGGTGACTGGTGTTGGCGGTGCTGACCTTACCGCTGTGACGGCCGGTGACGTCACCGTTACCGTTGCTGGAGTTGACTTCAACGTCACCCTCGCCGACGGGGACGACGCCGCCGCCGCCGCCGGAAAGATCAACACTGCTGTCGGTTCGACCGTTGCCGACGTCGATGGTGGCGAACTTCGCCTGCAGAATGCCGCTGGTACTGGCATTTCGATCGCCGACGCTGGCGGCAACGGGAACGGCACTACTGCAGCAATCATGGGCACCCCGGCAACCGTCGCCGGTTCCGCCGCTGTTCCTGGTACCCCGGCAGTTCCGGGTACTCCAGAAGTTCCTGCCACTGCCGCCGCCTCCAAGAGCGTCGATCAGCTGGTCAACGAAGTGAACAACCACGCTGGCCTCAAGGGCAAGCTGCGCGCTTCGAACGACAACGGCAAGCTGCGCATCGAGAACCTGTCGACTCAGGAACTCAACCTTGGTGGTGTTTCGAGCACTGGCGTGATCGATGGCACCTCGACCGGCGCCAACAAGATCGACGGTAACAAGGTTCGTTCGGATCTGGCCAACCAGTTCAACGAACTGCGCGACCAGCTCGACAAGCTGTCGGACGATGCTTCGTTCAACGGTATCAACCTGCTGCGTGGCGACAAGCTGAAGATCACCTTCAACGAAACCGGCACCTCCTCGATCGACATCCAGACCAAGGGTGAAGAGGCAGTCAACGCCGGCACCCTGAAGCTGACCACCACCCTGACCGCTGCCGATCTCGACAGCGATGCCGGCATCGACAAGTTTCTGGACGAAGTTAAGGCCGGTCTGAACTCGGTCCGTTCGCAGGCTTCGGCCTTCGGTTCGAACCTCTCGATCGTTCAGAACCGTCAGGACTTCACCAAGTCGATGATCAACACCCTGGAAACCGGTGCTGGCAACCTGACCCTGGCCGACATGAACCAGGAAGCTGCCAACATGATGGCTCTCCAGACCCGTCAGTCGCTGGCCTCCTCGACCCTGTCGATGGCCAACCAGGCCGATCAGGGCGTGCTGCAGCTGCTCCGCTAATAGCGGCTTAGCCACAGATTGGAAAAGGCGGGCCCCGGCCCGCCTTTTTCTTTTTTCGCGTACACGCGCAGTGGGTTACACTCGCCGCGAAGTGATTCAATCCGGAGGCGGGCCGAATGGCGCTCAAGGTCGAACTGAAGCCGGGTGAAAAGCTGTTGGTGGGCAATTGCATCATCACCAATTCCGACCAGCGTACACGGCTGTTTATCGAGGGCCAGGCGCCCATCCTGCGCGAGAAGGATATCCTGACGCCAGCGACCGCCGACACCCCGGCCAAGCGCGTCTATCTGGCCGTCCAGATCATGTACATCGAGAACAATACCGACATTCTGCGCAGCGAGTATTTTTCGCTGATTAACGACATCGTCACGGCAGCGCCCTCGAGTACGGCAATCGTTGATAGGATCAATAACGACATCTTAACTGGGGCCTTATACAAAGCTCTGAAGTCGGCCAAACAGCTGATCCAGTTCGAAGAGGATCTGATTGCAAATGCAGCATCACGGGGCACTCGCCTATCAGCAGACAGCCAAGGCGACTGAATCGCCGCGAGAGCGCGAAGCCGCCTTGTTGATCAAGGCCGCAGCCCGGTTGCAGGCGATCCGCGACACCTGGCCCACCGATTTCGACCTTTTGCCGCCTGCCCTGACCTTCAACCGCAAGCTCTGGACCATCTTCATGAGCTCGGCCAATGGCGCGGATAATCCGCTGCCGGCCCAGACCCGCCAGAACATCGTCAATCTCGGCCTGTTCGTGCTGAACCAGACCCGCGAAATGATGATCGAACCCGCGCCGCAGACCCTGGACGGCATGATCAACATCAATCGCCAGATCGCCGCCGGCCTGCGCTCAATGCCCGCCTGAGGCACCTCATTGCAACAAAAAGCCCCCGATGCAGATCGGGGGCTTTTTTGTTGTCCGTATCGCGCGTCCTGGAGGAGAGGGCGACCCGCTTGGGGCGAGTGAGGGGCGTTGCCTGATGCGGCGCCCGACTGGTTTTGCCTCTTACAGGTAGTTCGCCAGGCTCAGTTTGCTGACCATGGCGGTCACCTGGTAACTGGCCTGCATGCGGGTCTGCAGCGCCAGGATTTCCATGGAGACATCTTCCTTGGAGACCGTTTCGACATCGCTCA
This sequence comes from Devosia limi DSM 17137, assembly GCF_900128975.1. Classification (GTDB taxonomy): domain Bacteria; phylum Pseudomonadota; class Alphaproteobacteria; order Rhizobiales; family Devosiaceae; genus Devosia; species Devosia limi. Next base: position 282,514 of record NZ_FQVC01000004.1, on the reverse strand, counting down.
ACAGGTTGTCCAGCTGCGACTTGTAGTCGGTGTGGCGCTTGGCGGTATTCTCGAGCGAGCCCTGGGCAATACCCAGTTCCATGGTCAGGATCTCGATCGAGCCGCGCTTGGAATTGTGCGCTTCCGACAGCTGGGAATGCTGGCGCGTCGCCATGGCGTCAAAGCGCCCCTTGGCATTGGGGTCGCTGTCCGGATAGGTCTCGACAGACATGGCGCCAAGCGAGCGCACCATGCGCAGGAACCCGTCTTCATTGCCCTGCATGCCATAGGCCGTGCTGGTGCTGTCATCGATCTGGGCGGTGACGCTCTGGCGCGGATTGCCCTCGGCGGCCTTGGCAGCAATGGTGACGCTGGCATTGAGCGCGGTGGAGAAGTTGGCGGCCGTGCTGTTGACATCGCCACCGATGCGGAACTGGCCCGGGCCGGGCGTCCCGCTAACCGCCGTCAGCGTCAGGGTGCTGCTGGTGCCATCCGGCTTGGTCAGCGTCATGGTGACGGCTTCGTCTTCGGCCGGCACATTGGCGAAAGTCACCGCTATGCTGCTCGGATCGGTCGCGGTGTGGGCAGTGGTGATGTTGGCCGTCGACAGGCTCACATCGGTCAGCTGGAAGCCATGCTTGGGCGAGACCGGGGCATCTTCCGCCAGCGTGACTGCATTGGCGTTGGTGGCAATCCCCAGCCGCCCCAGCCCCTCGGCAGCAATTGCCGGGCTCTGGCCGCGATACCACATCACGGTGTCGGCCTCGGTGCCAACGCGCAGGGACGTGGCTGGATTGCCCGAAACGCGCAGCACCGGCTCGCCGGCGCCGTTGAAGAAGTTCTCGCTCGCCTCATAGACCGACGCCCCGGCCAGCTCGGAGCCGCCGACCTGGGTCAGCCGGGTCTCGAGCGCACCCTTGAAATTGGCGGCAGTCGCATCGGCGTCGGTGCCGATAGTGAACTCGCCCGCGCCCGGCGGGTTATCGGTGGTGGCGCGCAGCGTTATCTGGGTCTCGGTGCCGTCGGGCAGCGTGAAGCCCATGGTTACGGATTCGCCGGCCCTGATCTGCTCGGCCGGAGCCGGCGCAAAGGTCACGCTCAGATTCTTGGCCGTCGGCGGATTGGTGGCGGCCGGCGAAGTGTAGGTCACGGAGGTATTGGCGGCGGTGGTCGAGATATTGGACAATTTGAGCCCGAACGGGTGCACCCCGTCCTCGCCAAGGGTCACCGTGCCACCGGCAATGCCGGTATTGACGCGGCCATAGCCATTGGCACCGAGATCGGCGGCCTTGCGCTCGCTGACCACGGTCTTGAAGCCGGCGCGGCCCCCTGCCCCTTCGAGCAGTTCATTGGTATTGGGCAGCGGCGGCGCATCGGTCGCGGCGCCACCGAACAGGTAGCGGCCGGCCACTTCCGAATTCAGCATGGTGACAATTTCGTCGAACCGGGCCCGGGACAGGTCCGGCAAGGTCGCCATGTTGATATTGCCGGTGCCGTACTGGCCCTGAATGGCCGAATTGCGGGCTTCGCCCTCGATCTTGTCGAAGCGCGACAGGGTCTTGTCGAGAAAGCTCAGGCGCAGGTTGACGGTCTCGATACTGGCCGAGAACCCTTCGATACGATCGAGGCGCTGACGCACGCTCAGCGACAGCGGCAGGTCGCGGCCCATGCCGGCCAGGGTTGGCGACTTGGCCCCGGTGCCCAGCTGCATCTGCAGCGTCGCCATCTTGTCCTGCATCTGGGAGATGACGGAGAATCCGGTCTGGATCGGATACATCGACTTGTTGACGATCATCTACGTGCTCCCTAAACGGCGCCAAACAGGGCGTCGAGCAATTCCTTGACCACTGAAACCACCCGCGCATTGGCCGAGTATGAGTTCTGCAGCTCCATCAGCCGGGCCATTTCCGAGTTCACATCGACCCCGTACTCGGAATCCATCTGCTGGATCACCGTGTCGAGCGTCAGCTGCCGGTCATCGCGCCTGGTCAGGGCTGCGTTGATCGAAGACCCCTGGAAATTGATGACCTGGTTGATCACGTCGTTCAGATTGCCGGTCATCTGGAACCGGCCGTTGTTGACCGAGCCATCGCCGCCGGTGGCGAATTTCATATTGGCCAGCTGATCGACCAGGTAATTGGCGCGATCGGCATTGCCCAGCGTCTGGCCGGCCTTGTCCTGCACCAGCAGGCGGTTGTCGGCGATGACGGCCGGGTTGACCGAAATACGTGCAGCAAAGCCCAGCTTCTGCGGCGGATTGCCATTGATGCTGTTGGTAAAGGCATTGCCCCCATCGACGAACAGGGACATGGCGAGCCCGTCACCCTGCAATCCCTGCGAGGTCGCACGCTTGGTCAGCCCGGCAATTTCAATATTGCTGTCACCGGTGAACTCGAGCGCATTGCCATTGGCATTGACGGTAATGCCCAGAGCCGGCCCCGCAGCGCTTGGCGTGTTGAACGCCAGCTGCAGCTGGGCCGATGCTGCGGCAGCGCCGGCATCCATGTTGACACCGATGACGCGATTACCGGCAGCGTCCCGATAGTCAACGCCAGGCTCGGTGGTGTTGACGATCTTGACGTTCTGCTCGACGCCGCCAACCTTGATCTTGAGCAGCAGGTCATTGCCCGCCGCCATCCCCGACAGGTCGCTGGAGAAACCGCCGGCGATCTCCGTACCCGGCGTCTGTACGGTCGAGAACGCCTGGGCCAGCCCGGCAGCGATCTCATCGAGCTGCGACTGCGCTTCCACCAGGGTCTTGTCGCGCAGCGTGATCAGGCCCGCCAGCTCGCCGCCCTGCAGCACGCCTTCAGACACCAGATCAACCTGCAGGCCCGATGGCGTGGTCAGCAGCAGCCGGCCGACCTTGCTGGCGTCCGGATTGTGATCGAATTCAGAGGTCGCCGCCAGCGAACCAGCGCTTTCAAAGCTGAAAGTCGAGCCGCCGCCATCAAGCAGCCCGACGCCCGAACGGGTCATCAGCGCAACGGTGCCATCGGGGCGGTAGTCGGCGCGAACGTCGATCAACTCTGCAACAGAGGACACCAGGCGATCGCGCTGATCCAGCAAGGCCGAGCGCGAGGTATCGGTCATGCCCAGATCGAGCAGACGCGCATTGACCTCCTGCAACGACGACATCATGCCGTTCAGATTGTGGACGTTGGCGGCAATCTGCCCCTCCGTCTCCTGCCGCATGCCCTGGATATTGTTGGAGAGCCGGTTGAGGGTCTCGGCCATGGACTGGGCCTGCGCCACGACCTGCGCGCGCACGGTGTAGTCGTCAGGGCTGGTCGAAAGGCTCTTCAGCGAATTCTGCAGCTTGCCATAGACGGTATCGAGCGAATTGGCCGAACCCGGCTTGCCCAGGAAGCCCTGCAGGCGATCGAGATAATTGGCCTGAACGCCGGAATTGGCGGTGTCTGACACCTGCCGCGTATAATAGGTCTGCAGGCTCGAATTGAAGGCCCGCTCGACCCCAACGGTGCGGGCATAGCTGGACGACTGTGAATTGTAGTCGACAACGGTCAGCGACTGCCGGTGATAGCCCGGCGTCCCCTGATTGGCGATATTGCGGCTCAGGATATCGAGCGAATCCTGATTGGTCCGCAAGCCCGAGACGGCATTATTCAGCGACGTTGTAAGACCCATTGCTTGGGCTCCTCACAAGAGAGTACAGGTCCGGCCCTCCTGGGCCGAACCACGCAGAGAGCGATCCGCCTAGCGGACCATGTTCAGGGCTTCCTGCAGCATCTCGTCGGCGGTGCTGACGATACGCGTGCCGGCGGCATAAGCCTGCTGGGTCACGATGAGCTTGGTGAACTCGTCCGAAATGTCGGTATTGGAGGCTTCGAGCGAGCCGCCAATGATGCCCGAACCGGAGAGATCGAAGATCGCCTCGCCCGATTCCGTGGTGGAGGCGAACACGCCGCCATCCAGGCGCTTCAGCTGGTTGATGGCGTTGAACTGCGCCGTCACCACCTGGGCCATGTCGATGCGCTGGCCGTTGGAATAGCTGGCTACCACGCGGCCGCTGTCATTGATCGCCACCGAGACGAACTCGCCGGCGGCATAGCCGTTCTGGTTAAGCACCGAGACGTTGGCCTTGCCGTTGACGTCCGCGAACTGTGAGAGGCCCTTGGTGTCGTAGCGCAGCTCGACATTGTTGACCGCCACGCCATTGACGATGACCGAACCCAGATTGGTGGCGCCACTGGAGGGCGACAGCAGTGAGCCGTCCGGACCGAACTGGAAGGTCTCGTCGACGCGCTTCCACTTCTCTTCGCTGCCTTCAGCATTGGAGTTGGACGCGTAGTAGAGGTGCCAGGTATCGGCACCCGGTGGGGTGGAGGTCGAGCTATCGACCTTGGCCCAGCGCATCATCACCTGCGCCGGTGCGCCGTTCTCGGCGTAAATGGTAATAGCGCCGCCATAGATGGAGTTGGATTCAAACAGCGTGTTCTGATTGGCCGAAATCGAGTCGACTGGCGTGCCCTGCGGCACCGAGCTGATCGCCGGCGTTTCGGTGAAAGTGCCGATCCCGGCGGTGCCGGTCACCTTGAGAGCATGCCCTGAACCTGGCGGCATGGTGACCTGCAGCTTGCCAGTGCCATCGATAGCAACCGTCGCGCCGGCCGCGTTGGGGCGCGTCACCATATGGGTCTGGATGGCGGTTGCCACTTCAGCCGCAGTCGTCATGCCCGAGACGTCGATATACTGATTGGTGCTCGTATTGGTCGGCGCCGTGCCGCCCGAATAGAAATTGTACGTCATCGGCGTACCGGCCACCGTAATGGTGATCGACTGCGCCGTTGCCGGGGCGGCTGGAACCAGGTCGGCCGGGTTTGCCGGGAAGTTCGCCTGCGAGACCGACGTTGCCGGCGTGTAGGTGGCGCCAGCAACGTAATCGGCAGCGCGCAGCAATTCACTGCCCGGCACGGTCGGCTTGTAGGCGTCCGTCTTCGGCAGCTGCGGCAGGTTGGCCTGATAATTGATGCGCTGCGTCTGCTGGGCAGGCAGGAACGCATTGGTCAGGCGCAGCACTTCAGGCACCGAGCCGGAAACGTTGCCCGTACCCGGATCGATCGGCAGACCCTTGAGGTAATAGCCCGCGCCATTGACCAAAAGGCCATCCTTGTCGATCTCGAAATCGCCGCGACGGGTATAGTAATTGGTACCGGCAAAGGTCGGATCGCCATCGGACTGACCCGAGCGTGGCTCGACCACGAAGAAGCCATTGGAGTTGAGCGCGATGAAGGTCTCGTTGGAAACCGTCTTGATATCGCCCTGCACGTCATTGGTGCCACGCGACTGCGCCAGCACGGCGCCCGGCACCTGACGGCGCAGCGGAGCATCGGGGATCAGATCGATGAAGTCGGTTTCGATCCGCTTGTAGCCAGTGGTCTGCGAGTTGGCGATATTGCCCGAGATGTTCTCAAGCGCATGCGCCTGAGCCCGCAGGCCAGTCACTGCACTGGAAAGAGCCCCATAAATGCCCATCTAAAACTCCGTAAGCCCCATTGGCGTCCTGCGACGCATTTCAGGCCTAACGATGCAAGGCGAGTGCCAAGTCGGAACGCCATTGATATTGCTGGATAATTTTCCAACCGAGCCACGAAGCGCTGCCAAAACCCGGCAAGAGAGTCCGGGCATCAGGCAGAAATTGCCGCCTGCTTGTGTGGCCGGGGCAAGTGTTCTAAACGCAGGGGCACGTATTGCCGGGGCGAAGTCGTAATGCTGTTCAAATCCGCCGATGAGTTCGTGAAATCGCCAAGCCGGGCGGTCACCGTGTTCGGCATGGCCGGCGTCGGCAAGACCCGCCTGAGCGCCATGCTGCGCGCCAGCAACTGGTTTCACTATTCAGCCGATTACCGCATCGGCACGCGCTATATGGGCGAGTACATCGTCGACAATTTCAAGCGCGAAGCCATGAAGGTGCCGTTCCTGGCCGATCTGCTGCGCTCGGACTCGATCTATATCTCGTCCAACATCACCTTCGAAAACCTCGACCCGCTGTCGAGCTATCTCGGCACGCCCGGCAATCCCGAACGTGGCGGCCTGCCGCTGGAGGAATACCAGCGCCGTCAGGAGCAGCATCGCGTCGCCGAAGTCGCAGCCCTGCACGACGTGCCCTACTTCGTCGAGCGCGCCAAGCTGCTCTATGGCTATAACGACTTCATCGCCGATACCGGCGGTTCGCTGATCGAGGTGGTCGATCCGCACGACCTCAACGACCCGGTGCTCCAGACCCTGGCCGGCGCGACTGCCCTGCTCTACATTCGCGGCACCGACAAGGACGCCGCCGAACTGGTGCGCCGCTTCAAGCAGAGCCCCAAGCCGATGTATTACACCCCTGCCTTCCTCGTGCAGAAATGGGCTGAGTACAAGGCGCTCAACAATATCAGCGATGACCGCGATGTGGACCCGGCCGGCTTCGGCGCCTGGGGCTTCGAGGCACTGCTGCATGACCGGCTGCCGCGCTACCAGGCGCTGGCGGACAATTACGGCTACGTGGTTGAAGCATCCGATCTCGCCATGGTCCGCGACGGCGACGAATTCGTCGACCTGATGGCCGCAGCGATCGAGACGCGAATGCGCTAGCGCGTTCTCCTTCGGGAGACGCGCCAGCATGCATCACGCCGAATTGCACCACCCGAAAGAGGGTCATCATGCCTATCCGCATTCCCGATAACCTGCCCGCCCGCAAGACGCTCGAGGACGAGGGCGTCTATGTGATGGACTCGACCCGCGCTGCGCGGCAGGACATCCGCCCGCTCAAGATCGGGCTCCTCAATCTGATGCCCAACAAGGAGCGCACCGAGACCCAGTTCACCCGCCTCATCGGCTCGACCCCGCTGCAGGTGGAACTGACACTGGTGCGCGTCACCGATCACCAGTCCAAGAACACCTCCGAGGATTATCTGCGCACCTTCTACAAGACCTGGGAGGATGTGCGGGCCGAGAAGTTCGATGGCTTCATCGTCACCGGCGCGCCGATTGCCAATATTCCCTTCGAGGAGGTGCGCTACTGGCCCGAGATGATCGAAATCATGGATTGGACCAAGACCAACGTCCACCACACCATGTTCATCTGCTGGGGCGCGCAGGCCGCTTTGCACCATTTCCACGGCGCCGAGCGCTATCGCATGGAGCACAAGGCCTTTGGCGTCTTCCGCCACCAGGTGGTCAACACCCGCTCGCCGTTCCTGCGCGGCTTCTCCGACAGCCCGATGATCCCGGTATCGCGTTACAACGACATCGACCGCACGACACTGGGCGACAATCTCGAAGTGCTGATCGACAACGCGGACATCGGCGTCGCCATGCTCGGGGACCTCAAGCATCGCGCGGTCTATTTCCTCAACCACCTGGAATATGACAACCGCTCGCTAGCCGACGAATATGAGCGCGATGTCAAATCCGGGCTGGATACGCCGCTTCCCGCCAATCTGTTCCCCAATGACGACGTCACCGCCGAGCCGGAGAACCGCTGGCGTAGCCATGCCCATCTGTTGTTCCAGAACTGGATCAACGAGATCTACCAGACCACGCCTTACGAGCTGGATGAAATCGGCCAATAGGCCACGCAGCAGGGCGGGCCGGCGGCTATGCCGGCTCGCGCCTTGCGCCTATTCACCACTGCCATCTTGCTTTCCGCTCTCCAGCCCCTACGTTCTGGCCTGAACGAGGGACTAGCCGCTTGCCCCAAAATCCGACCAAGATCGTCGACGAACTGGGCATTGCCCTCGCCAATCTGGCCGACGCCGCCACCGGTAGCTTTACCCCCACTCTACGGTTGGGCGTGACCGGGCTGAGCCGCGCCGGCAAAACCATTTTCATCACCGCTCTGGTGCATAACCTGCTGACCGGCGGGCGCCTGCCCGGCTTCACCCCGCTGACCGAAGGCCGCTTCATCGGCGCCAGGCTGGCCGAATATCCCGAAGCCACCATTCCGCGCTTTGCCTATGAGCAGCACCTTGAGGCGCTGACCGCCAAGACGCCCTATTGGCCCGAAAGCACCCGCCGCATCTCGCAGCTGCGCATCGTGCTGAAATACCAGTCGGCCAAATGGTTCTCCGGCATGTCGGGACCTTCGACGCTCAATCTCGACATCGTCGACTATCCCGGCGAGTGGCTGCTTGACCTGCCGCTGCTGGGCCTGAGCTTTGCCGAATGGAGCGCCGAAGCACTGGAGCGCGCCAATCGCCCCGGCTCCGGCCGCGAAGCCCAGCCCTTCCTGCAATTGCTGGAAGGCATCGATCCGCTCAAGCCTGCCAATGATGGCGATGCCGAAAAGCTGGCTTTGGCCTTTACCGACTATCTCCGCCGCAGCCGCGAGCATGGCGCCCTCTCCACCCTGCCGCCGGGGCGCTTCCTGCTGCCCGGAGATCTCGAAGGCTCACCCGCCCTGACCTTCGCGCCGCTCCCCGCACAGGGCCACAGCATGCGCTCCACCAGCCTCTATGCCATGCTGGAGCACCGCTACGAGGCTTACAAGGACCAGGTGGTTCGCCCCTTTTTCCGCGATCACTTCGCCCGGCTCGACCGCCAGATCGTGCTGGTCGATACCTTGCGCGCGCTCAATGCCGGCCCCGCCGCCGTGGCCGATCTCGAAACCGCGCTGACCTCGGTGCTGGCCTGCTTCCGCCAGGGCGAAACCAATGTCCTGCTCCGCCCTTTCGTGCGCAAGATCGACCGTATCCTGTTTGCCGCGACCAAGGCCGATCACGTCCACCACACCAGCCATGACCGGCTGGAAAGCATCCTCAACCGCCTCGTCGCCAATGCCACCAAGCGCGCGCGATTTGCCGGTGCCGAGACCAAGTCGCTGGCCATTGCCGCCATCCGCGCCACCCATGAAGGCAGCATCAAGGAGGGTGGCGAGACGCTGCCCACCATCATCGGCACGCCGATGAAAGGGGAAAGCCTCGACGGCATCACCTATGACGGCAAGACCGAAATCGCCTTGTTTCCCGGTGACTTGCCGGCGCGCCCGGATTCACTGTTCGAGGATGGCGCCCCGGTCTCGCTCAACTTCCTGCGCTTCGTGCCGCCGCAAAAGCTCGACCGCAATGCCGAAGGCGACCTGGTCCTGCCCCATGTCCGCTTCGACCGCGCCCTCGACTTCCTGATCGGAGACCGGCTCGCATGAAACGCCCCATCGCCCGTCCCACCGCTGTCGCCGCTGATGACAATGCCCTCGTCCGCGCGCCCCGCGCCTTCGAGCCGGCCAAGGTCGAAATCGTCGAGCCCGCCTTCGATCCCGATCTGGACGAAACCCTGATCGCGCCGCCACCACGGCCGATGGGCTGGGCGGCCCGCGCCGCCTGGACCGCCGGCGGCATCCTGCTCTCGGCCGGACTGGCGCTCGCCGCCGACCGGCTGATCAGCGATCTCTTTGCCACCAATGCATGGCTCGGCTGGGCCGGCCTCGGCGTGCTAGGGATTTTCCTCGTCGCCGTGGTTATCCTCGCCGCCCGCGAAGTGCTCGCATTGCGCCGTCTCAAGGTGCTGGATGCCCTCAAACGCGACGCTGCGCTCGCCACCGCCGAGAATGACCCGGACCGCGCCAAGGGCGTGGTGACCAGCCTTGAACATATCTACGCCGCCCGCGCCGATCTGGCGCGGGCGCGCCAATCGGTGGCCGATAACGTGCCGCACATGTTCGATGGCCATGAAGTGGTGGCGCTGGCCGAGCGCACGCTGATGGCCCCGCTCGACGCCCGTGCCAAGGCCCTGACCGCCGCCAGCGCCCGCCGCGTGGCCCTGGTGACCGCCGTGTCGCCCCGCGCCCTCGTCGACATCGCCTTCGTGATCTATGAGAGCATCCGCCTCGCCGGGGCCATTGCAGCCCTCTACGGGGCCCGCCCAGGCTTCTTTGGCTTCTGGCGGCTCACCGGAGCCATCCTCGCCCATCTCGCCGTCACCGGCGGCCTGGTGCTCACTGACGGCATTGTCGAGCAACTGGTCGGCCAGGGCCTCGCCGCCAAACTCTCCGCCCGCCTCGGCGAAGGCGTGGTCAATGGCCTGATGACCGTCCGCGTCGGCATCGCCGCCATGCGCGTGGTGCGGCCATTGCCGTTCGAGACCCAGCCCCAGCCCATGGTCCGTGATTTCATTCCCGAGCTGACCAAGCTGACAGGGGATGCGGCGAAGTAGGGGCCACCGTAAGTCCAGTCGTCCGCATTGCCTGACTACCCGCTGAGTCATTCCCGCGCAGGCGGGAATGACCCGGTGGGTGTGGTGGACAGGAGCCGTCAAGCACGCCCCACGCGCGAGCGCCTACTCCGCCGCCTGCTTCATCAACGCCACATGCGCCGCCCGCTTGGGCATCGCTTCCGGATGGTCCTCAAGATACTGCCGCCGGGCTGCCAAAACCCTCGGCCGGTTGGCGATGGCCCATTCGCCGATAGCCGAGAGCGGCACCAGCAGATCCCGGCCAAGATCGGTCAATTCGTAATCCACCCGTGGCGGGATTGATGGCGTCACCGTTCGGGTAACGAAGCCATCCATCTCCAGATCGCGCAGCGTGGAAGTCAGAACCTTCTGGCTGATGCCGCCGACCATGCGCTTGAGTTCGCCAAAGCGTTTGGGGCCATCACCCAGCCGCGTGATGATCAGCACGGTCCATTTGCCACCAATCTGGTGGAGGATTTCGCCGACCGGGCGGCAATCCTCATGGGAATCTGTCGGTTTCAACTGGGCCTCGCGTAGTGAAAAAGTGCCGCCTTGCGACGGAAAAGACAGTCACTCATATAGCGTCAGTCACCAACAGATACCACAGCTTACGCCCGCCAATTCTGCATCAAACTGTCACGTTGAGCGGAGCCGCCGCGAGGCGCATAGAAGGGCAGTTACTAGTTTATACCGTCTGGATATCCAATGCCGACCGTCGCCGTCATCGTCGGCAGCCTCAGCGCTGCCTCCATCAATCGCAAATATGCCAAGGCCCTGGCCAAGCTGGGCGCGCCGCTGCTCGATTTCGACTTCATCGATCTGAGCGCACTGCCCCATTACAACAACGACCTGTGGCCCAACCCGCCCCAGGCCGTGCTGGACCTCAAGCGCCGCGTCGAAGCCGCTGACGGCGTGCTGATCGTGACCCCGGAATACAATCGCTCGTTTACCGGCGTCATCAAGAGCGCGCTGGAATGGGGTTCGCGCCCCTGGGGCAAGAGTTCATGGGGCGGCAAACCCGTCGCCATCACCGGCACCTCGGTCGGCGCGGTCGGCACTGCGGCCGCCCAGACCCAGCTCCGCACCATCCTGCCGCATCTCGACATGCTGGTCATGGGCCAGCCCGAAATCTTCCTGCGCACCACGCCGGGCCTGTTCGACGAAAACGACGACGTCACCAACGAAGAAACCCGCACGCTGCTGCTCGGCTTCATGCAGCGCTTCGCCACCTTCGTCGAACGTCACGGCACCCCCAACGTCCAGATTGCCGCCGAGTAAATGCATAAGCCGGGCTCATTGCCCGGCTTATTTGCTGCGCTGTTCGCGCCAGCGGAATGAGCGACGGTGGTCCGACACCCCAACAGCCGTCACCACCCGGCTTGTCCGGGTGGTCTAGCTTTTTAACAGGCAGATGGATTGCCCGGACGAGCCGGGCAATGACGATGGGGAAGGATCGGGGCGAAAAACGCAACAGCCCGCTCCAACCTCAGCAACCCTTACGCCGCTTCTTCCTTCGCCGCACTTGGCGCCAGGGTCAGCTTCAGCCCATCGAGCGCATCGCTCATCAGCAGCTGGCACGACAGCCGCGAATTGGAGCGGACGTCCCCGACGCTGTCGAGCATGTCCTCTTCCTCATCGCTGGGGGCACCGACCACGTCGAGCCAGCTCTTGTCGACATAGACATGGCAGGTGGCGCAGCTCAGCGCGCCGCCGCACTCGGCCTTGATATTGAGGCCCCAGTCGCGGATCACTTCCATCACGCGCCAGCCTTCGAGCCCTTCCAGCTCGTGCTCGGTGCCGACCTGATCGGTGACGAGGATCTTCATCTCAGGCGACGCCCAGTTTCTTCTGCAGCTTGGTCGAGGAGGTGGTGTACTGGAACACCACGCGCTCGTCCGGCGAGATGATCTTCTTGGCCCGCTGCGCCATCAGCGCCGCTTCGTGAAAGCCCGACAGGATCAGCTTGAGCTTGCCCGGATAGGTATTGATATCGCCGATGGCGAACACGCCGGGCACCGAGGTTTCGAACTTTTCGGTATCGACCACGATCAGGTTGTCATTGAGCTCGAGGCCCCAATCGGCGACCGGGCCCAGCTTCATGGTCAACCCGAAGAAAGGCAGCAAACGCGTTGCCGGCACGGAGAGATCGCCCGCATCGGTGGTCAGGTGGACATGGTTGATCTGACCGTTTTCGCCGTCCAGCTTGGCGATCTGGCCGAGCAGGAAATTGATCTTGCCCTCCATCACCAGCTCTTTCATCTTGTTGACCGAAGCCGGTGCAGCCTTGAAGGCATCGCGGCGGTGCACCAGCGTCAGCGAGCGCACGATCGGCTGCAGGTTCAGCGTCCAGTCGAGCGCCGAGTCACCACCGCCAACGATCACCACGTCCTGATCGCGGAAATCGTCCATCTTGCGGACCGAGTAGAACACCGACTTGTTCTCATACTGCTCGATGCCATCGACCGGCGGCCGCTTGGGCTGGAACGAGCCACCGCCGGCGGCGATCACCACCACCTTGGCGTGGAACACTTCATCGGCATCCGTCACCAGCACGAACGAGCCATCGTCCTGCTTGGTGATCGAATTGACCATGCGATTGAAGTGGAATTCCGGCGCAAACGGCGCAATCTGCGCCATCAGGTTCTCGGTGAGCCCCTGCCCGGTGATCATCGGGAAGCCGGGAATGTCGTAGATCGGCTTCTCCGGATAGAGCTCGGCGCACTGCCCGCCCGGGCGATCCAGAATATCGATGAAATGACATTTGAGGTCGAGCAGACCGAGTTCAAAGGCTGCGAACAGCCCGCAGGGGCCCGCGCCAATCACAACAACATCGGTGACGATTTCGTTTCCGCTCATTTCGATCTCAAGTTCCATTAGATGAGGTTCAAGGCCTCAGTTTGTCTCGGTGCATCTCCACCGCGGCGGAGCATCCATGGCATTTACGCCAGAAATTGGATTCCCGCCTGTGCAGGAATGACGCGGTGATTGAGTGACCGGCAGAGCGATCTGCCAATCGCGATGAACGCGCTCCGATTACCTCAATGCGCGCGGCGAAGATAGGGGCGCGTGCCGACCGGCACCTCTGTAACCCCCACAGGCTGATAGAATAAAGCCACTTCCGGCAGCCGGTTCTCCACCAGCGCCTGACGTGTCGGCTCATGCGTCACCACCAGCGCATTGATGCCGCAGCGCCGCATCAGCGGAATCTGATCCTGCAGAACATCCCCTACCGCGCGGATTTCATTGGCATAATGGTAGCGTTCAGCCAAAAGGCGCGCCGTTGAATAGCCGCGACCATCCGAGAAGGCCGGGAACTTGATGGCGATCGAGGCAAAGCGCCCGAGATCGGCCTCAACGCTCTCGATGGCGTCACCGGGCGACACCAGCAGCCCCATCGGATGCGGATTGGCCAGCACCGCATCGCGGCTCTCGAGAAACACTGGCAGCGGGATATGCTTGTAGCGCGCCGAGGCGGCATCATCCCCATCTTCCCAGGCGTGGAACGGGTCGGCAATGAAGGCGCCATCCTTGTGCAGCGTGAACTTGGCAGCAGACATCGGCGAGGCAATCGCTCCATTGAAGTCGAAATGGATGCCGCATTCCTTTTTGTTCAGGCCGCGCCACCGTCCGGCGCGCGGATCCTCACCTTCGGCAACCACCGAGGTGCAGGGCGCGCAGCCAATCGACTTGTAGCCCCGGGCGAACAGCGGGTGCTCGGGCAGGCCATGGTCGATCTTGTACTGGTTGACATCGGCATCGGTGAAATAGGCCAGCGGATTGATCTTGATGCGATCATCGCTCGTCAGCTCGAAATGCGGCAGCACGCCGCGTTCCTTGGTCTGGAAGCGCTTGCGCCCGGTCACCCAGCCGCCGAACTGCTCGGTGATCGGCTCCAGCGGCTCGGTCTTGCGGATATGGCAGCAGCTGTCGGGATCGGTTTCCCACAGATCGCCATTGGGATCGAAGCGCTTCACATCGGCCGGATCCGGATGAATGGCGATGACATTGATCAGCCCGAGTTGGCTTTTCAGCGTTTCGACATAGGCCAGCGTTTCGGCGAAATGCTTGCCGGTTTCGAGGAAATATACCGGCAGGCTGGGATCGACCTGTGCCACCAGATGCAGCAGCACGGCCGAGTCCGCCCCAAAGGACGAAACGATGGCCACGTCACCCGGCAGGATTTCCGCCGCCGCCTGACGCAGCACGCCGACCGCGTCCATTTCGTCGAACATGCCGTTGAGCGCCAGAATGCCGAGCGAGCGCAGCTTGTCGGGTTTGCGTTCCGAATGGAGCATTTTAGGCAGTCCCATATTGCGTCTCTGATGTGGCTGCCGGCGCGGCAGCGCCACCTCTCCCCGGGGGGAGAGGTCGACCCTCTTGGGTCGGGTGAGGGGGCCTATTCGCAACAAAGCGGATGAGAGAGGCCCCCTCACCCGTCGCTGCGCCCCGACCTCTCCCCCGGGGGGAGAGGTGAAGATCGCTAGCCGTTGCCATAAAGGGCCTCCTTGAACGGAGCTTCGCCCAGGCGTCGATAGGCGGCAATGAAGGTCTCGTCGGCGCTTTGCCGCCGCGCGATATAGGTATCGACCAGCGTTTCGATGGCGCCGGGCACCTTGTCGGCCTCAAAGCCGGGCCCGAGAATCTTGCCCACCGACGCGTCCTGCGTGGCATCACCCCCCAGCGTGATCTGATAGAGCTCGCCGCCCTTCTTCTCCACGCCCAGAATGCCGATATGGCCGACATGGTGGTGGCCGCAGGCATTGATGCACCCGGAAATCTTGATCTTGAGATCGCCGATTTCGGCCTGCCGCTCGGGCGCCGCGAATTTGTGCGAAATCGCCTGCGCAATGGGGATCGAGCGGGCATTGGCCAGCGCGCAGAAATCGAGGCCCGGGCAGCAGATCATGTCGGTGATCAGCCCGGCATTGCCTTCGGCCAGCCCGCTCGCCACCAGCGCATCATAGACTTCGCGGAGATCGGCAATCGCCACATGGGGCAGCACCAGGTTCTGCTCATGGGTAACGCGCAATTCGTCGAACGAATACCGCTCGGCCAGATCGGCCACCACATCCATCTGCGCATCGGTGGCATCGCCCGGCGCGCCACCCACCGGCTTCAGCGAAATCGTCACCGAGGCATAGCCGGGCTGGCGATGAGAATTGAGATTATGCTCCAGCCAGCGCCCATAGGCTGGATCAAGGATCAACTCGCGCGCCACATCGATCCGCGTCGCACTCTGCGATGGAAAGGCCGGCGGCTCGAAATAGGCAGAGATACGGTCCAGCTCTTCGCTGGGCAGTGTCAGCACCCCACCGCGCACTTCGGCGAACTCGGCCTCGACCTGCCCCTTGATCGTCTCCAGCCCCTCTTCATGGACCAGGATCTTGATGCGCGCCTTGTACTTGTTGTCCCGGCGGCCATAGCGGTTGTAAACGCGCATGATGCTTTCGAGATAAGCCAGCAAATGCTCATTGGGCACGAAGCTGTTGATCAGCTTGCCGATCATCGGCGTGCGGCCAAGGCCACCGCCAACCCAGACTTCCCAACCGACATCACCCGCCGCATTGGCCGCTGCCTGCAGGCCGATATCGTGGAAACGGATCGCGGCGCGGTCATTGGGCGATCCCGTGATGGCAATCTTGAACTTGCGCGGCAGATAGGAGAATTCCGGGTGCAGGCTCGACCACTGCCGGATGATCTCGCCCACCGGACGCGGATCGATGATCTCGTCCAGCGCCGCCCCGGCAAACTGGTCGGTGGTCACATTACGAATGCAATTGCCCGACGTCTGGATGGCATGCATCTCGACCGAGGCCAGCTCGCCCAGAATGACCGGAATATCCTTCAGCCGGGGCCAGTTGTACTGGATGTTCTGCCGGGTGGTGAAATGGCCATAGCCGCGATCATAGGTGCGCGCGATATGGGCCAGCTTGCGCATCTGGCGCGAATTGAGCGTGCCATAGGGCACCGCGACCCGCAGCATATAGGCATGCAACTGCAGATAGAGCCCGTTCATCAGCCGCAGCGGGCGGAACTGGTCTTCGCTCAGTTCGCCCGACAGGCGCCGCTTCACCTGATCGGCAAATTGCGCCGTGCGGCCTTCGACAAAGGCCGCGTCGAATTCGTCATATCGATACATGACCGTCCTCACCCAGATGCTGGCGGTCGTAGATCTCGCCGTTCAATGTCAGTGGTGCCGTCGGACCCAGCGCGCGGATGCGTTCGCGCAACCGCTTGGGCACGATGCGGCCGCCCAGGTCCTCGACTTCCTCGATTTCCAGACTGATGACACGCCCGCCCGCCTTGGTGGC
Organism: Devosia limi DSM 17137; assembly: GCF_900128975.1. GTDB lineage: Bacteria > Pseudomonadota > Alphaproteobacteria > Rhizobiales > Devosiaceae > Devosia > Devosia limi. The sequence goes on along the minus strand of NZ_FQVC01000004.1, from coordinate 266,051 downwards.
GGCCAAAGCGGCGTCGCGGGCTTCGGCATCATCCTTGCCGAACAGCCGCGCCGCCTGCAGGCTTTCCACCCAGCGCCCATGCACATCCAGATAAACCGTCCCGCCGGACGTCAGCTCGTTGCCAGTCAGTATGTCCATCTCATGCCACCTTGAAGCCATCGGCGGCGACCTGGGCGGCGTCGCCCCAATCCCCCGCCGCAACGGCTTCGCCTACGAAAATGATTGCCGGGCCATCGGCGAAATCCACCGCGCCATTGGCCAGCCCGCCCAGTGTGCCCGAATAGAGCGCCTTGTCGGCCCGGCCCGCATTGACCACGATGCCCACCGGCAGCGCTGCACTGGCCCCATGCCCGATCAGCCGGCTGGCCACATCGGCCGAAATCGACTTGCCCATATAAAGCGCCAGCGTCAGCCCGGACTGCGCCAGCGCCGCCCAATGGGTGAGGTCGCTGTCATCGGCACCATGCGCCGTCGCCATGATGAAGCCGCTCGAAACCTTGCGCAGCGTCACCGGCGTCGCCGTATCAGCCGCGGCCGCCAACGCCGCGCTGACGCCGGGCACGATCTGATAGCCGATACCGGCCTTGCGCAATGCCGCGATTTCCTCGCCGGCCCGCCCGAAGATCATCGGATCACCCGACTTGAGTCGCGCCACGCGCTTGCCCTGCCCGGCCAGCCGCACGATCAGCGTATTGATCTGCGCCTGCGAAAACGAATGATGGCCTTTGGCCTTGCCCACCGAAATGCGCTCGGCATCCCGGCGGCCCATCTCGACCACCGCTTCGGGCACCAATTGATCATGCACGATCACATCTGCTTCCTGCAGTAGCCGCTGGGCGCGCAGGGTCAGCAGGTCTTCCGAGCCCGGCCCGGCCCCGATCAGCCAGACCACGCCAGCCCCGCCATTGGCAGCAGCATGCTGGGTCAGTAACTCGGTTGCAGCCGCCACGCCCTCGCCGCGCTGCTCGGCCGCTTCGATGGCTGGCGAGGTCACCAGCGCCTCATAGAAGCGCCGCCGGGCCGCGCCATCGTGAATCAGCTGTTCAGCCTTGTGGCGTAAGCTACCGGCCAGCCCAGCGATTTTGCCGATCCGCGGCGACAGCATCGCCTCGATCCGCGCCCGCACCAGCCGTGCCAGTACCGGAGCATCCCCCTCGGAGGAGATGGCAATGGTCAGCGGCGCCCGGTCGATGATCGAGGGTGTATAGAAATCGCACTCGGCCGGGACATCCACCACATTGAGCGGAATGCCCCGCGCCCGCGCCGCCAGCTTCGCCGCCTGGGCATCGGCGCCCTCTTCGGCAACGAACACCAGCGCCGTGCCATCGAGGTCGCCGGGCTCGAACGCCCGCTCGATCACGGTGACCGGCAGCGCCGAAAAATCGGCTTCGATATGGCGGGAGATAATCACGACTAAAGCAGTCGTCTTAGTGGCTAACCGGGTCTTGTTGAGGGCCTCGTCTCCACCGCCGACGATGACTATGCGCTGACCCTGCACTTTGTAGCTCAACGGAAATGTGTTGAGTTGACCCATTGGAACCCTGATGACTGACAGGGGCAAAATAATCCATTGCCCGCCACCCGGACAAGGCATTGAAATTCAATCGCTTTTATATTTCCCTACAGGCTCCGCGCTTAGAATGTTGCGCATGCCCACCGCCTAAACCCGCCAAATGAATCTGTGCGGGAATGGTGCAGAGCAAATTTTGCTTTGGGAAGCGGTGGGGCAGCAAGAATACGCGGCCGGCGGCACGCACGGTATCCGCCCAAGCCACAGGGTCATTCCCGCGCAGGCGGGAATCCATTCTTTGAGCGATGGATGATGGTCAGAAAGAGTGGATTCCCGCCTGCGCGGGAATGACTCCGTGGGTAAACGGAACGTCTGGCGGACGGAGTGCGTACGCTCCCCCAGCGCTCCCCGTCTTACCCCTGCCGGCTCGGCACGTGCACAACGAGCCCGTCCAGATGGTCCTTGACCTTGATCTGGCAGCTCAGGCGGCTGGTAGCCTTCACGTCGAAGGCGAAGTCCAGCATGTCTTCTTCCATGGCCGAGGGTCCGCCGACCGCTTCGGTCCAGGCGTCGTCCACATAGACGTGGCAGGTGGCGCAGGTGCAGGCACCGCCGCATTCGGCAATGACGCCGGGGACGCCGTTCATGATGGCTGTTTCCATCACCGTTGAGCCCAGCTGGGCTTCGGTCTCGATGCGCTCGCCGTCCTTTTGGACGAATGTGATCTTGGTCATGTCTGGGAGGTTCTTTCGGCTGGTGCCGCCGATATAGTCACTGATGCCCTTCGGGGCAAGTTTCACGCGGCGAGCAGGCGCTCCAGGTAATGATACTCGATGCCAAAGAAGGCCTTGGTCTCGGCAATCTTGGCCAGGATCGCCTCGCGGTCGCGACCGACACGGCCATCCTTCTCGGCAACGATCAGCACGTTCTTGGGCGTGTGCGCATCGGAGATGAACTCGAACACCTTGGTGCGATAGCCATGCAGCTCCAGCAGCAGCGAGCGCAGCCCATCGGTGACCATCTCGGCCTGTCGTTCCATGAAGGTGCCGTGCCGCAGCAAGAAATCCAGCATGCTGGCTGAATTGTGCCCCGCTTCCATCTGCCGGCGGATCTGCTTGTGGCAGCAGGGCGCGACGGTGATCAGCGCGGCACCGGCCTTTATCCCCTTGAAGATGGCGTCGTCGGTGGCGGTATCGCAGGCATGCAGCGCAATGACGGCGTCGGCACCGGTCGCGTCATAATCGAGGATCGAGCCCTGCTCGAAGCGCAGGCCATCGAACCCGGACTTATGGGCGATGTCATTACACAGTTCGACCAGCTCTCCCCGGAACTCGACGCCCTCCATCTCGACCGGGCGCTTCGCCACATTGGCCAGGTAGTCGTAGAGCGCAAAGGTCAGATAGCCCTTGCCGGCGCCCATATCGACGATCTTGGGATTATCGCCCGGAATAGCCTGAATCAGCGGCGCAAAGATTTCCACCATCTTGTTGATCTGGCGGAACTTATCCTGGCTGCCGGCCAGCACCTGGCCGTCGGCGCCAGTGATCTTGAGCGCCTTGAGATAGGGCTTGTCGCCGGCCGCAACCAACCGCTGCTTGGCGCGATTGTGATCGGTCGATGGTGCTTCGCGCCCCTCGACCTCGACGCGCTTCAGGCGGATCTTGTCCCCATTGCGCTCGAAGTTCATGTCGAACCCGGTGGTGGCCAGCTGAGCGCTGCGGAACTCGCTCCTGAGCCCGGTGCGCAGCAGCGCCATGCCCTCGGGCAGGATGTAGTTCTTGATGATGTCGCGCGTCTTGTAGCGATAGGTGAAGCTGAGCTTGTCCCCGCCCTTGACCGTGATTTTCTTGACCTCGACCGATTTCAGATCGGGCTCGCCGCCGTGATACCCGCCCAGCTTCAACCGCACCAATGCCCCATCGGCAAAGGCGGTCTTGATGGCGGATAACATTTCTTCGATGCGGTCTTGGGTCAATGCCGCTCCTTGGTGGCGAGGAAGCGGATCTTGGGGAAATCCTGCTTGGCGCGATCGGCCCACCAGGCATTTTGCGCCAGGAACACCGGCGCGCCGTTGCGGTCCTCGGCAATGTTCATCTTCTGGGCGGTGATGAAGCGGTCCAGTTCCTTGGGATCATCGCTTTCGATCCAGCGGGCCACTTCGTAATTGAGGCTCTCGAAGGTGATCGGCACGCCATATTCCTTGGCAACGCGCGAGCTCAGCACTTCCAGCTGCAACTGCCCGACCACGCCCACGATCCAGTCGGCGCCGACAATACGGCGGAATACCTGGGTGACACCCTCTTCCGACAGGTCCGACAGCGCCTTGGCCATCTGCTTGGTCTTCATATGATCGGTCAGGCGCACGCGCCGGATGATTTCCGGCGCGAAGTTCGGAATGCCGGTCACATTGATGATGGCGCCCTCGGTCAGGGTATCGCCGACCGACAGCGTGCCATGATTGGGAATGCCGACAATATCGCCCGCGACGGCCTGCTCGGCCAGCTCGCGGTCATTGCCGAAGAAGAACATCGGGTTGCTCACGGCCATGTCCTTGCCCGAACGCACATTCTTCAGCCGCATACCGCGCGAGAACGTGCCCGAACACAGCCGTACGAAGGCAATACGGTCGCGGTGATTGGCGTCCATGTTCGCCTGCACCTTGAACACGAAGCCGGTGACCTTCTTCTCGCTGGGGTCGATTGGCGCGGGAATGGCCGGCTGCGGGCGCGGCTCGGGCCCCCACTCGCCCAGGGTGCGCAGCAGTTCGGCGACCGAAATGCCCTTCAGCGCCGAGCCAAACAGCACCGGGCTGAGATGGCCGGCATGAAAGGTTTCCAGATCGAATGCCGGCAGCATGGCCTTGGCCATTTCCAGCGTTTCCAGCGCGATCATGAACACCGGATCATCGACCAGCGCTGCATTGTCCAGCAGATCCTCGATTGCCTCATATTCGGCAATCGGCTTGCCCTGCGGGCTGACAACGCGCTTCTCCAGCAGATCGATATAACCGCGGAAATCCACGCCCTGCCCGATCGGCCACAGCACCGGAGTCAAATCCAGCGCCAGCTTGCCCTGGATTTCATCGATCAGGTCGAGTGGCGCCAGGCCCTCGCGGTCCACCTTGTTGATGAAGGTAATGATGGGAATATCGCGCAGGCGGCAAACCTCGAACAGCTTGAGCGTCTGCGCCTCGATGCCTTTGGCCGAGTCGATCACCATGATGGCGGCGTCAACGGCGGTCAGGGTGCGATAGGTATCTTCGGAAAAGTCCGAGTGGCCCGGCGTATCCAGCAGGTTGAGCGTCAGCCCGTCATACTCGAAGGTCATCACCGAGGAGGTGATGGAGATACCGCGCTGCTGCTCCATTTCCATCCAGTCCGAACGGGTGGAGCGCACACCAGCCTTGCCGCGCACCGCGCCCGCCGACTGGATGGCCCCCGCCGCGGCCAGCAGCCGCTCGGTCAGCGTGGTCTTGCCGGCGTCCGGGTGCGAGATGATCGCAAAGGTCCGGCGCGTACGGAACGGTTCGGCATTGGACCGGGGCGAAGCCTCGGCGGCGGTCGATAGGGTCATGGGAACTGCTGGATTTTTGGGCCGCAGCGTGAGCGCGGCGCGTCAGATATTGGCCGCTATATAGGGGATGGGGCCAAAAGGGTCAATTTGGGAAGCACGGACCGGCCAGCGCGCCGGTCATCCGCCTCGCCCCCCGAGGCAGGCTCTATGCAGGCAGCTTTGCCTCGGCCAGGTTTGATGAGAGCCGGCAGCAGGTTACGGCACGGCACGCCGGCATGGTTCGACCAGCGGCGTCTCGAACGGCAGCAAAGGCTCAGCGCAGCCGCCAGGCGACCTCTATTCGGGCTCGTTGGCGAGCATTTCCGTGATGAAAGCGCCCACCTCCTCGATTGCCATGGCGATATCGTGGATATGCTCGCTCGTCAGGGGACGGCCTTCGCGTAGCTCGTCTTCGGCATGCTTGGCCAGATCAGCCAGCGTGAATGCGCCAACCCCGACTGATGCACCCTTGATCGAATGCACATTGGCCAGCAGGTCGTCGAAGCTTTCTGCCTGTTCCAGGCGTTTGCGATAGGTCTTAATGGTGGTGTCATAGAGCCGCAGCACCTCATATTCGAGATGCTCGTCACCCAGACACTGCTTGGCGAGATGGACCAGATCTATCGGGCGTTCTGCCCGTCTTTCCTGCTCCGGCTCGCCCTTTTCGACCTGCAACGATCCTTGTGCCATACTGGCCTACCCCATACTCGGCGCGGCACTCGTTTTCCCCGTGTGGAAAACATCCGCTGGGGGCAAGCCTAGTTTGGCCGGGTGAACAGGTGATTAAGCCATATCTTTGCCTTTCTTTGGCATTCTGGTCCGGCCGTTTCCCACTCCAAAAATTAACCTTTGGGTAAGAAACCATTCGGTTTGCTTCAAATTGAATGTATTAATGGGCTTTGAACCAGCGCGCGGCGGCGAAGGTTGCGGGGACGATGCGGGGCATTTGCATCGAATTGTCACCTTTTGGCGACTGACACGGAAACGGGTCGGGAGTCATCACAACTCAAGATTGCCGCCTAGTTGCGCTGAGCCGACGCGAGAGTTGTAAAGAGTATGGCGAAGAATCCGACCCCCAGTAACGATCCTGCCGCGCTGGCGTTCTCCGCCGTTGAGGACGCCCTCAAGGAATCGGTGTTCAGCATCGATACCCCGGCCCAATCGCCACAGGAGAAGCGCCTCTCCGAGCAGAAGCCGCGCTCCGAGCGGTTGCGGACGGCCGACAAGATCGCCGCGCAGGCAAGCAGCGTCGCCAATGACGACCGCTTCCCCACCTCCAAGATTCTCTATGGTCTGCAGCACCAGTCGTCGGCCACCCCGACATGGATCGCGGTGGTCCTGTCCGTTGTCTGGCTCGCCGCCACCGGCATTGCCGGCTATATGCGTTTCTCCAGCCAGATGGCCAATTTCGGCGCCTTCGCCGGCACCATCGAGTTCATCGCCCTCGCCGCGATCATGATTTTGCCCGTGCTGGGCTTCTTCGCCGTGGCGACGTTGTTTCGCCGCGCGCAGGACCTGCGCAACGCCGCCTCCTCGATCACCCAGGCCGCCATTCGCCTGGCCGAGCCCGAAATCACCGCTGCCGACAAGGTTGCCTCGGTTGGCCAGGCCGTGCGCCGCGAAGTCAACGCGCTGGGCGATGGGCTGGAACGCGCCCTGTCGCGCGCCGGCGAACTTGAAGTGATGATCCACAACGAGGTCACCGCGCTCGAACGCACCTATTCGGACAACGAATCGCGCATGCGCGCGCTGATCGCCGAACTGGCCAGCCAGCGCGAAAGCGTCCTCACCAATACCGAGCGCGTGCGCGAGGCCATCACCGAGAGCCATACCGGTCTCGTCTTCGATCTCGACATGATCAGCCAGCGCATTGCCGGCACCATCGTCGAAAGCGGTGGCAACCTGACCAAGGCGCTCGAAACCGCTGGCAATACGCTGACCAATTCGTTTGGAGAGCGCACCGACAGCTTCGTCTCACTGGTCGATAACCGCACCAGCGACTTCATCTCGGCGCTCGATGACAGCCAGGGCCGCCTGGCGCTGACCTTTGAAGAGCAAACCTCTTCGATGTCGCGCAATTTCGAAAACCACACCAGCGAACTCGGCGCCACCATCGAGAACCGCATGGCTGCTCTGACCGAGGCCCTTGACGGCCGCGCCGCGACCCTGTCGGGCGAATTCGAAGACCGCACCAATTCGCTGGCTGGCCTGCTCGAAGACCGCACCAGCGTGCTTTCCGCCGTGCTGCAGCAGCGCACCGGCGACCTCTCGGGCGCCATTGGCGAGCAGACTGCGGCCCTGTCACATCTGTTGACCGATGGCGGCGCTGCCCTGCTCGGCCAGCTGCGTGACCGCGGCCACGAAGTCAGCGGCGCCCTCGACATGATCGGCAGCCGCATTTCGGAAGATATTTCCAGCCGCTCGCGTGAAGCAGAAGTGCTGCTGAGCGCCCTTGGCCGCCAGCTGGACGAAAGCGTTTCGATCCAGCTCAACGCCATGGACAGCCGCCTGCAGTCCGCCGTCATCGAGATCAACGGCGCGCTGGACGACACCTCCGAACGCGCTCGTATCACCCTGTCCTCGGCCGGCGCGGATTCGCTGGGCCAGTTCGATGCCCGCCTGACTGAAATCGCAGGGATTCTCGATTCGCGCCTGCACACCCTGGACGGCGTCATCGGCGACAAGGGCGACAAGCTGATCGAAGCCCTCGAAGCCCATGGCAGCAGCTTCGCCGCCCGCGCCAACGTGCTCGAAATGGCGCTGAACGAAGAATCCGGTCGCTTCAACGACGTGGTTGCCGATCGCACCCGCGAGATGAACGAAGTGCTGGGCGCCCGCACCAAGGCGATCACCGAATCGCTGGGCCACCGCAGCCGCGAGCTGTCGGACTCGCTGGAAGGCCATGCCGAAATCATCGCCGAGGCCCTTGATGGCCGCACCAAGCAGATCGACGATCTGCTCGGCGGTCGCACCAGCGAAATCAAGGCCGCCCTCGATGAGCGCGCCAACGAACTCAACGAGACCCTGTCTGGCCACAGCCGCGATCTCAGCGAAGCCATCCGCGTGCGTTCTCAGGAACTGGGCGATACGCTGGCCGGCGGCACCCAGGCCTTCGATCAGGCCATTTCGGGCCGCACCCAGCGCCTGTCCGACACGCTGCTCGGCCGCACCGAAGCGCTGAATGCCCAGCTCGACGAACGGACCGGCACGCTGGCTTCGACCATCGATGCCCGCACGGAATCGCTCGCCGCCACCCTGGACGCCCGCGCTGAATCGCTGGCTTCCACCATCGGCACCCACACAGACTCGCTGTCTGCCACCATCGGCACGCACACCGATGCGCTGGCGGCGACGCTCGAAGAGCGCACCGCGACCCTCACCGCGTCGATCACCCAGCGCACCACCACCCTGGCATCGAGCATCGACCAGAGCACCGGCAACTTCGCCCGTACGCTCGACCAGCGCACCAGCACCCTGGCCAACGCACTCGATGAGCGGACCGGCTTCCTAACCGGCGCCCTGGACGAGCGCGCCAGCACGCTGACCGGTGCCCTCGATGAACGCACCAGCACCCTGACCGGTGCCCTGGACGAACGCACCAGCGCCCTGACTGGCGCCCTCGACGAACGCACCAGCGCCCTGACTGGCGCCCTCGATGAACGCGCCAGCGCGATGACCGGCGCTCTCGATGAACGCGCCAGCGCACTGACCAGCGCGCTGGATGAACGCACCACTGCTCTCAGCGGCATCCTTGACGACCGCGCCGGCGCATTCACCGGCGGTCTGGACGAGCGCACCGCCGCCCTCGCCGCGACCATCGATGAGCGCGCTGCCGCCCTGTCCGGCCAGATCGACGCCCGCGCCGGCGAGTTCGCCGTGCAGGTGGAAAGCCGTGGCGCCGAGCTCACCAGCCAGCTGGATCGCGGTACCCAGCAGCTGGCCAGCGCCGTTGGCACCCGGACCCAGCAGCTCAACGATGCGCTTAACCAGCGCACCCAGCAGCTGTCCGATACGCTGGCCACGCACACCGCCTCGATCTCCGAGACGATGGGCCTGCGCACCAGCGAACTGGCCGACACCATGGAAGCGCAGGGCAATGAAGCCCGCACCCGGATCGATGCGTCGCTGCGCAATGTTACCGAGACCATGGGCGAACGCGTCACCACCATGTCGGACATCATTGCCGGCAAGGTTGCCGAGGTGAACGAAAGCCTCGGCCACGGCATCGACAACGCCATCGTGCGTATTTCCGATGCCGAGCATGGCGTCAGCGCCCGCATCGACGCCGCCAGCGCCACTGTTGGCGAAAGCGCCCGCAAGGCCGCCGACCTCATCGAGAGCGGCGTCAATTCGGCCCGCCAGGCAATCACCGAAATGGTCGACCAGCGTCTTGGCACCCTCCCCGAGGCCATCACCGCCCGCGCCGATATCACGGCCGAGCGCCTGGCGGCCCTCAACGCCTCGATCAACACCTCGATCACCCAGTCGATGGCCGACCTCGAAGCCGGTGCCGACCGCATCGAAGAAACCATCGCCACCCGCATCACCGCGGCCACCGACAACATCGTCGCTGACGTCACCACCACTGCCAATCGCATGGATGGCGCCGTCCGCCAGGCGCTTGAGCAGATCCGCATCGCCGCTGGCGACATCGACCAGATCGTGTCGGTCAAGGCAGTCGGCGCCGTCGATACCATCGGCACCCGCCTCGCCGACATCAATCGTTCGGTCAGCGAGCAGACCAACGCCTTTGCCGCGCTGGTCAGCGAAAAGTCGGACCAGCTGCAGGGCGCCCTGCTCAGCCACGGCAACGTGCTGCGCGATGCCCTGGGCGAGAATGCCCGCGAGGCAGAAGCCATCATGTCGGTTTCCACCTCGCGCATCCTCACCGACGTCACCGCAGCACTCGGCAAGCTCAACGACAGCAACCTGCTGCTGCAGCGCGTGCTCGATGCCTCGACCGCCAACCTGGCGAACCTGGAATCCAGCGTTGCCCAGCAGACCGCGACCTATTCCTCCACGGTACGCGACGCCATCGGCCAGACCGAAGAAGCCGGCCAGATGGTCAGCCAGCATGTCGGCGCCCTGCAGCATACCATCCGCTCGATGGTCGACGAGTTCGCTGGCGTCCTCGGCAAGCTCGATGCCGAAGCCGCCAACATGACCCAGGCGTCCAACGCCCTGTCGACCACCTCCAGCGTTGCGCTGGAGACCCTGGAAGATCGCCGTGGTGCCATGGATTCGCTGGCCGCCAGCTTCGCCTCGCGCGCCGACGATATCGATGGCCGCATGCGCATGTTCGCCCAGTCGATCGCCGATACGGTCAACGATACCGAACGCCGCCTGATCGGCGCCCGCCGCGCCATGGACGAAGCGCTGAACGCCACGACCCACACCGTGACCGACGCCCTCTCGACCACGACCAGCGCCGTCAATGAGGCCCTGAGCACCACTCAGGCCAACGTTGCCGACCTGCTCAACTCGACCAGCACCAGCGTCAACGACGCGCTCTACACCACTTCCGAGCGCTTCAGCACCCAGCTCACCTCCAGCACTTCGCAGATGGACAATGCCCTGCGCCGCGCCAGCGACGCCGCCTCGGGCACCCTGCACGAAACCACCGAGCAGATCAGCGCCGCTCTGGAAGACAATGCAGCGCGCGTCAGCAATGCCCTGTCCCAGACCGGCGACCGCGTTGGCGACGTGCTGGCCGCGACTGCCGGCAATGTCACCGACGTGCTCAATTCGACCACCACGACGCTGGCCGAAACCATCAATGACAGCACAGCATCGGTTCGGAACACCGTTGCGGCCCATACCGGCTCGCTGCGCCAGGCGCTCGATCAGACCACTGGCACCTTCCGCCAGGCTCTGGACAAGACCACCGACGATGTTGCGACACGCCTCGGCGATTTCCGCAGCACTGCCGATGCCGAAGGCCAGCGCGCCAATGAAGCGCTGCACCAGGCCCAGCAGCAGATGGTCGCTGAAATGCAGCGCGCCATCGAGGAAGCCACCAAGCGCTTCAACGACACCGCCCGGGCCATGCGCGACACCGCCCGCGAAGTGGGCAGCGAGCTCGAAGCCACCCGCTCCGAGCTGGCCCGCGGCGTCACCGAGCTGCCAGAGGAAACCCGCGCCAGCGCCGCCGCCATGCGCCGGGTTGTCGCCGAGCAGATCGAGGCGCTCAGCGAGCTCAACGCCATCGTCCGCGCCCAGCCGGCAACGCACGATCTCAATGATCGCCGTCCGCCGCAGCGCCCTGCCGTCCAGCACCGTGCCGAACCGCAGCCCCAGCCACGCGTCGAAGCCCCCTACCAGGCTCCTGCCCAGCGTGCGCCGGAACCGCGTCCCGAACCCGTCCGCCAGCAGGCAGCGCCGGTGCGCACCACCGAGCCGCGTCAGCCCTCTGCTCCCCAGCAGCAGGCTGCGGTCGCCGAAGCCGATGCCGGCGAGGGCGGTTGGTTGCGCGACGTGCTGCGCAATGCCAGCGCCAAGCAGGCCAGCGCCCAGCCGCAGGCAGGCCTGTCCGGCCTGACCGAAGAGATTGCCCGCTCGATTGACGATGCGGCGCTGTCTGAGGCCTGGGCCCGCTACCAGGCCGGCGAGTCCAACGTGTTCTCGCGCCGCATCTACACGCTGACCGGCCAGGGCACCTATGACGAAGTCCGCAAGAAGCTGCAGCGCGACGCCGAGTTCGCCCGCACTGCGAGCGCCTATATGACGGAATTCGAACAGCTGCTGAAGCGCGCCGCCGCCGGCGCCAACCCAGCCGCCGAAACCCGCGAATACCTGCTCTCCGACCGCGGCAAGGTCTACACCACCCTCGCCCACGCCAGCGGCCGCCTGAGCTAAGCTGCAAACAACGTCACAAGCAAAGACAGCCCCGGGAAACCGGGGCTGTTTTGGTTTGTCGGGATAGTGATTGAGGTAACGGAGATTCCTGGCTGTGCGGGAACGACTCTGTGGGTGGGTTGTCGTGCCGCCATGAGAGAATTCGGAGTCATTCCCGCGCAGGCGGGAATCTCCTTCTGGCTACTCCACCGCCCGCAGCCAGCCCCCTAAGCGTCCTTGGGCTGCATCATCCGCAGGGACAGCCAGACGCACCCTGCCCCGATCAGCGCGAACAACGCCGAGACGAAATAGGCATGGGCCCCCATGGCCGGCACCAGCCAGCCGAAGCCGATTACCGCAATAACCGAGAGCCCCTGCTGCAGCACCGTGTAGAGGCTCTGCGATTCAGCGGCCATATCCTCGCTGGTCCAGTTGGCAATGAAGTGGACGCAGCCGAGATAGCCCAGCGCGAAGGTGACGCCATGGGTCATCTGCAGCAGCACCAGCACCCAGACCGGCGGCGACAGCGCCATGGCCGCCCAGCGCAGCACCGAGGAAACGCAGGCGATCAGGATCAGGTGGCGCGCCGACAGTTTGCCGCCAAATCGTTTCCACACGAACATCATCGCGGCCTCCGAAAAGGCGCCCAAGGCAATCAGCGGGCCGATGATGTCCTCCGCGATCCCCTGCTCCTTCCACAGCAGCGAGGAAAACGCGTTGAGGATATAATGGGTGCCATAGACCATGGCGAAGCCGAACAGCGGCAGGATGAACCAGGGCTTCATCAGCTCGCGCACACGATTGGCGACCGGCTTGGTCACCGCCGCCACGGTGACCTGTTCAGCCGGAGCCCGAAACCGCGGCAACAGGAACGCGGCGCCAGCCCGCAGCAATGCCAGCCCGACAAACAGGGGCACGAACACAACCGGCCCAAACCAGACCACCAGGAAGCCGGTCAGCGCATTGAACAGCATATAGCCGAGCGTGCCCCAGGCACGAATGGTACCGAAATCGGTGCCATTGCGCTTGGTCAGCCGCATGGTGGCTGCATCCAGCACCGGCCCCACCGCCCCGCCGGGGAGAGAGGCCAGCGTCCAGACCAGCAGGATCCCCCAGAATTCATTGACGAAGAACAGCGCGATTGGAACGATACCGGCGATCAGCGCTCCGATGACAATGACCTGTCGCCAGTCATCGGCCTTGTCGGCCAGTCGCCCCACGATCAGGTTCAGCGCCAGAATGGCGATGATCGGCACCGCATTGATCACCCCGATCTGCTCGGGCGAAATGCCCTGCCCGGTCAGCCAGATCGGCAGGAACATGGTCGCCGCGCCGGGCGCCATGAAATAGGTGAAATAGAACGCCGTCGTCCGCTGTTCGGGAGAGAGGCGCGGGGCAGCAGCTTCCAGCACGGCCATATCGCAATGGTCTCGGTTAGGGGCGACCCTGCCCAGATTGGCCGGTTCGCAAGGCGGGTGAATGACGGAATAGTTTCAGCTGTATCGTTTCAACCGGCGGCGTCAACGGGCATCCTTGGGCGGCCGCAGTTTGAGCGACAGCAGCACGCAGATGATGCCAAGCGCGGCGAAGCCGGAAGCGGCAAGGAACGAACTGGCGCCGAAGCGGCTGACCAGCCAGCCAAAGCCCATCAGCGCCACCACCGAGGTTGCCTGCTGCAGCATATTGGCAAAGCCCTGCGCCTCGGCGGCGATCTCTTCGCGCGTCCAGTTGGCAATGAAATGCACCACGCCGAAATAGCCGACACCATAAGTCACGGCATGCAGCATCTGCACCACGAACAGCACCTCCACCGAGGGGCTGAACGCCATCACCGTGAAGCGGAACAAGGACGCCGCACAGGCCGCCAGGATCATGTTGCGCGCAGTGATGCGGCCTCCAAAGCGGCGCCACATGAACATCATCACCGCCTCGGCTGCGGCGGCGGTAGCCAGCAACGGTCCGATGAAATAATCGGGAATGCCGCCCTCGTGCCAGACCAGCGCGCCGAACCCGCCGACCACCGCGTGATTGGCATTGATGAGGGCAAACGCCAGCAGCGGCAGCACGAACCACAACTGCAGCGAGGCGCTCAGACGCACCTTCGGTTTGCTGATCTCCGCGACAGTGACCTGATGCTCGGGCGCCCGGAATCGTGGCAGGAGCAGCGAGGCCAGCGCCCGCAGCAATGCCATGGCAAAGAACAACGGCACGAACGCCGACGGCCCAAACACGGTGATCGCCGCACCAACGCCAGCGGCGGCGGCGACATAGCCGACCGTGCCCCAGGCCCGAATGACGCCGAAATCGCTGCCCCGTCGCTGCGTCAGCCTGACCGTGGCCGCATCGACCACCGGCGGGATCGAACCCGAGGCCATAGCGCAGAACGCCCAGACCAGCACGATGCCCCAGAATTCATTGACGAAGAAAAGCGCCAGTGGAAATGCCCCGCCCAGCAAGGCAATGATGATGATGACAGTGCGCCAGTCACCCGCCTTGTCGGCCAGCCGGCCCACCACGATGTTGAGCGCCAGCAGGCACAGCACCGGCACCGAATTGACAATGCCGATCTGGTCGGCGGGAATGCCCTTCTGGCTGAGCCAGATCCCCAGATAGACCGACGCGACAGCACCCGGCAAAAACACCGTGAAGTGGAATATCGAGGCGCGCAGCTCGGGACTGGCCAAGCGCGTGAGAGCCGAAGGCATGAAAATGAACTCCGGGCGAGATGGCCGCCCGGAATCAGTCGTCGCCCGTCTTGTCGACAAGTTCAAGAGGGCCTGTAACCGTGGTTACACTTCCAGCTGTAGTGATGCGCAGAAGTCGCGAAAATCCGGCACCGCCAGCCAAATGCTTCCACTATTGTGGAGGCGCCGCCTCAGCTCTGCTGCTCGGCCTTGGGCGTCATCACCATGAGCGACCCCAATACCAGAACCGCACCGATGCCACTCATCACCGCCGCCGCATAGAAAGCCCCCGCCCCGAAGGGGCCGACCAACAGGCCGAAGCCCAGCAGCGCCACCACGGTCACCACCTGCCGGAGCATCACGAAGAAGCTCTGCGCTTCAGCCGCAATGTCCTCGCTGGTCCAGTTGGCGATGAAATTGGTGATACCGAGAAAGGTTAGCCCCACCGTCGCCAGGTGCAGTGTCTGCAGCAGCACCAGCACCCAGATATCGGGCTCGAGCGCGAAGCCCCACCAGCGCAGCGCCCCGCAGAGGCAACCGAGCAGAATCAGGTGGCGCGCTGCGAACCGCTTGGTGATGCGCTCGAAATAGACCATGGCGAGGATTTCGGCCGTTGGCGCGACAGCCCAGAGCAGGCCGATAGCCCAGCCGGGCACCCCCTGCTCGGCCCAGACCAGCGCGCCGAAGCCCATCTGCATCATATGGCTGCCATGCAGCAGCGAGGCCCCGACCAGCGTCAGCAGGAACCAGGGTCGCCACAACTGGCCGATGCGAATGGCAATCAGCGGATTGATCGGCGCATCAATGGGGTGGATGGGGCGCGAATAGTCATCAGGCGCGCGGAACAGCGGCAGGCCCAGGGAGAACACCGCCCGAGCAAGACTGGCAACGATCAGCAATGGCACGAAGGCGCCGGGGCCGTACTGGCCCAGCAGAAACCCCGCCAGCAGCGTCACCGCGACGAAGCCAATCGTGCCCCAGACCCGAATGGCGCCGAAATTCAGACCGGTCCGCCGCGTCATCCGATAGGCGGCGGCATCGACCACCGGCGCAATGGCCTGGAACGGCACGATCAACAGCGTCCAGATGATCAGGATGGCGACATAGCCATCCATGAACAGCAGGAAAAACGGCGGAACGGCCGCGATCAGCGAACCGATGACGATGACCGTGCGCCAGTCGCTGGCCCGGTCGGCCAACCGCCCGACGATCAGGTTGATCAGGATCATCGCAAAGATCGGCGCGGCATTGATCACGCCGATTTCGGCCGTCGAAATGCCCTTCTCGCTCAGCCAGATCGGTAGGAACGGATTGGAAACGGCGCCCGACGCAAACAGCGTGGCATAGAACAGACTGGTTCGTGAGGCAGGCGAGGCCAGACGCGCCGCCAAGGGCAGACCCATCGCAATACGGCTCCGGGGAAAGGACGCAAATCAATGCCCGTCACCATGCGCCGCAGTTGCAGTGGAGGCAAGGATAGATGGGCTGCGGGTGGGAGTTTTGGTCCCGGCTTTCGCCGGGATGACGCGGTGGTGGGGCGTGAGATGCGGTGTATGGGCCGAGCCAGCAGGGCCGCAGCCCTCACCCTGACCTGCGCATCACATTGCAGCTGGACGATCGGCCCTGCGGATGCGGAATTTGCGGGGTTCGCCGGCGACCATTTCGGTCCACTTGATCAGCTCGAAATTGCCTTCTGGCGTTTCCACGATGGCGGTGCAGCTTTCCACCCAGTCGCCGGTATTGATGTAGTGGATGCCCAGCCGGTCATGCATGTCGGCGAAATGGATGTGGCCGCAGATGACGCCGTCCACGCCCGACTCGCGGGCCTCGTGCACCAGCGCTTCCTCGAAGCGGCCGATGACCGAGACGGCGTTCTTGACCTTCTGCTTGGCCCAGGCCGAGAGCGACCAATATTGCAGGCCGAGGCGGCGGCGCACCCAATTGATGGCAATATTGACGCGCAGCGCGGCATTATAGGCCCAGTCGCCAACATGGGCGAGCCACTTGGCATTCATCACCACCACGTCGAACTGGTCGCCGTGGATGACCAGATAGGTCTTCCCGGTCGCCGTGGTGTGCACCGTGCGGTCAACGAGTTCGACCTCACCAAAGTAAGTGCCGAGATATTCGCGCAGGAATTCGTCGTGATTGCCCGGCAGGTAGACGATGCGGGCGCCGGCATTGGCCTTGTCGAGCAGCAGCTGGATCAGCACATTGTATTCGGCCGGCCAGTGCCAGGCCTTGGCCAGGCGCCAGCCGTCGAGAATGTCGCCGACCAGGTAAATGGTCTCGGCGTCGTGGCAGCGCAGGAACTCTATCAACTGACCGACGCGAATCGGTTTCATGCCCAGATGCACGTCCGAGATGAACATGGCGCGTACAAATCTGGTCTCGCGGCTGTCGGTCATCGGCCGGTCGTCTCCTGCTTCTGCCCCCCCACATACAGGGCGAAGGGAGGCGCAGTCTATCCGCGCCGCTCCCAAGAGGAAACAGCCGACCGCGCCGCACCTAAAAGCCCCGGAAAACCGGGCTTTCTGCCGTGGAAAAGCGTCTACGCAGCGCTGGCGGACAGGCGAATCGGCCTAGTTGAGCCGCGCTTTGAGGGCCAGGATGCGCCGGTAGCTCTCTTCGATCCGGGCCGCGAAGGCCGGATCGGCTTCGGCAGTCGCCACCAGGATCGCCCGGATTTCATCGGCAAGGCTCGCACGGTACTTGGCGGTGTTGGAGAACAGCAGCACGTCCATCCCGGCCCGAACCGCCATGGTCACGGTCTGCTCCAGGTCAAAATGCTCGCGGATGGCGCCCATTTCCAGATCGTCGGAGATGACGACGCCCGTAAAGCCCAGATCCTTACGCAGCACCCCGGTAATCCATTCGGGAGATAGCGACGACGGCAGGCGGGTGTCCCCACCCGAATAATCAGCGTGGTAGAGGTGGCCGACCATGACGAACTCGTCATAGCCATCGGCAATCAGCGCCCGATAGGGATCAAGTTCGACATCGTTCCAGGTCTGCGTGATGTCAACAAAGCCCTCATGGCTATCGGCAGTCGATGAGCCATGACCGGGGAAATGCTTCAGCGAGGTCAGCACCCCAGCCTGCTGGTGCGCCGCGATGAAGGCCTTGTCATAGGCCGTAACCGTCTCGGCATCCTTGCCAAAGGCGCGGCCAAACTTGGCAATCACCTGGTTGTCTGGATTGAGATTGATATCGGCTACCGGGCCGAAATTGACCGTGAAGCCAAGCTTGGCAATACCGTCGGCCATGCCGGCGTAAATGGCTTGCGCCTCGGCGACTGAACCCTTGGCGACGGTCGCCGCATTCGGCACTTCCTTGAAGCCGACATCTTTGGTCAGCCGCTCGACTGCCCCGCCCTCCTGGTCGAGCGTGAGAAAGGGAACCAGGTTGGGGCTGGCGGCGCGGAACGCAGCATTCATCGCGCCCACGGCGTCGAGGCTTTTGACATTGGTCTTGAGAAACATGACCCCGCCCAGTTGCCCGGCGGCCAATTCGTCTGCCAGCGCCTTGACGGACGCATCACCGGCGCTATCGCCCTGGAACCCGACAACGATCATCTGGCCCGCCATTTCCTCAAGGCTTGCCGCCATGCTGGGGGTGGCAAAGCCAATGACAAGGGCGAGCGCGGTGAGGCACCGGGGAAGCGAAAACAGCACAGGATCATCCGGGGAAAAGATTCGATGTCCCAAATTGACCCCAAAATGCCGTCGAAACAATGGCATCATCCATTTGGAGGATGAACTGCCCGCCTGAAAATGCAACGATGCAGACTGGCGTATCGGGGGCGTCCGCCGTTCTTCAACCTTTCGGCTGACGACGCCGCGCCAAAAAGATCGGGCGGAAATCTTGGGATTTCCGCCCGTGACCTTGTTCAGATCATGCTGCGATCAGCGATTCTGCCGGTTCTCGATCAGATCGGTGACCACGGCCGGATCGGCCAGCGTCGAGGTATCGCCCAGCGAACCAAAATCGTTCTCGGCGACCTTGCGCAGGATACGGCGCATGATCTTGCCTGAACGCGTCTTGGGCAGGCCCGGCGCCCACTGGATCAGGTCCGGCGTGGCGATCGGGCCGATTTCCTTGCGGACCCAGTTACGCAGCTCGATCTTGAGCGCCTCATCGCTGGTCTCGCCCGACATCAGGGTAACATAGCAATAGATGCCCTGCCCCTTGAGATCGTGCGGATAGCCAACGACAGCGGCTTCGCTGACCTTGGGATGGCTGACCAGCGCGCTTTCGATTTCGGCGGTGCCGAGGCGGTGACCGGAGATGTTGAGCACGTCATCGACGCGCCCCGTGATCCAGTAATAGCCGTCTTCGTCACGGCGGCAGCCGTCGCCAGTGAAGTAATAGCCCTTATAGGTCTCGAAATAGGTCGAAACGAACCGGCTGTGGTCGCCCCAGATGGTGCGCGCCTGCCCCGGCCAGCTCTCCTTGATGGCGAGCACGCCTTCGGCCTTGGTCTGCTCCTGCAACCGCCCTTCGGGCGACAGCACGATCGGCTCGACGCCAAAGAATGGCAGCGTGGCCGAACCCGGCTTGGTGGCAATGGCGCCGGGCAGCGGCGAAATCAGCACGCCACCGGTTTCGGTCTGCCACCAGGTATCGACGATCTCGCAGCGGCCGCGGCCCACATTTTTGTGGTACCACATCCAGGCTTCCGGATTGATCGGCTCACCCACCGTACCCAGGAGGCGCAGCGACGACAGATCGGCCTTTTCCACCCATTCGGTGCCGGCGCCCATCAGGGCGCGGATGGCGGTCGGCGCAGTGTGGAAGATATTGATCTTGTGCTTGTCGACGACTTCCCAGAACCGGCCCACATCGGGATAGCTCGGAATGCCTTCGAACATCACGGTGGTCGCGCCATTGGCCAGTGGCCCATAGACGATATAGGTGTGCCCGGTGACCCAGCCGACGTCGGCGGTGCACCAATAGACCTCGCCATCGCGATAGTCGAAATTGAGCTGGTGGGTCAGCGACGCATAGACGATGTAGCCGCCCGTGGTGTGCAACACGCCCTTGGGCTTGCCGGTCGAACCCGACGTATAGAGGATGAACAGCGGATCTTCCGCATTCATCGGCTCGGGATCGCAGAATGGCTCGACGCCGGCAGCGGCTTCATGCCACCACACGTCGCGGCTGCCCTTCATGAGCACGTCCGCACCGGTATTGTGGACCACCAGCACCTTTTCGACGCCGGGGGCGTCCTGCAGCGCCTTGTCGACATTGGCCTTGAGCGGCACGGTCTTGCCACCGCGACGGCCTTCGTCGGCGGTGATCACCACCTTGGAATCGCAGTCATTGATGCGGCCGGCCAGCGCGTCGGGCGAGAAACCGCCAAACACCACCGAATGGATCGCGCCAATGCGGGCACAGGCCAGCATGGCGTAGGCCGCCTGCGGAATCATCGGCAGGTAGATGGTGACGCGGTCACCCTTGCGCACGCCCAGCGACTTCAGGACATTGGCGCAGCGGCTGACCTTCTCGTGCAGCTTGGCATAGGTGATATATTCGGCCTCGGCCTTCGGATCATCGGGTTCCCAGATGATCGCGACCTGATCGCCGCGCTCGACCAGATGCCGGTCGATGCAATTGGCAGAGATGTTGAGCACGCCATCTTCGAACCATTTGATCGACACATCCGGATATTGGAAGGTCGAGTTCTTGATGATCGTCGGCGACTTCATCCAGTCGATCCGCTGCGCCTGCTCGGCCCAGAAGCCGTTGGGATCGCTGACGGAGCGCGCATAAAGCTGCTCGTACTGATCTTTGGTTACATGGGTGCGTGCGATCGCAGCCGCACTTGGCTGGAATACGAGCTGCTCGCTCATAGTCTTCCTCCCTATCTCTCCCGAGAACCGTTCTAGTGTCCGCCCCTGCCTGCGGCAAGGGTTGGCGGGTGCGACTTAGTGGGTATTCCCCTCCGCGTCCACACTACGGGCCATTAACTGCGTAATGTGCCCCCGCTTCGGGTTCGATGACCCGTTTGCTATGCTCTGTCAACTCGATGGGGGCACGATGACTGAAATGACAGTACGGGCAGCGACGCCCGCCGATATCGACATGATCCACGCTCAATTGATGGACGTGATCCAGACCTCGCCTCATTACAGTGACCGCTTCAAGGTCCATGAAATGGGCCGTCTCAACAAGACGTTTCTGCGCAATCTGATGGCGCTGGACCCCTGGCACATCATGATCATGCAGAGCGATGGCAAGCCCGGCGGCGCCATGGTTTCCGGCCCCGAATGTGGCGCCATTTTCCGCTACTGGTCCTGGGTCTTCCCCGATTTCCGCGATACCAAACTGGGCATGTTCGGCATGCGCGCCTTCGACGCGCATTGGGACAATGGCCGCTTCCACAAGGCCTATACCTTCGTTCGCCCTGAAAACGCCGTCGCCCTGCTGCTGCTGCGCCGCTACGGCTACAAGGAAGTCTGCGTGCTGGAAAAGCACATTTTCGGCCAGGACTACGTCTTCGTCGAAAAGCCCTACACCAAGGTCAGCGACGACTACGACAGCGGCGTCAATATCGGCCGCCTGGGCCGGCTCCGGAAGCGATTCGAGAGCTTGGTGGGGGCGTAAGGAGGGCGCGACTGGCGCGCACCACGCACTGCCGCCGCCCCATTCAACCGCCATTCCCCCCTTTTCACCGGGTCATTCCCGCGTAGGCGGGAATCCATTCTTCATCCAGCGTTTCAAGAATGGATTCCCGCCTGCGCGGGAATGACTCCGTGGGTTGCAGCGGCGGCAGTGTGCGGACATGCGCAAGTCACCCCACATCTCCCAACTCCCCACCGGGCTGTCCACGGGCCTGACCCGTGGACCACTCGCCGCTTGTGCCGCGCTGAGAATGGCCCTCGGATCAAGTCCGAGGGCAGCGCTGTGAATGGCGGAAATGAAGCTAGCGGATCAACGACCTACACCCGCGCGGCCTCTCGCCGCCCACGCCAATGCGCCATGATCGACACATCGACCTTGGCCGTGCGCAGCGCCAGCCACCACAGCGCCACCGACCACAGCGTGATCGCCGAGATCGCCGCCAGCGCCGCCCCCATCAATCCGAAGGGTGGCACCAGTACGGCATTGAACGCCACCAGTGAAACCACGCCCAGCCCCACCGCCGGCAGGCTGGCATAGGGCCGATCATGGATGGACAGCACCAGCGATGCCGGCCCCATCACCGAACGCACCACCAGCGCCAGACACAACACCGCCAGCGGCATGGCCCCGACGGCGAAGCTGGGGCCGAACAGCATCAGCGCAAATGGCCCAAGCACCAGCATCATCAGGAACAGCAGCACCGACAGGCCACTGGCCACGAGGTTTGCCTCGCCAATCTTGCGGTTGAATTCGGCGCGGTCGGCCTTGGCCTCGCTCTCGAACATATCGGGCAGCGTCACCGCATAGACCGCCGCAACGCCAAACGAGACCAGCGAGAAAATGCGGGTGCAGACGCCGAACACCGCCAGTTCCTCGCGGCTGAGGCTATGCGACAGCAGCAGCAGATCGATATCGAAGAAGAAATCCGTCGCTAGCGAGATCAGCACCCAGGGCAGCGCAAACCGCCACCACCGCCGCACTTCGCCGTCGCGAATGGGCTTATCATCGGGCATTGTCCGCACCGTCAGCATGACGAAGCCAAAATGCACCAGCGCCACGCTCACATAGCCCAGCGCAATGACCCAAAGCATCTGGGAAAAGCCTTCGAACGGCGTTGCCAGCGTGCTCGCCATCAGGAAGGCGCAGAACACGATCATCGGCCGAAAGATCGTGTCGGCGAGAAACCCCGCCAGCGGCCGCTTCAGCCCCACCAGCACCGCGCCATTGACGTAGACCATGGCGGTGGCGAAGGCGAGCAGGCACACCGGCCCGAAATGTTGTGCCAGCACCGAGCCGGACTGCCCCAGAAGCGCGAGCACCGGCTGGCCCAAAATCAGCACCAGCACCAGCACCGCTGCGATATGCCCATAGGCCCGCATCAGAAACCGGTTCAGCGACGACCGCTCATTGCGCGCCCGGTACTCGGCGGCAAAATAGGTGCCGACCGTATGAAAGCCCAGCGGCATCACCACCGCGATCAGGTTCACCGTGGCAACAGCGATCAGATACTCGCCCAGCAGGTCCGCGCCCCAATTGCGGGCGATGAGCGCCTGCACGAGGAAGATCAAACCGGCCCCGCCGAGGCGGGCGCCGAAGATCACGCTCGATTGCGAGGCCAGGCGCCGGGCGAGGCTCATGGCGCCGACTCGTCGCCCCCGGCGCGTGCCTGATTGGGCCGCGCCTTGGATGACAACAGCCCCTCGGCCATGCGCCGCAACTGGTAATAGGCATCGCGCGCCAGAAACGCGCCATTGCCCAGCAGGTATGCCAATGGCTTCGACGCATAATTGGCCACCGGCGGCACCGGCTCGATCACGCCGGCATCGCCGACCATGCCCTTCTTGAACTGATGCAGCCCCTGGAAGCCATCGGTGCCACCCAGGTCATACCAATTGGCTGGCGTATTATCGCGCAGCCAGCGGATGATGTGCCAATGCATGAAATAGCCGGCGCGCAGCGGCAGCGCCTTGTCATTGGTGGCGCCATAAAGGTAGACGGCGCGCTCGCCCGCCTTGAAGATCACCGCCCCCGCGACCAGTTCGCCCTCATGGCGAACAAAGAACAGCTCTGGCCGCAGCGCCGGCTCGTCCAGCGCCATCAGCAGCGGCACCGTGTCATAGGCCGAATGATCCGGAAACTGCTTGCGATCGGCCATCGCCTGATACAGCGCCTCGAACTCCCCCACCCGCTCGGGCCCGGCATGCTCGAAGCTCAGCCCGGCCTTTTCCGACTTGTTGAGGTGGTAGCGCCATTTCTGGTTGAAGCTCTTGCGCTGCGCCGCATCGTCGAGACGCAGGTTGACGATGTAGCGATTGGGAAACATCAGCGCGCTACCGCGCTTGAAGCCGCGCTTGATCAGATGGGCATATTCGCCATTGCCGGGCGCCAGCGACGCGCGTGGCAGCACCGAGAGCATCAATCCACGCTTGTGCGCATATTCTGCCATCAGGGCCTCGATCATGCCGGCATAGATGACATCGGCATCGGCGCGGCTGCCATCGCGCTGCATTGGTCCCCATTTGGAAACCGCGATATGGCTGAGGCCCAGGGGCAAGGGCTGGATCATCACCAGCGCGCCGCCAACCACTTCGCCCCCCAGCAGGAACAGCATGGGCTCCTGCTTGACTGCAGGCCAGCGCGCAACGGCAAAGGCGTAAAGCTGCTCCTGGCAGACCGCGTCGAACCCGGCGACGATCCGGTCCCATTCAGGGCCCGAGACCATCCGCATCTCGAGTTCGGCAGCAGGTGTGGCCGACGCCGCGACCTTCTGGTGGCCCACGGCCGTATTCGGCTGGACCAATCGATCGGCGGTTGCAGACATCTTGGGGGTTCCGGCACAATTCAGGACTGCCGAACGCTAGCTCCCCAAGATGAGCAATTTCCTATCTTTGCGGCAGCAATGCCGCAAAGATCATTGGGTGGTTACCAAAGACTAAGCTGCCGGGACCACAACAGGAACCGGGGGATGCCCACCGCCGATGAACGGAATGGTTGGCAGCGTATAGCCCAGCAACTGGTCGGCGCCTTCGTAGATCATCTTGACGGCGACGTAGAGGATGATGACCAGGCCGACCCAGGCGATCCAGCGATGCCTGTTGAGCAGCGAGGCGATGAACGAGGACGCCAGGCCCATCAGCGCAACTGACAGGATCAGACCGAACACCAGCACTTCGGGATGGTGCTGCGCGGCGCCGGCCACGGCCAGCACGTTGTCCAGCGACATCGACACGTCGGCAATGATGATCTGGATGACGGCCTGACGCAGCGTCTTCGCCTTGGGCGCAGTTGCATTGCCATCGGCGTCGAGAACGACCGGGTGGTCATCGGGATGACCGGCCTTGAGCTCCTGGTACATCTTCCAGCAGACCCACAGCAGCAGCAGGCCACCGACCAGCAGCAGGCCAGTAACCGCCAGCAGCTGGGTGGTGATCAGGGCAAAGCCGATACGCATGACGGTCGCGGCCGCGATGCCGATCAGGATGGCCTTGCTGCGCATCTCCTTGGGCAACCCGGCGGCGGCAAGGCCGATAACGACGGCATTGTCGCCGGCGAGGACGAGGTCAATCATGATGACCTGGAAGAACGAGCTGACGAAGCTGGCGTCGAGACCGAACATTGTGGGGTTATCCCTCTGGGGTTGGGCAAATACAATTGTGCTGCGCTAATAGCGCCCAAGCCGTCCAAGGGAAAGCGCGAAGCGACAGCTCACCAACCAAAGTCGCAGAATTCTTGGGGTTTGAGGCCCGCCATGACAGCTTAGCGACAGACTCCTCCGTCCCCGCCCGCACCGGGCAATCATCGGAACGGCAAGAACTGGCAAGGCAAACACCGGCAGCGCGCTTTCGCCCGTTCCGGTGGCAGCATTCATCGGCTTGTGAATTTCCCCTGTATTCCCGGGGGAGGACTTTGGTGGGCGAGCACGGATTCGAACCGTGGACCCGACGATTAAGAGTCGTCTGCTCTACCAGCTGAGCTACTCGCCCACTGCCTGGGGCTCCAAAGTGAGCGCTGTATAGCCAAGGGATTCTCGCCTGTCTAGCGCCCTTGGCCAGTTTCCTCGTCGCAAAGCTTTGCTAAGATGTCGCAGCGGCGCGGAAGCCGCAGCAATCCTGGACTTTTTTCTTTATGCCCGATTCCGATTTTCTCTATCTGCCTGTGCATTGGCTGGCCGATCATGCCGTCCTGGTGCTGACCGCCGCCGCGCTTCTGCTCGCCGGCTGGTTCCTCGCCCGCCTGGCGGCGCGCGGCATCCTCCGGCTGTTCTCGCGCGCCAATGGCGTGGATCAGAATTACGGCCCGCTGCTCTCGCAGGTGGTGCGCTATGGAATCATGGGATTTGCCATCATCGCCGCGCTCAACCTGCTCGGTGTGGCCAGCACGACGATTCTGGCGGTGCTGGGCGCGGCGGGTCTGGCAATCGCATTGGCGCTGCAGGGCACGCTGTCCAATATCGCCGCCGGCCTGATGCTGCTCTGGCTGCGCCCCATCGCCATTGGCGAGTTCATCCAGGGCGATGGCGTCGCTGGCGTGGTGGTGGAAATCGGTCTGTTCGGCACCCGGCTGCGCTCATCGAGCGGGCTTTACATATTTACGCCCAACCAGAAGCTGTGGGCATCGGCCATCACCAACCACAGCCGCGAGCCGCGGCGGCGGGTGGACGTCAATGTCAGCGTGCCCGACAGCATCGACATTGCCAATTCCCGCAAGATCCTGTTGCGGATCGCTACCAGCGACGAGCGGGTTGAGGTCAATCCACCCCCTTCGGTGCATGTCGACAGTTTCACAGGCTCTGCCGTCAACATGCAGTTGCGCGCCTGGGTAAAGACCCCGCAATATCTGGCCGTGCTCTTTGATCTGACCGAGCAGGCCAAGCTGGCTTTGAACAGGGAACTGGACGGGAGCAAGGAAGAGAAGGCGCTGATCAATGTCGCGCCAAACCCCAATGAGGCCAATCCGGAAACTCGAACCGGCATATAGGCCATCCGCCCGGGGCGCCTTCTGGCGCCCTGGGCAGATTGGGCAATCAGATGATTCCGCGCTGGCGGCGGATGCTTTCGAGATCCAGGATGTTTTCGTTCTCCGGCGCTTCCTGGCGGCGGAAATCGTCCATCAAGGCGATGGTGCGTTCAATGATGTGGCGCAGTTGCTGGGAGCGACTGTCCGTGCCCTGCAGGATGGTGGCCGCACGCTCGAGATGGTCACGGGCAAGCACATAGGTGGGAGGCATCGCAGGAGCTCCTGAGTTAAGCGAATCGACGGAGAGGCACCGTTTGGTGTGAGCAGAAACTGGGCCCTTCATGCCTTCTGCAATCTTTCGCGGATCGGCGGGATTTGTTTCAAATGCAATCTAATAACAAGGGCCGCAAAGCACCCGATTTCCGGGCCTTTCAGCCGCGCACACGCCCCAGGCCCTGTGCATAACCATTCTAGACTGTGCCAGTGTTGTCATGGCTGGGCCATGCCAGTAACCATTTGCCGCTGCGGCGTTAACGACTGCTCGCTATCGCGGCCAATCCCTGCCGGGCCCAGGCAAATCGCGGCCTTGCAGGCCTCGCACGTCCGAATAGGATGGCAGGCGAATCTGTACCGAGACCCCAGCCATGATCCGGCCTGCACTGACCCCGATTGCCGCCCGCCTGCCCGAAACCGTGCCCTTTGTCGGGCCAGAGGCGCTGGAACGGGCTTCTGGCCGTGCCTTTCGCGCCCGGCTGGGCGCCAATGAGTCTCGCTTTGGCCCGGCCCCCGCAGTTCTTAACGCCATGATCCAGGCAACAAATGACAGCTGGAAATACTGCGATCCCGAAGTCTTTCTGCTGCGCCAGACTTTGGCTGATCATCACGGCATCAAGGCCGATGAAGTCACCGTGGGAGAGGGCGTCGACGGCGTGCTGGGGCTCTGCGTCAGGCTGTTCGCCGGCCCCGGCGACAGCGTGGTCACTTCGTTGGGCGGCTATCCCACCTTCAACTATCACGTGACCGGCTTTGGCGCCCAGCTGCATACAGTGCCCTATATCGATGATCGCGAGGATCTCGAGGGCCTGCTGGCCGCTACCCGGCGCCAGCAGGCCAAGATCGTCTATCTGGCCAACCCCGACAATCCGATGGGCAGCTGGTGGCCCGCCGAGGCCG
Source organism: Devosia limi DSM 17137 (assembly GCF_900128975.1). Lineage (GTDB taxonomy): Bacteria > Pseudomonadota > Alphaproteobacteria > Rhizobiales > Devosiaceae > Devosia > Devosia limi. The sequence continues at coordinate 238,718 of NZ_FQVC01000004.1, read as the reverse complement.
TACAGCGCTTTATCGAGGCGGTGCCGCCCACGACCCTCTTGCTGCTCGACGAAGCCTATGGCGAGCTGGCGCCGGCCGGCACGCTGCCCGCGATCGATACCAGCCGCCCCAATGTGCTGCGGCTGCGCACCTTCTCCAAGGCCTATGGCATGGCCGGGCTGCGCTGCGGCTATGCCATTGGCGAAGCAACGACGATTCGTGCCTTCGAGCGGGTCCGCAACCATTTCGGCGTTAACAATATCGCCCAGGCCGCCGCCATCGCCGCCATTGGCGAGCATGCCTACCTGGCCGAAGTGGTCGAGCGCACTGCCGCAGCCCGTCGCCGCATCGCCCGCATTGCCGAAGCCAATGGCCTCGTGCCCCTGCCCTCCGCCACCAATTTCGTCGCCATCGACTGCGGCCGTGACGGCGCTTTCGCCGGCGCCGTGTTGAAAGGCCTCGCCGAACGCGGCGTCTTCATCCGCAAACCGATGACACCGGGCCTGGATCGCTGCATCCGCGTGTCGGTTGGGTTGGACGCAGACCTGGACCTGTTCGAGGCCATGTTGCCAGAGGCTGTGCAGCACGCGGGGCGCTAGTAGTCGCCCTCTCGGTGCAAACGTCTCGCAGGTCATTCTCAAATCCCCGGAGTCATTCCCGCGAAGGCGGGAATCCATTCTTCGGCTCCGGTGCAAACAAGAATGGATTCCCGCCTTCGCGGGAATGACTCCGGGTTTGGATCAGGAATGAAGCAAGCTGCAAGCTCAGCGTGGGCGCCACCAACCGCCCACCCCCCTACTCCGCCAACCGCACCTTCGCGATCAGTCCAAAATGGTTCGACCCGAACGATGATGGCGTGGCGCTGATCGATTCGATCACCGCCCCGTGCCGCGAGAATACATTGTCGATGGGCACGCCAAATGCCCCCGCGCGAACCGGCCAGGTCGCGGGATAGGACGGCGGCGGTTCTAGCCCGGACTGCTCGACAAAGCGGGCAACGCTGCGCGACCAGGCGGCAGCGTTGAGATCGCCCGCCAGCACCATTGGCCCGTCAACGCCAATCAGGGCGTCCTCGACGCTCTCCAGCTCGATGTTGGCAGTTTCGTCGAAATACGGCTTGCTGAGATGCACGCCGACAATATTGACGCTCTGCCCGGCAATTTCGGTCACGCCAAGGATCAGCCGCTCCCGGTTCAACGGATAAAGCGGCAACACCCGACCACTGGTAAACGGCGTGCGCGACAGCACCATCAGATCGCAGGTGGCACGGCCCTCGCAGCCAAGCTTGTAGGGAAACGTCTGCAGCAGGTCGGGCAAATAGCGCGCAATCCCAGGCGCTTCCATGATCACCGCAATATCGGGCGCCGAGGCGATGATGTAATCCGCCAGCTCCCGCCCGGAGCGATTGCTGGAAAGGACGTTGAAACTCATCAGCGTGAAGGCCGGGGCATCCTCCCCCGGCAGCGGCGCGCGCGTCGCCTGCTGCGCCCGCACGATCAGCGCCCCCTGCCCGAGGCTGAGCGCCACCAGCAAGCCCACCAGCGACGCGCGAATCCAGGCGCCGTTGATCAGCAGCAACAGCGGCAGGACCAGGCAGACCAGGGCGATGTGGAACCGCAGGCTATGCAGCAATTCCTGCCCGGGAATGCGGGGCGGCATGCTGATCGCCACCAGCACCACCGCCGCCACCAGCGACACGCCGGTCAATATCCCGCGAATTTCAGACCTGAGCGTCAATGGCGGGGGTGCCCCTGATGATTGCCATCCAACTCGTGCCGCAAAGCAGCGTCACGCGCAAGATGAGCCGGGCACCCCTGCCATGCAGTTCTAGCCGGCCATCGCGCCCTGTGCCGAAGCACCGCGTTCGATCAGCAGGCGATTATAGGCATTGAGGTAAGCGCGAGCCGAGGCCACCAGCGTATCCGGCTCGGCCGCATTGCCCGAAACGATACGGCCGTTCATCTCCAGCCGCACATGCGCCGATGCCTGCGCATCGGTGCCGCCAGTGACGCCATCGACGGCATAGAGCACCAGATGCGGCTGCTGGCCGACTGCTTCCTTGATGGCGTTGAAGATCGCATCGACCGAGCCGGTCCCCTCAAAGCTCACCGAAGTTTCTTCGCCGTCGATCGTGAGGGTAATGTTGGCCTTGTGCACGCCGCCGGTCTTGGACACGACTTCCATGTCCACCAGCTTGATGCGGTCGCCGACCGAGCCGACTTCATCATCCACCAGCGCCACGATATCGGCGTCATAGACATGCTTCTTGCGGTCCGCCAGATCCTTGAAGCGCTGGAAGGCTTCCTGGAAGGCATTGTCGCCCAATTCGTAGCCCAGTTCCTTCAGCTTGTCCTTGAAGGCGGCGCGGCCCGAATGCTTGCCCATCACCAGGGTGGTTGCCTTGATGCCGACGCTGGCCGGGGTCATGATTTCATAGGTCTCGGCATTTTTCAGCATGCCATCCTGATGGATGCCGCTTTCATGCGCGAAGGCATTCTTGCCGACGATGGCCTTGTTGTACTGCACCGGGAAATTCGCCGCTGCCGAAACGATGCGGCTGGCGCGAGCGAGATGGGTGGTTTCGATTTCTGTCTGGTAGGGCAGGATGTCGCCACGGGTGCGCAGCGCCATCACGATTTCTTCCAGCGCCGCATTGCCGGCACGTTCGCCCAGGCCATTGATGGTGCATTCCACCTGACGGGCGCCACCGCGCACCGCGGCCAGCGAATTGGCCACGGCCAGGCCCAGATCATTGTGGCAATGGGCCGAGAAGATCGCCTTGTCGGCGCCCGGCACCGAGGTGATGATGGTCCGGAACATGGCCTCATGCTCGTCGGGCACCGCATAACCCACCGTATCGGGCAGGTTGATGGTGGTGGCACCGGCCTTGATTGCGGTCTCGACGCAGCGCTTGAGGAATTCCAGCGGCGTGCGGGTCGCGTCCATTGCCGACCATTCGACATCGTCGATCAGGTTGCGGGCCTGCGCCACGGTGCGGGCGATGATCTCGATCACCTCGTCCTCGGTCTTTTTCATCTGGTGGGCCAGATGGATCGGCGAGGTGGAAACGAATGTGTGGATGCGACCCTTCCGGGCGTGGCGCACCGCCTCGCCGGCGCGGTCGATATCGGCAGTGATGGCGCGGGCCAGCCCGGCAACAGTGGCATTTTTGACCTGCTTGGCCACGGCCACCACAGCCTCGAAATCGCCGGTGGAAGCAATGGGGAAACCGGCCTCGATGATATCGACGCCCATCTCGTCCAGCGCCTCGGCGACCTGCAGCTTTTCTTCGAGCGTCATCGTCGCGCCGGGCGATTGCTCGCCATCACGCAGCGTGGTGTCGAAGATGAAAACGCGGTCTTTATTGGTCTCGGTATTGGCGGCGGTCATGCTGGTCGTCCTATCAAGCGGCCCAAAGCTCATGGCTCTGCAGGCCGGACATTTGCTGTTCGGCTTATGGCGTAATCCCCTGACGACCCGTCCGCATTAGCGAACTGCCGGTGATCAGGGGCTGATAAGAAGGAGGATGAGCGCGGGAAGCAGCAGCATGCCAGCAGCAATCAACAGCCGGGCCTGAAAGGCCTGGCGCTGTTCGATAGCAATGGCGATTGCGCGCTTGCGCTGCATAGGTTCAGTCCCGATTTCTGAACAGAGAATGCGCGAATCCACCGCCCGGTGCAAGCCCAAGGCGGTGCCGATAGTCACTTTTTGCGACCGGTGCCCTAGCCGAAGGCAAAAACCGCGGCGAGAATTACTCCAGCGAAGGCCGCACCGGTAATCTTGTGCGCGGTTTCAGCGACCTGTTCGGCCGCATGGTCCCCGGCCTGCGCCTTCTTGTCATTGATCCCGCCAATGACGATGGCCACCAGCATCACCGCCACCAGCACCATCTTGATCCAGAACCAGATGCTGGCCCCGTCCAGCCCGCCATAGCGCAGCCACAGGATCAGCGGCCCGCTGACCAGCAGGGCCACCATGGCGACCTTGCCCACCTGCGCCAGCTGGTTCATCACCCCATAATAGGCATCGCGTTGCGCGGGCGTCGCCCCACCCAGCCGCGCCGCGATTACCGGCCCAACCACACTATTGGACCCGCCGGCGATAAATGCCACGATGTGCACAAAGATTACAATATTGATGAAAACGTCCACGTCCCCGCCCCTCAACGTTGGAAATGACGGCGTTACTTAGCACGACTTGCAGAGGCTCGCCATTGGTGCTGATCAACAAGTCAAGCGCACCCCACCGCGCTGCCCACGGTTGCTTGACCCGTGGGCCGCTCACCGCTTGTGCCGTGTTGGGAATGACCTGCGGATCAAGTCCGCGGGCAGCAAGGAAGAGGAAGGTGAATGGCAGGTGACAGACGGCTGGCGACAGAAAAAACTGCCGCCGACACTAATCACCCAGATCCAGCACGCCCTCACCGACAATCACCGCATGCCCGCCGATGCCACCATGGGTCAGCACCTCGTTTTCCATCCGCAACTGGATGGTGATGCGGCAGGGGCGGCCCATTTCATGGCCCTGGCGCAGCACGAAATCGGTCTGGCCATTGGCGACATCGCTATTCTCGGCCAGCAGCCCGATCAGCGCTGCGGCGGCCGAGCCGGTGCCCGGATCCTCGCCCACATCCATCCCGAACATCCGCGCCGCCAGGTCATTGTCGGACTCCTCGGGCGTGCGGGTAAAGACATAGGCCGAGTTGTGGTCATGCGAGAATACGCTATCCCATATCCTTGTATTGATATTGATCCGGCGGAGCACCTCGGCATTGCGCACCGGCACGAGGTGGAAGGTTACGCCGGCCGAGAACACCGCCGGCTGCAACACATCGCAACCGATGTCGTCGATATCGATGCCCAGGGCCTGCGCCATGCCGAGCCGGTCGGTCAGCGACGCAATCCGGCTGGGTAGGCGCGGCAGCGCGAAGCGCGCCTCACCGCCCCGCTTGTCACGACGCTCGAACAGGGCCGTGATCAGCCCCACCTTCTCTCGATCCGCACCGCCGTGACCTTGTTCTGCAGCCCCAGCACCACGGCAGACCCAACAGTCGGGTGGCCGGCAAATGGCAGTTCCGTCGTCGGCGTGAAGATGCGCACTGCGGCCGTATTGCGCTCGGCCTGCGGCTTGAAGATGAACACCGTCTCGCTAAGGTTGAACTCACGGGCAATCGCCTGCATCTCGCCATCGAGCAGGCCATCGCCCTTCGTCACCACCGCCAGCGGATTGCCTGCCAGGCGATCCTGCGTGAACACGTCGAGCAGCAGATAATTGAGTTTCATCACAGCATCCCAGTGCAGAAAAATCGCAACATCGAGCGCACTATTCCGGCAACAGCGCGAACGCGGCCCGGTCTCGCCCCAGATGGTCGCACAGGGCATCGACGGCAACACCATGATCAGAGCGCCCCGGCAGGCCCGAAATCGTCAGGCAGCCGATAATCCCGGCTCCGGCAACCCGCAATGGAAATCCACCTCCGGCGATAACGTAATCGGCTGGATCAACGCCGGACTGCGGCAAAAACGGCCCCTCGCCGCGCTCCAGCACCAGCCGATAGCTGGCGCGCTGGAACCGACGTACGGAATTGATCTTGCGGCGTACCCATTCGGCATTGTCGGCACTGGTGCCCGCGGTCGCCGCAAAGAACATCTGCCGGTCCCAGGTCCGGATATCGACCACCAGGCCAAGGCCTTCCGCCAGCGCACGCGCGCGGATCGACGAGCCCAGCGCATAGGCAACCGCCTCATCGAATTGACTCAGCACCAATTCCTGCTCCTGGCGTTTCACCAGCGCGATATCGGCGTCATTGGCCATGGTCGAATCCCCCCCAGGGCCCGATCGGGCCGCGCACAGGTTTAGATCAGGCTGGCGCCGCTGGGGAGTCTGCTAAAACGCAAAATGTCGGGACCACCGGGCATCGAACAAGATAATGGGCCGGCAAGCGACAAAAGTCGCGCCGGCCCATTACCATCTGACGCCATTTTACATAGCGGCGTGCGCTGCCATATAGGCCTTCAACGCGACCGCGAACTCGTCTTGGTTCAGGTTCCCGTCCTTGTCCGAGTCAGCGTTCATGTACTGGCCCAGGGTAATATCCGGCGCCCGTGCCTGTGCTTCGGACATCGAGACGTAATTGTCGCCGTCGATATCAACGTCCTTGAACACATAAACGGGGTTCGTCCCCTGCGCGAATGCGGACCCGGCAAGTGCAGTAAAACCAATCGCCAGGAAGATAAGCTTCTTCATTGGTAATCTCCGACTTCAGTGTGCCCGTTTAGCCTCACCGCGAGCACGGAACGGTGTTCAAGAAATCGACAAGCCTCGCGCGGCATAACTGCCACCCGTCGAAAATCGCCTGGGATCTAAGCGTCTGAAAATCTGGCGTCAGGACGATGCACTGCACGCCATGCAAGCCATCGAAGCCGCGATGCGCCATGGCTGCAGGAAGAACGAACGGACCCAACAAAGGTTCCAGGGTTCCTTGGAGATGAATAAGAGGCTGAACAAAACAGAATATTCATCGAGACAAACGCTTCTATTATTGAATAAAATACTCAATTTTAGATCGATCGACGAATTTATTCAGCTTTGAACTATATAGAATTCAAATTTACTATCAAAGCCCAGCCCGACATCGCACTGGGATCTGCTGTATACTGAAAATAGCGCGCAAAAGAAAACGGGGGCCGAAGCCCCCGTTTGTAATCGTCTTAGTTCTTTGCCTTGTCGACCAGCGCGCCGGCCTTGATCCAGGGCATCATGTCGCGCAGCTGCGCGCCGACGGCTTCGATCTGGTGTTCGTCAGCCAGACGACGGGTCGCCTTGAAGCGCGAGCCGCCGGCCTTGATTTCCTGCATCCAGTCGCTGGTGAACTTGCCCGACTGAATGTCGTGCAGCACGCGCTTCATCTCGGCCTTGGTTTCCGAGGTGATGATGCGCGGACCGGTGACATACTCGCCCCACTCAGCAGTGTTCGAGATCGAGTAGTTCATGTTGGCAATGCCGCCCTGGTAGATCAGGTCGACGATCAGCTTCACTTCGTGCAGGCACTCGAAATAAGCCATTTCGGGCGCGTAGCCGGCTTCCACCAGCGTTTCGAAACCAGCGCGGATCAGCTCGACCAGACCGCCGCAAAGCACGGCCTGTTCGCCGAACAGGTCGGTCTCGCATTCTTCGCGGAAATTCGTCTCGATGACGCCCGAACGGCCGCCGCCAACACCCGATGCATAGGCCAGCGCGATGTCATGGGCATTGCCCGACGCGTCCTGGTGCACGGCGATCAGGCATGGCACACCGCCACCCTTCTGGTATTCGCCACGCACGGTGTGGCCCGGGCCCTTGGGCGCGATCATGATCACGTCGACAGTCGACTTGGGCTCGATCAGGTTGAAGTGCACGTTGAGGCCGTGCGCAAATGCCAGCGCGGCGCCGTCACGGATGTTCGGCTCGATGTGCTGCTTGTAGATATCGGCCTGGAGCTCGTCCGGGGTCAGCATCATGATCACGTCTGCCCACTTGGCAGCGTCGGCAACCGACATCACCTTGAGGCCTTCGCCCTCGGCCTTCTTGGCCGATGGGGAGCCGGGACGCAGCGCCACGACGACGTCGGTCACGCCCGAGTCGCGCAGGTTCAGCACATGGGCATGGCCCTGCGAACCGTAGCCGACAATCGCGACCTTCCTGGACTTGATGATGTTGAGATCGGCATCACGATCGTAATAAACGCGCATGGTTGTTCCCCTTTATTGCGTTGTATCCGCCCCGTAGAGGGCAAAGAACTGGTCTGTCGCGGCCTTGGCATCGGCCTCGATATTAGTCTGGGCCAGGGTCTTGTCGCCGAGCAACATGCGGATTTGCACATCGCGGACAACCAGCCCGAAAAAGGTACGGAAGGCATCCTCGCTGCTGTCGAAACGCAGCAGGCGGGCATCGCGCCCGGCCTCGAAGATCGGCTTCAGCCGGCGACGGATCGCCAGCGGGCCATTCTCCAGCACGATAGTGCCGAGACTGTCCTTCTCCTGGGCGGCGTGGGTCACGGCTGTGCGGTTGAGCGTCACCGAGATTTCGCCGGTCAGCACCGTCAGCAGGTCGCGGGCGAACTGCTCGACGCTGCTGCGCAGCGCCTTGGCATTGAGGTGGGAACGGTCGACCACCGGCATGCGCACCTTGGCCGCCTGCCATTGGACGGTCGCCGTTAGCAGGCCATCGCGGTCACCGAACCACTTGTAGAGCGTTTCCTTGGAGCAGGAGGCGCGGCGTGCTACGGCGGTCATGGTCAGCCCATCGCCATTTTCGACGAGCAGATCCAGCGCCGCCGTCAGCACAGCCTGCTGGCGGGGGGTGAACGTCTCTTCGTTGACCTTGATGGTCAGGGCCACGGGTGATCCTCATACAGTGCCGTCGGACGGGTCCAGCCGACTTCGTGCAGAGGCGTACCGTACGGTACGGTTCTACGCAAGAGATTTGTTGTGAAGTGCACTTTCGCAGCCCACGCGCACGACGCCGCCACGCCACCACGCCACGCAGCGCCCCATCGCCTGCCTGAAACCATCGCCAAGCGGGCCCAATCCAATAAAACAAGCGATTGCTTTTTTAATTGGCCGGAATATAACAAGCCAAGACTTTTGAAATTATGAGTTCATCCCATGTCCGACACTGCCGACAGCAATGGTAGCTGGGCCGAGATTTTCACCCCGCGCTATGCCACGGTGACGCTGATCCTGTGCCTAGGCGTTGCCCTCTTCGCCTTCAATGCCTTCCTGGCCTCGACCGCCCTGCCCACTGCCGTCCAGCATCTGGGCGGCCTTGAACTGATCGCCTGGGCGCTGACGCTCTATCTGGTCTTGGCCATTATGGGCGGCGCTGGTGCGGCATTGCTCAAGCAGCGTCTGGGCGCCCGCACCGCACTGCTGGTGGCCGGCGCGGTTTTCCTCTTCGGCACGCTGATTGCCGCCAATGCCGGCACCATGACCGAGGTGCTGATCGGACGATCCTTCCAGGGACTGGGAGAAGGCGTCGTCGCGGCAATCTGTTTCGCGCTCATTCCCGAACTGTTCCCTGCCCGCCTCGTGCCCAAGGTCTTTGGCATGCAGGCCGTGGTCTGGGCTGTCGCCGCCTTTGGTGGCCCCGTCCTTGCAGGCCTTTTGACCGAGCTGGTCTCCTGGCGCGCCGCCTTTCTCGTCAACGTGCCGCTGGTGCTGATCTTTGCGGCCATGGTGGCGGTCGTCGTGCCTGGCAAAGCCGACACCACGAACGAAAGCCCCGGTTTTCCGGGCATTCGACTGCTCACCATTGGCAGCGGCATCATGCTGGTCGCGCTGGCCAGCATCGCGCCGCCGCTGCAGGCTGCCGCCCTGCTGGTTGGTGCTGCCATCCTGCTTGTCGGCTCGGTCTGGCTCGATCGCCGCAGCCGCGTGCGGTTGATGCCGACAGGCGCCTTCTGGCCCAATTCGGTCATCGGCTCGGGCTTGCTGGTCGTGTTGTTCATGCCCGTCGCCGGCGCGACCTCAGCCGTCTATCTGGTGCTGCTGACCCAGCAGCTCTGGGGTTACGGCCCGACCCTTGCCGGCGCCATCGGCGCGGTCATGGCTGTCGCCTGGAGCCTCTCGGCCATCACCGTCGCCAATATCCGCCAGCGCGAAACCCGCAAATTGCTGATCCGCACTGGCCCCGCGCTGATTGCCCTCGGCCTGATCGGCATTCTCATCGGCCTGCTCACCGGCCAGCTGATCATCGTCCTGCTCTCCCAAATCGCCATCGGCTCTGGTTTTGGCATATCCAATGGCTATCTGAACCTGACGCTGATGGAAGCCGCCTCCGACGCCGAGCGCGACCGCACCTCGGCCCTGCTGCCGACCACCCAGTCCGCCGGTAATGCCATCGGCGCGGCTTTGGCCGGCGTCGCTGCCAACACCGCCGGCTTTGCCACTGCCATCACAGTCGAACAGATCCACCTCGCGATCATTCCGGTGTTTGTCGTCGGCGCCACCATGGCCGGCTTCGCTTTCCTCGCCGCCCTGCGCATGACCCGCCTGATGAACGCCCACGCCACCCAATCGAGCTTTGCAGCGGCCCAATAATTGCCCCCGCTCCACTGCGCGGGATGCGATCCTCCCGATCCCATTCCCGCGCAGTCTCGCTGTCGGGCCCCACCTTCATGGATAGCCGTCACATCGATTTGCTTTCATCGGTACTTGCCGATGGATGCGCGAATGTGCATCTTCTGGTCCCGTCGTCCCCGACCGTGAACCCAGAGCCCCTCATGTCCCAGCTGTTTTCGCCCGCCACCCTGCGCGGCCTCACCCTGCGCAACCGCACCGTCGTGGCGCCGATGTGCCAATATTCGGCCAGGGACGGTCTCGCCAATGACTGGCATCTGGTCCATCTCGGCCGCTTCGCCATTGGCGGCTTTGGCGCGGTGATCCTCGAGGCGACCGGCGTCACCCCCGAAGGCCGCATCTCTTATGCCGATCTCGGCCTGTGGAAGGACGAGCAGATCGCGCCCCTCGCCCGCATTGTCGATTTCCTCCACAGCCAGGGCGCTGCCGCCGGCATCCAGCTCGCTCACGCCGGCCGCAAGGCCTCCTCGCCGGTGCCGTGGCGCAATGGCTTCACCGAAACCGAGGCCGAAAAGGCCCAGATCGGCTTCGAGCACTGGATACCCGTCGCCCCCAGCGCCATCGCCCATTCCAGCAATCCGAACTACCAGACCCCGACCGCCCTCGACGCCGCTGGCATCAAGGGGGTCATCGACGCCTTTGTCGCCGCCGCCATCCGCGCCGATCAGGCTGGCTTCGATATCGTCGAGGTCCACGCCGCCCATGGCTATCTGCTCAATCAATTCCTCTCGCCATTGGCCAATAAGCGCACCGACGACTATGGCGGCAGCCGCGAAAACCGCATGCGCCTGCCGCTGGAGGTGACCAAGGCCGTTCGTGCCGTCTGGCCCGCCCACAAGCCGCTCTTCGTCCGTCTCTCGGTGACCGATTGGCACCCCGATGGCTGGCAGATCGAGGACAGCATCGTGTTGGCGCGCGAACTCAAGGCGCTCGGCGCCGACGCCATCGACGCCTCAACGGGCGGCTTTGACGGCGCCAGCGTCCCCGTCGGCCCCAATTACCAGGTGCCCTGCGCCCGCGCCGTGCGCGAAGGCGCCGATATCCCCACCATCGCGGTCGGCCTGCTTGGCGCGCCCGAGGAAGCCGAAGCCATCATCACCAATGGGGATGCCGACTTCATCGCCCTGGCCCGCGGCGCGTTGGACGATCCCAATTGGCCGCTGCACACCCGGCTGGCAGTCGGCGACAATGACTACAGCCTGTGGCCCGTCCAGACCAACCGCGTCCGCGAACGCCACCGCTCGCTCAAGCAGCATGGATTTAGTGCCCCATAACCAGTCTTTAAGCCGCATCTGCTAGGCGTCGATCCATCAGGAGTACCTTGATGGATCGACACGAGCGCACCGCAAGACAGTATCTCGCCGCATTGCGCTCGGCTATTGGCGCTGACCTACCCCTTTACATTATCGCCGCGCTCTACGTTATTGGCGGCTACATGCTGATGGCGGGCATGGAACAGACGGCGTTTGGAACACTGAATGCCTACTACTTCGCCTGGTCGATCAATTTCGGTATTGCCGCGCCGATCTTTGTAGCCGTTATCGGTTTCAGCCACATTACGATCCGCCTCAACAGGCGACGCGCGCTCGCCTACCGGGCAATGTTTGCGCCAGCCCGCGTGGCCCGGTTTGCGGCAGGGACGATCCTGCTCCTGACGGCGCTTTTGCTGTTCACCACGATGTTCTCATCGATCAAGTCGACATTCCCACTGGCCAGTGGCTTCCTGTTCGATGTGGCTCAGGCCGACATCGACAAAGCTATCCATCTTGGTACCGACCCCTGGCGATACCTCTACGCAATAGCCCAGCATCCGATCGTGCTTCGGGTGGTCGAATTCAATTACAACGTCGTCTGGTTCATCCTCTGCTACTTCACACTCTATTGGGTGGTGACATCGCCCAGGGCGGACCAGTTCCGCTTGCGCTACGTGCTGACCTGGATGCTGAGCTGGGTCATCATCGGCAACCTGATCGCCGGCACCTGGCTCTCGGCCGGTCCGGCATTTTACGGCCTGGTCACAGGCGACACCGAGCGCTTCGGCGAACAGCTGGCCTTCCTGGGCATCACCGCCGGAGAACGCAACTCCGCCCACAATTTGCAGGCCTATCTCTGGGACCTCTATGAAACCGGCAATGTCGGCATTGGCTCGGGTATCTCGGCATTCCCGTCCATCCACGTGGCCATGGTCGTCCTCAATGCCCTATTCATCGGCGAGCTGTCACACCGCCTCGGCGCACTGATGTGGTGCTATGTGGCTTTCATCATCATGAGCTCGGTCTATCTGGGTTGGCACTATGCCATCGATGGTTACGTGTCTGTAGTGGCGGTACTGGTCATCTACTGGGCTCTGCGCAAGCTCCTCCCCAAGATCGCCATGCGCGCGAACGCCGCCGTCACCGAACCTGTGACCAACGCAACATAAAATTCCACAAACCGTCGAATCCGCAACGCAAAAAGGCCGCTTTCGCACCGCCACTCTTGCGGCGGCGGCGGGCGATCACCAGATCAGCGAGCACCACGGGGAGTGACGGCATGGATACCAAGACCGCGATTATTGCGCTGATGAGCGTCTGGGGGGTTGGTACCTGTGCCACCCTGCCGGCAAATGCCCAGGAAAAGGCCGAGCCGACCGAAGACGCCGTCGAAGACACCGCGCCGCAAAACCCACTGCTCAATCGCGTCTGGGTGCGTGCCGATGCCGATCCCGGCCTGCCCGGCCCGATGCAGATTTTCCTCGAGGATGGCACCCTCGTGACCGATAGCTGCTGGGAAACCTATCGCCTGTCCAAATGGCAGCAGGTCTCCGATTCGGCGATCAGCTGGGACGAGGACGGCATGACCATCAATGCCGATATCGCCACCCTGAGCGACACCGAACTGGTGCTGAACCTCAAACTCGGCAGCGATGTGCAGGAACAGCGGTTCGTGCCGGCGAACGTGCCCTATCTCTGCCCCGACATGGTCAAATAGGCCGCCGGCGCCGCTTCGGGCGTCTTTGGCCGCATTGGCGACGGCAAGGCTCCGACGAACGGCGCCACCGCCAATGCTAGAGCACCACCTGCGTGCCGATCTCGACCACCCGGCCGGTCGGAATATGGAAATACTCCGTCGCGTCGCTGGCATTGCGCGCCAGCCGCACGAACAGCCGGTCCTGCCAGAAGCGGAACAGGCTGGCCTTGGGTGCCGGCTTCAACGAGCGGCGCGACAGGAAGAACGATGTCGACATGATATCGAACTTCCAGCCCAGCTTGCGGCCCAGTGCCAGGGCCTTGGGAATATTGGGGCTTTCCATATAGCCGAAGGTCACGACCACGCGGCTGAACAGCTCGTTATAGGCCTCGATGATCACCTTCTCGTCGTCATTGACGCGCGGTGACGTCGAGGTCCGCACTGTCAGGATGACATTCTGTTCATGCAGCACCTTGTAGTGCTTGAGGCTGTGCAACAGCGCCGTCGGCGCGCCTTCGATATCGCTGGTCAGGAACACCGCGGTGCCAGGCACCAGGGTGGGCTTTTTCTTCGACAGGTTCTCGACGAGGAATTGCAGCGGCACCTCATCGCGTCGGGTCTTTTCCGACAGGCGTTTCCGCCCAGCCATCCAGCTTGCCATGATCACAGCGACAATCAGGGCCACCACGGCCGGCACCCAGCCGCCCTGGAACAGCTTGGTGGCATTGGCGGCGAAGAACCCACCATCGATCACCGCGAACACGATGCCAAATCCGATCACCGCCAGCGGGTGCCACTTCCAGTTGCGCCACATCACCACCACCAGCAGCGACAGCGTCATCACCATCACGCCCGACACCGCGATGCCATAGGCATGCGACAGTGCCGAGGAGCTGCCAAAGGAAAGCACCAGCAGCAGCACGCCCAGCATCAGCATGGTGTTGATCTGCGGCATATAGATCTGGCCGCTCTGGGTTTCGGAAGTGTGCCGAACCACCATACGCGGCAGCATATTGAGCGCGATGGCCTGCTGGGTCAGGCTATAGGTGCCAGAAATCACCGCCTGGCTGGCAATGATGGTTGCGGCGGTCGCCAGCGCCACGAATGGGCCGATAGCCCATTCCGGCTGCATCTCGAAGAACGGGCTGTCCACGTTCTCCATGCCCACCTTGAGTACGAACGCGCCCTGCCCGAAATAGTTGAGCAGCAGGCACGGAAACACCAGCGCAAACCAGACGATGACGATGGGTTTGCGGCCGAAATGGCCGAGATCGACATAGAGCGCCTCGGCCCCGGTCACCGCCAGGAAGATGGCGCCGATGACGACAAACGAGACACTGAAATGGGTGGCGATGAATTCCACCCCCAGATACGGATTGAGTGCCCAAAGCACCGCCGGATAGTCGATGATATGGACCAGCCCGGAAAAGCCCAGCACCAGGAACCATAGCCCGGTAATCGGCCCGAACACCGCCGAAACCTTGGCCGTGCCGAAGCGCTGCACGAAGAACACGCCCAAGATGATCACCAGCGTGATCGGCACCACGAAGCGCTCGAGATGCGGCGCCACGAGCTTGACGCCCTCGACAGCCGACAGGACCGACATGGCTGGGGTAATAATTGCGTCGCCGAAGAACATCGCCGCCCCCATCACGCCCAGAACGGTGATCCAGGCCGGCGGATTGGTGAAGGTCTTGCGCGCCAGCGCCATCAACGAGAGCGTGCCGCCTTCGCCATTATTGTCGGCGCGGGTGACGAAGAACACATATTTGACCGCCACGGTCAGGGTGAGCGCCCAGACGATCAGCGACAGCAGGCCCAGAATCTCGCTGGAACTCGACTCCACGCCCGGTCGGACATGCATGGCCTCGCGAAAGGCATAGATCGGGCTGGTACCAATATCGCCATAGACCACACCCAACGCGCCCATGAGCAGCAATGGCAGATCTTTTCTGGATTGGGGATCGTGGCCGCTCGCATCGACACCGGCGCTTTGGCCGGCAGTATTCGTCTGCGTCATGAACCGTGTCTTTCTGGTCGAAGGCGGGCGCCGCTATACACCCGACTAGGCTCACATACAACTCCTTACCCGACAATGGCATGTCCCATGCAGAAAGGGCCGCCCCTTGCGGAGCGGCCCTCGCCGGTAAACGAAAGTCCGGACAGGACCTTCGAAAGTTCTATTCTGCGGCCTGGGCGAGCGCTGCGTCTTCATCGCGCGCCGTCCGGGTGGCCTTGGCCCACCAGGTCAGCTGGTCCAGCATATCCTTGGCCGAACCGCCAATGGATGGCGCCAGGTCTTCGATCGATTTGGTACCGCCGAAGGCCGGGTGCACCGACACGAAATCAGCACCGCCAATATGAACAGCCGAGCGGACGGGAACCATCTGCAGCTCGACACCGATTGTGCGCAGGTGTTCGACAGCGCGGGCGCCACCAACACTGCCGTAGCCAACAGCGCCGAACGGCTTCTTGTTCCAGTTCACATAGGCCTGGTCGAGCGCGTTCTTGAGCGCACCGGTGATCGAGCGGTTGTACTCGGCGGTGACGAACACATAGCCGTCGAATTCGCTGATCTTTTTCTGCCACTTGACGGCATTGGCGTTCTGCGAGGGCATCCAGGCATTGGAGGCCATTTCGTCAAAGAACGGCAGATCGAAATCGCGCAGGTCGACGATTTCAGCGGTCAGCTCGTCGCGCTGGTTGATCTGTTCGGCAATCCACTGTGCCGGCTTGTCGCCAAAACGGGTCGGGCGGGTGGACGAGATAATCACGGCAATCTTGAGTTTGGACATTGGAGCCCTCCTTGGTAACAAATCGTAACTGAGGCGATATATGTGCCTTTCCCGATTGGTCACAAGGGGGCACCGAATTGTCGCCCGCGCACACGCGGCTACCTAGGGCACCAAAAGGTAAGTATCGGTAGAGATTGGGATTTCCATCGATTCTGCGGTCGCGCAGTCGGGTATTTTCCCGCCCATGCGGCAATACGGAACGCAGCGTTCAGGATAAGCGATCAAATGAGGCCGCAATAACTGCCAACAAAACGGGCGCCGCGCTGCTGCGACGCCCGCAAATCTGTCGACGCATCGAGACGCTTAGCCGCCGAGCACTGTCCGGTAGCGCCGCACCGCCTCGGGAAACCCCATCAGCAATGCATCGGCGGTTATGCCGTGGCCGATCGAGACTTCGGCGATTTCGGGCATGACCTGCATGAAGACCGGCAGGTTCTCCAGCGTCAGGTCATGGCCGGCATTGACCACCAGCCCCGCCGCATGCGCCGCCCCGGCCGTTGCCGCCAGCAGCATCAGATGCCGGTCTCCCTCTTGCGTGCCATAGCTGCCGCCATAGGGCCCGGTATAGAGCTCAACCCGATCGGCGCCGATGGCCTTGGCGGCAGCCGGCACGCTGGGATCTTCGTCGATGAACAGCGAGATGCGGATGCCCGCCGCCTTCATCCGGGCAATTGCTGGTTCCAGTACGCCACGATTGGCCTCGATGTCCCAGCCATGATCCGATGTCGCCTGCTGCGGATCATCGGGCACAAACGTCACCTGGTCGGGTGCCACCGCTTCCACCAGCGCCAGAAAGTCCGCGCTCGGATAGCCCTCGATATTGTACTCGGCGCGCGGATACTCGGCCCGCAGCAGGGCCTCGAGCTCGTGCACATCGGTCAGCCTGATATGCCGCTGATCGGGACGCGGATGAATGGTGATGCCACTGGCACCTGCATCGAGCACAACACGCGCCATTCCGGTCACGCTGGGCCACGGCAGATCGCGGCGATTGCGCAGCTGGGCGACGGCATTGAGATTGACGGAAAGAACAGTCATGGGAGCATCCGGATCATTTCGGCGCGACCATTACACCAATGACGCCGCAAGCCCAATCGAACCTTTTGATAAGCCCCATCAGCTGCGGAAATGAGGGAGCGCCCTCAGGGTCCCAGTCCCACCACAATGGACGCAACACCGAGGACAAACCGGGCGGCGCCGTGACGCCGCCCGCGTTTCTACATGCCCTGCGGGCCGCGCGAAATGGCAGCCAGCCCGGTGCGCACGACTTCAACCAGCCCCAATGGCTGCATCAGGGCGATGAAGCTGTCGATCTTGGCCGGCTTGCCGGTCACTTCAAACACGAAGCTTTCCACCGAGGCATCGACGATCTGGGCGCGGAAGGCATCGGCCAGCCGCAGCGTCTCGGCGCGGCTATCGCCCGAACCGGCAACCTTGATCAGTGCCAGTTCACGCTCCAGCGAGGCACCTTCGGCGGTCAGGTCATGCACCTTGTGCACGGGCACCAGGCGCTCGAGCTGCAGCTTGATCTGGATCAGGGTCTTGGGCGTAGCGATGACGACAACGGTGATGCGACTAAGTCGACGTCCGTGTTCGGTCTCGCTGACGGTCAGGCTTTCGATATTGTAGCCACGCGCCGAAAACAGCCCCACCACCCGCGCCAGGATACCGGGTTCGTTGTCGACGAGGACCGAGAGCGTGTGGCGCTCGATTTCCTGGGTTTCCTTGGTCAGGAAGTATGCCGACCCTGTCGGCTGCAAATGTGCGTTCATTTTCTTGTTCCTCAAAGGCCTGGGCAGATCGTTTCCAAAACCACTGTGTCATTCCGGCGAAGGCCGGAATCCATGCTGTGTCCTGTCCGCAAACGCGTTGGCGCGGTTGGCCTTCAGCATGGTCCCCGGCTGGCGCCGGGGTGACCCTGTGGGCGTGGCGACAATCACACCAAGGCGCGTCCCTTCTCGTCGATGATGTCCCCGATATTGGCGGTATCGGGCAGGATGATCTCATTGTGCGGCTTGCCCGAGGGGATCATGGGCAGGCAGTTTTCGTCCTTCTCGACGATGACGTCGAACAGCACCGGGCCGTCATAGTCGAACATTTCGGCGATTGCCGCGTCGAGCTCGGCCGGGTTTTCGCAGCGGATGCCCTTGCCGCCATAGGCTTCGGCCAGCTTGACGAAGTCGGGCAGCGATTCCGAATAGGAATGGGCGTAGCGCGAGCCATGCAGCAGGTCCTGCCACTGGCGCACCATGCCCATGCGCTCATTGTTGAGAATGAAGATCTTGATCGGCAGGCGATACTGCACCGCCGTCGACAATTCCTGCATGGTCATCTGCACCGAGGCTTCACCGGCAATATCGATCACCAGCGCATCGGGATGGGCAACCTGCACGCCGACCGCTGCCGGCAGGCCATAGCCCATCGTGCCCAGGCCGCCGGAGGTCATCCAGTGGTTCGGCTTGTCGAAATGGAAGTGCTGGGCGGCCCACATCTGGTGCTGGCCAACCTCGGTGGTGATGAACACCTCCTTGCCCTGCTTCTTGGACGCTTCATACAGCCGCTCGATGGCGTATTGCGGCTTGATGACGGTGTCCGAGTTCTTGTAGCCAAGCGAGTCAACGGCGCGCCATTTGGCGATCTGGTCCCACCAGGGGGCCAGTGCTTCGGTGCGCGGCTGGTTGGCCTTGCTGCGATAGATGCGGACCATTTCGGCCAGCACGCGTTCGCAATCGCCGATGATCGGCACGTCGACGCGCACGACCTTGTTGATCGAGGACGGGTCGATATCGACATGGATCTTGCGGCTGCCCGGCGAGAACGCGTCGACGCGGCCGGTGATCCGGTCGTCAAAGCGCGCGCCGATATTGATCATCAGATCGCAGTCATGCATGGCGAGGTTGGCTTCGTAGGTGCCATGCATGCCCAGCATGCCCAGCCATTGCGGGTTGGACGCCGGGAAGGCGCCAAGCCCCATCAATGTCGAGGTCACCGGGAAGCCGGTGATCTCTGCCAGTTCGCGCAGGTGCGCGGAGGCTTCCGGGCCGGCATTGATCACGCCACCGCCGGTATAGAAAACCGGGCGTTCAGCCTTGAGCATCATGTCGACGGCGGCGGTAATGGCGGCGGTGTCGCCATCCATCTGCGGGCGATAGCTCTGGTGGCGCAGGGTGTCGAGGTCGGGCATGTAATAGTCGCCGAGCGCAAACTGCACGTCCTTGGGAATATCGATGACCACCGGACCCGGGCGACCGGTGGTCGCGATCAGGAAAGCCTCGTGCATGATCCGCGGCAGGTCTTCGACGCGCTTCACCAGATAATTATACTTGGTGCAGCTGCGGGTGATACCGACGGTGTCGCATTCCTGGAAGGCGTCCGAGCCAATGAGATTGGTCGGCACCTGGGCGGTGATGCAGATCAGCGGGATCGAGTCCATCAGCGCGTCGGTCAGGCCGGTAACGGCATTGGTCGCGCCGGGACCGGAGGTGACCAGCACCACGCCGGGCTTGCCGGTCGAGCGGGCATAGCCTTCGGCCATGTGGGTCGCGCCCTGCTCGTGCCGGACCAGGATGTGTTGGACCTGTTCCTGCTGGAACAGCGCATCATAGATCGGCAGTGCCGCGCCGCCGGGATAGCCGAAGATGTGCTCGACCCCCTGATCGGTCAGCGCCTGTATCACCATTTCCGCGCCGGTCATCTTTTCGGCCATTGCCCTAGTCCTTCCAAGTCATCGTTTTGCCCCTCACTGAGGGAAACCGTCTGCCATGTTCGCGCCTGTTGTCCGCATTGGCGGAAAAAAGGCAATAAAAAAGGCCCCATTCGGGACCTGTGTTCGGCGCACCAGCAATCGCGCGGGGTTTCACCCCACGTTGCCAATGCGCCTGCGTACTACGAGAATGGATGCCCGCACCGGACCTCTCCTAAATTCAATGCGCGTATTGATAAAAGCATTGCGCCGGGGGTGTCAAGCGTTTCCCTCCCGGCCTTCGGCGACCGCTTTCAGGTTGGCCAGCCCCTGCTCGAACTGCCCGCCCACCAGGCGCTCCATGCTCAGCACAATGCCCATCAGCCGTCCCATGAATGTCAGCGGACCATGCATCGCCCACGTCACTTCGGTGCCATTGGACTGCTGCACCAGGGTGAATTCGGCAATATTCTGCGCCTCGAACGGCTTGATGAAGTGCAGCTTGGCGACAATCTTGCGGCCGGGCTGCGCGTCGACGATTTCCATCCGCCCCGCCCCGACTGTCTTGTTGCCCTCATAGGTGTAGATCGCGCCCAGCCCGATCGGGGCGCCCTCATAAGTGCGCTTCATCTCGGGATCGAGATTGTCCCAGGGCGACCACAGTGCCCATTTGCGGAAATCGGCGATCAATGGATAGATCGTCTCGGCCGGCGCCGCGATAACAATGCTGCGCTGCAGCCTGAATTTGTTGGGCCGGGTGGCCGCAAAAACCACGATGGCCACCAGCAGCAGCGCGACAAGGATCAGCACGGTTTCGATGATGGCCTCCATCTTCCGGGCGATTGTTGTTCTGGCTCCGGACCATCTGAGCATCGCTATTTTCGGCCAGACGCGCAACCCGCCTTTGGTCGGCTCCTCTACGACCCATCACTTAGCTAGTCACTTAAGCATTGACAGTGCCAAACCCTTTACTTAAGGTTTCTCTTAACCAATAAGGAGAAGGAGAAAGACCATGACCGACCATTCCATTGTCCACGGCACCTTCGTCATCGAACGCAAATTCGCCGCCGACCCAGCCCGCGTTTTTCGCGCCTGGTCTGATCCGCAAATCAAGCAGCGCTGGTTCGGCTCGTCCGAAGATGGCAAGGGCGTGTTCGATTTCCGCGTCGGCGGCCGCGAGCATAGCGGCGGCAAGGGTCCCAATGGCGCGCTGTTCAGCTTCGACGTGCTTTATCAGGACATCGTTCCCGACAATCGCATTGTCTATTCCTATGACATGACCATGGACGGCCGCCGCATCTCGGTCTCGGTCGCCGCTGTCGAGCTTTTCCCCGATGGCACCGGCACCCGCATGCAGGTCACCGAACACGGTGCCTTTCTCGATGGCCTCGACAAGCTCAGCGATCGCGAAAGCGGCACCAATTGGCTGATGGACAAACTCGCCGCCGAACTGGACCGCCAGCTCAAGGACTAAATGTCTCCCGTCCCAGCCTCGCGCTGGGACATTTCTGTCGACAACCGATCAATTCGGCGGCGATCACGGCATTATTCTGTGGCAAGCCGGGCGATGAATGCTAAGGGCGCACCACGATTCAATGTGACAGCCAGAAAACATGACCAAAAGCGCCCTCGACAAGGACCTGCAGCGGGTTTCGGGTTTAGAAATCGCCACGCATGACCTGGCCCGTTCGCTCGCCGCCCCCGGCATCGCTCTGGTTTTCCTGCTCGCGGCCATGGTCTGGGCGATCTTCGCCGTCACCGATGGCCCGATGAGCTACCTGGCCGTCATCGCCGCCGTCATCGCTGGCTATATGGCGCTCAATGTCGGCGCCAATGACGTCGCCAACAATATGGGTCCCGCCGTCGGCTCCAAGGCGCTGACCATGGGCGGCGCCCTGGTGATTGCAGCGGTATTTGAATCCGCCGGCGCTCTGCTTGCCGGTGGTGACGTGGTCAATACGGTCGCGCGCGATCTCCTGGTTCCCGGCACGCATCTGTCCAATACCACCTTCGTGCTGGTGATGATGTCGGCTCTCCTGGCCTCGGCCCTCTGGGTCAACCTGGCGACCTATATCGGCGCTCCGGTCTCCACCACCCATGCGGTCGTCGGCGGCGTTGTCGGCGCCGGTGTGGCGGCAGCCGGCTTTGGCGTTGTCGCCTGGCCGATGATTGGGGCGATCATTTCGAGCTGGGTCGTCTCTCCGGTTCTGGGTGGGGTATTCGCCGCCATCCTGCTGGCTTTCATCCGCAAGACCGTCACCGGGCGCATCGACAAGGTGTCCGCCGCCCGCATCTGGGTTCCCGTCCTCGTCGCCCTGATGACCGGCATCTTCGCCATGTACCTCGCCACCAAGGGCCTCAAGCGCATCTGGTCCCCCGATATGGTCACCACCATTGCGCTGGGCCTGGCCTTTGCCGGGCTGGGCTGGATCGCAGCCATGCCCTGGGTGCGCGCCCGCTCGCTGACCATGGAAAACCGCAAGAAGCACATTGCCTCCCTGTTCCGCCTGCCCCTCGTGGTCGCGGCTGCCCTGCTCTCGTTTGCCCATGGCGCCAATGACGTGGCCAATGCCGTGGGTCCGTTTGCCGCCATTGTCGCCGCCATCCAGTCCGGCGAAGGCAGCATTGGCAGTGTCGACATGCCGTTCTGGGTGCTCTCGATCGGCGCCATCGGCATCGCGCTGGGCCTGGCTTTGTTCGGCCCCCGCCTGATCCGCACCGTTGGCGAGCAGATCACCAAGCTCAATGAAATTCGCGCCTTCTGCGTTGCACTGTCGGCGGCCTTTACCGTGCTCACCGCGTCGGCGCTCGGCCTGCCGGTATCATCGACCCATATCGCCGTAGGCGGCATCTTCGGGGTCGGCTTCCTGCGCGAATACTGGTCCTATCGCGACATGAAGGGTGCCGCGGTGCCCGTGCATGCCCGCTTCATTGATCCGGCCATGCTCAATGCCACGCCCGCTGAAGCGCTGGCCCGCGAACGCAAGCGCGAACGCCGCCGGCTGGTGCGCCGCCATCACGTCCTCAGCATTGCCGCCGCCTGGGTGGTCACCGTGCCGGCATCGGCGCTGCTGGCAGCCATGCTCTATCTCGGGGTCAATGCGCTTATCGGGTAGCGCCGCGTGCGCTTAGCCGGCTGCTCAGCAGTTCCACATGGCGGCTGAGCGCCGGGTCCGCCAGCAGGCGGCGCGCCTCTGGCAGCAAAGTCCAATGGCGCAGGCGCTGATCCATTTCCTGCCACTCATCCAGCTGGGTTAGCACCCGCAGCGGGAACAGATCGACATCGATGAGTTCGCTGCCGCTGCTGCTGGCGCGATAGCTGCCAATGGGGGTGTTGCTGATCTCGCCGGTGACGCCGCCCTCTTCCATTGCCTCGCGGGCCGCACTTTCCCATGGCGTCAGGCCGGAACCGACCGCGCCCTTTGGGAAAATCCAGCGCCCGGTCCGCCGGGAGGTGATGAGCAGGAAAGTGGCGCGGCCATCGACCACGCAATAGGGCAAGGCGGCCGATTGGCGCGCCCCGGCTGCCTCGGCCACATTGGGGCTCCAGTTCCGCAAGAACTCGCGCATTTGCATGGTGTCGTTCTCCGTTGCTGCTGCAGCAGGTTTGGCATGGACCGGCGCGTGGTGTCCATCACGCCGCCCGCCAAGGGCGGGTTTCAGACAACAAAAAAGGCCCCGCTAAGGGCCTTTCTCGTCGTGCGATTCAACTAAGGCTTAGCTGATCAGGGTCAGGTTCGTTGCCGAAACCTTGCCATCGCGGCCGGTTTCGAGCTCGTAGGTGACCTTGTCGCCTTCATACAGGCCCTGCAGGCCCGAACGCTGGACAGCGGAGATGTGGACGAATGCGTCCTTGTCGCCGCCTTCAGGCGAGATAAAGCCGAAGCCCTTGGTGGTGTTGAAGAATTTGACGGTGCCGGTAAAGGTCGACATGCTTGTGATCCTCACAAATGAGTGTTCGCCGCCGCAGCGGCGGCTAAGGGTTGAAAACCGATTACTGCAATATGCAGTGCACGGGCCTAACGATTCACAGATCAGGAGGTAGCCAAGCTTCCCGGCGGGCCGGTCGATCAGATAGCGCAAGACGAGTGTAAACGTATCTACGATATATGGCGGTTATCGGTGGCGAATACAAGGCAATTCCCGAATTCCATTAAAATCACCCGACCTGGACAAGACTCCAGATCGGGCTGCTTGGCGCCTCGGGGCGCGTGCCGCGCGTTTGTTACGCAGCCCCTGGATTAGCCGCGTGGGCAGTAATCGATGTAGCGCGTGCCATTCGGGCGTTCGTAAACGCACTTGTCCGGGCTGTCCGCAACCTTGCCGACAATGCTGCCGGTCGCTGCGCCAACAACGGTACCGATACCGGCACCGATCACCGTGCCAGCCACCGATCCGGTGGTCGCCGCACCAACGATTGCACCCGCGCCCGCGCCGAGGGCCGCGCCCTGCTGGGTGGAAGTGCAGGCGGCCAGCGACAGTGCGGTGGCAGCGATAATCAGAAACTTATGCATGTGAACCCTCCGGGAAATAGTCAAAGACAAATGCGACAGCCCATCTTTGGTTCCATCCAAGGATTTTCGCAAGTTGATTCAGTTAAGCTTTTTTAAGGGATTTATTGTTGCCCCTGCCACCATCAGGGCTGCCCAGCCACCGATCATAGCGATGCCACCAAGCGGTGCGGCCAAGGGAAACGCCCCGTGTCCCAGCCATTCACGCACCATGAGATCGCCAGCGAATATCACTGTCCCGGCCCCGATCAGACCTGCCGCGACTGCCAGGATTCGATGTCGGAGCCCCGATAGTCCCAGCGCCAGAAGCGTCGGTCCATGCGCCAGGCAAACGGCTGAAATCGCGGCCAGATTGCGCGTTTCCTCGCCATGGGAAGCGCCTGCCGCAGCCATCACGCCGGCTCCGCCCACCAGGCCCCCGACCATCAGCGTCGCCCGGACGGCCATCGAGATATCCTGTGTCATCGGCAATTCTCCCTGCGGCACCCGCCGCTCGCCCCTGCGGCGGCACCGGTAGCACCAGCCGCGCGCCAAGGCGCCCGCTCGCGCGACTATCCGCCTGGCTTCCCCCCCGCTCTATCATGGGTTAGAGCTTGGCGGCGAGTAGGACAAATTTCATGAGTGACGAGACAACGGCAGCGCGCCACGCCGCCGCACGACCCTTTTCCGCCTTCGATGGCTGGACGCGCGAATTGGCAGCGACCTTTACGCTGGCCTGGCCGCTGGTCATCGCCCAATTGGCCCAGACAGCGCTGACCACTACCGACGTTATCATGCTCGGCTGGCTTGGTCCCCAGGCGCTCGCTGCCGGCACCCTGGCCACCACCTTTCTCATGCCATTCATGGTGGGGGCGGTCGGCATTGTCGGTGCCGTTGCGCCGCTGGCCGCCCAGGCGCGCGGCGCCCGCAATATCAAGGCAGTCCGCCGCATCGTCCGCCAGGGCTTCTGGGCCGCGATCCTGCTTGCCACCCTGCTGATCCCGATCCTGCTGCAGATCCGCACCATTTTCGGCTGGCTGGGCCAGGACCCGACCAATGCGCGCCTCGCCGAGGAATACATCCATGTCGGCGTCTGGATGCTCTATCCCGCATTGATGGCCGTCGCCCTGCGCTCGCTGCTGTCCGCCTTCGATTCCACCCGCGCCATTCTCGTCATCACCGTCAGCGGCGTCTTCTTCAACGCCGCGCTCAATTACGTGCTGATCTTCGGCAATTACGGCTTTCCGCGTCTTGAACTGCGTGGTGCCGCACTCGCCACCATGATCACCAGCTTCATCATGTTTGCCATGATGCTCGGCTTTGTGCTGCGCCATCGCCGCTTCAAGCGCTTCAACATCCTGTTGCGCTTCTGGAAGCCCGACTGGGCCCGCTTCCGCGAAATCTTCCGCATCGGCACGCCCATTGGCCTGACCGTGCTGGCCGAGGTCGGGCTGTTCACCGCTGCCGCGCTGCTGATGGGGCTGCTGGGGACCGATGAGGTGGCCGCCCATGCCGTCGCCCTGCAATGCGCCTCCATGGCCTTCATGGTTCCGCTGGGCCTGGGCATCGCCGCCACGGTTCGCGTCGGCCTCGCCTATGGCCGCGGCGACGTCGATGGCATCACCAAGGCGGGCTGGACCGGATTTGCACTGGGCACCGCGTTCATGCTCCTGTCATGCATCGTCTTCCTGCTGTTCGCCCCCAATATCGTCACCATCTTCCTCAGCCCCAGCGATCCCGCCAATGCCAACGCTCTGGCGCTGGCGGCGACATTCCTCGTCATCGCCGGCGTGTTCCAGCTGGTCGATGGTGCCCAGGTTGTGGCCGCCCATGCCCTGCGCGGCCTGAGCGACACCAAGATCCCCATGCTGCTGGCCATCTTCGGCTACTGGGCGGTTGGCCTGCCGGTCGCCTATGTGCTGGGTTTTGTGTTGGAATGGCGCGGCGTCGGCATCTGGATCGGCCTGGCTGCGGGGCTGGCCTTTGTCGCCGTAGTGCTGGTCGCCCGCTTCGCCATGCGCGAGCGCCTGGGCCTGCTCGACGGGCTCCCCCGCTAGGGAGCGGCGGCAGTCTCAGTGAAGCCGCGGCCAGTCGCCCATGCGGTTGCGAAACCATGTGCGTTGCCGCTTGGCATATTGCTGGGTGGCGATCACCGACAGGCTGATGGCCTCCGCGCGCGACATCCGCCCGGCCAGCCATTCGCCGATCTCGCGGACACCGATGGCTTTCATCGCCGGCAATTGCGGATCGAGATGCTGCGCCATCAGCGCCTCGACCTCTTCCACCGCCCCGCTTGAGAACATCGCCTCGAAGCGCTGCGCGATCCGCCGCCGCAAGAGATCGCGGTCCGGGTCCAGAACCAGCATTTCGCAAGCAAACCCGGCAAGCAATCCAGCATGCTGGCTGTTTTGGTAGCTCGAAAGGGTGTTTCCGGTCGCCCGCTTGACCGCCAGTGCCCGGGTCAATCGCTGCGGATCGGCCACTTTCAACCGCGCCGCCGTCTCCGGATCCTCCCGCATCAGCAGCGCCAGCCGCTGCGCGCCATCCAGCGCCGCAATCTCCTGTTGAACCGCGAGCGCCACCGCCTCCGGCACCTCGGGGACATCGGCAAATCCGTTGAGCAGCGCATCGAAGTAAAGCCCCGTACCGCCAACGAAAATCAGCGGCATATCCTCGGGCAATGTCGCGAGGACATCGCGCACGGCATCCAGATATCGCCCGGTGGAAAACCGCGTCGCCGCCGGCACAAAGCCATAGAGCCGATGCTCCGCCAGCGCCTCATCCTCGGCGCTCGGCCGCGCCGTCACCACCCGCAGCGTGTCGTAAACCTGCATCGCGTCGGTGTTGATAATCACCCCGCCGCCCACCTGCGCCCGCGCAAGCGCCAGCGCCGACTTGCCGCTGGCAGTCGGACCCGCTATCAGAACTGCGCGTCTGCGGCCGCTATCCACACAAAACCTCCAGAGACATCAAAGCCATGCCGGTTCTTTGCCTCATCGCCAATCCCACCGAATCCGACCTCGACGTGGCCCTGGCCGCGGCTGTTGTGAAGGAGACGGGCGGCGAACTCAACTGGCTCAACCACTCCATTGCCTGCGAAATCATCGAGCCGAAGTCAACCGATGCGCTGGCAATCGCCCGCAATATCATCGGTAATCGCCCCGTCGATACCGCCCTCCTCCCCACCGAAGGCCGCCGCAAGCGCATCCTCGTCGCCGACATGGATTCCACCATGATCAACGAGGAATGCATCGACGAACTCGCCGCTGCCCTCGGCATCAAGGACCAGGTCGCCGAAATCACCGACCGCGCCATGCGCGGCGAGCTGGATTTCGGCGAGGCCCTCGACACCCGCGTCGCCCTGCTCAAGGGGCTGGAGCGTAAGGTTATCGAGGAAATCCGCCGCGAAAACATCACCTTGGCGCCCGGTGGCCGCGCGCTGATCCAGACCATGAAGGCCTATGGTGCCTATACCTCGCTGGTCTCGGGCGGTTTCACCTTCTTCGCTGACTTCTTCGGCAAGCGCATCGGCTTCGACGAGGCCATCGCCAATGTGCTCGAATTCGACGGCGACCGCCTGACGGGTACCGTGCAGAAGCCCATCGTCGACAAGTCAACCAAGCGCGAGCGCCTGCTGTCTCTCGCCGCCGAGCGCGGTTTCACCGCCGCCGACACGGTTGCAGTGGGCGACGGCGCCAATGATCTCGACATGATCGGCGTGGCCGGCCTCGGCGTGGCGCTGCACGCCAAACCCGCAGTGGCCGCCGAAGCGCAGGTACGCATCGACCATGGCGACCTGACCGCCCTGCTCTATCTGCAGGGCTTCACCGACGAAGATATCGTCCGGTGAGGCTCGAAACCAAGCGTTTGATCCTGCGGGAATGGACCGACGCCGACCGCGATGCCTTCGCTGCAATCGTCGGCGATCCGCATGTCATGCGCTATTATCCCTCGACCCGCCGCCGGGCCGAGGCCGATGCCTGGATGGACAAGATGATCGCCGGCCTCGCCGAGGGCACGTCACACTTCCTCGCCGTCGAGCGCAAGGATGACGGCGCCCTGCTCGGCCTGACCGGCACCGCCAACATCAACTTTGTCATTCCGACCAATCCAAAGGTGGAAATCGGCTGGGTCCTGGGCCAGTTCTATTGGGGACAGGGCTATGCTCCGGAGGCGGCCAAAGCCGCGCTGCAGCATGGCTTTGAAGTGCTCAAGCTACCCGAGATCGTCGCCTTCACCGCTGCGATCAACCAGCCGAGCCAGCGCGTCATGACCAAGATCGGCATGGTCCGCGATCCCGCCGCCGATTTCGAGCACCCGCGCGTGGCCGAAGGCCACCCGCTGCGCTCGCATGTGCTGTACCGGGTGACGAACCCTACTCCAGCCGTACCGCGATAAAGCGGCTTGACCCTGCGGGGTCGGTGATCTTGAACAGCACGGCGGCCCGGTGGGCCGCATGCGCCTCCGCCACCAACCGCTCGACTTCCTCGACACTGGTCACCGGGATCTGATTGACCTCACGGATTATCAGGCCGGGAATGAACCCCTTGTCATAGGCATCGCTGCCATCGCTCACCTCGGTGATCAATGCGCCCGCCACATTGAGCTCGATGCCGAACTCTTCGCGGGCGGCATCATCCAGCGGTGCGATGGCAAAACCAACGATGCCGATCATCCCGCCCGGCAAGTCCGCCGTCGGCTCCGCCTTGGCCGGCGCAACGACCGCTGCGACGTCAATAGGAGCTTCCAGGCGCCCCAGGGTAATGTCGAGCGATATCTCGGTGCCGTTGCGCAGCACGGTGATCGGCACCGCACGGCCCACCTGGGCTTCGGCGACAATGCGCGGCAGATCCCGCATCCGTTCGACAGCCTTGCCGTCAAAGCGCAGGATCAGGTCGCCCTCCTCCAGCA
Organism: Devosia limi DSM 17137; assembly: GCF_900128975.1. Classification (GTDB taxonomy): domain Bacteria; phylum Pseudomonadota; class Alphaproteobacteria; order Rhizobiales; family Devosiaceae; genus Devosia; species Devosia limi. The sequence continues at coordinate 209,794 of NZ_FQVC01000004.1, read as the reverse complement.
CGCCCTCCGCTGGCCCGGTCGGATCGATATCGACGACGATGGCGCCATGGGTATTGGGACGATCAAGGCTGAGGGCAATGTCGTCGCTGACCTCTTGAATGCCGACGCCGATCCAGCCACGCCTTGTCTCGCCAAACTCGGCCAATTGCATCACCACCGGCCGCGCCAGATTTCCGGGAACTGCAAAGCCGATGCCCAGCGACGAGCCGCCGCGGGCAATGATCGCCGTATTGATCCCCACCACTTTGCCAAACATGTCGAAGAGCGGGCCGCCCGAATTGCCCTGATTGATCGAGGCATCGGTCTGGATGAAATTGTCATAAGGGCCGGAATTGATGTCGCGATTGCGCGCCGAGACAATACCGAGAGTGACAGAGCCGCCAAGGCCGAATGGATTGCCGATGGCCATCACCCAATCGCCAACCTCAGCCGTATCGCTATCGCCAAACTCCACGAATGGCAGCGCCGCATCGGCGTTGACGCGCAGCACCGCCAGATCGGTCTTGTCGTCCTTGCCAACCAGCGTCGCCGGCAGGCGCCGCCCATCTGTCAGGAACACATAGATTTCCTCGGCCCCTTCGATGACGTGATTATTGGTGACCACGAACCCTTCGGCGCTGATGATGAAGCCCGAGCCAAGGCTGCGCGCCTCCATCATCTGGTCGGCACCCAAGCCATGATTGGGGTTGAGCTGATCGAACATGTCGCCCAGAGGCGAGCCATCGGGGAATTCCGGAAAGGGCGTACCGCCACCACCCGGCAGGCGCCGCGTCGTGCCGATATTGACCACGGCAGGCGAGAGTTCAGCGGCCAATGCCGCCACCGATTGCGGGCCGCGCGGCTGCGCCTGCGCCATGGCCGGGGTCAGCGGTGCGAGCAACAAAGCCATGGCCAAGCCAATAGTGCCGATGGCGGAAAAGTGCATGCGGTTCTCCTCGGTGATGGCCGATCAGACCACCGATGGGTTCACAAAAGAACAAGGACCGGCCCTGCACAAGGCAAACGGCTGCACGAAAAGGTGATGCCGGCATCGCGTCAAGCAATGCCGGCATCATCAAGTCGGAAGCAAGGCGACCTTCCGGCCGCCTGCTATTTAGGGGCTGACTGCGGGGGTCGCAGGTGCCTCGGCCGGAGCGGCAGGCGCCTCCACCGGTGCCGGAACTTCGGTACCGATAGTTGGCGACAGCTGCGAGCCATCATCCAGAGTCAGGCTCGGCGCTACGCTTTCTTCGATCCCCAGTCCGTCAAGGGCCGGTCCCGAAGACGACGGGGTGATCGGAGCCGCCTGCGGCTGGATCGGCGTCGCCAGATTGGGATTGGCTGCTGGGAGCGAACCGTTGGAGCCAAAATAGCGGAAGAACTCGCTATCAGGGGACAACACCATAGTCGTGCCGGTATCAGCCAACGCCTTACGGTAAGCGTCCATCGAGCGATAGAACTCGAAGAACTCCTGGTCCTGCCCATAGGCCGCAGCGAAGAGGCGGTTGCGCTCGGCATCACCGGTACCACGGATGATTTCCGCATCACGGGTTGCCGCAGCCACGATTTCGACAGCCTGACGGTCGGCGATAGCGCGAAGCGACTGAGCCTGTTCCTGACCACGAGCCCGCAGCAGGGCGGCCTCAGCCAGACGTTCGGCACGCATACGCTCATAGGTCCGCTCGAACACATCGGGCGAAAGGTCGGTCCGCAGGATGCGCACGTCGACGACTTCAATGCCCAGCTGCTCGAGATCCGGACGGATAAGGTCACGGGCTTCCAGCATCATCTGGGCGCGCTGCTCGGAGAGAGCGGCGTTGAATTCGCGGAGGCCATAAACCTGGCGCAATACGGCGGCGAAGCGGGTCGCGATACGATCTTCAACCACCGAAAGCTGACCCTGGGCGCGTTCACGGAACAGCTTGGGGTCTACGATGCGGTAGGTGAGGAAAGCATCGACTTCATAGAAGGCGCCGCCGGAAACCTGGACACGCAGGTCGGAAATGTCCTGGCGCAGGAGACGATCTTCAATGATCTGCACGCTATCAACGAAATCGGTCGGGATCTTGAAATAGATGCCCGGTTCGGTGCGAATATCGGTGATCGCGCCGAAGCGCGTGACGATGGCTTGTTCGCGCTCGTTGACCACATACATGGACGAGAACAGAACGTAGAGAGCAGCCAGAACGACGGCGCCAATGATAATGAGACGGTTGTTCATGGCTTAGTTCCCCGCCGGAGTGGTGGTCGTGCCGGAGCGCAGCCCAGGCAACGGCAGATAGGGAATGACGCCCTGTCCGTTGGTTCCGTTTTCGATCAGCACTTTTTCCGACTTGCCGAGCACTTCTTCCATGGTTTCCAGGAACAGACGCTTGCGGGTCACTTCGGGCGAGTTGACGTATTCGGCGTAGATGGCGTTGAAGCGCTCTGCCTCACCGGTTGCTTCCTGCACCACGCGGTTGGTGTAGGCGGCGGCATCTTCGCGGAGCGCCGCGGCACGACCACGCGCATCGCCCAGAAGCGTATTGGCGTAGGAGCGTGCTTCTTCCTGCACACGGTCTTCGTCCTGCTCAGCACGCTGAACTTCGTTGAACGCATCGGCCACTTCCGCCGGAGGCGCAGCGCCTTCGATGGAGATCTGGCTGACGGTCACGCCGAGACCGTAGCTGTCCAGGATACCCTGGGTGATCTGCTGGACCTCGGCGGCAATGCCGGCCTGGTCATCACGGAACACGTCATTGGCCGGACGGCGGCCCACGACTTCGCGCATCGCGCTTTCAGCGGCATTGCGAACCATGTCTTCAGGATCACGCACGTTGAACAGGTATTGGACCGGGTCGGAAACCGCCCAGAACACCGAGAACCGCACGTCAGCAATGTTCTGGTCACCCGACAGCATCAAGCCATCATCGCCTGTTGTCCGCGTGCCAGTGGAGTTTGCCGAGCCAATCGTGATCTGGTTGACGGTCAGAGGAACGCGTTCAACAGTTTCGATGGGCCAAAGGTGGAAATGTAGACCCGGCATGGACAAGTCGGGCTTGGGCGCGCCAAAGCGCAACTCGACGCCGACTTCCTGGGGATCCACCGTGTAGATTGAATTGACGCCCCAGAACGCTACCAGCGCCAGCAGGCCACCGATAATGGCCCAACGGCCGCCTGGAATGCCGCCGCGGAACTGATCGCGTCCGCGATTGAGGATTTCTTCGAGGTTGGGCGTGTTGCCGCCGTTTGGACGGCGCGGTCCACCACCGCCACCAGGGGCCTGACCCCATGGGCCGCCATTGTTGCGGCCACCCCCGTCTCCATTACTCTCCCACGGCATCGCGTCCCTTTCAGCTATTTCAAGAATTCGTTCTCGACCTATATAGGGAAGCCCACCCCCTCGATCAATGCGGCGTTCCTTTACGTACGCCGTTCATACACTTTGACGCGGTAGCTCGCTTCATCCCGCTCGGACGGCACGACTTCCGGCAAATCCACCACCGCCCAGTCTTCATGCGCAAAGGCAGGAAAGACAACATCGCCGACAGGCTGCAGGTCCACATGGCTAATGTAAAGCCGATCGGCCAGCGGCAATGCCTGAGCATAGATCTCGCCGCCGCCAATGATCATCACTTCATCGGCACCGTCAGCCGCCGCGATTGCCTTGCCTCGCTCGATCGCCGTGGCGAGATCATGGACCACAATGACCCCATCAGGCTGGTAGGTAGTCTGTCGCGTAATCACGATATTTGCACGTCCCGGCAAGGGCTTACCGACCGTTTCATATTGCTTTCGCCCCATGACCACGGGCTTGCCCATCGTCGTGCGCTTGAAGAAAGCCATGTCCGAGGGAATGCGCCACGGAATGGTCTGGTCGCTGCCGATCACACCATTTTCGGCGACGCCGGCAATCATGGCAATCCGAACGCTCATGGCTTGCCCAGCGCCAGCAACGCCTCCCCGTCAATGCGCACCTTGGTCCATTCGTCCTGCATCACGCCACCCTGCGATTTGTAGAATTCGATCGACGGTTCGTTCCAGTCGAGCACCCACCATTCGAAGCGTCCAAGCCCTTCCGCGACGCATCGCCGCGCCAGATTGACCAGCAGTGCCTTGCCAATACCTTTGCCCCGCATCGTCGGATCGACATAGAGGTCTTCCAGCCACATGCCCTGGCGCCCCTGAAAGCTCGAATAGGTGTAGAACCAGAGCGTGAAACCTACCGGTTTTCCCTGCCACTCGGCGATCTCGCAAAACACTCGCGGCTGATCCCCGAACAGGTCGCGGGCAATATCGGCCTCTTTGGCCTTGGCCTCGTGGCTCAGTTTTTCGTATTCGGCCAATTCGGCAATGAACTGCACCACAAGGGCAGCATCGCCAGGAACGGCCGCGCGGATCACAAGATCATCGGCAGACATGTACGCACTTTCAGATTGCAATGGGTCGGGGCGAGCTAGAACCCCTCGTGGCGCTCCAGGATCAGGATTTCGATTTCCTTCTCCGGGTAAAAATCGGTCGCCACCATTTCAAAGGTGGTCGGACCGATCTTCCTGACATTATCGCCGCAGAAGGAGACCAGGTTCTCGGGATCTCCCTTGTCGATCACCAGCCGGAAATTCTCGATACGCCCACCGCTCCAATTGCCGCCGGTTGTCAGGATATAGGAAATCCAGCTCTCGAAGAATGGCGCCGACCAGGGGGCTTCCTCGTCCTTGAGCGTTTTGCGCACGGCGGCAATGAAGCTCTCGTCGATGCAGTACTTCCTGGCATAGTCAGCGGCCGGGTCATACCCTTCATAGGGTTCGCTGAGGAAGGTCACGCCCGTCGTGCCGCCAACGCTTGGCGTGTAGCGATGCTCGACCTTGACCGTCTCGCCAGCCGGGAAATCGCCTTCCCAGGTATACGTGGCCCGATAGGTCCAGGTTGGGTAGAAGTGATCTTTTATCCCATCGCCGAGGTCGTGCTGATCGGGCACCAACAGGCCCAGGTGCAGCATCTCGGCGGTGGTCGCATCATCGAGCGCGTCAGTCGCCGCGCTGGTGCTTTGGGCAAATGACACCAGCGACAGTCCCTTTTCGCGCAGGTAACTGGAACGGTCGACACCAGCGGCGATGGCATATTCATGCAGCGTCGCATCGACACGCTGGCCGTTGAAGGTGGTCTGGAAATTGAACAGATTGTCGAGCGGACCATCGGGAAACGCCGTCGGCGACCACCAGTCCGGCACGATGTCTGGCATCGGGAAGGCCACCAGCACGTTCTGGTCTACCTGGCCGTTATTGCGGAACTCGTAGATCACCCGGATTTCTTCCCGTGAGATGAAGAGCTCCTCGCTCACCATCTGGATATCCTGATTGGTGATGAACTCCAGGCCCCCCGTGGTCAGCTGCGCCGCCGTATCATTGGCCGCAGCTGGCAGGGCGACGCCGCAGGCAAGCATCAGCGCCAAAGTGGACAACGTCTTCATCGCCAGGCCTCCAAAAGTCACAATAATTACAATGAAGTAGCGCTAGAACGGGGCATTGTGCAACCGCATGCGCGCCTTCGCGCAGGGTACCATAGACAAAGGCACCATAGGCAACCGGCCTCAACGCGGCAAATGCGCATACCATTTGCGATCCAGCGCCGCATCGAGATCGATCGCGTTGTGCCGTGCATAGAGCAGCAGCATGGCCAGCACATCGGCCGCCTCATCCGCCCTGGCTTGCTTGATCGTTTCGGCGGAGGCACCCTTGAGCCGCCCTCGCCCCGATGCCTTGAGGTGCTCGGCCGTCAGCTCACCCAGCTCTTCCTGGAGCTTGAGCATGAACCAGTCATCATCCCTGGTGATGTCGTTGCGGTCGGCATAAATGTCGGACACCTGGGCCAACAAGACAGTCAGCTCCGACAGTGTCCGGCTCATACCGCGACCGCCGCCTTGATATGCGGATCTGGGTCGTAGCCGGTGATGGTGAAGTCCTCGAATGTGAAGTCTTCCAGCCGGGTGATCGCTGGGTTCAGCGTCAGCGTTGGCAATGGCTTGGGCTGGCGGGTCAGCTGCAGCCGGGCCTGCTCGAAATGGTTGGAATACAGGTGCACATCGCCAAAGGTATGGACGAAATCCCCCACCTTCAGCCCGCAGACCTGCGCCACCATATGGGTGAATAGCGCATAGGAGGCGATGTTGAACGGCACGCCGAGGAAGGTATCGGCGGAGCGCTGATAGAGCTGGCAGCTCAGCTTGCCATCGGCCACATAGAACTGGAACAGGCAGTGACACGGCGGCAGCGCCATCTCGTCGATCTCGGCAGGGTTCCAGGCCGATACGATGTGGCGGCGCGAGTCCGGCTTGTTGCGGATCGAATCCAGCACATTGGCGATCTGGTCGATCTTGCGGCCATCCGGCGCCGGCCAGCTGCGCCATTGCGAGCCATAGACCGGGCCGAGATCACCATTTTCGTCGGCCCACTCGTCCCAGATCTTGACGCCACGCTCCTGCAGCCAGCGCACATTGGTCCCACCACGAATGAACCAGAGCAGCTCATAGACGATGGACTTGATGTGCAGCTTCTTGGTGGTCAGCAGCGGAAAACCCTGCGCCAGATCGAACCGCATCTGGTAGCCGAACAGGCTCCGCGTGCCGGTGCCTGTGCGGTCGGACTTGTCGACGCCGGTTTCGAGGATATCGGTGAGGAGGCGATGATAGGGCTGCATGACCTTAATCCTAGTTCGATTCGGCCAATTTTGGCTCCGACTCCAGTCGCCTTTCCACCAGCCGCTTCACCCACATCATCTGCAGATCAGATTGACGACGAAGAAGAGGGATCGGGGGCGCCTGCAGCAGGTTCAAGCGGCTCCCTCCCCCGGGCGCAGATTGACGCAACCAGAAACCGGCAGAACCAGTTACACTGCAAGCCCGTGAGACCAGTTTCAGAATCGCTCATGGGCGGGCCACAGGGCCAAAGCCAAGGGAGACGATCATGCCCATTGAACATCTCAATCCAGATGGAATGTATAAAAGCCCCGTCTTTTCCCAGGGCATCATTGTGCCGGCTGGCGCCCGCATGCTGCTGATCGGCGGGCAAAACAGCGTCAACGCCAGCGGCGAAATCATCGGCAAGGACGACACCGCCCGGCAGACGGAACAGGCCCTCGAAAACCTCCAGACTGTGCTCAAGGCCGCCGGCGGCAGGCTTGAGGACCTGGTGAAGGTGACGATCTACATCCGGCAGGATGCGGACCTGCGCGCGGGCTTCGGTGCCTGGATGGCAGTATGGGGTGATCGCGGCCATCCGCCCACAGTGTCCGGCATACGCGTTGCAGCGCTCACCAATCCCGATTTCCTGATCGAGATCGAAGCTCAGGCGGTGCTGCCGTGAGCCCGGTGCAGCGCCCCCTGCGCAAACGCGAGGACATGCCAGACTTCGTCGCCGAGGCCCTTGAAGCCAGCGGCCTTCGCGAGAAGTACGATGCCCGCCCGCCTTACCAGCGCAACGATTATCTATTGTGGATCAACAAGGTCAAACGCGAGGAAACCAAGCAGAAGCACCTCAGGCAGTTGCTCGAGGAGCTGGAGACCGGCGGCGTTTACATGGGCATGGCCTGGAACGGCTAGCGCTCAGCCCTGCAGAACCGACATTGCAGGGGACAATTTCAGCTCAACGCGATCGCGATTTGCATACTGCCTTGGGGTTCCCTATATTGGAGGGGCTCGCAAGAGCTATGGCGATAAACTGTCATCGTAATAAACCTTTCGGACCCGGGGGCAGTACCCGGCGCCTCCACCATCTTACCCGGCAACGGGGCAGCCAATGGGGGCGAAACAGGATCGACGAGGGCGTAAAGGGTGTGCTTTTGCTCGGTGAGGTACCACCGTTATCGGTCCGAAACTTATAGTTGCAAATGACAACCATAAGGCTCCAGTCGCTCTCGCTGCGTAAGCAGTGCTAGCATTGGGAAATTAAGTCCTCCGCTCCTAGCCGGGCGACAGGCGGGGTCCGCAGGCACCTGGCAACAGAAGCCTGCACCTTCCCTCAAGCCGCCACGCATCAATCATCGAGCTTGATACGCCTTTGTCCTTGAAATCTTCGGGATGGCGAGGTTGATATGGGAAATCGGGATTCTCCTCCCGCTAATGCTGGAAGGGCGCCGATGGCCGAAGATCTGATCCGCTATGACATTCTTGCTCAGGAAGCGCTCCGCGGCGTCGTCCGCAAAGTGCTGTCTGAAGTTGCCAAGACCGGTCTGCCCGGCGAGCATCACTTCTTCATCTCCTTCATGACTCGCGCCCCCGGCGTTCGGCTGTCCGAGAAGCTGCTCGGCCAGTACGACAAGGAAATGACCATCGTCATCCAGAACCAGTACTGGGACCTCAAGGTCACCGAAACCGGTTTTGAAATCGGTTTGTCCTTCGACGGGCAGCCCGAAATGCTGGTCATCCCCTTCTCGGCGATCAAGGGCTTTTTCGACCCCTCCGTGCAGTTCGGCCTGCAGTTCGACCCCGTTGGCACCGTCCCCGGCGCTGACGAAGAGGACGAAAGCGATGCCGAAGTCAGCGCCACCGAAGGCGAGACGGCCAAGGACGGCGAGCAGAGCGGCGAAAAGGTCGTCAGCCTCGACGCATTCCGCAAAAAGCCCTGACAGCCTGCGATGGAAAAGCGCTCGCTCTCCATCGCCGGCCACCGCACCAGCATCGCCCTGGAGCCGGAATTCTGGGCGGCCTTGACGGCTATGGCTGTTGAGGCCGAGCAGCCGCTTGCCGGGCTGATCCGCACCATCGATGAACGCCGCGCCACCACGAACCTATCGTCAGCGGTGAGAGTTGCGGTGCTGGAATGGTATCAGGGCAAGGTGGAATAGCGGAGTGGGTGCTGCCCCCCCTTGCCGCGTCTAGCGTCTTTCCGCTCCCAGTCACTTCATTCCATCACCGCGCTGCCCACGGGCTTGACCCGTGGGTCACTCTCAACTCGGCACAAGCGGTCAACGGTCCACGGGTCAAGCCCGCGGACAGCGCGGTGTTTGTTGAGCGATCGCCTGACAAAGAGCGCGTTTGCGATCGGCTGCAATTGCGTAACCCTAGCCAGCACGCCTTAAAACTGCGGCTGAATACCCCCACCCTGGAACTGCCCATTGATCGGTGGCAGACTCAAATCCAGCGGCCCTGTCGTCACCGGCGCCTCAGCCGGCGGCACGACCTGCTGCTCCAGAAGTCGCTGTTCCTCCTGAACCCGAAGCTCTTCCTGCCGCCGCGCCTCTTCCTCCTCCGCCAGTCGTGCGGCTTCCTCGGCGGCGATGCGGCGTTGTTCGGCGATCAGCCGATTGCGTTCCTCGGCGGCGGCGCGTTGGCGTTCCGCGTCTTCAGCGCGCAGTGCTTCCAGCCGATCCACCTCGATCTCATTGGCGCGAACCTGTAGCGCCGCAACCATGATATCGAGATCGAGTGCGTTGACCGGAGCCGGGACCGTACCGCTGAGCCGGGTCACAATTCGCGCCGTATTGGCATCGACCAGGCCATTGGGGTCATCAAAGCCGAGCGGTGTCATCGCAAAACTGCCATCGAGGCCCAGCGTCTCGACCGTCAGGTTCAAGCCGCCGGCTAGGCTGGCGCCATCGCCTTCGACAATCAAATTGGCCAGCCGGGCAACACCACCGGCAATCGTGAACGCGCCAGCCAGTTCTGGGGCTTTGAAAGCCCCCTGCTCCAGCCCCTGCCCGATGATGATTCCAAGCGCATCGGCGTCCATTTCCAGCACACCGTCCAGCGCCGCAACCGTGGCAAAGACCCCGGGATCAAGCTTGTCGACGGTGAAGTCGGCAATGGTGAAATTGCCCTCGCCCGCCAGCACCTGCGCCAGTGCCGCAAAGCTGGCACCGGTCGCTTCAAAGCGCAGTCCGCCATCGATCACGCCACCCAAAGCATCCGCTAGAGCGGGCGGCGCAATCTCGTCGATACCAACGCCGTCCAGCGTCAGTCGACCGGCCACGGTCTTGTCCGCCAGCGGGCCCGAGCAACAGACCGAGACGTCGAACGTCACCTTCCCGGTGCCAATGCCCGCCTCGAACCGCGCCAGGCGCATGCGAGTCTCGTCCCAACTGAGATCGAACTTGGCATCGCGCATCATCGAAGCGCCACCGACTGTGACAGCAGGCGTAGTCACCGCGACGGTGCCGCGCGTGCTGCGGGCCGTATCGCCAATATCGATCGGGCCATCCGGCCACGGCCCGCTGCCCCGGATCAAGGCCGCCGGACCGAACATGGCCGCAGCCAACGCGGTCACATCGACACTATCCAGCGCCACCGCGCCCGCAACCATGGCGCTGCCGCCGGTGCGCGACAGCGAGAGTTCGCCAGTGAACCCAGTCTCACCCGAGCGGCCTTCGATCCCAGTCAGGCGCGCCAGCCGCCGGCCTTCGAAATGCAGGTCAGCGTGACCTTCTGCCATCGGCAGGCTGAGCCCGCGCGCTCCAGCCAATTGGGCCAGCCCGGCAGCCTCGACCAGCTTGCCTTCAATGGTTCCGGTCCCCTCAATCTCGGCATTGCCAGCCACCAGCAGGTCGCCGGAGAAGCTCAGATATTCCTCCCCCGCGCTGGCAGTGACCTGGCTCTTGAGCCCCTCGCCCGGCACGCCGACGAAATTCAGAGCCACCATAATCTCACCGGCATCGGGGAAAACCTCCGCGTCGCCAAAACCCAGTTGCCGGGTAAGCGCCGGCGGGTCGCGCGATTCCAGCGTGCCGTTGATCCGCAGAGCCTGGGTCAGTGCCCCATTCAAGCCGCCAGAAAGCTGCGCCGTCAGATCCAGATCGGCGACGCCGAGCCGGCCGCCCAGCGTCAATGTCTGCGCGCCTTCGGTGTTGGCAGGCGTCAGATCAAAGATCACTTCGCCGGGCAGCGATAGCGCAAGCGCGTCGCGCCACGACGCTGGGGTATCGGCCCGATCATGGAGCGCCACCAAAGCCGGCGCATCCGCCGTGCCGGCGCGAATGACACCCGAGCCGGAAACCTGCGGATCGGCCAGAGTGCCTTGCAGCGTCAATGCTACCTCGAAGCCAACGCCGCCAAAGTCCTGCGCCGAAAGACGGGTGAATTGCAGCTGGCCATCGCCCCATTGCCCCTCTGCGACCAGTGTCGTTGCGACCTGCTCGGCAATCCGCGCCGATTTCGCGCTGACCGTAAAGCTGCCATCTGGAAAGCTGGTTGCAAAACCAGCACCCGACGTATCTGGCAGCAACGCCGCCATCGCGGCACTTTCCGCTTTACCAAGATCGGCAAAATGGACGGTCACATCGAGCCTCCGCTCATCGGCAAAGCCCAGCCTCAGGTCCACCGCGTGAGCTGTTTCCTCCAATGTCAGCACGCCGCCACTCAGCCCCAGTGCACTTCCGCCCAGCATCACCTTGCCCTCGAGCGAGCCCGGAACATTGAATAATGGATTGTCATCACCCGGCTTGCGCCACAGCGCCGCCAAGGCGTCCAGCCGTTGGCTGCTGATCGAAACCTGTCCGGTGAACCCCGGCAGGCCCTCATTGGAAATCAAACTGCCGCTGGCCCGCACCTCCGTATCGCCCGGCAGGTGCGCTATGGCCTGGCTGATCTCCCAACTGGTGCCATCGGTGGTCGCATCCAGCCGGACCTGGCGCAGCGAGAATCCGCGCAATCCGACCTCTGCCAGGTCGACTCCCACCCTTCCGGGCATCGGTGGCAGCAAGGGGGGCGGCAGTTCATCGAGTAGCCGCACCAACTCAAATGGCAGGAGCGTCGCGTCCTCAGACGCGTCGCGCGGCGGCAGCGAGAACACCCCACCCGAAACCACCGCGTCAAAACTGCGCCTCTCGCCCAATTGAATGCTGGCCGCGCCGGTTAGTCGCGCGCTTGCGCGGTTCTCGTCCGGCTGCAGCACATAGCCCGAAAGCACAATCCGGTCGGTCGAGGCTTGCACCTTGCTCTCGAATACCAGGTCACCGCGAATACCGGCGGCCGGCTCGGCAGCAGGCGGCGCCTGGCGCAGGACGATGGCGCCATCGAATTTGGGCGCGATGCCGGTCGACAGAATACCTTCGCTCGATAGTGTAAACGCCCCATCGACCGGCTGCAGGAAGCTGCTGATGCGCGTATTGCCATCGACATCGACCAGTGCCGAATTGAACCGCAGCGAATAGCGCTGCGCATTGAATTCAGCCGTGCCCTGGAACTGGAACGGGCCGCTGAAGCTGGCCAGCCTGAGGTCTCCATCGAGATTGGCGGCGACGAAGCGCTCGCCCGTGCGAACATCTTCAAGCCGGACAGTGCCATCAATGATCGAAGCCTGCGCCAGTGACACTGCCGACTTGCCGGTCGCTACCTCGATGCCACTGCCAAAGAGCCCATTTTCGTCGATTGTCAGGTCTATGACCGGCTGGGCGAGCACCAGACGCGTGACATTGTAATTGTCGCGCAGGAACTCCATCAGCGAGAAATCAGCCTCGACTGCGCCGACCGTAGCGGCCGGCGCCTCGATCGAGCCGACCACCACATCGGTAAAGCTCAATCGCGGCTGCGGCAGCAGCGAGAATTCGATGTCGCCACGAATGGTAACGTCTTCGCCCAGCGCCTCGGTGGCCAGCGCTTCCATGCGGTCACGATAGTCGCCCCACTGGATGAACCGGGGGGCAATGAAGGCTCCGGCGAGCGCAATAATGGCGAGCACGCCGATGATGATATAGATGCGGTTCAGCACGGGTACGGGCGCCTCGATTTGGTGCGCAGAGTGTAGGCAAGTCCACTCCCCGCGCAACCCCGCTATTGCCTTGTTTTCATGCCGGTAAAATGGCCATCGCGACGCGGCACAATCACGCTTGCGTCAATCACCAAAGACAAACGGCCGGGCGCCCGCCGCCCGGCCGGTCGTTTTGGTCCCGGACGCAGATTAGAGCGCGCCGATCGACCAGACCAGGGTTTCGCCGGAGCTGTCGGCAACGCCGTCATTGTCGGTGATCACAAAACCATTTCCGGCGGCGTCGACGGCAAAGCTTTCCACCTTGTCGAGGACATAACCGTTATTGCCTGCGAGATCGGGCAGGAAGTCGCGCACCAGTTCCTTGCTGACCAGTGGCAGTTCGCCCCCCAGCTCAGCCGCCACGAGGTCGGCCACCGGCACGCGATAGAGCGCCTTCAGCTGGGCCTTGTCGCCGATCTGGTTGTCGCGCTCGACGATATAGACATAGTCGCCATGCGCGGTGATTTCGCTGAGACCAACCCAGGCGCCCTCGGCCGGGGCTTCGAGTGGATAGGCAACAGCGCCCCATTCCTTGCTGGCAGGCGTATAGCGCAGCAGCTTGACCTGCCCCTTGGGGTCGTCCTTCCACTCGCGCTGCATCGCCACCCAGAGCACCGCCTCGTCGCCTTCGCCGATACGGGTGACGCCTTCGGCGCCAAAGCGCACGCCATTGGCCGTCAGCGCATCGGGCAGCGCCACTTCGGCCAGGATCTTGCCATCGGCATCGACATGGAACAGCGCATGCGGCGTCAGCTTGGCGCTATCGCCTTCCGAAGCCAGCCAGAACCCGCCCTCGCCATCCAGCGTGATGCCTTCGAGGTCGAGCTTCTGGGCAGCTGCACCGCCTCGGGTGATGATGGTCTTGGCGGTGATGCGGGCCGGATGAGCCGTTGCGTCGATAGTGTAGATGGCCGGCTCGGCCGAGAGCACGCTGTCGCTGACGGCGTAGAGAATGCCCGGCTTTTCAGCATCGGCAACAGCGCCAGAGATCGCGGCCCAACCCAGCGGGCGGCCATCGGCATCGAGATCGGCGATCAGCTGCGGATAGGCGGCTTCGCCTTCGCTCAGCTCATAGACCATGACATGCGAGCCAACGCCGCCATTTTCGCGCAGATCGACTTCATTGGCGGTGACCAGCAGATTGCGCGCCGGAATGGCAACCAGGCCTTCCGGCGAAATGCCCGATGGCAGCAACTGGACGAATTCCGGCTCGGCGCCCGTGTCCTTGTAGACGGCGATCAGCGAGGAGCGTTCCTCGGCAATGAAGATGTACTGGTCATCGCCAAACTTCGCGACTTCCAGGCCCTCTGGCTCGACGCCCTTCTTGTTGCGCGCATCGGGATAGTGACCAACGCGGGCAGCATAGTGGTCCAGCGCGTTGCCGCTATCGAACAGCACAACGCCGTCACGGCCGAAGATGGTGAAGCCGCGCGTGCCGCCATTCCAGTCGCCTTCATTGGCGACGACGAGACGGTCGGCATCCAGCCACTTCACCGCATCGGGCTCGCGCGGCAGGTCATCCTGCTTGCCGGTGAAGCGCAGCGCGCCGTCCTTCTTGGTATCGGCATCGGTAAGCGACACGGCGCCGGCCGAGAAGCCGCCCGTGACTGCGCCGGTCTTGCCGTCGATGATGGCGATATGGTTGTTTTCCTGCAGCGTGACGACGATCTCGTCATTGGCGTTGAAATCAACGAATTCGGGCTCCGGATCATCGCCGCCGATTGCGGCAATGCCAATCAACTCGACCGTCTTTAGCGACTTGGCGGCGACATCAAAGATCACCACGAACCCGGCAGGCGCCTGCGGAAGGCCGCCATCGCCCAGGTCTTCATCGCGCTCGTTTTCGATGGCCACGGCAATCAGCGTGCCGGCTGCATTGTGCGCGACCGAGTCAGGCTGCCCGCCAAGGTCATACTCGGCCTCGACAGCCTGGGTCGCGATATCGACCACGGCCAGCTTGCCGGAAGGATTGGTGAAGCTCTCGGAGGTGTTGACGCCAACATAGGCCTTGTCGCCGATAATGGTCACCGAGGTGGGCTCGCCATTAAGCGACAGGAACCCGGCGGCCTTGGGCGCCTTGGGATCGGTCAGGTCGACAAAGCCGATGCCACCGGCCGGACTGTCCGAATAAATTGCCAGCATGCCGTCTTCAGTGGCGGCGATGATTTCGGAGGAGGTTACTTCAGCCTCTGGCGCATTCTGCGCGACGGGAAAGCTGGCGACGCGGTTGAAATACTGGGCGGCGCCAGCCGAAACGGTGGTCGCCAGCAATGCCGCGGTCAGCGCGGCCAAGAGTTTTGCACTATGCATGATGAAGCCCCTGTTGAAGTCGGGGTTTCGCATAAGCACGCCACAATACACTCAGATGACGGGCCTGTGACAGCACGGTGACAGGCCTGACTTCTATACATCGCGGGCATGGATGCCTATATTGCCAACGAGAACAAAATGAGATTCGTCAATCCCGCCGCAGCAGCCTCCTCTGCGCGCGCGGCGCTCTGAAAGTCATTCATGCCGGGCAAAGCCAACCCTTTCGACCGCCCGTCTGCCGGGCCGATCACCAGCCAGTTCGGCCGGCAGCAGCAACCCGACTATCT
The DNA here is from genome assembly GCF_900128975.1 of Devosia limi DSM 17137. Classification (GTDB taxonomy): domain Bacteria; phylum Pseudomonadota; class Alphaproteobacteria; order Rhizobiales; family Devosiaceae; genus Devosia; species Devosia limi. The sequence goes on along the minus strand of NZ_FQVC01000004.1, from coordinate 194,502 downwards.
CAGTGGGCTCAATGAGGAGCAGCGCGACGCTGTGCTCAGCATCGACGGGCCGCTGCTGGTTCTGGCCGGCGCCGGCACGGGCAAGACGCGCGTGCTCACCACCCGCATCGCCCATATCCTGACCACCAAGCGGGCCTGGCCGTCCGAAATCCTGTCGGTGACCTTCACCAATAAGGCTGCCCGCGAAATGAAAGAGCGCATCGCCAAGCTGGTCGGTGCTTCGGTCGAAGGCATGCCGTGGCTGGGCACATTCCACTCCATCGGCGCGCGCATCCTGCGCCGCCATGCCGAACTTGTCGACCTCAGGTCCGATTTCACCATCCTCGATACCGACGACCAGATCCGCCTGATCAAGCAATTGCTCGACGCGGAAAACATCGACGAGAAGCGTTGGCCGGCCAAGCAGTTCGCCGGAATGATGGACAGCTGGAAAAACCGCGGCCTGCTGCCCAAGGACGTGTCTCCGGCCGATAGTGGCAGCTATGCCAATGGCCGCGGCGCCAAGCTCTACGCCGACTACCAGGCGCGGCTAAAGGTGCTCAATGCCGCCGATTTCGGTGACTTGCTGCTCGAATGCATTCGCCTATTCCGTGAATATCCGGACGTTCTGGCCGATTACCACAAGCGCTTCAAATACATGCTGGTGGATGAGTATCAGGATAGCAACGTCGCCCAGTATCTGTGGCTGCGCCTCTTGGCGCAGGGCAAGCCGGCCAGCCAGGCCAATATCTGCGTCGTCGGCGACGACGACCAATCCATCTATGGTTGGCGTGGCGCCGAGGTCGATAACATCCTGCGCTTCGAAAAGGATTTTCCGGGCGCCAAGGTCATCAAGCTGGAGCGCAATTATCGCTCCACCGCCAATATCCTCAAGGCCGCCTCCACCCTCATTGCCTATAATGAAGGCCGCCTCGGAAAGACGCTGCAGACTGACATGGGCGAAAAAGGCGAGCCGGTCTCAGTCACCTCGGTCTGGGACTCTGCAGAGGAAGCTCGCACCGTCGGTGACGACATTGAGGGCTATCAACGCGCTGGAGAGACACTCAACTCCATGGCGATCCTCGTCCGTGCCTCATCCCAGATGCGCGAATTCGAAGAACGCTTCATTACCCTAGGTCTGAACTACCGCGTCATCGGCGGCCCGCGCTTCTACGAGCGCAGAGAAATCCGCGACGCTATCGCTTATCTACGTGTCGTCTCCAATCCGTCCGATGGCCTAAGCCTCGAGCGCATCGTCAATGTGCCCAAAAGAGGATTGGGCGATAGCACCGTGCAAATTCTCCACAACACCTCGCGCGCCGCCAACGTGTCGCTGCTGGCGGCCACCCGCATGCTGCTCGAAACCGAAGAGCTCAAACCCAAGCAGCGCACCACCCTGCGCGAGCTGGTTGGACAGTTCGATTCGTGGTCCGAGCTTGCGAAGCCCCGCAATTTTGTTGAGACCAGATTCGACGAAGATATCGGTGAAGATGTCTACATCGACAAAGAGCTCGCTCCGGTTCCCCATTGGGAGCTTGCGCAGCAGATTCTCGATGAAAGCGGCTACACTGCCATGTGGCAGACCGACAAATCCCCTGAGTCACAAGGCCGCCTTGAGAACCTCAAAGAACTCGTGCGCTCAATGGAAGAATTTGAGACGCTTGGCGGATTCCTCGAACATATCTCACTCGTGATGGACCGCGATACCGCGGAAGCAGAGGATGCAGTTTCCATCATGACACTGCATTCGTCCAAGGGGTTAGAATTCAACACGGTTTTCTTGCCCGGATGGGAAGAGGGCCTGTTCCCCTCCCAGCGCACCATGGACGAAAGCGGCCGCGCCGGGCTGGAGGAAGAGCGGCGCTTAGCCTATGTCGGCATCACCCGCGGCCGCAAGCGCGTCCGTGTATCCATGGCGCAAAACCGTAGCACATTTGGCCGTTGGCAGTCGGCTATCCCCAGCCGCTTCCTCGATGAGCTCCCGCCCGATACCGTGGAAGTCACCGATACCGGCTCGTCCTATGGCGGCTATGGCTATGGCGGCGGCGCTGCCGCACGCTTCAATAAGGCCGATCCATTCGAGAGCGTCTACGAAACCCCCGGCTGGCAGCGCGCGCGCGCCCAGCAGGCCTCGCGCAAGGGTGGCGGTCCGCTGACCATCGAGGGCGATCTGGTCGCCCGCTCGGTCGATCTCGGTGGCGACAGCTCGGCCTTCTCCTTTGGGGAGCGCGTCTTCCACCTCAAATTCGGCTATGGTGCCATCTCCGGCATCGAGGGCAATAAACTGACCATCGATTTCGAAAAGGCCGGTCGCAAGAAGGTGCTCGAAAGTTTCATCAAGAAGACCTGAGGCCCCTTGATCCAGGTCATTCCGGCCGTCGGCTTGCGAGGCCTAAGCTGCAGGCACCCTCCCTGAAGAATAGAGTTCAGCATGGCTGTACCGCAGACCAGAAGCGAATTACTCGCTGCCATCGAAGCCAATTATGCCAAGCTCACCAAGGATTTGGCCGAAGTGCCGACCGAGACTGCCGGCGCGAAGACGCTCGCTGGGCACAAGCAGGACACCATGATGAGTGTCCACGATCTCGTAGCCTATCTCATCGGCTGGAACGAACTCGTGCTCAAATGGCATGAGCGCCGCGCGGCGGGCGAAGTGGTGAGTTTCCCCGAAGCCGGGTTCAAATGGAACCAGCTTGGCGATCTGGCGCAGAAGTTCTACGCCGATTATGCAGACCTCTCCTGGCCCGCGCTGTTGGCACGGTTTGAAGCAGCCAAGAGCCGGATCATCGCGCTGGTAGAAGGCTATGACAACGATCAGCTGTACGGGACGCCGTGGTATGAGAAATACACGATGGGCCGGATGATCCAGTTCAATACGTCGTCGCCCTATGCCAATGCCCGGGCGCGGTTACGGGCGTGGCAGAAGAGCCTCTAGCTCTTGAAAATCCTGGTCTTTATCAATCTACCGCTCTCGTCATAGCTCAGCCATTCGCCGGTTTTCTTGCCGGCAACATAGTGGCCACTATCCATCAGCTGGCCATTCGCATGCCATCGCTGCCAATGCCCGGTTTGCAGGCCGGCGGCGAAGCTGCCTTCCTGCAGACGCCGACCATTGGCGCGGTTCCATATCCACGGGCCGGTGATTTCATCTGCAGAATAATCCCCCTCGGCCTGCAGGCTCCCATCCTTGAAATAGTAGCGCCAGCGGCCGGTCTTCTTGCCGCCAGAGACACTGCCTTCGGCAGCAGTTATGCCATTCTTGAACTGCTGCCGGAACGGTCCATCCGGCGCATTGGCTGTCGCCTCTAACTTCATGGCTGCTCGCGCAGCTGTGGCGGATCGAGACCAATGCCGCCCAGCGGTTCGGTCTCGAAACGCTCACCAAATCCCGCGATCAGGGGGCGCGCCTTGGCGATCATCGCCTGCACCTGCGGCAACTCAAGCGAGCCGGCATGACTGCCCTTGTTATCCCACACCTCGGTGACCCAGATCGCATCGTCATTACCAGGATCGATGGCCACGATATAGCTGAGGCAACCGGGCATGGAATCATTACCATCCATTAGGATTTCGAGCAGTTCGACCCGGCGTCCGGGCACGGCCAGCATCTTGCCGATCAAACCATACATCGCGCGCTCCTTTGGCTTAGGGGCGGATCAGCCCGCCGTGATAGTGCAACGCATAAGCCTCGATCCCGTCGCACAGAATTGCTTCGCGGCCAAAAAATTGCGCCACATCGCCATCGGACTTGTCCACGTAGCGGCCATGCGGCCCCGACCAGCTGAAACCGCCGAGAAACCGGCCCTCTTCGTACATGAGCGACAGGGCGGCCTTGATGGTTTCCCCGGCGCGCGTGCCGTCCATCAGGTCGGGGCGGATGATGAAACCATAATAGTTCATCGCCCAGACCGGCTCGTCACCGCGCCACATGGTTTCCTGCCCGATGAAGTCGGTGCCACCGAAATAGCTGTCGCGATAATGCCAGTCGCCATCGCGCCAGACGAGGTCATGCGATCCGGTCCGGCTAGCCACAGTGCGCTCGCCGCCACCGACATAACAACCCTGCTTTGCCGCCACTATGAAGCGGTTGAGTTCAATAATATTCATCCGTCACCCCCAGATGAACGAAACATGAACAGACTCGGGCGAAGCGTCAAGTCGGATCGGCCGCATTGACTTGCCTGCCTGCTTTGCCGCAACAAGGGACAAATCCCCAGCCACAAGTGATCTATCCATGTCCGTCGATCAGCTCTCCGCCCCGCTTACCAAGGATCAGGCCTATGCGCTGGTCGATGCCGTCATGGAGCGGGAGGATCTGGCGTTGACCGCGTCGGCACATGAGAACGAGGACACCGGCGAATGGTTCTTTGAGGCTGCCTGCGATAGTCCACCAAACCTCGAGGCCTTCATCGCGCTGGCGCAGGAGACATTGGGCATCCCGGTGACGTTCTCGGTGAGCCCAATCGATCCCGAAATCAACTGGGTCGCCAAGTCACTTGAGGGCCTGGCGCCGGTCGAGGCCGGCGGTTTCTATGTCTATGGCAGCCACGAGACCGGCCCGATCCCCGAGGGGCTGACCGCAATGCGGATCGACGCCGCACAGGCCTTCGGCACCGGCCACCATGAAACCACCACCGGGTGCCTCGAAGCGATCGACACCCTGCTCAAGACCAAGCGTCCGACCGCGATGATCGACGTCGGAACCGGCACCGGCGTGCTGGCCATCGCCCTTGCCAAGCGGTTGTCGGACAAGGTGCTCGCCACCGATATCGATCCGATTGCGGTGACGACAACCATCGAGAATGCCGAACAGAATGGCGTCGGCGACTATATCGATGCGATTGAGGCGACCGGGCTGGACCATGCCGAGATCGTGGCGCGCGGGCCTTATGACCTGCTGGTCGCAAACATCCTGGCCGGCCCCCTGACCGAACTGGCACCGGGCATGGCGGCCATCGCCCAGCCGGGCGCGACGGTCATCCTGTCGGGCATTCTCAACACCCAGGCAGATTGGGTCATCGGCGCCTATGTCGATGCCGGGCTAACGCTGGTAGACCATCTCAAGCGCAAGGAATGGACAACACTGGTGCTTGAGAAGCGCTGAGCGCTCTCGCTCTTTCTGAATTGTCCCATGCACTGTGCTGCCCGCGGACTTGATCCGCGGGCCATTGGCCGCTTGTGCCGTGATGGGAGAGGCCCACGGATCAAGTCCGTGGGCAGCGCGGTGGGTGCCAAGGCGTCGGTAGCGACGGATTGAGCTGGGTCAGCACCTCGAGCAGCGAGCGCACCCTTCCTGCCACTACCCCCAGAAAAGCAAAATCCCCGAAGCGAGCTCCGGGGATCGTCAGATCGTCAGCAGTAGACTGCAGCGGCCTTACGGACGCTTGGTAAATGCGCCGATCAGCTGGTGCTGCATGCGATAGCTGACCTGGCGGCTCGATTCCCGGCCACGGGCGTCGATGACGGACCCCAAAGCCTTGCGGAAATCGTTCTTGCTCTCGGTCATCTTAATCTTCTCCATGCCTTCTGACGAAGGTCTGTTGCCATCGTCACAGTCTATCTAGACGTTACCGGACCAATTGGTTAGGCCCGAAAGCTCACACCAGCCATGCTGGCCATGCAGAGCCTCTTACCGCTTCGTAAACACGTCCTTGGCGCGGGGATGCTCACGCTCGAAGCGTTCGACATAGCGCTGGGCTTCGCGGGCACGGCCTTCCATGATGGCTTCGATGGCTCGGCTGAAGAAATTCTTGCTCTGTGTCATCTTCGTTCTCCATTATCTTGCAGCTAAGATAAGGCTTTACGGCCAGATCACTAGGCCCAGAGCAGCAAGCCAGCCATGACCGGAACGCAGTCCGGAACCGGGATTTTTCAGACCATGACCGCCAAAGCCTTCCCACCCGCCATTTTCCAGAGTTTTTCGGAGAAGGCCGATCCAAAAAACGTTGCCCCGCGCCTCGCCACCTTGCGTGCCGAATTGACGCGGGCTGGCCTCGACGCCTTCCTCATTCCGCGCGCCGACGCGCATCGCGGCGAATCTGTGCCCGCCGGCGAAGCGCGCCTGGCCTATATGACCGGCTTCACCGGCTCGGCTGGCCTCGCCATTGTCGGCCGCGACAAGGCGGGCCTGTTCATCGACAGCCGCTATACCCTGCAGGCACCGGCCCAGACCGATACCACCCTGGTCAATGTGCTCGAAGTGGGCCAGGGCTCAATTACCGACGAGGTCGTCAATTACGTACCGGCCGGTGGCACCATCGGCTTTGATCCCTGGCTGCATACCCCCGGCGAAATCCGCGACCTGGCCGAACGCCTGGGTGACCGCGTCACGCTGGTGCCCAGCGCCAATCTGGTCGATGCCATCTGGACCGACCGCCCCGGCGCGCCGGTATCGCAGATCGAATTTCTCGGTCACAACCGCGCCGGCAAAACCGCGCAGGACAAGATCGCCGATCTGCAGGCATCGCTGGTCGCCGACAAGGCCGATGCCGCGGTGCTGACGCTGCCCGAGTCCATCTGCTGGCTGCTCAATATCCGCGGCCGCGATGTGCCCAATACACCCTTCGTGCTCGGCTTCGCCATCATTCCGCGCGATGGCCAACCAACGCTGTTCCTCGACGCTGCCAAGATCACCGATGATGTCACGCGCAACCTCGAAGGCGTGGCCAATGTTGCAGCGAGCAGCACCCTGCCCCAAGCGCTCGCCGCGCTCGGCCAGGATGGCAAGGCCGTGCTGATCGACCCGGCATCTGCCCCGTTGGCCATCGCCGCGACGTTGGAAAGCGCTGGCGCGACGCTGGTGCAGAAGCGCGATCCGGTGCTGCTGCCCAAATCGCGCAAGAATGACGCCGAACTGGCTGGAATGCGCGAAGCCCATCGCCTCGACGGCATCGCTCTGGCCAAGTTCCTCGCCTGGTTCGATGAAAATGCCCCCACAGGCACGCTGACCGAAATCGGCATTGTCACGGCTCTCGAAGCCTTCCGCCGTGAGGAAGAAAGCATCGTCGATGTCAGCTTTGACACCATCGCAGGCGCAGGGCCCAATGGAGCCATTGTCCACTATCGTGTGACGACCAATACCGATCGCACACTCAAGCCCGGCGAAATCATGCTGCTCGATAGCGGCGCGCAATATCTCTCGGGCACCACCGACATTACCCGCACCATGTCGACCGGTTCATCGACCGCCGAGCAGCGTGATCGCTTTACCCGCGTGCTCAAGGGCATGATCGCTATCTCGACGGCGAAATTCCCCAAGGGCACCTCGGGCGCCCAGATCGATGTGCTCGCCCGCCAATTCCTGTGGCAGGCTGGCCTCAGCTATAGCCACGGCACCGGCCATGGTGTTGGTGCCTTCCTCGGCGTGCATGAAGGCCCGACCGGCATTTCTCCGCGCTACACGCTGCCCCTGGAAGCCGGCTCGGTGCTGTCCAACGAGCCGGGTTATTACAAAGCCGGCGAATACGGCATCCGCATCGAAAACCTGATCACCATCCACGATAGCGCCACCACGCCGGGCTTCCTCGAATTCGAAACCCTGACGCTTGCCCCCATCGACACACGCCTGATCGACCGGGCGCTGCTGACCGAGGACGAACGCAACTGGCTCAATGCCTATCACCAGCGCGTCTGGACCGAGATCGGGGCCGCCGTTGCGGGCGACGTCAAGACCTGGCTACAGCAGGCGACAGCCGCCATCTAGAGCGGCCCATGCCGGCATAGTCGCGTCCCGGGACGGCCCGGGACGCCCCCAGACCGCCAGACAGGAATCAGCGCGCCGAGTGCCGCCGACCACATTTTGGCAGCGGTGTTACAGGCCTTCGGCTTCGAGGAAGATCTGGCGAAGCGAATATTCGCTGCCCGGGGTCAGCGAGGTCACGTCGTCGATCTTCCAACCGCCCTCCTCCAACACCAGATCATAGGTCAGCGTGCGCGGTTCACCGAAGTTCTTGAAGCGCACCTCGACCGAGGCGAGCGCCCCTGCAATACCGTCTTCAGCGATTTCGAGATCAGTGATTTCGTAATCCTGGCCGTCAATATAGGGGTCAAAGCTCAACGCGCCCATTTCCCCCACCGGCGTCGAACTGGCATCGCCATTATAGAGAGCCTGCAGACCCGCCGAGCGGAAAACCGACTCGTCATCGACAAACTCGCCGGTGAAATAGGGCTGATAAAACGCCTCCAGCAGGTCCTGGGGCGTTTCATAAGGTTGGGCAAAAACCAGCCCGGTCATGGCCAGAAACAGGCCCGAGGCAAAGGCAGCAAGGCGCATGGCAAAATCTCCAGTCGGCAGCAAATCAGTTTGGCAACGGGTCTTCGGCAAGCAATTCGCTTTGGGCGCATGCCTCAAGCGCAAAAATGTCATCGACATTTCAGCCACCTCGACAAATGCCGGAGGCGGAACCGCAGATTTCGTCCCGCACCTCAATTAAACCAGAACGCGTATCCCAGCAGGTTGTCACCAAAGACGCGATTGGCCGCAGCAAAGCTCTCCGCATCGGCAATCGGTCCATCCTTGAGGAAAGGCAGCGCGCCATACCCCGTCAGGATCAGGACCAGATCGGTTTCAGTAGCGGTTTCGAAATAGGCTTTGAGATCAAAGCCCTGCTTGAACCGCCCATGGGGGATAAGCAATTGCCCTTCCAGGATCCGGTCGACACTATCAAGCGTTTCCATCCAGGCCGTGACTGTTTCCTCGGTCACCGCCGCCTCGGGAAACAGAGAAGTTTGTGTCGGCGATGGCACAAGCTCGCGATAGTCATCGGTTTCCAGCAGAATAGCGCCCCAATTGCGGCGCGAAAAACTGGTGATCGCCTGCAGCCGCTTCAGTACACCCGCCAACCTGTCGGAATCGATCACCGGAAAATCCAGCTGGTGAATGCCAGCGATCATATCGGCAATACCGGCATCGCCATCCGCATCCAGAATCTGGGTGCCACCGGCAACGAAATCCTGCATCGGCAGACCGGCCTTAGGGAAGACCCGGTGCAGGTAGACATTGAAGAACTGCTCGAAGTCATGAGCGAGCACGAAATCGACCTGTGCTGCGAGAACCTGGCTATAGCCGGCCATCCAGAGCGCGTCGGCCCGATCAAAACCAATCGTGGTATCGAGCTGTGCTGGCGGGCCCTTGGTCTTGTGGCCAGGCAGGGGCTCAGCCTCGAGCGGTATGTCGACCATGTCGAGCAGCGGCCGCAGCATGCTGCCAAGGCTCTCCGCCTCGGAGGCGACACCATCGCCATCAATATCCATGCGGAACTGCAGAGGATCGAGCGGCACAACGTAATCGCCCCCCTCGCCACCCGCTTCCAGCAGCGTACGGGCCGCATCGAGATCGGTCAGGAATTCGGCAAAGATAGTGCGCAGCCCCTGATAAGTCAGTCGCTCGGGGTTGGGATTGGCAGGCCTAGCATCCTGGTCTGCGCCCCCACCAAACAGCAGGACCGCTGCTGGCATGGCGGGTGTCGTCGCACCATGGCGGTAAAAATCCTGCGCTAGCCCCTCGGCGGCGCCAGCAAAGGTCAGAAAACCAGCGGCAAAACTTGCCTCTGCATCGCCCGCTTCGGCCAAAGGAGCGACCGCGGCGAGCCCTTCGGCCAGTGTTCCGGCATAGAGGTGATCGCGCAGCAGATCTCCGGCTTCGCCAGCCTGTGCTGCCCCGCTCAGGGCCAGCGTCAACAGCGTCCCGACGGCCAGTACGCCTCGTTTCATTCAGCCCTCCTCACGGCCCGCAGGCCTATCTGGCAATCAATTCAAACCAGTCGTCTTCGCTGATCACGCTAACGCCAAGTGCTTCCGCGGTCTTGAGTTTGGAGCCCGCGCCAGGTCCGGCCACAAGAATATCGGTTTGCGCCGAAACCGAGCCCGCGACCTTGGCCCCGTGCCGTTCGGCCATAGCCTTGGCTTCCGATCGTGTCATTTTTTCGAGGGAGCCGGTGAACACCACCGTCTTGCCGGCCACGGCACTATCGGCGGAAACTGTCAGCACATAGGGCTTGGGGTGAACCTCCCTGAGCAGGTCGTCCAGCGCCTGCAAATTGCGGTCATTGGCAAAAAACGCCATCACCGAAGCGCGCACGGTATCGCCAATGCCGTTGATCGAGGGGAACACGGCATGTTTGTCGCCATCATGGCGGGTGGCGGCAACGGCGGTATCGCGGAAAGCCTCGATGGTGCCAAAGGTCTTGGCCAGCAGTGCCGCGGTGGTTTCACCGACATGGCGGATGCCGAGCGCGAAGATGAAACGATCAAGCTCCGGTTCGCGGCGGGCGTCGATGGCGTCGAACAGTTTCTTGACTGACGTGGTGCCGAAACCCTCGGCATCCTTGAGCTTCTTGATCGCGCGTTCGTCGCGGGCCTTGAGCGTGAATACATCGGCGGGACGGGCAATGCGGCCCTCGGCATAGAACTGGGCCACCTGCTTGTCGCCCAGACCGTCGATATCGAGCGCATTGCGCGAGACGAAATGCTTGAGGTTTTCGACTGCCTGCGCCGGGCAGATTAACTCGCCGGTGCAGCGGCGCACTGCGTCGACCTTGCCGGACTTCTCATTGACGTCGCGCACGGCTTCCGAGCCACAGGCCGGGCAGATATGGGGGAAGGCATAGGGCACGGCATCGGCGGGGCGCTTGTCCAGCACCACATCGACGATCTGCGGGATGACGTCGCCGGCACGCTGCACGATCACCGTGTCGCCGATGCGCAGATCGACACCATTGCGGATCAGCTCGCCATTGCCCCCAATGCCCTTGATGTAGTCCTCATTGTGCAGCGTGGCGTTCTCGACCACGACACCGCCCACGGTCACCGGAGCCAGGCGCGCCACGGGCGTCAGCGCACCGGTCCGGCCGACCTGGATGTCGATGCCGGTGAGCACGGTTGTCGCCTGCTCGGCCGGGAATTTATGGGCAATGGCCCAGCGCGGCGCGCGGGCAACAAAGCCCCAACGCCCCTGCAGATCAAGCCGGTCGAGCTTGTAGACGACGCCATCAATGTCGTAGCCGAGGCTGGAGCGCTGCGCCTCGATGGCGCGGTAATGGGCCAGCAATTCCTCGGTGCTGGTGGTGCGGATCATCAGCGGATTGATGACAAAGCCCCATTCGCCGAACTTCTGTACCGCCTCATATTGGGTATCGGCGGGCTGGGCGCTGGTTTCGCCCCAGGCATAGGCGAAGAATTTCAGATTTCGGCTTGCTGTGACTGACACATCCAGCTGGCGCAACGAGCCAGCGGCGGTATTGCGCGGGTTGACGTAAACCTGCCCGCCAGATGCGGCCGATTTCTCGTTGAGCGCTTTGAACTCGGCATGGGTCATGTAGACCTCACCGCGAATTTCGATCACCGCCGGCCAGCCACTGCCTTTGAGCTTATGCGGGATATCGGCAATTGTTCGCAGATTCTCGGTAATGTCCTCCCCGAAGGTACCATCGCCGCGCGTCGCGCCTTTGACAAAGACGCCATTTTCGTAGCGCAACGAGGCCGAGAGGCCGTCGATCTTCGGTTCGGCGGTGAAATTGAGCTGGAAACCCGGATCGCGGGCAAAGTCGCGCTCGAAGAACTTGCGGCCGCGATTGACGAAATCGACCACGTCCTCATCGGCAAAGGCATTTGCAAGGCTGAGCATGGGAATGCCGTGCCGCACCTTGGCGAAGCCATCGGCCACGGCGGCACCCACGGCGACCGAGGGGCTGTCCATGCGCACCAGCGCCGGGAACCGCGCTTCGAGATCGGCATTGCGTCGGCGCAGGGCGTCATAGTCCGCGTCGGTGATCTCCGGCGCGTCCTTCTGGTGATAGGCGATATCGTGGCGGGCGATTTCCGCTGCCAGCCGCGCCAGTTCGGCCTGGGCCTCGTCCTCGGTCAGGTCATCGATAGGCTTGCTGGAAAGATCGGTCACGGCTTCACTCGAACTTGCGGTACGATTTTCACACGGAGGCATTCCGGGCGGAGGACTGCAGTAGGAGATTCCCATTGTCGCGGGAATGACCTGCTCCCCCCTACCCGACTTCGCTCAGCAACTTACTCGCGGCGGCGCGGGCTTCGTCGGTCACGCTGGCGCCGGCCAGCATGCGGGCAACTTCTTCCTGACGGGCGTCGTGATCGAGAGGTTTCACATGCGTGCGCACGAAGGCGCCCTCATTGACCGCCTGCTTCTCGATCAGCAGGTGCCGCTGCGCTCGCGCCGCAACCTGTGGCGCGTGCGTAACAGCCAACACCTGCACCTTGCCAGCCAGACGTGCCAGGCGACGGCCAATCGCATCGGCCACGGCGCCGCCAACCCCAGTGTCGATCTCGTCAAAGATCAGCACGGGCGCGGAGCCCCGATCGGCCAGCACAACCTTGAGCGCCAAAAGGAACCGGCTGAGTTCGCCGCCTGAAGCGACCTTGAGCAGCGGCCCGGCCGCGGTGCCCGGATTTGTCTGGACGTGAAAAGCAATCTGGTCGAAGCCTGCGGCGGCAATGCGCGACGGATCGACCTGGTGGTCGACGATGAACTTGGCAGCGCCAAGTTTGAGGTCGGGCAATTCGGCGCCAACGGCCTTGCTCAGCGCCGTGGCCGCCTTGGCGCGGGCGGCGCTCAGCGCCTCCGCCTGCTTTCGGTAATCAGCCAGAGCCTTTGCAGCTGTAGCCTCCAGTGCCTCCAGCCGGCTCTCGCCGCTCTGCAGGGTTTCGAGATCGGCACTGTACCGCGCCAGGATTTCTGGCAAGCCGTCGCAGCTGGTCTGGTGCTTGCGTGCCACAGCGCGTAGGGCAAACAGCCGCTCTTCAACCGATTCAAGTTCGGAAGGATCATAGGCCATTTCACGCTTGAGATCCTCGAGCGCTTCCGAAGTCCGGTCCAGCGTCAGCAACGAGGCATCCAGCGCTTCGACCAGCGGCAGGAACAGCGTCGCACCGCCATCAATCTTGCGCTGGAGGCGGCGCATCAGGCTGGACAGGGTCATGGCCGGCGCGGCAGGACCATTGAGCGCGTCATCGGTTTCCTTGACGTCGACCGCAGATCGCTCGACCTGCTGCAAGTGCTGGCGGCGCTCCGCCAGCTCGTCTTCCTCGCCAACAGCGACCTTGAGCTGTGACAATTCCTCGACCGTATGCCGGGCATATTCTTCCTGGGCGAGCGCCTCGGCCACCATGGCCTTCTGCGCTGCAACAGCCTCCTGGGCGGCGCTGACCTGCTGCCAGGCATCACGCACCACACCAGCCCTGGCCTCGAGTTCGCCAAAGGCATCGAGCGCCGCCCGGTGCGTCGCCACATCGACCAGCGCCCGGTCATCATGCTGGCCGTGGATTTCCACCACTTGCCCGCCGACGCGCTGCAGCAGCGCCGCCGAAACCGGCTGGTCGTTAATGAAGGCGCGTGTGCGACCATCGGCAAACTGCACACGGCGCAGGATTACGTCCTCATCGTCGGGGATGGCATTGTCACGCAACGCAGCCCGCGCCGGATGATCCGCGGCCAACTGCAGAACAGCGACCACCTGGCCGCTCTCGCAGCCATTGCGCACCAGGGACGCATCGCCCCGCCCGCCAAGGGCGAGCGTCAATGCATCCAGCAGGATGGATTTGCCCGCCCCCGTCTCGCCGGTTAGCACGGTCATGCCGCCATCGAGCGCCAGGTCGAGCTGGTCAATCAGAACGATATTACGAACCGAAAGCGCGTTCAGCATTCCCGGACTATTCCCAAGCTCGTGCACTGGCAGCGTGCAGCCGATGACAGTCTATTACCGCCACGTCATTCTACTATCACCGCGTCATTTCCGCGAAAGCGGGAATCCCCTTTTCGCACAAGAAGGCAATATCGGCTTCCGCCGGAATGACGCCGCAGGCAAGGCCAGTTCTAACGCAGTCCACAAACGAACCGGGGCGCATTGTAGCGCCCCGGAACAAACTAGCAACAAAAATACTTCAGCGTTTACCTGCGGAGCGGCGCCATCCAGCTGCCGCTGTTGACATTGGGCGCCAGGCCCTGCTTGCCCAGCAGTTCGAACGCCGACTTGTACCAGGTGCTGGTCGGGTAGTTGTGACCCAGCACGGCAGCAGCCGTCATGGCTTCGTTCGTCAGGCCAAGGAGCAGATAGCCTTCGGTCAGACGATACAGCGCCTCTTCGATATGTGTCGACGTCTGGAACTGTTCCACGACCGTCCGGAAACGGTTGATGGCAGCGGTGTACTGGCCATTGCCGAGATAGTAGCGGCCTACCGACATTTCCTTGCCAGCCAACTGGTCGACGGCCACCACGAGCTTTTCCTTGGCGTCGGCCGCGTATTCGGACTTCGGATAATTGTTGATCAGCAGCGTATAAACGTCGATCGCATCGCGCGACAATTGCTGGTCGCGCGTGATGTCCTTGATCTGGCCAAAATACGAATTGCCCTTGAGATAGAGCACATAGGGCACGTCCTTGCCGCTCGGATAGAGCGCCATGAAACGGTCCGCAGCCAAAATCGCCTCGGAGAACTTGCCGATGCGATAATAGGCATAGACCTGCATCAGCTTGGACTTTTCGGCGAGCGGCGAACGCGGATGCTGGCGCTCGAGCTTTTCGAGCTGCCCGATCGCAGTCTGATAACGCTGTGTGTCCATATTATCGAGCGCCTGCTGATACAGCGTCTCGGCTGGAATGATCGGCTCTTCCTTGATCTTGCTGGGTCCGAACAGGTTAAAACCCGAGCAACCGGCGAGAACGAGAACCACGAGGCCTACCGTGAGGAACCGGGTAGCCCGGTTGGTGAAACCACCAATAGCGTCAACTGTCACGAACTGCCCCGTCCTTTTAGATTCCGCCTATGAGATGCGGCGTAGATTTCAAATGGATCAAAACTGTGGCGCTACATGCTGCAGCGCCCCCGGTCTATCGTACTGAACGCAGATAGCCATTGACTGCCAGCCCTTCAGGCTGATCGTCAAAGGCCTCAACCTCCAGCGGCAAATCCTCTGCCGACACTATCTCATAGTTGGCATCGCTGGAAAAGAGACCGGCCAGAACATGCGCATTCAACGCATGACCGCCCTTGTAGGAGCGGAAGCGCCCCCAGATGGGCAGGCCACCGAGCGATAGATCGCCAATCGCGTCGAGCAGCTTGTGACGGACGAATTCGTCCTCATAGCGCAGCCCGCCTGGATTGAGGATGCGATCCTCATGTACGGTGATCGAATTATCGAGGCTTGAGCCCAGGGCGTAGCCGGCCTGGCGCAGGATCTTGGCATCGCGCACAAAGCCGAAGGTACGAGCATTGGACACGTCGTCGTAGTAACGGCGCGGGGTCCAGTCGAAAATCATCCGCTGACGGCCAATGACCTTGCTGTCAAAGTCGATCTCAAGGTCCAGCGCGCGCCCGTTATAGGGCTCAAGCGCCGCAAAACTGTCATTGTTACGCACGGTGACGGCGCGCATGATTTTGAGAAATTTGCGCTGCGCCGGCTGAATATCCAGACCAACCGACAGAATCGCATCGGCAAACGGACGGGCACTACCATCCAGAATCGGGCATTCAGCGCCATCCAGGGTAATCAGAACATTGTCGACCCCCATGCCCGACAGAGCCGAGGTCACATGCTCGATGGTCGCGACACTGACGCTGTCGCCGAGATCGAGTGTGGTGCACAGGGTCGTGCGGCTCACGCGCGAGAAATGCACCGGAACCGGCTCGGTCTTGCGGCCTTCGCCCAATTCCCGGCAGATCAGGAAACCGCTATCGGCGGCAGCAGGACTAAGGGTGAGGGTAACGGGTTGACCGCTATGGACGCCATATCCAGAGAAAGTCAGGACGCCCGCTAGGGTCCGCTGGCGCGTGGAAAGCTTATTCATGCGTAAAAAAACTCCGACCCCGAAGCGTATAGACGTCCGGGCACGTGTTTACAAAAAAAATACTCGGCGCGAAAGTCGCACCGAGTATTGCTTTATTCGCACTGCGAACCGCGATCAGCCGTGCTTGCGCAGGAAGGCTGGAATTTCCAGGTGCTCTTTCTGCGGCGCCGGCGCCGGCTGGCGACCATGCGCATCCAGATTTCCACGCGCACCTTCAACGGCCGGCGGAACGTGAGAACCCCTTGCCGGGCCTGCTTCAATCGCGCTGCGGGCTGCAGCGTCATCGGCAGCTGCGGAGCGAACCTCTGCCTTGTCGGCCGGCTGAGGCTGACCCAGATTCAGCCCAACATTGGAGGCCAGGCGTTTGAACAGGGCCCGGGCATTGCGCGGCTCATCAGTCGGACGATCCTGCGCTTCCTGTGACCTGCGCGCAACAACCGGAAGCTCCTCGGTGCGCGGCATGCGGCGCTGACCATCCGGGCGAGCGGCGTGCGACGGCACATAAACGCTTGGAACCGGCTGCTCATCGAGCGCCACTGAGTCTTCGGTTTCCTGGATCGAGTCGGCTTCAGGAATATAGGGCTCGACAAACACGCCATCGTCTTCATGGGCATAAGCCTGGGAAGGTGCGGACGGCGCGTCGAACGCGAAGGCTTCGGCAACGGCAGCTTCAACCTGATGCTCGATTTCGAGCGCGACGGCTTCTGGCTGCTGTGGCACGGCATTGCGGGTCGGTTCGACCGGAACGTGACGCTTGACCGACAGCGGCGTGCGCGAGGCATGCGGCTTTGCCGGCTCCAGCGCCTGCACCATGGTCGCGTCGGTCCCCGTGGCAACGACGGAGACGCGAATAGTGCCGGTCAGACTCGGATCGTAGGTTGCGCCAAGAATGATGTTGGCATCAGCGTCGACTTCTTCACGGATGCGGCTAGCCGCTTCGTCGACTTCATAGAGGGTCAGGTCCGGACCGCCGGTGATGGAGATCAGCAGGCCGCGAGCGCCCTGCATGGACACATCATCGAGCAGCGGGTTGGCGATCGCAGCTTCGGCAGCGTGGCGGGCACGATCTTCGCCCGATGCTTCGCCGGTACCCATCATCGCCTTGCCCATACCGCGCATCACGGCGCGCACGTCGGCGAAGTCGAGATTGATCAGGCCTTCCTTGACCATCAGATCGGTAATGCAGGCCACGCCGGAGAACAGCACCTGATCAGCCATCGCGAAAGCGTCGGCAAAGGTGGTCTTCTCGTTGGCAACCCGGAACAGGTTCTGGTTCGGAATGACGATCAGCGTGTCGACATGGCGATGCAATTCATCGATGCCATCATCGGCGAGGCGCGTACGACGATTGCCTTCAAAGCTGAACGGCTTGGTGACCACACCAACAGTCAGGATTCCCTGCTCGCGTGCCGCCCGAGCCACGACGGGCGCAGCGCCGGTACCCGTACCACCGCCCATGCCGCAGGTGATGAAGACCATGTGCGAACCGCTGAGGTGATCATTGATCTCGTCCCAACTCTCTTCGGCAGCCGCGCGACCCACTTCAGGGTGCGATCCGGCGCCAAGGCCTTCGGTGACACCGACGCCAAGCTGGATGATGCGCTGCGCCTTGCTGAGCGCCAGCGCCTGCGCATCGGTATTGGCAACGACGAAATCCACGCCATCAAGCCCGGACTCGATCATATTGTTGACGGCGTTGCCGCCACCACCGCCAACACCGAACACGGTGATGCGAGGCTTGAGTTCCTGGATATCCGGGATGGTGAGGTTGATGGTCATGATGGGCCTCATAGTGGCGTGGTTGGTAAAGATTTACCCCTCTATTCGTTAACCGGCCCCTAACAATTGGACCCAATTCGTTAACGTGAACGCATTTTGCGACAGTTCTGCCCCTTGAGTTTTACCGACGCTTAACCAAACCGTTACGCTTTCAGGGCGCAGGGGAAGCCGCTATGGTGGCGCCAGCCGCCGGAGTCTCCCCAAAATGTTCGAAGCCTTTTTCGTCGCCTGGATCGGTGTGGTCATCGCGCAGGTCTCCCCCGGCCCCAATATGATGGCCGTAGCCTCGGTGGCGCTGGGCCAGGGCCGGCGTGAGGCGCTGCTGGTCGCCCTCGGCGTCGGCAGCGGCACCCTGGTCTGGGCCGCTGCAGTGGCCTTTGGGCTGGGCGCTGTGTTCCAAGCCTTCCCCGTTTTGCTGACCGTGCTCAAATTTGTCGGTGGTTTTTATCTGCTGTTTATGGCCGTCAAGGCCTTCCGCTCGATCCTGGCCGGTGGCAACGCCTCGGTCGCCCCGACCCGCGTGCCGCTTTCGGGGCTTGGCGCCTGGCGGCGTGGCTTCTTTGTGGTGATGACCAATCCCAAGGCTGCCTTGATGTGGTCGGCGCTCGCGACCTTCCTGTTTGGCGCGGGATTGAACAATGCCCAGGTGTTGGCCTTCGGGCCGCTAGTCGCCGTTTCGGCCATCATTATCTATGGCGGCTATGGACTGGTGTTCTCGACCGGCGTAGCGACACGGGCCTATGGGCGCTTCTGGCGCGCGAGCGAAGCCCTGTTCGGCGCGGCCTTTGGCGCGCTCGGACTGACACTGCTGGTATCGGCAGTGCGGAGTTAAGAGCGAGCTAGGTGGAAGGCCTTATCTAGCCCTTCTCCGTCCCATTCAACTCACTCCACTCCCCCCTTACGTCCCACCCACCGCGCTGCCCACGGATCAAGTCCGTGGGCAGCGCGGTGTTTGTGGAGGGATGCGGTGTGCGTGGAGGCAGGGCCGGAGATTGGGATCAACGAAGACCCCAAACGCTCCCCCCCCCCTAAAAGCTCGTCTTCAGCCAATGGCCGACGCGGGCAATGTAGCCGTCGGTGCCGGTGAGTTTGCGGGCGCCGCGGGGCTCGGCATATTCCTGGACGCAAACCTGCGGGTACACCAACATGCCGGCGACGGTGGCGAAGGCAGCGCCCTTGGCCATTTCCGGCAGGCCGGCAATCCCCATCGGACGACCATTGCGAACGTTACGGGCAAGGATTCGACGCGCCACCTCCGGCAGGCCAGTCATCTCGCTGGCGCCGCCCGTCAGCACGAAACGGCGGCCACAGACATCCATCATGCCGGTCGCCTGCATGCGGTCGCGGATGGCAGTAAGGATTTCCTCGATACGCGGCCGCATGATGCGGGTGAGCACGGCACGAGCCACCTGCCCCGGCGCTTCGTCATGGCTCGCCCCAACCGGCTGGATCGCGATCATGTCGCGCTCGTCGGCCTGGCCGGGCAGCACTGAGCCATAGAAGGTCTTGAGGCGCTCGGCGTCGGCGACGCTGACCGACAGCTGGCGGGCGATATCGAGAGTCAGGTGATGACCGCCAATGGCGATCGCATCGGTGTAACAAAGGTGGCCGTCGTTAAAGACCGAGACGGTGGTGGTTGCGCCACCGAAATCGACGCACGCAACGCCGAGCTGGGATTCATCATCGACGAGCGTGGCGAGCCCCGACGCATAGGGCGTGGCCATCAAGGCCTCGATCTGCAGGTGGCAGCGATGCAGCACCAATTCGAGATTGCGCATGGCCAGGGTTTCGGAGCTGATCACGGCGACATCGACGCCGAGCTTGTCGCCGACCATGCCCTTGGGATCGCGAATACCCTTCTGCCCATCGAGCGAATAACCGATCGGCAGCGCATGGATGATGGAGCGCTCAGGACGCACCGAGCGTTCATTGACGGCGCGCAATACGCGGAAAATGTCTGCCTTCTCGACTTCCTGCCCGTCCAACGACACGGCAGCGGAGAAGGTCTCGGAGCCCAGACGGCCGGCGGTGACGTTGACGATCACCGATTCCAGTGTCAGCCCCGCGGCCCGCTCCGCCATGCCGACAACGGAGCGGATGGCCTGTTCGGCCTTCTCGATATCGGTCACGACGCCGCTCTTGACGCCGCCGGAGGGGCCATAGCCGAAGCCGATCACGTCGGCCTGGTGAGTGCGGCCGCGCAAGGCCTTGCCCTCGGGACGCGGGGTCAACCGGGCAATAACGCAGCAAATCTTGGTCGAACCGATATCCAGCACCGCAACCAGCGTGGTCTTGCCGGGCTGAACGGGGCGGAGCCGGGAGGTCATGGCATCGGTCATCATTGCGGGGACATCGGCTGGGCTAGAGTTTGGGAGGGGAGGTTACGCGGTGGCATGGGGTATGGCTTGCCCGACTTGGCCCGTTCGATAATTGCCTTGCGGCGCGCGGCTTCGGCCTCGGCAAGTTCTTCTGCGGTCTTGGTCGGACGGACAGCCACCAGCCCATCGACCCGCAGGTCAATCAGGTTGATATCGCGGTCCAGCAGCTGATACTCGCTCTGGTAGGTGGTCAGGTGCCTGAGCGCTTGCGCCGTGCCCAGCTCGGGCAATTGGACACGCAAACCGGTATCGTAAATCAGGTCCCAGCGCCGGTCGGCGATGCGCGACAACGCAATCAGCCCATCGGTCAGCGTCGGGTATTGTTCGATTGCGCGGATCATCACCAGCGCATCATCGGCAGCGCCATCGCCCACCACCAGAGGCAGGTCGCCATAGGCGCCAAAATCCTCGCCAATCTGCTCGCCCTGCGCGTCAACCACAAAGGTCACGCCATCGACGCGCCATCTGGCCACCGGTACCTTTTCGGTGACCGTAACCAGCACGTCGCCTGGGTACCCCTTGCGCACGCTGACGCTCGCTATAGCGGGCAGTTCGGAAATCCGCTGCCGGGCGGCTTCCACATCGAAGCTGACAGTCGACGTGCGCGGCTCGATACCCAGCGCGTCAAAAATGGCCTGTTCGCTTGTCAGCGTCTGGCCGGTAATCGAAATCTCGCCAATAGCAAAGCCGGCATCGGCGAACTCGCCTTGTGCAAGGCCTGACAAGGTCGTGGCACCAGCGCCGATATAGTCGCGCACCTGATAGACCAGGGCCAGAAGCACCACCACGGTGATCGCCACAACCGCGCGCACCATGGCGCGCCGATGCAGCACCCAGGTGCGGCTAAAATTATTGATCAACCGATGACGCCGCTTGGCGCGGACAGGAACAGGCAATGCACGCGGATCGATCATCCGGGCGCCAGCGAGAAATGCCTCGCTTTTTACCTGTTGCAACTCGCGTCCTCCACCATCCAGGCGACTAGCTCTTCGAAGGAATGCCCTGCATGCTTGGCCTGCTCGGGCACCAGTGACGTCTCGGTCATCCCCGGCTGGGTATTGATTTCGAGACAGACCAGCTCGCCATCCTCACCCGCCGCGTCGTTGTAGCGGAAGTCGGTCCGCGTCACGCCTCGGCAGCCAAAGGCCGCATGAGCGGCTAGGCTTAGCTTTTGCACTTTGTCGTAAATTTTCGGTTTCAGCTGCGCGGGAATAATGTGGACCGAGCCACCCTGGGCGTACTTGGCTTCATAATTGTAAAAGCTCAGGTCGGTGACGATCTCGGTCACCCCCAGAGCCACGTCTCCCATCACCGCGCAGGTCAGCTCGCGCCCGGGAATGTAGCGCTCGACCATCACCTCTTCACCCGAATTCCAGTCTTCGCGCAGGATTTCCTGCGGTGGCCGGTTGGCGCCCTTGGGCACGATATAGACACCAAAGCTCGATCCGTCGGAGATCGGCTTGACCACATAGGGCGTGGGCAGCACGTGATCGCGCGCCGCTTCGCCCCGAGGCACGATTACGTGATCGGTCACCGGCACGCCGGCGGCCTTGAGCACGATCTTGGCCTGATGTTTATCCATCGCCATGGCCGAGGCGAGCACGCCCGAATGGGTATAGGGCAGCTCGATCAGCTCGAGAAAACCCTGGATCATTCCGCTTTCGCCGAACGGGCCATGCAGCGCGTTGAAGGCCACATCCGGCTTCAGGTCGGCCAGGACCTTGGCAATGTCGCGGCCGACATCGACTTCAGTGACCCGATATCCTGCCCGGCGCAGTGCCGCGGCACATTCCGTGCCAGACTTCAGCGATACCGGGCGCTCATTCGACCATCCGCCCATCAGGACGGCGACGTGTTTACTCATGGTATGGTCCTTGCTGTCTGGCTGGCCGCAATCTCTCCAGGCCACCGGCGCTGCCCTCGGACTGGGTCCGGGGATCATTGGCCGCTTCTGCCGTATGGAGAGAGGCCCCCGAATCCAGTCCGAGGGCAGCGCTGTGAATGGAGTGGGCAGCGCGCAGGATCACTGCGTCACACCGCTCCGGTGAAGACATCGCCATCGAGGAATTCGCGCACCTCGCGGCCGGGCTCGAAATGGCCCATGCGGCGGATTTCCCATTTCAGTTCGATGCCGGAATGGGCGCGAACCTTGTTGCGCACCGTCTCGCCCAGCGTTTCGATATCATGGGCGCTGGCATTGTCGATATTGAGCAGGAAGTTGGCGTGCAATTCACTCATCTGCGCGCCGCCCACGGTGAGACCACGGCCACCGGCCGCGTCGATCAGCTTCCAGCTGGAATGACCTTCGGGGTTCTTGAAGGTGGAGCCGCCAGTCTTGGCCTTGGTCGGCTGGCTGCTTTCGCGCTTCTCGGTGATCTCGCGCATCCGGTTGAGAATATCGTCGCGATCCCCAGCAAAGCCCTGATAGACCGCCGAGGTGAACACGGCGCCGCGTGGCCCATTCGACTTGCGATAGAGATACCCCATATCCGCATTGGTCAGCGTGATGATCTCGCCCTGTCGGGTAACTGCGCGCAGTTCGACCATGCGGTCGCGCGTCTCAGTGCCATAGCAGCCGGCATTCATGTAGAGCGCGCCGCCGATACCACCGGGAATGCCGCGATAGAAGGTGAGCCCATCAATGCCCGCTTCGGCGGCTGCCGTGGCGACCTTGACGTCGGGCAGCGCCACGCCAACGCGCAGCTTGTGATCGTCGAGGATTTCGACCTGGCCGAAAGCCTTGCCACTGAGGCGAATGACGACGCCATCAAGCCCGCCGTCACGGATCAACAGGTTCGAGCCCAGCCCGATGACGGTGACACGAATGTCCTCCGGCAGGTGTTTGAGGAAGAAAGCGAGATCGGCCTCGTCCGCCGGGGTGAAGAACAGCTGCGCCGGCCCGCCAACGCGGAACCAGGTGATTTCACTCAGCAGCTGATTGGGGATCAGGCGGCCGCGAACCTCGGAGATCCAGGGGCCAAAGGTCGGGATCAGGTCGGGGTAGCTCATACTGGCTCCTCCCCCAGCAACCCGCCCAACTCGACCGGCAGGCTCGCCGCCCATTGGGTGATGTTGCCGGCGCCCAGGCACACGACATAATCGCCATCGGCGGCGCGGCTGGCGATCAACTCGGCCAGCTCTTCTGCGCTATTGAGAATGCGGGCATCGCGGTGACCGCGCGCGCGGATGCGGTTGACCAGCTCTTCATTGGTCACGCCGGCAATGGGCTGCTCGCCGGCGGCATAAACCGGCGCGACAATCACTGTATCGGCATCGTTGAAGCAGGCCGCAAATTCGTCGAACAGGTCCTGGAGGCGGCTGAAGCGGTGTGGCTGCACCACGGCGATCACATCGCGCTTGGTGGACTCGCGGGCAGCCCGCAGAACGGCGGCAATCTCGACCGGGTGGTGACCGTAGTCATCGATGACGGTGATGCCACCGACCACACCAGTCTTGGTGAAGCGGCGTTTGACCCCAGTAAAGCCCTTGAGACCCTTGCGGATCGCCTCTGCCGGCACATGCAACTGGTCTGCAACGGCAATCGCAGCAGTGGCGTTGAGCGCATTGTGAATACCAGGCATGGGCAGCTGCAGGCCATCGATGCGCAACTGGGTCTGACGGATGCGGTCGCGTATCTCGACGGCGAAATGGCTGACGCCATCAATGGTTTCGAGATCAACCAGCCGCACATCCGCCTGCGGGTTCTGGCCATAGGTGATAACCCGGCGATCCTTGATCTCGCCGACCAGCGACTGCACTTCGGGATGATCGAGGCACATAACGGCAAAGCCATAGAACGGCACATTCTCGACGAACTGGTGGAAGGCCTTCCGCACGCCTTCGAAGTCACCATAGTGATCGAGATGCTCGGGATCGATATTGGTGACTACGGCCACGTCAGCCGGGAGTTTGACGAAGGTGCCGTCGCTCTCATCGGCCTCCACCACCATCCATTCGCCGCCACCAAGGCGCGCATTGGTGCCATAGGCATTGATGATGCCGCCATTGATGACGGTGGGATCGAGATTGCCAGCATCGAGCAGCGTCGCCACCAGCGTCGTCGTGGTGGTCTTGCCATGGGTGCCACCGATGGCAATGGCGGTCTTGAAACGCATGATTTCGGCCAGCATTTCGGCGCGGCGCACCACGGGTAGCGCCCGGGCACGGGCCGCCATCAGCTCGGGATTGTCTTTCTTGATCGCCGAAGAAATAACCACGACTTCGGCGGCGCCGAGATTGTCGCCACTTTGGCCGATGGCGATCTTGATGCCCATGTCGCGCAGGCGCTGCACATTGGGATTGGCAGCGGCGTCGGAACCCTGCACCACGTAACCCTGATTGTGCAGGATTTCGGCAATGCCGCTCATGCCGATGCCGCCAATGCCGACGAAGTGGACGGGTCCGATATTGCGCGGCATTTTCATGGGGTGTGTTCCATCTCGGTGGTGCCCTTCCCGGCAAGCATCTCGGCGAGGTCCGCCAGCTTTTCGACTGCGCGCAGCTGCCCCAGTGAGCGGGCTGCGGCTGCGGCTTTGGGCAATGTTGCCGGGTTGGTAATGAGGTCAGTAAGGCGAGTGCCCAGCGATTGCGGCGACAGCGTGGCCTGCTCGGCGATCCAGCCGCCGCCGGCGGCTTCCAGGAAGAGCGCATTGTTCTTCTGGTCGGCATCGATGGAGCCGGGCAATGGCACCATTATGGCAGGTCGGCCAAGCACGCAGAGCTCGGCAATGGTGGAAGCGCCGGAGCGCCCGATCACCAGATGGCAGCGCGCCATCCGCTCGGGCAGATCATCAAAGAACGTCGCCAGTTCCACATTGACCTTGGCCTGGCGATAGACTTCGGCCACCTGATCCAGGTCCTCGGCACGGCACTGCTGGACGATATGGAGGCGATGGCGCAGCGCCTCTGGCACCAGCGCCACGGCGGCAGGCACGATCTCGGAGATCGCCCGCGCACCCTGGCTACCGCCAAATACCACCAGTCGGATCGGTCCCTGGCCATCGAGCGGCGGATAGGGCGTACCGGCGACGGCCCGCACCCGATCACGCACCGGATTGCCGGTCACAACTTTTTCCAGGTTGAGCGCATCGGCAAACTTGGTATCGGGGAAGCTCATCGCCAGGATATCTGCGAAGCGCCCCAGCGCCTTGTTGGCGCGGCCAAGCACGGCGTTCTGCTCATGCAGAATGCCCGGAATGCCGCGCAAGCTCGCTGCGACAAAGGGCGGGAAGGTCGGATAGCCGCCAAAGCCGATCACGGCATCGGGCTTGATCTTGCCCAGCATGCCGAACGCCACCCAGATACCGCCCACGATCTTGAATCCGGCGCTGACGAACTTGACCGGATTGCGGATCGAGGGCGTTGCGGCGGGCACGACATGGATGGCCTGGGCCGGGAAATCGGCGCCATAGCTTTCCACACGGTGGTCGGTCATCAATTCGATGGCGTGACCGCGGCGAGCAAGTTCCTGTGCCAAGGCCATGGCGGGGAAAAGGTGCCCACCCGTACCGCCTGCCATAAGGACGAATTTTTTCATTCGGCTGGCGCCAGTGCACTGCGATAGGCGGGCAGACCCGTGGTCAGCCGCTCTTCGGGTTTCGACCGGGTAAGCGCCAGCATCAAGCCCATGCCGAAGGCAACCGCGATCATCGAAGTACCACCATAGGAGACAAAGGGCAGCGTCATGCCCTTGGGCGGAATGAGGTTGAGATTGACGGCAAGGTTGATACCCGACTGCATGGCAAACTGAATGGCCAGTGTCGATGCGGCAAGGCGCGCAAAGAGGCTGGTCTGGCGCTGGGCACCAATCATGGCCCGCAGCACGATAAAAGCGATCAGGCCCACCAGCACCAGGCAGAACAGGATGCCGAACTCACCCGCCGCCGCTGAAAATACATAGTCGGCATGGGCGTCTGGAATGAGCTTCTTGGCGACGGACTCACCAGGACCGCGGCCGAACCATCCGCCTTCGAGCAGCGACTGCAGCGCGCGGTCGATCTGGTATGTGTTGCCGCCCCCTTCGGGGTTGAGAAAGGTATCGATACGCCGGGAAAAGTGCGGGAAGAACACATAGGCGCCGAACAAAAGCACCCCCGCCACGCCGGCCAGCCCAAAAATGATAAACCAGGAAATGCCGGAGAGAAACAGCAGCACCGCCCAGGTCGCCAGCACCAGTGCAGTCTGCCCGATATCGGGCTGCAGCAGCAGGCCGGCCACGATGGCGCCCATGACCAGAGTGGCCAATATCTTGCCGGGAACGTTCTTGTGAATCATCGATTCCGAGAACAGCCACGCAGCGATGACAGCAAAGCCGGGCTTGACGAATTCTGAGGGCTGGAGCGACTGCCCGGCAAAGGAAATCCAGCGCCGCGCGCCCTTGACCTCGGTGCCGAAGCGCAATGTCGCCCAGAGCAGCACCAGGCTGACCACCAAAGCGATCAGCGCACTGATACGGGCCTGGCGATGGTTCATGAACGAGGTGGCCACCAACACACCCAGGGCGGGGATCGTGAATAGGGCGTGGCGGATAATGAAGTGCCAGGGCGACAGTTCCAGCCGCTCAGCGACCGGCGGGCTGGCGGCAAAGCTCAGCACCATGCCACAGGTCATGAGCAGGATCAGTGCCCCGAGCAGTTCGCGATCTATCGACCACCACCACTCGGCCAGCGGAGTCTTTTCTGCCCGGGAAAACATCATGGCTGAGCCGGTTTGCCCGGCCTCCTGAGAGAAACAAAGTCTTCCCTCATTGTACGCCGGCGTTGGTTACTGATTTCCAACCGGAATTGCGTTTTGCGACTCGGCTCAAGCTTTCCTTGACCGACGTTCATCCCATACCGCTATGCCGAGCACCACAAGACCGAGGCTGGAAAGCCCTGCCCCGACCCAGGCGACGGAGGTAAAGCCGAATCCCGCGAGAATGGCCATACCGCCCAGCCAGGGACCGAGGGCGTTGGCAACATTGAACGCCCCATGATTAAGCGCCGCCGCCAGGGTCTGCGCGTCCTGCGCAACATCCATCAATCGGGTCTGCAGGACGGTGCCGAGGCTTGAGGTCACACCGACGAGGAAAACGCCGGCCGCGAGCGTATAGACATTGCCGGCAAGGAACGGGAAAGCGCCGAGAATGATGACGCTGGCGATGAGCAGGCCCGCCGCCGTCGGCATCAATGCCCGGTCAGCGGCCCAGGCAGAGCCCAGGGTGCCCAGCGTCATACCGACGCCAAAGATGGCCATGACGATTGGGATGACCGTGGGCGGGGCCATGGTGACCTCCAGCAGGATCGTGGACGTATAGGCGTAGACGGCGAAAATACCGCCAAAACCAACCGCGCCCACCGCCAGGGTCAGCCAGACCTGACGACGCCTGAGCGCCCCCAATTCGCGCAACGGGCTGGCCCCGGGCCGGGCCGGATCGCGCGGAGCCAGGGCGAACACCATGACGCAGGTCACCAGCGCCAGAAACCCGGTAATGGCAAAGCCAAAGCGCCATCCCAGCGCCTGCCCCAATGCAGTTGCTACCGGGACTCCGATAATGTTGGCCACGGTCAGACCCAGCATCACCTTGGCTACCGCCTGGGTGCGCTGGTGTTGTGGCACAAGGGACGCGGCGACCAATGCAGCGACACCGAAATAGGCGCCATGCGGCAAGCCGCTGATGAAGCGGAACAGCAGCAACCAGCCATAGCTGGGCGCCATGGCGCTGAGAATATTGGCCAACGCAAACGCCGCCATCAGCCAGATCAGGGTCAGACGGCGGGAAAAACGCGCGGCAAACACCGCGATCAGCGGCGCCCCAACCACCACACCCAACGCATAGGCGCTGACGGCATGGCTGGCAGTAGGCTCATCGACCTGTAGCCCGGCGGCTATATAGGGTAAAAGGCTCATGGCGGCGAATTCGGTGGTGCCGATGGCAAAGCCGCCCATGGCCAGCGCCAGCAGGACCGGAACCACTTTGATATGAGCAAGCGGGCCAGCGTCGAGGCCGATATCCTGCGAAATGGCTGTTGTCATGGCGCTGCCCCTGGATTTGCAACGCCGTTCCATCGTCGCCTGGTCAGGCTAAGTCTCTAGCAGTGTCACGCCGCGCCGCAACCAGAAAGCCGCGTCGACGCATGCGTACAGCACCCGGCAGCCATGCAGTCATGAGAGCACGATGGCGAACCACCGTGCCCTCATAACCGTTCGACATTGCTTACTGGAGGATAGCAATATCGCTCAACATGCCATCGACACCCTCGATCGCCCCGACCGACGTCGCAGCACCGGTTTCAAGGTTCACCGTGTAAAGCGTGTTGTCGATGCTGAGATAGGCGGTGTTGCTCAGGTCCTTGGTGGTAGCAATATCGAAGGCATAGCTGCCCCCGCCATCGACGCCGAGCTTACCGATAGCGGCGAGCGTGCCGTCATTGGGCTTGGTCTGCTGGATCAGCGCCACGATGGTCGCATCGATGTCGAACATCTTGGTCGCCTCGGGCTTGCCGAAGGAATTGATATAGGCGGCCGCGACGATGGCCGGCTTTTCACCAGCATGCATATCGCCGTCCTCATAGGCCAGCGAACCATCGACGGTGACCATGCCATCATCGACATTGACGCGGTGATTGGTGCCATCGGCGCCCATCAGGCGCAAGCGATCGGCCATCGGGTTGAAGTCAACGATCGCGCCGTCAAAGCTCGGCAGCTTCTCCGAAAGCGTGCTCTTGACCATTGCAGCGCCCGTGGCCGTGTCGATGGTGACGATCTCACCGGCATTGGACACACCATAGAGCAGCTTGTCGGCGGGGCGCACGTCAATGCCGGCCAGGCCATCGACGCCGGTCACGTCCATGGTGCCGCTGACGGCCAGGGTTTCGGTATCGAACATCACCAGCGTCTTGCCGCCGACAAGGCCAATGGCGGGAGCGGCCAGCGTGGCGCCGGCAGTGGCAGTCAGGGCAACAAGGGCAAGGGCGGTGCGCAGGGCAAGGGGGGAAAGGGCAGTCATCGGACGTCTCCTCTGTGTGGTGGCGCCTGAACTGCGCCGGTTACAGAGGGACTACCCGCCAGCTCACGGCTCTGGATGCAGCGGCCAGAAATTTTTCTTTGCCTGCATCCATATGGGACGCCGGCGGGTAATCGACATGAAGGACGAACTCCCCCATGTTGCATGTCATGCATGATCAGATCGACGCCGATGGATTGCTGCTGCGGATCGCCAAGGGCGAGCGCGCGGCTTTGTCGACCCTGTTCGAGAGTGAGGCCGGCCGGCTGGTGGGGATTGCCCAGCGCATCCTGCGCCGCCGCGATCTGGCCGAAGAGGCCGTGCAGGATACATTTGTCGCCGCCTGGCGCCGGGCCGGCCAGTTCGATCCCAGCCGGGGCAATGCCCGAGGCTGGCTGACCACCATCACCCGCAACCGGGCGCTCAACATGCTGCGCGATGGCGCGCGGCTGGAATTTCACGATAGCGAAGTACTCGCCGATATGGGTGACCGCAGTGTCGATGCCACGGCGGCCTTCAATGCGCTCTCTGACCGCGACGCGCTGCGCAATTGCCTGGGACAATTGGACGAGCCCAAGCGACGGGCGATCCTTCTGTGCTACGTCACTGGCCTAAATCACGGGGAAGCCGCCGCCACCATGAACGCCCCGCTTGGCACCGTCAAAGCCTGGATCCGCCGCGGCGTCGTCGCGCTGCAGGAGTGCCTGTCATGACCAGTGAACAGATGGAACTGGCAGGCCAATACGTGCTGGGACTGCTGGATGGCAGCGAACTGGCAGCGTTCGAGCGGGCGATGGCCGATGATGCCGAACTAGCAAAAGCAGTCGACCGGCTACAGGCGCATTTGCAGGCGCTGGATGACACAGCGACGCCACAAGCCGTCAGCCCCGGGCTCTGGGCTGGCATCGAGCAACGCCTCGATGCGCCACCCGCCTACGTCAATATTCGCCAGCAGCGCAAGCCTGGGCTCAGCAGGGTCGGGCGTGGCAACTGGATGGCAATGGCCGCCAGCGTGGTCGTGGCGCTTGGCGTCGGCTACCTTGCCGGGAGCTTTGGCACGGGTCAGCGCCAACCGGTGATGATAGCGGTACTGCTCAACCAGAGCGACGCCATGCCGGGCGCCATTGTCGAGGCTTTCGCCGACGATAGCGTGCGGCTGTTGCCGCTCGAACAGTTCAGCGTGCCCGAGGGCCAGGTGCTGCAGGTGTGGACTCTGCCCGATCCGGCGACTGGGCCGGTTTCGCTCGGCACATTCACCGATCCCCGCGCTATCCGGCTGGCTGGGCCTGACCTGCCCGCGCCGCAATCGGGCCAGCTCTACGAAATCACGCTCGAACCCGCCCCGGGCTCGCCCACCGGCAAGCCGACAGGGCCGATCCTGGTCAAGGGGTTTGCGAAGGCGCCGCTTTCCTAGCGCAGCTTGAGCGAACTCAGGCCGATCAGCGCCAACACGAAGGAGATGATCCAGAACCGGATCACCACCTGGCTCTCGGTCCAGCCCAGATGCTCGAAATGGTGGTGGATCGGCGCCATGCGGAACACCCGCTTGCCGGTCAGCTTGAACGAAGCCACCTGCACGATCACGGAGACCGCTTCGAGCACAAACAGACCGCCAACAATCGCCAGCACGATCTCATGCTTGGTAGCTACGGCGATGGCACCCAATGCGCCGCCCAGCGCGAGCGAACCCGTATCGCCCATGAAAATCTGGGCCGGCGGGGCATTGAACCACAAGAACCCGAGCCCTGCCCCAATCAACGCACCGCAAACCACTGACAGCTCGGCCGTACCGGGCACGTAGTTGATCAGCAGGTAATCCGAGAATGTGACGGAGCCGACGAGATAGGCGATGAGCCCGAAGACTGCCGCCGCGACCATCACAGGGACGATGGCCAGGCCATCCAGCCCGTCAGTAAGGTTCACCGAATTGCCAGCCGCCACGATGACGAAGCCACCGAACAGCAGGAAGAAATAGCCGAGATCAATCGCCAGCCCCTTCACGAAAGGGAAGAACAACGAGGTCGCGGTGGCGTCTTCGCCCAGCTGAGAAATCGCATAGCAGGCAATGACGCCGATCAGCGCTTCGAGCGCCAGGCGCTGGCGACCGCCAAAGCCCTTGTGGCTCATGCGCTTGACCTTGAGGTAATCGTCATAAAACCCGATGGCGCCAAACCCGATGGTGACGAACAGCACCACCCAGACATAGCCATTGGACAGGTTCGACCACAGCAGCGTCGAGGTCACGGCCCCGGTCAGGATCATCAGGCCGCCCATGGTGGGCGTGCCTTTCTTGGTCAGCAGATGTCCGGCCGGACCGTCCTCACGGATAGGCTGACCCCGGCCCTGCTTCAGCCGCAGCAGCGCGATCATCCCGGGCCCAAACATGAACACGAAGAACAGCGCCGTAATCGTCGCACCAGCCGTGCGGAAGGTCACATAGCGGAAAACGTTGAAGGCTGTGAGGCTGTCCCCAAGCTGGCCGAGAAAATACAACATGAATGGAGGTGTCCTCGAATGGGTGCTAGCCGGGATTCACGCGAACCGGTTGCGGATTTTGTCGACGATGCCCGCCAGCCCCACGCCTTTGGACCCTTTGACCATAACTGCGTCGCCATAGGCAAGGTCGTTGACGAGGATGTCCGCCATCTCCACAGCGGTCTGTGTGTGAGCGACCACACGTCCCCCACCGAGCGCCTCGGCCAGTGCAGCCATGTGCGTGCCCACCAGATAGACGCGGTCCGCGCCGCTTGCATTGACAGCTGCAGCAAGGCTGGCATGGAGCTTGCCGCTTTCGGTGCCAAGCTCGAGCATATCGCCCAGCACCAGCACCTTGCGTCCGTTCGACGCCTTCTGGCTGCCGAACACGTCCAGCGCCGCAGTCATCGATGCGGTATTGGCATTGTAGCTTTCATCGACCAGCAACAATGGCTTGTCACTGGGACCGAGCAAGAGCTTCTGCCCCCGCCCCGGTTGGGCTCCGAAACCGGCCAGCGCTGTCAGCGCCACATCTGGTTCTACGCCGGCAATCTTGGCAACCGCCATGGCCGCGACAGCATTGGCCACCATGTGGCGGCCGGGCACATTGAGCAAAAGGCTATGAATTGCGCCGTCATGGTGGATTTCCGCAACGCTGCCGTCGCCTGTGGTTTCCAGTCTGCCCACATGCCAGTCGGCACCGGGCGCAAAGCCATAGGTGACAATCCGGACACCGAAGGCATTGGCTGCTGCGGTTAACAAATGTGCCTGTTCGTGGTCGATATTCAGGACGGCCGTGCCGCCAGGTTCAACCCCGGCAAAAATCTCCGCTTTGGCCGCCGCAATGCCATCGATCGAGTCAAACGCCCCAAGATGCGCCGGGGCGATGGTGGTGATC
Organism: Devosia limi DSM 17137; assembly: GCF_900128975.1. Lineage (GTDB taxonomy): Bacteria > Pseudomonadota > Alphaproteobacteria > Rhizobiales > Devosiaceae > Devosia > Devosia limi. The sequence continues at coordinate 162,201 of NZ_FQVC01000004.1, read as the reverse complement.
ACGGCTATATGCGGACGGACCAGCTGGGTCAGTGGCGTAATTTCGCCCGCAGCGCTCATGCCCATCTCGAAGACGCCGAAATCAGCATTTTCCGGCATGCCGGCCAGCATCAGTGGCACGCCCCAGTGATTATTGAAGCTCTTGATCGAAGCATGGGTGCGCCCGGCGGCCGATAGAACGACGCGAATGGCTTCCTTGGTGGTGGTCTTGCCGACGCTGCCAGTCACCCCGACAACGACACCGCGGCTGCGTTGCCGCGCCGCCCGCGCCAGATCGCGCAGGCCCTCAAGAGCGTCGGGAACCAGAATACGGCCATCGCCGGCCCCGCCTTTACAGACCAGCGCGGCCACGGCACCGTTCTTGAACGCGGCTTCGACAAAGTCATGACCATCGAAGCGGTCGCCCTTGATGGCAACGAACAAGGCGTCTTCGCCCAATTCGCGCGAGTCGATGGAGATCGAGCCGATGCTTTTCGCGGCTAGCGTTTCAGCCCGCCCGCCGGTGGCCGCCAAAAGCGCCTCAACCGTGAAAAGTTCTGGCATTATAGTCCCTTGAGTGCCTCGGCCACGGTTTCATGGTCGGAGAAATGGTGTTTTGTGGTCCCGATGATCTGGTAATCCTCGTGGCCCTTGCCCGCTATCAGCAAAATGTCCCCGGGGCGCAACGCCTTGACGGCCTCAAAGATCGCGGCCTTGCGGTCGCCGATTTCGCGAGCGCCCTTGGCCGCAGCCAGGATTGCCCGACGAATGGTCGCCGCATCCTCGGTGCGCGGATTGTCGTCGGTCACGATAACGTCGTCGGCCATGCGATGGGCAACCTCGCCCATTATCGGGCGCTTGCCCTTGTCGCGGTCTCCACCCGCGCCGAATACCAGCCGCAGTTTCCCTTTGACATAAGGCCGAAGCGAGGCGAGCGCCGATTCCAACGCCACCGGCTTGTGGGAATAATCGACAAAGATCGCCGCGCCTTTGTGCTCGGCTACCAGTTCCAGCCGCCCCTTCGCGCCAACCAGTTCCGACAGCGCCGGGAAGGCCTGGGCCTTGTCGACGCCACTGGACATGGCGAGCGCCGCCGCTACCAGTGCATTGCTGACCTGAAATTGCCCGGTCAGCGGCAGATGGAAGCTGAGCTTTTCACCGACATGGCGGACTTCGACCCGCTGTCCATAGCCTTCTGGCTTGATCGAAAGGGTTTCGATATAGGCGCCTTCACGGCCCACGGTCAAAAGCGTCGAACCATTGCCGAGTGCGGCGAACATGAAGGGCTCGTGCTCGGGGTCATCGACATTGACCACGGCCGGGCCGCCATCGACCAAGAGGTCGGTGAACAGGCGCAGCTTGGCGTTGCGGTATTCATCCATGTTGGGGTGATAGTCGAGATGGTCGCGGCTGAGATTGGTGAAGGCCACGGCCTCGAAATGCATGCCATCGAGCCGGCGTTGGTCGAGCCCATGGCTTGAAGCTTCCAGAGCTACGTGATCAATGCCCTGCGCCTTCAGCGCCCGCATGTTCTGGTGCAGCGTCCGAGAGTCGGGGGTGGTCAGGCTGCCATCGATATGACGCGTCGGGGTATCGACACCCAGTGTGCCAATGCTTGCACCGGGAATGCCAGCATAAGTCCAGATCTGGCGCACGAAAGAGGCGACCGAGGTTTTGCCATTGGTCCCGGTGACGGCCACTGTGATTTCCGGCTGCGGCTCGAAAATGCGCGAGGCGGCGCGGGCATAGGCCGCGCGCACGTCACTGACGATGATCACCGGCACACCAGGGTCGCCAACTGGCGCCTTGTCGCTGATAACAGCCAGCGCACCGCGCGCAACCGCCTCGGCCACGAAATCATTGCCGTGCACCTTGGCGCCGGGCAGCGCGAAGAAGATGTCGCCTGGCTCGATGGCGCGGCTGTCGGAATTTAGCCCAAAGACGGCGCCAAGACCCTTTTTGGGGCGGGCGCCGGAGCCTTCGAGCAGTTGGGTTACACTCAGTGACACGTCAGACTATCCTTCTGGATCAATCTATTAGCGAAGAATTTGGGGAACGATATTGCGGTCGAGTATCTCGCTGAAATCCGGGGCAATACCCAGCATCGGCGCGACACGCTGGACGATGCGGCCAGTAACATGGCCGGCATTCCAGCCCGCCGTGGTGCCCGTTTGCGGGTTCTCTGCCTTGGGCTCGTCTACCATGATAACCATCGCATAGCGCGGATTGTCCAGCGGGAAGGCCGAGGCAAAGAAGTTGGTCACCTTGCTGGACGAGTAGCGGCCATCGACCACCTTCTCGGCCGTGCCGGTCTTGCCGCCGACGCGATAGCCCAGCGCCGCCTTGTTCATCTGCGAGCCGGAGCCCTCAAGCGCATTGAGGCGCATCAGATAGCGGATGTTGGCGCTGGTCGATGGCTGCACTACACGGCGATACAGCGTCTCGGCCTCCGCGCGATCGCGTTTGTAGAGCGTTGGCGCTATGTAATTGCCGCCATTGGTCAATGCCCCATAGGCAGCCACCATATGCAGCGGGGAAACCGACAGTCCGTGACCAAAAGAGGCGGTTGCCGCGCCGATTTCCGAGAATTCTTTCGGAACGGTCGGCAGGCGCATCTCCGGCAGCTCGAAAGGAACGCGCTGATCGAAGCCCATCGTGGTCAGGAAGGCGCGGTAATTGTCCTTGCCCATCGCCTGCATGACGCGGATGGTGCCGATATTGGAAGAGTATTTATAGACTTCCGACAGGCTCAGAATGCGGTGCTTACCGTGGAAGTCGTCGATGGTGAAGCGACCGAATCTGACGCCGAAGCGGGCGTCGAATTGATCGTTGATCCGTACCGCGCCGCTATCCAGCGCGCCGGCAATGGAAATAGTCTTGAAGATCGAGCCGGGCTCGAAAATGCCGGCGGTGATGCGATTGAAGCTATCCTTGACCAGCGCGGTGCGCGGATCATTGGGATTGAAATCGGGCAATGAGGCCAGCGCCACCACTTCGCCGGTATAGATATCGACCATGACGCCGGCAGCGGCCACGGCCTGGTAGCGCTCGATGGCATCGACCAGCTGCTCATGCATGACATGCTGCACGCGCATGTCGATCGAAAGCTCCACCGGTGCCAGCGCGTTGCCGCGAGCCAGCCCGAGATCCTGCAGCAGCGCCACGTCTTCACCATCCATGTGGCGCTCGATGCCGGCAATGCCCTGATTGTCGATATTGACCGATCCCAGGATGTGACTGGCTTCGGTCATGCCGGGATAGAAGCGCTTGGATTCGGTGATGAAGTCGATGCCGGGAATGCCAAGGCGCATGATGCGCTCTTCGATGGCCGGGCTCAGTTCGCGCTGCAGCCAGACAAACCCCTTGTCGCCGGTCAGCCGGTCGCGCAGCCAGTTCTCACTGAGATTGGGCAGCACGGTGCGTAGCTTCTGCACGGCCTCTTCGATGTCGATGATGCGGCGCGGCTCCGCAAACAGGGAGGGCACGCGGATATCGACGGCCATTTCCATGCCGTTGCGATCCAGGATCGGCGGCCGCGTCGCGGTAATGATATCGCGCGCCTGCCCTTCGATAGTGGTGTCGGTCTCGACCATGCCCAGTTGCACCAGGCGGCCGCCAACCATGCTAAAGCCCAACACCAGCGCCAGGATCATCCAGCGGATGCGGTTTTGCGTCAGGTTTCCGCGCACCTTGCGCGCGCCATCCAGCGCGATGGTTGGGGCAAATTCGCCGATCACCGCCATTACTCGATCCCTTCCAGTTCGAGAATGGCGTCAATGGGGTCGATGCCCGCGTCGAGCGACAGGAACAGCGCATCCAGCCCGGCATTGTCGGGCTTGGCTGGACGCATCCTTAGCGCGGCGAACGAGCCGAACTGTTCCTGCTTCACCGGTCCGATTGCCAGCATCATTTCATGGCGACGTACTATTGGATCGATATGGCCGGGCTGGTTCAGCACCGCCCAATCGGCCTTGAGCAGAGACAGCTCCCCCTCCTGCGCACTGATCTGCGAGATCAGGGCCGTGCGTTCGCTGGCGGTATTCTCGATCGAGAATTTCAGCGCATAGACGCCAGACAGCATCAGTACGCTGGTGAAAATCAGGATGATGTTGAGGTTGCGGATCATTCGGCACCCCGGATCTTGGGCACGCCGAGACCATCGAGGCTCAGCGGCCGCGCCGGTGCGGCGGTGCGACGCCCTGCCCGAAGGATTGACGAGCGCGAGCGCGGATTACGCGCCAGCTCTTCGCTGCCGGGCTTGCGGGCCTTGGAGACTTCGTCCCAACGCCGCTTTTCGGTCTGCACCTGCGGCAGGTGGCGAGACTGGGTCGGACCGCCCTTTTCCGGATCGAAGAAGCGCTTGACGATGCGGTCTTCCAGCGAATGGAAGGTGATGACGGCCAGCTTGCCACCCTCGGGCAACAGGCGCTCGGCCGCAAACAGCCCTTCGACCAGCTGGTCGAACTCGCCATTCACCGCGATGCGCAGGGCCTGAAAGCTCCTTGTCGCCGGATGCGCGTCACCCGGCTTGCGGCCAATGGCCTTCTCGATGATCCTGGCCAGTTCCAGCGTCGTGGTAACAGGAGCGATGTCGCGCGCGGCGACGATGAACTGGGCAATGCGCCGCGACTTGCGCTCTTCGCCAAAGGCATAGAGCAGATTGGCCAGCGGCTCGGCATCGAGCGTGTTGACGAGGTCGGCAGCGCTTTCGCCTGCCCCGCTCATCCGCATATCCAACGGACCATCACGCATGAACGAGAAGCCGCGCTCGGCTTCGTCCAGCTGCATCGAGCTGACGCCGATATCAAGCACGACACCGTCAATCGCACCGTGCTCCGCGGCCAGGCTATCCAGCTGCGAGAACGTACCGGCGACAAAGGTGAAACTGTTCGGGAAATCAGCGCTCAGCGCTTCGGCATAGGGCAGAACGCTGGGGTCGCGATCAATGGCGACCACATTGGCACCCGCCTCGAGCAAAGCCCGCGAATAGCCGCCAGCGCCAAACGTGCCATCCACGATCCGCGCACCGGCGAGCGGAGACAGGGCCGCGATGACCTCGTTCAACAGAACGGGAACATGGGGCCCGGTATTCTGGCTGACTTCGGGCACAGGACGCTTGCCCATATCTCGCACTACTCCACTCCCGGCAGAGGGCCGGACGCATACAATCTCGGCACTTTGACCAAGACCGTTTAAGATTCTGTTTCCCAAACCCCGTTACCGACAAGTAATCTTTGCCATGACGCAAAACCCTGCCGCCAACTGGTTCATTCGCGACGCTATTCCGGCTGATAAGGCCGCGATCGGGCGGATGAATGACGCCATCCAGCAATATGAACTGGACCTTCTCGGCTACCCGATGCGGGAGCCGGCCGACATCTCAGCCAGCTACTTGGCTGGCATGGTAGAGCGGGTGGCCACACGGGACGGTGAGATGCTGGTCTGTGTCGCGGGGGGCCAACCGGTCGGTTTCGCCTGCGGCTATCGTGCGACGGATGACGACAATCTGGTGGACGCCGCGTTCAACCAGTTCGCGCTGCTGGCCGACCTGTTTGTCGATCCGGCCTATCGCGCACAAGGCATTGCCCAGGCGCTGCTGGACACCTTGGCCAATCGCATGCGCGACAAGGGCTGCACCTGGCTGAGAATATCCGCCAAGTCAAAGAACCGCGCTGCTATCTCTGCTTACCTGCGCTTCGGCTTTGACCCATACGAGATCACGTTCACCAAAGCTCTTTAGTGGGCACCGGCCTGTATCAGGCGACGACAAGTATTAACTTGTTCATCTCGCCGGGATGCTCCTATGCTCGATGTCACCGGGAGCAAGCTTAAAGCACCCGGTCCAGTGAACAGAGGAGGTGTACCGTGCCTGTTTCAAGAAGAGGCGGCCCTAGTCTTCTCGGCCGCACGGCCCAGACTGTCGCTCGCACTGCCGTAATCGCCGGAACTGCAACTGCCGTCTCGGGGGCCGTCGCCGGCCGCCAGGCTGGCGCAACGCAGCCGGCAGCTGAGCCCGCTCCCGTTGCTGCCGCTGCCCCAGCCGGCATCACTGAAGAGGCCATGACCCAGCTTCAGAAGCTGGCCGAACTGAAATCTGCAGGCATTCTGACCGAGGAAGAATTCGCTGCCCAGAAGGCCCGCATTCTCGGCTGATCTCGCCGGGATCAACACATCAGCCTTTCGCGAGATCCACTCCCGCGAAAGGGCCACCATTCCGAGGGTCAAAATGCCAGTTGACCTATAAGCCGGGTTCTGTAGGGCACGCACCCGAGAGTGCGTACGTGGTGGCCATTCATCTGCGGCGCCTGTTGCCAGGACGCCTGGTGCAACCAACCCGGATGATCTGGCCTCGAAACAGGCTGGGGCCGAAGCCCCGCGTCATCCCTATTTGGTCTTGCTCCCGGTGGGGTTTACCGTGCGGCTTCCATTGCTGGTCGCCCGGTGCGCTCTTACCGCACCCTTTCACCCTTGCCTGTCCGAAGACCGGCGGTTTGCTTTCTGTGGCACTTTCCCTAGGGTCGCCCCCGCCGGGCGTTACCCGGCACCGTGTTTCGATGGAGCCCGGACTTTCCTCCATCGGACAGTTACCCATCCGACAGCGGCCACCCGGTCAACTGGCAGGGTGATGTAGAGAGAGGATGCCAGCGCCGTCAAGCACGCAGACGATGCGGCAGCGGTTGCGCACCGGTTACGCGTGCAGTGTTTCCATTTGCACCCTCGATGGGTCTTATCCCCACCGGGCTGCAAATGTGCGCGAGGATGGGCCATGCTACGCCGAACAACAAGCCGTGGAGCCCTGCCCGCCTAACTCAGCAGCGGCTGCGGGCGCGGCTTGGTAATCGCCTGATAGGCCAGGTTGATTGCCGACATGCGGGCGGTGGCAACATCGATCAATTCGCTTGGCACGCCCTTGGCGATCAGCCGGTCGGGATGATGCTCGGCCACCAGCAGGCGGTAGACCCGGCGCACTTCCTCGGGCGGCGCATTGGGGGCGAGGCCCAGCACCACATAAGGATCGACGCCCTTTTCCAGCATCACATGCTGGGACGCCATCTGCTCGAAGCGTGCGTCATCGAAACCGAAAATGTCGCTGACCGATTTGAGGTAATCCAACTCGGCCTCATGCACCATGCCATCGGCAGTAGCGATGAAGAACAGGCTGTCGAGCACATGCTCCAGCGTATCGGGCGTATCGGCAAAAAACCGGGCGATCTTGCGGGCATAGGCGTCGTAGCCGGCAACATCCTGCTTGGCGAGATTGAACAGCCGTTCGACCTGCGGCTCCTGCCCGGCGGCAATCTCGACTGTAGCATTGAACGCCCGGACTTCGGAGGCTGTCACGGCGCCATCGGCGACCGCCATCTTGGCAGCCAGCGCAATCAGCGCCAGGGTGAAAGCAGCATCGCGACCGCCCGGCAACCAATTATCCGGGTCGAGCAAATTCGCCAGCGATCCGACTGCGCCGGTCCGCCTGGAAAATGAACCCAGAAACTCGGTCAGCTTTTGCCAGATGTCTCGGTTCTCCTCGGACTTGCGCACGCAGCACAGCATCAGGGCAGCCTTTCAGAAACGATTATCGGCGCGATGGGCGCCGCGCCTGATTTTTCCATAACCTATCGCGCGGCGGGCCCGTGGTCCACCGCCACCGCTGCATGGACGGTCTACGCCCTAGTTGACGAACGGCAGGAAGAACCCGTCATCGGCGGGGCCTACGAGCCGATCGCGCTGCGGGCGGCTGTTGTTGGGACCATCGCTGAGGAAGAAGCCATTGCGATCATAATTGCTGTCGTAATTGCGATCGGCACGCTGGGACGGCGGCGTGCGGCCGTTCTGGCGTTCGGCCAGGAAGTCCGACAGCGGGCCGGTTTCCCAGTCTTCCAGGTCATCCATGCCGATCGGCGGATAGGCCTGGGCATTCTGCGATGGCGCGACCACCGGGGCAACGCCGAGCGGATTGGTCGCATCGATCGAATTGGTCGGCCTGGCCGCAACCACCTGATTGACGGGGCGCATGGCAAGCGGCATTGGCACCGGCGCAATTTTCTGTGAGCCGAGCGAGGCGACCTCGATCGGATCGATCTCCGGCGCGTCGGGCGCCGGCTTCGCCGCCGCCTCGCTTGCCGGCAACACGGCAGCCGCGCTCGCAACCGGCGCAGCAGTGACCGGCACAACAGGCTCAGGTGCAGCGGCAATCTGGGTCGGCACCGTTTCTGCCGGCGCCGCCGGCGCAGCGGCATCGCCACCGGTAATGTAGGAGGGTAGCTTGCGGCCCGAAGCAAGAAAGCCGTCGACCGGATCGGCCGCTGCCGGCCTGGCTGCGGCTGGAGCGGCAGCGGGCTTGGCAGGGGGCACGAGGGCCACCTGCGTCGGCGCTGCAGGACGCTGGCTCAGCGGCGCGGGCATGGGCGCGCTGCGTTCACTCGGCACCGAGGCAACCGCAATGCCCTCTGTTTCGCCCATGAACTGGGCGGACAGGAGGTCTGCAGCAGGAATGCCGACGACAAGGAACAAGCCAGCCCAGGCGAGGCCATTGGTGATGCGGCGGTTGATCTGCATGCTCTCAGTCCCGAATTGATCCGCCCTTGCGGACGAAAGAGACGACTTTGATGGCCATTTTATGAAAGTGGCCCCTTGTCCCCTACCTGCCCCAGGCAACCTGAATGGGACCTGAACGATACTTATCGGGTCGCCCGGCGGCGCTGGCGGCTCTCATGGCACCACATTGTGGAGAACGCAGCCCAGCGACCGCGCGGAACTGTTATCCCGGCCGGCGGCCGAGAAACCGTGCCAGCGCCAGCGCCAGGTTGGACCGATTGAGCGTATAGATGTGGAATTCGGTGACACCCTCGTCCAGCAGTTCGGTGATCTGCTCGGCCGAAATGGCGGCGGCGACCAGCGCGTGGGTTTCAGGATCGTCTTCAAGACCGGCAAAACGCTCTGCCATCCAGTCCGGGATCGAGGCGCCGCAACGCGCGGCAAAGCCGGATATCTGTTTGAAACTATGGATCGGTTGGATCCCCGGCACGATCGGCGCGGTAATCCCGGCACTGCGGGCCCGGTCGAGATAGCGCAGGTAATCGGCGTTGTTGAAGAACATCTGGGTGATGGCGCGGGTGGCACCCGCATCCAGTTTGCGCTTCAGATTGTCGATATCCTCCTGCCAATTGGCACTCTGCGGGTGCTTTTCGGGGTAAGCTGCAACCGAGATATCGAAGTCGCCGATACGCCGAATGCCCGCCACGAGGTCCGCAGCGTTCTGATAGCCTTCGGGGTGCGGCGTGAATGGCCGGCCGATCCCCTCCGGCGGATCGCCGCGCAGCGCCACGATGCGGCCGATGCCCGCGGCCTGGAAACCGCGGATAACCGCATCGACTTCATCCTTGCTGGCGCCGACACAGGTCAGGTGCGCAGCCGCATCGACGCCCGTGTCGGTCTTGATCTTGGAGACCATGCGCAGGGTGCGCTCGCGTGTCGTGCCGCCAGCGCCATAGGTCACCGAAACGAAGCGCGGGTTGAGTGGCGCCAGCTTGTGGATCGAATCCCAGAACCGCTCCTCCATCGCGTCAGTCTTGGGCGGAAAGAATTCGAAGGAGAGTTGCAGTTCTGGCCGCGTGGCGGCGGTCTGGCGGCTGGCGCGCAGATTATCGTCGATCATAGTCATATTCCGTTCAAGACTTGTCGCTGAGGCGCCAGAGGCAGACCGTCAGCCCGTTTTCAGTATCGCTGGGAAACTCGCGCACGGCCTCCACGGCGAGGTCAGCGGCCGCGGCCCAGCCGCTCATCTGACTTTGCGACAGACCCAGACGCCTATGGGCGTGCTCGCTGCGCAGGAATTCCAGTTCGTGGGGCGCGAAATCGACGATGATCATTTTGCCGCCCGACTTCAGCAGGCGTCGCGCCTGCGCCAGCATACGGCCCGGATCATCGAAGTAATGCATCACCTGATGGACCACCACCACGTCGGCCGGGCCCACCGTGGCGTCGATATCGCCGATATCGCCCAAACGCACCTGGGCATGCCCAATGCCAGCCGAAGCCAACCGCGCGCGTGCCACCGCCAGCATTTCGCGACTGGAATCGAGCCCAATGCCGTGCTTGTAGCTGGGCGCCAGCACATCAAGCATGCGCCCGGTGCCGGTACCGAGATCAATCAGCAACTCGACAGTTTTGCCATCCAGCGCCTCGATGACTGCCGCTTCCACGGCCGATTCGGGTACGTGCAGGGTCTTGAGCAGATCCCAGCTGCTGGCGACCTTGGCAAAATACTCGGTGGCCTGCGCCTGCTGCGCCGACCGCACTGCCTGTTGGCGCTCGGCATCGCGCCGCCGTTCGGCGTCGGTCTCGTCCACCCGCGCGATCAGCCATTGCGCCAGTTCCGCGCCGTCGCCTTGCTGCGCCAATCCGTAATAAGCCCAGGCACCTTCGGCATTGCGCTGGACCAGTCCGGCATCGGCCAGGAGCTTAAGATGGCGGGACACGCGCGGCTGGCTCTGCTTGAGGATTTCGGTGAGGTCCTTGACCGAATGGTCGCCTTCCGCGAGCAACGCCAAGAGCCGCAGCCGGGTGCCCTCCCCCGCCGCCTTCAACACGCCCACCAATGTCGCCAGCTCAGCCATTAGCTCTCACTAGATATAAAGATGTCTTTATATCCGTTTTTGGGGCGGGGTCCAGAGGGTTTTGCGACGGCTAAGTTGCGGCCTGTGGATCAATGCCCAGTTCGGCACAAACCAAAGCCAGCGCACTATCGGCCTCGGGCAGCGGCATGCCGATACGACCGCGCTTGGTAATCTGGCTGCGCCAGATATGCACCGCGAGGGATCGCTCGGTCAGATAGGGCGCGATCCGGCTCCCGGCCTGCATCAGCGTAGGGATCTTCTCGTAGGGGACGGGGTAAAACACTTCAGGCGGCTGGATCGGCGCCACGCCGTGGCGTTTGGAGTAATGGGTCAGCGCAAATGGGCCGGTGGCGCCATACTGCATATATTCGGGTGGCACGGTCTGGCCGGCGAGGCGCTTGGCCGCCACTTCCAGCCTGCGGAAAATCGGCAGATGCGGCTCCAGCAGGGGCCGCTTGGCCTCGGTAAAGATCGCCAGCATGTCTTCGAGCAGCGGCGAATCCGCCGGCAGCCTGAGAATGGCGCCATTAACCGAACCGGGCCGCTCATAGCCCAGCACGTAATCCGGCAGATTGGCCAATGGCCGCACGCAATACATGTCGAGATCGGCCCAGATGCCAGCTTCGGCGCGCTGCAGGCTGGCGCGGAAATAGTCGGAGAACACGCCCGGCGTCCCCCGCCCCTTGTAGAATACCAGCTTGTCGTGCGGCAGGATGGTATTGGCGTCGATGACCGCTACCCCGTCCGGCACGCCTTCGATGGGCTCATAGCTATAAAGCTCGACGCGATGCCCCTGGCGCAGAAAGGAAATGGCCGAGAGCCGTTCAAGCCAGCTGATCGGGCCATGCCAGAAGGTAACGATGGTGGGAAGGGACATGACGGACGCTGCTCACTAAGGACGCGCACGTCATCCCATAGCAGCGCCTTTCGAGCAAGCCAGCCCCTGCCGAACCTTCCTCGCGTTTGGCTCAGACCATCGCAGCCGAACGTTCCTCGCTGGGCGTGCGCTTGCGGAAGGCATGTGCGCGCCACAGTTCGAAAATGCCGGTGGCATCTTCGCGGGTGATGACCTCGTAGCGGGCCAGAATTTGCGTCTTCTCCGCTTCGGTCGGCAGATCGCGCCACGGCAATGTGGCAACAATGGCTTCGAACAGGTCCGGTGCCAGACCCGCAGCCTTGAGCGCCACGGTCACGGCCACGTAATCCTGCGCCGCCAGCCATTTGACGAACACTTCCGGACCCACCTTGAGAATCACCGTCAGCGCCGCAGCGGCGTGGTGGCCGTAGCCAAAGCGCGCAAAGCGGGCCAGAGCGCGGTCATTGAGCTGCTTGCGGTCGCTAAGCGCCTTGACCTGATTATAAGCCAGCTTCCATTCGTTAGCCGAAAAGCCGGCACGATTTCGGATGCGGTTATAGACAACGGCGTTGACCTTGCCGGCGGCTACTGGATCAAAGCGGCGATCCACCTCGCCCAGCGTTTCCAGCACCCGGCCGGCCACCGTATCAATCTCGCCGCGCAGTGATTTCCAGTCGATTTCCGAGCGGCCGCGCAGATCGGCAGCGATCTCGGCATCGCGCGTGGCACGCACCACCAGCTTTTCCAGCGTCGCCTTGTCGAACTCGGCATTGTTGTTGCGCACCAGGGTCACGACCGAAGTGGTCTCGCCATGGTCGACAATGGCCTCCCCGACCCGCTCGGTCACACTGGACCGACCGGCGATAGCGACGCGATGCTGCTCGCTCTGGCGACCGATAATATCGATCAGATCGTCATCGGACAGGACATTGGAGAATGCGAGGAGCGGCTTGGCCACCTCTATGTCGTCATTGGCCAGTTTGACCACCACCGTACCCGGTGCGCGCTCCAGCGGCGCGAGCAGCTTGGCCACATGAGCCCGCGCCTCGACTTCCACCAGCTCGGCCAATTGGCACAGCACTTCGTCATATTGCGCGACCTGCTCGTCGTCGCAGCGATCAGACACATAAGAGAACAATTGCGCCATGTTCCGGAACAGCTGTTCGCGCTCGGAATGGTCGTCTTCACCATTGAGAACGCGAAAACTCGAAAATGCCCGCTGGCCCTCGTCAAGTTCGCTCATTGTCATATCCCCGGCTCCTGCCGTCACACTAGAGCCTGACAATGCACGGCCACCTGCTTGCACCGGTTGAAGGCCAAGGGCGGCATTTAATTCAAATTGTATCCAATTGCTCCGGGCAACAAAAAGCCCCGCCGCGCAAGCGACGGGGCTGGGTTGCCAGATCAGGGATGGATTACCGCAGATCGAAACGATCGGCGTTCATCACCTTGACCCATGCAGCAACGAAGTCGCGCGCAAAGCGCTCCGCATTGTCTTCCTGGGCATAGACCTCGGCCACCGCCCGCAGCTGCGAGTGCGAACCGAAGATCAGGTCGGCGCGGGTTGCGGTCCAGCGGACCTCGTCGGTGGCCCGGTCGCGCCCTTCATAGATGCCCTGTCCGGCCGGCTTCCACTGCGTCGCCATATCCAGCAGGTTGACGAAGAAGTCGTTGGTCAGCGTTTCCGGGCGATGGGTGAACACGCCATGTGCCGGCTGCCCGGCCTTGAGCACGCGCAGGCCACCGACCAATACCGTCATTTCCGGAGCGGTCAGGCCAAGCAGTTGTGCCTTGTCCACGAGAGCGGCTTCGGCCGACAGGCGCTGCGGGCCACCCGCATAATTCCGGAAGCCATCGGCAACCGGCTCCAGCGGAGCGAACGATTCGACATCGGTCTGCTCCTGCGACGCATCCATGCGGCCGGGTGTGAACGGCACATTCACGGCGAGGCCCGCATCCTTGATGGCCTTTTCAACTGCGACGCTGCCGGCCAGGACGATGAGATCGGCCAGCGACACCTGCTTGTCGCCAACCTGGCCGGCATTGAACTCGGCCTGGATCGCTTCCAGCGCCGCAAGCACACGCGCCAGTTGCTCTGGCTGATTGGCAGCCCAATCCTTCTGCGGCGCCAGCCGGATGCGCGCGCCATTGGCACCGCCCCGCATGTCCGATCCACGATAGGTCGAGGCCGAGGCCCAGGCCGTCGATACCAGCTCGGAGACCGACAGGCCCGTCGCCAGGATCTTGCCCTTGAGCGCGGCAATGTCGGCCTCGTCGACAACCGCGTGATTGACCTCGGGAATAGGGTCCTGCCAGATCAGGTCCTCGGCCGGCACTTCGGGCCCGAGATAGCGGACCTTGGGGCCCATGTCGCGGTGGGTCAACTTGAACCAGGCGCGAGCAAATGCCTCCGCGAACTGGTCGGGATTCTCGAAGAACCGGCGAGCAATCTTCTCGTAGGCCGGGTCAGCGCGCAGGGCGATGTCGGAGGTCAGCATGGCCGGGGCATGACGCTTTTCCGGATTGTGCGCGCTCGGGACGGTGTTGGCGCCCATGCCGTGCTTGGGAATCCACTGATGCGCGCCGGCCGGGCTCTTGGTCAGCTCCCACTCATAGCCAAACAGGTTCCAGAGGAAGTTGTTGCTCCATTTGGTCGGCGTGGTGGTCCAGGTGACCTCCAGGCCGCTGCCAATGGTGTCGTCGCCCTTGCCGGTGCCGAACGAGTTCGCCCAGCCCAGACCCTGCTGCTCGATACCGGCTGCCTCCGGCTCGGGACCAACCAGTGAGGCATCGCCGGCGCCATGGGTCTTTCCGAAGGTGTGGCCGCCGGCGATCAGCGCGACGGTCTCTTCGTCGTCCATGGCCATGCGGGCAAAGGTGTCGCGGATATCGCGGGCCGAAGCCAGCGGATCGGGATTGCCGGCCGGACCTTCCGGATTCACATAGATCAGGCCCATCTGCACGGCAGCCAGCGGATTTTCCAGCTCGCGATCGCCACTATAGCGCTCGTCGGCCAGCCACTCGCCTTCCTTGCCCCAATAGATGTCGAGCTCGGGTTCCCACGTATCGGCACGGCCGCCGCCAAAACCGAACGGCTTGAAACCCATGGTCTCCAGGGCGACGTTGCCGGTGAGGATGAACAGGTCAGCCCAGGAAATGCGGTTGCCATATTTGCGCTTCACCGGCCAGAGCAGGCGGCGCGCCTTGTCGAGGTTGACGTTATCGGGCCAGCTGTTGAGCGGCGCGAAGCGCTGCTGACCGGCCCCGCCACCGCCACGACCATCGGCAATCCGATAGGTACCGGCGCTGTGCCAGGCCATGCGGATGAAGAGCGGACCGTAATGACCAAAGTCGGCCGGCCACCAATCCTGCGAATCCGTCATCAGCGCTGCCAGGTCGGCCTTTAGCGCCGCCAGGTCCAGCTTCTTGAACTCTTCGGCATAGTCGAAGGCCGAACCCAGTGGGTTCGATAGCGCGCTGTGCTGGTGGAGCACCGACAGGTCCAGCTGGTTCGGCCACCAGTCGCGGTTGGATGGACCGCCGGACTGGCCATGGTTCACCGGGCACTTGCCAGCCGGTGCTGCGTCTTGCTGATCGGGGAAAATGTTCTCGTCCATGGCAGGCTCCTATAGCTGTTTGGGTACGTTATAGGCAGGTGACAACCATTAGGCCAATCGATAATTATTCCCCTTTCGATAGGAAAAAGTTATCGTGCCAATATCGCTCAAGCAGATGCGCTATGCCGTCGCCGTCGCTCGTACCGGCCATTTCGGCCGGGCCGCAGAGGCCTGCGCCGTTTCCCAGCCCGCCCTCTCCCAGCAAATCCTGACGCTGGAGAACCTCTGCGGCACGCCGCTGTTCGACCGGCTCAAATCCGGCGTCCGCCTCACCCCATTCGGTGTCGAGTTCATCACCCTCGCTCGGGAGGCGATCAAGAGCGCCGACGCCGTCAACGTCTTCGCGCTGGATCGCGACGGCAAGCCAGATCGGCCGCTACGCTTCGGGCTCATCCCGACCGTGGCACCATATCTGCTACCCGAGATTTTCCCGGCGCTGGCCAAGGCGATGCCTGAGCTGAAATTTACCATCAGCGAAAACCGTACCGACGCGCTGATCGCCGGCCTGATCGACGGCAGCCTCGATATCGCCCTGATCGGCACGGAGGCGCCGTCCAATGGGCCGCGTCTGGTCAGCGCAGAATTGTTCGATGATCCTTTTGTCCTCGCAACCTGCCGGAGCGAAGCCGTTGCCGCTCCGGTGAGCCTTGCCACGGTGGCCCCCGAGCGCATCCTGTTGCTCGATGAGGGCCACTGCTTCCGCGACCAGACCATCGCCGCCTGCCGGCTGGATGCCGACCCGGCCGGCCGCACCTTTGCCGCGACCTCCCTCTCGACCATTGTGGAATTCGTCGCCAATGGTCAGGGCGTGACCCTCCTGCCGCAGATCGCCCTGCGCAAGGAGGCCAATGACCCCCGCATCGCCATCCATTCTCTTGCCACCCCAGGTGCAGGACGGCGCCTGTCATTGGTCTGGCGCGAGGCGACCCCATTCGGCAAAACCTTCGCGGCAATCGCCGAGTTGATCCGACCAAGCAAAATTCCGACCCGCTAGAGCCGGTTCAGCGCCTCGATTGTATTGAAATGCGCCAGCCCCCTGTCCCCATAATAGCGCTGCAGGCGGTCATAGGCCTGGCTGCCAGGAACCAGCCCGAACAGGCGCAGGGCGTTGCGCGCGAAGACCTGGCCAATACGGCCCGCGTCGAGCCCGACGTCCCTCAGATAGCCCTCGATGAGCGTGGGATAGCGCTCGTTTTCGGGCTCCTGGGACAACATGTGCCAGTCGCTGCCAAACACGATGCGATCAGCAAAGCTGTCATCGTGCTGTAATATGGCCCTCAGCCCGGCGATCGCGATACCTCGGTTGGCGCCGTCCGCATGCAGGGGCATGATCCGCGTCAGATAGGACAGATCGACAAACACCTGCTGCTGATCGATACGTGCGATAGCGGCAATGGCCGCCTCCCAGGTATCGGCCGGTGCGGTTTCGGATGTGAATGCACCAAAATGCGCCATGCTGACCCGGAGCGTGGGAAAACCAGCGAGCACGGGCAGCCAACCGACGGGATGCGCCCGCCTGCCAAAATCGGCGCCTGCAGCATTGCCGTGACTGGTATGGGTCAGGATCGGCACATCAAGTTCGACGCACAGTTCATAGAGCCGCATCAACGATTCATCGAGCAGCGCCGGAAAATCGTCACCAAACTGATGGCCGGCGCGCTCGGGATATTCAAGGCCGGCACGCGCATTGCCCATCGGCAGGAAGCCCATGGGTGGGTAGAGCTTCACCCCGATAGCGCCGCGATCTGTCACAGCCTCGCGAACGAGAGAAAGCGGATCGGGCGCGCTCCACTGGTTTCGCTCGACCGCAAGCTGCCGCCACGGATTGAACGGCACGATCATCTGCATCACCTGACCGGCCGGTGTCGACGCCTGCAGGCTATCCATAAGCCGGACTTGATCGGCAATGGGCGACCGCGGCTGCTCGTTCAGCCAGCCTGAAAAATCGACCAACGCCGCGGCAACCAGCGCAGGTGTCTGCCCATCCGTGTACTGTCCGAAGAGCATCTCCAGATTGTCCGCGCGCTCACCTGACATCCTGCGGCCGAACTCAAGCGCACGGCCTACGGGGCCGTCACTGGCCCATAGGCCACTGGCCCATTCATACCAGGGGGCGTCCTCTTGCGCTGGCATATCCTCCTGTGCCGCCATCGCATTGTCGATTTCACGGTTGATGGCTGCCTTGATCGCATCTGTGGCAGCGGCCCTGTCGATCTCGATATCGCCCAGGGCCTGACCGACAGTCTCGCCCAGCCCGCCAGAGAACGGCGGAAAATACCTGGCCTGAAACTCACCCGCATCGCGATAGAGCAGCTCCAAAGTCGCGGCCAGCGCCTCCCTGAATCGACTGTCCGTGCGTTCGCGCTGAAACCGCTCTGCCAATGGCTGCCCATCCAGATTCAGCTCGGACTCTGCAACCGGCGGCTGCATACGTTCGAAAATCGACGTGAGCACCGCCAGCATTCCATTGGCGAGGTCTTGCTGCCTCTCGGGATGAACGGCGAAATGCCGTGTCTCCTCGAAAAACCTCCCCCTCACGCGCCAAAGGAAGCTCGCCCAGGGAATATCCGTTATGTTGAATATATGCGTATGTGCGTCGATACCGATTACCCGGACATGCTGGCCCAGCACAGGTACAGGCAGCAGCGAAACGG
Source organism: Devosia limi DSM 17137 (assembly GCF_900128975.1). Classification (GTDB taxonomy): domain Bacteria; phylum Pseudomonadota; class Alphaproteobacteria; order Rhizobiales; family Devosiaceae; genus Devosia; species Devosia limi. The sequence continues at coordinate 144,480 of NZ_FQVC01000004.1, read as the reverse complement.
CAGCTGTCGCCGACATCAGTCCCAAGGCGTCGCGTCTCTTCATCGGAAGACCCCACCATGGCAGCCATTTCGGTCATCTTGATCGCGGCCGCGTTGGCGGGCAAGTGGTATTCGGCCCTTCCGTTATTGCGCGAAGTCGTTATGCCGCTGCCAACTGCCCACGACGGCGGAAGCTGTCATAGGTAAACACCATCAGCGACAGCCAGATGAGGCTGAAACTGAAGAGCCGCTCTCCATTGAGCTCTTCGCCGAGCGCAAAAATCGCCACCAGGAATTGCAGCGAAGGCGAGATGTACTGGAACATGCCGATAGTAGTCAGCCGCAGCCGCTGCACGCCATAGGCAAACAGCAGCAACGGCACCGCCGTCGCCGGCCCGGTCAGGACCAGCAGCGCCATGGTGCCGGGATCGGCGTGCACGCCCCAACCAGTGGTGGCAAGGCTGAACCCGATATAGCCCAGCGCCAGTGGCGAGATCATCAGCGTTTCCGCAAACAGACCGGTCGCTGGCCCCAACATCGCCGTCTTGCGGAAAAAGCCATAGAATCCAAAACTCAGCGCCAGGCCCAGCGCAATGAACGGCACATTCCCCAGGCCAATCGCCTGCATGGCAATGGCCACCGCCGCGATGCCGATCGACACCGTCTGCAGAAAATTCTGGCGCTCGCGCAACAGCACCATGCCCATGACGATATTGACCAGCGGATTGATGAAATAGCCGAAACTGGCTTCCAGCAATTGTCCGGTTTCGATGGCCCAGATGTAGAGCAGCCAATTGCCCGCCAGCAAACCTGCCGACACCGCCATCACCCGCACCTTTCGTCCATCCGACAGCAAGGCCCGCACCTCACCGAACTTGCGCATGAACACCATCATGATGGCCAGGAACACCAGCGACCAGATGGTGCGTTCCGCCACCACCAGCACCGAGCCGACATGGTTGAGCAGATGGAACAACAGAGGCAGCAACCCCCAGAGCGCGTAGGACGTCACCGCCGCAATCACGCCACTGCGTATAGTGCTGGCATCGGTGACGGACGGGGCCACAATGGTTGGGGGCGCTATAGCCTCAGGCGCGGACTCTGGCAGGGACATCGGATGCTCCGCGCCCCAACGGGCGCCTGCCCCTTGATATCAGCGTGCTCCCGAGCCGACCAATCAGAGTTTGTGATCATGCCCTCTTGCATTCGTGATGAGTTCGGCCAACCTTTCACCTTAACAGGCGTTTGGCTTTAAGGCCGCGCTCAGGCGCCGGCCCAGTTCGTTCGACCACGACCAACAGGAGCATCGTCATGAAGAAGACCGTCACTTGGGTATTGATCGCCGACGGCACCCAGGCCCGCGTGCTGGAAAACACCGGTCCCGGCAAAGGCCTCAAGCAGGTGGATGGGCTAGATTTCGCCATCGATGCGCTGCAGGCTCGCGAAATCGTCAGTGATCGCCCGGGCCGCGGTCATTCCTCTGTTGGTCCCGGCCGCAGCGCCATGGAGCCCAAGACGGATCCGGTCGAGTACCGGGAGGCAGCGTTTGCCAAATCGGTCGCCGCCATGCTCGATGTCCAGCAGCAGAAGGGCGCCTTTGATCGCCTGATCATCGCCGCCGCGCCCGACGCACTCGGCGACATCCGCCGCTCGATGTCCGCCGGGGTCAAGAAGACCGTGCTGGCCGAACTGGACAAGGACCTGACCAACCTGCCGACGGCGCAATTGAGCCGCCACCTCGACGGCATCATCGCCGTCTGACGGACAGGAATGGGGCGAGCCTCAAGCTCGCCCCATTACCATCACTTCAAGCGACGAAATCGACTCATTTTCAATGACTTGCAGCGCATTGCGGATTCAGATGCGCAAGCTTTTGAATCAGCGCGGCAGTCGCTTGATTCAGTACACGAACGTCATCAGAACCGCAGTGACTGCCTAGGGCAAGCCCTTGACTGGTCAGTCTAAATCCTCGTTATCCTCATCATCGCTGTCGCCACCAACCACTGCATCGAGGAATTCGAGCAGCAGCGGGTTTACAAGGTCCGGACGCTCGATGCTGGGGATGTGCGCCACCCCTTCCAGCACCACGGCGAAGGCATTGGGCATCTCTTCGGAGAGGTGCTCATGGCGCTGGATCAGATAGTTGAAATCCTGATCGCCGACGATCAGCAGGGTCGGTGAACCAACCTCGCCCACCCGCTGCCATGCGTCGGGACGGGCCTCTTCCAGTGTCAGTTCCGGCTGGTTGAGGGCAATGGAATTCATGTCCAGAAACAGTTCGCGTGCTGCACCGGCAACGCGGCCGCTGGGACCGCGCGGACCATCCAGCCAGGCATGCGCCTGCACCTTGTTGAGCATGTCGCGATCACCACGATCCTCGGCATCCTCCTCGGCCATCACCACCGCCTGCTCGCTATCGAGCAGCTCATAGGGACCGCCTGTCACCGAGGTGCCGACCAGCACCAGGCCGATCACCCGGCCCGGATTCTTCAGCGCGAAATCAATCGCCAGCCCACCGCCCATCGAGCAGCCAACCAGTACCGCTGCATGGATGTCGCGCGCGTCCAGCAGCGCTTCCAGGTCGTCGAGATGGTTGAAGACCTCATCGGGGCTGGTGGTCTGCCCATAGCCGCGCCGGTCATAGGCGATGGCCTGCCAACCCTCTTCGGCGACGGCCTCGATCTGGCTGGCCCACATGCGCTTGTCGGCAACGCCGGCATGCAGGAACACCACCGGCAGGCCTTCGCCCGCTTCGATACCGGCCAGTTTCGCCCGGCCGATGCCGAGCGAGAATGTCTTGTTCAACACGTAACGTCTCCGTATCGGCCGCGTCGCGGTCCCGAACGCCTATGTCCTGAAATGGCAAGGGCGGGCCACTGGCCCGCCCCGTTCGTTTAGCGCGTCAACGGCTTGTAGGTTGCCCGCTTCGGATTGACCGCATCGGCGCCCAGGCGCCGGATCTTGTCGGCCTCATAGTCGGCGAAGTTGCCTTCGAACCATTCCACATGGCTATCGCCTTCAAAGGCCAGCATATGGGTCGCCAGGCGATCGAGGAACATACGATCGTGGCTGATGATCACTGCGCAGCCGGCGAACTCCTCGAGCGCCTCTTCCAGCGCGGCGAGGGTTTCGGTGTCGAGGTCGTTGGTCGGTTCGTCAAGGAGCAGCACGTTGCTGCCGCTCTTGAGCATCTTGGCGAGATGGACGCGGTTACGCTGGCCACCCGAGAGGTTGCCGACCTTCTGCTGCTGGTCGCCACCCTTGAAGTTGAACGAGGACGTATAGGCGCGCGAGTTCACTTCGCGCTTGCCCAGCATCAGCACTTCGTCGCCTTCCGAGATTTCTTCCCAGACGGTCTTGTTCGGGTTCAGGCTATCGCGGCTTTGGTCGACATAGCCAAGCTTGACGCTCTCGGCCACGGTGACAGTACCGGCGTCGGGCTGTTCCTGCCCGGTCAGCATCTTGAACAGCGTGGTCTTGCCGGCGCCGTTCGGCCCGATAATGCCCACAATGCCACCTGGCGGCAGCTTGAAGCTGAGATTGTCGATCAGCAGGCGATCGCCAAAGGACTTGGACAGCCCTTCCACGTCGATAACGTTGTTGCCCAGCCGTTCGCCAGCCGGAATGATGATCTGCGCGGTGCCCGACATGGTGCGGGCCTCGTTGATCTTGACCAGTTCGTCATAGGCCTTGAGACGGGCCTTGGACTTGGTCTGGCGCGCCTGCGGGCTCTGGCCCATCCATTCCTTTTCGCGCTCGAGAACCTTGGCGCGCGCTGCGTCTTCGCTCTTTTCCTGGGCAAAGCGCTTGGCCTTGGCACCGAGATAGGCCGAGTAATTGCCTTCATAAGCAACGCCGCGGCCACGATCCAGCTCGAGAATCCAGCCGGTCACGTTGTCGAGGAAGTAGCGATCGTGGGTGATGATCAGCACGGCGCCCTGGAACTCACGCAAATGGCGTTCCAGCCACGCGGTGGTTTCAGCATCGAGATGGTTGGTGGGTTCGTCGAGCAGCAGCAGGTCTGGCTTGCTGAGCAGCAGCGCGCAGAGCGCCACGCGGCGGCGTTCACCACCCGACAGCTTGGTCACATCGGCATCGCCCGGAGGGCAGCCAAGGGCTTCCATCGCCACTTCAACCTGGGATTCCAGATCCCAAAGGTTTTCCGCGTCGATCTGGTCCTGCAACTTGCTGGCTTCGTCGGCGGTCTCATCGGAATAGTTCATCATCAGCTCGTTGTAGCGATCGATGACGGCCTTCTTCTCCTTGACGCCGGTCATGACGTTGCCGAGCACGTTCAGCGCCGGATCCAGCTCTGGTTCCTGCGACAGGTAGCCAACGCGGGCACCCTTGTCGGCCCAGGCTTCGCCCTGGAATTCGGTGTCGATGCCGGCCATGATCTTGAGCAGCGTGGACTTACCCGAGCCGTTCGGCCCGAGCACGCCGATCTTGGCATCGGGGTAGAAGGACAGATGGATATTATCCAGAACCTTCTTGCCGCCGGCATAGGCCTTGGACATTCCGTGCATGTGGTAGATGAACTGGCGGGCCATAGGCCTGAAACCTCTTCAGAAGACAAATGAATTGGAGATTGGCCCCTCATGTAGGCCAAGCCTACCGTCTAGGCAATGCAGCAGGTCGATCAGCCGCACCTGTCACCAGAAACTGCGGTGAACCGATTTAGGCACGAATGTGGGCCACCACCAGCCTTCACCTCCCCCTTGATGGGGAGGCCGGGAGGGGTGATGGAACCACCATATCCGAGCCAGCCCTCCCCCACCCTTGATCCCTCCCCGCAAGGGGGAGAGTGTCGACCGGGACTACGCTGACAGAGCCGCGACTTCATCCACCAGCCGATACAGCTCGGCGAACCGCGCCCGCCATGCCGCCGAAGTACCCTCCCCGCCCAGCACCGCCTCAACCCGCGCCATGAAATTCTCCGGCACATCGGCCAGCTTGCCAACATGCGTGCTCAGCTTCTTGTCGCCGGGGAAATGCGCCCGATTGATCGCAAACAATGCCTGGATCAGGTCAGTTACAATCTGCTGGGCGATCGACCGCAGGTAGTAGTTATCCGCGCGGGCGAGCGCGGTTTCGAGGTGGAAATTGTTGCGCCAGAAACCGGCGCTGACCAGCCCATGCCGCATCAGTGTCGTCCGCAGCGCCGGAGGATAGAAAGCAATGCGCTCCAGCAGTGGCGTCAGCACCGCACGGGGATCGGCGAGCACCCGGAGCGAAGTCAGGTCGGCCAGCGCGCAGTGCTCGTAATAGCCGTTCGGGGTCCAGGTCACGTAGCGGCGCACCGCCTCGCCAGCCACGCTGCGTGCGACTATCCCGGCAATCGGCGCGAGCTGTCGAAACCAGATTTCGATCTCCTGTCCATCAAGCGCAAAATCGGTACCAGCCTGTTCGGGCGGGGCCGACCAGCTGCGGGCGGCGGCCGCATTGGGCAGTAGCTGCAGCAACAGCGCAACGCGCTCGGCATCGGGCAGCCAGCTCTCGGCAAACACGTAAATGTCGATATCGGACTGCGCATCGGCGACGCCCTTGGCATGCGAACCACCCAGCGCGATTGCGCATGGCCCCACAGCCAATTCACCCGCGACCGCTCCAAGATCTCGAATCAATTCGTCCAGCGTTTTCATGGAATTATTTGGCATGCACCCGACGCCGACGAACAGCCCCTGTCTGCCTGCGGCGTGGCGACTCCTGCCCGCTGGCGGCGCGCCAATTCCTGCGCTAGGCTGCCAGAGTCTTCCCGCCCCAGGTGTCCATCTTGAGCTTCACCTTTCCCCGCCGCGGCCGTTTGCTCGCCGCCGGCCAGCGCGCCGAATTGACCATTATCGACCTTGCGGGCAACGCCCGCTTGGTCCTCACCGCGCATGACGTCATCGAGGCGCCGAACTGGTCGCCGGATGGCGGCTTTCTGGTGTTCAATGCCGGTGGGCTGATCTACCGCATCGCGGCCGATGGCAGCGGCGAGCCGCAGCGGATCGATACCGGATCATTGGCCGATCTCAACAATGACCATGTGCTCTCGCCCGATGGGAACGCCATTTATGTCAGTTCCGACGATGGCCATCTCTATGCCGTGCCATTTGCAGGCGGGACGCCGCGCCGTATCTCCAATACCCACGCCATTCCGCATCATTATTACCTGCACGGCATTTCGCCCGATGGTGCGACGCTGTCCTATGTCGCCATCGAAGGCAGCGGCCATGAGCGCCGGGTCAATGTCTTCACCATCCCCACCAATGGCGGTCCGGATACGCGGCTGACGGACGTATCGGTGCCCAATGACGGCCCGGAATATTCGCCCGATGGCCGCTGGATCTATTTCAACTCCGAGCTGGCCGCCAGCCGCCCCGGCCACGCCCAGATCTTCCGTATGGCTGCCGACGATGGCACCAATCTCGAACAGCTGACCTTTGACAGCCTGGTCAACTGGTTCCCGCATCTGTCGCCCGATGGCAGGCAGGTGGTGTTCCTCAGCTATCCGCAGGGCACGATGGGCCACCCCGCCGACAAGGACGTGCTGCTGCGCCTGATGAACCCCGATGGCTCCAACCAGCGCACACTGGTCAGCTTCTTCGGGGGCCAGGGCAGTATCAATGTGAATTCCTGGGCACCCGACAGCCAGCAGCTGGCTTATGTCAGTTACCCGAAGGGGTAGACCTCACCGCACGGCCCACTCAGGCATTCGGTCTGTGTGCTGCCCAGTCCCTTGCGACACCCACCGGGTCATTCCCGCGCAGGCGGGAATCCATTCGTAATTCCTGCCCTTACCACCAAAGAATGGATTCCCGCCTGCGCGGGAATGACTCCGTGGAGTGGGGCGCGGTGGAGGTGGATGGTGCAGACGCCCCACACGTGCGGATGGTCGGAGCGCAGCCGCCTAAGCCTCGATCCAGACCGGCACCGACTTGAACGCCGGCGTCTTGCTGCGTGGATCGACTGCCGTGCCGACCAGCACGTTGGCCTCGGGATAATAGGCCATGGCACTCCCCCGCGGCAGATCGAACGGCGTCGCCACCGCGCGCATCCGACCGGTATCGGACGCCAGCGTCACCGATTGGCCCTCACTCACCCCAAACGCCACCATGTCGTCGCGATTGAGGAACACCGCATGGCGCCCGGCATGACCGCGATAGCTGTCGGTATCTTCATAGATGATGGTGTTGAACTGGCCTTCGCTGCGCACCGTCGCAAGGTTCAAGCGCTCCCGCTGCATTGCCGGCAGCGGCACCACCACGAAATGCGCCTTGCCGTCTGGCGTACCGAATTCAGGTGTATGCATGACGCGGTGCTTGATGTGGAATTCCTGCTTCGCCACATCGATATCGGCCAACTGCTCCAGCCCCGGCACGATGGCGGCAATCGCCCCGCGCACCTTGGAATGCTGGCTGAAGGCCCTGAAATCAATCGGCGAATCCGGCAATATCCGGCTACCGAGATCGCACAGGATATGGCTCTCCGGCCGCACCCCCTCCAGCCGGAGAATGCCGCCATCGCTGAGGCGGACATAGTTGAACATCGATTCCTGCGTCGTCGGCTGCCATTCCTCGTCGCGCGCCGTCACCGGCAGGATCAGCACTTCGCCATCGCCCAAACCATGCACATGGCCCATATTCAGCGTCGTGGTCAGGAACAGCTTGAAGCCGATGGCTCCCATCGCCCGGCTGGCAAAGGCCGTATCCGGGGTGGCGCCCCACAGATTGCCGCCCATGATCACGGCGCTGTCAATCGCCCCCGCTTCGGCCGCCTTGAGGCATGCCATGGTGTCAAAGCCCTTTTCCTCGGGGAATTTCATCCCGAAGGCGGCCTCCATCTTCTCCAGCACATCCTTGGCCAGGACCGGCTTGACCCCGATCGTGCCGATGCCCTGCACATTGGAATGCCCGCGCAAAGGCAACAGACCGGCAAAGCGCTTGCCCACCATGCCGCGCAGCATCGCCAGATTGGCGATAGCCTCGACATTGGCGACGCCATGGATGTGATGGGTCATGCCCATCCCCCAGGCGAACACCACATGCTCCGCCTGCCCATAGCGCTCGGCAATATGGGTGATTTCGTCCCGCCCAACGCCGCATTCGGCTGAAATCTCGTCCCAGCCCAGTGCATCGAGATCCGCCGCGAAGGCCTCGAAGCCGCTGGCGTGATTGGCGATGAAGGCCCGATCCTCGCGCCCCATCTCCAGCACGGCCTTGGCAATGCCCTTGAGCAGCGCAATGTCGCCGCCGATGCGCGGCTGCACATAGTCCGTGGCGATGTCGCTGCCGCCCTTGAGCATGGAGCCAGGCGATTTCGGCACCGCGAACTTGACCAGCCCCGGCTCCTTGGCCGGGTTGATGACGATGACCTCCCCGCCCCGCTCACGGCAGTTTTTGAGCATGTGAATGAAGCGCGGGTGATTGGACGAGGGATTGGCGCCGATGACAAAGATCAGGTCGGCCCCGGTCAGGTCTTCCAGCTCGACGCTGGCCGTGCCCTTGCCAATCGTGGTGCCCAGCCCTTCGCTGGTCGCCTGATGGCAGTAATACGAGCAGTTATTGACATTGTTGGTGCCGAAAGCGCGCGCCAGCAACTGGAAGATAAAGCCCGCTTCGTTGGAGCTGCGGCCCGAAGAGTAGAAGAAACTCCGATGTGGCGCCGTATCGCGCAAGCGTTCGGCCGCATGCGCAATGGCAAAATCCCAGTCCACCGGGGCAAAGCGCTGCGCCCCGGCGGCCTTGAACAGTGGCGTGCCCAGCCGGCCGAGCTTTTCCATCTCGCGGCCGGTCAGCTCCTGCAGATCGGCCAATTCATGCTCGAAAATCTCCAGCGGAATCGCCGCTTGGACATCGCTCGATTGCGCCTGTACCGATTTGTTGCAGACCGAGGGAAACTCATCGAGTTCATTGGTCATGCCGCCGCGCTGTCCGCCCATGCCATAGGCACAGGCCTTGCAGGCATTCTTGGAGGTAAGCGCCTTGGCTGCTTTCACCACACCCATCCTGCGGATGGTCTCCAGCGTGTAGAGGACCTTTTTGGGCCCGCCGCCAACGATCTGCTTGTGTTCCAACATCGGCACTCCACCCACCTCAACCGGGGCTATTACCCTGCCATTGTCCGTGCCCGCGCCGCGCGAGGCAAGCCGGAATGCCGCCCGGTCAACAAAAAGGCCCGGACGCTGCCCGGGCCCCGTAAAGTCCATCCTGCTAGCGCTACAGCACGTAGAGGATCACCGTGCCATCGCGGCGCAGATCGACGGCGATCGCGCGCTCGATATCGGAGCGATTGATTGCCTGACGACTACCGCAACGCGCCAACAGGCTGCGCAGATTGCCGATATCGCTGGAATAGCCGGCCAGCAATGCATTGACGCGACCGTAATCGCGCTGCGACACCACATTAGCCACATTGGCCACCCCGCTGGCGGGCAGACAGACCGAATTGCCTTTGGCAAAGCGCAACCAGGCCCGGTTTTCCAGCAGCTTGGCGAGATAGCTCAGGCGCGACGACGAATTGCCCGGCAGGGTAAAGCCGGAGCCACTGCCACCGGTCACGCCCCTGACGCCCGGCTGTCCAGGCTGGCCAGGCTGACCGGGTTGTCCGGGTTGACCCGGCTGGCCCGGCTGGCCTGATTGACCGCCACCACCACCGCCAATCGCGACATCGACATCGACAAGGCCAGAGCCTCCGCCAACACCGACCCCGACGTCAACGAGGCCGCCACCATTGCTAGCCGGCCCGGTACCAATATTGGCCGAAGCCAGCGGCTCACTGCCCGCCCCGATATTCGCGTCGACAATGTTGCCGGAGCCCCCGCCCAGACCGACATTGACTAGTCCACTGTCGCCAGCAGACCCCGATCCAATCGTCACCAGGGCACCGCTATCGGAGTCCCCGATGATACCAAGCAGGCTATCCGCAGAGGATGGCATTGCACTACCGGCAAGAAGGAAGCCGGCAAAAACAGCTACAAAAGCACGTTTCATGACGTTTCTCCTATATTACTGAATAGATAAGTCAGCTAAGGAGATACGATCAGAAGCAAAATTTGGTTTCGGACTATACGAAACCAAGCAACCCTATAGCAATCAAAGCGACAACCTCTTCTTCGTTATTTAAATCAATACTTTAAAATATTGATTTTATTGGGCAAAAAAGAAGACGCGAGGCCGAAACCTCGCGTCCCATCGGGGATGCCATAAGGGAGCGTCAGCCCTTACAGCGCTCGCCCGAACCATGCACGGCGTGGCCGCGTATTTGGCTGACCGACGGCTAGGTCTGTACCGTCGCATATCCAAACAACGACCGGGATGGCGATCGGTTCCGAGCCAACTGAGCGGACGGACAGGTTCGTGGCCGCACGCGACAGCCATGATTTCAGGCGCCTACCGCCACGCCGGTGCGGCGAAAATGCCTCGACGCCCCAAGCAAAAGGCGACAAAATCGCCGCAATCACCTGCGCATGCATTCACTCCCAATCGCGTCAAGGAAACAGGATTCCCAGCCATGCAGTTTCAGCCGAAATCGACACTCGCAGCCCTTGCCCTTGCTACCGCCATGTTAACGCTTCCCTCCTATGCCGACGGCATTTCAATCAGTGGTGAAGCCAGCTACCGCGAGCGCATTGCCCTGCCGCCGACTGCCGAATTGCAGGTCCAGCTCGTTGACGTCTCGCTCGCCGACGCCCCCTCCAAGGTGATCGCCTCCACGCTTGTATCTCCGGCCGGTCAAGTGCCGATCCCTTTCACGCTCGATTTCGACGCCAGCGCCATTTCCGACAGGGCCACCTATGCCCTGCAGGCGCGAATCGAAAACGACGGCGAGCTCCTGTTGATCACCGATACCCGCCACACCATCGATCCGCTGGCAGCAGCCATCCCCGAACAATTGGCGCTGGTCAGCGTCGCCGCAACGCCGCCGGCCGCAGAGCCAGCCGTTCCAGAAGCCGACGCCGCCTTGTTCGGCGACTGGACGCTGGTCGAACTCGACGGCAAGCCCACAGCCGAAGGTGTTGATAGCTCCCTGACCATCAGCAAGGATCTGAGCATTGGTGGCGGCGGCGGCTGCAACCGCTTCGGCGGCAATCTCAGCCTGGCGGACAAGTTCGATATCAGCAATGTGTTCTCGACCATGATGGCCTGCGAAGAGCCAGCAATGGCCCAGGAACAGGCATTCTTCGCCGCGCTCGAAGCCGCCACCGGCTACCAGATCGTCGATGGCGACCTGAATCTTGAAGCCGATGGCAAGGTCGTCGCCCGCCTGACTCCAGCCAGCTAAGCCCAGATCAAAAGCCCCGCACCATGTTTCAGGTGCGGGGCCGAGGTGGTCGGTGCAAACAACCTCTGCCGAAGCAAAACTTCGGTAGGACGAGGCCAGCCCATTGGTGGCCCGCGGTCACGCCTAGCCCCAGCCGCACAATTCTACGGCATTTCCAGAAACTGCCTAATCAGTAATCAAAACCTCCCGCCCCTGCCTGTTTATACATCACCCAACGGTGAGTCGAGGCGACGCGCGTACTGATGCCGAACCCCACCGGCTTCCCCAGTTTCAATTGAATCAAAGTCATAGCCCGCCTCATCGGGGCGTGGCACGGGCTTTGCAATTCATCCGACGGTGCAAACACACAACTGTCGGAGGACAATATGACACTGGTAAACCGCACACTTGCGGGACTGGGACTAGGCGTCGCGATGACTATCGGAGCGATTGCTGTTCCAGCATTCGCCCAGGACGAGACCATCAAGGTCGGTGTCCTGCACTCGCTGTCGGGCACGATGGCGATTTCCGAGACGACACTGAAAGACACCATGCTCTTTCTGATCGACGAGCAGAACAAGAAGGGCGGTCTTCTGGGCAAGCAGCTTGAAGCCGCTGTCGTCGATCCCGCCTCCGACTGGCCGCTGTTTGCTGAAAAGGCCCGTGAACTGATCGAGGTCAACGATGTCGTCGCCGTGTTCGGCGGCTGGACCTCGTCCTCGCGCAAGGCCGTGCTGCCGGTGTTCGAGGAACTGAACTCGATCCTGTTCTACCCCGTGCAATACGAGGGTGAAGAAAGCCAGCGCAACGTCTTCTACACCGGCGCCGCCCCCAACCAGCAGGCCATTCCCGCCGTCGATTACCTGATGGAAAACGAAGGCGTCGAGCGCTGGGTCCTGGCCGGCACCGACTATGTCTATCCGCAGACCACCAACAAGATCCTCGAGCAATACCTCAAGGACAAGGGCGTCGCCGCCGAAGACATCATGATCAACTACACGCCCTTCGGTCATTCCGATTGGCAGACCATCGTTACCGACATCAAGAATTTCGGCTCGGCCGGCAAGAAGACCGCCGTGGTCTCCACCATCAATGGCGACGCCAACGTGCCGTTCTACAAGGAACTCGCCAATCAGGGCATCAAGGCCGAGGATATCCCGGTCGTCGCCTTCTCCGTCGGTGAAGAAGAACTCGCCGGCTTCGACACCACCCCGCTGGTTGGGCACCTTGCCGCCTGGAACTACTTCCAGTCCGTCGATACCCCGGAAAACGCTGCCTTCATCGCCGCCTGGCAAGCCTTCATGAACAACCCGGACAAGGTCACCAATGACCCGATGGAAGCCCATGTCATCGGCTTCAATCTCTGGGTACAGGCTGTCGAAAAGGCCGGGACGACCGATACCGACGCCGTGCTCGACGCCATCATTGGGCTCGAAACCCCCAACCTGACCGGTGGCATCGCTACCATGCTGCCCAACCACCACATCACCAAGCCGGTGCTGATCGGTGAAATCCAGGCCGATGGCCAGTTCGAAGTCGTCTCCGAGAGCGACCTCGTCCCCGGCGATGCCTGGTCCGACTTCCTGCCCGAGTCCAAGGTGATCGAGGCCGATTGGACCGCCCCAATTTCCTGCGGCAATTACAACACCGAAACCAAATCCTGCGGCGGCAGCACCGCCGTCGCCGCTCAATAGCTTCCTCCTCCGCAAACCGGCCGAAGGCGGTTCGCTGCCTTCGTTCACTCTCTTCCAAAACCCACCGGGTCATTCCGGCGCAGGCCGGAATCCATGCGGTGAACCATCCACACGCTGGATGTTGCCGTTGCCACGGACATGGATTCCGGCCTGCGCCGGAATGACACGGAGTTTCTGCTTTGATTGGGGCCGCCATGACCTTCTCTAGATTGTTGGCAACGCTGGTTGTACTGCTCGGGGCGCTGCTGGTTCCGGCCCATGCGCAGACCGCGGACACCACCCTGTCCCCTCTCGTCGACGCCCTTGCCCCCGGCAGCTTCAAAGACCGCGAAACCGCCATTGCCGCCCTCGTCGCCACCGAGGATCTCCGGGTCGTGCCGCTGCTGCAAACCCTGGCCGACGGCGACCTCTATGTCGGCAAAACCGATGCCAAGGTAGTGTTCATCACCGGATCCGGCGCCACGCTGGGACGGATCGACCCCGTCACCGCCGCCGAACTGGGCGAAGTGCCCAAGGCCGACCTCGAAAAGGTCAAGGTGAACAACGGACTGCGCCGCGTCATCCGCACCGCCATCGGGCAATTGACCCTGCTCAGCGACGATCCCGCCACCCGCCGCTCCGCCGCCCAGTCGATCCTGCGCGATGCCGATCCCGCCAATCTCGAACTGCTCGATAGCGGCATATCGGCCGAAGCTGATCCGGCGATCCTGCAGGTCATGCAAACCGCCCGCGCCGTCCTCACTCTCAAGACCGACGCGACGCTGGAAGACAAGACCGCCGCCCTGCCCCTCGTTTCAGCCATTGGCGGCCGCGATGCCCTGACCCTGCTCACCGCCGCCCTCGCCAATGCCCCCGATGAACTCAAGCCCGCTATCCAGGCCAGCATTGACGGGCTGGCACGCGACCGCGCCGTCTGGGATGCGGCGCAAAATGTCTGGTACGGCATTTCGCTGGGCTCGGTCCTACTGCTCGCCGCAATCGGCCTGGCCATCACCTTCGGCGTCATGGGCGTCATCAACATGGCCCACGGCGAAATGGTCATGCTCGGCGCCTACACCACCTTCGTGGTGCAGGAGACCATCCGGCGCTACTCACCCGAGCTGTTCGACTATTCCCTGGCCATCGCCCTGCCGCTGGCCTTCCTGATCACCGCGCTGATCGGCATCGCCATCGAGCGCGGCATCATCCGCTGGCTCTATGGCCGGGCGCTGGAAACCCTCCTCGCCACCTGGGGCATTTCGCTGATCCTGCAGCAATCGGTGCGCTCCATCTTCGGCCCCACCAATCGCCTGGTCGGCAATCCCAGCTGGATGAGCGGCTCCTTCGATCTCGGCGGCCTCTCCATCACCTGGAGCCGGCTGTGGATCGTCATCTTCGCGCTGGTGGTGTTCGTCACCCTGCTGCTGGTGCTCAAGCGCACCGCCCTGGGCCTGCAGATGCGCGCCGTCACCCAGAACCGCCGCATGGCCTCGGCCATGGGCATCCGCACCCCCTTTGTTGACGCGATGACCTTCGGCCTCGGTTCCGGCGTTGCGGGCCTCGCCGGCGTGGCCCTCAGCCAGATCGACAACGTCTCGCCCAATCTGGGCCAGGGCTACATCATCGACAGCTTCATGGTCGTGGTCTTTGGTGGCGTCGGCAATCTCTGGGGCACCTTTGTCGGCGCCCTGACGCTGGGCATCGCCAACAAGTTCCTCGAGCCCTATGTCGGCGCCGTGCTCGGCAAGATCCTCATCCTGGTGCTGATCATCCTCTTCATCCAGCGCCGGCCGCGCGGCCTCTTCGCACTCAAGGGAAGGTCGGTGGAAGCATGATTTCCGTGGCAACTGAATTGGCAGTCGTCTCCCTCCCCCTTGAGGGGAGGGATCAAGGGTGGGGGTGCTGCGCTCACCACCCCTTCGATGTTCGCGGCCGCCGCAGCACCCCCACCCTAGCCCTCCCCTCAAGGGGGAGGGAACAGATCGGGGCTCCCCGGGGTACGGAGGTGCAACCATGCTGACCCAGGCCCTGTTCCGCGCGCTCGACAAAAAAGCCATCTGGCTCGTCGCCATCCTGATCGCCGTAGCGGTCCTGGTGCCCGCCTCAAACCTGCTGCTGCCCAACGGCCATCCGCTGCGCCTGCCCAATTATGCCGTGCCGCTGTTCGGCAAATACCTGACCTTCGCCATGCTCGCCTTGGCGCTCGATCTGGTGTGGGGCTATTGCGGCATTCTCTCGCTTGGCCACGGCGCGTTCTTTGCCATCGGCGGCTATGCCATGGGCATGTATCTGATGCGCCAGATCGGCAATCGCGGCGTCTATGCCAATCCGATCCTGCCCGACTTCATGGTGTTCCTGAACTGGAAGGAACTGCCCTGGTACTGGTACGGCTTCGACAATTTCTGGTTCGCCATGCTGATGGTGATGCTGGTGCCGGCGCTGCTCGCCTTCGTCTTCGGCTTCCTCGCCTTTCGCAGCCGCGTCACCGGCGTCTATCTCTCCATCATCACCCAGGCGATGACCTATGCGCTGCTGCTGGCCTTCTTCCGCAATGACATGGGCTTTGGCGGCAATAATGGCCTGACCGATTTCAAGGAAATCCTCGGCGCGCCGATCTCGGCCGATACCACCCGTGCCGCCCTGTTTGCCGCCTCGGCCATTGCACTGGCGCTGGCCATTCTCGTCTGCTCGATGGTGGTCAATTCCAAGCTCGGCAAGGTGATGATCGCCGTGCGCGACGCCGAAAGCCGCACCCGCTTCCTCGGCTACCGCGTTGAATATGTAAAACTCTTCGCCTTCGTCGTCTCGGCTGTCATCGCGGGCATTGCCGGAGCGCTCTATGTGCCCCAGGTCGGCATCATCAATCCCGGTGAGTTCGAGCCGTCCAATTCCATCGAAGTGGTGATATGGACCGCCGTAGGTGGCCGCGGCACCATTATCGGCCCGATCATCGGCGCCATCCTGGTCAATGTCGGCAAGTCCTACTTCACCGGCGCCTTCCCCGAATTCTGGCTGTTCGCCCTCGGCGCGCTGTTCGTGGTGACCACGCTGTTCCTGCCCAAGGGCATTGTCGGCCTGATCGGCCAATATCGCAGCCTGACCACGCGGCGCGAGCAGCATGACCGCAGCGCGCCCGCGGCCCCCAGCCCGGCCGAAGTCGAATCATCGGCCGATCCCCAACCCAAGCCCGCGGAGTAGGCCATGACCGACCGAACCGGCACCATGCTCTATCTCGACGGCGTCTCGGTGGCCTTTGATGGCTTCAAGGCCCTCAACAAGCTGTCGATCATCGTCTACCCCGCCGAAATGCTGGCCATTATCGGCCCCAATGGCGCCGGCAAGACCACGATGATGGACATCATCACCGGCAAGACCCGTCCCGATGATGGCGAAGTGTTCTTCGATGGCCGCACCGACCTGACCCGACTGGACGAAGCCGCTATCGCCAATCTCGGCATTGGTCGCAAGTTCCAGAAGCCGACGGTGTTCGAGAGCCAGACCGTCTGGGACAATCTGGAAATGGCGCTGCGCAAGCCGCGCGGCATCTTCGCAACGCTATTCTATACGGCGAGCGACACCGACACTGCCCGCATCACTGAAATCCTCGACACCGTGCGCCTGCTCGGCCGCAAGGATCACCTCGCCGCCGATCTCAGCCACGGCCAGAAACAATGGCTCGAAATCGGCATGCTGCTGGCGCAGGACCCCAAGCTACTGCTGGTCGACGAACCCGTCGCCGGGATGACCGATAGCGAAACTGTCGAAACCGCCAAGCTGCTGAAGGAGATCGCCAAGACGCGCTCGGTGGTCGTGGTCGAACACGACATGAGCTTCGTCCGCGACCTCGGCTCGCGCGTCACCTGCCTCGCCGAAGGCTCGGTTTTGGCCGAAGGCAGCCTCGATCAGGTCAGCGCCAATCCAGTTGTCATCGAGAGGTATCTGGGGAGATGAGTACGCATTTGCTGCAGTCGACACCCTCGCCCTTGCGGGGAAGGATCAAGAATGGGGGTGGATTGGCCCGGACATCGGGGCTCTCGCACCCCCTCCCAACCTCCCCCGTCGAGGGGGAGGTGCGGGCCGGTGGCTTGGCATGTCTCGGCGCCAGCCAGAAGGAAGCATCATGACCACCGCCCTCTTGGTCAACGCCATCGACCTGCATTACGGCGCCGCGCAGGCGCTGAAATCGGTGTCGCTGGAGTGCAAGCCCAATCGCATTACCGCGGTGCTGGGCCGCAATGGCGTCGGCAAGTCATCGACGCTGCGCGCCATTACCGGCGTCAACCAGATCAGCGCCGGCGAGATCATCCTCAATGGCGAAGTGCTGCGGAAATCGCCGCCCTACAAGCGCGCGCGCATGGGGCTTGGCTACGTGCCGCAGGGACGCGAGATCTTCCCGCTACTCACGGTTCGGGAAAATCTCGAAACTGGTTATGCCGGGCTCAAGCGCGCCGACAGGAACATCCCCGCCTACATCTTCGAGCTATTCCCCGTGCTGAAGTCCATGCTGGGCCGGCGCGGCGGTGACCTCTCGGGTGGCCAGCAACAGCAATTGGCCATCGGCCGTGCGCTGGTCACCCGACCCAAGGTCCTGGTGCTCGACGAACCCACCGAGGGCATTCAGCCCTCGATCATCAAGGACATTGGCCGGGCCCTGCAATTCCTGCGCGACGAGAAGGGCATGACCATCCTGCTGGTCGAACAATTCCTGGATTTTTGCCGCGAGATTGCCGACGATATCTATGTGATGGATCGCGGCGAGGTCCAGCATGCCGGGCCAGCGAGCGATCTCGATCTGCCGGACGTCCGCCGCCACCTGATGGTATGATGTGAACCAGCACTTGCCGATCGCCGATCCCATTATGCAACGCGCGCGCGGTGTCGGCCGCATTGCGGTCAAGCTGCGGGGCGAAACCAGCGTTATCGACACGCTTTATCAGGAAGGCTGCGCCAAGATCCGGCTGCCCAATACCCACAGCCATGCCCTGGAAGCCGTGCTGATCAATACCGCCGGCGGCCTGACCGGCGGTGACCACCTGCAATGGCAGGGCAGCATCGCCGCGGGTGGCACCATGGCGCTGACGACCCAGGCTTGCGAGCGGATCTACCGCTCCACTGGTACCAATGCCAAAGTCGAAACGCGACTCTTCGTCGGTGCAGGCGGCCATCTCGACTGGCTGCCGCAGGAGACCATTCTGTTTGCCGCCAGCAAACTTGATCGGCGCATCGATATCGACCTGGCCGAGGGCGCGTCCCTCACCGCCGTCGAGGCCGTACTGCTCGGGCGCGACGCCATGGGCGAAGATGCGCGCGACGCCTATCTCCGCGACATTTGGCGGGTGCGCCGCAATGGCAGGCTGATCCATGCCGAGGCGACGCTGCTGACCGGCACGGGTGATGAAGGAGACGGCCTGCCCCTGCTGGCCGGGGCCCGCGCCTTTGCCTCCATCCTGCATATCCATCCCGACGCAGGTCGTCGTCTGGATAGTGTGCGCGCCCTGCTTCCTGCCGATGGCCGCATTGCTGCCAGCGTTATCGGTGAACGGCTGGTGGTGCGGGCACTGGCCGATAGCGGGCTTGCACTGCGCCGCATGATCGTCCCAATACTTGCC
The DNA here is from genome assembly GCF_900128975.1 of Devosia limi DSM 17137. GTDB lineage: Bacteria > Pseudomonadota > Alphaproteobacteria > Rhizobiales > Devosiaceae > Devosia > Devosia limi. The sequence continues at coordinate 125,975 of NZ_FQVC01000004.1, read as the reverse complement.
GAACTCTCCGGCGCCGGGCATCTCCCGCGCCTCTGGCATCTCTAGGAAATCGCCATGAACCTGACCCCGCGTGAAAAAGACAAACTGCTGATCTCCATGGCTGCCGTCGTCGCCCGCAAGCGGCTGGAGCGCGGCGTCAAGCTCAACCACCCCGAAGCCATCGCGCTGATCACCGATTTCGTCGTCGAAGGCGCCAGGGATGGCCGCCCGGTGGCCGAACTGATGGAAGCCGGCGCCCATGTCATCAACCGCGGCCAGGTCATGGATGGTATTGCCGAGATGATCCATGACGTGCAGGTCGAAGCCACGTTCCCCGACGGCACCAAGCTGGTGACCGTGCACCAGCCGATCCGGTAATCGCCATGCTCGAACTGCGCCTCTCCTGCGAATGCTGCGTCAAGCCCTTGACGGTGCGCGTGCTCAATCCGGCGGGTTGCACCGCCATCAATGCTGAATGAGGTCGCCATGATCCCCGGACAAATCTTCCCCAGAGCCGGCGACATCGAGCTCAATGTTGGCGCTGAGGTCACGGTCATCGAAGTCGCCAACACCGGCGACCGGCCAATCCAGGTCGGCTCACACTACCATTTCTACGAAGCCAATGCCGGTCTGCGCTTTGATCGCGAACAGGCGCGCGGCATGCGGCTCGATATTGCCGCCGGTACCGCGGTCCGGTTTGAGCCCGGCCAGGCGCGCGAAGTCCGGCTGGTGCCGATTGGTGGCGAACGCATCATCTATGGCTTCCGCCAGCAGATCATGGGGCCGCTGTGATGGCGCCTTGCGTCGTGACATGCTTTAAGAGCCCCGATTTGCATTATCGGGAACTGGCCGCATGACCACGCAATCTCAATTCAAGGACCGTTTCAACCAGGTGCTCAAGGACCTGCAGGAAGAGGGCATCAACGATCCGGAGGCGATGTTCCTGCTCGGCAGCCTCGCCGCCGATCTCGCTGGCAATCTCAAGCGCACCACCTGGACCGGCGCCAAGGCGGCCATGGGCGCCGAGACCTACCGCATGTTGCTCAAGACCTGCGAAACCCAGGGCAATGAGCACCTGGCCGAAGGCCGGGTGAAACACGCCTATGCCGTGCAGGCGCTCGCCGTTTCGCTGGTTGCCCGCACCCAGCATTTTGATCCGGACATGAAGACCCTCGACGGATTTCTGGACCATCTGATCGACACTGCTATCGCCGTCTATCGCGACCAGCCCCAGCCTGCGGTCAACTGAAGCCAGCGCGACGCTGGCAGCGCAGGGACCGGACACGAACTGACTTGCGGGATGCCATGCATCCCGCCGGATCGCCACCCTAGCACCAGTCGGAGCCGCCCATGCCTGCTCGTATCTCGCGCGCCACCTATGCCGATATGTATGGTCCCACCACGGGTGACCGCGTTCGACTGGCCGATACCGAGCTGATCATCGAGGTGGAGAAGGACTTCACCATCTATGGCGAGGAGGTCAAGTTCGGCGGTGGCAAGGTCATCCGCGACGGCATGGGCCAGAGCCAAAGGACCCGCGCCGAAGGCGCCGTCGATACCGTCATCACCAATGCGCTGATCATCGATCACTCCGGCATCTACAAGGCCGATATCGGCCTCAAGGACGGGCGCATCCACGCCATCGGCAAATCAGGCAATCCCGATACCCAGCCCGGCGTCACCATCATCATCGGCCCCTCGACCGAGATCATCGCCAGCGAGGGCCGCATCATCACCGCCGGGGCGATGGACGCCCATATCCACTTTATCTGCCCCCAGCAGATCGAAGAGGCGTTGATGTCTGGCGTTACCACCATGCTGGGCGGCGGCACTGGGCCTGCTCACGGCACGCTGGCCACCACCTGCACCGGCGCCTGGCATATCCAGCGCATGATCGAGAGCTTCGATGCCTTCCCGATGAACCTGGCCCTGGCCGGCAAGGGCAATGCCTCGCGCCCGGCCCCGCTCGAGGAAATGATCCTCGCCGGCGCCTCCTGCCTCAAGCTGCATGAGGATTGGGGCACCACTCCCGCCACCATCGACAATTGCCTCAGCGTCGCCGATGCCTTCGACGTGCAGGTGATGATTCACACCGATACGCTCAATGAAAGCGGCTTCGTCGAGGACACCATCGCCGCCTTCAAGGGCCGCACCATCCACGCCTTCCACACCGAAGGCGCCGGTGGCGGTCACGCCCCAGACATTCTCAAGGTCGCCGGCCTGCCCAACGTCATCCCCTCATCGACCAATCCGACGCGGCCCTACACGGTCAACACCATCGCCGAGCATCTCGACATGCTGATGGTGTGCCACCACCTGTCCGCATCGATCCCCGAGGACGTAGCCTTCGCCGAAAGCCGCATCCGCAAGGAAACCATCGCCGCCGAGGATATCCTGCACGATATGGGCGCGCTCTCGATCATCTCGTCGGACAGCCAGGCCATGGGCCGCGTCGGCGAGGTGCTGATCCGCACCTGGCAGACCGCCGACAAGATGAGAAAGCAGCGCGGGCGCCTGCCTGCGGAAACCGGCGACAACGACAACGCGCGCGTGAAGCGCTACATCGCCAAATACACCATCAATCCGGCCATCGCCCACGGCATGAGCGCCCATATCGGCTCCGTCGAAGTCGGCAAGCGCGCTGACCTCGTCATGTGGAGCCCCGCCTTTTTTGGGGTGAAACCGGAAATGGTGCTGCTCGGCGGCTCCATCGCTGCGGCCCCGATGGGCGATCCCAATGCCTCGATCCCGACACCCCAGCCCATGCATTACCGCCCGATGTTCGCCGCCTTCGGCAAGCTGCGCACCAATTCCTCGGTGACCTTTGTGTCCCAGGCCGCCTATGACGATGGCCTGCGTAACAAGCTGGGCGTCGACAAGCAGATGCTGGCGGTCAGCAATACCCGCAGCGGCATCGGCAAGGCGGCGATGATCCACAATGCGGCAACGCCGGTGATCGACGTCAATCCGGAGACCTATGAGGTCCATGCCGATGGTGAATTGTTGACCTGCGAACCCGCCACCGTGCTGCCGATGGCGCAGCGATATTTCCTGTTCTAATGCCCGGCAAACCCAGTGTTTTCAGCAATACAGCGCACTGAGTTCAAGCTAATATTGCCCCACATCTATCGCGTTGCAATCAGGTTGGGGCTTTCACCATGATCTATGTATTCGCATTGCTTATCGGGGTCATTGCCGGCCTGCGTGCCATGACCGCACCGGCGGCCGTGGCCTGGGCCGCCAGCCTCGGCTGGATCAATCTCAGCGGCACCATCTTCGCCTTTATGGGCGCGGCCATCACGCCCTGGATCTTCACCGCGCTGGCGCTGGTGGAGCTGATCACCGACCAATTGCCCAATACGCCCAGCCGCAAGGTACCGATGCAGTTCGGCGCCCGCATCGTCAGCGGAGCTTTCTGCGGTGCGGTGCTGGGGGCATCGGTCGGGGCGCTGATCGGCGGCCTTATTGCCGGCGCCGTCGGCGCGGTCATCGGCACACTGGGCGGCGCCGAGTTCCGCTCCCGCCTTGTTGCCGCTATTGGCGGCAAGGATCTGCCGATTGCCCTGCTCGAAGACGCCATCGCGGTGTTCGGCGCCATCTGGATCGTCAGCATGGCCGGCTCGGCAGCATTGGCTGTCGCAGTCTAAACTGTTTGGCGGCGGCGGCACTTATGGGGTAGCGTTTCAACGATGAGGAACCACCTGTGATCTATGTCGTCTCCACCGTCCGCATCCACCCGGGCACACTTGAACCCTTTGTCGAGGCAGCCTATCCGGCCATCGAAACCACGCGGCGCGAGCCCGGCTGCATTCTCTATGACCTGCACGCCAGCGTCACCGATCCCTATCGGCTGGTGTTCACCTCGCAATGGGAAAGCCGCGAAGCGTTCAACACACATCTGGAATCGCCCCACATGCTGGCCCTGTGCGAAACCAACAAGCCGCTTGTCCTCGGTGCCAAGGTCGAAATCATTCACCCCGAGCGCGTAGAAGTCCTCTGATCGAACTTCAGCCGCCTTGCCGCGCCAGCACCGCTCATTGCTTCCGCAAAGGAGAGTTTAACATGACCTTTAATCGCATCGCCGCCATTGTACTTGCCGCCAGCCTCGTTGCTCCGGCCGCACAAGCCGTCGAAACCACGCTGCAGATCCAGCTCGGCACCGGCGGCGGCACCGATTTTGAACGCCGTACCATGGTTTATGATTGCTCGGTCGGCGATCCGCTCAATGTCGAATACATCAATGCCGCGCCCAATTTCCTCGCCTTCGTGCCAGTCGAGGGTGAAGCGGAAGATATCATTTTCACTGCGGTTATCGCTGCCTCGGGCGTCAAATACGCTGCCGGCCAATGGGTATGGTGGACCAAAGGCCCCGATGCCAGCCTCTATGACCTGACGCTGGGCGAAGACGCCGAGGCGGTCAAAACCTGTAGCGAAGTCGTCAACACTCCCTGATCTCTCCAAAACGTGTAGCGCGCCATGGACCAAATGCCTGCCTCCGAGCTGTTTCCCCATGTGCGCATTGTCATGGGCATGGTGGTCGGCCTGGCGATTACCCGCCTGCTCATGGGCCTTGCCGGCCTGGTGCAGCATCCCAACCGGGCCAGGGTCTCGGCCATCCACCTGTTGTGGGTGGCCTCCATGCTGCTCGAACTGGTGCATTTCTGGTGGTGGGAATTCGCCCTGTTCCAGTTGGAAGACTGGTCCTTTGGCATCTTCTTCTTCCTGATCGTCTATACCATCATCCTGTTCCTGCAGGCGGCGTTGCTATTCCCGGACAATCTGTCCGAATATGACGGCTATGAGGACTTTTTCCTCCAGCGCCGCCAATGGTTTTTCGGCCTGTTCGCGCTCAATTTTGCCTTCGACATGATCGACACCATGATCAAGGGCCAGGCCCATTGGGACAAATTCGGCACCGAATTCTACATTCAGGTTCCCATCGGCATCACCATGTGTCTGATTGCCATATGGACCACCAATAGGCGCTTCCACCTGGCCTTCATCTCCGTTTACCTGATCTATCAGGTGTCCTGGATCTTCAGGCTCTTCAACACCTTCACCTGACGCGCTAGTATGGCGGCAAGGTTGGGAAGCCTTCTGTTCGCCGAGCCACTCGCAGAAAGTCGCTCATGTTTCGTGCCGTCGCTCACCTGCCTGCCAATCACCAGCTTGGCACGCCCTTCGACACCATCGTGCTGGCCCATGACGAACGCCGCCTCCGCCGCAAGCTGTTGACCTTGCGCAGTGGCGCCGAGGTGATGGTGGATTTCCCCCAGACCGTAACGCTCGATCATCGCGGCGCCCTGCAGCTTGATGATGGCCGCCTCATCGAGATCGCTGCCGCCGCGGAACTGCTCTACGAGGTGCGCGGCCGCGACCCCGCCCACCTGGTGCGGCTGGCCTGGCATATCGGCAATCGCCACACCGCGGCCCAGCTCGAAGAAAACCGCATCCTGATCAAGCGCGATCATGTGCTGAAGACCATGCTGGAGGGGCTCAACGCCAGCGTCAGCAATGTCACCGAACCCTTCTTTGCCGAGCATGGCGCCTATCACAGCCACGCCGACGCCGGGCACGCATTGCTGCAGCGATGAGCGCAACCGGCGACCTGCAGAAGCTGCTGACCTGGCTGTCGCCCGCCTTTCCGGTGGGGGCCTTTGCCTGGTCTGCCGGGCTGGAGACCGCCATCGCCCAGCGCCGCGTCCATGATCGCGCCAGCACCCAGGCCTGGGTCGCCGGCAATCTGGTTCACGGCGGCTTGCGCACCGACGCAATCCTGCTCGCCCATGCCCACGCCGCGGCCAGCGATCCCGCCCAGCTCGGCGAACTCGCCGATCTCTGCCTGGCCCTGACACCGGCCCGCGAGCGCCACGACGAAACCACCATCACTGGCGATGCCTTCATTGCCGCCACCAGGGCCTGGCCCTCCCCGGTCTATGCCACCCTGCCGCAACCCTGCCCCTATCCCATCGCCGTTGGCGCCATTGCCGGCGCGCATGGTATTGCCCTCCCCGCTTTGCTCACCGCTTTCTTTGCGGCTCTGGTCCACGGACAGGTGTCGGTCGCCGTGCGGCTGGTGCCTATCGGCCAGACCGATGGATTGGCCATCATGGCGGCGCTGGAATCCGAAATCGCACTCATTTCGGCGCTGTGCCAGCGTGCCGCACTGGACGAGATCGGCGCCATCGCCTACGCCGCTGATATCGCCCAGATGCAGCACGAAACCCTCACCACAAGGATCTTCCGCTCATGAGCATGCTGATCGCCGCTTTCATGTTCATCGCCCTGCTGGCGGTGTCCGTCGCCCACTTCCTCTGGTCGATCGGCCGCACCTGGCCGATCCGCAATGAGAAGCTCTTGGCCGAGACCGTAGTCGGCACTGCCGGTATCCAGCATATGCCGCCACGGCGCGCATCCTTCGTCATTGCCCTGGTGACCCTGTTGGCCGGCATACTCGGGCTGGCTTTGGCCGATCACACCAGCGGCGGCTGGATGCTCAACCTCATCGGCCTGGCGGTCGGTGCCGTGTTCCTGGCGCGTGGCGTTGCCGGCTACACCGATTGGTGGGCTGCAAAGACCCCACAACCCAATTTCCGGTTCAATGACCGCCGGGTCTATTCGCCCCTTTGCCTGTTTCTTGGAGCGGGCTTTGTCGTCCTCGTCATCCTGAGGCTGCTATGAGCTCTCCCAACGGTCCCCTCCGCATCGGCATTGGCGGCCCCGTCGGTTCGGGCAAGACCACGCTCTGCGAAATGTTGCTCAAAGCCATGCGTGATCGCTACTCGATGGCCGTGGTCACCAATGACATCTACACCCAGGAAGACGCGCTGATCCTGGCGCGCGCCCAGGCGATTTCCGAAGACCGCATTGTCGGTGTCGAAACCGGCGGCTGCCCCCATACCGCCATCCGCGAGGATGCCTCGCTCAATCTGGCGGCCATTGCCGATCTCAATCGCAGGTTCCCAGATCTGGACGTGATCCTGATCGAAAGCGGCGGCGATAATCTGGCGGCGACCTTCTCCCCCGACCTCGCCGACATGACCATCTATGTCATCTCGGTGGCACAAGGCGAAAAGATCCCCCGCAAGGGCGGCCCGGCCATCGGGCGCTCCGACCTTCTGGTTATTACCCATGCCGATCTGGCGGCCTATCTCGGCACCAGTCTCGCGGTTATGGAAGCCGACACGCAGAAAGTGCGCGAAGGGCGCCCCTATGTCTTCGCCGATCTGATCCGCCACGATGGCCTCAATGAGATCATCGCCTTCATCGAACGCGCCGGTGGCTTGCGCAGCGTATCTGCCGCCGAATAGGCACTGCGTCTGCTCCCTGTCACCGGGGCCCGGCGCAGGCCGCGTTACATCCAGTCGGTGCGGGCGTCGCGACTTGCGGCACCCACGTTCACGGACTTGCCGAACTGGCCCAATTGTCCAACGCGGCCGGCTAATTCATGCTGAAATTGCCGATACCGAAGGCGTCCACCCCCACGCACGAACTTTTGCTTGATCAGCGCAATAGATAAAGCATCTTTTCGACATTTTGATGCATTGTAGAAATTCTCGAAATATGGACCTTTGGTAGCCTGATGGTCACTCCAGTTCCCGCCCATCTGCGCCTGCGCAAGTCGCTGACCGGCCCGCTCGCGGCTCCGGCCTGGCCGGCTGGCGTCGTGCCGATGACCCTGCCGGGGCCAAGCCCAATCTCTCTCCACGCCCTGCTGGTGCGCGCCTACGCCGATGGCGGCGGCTCCGTGCCAGATTTCGAGTACTGGTGGATGCGGCTTGTCGAAGACAGCGAGTTCGATCCGGCTTTGGTGCTGGTCGCATTCGGTCCCGAGGGCGCGCCGGTGGGCCTGGCGCAGTGCTGGACCAGCGGCTTCATCAAGGATCTGGTGGTCGCGCCCGAGCATCGAACCCGCGGTATCGGCGAAGCCCTGTTGACCCAATGCTTCGTAGCGTTTGCTCGGCGCGGCCTACCCCATGTGGACCTCAAGGTCGAAACCGATAATATCCCGGCGCGCCGTCTCTACGCGCGCCTGGGCATGGTGCCCGTGTCCTAATCCTGTGCTGGTGGCCGCACGAGCGCCACCACCGAGCGTGGCGGCAAGGTCGCCGTGCCCTCGGAAAACCCGATCTCGAACGTATCGTCCGACTGAATACCGACTATCCAATCGCCTTCGGGAAGGCGCGCCACCACCGGCTCGGACCGCCGATTGAACCAGACCAGCACATCATCGCCCTTGTCATGCAAATGCATGCCCAGCACCGACGCACTGGAATCCCGCCAATCGCCTTCATTCATCTCGCGACCTTCGGGATGCAGCCAGACCACGTCACGAACGCCATGGCGCTCTTGCCCGGTCATGAAATGCTCGTGGGTCAGCGCCGAATGCGCCTTGCGGAACTTGTGCAGTGCGGCAACGAAATCGACCAGGGCCCCGTCACTATTCTCCCAGTCCACCCAGGTGATTTCATTGTCCTGGGCATAGGCATTGTTGTTGCCGCCCTGCGTGCGGAACATCTCGTCACCCTGCTGGATCAGCGGCACGCCGCGCGACAGGAACAGCGTTGCCAGCAGCGCCCGCACATCGCGCTTGCGGGCAGCATTGATGGTCTCGTCGTCGGTCTCGCCTTCGACACCGCAATTCCACGAGGAATTGTGGCTATGGCCATCGCGATTGCCTTCGCCATTGGCCTCGTTGTGCTTGTCATTGTAGCTGACCAGATCGCGCAGCGTGAACCCGTCATGCACGGCCAGCAGGTTCACCCCATGCGTCGGCTTGCGTCCGGCGAAATTGAAGATTTCCGATGAACCGGCGACCTTGCCTGCCAGCGCACCGATCTTGCCGTCATCGCCACGCCAGAAGCTGCGCACCTCATCGCGATAGGTGTCGTTCCATTCGCGGAATTCCTTGCCGAACTGGCCCAGCTGATATCCCCCCGGACCCGGATCCCACGGCTCGGCCACCAGCAGCGCCTTGGACAGCACCGGATCAGCCTTGATCTTCTGGAGCAGCTCCGCATTGGGATTGAACCCCGGCTCGCGCCCCAGAACGGGCGCGAGATCGAAGCGGAAGCCGGAGACGCCCAGCTCCTGCACCCAATAGCGCAAGCTCTCGATCACGAGCCGCTGCACCGCCGGATGATCACAGCGCAGCGTATTGCCGGTGCCGGTATCATTGACCAGATGCTTTTGCCCATCGACTTCGACGAAGCGATAATAGGTCTGTGCATCGAGCCCCATCATGCTCAGAACCGGGCCATTGGCATCGCCCTCGCCGGTGTGGTTGTAGACCACGTCGAGGATCACCGAGATGCCGTTCTTGCGGTAGAGGTCCGTCATCACCCGCAATTCCTGCGGTCCGCGCGGCATCAGCCGCGGATCGGGCGCGAAATAGGTGACGGGGTTATAGCCCCAGGCATTGGTCAGCCCGAGGCTGGGCAGGTGGCCATCATCGATCCACGCCGCCACCGGCATCAGCTCGACCGTATCGACGCCCAGATATTTGAAATGATCGATCACCCGCTTGGTGGTGAGCCCGGCCACGGTGCCACGCAACGGCCCCTGCACGCTGGGATGGCGCATGGTGAAACCACGCACATTGAGCTCATACATCAGCTGCGGCGCCCGCCGCCGCGGCATCACATCCGCATTGCCGCCCCCGCCGACGATCGCCTTGGGCACCAGCGGCGCCGTATCCACCGCTTCCTGCCGATCCAGCCGCAGCCGCGGCGAGCGCACGAACACCCTGTCCAGCCGCCGCGCATAGGGATCGACCAGCAGCTTTGCCGGATCGAAGAAATAACCCTGCGCCGGATCATAGGGCCCATCGGCGCGCAGCCCGTAACGCGTGCCTGCCCCGATATCGGCGATCAGCCCGGCCCGGATATGCTCCTGGTGAACGTCCAGCTCAAACCTGTCGGTTTCCTGGTCCTGCTCATCGAACAGCGACACCCAGATCCTGGTGGCACTTTCCGAATAGACGGCGAAGTTAACGCCCGCATCGGTAACGGTCGCGCCGAGATGCTCGACACGACCGCCCTGGGGCACAAGCTGAGGTTTCATCGACTATCCGCTGCTAGGTGATAACGCTCGGTTCCGGACGGCCAGTGCGGGCCCGGACCTGGGAAAGCTGTTCGGCCAGCACGATGAGCGGCTCGAGAGCCAGCTGGGTCTCCAGATCATGTCGCCCATCGGCCGCTTCATAGCGCTCGAGATACAGCCGCAACGTCGCCCCCACCGTACCGGTTCCACTCAACCGCACGACGATGCGCGAGCCATCCGTGAAACCGATGCGAATGCCCTGCTTGGCGCTGGTCGAGCCATCGACAGGGTCATGGTACGAGAAGTCATCGGCATAGGCGATCTGCAGGTCATCGAACACCTGCCCGGGCAACCCAGGCAACTGCGCCCGCAGGTCATCCACCAGCGTGTTGGCGATCCCCGCATCAACCTCTTCATAGTCGTGGCGGGTATAGTAATTGCGCCCATAGGTCGCCCAATGTTCGCGCACGATCTCATCGACGCTCTGCTTGCGCGCCGCGATGATATTGAGCCAGAGCAGCACCGCCCAGAGGCCGTCCTTCTCGCGCACATGGTTGGAGCCCGTACCGGCGCTCTCCTCGCCACAGATGGTGACCCGGCCGGCATCGAGCAGATTGCCGAAGAACTTCCAGCCAGTCGGCGTCTCGTGCATTTCAATGCCGAGCTTTTCGGCCACCCGGTCAGCTGCAGCGCTGGTCGGCATCGAACGGGCAATGCCGGCAATGCCAGTGGCATAGCCCGGCGCCAGCGCCGCATTGGCCGCCAGGATCGCCAGCGAGTCAGAGGGGGTCACGAAGCGGTTCTTGCCGATGATCAGGTTGCGATCACCATCACCATCCGACGCCGCCCCGAAATCGGGGCCCTCTTGGGTCATCAGCAGGTCATGCATGTCCTTGCAATAGACCAGGTTGGGATCGGGATGGCCGCCGCCGAAATCGGGCAATGGCGTGCCATTGATCACCGTGCCCTTGGGCGCGCCAAGGCGATCCTCAAGGATCGCGTGGGCATAGGGACCGGTAATGGCGTGCATGGCATCGAAGGTCATGCGGAACCCACCGGCGAACAGCGCCGCGATCGCGCCGAAGTCGAACAGCGTCTCCATCAGCGCCGCATAGTCGGCGACGGGATCGATGACCTCGACCACCATATCGCCCGAGCGCTGCAGGCCGATCTGGTCCAGCGCCACATCCGGCGCATCGACAATTTTGTAGCTGTCGATCACCTTGCTGCGGGCATAGACCGCATCGGTGATCTTCTCCGGCGCCGGCCCGCCATTGGAAATATTGTACTTGATACCGAAATCGCCATCCGGCCCGCCCGGATTGTGACTGGCCGAGAGCACCAGGCCACCAAAGGCCTTGTGGTGGCGGATCACATGGCTGGCCGCCGGGGTCGACAGCAGGCCGTTCTGCCCCACCAGCACCCGGCCGAAGCCATTGGCCGCCGCGATCTTGATCGCCGTCTGAATGGCGACGTCGTTGTAATAGCGCCCGTCCCCGCCGATCACCAGCGTCTGGCCGGCAAATCCCTCGAGGCTGTCGAAGATCGCCTGGATGTAGTTTTCGACATAATGGGGCTGCTGATAGACGGTCACCCGCTTGCGCAGGCCCGAAGTGCCCGGCTTCTGGTCGTCAAAAGGCGCGGTCTTAATCGTCTGGATGGTCATGTGTGTCGAGCCCGATCAGTGTGGCGTAGAGGTCGGCATATCGGCCCGCGCTCGTTTCCCACGAGACATCGGACTTCATGCCGCGCCGTTGAATTTTCTTCCAGGTCTTGTCGTCGCGATAGAGCGCCAGCGTCCGCCTTATGGCATCGCCCAGCGCATGCTCGGTGGCGGGCGCAAACTGCACCCCCGTCGCAACCCCCGCTTCGAGAGCCGCGACATTGGCGTCAATGATGGTGTCATTGAGACCGCCGACACGCGCCACCAGCGGAATACAGCCATAGCGCAGCGCATAGAGCTGGGTCAGCCCACAGGGCTCGAACCGCGATGGCACCACTATCACATCCGCACCGCCCTGGATCAGGTGGCTGAGCTGCTCGTTGTAGCCGGTGATGATCCCCACCTGGCCCGGATGGCGCATCGCCGCGCCGCGCAGATTATTCTCCAGCTCGGTATCGCCCGAACCGAGCACTGCCAATTGTGCGCCTTCCGACACCAGCATGTCGGTGCAATGGGCGAGGAGATCCATGCCCTTCTGCCAGGTCAGCCGGCTGACCACCGCGAACAGCGGCGCTGTCGGTGACAGGTCCAGCCCGAAGGCCTCTTGCAGCGCCGCCTTGTTCACCCGGCGCAAATGGGTGGTATTGGTGGTGTAGTTCTGCTTCAGCGCTGGATCGGTCGACGGATCCCAGGCATTGAGATCGATGCCGTTGAGCACGCCATGCACCGTGGCAATGCGGTTGTTCAACAGCCCTTCGAGCCCCATGCCGAACTCCGCCGTGCGGATTTCGGCCGCATAGGTGGGGCTGACCGTGGTCACCACGTCAGCACATTCCACCCCGGCCTTGAGATAGCCGACGCCGCCATAATACTCGACGCCCGCAACCGAGAACGCATGGTCGGGCAGCCGCAATTGCGCAAAGATATCAGCGCCGAATGTGCCCTGGAACGCCATGTTGTGGACGGTCATCACCGTCTTGAGCGTCGAGGAGGGACCATATTTGACATAGGCTGGCACGAGGCCCGCCTGCCAGTCATGGCAATGGATCACCTGCGGGCGATAGCCTTCAACGAGGCCGAGGCCCAGTTCGGACGCCACCCAGCTCAGCGCCGCAAAGCGCTTCCAGTTGTCCGGCCAGTCCCAGCCTTCGGGGCCGACATAGGGATTACCCGGACGGTCATAAAGCGCTGGCGCATCGAGCACGATCAGGTCGAGCCCAGCCACGCGCCCAGCCACCAGCCGTGCCGAAACGCCGAACAGATCGGCGATCTCTGCAACGACGCGGCCGCCCTTGAGTTTGCTGGTCACCGCCGGATAGCCGGGCACCAGGATGCGCATGGTCACGCCGCGCTCGCCCAGCGCCGCTGGCAGGGCCCCCGCCACATCGGCGAGGCCCCCGGTCTTGATCAGTGGGTAGACCTCGGAGGCTACCGAAAGGACTTCAATCATCGGCTCGCCAGATATTTGTTGATCATCGCCTGGGTGATCAGCGTCACCCCGTCATCGGTACGCCGGAACCATTTGGCGTCGAATTCCGGATCTTCGCCCACCACCAGTCCCTCGGGGATGTTCACCCCCCGGTCGATGACCACTTTCTTGAGCCGTGCGCTGCGCCCGATATCGCAATAGGGCAACACCACCGCCTCGTTGAGTTCGGAATAGGAGTGAACGCGCGAGCCAGTCGAAAGCAGCGTCTTTTGCAGATAGCCGCCCGAGATGATGCAATCGCCCGAGACCAGCGAGTTCACAGCCGCGCCGCGCCGACCATCGAAGTCATGCACGAACTTGGCCGGCGGGGTGATCTCGGCATAGGTCCAGATCGGCCAGTCACGATCATAGAGATCGAGCTGGGGTTCGATATCGGTCAGGTCGATCGAGGCCTTCCAATAGGCGTCGATGGTGCCGACATCGCGCCAATAGGAGACCTCCTCCTTGGACGACCGCACGCAGGAGCGGGTGAAGCGATGCGCCCAGGCGGTGCCATTCTTGACGATATAGGGGATGATGTCCTTGCCGAAATCGCGGCTGGAGCCTTCGGTTGCCGCGTCGCGGCGCAGCTGTTCCATCAGGAAACGCGTCTCGAACACATAGATGCCCATCGAAGCCAGCGCCATCTCCGGCTTGTCGGGTATGCCCGGCGGATCCTTGGGCTTTTCGATGAAGTCGACCACCCGGTCGCGCCCGTCCACATGCATCACGCCAAAGGCCGAGGCCTCCTGGCGCGGCACTTCCAGACAGCCGATGGTCACATCGGCCCCGGTGTCCACATGCTGGCGCAGCATGATTTCATAGTCCATCTTGTAGATATGGTCGCCGGCCAGGATGACGATATAGCGGGCGCCGTAATCCTCGATGATGTCCATGTTCTGGTACACCGCGTCTGCGGTGCCGGCATACCACATGTCCTCGGCCACCCGCTGGCTGGCGGGTAGCACGTCGAAGCTTTCGTTCCGCTCCTGGCGCAGGAAGTTCCAGCCGCGCGACAGATGCCGGATCAGGCTATGTGCCTGGTATTGGGTGGCCACCGAAATGCGCCGAATACCCGAATTGATGGCGTTAGAGAGGGCGAAGTCGATGATGCGGGACTTGCCGCCGAAATAGACAGCCGGCTTGGCGCGCCGGTCGGTTAACTCCATGAGCCGCGTACCGCGGCCACCTGCGAGAACGTAGGCCATTGCCTCACGCGCGAGCGGTGATGGAACCCTGTAGTCTGCCATATTACCCTCCACAATTGCCCGGATTGATCCGGGACGTATCGCACCCCGAACCGGCAGAGGCCGGTTCGTATTCACAACCCCAGGCCGGGCTAGTCCGGCTCATACTTCAGATACAGCGTCGAAAGCGGCGGCAGGAACAGCTCGGCTTCTGCCGGCCAATGCGCCCCCTTGACCGCATGGGCAATGACCGACCCCTGGTTGCCGGTATTGGAGCCAGCGTACCAACCGGCATCGGTATTGATCCGCTCCACCCATTTGCCGGCATGCGGCATGGGTATTTTGTAGTTTTCGCGTGGCACTGGCGTGAAATTGGACACCACCAGCACCGGATCGGCACCCGGCGCCTTGCGCAGCCAGGCAAAGACCGAATTGGCGTGATCATTGCCGATCACCCATTCAAAGCCTTCCGGCTCGCAATCGCGTTCATGCAGGGCCGGCAATTGGCGATAGGCGGTATTGAGATCGGTGATGAGACGGCGCACGCCCTCATGGGCTCCCGCATCGAGCAGGAACCAGTCGAGCGCCTTGCCATCGGCCCATTCGGCGCGCTGCGCGAATTCCTGACCCATGAACAACAGCTTCTTGCCGGGATGCCCCCACATGAAGGCGTAATAAGCCCGCAGATTGGCGAATTGCTGCCAGTCATCGCCCGGCATCTTCTCGATCAGCGACCCCTTGCCATGCACCACCTCGTCATGGCTGAGCGGCAACACGAAGTTCTCCGAAAACGCATAGACCGTGCCGAAGGTCAGATCGTTATGGTGGAACTTGCGATGCACCGCCTCGCGCGACATGTAGCGCAGCGTGTCGTTCATGAAGCCCATGTTCCACTTGAAGCCGAAGCCCAGCCCACCGGTATGGACAGGATGACTGACGCCGGGCCAGGAGGTGGATTCCTCGGCGATCATGAACGTGCCGGGATGCAGGCGATAAGCCTCGGTATTGACGCGGCGCAGGAACTCCACCGCTTCGAGGTTTTCATTGCCGCCATGCTGGTTGGGCACCCACTGCCCCGGCTGGCGCGAGTAGTCCAGATACAGCATCGAGGCCACCGCATCGACGCGCAGCCCGTCGATATGGAATTTTTCCAGCCAATAGAGCGCGTTGTTGACAAGGAAACTGACCACTTCCTTGCGTCCGAAATTGTAAATCGCCGTGTTCCAGTCAGGGTGATAGCCCTGCCTTGGATCGGCATGTTCGTAGAGCGCCGTACCATCGAAATTGGCCAGCCCATGCGCGTCGGTCGGGAAATGCGCCGGCACCCAGTCAAGGATAATGCCGATCCCGGCTTCGTGGGCCGCATCGACAAACCGGGCAAACGCCGCCGGATCGCCGAAGCGGGCGGTCGGCGAATACATCCCGGTCGGCTGGTAACCCCAGCTCGGATCGAACGGGTGTTCGGTGATCGGCAGCAATTCGATATGGGTGTAGCCCATGTCAGCCGCATAGGGCACGAGCTGCTCGGCCAGCTGGTCATAGGTCAGGAAGCCGCCATCGGGCCGCCGCCGCCATGAGCCCAGATGAACCTCATAGATCGACATTGGCGTCCGCCGCCAATCCTTCTGCGACCGTTCCTCGATATACCTGGCGTCGGTCCACACGAATGGCGTCGGATCCGGCACGATCGAGGCCGTTTTGGGCCGCATCTCCGATTGCCGCGCGAACGGATCGGCCTTGAGCGGCAGCACCACCCCATCGGGCCCGACGATTTCGTATTTGTAGATCGTTCCGGTCCCCAGCACGGGGATGAACACTTCCCAGATGCCGTTATCGGAGCGGTTGCGCATCGGATTGCGTCGACCATCCCAATCATTGAACGGACCGACAACGCTGACCCGCCTGGCATTGGGCGCCCAGACTGCAAAATGGGTGCCGTGGATGCCCTCGAATTCCATCTCATGGGCGCCGAGCTTGTCGAACAGCCGAAGATGGCTCCCCTCGCCGATATAGTAGTCGTCCATCGGCCCCAGTACCGGGCCGAAGCTATAGGGATCATAGACATCCCATTCGCCCCCGGCATTCTTGGCATGGTAGCGGATCGGCTGGCGCTCGGTGATCGCCACCTTGCCTTCGAAAAGCCCCCCAGGATGACGCGGGAACAGATGCCCCAGCTCGGTGCCGTCCAGCGTATAGGCCGTCACCAGGTCGGCATGCGGAATGAACGCCCGCAGCACCCATTGGCCGTTGATCTGATGCAGCCCCAGGAATCCAAACGGGTCGGAATGCCGTCCGGAAACGATCGCCTCTACGTCCCGCGAGTCAGCCTGCCAGATTTCCATAGTCACAAGAACGTTCCCCCTTGGTCCGAACAAGCAAACAAGCAAGAAACCAAGCATGCTTGCTGCGAACCTGCATTCAATTTGGCTCTGACCCTCAACGCCAACACCCCGGAAAGGCTCCGCTAACCCTTGGGCACCGGTACGCCCCAGATCTCTGCAGCGTATTGCCTTATGGTCCGATCCGACGAAAAGAACCCGACACTGGCCGTGTTCCGGATGGCCATCGCGTTCCACTTTGGCTTGTCGCTCCAGAACTTATCCACCTTGGCCTGCGCCGCGACATAGGCGTCGAAGTCGCGGGCAACCATGAACCAGTCGTGGTCATACAGGCCACCAATCAGGTCACGATAGCGGTTCGGATCATCGGGTGAAAACACGCCCGAGGCTATGGATTCCAGCGCTTCCTTGAGCCGTGGCGAGTTATCGATGACGCTGCGGGGCACTTCACTCCTGGCGCGCTTGTCGTTCACTTCCTCGGTCGAAAGCCCGAAGATGACAATATTGCTGTCCCCCACTTCGGTGTGCATTTCGACATTGGCGCCATCCATGGTGCCGATGGTCACCGCGCCATTGGCCATGAACTTCATATTGCCGGTGCCCGAGGCTTCCATGCCCGCGGTCGATATCTGCTCGCTGAGATCGGCAGCCGGCACGATAACCTCGGCCAGGCTCACATTGTAATTGGGCAGGAATACCACCTTGAGCATCCCACGCACGGCCGGATCATTGTTGATCACCCGCGCTACATCATTGATAAGCTTGATGATCAGCTTGGCATTCCAGTAGCTCGGCGCCGCCTTCCCAGCAAATATCTTGACGCGCGGCACATATTCCCGCTCCGGATGGGCGCGGATTTCGTCATATGCAGCAACGGTTTGAATGATATTGAGCAGCTGCCGCTTGTATTCGTGGATGCGCTTGATCTGCACGTCGAACAGCGCATCCGGCGACACCGTGATGTTGAGGCGATCCTTGATCAGCCTGGCCAGCTTGCGCTTGTTTTCCAGCTTCACCGCCGCAAACTGCTCCTGAAAGATCGGATCGTCGGCATGCGCATGCAGCCCCTGCAGCAGATCGATATCATCGAGGAAACCCGCCCCGATGCGGTCGCTGACCAGCTTGGTCAGTCCCGGATTGCACTGCATCAGCCAGCGCCGCGGCGTGATGCCATTGGTCTTGTTGTTGATGCGATCAGGATAGAGCTTGTGCAGGTCCGAGAACACCGTCTGCTTCATCAACTCGGTATGGAGCGCGGAAACGCCGTTGATTGAGTGTGAACCGACAAAGGCCAGCTGCCCCATACGGACGCGACGGCCACCATTTTCGTCGATCAGCGACACATTGGCGATCTGCGCGTCGCTGAACTTGGCGCGCTGGCGCGCTTCGCTCAGCACATCGGCGTTGATCTGGTAGATGATCTGCATGTGACGCGGCAGCATGCGCTCCAGCAGTGCCACCGGCCAGCTTTCCAGCGCTTCGGGCAACAGCGTGTGGTTGGTATAGCCAAAAGTACCGCTGCAGAGCTTCCAGGCCTCGGCCCACTTGATCCCATTGTCATCAACGAGGATGCGCATGAGCTCGGCAATCGAGATAGCCGGATGCGTGTCATTGAGCTGGATCGCCACCTTGTCCGGCAGGGAGCCGAGATCGCCATATTGCTGCTGATGCCGCCGCACGATGTCCTGCAGCGACGCCGACGAGAAGAAAAACTCCTGGCGCAGGCGCAGTTCCTGTCCGGCAGCTGTGGTATCGGCAGGATAAAGCACGCGGGTAATGGCTTCCGCCCGCGAGCTCTCTTCCAGCGCGCCGATGTGGTCGCCTGAATTGAACTTGTCCAGGAGGATCGGATCGATCGGCTGGGCGCTCCACAAGCGCAGCGTATTGACCCTTGCTCCACGCCAGCCAACGACGGGTGTGTCGAATGCCACCGCCAGAACGTGGTCATTCGGACGCCATTCCTGCCGCACAGAACCGTCGGGATCCGTCACCGGCTCGACGTGACCGCCGAAGCCGACTTCATAGGCGCTTTCGCGGCGCTCGAACTCCCATGGATTGCCATGAGCCAGCCATTCCTCAGGCAGCTCGACCTGCCAGCCCTCGCTCATTTCCTGTCGGAAAAGGCCATGGACATAGCGAATGCCGTAGCCATAGGCAGGGATCTTCAGCGATGACATCGACTCTAGGAAGCACGCCGCCAGGCGGCCGAGGCCGCCATTGCCCAGCGCCGCATCAGGTTCAAGGTTGATCAGGTCGCCCAGATCGACATTGAGGTTCTTGAGCGCATCGCGCATCGGCTCCATCAGCCCGACATTGCTCATGGCGTCGCGCATGAGGCGACCGATAAGGAACTCCAGGCTCAGGTAGTAGACACGCTTGTTGGAAGTTCGCCACGTTTCACGCGACGACTCCATCCACCGATCCATGACCCGGTCCCGCACCGTCAAGATTGCGGCAGCGAGCCAGTCATGTGGTCGGGCAACAATTGGGTCTTTACCGACCGAATAAATCAGTCTTTCAAGAATTTCGGCCTGAATGGCCTCAACTGTGATCGCACGGGGTTCGGGCGTAGGGGCGTCGAAAACGATTGGCTTTTGCGGCATATCGCAATCCAGATTTCATGACGATGTATTCCCCTCTAGAGACTTTAGTCTTGCACTTAATTTGTGCAGGCGAAAGCCCCTACGCAAATCCATTCCAAGACGCTCAGACCGGCGCGCTGGCATGGGTCGAGTTGGCCACGGTTTCTTCGACTTGCTCGGGGTCAACGGCAACACCACCTTCGCGCGCCTGGTCCTCGGCATTGCTGATGAGCAGGTGACGGCCGGCCATTTGCTCCCCGCCCGCCATTTGCAGCTCGAACCGCTGCCTGTCGCGCTCCCGCACGCCAGCAACGACGTCATCGGCTTCCTCTGCGGTGGCGCCCAACCGGCGAATGGCTTCACCGCCGAACGCCAACGCTGATTCGAACGACTCACGGATCTGGAAATCAACGCCTGCCCGGATCAGTTCAATCGCGTGTCCACGATCGAACGCCCGCGCCATCACCTTGGCCAGCGGAAACTCATCACGCAGCAATTCGGCAATTCGGGTCGTATTGGTCTTGTTATCGATGCAGACAAGAATGATGTCAGCACTGCCTGCCCCAGCTGCATGCAGGATATCGAGCCGGGTGCCATCGCCATAATAGATCTTGAAGCCGATCTGGGCGGCGGCGCGGATCATCTCGGTGTCGTTGTCGATAATCGACACCGAGTGGCGCATGGCCAGCAGCGGCTGGCTGGCGATCTGGCCAAAGCGACCGAAGCCGATAAGCAGGATTTTACTGGATAGGCCGTCCGCCTCCTCGACGCCCTCCATCGACTGGGTCGACTTCGGCATCGCGAAACGCAGACCGATAATGGCCAGCGGCGTCAGCACCATCGAGATAATTACCGTCGCGGTGAAAATCGCGTTGGTCGGCGCATCAATGATCCCGACGGCAGCGGCCGTGGTGTAGAGCACGAAAGCGAATTCACCGCCTTGGGACATCAGTACGGCGCGCTCGAGCGCTTCGCCATGCGATGACTTGAGCAGACGGGCGATGACATAGATCGCGATTGCCTTGACCAGCATATAGGCCACCACGCTCGTCGCGATGATGATCCAGTTCTCGGCGGCGATGGCCAGATCAAGCGACATGCCGACGGCAAGGAAGAACAGACCAAGAAGGATGCCCCGGAACGGCTCCACATCGGCTTCCAACTGGTGGCGGAAGGTCGAGGTGGAGAGCAACACGCCGGCGAGAAAGGCGCCCATGGCCATGGAAAGCCCACTGACCTGAAACAGCAGTGCTGCCCCAAGCACAACCAGCAATGCGCCGGCGGTCATGACTTCTCGCAGCTTGGTACCGGCGAGAAGGGCAAAGAACGGGTTCATGATTCGGCGACCGAGGAAGATCAGCAGGAGCACGGCGCCGAGCGCGATACCAATGCCGGCAAAACGGGCCAGCAAGCCCTGATCGCCGGTGTGGGGGGCCAGAATTGCCACCACACCCAGAAGCGGTACGATGGCAAGATCTTCGAGCAGCAGGATCGAGACCATCTTCTGGCCGCTATCGGTGACCAGGTCTCCGCGCTCACCCAAGAGCTGCATGACGATGGCAGTTGATGTCAGCACGAACCCCATGCCGAAAATAAACGCCACGACTGGCGTAAAACCCAGCAATATGCCGACCCCGGTCAACAGGGCTCCACAGATCGTCACCTGGATGATGCCAAGCCCGAAAATCTGTTTGCGCAGCGCCCAGAGCTTGGACGGCTCCATCTCGAGCCCGATGATGAACAGGAACATTACGACGCCAAGTTCCGCGGCAGAAAGCACGGCCCCCGGATCCGTAATCAACGCGATGCCTGATGGCCCCAACAGCAGCCCGGCTGCCAGATAACCAAGCACGGACCCAAGTCCGAGGCGCTTGAACAGCGGCACGCCAATGACGCCAGCCGCCAGCAACACCACCACCGGCACGAGATCAATGCCATGTGCTGCCGCCTCCGCTGCATGTCCCACTGCTTCACCCGCCACGCGCATTCTCCTGAACCCCGGCCGGTAACTGTTTCGCTTGGCTGGAGTGGCGTCAAGCGCGCGCAGTGCAAGGCTGGGTCGCGCGCGCTATTTTGCCGGTTCTACACCACTGGGCGCGGTACCTTCGGGTGGCTGCAACCGCTCTTCTTTGCGCTTTGCATTGGACAAGTCTTCGTCTTCCGCCTGTTCGCGGATGGCAGCGGCGGTATTGGCCAGCAGTTCCTGGCGCGGCGTCATGTTACGCGTGCGCCTTATCGGCTTGCTTGGCATCATCGGCTTGCTGGGCAAGGCATGCAGTAATACCGACTGGGCGATAAGCAGCGACGGCACTGCCACAAGCCCCCCAACGGGCCCCCAGGCCCAGAGCCAGAAGGTGATCGACAGAAAGATAACGAATGGATTGAGCGTCATCGTGCGGCCGATGAAATGCGGCGTGACGATCTGGCCCTCGACGAAATTGATCGCCACGTAGCAACCGACAGGCAACAGGATATTGGGCAGCCCCGTCTGCGTCCCCAGCCCGACCGCCAGCAACACGACAGCCATGACCGCCTGCCCGACATAGGGGATATAATTGAGCACGGCCGCCAGCGCGCCCCACAGGATCGGCGAAGGCATGCCAATGGCCCACATCGCAACAGACACTGCGACACCCACGCAGGCATTGATGAAGGTGATGGACAACAGGAAACGACTGACCTTTTGCTCGACATCGCGAAACACATGGGCGGTGCGCCAGCGCATTTTCCGGCTCACACAAAGCGATAGGACCGAGATGCGGATATGATCGCGGGTCGCGACGAAAAAGTAGAGACTAGCGAGGAAAATCAGGATCTGCGCAAGGATCGCCGGTGCCAGTAGCGCCATGCTGGTGACGGCACTGCTGTCCTCCACCGTTACCGCCATCGCGGTGTCGCTGCCAAAGATCGAGGTTAGCTGCGACTGAAATGTCCCGATGGACTCCAGCGGTCCTTGCAAGGTCGCCAATTCCGCCTGCAACTTGGCCCAGATCAAGGGCACCCGCGCCACCCAATCCGAGAGCGGCACGGCGAACAACGCGATTCCGCTGACGATGACGCCAATGAGCAGCAGCACGACGACAGCCGAGGACAAGGCCGAAGGAACACCCAGGGACTCGACCCGATCCGCCACCGGGCCGAACATCAGCCCGATGACAATGGCCAGCATGACCGGTGCCAGGAACACCTGCCCTTCCCGCAGCGCCATCAGCGCGACGACCAGCCCGATGCCAACCATCGCAATCCGGGCGGCATTGGCCAGCACCAGTTCGAACTGGCTTTCCCCAGCATCCGCCGTCGTCGCTTTGGAAACCATGCGCGCCATCTGCATTCCGATGTTAAGAGATCCAGCTTCCTCAACGGTGTCGCTGGTGAAACGTTCCGTTGGACAACCGGCTTGTCCGGTCGACCGCGACCGCGTGCCCCGCTAGGATCGGGAAAACCTCTACCCGCCCTAACGAGAACCATGTCCCGCAAGATCATTATCGACACCGACCCCGGCCAGGATGATGCCGTGGCCATTCTGCTTGCACTGGCGTCACCAGCCGAACTCAACGTGCTGGCCATTGTAGCCGTCGCCGGCAATGTCGGGCTGCATCACAACGCCAACAATGCGCTCAAGATCGTCGAACTTTCGGGGCGCACCGATGTTCCGGTCTATGCTGGCAGCGTGCGCCCGATGCGACGCCAACTGGTGACTGCCGAGCATGTGCATGGTGAAACCGGCCTCAATGGCCCGACCCTGCCCGAACCCGAGATCAAGCTGCAGGCCCAGCATGGCGTCGACTACATCATCGACGCGCTGATGACAGCTGAAGCTCGCACCATCACCCTCTGCACGCTGGGACCCTTGACCAATATCGCACTGGCTCTGGTCCGGCAGCCGGCTATTGCCGAGCGGATCGCCGAGATCGTCATGATGGGCGGCGCCTATTTCGAGGGTGGCAACATAACGCCATCGGCCGAGTTCAATATCTATGTCGACCCTGACGCAGCCGATGTTGTGCTGCGCAGCGGCGTGCCGATCACCATGATGCCGCTGGACGTAACGCACCAGATCCTGACCACGCGGGACCGCCTCGACGCCATCGCTGCGCTTGGCAATAATACCGGGACTGCAGTGGCGCAGATGCTTGAGTTTTCCGAGCGTTTCGATCTGGCCAAGTATGGCAGCCTCGGCGCGCCACTGCATGACCCCACAGTCATCGCCTATCTGCTCAGGCCTGACCTGTTCGACGGCCGGCTGTGCAATGTAAGCATCGAAACCGCCAGCGAACTGACCGTCGGTGCGACGGTAGCCGATTACTGGCATGTCAGCGGCAAAGCCAGAAACGTCAATTTCATCCGCAATGGCAATGCAGAGGGCTTCTACGCCCTGCTCAACGAACGCCTGGCACGCCTTCCCTGAGGCACTTGTCTCGCACCGTCATTCCCAGGCAGGCTGGAATGGCGGTGCGAGGAGCAGCGATCGGCGATCCGCACTGCCGTTCCAAGCCATCTGGAAGTCCGGCGCGCGCCGGGATAGTCTCCGGCCTCAATTCCGGCGGAGCCATCATGGATCTTTTTACCCTTCTAACGTTCACCGTCGCCTATGCCATAGCAGTGCTGGTGCCGGGACCCGGCGTTGCGGCCGTGGTCGCGCGGGCGCTTGGTGGTGGGTTCAGGGGAGCCTTCCCCATGGTGCTGGGCATTCTTGCCGGCGACCTGATGTATTTTGTCTTTGCCGTGTTCGGCCTTGCAGCCGTCGCCACCTATTTCGGTCCTGTCTTTACCGTGGTCCGTTGGGCCGGCGCCGCCTACCTGCTCTATATCGCCTATAGGTTCTGGACCGCTCGTCCCGGAGCCGAGCAGATGAAGCCCAAGACCGAAGGTTGGCTCAAGACCTTCCTTGCCGGCTTTTCGCTGACCATGGGCAACCCCAAGACCATCGTTTTCTATCTCGCCATCTTGCCCACGGTGATCCCGCTCGACCAGATGAACCCATTGGCTTTCGCCGAGCTGACCTTCATCGTGGTGGTGGTGCTGTTGATCATCGGTTGCGGCTACGCACTGCTTGCGTCCTATGCCCGCGACTTCTTCAAAAGCCCCAAGGCGCTGGGTCGCCTGAACAAGACCGCTGGAGCCATGATGGCGACAGCCGCCGGCTTCGTCGTCTTCCAGCACTGAGCGGCAAGCAAGCCGCGCCGCTGCGCCATGACTCTAGGCCCCGGCGACACCAATTTGCCGGAGCCGCACCGGGCATCGCTTAGAAACAGAGTTCGTGAGAAGAGCTTTGTCAGAAGCGCCTCTCGTGCAGAATTACAAACCTTGTTAAACTCGACCAATCCGCTAGCCTTTCGTCATCACGCCCTGCCGGGAGAGAGATTGATGAGAACCGCTGCCAGAATTGTGGCCTACACCGCCCTTGCGGCGTCTCTGACCCTTGGGTTTTCCGTCACGACGGTTCGCGCCCACGACCAGACGATCATCAACGTATCCTATGATCCGACCCGCGAACTCTACCGCGACTACAACGAAGCGTTCATCGCCCATTGGAAAGACACCACTGGCCGGACAGTGACGGTGCAGGTCACCCATGGCGGCTCCGGTTCGCAGGCGCGCACCGTCATCGACGGCTTGGAAGCCGATGTGGTTACCCTGGCGCTGGAAAGCGACATTAATGCCATCGCCGATGCCACCGACCTGATCCCCCAAGACTGGCGCGGCACCTTCGAAAACAACAATGCCCCCTATACCTCGACCATCGTGTTCCTGGTCCGCAAGGGCAACCCCAAGGCCATCGCCGACTGGGGTGATCTGATCCGTGAGGGCGTTGAGGTCATCACGCCCAATCCGAAGACCTCGGGCGGTGCGCGCTGGAACCTGCTGGCCGCCTGGGCCTGGGCCAAGGCGCAGCCGGGCGGCAGCGACGAAACCGCCAAGGCGTTCGTCACTGAGCTCTACAAGCACGTGCCGGTGCTCGACACCGGCGCCCGCGGCTCCACCACCACCTTCGTGCAGCGCGGCATCGGTGACGTGCTGTTGGCCTGGGAGAACGAGGCCTATCTGGCGCTCGAAGAACTCGGCCCCGACGCTTTCGACATCGTGACGCCCTCGATCTCGATCCTGGCCGAGCCGCCGGTGGCCCTCGTCCCCGGCAATACCGACAAGAAGGGCACCACCGAGGTGGCCACCGAATATCTCAATTACCTTTATTCGGACGCCGGGCAGGCGATTGCCGCCAAGCACTATTACCGCCCGTTCCGCCCGGAAGCCGCTGCCCCCGAGGACATTGCCCGCTTTGGGGAGGTCAATCTCGTCACCATCGAGGAATTCGGCGGTTGGCGCGAAGCCCAGCCAGCCTTCTTCGGCGACGGTGGCGTGTTCGACCAGATCTATGCTCCGGGCGCAGGACGATAGATCATGGCTGCAACCTCCCTCAAACGGGCTGGTTGGCGACTGAAGCAACCGAGCGTCATCCCAGGCTTTGGGCTGACACTCGGTTTCACCATCGCCTACTTCTCGCTGATTATCCTGGTCCCGCTGATTGCTCTCGGCCTGCACTCCGCTGGCCTTGGTCTTGTCGGCTTCTGGGCCGCCGCCACCGACGCCCGCGTGCTGGGCGCCTTGCGCGTCAGCTTCACGACCGCACTGTTCGCCGCCGCGGTCAATGTGGTGTTCGGCACGCTAATCGCCTGGGTTCTGGTGCGCTACCGGTTTCCCGGCCGGCGCATTTTCGACGCCATCGTCGACCTGCCCTTCGCACTGCCCACCGCCGTGGCCGGCATTGCGCTGACAGCGATCTACGCCCCCAATGGCATTATCGGCCAATTGGTGGCGCCGCTCGGCTGGCGTATCGCCTACACCCCGGTCGGCATCGTCATCGCCATGATCTTCATCGGCCTGCCCTTTGTCGTCCGGACCATCCAGCCGATCCTCGAAGAGGTCAGCAGGGAGGTCGAGGAAGCCTCGGCTACCCTCGGCGCCAATCGCTTACAGACCATCACCCGGGTGCTGCTGCCCAGCCTGACGCCGGCCATCCTCACCGGCTTCGCTCTCGCCTTCGCCCGCGGCGTCGGTGAATATGGCTCGGTGATCTTCATCGCCGGCAATATCCCCTTCGTCTCGGAAATCGCCCCGCTGCTGATCGTCATCCGGCTGGAAGAGTTCAACTATACCGGTGCCGCCGTCATCGCCTCGGTGATGCTGCTGATCTCCTTCGCACTGCTGTTTGCCATCAACCTGATCCAGGCCTGGAGCCGCAGGAGGTATGGTTATGGCGCGTAACTTCAGATCCCCCACCGACGAGAGCCAGCCGGTTCAGCTGCTGCTGATCGGGCTGAGCCTCACCTTTATGGCGCTGTTCCTGGTGCTACCGCTCTGGGCGGTGTTCACCGAGGCGCTCAAGGAAGGGCTGGGCGTCTACATCGCCTCGCTGCAGACCCCGGATGCCCAATCGGCCATCCGGCTGACCCTCCTGGTTGCCGCCATCGCCGTGCCGCTCAATGTGGTCTTCGGCGTCTGTGCCTCCTGGGCCATTGCCAAGTTCGAGTTCAAGGGGAAGGCCTTCCTCATCACCCTGATCGACCTGCCCTTCTCGGTCTCGCCGGTCATTTCCGGCCTCGTCTATGTGCTGCTGTTCGGCGCCGGCAGCGTGCTCGGACCCTGGCTCAAATCCTTTGGCATCGAAGTGCTTTTCGCGGTGCCCGGCATCGTCTTGGCAACGATCTTCGTCACCTTCCCCTTCGTGGCCCGCGAACTGATCCCGCTGATGCAGGATCAGGGCACCGGCGACGAAGAGGCCGCGCTCTCGCTCGGCGCCAATGGCTGGCAGACCTTCTGGCGCGTTACCCTGCCCAATATCAAATGGGGCCTGCTCTATGGCGTGCTGCTCTGCAATGCGCGCGCCATGGGCGAATTCGGCGCTGTCGCCGTCGTCTCCGGCAAGATCCGCGGGCAAACCACGACCATGCCGCTGCAGGTCGAGATGCTCTACAACGAGTACAATGGCGCCGCCGCCTTTGCACTCGCTTCACTCCTGGCCCTTTTGGCCTTGGTAACCTTGGTGCTGAAGTCCGTCCTCGAATGGCGTTTCGGCGATGAACTGGCTGCCAGTGGCGGTCGACACTAATCGGGGACTGATAGGCTATGGACGTACGCATCGCCAAAGTGCGCAAGGAATTCGACCGGTTTCCCGCTCTGCATGACGTGTCGCTTGACATTCACTCGGGTGAACTGATTGCGCTGTTGGGCCCGTCTGGGTCCGGCAAAACCACTCTGCTTCGGCTGATCGCCGGACTCGAAATGCCGACGGACGGCCGCATCTTTTTTGGAGACATAGACGCATCCGAAAAGACGGTGCAGGAACGCAATATCGGCTTCGTATTCCAGCACTATGCGCTGTTCCGGCACATGACCATTCTGGAGAACGTCTCCTTCGGTCTCAAGGTACGTCCCCGTTCCAGCCGTCCACCCGCCGGCGAAATCCGCCGTCGCGCTATGGAATTGCTCGATCTGGTGCAGCTTTCAGGTCTCGAAAAGCGGTATCCCAACCAGCTTTCGGGTGGGCAGCGCCAACGTGTTGCCCTGGCCCGTGCCCTTGCCATAGAGCCCGGCGTACTGCTCCTCGATGAACCCTTCGGCGCCCTCGACGCGCAAGTGCGACGCGAGTTGCGCAAGTGGTTGCGTGAGATCCATGACCGTACCGGGCACACCACCGTCTTCGTCACCCACGACCAGGAAGAAGCACTTGAACTGGCCGACCGCCTCTGCGTCATGAGCCAGGGCAAGATCGAACAGGTCGGCACGCCCGACGCCGTCTACGACACGCCGAGCTCGCCCTTTGTCTTCGGCTTCATCGGCGAATCAAGTGAGCTGCCGGTCACGATAGGCAGCAACGAATTGCTGTTGGATGGCCGCTCCGTCGGGCTGCCGGCGTCATCCGGCACCAGCGGCCCGGCACGCCTGTTCTTCCGTCCCCACGATGTGGAACTGACCGATGATGATGCGGCCCTGGCCGGTGAAGTCACGGCATCTCGCCGGGTCGGCGGCACTCGCCGCGTCGAAATCGAGATCGGCAACAACGGCCAGAAAGTGGAAATCGACCTGCCTTTTGACCACCCCGCAGGCCAGCGCTCCCGCATCAGCTTTCGCCCCCGCCGCTGGCGCCTCTTCGATGTCAAACCCCAAGCCTGATTGGCCCCTGAAGGTGCCGCGGCCGCAACGGCCGCGCCTTTAAGGCTGCGACGACAAGATTTCCGATGACGCGCCAAACCGAATTGGGTAAGTGAACCCTCGGGGCCTATAGCTCAATGGTTAGAGCCGACCGCTCATAACGGTCTGGTTCCAGGTTCGAGTCCTGGTGGGCCCACCATTCCACTCGATGATAGAGTTTTCTGCCTCCCCGGTTCGGACGGGGTCTTATTGGTGCATAGCTAGGTCGACCGCTAGAAACTCTGCGGCGGATCCACCGCCAGGAATGGCGGTGTATCGAGGATACCCCCGACCGTGCACGTTTGGGCGGCGCACTGCAGTTCCTCAAGTAGTGACGCGTATGGCTCGACCCGGCGATACTGCGATGGGATGAGGGCGACGATTCTTCGCGCCGCGCCCTGCACCCGATAGAGCCGCACACTATTACTCACACCTTGGCTCCCGCTGGCTAAAGCTGGGGCCAGACAAACACCGGCTCCGGCCTGCACCAGCCCGATCGCGGTCTCAAAGCTGCGACATTGCGCCACGACCCGATGCTCGGGCAGACGCTGCTCATACCACTCGGCCACCCGATTGGTATGCTGGCTGCCAAAGCTGAACTGGATCGACTGGTTGAGCATCGCCCAATGCGCTGGTGCCAGTTCGATCTTCGGGTTCCTTACGCCGTCCAGCAGCAAATCTTTGGGAACCACCAGCACATAGGGGTCTTCCATCAGCGGGACCTGCAAGAAGCCCACGCCCGCCTGCGCCACGGAATCCGCTGCCAGCAAACCGATATTGACCCGCCGCCCATAGAGCAGATCAAGGATGTCGGTTGGGGCGCTTTCCTGAATATCGAAGTCCAGCTCCGGGAACTTTTCCTGCATCGCTCGCACGGCCGTGGGCAGCAGTCCGCGCAGCACCGAATTAATGCCCGCCAGCCGCAAGGTCAGCCGGAGCCCGCCGCTGAATTGGGCAAGCCCGTCTTCCAGTTCTGCGACTATGCGCAGGACTTGCTCGACCCGCGGCAACAGGAAATTACCCGCTTCAGTAAGCTCCATCTCGTTGGAGCGGCGGTGAAACAGCCGATTGCCCAACGTGGTTTCCAGCTTCCCCAACTGTTGGGACAGAGACGGTTGCGCGAGGCCGAGTTGCTTGGCCGCTTTGGTCAATGTTTCGGACCGCGCAACCGCCCAGAATATCCGCATCTGGTGTAGCGTCGGATCGCCAGCGCGCGGCGCTGATCGGGCCAAAGCCGACGGCGAGCCCTTGCCGCTGCGCCCGACTGCTCCGCGCGCGGCGGAACCATCATTGTCCTTCAAGGTCCACTCCCCGCTCGTATGCCACCCTGGTCGAGGCCCGCATCCAGCTTTTACTGCAAGCTGCTGGATTTTGAAGACAAAACTGAGTTACGTCAGTTCAGCACCTGGCGTAGGCAGCAGGACGTCATCGGAACCCTGGACCGCGCATTGCGCAGCATCCAGTTGCGGCAATACAAGGTATCGAAAAGGACATGCCGATGACCGAGATGGCGACGCCGCCGCTATCGCGCGCTGAACCCGAGCGCCACCCTGCCCCGCCCCTGACGGACGCATCCGCTGCAGCGCTTGCAGCGCGGGCACGCCAACGGCGCCTTCGGGAAAGCGTTACGATCATTGGCGTCCAACTGCTGATTGCGCTGCTCTTGCTGGCTGGCATGTACGCCCTCAACGCCACCGCCGGCAACCTGACCATGCCGCACCCGATGGCCGTGCTCAATCAAAGCATCAAGATGTGGTCGGACGGGACCATGTTGCGCGCGCTTGGCGAGACGCTGACTGTGCTCAGCCTGGGCTTCCTGCTGGCTGCGGCGACCGGGATTGGGCTCGGCATCCTGCTTGGCGGCTTTCGCTTCGCCGGGCGCATCTTCGATCCGTTCGTCAACGCCATGAACTCCACTCCCGGCGCTGCCTTCATCCCCCTGATCATCGTCTGGTTCGGGCTCTATACCGAGGCCAAGGTGGTCGTGGTGTGGAACGCCGCCATGTTCCCGATCCTGATCAATACGGCCGCTGGCATTTCCAATGCCAATAAGGACCTGGTGGAAATGGCGCGGGCCTTCGGAGCCACCCGGGCGAACTTGTTCTGGAAAGTCATGGTGCCCGACGCGCTGCCCTCCATCCTGAGTGGCCTGCGCATCGGCGCGGCCGTCTCCACAGTCGGCACGGTCATTGCCGAATTGACCATGGCCCAGTCTGGCCTTGGCGGCCTGTTGATTGCCGCCGGCAATCGCTTCCAGATGGACCGTTACTTCGCCGTTGTCATCGTGCTGATGGCGCTCGGCACGCTCATTACGGCGCTGCTGCGCTATGCCGAAAATCGCGTCAGCCGCTGGCGCCTCACCCTTGCGGATGGACGCTGACCATGGCCGACACCGAAGCCCTGATTTCGCTGCGCCACGTCGGCAAGTCCTTCAAGGATGGGCAGGTCCGTGCGCTGCAGGATATCTCCTTTGACGTGCATCCCGGCGAGTTCATTAGTCTCGTTGGCCCCAGCGGATGCGGCAAGACTACCCTGCTCCGGCTGATCAATGGCCTGATCGAGCCGGACGAAGGCGATGTGCGCGTGCTGGGCAAGCGACCCCAGCCCGGGCCTGATCTGGCCATGGTATTCCAATCCGCCCGATTGCTGCCGTGGCGCACCGTAATGGGCAATATCGAATTTGCCCTGGCGCTGCGCGGCCTCTCACGCAAGGAACAGTCGCAGCGGGCTCTGGCACTGCTCGGGGCTGTCGGCTTGCGGGACTTTGCCGATGCCTATCCGCACGAGCTCTCGGGCGGCATGCAGCAGCGCGTGGGCCTGGCAAGGGCCCTGGCGGTCGAGCCCAAAGTGCTGCTGATGGACGAACCCTTCGCGGCGCTCGATGCAATGACCCGCGAAGTCCTGCGCGGCGAACTGCTGCAGATGTGGTCGCGGCGGCGCATGGCGATCGTGTTCGTCACCCACGACATCGACGAGGCCATCCTGCTCTCACAGCGGGTCATCCTGCTGCGCCCGCGGCCCGGCCGGATCGATGAGATCATCGATGTCGACTTGCCCGAGCCGCGCTGGCAGCACGACCCGCGCACGCTGCCGGCTTTTGCCGATATGCGCGCCCATCTCTGGGGGCGCATTCACGAGATGGCCCGCGACGGCGCCGAGCTTGAAGAGCTGGCGGCGGCTTTCCCCGATCTGGAACCGGCCCAAATGGGGCGGCAATAGGATTTTCCTATAGCAGTGATAGGGCGTTACCCGCCCCAGCGCGATGGCATTACCCCCACCACTGCCTTAGCATTTCCGGATGAAGACACCGAGATATTCGGGGGCGGGAACACGGTTTTATGTCTGGTCTGCGCGCTGAGTATTTGACGCCGATACAGCGCGCCGACTGGACCTCCGATCGGGCCGCTCATCTGTTGGAACGCGCCGGCTTTGGCGGCACGTTGGCGGAGGTCGAGCGACTGGCGGCCATGGCGCCGCAGGATGCTGTGGCCCATCTGGTGGACTATCGCCAGCTGGACGACGGCAAACTCCCTGTATTCGAACATTCCGGCTTTTGGGACCCGACGCTGAACGATTTCCCGGTCAGCCGCCCCGCCGCCACCGCGCTGGCCGAGCGCACTGGCGCGGCCATGGGCGTGCGCGTCAAACCCGGCGGTGTCCGCCCGCTGCAGCCAGTGACCAACCGCTTCTTCTATTGGCTGCGCGCCACCGCGCTGGAAACACGGCGACTGGGATTCTGGTGGCTGGACCGCATGGTCAGGACACCTCGCCCGCTGGAGGAAAAGCTGGCCCTGTTCTGGCATGGGCACTTCGCTACCAGCGAAGAAAAGCTCCGCGATTACCGCAAGATCGAGTTGCAGCTCCAGACTTTGCGCAACGGCGCCTCGGGCAATTTTCGCGACCTGCTCTTCGCTGTCGCCAAGGACCCCGCCATGCTGGTCTATCTGGATGCGGCGCAGAACGTGAAGGGCGCGCCGAACGAGAATTTCGGCCGCGAGGTCATGGAATTGTTCACCATGGGCGTGGGCAATTACACCGAGGACGATATCCGCGAGGCGGCGCGTGCCTTTACCGGATGGGGCAATGACGATCTCACCTTTGTTGTCGATACCGACAAACATGACGACGGTATCAAGACGTTCCTTGGGCGCACCGGCAACTTCGCCGGCGAGGACATTCTCGATATCATCCTCGCCCAGCCGCAGACGGCCATCTACATCGCCACCAAGCTCTACCGCTTCTTCGTGCGCGAGGATGTATCGGATGGCTTCGCCCGCCACCTCGGGGCGCTATTGCTGCAAAACGACTACGAAATCGCGCCGTTCCTGACCACGATCTTTCTGTCCGAGGACTTCTACAGCGAGCCCTCGATCGCAACCCACATCAAGTCGCCCACGGAACTGATCGTCTCCACCTATCGCAAGCTGGGGCTCACCAGTCTGCCGGGCATTCCCGATCCTTATTCGGTGAGCAAGACGCTGGGACAGATCCTGCTCTATCCGCCAACGGTGGCGGGCTGGGGTCAGGGCCGCGCCTGGATCACACCGGGTCTGCTGTTTGAGCGTGCCAACTTCGCGCATGCGGTGATGTTTCCAGACATCATCGATTTCGTCGATCCCAACTACAATCCGGGCACCGAGATTCGCCGCGTCAACGCCAATATCCGCGCTGGTATGGAGATCACGGCCGCGACGCTCGAAGACGGCGCTGCCCCCAGCACGGCCGAAGGCATTCAGGAGGCGTTCAACACCCGCTATGCCAGCCTGATCGGCTATCAGGAGGCCCTGCGCAAGCTCAAGCCGACACCCCGTATCGCCGCGCAATTCAGTCTCTCTGAAATCGTCGGCGACGCCGGCGCTCAATCGACGAGCGAGGCTGTCGACATCCTCATCGCCCTGTTGCTGCGCGTACCACTGGCGCCATCGGCTCGTGACGCGCTGGTCGCGGCCCTCGTTGAACAATTGGGCACAACCGATCTGGCTGAAGCCAGAACCTATCTGGAACACCCCCTGCGTATCACCGCTCATCTCATCATGAGCTCACCCCAATACCAGTTGGCCTGAGCGGAGGCGCAGAGACATCATGGCCAAGACACCCAGGCTCAGCGGTAGCGCCAAGCAAAGCCTCTTGCGATCCGGCTTTGGCAGCATGGTGCTGGAAGGCGCCAGCGGCATCACCACATCGCCGGTCTGGTCAAAGGTGGCCAAAGCGCAGGCCGCCGCCAATGACCGCATCCTGGTGATTGTGGAGCTCTCCGGCGGCAATGACGGGCTCAATACCGTCATCCCCTTTGCCGACGATGTCTATTACGGCGCCCGGCCCAATCTGGGGATCAAGAAGGACAAACTGCTGCGGATCGACGACCACTTTGGTTTCCAGAAATCCATGTTGGGCTTCGAACGACTCTACAAGGATGGGCTGATGGGCCTCGTCCACGGCGTCGGCTACGACCAGCCGTCCTTCTCACACTTTTCGTCCATGGCCTTCTGGCAGACCGGCGCGCCCAATAGTGGCGAGGCCTATGGCTGGCTGGGGCGGATGGCCGATGCCATCGATCCGCTGGGCCACACCACCAACTTCCTCGTCAATATCGACGACAGCCAGTCGCTCGCGGTGCGGGCCATGAACCACGTGCCGCTGGTATTCAATAATCCCGACACCTTCACCCGGCACATGTTCGACGAGGAGAAATCCGCTTTCAGCGCCATCGACCGCCGCGACAGCAATGGCAGCGGCAATGCCAGCCAGGACTTCCTGTTCGATATCGCCGCCAGCGCCAAGAGCTCCGAGCAATTGGTGCGTGACGCCTGGACCGACTACGAGACGCCAATTGACTACGGCCTCGTGCCCTTTGGCCTCGAAAAGGTGGCGGCGCTGGTGGCGGCCGATTTCCCCACCAAGGTCTATTACGTCCCCTATCGCAACAATGCTTTCGACACCCATGTCTATCAGGGGGACCTGCATAGCCGCCTCTGGTCCTATACCTCCGACCACATCGCTGCCTTTGTACGCGACATGGAGCGACTGGGCCGGAGCGACGATGTCGTGGTCATGGTGTTCAGCGAGTTCGGCCGCCGCGTCGCCGAGAATACCAGCCTTGGCACCGACCACGGCACGGCCGGACCGGTCTTCGTCATCGGCAAGCCGGTGATCGGCGGCCGGTATGGCGCCGTGCCCAGCCTGACCGATCTCGATGACGGCAACCTCAAATTCACCACCGACTATCGGCGCATCTATTCAACCCTGATCCAGGGCTGGATGGGCCACGACCACGCCGATGGCATCCTCAAGCAGCAGTTCAATCC
Organism: Devosia limi DSM 17137; assembly: GCF_900128975.1. Taxonomy (GTDB): domain Bacteria; phylum Pseudomonadota; class Alphaproteobacteria; order Rhizobiales; family Devosiaceae; genus Devosia; species Devosia limi. Next base: position 91,219 of record NZ_FQVC01000004.1, on the reverse strand, counting down.
AATTCCGATGTTCGGATCGCGCGGTTAGTCCCGCCACTCATCAACGACAATACTTTCATTCGGGGAAAACGACATGTCGATCACCATCAAACGCCGCACCATCCTGGCATTGGGCCTCGGCCTGGCCCTCAGCCCCACCATCGCCGCAACAGCCTTTGCCCAGACGAGCGATATGCTGGAACTCACGCTGGCCACCGCCGACGCCAATATCAATCCGACCACGGACTCCGTGCTGCGGCTGGCCGGCACGCTCGGTTTCTACGAGAAGCACGGCGTCAAGGTGAACATCATCGCCCTCGAAGGCACGCCACAGGCCATCGCAGCGCTCAATTCCGGCGCAGTGGACCTGGCCGGTATCGGCATCGACACCGCAATCCGTCTGCGGGCGGAAAACGGCCTGCCCATCCGTGGCATTGTCTCGGGCACAATGGGCGCGCCCTACCTCATCGCCGTAAAATCCGACATCACCCGCGTGGAAGACCTCGTCGGCAAGAGTTTTGCCATCGCCGACAATGGCAGCCTTGATCACAGCCTGACGCAATTGGTGCTCGCGAGCATGGGGGGCTCCGCCGATGGCCCGCAATATGTCGCGATCGGCGCACCAGCCGCCCGCGTCCAGGCCCTCGCCGCCGGCCGCGTCGACGCCACGACCGTGTCCTATGGCACCTTCCTTCCCATCGCTGGCACGCCTGGAATCGACATCCTTGTATCGCCAGAGGCCTTCTCGGAAGCGTCGCCCGGCATGTCCAAGTTTGTCGCCGCGCTTGACAGCACCATCGCGGATAAGCACGAGGCGCTGCAGCGCTTTGTCGACGCATTGATCGATGCCTCGCGCAGCCTTGAAGCCGACCCGGCCCAATGGGTGGCGGCAATGGGCGTCGAACGTGAAGACCTGAGCCCAGCCAATCTTCAGCTCACCGCTGATTTCCTGGCCGGCCGCTGGTGCGTCAATGGCTGCATGAACCTCGATGCACTGAGCAGGACAGCCGAATTCATTTACAGCAATCCCGACTTCGCCGAGGTCAAGCCGATCAGCATCGAGGACGTCGTCGCGCCTGACTTCACCGCCAATGCCATGGAAAACCTTGGCGCATTCGAAGGCGTCACACTCGACAGGCGCTGAACGGTTTGGGTATTGGGTGGCTCCGGACCGGAGCCACCTGCCCCTTACTCGATCCTGGCGTTGCGCAGCCTTAGTGCATTGCCGATGACGCTGACCGATGACAATGCCATGGCCGCCGCAGCGATAGCCGGCGACAGGGTAAGCCCAAAGAACGGGTACAAGACGCCGCCGGCGATCGGTACGCCGGCCGCATTGTAGGCAAAGGCGAAGAACAGGTTCTGGCGGATATTGTCCATGGTGGCCCGCGATAGGGCCCGCGCCTTGACAATCCCCATCAGATCGCCGCCCAACAAGGTCAACCCGGCACTCTCGATTGCCACATCCGTGCCCGTGCCCATGGCAATGCCCACATCGGCAGCCGCCAGCGCCGGCGCGTCGTTGACTCCATCGCCGGCCATGGCAACGACACCGCCTGCAGCCCGCAACCGGCTGACCACTTCGCTTTTGCGTTCAGGCAAAACTTCGGCTTCAATGGACCCGATGCCCAACCTGCGTGCGACCGCCTCGGCCGTTACCCTGTTGTCGCCGGTCATCATCACGACCTTGATCCCATGGTCCGCCAGAGCCGCCAGTGCGGCGGGTGTGGTTCTGCGAATGGGATCCGCGATGCCGACGACCCCAGCAATCCGCCCGGAAACGCCCACCAGAACCGCCGTGGCGCCATCAGCGCGGAGTGTGTTGGCCCGCTCGGTCCAATCGTCGGCATGGATGCCCACCGAGGCGAGATACTTGGCGCTGCCGATATGGACGGTTTCGCCATCCACCACGCCGGTCAGGCCCTTGCCGACGGGGGAATCCACATCGACCGGATCGGACAAACTCAGTCCGCGATCCCGAGCGGCGGTAACAATGGCCAAACCCAAGGGGTGCTCACTCGCCCGTTCGAGGCTTGCTGCCAGAGCCAGCAAGTCTTCGGCGTCGAAATCTTCAGCCGGAAGAATGGCGGACACCGCCGGCTTGCCTTCAGTCAGCGTACCGGTTTTGTCCACCACCAGCGTATCGACCTTCTCAAGGCGCTCCAACGCCTCGGCATTCTTGATCAACAGCCCGAGGCTCGCGCCTTTGCCGACACCCACCATGATCGACATCGGCGTAGCGAGACCCAACGCGCAGGGACAAGCGATGATCAGCACCGATACGGCGGCGACGAGACCATAGGCGAAGCGCGGTTCAGGCCCCCAAATACCCCAGGCAGCAAAGGCCAGGAAGGCAATGCCGATCACCAAGGGCACAAACCAGCCGGAGATCTGGTCGGCCAGCCTCTGGATCGGGGCGCGCGACCGCTGAGCCGTCGCCACCATCTGGACGATGCGCGCCAGCATGGTGTCATGGCCAATCTGGGTCGCCTGCATGATCAAGCCGCCCGACTGGTTGATGGTGCCGCCAATCAGACTGTCGCCCACGTGCTTGGTGACCGGCATGGATTCTCCGGTGACCATGGATTCATCGAGAGAACTGCGCCCTTCGACGACGGTGCCGTCAACGGGTACCTTTTCCCCGGGGCGAACCCGCAAGCGGTCGCCGACACCAATCTGGTCGACCTGCACCTCCTCGTCAGATCCGTCGGCGGCGATACGCCGCGCGGTCTTGGGTGTGAGATCGAGTAGCGCCCTGATGGCGCCCGAAGTGCTCTCCCGGGCCCGCAGTTCCAGCACCTGGCCGAGCAGCGCCAACGCAGTGATGACGGAGGCCGCCTCAAAATAGACCGGCACCGCGCCGTCAATGCTGCGCATGTCAGCGGGAAAAATGCCGGGGAAGACCGTGGCAATGAGCGAATAAAGCCAGGCCACTCCGACGCCCATGGCGATCAGAGTGAACATGTTCAGGCTACGATTGGCGATGGAGGCCGCGCCACGCGTGAAGAACGGCCACCCCGCCCACAGCACTGCCGGCGTGGCCAGAACCAGCTGGACCCAATTGAGATTCTGCGGTGCCACAAAGGCGTGGAAGTCGAACAGGTGACCGCCCATCTCAATAAGGAACACCGGCAGCGCCAGTGTCGTGGCGATCCAGAAGCGGCGCGTCATATCGACCAGTTCGGAACTCGGACCGGTATCGGCACGCGGCATTTCCGGCTCCAGGCTCATGCCGCAGATCGGGCAAGTACCGGGATGATCCTGACGGATCTGGGGGTGCATGGGGCATGTGTAGATTGCACCGGCCGGAGCAGGCGCGGCCGGTGCGGCTGCCTTGCCCAGATAGGCTGCGGGATCGTCGACGAACTTGTCATGGCACTTTGCCGAGCAGAAAGAATAGGTCTGCCCGCCGTGACCGGCCTGATGCCTGGCAGTCGCCGGATCGACATCCATCCCGCAAACAGGGTCTTTGACCGTGTGCGCAGGAGCCACATGATGGGCGTGGTGCTGGTGGTTATCCGCTGCGGTTCCGTTCATGGCACAGTCCTCGGCTAACAAGACGAAGAGTTTGCCCCTTCCCACCGTGACAAGGTCAACCCCAAAACGCGTGCTTTGCCGCCAGCAGTCCCAGCGCAAATTTGCCAGCGGACCGGCACGATAGCCCAGCTGCTAACGTGTTGAATCAGATTTTCGCCTGGTGGCTGCACTGGTCGGCGGCGGCATGGCACTGATCAACTCACAGACCGTGTCGATCGGCGCTGGCCGGCCAAAAAAGTAGCCCTGCCCCACATGGCAACCAGTTTTCTTCAACAGCTGCAGTTGATTGTCGGTTTCGATGCCCTCGACGATCACCTTGGCCCCGAGCTTTCGCGCCAGTACCAGTACGGCCTGGATGATAGAGAGACCGAGGGGATCAGTGTCCAGGTTTTGCAGGAAACTGCGATCGATTTTGAGTTCGTCCCAGCGGAAGGTGCTGAGATAGGACAATGACGAAAACCCGGTGCCAAAGTCATCGAGGGCGATGGCCACCCCGAGATAGCGAAGCTCGGACAGCACGGCGATGGCACGCCGACGATCCATCATCATCACCGACTCGGTCACCTCCAGTTTGAGGCGCTGCGGCGCCAGCCCTGACATCATCAGCGCCTCCGCAACCGTATCCATGATCTCGCCCTGCATGATCTGGATGACCGAAATGTTTACCGCGACCGGGACATTGGCAGGCAACCGCAAGGCGTCGCGGCAGGCACAGTCTATCATGTATTTGCCGATATTGAAGATCTGCCCCGACGCCTCGGCGATCGGTATGAATTCGGCCGGCGAGATCAACCCCAGCTGCGGATGGTGCCACCGCGCCAGCGCTTCGACCCCGACCAGAGCCCCGGTCTGCAAATCCACCTGCACCTGGTAGTGCGGGAATATCTCCTTCTTCTCGATCGCGGTCCGGAGTTGATTTTCCAGCGTAAGGCGTCGCTCGACACGCTCGCGCAAACCCGGGTCATAAAGCCCCACGGTGCCCTTGTTGCGGGATTTGGTATGGCTCTGCGCCAGGTCGGCATCCGCCATCAGGCTCAGTGTGTCCCAATTATCGTCGACTGCCAGCGCGACCCCTGCGGTAGCGCCGATAGTCGTTACACTTCCGTCGATCTCGAAGGGGCGCTTCAATGCTTCGATAATCTTGTTGGCGAACGCCACCGCCTCGGCTTCGTCACTCACGTTCAGCAATGCCACAAACTCGTCGCCGCCCAACCGCGCCACCACATTGCCGGGGCGAACCCCCACCAGGTCGCGCAACCGGTGCGCTGCGGCAGTCAGCAACTTGTCGCCGAATATGTGCCCCCAGGTGTCGTTGACCACCTTGAAGCCATCGAGGTCGATCACCACCACTGCTGCACGCCGATTAGCCATATCGCGGAAAAGCGAGTGATCTGGATGAGAAAAAGCTGTCCGGTTGGGCAACCCGGTCAGCGGGTCATGGCGCGCCGAATAGGCATAGCGCTCTGAGGCCTGCTGGACCGCCTTATGGGCGGCGCGTAGATTTCGATTTTGCAGCGCAGTCAGCACCAGTAGGACGCCTGCGGCAATCAGTAAGGTGGTGACAAGATAATCCTGGATCGTCTGGCGCTCGGTCAGGGTGTCGCGGATGGCAGCAGCCTTGGCAACTGCGGAAATCGACGCTTCTGCACCGATCCTGTCGATTATACTGCTGACCGGCGACAGCCGTTCGAGCAGCGCCGGCATGTCATCGACCTTGGTGAGGTCGGTGAACTCGGCCTCCACAGATGTCAGCAGAGCCTGCAACTCGTCATAGGCTTGCTGGCTGGGCGGGGATGCCTGCAAAAAATCCCTGTAGCCGCCGACATTCCAGCTGTCGAGGCGCCCAAGCAAAATCTGGTAGAACATCTCGGCAGCGCGCGCGTCCTGCGGTCGGCGCAAGGCAGCATAGAGAGCCACTTTGGCCTCCAGTTGCCCAGCCTCGATCCGACCCTGCGCCCCAATCCAGGACACATCGAACCGCATCGAATCCTGCACGGCCGCCGCCGAGTCCTGCACCGCCCGGGCGTGCACAACTGCCGCGATTGCCAGGACAACCAGGACGACCAAGACTAACTGCCGAAACCAGGCACGCGGCAACATGGAAAGCCCAGCCTTCCTTACTATTTGATGGTAATCGTACGAACCTGCCAGGCGGCGCGGGAAAGATAGATTTCGGCCTGCAACTCCGGCACCGCGTCAAACGGATACATGATGAACAGGGGGCCCTTGTTGCGCACTGTCATATATTCACCGTCCATCTTGGTCGCCAGGATCACCGGATAGGTCGTGAAATCGATCACCGGGACCGAGGTTTGATAATTGTTGAGCGCCAATACTTCGGCAGTCTCGCCCTTGGCCCCGACATGCTCTAGCAAAACACGCATCGGCACACCGTCAAAAGTGGGAGTGCCTTCCGTCCAGGGGGTTGATGTGACGATAGTCGCTGTCCCAAGCGCCTCGAGTTGCGACATCGTGAAATCGACGGGCTTGCCGCCCTCGATTGCCCCATCAATGGTCAGAATCACAGGCTCGGACTGTGCATAAGCGGGCAATGCCATAAAGGTCGCCACTGTGAAGGCGGCAGACAATAGTATCGCAGAAATTCTCATCCCCAATCTCCAGCTCTGAATCAGCAGACTACCACCATGAAGGGCAATTCGTATAAATCCATGAATCGAATTTAAAACATTGTGGATTTGTCGGCAGAAGCGCGATCAGGGCGTGAGCAGGAACGCCGAAGTGACTTCAAGCGCCCGGTCATCCCGTGCCGAAACCGGGCCCTGCGGGACGTGACCAGCCAGACGCTCATCGCGTGCGCGTATGAGGGCAGCAATCTCGGGCTCATAGCGCCGGATCACTGCCGTCAGCCAGCGGTTGACCAGGTAGGACGGCTTGGCGAGTTGCAGGTCGAACCTTGGCAATAGCGCGATCGTAGGCTCCGCATCGAGCCAATTGTCCCCAACGACCCATTGATTGACCGTGAACAAACGGTGCAGCCGGCCGAAGGCGTCAACCCCCACACCGATAACATGATGGACCGGCCCCTTGGGGCCATCCGGCCTGACAAAGCAATGGAAATGTCCGTGTTCAACGGCATCGGCTGCGGGTAAATGGCAATGGTAGTACCATTGCGCGCCACTTTCGGGATCGAAGACATCGCCAACCGGGTAGTGCGACCAGGCTTCGACAGGTGCATCGCGCAGCGTTTCCAGCAGTACATTCAGACCGGATTTGGCGAGGATGGCCTCGCAAAAGGCAATCTCCTGCGCCGCGCGCTGCTGGTCGTCGTCCATGCTCGTCCCTATTGCGCGCCTGCCGCGCAGGGATTGACAGCAGCACAAGGTGCCACTGCCGCGCAAGGAGCCCCCGCTGCACAGGGATTGGCAACAGGAGCCGGGGCACCGACAGCGCAGGGGTTGGCCACCGCGGCCGGTGCACCTGCAGCACACGGATTGGAGACCGGTGCCGGCGCGCCAGCAGCACAAGGATTGGACGCAGCTGCGGGGGCAGCTGCGGCACACGGATTAGCCGCCGGTGCAGGAGCAGCGGCACATGGGTTACCGGCAGCACATGGATTGCCGGCAGCGCAAGGATTTGCCGACGCAGCTGCAACCGGAGCCGGCGCGGGTGCGCGGTTGGTCGTCGTCACATGATCGGCAGCGACGGCGGCGGTTGCGAGAAGCGCGGCAGCGCCGAACAGAACAGTATTACGAGCGCTCATTTGGCCTTGAACCCATCCATGCCGAAAACGGGGCGCAGGGCGATACCGCCCAGGCTGCCGACGAAAGCTGAGGCAAACCACAGCCATCCATGCACGCTGCCCGAGGCGATGCCGCTAAACAGCGCGCCAATATTGCAGCCGAAGGACAGGCGCGCGCCATAGCCCATCAGCACGCCACCAATTGCCGCCGCCAGCAACGACAGGAAGGGCAGCCCAACTTTTGGGGCGAACTTGCCGGCAATCCCTGCCGCCAATGCAGCACCCAGCACCAGTCCAAAATCCATCACCGAAGTGCTGTCCTCCAGGACGCTGGTCTGCAGGGCCTGCGCCTGAGCCGGCCATGTCCAGAATTCCCAACTCGCCACCGGCACGCCCACCGCTTGCGCGACCTTGGCGCCCCAGAGGCCGAAGCCATAGGTGATCGACCAGGGATGGCCGGCCACGAGGAGGGTCAGCACATTGAGACCGGCCAGCACCAGCCCTGCCCCAATCAACGGCCACGGCCCGCGTAGCAGCCGCGTCCAGCCCCGATTGCCCGGTGTCCTGGCCTGCTCCAACCCGCCATGGGCGCGCCGCTCGATCCACACGGTCACCAGCGCCACAAGGCCCAGACCGCCAAAGGTAACTGCCAGCGCCAGCGGCACCCCGAAGCTCTGCCCAAGGCTGATCGGCGGCAAGGATGGCAGCCTCAGCCAATAAGGCAGATGCGCCGTGCCCAGCAGCGCGCCGACGATGAAGAACACCAGGGTGACCAGCATGCGGGCACTGCCACCGCCAACGGTAAACAGCGTACCCGAACCACAGCCGCCGCCCAGCTGCATGCCAAGGCCGAACAAGGCCGCCCCAAACAGAACCGATACGCCGACCGGCGCCACCGCCCCCACCAGCGGCTGGCCGAAAGGATTGCCCAGCGCCAGCAGTGGTATGAACACAGCTGCGGCCACCGCGATCATCAACATCTGCGCGCGCACGGCATTGCCGCGACGCTCCACCGCCAGCCGACGCCACCCGCCGGTAAAACCAAACGACGCGTGATACAGCGTCAGCCCCAGCAGAGCGCCGATGACGAACAAAGCCGCCTGCTGCAGGTCTACCACTTGCCAGATTACCACTGCACCCAGGATCACCCCCAGCCCGGCAACCAGCACGGGGCCGCGATCCAGCGGCATGCCAACGGGGCGCAATTGCCCTGCGGTGATGTCGGTCATAATACCCCCGAAAATAAAGGCTCTGCCCGGATCAGACGCGAACCGGACAGAGGTCAGCCTGATGCGACAAGACTAGTTGGTAACGACTGGGCGCGCCGGATCGGCAGTCCAATCAGCCATCGAGCCATCATAAAGACGGACATTGTCGAGGCCCTCGACTTCCGACAGGCCGAACCAGGCGATTGAGGCCAGGTGACCGGTATTGCAGAAGGCAATGAAGTCCGACTTGCCACCGACGCCGGCAGCATCCGCCAGCTGGGCAATGGTATCGGCGCTGGCGAACGAGGCGTTCTGAGCGTCATAGAACTTGTCGAAATTGATGTTCACAGCGGTTGGGATGTGTCCAAGTGCCTGCACGACGCCGGACTTCTCCTGGCCAATGAACTGGGCAACGGCGCGCGCGTCGATCAGGTTGGCATCGCTTTCGATCGCCTCGGTCACCTCTTCAACGCCCGCCAGCAGTTCCGGGCGGAATTCGGCCTTGAAGTCACCAGCCTCTGCGGCGCTCGCTTCGGTAGAAACTTCGCCATTGGCCTTGGTCCAGCCGGCCCAGCCACCGTCCAGAATGGTCACGGCGTCATGCCCCAGAACCTTGAAGGTCCAGTAGACGCGGGTAGCGCCGCCGAATTCGGCGGCATTGGTCCCGGCGGGAACGATCACCACCTGGCTGTCGTCATTGACGCCCAGCGCGGCAATGCTGGCCTCGATCTGCTCGACCGGGGGCAGCATGCCTGGAATATTGTTGACCGGCGCGCGCCACCCGGCTTCTGAATAGCGCGCGGCAATCGCGCCGGGAACGTGGCCGGCTGCATAGGGGTCGGTGCCGTTCACCAAGTCACGAATGTCGAGCACCACAAGGCTTTCATTGCCGAGATTCTCGGCAAGCCAGGCGGCATCGACCAGCGGCTTGTCCGTCAGCCGCTCCGCATGGGCGGCTCCGGTCAGCAGCAGTCCGGCAATGGCGACGGCACCAGCAAGGTTCAAACGCATTGGAGCATCCTTGTTAGAAAAAGATTGCCTCCATTGTGCCACGCCCTTGCAACGAAAGCGGCTGACAACAGCCCAAAGCCGAGCGCGCTCTTAAAAAAACTATCTAGTCGGTCGAGTTTAGATCGAAAGATTGTTCCTTTGCCCCAATAGGCATGTGGGCGCAGCGGAGCGATACTGTCGCCAGTCCTGTTCATGTTCGAGATGGCCAATGCACCTCGTCATTCGCCTCGCCGCTGTCATCGCCCTATCGCTGCTTTCGCCAGCTATTCTCGCGCAGGCGCAAACGCCAGCGGCCGTCGAGCAGACCGGCGCCCGCGCCACGGTGCTGAGCTTTGAGAGCGAGGCACAGGTCAACGCGCTGGCGTCCCAAGGCAAGACCGTGGTGTTCTTCTTTGCCAGTTGGTGCCCCAATTGCCGCGCTACGGTGGCCGAGCTCAACGCGCGCTGGGCCGACGTCAATCCGGAGTTGACCCTGGTGATCGCCGACTATGACAAGGAAAGCGCGCTCAAAGGCAAATATGGTGTGACCTATCAGGACACATTTGTGTTGCTGGATGCTGCCGGCGAGCCGCTCAAGTCCTGGAACGCTGGCGGCGTTGACGGCCTTAATGCCAATACAGCCAGCTAGATGCTGCTCACTATCGGCTTTGCGTTCCTGGCCGGCGTCATCACCGTGCTGTCGCCCTGCGTCTTACCGCTGCTGCCGATCATTCTGGCCAGCGCCACCCAGGAGGGCAAGGCGCGCCCCATCGGCATGATCGCCGGTTTTGTCGGCAGCTTCACCGCCGCGACGCTGGCGCTCAGCTTTCTCGTCCGCGCCCTGGGCGTACCACCCGATCTCAATCGCCTCCTCGCCGGCACGGTGCTGGTCCTGCTCGGCCTTGTCCTCGCCATTCCACAGCTTCACCTTGCCTTTGAACGCCTTGCCGGCAATCTCGCCGCCCGGGCCCCGGTTGGGGAGCCCTCATCCGGCTTTGGCGGCGGCTTGATCGTCGGTGCAGGCCTCGGCCTGGCCTGGAGCCCCTGCGTCGGCCCGATCATGGCCTCGGTCATTACGCTGGCCCTCAACCAGCAGGTCAATGCCGCTGCTATCGCGGTAACCCTGGCCTTCGCACTCGGGACCGCCCTGCCCATGGCCGCAGTGATGTTTGGCGGCCGCAAGCTGGTGCGCAACCTCGACTGGTTCAGCGGCAACGCCGCCCGCATCCAGCAGGTGCTCGGCGTAATCCTTGTGCTGACCGGCCTCGCCATCTTCCTAGGCTGGGACCGGCAGATCCAGATCCTGCTGCTCACCTGGTTTCCCGATTGGGAATTGGCGCTGACCAGTTGGGAACCACGCCCCACACCATAGCATCGTGGCGCGATGCCGGCGGACGGTGACCAGTTTGGCGATACCGAAGAAGAACAAGTCCGCGAGCTCGCAGACCGTGCTGCTGCAGACCTTGCCGAACCGCCTACATTCTGAATGCCAATGGAATGGTGAAATCCCAGGAGGTTCGCCCCGCATTATTGGGGATGGGCGGGAACGGCGCCGCCTTGCGCACCGTGTCCAGAGCCGCCTGATCGATGATTGGATTGCCCGACGAGCGTGCGACTCTCAGATTGAGCACCTGCCCGCCGCTATCCACCACGAAATAGACATGGGCCTCGCCGCTATCACCGCGGGCAGCGCGCGGATAGCGCAGGGCCCGCCGCAGCTTATTCTGCACCTGCCCCGGATAGCGCGCCACATCGGCGCTGCCCCCGGAGCCGGTGCCGCTCTGACCACCAGCTGACGTTGCCGCAGCTGCATCAGTATTGCTGTTGCCGACCGACCCGGCTTGCTGCGCCTTGCTAGTGGCGGTCCGCTGTGGGGGCGCTGGCGGCTTTGGGGTTCGCGGGGGCGGCGTTGGCGCCGTCGGCCGCGTGAAGGACAGGGTGTGCGGTACCGGCGCGGCAGTAAACTCGGTGGTTTCAACCGGCTCCAGCGGCGCTTCCTGTTCCCCCGGCGCGACAGAAACCTCGGGCGTGATTGCCTCTGGCGCCGCCAACAACAGTGGCGCTTCTATGGACTGACTGTCGCTCTCGACAACCTCGCTCGTGACGGGCTCTGGCGCGATGGGATCAGGGGTTTCAACCGGCGCCGTCGGTTCAACAGGGGCCGCCGGCTGTATCTCAACGGGTCGGAAGGGCTCGGTTTTGACGGGCTCGACAACGGAATTGGTTTGCGGCGTTACAGTCTCTGGAACGCCGGCGTCGACCGGCTCGCTAGTCTCGGGAATCGCCTGTTCGGCACCGGCAGAAACCAGATCTTCGGTGGCATCGCTGGCGATCACCTCGCTGGTATTGGTCGAAACCGATGCCATGGCGATCAGTTCGACCTGCATCGAGCCCATGCTCGGCGCATCGTCCGGTTCGGGGAGACCGAGCCAGAGCAGTGCGGTGCCGAGAACCCCGACATGCACCAGAACCGATCCGAGCAGTTCCTTGCGCATCTAGGGTCTCGGTTCCGGCTCGGTGATGAGCCCGATGCGCGAATAGCCGGCGGCCGACAAAGACCCCAACACCTTCATGATATTGCCATAGGCTGCCGTGGCATCGCCGCGCACATAGAGGCGCTCTTCTGCACCTTCCCCGGCAAGGCTGGCGATCACGGGCAGCAGCCCCTCCAGCGTCACGACCGCCTTCTCCACCGAGATTGTCCCATCCGGCGCCACCGTGACCGTGATCGGCTTGCGCTCAAGCGTCATCGGCGGTGCGGAAGTCTTGGGCAGGTCGATCGGCACCCCCATGGTCATCATCGGCGCGGCCACCATGAAGACGATGAGCAGCACCAGCATGACGTCGACCAGCGGGGTGACGTTGATCTCGCTGATCGGGCCGCCGCGGCGACGGCCCTTGCCACGGCCTTTGCTGGTGCCAATCGACACGCCCATCAGAGCGGCTTTCCGGCATCGAGCTGGCGCGACAGTAGCGCCACCAGCCGGTCGGCAAAACCCTCAAGCTTTGCAATGAGATGGCCGGCGTCGGCGCTGAGCTTGTTGTAGGCGATGACGGCTGGGATGGCGGCGAGGAGGCCCAGGGCGGTGGCGAGGAGGGCTTCGGCGATGCCGGGGGCCACCACAGCCAGGCTGGTATTCTCGGCGGCGGCGATGGCGGTGAAGGCATTCATGATGCCCCAGACGGTGCCGAACAGGCCGACAAACGGGCCGGCGCTGCCGATAGTGGCTAGAAATCCCAAGCGTTTTTCCAGCGCGGTGCTTTGCTCGCTGACGGCGAGATCGAGCGCGATTTCGAGCCGGCTCTGCAGGCCGGGCGCATTGGCTGCCTGCTGCTGGTGGCTCTTGTCCCACTCCTCCATGGCCGCCAGGAACACCGCGGAAAGACCAGCATGCTGGTTTTCTTGCCCCATTTCTTGCCGCATTTCTTGCTGCAGCTGGGACAGGGGCTTGCCCGAGGCAAAGGCCTTTTCAAAGGCCCGCATGTCCCGCTTGGCACGGCCATAGGCGATCAGCCGGTTGGCAATGATCGCCCAGCACCAGACCGACGCGATCAGAAGGCCAACCATCACCGACTTGACCACCCAATCCGCCTGCATGAACAGCGCGAACATCGAAAAGTCATGCATCTCGACCACGGTCACAACGTCCATTTCAACCTCCGAATGCGATGTCGGGACGGGCGTCGGTGAGTGCGGCGAGGGGGCCCGTGGTCAATACCTTCATGGGGCTAGGCCGTCCGGGCCTGTTCGAGCACCGGCAGGCCTTCGGCCAGCGCGCGCCATTCCTGGCGTTCCGGCTGCTTGCGCTCGCGGGTGCCGACAAGGTGGATGATCACTTCGCCATCGGCGCCGAACACCTCGACCGAGGTCAGATTGCCATCCTCGGTCGGCTTGCGCACGACCCAGACATCAGCGATCTGGTCGAGACGCAGATGCATATGGAAGGTCTCGTCCATGACATTGAGCCAGGGCCCCATCGGCTTGATGGTCTTGACCACGCCGGAATGAATCTGAGTGCAGCCGGAATTGCCGACAAAGGCCATGATCGGCACGCCGGCGTCGGCGGCGGTGTTGAACAGCTGCGCGACGGCGCTGTGATCGAGCTGCCAGGCGAAGTCCGGACCGATGATCCTCAGCGCCTCGAGACGGGTGAGATTGAGCTCGCGCAACAGGCCAAATACCTGATGGGTGTCGGTCATCGCCTGCCAGCGGGTGCGCAGGTCGGCCACATCGACAAGACCGCCCTTTGCCTCTGGGGCCGGCGCCGGCTCCACGACCAGCGCGTCGCTCTGCTCGGCCAGGGTCAGCGCTGCCACGAGGGCATTCCACTTTGCCAGGTCGGTGGCGTCCCGCGCATGAACCTTATGCACGGCATTGCCCTGAGCATCGAAAAACTGCAGCGAACGGAACACCTTGCCGTCGTCATTGGTGCGCTCGATGGCATAGCCATGGCGCCAGTGCTTGGGGAAAATGCGCAGATCGATCTGCGCGCCCAGGACCATCGCCGCATGCGGGCTGACATGCACCTTTTCGACCGGACCGATCTTCTCGCTGACGCAGCTTTCATTGCGCGTCAACGCCATGATCTCGCCGACGCCGGTCAGGCCGCTCAACAGCTTTTCGATATCGGCCGAGATCGCCGTGGTGGTGCCCTGCCCGACATAGGCAGCGACCAGCTCGCCTTCGGAAATCTGGTGGATACGGGCAAAGTCGCGAGCCCGCATTTCAGGATGTTTGGCGCGGATGTCACGGATTTCGGCGGCGGATCTGGTTTGCGTGGCCATGGCTGATGTCACTGTCATTTGGTCAGGATAAGTTTGTTTTGTCTTGTCAGGCGAAGCACATAACGCGTGCGTTCATGCATGATGACCAGCGCATTACCGCCGCCCAGCAGCTCTGTACTTGTCGTTGACTTCTCGGAGTCGAACGATTGCACATCCTTGGTACGAACTGGCTCTACTTCTGGCTCGTCGCTCATAAAAATCTTTATATTTCAGTGGTTTACGCCACAGCCCGCAGGGTCACTACGGCTTGGCGATTTTCGCGACCTCTAATCTCGGAATTCCGATCTGGCAATAGCTGATTTTATGAGTCATATTTTTATGGTGTGGACAGAGCGCCGGTTTTGCTGATGCTCACCTTCGCACAACGACAGAATTTTCTACTTATTTTCATAAGGTTACCGGGCAACAGCCGTTTCGCCGCCGGCTCCTGGCGCCGTTAAGGACCATATCACAGGCCACAAAACATTTATTGACTAAGTTTGTCATGTTAAATATGGACAGACCAACGATGACGGAGCCCACTCCGCCATCCCCCAGCCAGCAAGCCGATCGCCAAGATCTCGCCAGCGAGCCAACAGTATAAAATCAAATATGCCTGGGGGCTCGCATGACCTATCATGAGCGGAGCGCGTACGTTGCTGCGCCAATTTCCAAGAACCTGCGCCTTGCCTTGATCGGCGGGACTGCACTGGTGTCCAGCCTGTTGATGGCCGGATCCGTGCAGGCGCAAGCCGACCTGACCACGACGCAGGCCACGCAGCTGCAGCGCCTGACGGTGACCGCCACCCGCAATGCCAGCAAGGTACTGGATGTGCCGATGACCGTTTCGGTCATCTCGGCCGAAGATCTGGATAAGCGTGTCGTTCGCGATATCCAGGATCTGGTGCGGTATGAACCCGGCGTCAACGTCACCCGCCAGACCGCCATTACCAATCCATTTGGCCAGCTCACCGGCTTCACCATCCGCGGCATGGGCGGCAACCGCGTCCAGATGCTGGTCGACGGCTCCCGGCTTCAGGAGCAGATCATCGACGGCAGCCGCGACTTCGTCGACCCGTTCAACCTGAAGACCGTTGAAATCGTCCGTGGCCCGAATTCGGTGCTGTGGGGTGCCGACGCCCTGGGTGGCGTCGTTGCCTTCCAGACCAAGGACCCGTCCGACATTCTGCAGGGCATGGACAAGCCCTGGGGCGTCGAGATCAAGACCGCCTTCGACAGCTTCGACAATAGCTGGCGCAAGCAGATCACCGCCGCCTATGACTTCGGCGATGTCGAAATCCTCGGCAGCTTCGGCAACCTGACCAGCACCGAGCCCAAGGCGATCAAGGCCGATCCCGAAGGCGGCATCTGGGGCTGCCCGATCCGCCCGGACTATTTCCGCTGCAACCAGCTCTATCCCGCCGATACCTCAGCCTATAATGGCCTGGTCAAGGTGGTGTGGACGCCCAATGCCGACCACGAGATCAAGCTGACCGGCGAATTCTTCGACCGCAATACCGTCGTCCAGCAGATCTGGGACTCGGGCGCCGTTGCCACCGGCGTTCCCACGGCCAGCGCATATGTCTCCAACGCCTATCCGCGCACGCTCGACATGGAGCGCTATCGCTTCGCCATCTCCCACGACTGGCAGGTCGGCGCCGATTGGCTCGACTCGGTGAAGTGGAACGTCTCCTACTCGCCGCAGGCGCGCCGCATGGACAGCACGTCCTATCGCACCTACGCCAATCGCCGGACCACCGTGCAGTCGATCCGCGACTATTCCGAGAACTTCTGGGAAGCCGACCTCCAGCTGCAGTCGTCGTTCGACCTGGGCGCAACCAACCACACGCTGACCTATGGCTTCGACGGCGACTTCATGCGCGGCGACTATACCAGCAGCACCGCAACCTGGGACTCGCGCACCGGTCTGACCACCACCGTGGTTGGCAATAGCGGCTTCAGCTTCCCGCGCACCGAAACCATCCGCGCCGACTTCTTCGTGCAGGATGAAATCAAGCTGCTGGATGAGCGCCTGACCATCACCCCCGGCGCTCGCCTTGCCACCTATCACATCGATCCGACTGTCGATCCGACTTACACGGGCCTGCCCGGTTATGCGCCGGCCCCGATCAGCAGCGTCGAGCTGCTCAAGAAGCTGTCGGTGACCTATGAGCTCGATGACAATTACTCGGTCTATGCGGCCTATGGCGAAGGCTTCAAGATGCCGAACGCCCAGCAGCTGTTCCAGTCGAGCAGCAACCCGTTTACCGCGCCGCCGTCGACCATCGTGCCCAATCCCGATCTGAAGCCGGAAGCGGTCAAGAACTACGAAGTCGGGCTGCGCGGCGAATTCGACAATGGCTGGTTCAGCGCCAGCGCGTTCTATTCGAACTATGACAACTTCATCCGCAGCCTGCAGGAAGTGCCCGGCAAGCCGAACCACTATTGGTCGAACAATGTCGAGGAAGTGCACCTCTGGGGCATCGAACTTGGCGGCGAATATGAGTTCTACGAGAACATCTTCGCCACCGGCAATGTGTCCTGGCAGAAGGGCGTGCAGCGCATATCGGCCGGTGCAGCCGAAACCGCCTTCGACGGCGCCGTGCCGCTGACCGCAGTTCTGGGACTGCGCTACGAAATCCCCGAACATGGCCTGGAATTCGAAGTCATGGGGACCTTTGCCGCCGGCCAGTCCGAACGCGCCAGCCCCACCAGCTTCAAGACCGAAGGCTACGCTGTTTTCGACGCCTTCGGCACCTGGAAGCCGAGCGAGAATGTCGAGATCAATTTCGGCGTCCAGAACATCTTCGACACGGCCTATTTCCCCAACACCCTGTCCGGATATGCCGCGACACCGTCTTCTGCTGCGGTCGCTGCCCAAAACCCGCTCGAATTGCAGCGCGGCCCCGGCCGGACCTTCAAGATCGGCACCACGGTCCGGTTCTAGGCCGCGTCACACAATATCTGCCGGGGGGCTGCGGCCTCCCGGCCGCTTTGAGGGCAGATAGATGGTTCGTGTACTTTCTCAGTTCTGGCGGCTGATGGCGCTATGCCTGCGCGGCGATTACCGCAAGCTCGGCCTCGTCATGTTCGCCGTGGTTGTCGGGCTCGACCTGCTCGGCGTTTACGCCACCATCCGCCTGATCGAGTGGACCGGCGCCTTTTACGGGGCGCTCGAACAATTCGACGCCGCCGAGGCGGTGCGGCAGGTCGGCATTTTCGGCATTATCGTGACGCTGAACGCGATCCGCCATCTGGTCGGCCTCTATATCCGCAAGCGCCTGGAAATGCGCTGGCGCCGCAGCCTGACCAGCAATGTGCTCGATATCTGGCTGGCCAATAAGGCCTATTGGCACATGTCGGTTGCCGGCGGCGCCGAGGGCGTCGACAATCCCGACCAGCGCATTGCCGAAGACGTCGTTATCTTCCTGCAAAAACTGCTGAGCGAAGCGCTCGACCTGATCTCGCGCGTCGTCGGCCTGTTTTCCTATCTCGTCGTGCTGTGGAGCCTGGCGCAGTTTCCGCTGTCGCTGGCGCCGATCGGCATTCCGATCGAAATCCCGCACTACATGATCTGGGCGGCCTTCATCTATGTGGCGCTCTGCACCGGCCTGACCCATTTGCTGGGCAAGCCGCTGAAGCCGCTGCTGGTGCAGCAGCAGAAGCGCGAGGCCGATTTCCGCTTTGCGCTGGTGCGGCTGCGCTCCAATACCGAGGCCGTCGCGCTCGGCAATGGCGAGGCCGCCGAACGGCGCCTGCTGGGTGACCGCTTCGAAGCGATCTCGACCAATTGGGGACACCTGATCAGACGCGAGCTGATCCTGGGCGGCTTCACCTATCCATTCAACAGCTCGGTGCTGCGCATTCCGCTATTCGTGGCCCTGCCCGGCTATCTGGCCGGTCATGTCGCCTTTGGCGGCCTGATGCAGCTGAGCTCGGCCTTTTCCAGCGTCGTGACCACGCTGTCTTGGTTCATCTTCTCCTATCGCGACCTGGCCGAGCTGGTGGCCGCCTCATCGCGCCTCGACAATTTCATCACTGCCGCCCGGCGCGCCGGCGAGACCCGCGGTGGGGTTGCCGCCGATCCGGCGCTCAATGACAGTATCGAAATCGAGAATGTCGCTGTGGCCACGCCGACCGGGCGTCCCCTGCTCTGCCTCGGCCGGTTCAATATCGCACCGGGCGAAACCATCTGGGTGCGTGGCGCCTCGGGACTGGGCAAGTCGACCCTGCTCAAGGCACTGGCCGGGCTCTGGCCCTATGCGTCGGGATGCCTGCGCTGTGCGGTCGGCAACCAGATTTTTCTGCCGCAGCGGCCCTATTTTCCCAGTGCCTCGATCTATTCGGCGCTGACCTATCCCCAAGACCCCTCAAGCTACGAGCAGGCCTATCTCGATGATGTGCTGACCCGCGTCGGGCTGGCCAATCGCATCGATAGCGCGCCCGGCCAGGATCCGGCGCAGGGCCTGTCGGGCGGTGAGGAGCAGCGGCTGGCGCTGGGGCGGCTGCTGGTGCTCAAGCCGGACTGCATCTGGCTGGATGAACCCACTTCGGCGCTCGATATCGCGGCTGAGGCGCAATTGTTCGCCCTGCTGCGGACCGAGCTGCCCCGCGCCACGATGGTGATCGTTGCGCACCGCCAGCCCAAGGGCCTCGGCCCGGTGCGGATGATGGAGCTCGATGAGGAGCCAGCATCTGCACAAACCCAAATTCCTGTTCTAGCCTGAAACCTGAGGACCAAGCATGTCGAATACTCCCCACCAGCGCGAGCGCCTGTCGGCCGAACCAGCAGCTGTCATCAAGGCCTTGCCCGGCATGGGCCGCCTGATGATCAATACCCGTCAGGGCGGCGCCACCCATGAACGCATGGGCGTGGTCGAAGCCGTGGCCGAGGACAATGGCTGGCTGGTCTGCTCGGGCGCCGAGCATGACTCGCGCATTGAGGTCGGGGCGATCACCGCGATGATCGTCGACCGCACCAGCATTATGGGCGGGCAGTGCTATCCGCGCATCGACTTCATGCAGGATGCCGACAATGTGCTGTGCAGCGTCATCGGCTTTGCCGGCATCGAGCCGTTCGACGCCGTGGTGAGCCAGTTCGGTCCGGGCGAAGCGCTGGAGATCGTCGAGCGCACCCCGCCGGGAGGCAATGCGGCGACGGAAACCGATCCGAATGACCCCGGCACCGTGCCATTCCAGGCGGCTCTGGCATCAGCGCAGGGCGTCACCGTGCGTATCACCCGCCCCGGCTTCACCCAGGACTGGGCTGGCGTGGTCGAGAAGGTCAGCCCGTCGCGTGGCTTCATCAATGTCATGCGCACCGATTTCCACCTGCATCTGCGCGCTTGCGCTGTCGCTTCGTGGCGGCAGGATACGGATGGCAATGGTGCGGTGATGGTTGCGCTCAATGCCGATGGCGAGCCGACCGGCCTCACCGTGCATGGCCCGGCGGCCGCATTTGTCGCGCCAGCACCGATTGCCGAGGCCGTCTGAGCGATGAGCGAAACCATCACCCACCCCGCCGGTACCTGGCTCGATCCCAAGACACTCAGCCAGGTCAGCCATGCCGAAATCCTGACGCGGATGAGCCAGCAGCAGGTCGTGCTGTTGGGCGAGACGCATAACCGCTACGACATCCACCGCTGGCAGCTGCACGTGGCGGCTGGGCTCCTGGCATTGGGCAGGCCCATTTCGATGGGCTTCGAGATGTTCCCGCGCCGGGTGCAGTCGGCGCTTGACGCCTATGTGTCGGGCACCATCGATACCGATGCGTTTCTCGAGCAATCGGAATGGCAGACGGTCTGGGGCTTCCCGCCCGCGCTGTACCTGCCGCTGTTCCAGTTCTGCCGTCAGTTCAAGGTGCCGATGCTGGCGCTCAATTGCCACCGCCCGCTGGTGACGCGTGTCGGCAAGGAAGGCTGGGACGCCATCCCGGTGGACGAGCGCGACGGCCTGACACCATCCAGGCCTGCCACGCCCGAGGCGCGCGAATATCTGTTCAACCTGACCGGCGGCCGCCGCGAAGGACGCGATGCGCAGACGCCGATGGACCCGGTATTCGACCGTTTCATCCGCGCCCAGCAGACCTGGGACCGCGCCTTTGCCTGCAATATCGCCGCCGGCCGCACCAGGGATCCGGACCGCATCGTCATCGGCATTATCGGCCGCGGGCACATGGAATACGGCCATGGCACGCCGTTCCAGCTGGCCGATCTAGGCGTGGACAAGGTTGGGGTACTGCTGCCCGAGGAAGGCGATTTCCAGCCGCGATACGACATTCCCGTCGCTGCCGGCCTGTTCCGTCTCGATACCAATGACGTGGCGCCGATGGACCAGCGCAACGCCCCACGGCCACAGGAGCAGAGATGATGCTGAACCTGCGTACCGCCCTCTTCGCCGCTGCCAGCCTTGCCCTGTCCGGAGCGGCCCATGGCCAGGAGGCTCCGGCCTCGACCCTGCCGGGCGGTGCCAGCCTCGTCACCGAGACGCATGGCGACTGGACCGTCACCTGCACGACACCGGCGAGCGGCAAGCAATGCGCCTTCTCGCAGGCACTGGCCGATTCCCAATCCGGTCAGCGCGTGCTGATGCTGGAACTGACGCCACCCCAGGATGGGACACTTGCCGGCATGCTGGTCGGCCCGTTCGGCCTGAACTTTGCCAATGGTCTGGCGCTGGCAGTGGATGGCGAAGGACTGGGAGCGCCGCTCCCCTTCCTGACCTGCATTCCGACCGGGTGCCTGGTGCCGCTCAGCTTCGATTCGGCCCAGCTCGACCAGCTCAAGGCAGGCGCGACCTTGACCGCCACTGGCATTGGCGCCGACACCCAGCAGCCTGTGCCGATTTCGGTGTCGCTGACCGGCTTCACCCGGGCCCTGGAACGCACCGCCGAACTGGCGCAATAGCGCCGAGGCAATCGCATTTTTGGGGTGCGCCGGCCACAACTTCATCTCCTGCCATTCTGGCAACTTGGCAGGAGATTGCCTATGGTCGCGGCGCAATCCCAGGAGACGATCGATGCGAGACGAGACCAAGGCGGCCACCAGCAGCGAAACAGCATCGGCGCGCTATGCCAGCATCGAGAACTGGTCGACCCGCGAACTGGTGACCGGCATCATCGAAAGCCAGTTTGCCGCGATCGGCGCCGTGCAGCAGGCCAGCCCCGCACTGACCAAAGCCATCGACGCCGCGGCTGAACGTCTGCGCGATGGCGGACGGCTGATCTATATGGGCGCTGGCACATCCGGGCGCATTGCCACCCAGGACGGCGCCGAGCTGCCGCCCACTTTCAACTGGCCCTATGAACGCGCCATCAGCCTGATGGCGGGCGGCGAACGCGCCCTCAAGCACGCCATCGAAGGCGCCGAGGACAGCGAAGAGGCGGCGATCATCGACCTGCAGGCCGTCAATGTTGCCGCCAATGACGTGGTCATCGGCCTGGCCGCCAGCGGCAACACGCCCTACACCGCCTCGGGCCTGGCCCATGCGCGCAGCATCGGCGCGCTCACCATCGGCATCCTCAACAATGCCGGTGGCCGCGTCGGCGCGGTTTCGGAGATCCCGGTGCTGATCGAGACCGGTCCGGAACTGCTGGCCGGTTCGACCCGCATGAAGGCCGGCACGGCCCAAAAGGCGGCGCTCAATTGCCTGTCCACCGGCGTGATGATCAAGCTGGGCTTTGTCTATCGCGGCCTGATGGTCGAGATGCGCCCCACCAATGTCAAGCTGCGCGAACGCGCCATCCTGATGGTGGCCGAACTGACGGGCGCCGAGCGCGCCGCAGCCGAAGCCGCGCTCGACGAAGCCGAGGGCGTGATCAAGCTGGCCACGGTGATGCTGAGCAAATCCATCGGCAAGGCCGATGCGCAGGCCGCGCTCGACCGTGCCAATGGCAATCTGCGCCAGGCATTGATCTAGTCACCCCATGTCGATCTCGCTGGAACTGACCCATGAGCCGGACGAAGCGGACCTTGCCGCCATCGGCAAGGGACTGACGGACTACAACGCGGCAGATGTCGGACCATCCGGCCGTGTGCCCCTTGCCGTTCTGGTACGCGATGAAAGCGGCGCCCTTGCCGGCGGCCTCTCCGGCTATACAGCCTGGGGCTGGCTTTATGTGCAATGGCTCTGGCTCTCCGAGCCCATGCGCGGCCAAGGCCTGGCCGGCAAGCTGCTGGCCATGGCGGAAGCCGAAGCGAGCAGGCGCGGTTGCCACGGCGCCTATATCGACACTTTCAACCCTGCCGCGCTGCGCCTCTACCAACGACAGGGCTATGCCGCTTTCGGCGAACTGCCGGAATTCCCCAAGGGCCGCACCCGCACCTTCTTGCAGAAACCTTTGCAACCATGAGCCAGCGCAGCGAGGCCCTGCGCGCCATTCTGCTCTGCGGCACCGGCATTGCCTTTATTTGCGCCATGGATGCCGTCGCCAAGACCCTGGGCGCCGGGATGTCGACTTTCATGATCGTCTTCGTGCGCTATGCCGGAGCGGCCATCTGGCTGGCGCTGTATATAGCGCTGACCCGTGGCGCCTGGCCGCTGCGTCGCAATTATGGCCGCCATGCCCAGCGCGGCGCGCTGATGGCACTGACCGCCTGCTTCTTCTTTTATGGGGTAACCCACCTGCCGCTCGCCGTCGCCGCTGCGCTGGGCATGAGCGCACCGATCTATGTGTCCTTGTTCGGCATCGTATTTCTCAAGGAGCCGGTATCGCTGGGCCTGGTGGGCGCTATCGTGCTCGGCATTGCCGGCTCGGCCGTCATCGTTTTTGGCGGCGAGCCGATCGAGGTCTCCGGATCATCGGACATTCTCGCCTGGGGCGCCGCCATCCTGGCGCCGATGAGCTATGCCGTCGCCATCGTCTTGATGAAGCACCATTCCGCCGATGAGGGCGCCGCGACGATGACGCTGGCGCAATCGGCAGTTGCAGCTGCAATTGCCATTCCGCTGATCGTGCCGGGCTTTGCGCCGCCACCGACGGCGAGCTGGCCATTGATCGCGCTGATCGGCCTGCTCGGGGCGCTCGGCTTCCTGTTCCTGATCAATGGGCTCAAGCGCGTACCGGCCTCGGTGTTTGCGGTGGTCGATTACACCGCCCTGCTCTGGGCAGCCGCGTTTGGCTATCTGTTTTTCAGCGAAGTGCCGGAACTGCGGCTTTGGATCGGCGGCGGGCTGATTATTTCGGCCTGTGCGCTGGGATTGATGGTGGCGCAGCGGCGCGCGGTGGCGGTGGGGTAACGCCGCGGCAGGCAGCCTTTCGTCCCCTCCCCCTTGAGGGGAGGGCCGGGGTGGGGGTCGTTTTGTGCGCCACTGACAGACCCCCACCCTCGATCCCTCCCCTCAAGGGGGAGGGAGGCGGTGGAGCCGAGGGCTATGGGGTGAACCGAACGCATTTCAGCCAGCAGCAACCGGGGCCCGCGAGCCACCATGCAATCCCCTCCCCCCTCGAGGGGGAGGGCTAGGGTGGGGGTGCTGCGCTGCGCTCACTCCCTATCTCCATGTTTGTGTCTGACCTCAGCACCCCCACCCTCGATCCCTCCCCTCAAGGGGGAGGGAGGCGATGGAGCTGGGGGATTTGTGGTGAAACGAACGCATTTCAGCCAGCAGTAACCGGCGCCGG
>NZ_FQVC01000004.1:0-67355 GCF_900128975.1 Devosia limi DSM 17137 | reverse complement strand
GCTGCGCTCACCCCCTATTTCCATGTTTGTGTCCGACCTCAGCACCCCCACCCTCGATCCCTCCCCTCAAGGGGGAGGGAGGCGATGAGCTGGGGCTATGGGGTGAAACGAACGCATTTCAGCCAGCAGTAACCGGCGCCGGCGAGCCACTATGCAATCCCCTCCCCCGTGAGGGGGAGGGCTAGGGTGGGGGTCTGCGCTCACCCCGTAATTCCATGTTTGTGTCCGACCTCAGCACCCCCACCCTCGATCCCTCCCCTCAAGAGGGAGGGAAGCGATGGAGACGAGGGCTATGTGGTGAAGCGAACGCATTTCAGCCAGCAGCAACCGGGGCCCGCGAGCCACTATGCAATCCCCTCCCCCTTGAGGGGGAGGGCTAGGGTGGGGGTGCTGCGCTGCGCTCCCCCCGTATTTCCATGTTTGTGTCCGACCTCAGCACCCCCACCCTCGATCCCTCCTCAACGGGGAGGGAGGCGGTGGAGCCGTGGATCTGGAGTTAGACCTAGCCGGCGATGCGGCCGCCGGGCATCGGCGCAGCAACGCCCGTCGTGGTGGGGAAGCTGATCGGCAGGCCGCGCAGGGTCCGGACGGCGAGGAAGGCGAAGCATTCGGCTTCGATGGCGTCGCCGCGCCAGCCAACGGTTTCGGCGGGCACGGCTTCGACGCCGGCGCGCAGGGGCAGCATGGCCATGATCGAGGGATTGTGGCGGCCACCGCCACAGACAATCAGGCGCTTGGGGCGATGCGGCAGGAGATCCAGCGCCTTGCCGACGGCGGAAGTGGTGAAGGCGGTCAGCAGCGCCGCGCCGCTTTCGGCGTCCATGCCCCGGGCCATTTCGGCAGTGAAATCGAAGCGATCCAGCGACTTGGGATAGGCGGCCGTGAGATAGGGGTGCTCGAGCAGCTTGGCGAGGCGAGTCTCGTCGACAGTGCCGGCCTTGGCCAGCGCGCCGCCGCGGTCCATTTCGCCCAGGCCAAGCGATTTGACGAAGTCATTGATCGGCGCATTGGCCGGGCCGGTATCGAAGGCGATGACCAGGTCTTGACCATCCCACCAGGTGATATTGGCGACGCCGCCCAGATTGAGCACGGCGGTATCGCCATCGCTGCCCAGCTTGCGCAACAGCGCCGCATGGTAGATGGCCGAGAGCGGCGCGCCCTGCCCGCCCGCGCGAATGTCGGCGCTGCGGAAATCGAAGGCCACCTTGGTATCCAGCAATTGCGCCATCAGGGCGCCATCGCCCAGCTGGCGGGTATCGCCGATGCGGCCGGGCTGTGGCGCGCGATGCAGGACACTCTGGCCGTGGAAGCCGACGACGCCGATGTCGGCCATGGTCATGCCCTGGCCCTCGACAAAGCTGCGCACTGCCGCCGATTGCGCCCGGGTGAGAGCCGCTTCGGCCTCCGCAAAGATCGCGGGGTCCGCACCCTCGAAGTTCCACACGCGCGCCTGAGCCAGGGTTTCTTCCAGGATATCGCGGACGTCCCGGTCATAGGGAGCCAGTGTATAGGCACCGAACTGCTCGATGGTTTCGCCATCCGTCTTGAGCAGCGCCACATCGATATTGCCGTCCAGCACCGTGCCGGTCATCAGGCCAATTGCCCAGATCGGATCCATCAGAGTTTCCTATGCGCGAGTGAAGGCATCGCCCACGCCCCGCCGCAGCGCGATGATGCCGCTGTCGAAATGGCGGGTGGGGTGAACGCGATTGGTCAGCAATGTCCAGGCGCGGCCATTGGCGAAATCGATCCAGAGGCCGGTGCCGGTAAACCCGGTATGGCCGATGGTTTCGGTGCTGCAATGCTCGCCGCCCGACCAGCCCTCATAGGGCCGTTCCCAACCATGCGTGCGGCGGGCGGATAGCGGCGTGCGGATCAGCCTGATCGCCGCGGCGGAGGCGCCTGATCCATCGAGCAGGCCCGCGGCGAAACCGAGCACCGAAGCGGCGGTGCCGAAGAGCCCTGCATGGCCGGAGCCCTGCAGCGCCGAGCAATTGTCGTCATGGACTTCGCCGACGAGGACGCGGTTGCGCCAGGTGCAATCCTCGGTGGCGGCGGCATGCTCGGGATCGGCCGACCAGGCAAAGCCCTGCCCCGGATTAAGCGCACGCAGGGTCTGGCGCGCCAGCCGCTCCAGCACAAAGCCGAGCAGGATGAAATTGATATCGGAATAGACCGAGGGGCCGGCGCGCCATTCGCGCTGCATGATGAAGGCGCGCAGCAGGTCGGGATCGCGGCCATAGGTGTAGATCGGCTCGACCGCCGGGAACGGCGTCTGGTGCCCGAGGCACTGCCGGAAGGTGATCTTGCGCTCCCATGCATCGGGATTGTACTGGCGGAAATCGGGTAGCACCGAGGTCAGCGGCGCATCGAGATCGATCCGGCCGGCATCCACCAGCTTGAGGATTTCGCTGGTGGTGAAAATCACCTTGGTCAGCGATGCCAGATCGAACCAGGTATCGTCATGCATCTTGCGCGGCGCGGGCACGGTCTGCGCCGCGCCGATGGAGCGGATCAGGCGATTGCCTGAAGCGTCGACGCAGCCCAGTACGCCACCGGGAATGCGGCCATCACGGACTGACGTTTCAAGGAGCGAGAAGGCGCGCTCAAAGCCTGCGGACTGGCTCATGCGGCGGGATAGAGGTGGCAGGCCACCGCACTCACACTGCCGGCCTCGACGGCGCTGGCCTGGGGCCGTGCCAGCTCCGGGCGGACGCTATGGCAGATATCCATGACCTTGGGGCACCTCGTATGAAATGCGCAGCCGCTCGGTGGATTGGCCGGATCGGGCAATTCGCCCTGCAGCACGATGCGCTGCTTGCGCTCGACGCCGGGGCGCGGAATGGCTGACAGCAGCGCCTGGGTATAGGGATGCTTGGGGGCATCCATGATCTCTTCGGCCGGACCGACCTCGACAATCCGCCCCAGATACATCACCGCGATACGGTCGCTGACATGGCGGATGACCGACAGGTCATGGCTGATGAACAGGATCGAGAGGTTCAGCCGCTTCTGCAGATCGGCGATCAGGTTGATGATCTGGCTCTGGATCGACACGTCGAGTGCCGACACGGCCTCATCCGCCACCAGCAGCTTGGGATTGAGCGCCAGGGCGCGGGCGATGGCGATGCGCTGGCGCTGGCCGCCGGAGAATTCGTGGGGATAGCGCTTGCCGGCATCCTCGGGCAGGCCAACCAGCTTGAGCAGTTCGGCCACCCGCGCGGCCCGCTCTTCGCGGGTGCCGACGCCATGCACCACCAGCGGCTCGCCGATAATGCCGCCCACGGTGTGGCGCGGATTGAGCGAGCCGAACGGGTCCTGGAAGATGATCTGCAGGTCGCGGCGGCGCGGCTTCATGGCGCGCTGGCTGAGGCCCATCAGGTCCTCGCCCTCGAACAGGATTTCGCCGCCGCTGGGCTCGATCAGCCGCAGCAGCGAGCGGCCGAGCGTTGACTTGCCGCAACCTGACTCCCCAACGACGCCGAGCACTTCGCCGGGCTCGATGGTCAGCGACACATCGGAGACGGCCTGCACCACGGCGCCATTCTGGCCGGGATAGGTCTTGCTGAGATGACGGAGTTCAAGAAGGCTCATGCTGCAGGGTTCCAGCACCGGATCAGGTGCGCATCGCCCACCAGGGCTGGCATATCCGTGCCGCAAGGCGCCACCATGGCATGGCAGCGCGGATGAAAGGTACAACCGACGGGGCGCCGGCCGGGCGGCGGCACCTGGCCGGGAATGGCCGGCAATTCGACGCCGGGCGGATTGGACGCCGGAATGGTGCGCAACAAGGCCTCGGTATAGCGATGGCGCGGATGGGCGAAGAGCTCGGCGGCACTGGCTTCCTCGACGACGCGGCCGCCATACATCACGGCGACGCGGTCGCAATATTGCGAGACGACGCCAAGGTCATGGGTGATCAGCAGCACCGCCATGCCGGTCTCGCGGCGCAGGTCATCGAGCAGGTCGAGGATCTGGGCCTGCACGGTGACGTCGAGGGCAGTCGTCGGCTCGTCGGCCACCAGCAGCTTGGGTTCACAGGCCAGTGCCATGGCGATCATCACGCGTTGGCGCTGCCCACCCGACATCTGGTGGGGATAGCGGCCAAGCGCAGTCTGCGGGGACGGGATGCCGACCCGGGTCAGCAGTTCGACGGCGCGCGCCTCGGCCTCGGCCCGGCTCACCTTGCGATGCAGCAGCACCACTTCGGCAATCTGGTTGCCGATGGAGAACACCGGATTGAGCGAGGTCATCGGCTCCTGGAAGATCATGGCGATCTGGTTGCCGCGCAGGTCCTCGAGCGCCCGATCGTCGAGATCGAGAATGTCCTGGCCGTCAAAGACGATGCTGCCCTTGACGATCTTCATCGGCGGTTCGGCCAGCAGCCGCATGATCGACAATGCGGTAACCGATTTGCCGCAGCCGGACTCCCCGACAAGGCCCAGCATCTCCCCCGCGGCGATGGACAGCGAGACGCCTTCGATGACCGGCCGGCTGCCGACGTCGATATGCAGGTCGTTAATTGTAAGCAGCGCCGATTCGGCCATAAATTCCAACGGGTTCGGTCAAGAGCACATGCGGCAACGTGCCGGGATATCATATCCACAGACCAGCTTGCACGGGCAGAGTTAGTACCATAGCGTTGGCCTTGTCCAGACTGGTCTTGTATTGGACTTAGTGTGGTATTTCGCGCCGCCCTGCCGCCCCAAGGTGCGCACCGCGTCCGCACGGAATTCATTCGGAGGAAATAATAATGGCTTTGAAAAAGCTCGGACTTGCGCTGCTCGCCACCACCATCTTTGTCGGCGCGGCCAGCGCGGCAACCATCGATGTCGCCATCGACTCGTCGCCCGCCGGCCTTGATCCGCACCTGATTACCGCCTTCAACTCGGTCGTCATCGTGCAGAGCAACATCTATGAAGGCCTCACCGCCATCGACAAGAACCTGGCCGTAGTGCCGGGCCTCGCCGAGAGCTGGGATGTGTCGGAAGACGGCCTGACCTATACCTTCCACCTGCGTCCCAATGTCGTGTTCCACGACGGTTCGACCTTTGATGCCGAAGACGTCGCCGCTTCAATTCGCCGCGTCCAGGCCGCAGAAACCGCCTCGCCGCTGGCCAGCCGCGTGTCCCCGATCACCGGCATCAATGTGATCGATCCGGCCACCATCGAGCTCAAGCTCGACGCGCCCTTCGCGCCGATCCTGTCCTCGCTGTCGGGCATCGCCATGGTCCCGGCCGAAGTCGAGACCAATGTCGAAGCCCTGCAGCAGGCTCCGGTTGGCACCGGCCCGTTCAAATTCGCTGAATGGCAGCCAAACGGCTTCATCAGCCTGGCCAAGAACGACGCCTACTACGTCGAAGGCTCGCCCAAGGTCGACGAAGTCCGCTTCAACTTCGTGCCGGAATCGGCCACCCGCCAGGTTGGCGTGACCAGCGGCGAATATGACCTGCTGCCCGGCATCGATCCGGCGACTGCCCTGCAATTGCAGGGCCAGCCCGGCGTTACCGTCCAGGAAACCCGCGACATCTCCTATACCCTGCTGGGCATGAACGCGTCGCGCGAACCCTTCACCAATCCGAAGGTGCGCACCGCGATCAACATGCTGCTCAACCGTCAGGAGATCATCGACGGCGCCCTGTTCGGCGCTGGCGTTCCGGCCGGCCCGCTCTCGCAGGCGCTGGTCAACTGGGCCGTCGATCCCACCAGCTTCGCCTGCTACACCACCGACGTCGAAGGCGCCAAGGCGCTGCTCGCCGAAGCTGGCGTGACCACCCCGCTCAAGCTGACCATGAACGTGCTGCCGCGCCAGGATACGCGCGACATTGCCCAGGTCGCGCAGCAGCAGCTGGCGGCCGGCGGCATCGAGGTTGAGCTGATCACCCAGGAAATCGGTGACTTCGTGCAGTCATGGCGCAATTCCGAGTTCGACATGTTCGTCTCGGCCAATGGCGGCAGCCCCGATCCCGATGAATACTTCTACCGCACCTTCCGCGGCGGCGGCTCGACCAACGTCTTCAAATATGACGATGCAGAGCTCGACGCCTGGCTGGACGAAGGCCGCACCCTGACCGATCCGGCAGCCCGCAAGGCAGTCTATGACCAGGTTCAGGCCAAGCTGGCTTGCGAAGGCCCGGCAGCCCATATCGCCTATGGCACGCTGTTCTCGGCCGTCAACGACAAGGTCCAGGGCTTTGAAATCTTCCCCAATGGCCGCCTGACCAGCCTCGTCAACGCGACCGTCTCCGAGTAAAGGCCTACCCGGCGCAGTGCTTTTGCACTGCGCCGTCCTGTTTTCGGACGGCTGTCCGTAGAGATTGAGCCCCTTATGCCGATGCGCTTCATCATGAGCCGGATTGCCGACCTGCTGGTCGTGCTGTTTGGCGTCTCGATCGTCGTATTCCTGATGATCCGCCTCATTCCCGGCGACGCCGTCGCCATCATGCTGGGCGCCAATACCGAAATCACGCCCGAGCGCATTGCCGAGCTTGAGGCCCGTGTGGGTCTGGATAAACCCATCCTGGTCCAGTATGGCCAGTGGATCTGGAACGCGCTGCAGGGCAATCTGGGCACCTCGCTGTGGACCGGCCGCCCGGTGACGCAGGAAATCGCCGCCAATATCTGGCCGACCATCGAATTGACCGTGCTGTCGATCCTGTTCGGGGCCGGCCTGGCCATTCCGCTGGGCTGCTTCATGGCCGAAGCGCGCGGCAAGGGTGCCGAAGTCGCCGTCCGCATCGGCGCCATTGCCGGGCTGACCATCCCGTCCTTCTGGTTGGGCATTGTCTCCATCTTCATGGTCGCCAAGTTTCTGCCCGGTGTGCAGGCGCTGGGCTATGTGCCGTTTCATCAGGACCCACTGGGCAATCTGCAGCGCATGATCCTGCCGGTGATTGCGCTGTCGCTGCCCATGTTGGCCAATCTATCGCGCCTCGTCCGCTCGGCCATGCTCGATGCGCTGAACCAGGACTATATCCGCACCGCCAAGGCCAAGGGCGCCGGCCGCCGCCGCATCATCTACAAGCACGCGCTGCGCAATGCCCTGATCCCGTTCATCACCAGCGTCGGCGTCGCCGCCGGCTATCTGCTGGGTGGCGCCATCGTCATCGAGCAGGTGTTCGCCATTCCCGGCCTCGGGCGGCTGGTGCTGGGCGCCATTGCCGAGCGCAATTATCCCCTGGTGCAGGCCACCATTCTGGTCATGACCTTCGCCTTCGTCATGGTCAATTTCATTGTCGACCTGCTCTATGCGGTCATCGACCCGCGGGTTTCCAAATGATCGCCTTCATGCGGCGCAACAAGCTGCTGACCTTCGCCGCCATTTTCGTTTCGCTGCAGGTGCTGCTGGCGATCTTTGCGCCTCTGCTGGGGCTGCAGGACCCCTATCAGCAGGTCATGGTCCAGCGCATGAAGGGCCCCAATCCGACCAATTGGCTGGGCACCGACCAACTGGGCCGCGACGTGCTGGCGCGCATCGTGCATGGCTATCGCACTTCGCTGCTGACCTGCGTTACCGCCGTTGGCCTGTCGCTGCTGGCCGGTGGTTCGCTGGGCATGCTCGCCGCCTATTATGGCGGCTGGTTTGACCGCATCATCATGCGCATCATGGACGTGCTGTTTGCCTTCCCGATCATGCTGCTGGCCATTGGCGTCATCGCCGTGCTCGGGCCCAGCGCCTGGAGCGCCGCGCTGGCCATCGCCATCGTCTATACGCCGATCTTTGCCCGCCTGTTGCGCGGCCCGGCCCTGGTCATCTGCGCCAGCGAATATGTCAATGGCGCCAAGGCCATCGGCGCCTCGGATGGTCGCATCATCTTCCTGCATCTGCTGCCCAATCTGAGCTCGGTCGTGCTGGTGCAGACCAGCCTGCTGCTCTCGGCCGCCGTGCTGGTCGAAGCCTCGCTGTCCTTCCTCGGGCTGGGCGCGCAGCCGCCAACGCCATCGCTGGGCCTGATGCTGTCGGAAGGCCGCAACTTCCTGCTGCTGTCGCCCTGGCCCGCCGTGTTTGCCGGCTTTGCCATCCTGTTCCTGTCCTTTGGCTTCAATCTCCTGGGTGATGCCCTGCGCGATACGCTCGACCCGCGCCTCAAGGCCGTCGCCTGATGCCTGCAATACTGAACGCAGTGGTCGAAAGCTTCGCCATCGATGGCGTCTTCACCATTGCCCGCGGGTCCAAGACCCATGCCGAGGTGATCCGCGTCACCATCGAGCGCGACGGCCTTATCGGTCAGGGCGAATGCGTGCCCTATGCCCGCTATGGCGAGAGTGTCGCCGGCACGCTGGAGACGATACTGGCGCTGCAGGCGCAGATTGCCGGTGGCCTTGACCGTCAGGCATTGCAGTCT
This sequence comes from Devosia limi DSM 17137, assembly GCF_900128975.1. Classification (GTDB taxonomy): domain Bacteria; phylum Pseudomonadota; class Alphaproteobacteria; order Rhizobiales; family Devosiaceae; genus Devosia; species Devosia limi. Next base: position 59,010 of record NZ_FQVC01000004.1, on the reverse strand, counting down.
GCCCTGCCCCCAGGCGCGGCGCGCAACGCGATCGACTGCGCGTTTTGGGACTTGGAAGCCAAGGCCCGCAAGACCGACGCTGCGGCGATGGCCGGCATCACCTTGCCCGAGAGCCTCGTCACCGCCTACACGATCAGCCTCGGCACACCAGACAGCATGGCCGCTGCGGTCAAAACCGCGGGCGCCTATCCGCTGCTCAAGATCAAGCTGGGCGGCGATAACGATATCGAGCGGCTGAAAGCTGTCCGCGCCGCAGCGCCGAAAACGCGCCTGGTCATCGACGCCAATGAGGGCTGGACCGAAGCCAATCTCGTCGCCAACCTCGCCCATTGCCAGGCACTGGGGATTGAACTGGTCGAGCAACCGCTTCCAGCAGGACGCGATGGCATGCTGGCTACGATTGCCCGCGCCGTACCGGTTTGCGCCGATGAATCAACCCATCATCGCGACGGCCTTGCAGCGCTTGTCGGGCGCTATGATGCCATCAACATCAAGCTCGACAAGACCGGCGGCCTCACCGAAGCTCTCGCCATGGCGGCCGATGCCCGCGCGCTCGGCCTCAAGCTGATGGCTGGCTGCATGGTGGGCACATCGCTCTCCATGGCCCCGGCCATGCTGGTCGCGGCCAATGCCGATTGGGTCGATCTCGACGGCCCCCTGCTGCTCAAGGCCGACCGGCCCGGTGGCCTGCACTACCAGCAGGGGCGCGTCAGTCCATCGGCCTCGCTTTGGGGCGCTTCAAAATAGATCGAGCGTGAAGCGGCGGGACAGGCCGATGCCGACCTTGAACTGGTTTTCGGCGCCCCTTTCGATGATCGGCGAATTGGCGGCGCTGCCGACCAGCCTTGCGTAGGACGCGTTGGCGTTGATGAACGTATCCGGCATGACCTCATAGCGCGCCGACACATTGAGCCCGGCCGACTTGATCCCGCCGTTTGCATCGAAGGCAGCAAGACGCCCGCCCGTCGCCGCAGACCCGGCGGCGGTGACGCCAAAATAGGTGTCCATATAGCCCTGCGTGGCAAAGCTGAGCATGGGGCCGCCGACGATTTCGAGTTCCGGCGTCAGCTTTGCCGTGAGGTTCAGGCCGATATCGCCGATCAGTCCCTGGGCGCCGCCAAATGCATAGCGGAGTTCGCCATAAAGCTCTGCCGGACCCCATTCATAGCCGACGCGAATGCCGGCGGCATAGGTGGGGTCGATATCGTCGAGGCCGATGAGGTGCGCATTGTCGACGCTGCGACGCGCCCCGGCGACACTGAAGGCCGGCGCGAAGGAGAACCCACCCTGCTGCTCGCCACCGCCGATGTCGAGCAATCCGGGGACCACCAGCAGCTCGAGATTGATGCGCGGAATGAAGACCGGACCATATTTGGAGGAGCCGTCATAGAGCGGCGCATAGCCAACGCCCAGGCCCAACTCGATGATCAGGTCCGGCTGGAACGTGGCCTCGGCAAATTCTGCGGGTGCGGCGCCGAAGGTGTTGAACTCGCCGGCTAAGACGGGGACAGCGGCGATAAGCGCAGTGAAGGACGCAAGAATTTTCAGACGGGCAGGACGCATCGGCAACTCTGATTTCGACAATGGCGCAGGCACTGCCTGAGCATTCATGGTCCGGGTTCCTTTGACGACGCCTGGTGCGCAGCGCGGCGACCACGGGCGGACGAAGGTGCCCCGACATTGCACGGCACCAGTTAACGATGCGCGCAGTACGAGGCTCATTCCACGCTGTCGCCTGCCAATAATCTCGTGAAAAACTTCGCTGCCAGAGCCAATGTTTGGGTCGTCCTGGCGCGAGGAATGCCCGCTTTCCGGGCGTTCCCGCAGCGTCCGGCCGCATGAAATCCACAGTCTGCCCCGCTGACGAATCCAGCTTGACAAGATCGGCGCAAATTTTGTTAATGCGCATTAGCAGCTAATACGCATTAGCAGATTATCTGCACGCGGGAGGAACCGTTGACAGCTTCAAAGCGCCTGACACAACGCGACATTGCGCGGCTGGCCGGAGTGAGCCAGGCGACGGTTTCGCTCGTGCTCAACGATGCCTCCAGCGCCGAGGGCCGCATTCCGCAGGAGACCCGCGAGCGCGTCCACAAGGCCATTCGCGACACCGGCTATGTCGCCGATCCGATCGCCCGCCGCATGGCCAAGGGCCTCAATCGCATTCTCGGCGTTTTCACCTATGAACCGGCCTTCCCGGTCGAACAGGCCGATTTCTTCGGCCCCTTCCTGTTCGGCATCGAGGAAGCGGCCCAGCAGATGGGCTATGACCTGCTGCTGCTGACCGGTGCCGCCCACGGCGCCCAGCGTAAGATTTTCAGCGAGAACAACCGGCTGCGCCTCGCCGATGGCTGCCTCGTGCTCGGTCGCCAGTTCGATCAGGATGAACTGGCCCGGCTGGTGGGCGGCGATTATCCGTTCGTCGCCGTCGGCCGCCGTGATGACGCGGGTGGCCCCGTCCCCTATGTCGGCGGCGATTACGCCACCGCCACCGCCGCGCTGGTGCAGCGCGCGCGCGAACTCGGCCATCACCGCATTGCCTATGTGGGCCCCGCGCAGGGCGCTGAATCCACCGTCGACCGCTGGGTCGGCTTCAGCAGCGCCATTGCCGGCATGGACTTCGTTGCCCATGTGCCCGCGGCGGCCCAACCGGCGGCGCAGACCCTCGATACGCTCATCGCCAGCAAGGCCAGCGTCGTATTCTTCATCGAACTCGCCGACGCCATCCAGGTCGAGCAACTGGCGCTGCAGCGCGGCATCTCCATCCCCGGCGACCTGTCGATCGTGGTGCTGGGCAATCACATCCGGGCTGAACAGACCATCACCCGTTTCACCTCCTTCTCCATCCCCCGCGAAGCCATGGGGCACAGCGCTGCCCGCATGCTGGTGCGGCGCGTGGAGAGCCAGGAACCCACCCAGCAAGTGCTGCTCCCCTGTGAACCCGTCGAAGGGGAAACCCTCGGCGCCATGACCCATCGGACCAAATGAAAACTAAAGAACTCAGCGCAGACATCCTGATCATTGGCGGCGGCCTCGGTGGCGTTGCCGCGGCTCTGGGGGCCTTGCGCAATGGCCGCTCGGTCATCATGACCGAGGAATTTGACTGGATCGGCGGCCAGCTGACCAGCCAGGCCGTGCCGCCCGATGAGCATTCATGGGTCGAGCAGTTCGGCATCACCCGCTCCTATCGCAAGCTGCGCAATGGCATCCGCCAGTATTACCGCGACAATTATCCGCTGACCGAGGCCAGCCGTGCCTGGGGCGATCTCAATCCCGGTGCTGGCTGGGTCAGCCGACTTTGCGCCGAGCCGCGGGCCGGCGTTGCCGTGCTCGAAGCCATGCTGGCGCCCTACCGTGGTGGCGGCAAGCTGACGGTCCTGCAGCCCTATCGCCCCGTTGCCGCCGATGTGCAGGGCGATATCGTCCGCTCGATCACCGTCCGTCATCGCGATACCGGCGCCGAAATCACCTGCTGGGCCCCCTATGTGATCGACGCCACCGAGCTCGGCGACCTGCTGCCGATGACCGGGACCGAATATGTCACCGGCTTCGAGAGCCGCCACGACACCGGCGAGCCCAGCGCCCCCGATGTGGCGCAGCCCGATAACGTCCAGGCCGTGTCGGTCTGCTTTGCCATCGACCATGTCGACGGCGACCAGACCATCGACAAGCCGGACAATTACGACTTCTGGAAAGCCTACCAGCCCAGCTTCTGGGGTGGCCCGCTGCTCGGCTTCAAGGCGCCGCATCCACGCACGCTGGAAATCGTCGAACGCTCGTTCACGCCCAATCCCGATGATGATCCGCTGCTGGTCGACGCCGACCAGCGCCGCAATCCCGGCGATGGCAATCTGTGGACCTTCCGCCGCATCGCCGCCCGCCGCAACTTCGTGCCTGGCGCCTACAATTCGGACATCTGCCTCGTGAACTGGCCGATGATCGATTACATGGAAGGCTCGATCATCGACGTATCCGAAGAGGAAAAGGCCCGCCATCTCAAGGCCGCCGCCGACCTCTCCTATTCGGTATTCTATTGGCTGCAGACCGAGGCACCGCGCGTCGATGGCGGCCAGGGGTTTCCGGGCCTGCGCCTGCGCGGCGACGCCACCGGCACCGATCATGGCCTGGCCATGGCGCCCTATATCCGCGAGAGCCGCCGCATCAAGGCGGTGACCACCATTGTCGAGCAGGACGTCTCGATGGCCATTCACGGCAATGCCCTGTCACGCCAGTATCGCGACAGCGTCGGTATCGGCATGTACCGCATCGATCTGCACCCTTCCACGGGCGGCGACAATTACGTCGACGTCGACTCCTCGCCGTTTGAAATTCCGCTGGGCGCGCTCTTGCCCCAGCGCGTGCGCAACCTGCTGCCAGCCGGCAAGAATATCGGCACCACGCACATCACCAATGGCTGCTACCGGCTGCATCCGGTCGAGTGGAATGTCGGCGAAGTCGCCGGTCTGCTCGCCGCTCACTGCCTCGAAACCGGGCTCACACCGCATGCGGTGCAGGAAAACGACGCCCAGCTCGAGGCCTTCCAGACCCGGCTCTATGGCGAGGGGATCGAAATCCGCTGGCCGGACGTGCGCGGCTACTAAACGTTCAACAGGAGGAACCCGAAATGTCCAAGATCACGCATCTCAAGTCAGCAGCGGCTGCGGCCGGCATCCTGCTGCCACTCGCCTGGAGCGGCGTCGCCTGGGCCCAGGACGCCGTCAACCTGCGCATGACCATCTGGAGCGCCAACGAGGCGCATCTGGCCATGTTCAACGAGATCGCCGAGGGCTTCAAGGCAACCCATCCCAATGTCTCTATCACCTTTGAGCCGCTGCCCTTCGACAGTTACACCACGACCCTGACCACCCAGATTGCCGGCGGCAACCCGCCGGACCTGGCCTGGATCCTGGAGACCACCGCCGCCGACTTCGTCAATTCGGGCGCCCTCGCCCCGCTGACCGACGCATTCGCCGCCACCGCGGGCTATGAGCTGGACGACGTGAACCCGAGCGCCACCGCGCTCTGGACCAAGGACGGCCAGCTCTTCGCCTACCCGTTCTCGACCTCCCCTTTCGCTATTTTCGCCAACAATGACGTGATCAAGGCCACTGGTGCAAAGACCCCGGCCGAGTTGATCGCAGCGGGCGAATGGAACTGGGACAATGCCTTCGCCACCGCCGCCACCGTCGGCCAGTCGGGCAAGGCGGGCCTGGTCGTGCGCGACTTCAAGTACCAGAGCTGGCAGAATCTCGCCTCGATCTGGAGGGGCTGGGGCGCGGCCCCGTGGAGCGCCGATGGCAAGACCTGCGGCTTCACCGAACCGGCCATGGTCGGGGCCATGACGGCCATCCACAAGGCCATCTTCACCGACAAGGCCATGCCTGGACCGGGCGAAGACATCGACTTCTTCGCTGGCGAGACCGGCATGACCATCACCCAGATCAGCCGCGCTTCGCTGCTGCCCAAGGAAAACCCATTCGACTGGGACCTGGTGCCGCTGCCTGCCGGCCCTGCCGGTGAATATGCCGTGGTCGGCCAGGCCGGCGTCGGCGCTTTCGCCGCCGGTGCCAACGCCCCCGTGGCGGTGGAATTCCTTGCCTATATGACCAACCCGGAAAACAGCCAGAAGCTGGCCCAGTTCTTCCCGCCGGCGCGTGCGAGCCTCTTGAACGCCCAGACCTTGGCCTCGACCAATCCGCTGCTCTCCGCCGAGCAGATCGAGAACGTCGTGATCGCCGGTATTTCGTCGGGCACCGTGCTGCCGGGCCACACCAACTTCGCCCAGATCCAGCAGACCGTCCGCGCCAGCCTCGACAGCCTCTGGGTTGCCGATGCCGACGTCCCGGCCGTGCTGCAGTCGGTCTGCGACAGCGTCGCGCCGCTGCTCGCCCGCTAAAGTCGATTTCGCTGTCGACACCCTCCCCCTTGCGGGGACTGCTTTTTCGCCGCGAGCGAAAAAGCTGGGATCAAGGGTGGGGGATGGTTGGCCCCGACACCGGGGCTCTCAACACCCCCACCCAACCTCCCCCGTCACGGGGGAGGTGCCGTCCGGTGGTTGTGACATGAGCCTGCCACGCCCCGCCCGAATGACAGATGCAATGTCCCTCCCAAATCGGGGGGAGAAGGACCAAGCATGACTGCCGCGGCAGACTCTCCTCCAAGAAAACGTCCGTTCTGGACCATCGAACGCCGCGATGCTGCTGCCGGCTATGTTTTCATCGCGCCGCAGCTGATCGGCATCGTTACCTTCGTGCTGATCCCGCTTGGCCTGGTGTTCTGGTACTCGCTGCACGAGTGGAACGTGCTGGCCAATACCTTCAATTTCGTCGGCAGCGCCAATTACCAGATGCTGCTCAACGACAAGGCCCTACCCCAGGTGCTGCTGTCATCTGCCATCTTCTCGGCTGGGCTCGTCGTGCTCAACATGTCGCTGGCGCTGCTGCTGGCCGTGCTGCTCGACCAGAAGCTCAAGGGCATCGTGGTCTTCCGCACCCTGTTTTTCTCGCCGGTGGTCGTCTCGCTGGTGGCCTGGACCATCGTCTGGAGCTTCCTGTTGCAGAACAATGGCGGCATCAATGGCATGCTGCAGATGATCGGCGTCGAAGGCCCCAACTGGCTGCGCCATCCCTCTACCGCGATGCTTTCGGTCGTGGTCGTGCAGGTGTTCAAGAATGTCGGGCTGAACATGATCCTGTTCCTTGCCGCCCTGCAGGGCGTGCCCAAGGAGCTCTATGAGGCGGCGCGCGTCGATGGCGCCGGGCGCTTCAAGCAGTTCCGCCGCATCACCCTGCCGCTGATCTCGCCAACGATCCTTTTGACCTCGATCATCACCATTGTCGGCTCGCTCCAGGTCTTCGCCCAGATCGCCGTGCTGACCCAGGGTGGTCCGGGCATGAGCACCACCGTGCTGGTCTATTATCTCTACCAGCAGGCCTTCCAGTTCCATTTCTTCGGCTATGGCTCGACCCTGTCGATCCTGCTGTTCGTCATCGTTGCAGTGCTCACATTCGCCCAGTGGCAGTTGCGCAAGCGGATCGTCTTCTATGAAAACTGATCTCTCACCCCGCATGAAGATCGGCCTTTATGGCCTGATGTGCGTGCTGCTCATCCCCTTCGTCTTTCCGACCTGGTGGATGGTCACCTCATCGGTCAAGCCGATCAGCGATATCTTCGCCTTCCCGCCGGACCTGTGGCCGCGCCGCTTCGATTTCACCACCTATCAGAAGGTGTTCGAGCTGCAGCCCTTTGCCCGGCAATACTGGAATTCGGCCTATATCGCCGCGCTCGTCACCATTGGCACCATGATCATCTCATCGATGGCGGGCTATGCCTTTGCGCGCATCAAGTTTCCCTTCGCCAACACCATCTTCATGATCGTGCTGCTGGGGCTGCTGATCCCGTCCGAAGTCACCATCGTGCCGCTGTTCCAGATGTTCCTCAAATGGGGGATGATCAACACGCACTGGCCGCTGATCCTGGTGCCGATCTTTGGTGCGCCATCGGTCTTCGCTACCTTCGTCATGCGCCAGTTCTTCATCGCCCTGCCGGGCGAGCTGGAAGAAGCCGCGCGGGTCGATGGCCTTGGCCGGTTCAAGATCTTCTGGATCATCGCCCTGCCGCTGGCCAAGCCGGCGCTGGGTGCGGTCGCGATTTTCACGTTCCTCCACAGCTGGAACCTCTATCTCGAACCCATCGTCTTCCTGTCCTCGACCAATATGTTCACCCTGCCCCAGGCACTGACCCAGTTTACCGACGCCTATGGTGGCGCCATGTGGAACATCCAGCTTGCCGCCGCGACCATGACCGCGATCCCGGTGCTGCTGGTGTTCATCTTCGCGCAGAAGCAGTTCGTCGAGGGCCTCGCCCATTCTGGCCTCAAGGGCTGACAAGGATATCCAAATGGCTCCCGTAACCCTGAAATCCGTCAAGAAGTCCTATGGCGAAGTCGCCACCATCCACGGCATCGATGTCGATATCGCCGATGGTGAATTCGTCGTGCTGGTCGGCCCCTCCGGCTGCGGCAAGTCCACCCTGCTGCGCATGATCGCAGGCCTGGAAACCGTGACCGGCGGCGAAATCTCGATCGGCCCCCGCGTGGTCAATGATCTGGAGCCCAAGGACCGCGACATCGCCATGGTGTTCCAGAATTATGCGCTCTATCCGCATATGAGCGTGGCGCAGAATATGGGCTTTTCGCTGGAGCACCGCGGCGCCAGCAAGGCCGAGATCGCCGAACGCGTGAACTGGGCCGCCGATATTCTGGGCCTCAAGCCCTATCTCGACCGCTTCCCGCGCCAGCTCTCGGGCGGCCAGCGCCAGCGCGTCGCCATGGGGCGCGCCATCGTGCGCAATCCGCAGGTTTTCCTGTTCGATGAACCGCTCAGCAATCTCGATGCCAAGCTGCGTGTCGTCATGCGCGGCGAGATCAAGAGCCTGCACCAGCGGCTGGGCGTCACCACCGTCTACGTCACCCACGATCAGGTCGAGGCCATGACCATGGCCGACAAGATCGTGGTGATGAATGCCGGCCGGGTCGAGCAGATCGGCGCGCCGCTCGATCTCTACGATCGTCCGGCCAACCAGTTCGTCGCCGGCTTCATCGGCTCCCCCGCGATGAACTTTATCGCCGGCACCATCACTGCCGAGGGCTTTGCCGCCGCCGGGGCAACTCTGCCGCTGCCCCCCGGCACCGGCAATACCGGCGCCCAGGCGGTCTATGGCATCCGCCCCGAACACCTGGCGCTGGACGATTCCGGCATTGCAGCCAGGGTCTCGCTGGTCGAGCCGATGGGCTCGGAAACCCAGGTTACCATGGCGATTGGCGAGCACACCATTATCGGCGTGTTCCGCGAGCGCGTGCAGGCCCGCCCCGGCGAAACCATCCATGTCCGCCCCGACCTCGCCCAATTGCATCTGTTCGACGCCGCCACGGGCGCGCGGTTGAACTGACAACGTCCTACGAAGCCACCGGCTTGTGTCTCCCCTCCCCCTTGAGGGGAGGGGTTGGGGGGGGGGGTCCCTTCGGTGGATCACCGCACCACCCCTCCCTCGATCCCTCCCCTCAAGGGGGAGGGAAGCCAGACCCCGGCGCTTGCCCGCCAAAGGATCACCATGACCAAGACCTATCCCGAAACCCCACTGCACCGCGCCATTACATCAGGCGAATTCCCCGTCATCGTCTCGCTGGCCCGCCACGATATCGATCTGGCCAAGGCGGCGCTCGATGCCGGTGCCACCGCGCTCAAGACCCACCTCAATGCCTATCACCGCGCCACCGGCACCACCTTCGGCAGCTTCGCCGAGGAGCGCCCTTTCTATGAAGCGCTGAGCAAGCTCGGCGCGCCCCTATTGCTGATGGCCGGGCAGGAAACCGTGCCATCCGCCGAGGAAATGGAGGCGCTGGCCGATCTCGGCTTTGAAGGCTTCAACGTCTACTTCGCCCACCTGCAGCCGCACTTGCTGCAGTCGCGGCTGCGGCCGATGCCGGCGCTGTCCTCGGACAGCACGCCGGAAGATCTCGAACGCATTATCGCCCTGCCCGGCGCCATGGTCGAAGCCTCGATCATCGAATTTTCCGGCTACGGCCAGCCGATGACCGATGCTGACGTGACCCGCTATGGCGAAATCGTCAAAGCGGCGGCGGGCATTCCGGTGATCGCCCCCAGCCAGCGCAAGTTCACGCCTGCCGACATGCCCCGCCTGCGCGCCGCCGGCATTGCCGCGCCCCTGCTCGGCGCCATTGTCACCGGCGACACAACTGCCTCGATGCAGGCGGCAGTCGCACCCATCGCCGCCGCGATTGCAGCCGACCGCTGAACCGAAAATGGACCCGCTCGGTCGCCACCTTTCCTTTGCCATCAATCTGCAGAACAATGCTTCCATTGCCGCCCGCTATCGTTCGTGGAGTTCTGCCGATGTGCCGCAACATTCGCACGCTGTTCAATTTCGAACCGCCCGCCACCAATGACGAAATCCGCGCCTCGGCGCTGCAGTTTGTCCGCAAGCTCAGTGGCTTCACCCATCCCTCGCAGAAGAACCAGGCGGCCTTCGACCATGCGGTCGATGACATCACCGCCATCGCCCGGCAATTGCTGAAAGACCTCGAAACCAGTGCCCCGCCGCGCGACCGCGACGTGGAAGCTGCCAAGGCGCGCGAACGCTCCCGCCAGCGCTACGCTTAGGTGGGGATCACCGATGCCGTTGCCTCGGGTGCCGATAGCAGCCGGCTCTCGCTGAGTTCACCCGAGGTTTCCAGCACCGCATAGGCCACCGAGGCCAGGTGGCCATTGATGCGCTTGAGATCGGCGAGGATATCGAGATGCAGTGAGCTGGTCTCGACCGCCTCGACATTGCGCTGACGCACGCGGGCCAGATGCGTGGCCGTCGACCCCGCCTCCAGCCGCCGCACCGTCGCCTTGGCGGCCACCAATTGCCGCGCCAGACTGGGATCGCGCGTCAGGAACACCGACTGCGCCAACTGCATATTGGCGATGGTGGTCTCGTAGAGCTTGGTGATCTCCGCCAACCCTTCGGGCGAGAATTTGACCTGTCGCTTGGCCTGTTTGGAGGCGCACTCGGAGAGACCCCCATCGATGATGTCCCCCACATGCTCGAGATTGATCGCATAGCCCATGATTTCGGCAGAGCGGCCGGCATCGTCGGCGTCCAGATCAGTGCAATCGAGGCGCGACAGGTAGAACTTGATCGAGCGCTGGATGGTGTCGACATCGTCATCGAGCTGCGACACCAATCCCTTCGAACTGACAGTCGGCTGGCGGAGCGCATCGAGACTGCTCTGCAGCATCTTGAGCACCAGATCACCCACCCGCAGCGTTTCGCGCGCTGCGCCCGCCAGCGCGACCACCGGCGTATCAAGCGCTGACTCGTCGAGATAGCTGGCAGCGGCTTCCGCCTGTGGCGGCGGCGGCAGGATGATGCGCGCGATTTTCGCAATCGGCCCCAGAAGCGGCAGGAACACGATCAGCAGCGCCAGATTGAAGGCGATATGCGCTGCGATGGTCAGGCTATTGGCATTGGGCAAGATGGCGAGCAGCAGATTGGCCGCCGGCATCGCAAAGATCATCAAGGCCAGCGCGCCCAGCGCCCGCACGATCAGATTGGCCAGCGTCAGCCGCCGCGCCTCGACACCTTCGCTCGATACCGCGACCAGGGGCGGAATGGCGCCCCCGAGATTGGCCCCGGCAACGAGAATGATAGCCAGGCTCGGCGCCACGATCCCAGCCTGTGCCAGCAAGGCGACGAACAGCACCACCGCCAGACTTGACGACGCGACAAAGGCCAGCCCCGCCGAGAACATCAGCGCAAACACCGGTGCATCGCCGAGCCCTTTGAGAATGGCGATCACCACGCTGGATTCGCGCAGCGGCCCGGTGACAGTCCCGACCAATTGCAGCGCCAGCAGCATCAGGCCCAGCCCGAGAATGGCCCGGCCAATACCCTTGCCGCGCGCATATTTGCTCATCTGGAAAGTGGCCACGCCGATCAGCATGAAGGCCGAGGCGAACCAGTGCACATCCATCGACAGGATGACTGCCGCGATCGAGGTGCCGACATTGGCCCCCAGCATAACCGCCTGCCCCATCTTGGGATCAACGACACCGCGCCCGGCAAACGAGGCGGTGATGACGGCCGTGGCCGTGCTCGACTGCAGCGCCAGCGTGGCGAAGAAGCCCGACAGCGCCGCCATGAAGCGATTTCCGGTGCCTTTGGCAATCCACTGCCGCAGCGAGGCGCCAAATGCGCGCATCACCCCCGACTTGATCAGCCGCAGCCCCCAGAGCAGCAAAGCTCCGGCCCCCAATAGATTGATCAGCTGAATAGTTGAGTTCAATGCATTTGCCGCCTTCCTCGATGCGTCCGGCAGCCCCTCAGCTCGACGACGCACTTGCACAGCTGTGCAAAAGATACATCTGCGCGCAGCCCCGTCAACGAAAATCCGCTATACTGGTTGCCATCGATCCCGGGAGGGCACAATTGCATTGTGCTGCCCGGCACACTATCTCAAAGGCAGGCAGCACGCGGACTTTGCACCCGCCTGCGGGGCCGGCAAATGGACTGTCCATGACCGAACCGATGCGAGAAAGCCGTACATTCGTCAGCGCCCAGAAGGTCGCGCAACGGGCTGGCGTATCGCGGTCTGCGGTATCGCGCACCTTTACCGACGGCGCCAGCGTTTCCGAGGAAACCCGCCGCAAGGTCATGCAGGCGGCCGAGGAACTCGGCTATCACGTCAACCACCTGGCCCGTGGCCTGATCAATGACCGCAGCAATATCGTCTGCCTTGTCGCCGCCGACATGGCCTCCCCGTTCCAGGCGCGCATGCTCGAGGTGCTGTCGCGACGCCTGCAGGAGGTCAACAAGGTCACCATGGTAATCAATACCTCGGGTGATAATGACAGCGTGGCGCAGGCACTGCGCCAGACCATCAATTATCGCGCCGATGCCACCGTGGTGCTTTCGGGCACCCCCGCCGCGTCGCTGATCGATACCTGCATTGCCAATGGCCAGCATGTCATCCTGATCAACCGCGATGACCATCCAGACGGCCCCGACAATCTGATGCTCGACAGCGTCGCCGCCGTGCATGAAGCCTTTTTCCTGCTGCAGCGGGCCGGCTGTCGCAAGATCGCCGTCATCTCGTCTCAGGCGGGCACCCCCAGCATTCGGGGTCGCGAAGTCGCCTTCACCGCTGCGGCCAAGGCTGCCGGCATGGACGTGACCATCACCCGCGCCGGCCCCACCGCCTATCAGTCCGGCGTGGAAGCCGCCCGTCAATTGTTTGCCCGCCAGGACCAGCCGGACGGCGCCTTCTGCGTCACCGACCTGCTGGCCTGCGGCTTCATGGATGCGGCGCGCTACGAATTCGGCATGCGCATTCCCGAGGATCTTTGCGTCGTGGGCCATGACGATATCGAGCAGGCCGGCTGGGAATCGTTCAACCTGACGACATTCCGCCAGCCCATAGATCAGATGGCCGAGCAGATCAGCGCCCTGCTGCTGCGCGAAACGATCCCGCTGCGCCCGCAGCCGATTACATTTCAGCCAGTTCCCGTCTGGCGGAAATCGGTACGGCCGCGCTGAGTGAGACAGCTCCACCGGGCTGCGCAATGTGGAAGGCCAGCGACGGTTCACGCTGCAAATAGCGTTCCATGATCGACAGCAGCAGCCCCAATTGCCGCTGCAGGCTGCCCTCGGGCCATTGCCGTCGGCCATATGACCCGATCAGGCTGCGATAGTGTGCCATCCGCTCTGCAGGGATGGCGGACTTGGCGATATCGGCACCCTTGCGCAGCGCGTACCAATCGACCACGAGATCGAAAAGGCTCGGTGCACCGGCCAAAGGCAGGGGATTGAGCGCGGTGCTGCTGATAGGCTCGGCATCGGCCAGCTGCGCCACTGCGTCGAGGCTGAGCAAGGGCACCAGCCGCGCCAGATCGGCGGGCCATTCCTTGGGCAGGTAGCGGTGCTGCACCAACGCGTGCAGATGCGCGTCGATGAAGGCGCCATGTGAGGCAGCTTGGAACAGCGCCTCAGCAGCAAGCCCGTCGCGCTGGGCTTCGGCCGCATAGCCGTCAAAGGCCACGTCATATCCCGGCGCCTCCCGGACCGACACGGTCTCGATCTGCAAGCCGTTGGGGTCGATATCGACCAGTTTGTAGCCGGGCGGATAGGCCACCAGCGACGGCACCGCCACATTGACGATGCTGCCTGTTGCGCCACGATAGCTGGCAGTATTGTTGATGTGCCAATGCCCGCTGAAATGCACCCCGATGCCAGCAGCGGCCAGCGCCGCAGCCACTGCAGGTTCGGGCATGCGGCGGACAAAGCCGGTATCGCCCAGAAGGCTGCGCTCATCCTCAGCACTGCCATTGAGCGGATCGACGACTGGATAATGCGAAAAGGCGACCAGCCGCTTGCCCTGCTGACGGGCCCGCTGCGCGACATCGGCAGCCCAGGTGAGCAGATGCGGCTTGTCGGTGAGAACAGCATTCCAGCCCACATCGGTGCAATCGCGGAAGGCCGGCGCACCGGCCTCCACCGCGCTCCTGTCATTGGGACGGTAGACATTGGCGTCGAGCGAAAGCAGCCATAGCCCCTCGATCGGCTCGACCAGATAGGATGCGTCGAGCATTGTCTCGATCGTGCCGCCATCGGGCGAGCGCACCTGATAACTGCGGGCATCCCAGTCGGATTTGGTCCCGAACGGGCTTTCCCAGTGGAGATCGCCCGGCCCCGGCACATAGCCGAGATCGGCCATCATCGGCATGACGTCTGGATAGCCGGGGCAATACATCTCTGCCGCGATCACCTCGGCGCCGCTTGACGCATTGCTGGACACCAGGCGGTTCGACCCATCGGGCAGCAGAAAGCGCTTGTCGTGGTTGCGGCCGGCCATGGCGAAGAGATCGTGATTACCCGGCGTTGCGTAAAAGCGCAGGCCCCTGGCGCGGTATTCGTCCAGCAGCGCATTGACGGTGCGCCAGTTGAACACCTGCCCGTCATCGGTCAGATCGCCGGCGATGACCACCAGCGAAATGCCACGGGCAACGACATCATCGAGAGCGGCGCGGAAGGCGGGGCCGCTCTCGTTGAAAATACGAGTCGATTCAGTGGTGTCCACCAAGGTGCGCAGCCCATTGGGCCCGCCCCCCTCGCCAGCCGGATCGAAATCGACATCGTGAAAATGCGGATCGGCGAGGATGGCGATGCGAACCATGATGCGTACCGATCAGCCGTTCGAGGCCAGACGCTTGGCAGGCGCCTGGGCCCCGCCGATCTGATCGATCCAGTCCGAGGCCTTGCGGGCAGCAGCAACCAGCATCGGCTTGGGTGCTTCATGCCATTCATCCGGGCGCAGCTCACGGCGAGTGCGCACATGGTCGAGCGCCGCATCGAGCGTCGGGAATTCGTCGGGAACCAGTTCATGCAGCAGCAGCCCGGTCAGCACCACCGACCGGCTGCGGCCGCCGCGGCAATTGATCAGCACATTGCCGCGCTCACGCAGCGGATAGGATGCCCGTTCCGGCAACACCTGTTCCAATGCGCCGCGCAGCAGGTAATAGCCCGCCAGCATCATGGTCTCGGGATTGCCGTCGCCATCGACAAGGCCGATCTTGTAATAGCGGATCGCTGCCGGACCGTAGGCGGCCTTGCCGTCTTCCGCCGGCATGGTCGGGGCCACGACGTAGTTGAGATCGAGATTGACCGCGCAATTGACCACGGTGGTAATACCCAGCTCGCGCAGCAGCGTCAGGTCGCGCGCGCCTTCCATGCCGCCGATGAAGATATTGACCCCATAGGGCTGCAGGTTCTCATAGATCGGGCTGATCTTGGGCCGCTCATAATGCGGGGTCGGCTTTTCCATTGGTCTACCTTCCGTAAGTCATAAGGACCGGGACAACCACCCCGGCAAATTCAGTCAGACAGCCTGCGCCCAGGCCTTGGCCGGAGCCGCAAGCTCTATCCCGGTTGCCCGGCTCATCAGCCCGCCAATGCCCGGCGCTGCGGCAAGCACGCCGCCCCCCGATGCCAGGCCATCCTTGTCGAGGAACGGCCCGACGACACCACCGGCCTCCTCCACCAGCAGCAGGCCGGCCAGGCAATCCCAGGCATGCATGTGCAGTTCGGCATAGGCATCCGAACGCCCTTCGGCCACATAGGCCAGGCCCAGCGCGCCCGATGCACCCCGGCGCACATTGGCGCCCTGCTCCAGCAACTCGGTTAGCGCCGCCAGATACTGCGCCATTGGCACGCGGTTGGACCAGCCGAGTTCGACGCAGGCAGCGCTGTAATCCCTGGTGTCGGCGACCCGAATGGGCTGGCCGTTTTTCTCGGCACCCCGGCCACGGCGGGCGAAATAGAATTCATTGATGCTGGGATTGTAGATGGCGCCCAGCTCGACCCGACCATTGGAAACGAAGGCGATCGAAATGCAGTAATGTGGAATCTGGCGGGCAAAGTTGGCGGTGCCATCGATGGGATCGACCACCCAGATATCGGTACCGATAGCCCCGCCCGACTCTTCCCCCAGAAAGGCATCGTCCGGAAATGCTGCGGCGATGCGCGACTTCAGATGCTGTTCGACAGCGCCGTCGGTCTCGGTCAGGAAATCCTGCGGCCCCTTCATCCCGATCTGCGCGCCCTCTCGCCTGGTATAACCAGCAAGGGCAACCCTGCCCGCACTGATAGCCATATCGCGGCAGAGCGCCTCACGCGCATCGAGACCGGCCTGGTCGATAGTCTGTGCCAGCCGAGTTGTCATAGTCACGCTCCAAAAATCGCAAGCAGGGTTTTGCACAGCTGTGCATTTTATTCAAGGAATCTGATTGCATGCCTGCCATCAGCGTCTGTGATTGTTTGTTTTTTTGTGGCTGCGCAGCCGTGCAGTCATGGCCGCTTCAATGTGCGGTTGCGATGGCCATCGATCGAGTTGGCTACGCTGTCCAGTGTCGGATAGTCGGCACCCTCCCCGGTGGCGACATAGCCGGGGCAGAAGAAGTCCGGGGTGTCTGGCGCCACCTTTCCCAGGGTCAGCGCCCGATAACTGCCGCCGGCCTGCCGCAAGATCAGGACGCCGGCGGTGACGTCCCACGGATTGACCCCGAAGCCAGCCGCCGCGTCGGTCCAGCCGGCCGCCACATGCGCCAGACTCAGCGCAGCGCTGCCGGGGCGGCGAAGGGTGGAAAATGTTTCAGCCAGGACGCCGAAATGCTCCAGCGCTTCCGCCTTGCCGTCGAGCCGGAAATCGCGCGCCACCGGATAACCGGTAATCAGCGTCGCCCTGGTTTCCTCGGCAATGGCGCGAGAGCGCAGCGGAGCGCCATTCAGCCAGACGCCCGTTATATCGGCGGCAAACATGTTGTCGGCAACCGGGTCATAGATGACGCCGGCGACGATCTCGCCGTCGATGACCGCGGCGATAGAAACGCACCAGAAGGCAATGCCCCGGGCGAAATTGGAGGTGCCGTCGATCGGATCGACATACCAGCACACTGGCCCATCGCCGACACTGCCGCCCTCTTCCCCCATGAAGGTGGAGTCCGGCACACGCGCGAAGATCAGGTCGCGGATCGTCTGCTCGCTCTGCTTGTCATGGACGGTAACGAGATCATGCAGGTCGACCTTGTAGTCGATGTCCATAGCCGAGCGGAACGCAGCCAGCAGCGGCGCTTGCACCTTGCGGGCGGCCTCCTCGGCGACGGCACGCAGGGCAGCGGAGCGGGCGGGATCAACGTTTTCGGCGTGACGAAGTGCGGATGCCATGGGAGGTCCAATACCGTGTGGGAAGGGGTGCCCCTGCGCGACTGCTGTGGAGTACCAGCGCGCAGGGGACGATCGGCCGGCTCGCACCGGCGCGAATGCTAACGCTTGTAGTGGATGCGCCAGAAGTCCTGCCAATCCTGCCGCGAATCCCAGTCATCGAGGCCGGTCGAGGCGTCATAGGCGAACAGCTTGTCAACCACGTTGGCCAGCCCCGATGGTTCGTCGCCGGGCAGCTCGATTTCGGTGTTGGTCGGCATCTTGCCGTCGCGCATCTGGGGCATGATGCCCTCTTCGCTGAGCACGTAATGGATGAACAGGCGCGCCGCGCTCGGGCTGTCCGACTTGGTGGCGATCAGGCCGAGCTTGGTATAGGTCCAGCCTGGCCACGGTCCCAGATCGGCGCAAAGGCCCAGCTTGTAGCCCTTGTCGGCGTTGTCGCGGAACTTGGCCGAACTCATCAGTCCGAAAAACGGCTCGGTCTGGCCGGGTGCACCGACAGCTTCGGAAATCGGATCGTCGCCATCGGTTATCAGCGGGCCATTGGCCGCAAACGCCTTGACCCACGCCGCGGCGGCGCTGGCCTCGTCGGTCACCAGATCGGTGCCGAAGTGATCCTTGTAGGCGGCTGCGAGCGCGTCTTCGCCATGGGTCGCCATCTGGCTGAACCAGTCGGTATAAGTGCCCTTGGTCAGCGGATCGACAAAGGCCACCTTGCCCTTCCATGCCGGCTCGGTCAGCTCCCAGATGTTGGAAACCGGGCAGCTGTCATGGACCTCGGTATTGTAGGTCCACACATTGGCATTGGTGGAGATCGCCAGCGGATTCTGGAACCCGGTGGGGATTTTATCCGCCATATCGGGCGGCAGCCAGCTTTCCACAAAGCCCTGGGGCAGCAATTGCGCCAGGCCAGCCGGTGTATCGGTGATCAACGCCACGTCGCCCTGCACATTGCCGGCCTGCGATTCACGGATGATCATTTCCAGCTGGCTATTGGCCGAAACCTTCTGGCCGGTGGCCTGAACGCCGTATTTTGCCGAGAAGTTCTCGGCCATTTCGACGATCTTGCCGGTGCTGTCATAGATGGTGATCGGCGGCTCGGCCTTGGCGGCCGTGATCAACGCCTCCAGATCGAAATTCTGGGCGGCCGCGGGAGCTACCAGCGCGGCCAGGACCGCCATGGAGACCGGGGCCCGTTTCATCCACGTCATGAGGTCAGTCGACAACATATTGCTTCCTTCCGGAAATGATGATGGGCGGTGCGCCGCGGGAGCCCCGGCGCACCATTGGCGTCACTTGCTATAGTTGAGGCGCCACAGATCCTGCCAATCCTGGCGGGCATCCCAGTCGTCCATGCCGGTGGCGGTGTTGTACGGCAGCAGGTTGGCGAGTTCGGCGCCCACGCCTGACGGCTCATCCGCCGGCAAGGCAACGTCCGAATTGGTCGACATCTTGCCATCGGCCGATTGCGGCGCGATGCCTTCCTCGGTCATCAGGTAGTGCACGAACAGCTTGGCGGCGTTCGGGCTGGTGGTGCCGGTGGCAATCAGGCCAATGCCCGGATAGAGCCAGCCAACGGTTGGTGCCATGCCCGAGCAGAGGCCAAGCTTGTAGCCGCTATCGGTATTGTCGCGGTACTTGGCCGAGCTAAGCAGACCCATGAAGCCTTCCTTCTGGCCGGGCGCGCCGACAGCGTCGGATGCGCCCTGGTCAGCATCGGTCAGCAAGGGCGCATTGGCGGCCAGTGCCTTGACCCAGGCGGCGGTTGCCGTTTCGGTTGAGGTATCGAGGTCCTTGCCGTATTGCGCCTTATAGGCTGCGGCCATGCCCTCATCGCCATGCAGGGCCATCTGGTTGAACCAGTCGGTATAGGACGACTTGCCCAGCGGATCCTGCATCGCCACCTTGCCGCGCCATTCCGGCTCGGTCAGCTGCCAGATATTGGTGATCGGGCAGGCGTCGTACAGCTCGGTATTATAGGTCCAGACGCTGGCGCTGGTGATGATCTGCAGCGGGTCCTGCACTGCCGGGTCGATCTTGTCCGCCATGTCGGGCGGCACCCAGCTGGCGGCAAAGCCCTGCGGAATGATCTGGGCAATCGCAGCTGGCGCGTCGTGGACGACGAACACGTCCCCCTGAACATTATTGGCCTGCGCTTCGCGGATCAGCATTTCAAGCTGCGCCGCCGCCTTGACCTTGGTGCCGGTCGCCGTCACGCCATATTTGGCGGTGAAGGCATCAGCCATCTCAACGATCTTGCCGGTGGTGTCATAGACATTGATCGGCTCTTCGGCCTTGGCCGCTTCGATCAGCGCGTCGAGGTCGAACGCCTCCTGGCCAATCGCCGGAGCTGCCAGTGCCAGCACGGTGGTGCCGGTGAGCAGCATCTTGGTCCAGGTTCCGATATAGTCTCGCATTACCTTCTCCTCCCAGTATTTGTTGCCGTACGCCCTCCCCGAGCGCCGGTAGTGCAGCCGGCCACCTCCATGGCCGGTAGACGGGTGCCAGGCAGAGCCTGCCACCGAAATCGCTTCTAGCGGCTGTAGTGGATGCGCCAGAAGTCCTGCCAGTCCTGCCGCATATCGAAATCGGCTGCGGCCGAAGCGGTGCGATAGGTCATCAATTGGTCGAGCATGGCGGTGACGCCCGACGCTTCTTCGGCGTACGGTGGAATGGCGCTGTTGGATGAAATCTTGCCATCGACCGCCTGTGGGGCGATGCCCTCCTCGGTTAGCAGGTAGCGGATGAACAGCCGCGCTGCGTTAGGGCTCTTGGTGCCTGCCGCGATCATCCCGTAGCCGGGAAACAGCACGCCACTGAACGGCGCCATGTCCTGGCAGATGCCAAGCTTGAAGCCCTTGGCCGCATTGTCGCGGAACTTGGCGGTCGAGGTGATGCCGAAATAGGGTTCAGCCTGGCCCGGCGCGCCGATGGCCTCGGCCACCGCCGAGGAGTCCCCCAGCAGCGGCTGGTTGGCGGCATAGGCTTTCACCCAGGCAGCCGTGGCGCTCTGCTCATCGCTCACCAGCGGCTTGCCAAAAAGCGCTTCGTAGGCCGCAGCCATTTCAGCGTCGTGATGGGTCTCCATCTGGTTGAACCAGTCGGCATAGGCAGGCTTGGCCAGCGGGTCGAGCATCGCCACCTTGCGGCTCCATTCCGGCTGCGTCAGCTGCCAGATATTGCTCACCGGGCAGGTATCGTAGACCTCGCTATTGTAGGTCCACACATGCGGATCGTTGACCAGCACCAGCGGATCGCGCGCGCCTTCGGCAATGCCGACTGCGATATCGGGCGGCACCCAGTTTTCGACCATGCCCGCCGGGATCAACTGACCGGCGATCGCAGCGGTGTCGGCCGCAACGGTGACGTCCCCCAGGACATTCCCGGCCTGGCTCTCGCGGACCAGCAGTTCGACCTGCTCGCTCTCATTGACCTTCTTGCCGGTGGCGGCAACGCCGTATTTGGCGGTGAAGGCATCGGCAGTTTCGACGATCTTGCCGGTCACCGCATAGACGGTGATCGGGGCCTCGGCCCGGGCGGCGACAATCAGTGCATCGAGATCGAACGCCTCCTGTGCGCCGGCCGGAGCGATGCTCAGGACGGCCAGGGCAACGGCCCCCATCAGCGACGAATATCGGTTCATGCTTGCTCCTCTCAAACTTTGCGTGGCGCAGCAGTCGCGTCAGGCTTTGCAGGTGCGCAGCAGCGCGTCGGCGCCGTCGAGGCGCTTGCCCGAGGTGTCGAACACATGCAGTGCCTTGGGCTTGACCCAGATATTGACCTTGGCGCCAACACCGATTTCCGGCAGCTCGTCAGTGGTCAGGAACACCTTGTCGCCGGCGCTGCGCAGCTCGAGGATCCAGTTGCCGCCGGTCGGCAGGATGCCGGTCACGTCCAGCGGCGCGCTGAAGGCCGTCGCGGGCACTTCGCTCAGCTCGGTGGTCCAGCGCATTGCCTCGGGCCGGATGCCGACCGAACCGGGAACGCCCAGCGCCGGGAATCTCTCGGCGAGGAACTGGCCCATACGGTCAGCCAGTGCGGAGCGACCCTTGCCTTCCATAGTCAGGATATTGATCGGCGGGTTGCCGACGAACTCGGCGACGAAGCGGTTCGCCGGACGCTCATAGATCTCGTCGGGCGTGCCCATCTGCTGCAGCGTGCCTTCGCTCATCACCCCGATCGTGGTGGCCAGGGTCATGGCCTCCCACTGGTCATGGGTCACGAAAACGATGGTGGTCTTGAACTCGGCATGAATACGCTTGAGCTCCGCCCGCATTTCCAGGCGCAAACGCGCATCGAGATTGGAGAGCGGCTCATCGAGCAGCAGCACGCCCGGATTGACCGCCAGCATGCGGGCCAGGGCGACACGTTGCTGCTGGCCACCGGACAACTGGCTGGGGAACCGGTCGCGGTATTTCTCGATATCGAGCGCCTTCATCACCTTGCTGACGCGCTCTTCGCGCTCGGCCTTGGGCACCTTGCGCAAGCGCAGGCCGAAATCGGTATTGCGCTCGATGGTCAGGTGCGGCCAGAGCGCGTAGCTCTGGAACACGAGGCCCATTTCCCGCTTTTCAGGCGGTACGAACACGCCATTGATCACCGAGTCCACCACGCGGTCGCCAACGCGGATTTCGCCATCAGACAGGTTCTCCAGCCCGGCGATCATGCGCAGCGTCGTGGTCTTGCCGCAGCCCGAAGGCCCCAGCAGGCACATGAACTCGCCATCGCCGATTTCCAGATCCAGGTCGCTGACCGCATTGGCGGAATTGCCGCCGTAGTTTTTCTGCACATTGCGAAGATTGATTGTGGGCATCCTAGCCACCGAGTCCTTCTGCAAGATTGGTCTTGGTCAGCTTCTGGGCTGCCAGGGTTCCGAAATAGGCCAGTCCGGCCACGATCAGCACCACCGCATTGGCGGCCTGGGTGTAGTGATAGTCGACAAGACGCAACGAGTAAGTGGTGAGCACGTCGGTGCTGGGCACTGCCAGGATGACGAAGAGGCTCAGCCCCTTGATCCCCGAGATGAAGGGCAGCAGCACCCCGGTCACCAGCGATCCCTTCTGGATCGGGATGACGACGGTCATCATGCGGCGCAGCCAGCCGGCACCGGCGATCTGAGCCGCTTCTTCCGGCTCCTTGCCCAGCTGCATCATCGCCGAGATACCGGCCCGCGAGGCATAGGGCATCTGGTCGGCAATCAGCGCCAGGATCAGGATGAACACCGTGCCATAGAGCGCCGGGATCGGCCCGCGCTGCACCGCGAACAGCGACAGATAGGCTGCAGCGAAGGCAATGCCAGGCACCAGATAAGGCAGGAAGGTGATCTGGCGAAGGAAGATCGACAGCGGCCGCACGGGGGTCCGCACGACGACATAGCCCACCAGCAGCCCCAGAACGCCCGACGTCAGCGAGGCGAGACCGACGATCCACAGCGTGTTCCACGCCGCATTCCACAGGTCCGGCGTCAGCAGGATGCCGGTGCGCAAGGCCACGGTGTCCAGATTGGTGCCGATCCAGTAGTCCAGCGTGAAGTTGGAGAAGTTGAACTGGCCGGGCACCTTCATCAGGGTCGACAGCGCCAGCGTCAGGATGGGCATGCCGACGCTGAGCAGAAAGATCAGGCCGGCAAAGCCGGAGGCCAGCAGCTTGTACTTGCCCAGGTCGGTCAGCCGGTTCATCGAGCCCTTCGAGCCGATGGTGACAAAGCGGCGCGCTTCCTTGACCAGATACGCGTCGATCAGCAGCGAAATCATGCCGATCAGCATGATCGAGCCGGCGACCACCGCCGCCACGCCGGTCTGGCGCGAGGCAATATTGCGGTAGAGCGAGGTGGCCAACACGTCGAACTTGACCGGCAGGCCCAGCACATAGGCCACGCCGAATTCACCGAGGCACTTAGCGAAGATCAGCACGATGGCCGAGATCAGCGCCGGACGCATCAGCGGCAGGATGATCTGCCAGGCCACCTGGCGCGGCTTGGCACCGAGAATGCGCGCCGAGTCTTCCAGCTGGGAGTCAAAGCGGCGGAGCGCGCTGCCGAACAGGAGAATGATGAAGGGCGTATAGTGCAGCGCCAGAATGATGGTGATCGGCACCTGGCCGTAAGCCAGCCAGTCCGGCGGCGTGAAACCCATGCCCTCCAGCCATCCCGGCTGCCCGCCAACGGTGCGGTTCTTGAACAGCGTGGTCCAGGCCAGAGCGAAGGTCCAGGCCGGCAGCATGTAAGGCACGATCAGCGCCGTGGCGAACCAACGACGGCCCAACAGATTGGTGCGGCTGACCAGCCAGGCCAGAATGCTGCCGATGAACACCGAGACGGTGATCGCCCCGGCCGAAACCGACAGCGTATTGAACAGCGGCTGCCAGAACAGGTCGGACGAAATCGGGGAAAGGAAGGTGCGGTTGAGATAATAGAGCGTCAACTGCCCCATATCCATGCCGATGCGGCGCTCATCGCCGAACTGCACCCTGCCGGCATCCATCAGCATGGAAATGATCGGCACGAGGATGAGATAGGTGAACAGCAGTGCCGTCAGGATGCCGACCAGAGTAGTCGGCTCGCGCAGCGAAATCTTGAAGCTGTAGCGCATCCGCTGCGTGGCGGTCGGCGCGGGCAGATCGCCGCGCGCCTCATCACCAGCCAACTGCCCGACATTGGTTGAATCAGACACGCTCATGCGCGCCATCCATGCATCAATGTCGGCCGAGCGCGGCAGACAGAATTGGGACGTCCCACCAGGGACGGACAGGAATTAGCCATGCAGTCTCCTCCACCACGATCACCTACCCTGTTGCCGGGCTTTGGCGCTCGCTGCCGTGTCTTCCAGTTGCCAGAACTGCAACTGGGCGCGGAATACGATGACCAATTATTGGTCGCCGTGGAATGCATGCTCCATTTTCAGAACGCGGAAGTCAATCACCTCGATCAAAAAATTGCACAGCTGTGCAAAATGCATTCTTCGGCGCCTATCCAGCAAACCTTGCCAATGGAGGTGAACCCAAGTGAGCCATTGAGAAACAAAGGCAATTCGGTGCACTGCTGTGCAGCGTTCAAATGCAGGGGCTAGATGACGACCTGCTCATCGCTGCTCAACAGGCCCGCCAGCACGCCCAGGCCCCGTTCCAGAATCGGCCGGCTTGGCGGCGTCATGATGCAGATTCGCACGCCCCCGATTGCGGGTTCGCCCACCTGCATGGCACCGGGCGGCGTGATCCGCACCCCGGCTTCGCTCGAGCGCCGCGCCAGCTGCTCGGCCTTGAGCGGACTTAGGTCCAGCCAGATATGCGGCGCGCCATTGGGCATCGGCGTCGCTGCCAGACCCAGTATGGCGCGGGCCAGATCCAGACGCGCCTTCGCCTCCACCCTTAGCAAAGCTGCGGTATCGGCCGCGGCACCGGTTTCGATCAGCGCCGCCGCCAGTTCGACCACGTAGGGCGGCAGGCCCCAGCTCTCCGCCCGCAACCGCCGGACAATGGCGGTGCGATGCGCACGCGGCGGCACCAGCACGCCCAAACGCACCAGCGGCGTCACGCTTTTGGACAGGCTGGTGATGAAGAATGTCGTCTCTGGCGCCAACTGCTTGTAGGTGAGCCCACCCTTGGCGGCGTAAAGCCCGTAAATGTCGTCCTCGACTATGGCGGCCCCATGTTTTGCCGCCACCGTCGCCAGGACCCGCCGGCGCTCCGGCCCGGTTTCAAAGCCCAGCGGATTCTGGCAGACGGGCGTCGTATAGATGATCCGGCAACCGCTCTCCGTGAGCACTTTGTCCAGAGCATCGGGCAGCATGCCCTCGTCGTCATAGGCCACCGGCAGCATGGTCAAGCCCAGATTGGCCGCGGCAGCGATGGCACCGGGAAAACTGACCCCTTCGCTGGCAATGCTGGTCGATTGACTGCGCAGCGCCGCGAAGGCCAGGTGCAACCCCTGCTGGGCACCGCTGCACAGCACAATGTCATCCGCACTGCTATTGAGCCGCGTCTCGCTCAGCCATTGCGCCACCACAGTGCGCTGTCGTTCGGTGCCGCTATGATCGACATAGCCCCCCTGGGGCAGCGCCAGAGCCTGCCGCGTCGCAATCGAGGCCGCCGCGCTCAGCCGTTCATGCCCCAGCAAGGGCGGCGGCGCGTTGATGGTGAGGTCGATGAACTCAGATTCGGCGCCAGTATTGGCCCCGACAAAGGTTCCGCGGCCGATCTCGCCCCTCACCACGCCGCGCGCACTCAGCGCGTCGATAGCGCGCGTCACCGTGCCGATGGATACGGAAAACTGTCGCGCCAGATGCCGATGCGTCGGCAAGCGCGCGCCGGGCGGATAGAGGCCGTTGGCAATGGCGCCCTCGATAGCCAAAGCCAGCCGCTCATGCAGCGCTTTGTCGGAATCGGGCAGGAACAGATCAGATGACTGAGACATTCCGCACCATATAGCAGCGATTGTATCATTCGCATCAGAAAAATACGATCCCGGCGCGGTTTCCGGCGCGAATGGGGCAAACGGCTGGCAAGCACTGGAAATCCAGTCAAATAGGCAGCAACCTCTCAAAGCTTTGAATTTATTGAACAATGCTTCAATGGTCAGCATTGTTGACATAACAATAATTTTGGGATTGTATCGTTCGTATCGAACTAAGGTGATACAAAATGCCGCCACTCCCCTTGCCCCGTCTATCCTCGCGCGCCCAGGCCATGAAGGCCTCGGAAATTCGCGAACTGCTCAAGCTGGTGTCGCGTCCCTCGATGATTTCGTTCGCGGGTGGCATTCCCGATCCGGCGCTGTTCAATGTCGGCATGTTCCAGGACGCCTATCGCGACGCCTTTGCCGGGCCCTCGATTGCCCGCGAGGCGCTGCAATATTCGACCACCGAGGGCTATCTGCCACTGCGCCAATGGATTGCCGACCGTATGGGGCAGTCGGGGATCAAGGCCGGAGCCGACAATATCCTGATCACCTCAGGCTCCCAGCAGGCGCTCGACCTGATCGGCAAGCTGCTGCTCGATGCCGGCGACACCGTGGTCACCGCCCGGCCGACCTATCTGGGCGCGCTGCAATCGCTGTCGGCATTCGAGCCCACTTTTGCTCCGCTCGATGCCGAGCACCGCACCGGCAGCGAGGCGCCGAAAATGCTCTATCTGGTGCCCGACTTCGCCAACCCCGACGGCCGCACCATGAGCGTCGCCGCCCGTCACGATGCGCTGGCGTTGGCTGACCGGCTGGGAGCTATCATTGTCGAGGACGGCGCCTATTCGGCGCTGCGGTATGAGGGGGAGGACCTGCCCTCGATTGCCGCGCTCGACCAGCAGCGCGCCAGCAGCATCGAGGCGACCCGCACGCTCTATTGCGGCACCTTCTCCAAGACCCTGTCCCCCGGCCTCCGCATCGGTTGGATCTGTGGCCCGGCCACGCTGATCCGGCGGCTGACCCTGATGAAGCAGGGCGCCGACCTGCATACGGCCACGATCAACCAGATCGTCATGCACCACGCTGCCGTCGCCTGTTTCGACGTGCAGGTCGAACGCTCGCGTGCCATCTACCGGGTCCGCCGCGACGCCATGCTGGCCGCCCTCGGCCGCTATGCGCCTGCCGGCACCACCTGGTCACGCCCGCAGGGCGGCATGTTCATCTGGCTGCAAATGCCAGCCCATATCGACGCCGCGTGCCTGCTCGAACAGGCCATCCGTAGCGATATCGCCTTCGTTCCCGGCGGCGCCTTCTTCCCCGATGGCACCGGCCGCAACACCATGCGCCTGAGCTTCTCGCTCTGCGACGAGGCCCAGATCGAAATCGGTATCTTCAAGCTGTGCGGGTTGATCAATGCCCACGCATCGGCGCGCCCTCTGGTGGTGAACGCCTAGCGCGGCACCCTACTCTGCCCCACTGCACCACCGCGCCATCCAACCCACCGCGCTGTCCCCGGACTTGATCCGGGGACAGCTCCCCGCTCATACCGGGTTGAGAGTGGCCCACGGATCAAGTCCGTGGGCAGCCCGGTTGATGTTGCCGAAATGAGTGAAACCGGGATCTCAGCAAACAAAAAGCCAGTGCAAACAAAAGGCCCCGGAGCATCTCCGGGGCCTTTGCATTAGTGGCAGCTGAACCTAGCCGGCAGCGGTATAGGCCGTCTTCACCACCGTGAAGAACTCGGCTGCATACTTGCCCTGCTCGCGCGAGCCGTAGCTGGAGCCCTTGCGGCCACCGAACGGCACGTGGAAGTCGACGCCGGCGGTCGGCACATTCACCATCACCATGCCCGCTTCGGCATTGCGCTTGAAGTGGGTCGCGTATTTCAGCGAGGTGGTGACGATGCCGGCACTGAGGCCGAATGCGGTGTCATTGGCCGTGGCCAGGGCTTCGTCATAATCCTTGACCCGGATGACCGAAGCCACCGGCCCGAAGATTTCCTCGCGGCTGATGCGCATGGAATTGGTCGCCTCGGTGAACAGCGTCGGTGCCAGGAAATAGCCCTCGGTCGCCCCCTTCACCATTTCGCCGCCAGCGACGAGCTTGGCGCCTTCGGCCTTGCCAATGGCGATATAGTCGGTGTCCTGCTTGAGCTGGTTGGGATCAACCACCGGGCCGATTTCGGTGTTCTTGTCGAGTGCATCGCCAACCCGCAGATTGCGGGTGCGCTCGGCCAGGGCCTCGACAAATGCGTCGTGGATGCCCGCAGTGACGATGACGCGCGACGAAGCTGTGCAACGCTGACCGGTCGAGAAGAAGGCCGACTGCGCCACGCTTTCCACGGCGACCTTGAGGTCGGCGTCGTCGAGCACCACGGTCGGGTTCTTGCCGCCCATTTCCAGCTGGAACTTGCGGTTATGTTCGATCGAGGCCGCAGCAACACGCTTGCCGGTGCCAACCGAGCCGGTGAAGCTGATGGCGTTGACGTCCTTGCTGTCGAGCATGGTCTGGCCAACAACGGAGCCCTTGCCCATCACCAGGTTCAGCACGCCATTCGGCAGGCCGGCGCGCTTGAGGATATCGACAATGGCCCAGGTGGAGCCCGGCACCAGGTCGGCCGGCTTGATCA
Organism: Devosia limi DSM 17137; assembly: GCF_900128975.1. Lineage (GTDB taxonomy): Bacteria > Pseudomonadota > Alphaproteobacteria > Rhizobiales > Devosiaceae > Devosia > Devosia limi. Next base: position 30,706 of record NZ_FQVC01000004.1, on the reverse strand, counting down.
CCACGGTATTGCCATAGGCCAGCGCCGGCGCAATCTTCCAGCTCGGAATGGCGATGGGGAAATTCCACGGCGTGATGATGCCGATGACGCCGATCGGCTCGCGGGTGATCTCGACCCCGACGCCCGGGCGCACGCTGGGCAGCACTTCGCCGGCCAGTCGCAGCACTTCACCGGCAAAGAAATCAAAGATCTGCGCGGCGCGGGTCACCTCGCCAATGCCCTCGGGAAGGGTTTTGCCTTCTTCGCGGCTCAGCAGTTCGCCCAGCTCGGCCTTGCGCGCCAGGATTTCCTGGCTGGTCTTTGAGAGGATGGCATGGCGCTCGAGGATGCCCGAGCGCGACCAGGCGGGGAAAGCAGCCTTGGCGGCGGCGATGGCCTGCTTGGTCTCTTCGGCCGAGGCGCGGGCATAAACACCCACGACTTCGGCGGTGTTGGACGGATTGATATTGTCCACCCCGTCAGTGCCGACCCACTCGCCATTGATCAGGTTCTGGTGCAATTGCGTCATTCGGTATGCCTTCCTCGAAAATATCAGAGCAGCTCGGCGCGAGCCAGGTCACGCAGCAGATGGCTGGCACCATAGGTCCATGGCGGACACAGGGTGGAGAGATTTACGCGATTGGTAAGCTTACCCAGGGACGGTGTCGAGATCGAGACGACATCGCCAAGCTTGTGGGTGAACCCCTTGCCGACGCCACCGCGATCCTGCACCGGCGCGAACATGGTGCCGAGATAGAGCACCAGCCCATCGGGATATTGGTGATGCGCGCCAATCGTGGCTGCGACCAGCGATTCCGGCGTGCGCGAAATCTGGCTCATCGAGGAATGACCATCGAGCACGAAGCCGTCCTCGCCCTCGACGCGCAAGCCGATTTCTGCCTGCTTGATGGTCTCGATGCTGAACTCGCCATCGAACAACCGGATGAACGGCCCCAGAGAAGCGGAGGCATTGTTGTCCTTGGCCTTGCCGAGTAGCAACGCCGAGCGACCTTCGACGTCGCGCAGATTGACGTCATTGCCCAGCGTCGCGCCGATGATCTTGCCGACGCTCGTGACCAGCAGGGCCACTTCCGGCTCCGGATTGTTCCAGCTCGAAACCGGATGCAGCCCGACATCGGCGCCATAGCCCACCGAACTCATCGGCTGGCCCTTGGTGAAGATCTCGGCATCGGGGCCAATGCCGACTTCCAGATACTGGCTCCAGACGCCGCGCTCGATCAGCGCCGCCTTGACCTTGGCCGCAGTCTCGGAGCCCGGCACCAGCTCGCTGAGATCTGTGCCGATCAGCTCGAGGATTTCGCCGCGAAGGGATTCGGCACGCGCCTTGTCGCCGCGCGCCTGCTCCTCGATCACCCGCTCCAGCAACGACACCACGAAGGTTACGCCGGAGGCCTTGATCGACTGCAGATCGATTGGTGACAGCAAGACTGGCACATCGGCATCTGCCCCGCCGGCCATGCTGTTTTCAAGCACCGCATCGATTGGGCCCAGATTTTTTCCCACGGCAGAAGCGACATAGCCGGCGGGATCTTTGCCTTCGGCAATATCGCGCACCGTGGCATTCCCGGCGGCGGTGATATCAACCAAGGCGCCGTCACGAACGGTCACAATGCGCGGATGGGCGAAGCCGGGAACGCGGGCGCGGCCCAGTAGAATGCCGGTTTTCGGGATGATGGTATCAGCCATGGCGCGCCCCAACTAAAATGTTAGTGCCTGACTACCCCACCGCAGCCGGGCCGCGCAAGCGCTACCTCCGTAGCGAGGCTGAACCGATGTCCACAGCTCCGTTCAAGTCCCATTCATCTGCGCCGCAATACTGACGCAATGGCTGGCGAAACCTCCCAGCATAATTTTAAGGAGCTCTTTCATGCGTCCATTGGTCGGCCTCATTCCTTTTGCCCTGCTCGCTTCGCTATCCATTCCTGCCCTGGCCGGCACGATCGCCATCGAAGGGCGCGGCGAAGTTACCGCCACGCCGGACACAGCTTTTGTCAATTCGGGCGTGACCACGCAGGGTGCTACCGCGCGCGAAGCGCTTGATGCCAACACCGCCGCCATGGCCGAGCTCCTTGCCGCCCTCAAGGCTGCCGGCATCGAGCCACGCGATATCCAGACCTCGGGCTTTTCGGTCAATCCGAACTATGTCTATTCCGACGCCCGCGACGCCAATGGCTATTCGCTGCCGCCCAAGATCAACGGCTACCAGGTGGCCAACAGCGTGACCGTCACCGTGCGCGCGCTCGACCAGCTCGGCGCCATTCTCGACAAGTCGGTGACCGTTGGTGCCAACACCATCAATGGCGTGAGCTTCGCCGTGGCCGATCCGTCCGGCCTCTACAACGATGCCCGCAAGGCCGCGTTTGCCGATGCCCGCACCAAGGCAGAACTCTACGCGACCCTGGCCGGCGGCAAGCTCGACGAGCTTGTCTCGATCAGCGAAAACCAGAACATCAGCAGCCCGCAGCCTTACATGGTCAAGGCCATGGCTGATGGCGCCGCCCGGGCCGACGTTCCCGTCGAAGCCGGCGAGATGACCTTCGGCATCAGCGTTTCGGTTCAGTGGGAACTCGACGACACCGCGAAGTAATTCCCGCCACCAAACAAACCCTTTCCCCTCTCCCAAAAGGGGGGCTTGGGCGGTGGGGACGGCCGTCGTAGTCAACCGTCCCCACCTACCCCTCTTCAGGCCCGCTCTATCCGGCCACAACCTTCCACAGCATGTTCAGCCCAACCGCGACCAGGAAGGCGGCGAAGACGTATTTGAGCGTCTTCTGATCCAGCTTGTGGGCCAGCGTCGCGCCCAACGGCGCAAACACCGCGGCCAGCACCGCCACCAGCACCAGCGCCACCAGGTTGATATAGCCCAGGCTCAGCGGCGGCAGTCCCTCGACGCCCCAGCCGGAAATGAGGAAGCCAATGGTGCCCGAAATGGCGATGGCGACGCCAATGCCTGCCGAGGTGCCGACCGCGCCATGCATGCTCGCGCCAAACGCCACCAGCGTCGGCACGGTCAGCGAGCCGCCGCCAATGCCCATCAGGGACGAAATATACCCGACCACGAAGGCCGAGATCCGGTGCACCGGATTGGAACCCTTGAGGTGCCCCATCAATCTGGTCTGGAACCCGAAGATGATATTGGCGGCGATGACAAAGGCCATGACCGCAAAGACGATACGCAGCGTATCGCCCGAGAACATCCCGGCCATCAGCCCGCCGATCAGCGTGCCGGCGACGATGAACGGCACCCAGAGCCGCAGGATCTTCATATCCAGCGCGCCGCGCCTGAAATGCGCCCGCGCGCTCATGATCCCGGTGGGAATGATGATCGCCAGTGAGGTGCCGACGGCAATATGCTGCACCACGTCGGCATCATAGCCGAGCAGCAGCAGGGCCGTGGACAGGGCCGGTACGATGATCGCGCCGCCGCCAATGCCGAGCAGGCCGGCCGCAATGCCCGAAACCACCCCGGTCACCATCAGCCCGGCCACAAACGGCCAATAGGATACAATCGCGCCCCAATCCATCAGGTCTCTCCAAGAATATGCAGCACCACATCCCGCTGATGCGGGCGCTGGCGGTGCTCAAACAGATAAATGCCCTGCCAGGTCCCGAATACGGGCCGGCCTTCCGCAATGGGAATGGCAAGCGAAGTCTGGGTCAGTGCGGCCTTGATATGGGCCGGCATGTCGTCGGGACCTTCGGTGGTATGGACGATCCAGTCCATGCCTTGCGGCACCAGCCGGGCAAAGAACGTGTCGAGGTCGGTTTTGACGTCGTCGTCCGCATTTTCCTGGATCAGCAGCGAACAGGAGGTGTGCCGACAATAAATCGTCAGCAGCCCGGTGCCGATATTGGCAGCGGCAGCAAAGCGCCTGACGTCACGGGTAAACTCATAGAGCCCGGGCCCCTGGGTCGAAATCGTCAGCATATCGAGGGCTTGATGCATTTTTGCGTCCGGCAGGCTGTGCTTGCCGACTAGCACGCCCCCGGCGCCGACGCCACCCTGCGGGGCCGTGGACACACGGCCCGCCATCGCAAGCCGCAATGGCGCCATCATCTGCCCGCTTAGCTGGCGATGGCAATTCCGGAACCCTGCAGAACTCCAGGCGTTCTGGCCATGCTTGAAGATTCTCAGCAATTTTTAGCATTCAGCTGCCGTTCAGGATGGCACAGCGATGCTGCACCCAGACTCGGACACCCTGTGTCGAACCGACAAAAGGAAAAGAAACAATGCGGATACGAAACTGGCTACTGACCGGCACCAGCCTGGGGCTGCTGGCCTTCGCTCCTCTGAGCGTTCGCGCTCAGGACGGCGGCCTTATCGCTGCCTACCAGGCTTATGCCGCAGCCCAGTCGTCGGGCGATGCCGCAGCGCTGGAAACAGCGCAGGCCGCCTTCACCGAGCAGTGCATCGTTGCTGGCTATGCGAGCATTGACGAATGTATCGCCGCGCTGAATGCGCCTGCCGCCGAACCAGCCCCGCCGCCGGTTGAAGAACCTGTCGCTGAACCCGCGCCTGAGCCGGAAGCGGCCCCCGAAGTGATCGAAGAGCCGGCGCCCGAGCCAGAGCCCACGCTCGAGGCACCGGCCCCTGAAGTTGAAATTGCGCCCGAGCCGGAGCCAGAAGCTTCGCCTGAACCCGAGCCTGCTCCAGAGCTGACAGCAGAACCCGAGCCCGCTCCAGCGGCGGAGCCGGCCGCAGCAGTTGAGGCACCCGCCGAACAACCCGCTCCTGCCATTGAGGCGCCTGTCGCCGAACAGCCTGCTCCTGAAGTGGAACAGCCAGCCGCTGAACCCGCTCCGGCGGTCGAGCAGCCTGCCGAGGAAGCTCCAGTTGCCCCTGTCGAAGCACCGTCCGCCGATATCACTGCCGGCCTGCAGGCCCAGGTCGATCTCTACAACTCGGCTGTTGCCGATATGATGGCGGGCGGCGATGCCGCGACGGCCCAGGCACAATTGGCTGCCGCACAGGCCGAAATCACCGCTCTATGCAGCAGCGCCGGCTATGCCGACATTCAGCAGTGCCTGGCCGAACGCGGCCTTGAACTGCCGAGCGTACCGAACATGCCGGCCCCCACTCCAGCCGAGCCCGCCGTGACGCCGGCCGAGCAGCCTGCTGCCGAAGCCCCGGTGGAAGCTGCGCCGGCCGAGATCATCGAAGACATGCCGCAGGGCATTACCGAGGAGCAGATCGCTCCGGTCCTCGACAGCGCCAAGGATCTCGACATTGCGCCGGTTGATGGTCAGACGGCTCCGGCTACCCCGCCAGTTGCCGAAACTCCGATCGCCGCGCCGCCGGTTGATGATGCCGCGGCGCAGTCCGCCTTCACCGCCACCGAAGCACCGATGCCGGTTGCCGAGGAACGCGGCGAAGCCGTGACATTGCAGGCCCTGGAGCCCCAGCAACTGCCCCAGAACGTTACCGTTATCAACCAGACCAATGTGGTCAACAACGTTACCAACAACACGACCACGACGAATAACACCGTCAATAATACGACGAACAATACGCAGAACAACATCGTCGACAACTCCACCAATGTTGCTGTGCAGAACAATCTCGCCGATCTCACCCAGATCATTCTGCAGGTGGGCACCCAGCTGATCGTCAATACGCCCGGTCAGGATACTGACCGCTTCTTCGACAATCAGCAGGACGAGGTGTTCTACGAGCGCCTGAGCAATGGTCGCGTCCGCGAGACTATCCAGCGTGCCGATGGCTCGCAGATCGTCACGGTGCGCAACCGCAATGGCGATATCCTGCGCCGTTCGCGCATTACTCCCGAAGGGCGTGAATACGTGCTCGCCTATTTCGACGAGCGCTATGACAACGACCTGCTCGAATGGCGTGACCCGGGGCTCGATTTGCCGCCGCTGCGCCTGAACATCCCGGTGCGTGACTATGTGCTTGATGCCCGCGACGCCGATCAGCGTCAGGTGGAAACCTTCTTCCGCCAGCCACCGGTGGAACAGGTTGCCCGTCTCTACTCGATCGACGAGGTCAAGCGCTCGGCCCGCGTGCGCGACAGCGTGCGCAAGCTCGAAGTCGGCGGCTTGACCTTCGACACAGGCGCGGCGACGATCAGCCGTGACCAGGTGAGCTCGCTCTCCAAGGTCGCCAATGCCATGCTCGACCTGCTGGACACCAATCCGGCGGAAACCTTTCTGATCGAGGGCCATACCGACGCCGTCGGCTCGGATATCTCCAATCTGCAGCTGTCCGATCTCCGGGCCGCCACGGTGGCGCGCATCCTGACGGACTTCTATGGCGTCCCGCCGGAAAACCTGGCCACCCAGGGCTATGGCGAGCGCTACCTCAAAATCCGCACGGAAGCCGGCGAACGAGAAAACCGCCGCGTCACCATCCGCCGCATCACGCCGCTGATCACCATGGCCAGCAACTAGCGGCAAGCCGATCCTGAAGCTGGAGGCCGGGCAATTTGCCCGGCCTTTCTTGTGCCTGTGGCAATGGGCGTCTTGCGCGCGGCCACAAACTTGCTAATTCCTGCGCCACCCGAGCGGAGTTCAGAATGAAGCGGCTGGAAATCTTTGTCGAAACCGTCATCCTGGCATCGCGCTGGCTGCTCGTGGCCTTCTATATCGGGCTGGGCGTCGCCCTGGCGCTGTATGCGATCACCTTCGGCATCAAGCTGGTCGACTTCGCCTCGCATCTGTTCGATCTCGACGAGACCGAAACCATCCTCAAGATCCTGGGGCTGATCGACGCCGCCCTGATCGCCAGCCTTGTGGTGATGGTGATCATCTCGGGCTACGAGAATTTCGTCTCGCGCTTCGACAATGAGGACGATGTCCACTGGCTCGGCCAGATCGACGCCGGTTCGCTCAAGATCAAGGTCGCCTCCACCATCGTGGCGATCTCCTCGATCCATCTGCTGCAGATATTCCTCAACGTGCCGCAATACACCGACAACCAGATCATGTGGTATACGGTGCTGCACCTGACGTTCATCCTGTCGGCGCTGTTCCTGGCCCTGATCGACAAGATTTCAAAAAAGCCTGGCAAGGACCGGGGTCCCGACCTCTAGATATCCGCGTCTGGACACCGGAAGGCGAATTTCCGCCCCGGCCCAAACCGTTGGTACAGAACCCGAAATTCTGCCTGCGATAAACCGTTGACAGCGTGATCACGAACTCGGGAACGAAATCAAAAAGCCCGCGTTTCTTTGCCATACGGTGAAACAAAGGAGCGACATCATGGCAAACCCTGACCGCGATACCGTTTATACCAACGATGCAAACCGGACCGTCTATACCCGCGAAAGCAGTGGCACAGCCTGGTTCGTCGGCATCATCGTTGTGCTGGCCCTTCTGGCCATCGGCTACCTTGTCTTCTCGGCCAATTCGGGCCCGGCGACCTCCGTTGACGTCAACACCACGCCAGCGATCGAAGCACCGGCGGCCACGGCGCCCGCGCCGATGACTGAAGCCCCGGCCGCCCCCGCAGCCGAAGCGGCCCCGATGACCCCGGCCGCCCCGGCGACTGAAATGGCGCCCGCCGCTCCGGCAGTTGAACCGGCTCCGGCCGCTGATGCTCCGGCCGCTGTGGAACCGACTCCGGCCGCCCCGGCTAACTAAGCCTTCGATCTCCCCTGATGCCCCGTCCCTCCCCTTGAGGCATCCCCCTGGACCCCGGCCGCCCCGCCGGGGTCTTTCCATATTTGCCGGCAAGCGAGTTGAAATGTAGCGCGCACGGCTCTTGCCAATGCCCGCCTGACGCACCAAATGCGTGCGAGCGCTACAAAAGAACAAATGCGAAGGACTGCCATGTTCAACATCGACCAGATCGTCAAAGCCCTGCAGACCGATCCGAATACCCAGCGCACCGCCATGACCGGTGCTGCGGGCCTCGCCGCCGGCATGCTGCTGAGTGGTGGCGGCCTGGGCAAGTTGACCGGCAACGCGGTCAAGATCGGCGCCGTGGCTGCGGTTGGCGGCCTCGCCTACAAGGCCTGGCAGAGCTACCAGCAGAACCAGAGCGGCGCGCCGGCACCCGTCCCCGCCCAGGATGCCTTCATCCCCGCCCCAGGCGACGCGCAGGGCCAGGAAGAATTGGGCAAGACCCTGGTCCGCGCCATGATCGCGGCGGCCAAGGCCGACGGCAAGATCGATGGCGACGAGAAGGAAGCCATCTTCGCCAAGCTTGAGTCGATGACACTGAGTTCAGCCGAAAAGGCCTGGGTGTTTGACGAACTGTCCAGCCCGCTCGATATCAACGCCGTCGTCGCCCGCGCCGATACCCCGGCCCATGCCGCCGAAATCTATGCTGCCTCGCTGGTGGCCATCACCGCCGATACTGCGTCCGAGCGGGCCTATCTCGATGTGCTCGCCAGCAAGTTGAAGCTCGATCCGGCGCTGGTCGCCGAAATCCACAAGGCGGCCGGCGAAAAGCCGCTTGAGCCCAGCCCGGTCGCCGCCTCGCCCTTCGCCTATACCCCATCGGGCAGCAATCTTTAGCCACCCAATGCAATGCCCTCCCCACCGGGAGGGCATTTTCGTTTCGGGTTAAGCGGTTACACCCATGTGCGTTCTTGATCGCCTCCGGCGCAGCGGCCATCTCTGGGACAACCAAGAGGTCAATCCATGGAACTCGGACTTTATTCCTTCGCCGAAAACACCCCCGATCCGCTGAACGGCGGCGCGCTGCAAAGCCCCGCTGAGCGCCTGCGCGATCTGCTGGAGGAGATCGAACTCGCCGATCAGCTCGGCCTCGATTTCTACGGGCTCGGCGAACACCATCGCCCCGATTTTGTCGCCACCGCCCCGGTGACCATCCTGGCCGCTGCCGCGGCGCGCACCAAATCCATCCGCCTCTCGACTGCCGTTACGGTGCTCAGCTCGGAAGATCCGATCCGCACCTGGCAGCAATTCGCCACGCTGGACCTGCTCTCCAATGGCCGCGCCGAAATCATGGCCGGCCGTGGCTCGTTCATCGAGAGCTTCCCGCTCTTCGGTTACGACCTCAACGACTACGACACCCTGTTCGAGGAAAAGCTGGAATTGCTGCTGCAGATCCGCGAGGGCGGCAAGATCAATTGGCCGGGCAGCGCCCATACCAAGCCGATCCCCGGCATCGCCATCTATCCCGAGCCGGAGCAGAAGCCGCTGCCGATCTGGATCGCCGTCGGAGGTACACCCAATTCGGTGGCCCGCGCCGCCTATTATGGCCTGCCCCTGATGATCGCTATTATTGGCGGCCAGCCCAGGCAGTTCGAGCCGCTGGTGAAGTTCTACCGCGAAACCGCCGAAAAGGTCGGCCGCGATCCCGCCACGCTGCCGGTCGGCATCAGCTCGCATGGCTTCATCGCCGCCGACAGCCAGGATGCGCGCGACACTGCCTATCCGGCCCATAGCGCCGCCATGAACCGCATCGGCAAGGAACGCGGCTGGCCACCCTCAGGCCGGGCGCAGTTCGACGCCAGCACCACCCCCAATGGCGCCTACTTCATGGGTTCGCCGCAGGAGATCATCGACAAGATCCTGATGCAGCACGAATGGTTCAAGCACGACCGCTTCGGCCTGCAGCTGAGCGTCGGCACCCTGCCCCATGACAAGGTCATGAAGGCCATCGAACTCTACGGGACTGTGGTGAAGCCGGCGATCGACAAGGCGCTGGGCAAGTAAGCTCACCCAAAACAAAATCGGCGCACCCGAGATGCGCCGATCCAAAACTCTTACTTGCCTGAGCGCTTGATCGATTTGATCGCCAGCGGCGGCAGGCCGGACTTTTCCGAGATGGCCCGGTCCTGGTCCATGATGGCGGTCCGTGCCGGCTCGTCGCCATCGAGGCCGCCCAACAGGCTGCCGTCGACCTTCCGGTTAGAGCGCTGGCTGCCATCCTCGTAAATCACGTCGAACATCACGAATTCACTGCGGGCAGTTGGCTTCTTGGCCATGGGAATAACTCCTGTGCGGCAAGCTGCGCCCACGCGGACCATAGATCCGGCGGGCACAGCAATTGCAGATTAATGTCTGGCGCAGAACTGCGCCGGTTTAGTCGCAGGCGCGGCTAGCTGAAAATGCGCTCGCCCTGCTCGTCGATGATCTGCCGGCCCTTGGCCAGCGCCAGGGCGATCAGATCGTCCTTGGAGCTCATCCGGTCCGCGCGAACGAAACGATAGGTTTTCGGTTCGCCCGCGATGGTCTTCTCGATAATGCCCGCCAGCTGCAATTCGCTGCCGGCCCGCATCTCAATCGCCTTGATCAGGAAGTCCTTGTACTGCTCTTCACCGAGCACCTTGTCGCCGGCTGGCGCAGTTTCGCCGCCGCCACCACCAAAGAGCTTCTTGAAAAAAGACATCGTCCAGTCTCCCTATCCAGCCGGTCAGCGGCGACGCCGTACCGGCAGCGGCAATTGCAGTTCGCCGCGTTTTTCCATTTCCTCACGCAGCCAGTCCGGCGAAACGTGAAAATAGTTTGGCCAGGTCGGCACGCCATTGGCGAGCTCTACCTTGCCGAAATAGGCCCGGTCGCGCAGCGCTTCCGTGCCTTCTCCCCGCTCGCCGATCATCGGGGCCGCATCGAACGTGCCGCCCGATCCATCGGAAAACGTGAGCACCAGCTTGAACGGGACAATCGCCCTGATGCTGGTAACCTTGAGACGAACGGACGGCATGTCGATTGGCACTCCGCCCATTTGGTCATGCTCACCGGCCCCCGATCTTTCGGGAGCCGGCCTGCAATATTAGTTGTCGAGGAAGCTGCGCAGCTTGCGGCTGCGGCTCGGATGCTTGAGCTTGCGCAGCGCCTTGGCTTCGATCTGGCGGATACGTTCGCGGGTCACCGAGAACTGCTGGCCGACTTCTTCGAGCGTGTGATCGGTGTTCATGCCGATACCGAAGCGCATGCGCAGCACGCGTTCCTCGCGCGGCGTCAGCGACGCCAGCACGCGGGTCGTGGTCTCGCGCAGATTGCTCTGGATCGCGGCGTCGATCGGCTGGATCGCGTTCACGTCCTGGATGAAATCGCCCAGATTGCTGTCTTCCTCGTCGCCAATCGGGGTTTCGAGCGAGATCGGCTCCTTGGCGATCTTGAGCACCTTGCGGACCTTGTCCAAAGGCATCTGCAGCTTTTCGCTGAGCTCCTCGGGGGTCGGTTCGCGGCCGATTTCGTGCAGCATCTGGCGGCTGGTCCGAACGATCTTGTTGATCGTTTCGATCATGTGCACCGGAATACGGATGGTGCGCGCCTGATCGGCAATCGACCGGGTGATCGCCTGGCGGATCCACCAGGTCGCATAGGTCGAGAACTTGTAGCCGCGACGATATTCGAACTTATCGACGGCCTTCATCAGGCCGATATTGCCTTCCTGGATCAGATCCAGGAACTGCAGGCCACGGTTCGTGTACTTCTTGGCGATGGAAATCACGAGACGCAGGTTTGCCTCGACCATTTCCTTCTTGGCAATCGCTGCTTCGCGCTCGCCCTTCTGCACCTTGTGCACGATACGGCGATATTCGGCGATGTTGAGGCCGGTCTCGGTCGCCAGCGTGGCGATCTCGCCGCGGATTTCGCGGATGGTGTCGGCTTCGCGGCGGGCGAATTCGCCCCAGCCCTTGCCTTCAAAGCTTTCCAGCGATGCTTCCCAGGCCGGGTTCACTTCCTGGCCGTAATAGCTCTCGAGGAACTTCTCGCGCTTGACGCCATAGCTTTCGGCCAGGCGCAGCAGGCGCCCTTCCAGCTTCACCAGACGCTTGTTGATGTCGTAGAGCTGCTCGACCAGGCTTTCGATACGGCTGGCATTGAGCGACAGCGACTTCACGTCGGCAATCACTTCGGCGCGCAGCGCTTCGAGCTTCTTGACGTCGGAGTCCGAGACGCTGGCACTGCGATCGATCGCGTGCTTGTCCTGCATGACGCGCATCTTGCCATAGGCTTCGGCGATACGGTCGAAGGTCTCCACGACCTGCGGCTTCAGCTCGGCTTCCATCGCCGACAGCGACAGGGCGTTTTCGAATTCGTCGTCATCATCGTCGGCAACCGGGTCCTGCGGCGCCTGCGGCTCCTCGGGGACGTAATCGTCGTCGCCACCGGCGGCGCGGCGCGGTGCGGGCGCTGCCTTGGGCTTCTCGGCAACGACATCCTGGCGCGGCGCAGTGTGGATGGCCGACATATCCGGTGCCGCCTGCTTGGCGTCGGGGCCGGCATAGGTAGCTTCCAGATCGATAATGTCGCGCAAAAGGATTTCACCCTGCGCCAACTGATCGCGCCAGATGATAATGGCCTGGAACGTCAGCGGGCTCTCGCAGAGCCCTTCGATCATGGTTTCGCGGCCAGCTTCGATGCGCTTGGCGATGGCGATTTCGCCCTCGCGGCTCAACAGTTCGACCGAGCCCATCTCGCGCAGATACATGCGCACGGGATCGTCCGTACGATCGGCACCGGCCTTGGTGTTGGATGTGGTGGCAACAGCGCTGCCCGTCGACGGCGCGACTTCGGTGCCGGTTTCTTCCTCGTCCTTCTCGACTTCGGTCTCTTCGACCTCGTCTTCGTCGACGACATTGATGCCCATGTCCGAGAACATCGACATGATATCTTCGATCTGCTCGGAAGAAACTTCTTCCGAAGGCATGACCGCGTTCAATTCCTCATACGTCACATAGCCGCGCTTCTTGGCGACCTTGATGAGTTTTTTGACGGCGGCATCAGACAAGTCGAGTAGCGGACTGTCATTTGGCGCCTCGGCGGCGCCGGTTTCCGGCTTCTCGGTGTCCTTGGTATTCTTACTTGCTGCCTTGGTGGCCATCGTGTGCTCCGTCGGGACCCGTCAGCGGCCGGGTGCCGGTAAGGTCATAAGTGGTGACAACTCAAGGCAAGGTAAAGGTTCGGTAAACCAAGAGTTAACGTGCGGCGGTTCTACCGGGCTCGCATCGGAGGATCTTACATACTTCGCCATATGCAAAACCGCGCGTACTCGCAGGTTTTCAGGCTCTCAACCCTAAAAACTGCGTGTCGCGCGTCCCGATAACGAACCAAATCCTTCGATCAATGCCTCTGTGCCATCGACAGTGGTAATCTGGTTCTTGATGTCCCGCAGCCTTTCAAAGGTTTCTTCGCTCGGGTCTTCGCCCAGCGCCGCTTCGGCTGCCTTGAGTTCCTTATTTAGCTGAACTTTCTTGTTATGCAAGGCCAGCGCGTGACTCAAACCGGTCTCGGCATCGATTTGGGCGATCTCGGCCGATATTTGCCACACACCCTGCCGACTCAGTACCTGCGACATTCTGTCCAGCGCTTCGCCATGTCCGCGCACGCCGAGCGCCGAGCGCAGGTCGGCCGGAGAAATATCGTGATGCCGCACCACCAGCGCCAGAATTTCGCTCAAAACCTTGTGAGCCGCAGGTGTCTCAAAATCGATCGCCGCCAGCGTTTCGAATTTTTCTTCCACCAGAGCCGGGTGATTGACCAGACTCAGGATGATCGCCGCCTCGCGTGGCGAGGCATCGGCCCCGGCACTGGGCTTGAGCAGGCGCGAATTGCGCAGTGTATCGGACACCACCAGCCGCGGCGTTCCACGAGACGGGAAACCATAGGCGCCGCTTTGCCCATAGGATTTGCCCTGTCCATAGGCCGGCCTGCCACCGCGCGGCTCGAACCGCCCCTGCCGGCTCGGGGCAAAGAACGCCTTGAGCTTTTCGTCAAAGGCCTGCCCGTAATGAAAGCGCACAGAGCTGTCCTGGATGGAATTGGCGCGCTCGCGCAGCCGTGCCTGAAGCGCGGCGCGTTCTTCAGGCGCTTCGGGCACCAGCCCGCCGGTCTCCAGGCTCCAGATCACATCCGAGAGGCTGCGCGCCCGGTCGAGCACGTCGGCAAAGGCCTGCCGCCCCTGCGCCTTGATCAGATCGTCTGGGTCGAGCCCCTCCGGCAGCGTGGCGATCTTGACGGTCTGGCCGGGCTTGAGATGGGGCAGGACGATATCGGCGGCGCGCTCGGCCGCCTTCAGCCCCGCCTTGTCACCATCAAAGCACAGGATCGGCGTATCGCTCATCCGCCACAGCAATTGCACATGCTCTTCAGTCAGCGCGGTGCCCAGCGGCGCCACCGTGCCCTCGAACCCGGCCGAAACCGCTGCAATCACGTCGAGATAGCCTTCGACCACCACCACGCTCTTGCCATCGCGCGCCGCCTGCCGGGCCATCTGCCCGTTATACAGCGTCTGCCGCTTGTGAAAGAGTTCGGTCTCGGGCGAGTTGAGATATTTCGCCGGCACATCGGCCGACAGCGCCCGCCCGCCAAAAGCGATGACCCGACCGCGGAAATCCATGATCGGGAACATCACGCGATTGCGGAACCGATCATAGGTCAGCGGGTCATCCTCCCGGCTCGCCACCAGCCCGGTGGCGACCATGTCCTGCGCTGATACCCCGTTCTGCGCCAGATGTTCCTTGAGCCCGTTGCGGCTGTCTGGAGCAAAGCCGACCCGGAAACGGGTCTGGCTCTGCGCGGAAACGCCGCGATCGAACAGATAACCGCGCGCCCGCGCCCCGATATTGTGCTGCAGCGCCGCTTCGAAATATTTGGTCGCCAGTTCCATCACGTCGATCAGCGAGCGCTGCGCCGCCTCGCGCTTTTCCACCCGCTCGTCGCGCGCCGGCATCGGCACGCCAGCCATGCCGGCCAGCTTCTCCACTGCCTCGGGGAAGCTCATGCCCGCCTTTTCGGTGAGGAAGCGAAAGTGGTCGCCGCTCACGCCACAACCAAAGCAGTGATAGATGCCGCGTCTGTCATCGGCGTGAAAGCTTGGGCTCTTTTCCCCATGGAATGGGCAACAGGCCCACATATCGCCGCGCCCCGGCTGGCTTTTTTTCTTGTCCCAAAGCACGTGTTCGCCCACCACCTGCGTTATCGGCAGGCGCTGACGGATCTCGTCGAGGAACTGATCGGAAAAGCGCATTTGGTGTAAGTAAGCACTCGGAGCGCGCAAGTCACCTGTCGCGCGTTTTTCCACAGGCTCAAATCGCGAGATCGATCCCTATGCGCAAATCCAGGCAGTTTAGCCTTCTCGCCCTGGCCCTGGTGCCCGGCCTTCTGGTCGGCGCCCTATTGTGGTTTCTGGTCGGCCTCGTGCCCGAATGCGGCAATAACGTCACCCAGACTGTGGCAGCGCCCGATGGTAGCAGGCAATTGGTGGTGTTTTCAGGCGCATGCGGCGCCAATACCGAGGCTGCGATCCTGCCTGTCGGCCAGGCGCTCGCCAATGATGCCACCGGTTTCCTGTCGGTCGAAGGCAATCATGACCTCGATCCGCGCTGGGATGGTTTTGGCAATCTCGAGCTGACACTGCCGCCCGATGCACAAATCCACCGGCAGGATCAACCTGCCGGTGTCACGATCATCTATCGCTAGACTGACTCAACTGCCTTGCCGATCTTGTGCAGGCGCCAGGCCCAGCCGAACAGGCCGAACGAGAAGAAGATCAGCAGGATGCCGGAGAACACCACCAGCAGCACGGCGCTGAACAGCGGCGCCAGGAACAGCGCGATACCGAACAGCACATAGATCGCGCCCGACAGCAGCACCGGCCAGATGCGCGCATAGCTGTCACGCTCCTTGATGATGATGTAAATCTGCATGCCGCCGACGATCAGCGCCGACAGGGCCACCAGATAAACCAGGAATGTCGCGGTCAGCACCGTGGCAATCCAGGGACTGATCAGGATCAGCACGCCCAGGATCAGCGACAGCACGTTGGCCACCACGTCGAACCAGTAATTGCCGCTCTTGCCGCCGCCAAAAGTCAGGCTCCACAGGCCCAGCAGCCCGTCGATAACCAGCAGGATACCACCGGCCAGGACCAGCACGGTTAGGGCCTGCGCTGGCCAGAACACGGCATAGATACCAGCCAGCAACATCAGCAGACCGCGCAAGGCTGTCGCGAATGCAAACCGGTTGGCCATATTGGACGAAACCGCCATAGTCGAACCCTCCGTTGTGACGGACCCCCGTCGAGTCCCCATGCGAGCTTAGCCCAGCCTTGCGACGGTCCAAACACCAAAAAGCAAGTCATTACCGTGCGGTGACAGAAACTATCACGCGTTGGAGAACTTGTTCATTGCCTGCCGGCGGCTGGTGTGGTTTGACCCCTCTTCCATCGAGGCCCGCCCGTGGCGGATTGATTCATGTCCCTGCCCCTTATCGCCCTGTTCCTTGCCGCACTTGCATTCGGCACGGCCGAGTTCGTCATTGCCGGCATTCTGCCTGATGTCGCCAGCGGCCTTGGCATCAGCATTCCCGTCGCTGGCTTCCTGATTTCGGGCTACGCCATCGGCATCGCCATTGGCGGCCCGGTCCTGGCGGTGCTGACCAAGAAGCTGAGCCGCAAGACCCTGATCCTGCTGCTGGGCGCCAGCTTCACCTTCGGTCAGGTCCTCTGCGCCATCGCCCCGACATTCGAGCTACTGATGGCCGCGCGCGTCATCGTCTCGGTGGTCCACGGCACCTATTTCGGCATTGCTGCCATCGTCGCCGTCAGCCTTGTCCCCGAGGATCGTCGCGGCTTTGCCGTGGCACTGATCCTGTCCGGCCTCACCGTCTCCAATATTCTGGGCGTTCCCGCCGGCACCGCCATCGGCAATGCCCTGGGCTGGCGCGCCACCTTCTGGGCCGTTGGCGTCCTCGGCCTGCTCGCCACCATCGCCACTGCGCTGTTCCTGCCGGCCTCTGCCGGCCAGGGCGCCACGACCGGCAGCTTCATGCGCGAATTCAAGGCGCTGGGCCGCCAGCAGATCGTCACCTCGCTGGCCATCGTCGTGCTGGTGATGATCGGGCAATACAGCCTGTTCACCTATATCGCCCCGCTGCTCATCGAAATAACCATGCTCGACAAGGACACCGTGCCCTGGATCCTGCTGCTGTTCGGCGTCGGCTCCACAATTGGCGTGTTCATCGGCGGGCGCCTCGCCGACTGGAAATTGATGCCGTCGCTGATCGTCATCATGCTGCTGCAGGCTGCCATCTACATGGCGATCTACTTTGCCAGCCCCTATGCGATTGTCATGGCCGTCACCGTCATCGCCTGGGGCGGCGTCAACTTCGCCTTCGGCTCGCCGGTGCAGTCCCGCGTGCTGGCCTGGGCGGCTGATGCGCCCAATCTGGCCTCGGCCCTGATCCCGACCGGCTTCAATATCGGCATCGCCATTGGCGCTGTACTGGGCGCGGCGCTGCTGGAAAACGGCTTTGGCTATCGCAACCTGCCCTGGATCGGGGCTGGCGCTCTGCTACTTGCAGTTGCCATCGCCGTCCTCTCCTATGTCTGGGAAAAGCGCAGTGGCGCCACCCCGCCGCCGGCGCTCAGCGGGGTTCCTGCCGAATAGCAAAGCGAAAACGGCGGGCTCCGGTCCGCCTTTTTCGCTTTGCGCGACCCACCGACTCGGATGAGCTTCGCGCCTTCGACGGAGCCAATAATGTCCGCTATCGCCTTCGCCCCCTACCAGCACCTTGCCGACCAATTGCTGCCGCACGCCGTCTCGGGTGACGACGGCTCCCATGACGTCGCGCACCTGCAGCGGGTCTGGAAAAATGCCCGCGCCATTCACGCCGCCGAGGGCGGCAAAGGCGAGATCCTCGCCGCCGCCACCCTGCTGCACGATTGCGTCGCGGTTGAAAAGAACTCCCCCCTGCGCGCCCAGGCCTCGGCCCTCGCCGCTGATAAGGCCAGCGGTCTGTTGCGCGAACTGGGCTGGGCCGAAGATGCAATTGCCGCAGTCGCCCATGCCATCCTGACCCATAGCTTTTCCGCGGGCATTGCGCCGGAAACCCTGGAGGCCAAGATCCTGCAGGATGCCGACCGGTTGGACGCCATCGGCATGGTGGGGGCAGCGCGCTGCTTCTACATCGCCGGACGCATGGGCAGCGGCCTCTATGATCCCGCCGACCCCACGGCCGCGCATCGCGACTATGACGACCGGCGCTTCGCCATCGATCATTTCCAGACCAAGCTGTTCAAGCTGGTCGACGGCTTCAACACCGCCGCAGGCCGCAAGCTGGCAACCATTCGGCAACAACGGTTGCACCGTGTTCTCGAAGAATTCCTCGACGAGATCTGAATACAAAAAGGAGGCACCGAATGGCGCCTCCCAATTCAATCTAGCCGGCGGCCAGCAGAGCCCGGACCTTGCCGCTGGCCTTGCCGAAATCGATCCGGCCGGGATAGTCGACCTTCAACTGGGCGATCACCTTGCCCATGTCCTTGGCGCCCTCGGCGCCCGTGGTGGCGATGGCAGCACGAATGGCCGCCTCGACTTCCTCATCGGTCAGCCCCTTGGGCAGGAACTCGTTGAGGATGTCGATTTCTTCCTTCTCGACAGTCGCCAGGTCCGTGCGCCCGGCCTGCGCATAAATGGCAAAACTCTCTTCGCGCTGCTTGACCATCTTCTGAATGATCGAGAGGATTTCCTCATTTGTCGTCGGACCCCGCTGCTCGGTGCGGATGGCGATGTCCTTGTCCTGGATGGCGGAATTGATCGCCCGCAGCGTCGCCGTCCGACGCTGGTCACGAGCCTTGAGTGCCACTTTCAGGCTTTCACTGATCTCTTCACGCATGTGTTTTACCTCTTCGAACAAAACAGCCCCCGGCTGGCGTCAATCGCCGGCCGGGGGCCCAAATCTAGCCTATGCCACCCATATGGTATGGCGCGGCCAATTTCTCAATCACGCAGTATGCGTGACGTTCCAGACGCTGTAGATCAGAAACACGCCATAAGCGAGCATCAGGCCACCGGCGATCTTGATCAGCGTCATTGCCCCGGCAATCGGGAAAAACAGCAGCAGCAGGCCGAATGCGGCATAGAGCGCCGCGCCCATCAGCGATGGCCAGAAGCTGCCCTTGGGGGCAGTGTCGCGGCTGGCGATTGCCAGATAGAGATCCAGCGCCGCCACCAGCAGGGCAAGCACGGCAATGGTAGTGACAAGGCCCGACTCACCCAGCGCCGAGGAACTGAGTTGATAGCCCACGATCATCAGGCCGGCGATTACCGCCACAGCGCCACGCGCCACCGTAGCCCAGAACTGCGAGGACCGCTCCAGCGCAAATGCCAGGCGCCATAGGCCGAGCCCGCCATCCAGGATCATCAGCACGCCGCCGATGGTAACCAGCGTGGCCAGTGCGCCTGATGGCCAGAACAGGCCAAGCAACCCACCAACCACCATGATGCCGGCGCGCAGTGCCATCGGCATCGCATTTGACTTACTTGTTGCGGCCAACGCGACCATAACGATTCCCTCCATCCTCAAACCCGCACGAATACTGCACTTTCGGCTCAGACTTGCCAAGCTGGTACAATATTGGCGCCCCGGCGCGGCCCCTGCGTCGCAATGTCCGCAAGCGGTCTATGCCCTTGAACCGCCGGGTTTTGCCTCTCATATCCCGGAACAAATGGTGTTGCGCCCCTTGCGTAGCCGGTTTGCTGCTTCTATGAGGAGGCCTCAACCGAAAGCGAAACGCCAAAGTCACGGACGCGCCCTCAGCCGCCCGGTACATTTTGTGCGAGAACAATCCTGGAGACCCACCGTGACCGGCTGGCAGAAAAAACCCGCGACCGCCCTTCTGATCCTGGCCGATGGCACGCGCCTTGAGGGCCACGGCATTGGCGCCGAAGGCCATGCGGCGGGTGAGGTTTGCTTCAACACCGCCATGACCGGCTACCAGGAAGTGCTGACCGATCCGTCCTATGCGGGCCAGATTGTCACCTTCACCTTCCCCCATATCGGCAATGTCGGCGCCAATGACGAGGATATCGAGACGGTCAACATGGCCGCGCTCTCGGGCGTCCGCGGTGTCGTGCTCAAGGCCGACATCACCAACCCATCGAACTACCGCGCTGCTGAAAAGCTGGATGCCTGGCTCAAGAAGCGCAACATTATCGGCATTACCGGGATCGACACCCGCGCCCTGACCGCCCAGATCCGCGAGCATGGCATGCCCAATGGCGTCATCGCCCACGCCGAGGACGGCTATTTCCACGACGCCTCGATCATGGCCGAACTCAAGGCCTTCCCAGGCCTTGAAGGTCTCGACCTGGCCAAGGAAGTCACCACCGCCCAGACCTATCACTGGGACCAGACCGGCTGGAAGTGGGGCGAAGGCTACGGCACGCTGGACAAGCCTGAATTCCATATCGTCGCCATCGATTACGGCGCCAAGCGCAATATCCTGCGGTGCCTCGCCGATCAGGGCGCCAAGGTGACGGTGGTTCCGGCCACTGCCACGGCTGCCGACGTTCTCTCGCACAATCCCGATGGCATCTTCCTGTCCAACGGCCCCGGCGATCCGGCCGCGACCGGCAAATATGCCGTGCCCACCATCCAGAAGCTGATGGAAACCGGCAAGCCGGTCTTCGGCATCTGCCTCGGCCACCAATTGCTCGGCCGCGCGCTCGGCGCCACCACGTCCAAGATGCATCAGGGCCATCACGGCGCCAATCATCCGGTCAAGGACCTGACCACCGGCAAGGTCGAGATCACCTCGATGAACCATGGCTTCGCCGTCGACAAGGCAAGCCTGCCCGCTGGCGTCACCGAGACCCATATCTCGCTGTTCGACGGCTCCAATGCCGGGCTCTCGGTCGATGGCAAGCCGATCTTCTCGGTGCAGTACCATCCCGAAGCCAGCCCCGGCCCGCGCGACAGCCACTACCTGTTCACGCGCTTCATCAACCACGTCCGCGCCCAGAAGGGCCTCGAGACCAAGCCGGAATTCACCAAGGCTTGAGTGTCAGCCTGATCAGTGTGGCCGAACGGCCCGATCTCGTCGCCTCGGCATCTGCCATGGGCGAAGAGATCTGGCCGGCCTATCTGATCACCGCCGCGCTGACCGAGTACTGGGATGATCTCTATCTTTCCGCGCTCGCTCATTTTCAGACCCTTGCGGTTGATGATGCGAGCGGGGCTGTTGTCGGCCTCGGCAACAGCGTACCGTTCTGGCGCGACCCCGATGCGCCACTCCCCAATAAGGGCTGGGATGCCGTGCTCGAACTCGGTGTCACCGCCGCGCGCCAGGGCATGCCGGTCAATGCCCTCTCCGCCCTCTCCGTCGCCATCCGCCCGGCTTATCGTGGCACCGGCCTGGCCGAACGTCTGCTTGGCGCTATGAAGCCGCCGGCCCATGCTGCAGGGCTCACCAGCATGGTGGCGCCGGTTCGTCCGACCCTTAAGTCGCTGTATCCGTTGCAGGACTTTGCCACCTATTGCGGCTGGCGCCGCCCCGATGGCACGCCGTTCGACCCCTGGCTGCGCACCCATGAGGCGCTTGGCGCCACCGTGATCGGCCCGGCCATGGCCTCGATGACCATGACCGGCACAATTGCACAATGGCAGGACTGGAGCGGCCTGCGCTTCCCGGCCTCGGGGCTTTACGCCATTGCTGGCGCCCTCGCACCGCTCGAGGTCGATCTCGCTGCCGATCGGGCCACTTATATCGAGCCCAATCTCTGGATGCAGCACCCGCTCTAGTGGGACGTTTGGGCCGGCTGGCCAATCTCAGCCAGCCGACAAGTCACGCGCCAGTCTGCCTACACATTGCCCGCGAACGTATCGCACTGGTTCACGTCGCCCGTCCTGTAGCCGCGTTCGAACCAGGTTTTGCGCTGCGCCGACGTCCCGTGATTGAACGTCTTGGGCACGGCAAAGCCCTGCATGCGCTTCTGCAGCGTATCGTCGCCGATCTGGTCGGCGGCATTGAGCGCTTCCTCGAAGTCGCCATTCTCGACCAGGTTCTGCTGGCCGGCATAATTGGCCCATACCCCGGCATAGCAATCGGCCTGCAATTCGATGCGCACCGAATAGGCATTGGCCTCGTCCTGGCCCATCGCCTGCCGGCGCCGATTGAACTCCGGCAGCACGCCGGTCAGGTTCTGCACATGGTGTCCAACTTCATGGGCCAGCACATAGGCCTGGGCGAAATCGCCCGGCGCGCCAAACTGGCGGCGCAGCTGGTCGTAGAAGCTCAGGTCGATGTAAACTTTCTGATCGCCCGGGCAATAGAACGGTCCGGTGCTGGAATCGGCGGCCCCGCAGGCCGTGTTCACCTGGCCGCTGAACAGGACCACCGTCGGCTCGGGGTAATCCTGCCCCGATGCGGCGAAGACCTCGCCCCACATGGTCTCGGTTTCCTTGATCACCACACCGACGAAATCGGTCAGTTCATCCTGGCCCTCCGCTGGCAGCTGCGTCGAGGACGCCGAGGACGTGCTGGGTGCGCCGCCGGCCAGCATGTCGAGCGGACTCTGTCCGGTCACCATCCAGATAATGCCCAGCACCACGATGATGCCGATCATCCCGCCAACGCCGCCCGAGCGTCCGCCTGTGGGAATGCGCATGCCGCCGCTACGCCCGAACGGACTGCCGCCCAACCCGCCAAGGCCACCGCCCTGCCCGCGCCGGTCTTCGATATTGCTGCTCCGCTCGCGTCCGCGCCATTTCATCGGGCTGGTCCTCATGATTTCCGCGGGGGTCGCACCGCCCACCACTCAACAAGCATTATCGCGCGCAAAGGGTTCCGCGCCAGCGCTATCGAAGGGTCGAAACACGGCCCGTTCAACAAAATTGACCAAGCGATCAAAAATCCATACCGTCCCTCTCGCCACCGTCATCGCAGCGTCACCTGCCGGCGGCATGAGGAGAACCATGACGCCACGGAAACCGCGCTGGCTCTGCCCAGCCGTGCCCGTGTGACGGATTTTTCAACCCAGTTGATAGTCTTGGAGACATGCGATGAAATTCGATCCCACGATATCCCGACGCACATTCCTGGCCGGCTCCGTCAGCGTCGGCGCCATGGCGGTGCTGCACCCGTTTGCGGTCAGCGCCCAGTCCAATCAGGCCCATTTGCGCCTGATGGAAACCACCGACCTGCATGTCGCGGTCTTTCCCTATGACTATTATGCCGATGCACCGAACGACACGATGGGTCTGGCCCGCACCGCCGCGCTGATCGAAGCGATCCGCGCCGAAGCCGGCAATTCCATGCTGATCGACAATGGCGATATCATCCAGGGCAATCCGATGGGCGACTACGTCGCCTATGAGAAGGGTCTCGACGGCAATGTCCATCCGATGATCGCCGCGATGAACACGCTCGGCTATGACGCCGCAACCCTGGGCAATCACGAATTCAACTACGGCCTCGATTACCTCGACAAGGCCCTCGCCGGCGCGACCTTCCCCTTCGTCTCGTCCAATCTGGTCAAGGGCGAACTGGCCGCCGATCCTCTGTCCGACACCACCTATATCGAGCCCTATCGCATCGTCGAAAAGACGCTGACCGACGGCTCCGGCGCCACCAAGACCATCAAGATCGGCCTGATCGGCTTCCTGCCGCCGCAGATCATGACCTGGGACGCCACCCACCTGACCGGCAAGGTCAACACCCGCGACATCGTTGAAACCGCCCGGGCCTATGTGCCCAAGATGCGTGAAGAGGGTGCCGACATCATCGTCGCACTCTCCCATTCGGGTATTGCCGGTGGCGAGCATGTCCCCGGCGCCGAAAACGCCTCGCTGCAGCTGGCTGCCGTCGATGGTATCGACGTGGTCCTGACTGGCCACCATCACCTGGTCTTCCCGGGCACCGACTACAAGGATATCGAAGGCGTCGACAACGAAGCCGGCACCCTCAATGGCAAGCCCGCCGTCATGGCTGGTTTCTGGGGCAGCCATATGGGTCTGATCGACCTGCTGCTCGAGCAGGACGCCGCCGGCAAGTGGAGCATTGTCTCCCACACTTCCGAAGCCCGCCCGATTTTCGAGCGCGTCGAGGGCAAGGTCAATCCGCTGGTCGACAATGAAGCCGATGTCGCGGCCGCGGCGCAGACCGACCATGGCGAAACGCTCGAATATGTGCGCCGCGCCGTCGGCGAAACCTCGGCCCCGCTGCACTCCTATTTCGCCCTCGTGGCCGACGACCCGTCGGTGCAGATCGTCTCGCAGGCGCAGACCTGGTACATCCAGCAGATGATGAAGGGCACCGAATGGGAAGCCTTGCCGGTGCTATCGGCGGCTGCGCCGTTCAAGTCGGGCGGCCGTGGCGGTCCCGATTACTACACCGATGTTCCGGTCGGCCCGGTCGCCATCAAGAACGTGGCGGACCTCTACCTCTATCCCAACACCATCCAGGCCGTCGCCATCACCGGCGCCGACGTCAAGAACTGGCTGGAGCGCTCGGCAGGCATCTTCAACCAGGTCGAAAAAGGCGCCAAGGATGCCGCCCTGATCAATCCGGATTTCCCGTCCTACAATTTCGACATCATCGACGGCGTCACCTACAAGATCGACCTGACCCAGCCCTCCAAATACTCTTCGGACGGCAAGGAAACGCTCAATCCCGACGCCAACCGCATCGCTGACCTGCAGTTCAACGGCGCCCCGATCGATCCCGCCGCCAGGTTCATCGTTGCCACCAACAATTACCGCGCGGGCGGCGGCGGCACCTTCCCGGGCATCGGCGCCGATGTCATCGTCTTCAAGGGCCCCGATACCAATCGCGACCTGATCGTCCGCTTCATCGTCGAGAACGGCACCATCAACCCGTCGGCTGACAGCAATTGGTCCCTCGCCCCCATTGGCGACACAACCGTGCTGTTCGAGACCGGTCCAAAGGCCGCCGAGCATCTCGACGACGTCACCGCGGTCAAGATCGAGGCGACCGGCGACACCAGCGACACCGGCTTCGGCATCTATCGCATCGCGCTTTGATTTCCTTGCCCTGTGGTCTCCCGTTCGCGGGGGACCACCCATGGCCCGATCCCCACATCCCGCAGAGATCAGGATTTCAGGGCGGTCGCCGGTCTTGTCCTCCATGAACTCGCCGGCCGCAGTGCCAAAATCTTAACGCTGCCGATTCACGGGCGGGAAACACAGGCCGCATAGGCTCACCCGGCTTTCCAGTCGGAGCGACGCCATGACGGTCCCTGCCCTCGCCATCTCCAATCTCGCCAAGAGCTTCGACCGCCCGGTGATCAACAATCTCGGGCTGACGGTGCGCGCCGGCGAGTTCTACGCCCTGCTCGGCCCCAATGGCGCTGGCAAGACCACCATCCTGCGCATGGTCGCGGGCCTGTTGCAGCCCGATGCCGGTGACATCGCAATCTTTGGCATCGATGTCCGCAGCCATCCCCTCGCCGCCAAGCAGATCGTCGCCTGGGTCTCCGACGAACCGATGGTCTATGACCGGCTGACCCCGCTGGAATATCTCGAATTCGTCGCCGGTCTCTGGCAGATCGACGCCCATACCGCCGAGGCCAAGTCGCACGAGCTGCTGGACTGGCTGGGGCTCGCTCCCCACGCCAATGATCTCTGCGGCAGCTTCTCCAAGGGCACGCTGCAGAAGGTCGCCCTCGCCGGCGCGCTGGTGCATGACCCCAGGCTGATCATTCTCGACGAACCCCTGACCGGCCTCGACGCCGGCTCGGCCCGCCAGGTCAAGGACGTGCTGCTGCAAAAGGTCCGCCAGGGCGTCACCGTCATCATGACCACGCATATTCTCGAAGTTGCCGAGCGCATGGCCGAACGCATCGGCGTCATCGCCCATGGCCGCCTGATTGCCGAAGGCACTCTGGCCGAACTGCGCGCCCGCGTCGGGAGAGAAACCAGCCTTGAGGAAATCTTCCTCGACCTGGTTGCTGCCGAACCGGCTGCCGCATGAGCACCGCTCCCGCCTCGATAGCCTGGTTCGCCCGCCACGAGCTCAATCTCGCCTGGCGTGAATGGCTCGCCATGATGAGCGGCGGCCGCCGGACCCGCGGCATGGTCCTCCTGGCCGTACTCGCTGTCGTCGCCGCGCTGCTGCATCTGCTCGCCTATGGACTTGTCGCGCCCTGGGTCGCCGATGGCATCACGCCCGACAAGCCAACACTGGTCCTGTTGACCGGCGGCGGCCTGTTGTTCTGGTCGGTCATGCTCTCCCAGGCACTGGAATCGGTCACCCGCGTCTATTACGCCCGCTCCGACCTCGATCTGATCCTGTCCTCGCCCGCCTCCTCCCGCCGTCTCTTTGCCGTCCGCACCGGCGCGGTCGCCCTGTCGACGGTGCTGCTGTCCTGTCTCCTGGCGAGCCCCCTGATCAACATGCTGGCGCTGCTTGATGGCCCCCACTGGCTCGCCGCCTATGGCGTGCTCACCTCGGTCGGCGCCCTGTCGGCCGCCATCGCGGTCGCCATCACCATCGTGCTGTTCCGGCTGGTTGGCCCCAAGCGCACCCGCTTGATCGCGCAGATCGTCGCCGCAATCGTTGGCGCCGGCTTTGTCATTGGCATTCAGGCCGCAGCCATCCTCTACTATGGCAGCTATTCGCGCTTTACCCTGCTGCAATCGGCCGAAATTGTCGCCGCCACGCCTGATCAGCAAAGCCTGCTCTGGCTGCCGGCCCGCGCCGCCATGGGTGCCCCCCTGGCATTGCTCGCCGTCACCATCATCGGTTTTGGCGCCCTGCTGCTGACCGTCGCCGTCACCGCCTCGAGCTATGGCCGCCACGCCATTTCCGCCACCGGCCTGTCTCATGTCCGCACCCAGCGCCGCCCCTCGAGCCGCCGCTTCCGCAGCGCCTCCCAGCGCCATGTGCTGCGCCTCAAGGAATGGCGCCTGCTGCAGCGCGATCCGTGGCTGCTGTCGCAGACGCTGATGCAGATCCTCTATCTGCTGCCGCCCGCACTGATGCTCTGGATCAATTATGGCAACAGCGCCGGCGCCTTTGTCGTCGTGGTACCGGTGCTGGTCATGGCTTCGGGACAATTGGCCGGCGGCCTCGCCTGGCTCGCCATCTCCGGTGAGGACGCGCACGATCTGGTCGTCACCGCCCCGGTATCGCCGCGCTCGGTGCTGATCGCCAAGATCGAGGCGGTGCTGGTGATCATTGCCGCCGTGCTGGCGCCCTTGCTGGTGCTGATCGCCCTGTCTTCCGTGCAGATGGCTGCGATCACCGCAATCTGCGCCGCCTTGTCGGCCGGTTCGGCAACCGCCATCCAGCTTTGGTTCCGGGTGGTCGCCAGGCGTTCGATGTTCCGCCGCCGCCAGGTCGCCTCGCGCGCCGCCACCCTCAGCGAGGCCTTTGCCTCCATCATGTGGGCCGGCACCGGCGCTCTCTGGGCCGCTGGTTCCTGGCTGGCGCTGGCGCCGGCTCTGGCCGCAGTCCTCGTCCTGCTGCTGGCCCGGCTGATCAGTCCCCGGCGTCGCTAGCCTGTCCGGACTTGCATCGCCCCGATTTCCATCGATAGTGGCAGCCACACTGCGGGGATTACCATGGCCGACCTGTTGTTTCGCGACGCGACCCACGCCGATATCGCCACCATCCTGACATTGGGGCACGCCGGGGATTCCCGTGGTGCCGCTGCACCGCCGCTTGATCAGGCAACCCTCGGCGATCCCCGCTATCGCGCAGCGCTGGATGAAATTGACGCCGATCCGGCCCATCGCCTGATCGTGGTCGAGAAAGCCGGCGAGATCATCGGCACCCTGCAGATTTCGATCATTCCCGGGCTGCCCCAGTTCGGCCTGAAACGCGGCCTGCTGGAACATGTGCATATCCGGCCCGACCAACGCGGCACCGGCTATGGCTCCGCCATGGTGCAATGGGCCATCGAGCGGTGCCGGGAGGCGGGGTGCGAGATGGTGCAGCTGACCTCCAACAACATCCGCACCGACGCCCACCGTTTCTATGCCCGCCTCGGTTTCAAGCCGACCCATGCGGGGTTCAAGCTGCAGCTCTAGAACAGGTCGTTCATCTGCTCGGGTGGCGTGAGCTTCTTGCCATCGGGCCGATCCAGTGCGGCAATCCGTCTGAGGTCCTCGGCGTCCAGCTCGAAATCGAACACCTCAAGATTGGCCTTGATCCGGTCGGCATGGGCCGACTTCGGAATAGCGATCAGCCCTTCCTGCAGGTGCCAGCGGATAATCGCCTGTGCCGGGCTCTTGCCATGCTTGAGCGCAATCTCGCCAATGGTCCTGTCGCCCAGAACCGCACCGCCGCCGAGTGGGCTATAGCTTTCCAGCGCGATCCGATGCTTGGTGTGGAAGTCCCTGATGGCGCGCTGCTGATAATAGGGATGGGTCTCAACCTGGTTGATTGCCGGCACCACGCCGGTCTTGTCGACGATCCGCTCGATATGCTCGGGCAGGAAGTTCGATACGCCGATGGAGCGAATGCGACCGTCGCGCTGCAGCTGAACGAAGGCCCGCCAGGTATCGGCATATTTGTCCTGCTCCGGCACCGGCCAATGGATGAGGAACAGGTCCAGATAGTCCATTTCCAGCCGGTCCAGCGACCCCATGAATGAGCGCAGCGTATTGTCATACCCCTGGTCCCGCGTCCGCAGCTTGGAGGTGATGAACAACTCGTCGCGATCGATGCCATTGCGGGCAATCCCCCGGCCGACACCGCTTTCATTGCCATAGCCCTGGGCCGTATCGATATGCCGGTAGCCGGCATCAATAGCGGCGCGCACCGGCTCGCCGACCTTGTCATTGTCTATCTGCCACACCCCGAGACCGATCTGGGGGATGTCATATCCGTCATTGAGCGCGATGTTGGGAATACTGGTCATGAAAGGCTCCTCTGCGGCGATTGCTGGCTCCACGCAAAACCCACCAGCCCGCCAAAGGTTCATCATGCGGTCACTTGCGCCCTCGCGGCTTGCAGTGGCATGGTCAGCCGCGATTGAGGGAAGCCAGCTAGGAACGACCACCATGCTGATCGCCACCCGTATTCTCCACATCATCACCGGCGCCAGCAGGCTTCCGTGCGAGGTCCGTATCCATGCCCCCGAACATGCCGGGCGGTCCTGGAAATGCCGCTACGAAATCGATTGGCCCGATGGGGCGCGATCCAGCGCCGGCCATGGCATGGACGCAGTCCAGGCACTGACCCTCACCCTGCACAGGATAGCCAGCGATCTCTATGCCAGCCCGTATCACCAGCAGGGTGCACTGATGTTCGACACGCCCGGCAGCGGTTACGGTTTTCCAGCCATCGGTAATCTGCGCCATCGGCTCGTCGGCCAGGATGCGACCGACGACGGCAAGTGATCGCATCGACCGCTATTGGTGCTATACTGGCCGCTCCTCATCGCAGGAGGAGCTTCCATGACCCAGACCAATACCAAGCCGCGCACCGCGACCGTGCTCAAGCCCGCCCGGCCGCCACTGCACAAGGTCATCCTCATCAATGACGATTTCACCCCGCGCGATTTCGTCGTCAGCCTGCTCAAGGCCGAGTTCCGGGTCCCCGAAGCTCAGGCGCTGGCGATCATGCTGACCGCCCATACCAGGGGCGCCTGCGTCGTTGCCGTCTTCACCAGGGAGATCGCCGAGGCCAAGGCCAATCGCGCGACCGAAATTGCCCGCAGCAAGGGTTACCCACTGCTGTTCACCACCGAGCCCGAGGAATAGTTCAGCGCGCCAGACGATGCTCGGCCAGCACAGTCTCGACAATCGCAGCGGCAGGCAATTCGGCCGGAGGGGTATTGCGGTCCTCTGCCATCACCAGCAGGGCCTTCCACAGCGCCCAGCCCCGCGCCCTGGCCCAGACCGCCTCGTCCGCAGCCACGGCGCGGCGAAATGCCGACCGGCTCTCCCCGCTGAACAACAGCCAGGCAATCACCAGGTCACACGCAGGATCGCCGACCGCCGAACTGCCGAAATCGATGACCGCGGCCAGATGCCCATCCCGGACCAGCAGGTTGCCGGCGGCGATATCGCCATGCACCCATACCGGCCTGCCGTGCCAGGTCGCTGCGAGCGCAGCCTCCCACACCGCCAATGCCGCGGCGCCATCGATCCGCTCACCCAGCGCCGCAATACAGGCCCGTGTTTCGCCGTCATAGACACTGAGCGCGCCGCCCCGATGGAAATTATGCTCGCCCGCCGGTGGTCCATCGCTGGCGTCGATAGCCTGCAGCGCCACGAGGAACTCTCCCAAGTCCGCGGCGAAACCTGCCATGTCGGCAATACGCTGGGCCGAAGCGGTCTCGCCCTCCAGCCAGTCATAGACCGACCAAATATAGGGGTAGCCCTGCCCCGGCGACCCGATGGCCAGCGGCACCGGGATCGGCAGCGGCAATTGCGCCGCCAGACCCGGCAGATAGCGATTTTCCTTTTCGACCGCAGCCACATATCGCTGCGCGCTGGGCAGCCGCACCTTCATCCGTTCGCCGAGATGGAAGGTCCTGTTGTCCCAGCCTCCCTGCAGGACCGGTCGCACCGGCAGATGCGCCCAATGCGGAAACTGTGCCGCGACCAGCGCCTGCACGTCATCAGCACTGATTTCGATGCGATCATCCGTCAATTGCTGTCCCGCCCGCAAAGAATCGAGCCGACAGCATAGCCGCGTCACTGTCTGACGCCAGCTTTGAGCTAGGTTCTGAACTCATAAACGGGATTCCCGATTAGGCGCCATCGTGATTCACTCTCCAGGCTAATCGGAGGGTGCGATGGCGCGATTTGATCTGACAGATGTCGAGTGGGAACTCATTAGGCCCCTGTTGCCGAACAAGCCGCGCGGGGTTGCGCGCGTAGACGACCGCAGGGTCCTGAACGGCATATTCTGGGTGTTGAGAACCGGTTCGCCCTGGCGCGACCTGCCCGAGCGCTATGGACCCTCGACAACGGTCTACAACCGCTTCAACCGTTGGGCCAAGGCTGGCGTGTGGGTGCGGGTGTTCCAGGTTCTTGCCGCAAAGTCCCCGGACTCCATGCAGTTCATCGACTC
>NZ_FQVC01000022.1 GCF_900128975.1 Devosia limi DSM 17137 | reverse complement strand
CCAAGCCTGGCCAGGCGCCGCGCCAGATCAGCCAGCTCGCCGGGGCTAGTGCCGCAGCGCAGATGCGTGCCGGCTGGATGGATGTGGATGTCCAGATGGGCTTTGGAAACGTCGATGCCGACGAAGCCGGAGTGTACTAACATGGCCTTGCTCCCAGGCTTGTGGTGCGGGCGAGAGCCCAATCAACCGTTCGGGGTCAAAGGGAGCAGGCAGGGCCTTGCTTGACCGCGGCTGTCAAAAACCAGCCCGTAAAGACGGCCTCCTGCCTGCATCAGCCGGGATGCGCATCCCGGCTGATGCGCCAAGTAAACCATATTCCCTCCACACAAGCCCGAGGGTGACGAGCGGTGGATATCAGGGCTTTGGGCGACGCGGGCCGGAAGGACGGCCGGCACCACCGGTGGGGCGGCCACCGGCGGAGGGACGACCGCCGCCAGTTGGGCGGCCACCAGCGGAGGGGCGGCCACCGGCGCCGCCGGGCTTGCCGTAGCCACCGGGCTTGGGGCCACGAGCGGGGGCAGCGCCGTCGCGCTTGGGATAGGGCTTGCCGTCCGGACGGGATTTGGGCTTGCCATAGGTCTTGGATTCCAGACCCAAAGCGTCGCGGCCGGGGCGGCCGGCGGGCTTGTCCGAATAGGAGCGGGCCGGACGATCGCCGGCGGGGCGCTCGCTGCGCTGCTGGGGACGGCCGCCATCGGGACGGAATGAACGCGGCTTTTCCGAGAAGTTGCGGCCGGGGCGATTGCCATCGGGACGGCGATTGCCCTCGGGACGCGGGCCCTGGCGCTCGCCCTCGGGGCGGGTGCGCGGCGCGTAATCACGCTGCGGACGCTCGGCTGCCGCATCATTGCGACGCGGGCCGCGCGGGGTGCCGGTGAAGGCACGATCCTGCGGCGGACGGCTGCCGCCTTCTGAACGCTGGCGATCACCATACGACTTGGAGGCGGCAACGCGGGCCGCCACCGGGCGGCTGGTGGCCGGACGATCACCGTAGGGGCGCTTGGGCGCATCGAAATCGCGCTTGGGGCGATCATTGCGGTCGCCTGTGGGACGTGCACCGGCTGGGCGGGCACCGGCGGGGCGGCGATCACCATCTTCGCGGCGCGGGCCGCGGGGCTTGTCGAAGGCGGGACGGTCACCGAACGACTTCTTGTCGCCGAACGACTTTTTCTCACCAAAGGGCTTCTTGTCACCGAAGGGCTTCTTGGCGCCGGGGACGCGCTCGGGGCGCTTGCCGAAGGTGGCGGCGGGCTGGTCGTCGGGATCGCGGAACGTCTTCTTGCCAAAATTCTTCTGCACGAATTCTTCCTCACGGCCGTCGTCAAAAATGATGCGGCGCGGCGGCGCGAGGTCTTCTTCGCGGTCATCGAAACGCTTGGGGGCAGGCTTGCGGCCATCGGAACGGCCGGGGCGATCCTGGCGCGGACGCTCTTCGCGGATCTCGGCCTCGGTCTTTTCGGCATGGTCGGTAAAACGGAATCGCTGGCGGGCGATCTCGACGGTATTGGTGCCGCGGCCGGTCAGGCGGTCACGGGTGGGCTTGCCGATCAGGGCATTGGCCTCGGGCATGGCGCTGTCGAAATCGACATCGGCAGCCTCGGCCAGCTTCTTGCCGAGCTGTTCGCGCAGGGTCGAGGCCTTGACGGTTTCGATGCCGCCGACCGGGATGTCATTGAGCTGGAACGGGCCATAGGAGACGCGGATCAGGCGATTGACCTCGAGGCCGAGCGCGCCGAGGACGTTCTTGACCTCGCGGTTCTTGCCTTCGCGCAGCGCCATGACCAGCCAGACATTGGAGCCCTGGTCGCGCTCGAGCGTGGCTTCGATGGAGCCGTATTTGATGCCGTCGATCTCGATGCCGTCCTTGAGACGATCCAGCGCCGCCTGGGTGACGGTGCCATGGGCGCGCACGCGGTAGCGGCGCAGCCAGCCGGTGGCGGGCAATTCGAGCACGCGCTTGAGGCCGCCATCATTGGTCAGCAGCAAGAGGCCTTCGGTATTGATATCGAGACGGCCAACGGTGACGACGCGCGGCAGGCCATGGGTTTCGAGATGCTCGAAAATGGTCTCGCGACCTTCGGGATCCTTCTCGGTGACCACGAGGCCGGCGGGCTTGTGGTAAAGCCAGACGCGGGTGCCCTGGCGGGCAGCGAGGGGGGCATCATCGACCATGATCTTGTCGCGGCCGGTCACGTTGAAGGCTGGGGTCAGCACCTTCTTGCCATTGACGGTGACCCGCCCGGCGACGATCCAGGCTTCGGCATCACGCCGTGAACAGAGCCCGGAGCGGGCGATGACCTTGGCGAGGCGATCGCCGGTGTCGGGAACGGCGGGAGAGTCAGTCATGGCGTTGAGCCTTCATGTCATGCGGGACCCGGATGGGCGGCGCTGGTCATCGATGTCGTTCTGAGCGAACCGGAAAGTGAGCAGCCGGTATCGATCAATAAGTGAAACGCCCCGCTGGTGAGCGGGGCGTCAAATTCGGGCGGCTTGGGCGCGTCTAGCGCTTGCTGTTCTCAATGGCGCGGCGGATGTCCGGCGGGCAGCTGGCATCGCGGAGCGACACCAATGCGCCATTGGCAGCCTTGCAGACCAGATCCTTATCACCAACGCGGGTAAAATACTCGTCCGGCGGCATATAAAGCGGGCGCTTGTTATTGCCGGCGACTGCCATGCCGGCCTGCTGCATGCGGGCCGTCAGGGCGCGGGCTTCGGTTTCGGTCAGCGGCCGACCCGAGAGCGAGCGCATGTCGACGACGCGCGCATTGCGCAGGCGCTGCACATCGGCCTGGCTCAGGCCTGCGGTATCGATGCGAACGGTGTCGCTATCCTTGGGCAATTGCGCCATGACGGTGGAGACCGCCGGAGCCGGCAGGGCAGCAGTATCGCGCGGCAGCACCAATGGGGCGCGCTTGGTGGGATCTGGCTTGGGCGCTTCGCCGGGGATCAACCCCAGGCCGCGCGCGGTCGAGCTCATCACTTCGCGCTCGAAGGTGACGGGATCGGTCAAGGCATTGGTGCCCTCGGCGGTGGTGCAGGCGCTCAGGCCCAGCGCCAGCAGCAGGCCCAGCGACACAAGTGCGGCTCGGGTGGCGGCAGGAAGAGCAGCCACCTGCCCGGTCAATCCATTACGCATGAAACGTCCTTCTTGTGAGCAGCATGCCGCTCCGTCCACTGATGGCGCATCGCCAAGGCGATAGCGCGAGGCTTTGGCGGGCGCTTATAGCGCATCCTGCCAGCTAAGGCCAGATTCTGGCAGCAACGTGTTCACACACGGTTTGCGGGCGTGATCGCCCGGCCACAAATGCGGTTCATGCGGCAGCCTTGGCCGCACGGCCAACGCCCAGCAGGTCCAGAATAAGCAGAATGACGCCAAAGGTGATGAACACATCGGCGAGATTGAAAATGTAGAACGACCACGTGCCCCAGTGGAAATGGAAGAAATCGGCCACCGCACCGTAGATCAGGCGATCAATCGCATTGGAGAGCGCGCCGCCAATGCAGAGCGCCAGACCAAGGCGGATCAGCGCGCTATCGGCGCGGAGCCACCAGACGGCGAGCGCAACAATGGCGACGAGCATGATCACGCCGAGCGCCCATGGCGGCATGCCATCGAGCATTCCATAGGAAATGCCGGTATTCCAGACCAGCACGTAATCGAAGAAACTGGTGACCTGCACCACTTCACCACCGCGCCAGCCGGTCATCGACAGGGGCACGAAATGGGTGAGGATTTCGACGCATGTCGACGCGCCGATGGCGACGCAGTCGGACGAGACCTGGTAGGCCTTGTGGGCGCGGTCAATGCCGAAGGCGAGGATGGCGGCCATCAGGGAGACGAGAATGGCGGGGGAACGCAGGAGCATGATCATTCCAGTATGGAGCTAGTGCCAAGCGCAGCACCCCCACCCCAACCCCTCCCCGCAAGGGGGAGGGATTTTGGGCCGGTGGGCAATTAGAGTCCGGCCGCGGCGCGTTCGCGCAGGGCCTGGGCGTCGCGCGGGCTGACGTCGGGGAATTCGGGGTCGCTGCCGACTTCGGGCAGGACCTTCCACGAGCGGGCGCAACGCTTGCCTGCGGCCAGACCCGGCACAACGGTAATGCCGGGCACGTCATCGAGACGGAAACCATCGGCCGGACCATCGGCGGGGATGATCTCGATGGCCGAGGTGATGGCGATTTCGGCCATGTCCTCGCCGGCGAGAGCGGCCAGCAGGCGTTCATCGGTCAGATAGACCTTGGGCGCAGCCTCGAGCGAGGAACCGATGCGCTTTTCGCGGCGCTCGATTTCCAGCGCGCCGGTGACGACGCGGCGGACGCCCCGGATCAGCTGCCACTTGGCCGCCAGACCATCATTGCGCCAATCGGCCGGCACTTCGGGGAAGAGCCGCAGATGGACCGAGGAGCCGTCCTCGGGATGGCGCTCCAGCCAGACCTCTTCCATGGTGAAGACCAGGATGGGAGCGAGCCAGGCGGTGAGGCAATCGAACAGGTGATGCAGAACGGTCAGGGCCGAGCGACGCTTGATCGAGGAGATCGGATCGCAATAGAGCGCATCCTTGCGGATGTCGAAATAGAAGGCTGACAGTTCGATGTTCATGAAGTTGGTCAGCAGCGAGACGACCTTGCGGTAGTCGTATTCCTTGTAGGCGCCGCGCACCTGCTCATCGAGCTGGGACAGGCGATGCAGGATCAGCTGCTCGAGCTCGGGCATCTCCTCGAAGCGGACTTCGTCGGATGCCTGGTAATGCGCCAGATTGCCCAGCAGCCAGCGCAGCGTATTGCGGAGCTTGCGGTAGCTGTCGACGGTGGTCTGGATGATTTCCTTGCCGAGGCGCAGGTCTTCCGAATAGTCGGACGAGGCGACCCAGAGGCGCAGGATATCGGCGCCATATTGCTTGATGACGTCCTGCGGGGCGACGGTATTGCCCAGCGATTTGCTCATCTTCTTGCCATCGCTGTCCATGGTGAAACCATGGGTCAGCACGCTCGAATAGGGCGCGTAGCCATTCGTGGCGCAGCTTTCCAGCAGCGAGGAATGGAACCAACCGCGATGCTGGTCCGAGCCTTCCAGATACATGGAGGCGGGGAACTTGAGATGCGGCCATTTCTGCTTGTTGCGCAGGACCCAGGAATGGGTGGTGCCCGAGTCGAACCAGACGTCGAGAATGTCGGTGACCATCTCGTAGTCGGCGACCTTGTAGTCGGCGCCCAGATAGCGTTCGGCAGCACCTGGCTTGTACCAGGCATCGGCGCCCTCTTCCTCGAAGGACTGGGCAATCCGGTGGTTGACCAGATCGTCCTTGAGGATTTCGTTGGTGGCCTTGTTGACAAACACCGTGATCGGCACGCCCCAGGCGCGCTGGCGGCTGAGCACCCAATCGGGACGATCAGCGATCATCGAACGCAGGCGGTTCTGCCCGGCGGCCGGGTAGAAGGTGGTCGCGTCGATGGCGTTGAGGGCGCGATGGCGCAGGGTATCGCCGGCCTTACCCTCGATATCGCGGTCCATATAGACGAACCATTGCGGGGTATTGCGGAAGATCACCGGCTTCTTGGAGCGCCAGGAATGGGGATAGGAGTGCTTGACGCGGCCGCGGGCGACCATGGCATTGCGCTCGGCCAGAGCGGTGATGACGCGGTTATTGGCGTCGCCCTTCTTGCCATTGTCATCGATGACGCGGGCGCCCTCGAAACCGGGGGCTTCGGACGTGTAGAAACCGTCATCGCCCACCACATAGGGGATGGCGGTGTCGATACCCTTTTCGGCGAGCTTGCGGCCCGAATTCATCCAGATTTCAAAGTCGTCGAGGCCGTGGCCCGGCGCGGTATGGACGAAGCCGGTACCGGCATCGTCGGTGACGTGTTCGCCATCGAGCAGCGGAACTTCGAATTCGTAACCGCCTCCGAGACCGCGCAGCGGATGGAAGCAGGAGGTGATGTGGCCGGGATCGACATCGCCGATACGGACGAATTCCTCGACCTTGGCCTTGGCAAAGACTTCGGCGGCGAGATTGTCGGCGAGGATGTACTTTTCGCCGGTCGAGGCCCAATTGCCCTCGGGCGCCTTGGCGACTTCATAGAGGCCATAGCTGATCTTGGACGAGAACGAGATGGCACGGTTGGCCGGGATGGTCCAGGGCGTGGTGGTCCAGATCACCACCGAGGCGTTGAGATCATGGAAAGCCTTGGAGGTGATTTCACCGCCACCGGAGCGCACCGGGAACTTCACCCAGATGGTGTCGCTCTCGTAATCGGCATATTCGATTTCGGCTTCGGCCAGGGCGGTGCGTTCGACGACCGACCACATGACGGGCTTGCTGCCGCGATAGAGCTGGCCGGAGGTGGAGACCTTCATCAGCTCGCGGGCGATCTGGGCTTCGGCGTCAAAGCTCATGGTGAGATAGGGATTGTCCCACTCACCCAGGACGCCCAGGCGCTTGAATTCCTCGCGCTGGATATCGACCCACTGCTCGGCAAAGGTGCGGCATTCCTGGCGGAATTCGACCACTGGAACTTCGTTCTTGTCCTTGCCCTTGGCGCGGTACTGTTCCTCGATCTTCCATTCGATCGGCAGGCCATGGCAATCCCAGCCCGGCACATAGGCCGAGTTGAAGCCCAGCATCTGCATGGAACGCGACACCAGATCCTTCAGCGTCTTGTTGAGCGCGTGACCGATATGGATATTGCCATTGGCGTAGGGAGGGCCATCGTGGATGGTGAACAGCGGACGGTCCGCCGCCTGCTCGCGCTGCAGCTTGTAAATGTCCATGTCCTGCCAGCGCTTGAGCCAGCCTGGCTCACGGTCGGGCAGGCCCGCACGCATCGGGAAATTGGTCTCTGGCAGGAACAGCGTCGCCGAATAATCGGTCTCGGTTGCGCTCGCGGCAGTATCGGTCATGGGACGGCAATCGGTTGGGGAGATTTGGCGGGGGTTGTAGCAAGGTGAGGCGCATGGGGCAAAGCCTGATTTGCCTCACCCCGGCCCACCGGCCGGCAAGGGCGCCGATCAGCCGAAGAAGCCGAGCTTGCGATCCAGCTCGCCGAGGGGCCGGGCGGCGGCAATGAGGGCGCGGGCCTTGTTGCTGTCGCGGTCCATGGCGGCGATGAGCTCGTCGAGGCCGTTGAACACTTCCTGCCCGCGAATATGGGCGATCAGGGCGACGGTAATGGTCTGGCCGTAGATATCCTCATCGAAATCGAACAGGTGGGTTTCAAAGGGCGGGCGCTGGTTGTTGAACATGGGCTTGCCATAGGCGGCGACGCCATCGAACACCCGATCGCCCAGGCGGGCGCGGACGGCATAGACGCCCTGCGCCAGCTGGAAGCCATCATGGGTCATGGTATTGGCGGTGGGATAACCCAGTTCGCGGCCGCGCTGGTCGCCCTTGACCACGCAACCATCGACGAACCAGTGATAACCGAGCAGGCGATTGGCGGCGGCGACATCGCCTTCGGAGAGGGCGGCGCGAATGCGCGAGGAGGAGATGAGTTCGCTCCCCTCGCCCATCAGATCGAGCGTTTCGACCGAGAAGCCCTGGGCATCGCCAGCGGCCTTGAGGAAGGCGGGCGTGCCGCGGCGCTGGCGGCCGAAGTGGAAATCGGCGCCGACGATAACGCCGGTGACGGCGAGCGCATCGACGAGAAAGCGGGACACGAAATCCTCGGCCTCGATCTGGGAGAAGGCGCGGTCGAAATTGAGGATGACAATGCCATCCAGCCCCAGCGCTTCGGCAAGGCGCGCCTTGGCGTCGCCATCGGTCAGCCGGTACATGAAGGGGCTGGGCGCGAACACATCGCGGGGGTGCGGCTCGAAGGTCAGCACGATGGCAGGGACGCCGGCGGCAGCGGCGCGCGCCTTGAGCACGGCCAGCACCGACTGATGGCCGCGATGGAAACCATCGAAATTGCCAATGGCGACGAAGGCGCCGCGCAGGGCGGCCGGCGCTGAATCCAGATCGGAGAGGCGGAAAAATTCGGTCACGGTGCAGTCAAGTCCGTTCGCTGAGAAGACGCCTGGAGCGGCAGCCTTACCCCCACCCGCGCCCTCCCCACAAGGGGAAGGCACCTGATTTTTGCCAAGTGGGGGGTGTGACGCTACCAGGTGAGGCGCGGCAGGAAGCCGGCCATATGCGCGCGGCTGGGGGCGACGAGATCGACAATCGCCTGCGGATCGGGCTTGCCGAAGGCATCGAGTTCGGCGGCGTGAATGGAGCCGGTGACGAAGAGCAGATCGACGCCGAACTGGGCGGCACCGGTGGCATCGGTGCGCACGCTATCGCCAATGGCAAGCACGCGCGCCTTGTCGAGCGGGTGGCCGGCGGCGACTTCGGCGAGGCGATAGGCCTCCTCGTAGATCGGCTGGTAGGGCTTGCCGGCCATCAGCACCATGCCGCCCATGGCGGCATAGAGATCGCCAAGCGCGCCGCCGCAATAGATGATCTTGTCGCCATGCTCGACGACCCGGTCGGGATTGGCGCAGATCATCGGCAGCTTGCGCTCGAGCCAGAGCTTGGCGCGCTCACGGTACATTTCGGGGGTGTCCTGATCGGTGTCCAGATCGGTGACCACGACCACATCGGCCTCATCGGCGGTGGTGCGGCGGACGTCCAGCCCCTCATAGAGCGCGTCGTCATCGGTGGCGGGGCCGACGTGGTGAATGGGGCGACCGGCATATTTGGCGATCATGACGCGGGTGGCATCGCCCGAGGAGACGATGGCGTCATAGGCCTCGCGGACCACGCCGAGCCGGTCGAGCATTTCGATGATCGGGCCGGAAGGGCGCGGCGCGTTGGTGATGAACACCACCTTGCCGCCCTGGCGGCGATATTGCACCAGCGCATCGACGGCGGAGGGGAAAGCCTCGACGCCATTATGGACCACGCCCCAGACATCGGAGAGCACCGCATTGTAGCGGCCGGCAAGATCGGCGAGGCCGGAGATGGAGGGCTGGGTCATGGGCGTGTTCCAATGCGGCTTTGAGGAGAGCTTTGTCTATGTGGCAGCTTGGGCGCGATGATCAAGGGCAAAGGGCGACCGGGGCCGGCCCCGCTATGGCAGGGATCACCGCAGGGGCGGCTGGAAATCGGGGCGGCGCAGCGTCGGCGAGGGGCGCGGCGGATCGACCGACAGATCGGAGCGGACCGGACCGGGCTGGGCAATGTGAGGGCCCTGCACCAGGCGCACGCCGTCATCGAGCAGTTCGAGAATCTGATTCTCGTTGGTGACGCCGGTGGCCAGGAGGCCGACGCCGAAGCGCGAAATGTAATTGGCGATATCGGAGGCATGGAAATCGGTGAAGGCTTCGGGCTCTTCGACAAAGCGGGCGGCATCGATGCGCAGCGAGCGCACCCCCTGCCCCGCCAGTTCGGCAATATCGATGCGCAGCGACTTGACCCCGGCGATGGAGAACCCCGCCCCCTTCTTGACCAGCGCGTCGGCAATGGCGTGTTCAACGGTATTGAGTGCGTTCCATTCGTGTTCGGGCACGAGGAAGGTCAGGCTGGCGGCAATGGCGCGGTTGGCCTCGAGCATGGCGACCAATTGCTCGGCGGAGGCCGGATCGCCGAGCGTGGCGCGCGACAGCGGAATATAGACGCTGACCGGCTGGCCGCTGGTGCGGGCGCGGCGGCAGATGGTGATGGCTTCGACGAGGCCAATGCTTTCGATATGGCGGACGATATCTTCGCCGCCCTTGCGGGGCATGAAATCGGCCCGGTCGGCCAGTTCGCCATTTTCCAGCATCAGACGCGGCACCAGATCATAGCCCTGGGGGCGGCGCTGCGGCAGGGTGACGATGGCCTGAATATGATAGATCAGCCGATTTTCATCGAGCGCCTGACGCAGGGCATCAAGTGGAATGGTGGGCAATGGATCGCGCAGCACCACCGGCGCAGGCGTTGCGGTATCGGCGATGGGGCCACCAGGGGTGTCGGGCTTGGCGGCGCGCTCCTCGATATCGGCGACGGCTTCGGCGACCTGGCGGATAACGGTTCCCAGCACCGATATATCGGCCTCGACGCCTTCGAGACGATGGCCGGCATTGAGATCGGCAAGGGCATTGATGCGCTGGCCGAGCACGGCACCGGCCTGGGCATCGGTGGCGAGGAGCCGCGACAGGTCCTCAATGGCCTTTTCGAGCCGATTTTCGGCGCGCTGGCGCAAGGAGCGCTCCAGCAGAATGACGCAGACGCTGGCAAACACGATGGCGGCGAGAATCGCCTCGGCCGGCGTAAAGGTCAGCCCGAAATAGGCCGTGCCCCCTACGCCGAGGGCAGCGAGTGCGATGAAGGTATAGACCAATGCCTGCACGAGCAGTCCTGCATCCCTGAATGCGCCAGGATTCGGCTCAATGCTTCTAGCATCGCCCAACCCGGTGCAAAAGCACCGCCGGAGCGGTGTCCCATGCCAATTGTGGCAAAATCGGACATTTGCCGGTTCAGTCGGTGAAATGGGTCCAGGCGGGCGAGAAGAAGCGCTGATAGAGCGGCAGATGCGCGGCGCCCATGGCAG
Source organism: Devosia limi DSM 17137 (assembly GCF_900128975.1). Taxonomy (GTDB): domain Bacteria; phylum Pseudomonadota; class Alphaproteobacteria; order Rhizobiales; family Devosiaceae; genus Devosia; species Devosia limi. The sequence continues at coordinate 20,380 of NZ_FQVC01000022.1, read as the reverse complement.
CGGCGGCGGCACCGAGATGGCCGATGGCGATGGTCGGCTTGCCGACAGTCAGGGTGGGCAGGGCATCGAGGTGGACCTGGATGCGTTCGAGCAGGCGCTCGACGATGGGGCGCGGCATGACGCCATCGATAATGGTCTTGTCCAGCTCGATCATTGCCTGGGTGCTGACCACGGCGGCGGCAAGGGCCCGGCCGGCGGAGTCGAGCCAGTCGGTGACATGGGGTTCGAGCGCCGCCCAGTCCCAGGTCACCGGACTATCGGGGGGCACGACCAGACCGGCTTCGATCAACCGGCTTTCAAAAGCGGCAATGGACGCAACGAAATGCACAAAGGCCGGTTTGCCATCATCGCCGGGCACGACGATGGCCCCGAGATCGGCGGCATTGCCGGTGGGGCCCTCCCACAGGCCCTGGCCCGAGACAATGCCCGCGCCGATGAATGTGCTGACCTGGAAATAGGCAAAGCCGGCCGGCCGCGGTGCCGGATGAGCGACAATCTCGCCCCAGCAGGCAGCATTGCCATCATTGAACCAGACTGTGTTCATCCCGGTCGCCCGGGCCAGCGCCGCCCGGACATCGGTGCCCTTCCAGAGCTCACGCTGCTCGGCGGGGGCGCCAACGCGGTCCATGCCGCGATCAATGGCGGTGGGCGAAGCGACGCCGATGGCCACGAGGCGGCTGCGCTGCTGTGGCGTCATGGATGAAGTCAGGGTGGCAATGTCGGCGGCGATGTCGCCGAAAATGGTCTGGGCATCGGGATAGTCATAGGCGCGATGGATGCTGGCCAGCAGGCGGGCGGCAATATCGATCAGCACGACTTTGCAATGGCGCCAGCCGATCTCGACGCCGATGGCATAGGCGCCTTCCGGATCGATGAACAAGGGGGTGGCGGGCTGGCCGCGGCGGCCGCGCAGAACCTCGCCACGCTTGATCAGACCCCGCTCCTCCAGATCGGAGACGATGCGCGAAGTCGTTTGCGGACCAAGGCCGGAACGGCGCGCCAGATCGGCATTGGACAAGCCCGGCACCAGGGCAACCAAAGTCAGCACCGCGCGCTCATTGGCGATGCGGACGCCCGATTGGGCAACGCCACGCGCAATCGGGTCGAAATTGTTGGTAGCGCTCGAATCCTTGGCCATGCGCCGAATTAAGCCCCAGTGCGAGAGGTAGGCAAGAACAATCAGACTTGCAAAAAGCGATAGGCTGGAACGGTTTATTTACCCTGTTAGCGAACAATCGACCGCGGCATCGCCCTGTCCCGGAACGGCCACCCGGACGACAGGGCGCTGGCGAGCAGATTAATGACGGTGACGAGCAAGGACGGCCCATGGCAATGCATATTGCAAGCGAGAGCGACGCGAACGGCCGGCTGCTGTTGATCGACCGCGACGTGTCCTGCGCGCGCCTCGTGGCTGGAAGCCTGGCTGAATGCCTGGTCGCCGCGCCACGCATCGTTTCGGTCGGGGGCGGCAAATCCGCGGTCGAAGCCCTGCGCGAAGCCAGTTTCGACATCATCCTGGCCGACCTTTCCAGCCTCAGCGATCTCAGCGAGCGCAGCGACGATGCCGTGGCACGGCTGGTGCGGCTGGCCGAGGGCGCGCTGGTGATCGCGATTTCCGATGGCGCTTCGGTATCGGCCGCCGTGGCGGCCATGCGCGCCGGTGCGCATGACTATGTCGTCAAGCCAATCAATGGTCCGGCCATTGCGGCACGGATCGGCGAACTGGCGCAGCGGCATGGCAAGTTGCGCAGCCTTTCAATCGAGGCACGCCCCGGTGAAGGGGTAACCGGGTTTTCCGGCTTTATCGGCGCATCGAGCGCCATGCAATTTGTCTATGAGCAGATCGAGCGCATCGCGCCATCGGCAGCGCCGGTGTTCATCACCGGGGAAAGCGGCACCGGCAAGGATGTGTGCGCCGAAGCGCTGCATGCGCGTGGCCCCCGGGCCGGCAAGCGGCTGGTGGCGATCAATTGCGCGGCGATCCCGCGCGACCTGATGGAAAGCGAATTGTTCGGCGTGGCGCGTGGTGCCTTTACCGGGGCCCATGAAGACCGCAAGGGCGCGGCCGAACTGGCCGATGGCGGCACGCTGTTCCTCGACGAAATCGGCGAGATGGACCTGTCGCTGCAGTCCAAGCTGCTGCGGTTCCTGCAGACCGGGACGCTGAGCCGGGTGGGCGAAGCGGGTGTGCGGCGAGTGGATGTGCGGGTGATCTGCGCCACCAATCGCAATCCGATGGCGCTGATTTCAGAAAAGAAGTTCCGCGAGGACCTGTTCTATCGCCTGCATGTGCTGCCAATCCACCTGCCGCCGCTGCGCCAGCGCCCGACCGATATCATGGTGCTGGCCCGCAATTTCCTCGAGCGTTATGCCGGGGAAGAGCGCAAGCGGTTCAGCGGTTTTTCGGCCGAGACTGCCAACCTGCTGATCAGCCAGGAATGGCCGGGCAATGTGCGCCAGTTGCAGAACCTGGTGCGGCGGCTCGTGGTGATGTTCGATGGCGGGGAAATCACCGCCGCCATGGCTGGCGCTGCCGATATCGAGGGCAAGGCGCTGGTGGAAACCCGCGAAGCCGAGCCGCGCCGCGAGCGGCGGGCCATCCTGCCGATGTGGCAGCAGGAACAGCGTATCATCGAGGATGCAATTGCCAGCTTTGGTGGCAATGTCTCGCTGGCTGCGGCGGCGCTGGAAATCAGCCCGTCGACGATTTACCGCAAGCGTCAGGGCTGGGCGGAGATGGGCGTGGCCGGGGCGGCGTAGGGCGGCACCACGCGCGCGCTGACTGAGGCAAGAATGGATTCCCGCCTGCGCGGGAATGACGTTGTGGGTGGGGAGACATGCTTCGCGGGGATCCAACTGACGCCCGGGATGGCAAGGAGCGCAGCGCGGTGTGGCGCCCTGCCCTAAGGCGTATTGGCTTGGCGGGCCTTGGCGCGGTCGAGGCCGAGGCGGTGTTCGCGCAGGATGACGAAGATGCCGGAGCCGATGACGATGGCGGCGCCGATGATCATGGCGGGGGTGGGAACATCGCCGAAGGCGAAATAGCCGACGATCAAACCGAGCAGCAGGGATGTGTATTCGAACGGGGCGATCACCGACATGTCGGCGTGACGATAGCTGGCGGTGAGGAAAATCTGCGCGATGCCGCCAGCGAAACCGGCAAGCACCAGCAGCACTGTCTGCTCCGGCGTGGGCCAGACCCAGCCGAAAGGCAGGCTGAGCAGCGCCAGGACGCTGGCGCTGAGCGAGAAATAGAGCACGATGGTTTCGGTGCGCTCGGTCTGCACCAGCTTGCGCACCTGCAGCATGGCGAAGGCGGCGCAGCCGGCGGCGGCCAGTGCGGCGATGGCGCCTATGGCCTCGGCACTTTCCATGCCCGCGCCACCCGAGAACACCGTCAGGCGTGGCCAGAGCATGATGAGCACGCCGACAAGGCCGATAATGACGGCCGACCAGCGGTAGAGCTGCACGCGTTCCTTGAGCAGGATGGCGCTGAGCATGACCAGCAGCAGCGGCGTGGCGTAGCTGAGGGCGATGGATTCGGGCAAGGGCAGCTTGGTAAGGCCATAGAACCCCAGCCCCATGGAACTGACGCCAATCAGGCCGCGCAGGACATGGCCACCCGGATTGGCTGTCTTGAAGCCGACCACCAGCTGCCCTCTCCAGGCCAGATAGACGACGATAGGGAAAATGGCGAAGAAGGAGCGGTAGAATACCAACTGCCCCGCCGGGATGCCTTCGGCCGCTTTGAGCAGCGAGGACATCATCACGAAAATGCAGACCGAGGCCACCTTGAGCCCGATGCCGTGAAGGGCGCGCTGCTGCCTCCCGATTGCAGGAGAAGCGGGCTGGACGGCGGGAGCGGACAAGGTGATCTCGGAGTTAGACGTGGAGAGGGGCGCCCCGGCAGGCCGGGGCGATAGGTTCAGGTTGCGGCAGGATCAGCGCGCCTTGGCCTCGGCCTTGATAAGCTTGTCCTTGAACTGGCGGGCGGTGGCGAAGGCCTTGTGTTCGGGCCCCATGGCGCTGCCGGATTTCACGATGCCCCCCTGGGCATCGACGATTTCCCACTGCCAGTTCGAGTTCGGGCCGCTGCCGCCCTTGAGGCGAAGACGGATTTCAAGATTTGCGGTTTTTTCGGTCATGGGTCTCTTATGCCTCAGCCACAGCGCCGACGGAAGGGCTAAGCGCCTCAGACATCGGAACGCCGATACTCGATGCGATCCCCTGCAAAAACAAGATGATCCTCGATGGCTGCGACCAAAGGACAAGGGTCGGGATAGTACCAGGCGACATCATCGCCGGTCGCAGTCAGGGTCTTGACCGTGTAGTAGTGCGCCTCGCCCTTGTAGGGGCAGGGCTTGCGGGTCTCGGAGGCTTCCAGAATATCGGGGCGCACATCTTTGCGCGGCAGGAAGATGCGCAGCGGCTCGCCAGGCTCATCGAGTTCAAGCGCATTGAGCGAACTGCCGATCTCGGCATCGTCGAACAGCACGTGCACGCGGCCGCTAACCCTGGTGATGGTAATATTTTTGTCGAGACATTGGCGTGTCATCTGGTCCTGCCATGCTGGTGAAAACGGGGGCGCAGGCACAACGCGCCACAGCCCCGCAGGGTTCACCGATCTTGACTCCGCAAGGCCCTCCTCCTACATACCGGGCACCCTGTTAGCACTCTCGCTTTATGAGTGCTAATGGGTCCGAAATTGCATTTCAAATGATGCCATAGGAGCAAAAATGAGCTTCCGTCCTCTGCACGACCGCGTGGTCGTCCGTCGTCTCGACAGCGAAGAAAAGACCAAAGGCGGGATCATCATCCCGGACACCGCCAAGGAAAAGCCCTCCGAGGGCGTCGTCGTGGCCGTGGGCCCCGGCGCACGTGACGAAGATGGCGAGCGCATTGCACTCGACGTCAAGGCCGGCGACCGCATCCTGTTCGGCAAGTGGAGCGGCACCGAGGTCAAGGTCGACGGCGAAGACCTGCTGATCATGAAAGAATCCGACATCATGGGCATCATCGAAGCCTAAGAGCTTCTGCTCATTGGACTTTCGATCTGTTCCCTTTCAAGCTTAAGGAGCGCCTCACATGGCTGCTAAAGAAGTAAAGTTTTCCACTGAAGCCCGCGACAAGATGCTGCGCGGCGTCAACATCCTGGCCAATGCCGTCAAGGTGACCCTCGGCCCCAAGGGTCGTAACGTCGTTATCGAAAAGTCGTTCGGCGCACCGCGCATCACCAAGGACGGCGTTACCGTCGCCAAGGAAATCGAACTCGAAGACAAGTTCGAAAACATGGGCGCCCAGATGCTGCGCGCCGTTGCGTCCAAGACCAACGACATTGCCGGTGACGGCACCACCACCGCAACCGTTCTGGCTCAGGCAATCGTCAACGAAGGCGTCAAGGCCGTCGCTGCCGGCATGAACCCGATGGACCTCAAGCGCGGTATCGACCTGGCCGTTCTCGAAGTTGTCGAGAACCTCAAGTCGCGCGCGACCAAGATCACCTCGTCGTCCGAAGTTGCCCAGGTCGGCACCATTTCGGCCAATGGTGAAGCCTCGATCGGCGACATGATCGCTGAAGCCATGCAGAAGGTCGGCAACGAGGGTGTCATCACCGTCGAAGAAGCCAAGACCGCCGAGACCGAACTCGAAGTCGTCGAAGGCATGCAGTTCGACCGCGGCTATCTCAGCCCCTACTTCGTGACCAATGCCGAGAAGATGACTGCCGTTCTGGAAGATCCCGTGATCCTCCTGCACGAAAAGAAGCTCAGCAACCTGCAGGCTATCCTGCCGATCCTCGAGTCGGTTGTGCAGTCGCAGCGCCCGCTGCTGATCATTGCCGAAGACATTGAAGGTGAGGCTCTCGCGACCCTCGTCGTCAACCGTCTGCGTGGCGGCCTCAAGGTTGCTGCCGTCAAGGCGCCTGGCTTCGGCGATCGCCGCAAGGCAATGCTCGAAGACATCGCCATCCTGACCGGTGGCCAGGTGATCTCGGAAGACCTCGGCATCAAGCTCGAGAACGTGACCATCGACATGCTCGGCACTGCCAAGCGCGTTGAAATCACCAAGGAAAACACGACCATCGTCGACGGTGCCGGCACCAAGGACGACATTGCTGGCCGTGTCAGCCAGATCAAGGCGCAGATCGAAGAGACCACTTCGGACTACGACAAGGAAAAGCTGCAGGAACGTCTTGCCAAGCTCGCCGGTGGCGTTGCTGTGATCAAGGTCGGCGGCTCGACCGAAGTTGAAGTCAAGGAGCGCAAGGACCGCGTCGACGACGCGCTGAACGCAACCCGCGCTGCCGTTGAAGAAGGCATCGTCCCCGGCGGCGGCACTGCTCTCCTCCGCGCTTCGTCGAACCTGCAGGCCAAGGGTGCAAACTCCGACCAGCAGGCCGGCATCAACATCGTTCGCCGTGCTCTGCAGGAGCCAGTGCGCCAGATCTCCAACAATGCGGGCGACGAAGGCTCCGTGGTTGTCGGCAAGATCCTGGAAAACGCTTCGCTCACGTTCGGCTACAACGCCGCAACCAGCGAATATGGCGACATGATCCAGATGGGCATTGTCGACCCGGTCAAGGTTGTCCGTACGGCTCTGCAGGACGCGGCTTCGGTTGCATCGCTGCTGATCACCACGGAAGCCATGATTGCCGAACTCCCCAAGGAAGCAGCACCGGCAATGCCGGGCGGCGGCGGCATGGGCGGCATGGGCGGCATGGATTTCTAATCCAGCTCCCCTCTGAAAGGCTTCGAAGTCTCGTCACTTCCCAGTCACGGACTTTGAAGAAGGCGCGGTGGAAACACCGCGCCTTTTTTGTTTGTCGGCCGCGCCGGATGGTGGCAGAAGCGCAAAACGGACGAAGCGAGGACGACTGGCATGAAGACCCCGACGAGACGCCCCACCAGTGCGCTGGACCGGGCCGAGGCTGCGTTCAAATCGGCAACCAGCAAGCCGGCCGAGGCGGCGCCGCCCAAACCCGTTGCCCCGCCCGCTGGCAAGGAACTGGTTTCACTGCGGCTGGATCGTGCCGTGCTGGAGCATTTCCAGGATGACGGCCCGGGCTGGCAGGACCGGATCAATGACGCGCTGCGCAAGGCGGCCGGGCTGGACTAAATCGACGCCGCCCGGTGACGGCAGCCATGCCCGAACCCGACAGGGCTTGATCTATCCACGCCCTGCCCCGGGGCCTATGTCCAGAACAACAGCCGCAAGGCGAGAGCGATGGAAACGAGCACGACCAGCGGCCGGATGATCCGGGCACCGAAGCGGATGCCGGTACGGGCACCGACATAGCCGCCAATCAACTGCCCCGCAGCCATGGCCAGACCGGCGGGCCAGACGACGTCGCCAGCCGGAATGAAGATGGTCAATGCGGCGAGGTTGGACACAAGATTGAGAATCTTGGTGTTGCCGGAGGCTCGGGTCATCCCCAGGCCGAACAGCATGACGAAGCCGATGGTGAAGAACGAGCCGGTGCCTGGCCCGAAAATGCCGTCATAAAAACCGATCGTGAAGCCCAGCAGCGGCACCCAGCGCGGGAATGACAGGCGCGCCAGCTTATCGGCATCGGACAGATTGGGCGCGAACAGGAAATAGAGCGCGATACCGATCAACGCGACCGGCACTGCAATATCAAGCAGAGAGGTGTCGATCTGCTTGACTGCCAGGGCGCCAAGCAGGCTCCCCGCATAGGTCAGCGCCATGGCCGGCAGCAATGCCTTGATCGACACAAACCCACCGCGCCAATAGGTGTAGGCCGCCATGCCGGTGCCGAACATCGACTGCAGCTTGTTGGTGGCCAGGGCCGCGACCGGGGGCAGACCTGCCGAGAGCAGCGCCGGCAGCGCAATCATGCCGCCGCCACCGGCGATGGCGTCGACGAACCCGGCCAGCAGGCCGACGCCCGCGAGGGCCAGGAGGATCATGGGATCAAGCATTGCGCGGCACTTACTATTCTAGAACCCTTACCGGGTTACCGTCGCCGCGAAATTGGGAGGAATCGGCGGGATGTCGACCAGGCTGTATCGAGGCAATTGTGTAGCGGTGATCTTGCCGTGCTTCAACGAGGTTCTGGTGGTTGCCAGCGTGATCGAGGCCTTCCGAGCCGCTTTGCCCGAAGCAGACATCTATGTGTTCGACAATGCCTCGACCGACGGCACCGCCGAAGCAGCGGTTGCGGCGGGGGCGACAGTGCGCCGGGTGACGCAGCGCGGCAAGGGCAATGTGGTGCGGCGCATGTTTGCCGATGTGGAAGCCGATATCTATGTGATGGCCGATGGCGATGGCACCTATGATGCCGGACAATCGGGGGCGCTGGTCAACAAGCTGATCGCGGAAGGGCTCGACATGGTGGTGGGCACCCGCAAGCCGGTGGGGGACGGCGCCGAATACCGGCTGGGCCATGCCTGGGGCAATCGGCTGCTGACCGGGATGGCGAGCCGGGTGTTCGGCGGCGGCTTCACCGATATGCTCTCGGGCTACAGGGTGCTGTCGCGGCGCTTCGTCAAATCCTTCCCGGCTTTGTCCAAGGGCTTCGAGATCGAGACGGAGCTGACCATCCATGCGCTGGAACTGCGGGCGCCTTATGGAGAGCTGCAGACGGCCTATAGTTCACGCATCGATGGATCGGTGAGCAAGCTGGGCACCATCCGCGACGGCCTGGCCATTCTCAAATCGCTGGTGCGGCTCTATGTGCGCGAGCGGCCGCGCCAACTCTATTCGTTCATCGCGGCCGGTGGCGTGATCTGTTCGCTGCTGCTCGCGCTACCGGTGGTCTACGAATTCTTTGAAACCGGGCTGGTGACCCGCCTGCCGACTGCCGTGCTGGCCGGGCTGATCATGATCGCTGCGGTGATTACCGGCGCGACAGCGGTGATCATGGACAGTGTAGTAACAGGGCGCGCCGAGGCCAAGCGCCTGCGTTATCTCGACATTCCCGCAGTTGGCGAGCGTTCTTGCCGGACGACGCCGTGAAGCGCACCCTGCCCTTCGCCATCGCCGGTGTGGCGGGCTACCTAGTCGATGCGGGGGTTTTGTCGCTGGTCTTCGGGCTGCTTGGGCCGGTCTGGGGGCGAGTGCTGTCCTGGAGTTGCGCTGTGACCGCAACCTGGCTGATCAACCGCAATTTTGCATTCTCGGATCGGGCGGCGCGCCAGGGCAAGCGACGCGAACTGGGGCGATATGGGCTCGCGATGATCCCTGGCGCGATGGTCAACTGGCTGGCCTATGGCGGGGCAATGGCGGTATTGCCAGCGCTGGATTGGCGTCCGGCACTGGCCGTGGCCGCCGGAAGCCTGGCTGGACTGGGCGTGAACCTCGTGGCAGCGCATAAACTGGTGTTTCGCGGGGATCGCTAGGCTCGCTCACCGGCGCATGCGCGCGCTGGTGGGGGCCTCCCTGGTTGAGACCAGAGAGAGAGAAGGAGACTGCCCCCGGCGCGGGAATGAACTGGTGGTGGAGCGTGGTGGCTCCGGTTAGAGGCTGACTTCCGCGCCAAGCCGGGACAGCACGCTATCGAGTTGAGCGCGGCGCCTGGCACTGAATTTGGCGGTGCGCGAGACGATCAGGCAGGCTTCGCTCTGCAGCAGCACGCCGTCTTCGAGGACGCGCAGGGCGTTGGCGGTCAGGGTCGAGCCGGTGGTGGTGATATCGACGATGATATCGGCCACGCCCGAGGCCGGAGCCGCTTCGGTGGCGCCGAGGCTTTCCACGATCCGGTATTCGGCAATGCCGAAGCGGGCGAAATGCTGGCGGGTGATGGTGATGTATTTGGTGGCAATGCGCAACCAGCGGCCGTGACGCGAGCGGAAGTCGGAGGCGACATCGGCCAGGTCATGCATACGGGTGACGTCGATCCAGGCATCGGGAACCGCGACGACGACATCGGCATTGCCGAAGCCGAGCGGGCGGGCAATGGCAACGGACTGGGGACCGGTCTCGCTGGTCTCGTGGATGAGGTCGCGGCCGGTGACGCCGAAATCGACATTGCCCCGGATCAGTTCGCGGGCAATTTCGGAGGCCGGAAAGAAGCGCACCGTGACCTCGGGCAGGCCTTCAATGGCGCCGAGATAAGAGCGGGCGCCGCCTGGGCGGGTGATGACCAGGCCATTGGCGGCGAACCATTCGCGGGTCAGTTCTTCGAGGCGCCCCTTGGAAGGGACGGCGAGGGTAATGCCGGTCATTGACGGAACTCCGCTTCGAGCCGGTCGATCCAGACCGAGCAGCCGGACGCAGCGATGGGGGCCTGCGCCCCCAACCGTTCCAGCAGGCGATCATACTGGCCGCCCGAGGCCAGCACATCGCCGGTCCGGCCGGTCATTTCAAAGACGATACCGGTGTAATAATCGAGGCGCGGCGAGAAACTGGCGTCGAAAGTGACCCTGGCTTCGCCCAGCCCGTTGAGATGACGGCGGATGGCGCGGATGGGCGCGCCCAGCATCAGCCGGCGGCTGGCGGCCAAAGCCTCGATGCGGGTCAGCGATTGCAGCACCGGCCCGGAAATGGCGAGATATTCATGCAGCAGCGCCAGTGTTTCGGCCGGGACATGGGCGTCGTTCAGTGCCTGCTTTTCGAGATAGCGATCGGCGATCTCCTCCGGCGTGCGGCCCTCGGCGAGGCTGAGGCCGGCGGCGACCATCTGCTCGGTAATGTCGGTGACGAGATCGGCGCGCGAGGGCTGCTTCTGCGGCTTGGTATCGTGCGAGACGGCGAGGCGCTTGAGCAGCCGTTCCAGCGCTTCGGGGTGGCCGAAGCGGTGACGGATGCGGCTGCGCCAGGGAGCGGGCATATCGGCCTGGGCCAGGAGTGCCTCAAACAGGCCGACGCCGCCGAGGCGGATGTTGGGGCTGACGCCGAACATGTCGAGCGCCGCGCGCGCGAAGGTGAACACCTGATCGAGCGCCACATCGCCATCGGGCTGGGCCAGCAATTCGATGCCGGCCTGGTCGAACTCGGCGGGGCCATCCTCGCGCTGGCGGAAGATGGGGCCGAGATAGGAGAAGGCGGCCGGCTGGCCGACACCATTGGCGATGTAATCGGTGACGATGGGCAGGGTGAAGTCGGGCCGCAGGCAGTATTCGGCCCCGGTCGTGGCCGTGGTCAGCAACAGGCGGCGACCGAACTCTTCGCCGGCCAGATCGAAATAAGGATCGGCGGGCAGCAGCAATGGCGGGGTGGCGCGGGTGGCACCCTGGGCTTCGACCAGCGCTTCCAGATTGGTGCGGCGGAAGGCGGCGTTGGTCATGCGGATGCTCCCCAGTTTTCTCCACCCATGGCGTCATTCCAGTGCGGACCGGAATTCACGCTGTGGAGCGCCCAAAGACATGGTGCCGAAAAGGGACGTTCAGCATGGATCCCGGCCTGCGCCGGGATGACATTGTGGGTGGGCCGGGCGCCGAGCGTCATTGCTGATCTGCCAGCAGCTTCTTGATGGCTTCGACCAGATCGGCGCGGGGGGCTTCAAACTGGCCGGGGCGGGCGGCTTTCCATTCGGCATTGTCGGTGATGGCGGCGGCGGCCTGTTTGCCGGCGATCAGGTCCTTGATCTGGATGATGCCCTGCTCGCGCTCCTGGCTGCCCTCGATGATGACGGCGGGCGCATTGCGCTTGTCGGCATAGGCGACCTGCTTGCCGAAGTTCTTGGTATTGCCCAGGAACATTTCGGCGCGGATGCCGGCATTGCGCAGCTCGGCGACCATGGCCTGATAGGAGGCCGTCTGGTCCTTGTCCATGACGAGGACGACGACAGGACCGACCGGCTCGGTGGCGCCGAGATTGCCGGTGAGCTTGAGCGCATGGGCCAGGCGCGAGACGCCAACGGAGAAGCCGGTGGCAGGCACGGGCTCGCGGCGGAAGCGAGAGACGAGGCCATCGTAACGGCCACCACCACCGACCGAGCCGAAGACCACGTCCTGGCCCTTTTCGTTCTGCACCTTGAAGGTCAGTTCGATCTCGAAGACCGGGCCGGTATAATATTCGAGGCCGCGGACAACCGAGGGGTCGAGGTGGACGCGGCCGCCAAAGCCGGCGGCGCTGACCAGACCAAAGATCGATGCCAGTTCCTGCACGCCGGCAAGGCCGGTTTCGGAGCCGCCGATGAGGCCAGCCAAGGCATTGATGGTGGCGACGACATGGGCATTGCTGCCCTTTTCGACGCCAGCAGCCGGGACGCCGCTTTCGAGATAGGCGACGAGGGTATCGATCTGCTCGGCGGAGAGGCCGGCGCCCTTGGTGAAGTCGCCGCTTTCATCCTTGCGGCCGGCGCCCAGCAGCAGCTTGACGCCGGTGGTGCCGAACTTGTCGAGCTTGTCGATGGCGCGCAGCACGGTGAGTTTCTGCGCGTCGGTGGCGACACCGGCGGCGTCAAGCACGCCATCGAGCACCTTGCGATTATTGACGCGGACGACGTATTGGCCGGCAAGGCCAAGCGCATCCATGACGTCGGCCATCATCATGCACATTTCGGCATCGGCTTCGGGGCCAGCAGCGCCGACGGTATCGGCATCGAACTGCATGAACTGACGGAAGCGGCCGGGGCCGGGCTTCTCGTTACGGAACACATAGCCCTGGCGATAGGAGCGATAGGGCTTGGGCAAGGTCTCGAAATTTTCAGCGAAATAGCGGGCGAGCGGCGCGGTCAGATCATAGCGCAGGCTCATCCACTGCTCGTCATCGTCCTGCAGCGAGAACACGCCGGCATTGGGCCGATCGGTATCGGGCAGGAACTTGCCCAGGGTCTCGGTATATTCAAACAGCGGGGTTTCCACCGGATCGAACCCATAGCGCTCGTAGACGCTCTTGATCGTGTCGATCATGGCACCGACCGCGGCGATCTCGCCGGGGGAACGATCTTCGAACCCGCGTGGCAGGCGCGCGGCGATGAGCTTGGCTTTTTCGGTCATATTGGGCAGTCCTTGGGGAACGGGCCGTTGTTAGCGGATCGAGGGGGTTGAGACAACTGGGGAAGCCGGGCGAACCCAGCTTCCCCATGCACTTACATGCCGGGCCTCCACAGGGGCGGGGGCACCTGTGGATTGGCTGATGGCTCCGGACAGAATACCGGCCGGGTATCGGGCGGCAGGCCCATATCCTCGCGCAAGCGGGCGGGAAGATCGGGCGGCAGCCGTGGCAGGTTCCACCAGGCAATGACGGCGGCGCGCAACACGGCGGTCAGGCCGCGCTGCTGGACCGCGTCGGCAATGGAGAATTCCAGGCGCAGCACGAGGCTGGGCCCATTGAGGTGATCATTGGACATAAGGGATTTCCGGCCCCGCCTTACGCGAGCCGGCCTTCTGGTGTTGAGGGGAGATTCGGGGAGGACGGATGGCTCTGCCCTCCCCCGCTCATCACAGCCGCGGCCGTTGCAGTGGGTCCGGATCATTGGGATTGATCGGGTTCTGCAACCAATAGACAGGCTGATATTCCGGCGGCAGGCCGATGTCTTCGCGCAGGTAAGCCGGCAGGTCGGCCGGCCGCCGTGGGCGGGTCCACCAGGCAATGGCGGCGGCGATCAGACGCGACAGAATTTTGCGTCGGATGGGGTTTTCAGCGCGCAGCAAAACGCTGCGCTGGTCGAGCGCATTATGCGACATATCAATTTCCGGACGCGGGTGAGCGCGAGCCGGCCTCATTTGGATGGTGGAGTGGAGCTGGAATCAGGGACGCAAAGCGACCCGGTTTCAACTCAGCACTGGTTCAGGCGTTGGGGATGTCCGCGGCAACAGCTGCCGATGGTATCGAAGAGCCGAAATCTAGCTTCGGTGCGAACGCGATACGGAATGCCGAGTGCGGAGATCGAACGTGCAATTTTTCATGTTTGACTCCTTTCGGCTGGCGTTATTGGACGCTGGTTGTCTAGCTCACGGCTTTGTGAGCCGCAAGTGCAAGTGCGACAGCTTGCCGCGGAAAGCGTGCAGTGTTGCAAGCGCGCAACACCCTAGGTCGGGCGCACGAGATTGGCGCGTTCGGCCTCAACCTCGGCGCGGCAAAAGCACGCCTCGGTGTGATCATTGACCAGGCCCATGGCCTGCATGAAGGCATAGCAGGTGGTGGGGCCGACAAACTTGAAGCCGCGCTTGCGCAGATCCTTGGACAGGGCGCGGGACGCATCGGTCTGGGCGAGCAGGCGCAGAGCCTCCCAGGACAGATCATCGGGACGGTGTTCGTCAGGGGTCTCAAAGCGCCAGAAATAGGCGGCAAGCGAGCCGAACTCGGCCTGCAGCGCCAAGGCGCAATTGGCATTGTTGATGGTGGCGACGATCTTGCCGCGATGGCGGATGATGCCGGTGTCCTGCAACAGGCGCTCGATATCGGCCTCGCCCATGGCGGCGACCTTGGGAATATCGAAGCCATGAAAGACTTCGCGGAAGCGTTCGCGCTTGCGCAGAATGGTGATCCAGGAGAGGCCGGACTGAAATCCCTCGAGGCAGATTTTTTCGAACAGGCGGGTATCGGAGGTGACCGGCCGGCCCCATTCGCGGTCATGATAATGGCGGTAGAGCGCATCGTCGCCAGCCCAGGGGCAGCGGACCAGGGTGGGATCAGGATTGACCGCAATTGACATGGATAGACTCGCCTCACTATTCCGTCATGCCTGCTTAAACTGCTGCTGCGATTTTGGGAATTGTCGCCGCACTGCGTGGTTTACTGCTAGGCTGAGGGACCCCATGGCAGTGGCCGCGGGGTGAGTGACCGGGGGGACGCGGTTTGATCATAGCTGGGCGGCTGCGCGCGCTGGTGGTTGACGACAATATCTATGCGCGGGCGATATCGAGCGCCAGCCTGAAGAAGCTCGGCGTCGGCCAGATCGAGGAGGCCGATGGCGGTGCCCAGGCGATCCTGATGCTGATGGGCGCACCCTATGACCTGGTGCTGATGGACTGGTACATGCCCGATATCAGTGGCGCGGGCGTGCTGACCGTGATGCGCGATGCGCGGTTCGGCGCGGCGAGCAAGACACCGGTGATCCTGATGACGGCCTATCCCAGCCGCGAGAACCTGCAAAGGGCCCGCGAAACCGGCATCAATGAAGTCCTGGTGAAGCCGTTTACCACCGAACAGCTGGGCGTGGCTTTGGGGCGGGTGCTGACCCCGGATGTGCCGACAGCGGGGGACGCCGACAAGTTGTTTCTGTAGGGCGCGGGCGCCCGGCCACCGGGAGTTATGAAGCGTACGAACAGGCCGACAGAGCGGCATCGACCAGCGCAAATTTATCAACAGATGGTGGTCCTTTGATAAGGATTTTCCCGCAGACTGCAGCGGCTCCGGCTGGGGGCGGCAAAGCCTATGGGGGCCTGGGATGCGCGGTTTTGTGCGGCTGCTGGAGCAGTTCCGATCCGATGAGCGCGGCGTGTTCGCCATCATGTTCGGGCTAATCGCCGTTGTGCTGATCGCCGTGGGTGGCGCAACCGTCGACTTTGTATCGCTGGAGCAGACGCGCAACCGTGCCCAGGCCGCACTCGACGCCGCAGCGCTGGCACTGCAGCCGGAGATCTTCAACACCAAGACCACCACCGATGCCATCAGGACCAAGGCCGAAGCGCTGCTGCTCGATCGCATTGGCGGTGGCGATGTCATCGCCAGCATTTCGGACATCCGCGTCGATACCGAGACCGGCTCGCTGTTCCTGCAGGCGCAGATGACGATGCCGACGCTGTTCGTGCGCCTGGTTGGCGTCGAGCAGATGAATGCAGTGATCTCGACCCAAGCCACGCGGCGCAGGCTCAAGATGGAAATCGTCATGGCGCTCGATAATTCGGGCTCCATGCTGCAGGAAAGCCGCATGACCTACCTCAAGCAGGCGGCGGAATGCGCCACCTATATCCTGATGTATGACGAGGTGGTGCACGACACCAAGGACACCTGCAAGCCGGCGCCGGGCGCCGAGCTACTGGAGGACGTCAGGATCGGCATCGTGCCGTTCACCATGTATGTCAATGTCGGCAAGGGTAATGCGTCGCAGCCCTGGATCGACCAGCTCGGCATTTCGCCGACCGCCAATGACAATTTCGACGACGACGACAATGACGCGACGCCATTTACCGGGATGGTCGATCGGCTGGCGCTGTATGACGGCATCACGAACGATTCATGGCGCGGGTGCGTGGAAGCACGGCCGCATGTGCAGAGCGGCGGGCCAACAGAATTCTACGATACCGATGACTTCACACCGGTGCCACCGAACCTGCCCGATCGCGGCGTACCCGAATCGTTGTTCGTACCGCTATTCGCGCCCGATCTGTCGGAATCAACAGCATCGCTGAGCGGCAGCACCCTGCTCAACAACTACACCAATGACCACCCGCCAAGCTGCAATGTGACCGGCGAATGCACGTGGACGGAAACCAGGCGAACCTGTTCCAGCTATTCCAGCTGCTCAGGCAGCACCAGCAACAAATACTCTCTGGATGGCCCCCATAATGGCAATCTCAGCTGCACCTGCTCGAACACTGCTTCCACCTGGAAGACCGATGTCATCACCTCGACCGGCAGCGGCAGCAGAAAGACCTTCACCCGGGTCCGCACCTGCGACGTGAGCTATAAGGCACAGGGTCTGACGCCGCGCGAACTGCAGGAACGCCTGTGCAAGTACAATGGCGCGACGCTGAACTATACCAGTGGCCAAAAGGGCCCCAATGTCGACTGCCCGGCGCAGGCATTGCTGCCGCTCAACGACAATCCAACGACAGTGGTCAACACCATCAAGGCCATGGTGGCCGATGGCGGCACCAATATCCATGAGGGCACAGCCTGGGGCTATCGGGTGCTCTCGCCCACTTCGCCCTTCATCGAGGGCGGCCCTTATGACGAGGCGACCAACAAGGTGCTGATCGTCATGACCGATGGTGAGAACACCGCCTACCATCAGGCGGGCAACAAGGCCACCGAACTCAATGGATCGGAATATCACTCCGCCTATGCGTTTCCGTTCAACCAGCGCCTGGGCACGATGGGTTCGAACAAGGACGCGCTGGTGGCCGAAATGAACCAGCGCACGATCGACACCTGCGCCAATGCGAAGGCGCGCAAGGGCTCCAATCCAGGCCTTACGATCTACACGATCGGTCTGGCCACCGACAAGGTGAGCCAGAGCCCGGTGTCGGTGGTGAAAGCCATGCTGTCGTCATGCGCCAGCGACCCGAACAAGGCGCGCTTCCCGCCGGCGCCCAGCGATCTGAAAGCTGTGTTCCAGGGTATTGCCGACGAACTGGCGGCGCTGCGGCTGGACCAGTAGCCAAACGAGGCGCGCAGATTGCTGCGCGCCTATTCGTCCTCGTCTTCCTCGTCATCCTCGAAGCACTGCCAGAAGAAGGCGTTGAGCTTTTCGTCGGCCGCTTCCTGGCTGACCTTGCTGGCGATCAGGCTGGACTTGAGGCGGGCATAGACCTGCCGATTTGGTTCGGACAGGTGCCTGGCCGTGGTGTCATGGCGGCGAAAATTGATGGGCATGAAACGCTCCATGAGAACTGACGCCGGTGTCTAGCGGCGTTCGGATTGGCGGTAAATCTCTTCGATCCTGCGGCGCTAGGGGAATTCGGGCGGATCGCGCAGCGGCATGTCGTCCTGCAGCGGCACGGTCTGCCGCTCGATCATACGGTGCACCCGAGGCCGCTCGACGCCGCGATGCAGCAGCAGCAATTGTTCGGTATTTTCCGCGTCGGCCTTGGTGCGGCGCTGGTTGTGGCGGACATAGTCGATCCAGGTCGGCACGTGGTAGGACTCGACCCAGAGTTCGGGGTTTTCCAGATCGCGCAGCAAGCCCCATTGCCGGGCGCCATCGCGGATACGGATGCGGCGGCGCGCGGCCATCAACCTCAGGAAGGCGCCGATATCGGCCTGATCGATCTGGTAGTCGATCATCAGCATGATCGGCCCGCTGCGCGGGCGCAGATCGAGGCGCAACACCGGCTCGCTGAAGCTATTGACCGGATCGAGATCCCTGGAGCCGAACTGCGGCAGGGCGAAGCGCAGGCCAATGGCAGCGCAGCCGAGCAGCACGAAGCTGGCGACGATCAGCGCATGGCCCGGCCCCGACGCATCGGCGACCATGCCCCAGATCCAGCTGCCCAGCGCCATGCCGCCAAAGGTGGCGGTCTGATAGAGCGACAGTGCGCGCCCCACCACCCAGCGTGGGGTGGAGAGCTGGATGGTGACATTGAACAGCGACAGAGCGAGCACCCAGCTGGCGCCGGCCGGCAGCAGCACCAGGTGGCTGAGCCATACACTGCGGCTGAGACCAAGACCGGTGACGCTGAGGGCGAAGATGAGGCAGGCAAGGCGCACAATGACTTCGTTGCTGAGCCGTTCGCGAATGCGGGCATTGAGCAGAGCGCCGACAATGGCCCCCGCCCCAAAGCAGCCGAGGAGGCTGCCATAGGCCAGGGCCCCACCGCCGACATATTCGCGCGCCACCGAGGGCAGCAGCGCCAGCACGCAAATCGCCGCCATGCCGAAAATGAATCCGCGCGCCATCACCGTCATCAGATTGGGCGACATCGAGACGTAGCGGATGCCGGCCCACATGGCGCGGCCAAAGCTCTCGCGCGGCAGCCGCCGTTCGAGCTTGGCCGGTTTCCAGCGCATGAGCGCAGCAATCAGCGGAATATAGCTGAAGGCATTGACCGCAAAGGCAGCCGACGCGCCGGCAAAGGCGACGATGAGGCCGCCAACGGCCGGACCGACGCTGCGCATGAGGTTGAAGCCCATGCTGTTCAGGGTCACGGCGGAGGGCAGGTCTTCGCGCGGGACGATATCGCCCATCGAGGCCTGCCAGGACGGATTGTGCAGCGCGATGCCGCAGCCAATCAGAAAGGTGAAGGTGAGCAATAACCAGGGGCTGAGCAGGCCGAAATAGGTCATCAGCGCCAAGCCGATGGACACCACCATCATCAGCACCTGCGCCACCAGCATGACGCTGCGACGGTCGAAATTGTCGGCCAGCGCACCGGCGGCGATGGAGAACACCATGATGGGGAGCGTGGTAGCACTTTGCACCAGAGCCACCATGTTATGAGAATCGGAGATGGTGGTCATCATCCAGCCGGCACCGACGCCCTGAATCAGGCCGCCAAGGTTGGAGGCCAGGGTGGCGGTCCAGAGAATGCGGAAATTCTCATTCTGGAATGGCGCCAGCGTTGATCCCCGTTTCGGCACTTCTTCCCCCTCGCTGGCAGTGATGGCAATGGCCCCTGCGTTCTGCCACGCATTTGGCAATGGGGCCAGCTTCGCGATGATTCTGCGACGACCAAATGCCCCCTTGCAAACGCGGCGGCGCTGGCGGGATCAAGAGAACGCAAGCATGGAGCGGGCGACTCACTGTGCGGGAGCGAGCGAGACGAAAATCTGTTGTCAGGCTGGCGCCAAAACCCGGTTCCGCACGCGTCGCGGGCTCGGCACAGGACCGAAAACCCCAGCAATATCAAGGAAAAGGGTGGTACCACCTCTCGGGATCGAACCGAGGACCTCTAGATCCACAATCTAGCGCTCTAACCAACTGAGCTAAGGCGGCAAATGCTACTGCGGGGCGGCGTTGGCTGCGCCCTGAAAGCGGGCGGAACATAGGTCGAGTTCGCCGCAATGACAAGCACCGATTTTAGCGGTGCGACGATCATGCCGCAACTGGGGAAAAGCCAGACCGCTGCACCCGCATTATCACCTCGCCGTGACCATTCGTAAGGCTTTGCAACTTAACCATGCCAGCGATTGAGACGGTGCGAAACCGGCGCCTCTATGGACCGCCGGGAAGCCGCACTATATTGAGGAAGACTTAAAGTTCCGCACGCTGATTGTACCAAGTTGGTACAGGATGGGCGCCGGAGAGACCCGGAATATGGCCGTATATGACTGCTGACTGGACCACATCGCCAACCGGCAGCCGCGTGTTGCAGCATAATGCCGATCCGCGGCCGGCTTGGCTGTGGTCGCAGGATGGCAACCAGCTGTTGTGGCACAATGATGCCGCCGCGCTGTTTTTGGCCAAGCTGAAGAAGTCCGGCTTGAAGCTGGCGGCGCCAGCTGTGCCTATCAAGGGCCAGGTGGCGCGCAATATCCGGCTCGGCTCACCGGGGCGCACCAGCCTGGCGCGTATCCAGTTCCTCGCTGGTAGCAAGCCAACCTCCTTAACCTGCGCCACGACGCCGCTGCATTGGCGTGACGGGCAGATGGCGCTGCTGATCGTGGGCGTCGACCCGATCGACGCCGACATCCTGGCTGCCGCGATGCCGGCGCGCGACGCGGTTACCCCGGAAGCCCCCGAAGTGAGCGAGCCGATCGCCGTCGCGCCCGAGGAAGTGGCACCAGTAGCGACGGAAGAGCCGTCAGCGGAGCCGACGGAAGAACCGTCAGCGGAGCCGACGGAAGAACCGTCAGCGGAGCCGACGGAAGA
>NZ_FQVC01000007.1 GCF_900128975.1 Devosia limi DSM 17137 | reverse complement strand
GCGCGCCAGTCCGGCGCTTCCGATCGCAATGGGCGATGCAGTGGCGGCCGAAAGCACCTGCGCGACATCGCCTACATGGCTGTGCTCAGCGCCATCAAGGTCAAGGATCCCGTGCTCGGCAGCTTCTACCAAAGGCTCCGGGCGCGCGGAAAACCCTTCAAGCTCGCCATGATCGCTACCGTCCGCAAACTCATAACAATCCTCAATGCCATCGCCAGATCTGACCCCGCATTCAATCCATGATGCCCACGGTTGCTTGACCCGCGGGTCACTGTCAGCGCTGCGTGAGTGGCGAGTGGTCCCCGGATCAAGTCCGGGGACAGCGTCGTGGGTGTTGAGGGTGGGGTGCGAAGGTCCGGGATAAGCGAGAATGGATTCCCGCCTGCGCGGGAATGACCCGGTGAAGTGCGATGGTCCTTCGGTGGGGCGCCATCGCGCATCACCGTGCTTGCGACAATTCGGCCATTGAGGCAAAGAGGCTGACGCACTAGGACTGGGGCTGAGGGCACCCAATGGATCAGCGACGCAGCATCGGCAGGGAGATCGGGACGGCGTTTGCCGTGCTGGCCATCTATCTGCTGACCGTGCTGGCGCCACTGCACCATGCGCGGGCCAGCCAGCTCGATTTTGCGGCGCTGGGCTATGAGACCATTGCCGGCAGCTGGGTGCTCTGCGCCCCGCTCGATGCCCAGGGTCCCGACAGCGATGCCAGCCTGATCGCCAAATGCCCCGCTGCGGGGATCGGCAAGGATGACCTGGTCGAGCCCGCTCTTGCGGTCATCGAACTGGGCATGCGGGTCAGCCTCGATATTGTCACCACCGCCGCCCACGATGCTGTTCATCGCCGTCAGCGGCTCGAACTGACAGCGGCCCCGCGAGGCCCTCCAGCACTGGCCTGATTGCCTGCGGCCAATGCCGCCCTGTCAGCTGACCACAATTCTGGAGATCAATCATGATCCGTGCCGTCCTTCGCGCCGCCTTTGCGGCTTCTATCCTCTTTGCCGTGCCCGCCTTCGCCCATGATGGCGTGGTCCATCTTGGCGACATCAACATCTCAGCGCCGTTCACCCGCGCCACCCTGCCTAACGCCCCGGTGGGCGGCGGCTTCATGACCATCGAGAACACCGGCAGCGAGGCTGATCGCCTGGTTTCGGTATCGGCCAATGTTTCGGGCGCCGTGCAGATCCACGAAATGGCCATGCAAGGCGACGTGATGAAGATGCGTCAGCTGGCTGATGGCATCGAAATCCCGGCGGGCGAGACCGTGACGCTGGCGCCGGGCGGGCTGCACGTCATGTTCATGGGGCTCAACCAGGCCTTTGTCGAAGGCGAGAGCGTGCCGGTGACCCTGACCTTCGAGAAGGCCGGCAGCGTCGATGTCGAACTGGCCGTGCTGGGCAATGCGGCCGACGCCGCGCCTGCCGCGCATGCAACTCACTAGGGCTGGAGCATCATGACCCTGAAGACATTTCGCATCTGGCTCTGGGTGGCGGTCGCTGCCCTGGGCATCACCGCCGGCACTGCCATGCTGTTTCTGCGCAATGATGCACCGGCGCAGACCGGTGGTTTCGGCAGTGGCGTCTATGCGCTGCTCGACCAGGACGGCCAGCCGATCGACCAGACCATGTTTGTCGGCCAGCCCTCGGCGCTGTTCTTCGGCTTTACCCATTGCCCCGAAGTCTGCCCGACAACGCTGGCCGAGATGGCTGGCTGGTTCGAGCAATTGGGCGAGGATGGCAAGGCGCTCAAGGCCTATTTCGTTACCGTCGATCCCGAACGCGACACGCCTGCCGTGATCGGCGACTATGTCAGCTTCATCTCCGATCGCGTCACCGGGGTCACCGGAACGCCCGAGGAGATCGCCAAGATCGTCAAGGCCTGGGGTGTTCACGCCGAAAAGGTGCCGCTGGAAGGCGGCGACTACACCATGGACCACACCGCTTCGGTGTTCCTGATCAATGCCCGCGGCGAGTTCGAGGGCACCATCGCCTATCGCGAGAATACCGACACGGCCGTGGGCAAGCTGCGCAATCTGCTGGCCAAGTCCTGACGTAAATGGCTGCGCGGGGTGTCTTTCGCGACAACTCCGCGCACCGTTCAAAAAAGATGAAGAAAACGGTCATCTTAACTTTGACAGCCCTGCCATGCGCCGCTAGATAATCGGACATTCGCCATCATATTTGGCGCTCCGCCATCTCATTGCGTCTCTGGATTGGAAGCATCGCTGTGAAGCTCATGACCCGCACTCCCTTCGTTCTCGCCGCTGTCATTGCTGGCGCGCTGTCGTTCACCGCTCTGGCCGCAGTGGCGCAGGACAAGACGATCGCCCATGTCCAGGGTGAAACCACCATCAGCGGCGTGCCGGCCAAGGTGCTGGTGCAGGACTGGGCCGTGTTCGACAACCTGCAGGCACTGGGTGTGGCCGTTGCCGGCGTCCCCGCCTCCAATGCGCCGTCCTATCTGGCCGAGTTCCTGCCGGCCGACGCCATCAAGATCGGCTCGCTGTTCGAGCCCGATTTTGAAGGCATTGCCGCCGCCGAGGCCGACCTTTACATCGTCGCCGGCCGCTCGCGCGAAGCCTTTGGCACCGGCTCGGAAATTCTGCCGACCATCGACCTGTCGGTCAACAATGCCGCCATTATCGATGGCGTCAAGGCCAATCTGACCACGCTGGGCGAGGTCTTTGACCTGCAGGCCAAGGCTGCTGAGCTCAATACCGCGCTCGACGCCAAGGTCGCCGAAGTCAAGGCTGCGGCCGAAGGCAAGGGCAATGCCCTCGTGCTGGTCACCAATGCCGGCAATATCGGCGTCTATGGTCCGGACTCGCGCATCGCCTGGCTCTACAACGAGCTGGCAATTCCATCGGCCATGGCTGACGTGAAGGACGGCGACCATGGTGGCGATACGGTGTCGTTCGAATTCATCCTCGAGACCAATCCAGACTGGCTGTTCGTCGTCGACCGCGACGCCGGTGTTGGCGAGAACGGCGGCGCTGCCGCCGCCCTGCTCGATAACGAGCTGGTCAACCAGACCAATGCCGCCAAGCAGGGCCATATCGTCTATCTCGATCCGCAGGCCGCCTATATCTCCATGCATGGCTACAACGCCGTGATGCTGCTGCTGGAGCAGGTCCTGGCCGGTCTCAACGCCTGATAACCGGGCGCCTGGCGCTCATGCAACCCGGCGGGTCCGTCCCGCCGGGTTTTGCCATGTAACGAACCTGCAGGAATCCCGATCGTGCGATTGCTTCTCGTCGCCATCGTCGTGACGCTGGCCCTGGCCATCATCAGCCTCTTTGTCGGGGTCAGCGATGTGTCGCTGGGGGCGCTGCTGTCATCCTCGCCGGAAGACCGGCCCATGCAGGTGCTGCTGATCAGCCGCATCCCGCGCACCCTGGCCATCATCCTTTCGGGCGCCTCGATGGCGATTGCCGGGCTGGTCATGCAGATGGTGGTACGCAACCGTTTCGTCGAGCCCTCGACGGCCGGCACCACTGAATCGGCGAGCCTTGGCTTCCTGACAGTCACCCTGCTGGCGCCCGGCTGGCCGCTGATGGCCAAGATGGGGGTCGCTGCCTTGTTTGCCATGGCCGGCACCGCGCTGTTCCTGCGCATCCTGCGCGCCGTGCCGCTGCGCGATGTGCTGCTGGTGCCGCTGGTCGGCATCATGCTGGGCGGGATTATCGGCGCGGTAACTGCCTTCCTGGCCTATCGCTATGGCCTGATGGCCTCGCTGCTGGCCTGGAGCATGGGCGACTTCTCGGGCATTCTGCGCGGCCGCTATGAACTGCTCTGGATTGGCCTCGCCTGTGCCATCGCCGCCTATATCGCCGCCGACCGCTTCACCGTGGCCGGCATGGGCAAGGATTTTACCACCAATCTGGGGCTGAACTACCAGCGTGTCATGGTGCTGGGGCTGGTCATCGTTTCGGTGGTCAGCGCCGTTGTGCTGGTTTCGGTCGGCTCGATCCCGTTTCTCGGCCTGATCGTCCCCAATGTCGTCAGCCTGATGGTGGGCGACAATATGCGCCGCACCGTGCCCTGGGTCGCGGTGATGGGCGCCGGCTTCGTGCTGGCCTGCGATATCCTTGGCCGCGTCGTGCGCGCGCCCTATGAGATTCCCATCAGCGTCGTTGTCGGTGTCATCGGCAGCATGGTGTTCCTCTATCTCCTGCTGAGGACGCGCCGCCATGCAGCCTGATCAATCCAGCGGCATCATTGTCGCGAGCCCCTGGTACAAGCGCTTCGTGCCATCGGTGACGCTGTCGCGGCCGATCCTGGTGCTGGTCATTCTCGGCGTGCTGGCGCTGGTCTCCATCGTCTGCTTCATGACGCTGGGGGCCAGGGGCAGCTGGAGCTTCGTCCTGCCGTTCCGGGGGCGCAAGCTGCTGTCGCTGATCGTGGTAGCCTATGCGGTGGCCATGTCGACCATCCTGTTCCAGACCGTCACCAATAACCGCATCCTGACGCCCTCGATCATGGGCTTTGACGCGCTCTACATTCTGATCAAGACCGGCCTGGTGTTCTTCCTCGGGATCGGCGCCTTGACCACGCTCGATACGCAAGCCCAGTTCGTGGTCGAAGTGCTGGTCATGGTGGCGTTTTCGGGGCTGCTGTTCCGCTGGCTGTTCCTCGGCCAGGAGCGGAGCCTGCATCTCTTGGTCCTGGTGGGCATTGTCTTCGGCATCCTGTTCCGCAGCGTCAGCCAGCTCATGCAGCGCATGCTCGATCCCAATGCGTTCAACGTGTTGCAGGACTCGTTCTTTGCCAGCTTTTCGACCACCGACAGCAGCCTGCTGGTCATCTCGCTGGTGATCATCGGCGCGGTCTCGGTGGTGATGGTGCGCTTGATGCATACCTATGACGTGCTGTCGCTGGGGCGGGCGCAGGCGATCAATCTGGGGGTCAATTACCAGCGAACGGTGGTGACCATCCTGGTGCTGGTTTCGGTGCTGGTGGCGGTATCGACGGCTCTGGTGGGGCCGATCACCTTTTTCGGCCTGCTGGTGGCCAGCCTGGCGCATGGCCTGGTCGGCTCCAGCCGGCACAAATACATCCTGCCGGCGGCGGCGCTGTTGGCCATCATCTGCCTTGTCGGCGGCCAGACCGTCCTGGAGCGGGTATTCGAGTTCGATACCGCGCTCTCGATCATCATCGAGTTCCTCGGCGGGATCGTCTTCATCTTCCTCATTCTGCGGAGAGCCGCCCGATGATCATCGCCAATGGCGTGACCAAGACTTACGGCACCGAATGCGTGGTCGACAATGTCACCATCACCCTGCCGGCCAAGGGCATTACCTCGATTATCGGGCCCAATGGCGCGGGGAAATCGACATTTCTGTCCATGGTCAGCCGGCTTCTCGACATGGACAAGGGCACGGTGACCGTCGATGGGCTGGACGTGACCAAGGCGCCCGGCGATGTGCTGGCCAGGCGGCTGTCGATCCTGCGGCAGGACAATCACATGACCGCGCGCCTGACCGTGCGCGACCTCGTCAGCTTTGGCCGCTATCCCTATTCCAAGGGGCGGCTCACAATCGAGGACAAGACCCATATCGACGATGCTATCGGCTATCTCAATCTGGTGGAGCTGGAAGGGCGCTATCTCGATGAACTGTCCGGTGGGCAGCGCCAGCGCGCCTTCGTCGCCATGGTGCTGTGTCAGGATACCGATTACGTGCTGCTCGACGAGCCGCTGAACAATCTCGACATGAAGCATGCCATGGCGATGATGAAGCTGTTGCGCCGGGCGGCAAACGAGCTGGGCAAGACCGTGGTGCTGGTGCTGCACGACATCAATTTCGCCTCCTGGTATTCCGATTACATCGTCGCCATGCGCAATGGTAAGGTGGCCCATCAGGGCCCCGCCGAGGCCATCATTCGCCCCGATATCCTGTCCGATGTCTATGACATGGACATCAAGGTGCATGAAATCGGCGGCCAGCGCGTCAGTCTCTATTACGAGTGATTTCGACTTTCGCGACCGCCATCCCCTGGGCTATCAGGGGCGCGACGGATGCGTGCTGGCGTGTCCCAACGGAGACCCCGCCATGAAGCCCAGGATCAATATCGTCACCATCGGCGTCGACAATCTCGAACGCGCCTTTTCCTTCTATCGCGCCCTGTTCGACATGCCCGATGACCAGATCGGGGCCGGAGCAGACCATGTCGCGTTCTTCCTCACCGAGGATTTCTCCTTCGTGCTGTTCCCACGCGAACTGATCGCCCAGACCGCCGGCAAGGAAACCGTCATCGCCGGCACGCCCGGCCTGGTGCTGAGCCATCGCGCCGACAGCGCCGCCGAGGTCGATGCGATCCTCGATCAGGTGTTGATCGCCGGCGGGGCCATCATTACGCCGGGCACGGAATCGGAATGGGGCTATTCGGCGTATTTCGAGGACAGCGAAGGCAATGTCTGGGAATTGATGGCGACGCCGCAGGTCAATTGAGGTTTTGCGCGTGCCTGTCAGTGGGCAGCCGCAGCGCGGTGCCCACTCACGGTGTCATTCCCGCGCAGGCGGGAATGACCCGGTGGGTCATTTGTCGTGCTGTGTGCCTGGAGAGAGGCCCGCGGATCAAGTCCGCGGGCAGCGCGGTGGGCGCGGCACACTCACGGGGTTCCACGAAGCGAGGGCCCCCTAGAAGCCGCCGCCGGTTTTGAAATTGGTGTGCTTGCGGGTGCCTTGCGAGCCGGTGCGGGGACGCGAGAAGCCGCCGCCGCCGGAACTGGAGCCGCCGCCCGAGGGCGCGCCCCAGCCGCCGCCGAACCCGCCACCGCCGCCCTTGGACTTGCCGCCGCCAAAGCTGTTGTCGGGCCAGTTGAAGCCGCCATTGTCGGGCCAGGGATTGGCCGAGCGTGAACGGTTGTCGCCGGGCGCGGTGCCGGTGTTCCAGTTCTGGCTGCGCCGCCACTGCTCCCAATAGGCCGCCGCGGTAATGCCGCCGCGCAGGAAATCATTGAGCAGGTCGCCGGTCAGCCGCTCCTCGCGGAAGGTCGAGCGCGGATCGTCATAGCGCTGCTTCTTGAACTCCCACTGGATGTCTTCGAGCTCGCGACGGCGCGCCGCCAGCGTCTTGAGGCGTTCCTGCTGCTCGCGGACTTCGCTTTCCTCGTCCTTGATGCGGGCGCGAACATCGTCGATCTGGGCGACGATGGTATCGTCCTGGCCGGTGCGGGTCAGGCGCGCCTCGGCCAGCAGCGTCTGGATGTCCTCGCGGCCGAGGCCGGCCGCCAAGGCCGCCAGGGCCTGCTCGAAGGCCGGATCGCCGCCCTGCGACAGCGTCGCAAGGACCTTGGCGGCCTCGTCGCGCTTGTCTTCAAATGCCACGATTTCGACGTCGATGGCGGCGATGCGCTTCTCCATGGCATCGAGGGCATCGCGGATCGGCTTGCCGCCGGCAGCATCCAGCGCCGCAGTTTCCAATGCATCGGCCTCGGCTTCGGCCTGCCGCGCATTGGCGATCTGGCGCTCGGCATGCTCGCGCAATCGCAGCGGCAACTCGTTGAGCATGGCGTAATTCGGCCGCGCCTTGGCGAAGCCGATGAGATTGGCGACGAGCCCGTCGCAATAGCGGATCAGATTGTTGGCCCGGTAATCCCTGGTGCCATAGCTGCTCTCCCACAGATACATGAACAGCGGGTCGTCGCGATAGGGCTTGCCCTTCTCCTCGCGGTCGGCCTCGGCCTGCTCGGTTTTGGCCATCGACTGGGCGGCGATCTCGTCAAGTTCGGCCGCTGCCGCGCGCTTGGCGGCATAGGCGGGATCGCGCGCGATGCTCGGCTGCATCCGGGTGGCCAGCGCCTTGAGCTCGTCCTGCCGCTTCGCCAGTTCGTCGAGCGCACTGGCGCGTTCGCCGGTCAGCTTGCTCAATTGCGCGTCGATGGCACCCAGGCTTTTCTCGGCCTTGCCCAGCTCGGCGGCGTGGGTTTTGAGCATGTCGCGGGCTTTGGCCTCGGCCTGCGAAATGCGGCCGTCCAGTTCCTGCTGCACTGCCGGGTCAAGCCGCAATTGCGCCAGTTGCCGGAACAGCTCGGCCTCGCTTTCGCGGATCTTGCCAACGCGCTCGCCCGAGCGGGCCAGGCGCTTGGAGATTTCGTCCTCTTCGCGGCGGATGTCGCGCATCGCCTCGTCGAGCGATGCCAGGGCTTGGGGTCCTCGGATACTCATATCTCTACCACCGGGTCAGCGCGCCGCCGAGAACCGGCATGATGTACTCGACCTCAAGGAAGCCATCCGATTTGCGGCCTACTTCATTGGCCTGGACGATGCCATCGTCGCGCTTGTCGGCGGCCACGGCGTTGTAGACCACTTCGGGCACCCGCACCGCCCACATGTCGACGGTTTCGGTCTCGCCATTCTCCTCGTTGAGAATGGGCAGCGACAGGGCCTGGCCATTGGCGTCGATGGCTTCCACGGTCACATAGTAATTGGTGGCGTCGATATTGCTCTCGGGGAAGGTCCAGAACCCGGACTGCACCCCTTCGCGATTGACGATGCGCAGCGAATATTCCTGGCGCAGCTTGTCGCGCAGCGCCGTCAGGCGCTCGACGGTGTCCTCGGCCATCGCCCGGTTGCCCTCGGCGGCATAGGCCTTGCCGCGGGTGCGCAGCGCTTCCGCCTCGACCACGGCCTGCTGCACCTTGGTTTCGTCGAAAATGGTCTGATAGAGCGCGTCCATCTGCGCCGGCAGGCCTTCGGCCAGCTCCAGCCGCGCCTGATTGGCCTGATTGGCCTGGAACGGCTGCCAGACGCCGAAATAGCTGACCGAGAACACCAGCGCCGCGACGAGCACAGCCACGACCGGCCGGCCCCAGCTTTTGCGCGACACATAGAGCCGGGCCATTGTCCGGCCGAAACTGGGCTCGGGCGGATCATAGGTGAAGCGGCTCTCGGCCAGCGCCGCGACGCCTTCCTTCAGGATATGGTCGGGAACCTCGATACCCTGCTGGTGGTAGACATCGCGCAGCCGGTCGATGAGCTGCTGCTCACGCGTCACTCCATCGAGTTCGCGCGTTACCAAATCCTGCCGGTGACGGAGCGTGTCGACCACGTCCATCGCCAGCATGACTTCGTCCAGGGGTGCAGCCGGTTTGGCCGTCACATCACTCATCGTTCGAGTTCACCCGGCAATGGTCCTCGTCTATCAGTTCTTGGTTTCAAGCAGCAGCGCATTGCCTTCGGCGGCCAGCGCCGCCAGGCGCCGCTTGCCGTCTTCGACGGCGTCGCGGATTTCGGCTGAGTTCTTGGTGGAGGCGACGCGCATCTCGTTGATGATGGTGCGGCTCTTCTCCTGGAAGTTGACCACGCTATCGACCAGCTTCTTGACGGCATCGGCACGCACGGTCGGGCCATAGCCGGCCCGCACGGCTTCTTCCTGCACCTTGTCGCCGATCTCGGAAAGGGTCTCGAGGCTCTTGCTCATCCCTTCCTTCATCGCGTTGAGCGTTTCGGTGGATTCGTGCAGCCCGAACATGCCGGTGAACGAGGCCGACAGCGCCGTCAGTACGGTCTCGTTGGTCGAGAAGAACGAGATCGACTGCTGATACACCCGCTCCTTGGCATTGGTGGTCTGCATCAGACGCGCCATCACCACTTCCGAGGTATTGTAGGAAATGGTCAGATTGTCCGAGAGGTCCTTGGCGATCTGGTAGCGCTTTTCCTCGTTCTGCATGTCGCGCAGCTTTTCGTCGCGATCCATTTCGAGGCGGGCGCGGTCGGCCGGCACCGTGCCGGCATAGCCGGCGACAGCGGTGGAAGCGGCGTCGAGAGCAACCTTCTTTTCGCCCAGACGCTTTTCGGCGGTATCGAGCACTTCAAGCGCCATGACCTCGGCTTGCTTGAGCGCACCGCGGAAATCGCGATAGGCCTCCAGGATCGTCTGCTCGCGGTCGATCTGGTCCTTGGTATCCTTGGTGACATCGAGATAGACGTCGCGGATCTTGTTGAAGCGCTGCGCGATGTCGCCGCGGCTGACCTTCATCCAGACATTGGAGGCGCGTTCCAGGAGGTCGAGCTTGTTGTCGGCCAACTGGTCGACCATGCCCTTGGCATCGTCGCGGATCGAATCGAAGCCCTTGGTGATTTCTTCGTAGCGTTCGCCGATCTTCATGGCGGCGATCTGTTCGCGCACGACTTCGTTGAAGGCGCTGGCCTGGCTGAGGGTGCGCCCGATCAACAGGACACGGGTTTCGTCCAGTTCGGTAATCTGCTGCAGCAGCCCGGTGATGGGTTGTTCGCCCTGCTGCTCGGGCCAGATGCCCAGGTCGCGGATGGCGTTGACCGCCTTGTCCAGATACTGCAGCGGCTTCTCGGCCGTCGCGGGCATGGCCGATGCTGTCTGCGTCGTGGCGGTGCTGGCTTGGTTGCTCATGGTCGCTCCCCGTGGTGATGCCGGACCGGCGGTAGGCGCGGTTGGGCGCTATAGATCGCTGCTGGCTGGCCTGCTGACAATTGCAACTGCCTCTCCCACCAACTATTTAGGTCATATTGGTGCGAAAAAGCCGCACGTAAAGAGTGGGGCGTTTCGCATGGCTGACATATTTTGCAATGATGGCGGCAAGTGGGACGCCGCCACCCAGGCGGGTGCCCGCGCGGGGCTGGTGCACTGATGGAATTTGGTGGTCACTACATCATTGCCGCACCGCGCCAGGCGGTCTGGGAAGCGCTCAACGATGCCGAGGTGCTCAAGGCGGCGATCCCGGGCTGCCACAAGATCGCCTGGGAGAGCGACACGACGCTGGCGCTGGAGATCAAGGTCAATCTCGGCGTCGTCCACCCGGTGTTCAAGGGCGGGCTGGAACTCTCCAATATCGTGCCGGCCGAGCGCTATACGCTGACCGGCCGCGGCAAGGGTGGACTGCTGGGGCTGGCCGAGGGCTCGGCCGATATCGTGCTCACCGATCATGGCGAGCTCACCGATCTGGCCTTCTCCGCCGATGGCGGCGCCTCCGGGCAGATCATGAAGCTGGGCAAGGCGATTATCGGGAATTCCGCCCAGAAGGTCATTGACGGCTTTTTCCAGCGCTTTGCCGAGGCGATGGGCGCCGAAGTCACCGCGCTGCCGCCCGATTTAACCGCTTCTTAACCACGCCCCTCTCTGCCCTCAAAGCATCACAATCGGGCGCCCGAACCTGCGTTAGTGAAGGGTCAACACGGTCCACGCAATTTGAAACGAATGCCCGACATGACCAGCTATACCAGAGATACCATCGCGCTGTTTGCCATCGGCATTGTCGCCATGCTGGCAGTCTTCACCGCCGACACCAATCTGGGTGAGCTGTTCGTCCATATACTGGCCCGGCTTTAGCCTTTCAGCTTGCTCGGGCCCCCGCGCTTTCCCTGTCGCAGCGGGCTGCCCAGATTTTGACCATTCGGATAAAAATGCTGTTTTCCCTCTTGCGGGCCGGGCATTTGCACGATTGTATCCCCAGTCAGCGCACGGGGATTGTCAGTTGGCAGCAAGCGCCATCGCTTCAGTGCGAGACAGGGAGAATATTCATGAAACTCACGACCTTCACCAAGGCCATTGCGGGCGGCGTGGCACTCAGCGCGATGCTCACCGGCGCCGCTCTCGCAGATCCCGCGGTCATCTATGACCTGGGCGGCAAGTTCGACAAGTCGTTCAACGAAGCCGCCTATAATGGCGCCGAGGCCTGGAAGGCCGAAACCGGTGGCAATTATCTCGATCTCGAACTGCAGAACGATGCCCAGCGCGAGCAGGCCCTGCGCCGCTTCGCCGGTCAGGGTGCCAACCCGATCGTCATGGCTGGCTTCTCGTGGGCTGCAGCCTTGGACGCGGTGGCGCCTGAATTCCCCGACACCAATTTCGTCGTGATCGATACTGTTGTCGAACAGCCAAACGTGCAGTCGATCATGTTTGACGAGCACACCGGCTCGTTCCTGGTTGGCGCCCTGGCCGCCATGCAGTCCGGTTCGGGCAAGGTTGGCTTCATCGGTGGCATGGACGTCCCGCTGATCCATCGCTTCTATTGCGGCTATGCCTATGGCGCCCGCGCCGTGAACCCCGAAATCGGCCTGACCGAAAACTACACCGGCACCACCCCGGCTGCCTGGAACGACCCGGTGACCGCGGGCGAGCTGGCCAAGGCCCAGATCGACAGCGGCGTCGACGTGATCTTTGCCGCTGCCGGCGGCTCGGGCATGGGCGTGCTGCAGGCCGCCAAGGATGCCGGCAAGTACTCCATCGGCGTCGACAGCAACCAGAACCACCTGCAGCCCGGCTCGGTACTGACCTCGATGCTCAAGCGCGTTGATACCGCTGTCCACACCGCTTTCCTCGAAGCTGGCGATGACGCCACCTTCAAGCCCGGTCGTATCGATCTGGGCCTGGCCGATGGCGGCGTCGACTATGCCGTTGACGACAACAATGCGGCGCTGATCACCGACGAGATGAAGGCCAAGGTCGAGGAACTCAAGGCCGGTGTGATCGCTGGCACCGTCGAAGTGCACGACTACTACACCGACAACGCCTGCCCGCTCTAAGCAGCACCGATGTCCGGTAACGACACCATGAACCCGCAGCGGCCGGAAACGGCCGCTGCATCGCCCCCGCCTTCCGGCTGGGCGATCGAGCTTGAAAAGATCAACAAGCGGTTTGGCGCGGTTCACGCCAACAAGGATATTGATCTGGCAGTCCAGCGCGGCACCATCCACGGTATTGTGGGGGAGAACGGCGCGGGCAAGTCCACGCTCATGTCCATCCTTTATGGATTTTACACCGCTGATAGCGGCGTCATCCGCGTCAATGGCGTGGAGCATGCCATCACCGATAGCCGCCATGCGCTGGCGCTGGGGATCGGCATGGTGCACCAGCATTTCATGCTGGTCGATAATTTCTCGGTGCTCGAAAATATCGTGCTGGGCGCCGAGGACAGTGGCTTTCTGGCGCCCAGCCTGGCGCGCGGCCGTACCGAGCTGAAGCGCCTCGCCGCCGAATACAATCTCGATGTCGATCCCGATGCGCTGATCGAGGACATCTCGGTCGGCCAGCAGCAGCGCGTCGAAATTCTCAAGGCGCTGTATCGCGGCGCCGAAACCCTGATTCTGGACGAGCCGACCGGCGTGCTGACGCCCAAGGAAGCCGACGATCTGTTCCGCGTGCTGCGCACCTTGCGCGAGCAGGGCAAGACGGTGATCCTGATCACCCACAAGCTGCGCGAGATCATGGCGATCACCGACAGTGTTTCGGTGATGCGCCAGGGCCAGATGGTGGCGACGGTCAAGACGGCCGAAACCAGCCCCGAAGCGCTGGCCGAGCTGATGGTCGGCCGTCACGTGCTGCTGCGCGTGGAGAAGGGGCCGTCCAATCCCGGCAAGACCATGCTGGAAGTGCAAAACCTCGTCGTTGCCGACGACATGGGCATTGTGCGGGTCAAGAATGTCAGCTTTTCGGTGCGGGCCGGCGAGATCGTCGGCATTGCCGGGGTCTCGGGCAATGGCCAGTCCGAATTGCTCGAATCCATTTCCGGCATGCGCGACCAGCGCCGGGGCGATGTACTGCTCAGCGGCAATCCGCTCTCGCTCAAGGGCGATGACGGCGCTGCCCGCGCCCGAACGGCCGGGCTCGCCCACGTGCCCGAAGATCGCCTGCGCATGGGCCTGGTGACCAGTTTCCAGGAATGGGAAAATGCCATTCTGGGCTATCAGAACAGCCCCGACTATGGCGCCGGCCCGTTTCTCGACATCGGCGCAGCCAAGCGCAAGGCGGCCGAGCATATTGAAACCTTCGATGTGCGCCCGGCCGATATCAATCTCAAGACGGCGCTGTTCTCGGGCGGCAACCAGCAAAAGATCGTGCTGGCGCGCGAGATGGACCGCAATCCCGATGTGCTGGTCGTCGGCCAGCCGACGCGCGGCGTCGATATCGGCGCCATCGAGTTCATCCACAACCAGATCATCAAGATGCGCGATGCCGGCAAGGCCATCCTGCTCGTCTCGGTTGAACTGGACGAAATCCGCTCGCTGGCCGACCGGATCCTTGTGATGTTCGACGGCGAGATCGTCGGTGAGGCCGACCCGGCGACGGCGACCGAGGGCGAACTTGGCCTGATGATGGCCGGTATCGGTAAAGACCATGCGGCGGCGCCGGCCAGCAAGAATGGCCAGGAGATCAGCTCATGAGCGCCAGCAGACCCCTTCCGCGCTGGGCCGATATCGTCCTCCTGCCGGCCATCAACCTGTTTATGGCCTTCCTGGTTTCGGGCCTTGTGGTGCTGATGATCGGCGAGAACCCGCTCGAGGCCATCACGGTCATCATCTATGGCGCCTTCGGCTATGGCGACGGCTTCGGCTATACGCTGTACTACGCCACCAATTTCATCTTTACCGGCCTGGCCGTGGCGGTTGCCGCCCATGCCGGGCTGTTCAATATCGGTGGCGACGGGCAGGCCTATGTGGCCGGGCTCGGAGCGATCGTGGTGGCGCTGGCACTCGACCAGACCCATTGGCTGATCGCCATGCCGCTGGCGGTGCTTGCCGCCGGTGCGGTGGGCGGGTTCTGGGCGTTCGTGCCGGGCTGGCTGCAGGCCAAGCGCGGCAGCCACGTCGTCATCACCACCATCATGTTCAACTTCATTGCCGCGGCGCTGATGGTCTACATGGTCAATCGCGTGCTCAAGCCCGCGACGACGATGGCGCCGGAATCGGAAACCATCGACATTGGCGGCCGCGTGCCGCAATTGCGCCAGTTCTTCAGCTTTTTCGGCTATTCGCCGGTCAATCTCTCCATCGTCATCGCGGTGCTGGCGCTGATCGGGGTCTATATCCTCGTCTGGCACACCAAGTTCGGCTATGCCATGCGCGTGCTGGGCAAGAACCCCACCGCGTCGCGCTATGCCGGCATCTCCAACTCCAGGATGATCATGATCACCATGACCATTTCCGGCGCGCTGGCCGGCATGGTGGCGATCAATGAAGTGATGGGCGTGCAGAACCGCCTGGTGCTCGACTATGTCGCCGGCGCCGGTTTCGTCGGTATCGCCGTGGCGCTGATGGGCCGCAACCACCCGGTCGGTATCGCCCTGGCGGCGCTCCTGTTCGGGGCGCTCTATCAGGGCGGCCAGGAACTGCAATTCGTCATTCCGGCGGTGACGCGCGAAATGATCGTCGTCATCCAGGCGCTGGTCATTCTGTTCACCGGGGCCATGGAAGGCCTGTTCCGGCCGGCGCTGGAGCGCTCGTTCATGCTGTTCACCCCCGAACAAAAGGCCGAAGCCATTGCGGTTTCGTCCGCCAAGACGGAGGGCTGACCGATGGATTTTGCCATCATGCTGTCCGTGCTCGACGCGACGCTGCGCCTGTCGACCCCCCTGCTGCTGGCCTGCCTGGCCGGGCTCTATTCCGAACGGGCCGGTGTTTTCGATATTGGCCTGGAAGGCAAGATGCTGTTCGCCGCCTTCGGCGCCGCCGCTGTCGCTGCGGTGA
This sequence comes from Devosia limi DSM 17137, assembly GCF_900128975.1. Lineage (GTDB taxonomy): Bacteria > Pseudomonadota > Alphaproteobacteria > Rhizobiales > Devosiaceae > Devosia > Devosia limi. Next base: position 251,851 of record NZ_FQVC01000007.1, on the reverse strand, counting down.
CCGGCTCGATGTGGCTGGGGCTGCTGGCGGGCATCTCCGTCTCCGTGACCACGGCGCTGCTGCAGGGCGTCGCCGCGATCAGTCTCAAGGGCAATCAGCTGATTGCCGGCGTTGCCATCAATATGCTGGCCGCCGGCCTGACCACATTTCTGGGCCAGACCTGGTTCCACCAGGGTGGCCGCACGCCGCCCTTGGGCGAGGGCGGGCGCTTTCCCCAGATCACCCTGCCATTTGCCGATGAACTGGCTGGCGTGCCGATCATCGGGCCGATCTATGCCGAGCTGATCTCGGGCCATTACATCTTGGTCTATATCGCCTTCCTCGCGGTGCCGATCACCGCCTTCGTGTTGTATCGAACGCGCTTCGGCCTGCGGTTGCGCGCCGTGGGTGAGAACCCCAAGGCGGTGGATACGGCCGGTATTTCGGTGGTGGCGCTGCGCTATCAGGCGGTGCTGATCACCGGTGTTCTCTGCGGCTTCGCGGGGGCGTATTTCTCCATCGCGCAGGGCTCGGGTTTTGGCAATAACATGACTGCGGGCAAGGGCTTCATCGCGCTGGCGGCGCTGATCTTTGCCAAGTGGAAGCCGGTTCCGGCCATGTTCACCTGCCTGTTGTTCGGTTTCCTCGATGCCCTGCAGATCCGTCTGCAGAATTTCGAACTGCCGGTCATCGGCGTGGTACCGGTGCAGGCGATCCAGGCGCTGCCCTATGTGCTGACGGTGGTCCTGCTGGCAGGGTTTATCGGCAAGGCGGTCGGCCCAAAGGCCGGCGGCGTTCCCTACACGAAAGGGCGTTGGGCGAGGGCCCGGCGCAGCCGGGGCCGCCAGGAAAGAGCGACGATGTCACGTACCGAGACCGACCAGGCCCTGTTCGAGGCCGCCGAAGCCATTCGCGCCCGTGCCTATGTGCCCTATTCCAACTTCGCGGTTGGGGCGGCGATCCTGGCCGATGACGGCAAGATCTATGCCGGCTGCAATGTCGAGAACGCCGCCTACCCGCAGGGCAATTGCGCCGAGGCCTCGGCCATTTCGGCGATGATCGCCGGCGGGGCGCGGCGCATCACCCGTATCTATGTCACCGGGCCGGGTTCCGCTCCGGTGACGCCTTGCGGCGGATGCCGCCAGCGTATCCGCGAATTCGCCGATACCGATGTCACCATCATCTCGCACGGGGTCGAGGGCGCGCCGCTCCTGACCACGCTCGCACAATTACTGCCGCATTCGTTTGGCCCGGAGTTTCTGGGGAAGTGAGGGGCGCCGGACTATCGGCAATCGTTCCCTCCCCCTTGAGGGGAGGGACAGGGTGGGGGTGCTGCGCCGCCCTGGACCTCAGCATATATTGCGCACGCAGCACCCCCACCCCTAACCCCTCCCCTCAAGGGGGAGGGGGACGAAGATTCGAGAGCATCAAATGACCAAAGCCGCCAAAATCATCCAGAAGATTGCCGGCACCGAGCCGATCAGCGCCGCCATCGTGCTGGGGTCGGGCCTGTCGGCCATTGGCGAGCTGCTGGGCGACAAGGTCGCCATTCCCTATTCCGAGCTCAAGGGCTTTCCCGGTGGCGGCGTGTCCGGCCATGGTCGCGACCTCCTGATCGGCACCATGGGTGGCAAGCGCATCGCCATCCTGACCGGCCGCGAGCATTATTACGAGCATGGCAATGCCGACGCCATGCGGCCGGCGCTGGAGACCATGGCGGCTTTGGGTGCAGAGACGCTGCTGCTGACCAATTCGGCCGGCTCGCTCGACGAACGCTTCCGGCCGGGCGATCTGATGCTGCTCTCCGACCACATCAATTATGCGGGCATGAACCCGCTGATCGGCGAGCCGACCGACCGTCGTTTTGTCAACATGGTCGATTGCTACAATTCCGAGCTGCGCGCCAAGGCCAAGGCGATCGGCGCCCGGCTGGACATCGTCGTCCATGAGGGCATCTATCTCTGGTATTCCGGCCCGAGCTTTGAAACCGTCGCCGAGATCCAGATGGCGATCCGGCTTGGCGCCAATGCCGTCGGCATGTCGACGGCACCCGAAGTCATTCTCGGGCGTTTCCTGGGAATGAAAGTCTGGGCCTGCTCGTCCATCACCAATATGGGCGCCGGCCTGTCTGACGAGAAGATCAGCCATGAGCACACCAAGACCATGGCGGTGCAGGGCGCGGATAAACTGAGGAAACTCATCCCCGCGCTGGTGGAGGAGCTATGAACCTGAAAGTCGTCGACCAGTCACCCCCTGAGGTGACCCACAAGCGCAATCCCGGCTTCCCGCTCGATCTCGACTGGGTGGAGCGGGTGCGCATGAACCGTTCGGCGCTGGAGCGTCGTGCCGCCTCGATTGGCGCGCGCCGCACCGTCAAGAAGGACTATCAGCTCGCCTGGCTGCTCAAGGCCATCACGCTGATCGACCTGACGACGCTCAATTCCGACGATACCGAAGGCCGCGTCGAGCGGCTCTGCGCCAAGGCGCGCCATCCGCTGCGCAGCGATATCATCGAGGCGCTCGGGGTTGGCGACCTGCGCATCCTGCCGGGCGCGGTCTGCGTCTACCATAGCTTTGTGAAGACTGCGGTTGCAGCGCTCGAGGGCACCGGCATTCCGGTGGCCGCCGTGTCGACCGCGTTCCCGCATGGCCTCGCGCCCGTGGAAACCAAGATCCGCGAAATCGAAATGTCGGTGGCCGATGGGGCCAAGGAAATCGACATCGTCATCGAGCGCGGCATGGTGCTGCGGGGCGATTGGCAGGCGCTGTACGACCAGGTCAAAGCCTTCCGCAAGGCCTGTGGCGACGCGCATATGAAGACCATTCTGGGCACCGGGGAGCTGGCGACGCTGACCAATGTGGCCAAGGCGTCGCTGGTCTGCATGCTGGCCGGGGCCGATTTCATCAAGACCTCGACCGGCAAGGAAAAGGTCAATGCCAACCTGCCGACCTCGCTGGCCATGATCCGCATGATCCGCTGGTTCCATGAAGAGACCGGCATCGAGATCGGCTACAAGCCGGCCGGTGGTATCGCCACAGCCGGTGACGCCATCAAATATATGGCGCTGATGAAGGAAGAACTGGGCACGCACTGGCTGCAGCCGCATCTGTTCCGGTTTGGGGCGTCGAGCTTGCTCACGGACATTGAACGCCAGCTCGAGCATGGCCTGACCGGGCACTATGCGGCCGATTATCGCCAGCCGATGGTTTAGCGGCGTCGCAACCCATGCCAATGAATTGAGGAGGAGGCACAGCTTTCGTTTCCATCGTCATTGCCGGGCTTGTCCCGGCAATCCATCTGAGTTTCGCATGCTTTGAGCGCGTAGATGGATCACCGGGACAAGCCCGGTGATGACGGTGGTGGCGGGGTCCTGCGCTGACAAGGAGAACGACATGAACAAGATCGCGCAAATCTTTGAGACCCTCGATTACGGCCCGGCACCGGAAGGTCCGGATCAGGCCAATGCCTGGCTGGAAAGCCATGGCCGCGCCTTTGGGCATTTCATCGATGGCAAGTGGACCAAGCCGGGCACGACCTTTGCCTCGGACAATCCGGCGACGGGCAAGACCCTGGCGCAGATTACCGATGGCACGGCCGAGGATGTCGACAAGGCGGTCAAGGCCGCCCGCGCGGCCTTCAAGGGCTGGAGCGGGCTATCGGGCTATGAGCGCGGAAAATATCTCTATGCCATTGCCCGCGCCATCCAGAAGCATGCGCGCCTGTTCGCAGTGCTCGAGACCATGGACAATGGCAAGCCGATCCGCGAAAGCCGCGATATCGATATTCCGCTGGTGGCGCGCCATTTCTACCACCATGCTGGCTGGGCCCAGCATCTCGACCGCGAGTTTCCGGGCCATGTGCCCTATGGCGTCTGCGGGCAGATCATTCCGTGGAATTTCCCGCTGCTGATGCTGGCCTGGAAAATTGCCCCGGCGCTGGCCGCCGGCAATACGGTGATCCTCAAGCCGGCCGAGTTCACCTCGCTGACGGCGCTGCTGTTCGCCGAAATCTGCGAGCGCGCCGGCCTGCCCAAGGGCGTGGTCAATATCGTCACCGGCGCCGGCGAAACCGGGCAGGCCATCGTCGCCCATGAAGGGATCGACAAGATCGCCTTTACCGGCTCGACCGAAGTCGGCAAGGCCATCCGCGCCGCCACGGCCGGGTCGGGCAAGGGCCTCAGCCTCGAGCTGGGGGGCAAGAGCCCCTATATCGTCTTCGAGGACGCCGATATCGACAGCGCCATCGAGGGTCTGGTCGATGCCATCTGGTTCAATCAGGGGCAGGTGTGCTGTGCTGGCTCGCGTCTTCTGGTGCAGGAAAGCATCGAGGAGCGCTTCATCACCAAGCTCAAGCTGCGCATGGCCAGCCTCCGCGTCGGCGATCCCCTGGATAAATCGGTCGATATCGGGGCGCTGGTCGCCCCGGTGCAGGTCGAGCGTATCCGCGATCTGATGCAGCGCGGCCTGGCTGAAGGCGCGGTGGTCTATGAACCCGATGGGGCGATCCCGTCGGTCGGGTGTTTCCTCAAGCCGGCGCTGGTCACCAATGTCTCGCCTGCCAATACGCTGGTGGCCGAGGAAATCTTCGGGCCGGTGCTGGTGGCGATGAGCTTCCGCACCCCCGAGGAAGCGGTGGCGCTGGCCAACAATACGAAATATGGCCTCGCCGCGACGGTGTGGAGCGAGAACATCAATCTGGCGCTCGATATCGCCCCCAAGATCAAGGCCGGCGTGGTCTGGATCAATGGCACCAATAATTTCGACGCCGCAGTCGGCTTCGGTGGCTACAAGGAAAGCGGCTTTGGCCGCGAGGGTGGCCGCGAAGGCATGGCGGCTTACCTCAAGCCCGTGTGGGAAAAGGACCTCAAGGCTGCCACTGCCCCCAAGGCTGCTGCGCCCAAGTTCGACAATCCGCTTGATAATGGCCATCTCGACCAGACCGCCAAGATGTATATCGGCGGCAAGCAGGCGCGGCCCGATAGCGGCTATTCGCGCGCTGTTTATGGCCCCAATGGCAATCTTGTCGGCGAAGTCGGCGACGGCAATCGCAAGGATATCCGCAATGCCGTGGAAGCCGCGCGCGGGGCACTGAGCTGGGGCAATAGCACAGCCCATGCCCGCGCCCAGATCCTCTATTTCCTCGCCGAAAATCTCGACTATCGCCGCGACGAATTTGCCGAGCGCATCAAGGCACAGACCGGCAAGAGCGGGACAGCGGAAGTTGCTGCCTCGGTCGAGCGGCTGTTCGCCTTCGCCGCCTGGGCCGACAAATATGATGGCGCCGTGCATAATCCGCCGCTGCGCGCCGTTGCGGCCGCCATGGTCGAACCCATCGGCGTCATGGGCATTGTTGCAGGCCCCGACCTGCCGCTGCTGGGCTCGATTGCCCTGATCGCTCCGGCCTTGGCCATGGGCAATCCGGTGGTGCTGGTGCCCTCCGAGACGGCGCCGCTCAGCGTCACCGATCTCTATCAGGCCATCGAAACTTCCGACGTGCCCAATGGCGTCATCAACATCGTCACCGGCGATGCGGCAAGCCTAGCCAAGACGCTGGCCGAGCATGATGGCGTCGATGCGCTGTGGTTCATGGGCTCCAGTCAGGCTTCGACCATGGTCGAAAAGGCCTCGATCACCAATGTGAAGCAGACCTGGACCAGCCGGGGCCTGGGCTATGACCTGACCGACCGCCAGAAGTTCGAGGGCGATTACTTCCTCGCCAAGGCAACGCAGATCAAGAATGTCTGGATTCCATACGGGGCTTGAAATGGCAGACAAGATCGACGTCGAAAATGTTGGCCAGCCGGGCAAGACCTATCGGGTCGATGCCGACAAATATGCGGCCATGAAGGCGGCGGTGTTGCAGGTGCTGCCGGATGTGGCGCCCGGCATGCCGGTTGCCGATATCATCGCCGCAGTCAAACCGCACCTGCCCGAGGCGCTGTTTCCGGGCGGCGACACGGCGGGCTGGTGGGTCAAATGCGTCCAGCTCGATCTCGAAGCCAAGAAAGTCATCGCCCGCACGCCGGCACCCGTCAGGCTCTATCGCCTGCAGTCAGGACATTGAATGGTTTTCCTGCCCCAGGAAGTCATCGCCAGAAAGCGTGACGGCCACGCCCTCAGCGCCAGCGAAATTGCCGAATTCATCGCCGGCTTTTCCAAGGGCAGTGTGTCCCATGCCCAGGCAGCCGCCTTGGCCATGGCGGTCTATTTCAACGACATGTCCATGCCCGAACGCGTGGCGCTGACAACAGCCATGCGTGACAGCGGCACGGTGCTCGACTGGTCCGATCTGGATGGTCCGGTGGCCGACAAGCATTCGACCGGCGGCGTCGGCGACAATGTCAGCCTGATGCTGGCGCCGATCCTGGCGGCCATCGGCATCTATGTGCCGATGATTTCCGGGCGCGGCCTCGGCCATACCGGCGGCACGCTCGATAAGTTCGACTCCATCCCCGGCTACACCACCAGCCCGGACAATGCGTTGTTCCGCAAGGTGGTGCGCGAGGCCGGCTGCGCCATTATCGGCCAGACCGCCGACCTCGCGCCAGCCGACAAGGCGCTCTATGCCATCCGCGACGTCACCGGCACGGTGGAATCCATCTCACTGATCACCGCCTCGATCCTATCCAAGAAGCTGGCGGCCGGGCTTGGCGCGCTGGTGCTCGACGTCAAGACCGGCTCGGGCGCCTTCATGCCGACGCTGGAAAAATCCCGCGCGCTGGCGCAGAGCCTTGTCGAAGTCGCCAATGGCGCCGGGCTCAAGACCTCGGCCCTGATCACCGACATGAACGAGCCGCTGGCATCGGCCGCCGGCAATGGCCTCGAGGTGCGCAATGCCGTCGATTTCCTCACCGGCGCGCATCGGGATCCACGCCTCAAGGACGTCACGCTCGCGCTCTGCGCCGTGGTTGCCGAGATGACGGGCGTCGCGCCCAGTGTCGAGGCTGGGCGCAGGCTGGTGGACGAAGCGCTGGCCAGCGGCCGCGCCACCGAGCGCTTCGCCGCCATGGTCGCCGCATTGGGTGGTCCCGCCGATTTCATCGAGAACATGGACCGGTACCTGCAACCCGCGCCGATCATCCGCGATGTGTTTGCCCAAGGGCAGGGGACAGTCAGCGCGATCGACACCAAGGGCGTCGGCATGGCGGTGGTGGCGCTGGGTGGCGGCCGCACCATGCCGACCGACAGCATCGACCACACAGTGGGCTTCGACCGCCTGGCAGGGCTGGGCGCCAGGGTGGACAGCGCGACGCCGATCGCCCGTATTCACGCCCGTGACGAAGCTTCGGCGGAGGATGCCACCCGTCGCCTCCAAGCCGCCTATCGGCTGGGCGACACCGCGCCGCATTATCCCCTGATTGCCGACGCCATTTCACCAGCCTAGCGACCCACAATGTCACGCCCGCCTGAGCGGGGATGAAGCCGAGCAGATAAACGTCCGAGGAGTTCCACCATGCCACGCGCCATTTTGTGCATTCTCGACAGCGTCGGTATTGGCGGCGCCCCGGACGCGGCGGCTTATGGCGATACCGGCGCCAACACCTTCGGCCATATCGCCGAACACGCCGCCGCCGGCAAGGCCGATCGCGCGGGCCTGCGCAGCGGTCCGCTCCATGTGCCCAACCTGGATGCGCTGGGCATTGGCGCCGCCATCCAGCTATCGACCGGCACGCTGCCGCCCGGCCTGTCGGCCACAGCCACGGGCGGCCGTTTCGGCGTCGGGCGCGAGGTCTCCAAGGGCAAGGATACGCCATCGGGCCATTGGGAAATCGCCGGGGTGCCCGTGCCGTTTGAATGGGGCTATTTTCCCCAGACCGAGCCCACCTTTCCGCCCGAGCTGATCGAAGAGTTCATCAAGCGCGCCAGGCTGCCCGGCATTCTGGGCGACGAGCATGCCTCGGGCACCACCATCATCGCCGAGTTGGGCGAGGAGTCGATCCGCACGGGCAAGCCCATCTGCTACACCTCGATCGACAGCGTCTTCCAGATCGCCGCGCACGAAAGCCATTTCGGCCTGGAGCGGCTCTATGAAATTTGCCAGATCGCCTTCGAGCTGACGGCGCCGCTGATGATCGGCCGGGTAATCGCCCGCCCCTTCATTGGCGAGAATGCGGCCAGCTTCAAGCGGACCGGCAATCGCCGCGACTTCGCCATCGCGCCGCCGGCGCCGACGCTGCTGGATCGCAACAAGGATGCCGGCCACCAGGTGTTCGCCATCGGCAAGATATCCGACATTTATGCCGGCCATGGCGTGACCCACAAGCTCAAGGGCACCGGGCTGATGCAATTGTTCGACAAGACGCTCGAAGCGCTGGAAATGGCCGGCGACCGGGCGTTCATCATGACCAATTTCGTCGATTTCGACTCCGAGTTCGGCCATCGCCGCGATGTGCCCGGCTATGCCGATGCGCTGGAAAAGTTCGACGCGCGCCTGCCCGAGCTGATCGCCAAAATGGCGCATGACGACCTGCTGATCCTCACCGCCGATCATGGCAATGATCCGACCTGGCCCGGCACCGATCACACCCGCGAACAGGTGCCGATCCTGGTGTTTTCCCCAAGCCTGTCACAGGGCGAGATTGGCATTCGTTCGACCTTCGCCGATATTGGCGAAAGCATTGCCCATTGGCTCGGCCTGGCGCCCGGCCAAAACGGCAAAAGCTTCCTTTAGCCTCACCAATGGATGGTTCCGATGCACGATGTCAGCCGCGAAAACGTCACCGTCCTCGATCACCCGCTGATCCAGCACAAGCTGACGATCATGCGCGACAAGGGCACATCCATCGCGGGGTTCCGGCGCCTGCTGCGCGAGATCGCCCATCTGATGTGCTATGAGGTGACGCGCGATCTCGAACTGCAGATGATCCCGATCGACACGCCGATGACCGAGATGATGTCGCCCACCATCAAGGGCAAGAAGCTGGTCTTTGCCTCGATCCTGCGCGCCGGCAATGGCCTGCTCGATGGCATGCTCGACCTCGTTCCCGCGGCGCGGGTCGCCCATATCGGCATCTATCGCGACCATGAGACGCTGCTGCCGGTCGAATACTATTTCAAGGCGCCGTCCAACCTTGAAGACCGCCTGATCATCGTCGTCGATCCCATGCTGGCCACGGCCAATTCGGCCACTGCGGCCATCGACAAGCTCAAGGAACGCGGCGCCAACAATATCCGGTTCCTGTGCCTGCTGGCGGCACCCGAAGGCATCAAGCGCTTCGGCGAGCACCATCCCGACGTGCCGATCTTCACCGCCAGCATCGACAGCCATCTCAACGAGAAGGGCTATATCATCCCCGGCCTCGGCGACGCCGGTGACCGCATGTATGGGACGAAATAGCAGCGCTTTCCGCCTCTGTATTTGCCGCCCCGGCATCACACTTGCCGTCGCCACGTCGCCAATCTTCACCCCCGGGTTTGACCCGAGGGCTCTGGCGATGAGGTGACGGGGCGGCCGCTTGGGTCAAGCCCGAGTGATGTCGAGGGGAGCCGGCGGGGCGCCCGCCCTTACTGCGCCTTGAGCGGCAGGCCGAGCGCGATCAGTTCCTTGCGCAGGGCTTCGGGCGAGGTGAAGTGGATCGCATGCATGCCGAACTTGCGGGCGGCGATCACATTGGGCTCGCTGTCATCGATGAAGACGCAGCTTTCAGGGGCCATGCCGTAGCGCTCGCAGAACACGCGGTAGATGCGCGGATCGGGCTTGACCAGGTTTTCGAGGCCCGAGACCACGACACCATCGAATTTTTCAAGGAATGGCCACTCGCCCAGGCACGAAACCCACTTCTCCCAGGAGAAGTTGGTGATGGCAAAGGTCGGGATTTCCTGCTCGACCAGCTCGTCATGGATATCGATCGTGCCCTGGATCAAACCGCCGACGGTTTCCTTCCAGCGCTGGTCGAACGCCTGGATCTCGCGCCAGTATTTGGGAAAGCGGGTGATCAGCTTGGCAACGCCTTCGGCATAGATTTCGCCGGCATCGAATTCCAGGTTCCAGTCGCCGGTGCAGATGTTCTGGTGGAACCACAGCGCTTCCTCTTCGGTGTCGAAGAGTTTGCGGAACAGATGCATCGGGTTCCAGTCGACAAAGACATTGCCCAGGTCGAAGACGGGGATCAGCGTATCATCGCTCATGGAAAAACCACCGGTATGGAGGAAGCACTGTTCGGCTTGTGGCATGCTCGCCCGGAGCGTGCAAGCCGACGCTATTGCGCCAGCAGCTCGATCTCATTGCCGAAGCGCGGCATATAGAAGTTCTCGCGATAGAGCGTGTATTGCTGATTGAACACCAGCCCCGTCAGCGGCGTATAGGGCATGGTGGCCTCGGCGACGATAACGAAGCCTTCCCTGGCGATATCGGTGATCTCGGCGGGCAGTGCGTAGCTCGTGCCCTTGGCATAGGGGACGGCCTTGCCGGAATCGCGCGACCAGCGCACCACGCCCTTGCCGTCCTTATCCACCTGTACCGAGACGACCCGCTGGACCAGTCCGCTTGTCGAATAGGGCGCCATGATGATCCTGGCGGCGGTGAAATAGTCGTCGATCTCCGACATGGAGACCCTGTCCTTGCCGCGGGCGACAAGGTCGCCCACCGAATTGGAAATGGTCTGTATCCTTCGGTCCATGGTGAGCAGGGCACTGCCTTCCATACTGCCGAGATAGACCAGCAGCATGATCGGCGCGATCATCGCGAATTCGACGGCAGCGACGCCGTCATGGCGGCTCCAGAACCGGGCAAGGAGGGCGCGGGCCCGCGACCACACGCTCATGTTCCGCTCCCCGAACCGCCAGTGCCAGTGCCGCTGCCGCTGCCGCTGCCGCTGCCGCTGCCGGTAAAGGGCTCATTGCGGAAAATGCGCACGGCCCCCAGCAGCCGCGATCCATCGGGCTGGTCGGCAAGCGTGAAGCCTCCCGGCAGCAGCGCATCGGGCCAGTTCAGGATCACCGGCCATTTGTAATAGACCCGGACCATGATGATGCTGCCGCCCTGTCCGGGGTCATACTGGGCCGGGATGGCCCAGCTGCACTCCGCCGCGCAGGGGGTGACGATTGGGGAGGTGATGATCGTCGACGTGAAATCGGTGACATTGTTGACATTGATCCGCAACTGGTCGCAGTCGCGGAACATGCCGTAGAGATTGTCGCAGATTGTCTTCTGGAACCGCTCGATCGTGAAGTTGCCGGCCTGTCCGGTGCGGATCAGGCGACTGGCATTATTGACCGAACTGTCCAGCACCTGGCCGGCGAGAAACACCACCGAGGTTTCCAGGATGGCGCCCAGAATGGCAAAGAACGGGACAGCCAGCAGGCCGAACTCGATCATGGTCACGCCGCGCTCATCGCGGGCAAAGCGATTGCGGCGCGCGACCATGCGGAGACGGTCCAACAGCGATGGCGTGGTCTTGTTCATGGCGGCGCTCAATCCTAGCGATCGAACGCTAGTGCGCCTTGGCTAATTGAACGTTAGGAAAAGTGCTGATCGGGGGATTGGAAGGATAACGCGGTTAATCGCGTATTAAGACCCGGCGGCCGCTCAATTGGCGGTGGACCTGACCATCTGCGAGGAGGCAATGTTGTCGGCAGTGAAATCGGTATCGTCGCCGATCATGATGGTCGGGTGGCAGACCGGTGCGCAGGTCAGGCTGGTCCGGCCGCCGCCCTGGTAAACGGTCAGGACGCCCTGCATCTGCACGACATCGATGAGCGTATCGGCAATCGGGTTGCCGACATTGTCGAGCACGATGAGATTGGTCTGGCCAAAGCTCTTGCCGGTAAGGACCAGGGTCTGCGGGTCCTGGATGGTGACGTCGGCGACCCCCGGATTGCCGACGATGATCGTGGCGGCCGGGGCATTGATGCGCAGAACCCGCGCCATGTTCACATTGACCGAGATCGGCGCGCCATCCTGGGCGAGGGCCGCGGTCTGGCCGCCCAGCAGCGTGGCGGTCAATGCCATCATTGCGACGGAGAAAGCGAACTTGAACGACATGGCCGGTTCCGGGGTACGAGATACGCTGTGCAGCCATTTTCTCCCGGAATGGTGAACAATTGGCAAACGGCCCGATGCAGTCATGATGGTTTATGACGGATAAAGAGTACTTTTCAGCGCGCCATTGCCCGTCGTGATAATTAGCAAACGATCGATATTGGTAATATTACGCTCACCATAGCGACTATAGCGTACACGCCGTCACTTTGGAAAAGTCGCGCCATATTTCGGTAAGTGCATAAGAAACATAGAGAAAATCGATTTAGGGCTAAAATAGGGCAGCCTGCCGATTAACTTAATTTCAAGATGTGCGGCCTAGCTTCATGGCCATGTTCGATGTGTGACGTGTCGAACGAAGGCGTCACTCGATGACGTGATAAAGGAGCCTGGGAATGAACATTTTCGCACGTTTCGCACAGGATGAATCTGGTGCGACTGCAATCGAATACGGCCTGATCGCTGCGCTGATCTCCGTGGTCATCATCGGCGCTGTTGGTCTGCTTGGTGGCACTCTGAACAACGTGTTCACCGACATCAACACGCGGCTGCAGCCTGCGGCCGGCGATGGCGGCTAATAGCCAGCGCACTGCTTGAACTGAGGAGGGGGGCGCTTGCGCCCTCCTTCTTTTTTGCGGTTTCTTAATGCGGTATCGGCACACTTGCCGTAAACCTGCCTGGCCCGGAGCTTGTTTGAATGTCGACCATTGCTTTGCTGTTCTTTCCGTCTGCAATGGCCTTCGCAGCATCCTCCGATCTGCTGACCATGCGGATTTCCAACAAGCTGGTGCTGGTGCTCGTCGCCGGGTTTTGCGTGTTGGCGATCGCCACCGGCATGTCGCTGCAGCAGTTTGCCATGCATGTGGCCTGCGCCATGCTGGTCCTGGTGGTGGGCTTCACCTTTTTTGCCATGCGCTGGATCGGCGGTGGCGACGCCAAGCTGGCTGCGGCCACCACGCTCTGGCTGGGCTTTGGGCTAACCTTGCCCTATCTCGCCTATGCGGCCCTGCTCGGTGGCGCGCTGACCCTGCTGATCCTGGCCTTGCGGCGGCTGCCGCTGACGCCGTTTCTGGCGCGCTATCGCTGGCTGGAGCGGCTGCACAGTCCCAAGTCGGGTGTACCCTATGGGATCGCGCTGGCCATTGCCGGCATGATCATCTACGCGCAGACGCCGATCTTCCAACAGCTCTCGGCCTAGCACCTGCATTCGGCAGTTTCGCTATTTATCGCCATCTGTAACCGCTGACGCGATTACATGGTCTCTATTGCGATTGCCCGCAAATCGCCAATTTTCATATTTCGTTAACTGATCCTGCAAAGCTTCGATTAACCAAACTTTGACCCTTTGCCCGCATATTCCACCGTGGAATTGGGCGTCTTGCGCCTAGTGGTCAACCGGAGTTGGGTCATGAAGCCGGCGCGTATCATCTTGTTGCTCGTGGCACTGGTTGCCGGCGGCCTGGCTGCGTTCCTGGTCCTGCGCGGCAGCAATCGCCCGCCCGATCAGATCGTCACCGAGGTGGTGCGCCAAGAGGAAACGGCCAAGGTGCTGGTCGCCAGGATCGCGCTGGGCACCGGCGAGCGCCTCACCCCCGAGTCGGTGGAATGGCAGAGCTGGCCGATGGGGTCGGTTCGTCCCGAGTTTGTCACCATTGCCGCCACGCCGGATGCCCCGACCGAACTGGCCGGCGCGCTTGTCCGCTTCGAGTTTTTTCCCGGTGAGCCGATCCGCGAACAGAAGCTGGTCCATTCCGATCAGGGCTACCTCTCGGCGGTATTGGCGCAGGGCATGCGCGGCGTTTCCGTCGGTGTCGATGCCGTGTCCAGCGCCGGTGGTTTCATCGTCCCCAATGACCGGGTCGATGTGGTGCTGACCCGCCGCACCGAAATGGGCGATGTATCGGACCTGATCCTCTCCAATGTCCGCGTCATGGCCATCGGGCGCCGGCTGGGCGAGGTCGGCGCTTCGGCCGGAACCGACAATGCGGCTGCGGCGACGACGGCCTCCGGTGGACCGCAGGCCCAGGTGTTCAACGATTCCACCATCGCCACCCTGGAGTTGACGCCAGGCCAGGCCGACACCCTGATCAATTCAACCTCGCGTGGCCAGCTTTCGCTGGTTCTGCGCTCCATCGTCGACTTCAACGACAACAGCATCGACAAGTCCGGCAGCAACCAGGCGGTGCGGGTTATTCGCGCCGGCAAGGAGCAGTCGGTGATGACCGGTGTATCCGGCCCGCAGGTCGCCCAGCAACCGGTGAGCCCGCAGGCTTTCGACCCTGCCCTCTACCGCCCGGCGACCACAGTCGAACCACAAATCGCCCTGCCCATCGAGCCGCAAGTGATTGCCCAATAGGGCGGAGACAAACATGCTGCAGATTCCAACGCTTCATCGTCGCAATCCACGGCGCAACTGGCTCGGCGCCACCATGCTGGCCGCCATGCTTGCCGGCACGGCAGCCTTGACGGCGCCGGCCTCGGCGCAGGCCCAGATCAGCCTTGCCAGCTATGGCGGAACCCGCAGTATCGAGCTTGAGCTCAACAAATCGATGGTTGTCGATCTGCCCGGCGGGGTGGCCGAGGTGATCGTGTCGCAGCCCTCGGTGGCCTCGGCCATCATGCGGACGCGCCAGCGCGCCGTGATCCAGGGCATTGGCGGTGGCGATACCAATATCCTGTTCCTCGATGATCGCGGCAGCACTATCGGCGTGCTCGACATCAAGGTGATCAAGGAGCCGTCCCAGGTCGGTGCCGCGCTTGAAGCGGCGCTGGCGCGGGTGCTGCCGGGCTCCGCCATCCGGGTGGAGTCGGTTACCCTGGGCGACTCGACCAACCGCGTGGTGCTGACCGGCACGGTTCTGTCCGCCGAGGATCGCGACCGGGCTGCGTCCGTGGCGGTCCAGTTCGCCGGCGATCCGGAAAACGTCGCCAACATTCTCGACGTCGCCGGTTCCCAGCAGGTCATGCTGCAGGTCACGGTTTCCGAGATCAAGCGCGACGTCGCCAAGGAGCTGGGCATCAACCTGTCGGGTTCGGTGACGCTCGGCTCGGCCACGTTCGGCTTCAACAATACCATGGCTGGTGCCACGGCGACGGCAAACGGCGCCACCGGCTCCTTCGCCGTGCCAAACCTGGAGATCAATGCGGCGGTGCGCGCGCTCGAAGGGCGCGGCGCGCTGCGGGTGCTGGCCCAGCCGACCCTGACTGCCATTTCTGGCGAAACTGCCAACTTCCTGGCCGGTGGCGAACTGCCCTATTACTCGCGCAATGCCGACGGCGATCAGGAAGTGCTGTTCAAACCCTATGGCGTGGAACTCAAGTTCACCCCGGTGGTGCGTTCGAACGGCATGGTCGCCCTCAAGGTCGAGACCAGCGTCTCCGATCCGCAGCCTAACGGCTCGCTGACCAAGCGGCAGGCCTCGACCTCGGTCGAATTGCCCCCCGGCAATACCCTGGCCATTGGTGGCCTGCTTGAAGAACGCGTCCGGCAGCAGATCGATCAGCTCCCCGGCCTCGGCAATATTCCGATCCTGGGCGCGCTGTTCCGCAGCCGCGAATACCAGACCTCCCAGACCGAGCTGGTGATCATGGTCACGCCCTATCTGGTTGGCTCGAGCATCCATCCGCCCGTGCTGCCGACCGAGCGCAGCGCTGTCGCCAGCGATGCCGAGTCGATCTTCCTGGGCAAGCTCGAGACCATGTATGGCGTCGGCTCCGGCGGCATGCGCGGTGGGTTTAGTGGGTCCGTGGGCTTCGTGCTCGAGTGACCGATCTGGGGATGGCGGTCGCGCCGTTCCCGTCTGAATGCTGCCGGGCAACCGGAACCAAGGAGAGCGTGCTGCAATGAGTTTTCTCAGCCCAGACCCCAAAAAGAGCGAAGAGGCAGCGGCCGAGATTGCCGGCGGTGCCCGGCTGATCCCGCGCATCACCATCCAGGCCTTTTGCGAACACTCCCAGACCGCCCAGTTGGTCGAGAGCGCCATTCACGACCGCCGCATGTCCAAGGTCGCACTGACCACCCATAATGGCGGCCTCGAGGGTGCAATCGAGACCTACAAGGCCAATCCGACGCCGAACCTCATCATGGTCGAGACGACACTGCCGCCGGCCGACATCCCGGCGGCGCTGGCGCGGCTGGCCGATGTCTGCGATGCCTCGACCCGCCTGATCCTGCTCGGACACGTCAATGACGTACTGCTCTATCGCGAACTGATCCGTTCGGGTGTCTCCGAATATATCGTGCTGCCGGCGACCGCCCAGACCATCGTCACCGCGATCACCGAACTGTTCGCGGCCGAGGGCGCAGCCCCCATCGGGCGCACTGTGGGCTTTGTCGCCGCCAAGGGTGGCGCCGGCGCCTCCACCGTGGCCCACAACGTCGCCTGGGCCATCGCGCAGACGCTGCGCCAGGACTCGCTGATCCTCGATATGGACCTGGCCTTTGGCACGGCCGGGCTCAATTTCAATCAGGATCCGCCCCATGGCCTGGCCGATGCCGTTCTGGCCAACCAGAAGGTCGACCAGACCATGCTGGACCGCCTGATGAGCAAGGCGGCCAACCATATCAACCTGCTGACCGCACCGGTGACGCTGGATCGCACCTATGATTTCGAGGAGCGCGAGTTCGAACAGATCGTCGAACTCAGCCAGTCCACCATGCCGGTCGTGGTGCTCGATATTCCCCATGCCTGGAATTCCTGGATCCGCCATACCCTCGCCACGCTCGACGAAGTGGTGATCGTGGCCGAACCGGACCTGGCCAATCTGCGCAATGCCAAGAACCTGGCCGATACAATCAAGGCGCTGCGGCCAAGCGAGGCCGCGCCCAGCATCGTCATCAACAAGCTCGGCTTGCCGCGGCGTCCCGAGATCGGCGCCACCGAATTTGCCAGCTCCATCGAATGCCAGCTGCTGGGCCAGATCCCGTTCGATGCGGCGCTGTTCGGTACGGCGGCAAATAACGGGCAGATGATTGCCGAGATCGCGGCCAACAACAAGATCAACGAAATCTATCGTGCCATCGGCATGCACGTCACCGGGCGGCAGGCGGCACCAGCCGGGGGCAAGGCATCAGGCCTGATGAAACTACCCTCGTTCCTCAAGAAGCGGGCCTGAGCGAGTATTCGCCTGGCGTCGTTGAAACGGTAGGACTGTCATGTTCGGCAAGCGCACTTCCTTTGGTGGCAATACGCCCGGCGTCAGCGAGACGCCGCGCCCACAGCTCTCGCCAGTCAAGGCTGAGAAGAGTGAGCCGGTCCGGCGCTCAAGTGATGCCGACAGCGCCGCATCGCGCCTCCGCGGCAGCGACGAGGTCGTCGATGTCCGATCCCCCGTCGATGCGCAGCGTGACAAGGAATATTTCCACACCAAGTCGGCGATCTTCAACGCGCTGATCGATTCCATCGATCTCAGCCAGCTGGCCACCATGGACCAGATGGCGGCGCGCGAGGAAATCCGCGACATCGTCGCCGAAATCATCGCCCTCAAGTCGATCATCATGTCGATTTCCGAGCAGGAAGACCTGCTCGAGGACATCTGCAACGACGTGCTGGGCTATGGCCCGCTGGAGCCGCTGCTGGCACGCGACGACATCGCCGATATCATGGTGAACGGGTCGCAGAAATGCTACATCGAAGTCGCTGGCAAGGTGCGCCTGACCAATGTGCGCTTCCGCGACGATGCCCACCTGATGAATGTCTGCCAGCGCATCGTCAGCCAGGTCGGCCGCCGCGTCGATGAAAGCTCACCCATCTGCGACGCCCGCTTGCCCGACGGTTCGCGCGTCAACGTCATTGCCCCGCCGCTGGCCATTGATGGCGCCGCCCTCACCATTCGTAAGTTCAAGAAGGACAAGCTGACCCTGCAGCAGCTGGTCAAATATGGATCGATCTCGCCCGAAGGCGCCGAAGTGCTGCGCATTCTGGGCCGGGTACGCGCCAATGTGCTGATCTCGGGTGGTACCGGCTCGGGCAAGACCACCTTGCTCAATTGCCTCACCGCCTTCATCGAGAAGGACGAGCGGGTCATCACCTGCGAAGACTCGGCCGAATTGCAGCTGCAGCAGCCGCATGTGGTGCGCCTGGAAACCCGCCCGCCCAATCTGGAGGGCGAGGGCGAAATCACCATGCGCGACCTGATCAAGAACTGCCTGCGTATGCGCCCCGAACGCATCATCGTCGGCGAAGTGCGTGGTCCGGAAAGCTTCGACCTGCTCCAGGCGATGAATACCGGCCATGACGGCTCGATGGGCACGCTGCACGCCAACTCGCCGCGCGAAGCCCTGTCGCGTCTGGAATCGATGATCACCATGGGTGGCTACAGCCTGCCCAGCCGCACCATCCGCGAGATGATCACCTCCTCGATCGACGTCATCGTCCAGGCTGCCCGCTTGCGCGACGGCTCGCGCCGGATCACCCACATTACCGAAGTTCTGGGCATGGAAAGCGACGTGATCGTGACCCAGGACGTATTCGTCTACGACATCATGGGCGAAGACCAGAACGGCATGCTGATGGGGCGCCACCGCTCCACCGGCATTACCAAGCCGCAGTTCACCGAGCGCGCCCGCTATTTCAACGAAGAGGCCAATCTGGTCGAAGCCCTGGAAAAGTCCAACACCGAGCAACGCGAATTGCTGGATTCCTAAGCCATGAACGCCCTGCTGATCGCCTTTCTTGCCGTTGTCGTGGTGACTGCCGCCGGCTTCGCTCTGGTGCCTTCCCTGATGGGGGAGGGCGGCCGCGCCGAGAAGCGCAAGAAGGCATTGCAGGGCGACATGCGTGCCAACCGGATGCAGAACGACGCCGCGCGCAATCGCGACGACCGGCGCAAGAGTGTGCAGCAGGCCCTCAAGCAACAGACCGACGCGCTCAACGCCAAGAAGCGGGTGCCGCTGCCGGCCCAGCTGTTCCAGGCTGGCATGACCATCAAGCCGGCGGCATTCGTGCGCAACAGCATCATTCTGGGCGTGGTGGTGTTCCTGGTGCTGTTCGTGGTGCAGGTGCCATTCTATTTTGCCGCGATCTTTGCCGTGGCTGGCGCCTATCTGCTGCCCCGGCTGTATGTGCGCCGCCGCCGCAACAAATACCGCGATCAGTTCCTCGATGAATTGCCCAATGCGGTCGAGGCCATCGTGCGTGGCGTCAAGACCGGCCTGCCGCTCAATGACAGCATGCGGGTGGTGGCCAAGGATTCCAAGGAACCGGTCAAGTCCGAGTTCCAGCGCGTCCTGGATCAGCAGGCGTTCGGTATGTCGATGACCGAAGCGGTGCAGGTGCTGATCGACCGCGTGCCGCTGCCGGAGGTGAATTTCTTCGTCGTGGTCATCACGGTGCAGCAGCAGGCTGGCGGCAATCTCAGCGAAGCGCTGGGCAATCTGGCGCGCGTGCTGCGCAATCGCAAGAAGATGAAGCAGAAGGTCAAGGCGATGAGCTCGGAAGCCAAGGCGTCGGCCGGCATCATCGGCTCACTGCCCTTCGTCGTGGCCACCCTGGTGACCATTGTCACCCCGCGCTATCTCGAGCCGCTGGTGACCACAAGTGTCGGCTGGATCTGTCTCGGTGCTGCCGCCGGCATGATGTCCATGGGCATCTTCGTGATGATGCGCATGGTCAAGTTCGACTATTAGGAGAACGGCATGAATTTCGTTGAGCTCCTGACCCAGCGCGAGTTTCTGATCTCGGTGCTGGCCGCCATCAGCGCCGCTGCGGTGGTTTTCACCTTCGGTTCCTCCTTCATCGTCAAGTCGGAGATGAAGGGCCGCATCAAGCGCGTGGCGCTGGAACGCGAAAAGATGCGGGCCGAGGAAATGGCCCGTCTGCGGGGCAATTCCATCAGCGACAGCCGCGGCACCATGCGGCGCAGCGGCGAAACCAAAACCTATATGAAGACGGTGGTCGATCGGCTCGACCTCAAAAAGGCCTTCCAGGACGATGCCACGGTCGACAAGCTGGCCCGGGCCGGCTATCGCGGGCAGGGGCACCTGACCACCTTCCTGTTCATGCGGCTGGCCGCGCCGATCATTATCTTCGTCATCGCAACGTTCTATCTGCTGCTGATCACCCCCGGTGATCGACCGCTCTATCTCAACCTGGTCTATGCGGTGGGGGCGGGACTGCTGGGCGCTTACCTGCCTAATGTCCTGCTCAAGAACAAGACAGTCAAACGCCAGTTCTCCATCAGCCGCGCCTGGCCTGATTGTCTCGACCTGATGCTGCTTTGCGTTGAGGCCGGCATGTCGGTGGAGCACGCCTTCAAGCGCGTCGCCCGCGAGATCGGCCAGCAAAGCGCCGAATTGGCCGAAGAGCTGACCCTGACCACCGCCGAGCTGTCCTTTCTCGAAGATCGTGGTCGCGCCTATGAAAACCTGGCGCGTCGGACCGGGCTCGACAATGTCCGCTCGGTGATGACCGCGCTGATCCAGGCCGATCGCTACGGCACCTCGGTCGGCCAGGCGCTGCGCGTCATGGCCGAGGAAGGGCGCGAAACCCGCATGATGGATGCCGAGAAAAAGGCAGCGTCGCTGCCCCCCAAGCTGACTGTCCCGCTGATCCTGTTCTTCCTGCCGGTGCTGTTCATCGTCATCATGTCGCCAGCGATGATCAAGATCTTCGGCACCCCCAACAATCCCATGGGCGGCTAGGACCCGGCAAACACGTCCGCGCCGGCGCCATTTGCCCTGGGCCGGGACGGCCCGCCTGGGCGGGAATGACCTGCGGAATAGGGGAATGGGATCGGGGTCCGCGCCGGGAGCGGCACTGGCCCAATGACGGACGGAAGGGTTAGCCCTTGCCGACGGTTTCCCAACGGTTTGGCTGGCTCAGCATGCCGCGCACATAGGCCATATTGGCCTCGACCTGCTCTGGTGGCAGTTCGGCGGCATAAAGGGCGCGGCTTTCATCGAACCGGCCTTGCAGGCCCAGCACCAGTGCCAGGTTCTGCCGGATCTTGCTATTGGCGCCGCGCAGGCTGGTCGCCCGGCGCAGGTGCTGTTCGGCCAGCTTGAGATCATTGGTCATGGCATAGGAAAGGCCGATATTGGCCTCGACCGAGGCCTCGCCCGGCGCGATCAGCAATGCCTGGCTATAGACCTGGCGGGCTTCGGCATTGCGGCCGAGCTGGTCCAGGATCGCGCCCTTGACCGAGAGGGCATTCCAGTCCGGTGCATCGGGGCGAATGGCATTGTCGATAACGCTGAGCGCCTGATCGAAGCGGCCATCGGCGGTCAGCGCCTTGCCATAGGCAATGCTGACATCGACATCGCGCGGGAAATTGGCCACCCCGGTTTCCAGCACCGCGACAGCCTGCTGGCTCTGCCCATTGCTGCGCAGGACGGCGGCATAATTGATGACGGTGTTCTTGTCGCGCGGATTGGACTTGTAGCGCGCGCCCAGATCGGCCAGCGCCTGATAGGTGTCGCTGCGCGCCATGCCCGAAGCGTCGGGCGCGGGGCTCCGGGCGCCCGTCGAGACGCAGGCGGTGAGGGCCGTAACGGCTACGCCCAGCAGCACCATGGCGCGCAACGGCCTGACGATGCGGTGGTTGGGCAGCACGGTCGGTTCACTCCGGGGATTGTTGGGTATTTCAATAAATCATTAACCCTAACAACCGGTTAAATCGCCGGCCTGGCCCCGTTGCCGCTGGCGCGCGCCGGGACTAATGATGAGCCATTGCAATCGGAGTCGCTGATATGAGCAAAGCCCAGGCCCTCAAGCTGATCTGTGTCGAAGAGGGGGCTTTGGCCGCCGCCAAGCTGGATGCGCGGGCGCAGGCCTGGGCCGAGGCCAATGGCTTTACCGGCCAGCGCGGCCGGCTGTTGGCCATTCCCGGCGACAGCGGGGCTATCGAGGCCTGGCTGTTTGGCACGGGCGAGGCGGCTGGGCGTCCCGCTTTGGTCACCGGCCTTGCCGGTGCGCAATTGGGAGAGGGCACCTATAGCCTTGCCGGGGCGCTGGGTGATCCGACGCTGGCGGCGCTTGGTTTCAAGCTTGGTGCTTACCGCTTCGATCGCTACAGCAAGGCGAAGGCGCAGCCGGCGCTGGAGCTGGGCAGCGATGCCGACGCAGCCGAAGTGGCACGCCTGACCGAGGCGGCGACCATTGCCCGCGATCTGATCAATACGCCGGCCAATGATCTGGGCCCTGATGCGATGGAGCGCGAAATCCGCGCTTTCGCCAAGGCGCGCAACATGAGCGTCGATGCCATCGTTGGCGACGCGCTGCTGGCCGCCAATTTCCCGATGATCCATGCCGTCGGGCGCGCCAGTGCCGAGGCGCCGCGCCTGCTCGATCTGCGCTGGGGCAATGAGGCCGATCCCAAGATCACCCTGGTTGGCAAGGGCGTGACCTTCGATACCGGCGGGCTCGACATCAAGCCGGCATCGGGCATGCTGCTGATGAAGAAGGACATGGGCGGCGCCGCCAATGTGCTGGGGCTGGCGCATGCGATTGTCGATGCCGGGCTCAAGGTGCGCCTGCGCGTGCTGATCCCGGTGGTTGAAAATGCGATTGCCGGCGCGGCTTTCCGGCCGGGCGACGTGCTGACCTCGCGACTGGGCCTGACGGTGGAGATTGGCAATACCGATGCCGAGGGCCGGCTGATCCTGGCCGATGCACTGGCGCTGGCCGATGAGGAAAGCCCCGAATTGCTGCTGGACATGGCGACACTGACTGGCGCGGCGCGCGTGGCGCTCGGCCCCGACCTGCCGCCGCTCTACTGCACTGACGATGCCTTGGCGCGTGACCTGATGGCGGCCGGCCTCAAGACCGACGATCCCCTCTGGCAGATGCCGCTCTGGTCGCCCTATGACGCGATGATGAGTTCCAAGATCGCCGATGTGAACAATGCCGGCGCCGGCGGCTTCGCCGGCTCGATCACGGCAGCTCTGTTTTTGCGGCGCTTCGTCTCCAAGGCCAAGGCCTGGGTGCACCTTGATATCTTTGGCTGGGCACCCGAAGCGCGGGTTTCGCGCTCGCAGGGCGGCACCGATCAGGCCACCCGCGCGGCCTATGGCGTGCTGCGGGATCGCTACTCAAAGTAGTTGACTAAATCAACTAACAGATTGACCATGTCAAACAATTGACCTGGGAGCTTCGTCATGGCCGATCCCGCCGATGATATTGCCGCTATCCGTGCCTTCAACCGCTTCTACACCGGCATTATCGGCCTGCTCGAAGAGGGCATGCACAAGAGCCCGCATACGCTGGGCGAGGCGCGGCTGATCCACGAGATCGGCAAAAAGGGCTCGACCAATGCCAGCGAACTGAGCCGGGAGTTGGCCATGGATCCCGGCCAACTCAGCCGGCTGGTCTGGCGATTGAGCGATCTGGGCCTCATTGCCATGAGCCCTGGCATCGCGGACCGCCGGTCCAATGTCATGGCTCTGACCGCCGATGGCGACAGGGTCTATGAGGCGCTCAATGCCGCCAGCGATATCGCTGCCGAGGCGCTGCTGGAGAATCTGAGCCCAAGCCAGCGACGTGACCTCGTTTCTGCAATGGGGCGCATTCAATTGCTGCTGGCCGGTCCGGCTCCTGCCGGACCGCTGCTGCTGCGCCCGCATCGGATCGGTGACATCGGTTGGATGATCCATCGCCAGGGCCTGCTCTATCATCTGGAGCAAGGCTGGAATGGTGAGTTTGAGACGCTGATTGCCCGCATCTATGCCGAATATGCGGAGGCGACCGGCGCGAAATCGCTGTGGGTGGCGGAGCAGAACGGCGAGGTCGCCGGTTCCGTCTTCATCCTGCCGGCGGTGGACGAGCCGGGATCAGCGCAATTGCGCATGCTCTATGTCGAGCCGGCCTTTCGCGGGCGGGGTATCGGCAAGCTTCTGGTCGAGCAGGCGGTGAGCTTTTCGCGCGAGGCCGGCTATCCCCGTATCATCCTCTGGACCCAGGATTGCCTGACCTCGGCGCGCAGGATTTATCAGGCGGCAGGGTTTGAACTGGTGCGGGAGGAGCCGCATTTCTCCTTTGGCACGATGTTGAATGGCCAGTATTGGGCCTTGGAGCTGGGCGGGCGCTAGTCCAGGCGGGAGTGTATCGCTGATCCAGCCGTTATCAGGATGCCATCCCGGCGCAGGCCGGGATCCAGGCTGAAGGCGGTCCGCGGGATCCAGCTTGTGGGGAGCACACAGCATGGATTCCGGCCTCCGCCGGAATGACCTAGTGGCTAAGAAGCAGTGCCGAGTCCTCAATATCCCCGCGCGCGGTCCACCACATTGATCAGCGGCTTGCCGGCTTCGTGGTCCTTGAGCACGTTGGCGAAGTAGATCACACCGGTCTCTTCGTTGGAAATCGCCGCGATATGGGGGGTGATGTAGCAGTTCTCGATCCCCCAGAGCGGGCTATCGACTGGCAGTGGTTCGACCTCGAACACGTCAAGGCTCGCCGCGCCCAGGGTGCCGTCAGTGAGAGCGGCGACGATATCGGCCTCGCGCTGGTGGCCGCCACGGGCGGCATTGATGATCACCGGGCCACCATCGAGCGTGCGCCGCAATTTGGCGAAGGTGTCGGCATTGAGAATGCCTTCTGTGCCCGGGGTCAGCGGCAAGAGGTTGACGAGGATATCGGTACCCGAAAGGAAGGCGTCGAATTCGTCCGCGCCGGTAAAGCCTTCGACGCCAGGGATCGATTTCGGAGTACGGCTCCAGCTGCGCAGGGTGAAGCCGAGCGGCAGAAGGCGGCGTGCAGCATCCTGCCCGAGTACGCCCATGCCCATGATGCCCACAGTCGATGTCGAGGCGGCGGGGGGATAATACTGCGTCCAGCGGCGGGCCTGCTGATCGGCGTGAAAACGGCTATAGCGGCGATGGTGCATGGTGACATGGGCCGCCACGTAATCGCTCATCTTCTGGCTGAGATCATCATCGACGAAGCGCACGATCGGCACATCGCCGGGCAGGTTGGGATGCTTGAGCAACGCGTCCACCCCGGCGCCCAGCGACAGGATGGCCTTGAGATTGGTCAGGCCATCAAACGCATCGGGCTTGGGCTTCCAGGCGAAGATGTAGCGGATGTCCCTGGGATCGAAATCATCGCCGCGCCGGACCACGGGATAATCCCCCACTTCACGGGCCATGGTGCGGGCCCAGGCGGCTTCATCGACGTCGGACAGATGTAGGAGCAGCATGTTTCATTCCCCCGCTTCACAACAAAAGAGCCGCACCTGTGGGGTGCGGCTCGTAAATTCGGTCTTCGGCGCGCCGCTTAGTTGCTGGCAGGCGCCGCAGTGGCAGCAGGTGCAGTGGTGGAGCCGCCAGCGGCCGGAGTGCCTTCAACGGCGGTCTCGGTCTGCGTGGTGGATGGCGTCTCGATGACGGCAGCCGGTGCAGTCGCGTCAGCGGGCATTTCTTGCCCTGGCAGCGGCTCTGCCTCGACAGCGGGCGCCACTTCGGCTGCGGGCGCAGCTTCGGCCGCCGGAGCAGCCTCTTCGGCAACCGGAGCAGCCTCTTCGGCAACCGGCAGCGGCTCTGGGTTCGGCGACAACGTGCGCAGATAGGCGATGATGTCAGCGCGCTCTTCGGCAGTCCGAACGCCCGAGAAGTTCATCTTGGTGCCGGGGACATAGGTCTTGGGCGCGGCGAGGAACTCGTCCAGGTGCTCATAGGTCCAGGTGTCGCCAGCGGCGTTATGGGCCATCATGCCGTCCGAATACGAGAAGTTCGGGTGGCTGCCTTCGAGGCGGCCGACGACTTCATAAAGGCCAGGGCCGGTCTTGTTGGCATTGGCTTCCGAGAAATCGTGGCAAGCCTGGCACTTCTTGACCGCGGCGGCGCCACGATCGACGCTGGCGCTGGCCAGCAATACCGCAAGCGGCACTTCCGGCTCGGCCGGTCCGGCTTCGGCAACGGCGGTCGGTTCGGGTTCGGGCAGGGCATAGCCCGGGCCGTTCCCCACGATTGGGTGATAAATGGCTTCGGCAAGGAAGCCGGCACCCATGACGAACAAAAGAGTGCCAAGGACGGCGCCCATGATCTTGTTAAGCTCGAACGAATCCATTTGGTCTCTCTGCCAGTCCCATCCCCTGCGGACGATAGCCGAACCGTGCTAAATATACGACTTCCACAGAAAGGAAATCACCTCAACGGCCCGGTTCGACGCGCGCGGAAGATAGTATCAAGGTGGTGTGGGCGCAACAGTGCAATCCCCCGGTGCGACAATTCCTCACCACCGTTTCGCGCAAAGCCGCTTCCGCAGTCGAATTGACTCCCATCCGCCAGCGGTTCAAAAGCCGTGGCGCATTAGGATGGACATTGCAATGACCAAGAAAATCGCCTTCCAGGGTGAGCCCGGAGCTTTCAGTCACGCCGCCGCCCAGAATTTCTTTCCCGGCGACGACGCTGTTGGCTGCGTCACCTTTGAGGAGACCATCAATGCGGTTCAGTCCGGCAAGGCGGATTTTGCCGTGGTCCCGGTGGAAAATTCGCTCTATGGGCGCATCACCGATATCCACCACCTGCTGCCCGAAAGTGGTCTCTATATAATAGGAGAGACTTTCCTGCGGGTGGAGATGACCCTTCTGGGGGTGCCCGGCGCCACGCTGGCGGACATCAAGGCGGTGCAGTCGCTCTCGGTGGCGCTCGGCCAATGCCGCAAATTCATCAGCCAGAACGGCTATCGCACCATCAATGCTGTCGATACCGCGGGTTCCGCCCGCGAAGTGGCCGAAAAGGGCGACAAGTCGGTTGCCGCCATCGCCTCGCGCTTCGCCGCCCAGATCTATGGGCTGAACGTGCTGGCCGAGAATATCGAGGACGCTGCGCACAATACCACGCGCTTCCTCGTGTTGTCGCGCGACCAGCAGGAAGCCCCTGCGGGCAATGGCAAGGTCAAGACCACTTTCGTGTTCCGCGTCCGCAACGTGCCGGCCGCGCTTTACAAGGCCATGGGCGGCTTTGCCACCAATGGCGTCAACATGACCAAGCTGGAAAGCTACATGGTCGGCGGTGCCTTCACCGCCACCCAGTTCTATGCCGATATCGAGGGGCATCCCTCCGACATCGGCGTCCAGCACGCCTTTGAGGAACTGGGGTTCTTCACCGACTATTTCCGCGTCCTCGGTGTCTATCCGGCCGCTGGTACGAAATAGTCGCAAGGGAGCGGTATCCGCCGCTCCCTCCTCCGGCGCTTTGTCCTGAATTGATCCCCGTTCGTCGGGGCCGCGCTGCGCCATGGGCGCATCTGCGCGGCGTCGTTGCGCGACTAGCTCTGATGCGCCGCATCGCCTCGCGCTTCCCTTGACATGTCTACGCCATTGCCGTGCAGGCAAAGCGCTACACGCGTCGCTCCTAGGGTCGTCTTTGCGCTGAATTTGCATTCATTGCACACCAGTGCAAGTGTTTAAAGTAGATAAAAACCCATGTTTGCTTAGCGAATGCGGAGTGTTGTCGATTGACAATGATCTGGACTCATGAATTTCTTGCACAGCTTTGCAAGGCTGCAAGCATGCAGTCCTGCAGCGTCAATATCTGGGAGGATGAGATGCGATTTGACTTGCTAAACAAGAGCCGCCGGGGGGAAGCCGGTGGCGCGCTCTGTTCGGCCGCCGCAATTGCGGTTGCCATGATGCTGGGGTCCGCCCCGCTCGCGCAGGCGGCGGACTGGAGCGTGGCCGCAGTGCCCTCGGTGCTGCAGACCAAGGCGCTGACCGAGGCCGATGGCGATGCCGATGCCGATGACCCGTCCGTCTTTATCCACCCAACCGATCCGGCCAGGAGCCTGATCGTTGCTGCTGCCAAGAAGGGTGGCATTCTGGTCTATGGGCTGGATGGCCAAGTGGTCCAGGCGCTGGACGTTGCCGATGGCGGGCGCATCAACAATGTCGACGTGCTCTATGGCTTTCCGCTGGCCGATGGCAGCCCCGCCGATCTCGTGGTCGCCTCTGACCGGGGTCTCGATATCATCCGCGTCTACCGCATCGATGGTGATGCCGCGGCGCCGCTGACCGAAATTACCGATCCGGCCGGCCCCCGCGCCTTTCCCAGCCGCAACACCGCTGATGGTAGCGCCGTCGAGGACAATCCGGTCGATGACCAGAATACCGTCTATGGCCTGACCACCTGGCACGACAAGGCGGGCGGCAATGCCTGGGTTGTCGGCACGCAGCGCCATCAGCCCACGGTGGGCATCTTCAAGCTGGAGGCCCGCGACGGTGGCGTCGTCGCTGCCGTCCTCGATCATGCGTTCAGTGCCCCCACCGAACATGCCGGCCAGTCGCTCTGGCAGGAGAATGACGATAATCCGCTGCTCGATTTCAGCCCGCAATTTGAAGGCGTGGTCGTCGATCGGACGACCGGCATGATCTATGCCGGCCAGGAAGATGTCGGCATCTGGGCCGTGCCGGTGACTGGCGGCGAACCGGTGCTCGGCTATGAAACGCGCGGCTCGGCTGAGAGCAGCTTTCACAATCCTGACAGCGTCATTGCCCGCGACGTCGAGGGGCTGACGATCTATTACGCCGCCGATGGCACCCGCTATCTGTTGGCCTCCAGCCAGGGCGGCGCCCATGGCGACAAGCTCAAGCCCGACGCGCCCTATCACGACAGCTTCGTGGCCTTCTCGCTCGATGCGGGCCTGACACCGCTCGGATCCTTCCATGTCGCCGCGACTGGGGATCGGGACGCGGCGCAGGAAAGCGATGGCTCCGATGTCATTTCGGTCGGCTTGCCGGGCTTTGAAAATGGCGTGTTCATCGCCCAGGACGGCTATGCTGGCGATCTCAACAATCTGGATGGCGAACTGGCCTCGACCGGCTTCAAGTTTGTTGATTGGGCCGAGATCGCCAAGTCTTTCACCCCGCCGCTTGCCGTGACCCCAACGGGCTGGGATCCGCGCCAGTAAACAGGTCTGGGGCTCAACCAGCCCCGGACATGTCTTTGTGCCTGCGGGACCCCTTGCCTTTGCCGCAATGATGTCCGATATAGCCCTCGGGAGGTTGGCGCGGACGTGTTCCTCGCCAACCGGGTCAGGTCCGGAAGGAAGCAGCCCCAACGAGACCTTCACGGGTCGTTGCCAGCCTCCTACTTCGCCCTATGATAGCCGCATGGCTTTTGGCAGATTCTCTCAAGACCGAATGACGGAAGGGTAGGGATGGCTGACGTTCAGACATCGTCGCCCTATCTGGTGCTGGCGCGCAAATACCGCCCGGTGAGCTTTTCTACGCTCATCGGCCAGGATGCGATGGTCCAGACCCTGGGCAATGCGTTCAAGCAGAACCGCATCCACCACGCTTTCATCATGACCGGTGTGCGCGGCGTCGGCAAAACCACGACAGCCCGTATTCTGGCGCGCGCCTTCAATTACGAAGACGCCACCGGCCGCCACCCGACGCTTGATCTCGAGGTCGAGGGCGAACATTGCCGCGCCATCATCGAAGGCCGCCATGTCGACGTGATCGAGATGGACGCCGCCTCCAATACCGGCATCAACGATATCCGCGAGATCATCGACTCGGTGAAGTACGGCCCGGTTTCGGCGCCCTATAAGGTCTACATCATCGACGAAGTGCACATGCTCTCGACCGCGGCCTTCAACGGGCTGCTGAAGACGCTCGAAGAGCCGCCGCCTTATGTGAAGTTCATCTTCGCGACGACCGAAATCCGCAAGGTGCCGGTCACCATCCTCAGCCGCTGCCAGCGCTTCGACCTGCGCCGCATCACGCCCGAGGTGATGACCGCCTATCTCGAAAGCATTCTCGCCCAGGAAGGCATCGGCTTTGAGCCAGAAGCCCTGGCGATGATCGTGCGCGCCGGCGAAGGCTCGGCCCGCGATAACCTGTCGCTGCTCGACCAGGCGATTGCCCATGGCAATGGCATGGTCACCGCCGATACCGTCAAGGCCATGCTGGGCCTGGGGGACCGCGCACGGATCATCGACTTGTTCGAGGAACTGATGGGTGGCCGTATTGGCGACGCCATCACCACCATGCGCGCGCTCTATGACATGGGCGCCGATCCGCAGACGCTGGTCGCCGACCTCGCCGATTTCACCCATCTGGTTACCCGCATCAAGGTTGTGCCCGCTGCGGCCGATGACGTGTCGCTGACCCCCGATGAGCGCAATCGCGGTGCCGAAATGGCCGGCAAGCTGCCCATGCGCGCGCTGACCCGCGCCTGGCAGATCCTGTTCAAGGGCTATGACGAGGTTTCGCGCGCCGGTAATGGCCTGCAGGCGGCCGAAATGGTGCTGATCCGGCTGGCCTATGCCGCCGATCTTCCCAGCCCGGAAGACCTGATCGCCAAGCTGTCCAATCAGCCGGCACCCTCCGGCCAGGGTTCGGCGCCGATCTCCCGGCCGCCCCTTGATGGTCCCGGCGCCAGCCAGTCAATGATTTCTTCCGGTGGTTCATCCGGCGGCGCGACCGCGCTGCGGCTGGAATCCTCGCGTCCGGCTCCCATGCCACTGTCCTCGGCGACCCCGGCACCGCAGCACACCATGCCGCAGCCGGCTTTGTCGACCGTGCATTCCTATGCCGAACTGGTCGCCCTGGCCGGCGCCAAGCGCGAAATCCTGCTCAAGAACGCGCTGGAAGCTTCAATGCGGCCGGTCTCGTTCAGCGAGGGGCGCATCGAAGTGGCGCTTGTCGATGGCGCCGATCCCGGCATCATCGCGACGCTTTCGGCGCGGCTGCAGGCCTGGACCGGCCAGCGCTGGCTGGTCAATGTTTCCAACAAGATGCCCGAAGGCAAGACCATCCGCGAGGAACAGGTCGAGCGCGTTCAGGCTGCCCATGCCGCCGCCCACGACGATCCGCTGGTGCAGGCCATTCTTGAGACATTTCCCGGTGCCAAGCTGGTCAATGTGAAGGTCCGCGACGATGCCGTCGTGGCCACACCTGAAATTGACGCACTGCCAGAACCCGAAGAGGACGACGAATGAAAGACATCATGGGAATGATGAAGGCCGCGAGCGAGATGAAAGGCAAGATGGAGGCCATGCAGGCCGAACTCGCCAATCTCGTGGTCGAAGGCAAGTCCGGCGGCGGCCTCGTCACCGTCTCGCTATCGGGCAAGGGCGAAATGAAGGGCCTCAAGATCGACCCGTCCCTGTTCAAGGAAGACGATGTCGAAGTGCTCGAAGATCTGATCCTGGCCGCCCACAACGACGCCAAGGTCAAGGCCGAAAGCGAAATGCAGTCGCGGATGGCCGAAGTCACCGCCGGCCTGCCGATCCCGCCCGGCATGAAGTTGCCATTCTAGTTTTTGGTCACTAACGGGACCGTCAGGCTGCGCGATGACCGCGCGATTGAACGCAGAAATCGGAACTGAACTCCATGGCGTCCGGCGGACCCGAAATCGAGCAATTGATCCAGCTACTGGCGCGCCTGCCGGGGCTCGGGCCCCGTTCGGCGCGCCGCGCCGTGCTGCACCTGATCAAGAAAAAGGATCAGCTGATGATCCCGCTTTCGGCGGCGCTGGATCGCGCCGTGCTGGCGGTGCGCAGCTGCGAAGTCTGCGGCAATGTCGATACGCAAAGCCCATGCTCGATCTGCGCCGATCCGCGCCGGGGCGATGCCGGCATGCTGATCGTGGTCGAGGATGTTGCCGATTTGTGGGCGCTTGAACGCGCCGGCGTCGGCGCCGTGCGCTATCACGTCCTTGGTGGCGTCCTGTCGCCGCTGGATGGCGTCGGTCCCGATGATCTCTCGATCGACATGTTGATACGCCGCGCACCCGATTACCGCGAGATCGTGCTGGCGGTGAACGCTACGGTCGAGGGCCAGACAACGGCGCATTATATAACCGACCGGCTGGTCGGCTCAGGCGCCAAGGTTACCCGCCTCGCCCATGGTGTGCCCGTCGGCGGCGAACTGGACTATCTCGATGAAGGCACACTAAGCCAGGCACTGAAGGCCCGCACCGAAATCTAGTTTTTGCCATGTTTAGAGGGGTCCTGCCGTCCTTATCCGGGGAAGGGGACCCAACAACCCGCCTGCTTAATGTGTGCCGTGCTCGGGGCGGAAATCGTCGCCCTCGTCCCATTCAGGCTCCTCGACATCCTCATCGTCAAACATCTCGTCCTCCCCCTCCAGCGCATGGCGGGCGTCGATATCGTCGGGGGAAAGAGCGTCGAGATGATCGGCTGGATCACGACCAAGCGGCGCCGCCAGACCGGCATAGTCATTGGTCTCGTCGGCATTGTTGGAGGTGACGCTCAGCGCTTCGATAGCGCGGTCGATTTCCGCGAGTAGCGCCTCGGGATCCTTGTCGCCAAAATCGGCACTGCCGCGTGCCACAAGCTCGTCACGGATTTCCTGCAGCCGCTGCAGCCGTTCCTCCGCCGAACGTTCATCGCCGAACAGGAGTTCCTCGATCTCGCTCTGGCTGAACGGCTGGGCGATGCCCGGCTGGTCGGCATTGTCGAAATTGGTCCGCTGCGGCACGATGGTGCCGCGATGGTCGTGATGCTGAGCCATGATGGTCCTCCCGTGACTGCTGGTCACCGGAAAACGCGCAAAAGCCCCGCGAGTTCAACGCCGCTGCAAAATGTGATCCCGCATTTCAGGCCAGATCGCCCGGCTCGTCCCGACCCACCAGCCGCAGGCCCGGCGCATCGTCGGCACCGCTTTCCCAGCCGGCGGGCAGGGCGCGATTGGTCTTGGCGCCCAATTCCTTGAGCATTTCCACCTGCCGCAGCACATTGCCGCGCCCGGTCGACAGCTGCCCCTTGGCATCGGTAAAGCTTTGGCGCGCTTTTTCCAGATGCCCATCGACCTTGTCCATGGTGGTGAGGAACCCGGCCACCTTTTCGTAGAGCGCACCGGCCCGCTCGGCAATCTCGTCGGCATTGCGGTGGCGTTTTTCGATGTCCCAGATATTGCGCACGGTGCGCAACACGGTCATCAGCGTCGTCGGCGTGGTCAGCATGACGCCCTGGCTCATGCCATATTCAAACAGCTTGGGATCGGCCTGGATGGCAATCGCCAGTGCAGATTCGATGGGCACGAACATCATCACATAATCGAGGCTGCTGCGGGCATGGCGCTGATAGGTCTTCTCGCCCAGCGTGCGGATATGGCCGCGTACCGAGACCAGATGGGCCTGCAGATACTGCGCTTTCCCGTCCTCGTCGCTATTGGTATAGGCCTCAAATGCGGTCAATGAGACCTTGGAATCGATGACCAGCCGGTCGTCATTGGGCATCAGCACTTCAACGTCGGTGCGCAGGCGCGCCCCGTCCTCGCCGGCATGACTCTTCTGGGTGACGAATTGCTCGCCTTCGCGCAGCCCCGACTGCTCGAGAATGGTGGAGAGGATCATTTCCCCCCAGGCGCCCTGGGTCTGCGAATTGCCCTTGAGCGCCCGCGTCAGGTTATTGGCTTCGGTCGTAATTTGCACATTGCTTTCCAGCAGCGCGCGGATCTGCTCGCCCATCGTCGCCCGGTCCTTGATCAGCCCGGTATGAAACTCGCCGATCTTTTCCTGCAAAGGCTTGAGCAGCACGTCGACCTGCTCGCGGTTCTGCTTGGAAAAGGTCTCGCCATGGCTTTTGAGCACGTCGCCGGCAATGGATTTGAACTCGTCGGTCATCTGCTGGCGCGCTTCGAGGAACCGCGCCAGATTGGCTTCCGACTGCTTGGTCTGCTCGGCCATTCGGGCGCGCAGCGCCGATAACTCGGCATAGAGGTCCGAACTCTTGCTGCGTTCGCTCTCCAACAGATCCATGCCGCGTTCGCGTTCCTTGTGGACCTGCTGGTCGAGGTCGCGGATGCGGCTGTCGCGTTCGGCGATCTGGCTCTGGAAATTGGCGCGCAGCTGATCAGCCGCCTGCTGGGCCGCCGCTTCGGCCCGGGCGGCACTGGCGCGCATCGCCCCGATCAGAGAACCGACGACCAAAAGGGCGAGCAGGGCCGCGCCAATGATGATGGCGTGCTGCTGGGTAACCGGCCAATCGCCGGCAACGAAGATGACATTATCCATCCGGGGAACTTACCGCGATTCGCATGTTCGCAGAATGTTCTCTTTCGACATGGCCACAAGAGTTGACCGCGCGGCGGAAAATACCATATCGAGAGGCAAACATCCCCTTTGGACGCAATTTGTCATGGCCATCCGCCCAATTCTCGTCATTCCCGATGCTCGCCTGCGTGCCGTTGCCGACCCGATCGACAGCGTCGACGAGGATATCAAGACCCTTGCCAAGGACATGCTGGAGACCATGTATGACGCGCCCGGCATTGGCCTGGCCGCGCCCCAGATCGGCGTGATGAAGCGTATCGTCGTCATGGATCTGGCGCCAGAAGGCGAGCCGGCCGCGCCGCTGGTGCTGATCAACCCGGAAATCCTCAAGGTCTCCGAGGAAACCGCGGTCACCGAGGAAGGCTGCCTGTCGATTCCCGAGCTCTATTACGACGTCGAGCGCCCGGCCGAAGTGACGGTTCGCTATACCGATCTCGATGGCAACATTGTCGAGCTGGAAGCCAAGGAGCGCCTGGCGGTCTGCGTGCAGCACGAACTCGATCACCTCGATGGCGTGCTCTATATCGATTACCTCAGCCGCCTGAAGCGCGACCGGGTGATCAAGAAGTTCGACAAGGCCGCCAAGCGCGCCGCGGGCTGATTGCCTGCACTGACCGCGACACTGCAATCACCGGGCTTGTCCCGGTGAACCATTTTTGGACACGCGCCTGCCATCCTGGGCCCGAACCATCGCTGAGGAATTTTCCATGCGCGTCGTCTTCATGGGTACGCCCGATTTTTCCGTCCCGACCCTGACCGAGATCGTCTCTTCCGGCCACGAAGTCGTTGCCGTCTATACCCGCGCGCCAAAACCGGCTGGACGTGGCCAGGCCGAGCGCAAGTCGCCGGTGCATGAGGCGGCGGAGGGTTTCGGTATTCCGGTGTTCACGCCGCGCTCGCTCAAGGGCGCTGACGAGCAGGGCGTCTTCGCGCTGCATGATGCCGATGTCGGCATTGTCGTCGCCTATGGCCTGCTGCTGCCCAAGCCGATCCTTGATGCACCGCGGCTGGGGTGTCTGAACCTTCATGGCTCGCTCCTGCCGCGCTGGCGGGGCGCCGCGCCGATCCAGCGCGCCATCATGGCCGGCGATGCCCAGACTGGCGTCATGGTGATGCAGATGGATGAGGGGCTCGATACCGGTCCCGTCGCCGTCGGCGAAGTCATTGCCATCACCCCGGACATGACCGCGGGCGAATTGCACGACACCATGATGCGCACCGGTGCCGACCTGATGGGGCGGGCGCTGGCCGCGCTCGAACGCGGCAGCCTCGATTTCAAGCCGCAGCCTGAAGAGGGCGCGGTTTATGCCAGGAAGATCGAAAAGGCCGAGGCCCGCATCGATTGGAACCGGCCCGCCGCTGACGTGCACAATCACATTCGCGGCCTCTCGCCCTTCCCGGGCGCCTGGTTTGAAATCGAACTGGCCGGCAAGCCGGTCCGCATCAAGGTGCTGCGCTCGACGCTTGCCGAGGGCAGTGCCGCCCCCGGCACCATCCTGCCCAATCTGACCATCGCCTGCGCCGATGGCGCGGTGCGGCTGGTGCAGGTGCAGCGCGAAGGCAAGTCGGCCATGGACGCGGCGACGTTCCTCCGTGGGGCCGGTGACCTGCCGACGACTGCGCTCTAGCAATGCCGCGCTACAAGCTCACCATCGAATATGACGGAACCCCCTTCAACGGCTGGCAGCGCCAGCCGGATCGCCCCTCCGTTCAGGCGGCGGTCGAAGCGGCAATCCTGGGCTTTTCCGGCGAGACGGTGACTATCCAGGCGGCCGGGCGCACCGATAGCGGTGTGCATGCGCTGGGGCAGGTCGTGCATTTCGATCTGTCCAAGGCATGGGACCCGTTCCGCATCCGCGAGGCGATGAACTATCACCTGCGGCCCAATCCGGTGGCGGTGGTGGAAGCCGAGGCGGTGCCCGATACCTTCGAGGCGCGGTTCTCGGCCCTGGCGCGGCATTACGAATACCGCATCCTCAATCGCCGCGCCCCGGCGGTGATCGAGCGCAACCATGTCTGGCACCTGCCGATGGAGCTGGACGCCGATGCCATGCATGCGGCGGCGCAATTGATCCTGGGCACCCACGACTTCACCACGTTCCGCGCGGCCGAGTGCCAGGCCAAGTCGCCGGTCAAGACGCTGGATCGTTTCGCCGTCAGCCGCCAGCTCGATCACATCATCGTCACGGCGAGCGCTCGCAGCTTCCTGCACCATCAGGTGCGCGGCATGGTGGGATCACTCAAGATGGTGGGTGAGGGCAAGTGGCGACCAGCCCAGTTCCGCGCCGCGCTCGATGCTGCCGATCGCAGCCGGTGTGGCGCGTTGGCGCCGCCCGATGGGCTCTATCTGGTCAGGGCGGATTACTGACCGGGTCAGGCCGGCAGTGGCGAACCGGCGACGATGATCATGCTGAGAATGAGCAAGCCAATCAGCACCGCCGCAATCTGTGCCACGCACAGGGTGGCAATCTGCATCGGTGTCAGCGTCACGATCAGCCGGCCGATATTGACGAAGATCACCAACATGCTGACCAGGATGGCCACTAGCAGCAACACGCCCAGTCCGCCCAGCAGGGGCGCAATGAACAGGGCGATCGCGGTCAGCAGGGTGACCCAATTGCTGGCGACAAGATAGGGAATGAAACCATCAAGCCGGCTGATCTGGCGCAGTACCAGATAGGCGACTAGCGCCTGGATGGCGAAGGCGCCGATATTGCCGAGTACGACCTGGGTGGCGGTGCCCGGCGATTGCGCAAAGCCCAGCAACATCGGTCCATAGGCGGCTATGACAATTCCGGCGATAACCGCGATGAAGCTACTCACCAGCCCGCGCTGGCTGAAGTCGAAATAGCTGGCAGCCTGCCTGTTGCCGGTTAGCAGGGCCCAGCAGCCGCGGGCGGCGCTCGTCATCTCGTCGACAAAGGTTGCGGTCTTTTGGGCCAAGGGTGAGTCTCAACGATCAGATAGGGGAACCGGCGGGTGTGGCCAGCATGTAGAGCGTCATGGGCAAGCCGACAAGCAGTGCAACGGTTAAAACCGCAAATGCCACCGAAACGCCGATCGGCCAGCTGCCCGCCACGCGGCCCAGGCGATAGAACAGATAACCCACGGCGAGCAGTGCCAGCGTGATCATCTCGATGCCAATACTGGCCAGGATTGTGCCGGCGATCAGGTAGAAGACCAGGGCATAAATGCCGGGCACCAGCATTTCCAGTACCGGTCGATCCAGCTGCAGGATGAAGCGGGCCAGATAGACCGCGATCAGCAGTGCCGAGATCGCCAATCCCTGCACCAGAAGATTGACCGCCACCCCGATGCCACTCGGCATGCCACTGCCCAGCGAGCCATAGCCGATGGCGATGAAGGCAAAGAAGAAGTAGATCGCCAGTGCGGTGGCGAGGCCTGCACCGGACAGGCTGAACTGCTCGCGCCAGCCGCCCTGGTTGCGCACGATTTCAACCCAGCCGCGCGCGGCATTGCGGATCGCCAGCCAGAGCTTCATGACGGCGTCTCCCCAAAAAACCTGTTCATGAACTCGGTATAGATCGCGGTCAGCCCGGTCACGTCGCTGATCAGCACATGCTCGTCTGCCTTGTGCATCGAGGGCCCGACCAGCCCGCATTCGACCACCGGGCCGTATTGGGCGATGAAGCGCGCGTCCGACGTGCCGCCGCCGGTGGAAAGGCCCGGGCGCTGTCCGGTCACCGCCGCAATGGCGTCGCCCAGGATATCGACATCGGCGCTGACCGGCGACAGGAACGAGCGCGACGGCATGCCGGCCACGTCGAACCGCACCTTGATCGCCCCGGCGTCGACGCTCGCAATGCGCTCTCGCACCCAGTCGGCGAGAGTCTCGGGGGTCCAATTGTCATTGTAACGGATGTTGAACTTGATGGCGCCCTTG
Source organism: Devosia limi DSM 17137 (assembly GCF_900128975.1). Taxonomy (GTDB): domain Bacteria; phylum Pseudomonadota; class Alphaproteobacteria; order Rhizobiales; family Devosiaceae; genus Devosia; species Devosia limi. The sequence continues at coordinate 214,030 of NZ_FQVC01000007.1, read as the reverse complement.
GCCGGGATCACATTGCCCGTGGGATTGCCGACATCGATCGAGGTGACCTCCAGATTGCTGGCCGGGAAATGCGCGGTGCCGCCATCGATGCGTTCGCTGCTCAGCGCGGTGACGATGGCCGCCAGCACCGGGAGCGGGTTGCTGGCCTTGTCGGGATAGGCGACATGGCCCTGCACGCCTTCGACAGTGACCAGCCCGCTCAGCGAGCCGCGCCGGCCGATCTTGATGCTGTCGCCCAGCGTAGCGGCCGAGCTGGGTTCGCCGACAATGGCGAAGTCGAAGCCGTGGCCCTGCGCCTCGGCCCATTCCATCAGCTTGGCGGTGCCGTTGATGCCGTCGGCTTCCTCGTCATTGGTGATGGCGAGCATGATGGTGCCGGCTTGCGCCGGGATCGCTGCAGTGGCGGCGACAAAGGCGGCGACGCCGCTCTTCATGTCGGCCGCGCCGCGCCCGTAGAGTTTGCCATCGGCCTCGCGTGGGGTGAATGGATCGGCAGTCCAATCGGCCAGGTCGCCCGGCGGCACCACATCGGTATGGCCGCCAAACAGCAGGCGGCGCCCACCGGTGCCACGGATGGCAAAGAGATTGTCGACTGGGTAGGAGCCGTCACCCTCAAAGCGCAGGCGCGTCACGGTAAAGCCTAGGCCAACAAGGGCATCATCGAGCAGATCGAGGACGCCGGCCGTTTCCGGCGTCACCGATGGCCGCGCGATCAGGGCCTTGAGCAGCTGGACGGGATCGATGCCGATTGCGGAAGTCACTGATAGTCCCGTCCTGTGCTTGACGTCAGATAGTCGCCGCAGCCCCGTCAAGGGGATCTGCGCCATATGAGTTGGAGCCGGCAGTTCCCCGCAGGAAACCACAGACGACGAGCAGGTAAAGCCCGAAAATGCCGAGGGCGCCAAGGGCCAGCGACAGCGGTGCCGAGGGCATAGGCATCATAATGCCGCCGCCGAAATCCACCATCGACATACCAAGCCCCAGCGCCTGCACGATCAGTAGCAGCGCAGCCACCGCCATATAGATGGCGACGTCGCGGCCGCTATTGTTGCGGTCGTGCCGACGTTTCACCATCAGGTTATAGGCAGGATAGGCCAAGATGGCGAAATTGATCAGGCTTCCCCAGGCCCCGGCGCGCATGGCGGCGGCACTCGCCTCGGCCACGGCGGCCATATCGGCATTGCTGGGATCGAAGGCCGGCAGGCCCATGTTGAGCCCCAACCCGAAAACCCCCAGAATGATGCTGATGATCAGGCTGAGAACGATCAGTCCCAGCACGCCCAGCCACCAGGTCTTGCGCGCGATGCGCCCGTCCGAATGGGTATAAAGCGATACGATTGCGTCCATCTGGTCCCTCTTGCGTGTCGAGCATGGCTCCGCTGGTTCCCTCTCCAGCGAAGCCAAGACTAGGTGAATCGCGCCCGGACGCCTAGTCGCGCAGCAAGTCGTTGATGCCGGTCTTGGAACGGGTCTGCGCATCGACGGTCTTGACGATGACGGCGCAATAGAGCGATGGGCCGGGCGTGCCATCGGGCAGCGGCTTGCCGGGCAGATTGCCCGAGACCACAACCGAATAGGGCGGCACCTTGCCGATATGGATTTCGCCGGTAGCGCGGTCGATGATCTTGGTCGATGCGCCGATGAAGACGCCCATCGAGATCACTGCGCCTTCGCCGACGATCACGCCTTCGACGACTTCGGAGCGCGCGCCGATGAAGCAATTGTCTTCGATGATCACCGGGCCGGCCTGCAGCGGCTCCAGCACGCCGCCAATGCCGACGCCGCCCGAAATGTGGACGTTCTTGCCGATCTGGGCGCAGGAGCCGACGGTGACCCAGGTGTCCACCATGGTGCCTTCATCGACATAGGCGCCCAGATTGACAAAGCTCGGCATCAGGATGACGCCCTTGCCGATATGGGCCGAGCGGCGCACCACGGCGCCTGGAACGGCGCGGAAACCGGCGTCGCGGAAATTGCTTTCCTCCCAGCCTTCGAACTTGGTCGGCACCTTGTCCCAATAGGACGAGCCGCCCGGCGCACCGGGGATCATGGTGTTATCGTTGAGCCGGAAGCTGAGCAGCACGGCCTTCTTGAGCCACTGATTGACCTGCCAGGTGCCGTCGATCTTTTCGGCAACGCGAGCCTTACCGCTATCGAGCAGCGCCAGCGCGTCGTTCACCGCCTCGCGCACCGCGCCTTTGGTGCCGAAATTGATCTCGGCGCGCGCCTCGAAGGCATCATTGATGGTCTGGGCGAGATCGGCATGCGACATGGTGTGGTCCTTGGCAGAGCGGCGTTCGGCCCGGACCATAGCGGCACGCGGATTGCTGTCAATCGTGGCGCGCTGTCGCAAAGGTGATGCTTTGTCGCTTTACCCCGGCCCCATTGATCCTTAACCCGGCTCTGGCACCATTGTGACGCCTATGAAGGAGAGCCGGAATGGCCAAACGCCGCCACACCCCCCTGCGCACCTCGGTCGAGGATTTGGTCGCCGCCAAGCGCGCGCCGCAGACGCCGCAGACGCAATCGAGCGCGTTCCGCCTGGCCTTCTCCGACGAAGATTTCATGACCTCGGAAGATACCCGCGGCATCCGCTTCCAGCTGGAATATCTCAAGACCGAGTTCCGCCTGCGCGAAGCCGGGATCTATTCGACCGTGGTGCTGTTTGGCGGGGCGCGCATTCCCGAGCCGGGCAAGCCGGCCTGGGCCGCCAAGAACGAAACCCAGAAGCGTAATCTCGAGGCGGCGTCGCGCTATTACGAGGAGGCCCGCCGCTTTGCGCAACTGGCGTCGTTGACCGCACGCTCGCTGGATTTCAAGGAATATGTGGTGGTCACCGGCGGTGGCCCCGGCGTGATGGAGGCCGGCAATCGCGGCGCCGCCGATATGGGGGCGCCCTCGATCGGGCTCAACGTCGTGCTGCCGCACGAGCAGGCGCCCAACCTCTATGTAACGCCCGAACTGAGCTTCAACTTCCACTATTTCGCCACCCGCAAGATCCACTTCCTGCTGCGGGCCAAGGCCGTGGCGGTGTTCCCCGGCGGCTTCGGCACCATGGACGAATTTTTCGAAACCCTGACCTTGATCCAGACCGGGCGCATGGAAAAAGTCCCGGTGCTGCTGTTCGGCGCCGAATTCTGGGGCAAGGTGATCAACCTCGAGGCGCTGGCGGAGGCCGGCACCATCGCGCCGACCGATCCGGACCTGTTCCATGTCGTTGATGACGCCGAAGCGGGCTGGGACGTGGTGCGGAAGTTTTATGATTTGCCGAAGGTGCGTGAGACCGAGGGGTAGTCGGGCAGGCGAATGCCCTACTCACCGGGCTGCCCACGGGCTTGACCCGTGGGCCAGTCTCAATCTGGTAGGAGCGGCGAGTGGTCCTCGGGTCAAGCCCGAGGACAGCCCGGTGGAAGGGAACAGAGCGGTGGAGGGTATGGCCAAGCCTTCCCCCCTCGGGTCAAACTATCCCTTGAACACATGCGCCGCGATCGACTCCGGCTTCATCTGGATCGAGAACCCTGGTTTGGTCGGGGGCATGTAGGCGGCGTTCTCGATAATGCAGGGGTCGATGAAGTGCTCGTGCAAGTGGTCGACATATTCGATCACTCGGCCGTCCTTGGTGCCCGAGACGACGAGATAATCGATCATCGACAGGTGCTGCACATATTCGCAGAGGCCGACGCCTCCGGCATGTGGCCAGACGGGCAGACCGAACTTGGCCGCCATCAGCAGCACTGACAGCACTTCATTGAGCCCGCCAATGCGGCAGGCATCGATCTGCACGATGTCGATGGCGCCGTCCTTGATGAACTGCTTGAACAGGATACGGTTCTGGCACATTTCGCCGGTCGCCACCTTGACCGGCGCGATGGCCTGCCGGATGGCGCGGTGGCCCGACACGTCGTCGGGGCTGGTCGGCTCCTCGATGAAATAGGGATTGAAGCGCTTGAGCTGGTTGACCCAGTCAATGGCCTGATCGACTTCCCAGACCTGGTTGGCGTCGATCATCAGATAGCGGTCGGGCCCCATGATCGCCCGCACGATTTCCAGCCGGCGGACGTCGTCTGCGAGATCGCGGCCGACCTTCATCTTGATGTGCTGGAAGCCCTCGGCCACCGCTTCGGTGGCAAGCCGCGTCAGCTTCTCGTTGGAATAGCCCAGCCAGCCTGCCGAGGTGGTGTAGCACTGGTAGCCCTCGGCCTTGAGCGTGGCGATGCGCTCGGCCTTGCCGGCTTCGGCTTTCCTGAAGATTGCCAGCGCCTCTTCGGGGGTGATCGCGTCGGTGAGGTAGCGGAAGTCCACAATCGAGACGAGCTGCTCGGGCGTCATGTCGGCAACCAGCTGCCAGACCGGCTTGCCGGCCTGTTTGGCCAGCAGGTCCCAGACCGCATTGACGACGGCACCGGTTGCCAGATGCATGGCGCCCTTGTCGGGGCCGATCCAGCGCAGCTGGCTGTCGCCGGTGACATGGCGCCAGAAGCGGCCGGGATTTTCGGCAATCCAGGCGAGGTCGAGACCGATAATGCGGCTCTGCAGGGCATTGATCGCGGCGCAGACCACTTCATTGCCGCGGCCAATGGTGAAGGTCAGGCCATGGCCTTCCAGATCGCCATCGGTGCCCAACACGACATAGGCGGCGGAATAATCCGGATCGGGGTTCATCGCATCCGAACCATCGAGCGAGGCCGAGGTGGGGAAGCGCAGGTCGAACACGCGCAGATCGGTAACCGTGGTCATTATCAACCGCCAGAGAGTTGGAATGGCGTGCCGGGGCCGGACAAATGTCCGCCCCCGGCACCGGGGCTTACTGGTAGAGCACGGCCGCGATTTCGGGATCGGCCATGTTGGACTTGTCGTAGAAGTAGAAGCCGGTATCGATCACGGGTGGCAGAGCCTCGCCCTTGAGCGCCTTGACGGCGGCAGCGACGGTTTCGTAGCCGATGCCGACCGGGTTCTGAGTGATGGCGCCAGCCATGACGCCGTCGGTGATGGCCTTGATCTGGGCGGCGCCAGAGTCAAAGCCGATGATCACGACCTTGCTGCCGAGCTCGGTCGCGCCATTGGCGACGCCGATAGCCGAGCCTTCATTGGCGCCAAAGATGCCCTTGAGGTCCGGATTGGCCAGGAGGATCGACTTGGTGATCTCGGTCGACTGCAGCTGATCGCCGCCGCCATACTGCACCGAGACGACTTCGATGTTGGGATAGGCTTCCTTGATGCGGTTGACGAAGCCATCAACGCGGTCGATGCCGGTGCGGCTGGTCTGGTCATGGGCGACGACGGCAACCTTGCCTTCTCCGCCGATCAGTTCGGCCATCTTGTCGGCAGCCAGAGCTGCGGCAGCCACGTTGTCGGTGGTGGCGGTGGTCAGCGGGATATCGCTGTCGACGCCGGAGTCGAAGGCGACGACCGGGATGCCAGCGGCCTTGGCCTGTTCCAGCAGCGGGGTCGCGGCCTGGCTGTCGAGAGCGGCAAAGCCGATGGCACTGGGCTTGCGGGCCAGGGCGGCGGCCAGCATGTCGATCTGACGGTCGACCTGGGCTTCGGTATCGGGACCTTCAAACGTCACGCTGACGTCGAGCTCGGCAGCAGCCTTGTCCGCACCGGCTTTCACGGCCTGCCAGAACTGGTGCTGGAACCCCTTGGAGATCAGGGCGATATCATATTGCTGCGCAAAGGATGGGGCGCTGGCGGCGAGAAGGGCGAAGGCGCTGATGGCGCCGATCAGGGTGCGTCTGTTGAACATGGTTCCTCCCGGAGGGTTAAGTCGTTTCTTGTCGTCGAGGCCTTGGGGCCTTCTTCCTATTGGCATCGCCACGGGGCGGCGCGGGTGAGCCGGTGCCTAAAGATTGCGGCGCCGCAGAATATCGGCGTAGACGGCCAGGATGATGATGCAGCCGGTCACGACCGTCTGCCATTCCTGAGCCACCGAAAGGATGCGCAGGCCATTGGCCAGCACGGAAATGATAAGGGCGCCGATCAGCGTGCCGAGCACGGTGCCGCGGCCGCCGCTGAGCGAGGTGCCGCCGATAACGACGGCGGCGATGGCGTCGAGCTCATAGCCCTGGCCGAGGGCGGGCTGGGCCGAATTGAGGCGCGAGGCGATGAGCAGGCCGGCGACGCCGCAGACCGAACCGGCCAGCGCGTAGACCGCGATCTTCCAGCGATCGACATTGACCCCCGAGAGCCGCACGGCCTCTTCGTTGGAGCCAAGGGCAAAGGTGTAGCGGCCCAGCGCGGTCTTGCCGAGAATGAAGCTGATGACGGCAGCGACGAGGAACAGGATCAGCACGCCATTGGGGACAGGCAGCGCCGGGATGATCGAGCCGATCAGCGAGCCCTGGGCGATCTGGGTGAAGCCGGGCGTGTCGTTGAAATAGATCGGGCGTGTGCCTGAGATCACCAGCGACAGACCCTTGAGGATCAGCATCATGCCGAGCGTGGCGATGAAGGGCGGCACCTTGAGCTTGGCAATGATGGTGCCCGAAACCAGCCCGGCAGCGGTGCCGGCCAGGATTGCGCCGAGCACACCCAGCGGCAGCGGCAGCCCGAGGAAGGTCAGGATGACGCCGGCAATGACAGCGCAGAAGGTCATCAGCGTGCCGACCGACAGATCGATGCCGCCGGTAATGATTACCAGTGTCGCGGCAATGGCGAGCACGCCATTGACCGAGGTCGCCTGCAGGATAGCCAGCACGTTCTGGGTCTGCATGAAATTGGGCGAGGCCAGGCTGAATACCACCAGAAGGGCAATGAGGCCCGAAAAGGCCAGCAGCTTGTGAAAGGCGCCGGAGGTGCGGATGCCGGCGATCAGGCCGGGCTTGGTCTCGGTGCTGATACTGTCCATTATGCCGTCTTCCGGTTGGGTTCAGTTTCGGCCACAGCGCTTGGGCGCATGGTGGCCAGCCGCATGATGTCTTCCTGCGATGCGCCGCCGGGCAGAAAGCCGGTCAGCCGCCCCTCGCACATCACCGCAATGCGGTGGCTGAGGCGCAGGATCTCGGGCAGTTCCGAGGAAATGACGATGATGGCGCGTCCCTGGGCGGCCAGGGCATTGAGCAGCTTGTAGATTTCCGACTTGGCGCCGACATCGATGCCACGCGTCGGCTCGTCAAAGATCAGCACTTCGCAGTCGCGCAGCAGCCATTTGGCGATGACCACTTTCTGCTGGTTGCCACCCGAAAGCAGGCGCGCCTCCTGGCTGTCCGAGGGGGTCTTGATCGCCAGCTGCCTGATATAGCCCTGCGCCGTGTCGCGCATCGCGCTTTCGCGCAACACGCCAGCCGGACCGGTAAAACGCGACAGGCTGGCCAGCGCGATATTGTTGCGCACATCAAGCCCGGTCGCGAGACCGAAATGTTTGCGGTCTTCCGAGAGGTAACCTATGCCAGCGCGCACCGCATCCTGCGGCGCCGAAATTCGCACCTGCTCGCCATTGACGAAGACTTCGCCGGCCTCGATCGGATCGGCGCCGAAAATCGCCCGCGCCACCTCGGTGCGGCCGGCGCCCATCAGGCCGGCAAGTCCGAGGATTTCGCCCTTGCGGACGCTGAAGCTGACATCGCGGATTTCCCGGCCGCGCCTGAGCCCGCGCACATCCAGCGCAACCGGGGCGGCGGAGACATCGGGGAAGGCGGGGGTCTCATTGCTGAGCGTGCGGCCCACCATCATCGAGATGATGGTCTCGATCGGGGTGGTGGCGGCGGGCACCGTGCCGACATATTCGCCGTCGCGCATCACCGTCACCCGGTCGGCAATCCGTTTCAGCTCGTCCATCTTGTGTGAGATATAGACAATGCCAACGCCTTCGGCCTTGAGCCGGCCGATGATGGCGAACAGCTCGTTGATCTCGGCATCGTTGAGCGCTGCCGTGGGCTCATCCATGATCAGCACGCGCGACTTGTAGGACAGTGCCTTGGCGATCTCGACCATTTGCTGGCGCGCAATGGTCAGCCCGCCGACCTGCACGCGCGGATCGAGCTTGAGGTTCATCGAGGCAAAGATCGTCGCGGCCTGCGCATTGAGGGCTGCCTCGTCGAGCAGCAGCCCGCCCATGCGGCGCGGCTCGCGGCCGATAAAGATGTTCTGCGCCGCCGTCAGGTCGCGCATCAGCGCCAGTTCCTGATGGATGATGCCAATGCCCATGTCCTGGGCCTGGCGCGGGCTGGCGATGTCGACAGCCTGCCCATCGAGCAGGATCGATCCGGCATCGCGCTGGTAGACGCCGGACAGGATTTTCATCAGCGTCGACTTGCCGGCCCCGTTTTCGCCCATCAGGGCGTGAACTTCGCCGGCCAGCAGTTCGAACTTTGCCTTGTTGAGCGCCCTGACCCCTGGAAACGATTTGTCGATATCGACCATTTCAACAAGGGCGCTCATGGGCGGTGTCCTCTAGATCGTGACGCCGCCATCCACGAGGATGGCTTGGCCAGAAACAAAGCGGGACTCGTCAGACAGCAGGAACAGCACCATCGGCGCGATATCATCGACGGTGGCGAGGCGCCCCATCGGCTGGCGGGCGATGAAGTCTTTTTCCGCCTGCATCGGATCGGGTGAACCGGCAATGCGGGCGCGCAGCGATGGGGTGTCGACGGTGCCGGGGCACAGCGCATTGCAGCGCAGGCCCCGCTCGACATAGTCGGCGGCCATCGCCTTGGTGAAGCCGATCACGGCAGCCTTGGTCGTGCCGTAGAGCAGGCGATTGCGGAAGCCCTTCACCGAGGAAGCCATCGAGGCCATGTTGACGACGGAGGCAGCGCCATTGGTCTTGGCCTGTGCCAGCAGGCCCGGCAGCAAGGCCTGGGTGACATGGTACATGCTGCGCACATTGAGATCGAAGCTGAAATCCCAGTCGGCGTCGGTGGTGTTTTCGATGGTGCCGTTGTGCACGAACCCGGCGCAGTTGAAGATACCGTCAAAAGCCTGCTGGCTGGCCGCGAACGCCTTGATTGCATCGGCATTCATCACGTCGAGCAGCACGGTTTCGATATTGGCATGTTCGGCGGCGAGGGTCTTGAGACCCTCCGCATTGATATCGGTGGCAACGACATGCGCGCCTTCGGCGGCGCAGGCCAAGACGCTCGCCCGGCCGATGCCCTGGGCCGCAGCCGAAATGAAAATACGCTTGCCGTTCAGTCGCATGCCGAAAATGTCCTCCCTTGGCGTCACTGCATTGCGCCATATACAAACAATCTATTCACAAATGAACTATCGAGGCAATTGAATTCGTGTAGACTTGCGGGCAGGGAGTGAGGCGATGACCAAAACCAATGAGCTGCACGGCCCGGACGAGGCCAAGGAAGACCGCTACCGCGCCCCGGCGCTGGACAAGGGTCTCGATATTCTGGAGCTGCTGGCCGAGACCGACGGAGGCCTCAGCCAGGCCGAAATCGCCAAGGCTCTCGATCGCTCACCCAACGAAATCTACCGCATGCTCGACCGGCTGGTGCGGCGTGACTATGTCCGCCGCACGCTGGAGGATCGCTACGAGATCACCCTCAAGATGTTCGAGCTTGCCCATGCCCGGCCGCCGATGCGGCGCCTGGTGAGCCTGGCCACGCCGGTGCTGCGCAGTTTTGCGCTCAAGGCCCAGCAGGCCTGCCATCTGGTGATCCAGGACCGCAATATCCTTGTGGTCATTGCCCAGGTCGACGGGCCCGGCTACTGGAACGTCTCGATCCGCATTGGCAGCCGTATCGGCCTGCTCAATACCGGCTCCGGCCATGTCTTTCTGGCCTTCGCGACCCCTGAAGAGCGCGTGTTGATGCTCGAAGAACAGGACATGGGCAGCCCCGAAACGATGCCGAAGGGCCTGGAGGCGCGCCTGACGCTAGTGCGCGAACAGGGATTTGAAGACCTTCCCAGCGCCCAGGTGTCGGGCGTCACCAACCTGACCGTGCCGATCTTCGGGCCGTTGGGCTCGGTGCTGGCGGTGCTGACCTGCCCCTATACCCAGCGGCTCGACAAGGTTGATGCTCCCGACAAGGCGCAGTCGCTGAAGCTTCTGCTGGCGGCCGGCCGCGAAATCTCGCAACGTACGGGCGAACACACGGCGGAGTAGGATAAGCATGCGCATCCTCGATACCCATTTGCACCTGGTCTACCCCGAGCGCTTCTCCTACCCCTGGCTCTCGGGTGCGCCCGCGCTCAACAAGCGCTGGTCGGTCGAGGATTATTTCGCCGAGGCCGTGGGCCTGGGCATCGCGTCGGCGCTGCACATGGAAGTCGATGTTGCACAAGCCGATATGCTCGGCGAAACCGAATATGTGCTGGGCCTGCCGCGCATCATCGGCGCCATTGCCGGGTGTCGACCCGAACACATGAATTTCGTCGACCAGATCGAGCGGCTTTCCGAACATCCTCACGTCAAGGGCGTTCGGCGTATCCTGCATGAAGTGCCTGATGATCTCAGCCAGTCGGATCTGTTTGTCGAAAACATCCGCCATCTGCCCGACTACAATCTGAGCTTTGATCTCTGCCTGCGCGCCGATCAATTACCCATCGGCATGATGCTGGTGCAGCGCGCGCCCGATGTCGAATTCATCCTCGATCATTGCGGCGTACCCGATGTGGCGGGCAAGGGGCTCGATCCCTGGCGCGCCCATATCACCGAATTTGCCCGCTTGCCCAATGTGATCGCCAAGATTTCCGGGGTCATGGCCTATGCCGGGCCCAACTGGACCGTCGATGACCTGCGCCCCTTTGTCGAGCATGTCATCGAGAGCTTCGGCTGGGACCGTGTGGTCTGGGGGTCCGATCATCCCGTGGTCACCCGCACCGGCTCGCTGACCCGCTGGGTCGAGGCGACCCACCAGATCATTGCCGGTGCCAGCGACAGCGAAAAAGCCAAGCTGCTGCATGCCAATGCCGAGCGCGTCTACCGCGTCTGAGCGTCGCATCAGGGGAACGGGCGTGTCTGGCAGCCGTTCTGCAACAGGCGCCTTGAACCCGGCGCCGCGAAGGGGCAGTCTCGCCCTTGAACACCAGCTTGGGATGATTGCATGGCCTCCGAAGATCGTATCGCCGTATCCACCTGGTCGCTGCACCGGCACCTGGGCACCACCTATCCGCATGATCTCGACACGCTGGCAGTCGGCCCGGTCGAGGAAACCTATGGCGAAGGCACCGAGTCGCTGCTCGACATTCCCTCGGCAATCGCCAATCGCGGCATCAAGCGGCTCGAAATCGTCTCCTTCCATATTCCCAGCCGCGATCCGATCTATCTCGGCGAATTGCGCGATGCGCTCGATATCGTCGATGTCGAACTGCAGACCCTGCTGATCGATGCCGGCGACATCAGCAATCCGCTGACCAGCAAGCGCGACACGGCCTGGATCGCCAGCTGGATCGAAACCGCCAATATCCTGGGCGCCAAGCACGCTCGCGTTATCGCCGGCAAGCAGAAGCCGACCCGCGATGCGCTGGACCTGTCGGTCAAGGCGCTGACCAGCCTCGCCGATGGCAATGCGGGTTCATCCACTCGCCTGATGGTCGAGAACTGGTTCGATCTGCTGGCCGAGCCCGCCCATGTGCATTTCCTGCTCGACAAGCTCGATGGCCGCGTCGGGCTCAATGGCGATTTCGGCAATTGGGGCGGCCCGACCAAATATGCCGACCTGCAGTCGATCTTCGGCCGCGCCGAACTGTGCCATGCCAAGGCCAATTTCATCGATGGCGATCTCGATGAGGCCGATTACGGCAATTGCATCGCCGCCGCCGAAACGGCTGGCTACAAGGGGCCCTACACGCTGATCTTCGACAGCGAAATCCCCAATGAATGGGCCGGCATTGCCGCCGAACGCGATTTCGTGCTGACCCGGCTCGACTGATCGGGCGCCGGCGCGGCCGTCAGTCCAGCGGCTTCAGATCCGCCAGCAATGTCGGCAGCAATTCGGTGACGGTGGGGTGGATATGCATGGTCTGCTGCATTGAGGTATAGGGCAGATCGCCCGCCATCAATTGCAGCAGCGATTGCACCACCTCATCGCCGCCAATGCCCAGAATGGCAGCGCCGAGAATGCGCTTGCTGCTGGCGTCGACCAGCACCTTCATCAGCCCCTGGGTTTCGCCCCGCTCCTTGGCGCGGCTGACCCGGGTCATCGGCATCGTCCCCATCAGCACTGGCCGGCCATAGTCGCGGGCCTGCGCCTCGGTGATGCCGATACGTCCCAGCGGGGGATCGATGAACAGGCCATAGACCGGCACGCGCCCGGCAATCGAACGCTTGCCCTTGTCGAGCAGGTTGTCGGCGACGATTTCGAATTCATTATAGGACGTGTGGGTGAAAGCGCCCCGTCCATTGATATCGCCCATGGCCCAGATACCGGAAACCGCGGTGCGCAAGTGGTCGTCCACCGGGATATAGCCGCGCTTGTCGAGTTTGAGCCCGGCCGCTGCCAAATCGAGGTCCCCGCTATTGGGCGTTCGCCCCAGCGCGATCAGCAGATGCGAGCCTTCGATCGAGGACCGCCGTCCGCCGCTTTCCAGCGACAGCAGAATGCCGTTCCCCGCTGGCGCCACGGCTTCGATATTGGTGTTGAACAGGAACGAGACCCCATCGGCCTCCAGGATCTGGCGGATCGAAGTTGAAATGTCTTCGTCTTCGCGCGATGCCGGGCGGGCGCCGCGTTCGATCACCGTGACCTTGGCGCCGAAGCGCGCGTATATCTGCGCGAATTCCAGACCGATATAGCTCGCCCCCGCGATCACCAGATGCGCCGGCAGCACGTCCAGGTCCATGATCGTGGTATTGGTGAGATAGGGGACGCGCGCCAGTCCCGGCCAGTCGGGCACGCTGGCGCGGGCACCGGTATTGATGAAGATTTTCGGCGCTGTCAGCACCCGCCCATCGACGCAAACTTCCGTGGGCGAGACGAACGACCCCGAGCCCCTGATCACTTCCAGCGTCTTGAACCCGCCCAGCCAATCGGTCAGGCTCTTGACCGAGGCGCCGACCACCTTGTCCTTGCGGGCCTTGACCGCGAGCATGTCGACGGTGACGGGCCCCGCGATCGCCACGCCGAAGTCCGCGGCATGGCGGGCTGCCCAGGCGGCGCGGGCACTTGCGACCAGGGTCTTGGTGGGGGTGCAGCCATCATTGACGCAGGTGCCACCCAGATGCTCGCGCTCGATCAGCGCGGTTTTCCAGTTCGCCTCGGCAAGCCTGGCGGCGAGAAACGGGCCGGACTGACCGGCTCCGATGATGATCGCGTCGAACGTTTCGCTCAAGGCTACCCCCCGTTTCGCGGCGGCGAGAATGCGATGCCTCGCACCCTGGGGTGCGAGGCATCTGCTTGGTCGTTTACGCCCACTCGCCCTTGCGCATCACTGGCTCGGTCGTCCCATCGGCATGCACGCCATCGATGTCGATCTTGTCCGAGCCGATCATCCAGTCGATGTGGATATTGGAGCTATTGCCGCCCTGGGCGTTGATCTGTTCCTGGGTCAGGTCCTTGCCGCCCTCGAAGCAATCCGAATAGCACTGGCCCTGCGCGATATGGCAGGAGGCATTTTCGTCATAAAGCGTGTTGAAGAACAGGATACCCGAGGCCGAAATCGGCGAAGAATGCGGGACCAGCGCCACTTCACCCAGCCGGCGCGCGCCTTCATCGGTGTCGAGCACCTTGTTGAAAATGTCCTGACCCTTGGCGGCCTTGAGTTCGACCAGCCTGCCACCCTCAAAGCGTGCCTGCATCTCCTCGATCAGCGACCCGTTATGGCTGAGCGGCTTGGTGGCGGCCACATAGCCATCGACGCGCAACCGGTGCGGCGTGGTGAACACTTCTTCGGTGGGGATATTGGGATTGCAGGTAATGCCATTCTTGGCTTCCGAGGCGCCGCCCTTCCAGCGGTGACCATCGGCCAGCCCGACCGTCAGGTCCGTGCCGGGGCCAGTATATTTGAGCGCGGCAAAACGCTTGCCGTTCAGCCAGGTCCAGCGCTGCTTCAGGTTGGCATTGTGCTCGGCCCAGGCGGCGATCGGATCGTCGCGGTCAACGCGCGATGCCTTGAAGATCGCATCGGCAAGCTTGCCGACCGCAACTTCTTCGCTGTCATTGGGGAATACCAGCTTGGCCCAGGCGGCGCTCGGATAGGACACGATGTTCCAGTTGATATCGAAGCCGGTGATCAGCTGCAGGGCAGGCTTATAGGCCGCCGAATTGGCGCGGTTGGCGCGCGATACCTTGTCGGGGTCCTGGCCTGCCAGCATCATCGGATTGTCGCCGGCAATGGCGAGGCGTGCGGTATTGGCTTTGAATGCATCGGCCATGCCCTGGTAGAGCCAGCCAGCGGCTTTGTCGAAGCTGGCATCCCGGGCGTGCCGGTAGCGCGCCAGGGTGGCTTCCTCATCCGAATAGAGCGTGGTCACCAGACCCGCACCGGCCTTGTAGGCATGCTCGGTAATGCGGCGCACCAGCGGTGCCGCTGTCATCGGCGCCGTCATCAGCAGGTCCTGACCCTCAGCCAGCTGCAGGCCGACCTTGATGGCCACTTCGGCCAGCTTGTCGAGCTTCACCGGGTCGATGGGATTGGTATTGGTCATGAAATACAGTCCAAAGCAGTTGAATTGGCTCGAACCCTAACCGCTCGTTTCGCGCCCTGCCAGCCCCAAGCGCAAAGCTGTTGATGCAGGTCAAAGCATCGACCGCTTCTGGCGTGCAGATGTGGGTTCGCAAGCAACAATGGAGCGTCCAATGCACGTCGATGTCACCCTGATTTCTCTTGCCAGCATCGCCATGTTCGGCATTTTCCTGGCGGCCCTGGCCTATGGCCAGCTGGCAACCCGCAATATCGACAAGCAGAAATAGTTGCCGACGATGCCGGCGGGACTGGCTGCCGTCGCTCAAATCGATGGGATCGCTTGGTAGCGGTCCCTCTACTTCTCCACCGCCGAAGTAATCCAAGGAGTCATTCCCGCCTGCGCGGGAATGACTCCGTGTGTTCTGACGAAGCTGGAATGCGGGATTGGCGATGAGACCGGCGGTGGTCGCCCCAATGCTCGCTACCGCCTACCCGCTCCCCAACCACCCCCCCGCCTGTTGCCGGTTTGCATCATCGGGTGACGCGCTCGCGTGCGCCCTGTTGGCAAATCCGAACGCCTTCGCTACAAATCGTCTACCGCATCGGATCGAACGAGGGAGGCGGCATATGGCAGTATCAGTCATCGTCTACCCCATGGGCAGTTTTCGACCTTAGGTCACGCCCATCCGCGGCCCGCCGTTTTTAGGCCCGCCGCCCGCGGTCTACCCATCACAGCCCACCCGATCTGACAGGGTCATTATCGTCCCTGCACCGGCTGTGCCTTTCATCTCTGCCTTTTGAAGGGCCGGTTCGCGGATAACGCGGCCGGGTCACCATAATGAGTCGCAAGAAACTCGATTTTCGCGCCGATGCCTTCCGCAAGGTTCTCGGCTTCACCTTTGCCTATTGGCGCCAGCAGCCTTTGCGGTCGGTGCTGATTGCCGTGCTGGTGCTGGCCGCCACTCTGGCCGAGGCATTGAGCCCGATTTTCGCCGGCCGGCTGGTCGATGCTGTCGCCTCAGGCAGCGGGCAGGATGCCGGCTTCTGGACGGCGGCGCTGGTCGCGTTCTGGACCATGGCGGGGCTCTATCTTGCGTCGGTCGTGCTGCGCCAGCTGGTGTTCTTCAACCTGATCACCTTTACCCTGACGATGATGAACGGCGTCATCGCCAGTGCCTTCCATCGTGTCCAGCGCTTCTCGACCGATTGGCACGCCAACAGCTTTGCCGGCTCGACCGTGCGCAAGATCACCCGCGGCAATGGCGCGCTCGATCTGCTCAACGATACGCTGCTGGTGGCGCTGCTGCCCTCGCTGGTCATGCTGGTGGGCGCCACGGTGATCCTGGGCGCCTATTGGCCGGTCATGGGCCTCGTTGTCGGTCTCGGCTCGCTGATCTATGTCTCGATCACCGTGTGGGTCTCGATGGGCTTTGTCGCGCCCGCCGGTGCCCTGGCCAACACCTGGGACACCAGGATGGGCGGCGCTTTGGCCGATGCGGTCAGCTGCAATTCGGTGGTCAAGGCCTTCGGCGCCGAAACCCGCGAAGAAAAGCTTCTGGGCGGTGTCGTCGGCAAATGGCGCAAGCGCACCAAGCGCGTCTGGCAGCGCGGCACGCTCAATGGCGGCCTGCAGGGCCTGATGATGGCCATCATGCAGACGGCCATTCTGGGGACGGCTCTATTGCTCTGGCAGCAGGGCGTGGCAACACCGGGTGACATCACCTTCGTGCTCACCATGTTCTTCGTCCTGCAGGGTCACCTGCGCGACGTCGGCCAGCACATTCGCAACCTGCAGCGCTCGGTCAATGACATGGAAGAGCTGGTATCCCTGTTCGACCAGCCGCTGGGCATCGACGACAAGCCGGGCGCCGTGCCGATCGAGATCGGTAAGGGTGCCATCGCCTTCGAAAACGTGACGTTCCAGTACGGTTCGCACGTCACCCCGCTCTATCGCGATTTCTCGGTGCGCATTGCGCCGGGCGAACGGGTCGGGCTGGTGGGGCATTCGGGCTCGGGCAAGACGACCTTCGTCAAGCTCATCCAGCGGCTCTATGACGTCAATGCCGGAGCGATCCTGGTCGACGGGCAGACCATAGCCGATGTTCAGCAGTCCTCGCTGCGCCAGCAGATCGCCATCGTGCAGCAGGAGCCGATCCTGTTCCATCGCACCCTGGCCGAGAATATCGCCTATGCCCGTCCTGGCGCCTCGCGCGCCGAGATCGAACTGGCGGCCAAGCAGGCCAGCGCCCACGGCTTCATCATGAACCTGCCCAAGGGCTACGAGACCATGGTGGGCGAACGCGGTGTCAAGCTGTCGGGTGGCGAGCGCCAGCGTGTCGCCATTGCCCGGGCCTTCCTGGCCGATGCACGGGTGCTGATCCTGGACGAGGCCACCTCGAGCCTGGACAGCGAAAGCGAAGTGCTGATCCAGGAGGCGATGGAGCGCCTGATGGTGGGCCGGACCACGCTGGTCATCGCCCACCGCCTGTCGACCGTGCGCGCCCTCGATCGCCTGCTGGTGTTCGACAAGGGCGAGATCGTCGAGGAGGGCAGCCACGAGACGCTGATCACGCTCAAGGGCGGTATTTATCGCCGGCTGTTCGAGCGCCAGGCGCTGGAACTGACCAAGGGCCTCAAGATCGCCTGATCGACAAGCGCCGGGGAGCGATCCCCGGCGTAATGCCATTTACTGGCGACCGCCAATATCGTCGAGATTGACCCGCCCAAACGCCTGGAGATCGGGTCGACTTCGCGGCGTTGGCCGTGCGGCGCAGCACGCGCCATGACCGGTTCCAGCCGGGCAGGGCGGGCATTGCCGTCACTTTGACGAACAATGCCTTCGTCTGGGTGGCAATGGCCCCGGAGCGTGTGCCCGATTATATCAGGGGTCAATTCAGTGCGCGGCCCACATGCCGCAAGGCACATAGGAGCCCGCCATGATTGACGCCCGCGTCCAGACCGATGTCCGGTCCGTCCCCGTCCTGCCGCTGAGTACCGTGCTCGGTCCGGTCCATCTCGCCGTCACCGAAAGGGAGCGCGCCCTCGCCATCTGGCGCGATGTCGTCGGCCTCCAGGTGATTGCCGAAACCGACAACATCTTGACGCTGGGCGCTGGCGGTAAGCCGCTGATCGTGCTGGAAACCGGCGCCACCCGCCCGTCCGAGCCGCGCACTATCGGCCTCTATCATGTCGCTATCCACGTGCCCAAGCGCGCTGACCTGGCGCAGCTGGCCGTTCGTGCCCTGCAGCGCAATGTGCGCATCGCTCCCACCGACCATCTGGTCTCCGAGGCGATCTATCTGTGGGACCTCGACGGCAATGGCATCGAAATCACCTTCGAGACGCCCTGGCGCGGCACGCTGGGTGATCCCGAGCTCGGCCATTATGCCGTGACCACGGAAGGCAAGCCGCATTCGGGCCGTGATCCCATCGATCTCGATGGTCTGTTGGCCGAACTGGGCTCGCAGCCGGTGCTGGAAGCCGACATGCCCGAAGGCACGCGCATCGGTCACGTCCATGTGCATGTCAACGATCTGCACCAGGCGATGGATTTCTATCGCGACGTCATCGGCTTTGCCGGTTTCCTGCTGATCACCTCGTTCGGCATGGGTGATGTCGGGCTTGATTACATGCCCCACACCATCGCCTTCAACATCTGGTCGGGCCCCAATGCTGCCCTGCCACCGGCTGGTGCGGCGGGGCTGCTCTGGTTCACCATCGTGCTGCCCGATACGGGAACTCTGGACGGCGTTCGCGCCCGCCTCGATAGCGCCAAGGCGCCGATCATCCCCGTTGAGGACGGCATCGAAACCCAGGACCCGTTCGGCAACCGCATCAAGCTCGTGGTCAAGGCGTAGCGAACATGGTTAGGTCTCCCTCGCATACGTGAGGGAGGCATCATGCGCAGCGCCGAAGACGTCATCGACTTCTGGTTTGTCGAGTATGGCAGGGACGACTGGTTCGGCGGCAAGGCCGAGTTCGACGCAGTGCTGGCGTCACGATTTGCTGAAACCCATGCCCATGTCGCGCTCGGAGAAGCCTGGCAATGGCGGCAGACGCCCGAGGGGCGTCTCGCCGAGATCATCGTGCTCGACCAGTTTTCCCGGCAATTGCACCGCGGCTCGCCCAAGGCCTTCGCCCAGGACACTATGGCGGTGGTGCTGGCTCAGGAGGCCATCTCCGCCGGCGCCGACATGGCGGTCGATCCATCCCGGCGGATGTTCTTCTATATGCCGTTCATGCATTCGGAGTCGCTGGTGATCCAGCAGGAGGGCGTAACGCTGTTCACGCCGCTGGGCCCGGAAATGCTCGATTTCATGACCAAGCATCGCGATACCGTCGCCCGTTTCGGCCGCTTTCCGTTCCGCAACAAGGTATTGGGGCGCCAGAGCACGCCCGAGGAACTTGCCTATATGACGGAGCAGGGCGATCGGGTGTTCTAGGGCTTTGTCCGGACGCCCACCCGGGCTCATGACCCGGTTGAGAAGGGGACCGCCCAGCGTGCCCCTACCGCAACAGCGTCGGATCGACCAGCGCGCCCTTCTGCCCGATGACAATGCCCGCCACCCGGTGCGCTGCCTCTGCGGCCTCGGCCAGTGATTTGCCTGCCAATCGGGCGCTGAGATAAGCCCCGTTGAAACTGTCGCCCGCGCCAGTCGCATCGACCACCACGGCCCCCGGCTTCGGCCCGACCTTGACCCGTTCGCTGGCGGTGGCGATCAGCGCCGGATCGGCACCATCCTTGACCACCACTTCCTCTACCCCAAGTTCGAGATAGCGTTCGGCCGTGTTCTCGACACTGTTGTCGCCAAAGATCGGGGCTTCGTCCGAATGCGTCGGCAGCACGATATCGCAGAGGCTCGCCGCCGCCGTCAGCATCGAGCCCATCACCCGCGCATTGGTCCACAGCGCCGGGCGCACATTGGGATCGAACGCCACCTTGGCGCCGGCATCGCGCGCCTTGACGATGGCGCCGAGCAGGCGGCCGCGGGCGCGCGGATGCAGGATGGCCAGGGTGATGCCGGAGAAATACACCATGCTGGCCCCGTCCAGCGCCGCGTTGAGCGCGTCCTTGTCCTCGGCCAGCAGCTTGGCCGCGGAGGTATCGCGCCAATAGGTAAAGTGGCGGTCGCCCTTTTCCTGATGGATCATATAGAGGCCCGGGCGCCGGCCCTTGATGGTGGCGATATGGCTGGTGCCGATATTGTTGGCCTCGAGGAAGTTGCGGATCTCGCCGGAATAACGGTCATCGCCCAGTGCGGTGAAGTAATCCACCGACCAGTCATCGCCGAGCAGGGCCCGCATATACCAGCTGGTGTTGAGCGTATCGCCGGCATAGCCCAGCCGGTATTGGCGATCTTCGCCGCCGCTCATCTCGATCATGCATTCGCCGATGCTTACGAACCGCTTTTGCGTCAAGGCTGCACTTCCTCGTTGGATTCGGTAAGGGTTATGCCGGTAAACACAGCCGCGCCGCAACCTCGGGTTGCGACAAAGTGCTGATCGCCCGCATCTTCCATACAAGATGCGAAGGCATTATGGTGCCGCCACCCTAGCTTGGAGATTCTCGACCGATGACGCGCCTCAGCGCCAAGACCCTTTCGGGGTCCCCCACCGCCTTTGCCACGCCCGATTATGACCGCAGCGCCGTCACGCCGGGCATTGTGCATCTGGGCATCGGAGCATTCCACCGCGCCCATATGGCTGTCTATGTCGATGACCTGCTCAAGCAGCATCCCGATTGGGCGATTGTCGGCGCCAGCCTGCGCCGCCCCGACACCAAAGAAGCGCTGGAGCCGCAGGACGGTCTCTACACCGTCGCCATCCGTGACGCCGCCGGCACCCGTGCCCGTGTCATCGGTTCGATCCTCAAGGTGCTCGACGCCAATACCGAGCGCGATGCATTGATCGACCTGATGGCGTCACCCGCCATCCGCATCGTCTCGCTGACCGTCACCGAAAAGGGCTATTGCCATGATCCGGCGACCGGCGATCTCGATAAAGGCCATGTCGATATCGTCTATGACCTCGCAAATCCCGATGCTCCGCGCAGCGCGCCCGGCCTGATCGTCGCCGCCCTGGCCCGCCGCAAGGCCGCTGGCCTCGCCCCCTTCGCGGTGATGAGCTGCGATAACCTGCCCTCCAACGGCCAGACCACCCGCCGGATCGTCACCCATTTTGCCCGCCTGCGTGATGGGGAGCTGGGCGATTGGGTCGAAGCCAATGTGGCCTTCCCCGGCACCATGGTCGACCGCATCGTTCCCTCGACCACCGATTCTGACCGCGAGACCATTGCCAGCCTGACCGGTCTGGAAGACGCCTGGCCGATCATGACCGAGCCCTTCACCCAATGGGTGATCGAGGACAATTTCCCCCAGGGCCGTCCGCCCTTTGAAACCGTCGGCGCGCAACTGGTCGAGGATGTCGAGCCGTTCGAGCGGATTAAGCTGCGCATGCTCAATGGCGCGCACTCCACCTTGGCCTATCTCGGCTACCTCGCCGGCCATGAATATGTCTCGGACGCTATGGGCGATCCGGCTTTCGCCAAGCTGATCCACGATATGCAGACGCTCGAAATCATGCCGACGCTGGACATGCCCGGCGTTGATCTGGCCGCCTATCGCGACCAGTTGCTGGAGCGCTTCCGCAATCCCGCCCTCAAGCACCGCACCTGGCAGATTGCCATGGATGGCAGCCAGAAGCTGCCGCAGCGCCTGCTCGGTACCATCCGCGATCGCCTTGCCGCCGACGCACCGTTCGAGCGGCTGGCGCTCGGCGTTGCGGGCTGGATGCGCTACGTCATGGGCATTGATGAGAATGGCGACGTCATCGACGTCCGCGATCCCCTCGCCATGCGCATGTTGGCCATCGCCGCCGACGCCGGCGACGATGCCGAGGAGCTCTATATCGGGCTGGTCAGCCTGACCGAGGTATTCGGCGGTGACCTGCCGGAAAACCAGGCTTTCGGCGAAGCCGTCGCCACCCATCTCGATACTTTGCTGGAGATCGGCGTGGCGGAGACGGTTTACGAGGTTGCCGAGGGAGACGCTGCCTAGGCGGCGCACGCGCCCGACCGCCGTACCATCGTGACCACCGGGCACGTCCCGGTGCCTCCAGCTCCGAAGATGGATTGCCCGGACAGGCCAGGCAATGACGGCGACTAGTGTTTTGGGATTTCCTTACACTATCCCACCCACTGCGCTACCCGCGGGCTTGACCCGTGGGCCATTCTCAACACGGCATGTGCGGCGAGCGACCCGCGGATCAAGTCCGCGGGCAGCCCGAATTTGTAGTTTGATTTAAGGCTTAAATCCGCCCCTCCATCGCCCGGTCAAAGATCTCCAGCGCCCGTGCCTTGGTCAGTTCAATCGGATTGCCGCCCGCCGTGGGATCGACAATTGCCATGTCGCCGATCAGCTCGCGCTTGCTGCCATCGACATTGAAGTCCGCCAGGGTATGGGGCACATCGAGCCGTGCCCGCAGGGCCAGCACGGCATGCTGGAACGCTTCAAAGCTCGGTGACAAGCCGAGATAGGCGGCCAACCGGGCAATGCGGGCTTCGATGGCAGCTTTGTTGACCGCCAGCACATAGGGCATGAACACCGCATTGGTCATGCCGTGGTGGGTGTCATAGAGCGCCCCAACCGGATGGCTGAGGGCGTGAATGGCGCCGAGTCCCTTCTGGAATGCGGTGGCGCCCATCGCCGCCGCACTCATCATGTGGCCGCGTGCTTCGACGTCATTGGGATTGGCATAGACCTTGGGCAGGTTCTCGAACACCAGCCGCATGCCCTCGACGGCTATGCCATCGGCCAAGGGGTGATAGCCCGGCGCGCAATAGGCCTCGAGGCAATGGGCCAGCGCGTCCATGCCGGTACCCACGGTGATGAATTTGGGCATGCCCACCGTCAGCTCGGGATCGATGATCACCACTTTGGGCATCATCAGGGGATGAAAGATCACCTTCTTGGTATGGGTGGTTTCGTCGGTGATGACCCCGGCGCGGCCCACTTCCGAGCCGGTGCCTGCGGTGGTGGGGACGGCGATGATCGGGAAAATCCCCTTGGGATCGGCGCGGGTCCACCAATCGCCGATATCCTCGAAATCCCACATCGGCCGGGTCTGCCCGGCCATGAAGGCAATGACCTTGCCGACATCGAGGCCCGAGCCGCCGCCAAAGGCGATGACGCCATCATGCCCACCTTCGCGCAGCACCTTGATGCCGGCCTCGACATTGGCCGAAATTGGATTGGGTTTGACCTCCGCAAATACGCCAACCGGAATGCCGGCATTTCTGAGCAGCGCGATGGCGTTCTGCGTTACCGGCAGATTGACCAGCCCCGCATCGGTCACCAGCAAGGGCTTGCTGATCCCGGCTGCCTTCAGCGCCTCCGGTAACTCGGCAATGCGGCCGGGGCCGAACTTGATGGCGGTGGGGTAGTTCCAATTGGCTTTGGTCATGGCGCTGTTGCCTTCACATTCACGGTGTCATTCCGGCGGAGGCCGGAATCCATGCGGTGGGTCTGCCACACGCTGGATGTTGCGGTTGACCACGGACAAGGATCCCGGCCTGCGCCGGGATGACCCCGTGGGTTGGGAGCGTTCCGGGCATTACACCCGCTTCAGATGGTAACTCTTCGGCTGGGTCAGATTGGCATAGCCGATCTCGCTCAGCGCGCCGCCCTTGCCGGTGTCCTTGACGCCGGTCCAGACCAGTGCCGGATCGAGGTAATCGCAGCGATTGGCGAACACCGTTCCGGTTTCTACCCGCGATCCCAGCCGCGCCGCGGCATCGAGATCGCCGGTCCAGATCGAGGCCGTCAGCCCATAGGGGCTGTCATTCATCAGCGTCACCGCTTCGTCGTCATCGGCAACCTTCATGATCCCCACCACTGGCCCAAAGCTTTCCTCGCGCATCACCGACATCTGGTGGTTCACATTGGTCAGCACTTCGGGCGCCAGATAGGGCGAGCCATGCTGGTCCAGTTCGTGGCTGGCATTGAGCAGCCGGGTCGCACCGCTGCGCACGGCTTCGGCAGTCTGCAGGCGCACATGATCGGCAAAATTGCCGCGCGCCATCGGGCCGACAATTGTATCGGGATCCATCGGATTGCCCAGCGCCCAGCCCCGGGCGTTTTCAACGAAGCGCTCGACGAAATCGTCATAGACGGCTTCATGCACATAGATGCGCTCGACCCCGCAGCAGCTCTGCCCGGAATTGAAGAACGACCCATCGACGAGGTTTTCCGCCGCATTGGCGAGATCGGCGTCAGCCCGCACATAGGCCGGATCCTTGCCGCCCAGCTCCAGCCCGAGCGTGGCAAATGTCCCCGCCGCCGCCTTCTCGATCCGGCGCCCGCCTGCCACCGATCCGGTGAAATTGACATGGTCGATGGCGCCCGAGCCGATCAGCTTTTCGGTGTCGTCATGGTCCAGTGCCAGGTTCTGGAACAGCCCATCCGGCAGCCCCGCCCGCACCGCGGCCATGGCAAAGCGCTCGCCCGCCAGCAGCGTCTGGCTGGCATGCTTGAGGATGATGGAATTGCCGGCCATAAGCCCGGGCACGATGGAATTGACCGCCGTCAGGAACGGATAATTCCACGGCGCGATCACCATGACAGTGCCCAGCGCCTCGCGGGTGATATAGCGGATAAAGCCGTCCTTGCCCGGCTTCTCGGCCGGTGCCAGCGCTTCGGCGGCCAGATCGATCATGTAGCGGGCGCGTTCCTCGACACCGCGCTTTTCGCCGCCGAAGCGGATCGGCCGACCCATCTGCCAGGCCAGTTCGGGCACGATATCGTCATTCATCGCCAGCAGCGCATCGACGAAATGGCTCATGATCTTGGTGCGTTCGGCAAGGGTGACCTCGCCCCAGCCGCGCCGCGCCGCCTTGGCCCGCGTCACCGCCGTCTCGATCTCGGCGGCGGTGGCCAGCGGCCGCTCGGCATAGACCCTCCCATCAATGGGGGAGATGATTTTTACCGTCTCGGTCATGGTCGGTCCTCGTATATGTCCACCCAACAGCAGTTATGGGCGTCTGGTAAGGCTGCATGTGGAGCGGGTTCAGCTCCGTTCAAACCCGCGTTTCAGCTCCCAGTCAGTGACGCGGCGGTCATATTCAAACTGTTCCCACTCGGCGGTATGCACGTAGTGCTCGATTGCCGCCGTGCCGAACGCCTCGCGCAGCATCGTGGAGTTTTGCAGCATTTCGGTGGCTTCGCGCAGCGTCTTGGGAATTTCGCGCAGCGTCCCGGTCAGATAGGCGTCGCCGACAAAGGCCGGCTCCAGCGGCAGCTTGTCCTCTATCCCCCTGATGCCAGCGGCAATCAGCGCAGCGATGGCGAGATAGGGATTGAGATCGGCCCCACCCATGCGGCATTCGACGCGGATGGCCTTGCTGTGCTCGCCACAGAGACGGAAGCCAGCGGTGCGATTATCCGGGCTCCAGATCGCCTTGGTCGGCGCAAAGGTGCCGGCCTGGTAGCGCTTGTAGGAATTGATATAGGGCGCAAGAAAATAGGTGATGTCGCGGGCATAGGCCAATTGCCCGGCCATGAAATGCTTCATCAATTCGCTCATGCCGCGCTCGTCCTTGGCGTCGACAAACATCGGCTTGCCTGCCTTGTCGGCCAGCGACATGTGGATATGGCTCGACGAGCCGGCGAGGCCAAAATCCCACTTGGCCATGAAGGTCACGGCCTTGCCCTGGCCATAGGCGATTTCCTTGGTGGCGTTCTTGAGCACCACATGGCGGTCGGCCATGGTCAGCGCATCGGCATATCTGATATTGATCTCTTCCTGGCCTGGGCCCCATTCGCCCTTGGAGCTTTCCACCGGAATGCCCGAGGCCTGCAAATGCTTGCGCAGCTGACGCATTACCCCTTCTTCCTTGGTGGTCTGGAAGATGTGGTAATCCTCGATGTAGTAGCCCGACGTGGTCAGGTTGCGGTGTCCCTTGTCATGCACCGTGCGGTAGTCGTCGTCGAACAGGTAGAACTCGAGTTCCGTCGCGGCATTGGCGGTGTAGCCCATCGCCGCCAGCCGCTCGATCTGATGCTTGAGAATGGCGCGGGGGCTGTGGGGGAGCGGTTCGTGATGGTGATCGGTCAGATCGCAGAGGACGATGGCCGTGCCTTCCAGCCAGGTGGCCTTCATCAGAGTGGTCAGGTCCGGCTTCATGACGAAATCGCCATAGCCCTTGCCCCAATTGGCCGCCGTGTAGCCGGGTACCGGCTCCATGTCGATGTCATCGGCAAGCAGGTAATCGCAGCCATGGGTTTCGTCATGGGCCGTGTCGAGGAAATACTCGGCCTGGAGACGCTTGCCAATCATCCGCCCCTGCATGTCGGGAAAGGCGACCAGCACCGTATCGATGCGTCCCGCACCCACATCCTCCCGCAGCGCTTCCAGCGAATAGGCAGCCATACTCTCTCTCCCGATTGCGTCGTTTGGCTGGGGCCTTGATCCCTCCACGGTTCAAGACCCCAGATTGGCTCAGGCCTTGTGTTCGAGCGCGAATTCTTCCTCTGGCGACAGGATCAGCTTGTGACGGCCGACCAGCGCGAAATAGGCGATGAACACGGCAAACCAGATCGCCACGCCCAGAATGCCGGCGCGATAGGCCGCGTCACCGGTGATTTGGAAATAGATGGTGACCGCCGCGATAATCACGGTCAGCGCCGCGCCCGGAACGCCGAAGGGATTGCGGAACGGCCGATCCATGTTCGGCTGGTTCTGCCGCAGGAGGATGAAGCTGATGCCCTGCATGATGTAGCTGAGCATGGCTCCGAACACCGCCATGTTGAGCAGGGTAAAGCCGATCACCGAACCCCGGTTTTCCTCGCCGGCCAGGAACCAGACCGAGAGGATTACGGCGAGGCCGAGCAGGGCGCCCGCCACCATGGCGATGTGAGGCGTCTTGCGGCTGTCATGGGTCACCGACAGCAGGGTCGGGAAATAGCCGGCGCGGCTGAGCGAGAAGATCTGCCGGCCCTGCGCGAAGATGATGGTGTGGAACGAGGCGATCAGCCCCAGCACCGCCACCAGCGCCAGCCCCTTGGCAATGCCGTCGCCATAGATGGCCTTGAAGCCATCCAGCAGCGGTTCGCCCGACGAACCCAGCGCAAACGAGCCAATGCCCGCCACCGATGGATTGAGTGTCAGGATGGCAAAAGCTGAGACCACGAGGGTGAGGAAGGCCGCGATGATGCCGCGCGGCATATCGCGTTTGGGGTCCATCGATTCTTCGGCCGCCAGCGGCAGCTGCTCGACGGCCAGGAACAGCCACACCGCAAAGGGCAGGGCATAGAAAATGCCGATTATGCCATTGGGCAGGAACGGTCCATTGCCCTCTGGCAATTCAACTCCACCCGGCCCGATATTGAGCGCCCAGCGGGAGAAATCCATGTTCGGAATGGCCGAGATCCAGAACACCAGCAAGCAGGCCAGCGCCAGCAGCGTCACCACCAGCGTCACCCGGAAGCTGAGCGCCACGCCCCACACATTGAGCCCGACAAAGACGATATAGGCCAGCACCCACCAGACCGGTTGGAAACTGTCGGGCGTGCCGAAAATCCCGGTGAGATAGGAGCCGATGAAGAACACGATCACCGCTGGGGTGAGCACATATTCGACGTTCTCGGCCAGACCGGTGAGGAACCCGCCCCAGGGGCCCATGGCGGTGCGGGCGAAGGAATAGGCGGCCCCGGTATGGGGCAAAGCCGGGCTCATTTCGGCAATGGCGAAGGTCAGGCCGAGATACATGACGCCGATGACGATGGTGGCAATGAACATGCCGCCCCAGCCGCCCTGCAGCAGCCCGCCATTCCAGCCCGAGAAGTGTCCAGAAATCACGGCGCCAACGCCCAGCGCCCATAGATGCCACACATTGGCGTGCCGGATCAGGCCACGCTTTGCGAAGTACGAACTGTCGCGCGTTGCATAGGCAACACTGCCGACCTTCTTGGTCTCAGCCATTCAAGTCCCCCTGGTTTCAGTCCCCATATCCTTGGTCTAGCGAGCCATTGCCAGTCCACGCGCTGTACGCGCCGTCTCGAGGCAACGGGCCAGCCGGTTGGCCCATAGGGCGACCCCGGCGGGTTCGAGAATTTCGTCGTTCCGAATTTCGATCATCGTGGCTTCGAGCCCGCGCCCGTCGCCATGCTTTTCCAGCGTCAGCGTCACCCCGTTGAGCGCCGCATAGGGCTGGTTCCAGCCCACATTCATGTCCGGCTCTTCCGCCTTGAGCGCGTCGTATACTGTCTGGGTAAAGCGCGGATCGGTGCCGTGGATCAGCCCGATTGGCCAGGGCCGTGCTACCCCCAGATAGACCGGGGTGAACGAATGCATGCAGACCAGAATGGTGTCCTGCCCGGCCCTCCGGCGCATTTCCAGCACCGCATCGATGGCGTCGTGGAAAGGCCGGTGAAAATGGGTGATGCGGTAATCCCGCTCGTCGGCGCTCAATCCCTCATTGGCGGTGATCCGCGTCGTCTCGGACAGCGTCCAGATCAGGTCGGGTGCGTCGAGATCGCGATTGCAGTCGATCACCAGCCGCGACACTGTCGATTGCACCAGCGGCGCCCCCAGCAGATCCGACAAGAGATGGCTGACCGACAAGGCGCCCGGGTCCCAGGCGATATGGCTCAGCCGCTCGATGCCGGACAGACCCATATCGCCATATTTTTCGGGAATGCGGTTGGAAGCATGGTCGCAGACCAAGACAAAGGGCGAGGTCCCACTCGCATTGGAAACGATCACAGCCTTGTCAGCTTGCGTATCCACCTTGCCCCGCCCGTGCAGCGATTAACTCTGTACTAGTAGTTCCATATTGGTGATATCTGTCAATCCTGAATTCAGAAATCCAGGACGGTTGGGGATGGAAGGCAAGACGGTCGCAGCGCGGATCCACGATGCGATGCATCGGCTCACGGCGGCTGAAAAGCGCGCGGCACGGGGGCTTCTGGCCAATTACCCCACCATTGGTTTTGCCCCGGTCGCCGAGTTCGCCGCGCAGGCCGGCGCCAGTTCGGCCACTGTTCTGCGCTTCGTGTCCCAGCTCGGCTACAGGTCTTACCCCGATTTCCAGCGCGCCCTGCGCGAGGAGCTGGACGAGCGGGCCAAGTCGCCGCTGCAGCGCAGCCAGTCCGCGCCGCCCCGGCAGGCGGGCGATGCCAACTTCCTTGATCGCTTCATTACGCAGTCCATCGACAATCTGCGCAGTTCCGCCGCGCTGATCCCGGCCTCCGAGTTCGAGGCGCTCTGTGTGCGGCTGGCCGAGGGCAAGGGCACCTGCTACCTCGCGGGCGGACGGTTTACCGACTTTCTCGCCGGCTATCTCGAAGCCCATCTGCGGCTGGTGCGCCCCGGCTTGCGCCGTCTCGATGCGCGTCCGGCGACCCGCGCCGACCAGATGATCGACGTCAAGCCGGGCGATACCGCCATCATCTTCGACGTCCGCCGCTACGATGCATCCCTGCTCGAGGCGGCGGCGGAGCTTGCAGCCCGCCGCGCCTTCCTCGTGCTGATTACCGATGAATGGATGAGCCCGATAGCGCGCCATGCCAAGCTGGTACTGCCCTGCCATACCGGCCTCGATCGGACCTGGGACGCCAATGGCTCGGTCTTCACCCTGGTCGAAGCGCTGATCGCCCGCACCACCGAACTGGCCTGGCCTGTTGCCAGCAAACGCATCAGCTCCATCGAGCGCAGTTAGCGCCTCAGTCCGTCTTCTCCAAATCCAGGTAGTCCTCGGCGCTCATCCGGATTTTCGGGTCGAGCTCGCCGATGGCCTTGGCACTCTTGCCGGTATAATCCAGCTTGTGCAGCACGGTACGGATAACGTTGAGCCTTCCGCGCCGCTTGTCGTTGAAGCGGATTACCGTCCAGGGCGCATGCCTGGAATCGGTGCGCTTGAGCATGTCGTCCCGCGCCGCCGAATAGGCGTCCCACTGGCCTAGCGCCTCCAGATCAATGGGCGACAGCTTCCACACTTTGAGGGGGTCGTGGCGGCGGTCATGGAAGCGCTTGAGCTGCATTTCCCGCCCGATAGACAGCCAGAACTTGAACAGGTGGATGCCGTCATTGGTGATGCGTTTTTCAAATTCCGGCGCTTCCGCTAGGAAGGTCTCGGTCTGCGCGGGGGTGCAGAACCCCATCACCGGTTCGACCCCGGCCCGGTTGTACCAGGATCGGTCGAACAGCACGGTTTCCCCGGCCGCAGGCATCCAGTCGACATAGCGCTGAAAATACCATTGCGTCCGTTCGCGATCGTTGGGCTTGGGCAGGGCTGCGATCAGATTGTAGCGGGGATTGAGATTTGCCAGATAGGTCTTGATGGTGCCGCCCTTGCCGGCAGCATCGCGCCCCTCGAACACATTCATGATGCGCTCACCGCTCTTGCTCAGATGCGCCTGCAGCAGAACCAATTGCTTTTGCAGATCATACATCTGCTCTTCATAGAGTTCGCCATCGAGTTTATCCTCATAGGGATAGCCACCAGAGCCCATTGCCGCTTTCTTGATGGCCTTGGGCAGTTCCGGATTGTCGATGTCAAAGCTCTCGAGCAGGTCGGTCACACTGTCTCTCCGTTGTCGCATTCAACGTGCTATGAAGGCGATCCACGCGCAAGGGGCGCGTTCTATCGAGGTTTCCAGACGGCTCACATGGTCGATTTTCCGTCCTCTCCGGCTCCGTCCATGCCCGTGACGGCGCGCCTGCGCGCGCGCGCTTCCCTGCTTGCCGCCATGGCAGTCATTCTGCTGGTTCTGGTTATCGCCGGCAGCCTCACCATTGTGCCTGCGATCATGGCGCTGCTGGCCACTTTGGGCATCGCGGCGCTGCTGCCCTCGGCCGAGGTTCACGTTGAGCCGACAGTCCTCGAAGTGCTGGAGCCTGGGCGCGAGGAACGCTCGGTCGCCGCTTTCGCCGAGGCCCTTACAGATCCCTGCCTGGTGCTGGATCGGCGGGCGGTGGTGGTCCATACCAATGCCGCCGCCAGCCGGCAGTTTCCCAATGTCGTGCCCGGCAATCCGGTGACGCTGTCGCTGCGCAATCCCGAATTGGTGCAGGCCATCGAGGCTGTCGGCAAGTCTGGCGCCACGCGCACCTTTGAATTGCATGAAACGCTGCCGTCCGAGACTTGGGACAAGGTCGTCGTCGCGCCGTTGCGCCTGCCGGGCACCGATTGGCTGACCGATGATGCCCGCCAATCGGTCGTGACCTTTCAGAGCCTGACCGAGCTCAAGCGCGTCGATGCCATGCGTGCCGATTTTGTCGCCAATGCCAGCCACGAATTGCGCACGCCGCTCGCCTCGTTGCTGGGCTTTATCGATACGCTGCTGGGCCCGGCGGCCAAGGACGCTGCCGCGCGCGAGCGCTTCCTCGGCATCATGCGCGGTCAGGCCGAGCGGATGAGCAAGCTCATCGACGACTTGCTCAGCCTCTCGCGCATTGAAATGCACCAGCATGTGCGCCCCACCGGCAGCATCGATCTTGCGGCATTACTGCGCGAAGTGCGCGATGGTCTGCAAATCCAGGCCCGCGCCGCCGACCTGGATATTGTCATGACCCTGCCCGAGGGCGTCGCCACCACAATAGGCGATCGCAGCCAGCTCTATGAAGTGTTTGAAAACCTCATGGACAACGCCATCAAATATGGGGCCAGCGGCAAGACTGTCGAGGTCACCCTGACCCCGGCCGGTCGCACCGGCTTCCAGCATCTGGTCAGCGTCACCGACCATGGCGGCGGCGTCGAACCCGAACATGTGCCGCGACTGACCGAGCGGTTCTACCGCATCGACGCCGAAATCAGCCGCAAGCAGAAGGGCACGGGCCTTGGCCTCGCCATCGTCAAGCACATCGTCCATCGCCACCGCGGCCTGCTTACCATCAAGAGCCGCCCCGGCGAAGGCATGCGGGTTGAGGTGCTGCTGCCCTGAGGGGGGGGGGAGGCGCCTACTGCTCGGCATCTATGTTCTCCGTTTGCCATAAGCAATCTCGTTGGCATGAAGCGCCGCGGACACAGCGCTACTAACACCCCTGAGTCATTCCCGCGCAGGCGGGAATCTATTCTTCCTGCCGTGGCCGCCCAAGAGTGGATTCCCGCCTGCGCGGGAATGACTCCGTGATGATGGGGAGATGCGGCCATTACATGTCGCGGCGGCGGGCAACCTTTGACCCCACCACCTCCCAAAACAAAAAGGGCGCCAGTGGCGCCCCTTGTCATTCTCAGTCTGCAATCCGCTTAGCGACGCTTCTTGTCTACCTGGTGGTAGGCGCGGCGCGAGTGGAATTCGCAATAGGGCGTCGAGTCCTGCGAGTGCTGACCGCAGAAATAGAAGTCCTTGGTCAGTGGATCGCCGATTGGCCACTTGCAGGTGTGCTCGTTCAGCTGCAGCAGGCTCAGCCGCTTGTCTTCAGGAATGAAAATCTCGGCCGCTACCGGCGCGACATACATCTGGACTTCGACATCATTGCTGACGGCCAGCGCGGTGGCGCCGATCGACTGCGGACGGCTGACACTGGCGCGAACCTTGTTCATGCCGGCCATGGTGCTGCCGATGCTTGCCGTGGGGCTCGCGACCCGACGAGGCGCTGGACGCGCTGCCGGACGGGCGCGCGGCGTGGAATTGGTTGGCTTGGCGCGCGCCGACAACTTGAGCCGGTGGACTTTGCCGATCACCGCATTGCGGGTGACGCCCTGGCCGAGTTCGCCAGCGATCTGGCTGGCGCTAAGGCCTTCCATCCAGAGCTTCTTCAAAAGTTCGACGCGATCCTCAGACCAGCCCGCCGATTGTGCTCCTGAATCTATCGTCAAAACAGAATCCTTCATTGTGCTGCCAAAATGGTCGGCAACCTGGTATATCTACACGTCGTATGCAGAGCGGGTCCGCCACACGAGATATCGTGTCCCCGACGCCTTCTATAGTACGCCATGGGAGGAATCGGGATCAAGAGTCCGAGCCAACTTTCACGGGGAAAACACTTGGTTAAAATCCGGTAAAGAAAGTCAGAGTCATATCAGGCACTTGCTGGCGACACGCCCGCGAAACATTGACTTTCAAGACGAAAATCGCCTAACTGCCCCCCGCGACGCGCTGCAAAAAGGAGCGCGTTTTTGGTCTTTTCGGGGCCAGTGGCAAACTGATTGGTCCGCTGCGCCTTTCCTGCAACAGCTTGATATTGAGGATATGCCATGTCTGCGCTCTACGGCACCTATGCCCGGTCCGAACTCGCGTTTGAGCGGGGCGAAGGCATGCGCCTGTACGACCAGCACGGCCGATCCTATCTCGACTTCCATTCCGGCATTGCCGTGAACGCGCTCGGCCATGGCGACGCTCATCTTGTCTCCGCGCTCAAGTCCGCCGCCGACAAGGTCTGGCACACCTCCAATGTCTTCACCATTCCCGAGCAGGAACGGTTGGGGCAGCGGCTCGTCGATGCGACCTTTGCCGACTCGGTGTTCTTCACCAATTCGGGCGCCGAGGCGCTGGAATGCGCCATCAAGACCGCGCGGCATTATTTCTGGGCCAAGGGCGAGACTGATCGCTACGAGATCATCGCCTTTACCGGCTCGTTCCACGGCCGCACCATGGGTACCATCGCCGCCGGCGGTAACCCCAGCTATCTGGAAGGCTTCGGCCCGCCAATGGCCGGCTTCAAGCACACCGCGCCCGGCGATCTCAAGGCCGTCGAAGCGCTGATCACGCCGCAGACCTGCGCCATCCTGATCGAAACCGTGCAGGGTGAGGGCGGCGTGACCGCCATGACCCCCGAATTCATGCAGGGCCTGCGCGCCCTCTGCGATGAGCACGGCATGCTGCTGATCCTGGACGAAGTGCAGTGCGGCTACGGCCGGACTGGCCGGTTCTTTGCCTTCGAATGGAGCGGCATCACGCCCGATATCGTCGCCGTGGCCAAGGCCATTGGCGGCGGCTTCCCGCTGGGTGCGTGCCTCGCCAAGGGCGACGTTGCCGCCTCCATGGTGCCCGGCACCCATGGCTCGACCTATGGCGGCAATCCGCTGGCGTCGGCCGTCGGCAATGCCGTGCTCGACCGCATCCTGGCGCCAGGTTTCATCGATCACGTCAACCAGATGGGCCAGAAGCTCGCCTGGCACCTGCAGCAGCTGGCGCAGAAATATCCCGATTACGTGGTGGAATCGCGCGGCAAGGGCCTGCTTGCCGGCATCAAGATCACCCCGCCGGTGCGCGACTTCGTTGCCCGCCTGCGCGATGACCACCAGATGCTAGCCATCGGTGCCGGCGACAATGTGCTGCGCCTGCTGCCACCATTGATCGTCTCCGAAGCCGACATTGAAGAGGCGATGGACAAGCTTGGTGCGGCCTTTGCCGCCATCGAGGCTGAAACCGCTTCGGTTCCAGCCGTGGGGTAAGCATGAGCACGCGGGTTCGCTATTTCGGCCGCCGACGACGCGGCCTGTTCCCTCCCCCCTGAAGGGGAGGGCTAGGGTCGGCCCCGGAGCCGTGCAGACTAAAGTCTGCGCACCGGGCGCCGCCCTCGACCTCTCGCAAAGAGAGGAGCGACCGAGCGATCAGCTCACGAACCCAAGCGTCAAAAAAGGAACCCGGCCCATGACTTCGACCGGCACCCCACGGCATTTTCTCAATATCGACGACTTTTCCTATTCCGAACTGCGCGGCATGCTCAACGCCGCCGTTTCCCTCAAAGGCCGCCTCAAGGATGGCGACCGGCCCAAGCTGCTGGCCGATAAAGTCCTGGCCATGATCTTTGAGCGTCAGTCCACCCGCACCCGGGTCAGCTTCGACGTCGGCATGCGCCAGCTTGGTGGTGAGACCATCATGCTGTCCGGCCAGGACATGCAGCTGAGCCGCGAGGAAACCCTGACCGATACCGGCCGGGTGATGAGCCGCTATGTCGATGCCATCATGATCCGCATTCTCAGCCATGCCGATCTGGTCGAGCTGTCCGAAGGCGCTACCGTGCCGGTGATCAATGGCCTGACCCGCCGCGCCCATCCCTGCCAGGTGATGGCCGATCTGATGACCTTTGAAGAGCATCGCGGCAATATCAAGGGCGCCAAGGTGGCCTGGGTTGGCGACAGCAACAACGTGCTGCATTCCTGGGTCAATGCGGCCGAGCTGTTCGAGTGCGAGCTGACGATTGCCGTGCCGGACGAATACTGGCCCGAAAAGGACCTGATGCTGGATATCGAAAAGGCCGGAAAATGGGTCAAGCTGATCGAGGATCCGCGCGAGGCGGTCGAGAATGCTGACCTGATCGTCACCGATACCTGGGTGTCGATGGGCGACACCGACGCCGCCGAGCGTCGCCGGGTCTTGAAACCCTACCAGGTGAACACCAATTTGATGGGCCTGGCGAACAAAGACGCTCTGTTCATGCACTGCCTGCCCGCCCATCGCGGCGACGAGGTGACCGACGAGGTGATCGACGGTCCCCAGTCAGTGGTGTTTGACGAAGCCGAAAACCGCCTCCATGCACAAAAAGCCATCCTGTGCTGGGCCTTCGGGGTCGAGACCAACTAGTCCCCGATATTGACCGGATTCATCACCAGACTTCATGGTGAGCCTGTCGAACCAGCAGATCGCACCCACCTTGGGTTGTGGTCTGCTTTCGATGCGCTCAGGATGGGGTCTGCTGGTATTGCTGGTTGGCCTTGCCGACCTGAAAGCCCTTTCTGACAATGACGACGGACGCGACTGCCATGACCGACACCCTGATGTCTTCCCTCGGTCTCGATCGCCCGGAAACGGGCGACGATGCCGTGGTGCCCTTCACCCTCGACAAGCTCGATACCCGTGGCCGCTCGGTGCGGCTGGGTGATGCCCTGGACACCATTCTCAATCGCCATTCCTATCCGGCGCCGGTTGCCCGGCTGCTGGGTGAAGCGGTGGTGCTGGCGGCGCTGATCGGCTCCTCGCTCAAGTTCGAGGGGCGCTTCATCATGCAGACCCAGACCGATGGCCCGGTCAACCTGATCGTCGTCGATTTCGACGCCCCCGACGGGCTGCGCGGCTATGCCCGTTTCGATCACGATGCCCTGGTCAAGGCAGCCGAGAGCGGCCGCACCAAGCCGGGCGAACTACTCGGCAAGGGCCATCTGGCCATGACCATCGACCAGGGCCCCCATACCGAGCGTTATCAGGGTATTGTCGCCCTTGATGGTCATTCGCTCGAGGAAGTGGCGCATACCTATTTCATGCAATCCGAGCAGATCCCTACCATGGTGCGGCTGGCGGTTGCCGAGATCACCCGCAAGGGCGATCATCGGCCCCATTGGCGCGCCGGTGGCGTCCTGATCCAGCACCTGCCGGAGAGCGGCATCAGCCGGCAGATCGACCTGCCGGGCGATGGCAATTACGAGGAACTGGACGAGGCCGATGGCTGGAGCGAGGCTAAGGCCCTGCTCACAACGCTCGAGGATCTCGAACTGGCCGATCCGGACCTGTCGCCCGAGCGGCTACTGTTCCGGCTCTATCACGAGACCGGCGTGCGGGTGTTCTCGCCCCTGCCAATGGTTGAGCGCTGCACCTGCTCGGCCGATCGTATCGAAGAAATGCTGGCCGATAGTTTTTCAGCCGAAGACCGCGAAGAAATGGCGGTGGATGGTCAAATCGAGGTGGTCTGCGAATTCTGCTCGACGGCCTATCACTTCAATCCGCACCAGTTCGGCGTCAAGCACTAGCGCAGTTGCACTGCCGCACGAAACCGCCGCTCCCAACGGGGCGGCGGTTTTTCTTTGTTGTCAGCAGTTTGAGGATGTAGGCATGACTTGCGCAATCTCGCGTATCCGGCCAGACTGACCGCATGAACCGGGCCAGGGGGATGCCAGGTGAATGTCGATCTGCTCTCGACGATCGAGGCGATCCAGCGCCAGACCAGCGCGCCGGCCGTCTTCGATCTGATGCACAAGGCGATTTGCTCTTACGGGTTTGATCGCTTCATAATTTCAGGACTGCCTGATCCGGGAATGGATGTGCGCCCGCTCGTGCTGCTTTCGGGCTGGCCGGAGGAGTTCTACGAACGCTATATCGAGCGCGACTATGTGCGTTTCGATCCGGTCGCCCGCTACTGCTTTTCCACGGCCATGCCGTTCACCTGGGACGAAGCGCCCTTCGATCCCAATGCCGACCGCATGGGACAGCGGATCAAAAGCGAAGCCAGCGATTTCGGTTTGCGCGAGGGGCTTTGTGTCCCCATTCATCTCGGAGGTGGGGGGCATGGCGCTGTATCGCTGGTCGGTCCGACC
Organism: Devosia limi DSM 17137; assembly: GCF_900128975.1. Classification (GTDB taxonomy): domain Bacteria; phylum Pseudomonadota; class Alphaproteobacteria; order Rhizobiales; family Devosiaceae; genus Devosia; species Devosia limi. Next base: position 177,261 of record NZ_FQVC01000007.1, on the reverse strand, counting down.
GGGCACCTGACTCATACGCTGCGGCTCGAGTTGCATATGCTGGCTCTCTATGCCCACGGACAGATGCGCCACATCAATGCCAATGCCGACGATGCCAGCCAGCGTCGTGCCATTACCCAGCGCGAAGCCGAGGTGCTCAAATGGGCGGCCAATGGCAAAACGGCCCATGAGATCGCCACCATCACCGGCCTGACCGAGCGCACGGTCAACCAGCATTGCGAGAACGCCCAGCGCAAACTGGGCACCAGCAACCGGCTGCACACGGTCGTTGAGGCGATCCGTTATCGTCTCATCGCATTGTGACTTCCCCCAATACCGCACGGCCGGCTCCACTGCCTAAATGAAGTCTTAACGCCCGGACGGCGTTGGGGGCAGCAATGAAGGCGCATCTGGAAAGCGCGCTGGTCGCTGGACCGGCATTGGTCTTGCACGGGCGCAATGGGCATCTGCAGCACCGGGGACACTTTGACCTGCCGGGTGGTGACGCCCCGAGCTGCCGCGATGCCGATGCGGGCCATTGTCGTGATGATACCCGGGCGATTACGCAGCTCATTTTGCAGATCATCTGGCGCGTCAGCCGTCCTCCAGATCCCCGCCAGCACAGTCTGCTCCCGCATTGACCCAAACTTGCAGGTTGCCGTGTCGGACACGTTGGACTTGATAAAAGCGATCTTGCGCCAGGATTGCCCGGACGACGAGACTGCACGCCAAGTGCTCCATGCCGCTCTGGAACGCGAGATCGACGTCCTGGTCTATTGCGCCGTGATCCTCGGCATCGGCGAGGCGCCGGCAATGGAGCGCGCCGCCGCATGGCTGGATATGGCCTATTTCGACGTGGTGCCGCGCAATCTCAGTGGCTCCAGCGCCCCGGTGCGGCTCGACGCCCTGGCCGATATCAAGTGCTTCCGCGTCATGGTCCTGGACATCGATGTGCTGTTCTGTGCTCCCGATTTCAGCAATCTCCTGGCGATGAAGGCATATCGGCGCCGCCATCCCGCATTGGCGCGCCAGGTTTGCCTCGTTCCGGCCTCGGCCCTGCGGGCCTATCTGGTCAATGCGTGTTCGTCGGCACTGATCGATGGCGCCCGCCAAAATCTTGCCCGCCGCTGGCCCTATGCAGCAGCACAACTGGAACTGACCAGGCCGGCGCGATGGCTCTTCGTTTCTGGCCTGCTGGTATTGCTCGGCGCGGTAATCCTCATGCCGTTTCTGGGGCCGTCGGTACTCGGCCTGCTGGTGCTTGCCATGCTGGCCGTGCCTGCGGCCATTCGCCTTGCCGCCATCCGCCATGCGCTGGTCACGCCGGTTGCGGCTGCGCCCGAGCCGATCCCCGACGCCGAACTGCCGGTCTATTCGGTGCTGATCCCGTTGCGCAACGAGGCGCATATGGTGCCGCAATTGCAGCGGGCGATGGCAGCGCTGGATTATCCCGCCGACAAGCTCGACATCAAATTCGTGGTCGAGGCCCGTTCGGCGGCGACTTTGGTGGCGGTACGCCAGTTACTTGACGATCCGCGCTTCTCGCTGGTGCCGGTGCCCGAAGCTCTGCCCCTGACCAAGCCCAAGGCGCTCGATTTCGCCCTGCCGCTCTGCCGGGGTCAGCATGTCGTGGTCTATGATGCCGAGGATACGCCCGACCCCGGCCAGCTTCGTCTCGCTGCCGCGCGGTTCCGCGCCGAGCCGGACATCGAATGCCTTCAGGCTGAACTGCTGATCGACAATGGCCGCGAGAGCCTGCTCACCGGCCTGTTCGCGGGTGAATATGCGGGTCTGTTCGGGGTTATGCTGCCAGCGCTTGCCGCCTGGGGCCTGCCGGTGCCGCTGGGTGGCACCTCCAACCATTTCCGCGTCTCGACTTTGCGGGCGCTGGGCGGCTGGGATGCCTTCAACGTCACCGAGGACGCCGATCTCGGCATGCGGCTGGCCCGGATGCGCTATCGCATCGGCGTTTTGGCGTCGAGCACCCAGGAAGAGGCGCCGATCCGACTGAAGACCTGGATGAACCAGCGCACGCGCTGGCTCAAGGGCTGGATGCAGACTTTCATCGTCCATAACCGCAGTCCCTTGCGCCTCTATAAGGAAATGGGCCTGGTCCCGATGCTGGTCTTCGAGTTCCTGGTGCTGGGGATGATCGTCGCGCCGCTACTCCACTGCGCTTTTTTGCTGACCCTTGTGGGGCGGCTGGCGCTGGGGCTCCCGGCGCTGCCCGATACGCCCCTGTCGTGGCAGGTGCTCTATCTCGGTGTGTTCGCCCTGGGGCATGGCGCGGTGATGGCGCAGACCCTGTTGGGGCTCCACCGGCACCGCCGCTACCATCTGATGCTCCAGCAATTGGCCTTGCCATTCTATTGGCTGCTGATCGCCTTTGCCGCGCTGCGCGCGGTGCGCGAGCTCCTCGACAGGCCGTTTCACTGGGCCAAGACCGAGCATCGCCCCATCCTGTCGCGGCGTCGCCACCGCCACCGGAGCGGGACTGCGCCCGCTCCGCAAGTTGCGCCGGTTTATTCGGCTGCCGGCAAGCTCACGCCATAGATGGCAGCCAGTTCGTCGACCATGGTGAAGGCGCTGAGAATGCCGCCGCCGCTGTTCCACACCAGCTCGCTGACGCGCTGGGCCTTGCCGTTCTTGACGGCGTCGAGGTTCAGCCACAGCGGGTCGGCCAGCCATTCGGTCAGGTTCGCCTTGTTTTCTTCCGGGTCGGCATCGGCCGAGAAATAGAAGATGCGATCGCCGGCCATTTCCGGGATACGTTCCTTCTGCACTTCCTCGGCGAACTCGTCCTTGTCCTGCGCCGCGGGGCGCTTGAACCCGATCTGCTCGAGAATGCCGCCGGCAAAAGTATCCTTGTAATAGATGCGGGTACGGCCGGGCGCGAAGCGCACCAGCGACATCTGATCGTCAATGGCGGGGCCAACGGCGTCCCGCAGCGCGGCAGTGCGTGCGGCGAATTTGGCGAGCCCGGCTTCGGCCTCCGCCGCCTTGCCGACCGCGGTGCTGTAGAGAAGCTGGTTTTCGCGCCAATTGCCGCTGAGGTTTTCCGCAAACACCGTCGGCGCGATCGCCGAAAGCTGCGCATAGATCTTTTCCTGGCGCACCTTGTTGCCGATGATCAGATCGGGCTCGAGGCTGGCCAGCACTTCCAGATTGACCGCATTCTCGGTCCCGAGCGGCACGGTGTCCTTGAGCGCTTCGGCAACATGGGCATACCAGGGGTCGCCATTCCAGCTCTGCACCGCGCCGACCGGCACCACGCCGACATAGAGCAGGGCCTCGGTGCCCTCATTGGTCAGGATCACCACGCGTTGCGGCGCGTCGGGGACTTCGGTGACGCCCATGGCGTGGGTGATTTCGCGCGCTGCCACTGGGGCTGCGAAGGCCACGCCGGCAAGGGCGATAGCGAGGAACTGCTTGATCATGGATTTACTCCAGGGTGCAAAAGAACGGCCGGCACCATGGGCGCCGGCCAATTGGGATCAGCGGGTGGGGGCGACGCCGTAAATGGACTCGATCTGGTCGAGCAGCGCATTGGCCGCGATGATGCCACCGGCGGTGTTCCAGATCGCGTCATCGACCTTTTGCGCCTTGCCGGCCTTAACCACGGGCAGGGCCTGCCACAGCGGATCGGCGGTCCAGTCGGCGGCCGCGCTGTCAGCGGCGCCGTCACCGCTCTCGTAGACGAAGTAGAACAGGCGATCACCCTCGAACTCGGGGATACGTTCCTTGGTCACTTCATCGACGAATTCCATGCGGTCCTGGTTGGCCGGCCGGGCAAAGCCCAGCTGTTCCAGCACGACGCCGGCAAAAGTATCCTTGAGATAGATACGGGTGCGGCCCGACATGAAGCGGACCAGCGAGATCTTCTCGGCCTTGGCATCGCCCAGTTCGGCGCTGAGCTTGGCAATGCGCTCATCATAGGCGGCGACGGCGGCGGCGCCTGCATCGGCCTTGCCGGCAGCTTCGGTGTACAGGGTGAAGTTTTCTTTCCAGTCGCCGCGTAGCCGCTCGGAGATCACGGTGGGAGCGATGGCCGATAGCTGCTCGTAGATCTTTTCGTGGCGGATCTTGGTGCCCAGGATCAGGTCGGGCTCCAGGGCGGCCAGCAGCTCGAGGTTCACCGCCGATTCTTCGCCCAATACGGTCACGTCGGCCATCTGGGCGGCGATGTGCGCATACCACGGATCGCCCAGCCATGAGCGCACGGCGCCGACGGGGATAATGCCGACAGCGAGCAGCGCCTCGGTGCCTTCATTGGTCAGCACCACGATGCGCTGCGGCGCGTCGGGAACTGTGGTAACGCCCATCGAATGGGTGATTTCGCGGGCCATACTGGCCGGCGCGAGCGCGATGAGCAGCGTTGCTGCGGCCCCCGCGATCAGGTTACGAAAAGTGGACATTTGTCGCCTATAAACTTGACAGGGTGGGTCAGAAAATGATCTGGGCAAACAGTCAGAATTTAATCTGACTGTCAATATCATCTTATGGGGTTCGCCCTGTCTGCTCCCGCCCTGTCCACTGTTCGATCCGGCCCGCTGGCCCGGCCTCTGCCATTGATCTATGCCGGCCTTGTGGTCGGGCTGGTCATCGCCGTGCTGGCCAGCCTGACGCTCGGCTACAAGATCTATTCGCTAGAGCAGGTGTGGCAGGCGCTGTTCGCCTTTGACGGCTCCGAGACGGCGGTGGTCATCGCCAATCTGCGCCTGCCCCGGGCGGTGATTGCCCCCCTTGTCGGCGCCGGTCTCGGTATTGCCGGCGTCCTGGTGCAGACCCTGTCGCGCAATCGGATCGCTTCGCCTGACACGCTGGGGCTCAATGCCGGGGCCTCGGTGGCGGTGGTTATGGCCAGTGCCGTCTTTGGGGTCGGATCGCTGCTGGGCCTGTCGCTGGCGGCTGCGGCGGGGGCTTTGGCAACCAGCATGCTGGTTTTCTTGCTGGCTGCCACTGCCGGTGGATTGTCGCCCATTCGCATCGTTTTGATCGGCGTAACCGTTGCCGGGCTTGGCAATTCCATCGTCCAGATCATCCTGACCACCAATGAAGCACAATTGCAGCAGCTGCTTTTCTGGCTGTCGGGTGCTTTTGTCGATCGGCCGATGGCGCTGGTGCAGAGCGGCGCGCCGATCATTCTTGTCGGCGCACTGATCGCCATTGCCCTGGCCCGCACGCTCGATGCGCTGCAGGCCGATGACTCGACCGCCACCGGTCTCGGCGTGCCGCTGGTGCTGGTGCGGGGCGCCAGTTTCCTCTCGGTATCGCTGTTGACCGGAGCTGCCGTCTCCATGGCTGGCCCGGTCGGCTTTGTCGGCCTCGTCGTGCCCCATGCGGCGCGCTGGCTGGTGGGCCTGCGTCACAAGCTGCTGATCCCGGCGGCGGCGCTGATCGGGGCGGTCTATGCGACGACGGCCGATATTGCCGCGCGCTTCGTCATCTATCCGGTGGAGGCCCCCGTTGGCGCCATAACTGCCGTTGTCGGCGCCATGGTGCTGTTGATCCTGTTGAAGCGGAGAGCGGCATGAGTGGCCTGCCATCCACCCTGACCGCGGCGCGGGCGCCGCTGGCCGTTGGCCTCATGGGTCTCGCTTTTGTGCTCCTGGCCCTGTCTGGCGTGGCCTTTGGCTCCACCTGGATCCCGCTTGATCAGGTCGCTGCGACCATTCTGGGCGCCGGTGAAAAGACCCAGAAGATCATCGTGCTGCAACTGCGCCTGCCGCGCGTGGTCATCGCTGCTTTGGCGGGTGGTGGCATGGCGGTTGCCGGTTTCCTGCTGCAAAAGATCACCCGCAATTCGCTGGCTTCGCCCGGCGTGCTCGGGGTCATCGATGGCGCGGCGCTTGGCGTCGTCATCTTCCTCGCCATGATGTCCAATGAGAGCAATGCGCTGGTCACCTCCATTGCCTATCAGCCGGTTGCGGCCATGCTGGGGGCGGTGGCGGCGATCAGCCTCGTCTTCATCCTTGCCGGCCGCCAGTCCTCCTCGGCCATTCGCCTGCTGCTGTTCGGCATTGCCGTTGCCGCCGTCGCCAAGTCGGTGACCATGGTGATGATGCTGATCGGACCGATCTACCAGACCAGCCAGGCGGCGCGCTGGATTGCCGGTGCGGTCAACGAGGTCAATTGGGGTGAAATCCAGATCACCGCCATCGCCATGCTGCCGGTGATGGCACTGGCCTTTCTCGTTGCCCGCAAATTGCCGCCTGCCGATCTTGATGAAGTCTCGGCGCGCGGTGTCGGGCTCGACCTGCCGGTGTTCCGCCTGCTGATCTTCGCGCTGGCCGCGGCCATGACGGCGCTGTCGGTGGCCTTTGTCGGCGGCGTCGGCTTTGTCGGGCTGATGGCGCCGCATCTGGCCCGGCTGCTGGTCGGGCGCAATGTCTATGCCGGGCTGATCGGCAGTTTTCTTCTGGGCGCCATCATGCTGGTGGGCGCGGACCTGATCGTGCGGGTGGTCTTCGCCCCCACCGAGGTTCCGGCCGGCACGGTTACCGCCATTATTGGCGCGCCCTATTTCCTCTTCCTCTTGATGGGCAGGCAACGCCATGACGGATAGCGAAAACCGCATCGAGGTACAGTCTCTCAGCCTCTCCTATGGCAATACTGCCGTGCTCAAATCGCTGAGCCTGCCGATTGCGCGCGGCAAGATCACTGTGCTGGCTGGCCCCAATGGCTGCGGCAAGTCCACACTGCTGCGCGCCATCCGCCGTCTGCACAAGCCCGAAAGCGGCCGCATCCTGCTCGAAGAGCTTGATATCGCCAAGTTCAACGACCGCGCCCTGGCGCGCCAGATCGGCCTGCTCGCGCAGAGTCCATCGGCACCCGAGGACATGACGGTCGAGGAACTGGTGCGGCTGGGGCGTTATCCGCATCAGTCGATGCTGCAGCCCTGGAGCCAGAACGATTCAACGGCGCTGGAAGCGGCGATGGAGGGCACTGGCGTCGCTCACCTGCGCAGCCGTCGTCTCGGTTCGCTCTCGGGCGGCCAATTGCAGCGCGTCTGGATCGCCATGGTGCTGGCGCAGGAAACCGACGTGGTCTGTCTCGACGAGCCGGTCAACCATCTCGACATGGCCCATCAGCTCGATTGCCTCGACCTGGTGCGCCGCCTCAATGTCGATTACGGCCGCACCATTGTGCTGGTACTGCACGATCTCAATCTGGCGGCGCGCTATGCCGATCGCCTGGTGTTTCTCAATGACGGCGTCATCGCCGCCTCCGGCACGCCCGAGGAATTGATGACCGAAGCCATGATCGCCTCCGTATTCGGGGTGCAATCCATGGTGATTACCGACCCTGTGCATGGACGCCCGCTCTGCATTCCCCTGCGGACCGGCCCGGCGCACAACAAAGGAGATGCAGATGCTGCCCGTAGCTAACGAGACCGCCGACCCGACCTATGCTGCTATCCGCGCAGCGGTTTCGGCATCCTATTCGGGCGCGCTTGGCAGCACGCGACTGCCGCCACTCGAGGTGCTGGCCTATCTGGCGACCGCCATCGGCTCGCTCTACCGCGAAGTGGCTGGCGCCCATGAAGGCCCCGAGGGCTGCCCCTGTGGCTGGGAGCCCTGCGCGCTGATGGATGTCATCACCATGCAACAAGCCCTTGCGGCCAGCGCCTTGCCCAACGATGATCCGCGCCAGACCGCGCTGCTCACCATGGAGCCGGCCGGCCACGCCTGACCCAATTTCCCGTTCCGTGCCGTGAGAGGGCGCCGACAAGACCAAGCTGTATTGAAGACCACTCATGCTTCGCCGATTTTTCTCCTATTACGCGCCCTATAAGGGGCTGTTTTTCCTCGACTTCGGCTGCGCGGTTCTCGCCGGCCTGCTTGAGCTGGGCTTTCCCCTGGCGGTCAAGCTCTTCGTCGACGACCTGTTGCCCGGCCAGAATTGGGGCCTCATCGCTGGGGTATCCGCCCTGCTGCTGGTGATCTATGCGCTCAATACCGGCCTGATGGCGGTGGTCAATTACTGGGGCCATGCGCTGGGGATCAGCATCGAAACCGATATGCGCCGCCAGGCCTTCGACCACATCCAGAAGCTCAGCTTCCGCTATTTCGACAACAACAAGACCGGCCACCTGATCACCCACGTCACCAAGGACCTCGAAGAGGTCGGCGAAGTGGCCCATCACGGTCCCGAAGACGTCTTCATCGCCATCATGACCTTCATCGGGGCCTTCATCCTGATGTTCACGGTGCATTGGCAGCTGGCTTTGCTCACCACCATCATCGTGCCGTTCATGACCTGGCTGGTCAGCCGCTATGGCGCGCGCATGACCGAAACCTGGCGCAAGCTGTTCCGCCAGGTCGGCGAGTTCAATGTCCGCGTGCATGAAAGCGTTGGCGGCATCCGCGTGGTCAAGGCCTTCGCCAATGAGGACCATGAGAAGCGCCTCTTTGCCCTGAGCAATGAGGGCTACAAGACCACCAAGCTCAGCGCCTATGCCTATATGACCGCCAGCATTACCCTGTCCTATTTCAGCACCCGCTTCGTGCAGCTGGTGGTGATGATGGCCGGCACCTGGTACGTCATCCATGGCGAGCTCAGCTATGGCGGTTTTGTCGGCTTCCTGCTGCTGGTCAACGTCTTCTTCCGCCCGATCGACAAGATCACCTCGGTGCTCGAAAGCTATCCCAAGGGCATTGCCGGCTTCCGCCGCTTCACCAAGCTGATCGACACCGCCCCCGATATCGCCGACCGGCCCGATGCCGTCGCCGTCGATCACCTCAAGGGCGACATCGCCTACCAGGATGTGAGCTTCGGCTATTCCGACCATGGCAAGGTGCTGGACGGGCTCAACCTGACCATTGCGGCGGGCGAGACCGTGGCCTTTGTCGGTCCCTCGGGCGCCGGCAAGACCACCATCTGTTCGCTGCTGCCGCGCTTCTATGAGGTCGATAGTGGGTCCATCAGCATTGATGGCATCGACATCCGCGACATGACCCAGCAATCGCTGCGCGCCCAGATCGGCATCGTGGCGCAGGACGTGTTCCTGTTCGGCGGCACTATCCGCGAAAACATCGCCTATGGCCGCCTTGGCGCCAGCGACGAGGAGATCATCGAAGCCCTGCGCCGCTCAGCGCTCGACGAATACATCCTGTCGCTGCCCGATGGGCTCGATACCTTGGTGGGAGAACGTGGCGTCAAGCTTTCGGGCGGCCAGAAGCAACGGCTCGCCATTGCGCGGATCTTCCTCAAGAACCCGCCGATCCTGATCCTCGACGAGGCGACCTCGGCGCTGGATACCGCCACCGAGTTCGCCATCCAGCAATCGCTGGCCGCGCTCTCCCGTGGCCGTACCACGCTCGTCGTCGCGCACCGCCTCGCCACCATCCGCAATGCCGACCGGATCGTCGTGGTCGGCCCGACCGGGATCTCCGAGCAGGGCACGCATGCCGAGCTTCTTGCCCGCCGCGGGGATTATTCGCGGCTGCATGAGGCGCAGTTCGGGTCGCTGGAGGGGTAGGGGCAGGCTTGTGGGGGGCAGGCCGAACGCCTGCCCTCAAGCCAGCGGATGAATGGCGGCGAGGCGCCAGCGTGGGGTCATCTTGGCGTCGTCGCCATCCACCAGCGCTTCGCAATTGCCGTGCATTGGCGCGATCTCGGCGCGCAGGTGGACCTGCAGCGGCGCATCCCCGGCGGTGACGGTGACGCTCAGCTCATCGCCATCCAGCACCGCGGCGGGCCAGACAATATCAGGCATGCGTACATTGTCCTGGCCCAGCCCATTGGCATCGGCCCAGACCATGGCGGCATGTTCTGCCACTTGGGCGGTTTCCGGCAAGCCGGCGCGGCCGCGATAGGCCGGCAGATAGATCTGTCCGGCGGCCAGCGTGGCGAGAAACTCTACGGCCTGTTCTGGTTCCACCCTGCCATAGCGCTGCCGCTGCGGCAGCAGCACCAGCGAGGCGGCGAACCGGCAGCCGCCGATATGGGTGGCCTGCACGATATGGAAGGTTTCGGGGTCCGCCGCCGCCACCAGCGCCTTGTAGGTTGCAAAGCCGAACCGGGCGCAACAGGCATCGCGGCGGCTATCGGTGCAGCAGAGAATGACCTTGCGCGGATCGGCCCGGCCCACCAGCGGCTCGCCCGCCGTGAGGCGGGTGATCGCCGCCGCCAGCTCGATCTCGCTGTCGAAATCGGCGGCGATGCCATCGGCCTGCAACTGGGGCAGGGTGCCGGTTTCACCCACCCGATCGACCAGTGCCACATGGATGCCGGCCCGCATGGCCAGCCGGATCGCATCGGCGAGCGCCGGGCCCATATCCACCGACTCAAAGCGCGGCAGCCGCCACTTGCCGCGCGGCCATGCCACCAGCATGGAGCGCTGGGCCACATTGCCGGTGCCGGGCAAGGGCTCCCCCCGCTCCAGGCTGAGTTCGCGGCAAAACACGTGCTTGGCCATGATAGGCTGCCTTCTCGATCGTCTACAGGTCAGCCGGACCGGCCGTTAGTTGACTGTGAAAGTCATGTTTGTGCTGCGTACCAAAGTGGTGAAACGCGATCAAGATAGGCGCGGGAGATGACTGGCGGAAAATCTGCGGGGCTGGCCAGGGCATGCGCTCCAATCATAACCAGCTTTGTGGAAAAATCGCCGATATCCGCGGTTGATCCGTTGGGTCTCATAACTCCTGGGATATGAGAGGCGGCAGGGAATTCATTTTCGCCCATTCGGTTTTCTTGCCACATATGGCACAGGAGCGGGCAGCGGCGTGGACGCGGCCTGGGCGGGTCATGGCCGCCACGGATTTTGGGAGGACTGCATTGAAAAAACTTGTTCTGGCTTCACTGCTGCTGGCGCTGTCCAGCAGCGTCACTTTTGCCGACACGATCAAGGTCGGCGTCGTCGGCCCGTTTTCTGGCCCGGCCGCGCTGCAGGGCAAGAACTTCCAGGCCGGGATCAATGCCTGGCTGGCCGTCAACGGCAATACCATCGGCGATGACACCATCGAGATCGTCTATCGCGACCTGCCGGCGCCTGATCCGGCCCAGTCCGCCGCGCTGACCCAGGAACTGATCGTCAGCGAAGGCGTGCAATATCTCGCCGGTTATTACTACACCCCCGACGCCATGGCGGCCGCGCCGATCCTCGAAGAGGGCAATGTGCCCATGGTGGTGTTCAATGCCGCCACGTCGGCGATCGTCAATGCCAGCCCCTATGTGGTGCGCACCTCGTTCACCACCTGGCAGACCTCGACCCCGATGGCCGCGGTCGCGCGTCAGCGCGGCATCGACAAGGTCATTACCGTGGTTTCCGACTACGGTCCGGGCGTCGACTCCGAAGCCGCCTTCGTCGCCGGCTTCACTGGCGCGGGCGGCGAGATCGTTGAATCCGTGCGCATGCCGATGAACACCAATGACTTCAGTCCGATGATGCAGCGCATCAAGGATTCGGGCGCCGAGGCGGTGTTCGCCTTCCTGCCAGCCGGTCCGGCAACCCTGGGCTTCGTCCAGGCCTATGTCGAGAACGGCCTCAAGGATGCCGGCGTTACCCTGCTGGCCCCCGGCGATCTGACCCAGGAGCCCGATCTGGCGGCGCTGGGCGACAATGCGCTGGGTCTTTTGACGACGTTCCACTACGCGGTCAGCCATGACTCGCCTGAGAACTCCGCCTTTGTCGAAGCGGCCTCCAAGGCCATCGGCAGCGCCTCGGAACTCAGCTTCCCGGCCGTCGGCGCCTATGACGGCATGTATGTGATCTCCAAGATGATCGAAGCCACCGGCGGCAATCAGGACGCAGCCGCTGCTGTCGAAGCGGTCAAGGGGCTCTCCTGGGTCAGCCCGCGCGGCCCGGTCTCGATCAATCCGGAAAACCGCCACCTGACGCAGAACATCTACCTGCGCGAAGTGGCGCTTGAGGATGGCCAATACATCAACAAGGAAATCCAGACCTTCGAAAACCAGGGCGACCCCGGCTGGAAGGCTCCGTAAGCCTGGCGGACGGATCCCCCCCCCCACCCTCCCCCTGATAGGGGGAGGAGCCGAGCCGGTGGCTATCCCAAATCCTGCCCAGCCCTAAATCTGTCCCTCCCCCTATCAGGGGGAGGCTAGGTGGGGGTAACGAACGTCGCGGTGGGTAATGCCCCGCCGGGCATAGGCGAGGTCCAATGCAAACCATACTCTCCATCGCCGCCGACGCCCTTGCCTATGGCATGGTGCTGTTCATCATCTCCATCGGCCTCAGCGTCACCATGGGGCTGATGAAGGTGGTCAATCTCGCCCACGGCGCCTTCGCCATGATCGGCGGCTATATCGCTTCTTATGCCACCCAGCAGATGGGCCTGCCCTTCGGCGTCGCCATCCTCGCCGCCGTGCTTGGCACCATGCTGATCGCCGTGCCGCTGGAGCGCTTTCTCTATCGCCGCATCTATGGCGCGCCCGAGCTGACCCAGGTGCTGATGACCATCGGCATCACCTTTGCCATTATCGGCATCGCCAATTTCGTCATGGGTCCCACCCTCAAGACCATCGCCCTGCCGGCCCAGTTGCAGGGCCCGGTCGATCTCGGTTTCCGCACCATTGCCGCCCATAAGCTGTTCGCGGTGGCTGTGGGCATCATTGTCGCCGGCGCGCTCTGGTTCATCATCGAGCGCACCCCGTTCGGCGTGCGGCTGCGTGCGTCGGTCGATGACGCCGCCATGGCCGGCGCGCTCGGGGTCAAGACCAAGATCGTCTATGCCGTCAGCTTCGCACTCGCCGTCGGCCTGGCCGCGCTGGGCGGCGTGGTCGGCGCGCAATTGCTGCCCATCGAGCCCTATTACGCGCTGCATTACATGGTGACCTTCCTTGTCGTGGTCTCGGTCGGCGGGGCCGGCTCGATAGCCGGCGCGCTGGTCGCCGCGCTGCTGCTTGGCGCCGTGCAGACCACTGGCCGCTATCTGATGCCCGAATATGGCGAGTTCTTTTTCTATCTGGCCGTTATCGCCATCGTCTGCGTCTTCCCCAATGGCCTGATGGGGCGCAGCAAATGAGCGATATCAGCCTGACCTCGACCAAACCCGTCTGGCAGCGCACCGCCATGCGCGACCTGATCGCCGTGCTGATCCTCGCTGCCGTTGCGGCGCTGGGTTATCTGCTCTTTCCCAGCAATCTGGCGCTGCTGACCCGCATCATCGCGGTCATGTTGCTGGTGCTGTCGCTCGATCTGGTCACCGGCTATTCCGGGGTGGCGACCCTCGGTCATGCGACAGTCTTTGGCGCCGGCGCCTATGCCGCCGGCATCTTCGCCGCCAAATTTGGCGTTACCGATCCGCTATTGATGCTGGCCATCGGCGCATTGGCCGGGGCCATTGCCGGGGCGCTGTCGAGCCTCATTATCCTGCGCGGTCATGGCCTCAGCCAATTGGTGCTCTCGATCGCCGTCGTCTCGCTGGCGCATGAGGCCGCCAACAAACTATCCGCCTGGACCGGCGGCAGCGATGGCCTCTCCGGCATCGCCCCGGCGCCGCTGCTGGGCCTCTTCCGCTTCGATCTTTTCGGCCGCACTGCCTTTATCATGGCGGTGGTGCTGCTGATCGCCGTGTTCGTCGTCCTGCGCATCATCGTCCGCTCGCCCTTCGGCATGCTCTGCCGCGGCATCAAGCAGGACCCGATCCGGGTGCGGGCCATGGGGGCGCCAGTCTACTTCACCCTGGTCAAGATGTACGCCATTGCCGGCGCCGTGGCCGGTCTCGGTGGTGCGCTATCGGCCATCGCCACCAAGGTCGTGGGGCTCGACAGCCTGTCTTTCACCATGTCCGCCGAAGCGCTGGTCATGCTGGTGCTGGGCGGCACCGGCAAATTGTATGGTGCCATGATCGGCACGCTGGTTTTTGTCTGGTTCGAGGACCGCGTCTCGGCCATCAATCCCTTCCACTGGCTGACCATTGTCGGCGTGCTGCTGGTCATCGTCGTGCTGTTCGCCCCCAAGGGCCTGACCGGCGCTGCCGAAACGCTCTGGACCCGATTGCGGAGGCAGTCATGACCCTGTTCGAAGTCCGCAACCTCAAGAAACGCTTTGGCGGCCTTGCCGTCACCGATGACGTGTCGCTGGCGCTCGACAAGGGTGACCGCATCGCGCTGATCGGCCCCAATGGCGCCGGCAAGACCACCTTCGTCAATCTGGTGACGGGGCAGCTCAAACCCGATTCCGGCAGCGTTCAACTCGATGGCGCCGATGTCACCAAAGCCTCCCCAACCGCCCGCGTCGGCGCCGGTCTGGTGCGCAGTTTCCAGGTGACGCGGCTCTTCTCCGAGATGACGCCGCAGGAACATGTCGCGCTGGCCCTGCTGCAGCGCCTTGGACGATCACAACACATTTTCGCCGATTATCTTAGGATGCCGGAGATTGTGGGGGAGGTGGGGGAGATATTGGGGCTGCTGAACTTGCGCGACATTGCGCAGGTGAAGGTCAGCGAGATTGCCTATGGGCAGCAGCGCTTGCTGGAGATTGCGCTGGCCATGGCGCTGCGGCCCAAGGTCTTGTTGCTCGATGAGCCGGCGGCAGGGGTGCCGAGTTCGGATACGGTGCTGATCGAAAAGGCGCTGGCGCAATTGCCGGCCGACCTGGCCGTGCTGATGATCGAGCACGACATGGATTTCGTTTTCCGCTTTGCCCGGCGCGTCGTGGTGCTGGCGGCCGGGGCGATCATTTTCGATGGTACGCCGGCGGAAGTTTCGGCCGATCCGAAAGTGCGTGAAGCCTATCTGGGGAGCTATGCCGATGACCGCAGCGTCGCTTGAGGTCGCCGGGCTGAGCGCCGGCTATGGGCCAACGCGGATTCTGGAGGGCGTGAGCTTCTCGGTCCCTGCCGGCGGGCGCCTCGCCGTGCTGGGCCGCAATGGCATGGGCAAGACCACTTTATTCGCCAGCATTGCCGGCCAGACCCGGCGCTATGATGGCAGCGTGCGGCTGGGCGATATGGAGATAACCGGCCTTGATGGTTCCGCCCGGGCCCTGGGCGGCCTCGGCTATGTCCCGCAAAGCCGCTCGATCTTCAAATCGCTGACCGTCGAGGAAAACCTCTTTGTCGGGCTGAAGTCGCGGCCGCGCTCGGCGCTTGAGGAAGCCTATGCGATGTTCCCCCGGCTCAAGGAGCGGCGGCGCAATCTCGGCTCGCAGCTTTCGGGTGGCGAACAGCAGATGCTGTCGACCGCGCGCACCATTCTGGGGCAGCCGACCGTGCTGCTGCTCGACGAGCCGCTGGAGGGGCTCGCCCCGGTGATCTGCGAGGAACTGATGGCGGCGTTCGCTCAATTGGCGGCGACCAAGGCGATGACAATCCTTCTGGTCGAACAGCGCATCAAGGCGGCGCTGGAGTTTGCCGACCGGGTAATTGTTCTGGAACGCGGCCAGATCGCCTGGTCAGGGACGCCCGCCGAGCTGGAAGCGCAGCCGGAGACGGTGGATCGGTTGTTGGGCGTGGGGCATTAGGGGCGTTCGCCCCGTGTCTCCTTCCAGGTCCCGCCACTCCCCGCCAAACACGGAGTCATTCCCGCGCAGGCGGGAATCCATTCGTGCTTCGGTGTCTGGAAGAATGGATTCCCGCCTGCGCGGGAATGACCCGGTGGTTTGGACGGCGGCCTGGGCCGAGAGTGGAGCCCCCCTATTCCAGCCCCACATAATTCTCCGCCAGGCTCTGCTGCGCTGCCAGTGACCCGCGCAAATAGTCGAACTCGGCGCGCTGGATGCGGCGGCCGAAGGGGCCGGTTTCGGGGAAGGTGTGGAGCAGGCTCGTCATCCACCAGCTGAAGCGCTCGGCTTTCCAGATGCGTTGCAGCACCTGGGTGGAATAGGCGTTGATCCCGGCGGGGGAGTGCTCGACGAACCATTCGATCAGGGCATCGGCCAGCGAGCCGACATCGCTCATGGCCAGGTTCAACCCCTTGGCGCCGGTGGGTGGCACGATATGGGCGGCGTCGCCGGCCAGGAACAGCGCGCCGAAGCGCAGCGGCTCGGCGACGAAGCTGCGCAGCGGCGCGATGGATTTCTCGATCGCGGGGCCGGTGACCAGGCTTGCTGCGGTCTGCGGATCCAGCCGCAGGCGCAATTCATCCCAGAAGCGCTGGTCCGACCAGGCGGCGACCTGCTCGTCGGCCGGCACCTGTACGTAATAGCGGCTGCGGCTGGGCGAACGCATCGAGCAAAGCGCGAAGCCGCGCTCATGATGGGCATAGATCAGCTCATGCGCCACCGGCGGCTGATCGACAAGAACACCAAGCCAGCCAAAGGGATAGACCCGCTCGAAGGTGGTCAGCGCCTGTTGTGGCACGCTCTGGCGCGAGATGCCGTGATAGCCATCGCAGCCGGCAATGACGGCGCAGTCCAGCCGCTGGGTAACGCCGTTCCGGCGATAGGTCACATGCGGCGTGGCGCCGTCGAAGTCGTGCAATTGCACGTCGTCGGCTTCATAGATCGTCAGGGCCCCGCTGGCGGCGCGGGCATCCATCAGGTCGCGCGTCATTTCGGTCTGGCCATAGACCATGACCTGCCGGCCGATCAGGGCCGAGAAATCGATACGATGACGCTCGCCATCGAAGCTGAGCTCGATCCCTTCATGCAGCAAACCCTGCTTATGCATGCGGCTGCTGACTCCAGCGCGGTCCATCAGCGCCATGCTGCCCTGCTCGAGCACCCCGGCGCGAATGCGCGACAGCACATAGTCCGCACTCCGGCGCTCGATGATGACAGCCTCGATTCCCGCCAGTTCCAGCAGACGGCCGAGCATCAGCCCGGCCGGACCCGCGCCGATAATGGCGACCTGTGTACGCATGCAAATGCCTCCCTTGGAACCAGCATGCTGGACTTCTTGTTGCCGCTTTCCAATGGACAGGCGCCGCAAAGTCTTGGATGATCCGAACATGAGGACCATCCCGATCTACGCGCTCTATGGCGAAGCCCTGCAGGATCAGGGGCAGGACTGGCTGCACTGGGAAACCGTGCGTTCGCGCAGCCGCCTGCATGACTTCCGCATCCAGCCGCACCGCCACGAGCAGTTCTTTCAGGTGCTGCTGCTGACCCATGGCCGGGCGCAGGTCAGCATGGATGGCAATCGGTTTGAGCTGTCGCCGCCGGCCTTGCTGGCGGTGCCGGCGCTGACCGTGCACGGCTATGACTTCAGCCCCGATGTGGAGGGACTGGTGCTGACGCTGATGGATCGCGACGTCGGCACGGTGCTGGCGGCTGCGCCGGATCTGTCGGCGCTGCTATCCGCGCCCCTGGTGCTGACCGGCACCGGGCTGGATGACGTTTCCGCCGCCATCGACCAGTTGATCGCCGAAGCCAGGCGCCCGGCCAGCGGCCATGGCATTGCCATGCAGGCGCTGATTTCCCTGCTGCTGGTCGCGATCCACCGGGCGCATCTGGCATCGGCCGATATTGCCAAGGCGGCGGCCGACCGTTCGGTGCACCATGCCCAGGCATTCCGGATGCTGGTCGATCAATGCTACCGCCAGACCCGCTCGATTGCCGAATATGCCGGGATGATCGGCATCAGCCCGACCCATCTCAACCGGGTATCGCGGCAGGTACTGGGCGCTTCGGCACTGGCGGTGATCGAACGCCGCATTGCGCTGGAGGCCAAGCGGCATCTGCTGTTTTCGACGCTGGAAATCAAGGAGATCGGGGATCTTCTGGGCTATCCCGACCCAGCATATTTTACGCGGTTTTGCACGCGGGCGCTGGGCATGCCGCCGGGGGCATACCGGCGGTCGGTGCGGCAGGGGCGGTGAGGGAGGGTGGGCGGAATGCCTTTCTTCCCCTTGAGGGAGGGGTGGGTATTGGCGCGAAGCCAAGAGACCCCCACCCCGACCCTCCCCCTCGAGGGGGAGGGGGCGACTGAGGATGGCCCGGTTCACGGGGCGTCATCCCGGTGGGAGGCGGGATCCAGTTTTGGGGAGAAAGTGGATTTGGACGAGCCGGGGGCCGGCGATTGGGTGGGATGGGGCCGGATCGGTGGCATGCGTCTTTCTTCCCCTTGAGGGTGGGGTGGTTGGGTATTGGCGCGAAGCCAGGTGACCCCCACCCCGGCCCTCCCCTCAAGGGGGAGGGGGCGATGGGGGCGATGGTCCCTGGACAGGCGGGCGAGCGCGATGCCTGCGCCTAGCGCTGTCCCGCCGCGACATTGCGGACGGCTTGAATGAACGTCAGCGCGGCGAGGGATTGTGTGGTGTCGGTGCGGGTGGTGAGGCCAACCGGGCCGATGGTTTCGCTGGTATCTACGGGCAGCAGCGCCAATTGGCCATCGGCGACGTCGCCGGCGACGACGCCTTCCGAGATCAGCCAGACGGCGTCGGTTTGCCGGACATAGGCGCGGCCGAAGGCGTTGGAGACGGTTTCGACCTCGTCGCGCAGATTGGTGACGCCATTGGCCAGCAGCATGCGGTCGACGAGGCGGCGGATCACCGAGTCAGGGGTGGGCAGCAGGGTCTGGTAGCGGTCGAGCATGCCCAGATTGAAGCGCGGTTCGCGCAGCAGCGGATGGCCCATGCGCACCACCATCACCACGCGTTCGGAATAGAGATGCTCGAAGGAGAAGCCGAGCATGGCATCGGGTTCGGCCATGCGCCCGATCACCAGATCGACATCGCCGGTGCGCAACAGCGACAGCAGATAGGCATTGGGGCCGGTGACGATGCGGGTGCGGGCGCTCTGGCCGTCCTGGGTGAAGGCATGCACGGCCTGCGGCAGGATCAGCGCCGACACGGTGGGCAGGGCCCCGACCTTGACCAGCGTATCCTCATGGCCCTGGCTGGCGGCATCGACGCCCTGGCGCAGGGCGGCAAGGCTGGTGCCGGCATAGCGATAAAACACCTCGCCATAAGGGGTGAGAAACAGGTTGCGGCGGCTGCGGTCGAACAGCGGGCTGCCCAGCAATTCCTCCAGCTCCTGGATGGTTTTCGAGGCCGCCGGCTGGCTGATATTGAGCGCGTCGGCGGCATTGACCACGCTTTTGAGCCGAGCCACTTCGAGAAAGCAGGCGAGATGGCGCAGCTTGATGCGGGGATCGATGGCGCGTTTGGCCATGATGCTTGCCTCCGGTTATGAAACTGGCCTTTTCGGCGCGGCAGCGGCGGTCCAGTCGAGATTAAGATAATCTCTGGGTTATGATCTCCGGGCAAGTAATCATTTTACTTGCGGCGCTGCACAGCCTTAAATCGGCGGGGAGCGAAGGGGCGTGCCATGAGTTTTGTGCAGATCGGCGGCTTGACGCTGCACTATCGGGTGCAGGGCCGCAGCGATGCGCCAGCCCTGGTGCTGGTCAACTCGCTCGGCACCGATGCGCGCATCTGGGATGACGTGATCGCGCTGCTCGGCGCGCGCTATCGCATCGTCTCCTATGACAAGCGCGGGCACGGCCTGTCCGACGCGCCCGAGGGCGATTACAGCCTCGACCAACATATCGACGATCTCGAAGGCCTGCTGGACCACCTGCAGATCGAGCAACTGGCGCTGTGCGGCGTTTCGGTGGGCGGCCAGATTGCCCAGGGCTTTGCCATCCGCCATCCCGAGCGGCTGACAGCGCTGGTGCTGTGCGATACGGCGGCCCGGCTGGGCAGCGCCGAGATGTGGAACGCCCGCATCGCCGCGGTGCGCGCCGGTGGGCTGGACGCCATTGCCGATGCGGTGATGGAGCGCTGGTTTACCCCGGCCTTCCGCCGCGAACGGCCGGCGGAACTGGCGGGGTGGCGCAATCTGCTGCTGGCCATGCCGGTCGCGGGCTATGCCGGCACCTGCGCAGCGCTGCGCGATGCCGATCTCACTGACGCCGTGGGCGCGATTACCACCCCGACGCTGGTGGTCTGCGGCAGTCAGGACCTGTCGACGCCGCCCGAACTGGTGCTGGCAACGGCCCAGCTCATTCCCAATTCCCGCTTCGAGCTGATTGCCGGGGCAGGCCATATTCCGTCCATCGAACAATTCCAGGCACTGGCGGCACTGATGCAGAGCTTTTTCGACGAGGTCAGCCATGGTTGAAGTCACCCAACGCTTTACCGAGGGCATGGCGACCCGCCGCGCCGTTCTGGGCAATGAACATGTCGATGGCGCCACGGCGCGCAAGACCGCGTTCGACGACGATTTCCAGACCTTCATCACCGAAGGCGCCTGGGGCTCGGTGTGGTCGCGGCCCGGCCTGAGCAAGCGCGAGCGCTCGATGCTGACGATAGCGCTGCTCGCGGCGCTGGGCCATGACGAGGAAGTGGCCATGCATGTGCGCGCCACCGCCAATACCGGGGCCTCGGCCGAAGACATCAAGGAAACGCTGCTGCATGTGGCGGTTTATGCCGGGGTGCCGGCGGCCAATCGGGCCTTCAGGATTGCCAGGGAAGAACTGGCCAAACGCGCGACGGGGGAGACGCTGCCATGACCGGACTAATGCTGCCAGGCGAGGATGGCGCCCTTTATCCGCGGGACCGTTCCTGGCATCCGCCGGGGCTGACGCCGGGCTACAAGAGCTCGACCTTCCGCGCGCCAAAGCATGCGCTGCTGTCGCTGGGGGCGACCGCGTCCGAACTGAGCGGGCCCACCTTTGGCCATAGCCTGATCAACCCGCTCGACAATGACCTGATCCGCAATTTCAGCCAGGATGGCAGCGAGGCCATTGGCCAGCGGCTGATCATCTATGGCCAGGTGCTGGATGAGAACGCCCGGGCCGTGCCCAATACGCTGGTCGAATTCTGGCAGGCCAATGCCGGGGGCCGCTATCGCCACAAGCGCGAGGCCTATCTCGCCCCTCTCGATCCCAATTTCGGTGGCTGCGGCCGCGCCATCACCGATGCCAATGGGTTTTATTCGTTCCGCACCATCAAGCCGGGGGCCTATCCCTGGCCCAATGGCGGCAATGACTGGCGCCCGGCCCATATCCATTTTTCGGTGTTCGGCCATGCCTTTGCGCAGCGCCTGATCACCCAGATGTATTTCGAGGGCGATCCGATGATCTGGCAATGCCCGATTGTCGGCAGCGTGCCGGATAAGGCCGGGATCGAGCAGCTGATCGCCAGGCTGGATCGGCATAATACGACGCCCATGGATGCGCTGGCCTACCGCTTCGATATCGTGCTGCGTGGCCGCCGCTCGACCATGTTCGAGAACAAGCTGGAGGGCAATTGATGCTCAACCCCCTGCCCAGGCTCAAGGAAACTCCGTCGCAGACCGGCGGGCCCTATGTCCATATCGGGCTGACGCCCAATTTCGCCGGTATTGCCGGGGTTTACGATACCGATCCCGGCGCCACCATGCTGACGCCCGAGACCAAGGGCCAGCGCATCACCATTGCCGGGCGGCTGATCGATGGCAGCGGCGCGCCGCTGACCGACGCGGTGGTGGAAATCTGGCAGGCCGATGCCGATGGCCGCTATGCCGGAGCCATGTCGCACGCGGCCAATGCCGGCCCGGCCTTTCTGGGCTGGGGGCGCCAGCCCAGCAATGGCGAGGGGATTTTCAGCTTCGAGACCATCAAGCCGGGCCCGGTGCCGGGTCCCGATGGCAAGCCGATGGCGCCCCATGTCGTGCTGTGGATCGTGGCGCGCGGCATCAATATCGGCTTGCAGACGCGGCTGTATTTCGCCGATGAGGCCGAGGCCAATGGGACGGATTATGTGCTCACCCGCATTCCCGATATCCGCCGCCGCGCGAGCTTGATTGCCCCGCGGGACGATAGCGGGCCGGTGCCAAGGTATATGCTGGATATTCACCTGCAGGGTGACAGGGAAACGGTGTTTTTCGACGTATAGGGGCGGTGCTCCTTCCCTCGATGCTCTCCCTCACGCAGCGCTGCCCACGGACTTGATCCGTGGGCCATTCTCAGCACGGTGTGCGTGACGAATGATCCCCGGGTCAAGCCCGGGGACAGCGCAGTGGGTGTGTGGGATTGAGTGTTTGCAGCGGGCCTTGCGACACCCGCACCGACGCTCGTGTTCTACCCACCGGGTCATTCCCGCCTGCGCGGGAATGACTCCGTGATGGAGGATCACGCGGTGTTTGTGAGGGCAACGTCGCGGACCCACCAAAAAAAGCCCGGCATCGCTGCCGTGCTTTTGTTTAGATCGGGTAGTGGATCGGGCCGTCCTGGACGGTGATCCAGCGCAGTTCGGTGAATTCGGCGACGCCGGCCTTGCCGCCGAAACGGCCATAGCCGGAGGCTTTGACGCCGCCGAAGGGCATCTGGGCTTCGTCGTGGACGGTGGGGCCATTGATGTGGCAGATGCCCGATTCAATGCGGCTGGCAACGGCCATGGCGCGGTTGATGTCGCGGCCGAACACGGCTGAGGACAGGCCATATTCGGTGTCATTGGCGACACGGACGGCCTCGTCGACGCTGCCGACGCGGATCACCGCGACCACGGGCCCAAAGGACTCGTCGCGATAGAGCTTCATGCCGGGGGTGACGCCATCGACGACGGTCGCCTGCATGATGGTGCCCTCGATGCCGCCACCGGCGACGACGCGGGCGCCCTTGCTGACGGCGTCCTTGATCAGCGCATCGATGCGCTGGGCGGCGGAGAGATCGACGAGGCAGCCGAGCGGGGTATTGCTGGCGCGCGGATCGCCCGCCTTGAGCGCGGAAGCCTTGGCGGCGAGTGCGGCGACGAAGGTGTCGGCGATCTTGTCATCGACCACCAGCCGCTCGGTGGACATGCAGATCTGGCCCTGGTTCATGAAGGCGCCAAAGGCAGCGGCGGCGACGGCGTCCTCGATATTGGCGTCGTCGAGCACCACCATTGGTGCCTTGCCGCCGAGTTCGAGCAAAGCCGGCTTGAGGTTGCGGGCGGCCAGTTCGGCGATCAGACGGCCAACGCGGGTCGAGCCGGTGAAATTGACGCGGCGGATGGCGGGGTGGGCGATCAGCGCCTCGACCAGTTCGGGCGCATCTTCGGGGGCGTTGGAAACGACATTGAGCACGCCCGGCGGCAGGCCGGCCTCAAGCAGGGCATCGCCGATCAGGCGGTGGGTGCGCGGGCAGATCTCGCTGGATTTGAACACCACGGTATTGCCGCAGGCCAGCGGGGTGGCGAGGGACCGCACGCCCAGAATGACCGGGGCGTTCCAGGGCGCGATCGACAGCACCACGCCGGCGGCCTGGCGAATGCCCATGGCCATCGAGCCCGGGCGATTGGAGGGAATGACCTCGCCAGTAATCTGGGTGGTCAGCGATGCCGCCTCGCGCAGCATTTCGGCGGCGAGCATGACGTTGAAGCCGGCCCAGCCAGCGGTGGCGCCGGTTTCGGCACCCATGGCGGCGATGAAGTCATCGGTGCGCGCCTGCAGCCGGTCGGCGGCGGCGAGCAGGATCTTGCGGCGGGCGCCCGGCGCGGTCTTGGACCAGCCGGGAAAGGCGGCGGCGGCGGCATCGGCGGCGCGCAAGGCGTCGTTGACGTCAGCGGCGGCAGCGCGGGTCGCCAATTCGCCCGAGATCGGGTTGCGCCGATCAAAGGTCGCGCCGCCAGCGGCCGCACAGTCCTTGTTGTTGATGAGCAGGCCCAGATCGGTCATTGCAAGTCTCCGTTGGTCAAGGAATAGGGCTGGTAAGGCCGCGTCGCACACCGGGCTGTCCCCGGACTTGATCCGGGGACCTCTCCCCGCATGTGCCGTGTTGAGAATGGCCCGCGGGTCAAGCCCGCGGGCAGCATTGGTGATTGTCTGGTACCGCAGCACCCCCACCCCGGCCCTCCCCTCAAGGGGGAGGGGGCAGGCCGGTGCGTGTGGAAGCAATGTGCAATCATGCGACCGCCCCCAGGAACGCCCGCTGCACGGCGGGGTCTTGGCGGAGCGCCTCGGCAGTGCCGGTGCCGACGATGCGGCCGGCATCCATCAGGTAGCCGCGGTCGGCGATGGCGAGGCTGGCCTTGACGTTTTGTTCGACCACCAACAGCGCAATGCCGGTCTGGCGGATGCGGCCCAGCGCCTGGAACAGTTCGCCGGTGACGATGGGCGCGAGGCCAAGGCTGGGTTCATCGAGCATCAAAAGGCGCGGGCAGCTCATCAGGGCGCGGCCGATGGCCAGCATCTGCTGCTCGCCGCCCGACATGGTGCGGGCAATCTGCGCCTGCCGTTCGGCAAGGCGGGGAAAGAGGTCGAGAACCAAAGCGCGCTGGCGCTGTTCATGCGGGCGGGCATGTCTGGTATAAGCGCCGAGTTCGAGGTTTTCGGCGACGGTCAGGTCGCCAAAGATGCCGCGGCCTTCGGGGACGAGGGCAATGCCCAGTTCGAGGAATTTGTGTGCGGGCAGGCCGAGCAGGTCCTTGCCGTCGAGGTGCAGTTGCGCTGACGGAGCGGGGCGCGCGAGGCCGGCCAGGGCCTTGAGCAGCGACGATTTGCCGGCACCATTGGCGCCGAGAACCACGACGGTTTCGTTGGCATCGACGCCGATGGAGACGCCATCCAGCGCCAGGTGCTTGCCGTAATGCAGCGAGATCGGGCCGGCGCTAAGCATCTTCAACTCCGAGATAGGCGCGGACGACTTCGGGGTCGCTGAGCACGTCGGCAGTGGGGCCATCGGCGATCTTGGTCCCCGTATTCATCACGATACACCGGCTGCAGAGCGCCCGGACGGCGTCCATCACATGCTCGACCAAAAGGATGGTCATGCCGCTTTCGCGCAGGCTCGTGATCAGATCGATCCCGGCCCGCAATTCGGTCGGATTGAGCCCGGCCAGCCATTCGTCGAGCAGCAACAGGCTGGGTTCGGTGGCCAGCGCCCGGGCCAGTTCCATGCGCTTGAGATCGATATAGGTCAGGCTATCGGCTGGCTGGCGAGCGCGGCCGGCGAGGCCGACCTGGGCCAACAGCGTCTCGATGCGCACTTCGGCGTCGCGGCCCCAGAGCGGATTGCGACGGAAGGCGAGGGCGGCCAGCACGTTTTCGCCGACGCTCAGCGAGGGCAGGGCGCGCACCAATTGGAAGGTGCGGGCGACGCCCTTATGGGCAATGCGATCTGGCGAGAGGCCGCTGATCGTATCGCCACCCAGCGCAACACTGCCATCGCTGACCGGCAGATAGCCCGAGATCATGTTGAGCGCGGTGGTTTTGCCCGAGCCATTGGGACCCAATAGGCCCACGGTTTCCCCGGCGACGAGATCAAAGCTCAGGCCATTGACGGCGGTGAGGCCGCCGAAGCGCTTGGTGACTGACTTGAGGGACAGAAGGCTCATGGCGTTGCCTCCTGGCGCAGCCGGCCGAAGAGCTTTTCACCGGCCGCCAGCACCCCATTGGGCAGGACGAAGACGATGGCGATGAACAGCAGCCCCAGAATGATCGAATAATGGTTGGGGAAATTGGCCGAGAGCCATTCGAACAAGAGGAACAAGGGGATCGCGCCGAGCAGCGGCCCGAACAGCCGCGTCGGCCCACCCAGCAGCGCCATGATGACGACGAGGAAGGAGACGGTCGGATTGAACACGATGGACGGCTCGATATAGGTCCAGCGCGGGGCCTGGATGGCGCCGGCCAGCGTCATGATGACAGCGCTGACGGCGAACAGGGTCAGCTTGGTTTTGGTGATGCCGATGCCGAGATGGCTGGCCACCACCGGATCATCGCCGATGACGCGCAAGGCCAGCCCGATCCTGGCGCGGCGCACCCACCAGGCAATCACCAGCGTGGCGGCGCCCAGCACCAGCAGCTGCCAATAGATATGCTCGGGCCCAAAGGGCAGGAACACATAGCGGCCGAGGGTGCGGGTGACATTGACCTCGTAACAGGTGACCAGCTGGCGCACCAGTTCGGTCAAGCCGAAGGTGAACACCACGAAATACACCCCGGCCAGCCGCAGCGTGGCGAGACCGACAATCACAGCCACGACGAGGCCGATGACGGCAGCGGTGAGCAGCACCAGCGGATAGGCCATGACATCGCTGAGCACGCCCACCGTATAGGCGCCGATGCCGAAGAAGGCGACGGTGGCCAGCGATACATAGCGGGTGGGGCCGGAGAAAAACGCCCAGGCGGTGGCGAGAATGGCATAGCCCAAAATGCCGATCATCAGCCCGAGCGGGTAGGGCCCGGCGAACAGCGGCACGGTGGCGAGGCCGGCGAACACGACCAGCGCCGTGCCCCAGATGAGAAGCGTCTTGCCGGTCATCTTGCGGCCTTTCCGAACAGGCCCAGCGGGCGAACGACCAGCACCGCGAGGAAGATAAGATAGGTGGCGGCCAGCGTCAGGCCGGGATCGATGAAGCTGGCGACGAGGGTTTCCACCAGCCCCAGGATCAGCCCGGCCGCGAGCGCGCCCATGAGATTGCCGACGCCGCCCATGATGACGACGATCAGCGCCTTCATGGTGAAGATCACCCCGGCAGTGGCCGAAAAGGTCAGATACATCGAGATGACGACGCCACCCGCAGCGGCGAGCCCGCCGCCCAGCGCAAAGGCGAGGCGGGCGACGCTGTCGACATTGATGCCGACCAGTGGCGCCGAGCCGGGCGAGGAGGCGACGGCGCGAATGACGGTGCCGAGCCGCGTGCGGGTCAGCAGCAGGAACAGCCCGCCGCCGAGGACGATCGCCAGCACCAGCGCCAGCAGGCGATTGGCGGCAATGGTGGTGCCGAAGACGTCGACCGGAATGGCGAGGAAATTGTAGCTGACAAAGCCGCTGCCGAAGATCACCAAAGCCACGCCCTGGATGACAAACAGCAGGCCGAAGGTGGCCAGGATCGAGTCACCTTCGAGCCGCCCCCGGTCGCGCGAGCGGGCAGCCAGGGCTGCAGCATCACCGCATAGATGGTGTAATTGAGCGCAAACCCGGCGGGGATCACCAGCAGCATGCCCATCAGCGGATTGATGCCAAGGCTGTTGAACAGCACGAAGGCGCCAAAGGCGGCGGCAATGATCACATCGCCATAAGCCAGGTTCATGATGCGGGCGACGCCATATTGCAGCGTCAGGCCCATCGCCACGAGGGCGTAAGTGCCCCCGAGGACGAGGCCGGTGAGTATGGCGCTTAAGAGCATGAGGGCTCCGGGTGGTTGATTGTCATGAAGGGATACCCCCTCCCGACCTCCCCCTGGTAGGGGGAGGGGTGCATCGCGATTGGGGCAGGATGTTGCCTATGCACCGGCCCTGCTCCTCCCCCTCGAGGGGGAGGTTGGGTGGGGGTGCCGCCACAATTATCGAGCTGGGGCGAGCGCAGAACCCCCACCCCCGACCCCTCCCCTCAAGGGGGAGGGAGAAGCAGCGGAAGGACCGACCTAGCTGGCCGGAACCCAGGCGGGCTTGGGCACGACCGGGTCGCGGGCGGCGTCGCGTTCGGTATGGGCGAGGCCGACAAATTTGCCGTCCTGCCATTGGCCCACCGTCCACAGCGCGCGCAGTTGGTTATCGACCAGCTTGACCTTGCCGATAATGGTGTCGAATTCGCCGGTCGAGAGCTCCGCCGATACCGCCTCGCGGTCGAGGTCGCCGACGCGCTCGATGGCCTGCTGCAGCATTTCCAGGCTCGCATAGGTGATGGCGCTGGCCCAGCTATCGGGGGCCTGGCCATTGAGCGCGGTGTGGCGCTCGAAATAGGCGGCGAGCGCTTCGCTGTCGGGATCGATGCCGCCAACGCCCATGACGCCGTCATGATTGGGGCCGGCGACCTTGGGATAGATCGGGAAGGCAGTGCCGACGCCCAGATAGAACACCTTGGGGCTGAAATTGGCGACCACGGCCTGCTGGGTGAGGGCGAAGGTATCGGGCGGATAGGAGAAAGCGACGAAGGTGTCGACGCCCAGATTGGCCACCTCGTTGATGATCGGGGCGAAGTCGGAAGTGCCCAGCGGATAGGTCTTGTCATAGACCAGCTCGAACCCGGCCTCGGTGAAGGCCGGCGTTGCCGCCTTGGAGAGGTCGATGCCGAAGCCGTCGGCGACCGAGGCGATGGCGACCTTGTTGTTGATGGTGCCGGCATCGCGCTGCTTGACCAGCAATTGCACCAGCGCATTGGCATAGTCATGCCCGCCGCCCAGCATCCAGAAGCTGTGCTTCCAGCGCCTGGCAAGGTCCGGCGCCATGTCGGTCACGGCCGTGCCGGCGAGCTGGGGATAGCCGAAGCGGTCAAAGGTCGGCCCGGAAGCCAGGTTGGCGCCGGTGCCCCAGGTGGGCAGGATGAAGTCGACATTGTCCTGGGTGGCGAGACGCTCGATGGCGCGCACGGTTTCCTCGGCGGCGGAGCGGTCGTCATATTCGGTGACGTCGAGCGGCAGGGTGACGCCCAGCTTGCTGAGCTTGATGCCGCCGGCCTTGTTCACGTCATCGACCCACAGCAGATAGTTCGGCGTGGTGGAAATCCCGGCGCCGGCGGCATTGGCGCCGGTCTTGGAAATGGCATAGCCGATGCGGATGGCGGTGCGGTCCTGCGCGAACACGGGCAGGCTGGCCAGTGCGGTGGCCAGGGCGGCGCTGGCGCCTAGCCCCTGCAAAACGGTTCTACGGCCGATATTGGTCATGTCTTCCTCCTCCAAATGCCCGCCTGGCGGGCGCTCCCGGCGTGGCTCCGTTGCTGACCTTGGCGGTCATTTTTGCATCCGGATCCAACCCTGCCCGAACGGTAGCGATAGGGTGAGTGGGTGAAAATGGACAATTCAAAGAGATAATTGTACTTTTACGGCGATTTTGGAGGAGATCGCATGTTGGGGACAACAGAGCTGCGGGCGCGGCAGCTGCCTCTGCCGGAGCCGGGCCAGGCGCAGGACGTCGAAGTCGCCGACATTGCCAGCGCGCTTTCGGCCATTGAATGGGATTTCGGGCCGATCAAGGCAAGGCGCGGCGGGCATGGCTTCGTGCTCGCCTCGGGGACGGGCGCACTGCATCTGGCCGCTGGCGAGACGGCCATCGAGGCCCCCTGCGTGATCTGGCTGCCCAGCGGCACCACGGGCAGCGTGCGGCTGGATGCGGGCGCGCGCGGCGCCATGATGACGGTGTCCGATGCCGCGCTCGGCCGGGTAGTGCCGGCCAGTTCCATCGCCGGGCCCCTGCGGCAGGCCATCGACCGGCCGCTGCTGGCAGTGCGGCTGGAGCCCGCTGCGGCCCGGGCGGTTCTCCGCGATCTCGAAGACATGCGCCGCGAGGCCATCGACGACCTGCCGGGGATGCGCGAGGCGATCATGAGCCGGCTGTGCCTGGTGCTGATCGCGTTCTGGCGGCTGGGCGGTGGCGCGGTGGCGCAGCCACAGGCCTCGCCGCGGGTGCTGGTGCAGGGCTTCATGCAATTGGTGGAGCTGCATGCGCGCAGCCAATGGCGGATTGCCGACTATGCCGGGGCCATGGGGATATCGAGCGACCGGCTGACCTCGGCCATCCGCCGCGCCACCGGCCAGAGCCCGCTCGAACTGGTGCATCGCCGTCTGCTCGATGATGCCGAGAGCCTGCTCGAACGCTCGTCGCTGCAGGTCAGCGAAATCGCCGATGCGCTGGGATTTCGCGATGCCGGCTACTTCAACCGGTTCTTCTCGCGCCAGAAGGGCATTTCGCCCGGCCGCTATCGCCAGCAGGCCATGCGCCTGCGCGCCGGGCGCGATGGATCCTATGCCGCCTGGCCGTGATCAACGGCCAAGCGGGGGGCCCGGTGCTGGCCAAGACCGCAGCGCATAGCCGATGTGACACCACAAACCCTTGCGCGGGGGGCTGCTGGATGATTTACGGAGCACTCCGTGCTGCCACCCGTCTGGACGCAGCTGTCCGCAAAATCTCCGGGTACCGCAAAAGCATGATCCGTCTCGAAAGCATTGGTAAGCAGAACGGCAAGCAGATCGTCTTCATCGACGCGTCGGCAGCGCTGCAAAAGGGCGAGAAAATCGGCCTTGTCGGCCCCAATGGCGCCGGCAAGACCACCCTGTTCCGCATGATCACCGGTGAAGAGCAGCCCGACGAGGGCCAGGTCTCGGTCGATCGCGGCGCCACCATTGGCTATTTCAGCCAGGATGTCGGCGAAATGGGCGGCCGCAGCGCGGTGTCCGAAGTGATGGACGGGGCCGGCCCGGTCAGCGCCATCATCACCGAAATGCGCGCGCTCGAAGCCGATATGGGCGATCCCGACAAGGCCGACGAGATGGACGCCATCATCGAGCGCTATGGCGAAATCCAGCACCAGTTCGAGGAGCTCGACGGCTATTCGCTCGATGGCCGCGCCCGCGAAGTGCTCGATGGCCTGGGTTTCTCGCAGGAAATGATGGATGGCGATGTCGGCGCGCTGTCGGGCGGCTGGAAGATGCGCGTGGCCCTGGCCCGCATTCTCTTGATGCGGCCGGACGCACTGCTGCTCGACGAGCCGAGCAACCACCTGGACATCGAAAGCCTGATCTGGCTCGAAGCCTTTCTGCAGAACTATTCCGGCGCCCTGTTCATGACCTCGCATGACCGCGAATTCATGAACCGCATCTGCACCAAGATCATCGAGATCGATGCCGGCACGCTGACCACCTATTCGGGCAATTACGAATTCTACCAGCAGCAGCGCGCCATCTCCGAAAAGAACCAGCAGGCCCAGTTTGAGCGCCAGCAGGCGATGCTGGCCAAGGAGCTGGACTTCATCGCCCGCTTCAAGGCGCGCGCCAGCCATGCCGCGCAGGTACAGAGCCGGGTCAAGAAGCTCGACAAGATCGACCGGGTCGAGCCGCCCAAGCGCCGCCAGACCGTCGAATTCGAGTTCCGCCCGGCGCCCCGTTCGGGCGAAGACGTTGCCATGCTCAAGGGTGTCAGCAAGGCCTATGGCAGCCGCAGCATTTATGAAGGGCTCGATTTTCAGGTTCGCCGCCGCGAGCGCTGGTGCATCATGGGCGTCAATGGCGCCGGCAAGTCGACGCTGCTCAAGCTGATCACCGGCACGGCCGAACCCGATGCCGGCACGGTGACGCGCGGCCCCTCGGTCAAGATGGGCTATTTCGCCCAGCATGCCATGGATATTCTCGACGGCGACCGCACCGTGTTCGAGCAGCTGCAGGATACGTTCCCGCAATCGGGCCAGGCGCCGCTGCGCGCGCTCGCCGGGTGCTTCGGCTTCTCGGGCGACGAGATGGACAAGAAGTGCCGCGTGCTGTCGGGTGGCGAAAAGGCCCGGCTGGTCATGGCCATCATGCTGTTCGATCCCCCGAACTTCCTGGTGCTCGACGAGCCGACCAACCACCTCGATATCGCCACCAAGGAAATGCTGATCAGCGCGCTCTCCCAATATGAGGGCACCATGCTGTTCGTCAGCCACGATCGCCATTTCCTCGCCGCGCTGTCCAACCGCGTGCTGGAACTGACGCCCGAGGGCGTGCATGTCTATGGCGGCGGCTATACCGAATATGTGCAGAGCACCGGCCAGGAAGCCCCCGGCCTGCGCAGCTAAGCTGGCGGTCAGGCTGGGCATGCAGAGAAGCCGGCGTCCTTGGGAACGCCGGCTTCGGGGTCGTGCTGATTGGAGGTCAGCGCACGCATGTCAGGCGGCCGGGGGAAGCCGCCGCGACATTAGAAGCGGTAGTTCACGCCAACCTTGACGGCGTGATTGGTCAGGTCGTCCTGGCGGCCAATGCCACTGACGGCGCTGTCGACGTCGAAATAGCGGGTCTGCAGGTATTCAGCGCGTAGGCTGAAATTGTTGCCCAGGTTCTGCTCGACGCCGGCACCGAAGACGACGCCGACATGGTTGTCCTTGCCCGAAGTGGTGGTGCCCCATGGCTCCAGCTCGGCCAGCGATGCGCCGGCGGTGCCGTAGATCAGGGTGTCGCCAAGGGCGAAACCGGCACGGGCCTTGGCAGCCACGGACCAGTTCTGGGTGAGGCCGGCGCCCGGGGCCAGTTCATAGAGCAGCGCATCGGTGAATGCGGCTTCGACTTCCGCACCGACGACGAACATGTCGAACTGCTGCAGGTAGCCGGCCTGTACGCCACCGGTCCAGGCGGTCTTGCCATCCTTGAATTCGTCGGAAGTGACGCCGCCGATATGGGCGCCAGCATAGAAGCCGGTCCATGCGTCGCTGACCAGCGCAATGCCGGCGTCGGGGTAGGTGACAGCCGGTGCCGTCGTCGGGAAGGACAGGTCAGCCGCCTGGGCCGCGGAAACCGAAGCCAGGGCCGCGACGCCGGCCAGGAGAGCGAGGGTGAGGGGACGAATGTGCACGTATATGCTCCTAGTAAACCAGATCAGGTTGGCGGCCTTGCCGCCGCTGCGCTCGCCACAGGGACATGCCGAACGCCGGGCCACCCTGTTCCCCCAAGCTTGCGCGGAGCTTACGGCGTGGTGGATTCTGTGTGTTGTGTGTGCAACACCGGCAGGGTGATGATCAGGCAGGCGCCGCCGCCCGGCGCATCGGCGATCGACACATGGCCGTGGTGATGCCGGATCATGGTCTCGACCAGGTTCAGCCCGAGCCCGGCGCCATGGGGCGATGGCTTGACCCGGTAGAACGGCTCGAACACCCGGTCGCGCTCGCCCTCGGGAATGCCGGGGCCTTCGTCACAGACCATGACGGTGCCATCGCGGCTGACATCGACCCGGATCTCGCCGGCCTTGCCGCCATGGGCAATGGCGTTCTGGATGACATTGGTCAGCACCCGGCCCAGGCTGCCGGCATCGCCATTGACCAGCACCGGCTTGTCCGGCGCATTGAGCGAGAGTTCATAACCGGCGGCGATGGCGAGGGGGGCGAGGTCGCCCACCACCTGCTCGGCGAGGTCGCCGAGATCGACGGGCACGAAACTGGTTTCCCCCTGATCCATGCGCTGCAGGTCGAGCAATTGTCCGGCCAGGCTGGAGAGCCGCGCCACATCGATCAGCAGCCGCCCCTGTTCGGGAAAGGGATCGGCGGTTTCGATGCGGGTCTGCAGGATCGCGATGGGCGTGCGCAATTCATGGGCCGAGTCGGCCAGGAACCGCTCGCGCCGCGCATAGGATTCGTCCAGCCGCGCCAGGGCGTCATTGACCGCCTTGACCAGCGCGCGCACTTCCTCGGGCACATTGTCGGTGGGCAGGCGGGTGCCGCGGGTATTGATGTCGATCAGCCTGGCCTGATTGGCGGCGGTTTCGATGCCGCGCAACTCGCGGCGCACCACGCGCGGAATGGCGATGACGCTGGCCAGGATCAGCACCGCAATCGTGCCCAGCGCCAGGGTTGCCGAGAGTTCGCGCACCAGGGCGGCGAGGCCGACGACGGGCCCGGCGCCGGTCATCACCATCACCGGTCCGGCAGGTGAGGTCTCCGGCCGCAGCAGCACCGAGGAGCCCTCGACGTCATGGGCCAGCCGGATCTCCATGGAATCGACATACCACATCGTGGCTTCGATGAGCTGGTATTGGGTCGGCACGCGGCCGATGCCGGCATTGGCCCCGTCGGGGGTGCGTGCATAGAACCAGACGTCGGGATAGGCTTCGACCAGCTCGCGCAATTCCCTGGTCTCGACCACCTTGATGCCCCCCGCGCCATCCGGCTGCAGGCTGCGGGCAAAGGTCAGCGTGGCACTGGGATCGAGCGGCTTGGCATTGCCGATATAGTCGAGCGCCGGATAGATGGTGAACGGCACCACCCCGACAAAAAAGAACAGCGTCAGCGCCACCAGCTGCACCTGGATCATGCGCCTGGTGAGCTGGCGTTCCAGCAGTTTGGGCTTTTGGGTCCTCACGCGTCCTGCTTCAGCAAATAGCCGACCCCGCGCACGGGGTGGATGGTGACACTGGCGCCGGCCGCGGTCAGCTTGCGGCGCAATCGCGATATATGGGCCTCCAGCGAATTGGAAGCGATCTCGTCATCGGAGCCATAGACTTCCTCTTCCAGTACGCCACGGCGTACCGTGCGACCAGCCCGGCGCATCAGGCTTTCGAGCACCAGATATTCGCGTCGTGGCAGGTCCAGCCGTTCGTCATCGACAAAGACTTCGCCCGCATTCAGGTCGAAGGACAGATTGCCGATGCTGAGCGGCTTGGACGTGACCTGGGACGGGCGCCGCAGCACCGCGCGCAACCGCGCCACCAGCTCGCTGATCTCGAATGGCTTGGGCAGGTAATCGTCGGCGCCCAGATTGAGGCCTTCGACCCGGTCATTGGCCGAGCCACGGGCCGACAGGATGACGATGGGCACATTGGGGCGGCGCTTGCGCAGATAGGCGATCAGCGAGGCGCCATCGCCATCGCCCAATTGCCGGTCCAGGATCACGAGGTCATGCGCCACCGTCTCGATGGCCTCGATGGCGATCTCGATCGAGGGGGCGCAATCGGTGACGAAATCATGCTTTTCCAGGGCCGTGCGCAGCAGCGCCGCCATGTCGGGCTCGTCTTCAACCAGCAGTAATCGCATCCGCACAAGTCTCCTTGCCTGCCAGTGTGCACGCAAACCCTTGCGGCAACCTTGCACGGCTGGCCGGCCATTGCGCCCGCGCACTGGCGGCATTGGCTCCATGCAAGCGCCCCGGGCGATCGCAGCGCAAGGTTCACGCAATCTTGCCGGGGCAAAACCACCGCGTTGCTGTGTCCTGCAGTTCAGCCGCTCTCCGGAAATCCGGTTCTGCGACAGCCAGGGGGGAGGCAACACCCCGTGATTTCTCTTTGTAGCCGGAGTAGCCCAGTGGTCCAACAGGCAGAGCCCATCGACAATTCCAAGCCCGAATGGGCGCTCACCCGCCGGGAGCGCAAACGCCAGGCGCTGCTGGCTGCAGGTATCACGCCGCGTCGGGTTCCCTGGGTCTGGATCCTGGCGGTGGCCGCCGTCGCCGGCGGCGCGGCCTATGTGCTGATCCCGCAGCTGACCGCTACTGAAGCCGCGACGCCGGTTGTCGCCGCAGTCACGCCCGATCCGGTCAAGCGCCTGCTGAGTCTGGATGTCACGACGCTGGCGCCGCAAGCGGTGCAGGAAACCCTCAAGGCCACCGGCTCGCTGGCGCCGCGCCGCACCATCGGGTTGACCTCGCAGGTTGGCGGGACGGTCTCGGCGGTCAATTTCCGCATTGGCGATACCGTCAAGGCAGGCGATGTGCTGGTGCAGGTCGATATCGAAACCCTTTCCATCCAGCTGCAGCAGCAAAAAAGCACGGCCGAAGCCACCCGCGCCCAGCTGGCTTTGGCCCAGACCACGGTCGAGCGCACCGCCAAGCTGCTGGAGCGGGGCCTGGTGCCCAGTGCCAATCTCGATGCCGAGCAGTCGCGCCTTGAAGCGCTGCAGTCCAATCTCAAGGCGCTGGAAGGCCAGGTCGCAGCCGCCGAAATCGGCCTGCGCAATGCCACCATTGTCGCGCCCTTCGACGGCGTTGTTGCCGCCCGTTCGGTCGAGCCGGGGCAGGTGACAGCGCCCGGCGCGGCGCTGATGCAGCTTGTCGATCTCTCGGTGATGGAAATGACCGCCTATGTGCCGGTCAGTGCCAGCCCCAGTGTCAGCCCCGGCCAGCCGGTCATGCTGACGGTCGAGGGCCTGCCCGGCCGCCAGTTCGAAGGCAGCGTCGACGGCATCAGCCCGGTCGCGACCCAGGGCACCCGCACGGTGCCGGTGCTGGTCACGGTCGCCAATCCCGAGGGTGAATTGCGCGGCGGCATGTTCGCCACCGGCCATATCGTGACGGCAGCGGCCGACGCAGCCCTCGCCGTGCCGCCCGCCGCCATTCGCGAGGATGCCGAGGGCGATTACATCCTCAAGATCGTCGATGGCGCCCTGGTGCGCCAGCCGGTCGAGCCCGGCCGCAACTGGCCGGCCGCCCGCATGACCGAACTCAGCGCCGGCCTTGCCGTCGGCGATAGCTTCGTGTCGGGACGCCTGGATGATCTCCAGCCCGGCATGCAGGTCGTCGTGGTGGAGAACTAGCCGATGTTCCTCACCCGCATTGCCGTCAATAACCCTGTCTTCGCCACCATGGTCATGGTGGCCCTGATGGTGTTCGGGGTCTATTCCTACCAGCGCCTGCCGATCGAGCAGATGCCCGATATCGACCTGCCGGTCGTTGCCGTGGTCGTCAGCTATCCCGGCGCCTCCGCCGAGTCGGTGGAAAACGACATCATCAAGCCGATCGAAAATGCCGTGAACACGATCAGCGGCATCGACACGCTGCAATCGACCGCGCGCTCGGGCCAGGCCCTGATCATCATGCTGTTCGACATGGAGGTGAACTCCGTCGAGGCGATGCAGGAAGTGCGCGACAAGATGGCGCCACTCGAGGCGACGCTGCCGCAAAGCGCCGACAAGCCGCAGATCCTGCGTTTCGATCCGGCCGCCATGCCGGTGATCTCGCTGGCCATCCGCTCCGACACCATGTCGGCAACCGACCTGACCAAGCTGGCCGACGACGTGGTGGTCGAACGCCTGCGCAATATCCAGGGCGTCGGCAGCGTCTCGCTGGTCGGCGGCGTGCCGACCCAGATCGACGTGCTGGTCGACCCCGACCGCCTCGATGCCTTCGGCGTTTCGATGGGCGAAGTGATGAGCGCCATCGGCCAGAACAATCGCGATCTGCCGGCCGGCACCATTACCGAGGGGCAGGTCGCCCGCTCGATCCAGATCGAGGGCCGTCTCGAGCAGATCGATGACTTTGCCGACATCATCGTGGCGCGGACCGGCGGCCAGCCGGTACGTCTGGGCGATGTCGCCACCATCAGCGCCGGGGCCGCCGAAGATGAGAGCCTGGCCTTCATCAATGGTCAGCGCGCTCTGGCCATCGATATCGTCAAGGTTCAGGGCGCCAACACCGTCGGCGTTGCCGCTGCCGTGCATGAAGCGCTGGACCGCCTGGAGCGGGATGAGCTGCCCGAGGGCGTCCATGTCGACGTGGTGCGCGACAATGCCGTGCCGGTCGAGCAATCCTTCCACACCGTGCAGAACATGATCATCGAAGGCGCATTGCTGGCCGTCCTGATCGTCTTCATCTTCCTCAATTCGTGGCGCTCGACGGTCATTACCGCGCTCACCTTGCCGATCTCGATCATCGGCACGATGATCGTGCTCTATGCCTTGGGCTTTACGCTGAACATGATGACGCTGATGGCCCTGTCGCTCTCGGTTGGCATCCTGATCGACGACGCCATCGTGGTGCGTGAAAACATCATGCGCCACCTGCATATGGGCAAGGGGCACTTCCAGGCTGCGGTCGATGGCACCAATGAAATCGGCCTCGCCGTGCTCGCCTCGACCCTGTCGATCGTCGCGGTGTTCCTGCCGGTGGCCTTCATGGACGGCATGCTGGGGCGCTTCTTCCTGCAGTTCGGCGTCACCGTGTCGGTGGCGGTGATGATCTCGCTGTTCGTCGCCTTCACCCTCGATCCGATGATGTCGAGCGTCTGGCACGATCCAGCCTCCGAACCCGGCGTCAAGCGGGGGGCGGTCGGTCGGGCCATCGCCAGGTTCGATGACGGCTTCACCTGGCTCAGCCAGCGCTATCGTAGCGTGCTGCGCTGGTCGCTGCGCCATCGCCTCGCCACGCTGGGCATGGCGGCGGCGTTGTTTTTCTCCAGCTTCCTGCTCGTCCCCATGGTCGGCATCGAATTCGTGCCGCCGACCGACAATGGCGAGTTCCAGGTCGAGGTGGAAACACCCCAGGGCTCCTCGCTGGCCTATACCGGCGAGAAGGTACGCCAGATCGAAGCGCTGCTGCGCGAAATGCCCGAGGTTGAACGCACCTATGCCACGGTCAATGCCGGGCAGGGCGCCAGCGGCCAGAACGCCGCCAGCATCCTCGTGAGCATGGTGCCGGCAAGCGAGCGCGATCGCATGCCGCACGAAATGGCCGGTCCCACCCGCGAAGTGCTGGCCCAGGTGCCGGGCATCACCACCGTGGTCGGTGTCGCCAGCTTTGGCAGCGTCACCAAGCCGGTGCAGGTCACCCTCTATGGCGATAGCTTCACCACATTGAGCCAATTGGCCGATGACCTCTCGGCCCAGCTGGCGGACATTCCGGGCCTCGCCGATATCGAAACCTCGCTGCAGGATGCCCAGCCGGTTGTCGCCATTCGCGTCAACCAGGATCTGGCCAGCGAACTGGGCGTCTCGCCCCAGCAGATCAGCGCCGTGCTGCGCCCGATGCTGAGTGGGGAAGAGGCCAGCGAATGGACCTCGCCGGAAGAAGACACCTACAAGCTGATCGTCCGCCTGCCCGAAGGCGCGCGCGACCAGATCGAGGCTCTGTCCAACCTGCCCATCTCGCGCACCGAAACCGCGGTGGTGCGGCTCGGCGACGTGGCCGATGTGGTGATGTCGACCGGTCCGGGCGAAATCATGCGCAAGGACCTGACGCGTCAGGTCACCGTTGACGCCAATATTTCGGGCGTCACCATCGGCGATGTCATGCCCGGCATTCAGGCGGCTATCGACGGCATGGAACTGCCGGCCGGCTACCGCATCTCCATGGGTGGCGATGCCGAGCAGCTCGGCGATACGGCCGCGTCGGCCGGCTCGGCCCTGCTGCTGGCGGTGGTGTTCATCTATCTGGTGCTGGCCAGCCAGTTCGGCAGCTTCCTGCAGCCCATCGCCATCATGATGTCGCTGCCGCTGTCGCTGGTCGGCGTGCTGCTCGGCCTCATGGTCGGCGGCACCACGCTCAATATGATGAGCATGATCGGCTTCATCATGCTGATGGGCCTCGTGGTCAAGAACGCCATCCTGCTGGTCGACAATGCCAACCAGCGCGTCAAGGAAGGCCACAACCTCTACGACGCCCTGCTCGAAGCCGGCTATACCCGCTTCCGCCCCATCATCATGACCACGCTGGCCATGATCATGGGCATGCTGCCGCTGGCGCTGAGCCTGCATGAAGGCAGTTCCCAGAATGCTCCGATGGCCCATGCGGTCATTGGCGGCTTGATCAGTTCGACCCTGCTGACCCTCGTCGTCGTGCCGGTGATCCTCACCTATATCGACGGTTTCTCCCGCTTCATGAAGCGGCGGATGCAGGGCAAGCCGGCCCCCCATGGCCAGGACGATGGTGACGTAAAAGTCGCCGTCTGATGGCCGATCACGGCAGGCGCGAAACCGAGCTCCCACGGCATGCGCGCCTGCCGGTCCCCGTTTCAAAACTCCATTCCAGCAGCATCACAGACAAGGACCGCGCCATGCACGCCATGCCGGCTGACCTCTCTCCATCCGCGCCCGTCGCCCGGGCAAACCGCAACACCCGGCGCCTGCTGGCAGTGACCTGTTCGGTACTGGTGCTGGCAGGCTGCACCACTACCGGCTACCAGAAGCCGAACATGGCCGTGCCGGCGACCTTCGCCGCTTCCGGGCAGGCCCAATCAGTCGACAACTCAGCCAATCGCTGGTGGCTGGCCTTCCGCGATGATCGCCTCAACACCTTGATTGCGCGCGGTCTCAGCCAGAATCTGGATATTGCCCAGTCGCTCGAGCGCATCAACCAGGCCAATGCCGGGATGATCGCCGCCGGCGCCACCATGGTGCCCGCGGTCTCGCTCAGTGCCGGCGCACGCCATGGTACCGAAGGCGTGAGCCCGGCCATCACCACCGCATCGGTCGGCAGCAGCGCCTCCTGGACGCTGGATCTGTTCGGGCAATATGGGCAGTCGCGCCAGCTGGCCCAGGCCAATCTCGACGCGGCCTATTTCTCGGTCGATATCGCGCGGCTGACCTTCCTGTCGGAGCTCTCCAACGCCTATATCGACCTGCGCTATTATCAGGAATCGCTGGCACTGGCCCGCGCCAGCCTGGCCACCCGACGCGAAACCGTGGCGCTGACCGAAACGCTGTTTTCCAGTGGCGCCGGCTCGCAGCTTGATGTGCTGCAGGCGCAAAGCGCCCTCGACGCGGCCTCGATGCAGGTGCCCGGGCTCGAACTGGGCTTCATCCGCTCGCTCAATCGCCTGGCGACGCTGACCGCGCAGAATTCGGGGGCGCTGGAAACCGATCTGCAAAAGGGCGCGCCCCAGCCCTGGCCGCGCCTCAGGATCAATGCCGGCATTCCCGCCGATCTGGTGCGCCAGCGCCCCGATATCCAGGCCGCCGAGCGCCAGCTCGCCGCCGCCAGCGCCGAGGCCGGCATTGCCCAGGCCCAGCTCTATCCCTCGCTGTCGCTGACCGGCAATATCCAGCTGGTGCAGATGGCCGGCGGCGCCATTGGCAGCTGGGGATTCGGGCCGGCGCTGAACCTGCCCTTCCTCGATGGTGGCCGCGCGCGCGCCAATCATCAGGTGGCGCTGTCCAAGGTCAATCAGGCCTATAACAGCTGGCAGATGGCGGTGCGCCGCGCCATTGAGGAAACCGAGAACGGCCTGGCGGCCGTGCGCCGCGATAGCCGCAGCATCGAAACCGCCCAGAAGGTGGTGTCCATCGCCGAGCAGACGCTGGGGCTCGCCCGCGAAAGCTACCAGGCCGGGCAGGGCCAGATCCTCGACGTGCTCAATGCCGAACGGGCCCTGTTCGATGCCAGGGCCAGCATGGCCTCGGCAACCCAGCAATATGCCCGCAATTATGTCGTGCTCAATGTCGCTGTCGGCGGCGGCGTCGCTGCCATCGCGGCGAAATAGGCGCTGGCTGGAGCGCGCCCTGCATGAATTCCTTCCGATTCCAGAAAAAAGCGCATCTCGCCATCGGGACGCAAGGTTGAGGCAAGCTACGGAGCGCATTTGAGGGCGTCTAACCTGAAAGGATATCAAATGAAATCGTCCCTCGTGATCGCTCTTGCCGCTGTCGCTGCCATGGCTCTGCCGGGCGTGGCCTTCGCTGCCAGCACCGCCGAAGAGAGCACGTCCAGCGAGCGCACCGTCTTCGGTCAGGACACCTTCACTGTCGAAAAGGCGCTGGCCGATCGTGGCATCAATGCCGAGCGCGTCGAAGAATGGGGTAGCCTGGTGCGCGCCTTCGTCGTTCAGGACGATGGCAAGGTGGCCATGCAGTTCTTCGACGCTCACTCGCTGCAGGCCGTGAACTAATAGCGTCTGACTTGCGCCTGGGCGTCGGAACGCGCGTTCCCGACGCCGGTCGTTCCCTCCCGAACTGACCTGCTCCCCCCGCCGGGGAGCGCCCATCGCGTCCACATTGCAATGGTTGTCTGGCCGATGATGGCAACATCACCGCGCCGATATCCATTGCATTTGTGCGTTTGCGGCGGACTGTTCCATCCGCCCCATTGCCCTGTCGCGCCCCGGCCCGCCAGCGGCAACGCATTGCACTTGACAGCAAGATTATTTGCAGCAATCCTTGATCTTGCAAGGAAGGTTGCGAGTCATGAACATTCTGGATCGGGTCAATTCCCATTCCGCCAAGCTGACCGAGACGGATCGCAAGATCATCGGCACGCTGTTCGATAATCGGATGGAGACCGCCTTCCTGTCCGGCCCGCAGCTGGCCGAACGGGCAAGCGTGCATGAAGCGACGGCCACGCGGCTGGCGCAGAAGCTCGGCTTCAAGGGCTATCCCGAATTGCGCGCGCAATTGCAGCGCGAACTGCTGGACGGCCAGGACGCCGCCGAGCGCATGCGCCGCTCGGTGTCCAAGGTCGAGCATGGCGGCTATCTCGCCGACCTCATCGCCATGGAAAAGGCGGCGCTCGATGGCCTGGCCCAGGCGGTGACTCAGGCCGAGATCGACAGCGCTGCCGACATGCTGTTCGCGGCCAGGCGGGTATTCATCTTCGGACAGGGTCATGCCCTGTCGGTGGCGACTTTCCTGCAGCGCCGGCTCGATCGCTTCGGCATGACCACCATTGCGCTGACGGGGCGCGGGCGCGACATCGCCGAACGGCTGGTGAGCCTGGAGGCGGGCGATGCCGTGATTGCCCTGGCCTTTCGCAAACAACCTGAAAGCTATGCAGCCCTGGTGCGCCACAGCGCCGCCGTCGGGGCCAGGACCATCCTGGTGTCCGATCTGGCCGGCCCGATGATGGAGCCCAAGGCCGACCTGATGCTGGCTGCCCCGCGCGGGCGGTCCGGCAGCGAATTCCAGACGCCGACAATTCCGTTCGCCATCGTCAACGGCATCCTGCTGACGATTGCTGGCCGGCACGAAAAACAAGTCATCGGCAAACTGGAAAAACTGTCGGAGCTGTTCGACCGCTTCGACTAACTGGAGGAGGAACCAACATGTTGAAGCTATTGAGGTCAGCCCTGTTGCTGACTGCCGTGTGCCTGCCGGCAACGGCCATCGCACAGGACGTGACGACGATGACGCCGGAGGAGGCCCTGCCCTATCTCGACGCGATGACAGCCGAGGAACTGTTGCCGCTGGCGCTCAAGGAAGGGCAGGTCACAGTCTTCTCGCTGTCGAGCCGCATTGCGCGCGTCGAGGCGGCGTTCGAGGCCGCCTATCCCGGCATCGACCTGATCGGCGTCGACCTGAGCTCGGTCAAGCAGATCGCCCGCATCAAGGCCGAGC
Organism: Devosia limi DSM 17137; assembly: GCF_900128975.1. GTDB lineage: Bacteria > Pseudomonadota > Alphaproteobacteria > Rhizobiales > Devosiaceae > Devosia > Devosia limi. The sequence goes on along the minus strand of NZ_FQVC01000007.1, from coordinate 135,046 downwards.
AGGATGCCGGCGTGTTTGCCGTCGACGTGCTGTATCTGGCCGATACCCCGGTCGTATACAGCGAGCTGCTGGCGCAGGGCCGCATCCACAATTACCTGCCGCCGCGCGTCGCCGCTGACATTGCCGACGAACTCAAGTCGCCGCTGACCGCCCATCGCCTCTCGACCAAGGTGCTGATGTACAACGAGGCCGCCTATCCCGATGGCTCGCCGATCTCCAATCTCTGGCAGCTGACCACGCCCGACTGGCGCGGCAAGGTGCTGATGGTGGACCCCGGCCAGCGCGGCGAACTGCTCGATCTGCTGACCGAAATCTCGCTGCATCCCGACGAGATGGCCGCCGCCTATGAAAAGCAGTTCGGCAGCCCCATCGCCGTCGACAGTGACCTGCAGGGGGCCGGCGAGCAGTTCATCCGTGATCTGTTCGAGAACGATCTGATCCTGGTCGCCAATAGCGACGTGCTCAATGAATCGGTGGGCGACAAGGCCGCCACCAATCCGCCCGTGGCTTTCGGCACCTATTCGGACCGCCGCGACAATGAGGATGAAGGCTGGGCCCTGCAGGTGGCCAATGACGTCGAACCCGCCAATGGCATCCTGTTCCCGGCGGTCCTGACCCTGGCCAACAAGGCGCCGAATCCGGCGGCTGCCCGCCTCGTCATCGACTTCATGTTTGGCGATGACAGCCCCACCGGTGGGCCCGGTTTCGCCCCCTTCAACGTCCCCGGTGACTATGCAACGCGCAGCACCATCACCGACGATCCCGATTCAGTGCCGCTGGCGGAACTGAATGCCTGGACGATCAACCCGGCCGCCATTGCGGCGGCCCGCGGGCGCATCGCCGATCTGATCATCACCTTGCAATAGAGCGTTCGGCCGGCACGCCCTGGCGTGCCGGCCCCGCCGAGGCAAACAACATGACATCGAAATCGCCGACCCTGGCTTCGGGCAGCCGTCTGTTCCGATCCGAAACCGTCACGCCGCTCATCCTGATCGCGCTGGTCGCCGTGCTGGTAATCGCGCCGCTGGTCAAGATCGTGCTGGCCACGCTGACCCCCGATGGCCTTGCCGCCTGGCAGGCCGTGCTCGCCAGCCCGCTCTCGCAAAACCTGTGGTGGAAGCCGCTTGCCAATACCCTGATCCTGGGCTTTGGCGTCGCCAGCGGCTGCCTGCTGCTGGGGGGCTTCCTCGCCTGGCTGGTCATCCTGACCGATGTGCCGGCGCCAAGATTTCTCGGCGTGCTGTCGACGCTCCCCTTCATGATCCCGAGCTTTGCAGCGGCATTGGCCTGGGGCACCCTGTTCCGCAATTCGCGGCTGGGCGGTTCGGCCGGATTCTTCGAGGTCAATGGCATTGCCATTCCCGACTGGCTGGCCTGGGGACTGGTGCCCACGCTGATCGTGCTGGTCGCCCATTACTATTCGCTGGCCTATACCATCATCGCCGCCGCACTCAGCTCGGTCGGCGCCGACCTGATCGAGTCCGCCCAGATGGCGGGCGCCAAGCGGCCGCGCATTTTCTTCGGCATCATCCTGCCAGTGGTGACCCCGGCCCTGATCGCCGCGGCATCGCTGACCTTTGCCGGCGCCGTCTCCAATTTCGCCGCCCCGGCGCTTCTGGGCCTGCCGGTGCGCATGCAGACGCTGTCGACCCGCCTGTTCGGCATGATCGAAACCGGCAGCGGCGAACGGGGCTTCGTGCTGGCACTGCTGCTGATCGGGGTCTCGGCCAGCTTCCTGTTCCTGGCCGATCGCGTCGTTTCGGGCCGCAAGGCCTTCATCACCGTCACCGGCAAGGGCGGCCGCACCAAGCGCTTTGCCCTGGGCGCCTGGCGCTGGCCGCTCTTCGCTCTGGCCGTGCTGCTCGGCGTCGGCACCACCATCGTTCCGGTTCTGGTGCTGGCCGCATCCAGCCTCGCCCCGCAAAGCGGCGCCCTGTTCTCCAACTGGACGCTGCATTTCTGGATCGGCGAGGGGGGCGGCCAGATGGCTCAGGGCCAGGCCGGCATCTTCCGCAATCCGGTGCTCATCGATGCGCTATGGAACACCATCAAGCTTGGCCTGACCGTCGCCGGCATCACCATGGTGCTGGGTCTGGCCCTGGCCCACACCATCGTGCGCCGCAAGGGAACGCTGCTGGCCAATGTGCTGAGCCAGCTGGCCTTCATGCCGCTGCTGATCCCCAGCATCGCCTTCGCCGCCGCCTATATTGCGCTGTTCGGCGCGCCCATCGGGCCGTTCCCCTCGCTCTATGGCACCTTTGCCCTGCTGGTCATCGCTGCCGCCGCGCATAATCTGCCCTATGCGGTGCAGTCCGGCCGCTCGGTGCTCGGTCAGGTCTCGGCCGATATCGAGGAAAGCGCCAAGCTGACCGGCGCCAGCGCGGTCCGGCGCATGCTGGTCATCGTCTTCCCGCTGGCCATTCGCGGCCTCCTGGCCGGCGCCATCCTGGTCTTCGTCAAGATGGTGCGCGACCTCTCGCTGGTCGTGCTGCTGTTCAGCGCCACCTCGCCGGTGCTGTCCATGGTCGCCTATCGCTATGCGTCGGAGGGCTTCATGCAGTTCGCCAACGCCATCACCCTGCTCATCCTTGTCATCTGCCTCGCCGCGTCCCTGGTCGCCCAGGCGCTGCAGTCGCGGGTCCAGAAATGGAAACAGTCATGACCGCCCAACCTGCCGGCATCGCCGATGCCATCAAGATCACCGATCTGGTCAAGCAATTCGGTGCCTTCACCGCCGTCGATCACGTCGATATCGCCGTCCCCAAGGGCGCCTTCCTCGTGCTGGTCGGCCCCTCGGGCTGCGGCAAGTCCACCCTGCTGCGCATGCTGGCCGGGCTCGATGAACCCAGCGCCGGCGAGATCAGCTTTCTCGGCAACACCGTCTCCAGCGGCACCGGCGGGGTCGTCGCCGATCCGCGTCAGCGCAATGCCGGTCTGGTATTCCAGAGCTATGCGCTCTGGCCGCACATGACCGTGGCCAACAATATTTCCTGGCCGCTCAAGGTCGCCAAATGGAGCAAGGCGGATCGCGACGCCCGGGTCAACGAGGTGCTGGCGCTGCTCGGGATCTCGGCCTTGCGCGACCGTTACCCCGCCGAGATTTCGGGCGGCCAGCAGCAGCGCGTCGCCATTGCCCGCACCATTGCGCCCAAGCCCTCGATCCTGCTGTTCGATGAACCGCTGTCCAATCTCGATGCCAAGCTGCGCATCGAAATGCGGAGCGAACTGATGCGCATTCACCGGGCCACCGGCGCCACCTCGGTCTATGTCACCCATGATCAGGTCGAGGCCATGACCATGGCGACCCATGTCGCTGTGCTCAATATTGGCCGGGTGGAGCAATTCGGCGCGCCGATTGATCTGCTGCGCGAGCCGGCGACCACGTTCGTGGCCACCTTCCTGGGCACTCCGCCGGCCAACCTGCTGCCGGTTGTCCGGCGGGGAGCGGAGCTGATTTATGGCGATCTGCCCCTGGCCGATGCCGCCATTGCCGGCAATCTCGACAGCGCCCAATTGCTGTTCCGGGCCCAGGACATCGGCATTGGCCGTGTCGAGGGGCGCCCCTCGCTGGCCGCCACCTTCTCGGAAGCCGCCCCGATTGCCGGCCAGACCATGGTCACCGCCATGGTCGGCGACGTGCGCATCACCGGCATGGTCGATGGCTATTTCCATGCCATGCCCGGCGATCCGATCGAGCTGAGCTTCCTGCGCGATCCCGACGCTGTATTCACCACCGGCGGCGAAAGGGTTGCCCGATGAGACTGATCCTGTTGCGCCACGGCGAAACCACCTGGAATGCCGAGCAACGCCTGCAAGGTCAGGACAATTCCAACCTGTCCGAGCGCGGCATCCAGCAGGCGCTGCGCTTTGTCGGCTTCGCCCGCGCCTTGCAGCCGGCCCGCAGCGTCTCCTCCGATCTGGGGCGCACGCGCCAGACCGCCCAGCTGATCGGCCATGGCGAATGCCCCAGCGATCCGCGTCTGCGCGAGCTCGACATGGGCGAGTGGACCGGGCGTATCAAGGCCGACCTGATCGCCGAACGGGCCGAGGACTATCACGCCTGGCGGGCCGGCCAATTCACCCCGGCCGGAGCCGAAACCTGGCAGATATTCCGGGCCCGCATCACCGACGGTCTGCGCGACTGGCTGGGGCGCGGGGCGGGGGACATGCTCGCCATCGTCCATGGCGGGGTGATCCGCGCCGCCTGCCACGAATTCATCGGCCTGCCGCCCTCGCGCGTTATCCCGGTGACCCCGGGCACCGCCACCATTCTCAACTTCGCCGGCCCCACCACCGAAACGGCGCAGCTCGAAGGCTACAATATCGGCGCCGTGGTGCCCGATATCGCGGTCGCCGATTAGCGGCGTCGGCGCTCAGTATGGCCTGGCAATGCCCAGTTTGGATGCGAGGTTCGCCCAGGTGGCGGCCTCAAACCGCTCGGGCCATTCAGCGCCGATATTCCGGGCCATCACCCGTGCGCGCGGCAGGAATGCCGCCGCATAGGCCAGTTGCGCATGCTGTACCGCCTCGGCTTTCGGCTCCAAAGCTGGCATCGAGGCCAGCAAGGTTTTTTGCGCGGCGGTGATCTGCCGGTTGAGATGCAGCATGCCGCCCCGATGCGGCAGGGCGGCTTCTGCTATCAGCAGGTCAATCAGTGCTGCGCGCAGCATGAAAACGCCAGTCAGGCCGATGACATATTCCTGGCGTCCCAGCGCCAGTGGCATCAAGCCAAGAATGCGGATGAATTCTTCCACCTGCCAGCGGAAGAATTTCGGGTCAGGACGCGGCGGGGCAACCTGGTCGGGCAGCGTGTCGTAAAGGCCGTCGTGATCGAAGATGACCTTGAGCGCATTCTGGGGCCGGCCTGCCAGCTGGGTCGATGTGGCCATCTCGACATCGACACGCAGCCAGTCATCGGTAATCGCATTGATCAGCGTCGGCCGCACCGAGCGGTCCCACCACAGGACGATGTCGCCCGCCGCACTGATGGCGCGCCGGCACAGCGCCGCGATCTCGTCGCTCGGACCATCCTCGGTCACGATCAACAGGTCGATGTCACTATAGCGGTCCGCAAGCCCATAGCCGAAACTGCCGCTCAGATAGAGCGCCCGCACCTTGGGCTCCCTGCCAAACACGCCGGCCATGGTTGCGATGGCGGTCTCGAGATTGGTCGGCATGGGTCAGCCTCCGCTGCAGCGCAGCGCGACGCTCGCACGAATAGCGGTGGTGTCGCAACATGCCGGGAAATGCGCTAGAATTTGATTCTGGCGCGGTCCACGCCTCCCCCCTCCGCTGGGAAAGCAGCATTCATGCAGGACGAGATGATCATCGAACCAACTGTTCGAGCGAAAGCAAAAGGAGGGATTGCTGTCATTGCTCGCAATAGGAGGTTTTGCGATGAAACTATCGGCCCCGATCTATCGTCTGAAACAGAATGCCAAGCGCCTGGCCCGCCAGTTGGCCATCCCCCTGCATGAGGCCCTGGATCGCGTGGCAAGCCAGGAAGGCTATAGCGGCTGGAGCCTGCTGGCCGCGCGCCATGCGGCGCTATCGCCTGCCGCCCGGCTTTATGATCGGCTGACAGCCGGCGATCTGGTGCTGGTTGCGGCGCGGCCCGGGCAGGGCAAGACCTTGATGGCCCTCGAACTGGCTGCCGAGGCGGTCAAGTCCGGCAGGCACAGTGTGTTCTTCACGCTGGAATATACCGATGCCGACGTGTTGGAGCGCCTGCGCGCGATTGGCTTTGACCCGACGCCCTTCGGCCAGAGCTTCATGTTCGATTGCTCCGATGCCATCTGCGCCGACTACATCATCAATATGCTGCAAAGGGTGCCGGTCGGCACGCTCGTCGTCATCGACTATTTGCAGTTGCTCGATCAGAGGCGGGAGAATCCGGCCCTGGCCGATCAGGTCGCCGCGCTGAAGGCCTTTGCCCGTCAATGTGGGTTGGTGATCGTCTTCATCGCGCAGATCGATCGGTCATACGACCCCGCCGTCAAGGCCTATCCCGACCTGGACGATGTGCGCCTGCCCAATCCTTTGGACCTCAGTGTGTTCAGCAAGACCTGCTTCTTGAACAATGGCGAAGTTCACCTCCAGGCCGCGCACTAGCCGGAGAAGACGGACGACGGGCAAAGTGGATTTGCCCGTCGTGACCGGTTCGGGCCGTGCTAAACCCGCAGCTCTTTCTGCCCGCCCGGCAGGCGCATCAGCACGAACAGCGACAGCATGGTCAGTACCAGCAGCAGCGTCGAAAGCGCCGCGGCGGTGCCGAGTTGGCCGCGGATGACTTCGGCGTAGATGCCGAGCGACAGTGTCTGGGTCGAGGTGTTGTAAAGGAACAGCGTCGTGCTCAGCTCGGTGATGATGGTCACCCAGCTCAGGATCGCGCCCGAGAGGATGCCCGGTGCCAGCGCCGGCACGATGATGCGCATCAGCGTGCGGAACTTGGAGGCGCCCAGGCTGACGGCTGCTTCTTCGATGCTTGGATTGAGCTGATACATCAAGGCGGTGGTGGAGCGGACCGCATAAGGCAGGCGCCGGATCGTCAGGGCGATCACCATGATGGTGAAGGTGCCGGTGAGCAGCAGCGGCTTCTGGCTGAAGGCAGTGACCAGCGCGATGCCGATGACCAGCCCCGGCACCACATAGGGCACCATGGTCATGGTATCGAGCGTGCTGCTGAGCACGCCCTTGCGCCGCACCGTCAGGTAGGCGACGAGCACCGCGACGACGACCAGGATCACCAGCGCGGTTATCCCGATGCTGAAGGTATTGCCGACATAGCGCATGATGTCGCGCTGGGAATCCACGTAATTGTCGAGCGAGAACCCATCGACGAACTGTCCGTAAAGCGTATTGCGGAAGGAGCTGACGACAACCACGATCAGCGGCGCCAGCGCCAGCGTCAGGAAACCGTATACATAGGCATGGGCAGCAACGCCGCGCCATCCGGGCAGGCGCTTGGGCTCGATGGAGCGCAGTGCCGTCATCGAGAATTTCTGCCGGCTGGCGAGATAGCGCTGCAACAGGAATACCGAGAGAGTGACCGCGATGACGATCACCGCGACCGCTGCGGCAAAGCTGGTATCGGTCCCCACCTCGCCCACGAAGGAGCTGTAAATCAGCACCGGTACGGTGCGGAAGCCCTGGCCGATCAGCATGGGCGTGCCGAAATCGGCGAAGGCCCGCACAAAGACCAGGAGGCTCCCCGCGAGCACGGTGGGCCAGAGCAGGGGCGAGATCACCTGGACGGCCCGTTTCCAGCCGGTGATGCCCATGCTTTCGGAGGCTTCCAGCAGGGAGACGTCGATGGTGCGCCATGCACCCATCAGATAGGTGAAGATCAGCGGCACCAATTGCAGCGTCAGCACCAGCACGATGCCGACAAAACCATAGATGCTGGGCGGTTTGAACCCGAACAGATCCTGGAAAAACGTCGTGATCATGCCGTTATTGCCGAGCAGCAGGATCCAGGAATAGGCGCCGATAAAGGGCGGCGACATCATCGAGGCCAGGATCAGCATCTGCACGGTGCGATTGCCGGCAATGCGGAACATGGTCATGAAATAGGCCAGCGGAAACGCCACCACCAGCGCCAGCGCGGTGACGCAGACCGTGACCATCATGCTGTTGACCAGCGTGCCGTAATAGAGCCGCGAGGAGAAGAACTTCTCGAAACCGGCCAGCGACATCCCGCCGTCGACCGAGAAGCTGCTGATCAGCACCATCACCAGCGGCCAGATCACCAGCAGCAGATAGCCGCCGGTAAGGGCGACAGCGACGGAGGTCCAGCCGTCGAACCGGTCCCCGGGGACCTTCATTTTGCTGCTCCCCGCATGATCGACACGCCGCTCGCGGCATCGAAATAGGTCAGCATGTCGGTATTGAGCTGCAGCGACACCTGCTCGCCCCGCGCCCACAAGGCATCGCGGCGCGAGAATTCGAGGAACTCGATGGTCTCACCGGTGCGCAGCCGCGCCCGGATCTGCGAATGCGAACCGAGGAAGGTTTCTTCCACCACTTCGGCTGAGAGGCCACCATCGCCCACTTGCACGGCTTCGGGGCGCACCGATACCTGCACCTTGCCAGTGGCGGCGGGGTCGATGGCTGCGCCGACATCGATCGTAACGCCGTCGCCCAGCTCGAGCAGGCTGGCGCCGTTCCGCTGCAGCAGGTCGCGTTCGATCAGATTGGTCTTGCCGATGAACTCGGCAACGAAGCGATTGGCCGGATTGCGATAGATCTCGGCCGGCGAGCCGACCTGTTGCACCACGCCCAGATTCATCACCGCGATCCGGTCGGAAACCGCCATCGCTTCTTCCTGGTCATGGGTAACGTAGACCGTGGTGATCCCGGCTTCGCGCTGGGCCTCGCGGATGGTGTCGCGCATTTCGACGCGCAGCTTGGCATCGAGATTGGACAGCGGCTCGTCCATCAGCAGCACGGCGGGGCGGATCACCAGGGCGCGGGCCAGGGCGACGCGCTGCTGCTGGCCGCCCGACATTTCGCCGGGCAGACGATCCTTCAGATGGGCCATATGCACCTGTTCCAGCGCCGCGGCGACGCGCCGGGCGCTTTCCGCCCGATCGACATTGCGGGTCTGCAGGCCGAAGGCGACGTTCTTGCCGGCGCTCATCTGCGGGAACAGGGCATAGCTCTGAAACACCATGCCGATATTGCGCGCCGACGGGGAGCGATCATTGATCACCACATCGTCGAACGCGATGGTGCCGGATTCAATCGAATTGAATCCGGCGATCATGCGCAGCAAGGTCGTCTTGCCGCAGCCCGAAGGCCCCAGCAGGGTGAAGAACTCGCCGTCCGCAATGTCCAGGTCGAGATTGGGTATCGCGACCTGGCCATTGTACTCTTTGCGCAAGGCGCGCAGCGCGATGCTGGTCACCGGGCTGCTCCTGGGTTCGACAAAGCCAAGATCAAGACCTCACTGCGCTTCAAGGATCGCGCGATACTTGCCGACGATCTCGTCGCGGTGCGCCGACACATAGGGGCCGTCTTCCTGGACGGTCGGAATATCGGCAAGCGCCGGCAGGCCCGGCTTGACCACGCCCTCGCGCAGGGGGCGACCGGCGGTCTTCTCGGCGATGATGGTCTGGCCTTCTTCGGAAATCACGAAGTCGATAAAGGCCTGGGCGGCGGCCGGGTTCGGCCCGCCCTTGATGACCTGGATCGTTGCCGGCAGGAAAGCGGCGCCTTCCTTGGGATAGACGATCTCGACAGGAGCCCCGCTCAGCACGAAGTTGAGCGACAGCGGCTCATAGGTGAGGCCAACGATGTATTCGCCGGCGGCCACGTCCTTGGCCACCTGGCTCGAGGAGCCGATGGAGATGCCGTCAAGCTGGGTAACCAGGGCTTTGACATAGTCCCAGCCAGCGGCCGATTCATAGTCGCCGCCGACGGCCTTGAGCATGTTGGTCAGCTGCGCGAAGGCCGATGACGATGCGGTGGGATCGCCGAACGCGATCTTGCCCTTGAGTTCGGGGACCAGCAGGTCGGCATAGCCGCCGATGGTGACCCCGGCCGCTGCCGCTGCATCGGTGTTGACGAGCAGGTTCGAGCCATCGGCCTGATAGGGGGTGAAAAAGCCGGTCGTGTTCTTGCCCGCTGCCACCATCGCGGCGTCCTCGGGCGAGACATATTCGCCCCAAAGCTCGAGATTGGCATTGGCCTGTGCCGCGCCGCCACCGAACATCACGTCGCCCTGCGGGCTGCCGGCTTCGCTGCGGATGCGCTGGTAGAGCTCGCCGGTGCCGGCGGTGATCAGCTGGACGGTCACGCCGCTGGCGTCTTCGAACACCGGGATGATGTTGTCCAGCATCCCTTCCTCATTGGGCGTATAAACAACCAGGGTCGATCCCGAAATGCTCGCGTCCTGGGCATGTGCGCCGACAATGGTCGGGACCGCGAGAGCGATGACAGCCAGGGCTGTCGTGCCGAAGGCGGAAATACGGGGCATTGATATTCCTCTCGATGGGGCATTGTGACGGAAGTGTGACAGTTCTGTGACAGAGCATTGCACTCTTTTCAGAGGCTCGCCACCTCATAAATCAACGTCCCGAAAGTTCTGCACTGGGGGGCAGGGGCGCGCGGCGGCCAGGCGGTAGACCGTTAGCCGAAGACGGCGGTTCCGGCGCCCAGCCGCTGCGCTATGCCCGTCAGCGCGATGGCCATGACGAGGCCAGTGCCCAGCGCCGCAAGGCTCAGCCAGAGCGTGAGCCTGCCGAGGGAAGCCGATGTGTCAGGCTCGATCCGGCCATCGCCGAGGAGCCGACGCAGGCGCGTCAAATGGTGCTCGACAATGATAAGCAGCCCGGCAATGGCGGCAAACAGGCCTGCGACGAAGGCGCTCAGGAGCAGGGTGCTGCTGTCCAGCATGGCGGCGCCGCCCAGCACCAGGCCGCCATTGCACAGTGCCAGGCCCGCTGCGACGAGAAAGATCAGTCGGGCCATGGGTCTCGGACCGCTCCTGTCGGCTAGATCAGCGCGTCGCGCAGGCTTTTGGGCGCTTCGATATTGCCCGAGAGCTTGAGTTCGTTCTCGACATGCTCGAGGTGGTGCACCATGGCCGATTTGGCCCGTTCCAGATCACCGTTCTTGAGGTGCAGCAGCAGCGCCTCGTGCTCGTCGGGGCCGCAATTATACTTGTCGGAATCACGGAAGGCGGCGGTAATCAGCGAGGTGCGGCTGATCAGGTCGCGCATCAGGCCGCAGAGATAGTCTGCCTGCGCCATTTCGGCCAGCATGATGTGAAAGCCCCCCGACAGCTTGATGATCTCGCGCTGGTCATTGGCATTATTGGCAATGCGTTCCTTGGCGACATGCTCGAACATGTCCACCAGCTTGGCCGAATCCAGATGCCCCATCAGCCGCTCCAGCACCCGCTGTTCGACTTCGCGGCGAATGTGAAAAATGTCGCGGGCTTCCTCGGCGCTGGGCTCGGCCACGATGGCGCCCTTGTTGACCTCGATGGTGACCAGGCCTTCGCGTGCCAGCATGGCCAGCACCTGGCGCACGCGCGCGCGACTGACACCAAACACTTCGGCCAGTTCAGCTTCCTTCAGCCGCATGCCGGGACGCAGGCGTCGCTCGGCAATGGAGAGCCAGATGCGTTCGGCGATATCGTCTGCGGATATGGGTGCCATGGCTATGCCTGGATGAGGTTGCTCGCAACTTCATAACTTTTTTTTGCCGCCGGTCCACATAAATCACCGACGTTATTGTAGACAATAATGTCGACTTTCTATCATATCAGCGGCAATGGCCGTGACGGAAGGTGCGCAATGGAATTCGATCTGACCTCGCTGGGGCCACAGGACCGCTATCGGCTGCTGACCAATTTCGTTGGCCCGCGCCCGATTGCGCTGGTCACCACCAAAGCCGGGAGCGGGCACAATAACGGCGCGCCGATGAGCTTTTTCAACCTGTTCTCGCATGACCCGGCCATCGTGGCGCTGGGCATCCAGCCGCGGCTGGATGGGCGCGAAAAGGACACCATGGCCAATATCCGCCGCACCGGCCAGTTCACCGTGAACATGGTCGACATGGCCCTGTCGCGCACCATGCTGGTCTGCGGCCTGGGCGTCGATCCCGATGTCGATGAACTCGAACTTGCCGATGAGCAGGTGGCGCCGGGCGTGCAGGTCGAGAGCGTCTACCTGCCGGCCAGTCCCTGCGCCATGGAGTGCCGGGTCGAGCGGCTGATCGAATATCCGCGCCGCGTCATCATCCTGGGCGAGGTCGTGCATATGCACATTCGTCCCGATTGCCTCGACGAGAGCCAGCGCTACGTCAATCCCGAGGTCTATCACCCCATCGCGCGCCTGCATGCGGACAACTACATCGTTGCCGACCAGCAATTCGTGCTCAAGCCCCCGGCGCTTGCCGACCTCCAGAAATAGACCGTCCATCATGCAGATCTTGCTGATCAATCCCAATTCCACGGCGTCGATGACCGAACAGGCCTTGCGCACCGCCCAGCGGGTGGCCGCGCCCGGCACCAGCATTTTCGCCCGCACCGGCATCGACACCCCGGTGAGCATCGAGGGCTTCTCGGACGAGGCCTTGTCGGTGCCCGACATGCTGGCGCAGATCCGCGCTGGCGAGGCCGATGGCGCCCAGGCGACCGTCATTGCCTGCTTTGACGATCCGGGGCTCGATGCGGCGCGCGAGGCTGCCGGCGGCCCGGTACTCGGCATCTGCCAGGCCGCGGTGCAGGCGGCCATGGTGCTGTCCAAGCGCTTTTCGATCATCACCACGCTGCCCCGCTCGGTGCCCGCCATCGAGGATCTGGTGCTGCGCTACGGCGCCAGCCAGCATTGCCGCCGGGTGCGCTGCATCGACCTGCCGGTGCTGACGCTGGAGACCGAAACCCAGCGCGCCTTTGACCTGCTGGTCGCCGAAATCAGCCGTGCCCGTGACGAGGATAGCGCCGAAGCGGTGGTGCTGGGTTGCGCCGGCATGTCGGAGATGACCGCAGCGCTGACCGAGGCCACCGGGGTGGTGGTCATCGACGGGATCGTCGTTGCCATCAAGGCGGCCGAAGCGCTGGTGGGCGCCGGGCTGCGCACGTCCAAGGCCAATGCCTATGCCTATCCCCGCGTGAAGGATTAAGCGCGGGTCCCTGACGAATTGCACGGAATAAGCCCGGCACCTGACAGATTATAATGTCGCCAGAATTGTCGACAATATAATTGACAAGGGTGCGTGCCGGGGTAGGATATGACCCAAGCGGCTGCGCAGACAGGTCGCATGACAAAGAGGGAACTATGGGATTTGTCGAAACGGCGCAGCCCTGCTCCAGGGTGCGCGCAGCAACATTGATGGGCCAGATGCCGTCGGCTCCCCGCCATTTTCGATTGATCGGGGAATAGGCCCATGCTGGTCTTCATCATCAAGAAGCTCGCCAACGCACTCCTGGTGATGCTGGCCGTGGCCTTTCTGGCCTTCCTGATTTTCCGCCTCGCCGGCGATCCGGTGGATATGATGTCCACCGAGCAGACCACCCAGGCCGACCGCGAGCTGATGCGCGAAAAGCTCGGCCTCAATGACGGGTTCTTCGTGCAATATGTCCGCTTCGTCGCCAATGCGGCGCAGGGCAATTTCGGCATTTCCTATCGCAATGGCCAGGAAGTGCTGGGGCTGATCGCCGAGCGTTTCCCCGCCACCATGGAACTGGTGCTGGTCGCCACCATCCTGTCGCTGGTGATCGGATTGCCCCTCGGGGTGCTGACCGCGATCAAGCGCGGCAAATGGTATTCGGAAATCCTGCAATTCGGCTCGATCATCGGGGTGTCCCTGCCCAGTTTCGTGGTCGGTATCCTGTTGATCCTGGTGTTCTCGGTGACGCTGGGGGTCTTGCCGGCCTTCGGGCGCGGCGACGTGGTGGATCTGGGCTGGTGGTCAACCGGCTTCCTGACCCGCACGGGCCTCATGGCGCTGATCCTGCCCTCGATCTCGCTGTCGCTCTATCAGGTGACGCTGATCATGCGCCTGGTGCGGGCGGAAATGCTCGAAGTCATGCGTTCCGATTTCATCAAGTTCGCCCGGGCCCGCGGCATTCCACGCCACCGGATCTATTTCAGCCATGCCCTGCGCAATTGCCTGATGCCGGTGGTGACGCTGACCGCCATGAATATCGGCACCCTGATTGCCTTCGCGCTGATCACCGAGACGGTGTTCCAGTGGCCGGGCATGGGCATGCTGTTCATCCAGGCGGTGACCTTCATCGATATCCCGGTGATGGCGGCTTACCTCTGCATCGTCTCCTTCATCTTCGTTTTCCTCAACACCATGGTCGACATCTTCTATGCGGTGATCGACCCGCGCCTGCGCGGCGCCAACTAGTCGGGAGAATGGCAAGATGGCGATGAAATCAACACCTGTCCGAGCCTCGTTACTGACCCGCATCCGCAAGAGCGACCTGTGGTGGGCCTTCACCCAGTCGGTCTCGGCGCGTGCCGCGGCAATCCTGTTGATCGTGTTGCTGGGCTCGGCGTTCCTGGCCCCGCTGATCGCGCCGCAAAACCCCTATGATCCGATGCAGCTGGACATGTGGAAGTCCGAATTGCCGCCGATCTGGGTGCAGGGTGGCGAATGGCCCTACCTCCTGGGCACCGATACGCAGGCCCGCGACATGCTCTCGGTCATGCTCTATGGCACCCGCACCTCTGTAATGATCGGGCTGCTCTCGGTGACGCTGTCGCTGTTGATCGGACTGACCTTTGGCCTTCTCGCCGGCTATTTCGGCGGCATCGTCGACAATCTGCTGATGCGTATCGGCGATGTGGTGCTGTCTATCCCCACCATCCTGATCGCCATCCTGGTGTCGGCGGTGGTGCGGCAGATGCTGCCGACCAATCTGCGCGAGGTCGGGGCCTCGGCGGTGCTGATCCTGGCGATTACCCTGTCGGGCTGGGTGCAATATGCGCGCACCGTACGGGCCCAGACCATTGTCGAGCGCGGCAAGGAATATGTAATGGCGGCGCGGCTGCTCAAGGTGCCCTCCCGCCGCATCATGGCGCGGCACATCCTGCCCAATACGCTGACCCCGGTGATGGTGGCAGCAACGCTCAGCTTTGGCATGGCCATCCTCACTGAGGCGACGCTGTCCTTCCTTGGTATCGGCATGCCACCGGGCCAGCCTTCGCTGGGCACGCTGATCCGCATCGGCAATCAATATCTGTTCTCGGGCATGTGGTGGATCGTCCTGTTCCCCGTCATGCAGCTGTCCCTGCTGGTCATCTCGGTGAACCTGCTGGGCGACTGGCTGCGCGATGCCCTCAATCCGAAGCTGAGATAGACATGCACAATCTGCTCCTCAAGAATGTCCGTCCCCTGGGCGGCGCCACTACCGACATGCTGGTGCGCGATGGTGTCATCGTCGAGATCGGCTCGATTGCCGAGCAGCAGGGCGTGGCGGTTGAAGATGGCGGCAATGCCATTGTCTGGCCCGGCCTGATCGACGCCCATACCCATCTCGACAAGACCAACTGGGGCATGGCCTGGCACGAGAACAACCGCGAAGCCGTGCTGCGCAGCCGCATCGATTACGAGCGCGAAAACCGCATCGCCATCGGGCTGGATCCGCATCGCCAGTCGATGCGCCATGCCATTGGCCTGGCCGCCAACGGCGCTTCCCACATTCGCAGCCACGTCGATATCGACACCACGCATGGCCTGACCCTGGTCGAAGGCGTGCTGGAGACCCGCGAGAAGCTGGCGGGGATCATCGATATCGAACTGGTCGCCTTTCCGCAGTCCGGCGTCATGGTCATGCCCGGCACCGTTGAATTGCTGGATGAAGCGCTGGCCAATGGCTGCACCGTGCTTGGCGGCATCGATCCCTGCGGCATCGACCGCGATCCCAAGGGGCAGCTCGATGTGCTGTTCCAGCTGGCGCTCAAGCATGGCGTCGATGTCGATATCCACCTGCATGAAGCGGGCGAGCTCGGTGCCTTCACCATGGAGCTGATCTTCGAGCGGGTGCGGGCCAATGGCATGCAGGGGCGTTTCGGTATCAGCCACGCCTTTGCGCTGGGCATGAATGACTATCTGCGCGTCGGCAAGCTGATCGAGGAAATCGCCGAACTCGATATCGCCATCCTCACCACCGGCGCGCCTTCCGCCACTGTGCCCTCGGTCAAGCGCCTGCGTGAAGCCGGCGTGCGCGTCGGCGCCGGTTGCGACGGCATCCGCGATACCTGGGGCCCCTGGGGTCAGCCCGACATGATGGATCGCGCCCGCATCATCGGCATGAAGAATGCCGTGCGCTCCGATATCGACCTCCGCCACATGCTCGAACTGGTGTCGCAGGGCGGCGCTGACGTGATGCGGCTCGACGGCTATGGCGTCGCTGTCGGTGACAAGGCCGATTTCACCCTGTTGGCTGGCGAAACCGTCGCCCATGCCGTGGTCGAGACCACGCCGCGTCCGGCGGTGATCAAGGCCGGCCGGGTCATCGCCCGCAACGGCACCTGCATCGTGGACATGCCATGACCGGCGCGAACCAGACTGCCCTTGCAGCGCTGAAACTGGGCGCGCGTCCGGATGGCCGCACGCTGCTGACCGCCGATTGGGTCCTGGTCCATGAGGGCGCCGGCCCGGTGCTGCTCAAGCGTGGCGAAGTGGTGATCGAAGGCGACCGGGTCATCTTTGCCGGTCATGACTTTCCCGGTGAGGTGGCCCGCCGCGTCGATTTCGGCGCTTCGCTGATCTCCCCCGGCCTCGTCGACCTCGATGCGCTGTCCGATCTCGATACGACGATCCTGGGGATCGATCATTTTCCTGCCTGGAAAAAGGGCCGGGTGTGGCCGCTCTCCTATGTCGAGAACGGGCCGTACGAAATGTACACGCCCGAGGAACTGGCCTTTCAGAAGAAGTTCGCCTTCGCCCAATTGCTGCTCAATGGCATCACCACGGCGGCGCCGATTGCCTCGCTGTTCTATCGCCAATGGGGCGAAACCACTGCCGAGTTCGACGCTGCCGCCGATGCGGCGGGCGAGTTGGGCCTGCGCGTTTATCTCAGCCCCGCCTATCGCTCCGGCGGCATGGTGCTGCACGGTCCCGGCGATATGCGCGCTCATTTCGATGAAGCCCGCGGGCTCGAAGGCCTTGATGAAGCGGTCAGATATATCGAGCGGCAGGCTGGTCGTTATGAAGGGCTGGTACAGGGCCTCCTGGCGCCCGACCGCGTCGAAACCGCAACCGCCGGCCTGCTGCGCGCCACCCTTGCGCGCGCCGAGGAACTCGATTGCAAGGTGCGGCTCCACATGGCGCAGGGTGTCATGGAAGTGCACACCGTCAAGGCGCTGCACGGCTCGACCGCTCCGGTCTGGCTGGCCCGCGAAGGCCTGCTCAATGACCGCCTGATCGCTCCCCATGCCACCGAGGCAAGTGCCGAAGACCTGACGCTCTATGCAGGCCATGGCGTATCGGTGGTGCATTGCCCGCTGGTCTCGGGGCGTGGCGGCGGCAGCCTCAAATCGTTCTCGCGGCTGCGCGACATGGGCATCAACATTGCGCTGGGCACCGATACGACGCCGCCCGACATGGTGATGAACATGCTGATCGGGCTGATCGTCTGCCGCATGAATGATGGCGCCCCCGACCGGGTGCTCTGCCGCGACTTCTTCGACGCCGCCACCCTCGGCGGCGCCAAGGCGCTGGATCGCGACGACATCGGTCGCATCGCCGTCGGCAGCAAGGCCGATATCGCCGTGTTCGGGCTCGACGACCTGCATATGGCGCCCTCGATCGATCCGATCACCACGCTGGTTACCGGAGGCTCCGGCAAGGTGACCAAGGCCGTGTTTGTCGATGGCCGCCTCTCGATGCGCGACGGTCAGGTCGCAGGCTTCGACCTGCAGGCAGCCCGCGGTCAGGCCCAGGCCCAGTTCGATCGCCTGATTGCGCAATACCCGGCCCGCACCTGGGGCAATCCGCCAGTATCCGAGATTTTTCCGCCCAGTTATCCCACGAGGGACCGGCTCAATGGCTGACGCAAACCAACCGTGCCTGGACGTCCGCGACCTGGTCGTCGAATTTCCCAACCGGCATGGCACCCTGACGCCGCTCAACGAGGTCTCGCTGACCATCCAGCCGGGTGAAATCCTCGGCGTGGTCGGCGAGTCAGGGGCCGGCAAGTCGATGACCGGGCTGGCCATTCTGGGCCTGCTTGAGCGGCCCGGCCGCGTCACTGCCGGGGAGATCTATCTCGAAGGCCGCCGCATCGACCAGTTGAGCGATGCGGAAATGGAAATGGTGCGCGGCCGCGAAATCGGCGCCATCTTTCAGGACCCGCTGACCTCGCTCAATCCGCTGTTCACCATTGGCGACCAGCTGGGCGAAACCATCCGTCAGCACATGCCCGAGATGGGCAAGAAACAGGCCCGGACCCGCGCCATCGAATTGCTGCGCGAAGTCGGCATTCCGGCTCCCGAAGAGCGTGTCGATCAATATCCGCATCAGTTCTCCGGCGGCATGCGCCAGCGCGTGGTGATCGCCCTGGCTTTGGCGGCCCGCCCCAAGCTGGTCATCGCCGACGAGCCGACCACGGCGCTCGACGTCTCGATCCAGGCGCAGATCACCGGCCTTCTGCGCCGGCTGTGCAAGGAGAACGGCACGGCGGTCATGCTGGTGACCCACGATATGGGCGTCATCGCCGAAACCGCCGACCGCGTGGCGGTGATGTATGCCGGGCGCCTGATCGAGATCGGGCCGGTCGACAAGGTGCTGAAATCACCCTCGCATCCCTATACGCGTGGGCTGATGGCTTCGATCCCCGCGCTTGGCGCCCGGGTCAAGGAACTCAACCAGATCGATGGCTCGATGCCGCGCCTCAATGCGACGCCGCCCGGCTGTGCCTTCAATCCGCGCTGCGCCGAGGCCGGCCCCCGCTGCCGCAGCGAGCGCCCCGCACTGGTTCCAACCAATTCCGGCAGCGCCGCCTGCTGGCTGCACAATGGAGGCGTCGCATGACCGAGGCACCAACCAATGCGCTCGAAGTGGTGCATCTCGACAAGGTCTTCGACGTCTCGGCCTCGTTCCTTAACCGGGTGGTCTATCGCCAGCCGCGCCGCCTGCTGCATGCCGTCAACGATGTCACCTTCGACGTGCCCATGGGCGGTTGCCTGAGCCTTGTCGGGGAATCGGGCTGCGGCAAGTCGACGGTCGCCAAGCTCGTCACCCGGCTTTACGAGATCAGCGCCGGCGAGATCCGCTTTGCCGCCGGCAAGTCGGGCGCGCCGCTCTCGGCCCAGATGATCTTTCAGGATCCCTATGCCTCGCTCAATCCGCGCTGGCGGGTCAAGAACATCATCGCCGAGCCATTGCGTGAGCTGAAGCTGCGCGACAACGAGGCCGATATCGCGGCGCGCGTCGCCGAGCTGCTGGACATTGTCGGGCTCAATTACGCCGATGGCGAGAAGTTCCCGCACGAGTTTTCCGGCGGCCAGCGCCAGCGCATTTCCATTGCCCGCGCCCTCGCGTCCGAGCCGGAATTCCTCGTCTGCGACGAGCCGACCTCGGCGCTCGACGTATCGGTGCAGGCGCAGATCCTCAACCTGATGCGCCGCCTGCAGGATGAGTTGGGACTGACCTATCTGTTCATCAGCCACGACCTCAGCGTCGTCCGCCACATGTCGGATCGTATCGCGGTGATGTATCTCGGCCGCATCGTCGAAGAGGCGGAAACCGAGCTGCTATTTGCCGATCCGCAGCACCCCTATACCCAGCTTTTGCTGCAGACGATCCCCAATGTGAACGACCCGCAGCGCGACCGCGAGATCGTGGCCGGCGAAGTGCCGAGCCCTTTGTCACCACCCTCTGGTTGCACCTTTCACACGCGCTGCCCGCTGGCGCAGCCGCGCTGCAAGGCCGAGCGACCCGAACTGGAACACAAACCCGATGGCCGCCGCGTGGCGTGCCACTTCGCCTGATCACGGCCGAGGGGACCGCAGGCGAAATCGAGATCATCCCGAAGGCCGTGTGCCGGGCCGAGGGACGAGAATGGAACGCAGTCACAACAGGAGAGAACGCATGTCAGTCTTGAAGAAAGCAGTGGCCGTATTGGCACTGTCGCTGTCGCTCGGCGCGATGGCAGCACACGCCGAAACCGTGAAGTGGGGTTCACGCGCCGATATCTATTCGCTCGATCCCAATTCGATCCCATCCACCTCCAACCTGGCTTTCCTCAACCACATCTATGAAAGCCTGGTCCGTTACGACAAGACCTTCCAGCTGCAGCCGGCGCTGGCGACCGAGTGGGAACTGGTCGATGGCAAGTTCTGGCGCTTCAAGCTGCGCGAAGGCGTGAAATTCCACAACGGTGCCGAGATGACCGCCGATGACGTGGTGGCCTCGTTCAAGCGCGCTGCCGATCCTGCGTCGCCGCTCAAGGGCAACATGCCCTTGTTCAAGGACATTCGGAAGATCGACGACTACACCGTCGAAGTCGATGTCAGCGCCACTTCGTCGCTGTTCCTCAACGACATCACCAATATCTTCGTGTTCGACGCCGATTGGCTCAAGGACAATAATACCGAAAAGCCATCGGACTACGCGCTGGGCGTTGAAGGCTATGCCACCAGCCACGCCAATGGCACCGGCCCCTTCATGCTCGAAAGCCGCTCGCCCGACAGCAAGACCGTGCTGCTGGTCAACGACCAGTGGTGGGATGAAAAGCACCACAATGTCGATCGCCTGGAATTCATCCCGATCACCTCGGCTGCAACCCGTATCGCGGCACTGCTGTCGGGTGAAGTCGATCTGATCGACAGCGCCCCGATCCAGGATCTGGAGCGTCTCAAGGCCGATCCGAACATCAATGTGATGAACCTGACCGAACTGCGCACGGTGTTTATCGGTTTCAACCGCAACGAGACCCTGCCCAGCGGCGCCCCCAATCCGTTCAACGACCTGCGCGTGCGCCAGGCCTTTGAAACCGCTATCGATCGTGACCTGATCAACCAGCGCATCATGCGCGGTCTGGCGCGGCCCTCCGGCTCGCTGATCGCCCCCGATATCGCCGGCTATTCGGCCGCCCTCGATACCTATGAGCCGGGTGACACTGCCAAGGCCGCAGCCATGTTGAAGGAAGCCGGCGCCGAAGGCTTGCCCTTCACCTATACCTGCATGAACGACGAGAGCATCAACGAGGAAGACTGGTGCCAGGGCATTTCCAACATGCTGTCGCGCGCTGGTTTCCAGCCCACGATCGACATGGCCCCGCGCGCCGTCCAGTCGCCCAAGCGGACCAAGGGCGAAACCGAAGTCTTCAACATCAGCTGGGCCAATGAGCCGACGCTGGATGCCTTCTCGCTGCTCTCGCAGGTGCTGGCAACCAGGGAAGGTACGTTCGGCGTGTCCAATTATGGTGGGTGGTCGGAACCCGAACTGGACGCACTGGTCCACAAGGCTGCGGAAGTGAGCGATCCGGCTGAACGCCTGGCGCTCGAAGAGCAGGCTCTGCGTATCGCCAAGGAACAGGTGCTGCTGATTCCGCTGCACCAGCAGCCGATTGCCTGGGCCACCACCAAGCACATCGAATCCATCGACGTGCGCGCCGACAACAAGGCGCGTCATTGGTTCACCATGGCGACCACCGAGTAAGACGACAAGCCGGTGCCCCACTGGGGCACCGGCACCTGATCATGGGGGGCGATATGACGGGCTTGGGCGACCTCAATCTGGGTGAACGGCCGGCCGGACGGACCCTGCTGACGGCAAATTGGCTCTTGGCCCATCAAGACGGCTGCCACGTGTTTTTCCGCAATGGCGAACTGGTGCTGGAAGGCAGCCGCGTGCTCTATGCCGGCCAGCGCTTCGAGGGCGACGTCGCCCGGCGGATCGATCTCGGCGATGCGCTGATCAGCCCGGGCCTCATCGATCTCGATGCCCTCTCCGATCTTGATACCTATACGCTGGTGCTGGACAACCAGCCCGGTTGGTCGCGCGGCCGCATCTGGCCCACCAGCTATGTCGAGCGCGGCCCCTACGAAATGTATTCGGCCGACGAGCTGGCGTTCCAGAAGAAGTTCTCCTTCGCCAGCCTCCTGCTCAATGGCATCACCACGGCGCTGCCCATCGCCTCGCTTTATTATCGCCAATGGGCCGAAACCGTCTCCGAGTTCGACGCCGCAGCCGATGCCGCGATTGAAATCGGACTGCGCGTATTTATCGGCCCTGCCTATCGCTCCGGCGGCTCGGTGGTCGATGATGCTGGTGTGTTTCACCTGCGGTTCGATGAAGCGCGCGGCCTAAAGGGCCTGGACGACGCTATCGAATTCATCCGCCGCCGCCATGGCGATCATGGCGGGCTGATCAACGGTCTGCTGGCGCCCGACCGGGTGGAAACCAATACGCTGCAACTGATGCAACGCACCATGGCCGCCGCCCGCGATCTCGATTGCCGCGTCCGCCTGCACATGTCCCAAGGCAAGCTCGAACTGGACACCATGCAGGCGCTGCACGGCACCACCGGCCCGCAATGGCTGGCCTCGCATGGCCTGCTCAGCCAGCGGCTGATCGCCCCGCACGGCACTCATGCCAATGAAACAGATATCGAGCTCTATGCCGAGCATGGCGTGACCCTGGCGCATTCACCGCTGGTGTCGGCGCGCATGGGCAGCGTGCTCAATTCCTTCGCCAAATTCCGCGACAAGGGCATCAATATCGGCATGGCCACCGATACCGCCCCGCCCGATATGTGGATGAATATGCTGGCCGGGCTGATCGCCAGCCGCATCGCCGACAAATCCTCATCCGCGACCAGCAGTGCCGATTTCTACAATGCCGCGACGCTGGGCGGCGCCAAGGCTCTGGGTCGCAGCGATCTCGGCCGGCTCGAAGCGGGCGCCTGTGCCGACGTCTCGATCTTCCGGCTCGATGATGTGCATATGACGCCCACGGTCGACCCCATTACCACCCTGGTCATGGGCGGCAATGGCAAGGTCACCCAGGCGGTGTTCGTCGATGGCCGTCTGGTCATGCGCGATGGCTGCATCACTGGCTTCGACATGGTCGCGGCCCGCAGTCGCGCCCAGCGCCAGTTCGAAGGCCTGATCGCCAGATATCCCGACCGCAGCTGGCAGCATCCGCCAGTCGAAGCGCTTTTCCGCCCAGCCTTTCCAGTGCTTTGACTGGCACCGGCCTATTGTGATGATGGAGCAATGACATGGCAGCGATAGTTTTCGTCAACGGCACAGTGGTGCCGGTGGACAAGCAGCGCCGCATCATCGAGCGCGGCGCAGTGCGCGTGGTCGATGACCGGATTGTCGAGGTCTGCGCCAGCGACGACGTCACCATCAATCCGCAAGACCGGGTGATCGACTGCCGCAACAAGCTGGTCATTCCCGGCCTGATCGACGCCCATGGCCATGCCGGCCATTGCCTGATCCGCAGCATCGGGGTGGATACCAACCCGCTCTGGATGAAGATCGTCACCCCGGTCTATTATCACTACACGACGCGCGACTATTGGTATGCCGATGGCCTGGTGTCCGGCCTCGAACGGCTGCGCTCGGGCGTCACCACCGGGGTCAGCATCATCTCCTCGATGCCGCGCAGCGACGATCCGCAATTTGCCATCAATCACGCCCGCGCCTATGGCGAACTGGGCCTGCGCGAAATCATCTGCACCGGCCCCGCCGGTCTGCCATGGCCGCGCGCCGTCACCCGCTGGGAAACCGGCGCGCCGGTGCCGCACAGCATTTCGTTCGCGCAGATGATGGACGGCACCGAAGCCGCCATCCAGAGCATCAATGGCTCAGCCGATGGCCGGCTCAGCGTCTATGTGACGCCGTTCACCATCGTGCCCTCTCTCGACCCTTCCAACATGTCGACGCCTGATCAGGCGGTTTCCCTCACTCAGGATGACCGTGACCAGGCCCGCGCCGTGCGCGAGCTGGCGCGCAAATACGGCGTCCGCATCCATTCCGATGCCTTTGCCGGCCAGATCCGGCTCGCCTATCAGGACAAGGAAAACGCCCTGCTGGGGCCCGATATCCATCTGCAGCATTGCTGGGGCATTTCGCATCAGGAGATCGATATCCTGGCCGAAACCGGCACCCATGTGACCCATGCGCCGCCCGGGCGCTCCACCCCGGTGATCGAGATGATGGCGCGCGGCGTCAATGTCGCCATCACCTCGGATGGCACCGCGCCGAGCCGCTATTTCGACATGCTGCAGACCGCCCGCTCATTCCAGGCGACCCAACACGTGCTGCGCAATCACGACCGTTATTATTTCCCGCCCGGCAAGGTGCTGGAGATGATCACCATCGACGCGGCGCGGGCGCTGGGCCTGGACCATGAGATCGGCTCGCTCGAAGTGGGCAAGAAGGCCGATATCGCCGTGCTCGACATGAACCAGCCGCACCTGACGCCCAATTGGCTGCCCGTGCACCGGTTGGTGCATCAGGCCGTCGGGTCAGATGTGGAAATGGTCATGGTCAATGGAGAGATCATCATGGAGAACCGCAAGGTGCTCAATGTCGACATGGACGCGGCGCTGGAGGAAGCCAATCGGCAGGCCAATGCGCTGGTCGAGCGGGCAAACCTGCAGCAATATCTCTGCGATCCCGGCTGGGGCCAGCTCTACCGCACCTTCGATCAGAAAGTAGAGCTGCCCGACCTGCCGGTGTAAGCGGCCGGACGCGCCGGCCGCCAAAGCTCAGGCGCGCTTTACGTCAAGCAGCGGAATAGGCTGGGTCAGCATATCGGAGGCCTCGGCCTTGCCATGCAGGGCCCGGACCACGTCCAGCCCGTCCTCGACCCAGCCAAAGGCCGCAAAGCCCTGGCCGTCGGGCTGGCGCTTGCCGCCTTCATCCAGCTCGGGCTGGTCGCCGACGCAGATGAAAAAGCCCGACGATGCCGTGCCCGGCGCAAACCGCGCCATGGACAGCGTACCGTCGCGATGGCGCAGGCCGGTCTGGCTGGTGGGTTCATGCACGATTGCGGGCAGGGGCGTGGGATATTCCTTGCCCTGCATCAGGTGCCCGAACTGCAGCACGTCGATCTTGGCCGGCAGCGTATCGGGCTGATTGCAATCGGCCACGATGCGATAAATGCTGGCATTCTTGAGCAGGCCCTGATCGACATAGGCCAGGAAATTGGCGGCTGTGACGGGGGCGCTCGCGACGTCGACGACGATGGTCATGTCGCCCAACGGAGTGCTGATAACGACCTTGGGGAGGGGAGTTGCTTGAGACACGTTACTAACTGCGCTTCTTGGTGAGTCTGGTCGTGGACCCTATACATCGCCGCCGGCCCAATCCACCATCCTCAACACGCCGCCCGCCGCAAAAGTGAACGCCCGGCCGGAAACTGCTCCGCCGTGCCCTGGCTTTGACATGGGTCAAGCGCCCGCCTGACGGTGCCGCTATGGTGGCGCCGATGGATCTCGATACCGTTCTCCCGCGCTGGTAAACCCCGAAGTGAGGCGACATGACATTGCAGGCATTGGTTCCCCTGATCACCTACCCCGACGTCCCAGCCGGTGACTTTGCGCACCGCGCGGCCAATGTCGCCCAATATCTGGGCGCCGCGCTGCACGTCGTGGTGCTGGAGCCCGATTTTCACGCGCCGACCAATACGATGGCACAATTTGTGGTCGATGTGCCGGGGATGCTCAAAGGCATCAAGGATGCCTGCCATGCCCGCGGACAGGAAATCGCCGACGCCGTCGCGCAAGCCGCCGCCCAGGCCAATGTCGGTGTTCGCTCTGGCTTGATCGAGGCTATTCCCGAACGGTTTGGCGAAGCGGCAGCGGGGCAGGCCCGCTACCACGATCTGACCCTGTTCGGCTGGAGCCAGGACAATCAGGCAATCCGTGGCGCCATCGAGGCCGTCATCTTCGGATCGGGTCGCCCGGTTGTGCTGTTGCCCGAACGCCAGGATGATCCCGATTATGGCACCGTGTTTGTGGCCTGGGACGGCAGCCGGGTTGCGGCCCGCGCCGTTGCCGACGCCGAGATTTTCCTGACCAGGACCACCCGCGTCATTGTCGGCACAGTGAAGGACGAAAAACACATCGACGATCTGCAGGCCACCGAGCGCCTCGTGGAGCACCTGAAGCGGCGCGGCATCAAGGCCGAAGCCCGCGCCATTGCCGGCAATGGCCGGCCGATTGGCCAAACCCTGCAGGATGCGGCGCTGGCCGACAATGCCGGGCTGCTGGTTCTGGGCGGCTATGGCCATTCGCGGCTGCGCGATTTCGTTCTCGGCGGGGCAACGAAAGGGGTGCTGGACGACCTGCGATTGCCCGTTCTGCTGTCGCATTGACCGACTGCGCCTGGCGTTCAGTCCAAGAACGCCAGGTCGCAGGAGCGCGTCGGCGCCGGGTATCGGGCGCCGATCCCCGCATCAGACCAGCGTGAGCAGCGCACCAGCTGTTGCCAGCGTGATCACAACGATCCACGGCGCGGTCTTCCATACGGTCAGCAACAGGAAGCCCGCCAATGCCAGGGCAAAATCGGCGGGTGTCAGCACCGCGCTGGTCCAGACGGGGGTGTAGAGGGCTGCCCCCAGAACGCCCACCACGGCGGCATTGGCGCCGCGCATTGCGGCCTGAGCATGGGGCCGGGATCGAAACGCATCCCAGAACGGCAACGCGCCCACAACCAGCAGCAGGCCGGGAAGGAACACCGCTACCAGGGCGATGGCAGCGCCCAGGGGGCCTGCCGGCCCCTCCTGCATCACGGCCCCCAGATAGGCCGCGAACGTAAAGAGCGGGCCGGGGACGGCCTGGGTGGCCCCATAGCCGGCAAGGAAGGCATCGCTGGAAATCCAGCCGCTTTGCACCACCTCCGCTTCCAGCAGCGGCAGCACGACGTGTCCGCCCCCAAACACCAGTGCGCCCGCGCGGTAGAATGCATCGAAGAGGGCAAGAGCCTGCGATGAAGCGGCGGCTTCGACAACGGGCAGTCCGACCAGCAAGACAAAGAAGAGGCAGAGCGCCGCCCATCCGACCGCCTTCGGCACGCCAAATGTCAGGTGACCAACCTGGTTCAGCGGCAGTCCGCGACACAGCCACCCCCCCGCAAGTCCGCCGCCGACGATCGCCGCGACCTGCCCGATCGAGCCGCCAACCAGAACCACCAGAAATACGGCCAGCAACGCGATGCCAGCCCGCTCCCGGTCCGGCGTGAGTGCCTTGGCCATGCCCCACACGGCTTGTGCAACCACTGCCACGGCCACAAGTTTGAGGCCATGCAGCAGCCCGGCTCCGGCGTCGCCTTCGAACCAGGCGGCTGCGTACGCGAAGAGCAGCAGAAAGAGCGCCGAGGGCAGTGTAAACGCCGTCCAGGCGGCCAGGGCGCCGAGCGGTCCGCCGCGCAGCAATCCCAGCGCGAAGCCGACCTGGCTCGATGCCGGCCCCGGCAGGAACTGGCAGAGTGCAACGAGATCGGCATAGCCTGCTTCACTGATCCACTGGCGCCGTGTGACCAGTTCATCCCGGAAATAACCCAGATGGGCAATGGGACCGCCAAAGGATGTCAGGCCCAGCTTGAGGAAGACCTGGAAGACCTCGCCCGCTGTGCCGGGCGTGCCGGTGCTTGTCGGCCTCCGAGGCCCGTCAGCTTCCGGCCTCACGCCAGGCGCCGCCGGTTTTCCGGCGCGCCGGCTGCCGACCAGCGCGACCCGGAGGAAGCACGAAATGCCGGCTGGGCGGGGCCCGGAGTGTCGTGACTTGATCGCATTAGGCCTACCCCACCGAAAACCGGAGTGTATAGGCCATGCCATGACATTTTCAAGAAACGCAGGCCTTCAGGCCTTTGTTCGGCTATCCGGAATGGGGTTCCACTCGGCCAGGTGAAACCGCCATCGTGGATAGGGGCTCATGCTGGGGCGTGTTGCCAAAGCGCTGAAGCCAGATTCAGTCCAGGCGATGATTGCGTCCCCCCATGTCGCATTGAGAATGCGCCGGCTGGCGCCCTGGGGCGCCCGATTCGGCCACTTTGCGCCACTCGTCTGCGTCGGCCCGTTCCCAAGTCGAACAGGCAAAGCGATATCCATCTCAGTTTGTTGGCCGCAAATGCCACTCGTCCTCTTGCCAGATCGCGATGGAGTTGACATGTTGCGGTTCAGTTCAGCATACTAAGTTAGTTCAATATATTGAACTTTAGAGGGGCGTCACAGTGAGCGGCAGGGGAGCGGAGCGTATTCTGGATGCGGTCGAATGGTTCGCCACCACGACCACCTCGGTCAGCTACACCGATTTTGTGCAGGCGCTTGATGTGCCTAAGAGCAGCGGATTGCTGCTTCTGCAGCTGCTGGTGAAGCGCAACTACGTCGAGCGTCTTGCCGACAACCGCTATCGGCTGGTGCGGCTGCCCGGGGAAAGCGTCGAGGGCGGCGCGACCTGGGGGACAATCCTGCGACTGGCGGAGCGGCATCTGCATGAAGCCGTTGCCAGCGTCGGTGAGTCAGCCTTTGTCGCCGTTCTCGAAGACGGTCGTATCCGCTATCTCAACAAGATCCTGCCGCAGCGCGAAATTCGTTACGATCGGGATATCGCGCCGACCCGACTGCCGCATCAGGTGGCCAGCGGCCTGGTCTTTCTGGCTGACTTCGACCCCGCTGCGCTGGAGGAGTATTGCAGCCAGGTCGGTCTCGCCCCTTCGGAGCGGGCGGAGCTCGAAGACCTGCTGGTCGCGATTCGGCGCGATGGTTTTGCCGTCAACATCAATGGCGTCGTCGAAGGCGCATCTGGCGCCGCTGCCCCCGTGCGCGACGCCAGGGGGCGCGTCGTCGCCGCCATCAATATTTCCGGACCACGCGAGCGGTTCATCTCAAATCTCGACGCGGTGAAGGCCGCGGTCGCGAGTGTCGGGCGTGCCGTTACCGCTGAAGTAGCGCACCGAACCCGCAAATCAATGTGACTCACAGGAGGATCGTTCACATGAAGCATGTTCTAAAGACCAGCCTTGTCATCGCCAGCTTTGCAGCCCTATCGGTCAGCGCCTTTGCGCAGACCGTGCCGGTGCCGGATTATTATCCGGCCGATTATGCTGACCTGATCGAAGGCTCGCGCGCCGAAGCTGGCATCGTCATCTATTCCAACATGGCTGACAACAACTGGGCGCCGCTGCTTGAGGGCTTCAAGGCCCAGTATCCATGGATCAATGTTGAGACGCTTGATCTGGGTTCGGGCACCGTGCATTCGCGCTGGGAAGCCGAAGCCGGTTCCGGGTCGCGCTCCGCCGATATCCTGGTGTCCGGTGCCAATGACCGTTGGGCCAGCTATGGCGTCGAAGGCGACCAGATGATGGCCTATGAGAGCCCCGAACTGGCGCAGCTGCCCGATTTCGCCAATCCTTATCCGGGTGTGAGCGTGCTGTCATCCGATCCGCTGGTCATCACCTACAACGCGGCACTGCTGCCCGAAGACAAGCGCCCAACCGGCCTCAAGTCGCTGGTCGAAGACGCTGTCGCCGATCCCGGCACGTTCGACGGCAGGATCACCACCTATGACGCCGCCCGCAATTCCTTCGGCCTTGCCGCCTGGTGGAACTACATGAACGTCAAAGGCGAGGAAGGCTGGGCCGACCTGCGCCAGATCGGCAAGATGATCCGCGGCGAGACCTCGGGCGGCGCGATGAACGAGAAGATCGCCACCGGCGAATATGTGACCGGCATCGCTGTCTCGGGCATCACCATTTTCCCGCGTCTCGAGCAGCCCGGCGGCGAAATTCTCGGCTTCTCCTTCCCCGATGACGGCACCATCATGATGCTGCGCGGCATGGGCATTCCAGAAGGCGCGGCCAACCCCAACTCGGCCAAGCTGTTCGTTGACTTTGCCCTCAGCAACCAGGGGCAGACGCTGGTCGGCAAGGGCGGGCTCGTTCCCTACCGCGACGACGTTGCCGAGGATCAGGTCCGCTATACCTACCAAGGCATCACCGAGCTGATCGGCGCCGACAACCTGATCGTCGCCGGTTTTGACGAAGGCCTCATCACCGAGGCCAGCGACTTCGTCGTCAAGTGGAATGCCGCTCTCCAGGGCCAGTAAACGCCTCACTCCCGCGACGAGGACGGTCGGTCATTGCCGGTCGACCGTCCTGCCGGCGGAACATGGATCATCAACATGACTGACTTTAGCGAAACGCGGGCGAAAGCCCCGTTCATCGACCGTTCCCAACTGATCTTCTGGGGCGTCTCGATCTTGACGGCCGTGCTGGTCATTGGGCCGATCGCACCCATTGTCATCCAGGCCTTCCTGGACAAGCCGCTCTACGCGGCCGATGCAGGTGCGACTCTGGCCAATTTTGGCCGGCTGTTCAGCGAAGCCGGCATGTTGGCCATTTTCCTCAACACGCTGTTCTTTGCGGTGCTGACCATGGTGGTCGCCCAGGTCTTCGGCGCTGTCATGGCGGTGCTGATCGGACGCACCAACCTGCCGGGCCGGGCCTGGTTCGGCGAAATCTTCGTCTGGCCTTTGTTCGTCTCGAACCTGGTGATCGCCTTTGGTTGGTTCACCATGTATGGCCCCTCGGGCTTCATCACCCTGGCCTTCAAGAGCTGGTTCGGGCTTGCGCCATGGGACCTCTATTCCATCGCCGGCATGGGTGTCGTGGCGGGGCTCAGCCAGGCGCCGCTGGCCTTCCTGATGTGCCTTGGCGCCGTCACCAAGGCCGATGCGCAGCTCGAAGACGCCGCGCGTTCGGCCGGCGCCGGCCCGTTCCGTGCGCTCTGGTCGGTTACCGTGCCCATGATGCGTCCGGCGATCATCTATTCAGCTGTGCTCAACTTTGTCATCGGCATCGAAATGCTCGCCATTCCGCTGCTGTTCGGTGGTCCCAGCGGCATCCAGACCATCACGACCTTCCTCTATGACCAGGGCATCAACGCTGCTGTCCGTCCCGAATATGGCATTGTCGGCGCTGCCGCCGTGATCCTCCTGATCGTCGTGGCCTTCCTCGTCTGGCTGCAGGGCTTCCTGATGAAGGGCAGCGGGCGCTTTGTCACCGTGCGCGGCAAGGCCAGCCGCCCGGCTCTGCTCGACCTCGGCGCTTGGCGCTGGCCAGCCTTTGGCATTGTCTTTGCCTTCCTGTTCTTCACCATCATCACCGTGTTCGCCGGCATCTTCCTGCGGGCAGGGGTGAGCTTCCTGACGCCGCTGGTGCCGTTCTGGAAACTGCTGACGACGGCAAATTTCGAGCTGATCTTCTCGTCGGCCAACTACATGCGCTCGATCACCAATTCGATCATCATCTCGCTGGTCGGCGCTTTCATCGGCACGTTCTTCGTCACTCTCATCGCCTTGGTGGCTCGCCGCTCCGAGTTCAGGCTGGGCCGTCCGCTCGAGTATCTGGCGCTGTTCCCCCGGGCCGTCCCCGGCATCATCGCCGGCCTTGGCTTCTTCTATGCCGTGGTCTGGCTGCCCGGTCTGGACGTCGTGCGGGGCACCATCTGGATTCTCGTACTGGCCTTCATCCTGCGCTACATCCCGGTCGGCTTCGGCACCATCTCGCCGGCGCTGTCCCAGATTGGCGAGGAGCTCGATCGTGGTGCCCGCATCTCGGGTGCCGACTGGTGGACCACCGTCACGCGGATCATCATGCCGATCCTCAAGCCGGCGCTGTTCTCCTGCTATGCGCTGCTCTTCATCCACTTCTTCAAGGAATATGTAACGGCGGCTTTCCTGTTCCAGCCGGGATCGGAAATCATCGGCACCACCATGCTGCAACTCGTCGCGCAGGGTGACAACGGCCCCGTCTCCGCCCTTGCTACCATTCAAGTCATCATCACCGCGGTGTTTGTGTTCCTCGCCCGCCGCGTTCTGGGAGCCCGTATCTATGGCTAACCTTGTCCTCGAAAACCTCACCATCCGCTATGGTGGCGTTACCGCCGTCAACGACATCTCCATCGATGTCGCTGCAGGCGAATTCCTCACCTTGCTGGGCCCCTCGGGCTGCGGCAAGTCGACGACACTATTCTCGGTCGCTGGCCTTAATCACGCGACCTCCGGGATCATCCGCATCGGCGACAAGGTGCTATTCGACGGGTCGAAAAAGACCTTCGTGCCGCCCGAACACCGCAATATCGGCCTGGTGTTCCAGTCCTATGCGCTATGGCCGCATATGAGCGTGGCCGACAACCTGGCCTTCCCGCTCAAGCTGCGCAAGATGGGCCGAGCCGAGCGCGACGAGCGCATCAAGGAAGCGCTGTCGCTGGTCGAAATGCTGCCCTATGCCGAGCGCTTCCCGTTCGAGCTGTCCGGTGGGCAGCAGCAGCGTGTGGCGCTGGCTCGTGCGCTGGTCTATCGTCCAAGCCTCCTGCTGCTCGACGAGCCGCTGTCCAACCTCGATGCCAAGTTGCGCGAGCGGGCCCGGGTCTGGCTGCGCGAATTGCAGGAACGCCTCAACGTCACCACCATCTATGTGACGCATGACCAGTCAGAGGCCCTGGCCGTGTCTGACCGCGTTGCCGTAATGAGCATGGGCCATCTGCGCCAGCTCGGCACGCCCAAGGATATCTATGAGCGTCCGACGGATTCCTTTGTTGCCGACTTTATCGGTTCGTCCAACTTCCTGGCCGGCAAGCTGGTGGAATCCAACAGCACCCATAATGTCGTCGAGCTGGGAAATGGCGTGCGCATCAAGACCGCGCCGGGTTCGGCAAAAGCCGACGGTTCGCTGGTCGTCGCCGTGCGCCCCGAGCGTATCGAAGTCGCGCCGCCGGCCACCGACAATACGATCGAGGTCGATATTGCCGGCAGCACCTATCTCGGTTCGACTTATCAATATGCCGTCGATGTGGGCGGCGGCGAACTGCGCATTCTGACACCGCATGAGATCCAGCCGGGCAGGGTCAAGGTCCGTATTCCGCCCGAGGCCACCGCCGTCTATGCCGACCGCCCAGGCGAAGCCTGAGGACCGGGTGATGACTAAAACCAGACACTTCCAACCCGAGGCCACCGGCCCGCTGAGCGGGACCAGGGTGCTCGACCTGTCGCGATTGGTCGCCGGCAACATGCTGTCGGTGCAACTGGCCGATTTTGGTGCCGATGTCATCAAGATCGAGCCACCCGATGGCGACCCGCTGCGAGACTGGATCGATGACGGCCAGTCGCTGCACTGGAAGACCTATGGCCGCAACAAGCGCTCCGTCCTGCTCAACCTGCGCGAATCCGTCGATATGGCAGCGCTCAAGGCACTGATCCCGACGGCCGACGTGTTCATCGAGAATTATCGGCCGGGCACGCTCGAAAAGATGGGTCTGGCACCGGACGTCCTGCTGGCGCTCAATCCCGACCTGATCGTGGTCCGCATCTCGGGCTTCGGCCAGACCGGTCCCTATGCCCAGAATCCAGGCTTTGGCACATTGGTCGAGGCCATGAGCGGCTTTGCCGCCCGCACCGGCTTTCCCGATCGCGAACCGGTGCTGCCGCCGCTGGCGCTGGCCGACATGATCGCAGGAATCTATGGCGCGCAGGCCGTGACCATGGCCCTGCTGGCCCGTGAAAAGGGTCTCGCCAAAGGCCAGGTAATCGATCTGTCCCTGCTCGAGCCCATGTATGCAGTGCTTGGGCCGGAAGCGGCGATCTACAAGGTCACCGGCAAGGTCAAAGAGCGTTCGGGCAGCGCCTCCAACACCGTCTCGCCACGCAATGTCTACAAATGCAACGACGGCAAATACGCCGCCCTGTCGGGCTCCACCCAGACCGTTGCCATGCGCATATTCGACATTATCGGCCACCCCGAGATGAAGACCGACCCGCGCTTTGCAAGCAATGCCGAGCGGGTGCGGCATCGCTCCCTGGTGGATGCGCCGATAGCTGCCTGGTTTGCCCAGCGCGGCCGCGAGCAGGCCCTTGCGGAGATGCGCGCCGCCGGCGCAACGGTTGGCCCGGTCTATGACATTGCCGATATTTCGGCCGATCCCCACTATGCCGAGCGCGAAATCATCGTCGATGTGGAAGATGCCGAGAACGGTACGCTACCCATGCACAATATCCTGCCACGGCTTTCTGAAACCCCCGGCGTGTGGCGGCGCCAGGCGCCCGGACATGGCGAACACACCAGGCAGGTGCTGCGCGATGCCGGCATTGCCGAAGCCGATATTGCGCAGATCCTCAAGGGAGCGCCGTCGTGATTATCCGCTCGCTGCTCTATGTGCCCGGCAGCAATCCAAGGTTCATTGAAAAGGCCCATGCCCGCGGCGCCGATGCAATCATTATCGACCTGGAAGATGCCGTCGCGCCATCGATGAAGACTCCGGCCCGCGAGGCGCTGGCTGAGTCAGTCAGCATGGCGGGCAGGTCCGGCGCGCCGGTTCTGGTGCGCATCAACGCCACCGATGACCGCCGCTTTGCCGATGCCGAAGCGGCGTGCCGGGCAGGAGCCTTCGGCATCTATATTCCCAAGGTCGATTCTGCCGCAGTGCTCGTCGCCATGGCGGATTTCCTGGCCCCCATCGAGGCCGAACTGGGGCGCGAGCCCATGGTCTTTGTGCCGCTGATCGAAAGCCCGCTGGGGGTCCTGGGAGCCCTCGATATCGCCAGAGGTCCGCGCGTCTTCGCCCTCAGCGGTGGCGGCGAGGACCTGGCCACGGCGATGGGCGGGCTCCCCCTGCCACAGGTGCTGAGCCTGCCCAAGCAGATGATCCATCTCGCTGCCAGGGCGGCCGGTGTGCGCTCCTTTGGGCTGCTGCGTACCGTGGCCGACTATAACGATCTCGATGGCATGCGCGCTGCCGCCATCGAGGCGCGGCAGTTCGGCTTCGACGGCGCCAGCTGCATCCATCCCTCAATTGTCGCGACGCTCAATACGGCCTTTTCGCCCAGCGAAGCCGATATTGCCTGGGCCAGCAAGGTCGTCGCGGCCGACGAGCAGGCGGCGTCGGGTGGCATCGGCGCTCATACCGTCGATGGCAAGTTCGTCGATGCCCCGATCGTTTCCCGGGCCAGGGCGCTGCTCGCGCTGGCCAGCACTCTGGAGCACAACAATGGCTGATTTGTCTGCCGCTACCGGTCAGCGCGGGCGCCGTATTCTGGTGACCCACAATACCATCGCGGCCAGCGCGGTGGCGCTGCTCAACGCCAATGATATCGACGTCTATTTCTCGCCCCCCTACACGCCGTCCGATGCGGTCGCCGCACGCTGCGCCGAGCTTGGCGTCGACGCGATCATGGTCCGCCAGGGCCAGATCAACGCAGAGGTCATCAACGCCTCTCCCAAGCTCAAGGTGATCGTCAAGCATGGCGTCGGCGTCGACAATGTCGATATCGCTGCCGCAGCGGCGCGGGGCGTGCCGGTGCTGCGCTCGATGGGCTCCAATGCACTGGCCGTTGCCGAGCATTCGATCGCGCTGGCCATTGCGTTGCTCAAGCAATTGCCGACACTCGACAAGGCCATCAAGGGCGGCGCCTGGCCCAAGCCCAGCTTCATCGGCCGCGATATTGCCGGCTCGGTGATCGGGCTGGTCGGCTTCGGCTCGATCGGCAAGGAGACCGGCCGACTGGCTGCAGCCCTCGGCATGACGGTACTGGTGTTCGACCCGATGACGCCGCAGGCGGCCAGCGATTGCGGCTTCGAGCCGGTGACGCTCGACGACCTCGTGTCACGCGCCGATATCGTCAGCCTGCATTGCCCCCTGACCAATGAGACGCGCAATCTCATCAATGCCGCCCGCATCGAGCAGATGAAGTCCGATGCCATCATCGTCAATACGGCGCGCGGCGGCATTATTGATGAGGCAGCATTGCTCGATGCCCTGGCGCGCAAGCGGATCGCCGGCGCCGGCCTCGACAGTTTTTCAGTGGAGCCACCGCCTGTCGACAGCCCGCTCTGGGCAATGGACAATCTGCTGGTCACGTCGCATGTCGCTGGCGTCACCAAGGGGTCTGCCATCCAGATGGCCGAGACCGCCGCGCGCCACATCATCTCGGTGCTCGACGGCGCCCCTGCAGACGAACGCAGCCTGGCCCGTGTCTCCGAACTTTCCGCATCCTGATTTCGACTGAGGACAATTTATGACCAGCGGCTTTCGTATTCGCAGCCAGTGGGAACGCCTGGACCAGGCTTTCGTCACCGATTTCTCTGAACTTCCCGTCGCCGTCGTCAGCGATGTGATGTCGCGCCTGGTGGGCGGCGGTGTGGCGCTGCGCCCCATGCACACCGCCGGCGTGCTGGCTGGCGCTGCCCTCACCGTCAAGGCGCGGCCGGGTGAAAACCTGATGATCCACAAAGCCATCGAAATGGCCCAGCCGGGCGATATCATCGTTGTCGATGCGGCTGGCGACACCACCAATTCGCTGATGGGCGAATTGATGTTGGCCCATGCCATCAAGCGTGGCGTGGGCGGCTTCGTGCTGAATGGCGCCATTCGCGACGCGCAGGCCTTCAAGGACCAGAACCTGCCGGTCTATGCGGTCGGCGTCACCCACCGCGGACCCTATCGCGATGGACCGGGCGAAATCGGTTTTCCCATCGCCATCGAGGGCATGGTGATCGAATCCGGCGACCTGATGCTGGGCGATCTCGACGGCGTGGTCTGCGTGCCCAAGGCCGACCTTGCCGAGGTCCTTGCCGGCGCCCGCAAAAAATTCGCGGCGGAGGAGAAGCAGATGGCGCAGACCCTCGACGGCTCTGTCGACAAAAGCTGGATCGACAAGGCGCTCGCGCAAAAGGGCTGCGTCTACGTGTAAGCGTTTGGCCATGGTCTTCCAGCGGCTGGCCATGGCCAAACTGTCCACAGGGCTCGCTTCGGTCGGGGATCGACCGCCAGGCCGAGCGCCTGGAGCCGTGTCTGGACGAAGCGCCACGCGTCGAGTTCGAATAGCGACATCAAGTCTAACCCCGAAGCCGCCAACAGAACGCGAGGCTGTTCACGCCAGGATTTTCCACCAGTCGGTGTGATAAAAAGATAGAGGCCTGCCCTGTCCGGCAGTTTTCTGCCTTACCGACCGATCTTGCGTTGCGAAGCTGAACATCCGGCAGCGGCAATACGGTATAGCTGAGTTATGGCGCGCGTGGGTGCCGTCGAAAATACCGATAAAAGCGTTGGCTGTTAGATGCGATGAGACGATTTGAGCCTAGTTTCCTCGAGTATCGGCCAAATCCAGAAAAATACCTTTCTAGTCACTGTCGTAGCGACACCAGTGGCGCTAGGTGGCCGCCATCAGAACACCAGCGATCCAAATGGCCGCACGCGACCCCGTTCCGGTCATCGGAAGTAAGATTGCCCAATCCCGAAAGCTGCCGTTCGCAGCTCATATTTGCGACTATGGAACGATAGGCGCAGAGCGCGTGTGTGTGCATCGAACCGACAGTGGCTCATAGCCCAGACCGGTAATTGCGGATTGGCTATTTGAGTAGCGGAGCGAGATAGCCGCCGTTTACGCTGAGTAGCCCAGCGAGCAGGCGGCACGGTCGCCAGTCCTCGACACTTTCAGAGGCCGTCCAGATGTCAATATCTCGCAACTGGTCGAGAACCGCTGCGCCATGGATAAGCGAAGGCCCATGAATTGGATCCATATAACGAGCCGCGATTTCGATGGTGGCGTTGCCTGCGTCCGAATTAATTAGATGGCCATCGTCGGATACGCAGGCCTCGCATACCAACCGGCACAGGTCGATCTCGACGGGACCGAGCACGGCGAACTCAAAGTCCAGCAAGGCGATGACGTCTCCTTCCCATAAGGCATTCATCAGCGCGAGATCGCCATGGTTGGCGATTTGTTCAACTAACGGCGCAGCCCGGAAATAACCTTCTATGACCTTATAGAGCTGCGACTGCTGAGCACTGGAAAGTCCCAGCTTGACGTTGGCACGGTCAGCCGCCGCGATGGCAGCATCAAACGTAGCCGGTATGAACCCCCCGTGAGATGCGACTATCGTGCTGAGCGACGGGGTCGCGTCGTGCACTATCTGAGCCCGAGCCCACAGTTGACGGACCGCCGCTTCCCTTTGCGCAGGCGTCAGCGTCGACCACGCCTCGTGAAGGTTCTGGCCGCGAATCTCTGCGCTCACGATCCAGCCATGGCCATTGGTAGTGCCCTCACCAAGAATTTCGGGATGCCCGACCTCTTTGGGTAGAGCGCGCAAAATCGCAACCTCGCGTGCCATGCCGACAGCTGTATGCGCAATACGCACGGCAATGCCATTACCGACCCAAGTCGCGTTCGAGTATCCATTGGCTCGCTGCATTCGCGCGAGGTCGCCACCGTATTGAGCCGCTACCTCAGCGGCCAAGCTTCGGACAAGCGCTGTGCTGATCGGGTCCCGATGTTCATCAAGCGGATGAATACTTTTACTGGACTCTTTCATTGTTGTTTTTCCATTGTGTATCAGATGCGGTTAGTCCGAGTGCTCGGCCAAAGTTCGTCTATCCTGTAACGGATTTGGCTAGGTCACGGGTCGCCTGCTTTTTCAGCAGTGGTGTATCGCTCAACAGGTTGAAACGACCAATCTTGGCTTCCGCTAGGACGTGCCCACGCTCGACCTCAACAATCTCACGCGAAGAGACAGCCCTAAAATCAGGCTTTATGCATCACTTTTCTGGCCCTGCAATCCCCATAGCTGCACGGTGCTGAAGTCAGGTTCGTATGTTGCACCGGATGTCAGGACACGTGTCAATTGATGCCGGATTTCGCAATCAAGTCACCAAAAGCCGCCTGTCCGCAAACCACCCCATACCCGCCATTGGGATGACGAGCGGCGCTATGGTGGCGAAGGTTTTGATCGCGACCTTCGCGTGCATAGTAGTCCGACCGACCAGCCGCTTTGTGGCGACATGCTCTTCGACCCAATTGCACGTTTATCCCCATGAGGCCCGGCCTAGTCGGTGCCAATTTGATTCCTATTCAGGGAATCGAACTCTCGTCGGAATACGGAAGCTCATTCGAGAAATCTTGCAATTATTTCAAATGCTTGGGGTCAGGAAATGTTGGTTAGTAGCTGTATGCTCGACACAGCTAACCAGCAAATTGACCAACAAAACGAAAAGCTTAATGCATGCGAGCGCCGAAAAGGCGCGTTCACGTAGAGTGGAGCGGGTGAAGGGAATCGAACCCTCGTCACTTGCTTGGGAAGCAAAAGCTCTACCATTGAGCTACACCCGCAACGCGTCACTAGATGCGTGAATTTGGTCGGGGCGTCAAGCGGGGGCAGGGGTGTATCGCAATGCCGGCACCAGCCGGCCCAGCTGGGAGAACATCCCGCGCTGGTTCATCGCCATGGCATAGGCAACATAATCGGGGTCGGCGGAGAGGTGTTTCTCTTCCATGCGGGCGCGCAGGAAATAGATGGCATTGATCAGCCCCAGCAGCAGGCAGGCCCGCAACGCCTCGATTGGTCCGCCCAGCGACAGGAACGGCATGTGGATCAACCAGAAGAAGATGCTCTTGGCCAGATAGTCCGGATGCTTGGTGAAGCGGTAGGGCCCGTTGGTGATGATGCCGCGATTGGTCAGGTTGGACCAGCGCAGTCCGAAGGCCGCAGTCGCCCAGAGCCAGACTGCGAAGCTGGCCAGCAGTGCCAGCGCCCAGAGCCATGACAGGATCGGCAGGCCGCCCAGCCAGTCATACCAGTGGATCCCGTCGGTATAATCGAGCAACCGCCCGCTGACCAATTGGTTGAACGGCTCGTAGCAGGCCAGCGTCACCAGCCAGGCCCCCAGATATGGATTGGTCGATCGGATATGGGCGTCGAGCGCCCGAACCGTCAGCGTATAACCGACGCAGACAATCGCCAGTTCGCAAGCCGCCACGAAATCGGTCAGCCAGCGCACGGCCAGCAGATGGCCGCTGGTTACCATATCGATATTGACTTGCAGGCGTTGATGGGCGCCGATCAGGTAGACCAGCATGATCGGCAGGAACAGGCCCTTGACCACCCAGCCCATGGCAAAGGCCCGCAGGGCCGGCCAATCCACCTGATCGGAGCGCCCCAGCAGCAGCTTGCCGGCCTGCCAATAGCCGTCACGCGGCGCGATCATCACCCGATCGACGGCGACAAAATAGGCTATGACTATGGGAGCGATGATCCACGACAGGGCCAGCAGCAGCGCGCCCACGCTCGCTATCTCCTCGATCTGGTAGAGGCGGATGGCCCAATGGGCCAATGCGACGGCGCCCAGCGTGCCAAAAAAGCCGATCAGCTTGATGCCAACGCGTCGCCAGTTCACCGGCGCGGCCGGCCGGTCCCAGTCGAGGCCGGTGGAGGCGCGGCGATGCACCTTGAGCAGGCCCAGTTCCAGCACCGCCACCGGCAGGGCATAGGCCAGCAAACAGAGGAACGCGGCGATGACGGCCGGGACGCCCAGTGCCGTCACCACAATCGTGGCGACCAGCATGGCGACGAGCCCGGCAGCGTTGATCCATTGCGATGTCACCGAATGCGGCACGGCGGCCCCCTGCCAGTACCGCACATTCTTATCCGGAGGCCGGTTAAACCGGGGCTAACAGCCCCGGAGACCGCTAGCCCGGATAGGGCTTGAAGTGCTTGGACAACTTGAGGGTCTGGGCCTGGTAGTTGGAGTTCAGCGCCGAGCCGTAAAGACGGTCGGGGGCTTCGGCGAGTTTTTCGTAGATCAGCCGGCCAATGGTCTGACCGTGTCCGAGCAGGAACGGCACTTCGCGGCTGCGCACTTCCAGGACGGCGCGGCTGCCGGTGCCGCCGGCGGCCGAGTGGCCAAAGCCGGGATCGAAAAAGCCGGCATAATGCACGCGGAATTCACCCACCAGTGGATCGAACGGCACCATTTCAGCGGCATGGCTGGGTGGCACATGCACGGCCTCGTCGCTGACGAGGATGTAGAATTCGTCGGGATCCAGGATCAGCTCCTCGCGGCCGCGATTGAACAGGGGATCCCAGAAGTCCAGCACGTCGAGCGCAGCCTTCTTGTCGACATCGACCACAGCGGTGTGCCGGCGCGAGCGGAAACCGATCAAGCCGTTGCGGCCATCACCTTTGAGGTCGATGGAAAGCGCCACGCCCTCTGCCACCGGCACGTCATTGTTGAACACCAGCGTGTCGCTGGCATGCAGTGCCTGATGCTCGGCGACGCTCAGGCGATGATCGCCGCAGCGGAAGCGCATCTGGCTGAGGCGGGAGCCCGTGCGCACCAGGATGGGGAAGGTGCGGGGGCTGACTTCGAGATAAAGCGGCCCGTGATAGCCGGCAGGCATCTGGTCAAAGCCGCGGGCGCGGTCGCCAATGACGCGGGTGAAGACGTCCAGCCGGCCGGTCGAGCTTTTTGGATTGGCCGAAGCGCTGACCATGTCGGGCAAGGCCAGGCTTTCCTGCAGCGGCACCAGATAGACGCAGCCCCGCTCCAGCACGGCGCCGTGCTTGAGGTCGATTTCATGCAGCTTGAGCGCATCGATCCGCTCGGCCACCGAATGGCTGGGCCCCGGCAGGAAGCTCGAGCGTACGCGGAACGCGGTTTCGCCCAGCCGCAGGTCGAGGCTGGCTGGCTGCACCTGATCGCTGTCGAAGGCGCGCCCGGTGGCGATGGCGCCCTCGGCGCGCAGCTTTTCGATCAGCCGGGCTGGAAACACGCCTTGCGGCCAAGTCTGGTTGCTCATGGTGTCCTCATCCGGGCCTGACATGCACTCCCCTAGCAACCCACGCAATTGACGCCAAGGGCCAATTGGCCTTACATCGCGCCCCAGTGGTGATTTGGCCGGTCTGGTTGCAGCCACTTTAAACAAGTTGCTAAGAGACCGTTTCAACCGGCCGCCCCTGCGCGCCGGTTTTTTGTTTGAAGGCACGGCATGTCCAAGTCCAACAACCCCCTCAATGATCCCTCCAAACTCTCGCCCGCGACGCAGCTGGTTCATGGCGGCACCGAGCGGACACCGTTCGGGGAAACCTCCGAAGCGCTGTTCCTCAATTCGGGCTACAGCTATCCCAGCTCCGAGCACGCCGAGAAATTGTTCAAGGGCGAGGTCTCCGGCCACAATTATTCGCGCTTCGCCAATCCCACGCTCGACATGTTCCAGGACCGCATGGCGCTGCTCGAAGGCGCCGAGGCGGCCCGCAGCTTTGCCACCGGCATGGCCGCGGTCACCAATGCGGTGATGAGCCAGGTCCGCGCCGGCGATCACATCGTCGCCTCGCGGGCGCTGTTTGGCGGTTGTCGGTTCGTGGTGGAAGATTTCATGCCGCGCTGGGGTGTGGCGTCGACACTGGTCGATGGCCGCGATCCCGAGAACTTTGCCCGCGCCATGCAGCCCAATACCAAGGTGGTGTTCATCGAGACGCCGACCAATCCGACGCTGGAACTGGTCGATATCGCCGCCGTTGCCGAGATCGCCCACGCCCATGGTGCCAAGCTGATCGTCGACAATGTCTTTGCCACCTCGCTGTACCAGAAGCCGCTGCAGCTGGGCGCCGATCTCGTCACCTATTCGGCCACCAAGCATATCGATGGCCAGGGCCGGGTGCTGGGCGGTGTCGTGCTGGGCAGCAAGGAACTGATCACCGGCGACGTCCATACCTTCCTGCGCCAGACCGGCGCCACGCTCAGCCCGTTCAATGCCTGGTTGTTGCTCAAGGGGCTCGAAACCCTGCCGCTACGCGTCAAGCAGATGACCGAGAGCGCCGCGCGCATTGCCGATGCGCTGGCCGATCACCCCAAGATCGCCCGCGTGGTCTATCCGCACCACAAGTCGCATCCGCAATATGACCTGGCCAAGCGGCAGATGAGCGCCGGCTCGACCCTGGTGGCGCTCGAAGTCGTGGGCGGCCGCGAGGCCGCGTTCAAGCTCAGTGACTCGCTGGCGGTGATCCTGATTTCCAACAATCTGGGCGATGCCAAGTCGCTGATCACCCATCCCGGTACCACGACGCACCAGCGCTTCACCGAGGAAGTCCGCCAGGAATCCGGCATCCAGCCCGGTTTGCTGCGCCTCTCGGTCGGGCTTGAGGATAGTGACGACCTGATCGCCGACCTGCTCTATGGGCTGGACCAGATCTAGTCCCCATGCTGGGTTCCCGCTTCTCTGGGAACGCAGCGCTTTCGCAAGGCCTTGTTCATGAGTAGACCTCATGGTGAGCCTGTCGAACCACGAGGTCGTGTCTGATGCTGTCCCGGATATTGCCTGTTCTGGCGCTATCGGTCTTGGCCACGATCGGCGCACTGGCCCAGCCATTGCCCTATCATGCCGATCCCAGCGCCCGCGAAATCCTGCCCAATCTGACGCCGGTTCCCGCCATCCGCTTCCTGACCACTGCCGATTTCCCGCCGTTCAATTTCCGCGATGGCACGGGCGAATTGATCGGCTTTCATATCGATCTGGCCCGCCGCATCTGCGCCAAGGTCGATGTCGGCTGCACCGTACAGGCCTGGCCCTGGGAGCAGGCCACCAGCGCCCTTGTCGACAATCAGGGCGATGCCCTGATCGCCGGCCTGGCGCTGACGCCCGAAAATGGCGAGCAGTTCGATTTCTCGGCAATCTACCTGGCGCTGCCTGGGCGCTTTGTCACCCGCAGCGCCGATGTTGCCGGCTTTTCGCCGGACAGGCTCGGCGGCAAATCCGTTGCCGTCCGCACCGGCTCCAGCCATGCCGAGTTCCTGGCGCGCTACCTGCCCAATGTGACCGTCACCGGCTTTGCTACCGAAATCGAGGCACTGGCCGCGGTCGAGGCCAACACCGCCGACGCCTATTTTGGCGACGCCATGCGCGCCTCGTTCTGGCTCAATGACAATCTGGGCTGCTGCGGCTTCGCCGGCGAACCCTATTTTCGTCCGGATCTGTTCGGGGAAGGCCTTGCCATCGCCGTCCCAGCCGGCCACGACGCCGTCCGCCACGCTATCGACTGGGCGCTGGTCAAACTCAAGGAAGACGGCTCGCTGGACGAGCTTTACCTGAGGTGGTTTCCGGTGGGGTTTTACTAGGACGCTTGCAGGGGCACTTGGTCAGGAGGCGAGGCAAGAGTCTTGCCTTCCGCAACGGCTCATACCGAACAGGTCCCCATCACCGGGCTGCCCACGGGCCTGACCCGTGGGTCACTCTCACCCCGGCAGGCGCGACGAGTGGCCCGCGGGTCAGGCCCGCGGGCAGCACCGTGGTTTCTGCTGGGGGCGGTGATATCTGCAGGCTGTCTGCGTATAATAGCGGGCCGGAAATCGCTCATACTCATCCCCACCGTCACGCGCCGCAATTGCCCGGCCGGGCCGGGGGGCTGTCAGTTCGAACGGAGCACGAGCCTTACCCCGGCATGCGGCGATGCCGCGCCCGCGCGGCGACCTCGATGGCAGCGGTGGTCAGCCGATCCAGGTCCAGCTTGTCGCGCAGCAATTCAAGGAAGCGCAATTCCTCCTGCTCCAGATGCAGGTCCACGGCCGTCACCTCGACCGCCACCGCATAGGCGGTGTCCTGCAGCTTTTTCGGCAGTGCGGCGATGGCGTCGTCCATCAATAGGTCCAGCCCGCCGGGGCCATTCAATTTATCGGCGCAGGCATTGGCGACTTCGGTCAACCGGTCGCGGTCAAACCCTTCAAATACCGGCAACCGCCCCACCAGCGCCTGGATGCGCAGCAGTTCCTTCTCAGTCATGGTGCTGTCGGAGGAGGCGGCGACGATCATCAACTGGATCAGGGCATCATGAGCATTAAGGGTCATTGCGGTTT
This sequence comes from Devosia limi DSM 17137, assembly GCF_900128975.1. GTDB lineage: Bacteria > Pseudomonadota > Alphaproteobacteria > Rhizobiales > Devosiaceae > Devosia > Devosia limi. The sequence continues at coordinate 90,949 of NZ_FQVC01000007.1, read as the reverse complement.
TCCGATATCAATTCTGAGCGCGAAAAGTGGGCATACGACCACTCCGTTGCAAGATGCGGCAGCATTGACGCATGCAGCGGGGAATGCAACACACCTCGCTCGACATATCGCAAGCCCGAAAGGCCATTTCACCTTGTCTCCCGCTCCACTCCCCGCTCTCGATCCTGCGTTTTTCGACGCCGCCCAGACCGCCCGTGCATGGCCGTTTGAGGAAGCGAAAAAGCTGGTGAAGCGGCTGGAGAAATCGGGCAAGGGCGAAGCCTTGTTCGAAACCGGCTACGGCCCCTCCGGTCTCCCCCATATCGGCACGTTCGGCGAAGTGGCCCGCACGACCATGGTGCGCACGGCCTTCCGGCTGCTGACCCGCGACCAGATCCCAACCCGGCTGATCTGCTTCTCCGACGATCTCGATGGCATGCGCAAGATTCCGGAAAACGTGCCCTCCAGGGAGGCCATGGAGCCGCACCTGCAGAAGCCGTTGACCGCAGTGCCCGATCCCTGGACCAATGAATATCCCAGCTTCGGCAATCACAACAACGCCATGCTGCGCCGGTTCCTCGACACTTTCGGCTTCGACTACGAGTTTGCCAGCGCCACCGAATATTACCGCTCCGGCAAATTCGATGCCGTGCTGCTGCGCGCCGCCGAGCGCTTCGACGACATCATGAAGGTGATGCTGCCCACGCTCGGCGCCGAGCGCCAGGCAACCTATTCGCCTTTCCTGCCGATCTCGCCGATTTCCGGCCGCGTGCTCTATGTGCCGATGAAGGAAGTCGATGCCAAGAACGGCACCATCACCTTCACTGACGAAGATGGCCGCGACACCACCGTCCCGGTCACCGGCGGCCATGTGAAAATGCAGTGGAAGCCCGATTTCGGCATGCGCTGGGCCGCCCTCGGCGTCGATTTCGAAATGTTCGGCAAGGACCACCAGACCAATGCGCCGATCTACGACAAGATCTGCGAGATCCTCGGCGGCAAGGCTCCGGAACACTATGTCTACGAGCTGTTCCTGGATTCCGAAGGCCAGAAGATTTCCAAGTCGAAGGGCAATGGCCTGACCATCGACGAATGGCTGACCTATGCCAGCAATGACAGCCTGGGGCTCTACATGTTCCAGAAGCCGCGCACGGCCAAGCGCCTGCATTTCGATGTCATTCCGCGCGCCGTCGACGAATATTACGCCTTCATCGCCGCCTATCAGAACCAGGATGTTGCGGCGCGGCTGGAAAACCCGGTCTTTCACGTCCACTACGGCGCCGTGCCCAATCCGGAAGTGCCGGTCAGCTTCGCGCTGCTGCTCAACCTCGTGGCCACGGCCAATGCCGAAGACACCAAGGTGCTCTGGGGCTTCATCTCGCGCTACCTGCATGGCGCCACCGCCGAGACCCATCCCGAGATCGATCGTCTCGCCGGCTATGCGGTGCGCTACTTCAATGACAAGGTTAAGCCCAACAAGGTCTATCGCGCCCCGACCGATCAGGAGCGCGCCGCCCTGCAGGACCTCTACGACCGGCTGGCGGAATACGAAGGCTCCACCGATGGCACCGCATTGCAGGATCTCGTCTACGAGATCGGCAATGCCCACAAGTTCGAGCCGCTGCGCGACTGGTTCAAGGCCATCTATCAGGTGCTGCTGGGCGAGGATCAGGGCCCGCGCTTCGGCTCCTTCATCGCCCTGTTCGGCGTTGCCGAAACCCGCAAGCTGATCGCCGACGCCCTGGCCGGAAAGCTGCTCAAGGCCTAGAAAACTGGTGTGGCGCATGGTCTTTCGGCATGCGCCACCCAGGTTCAACACTCAGCGGCGCTGCCTATGGCGCCGGCCTGCGGGCAGCCAATTGGGTAGGGCGCAGCAGTCATTGGCCCGTCCGCTCAGGCGCGGTGCCCCATTGCGCTCAGTCCAGCACCTTGCGGAAATACACCACCCGCTGGGTCTCCTCGAAGCCGAGCGCCGCGTGCATGGCGTGACTACGCAGATTATCGAGTGACGCGTCCGAGGCGAACTCGCTGCAGCCCCGGGTCCGCGCCCAATCCTCGACCGCCGCCACGAGTTGGCTGGCTATGCCGGACCGCCGATACTCGGGCATGACGTAAATACCCTCCAGAAACGCCACCGGGCTGGTCTCGCAGCCATTGACATAGTCCCGTCGCAGGCTTGCCTCGGCCAGTCCTGCAGCAAGTCCATCTTCGGTCCGGGCAATGAAATTGGCCAGATCAGGCGCCGCCAGCATCCCGGCGATTTCGGCCCTATGACCATCCAGCCCATCATCGGGCCACAGCGCCTGCCGCAAATCCGCCCAGTCGGCCAGATCGGCCGCTGTCGCCGGCGCGACGATCACTGGCTCGCCCAGATGATGCGCGCGATCCACTCGATATCGACCATGTCGATCATGCGCGGCTCATAGGCCGGATTGAGCGAATGCAGTTCGACCTGCCGGGCGCTCTGCCGAAACAGGATCTTGGCCATCACCTCGCCGTCGCGGGTCTTGACCACCACGCGGTCGCCCCGGCGCACCTGCTCGGTCGGCGACACCACGATGCGGTCGCCCTCGCGATAGAGCGGTTCCATTGAATCGCCCTGCACTTCGAGCGCATAAATGCCGGCTTCTCCAGGCGAGGGCAGGGCAATCTCGTCCCAACCCTGGCCGGCGGGAAAGCCGGCACTGTCAAAGAACCCGCCCGAACCGGCCTGCGCCAGACCCAGCAGCGGCACCGTGCGCATCGGCTGGTTGTCATTCATCTGCAGGAACGCTCCACTGCCGTTGAGAAAGGCGTCAAAATTTTCGCCGGTCGCTTCCAGGATCTTGGCAATGCTCTCGGTCGAGGGCCAGCGCTCGCGTCCGTCCTTGCTGACGCGCTTGGAAACGTTGAACGCAGTCGCGTCGAGCCCGGCCAGCTTGGCCAGCGCCGAGACCGAATGGCCGTGCCGGCGCGCCAGCGCGTCGATGCCGTCCCAGATGGCGCGATGTGAAAGCATGGCTCAACCCGACAGGAAACGAGTCTCATTAACGGAATGTTGTCCTATTGATAGGAGGCTGCGAGGTCATTGTAAAGAGCATCGCCCCGCTTGCGGAGCTGGGGCGGCGCAACTAGGTTCGCGCCCATGAGCGCACCCGACCATATCTACAAGATCACCACCGCCGCTGCCTTCGCCCCGGCCCGCCAGCAGGCCAGCTTTGCCGGCATTTTGCCGGGCAGTCCGATCTGCTGCTGCTGGCCGTGCGATCCGCCGATCTCGGTGACAAGCTGGTCTGGGAACCATCGCGGGGCGGGGTGCTCTTTCCCCATCTCTATGCCGCGCTCCCCCTTTCCGCCATTGCCTGGGAGGCGCCCATCAGCGTCGCCGCCGATGGCAGCTGCACCTTGCCCGAGGCCGTTCGATGATCTTTTCTGCGCTTTCCCCGCTGCTGCGCCTGCCGGCCCTGCAGAATCTGAGCCGCGAGGCGCTGCTCAAGATGGATCCCGAAACCGCCCATGGCGCCACCATCACTGCGCTGCGGATGGGCCTGGCACCCGAACAAAGCCAGCCCGATGCGGCCGAACTGCGCACCACGCTGTGCGGTCTCGACCTTAGGAACCCCATCGGCATGGCCGCCGGTTTCGACAAGAATGCCGAAGTGCCGCGCCCGCTGGCGCTGATGGGCTTTGGCATGGTCGAGATCGGCACCGTCACCCCGCGCCCCCAGGCCGGTAACCCCAAGCCGCGCCTGTTCCGCGTGCCCGAAGCCGAAGGCGTCATCAACCGCATGGGCTTCAACAATGAGGGCCATGACGCCGCCTTTGCCCGCCTCAAGGGCCTGCGCGTTCCCGCCGCCCTGGGCGTCAATATCGGCGCCAACAAGGACAGCGAGGACTTCGTCGCCGACTATGTGCTGGGCGTGCAGCGCTTTGCCGATCTGGCCGATTATCTGACCGTCAACATTTCCTCGCCCAATACGCCTGGCCTGCGCAATCTGCAGACCGATGAGGCGCTGCAGCGCCTGCTGGGCGAAGTGCTGGCCGCCCGCGCCAAGGCCAGGACCCGCGTCCCGGTCCTGCTCAAGATCGCGCCCGATCTGGACGAGACTGCGCTCGATGCCATCGCCAAGGTGGTCCTGGCAACCGATCTCGATGGCCTTATCGTTTCCAACACCACCATTGGCCGCGACCCGGTTTCGGGCATGACCAATGCGGGCGAGGCCGGTGGCCTCTCGGGCAAGCCGCTGTTCAATCTCTCTACCCAGCGCCTGGCCCAGATGCGCCTGCGTGTCGGCCGCCTGCCCATCGTCGGCGTCGGCGGCATCCACTCGCCCCAGAGCGCGCTGGCCAAGTTCGAAGCCGGCGCCGATGCCGTCCAGCTCTATTCGGCCATGGTCTTTGGCGGCCTCGACATGCTCGACCGCATCAAGCGCGGCCTCGTCGCCGCCGTGCGGGCCGAAGGCAAGACCAATATCAGCCAGCTCGTCGCCACGAAGACCTCCGACTGGGCCGCCGGCAAGGTCAGCCTCTAGGTTCGGCGCGCCCACTTCCCCAGGTCCATTCCCGCGTAGGCGGGAATCCATTCTTGCTTGCCCTGAACTCCATCCCTCAACATCCACCACACAAGCCCCTGGGCAGCCCGGTGGAGGCGGATGGAGGAGAGCGACTGGATTCCCGCCTGCGCTGGATCCGTGACACCCCCCAAACAAAAAATCCCAGACCTGTCGATTTCCCGATTGCCCGCTCGACTATCTCGCGTCACCGTTCACCTGGAGGAACCGGAAATGCGATATCTGTGCCTGGTCTGTTTTGACGGCAAGCAAATCAACACCATGCCACCTGCCGAATGGGAGCGACTGGTGCGCGAGTCAGCCGAATATGATCGCGAGTTGCAGCGCCTCGGCCACTATGTCCATGCCGAAGCCCTGCAATCGCCCGATACCGCCACCACCGTGCGTATGCGCAATGGCAAGATGTCGGCCACCGATGGCCCCTTTGCCGAGCTCAAGGAGCAGGTCGCTGGCTTCATTCTGATCGAGGCCGCCGATCTCAATGAGGCCATGCGCATCGGCGCCAATATTCCGCTGGCCCGGATCGGCTCGGTCGAGGTGCGCCCGGTGATGGAATTCTAGGCATGCCAGAGAACGCGACGGCGCGCATCGAGGCGATCTACCGCGCCGAAGCGCCCCGCGTCCTCGCCACCTTGATCCGCCTGCTCGATGGCTTTGATCGCGCCGAAGAGGCACTGCATGATGCCGCCATCGCCGCGCTCGACCAATGGCCGCGGCAGGGCATTCCCGCCAATCCGCGCGCCTGGCTGGTATCGGCCGGGCGCTTCAAGGCCATCGACCGCATCCGCCGCGACGTCCGCTTTGATGCTGTCTCCGCCCAGCTGGTCCAGCAGCTCGAACTCGCCACTCTGCCCGACGATACCGACACCCCCGCCATCGCCGATGACCAGCTGCGGCTAATCTTCACCTGCTGCCACCCCGCACTGTCGCCCGATGCGCAGGTGGCGCTGACCCTGCGCGAAATCGCCGGGCTGACCACCGAGGATATCGCCGCCGCTTACCTCGTGCCATCAGCCACCATCGCCCAGCGCATCGTCCGCGCCAAAGCCAAGATTCGCGACGCCGGTATTCCCTATACCGTCCCCGAGCCCGCCGACTTGCCCGACCGCATCGAAGCCGTGCTGCAGGTGCTCTATCTGATCTTCAATGCCGGCTATTCCGCGGGGCAGGGCGACACTGCCATCCGCGCCGATCTCTGCGCCGAGGCCATTCGCCTCTGCCGCCTGCTGGTCGGGCTGGTCGATGAACCCGAAGCCTTTGGCCTCCTGGCGCTGATGCTGCTCAATGATGCCCGCCGTCCGGCCCGCCTCGATGCGTCAGGCGATCTGGTGCCGCTGACCGAGCAGGACCGCAGCCGCTGGCACCATGCCCAGATCGCCGAGGGCGCCGCCCTGGTGCAGCGCGCCATCCGCGACCGCCGGATCGGCGCCTATTCGCTGCAGGCTGCCATCGCCGCCGCCCATAGCCAGAGCCCCAATAGCGCCGCCACCAACTGGGCCCAGATCGTGCTCTACTACGATCTGCTGCTGCGGCTGGAGCCCTCCGATATCATCGCGCTCAATCGCGCCGTCGCCGTCGGCATGCGCGATGGGCCGCAAGCTGGCCTCGCGCTGGCCGATGCCATTCTCGCCAGTGGCGACCTGGATGATTACCACCTGGCCCATGCGACGCGCGCCGATTTCCTTGCCCGGCTCAACCGCCCCGATGAGGCCGCCGCGGCCTATCGGCTGGCGCTGGAACTGACCCGGCAGGCGCCCGAGCGCCGCTTCCTGCAAAAGCGGCTGGATGCGCTCTCTAGGCGGTAAACAGCCCGCCGCGCCGGCGCTCCAGCGCCCACCAATAGATGCCGCCCCGCGCCAGAAACCACACATGCAACGCTGCCCACAGGCCCCAATTGCCAAATTGCGGCTGCAGAATGAAGGCGGCAAGCAGGAACACCAGCAGCGACACCACCATGCCGTTGCGCATCACGACATTGAGCGTGGTGCCGACCAGAATGCCATCATAGACAAAGGCCGGCATGAACGTCAGCGCACAGAGCGCTGCGATCGGCAGATAGGTCATGGCATGGGCATGCACCTCCCCATTGGTGGTCATGAAGCCGATGACCGCCCCGCCGGCAAAATACCAGCCAATGCCCAGCCCCACTGCAATGATCAGTCCCCATTGGAAGCTCAGACCATAGGCCCGGTCGAAGGCCGGTCGCCAATTGGCGCCCACTGCCTTGCCGCTCAGTTGCTCGGCCGCCTGCGCAATGCCATCGAGGAAAAAGCCGACCACCATCAGCAGATTGAGCAGGATTGCATTGGCCGATAGCGCGACCTCGCCCATCCGCGATCCCTGCGCCGCAAACCAGGCATAGGCGCCCATCAGCGCCATCGAGCGGATCATCAGGTCGCGGCTCAGTCCGAGCATGCGCTGCACCGCATGGGGATCGAGCAATTCCCCCGGCGCAATTGCCCGCAGGATCGCCCCCAGCCCGCCATAATGGCGGGTGAACAGCGCCAGCCCCAGCAACGCCGCCACCACCTGTCCCAGCACAGTGCCCAGCGCCGCGCCGGGCACACCCCAGCCCAGCCCATAGACGAACCAGATGCTGGCAATGATGTTTATGCCATGCAGCAGCATCTGCAGCATCATCCCGGTCGTGGCCGCCGCACGCCCATAGAACCAGCCCAGCAGCGCGTAATTGATCAGCACGAACGGCGCCGACCAGATGCGGAAATTGAAATAATCCGCCAGCGCCGCCGCTACGCCGCCCTCGGCGCCCAGCAGCCGATTGGCGGCCCATAGCATCGGCCAGGCCAGCACGATCATGGCGATGCCGATAGCCAGGCCCAGCACCAGTGCCCGCGCGACATGCAGCAGCCCATCGCGCGGATCGCGCGACCCCACCGCCTGCGCCGTCAGCCCGGCCGTGCCGATGCGCAGGAAATAGGCCATCGAGAAAATGACGTCGAAAACCAGCGCGCCCAGCACCAGCCCACCCAATAGGCCGGCATCTCCCAGCCGCCCGATGACGGTGATATCGACCAGTCCGACGATCGGCTCGGTGATGAATGCCAGCGAAGCGGGCAGGGCGATCTTCCAGACATCGCCATGGCGCACTTCAAACGGAAACTGCGGCCGCGCCGCTGCTGGATCGGTGGTCATCTGCTGCTCGGAAAGGAATCGAGGTGTTCGCGGTCACCCGCCCCAAACTTCTAGCCACCACGCCGGATGGGCGGAAGGCGCAAAAGCGTTCTGGTCCGAATGGCCTAGTGCGCTCGATCGCGTCCAAGTTTGAGGGCAGGGGCCGGGGGTGCTCAAGCCCGACCCGCCTACGAAGCTCGCGAATCCATGGAGTGCCCGGACAAGCCGGGCAATGACGGTGTGGAGGACACTAAGGCTCATCCCCCACGGCGCTGTCCCCGGACTTGATCCGGGGACCACTCCGCACACGAACCTCGCTGACAGTGACCCGCGGATCAAGTCCGCGGGCAGCCCCGTGGCATCGCCTCGCCACCACCATCTCGATCACCACATCCGCGCGATGCGCCGATGCCGCCACCAGGTCGAAATTCGGCAGATCCGTCCGCTCGATATGCGCCCGGTTGCGCTCCTCGGTGAACAGCCCTTCTTCCGCATGGCGCTTCAGCAGCCGCGCCTTGACCGTTTCCCGGGGCACGTCGATGAACACGGCATAATCCAGCTGCGGCTTGATCCCGGCCCAGGGGCCCTCGGTCAGCAACAGATAATTGCCCTCGACGATCAGCACCCGCACTTCGGCCGGTACGGTGAAGGCATCCTCCACCACATCCTCGATCTTGCGTGAATAGCCCGGTCCCTTGACCGGCGCATTGGCGGTCTTGAGGTGATGCAGGAAACTGACGAATTCAGCGCCCTCGAATGTGTGCGGCGCGCCCTTGAAATCAACAGTGCCCAGCGCTTCCAGTTTGGCATGGCGCATGTGAAAGCCATCCATCGGCACCAAAGCGGCGCTGCCGGGATGGCTGGCATTGAGCATGGTGACCAGTTCGGCCGCCAGCCTCGATTTCCCCGCGCCGGGACCCCCGGCAATGCCGATGGCGATGCGCCCCTCGGCCCGGCTTTCCATATCGAGGCAATGTGCCACCAGGCGCTGCAGCGCGGCTTGCGGCGTCAGCTTCAGGCGTTCCGGCTTCATTTCCGCCGGCCAGCCGAAGTGAGGCGCAGCACCAGCCAGATCGGCACCACGATGGCCGCGCCGGTCAGCACATAGAAGGCCAGCCCACGGATGACGCCGGCACTATCGCGCAGCGTCTCGCGGAACAGCGTAACCGCCATCTCCACCAGCGATTGGGCATTGAGCCCCAGCATAGACATGACGAAGCCGACCACCAGTGACACCACCAGAAGCCGCACCACCACGGCCATGGGCCGGTCGCCAATGATGCGCTCCAGCGCCGAGGGCTTGGGATCGGGACGTGTCGTCTCGTTGCTCATGAGTGAACCTCGCGCTGCCTTCTGTGTTCTTGTGCGATCATATAGGCTCTTTTGCGATTTGCAGAAGACCCAGCCGGATTCTGCCGGAGCCCAGATTGACTGACCTGCCACCCCGCATCGCCGACTGGTTCGCGTCCAAGGGCTGGGCGCCCCGCGCCCATCAGCTCGATGTGCTGGCCAGTTGGCAGGCGGGCGCTTCGGCTCTGTTGATCGCCCCCACCGGCGCCGGCAAGACCCTGGCCGGCTTCCTGCCCACCCTGACCGACCTGATCGATGGCGATTACGAGGGCCTGCATACCCTCTACATTTCTCCCCTCAAGGCGCTGGCGGTCGACGTGGCGCGCAATCTGACCACGCCGATCAGCGAGATGGGCCTCAGGATCAAGGTCGAGACCCGCACCGGCGATACGCCCGCCAGCCGCCGCGCCCGCCAGCGGGTCGATCCGCCCCAGATCCTGCTGACCACGCCCGAACAGATGGCGCTGCTACTCAGTCATCCCGATGCGCCGCGCCTGTTCGGCTCGCTCAAGCGCATCGTGCTCGATGAATTGCACGCCCTGGTTACCTCCAAGCGCGGCGAGCTTCTGTCCCTCGCCATTGCCCGGCTCGGCCTCATCGCCCCCGCCATGCGTATCACCGCATTGAGCGCCACCGTTGCCCGGCCCGATCTGCTGCGCGACTGGATTGCCGCTCCGGTCCCCGATGCAGCAGCACATCTCCTGACCGCGCAGGGCGGAGCACAGCCGCATCTGTCCATCCTTGCCACCGATGAGCGCCTGCCCTGGGCCGGCCATTCGGCCAATTACTCCCACCGCGCCCTCTACGACACCATTCTTGAACACAAGACCACGCTGCTCTTCGTCAATACCCGCAGCCAGGCCGAAATGCTGTTCCAGGGTCTGTGGGCCATCAATGACGACATGCTGCCGATTGCTTTGCATCACGGCTCGCTCTCGGTCGAGCAGCGCCGCAAGGTCGAAAGCGCCATGGTTTCGGGCGCACTGCGCGCCGTCGTGTGCACCTCGACCCTGGATCTGGGCATCGACTGGGGCGATGTCGATCTGGTCGTCCAGGTCGGCGCACCCAAGGGGTCCTCGCGCATGTTGCAGCGCATCGGCCGGGCCAATCACCGGCTCGATGAGCCGTCCAAGGCCATGCTCGTGCCCTCCAATCGCTTCGAAGTGCTCGAATGCGAAGCCGCGCTCGAAGCAGTCGAGGAAAACCATCAGGATAGTGAGGACCCGGTCTCTGGCGGCTATGACGTGCTGGCCCAGCATATTCTGGGCATGGCCTGTTCAGCCCCGTTCCATGCCGATGCGCTGTTTGCCGAAATCCGCCGCGCCTGGCCCTATCACGATCTGCCGCGCTCCCAGTTTGACCGGGTGCTCGATTTCGTCGCCACCGGTGGCTATGCCCTGCGCGCCTATGAACGCTATGCCCGCCTGCGCCTCACGCCCGAAGGCACCTGGCGCATCGCCAATCCGCAAGTTGCCCAGCAATACCGGCTCAATGTCGGCACCATAATCGAAGAGCCCATGGTCAAGGTGCGTCTGGTGCGCGGCCGCGGCTTCAAGCAAGGCCAGACCTCCGGTCCCATCGGTCGCGGGGGGCGGGTGCTCGGCGAAATGGAGGAATATTTCTTCGGCACGCTGATCCCCGGCGATACCTTCATGTTCGGCGGCGAAATCGTCGCCTTCGAGGGCATGCGCGACAACGAGGCCTTTGTCAGCCGCGCCGTGGCCACCAATCCCAAGATTCCGTCGTATATGGGCGGCAAGTTCCCGCTCTCGACCTATCTGGCCAGCCGCGTCCGCACCATGCTCGATAGTCCCGAGAGCTGGTCGCGCCTGCCCAATCAGGTCAGCGACTGGCTGCGCCTGCAGCAATTCGCTTCCGAGCTGCCCGCCCGCGATAGCCTGCTTGTCGAAACTTTTCCGCGCGGCACGCAGAATTATCTGGTCTGCTATCCCTTCGAGGGGCGCCTTGCTCACCAGACCCTGGGCATGCTGCTCACGCGCCGCCTCGAACGCGCCCGCGCCCGGCCACTGGGCTTTGTCGCCTCCGAATATGCCCTGGCCATCTGGGGGCTGGGTGATCTCTCGGCGCTGATCCGCACCGGCCGGCTGTCGCTCGATGACCTGTTCTCCGAAGACATGCTGGGCGATGATCTCGAAGCCTGGCTCGATGAATCGGCGCTGATGAAACGCACTTTCCGCAACTGCGCCATCATTTCCGGACTGATCGAGCGCCGCCATCCCGGCAAGGAAAAGACCGGCCGCCAGATCACCATGAGCTCCGATCTGATCTATGACGTGCTCTACCAGCACGAGCCCGATCACATCCTGATTCAGGCCACCCGCCGCGATGCTGCGCGCGGCCTGCTCGATATCGAACGGCTCGGCCAGATGCTGGCGCGCATCCGTTCGCATATCGTCCACAAGCCGCTCGAGCGCATTTCCCCGCTCGCCGTCCCGGTCATGCTCGATATCGGCAAGGAGCCGATTTTCGGGGAGGGCCGCGAATCGGCTATGGCTGATGCTGCCGATGAATTGATGAAAGAGGCCCTGAGCGGGCGCGACAGGCCATGAGAGCCGGGCTCGAATGACGAGAGCAATTTGATGAGCCAGGTCTTACATCAAGCCGAGATCCTGGAGACCCCGATCTTGCGCTTTGCCGGACACACCTTCGAGCCGCTGCCCTCGGGCGCGCTGTTCTGGCACGCCCAGCAGACGCTGCTGGTCGCCGATCTGCATCTCGAAAAAATGAGCTCCTTCGCCGCCCGTGGCCAGATGCTGCCGCCCTATGATAGCGGCATGACCCTGCGCCGCCTTGAGGGCGATCTGCGCCGCACCGGCGCGCAGCGCCTCATTGCGCTCGGAGACAGTTTCCATCGCGATAGCGGCACCACCACGCTCCCCCCCGCTGATCGCGCGCGCCTCGATAATCTGACCGCCATGGCCGAATGGATCTGGCTGTCCGGCAATCACGATCCCGCGCCGCACGCGCTGGGCGGCCAATGCCTGCCCCAGCTGCAGCTAGCCGGTCTCACGCTCGCCCATGAACCCCGTCGCGATGCGCCCGGCCTTGTCGCCGGCCACCTGCATCCGGCAGCCCAAATCCTGGTGAACGGCCGCTCCACCCGTCGTCCCTGTTTCGTGCATGACAATCGCCTGATGATCCTGCCCGCCTATGGTGCGTCCACCGGCTCGATCAATATCTTGTCCCCGGCCTTTGTTGGCCTGTTCCATTGGCCCAGCCTGGAAGTCACCATGCTGGGCAAGGACCGGCTCTATCCCGTCAGTCCCAGGCGGTTGGTGCAGGGTTAGTCTTTCTGCCACTCCGCATGCGTTTGAACATGCGTGACGTGCAGCACGACGCCCGCCCGCCTACCGCCTGAAAATCAGGCCGCCCAGCCATCCGGTAAACAGCGCCAGGATCACGCAGATCAGCCCGTAAAGCAGGGGCTGCTGCACGGCAGCGAGTGCCAGGAAACGCTCGAAGCCGATCTTGCGCACCGCAAAGCCTTCCGACTTGCGGGCGATGATTTCGCCATTGCGGAACACATAGGTCAGCGCCAGATAGGACCCCGGCGGGGCATTGCTTGGCAGCGTCAGCCGGGCCGAATAGACGTTCTCGGAGAGGAAGTTGACCGCATTCTGGTTGACCCCGAACAGCTCTTCCTCGGTCATCAGCCGTACCAGTTCGCGCCCGAACACCGCCGTCTTCCACCAGCCCGCCTCATTGGGCTTCAGCGTATGGGACTCCGGCAGGATGAACTGCGTGGTCAGCGTCGTCACATCGGTGATGTCGCGCAGCCGCCCGCTCGAGAGCACGTGGAAATAGCTTGGGAAGCGACGGAACGTTACCTGGTCGGTATTGAGCCAGATGCCGAAATTGTGCGTCTTCTGCCGCGCCACCCGGTCCGCCGTCGGGCCGACCACCACGATCACCACATGGAACGGGCCCTTGACGACCAGGTCTTCCGAACCGCTATCGGGCACGATGGCGCCAAAGAACGACATGCGTTCGCCATCAAAGCTCGAGGTGATCTCGATCGTGTCGTTGGACATCTGCGAGATCAGCCGCGCTGCGCCTGCAGGCGCAGCCAGCCCCACCAGCAGCGCCAGTGCCGCGATGATGCGCGACGGCCTCACGATGCGCTCCCGGGGCTGACCACAGCCATGCTGAACGGATCGGCCGGGGTCAGCACCAGCGACAGTCCAAACCGGATGGCCACGGCCAACACCAGCAGTGCCAAAAGGCCCCGCAACTGCTCGCCGCGCAACTGCTTGCCGGCCGCCGCGCCAAACTGGGCTCCGGCAACGCCACCGACCATCAGGCAGAAGGCGAGCAGAATATCCACGCTCTGGCTCTGCACCGCGTGCAGGATGGTGGTCGCCGCCATCATCGCCACCACCTGCGCCAGCGAGGTGCCGATCACCACATTACCCGGCACCCGCAGCAGATAGACCAGCGCCGGCACCATGATGAAGCCGCCGCCAATGCCCAGCAGCGAACCGACAAAGCCGATGAACAGGCCGATCACCAGCACCGGCAAGACACTGATATAGAGCCGCGACTTCTTGAACCGTACCCGCATCGGCAGGCCGTGCATCCAGTTGTGCTGGTTGGGCAGCCGCTCACGCACCACGACGCCCTTGCGCTGCTTGAGGATGGCGCGGCCCGCCTCGATCAGCATGACGACGCCGACAAAACCAAGCAGGATCAGAAAGCCCAGCGAGATGACCAGGTCCAGCTGGCCCGCATCCCGCAGGATGTCGAAGACGGCAACGCCGCCAAAAGCGCCGAGGATCCCTGAAAGGATCAGATACATCACCAGATGCAGATCGATGCCGCCGCGTCTGTAATGGCTGAGGGCCCCCGAGGTCGACGCCGCCACCACCTGGCCGGTGACCGAGGCCACGGCAACCGGCACGGGAACGCCGGAAAAGATCAGGAGGGGCGTCAACAGAAAGCCACCGCCGACGCCAAACAGGCCCGACAGGAAACCGACCGCCCCTCCGATCCCCACGAGAAAGAAGAGGTTTACGGAAAGCTCTGCGATCGGCAGATAAATCTGCAAGACCCTGTTCCGTTCAAGCACATTATGCACGAGCCCAGCCGGGATCGTGCGCCAATCATAGATATGGACCCGATAGCCTCCAGACGCGCTGCGCCGGGAAGTTTCGCGGCACCGCCGCGCTCAGGACCCGAGTGATGCTGGGGGCTTAATTCGCCCCAAGCCGAGTGTCAAACCAAGTTCGACGCAGATATGCCTGCGTCAGACCGGCTGGCTGCCCAGCACGGCCAGTAGTCGCGGATTGACCAGGCCGCTCTCGCTCATGCCCGTTCCGCGTTCGAATGCCTTGATGGCTTCGGCAGTCTTTGGACCGGCCATGCCATCGGGCGTTCCAATATCATATCCCAGCTTGGTCAACGCTTCCTGAACCTTGGACACAACCGGCTTGGAGGCGATCACTTCGCCCGGATCAAAACTGGGTGACCAGGTGCCGATAGGGGCGAAATTGGCCGCCAGCTCGATCGGGTCGGCCTTCCAGGCAGCAATCGTTTCGTCGAGCGTCTTGACCGTTTCGGCCGACAGCGAACGCACAATATCGTCGCGGGCCTTGCCGGCATCGACATCGCCATTGCGGGCGGCCAGTGCGAACCAGAGATATGACTGCTCGAGGTTCTGCTTCACGCCCAGCCCGCGGGCATAGAGCATGCCCAGATTGAACTGGCTGTCGGTCATGCCCAGTGCGGCAGCCTGCTCGAACCATTGCGCAGCAGTCTCAAACTGCTGCTCGCCGAGCTCGCCACCCGCATAAAGCGCCGCCAGATTGTGCATGGCCATGCGGTTGCCCGCCTCGGCGCCGCGCTGATACCAGAGCTTGGCGATCTCGATATCCTTATCGACCCCCGAACCCACCTCATAGAGATTGCCCAGGCGATATTGTGCCGGCACGAAGCCCTGGGCCGCCGCACGTTCATACCAGGTCGCGGCGGCCGCGAAATCCTGCGGCACGGCGCGGCCTTCGCTATAGATCGCGGCGATTTCGAACTGAGCGCGAGCCTCGCCATTGGCAGCAGCCTGGCGCAGTTCCAGCGGTCCAAGCGCTTCGGGCGGCAACTCGAAGGCTTCAGCGATAGCGCCACCGCCCGGCGTGGGGGCCTGCAGCGTTGGTGCGTCGAGCGCTGACATCTCGCTGCCTGTTGCGGCGGTGAGGCTGTCCGGCATCGGCGTCATTTCGGGGCGCTTGGAAAAGCTCATTGCTGTCGGCGGATTGATCGAGCCGGTGGCCGTATTGTCCACCATCTCGATAACGCGCGGCGTCGGCGACACCAGGGCCGCACTATCGTCGGTCGCCATCGGTTCTGCGCTCATCGGCACCATTGCTGGTGCAGTGGCCGCGGCGGAGGCCGGC
This sequence comes from Devosia limi DSM 17137, assembly GCF_900128975.1. Classification (GTDB taxonomy): domain Bacteria; phylum Pseudomonadota; class Alphaproteobacteria; order Rhizobiales; family Devosiaceae; genus Devosia; species Devosia limi. Next base: position 75,531 of record NZ_FQVC01000007.1, on the reverse strand, counting down.
TCGACGTCGGCCCGGCTCGGGGCCGTGCGCTGCAGCACCAGGTTGAGGGCCAGCATCGACACAGCTGCCAGCGTCGCCGCCAGCAGCAGCGGCCGGCGATAGCGTGTCAGGAAGCTCGCGGTCTGCACCACATCCTGGTCCTGCAGGCCGAATGGTTCGGGCGCGACGGCGTCCACCTTGGGTGCCTTCGTCGCCCTGGGCTCCTTGGGCTCCCTGGCAGGCTTTGCCGGGGCTTCAGCCATTTCGTCCGTTGCCGGGGCAGGCTGGGTCGGCATCACCCGCGCCAGGGCGCGGCTGATCAGCGAGTTGGCCGACGCGCCAACCGAGGCACCTTCGTTTTCCTGCTTGGCGCGCTGGGCGCGCCGGGCGGCAGCCACGAATGTGCTGGTGCTGTTCTGGTTGACCATGGGTTCGGCCGTTGCAGGCTCGGCATTGGCCTGCGCCTCGGGCGCAAATGGATCAAGGCCGTCGGTCAGGCTCGACTGCGGCCGCGGCGGCCGGACCACGCTGGCCGGATCAAAGGCGGGCTTGGCAGTGATGGCGGGGGCAGGCGGCTCCACGACAGGTTCGGCAACGCTGGCAACCGATGGCGTCGCTTCCGGCAGCGGCTGGCTCGGTGCGGTCTTGGCCTCCATAGCGACCTGGATCGGCCCGTTATCCTTGAAGCCCGGATCGATCAGCGGCGCGTCGTCGGCCGGATTGGCCGGCATCGCATCGCCCTTGTTGTTCGATAGCGCGGCCAGCATGGCGTCGAGCGCCGAGCGCTGCTCATCCGCTTCCTCGACCGGGGCTTCGGTCGGGATTGGTGGCAGCTTGGGGCGGGGCAGTTCGGCCTTGCCGGGCTCTGCCCTGGCAATTTCCGCCTTGGCGGCATCGGTGCGGTTCTGGCGATCGTTCAGCGCCGTTTCCAGGCGCGCCAGCCGCTCGGCAGTGTCCTTGCCGGCGGTGTTGAACAGCGCCGTCATCCGCGTTTCGAGCGCGGCCATGCTGCTGTCGCTGACCATGGCGACCGCTGGAGCCTTGCTGGAGAAAGCGGTCGAGGTCTTCTCGGCCACCATCTGCGCCAAAGCCTCGAAATCGGGCTTCACGCTGGGTTCGTCCTGGCCATAGAGCCGCGCCAGCCCATCGAGCTGGGCGCCGGTCTCGTCCATGCGCGTCATCAGCAGCTTGAGCTGGGTTTCGATCTGCTTGCTCGCGCCTTCGGCGCGAGGCGTTGCCAGCTGTTCCGACAACGCTTCGATCTGGCTTTCTATGCGGTTGAAGCGGGGCTCCATGCCAGCCGTCAGCACGTCGCGCAGCGCCGAAATATCATCCTTCAGCCCGGCAACGTCTCCATTGGCGCCCTCAAAGCGGCCGATATCGGCTGTCAGCGCATCGATCTTGGCCACCAGGGCATCAGGTGCCGCATCGCGGTCGCGCATCGCCTGGGTGAAGCTGGCCATTTCGCTGGTCAGCTGCTCGAATTCATTGGCCGAGAGCGACACGCTCTTTTCGATCGCATCGATCCGATCATAGACATTGCGCACGCTTTTTTCGATGGCATGCATTGCCGGAGCGAGCAGCTCGTCGCCGTCCTGGGCCTCGCTGCGGTCGGCGCGAACAATCTCGCGCTCCATTTGCTGGGCCTGCAGCTCGGCCAACTTGCCGACCGTGGCCGAAACGTCATCGAGACGGGTATTGATCGCCGAAAGATCGACCTTGGGCGCGTCGCCGATCAGTTGCGCCAGGCCCGCGATCTGGGCTTCAAGGCGCTTGACCTGCCCGGTTTCGCCGACAGCACCGGCCAGCAGTTCGACCACATGAGTCAGCTGCTCGACCTGGCTGGCCACTTCGCGCACGCTGCCATTGCTGGCGCGCTGCTGCTTGAGTTCACCCTCGAGCTGTTCCAGGCGCCCGGAAAGCCCCCCGACCAGTGCCGCGAGATCGCGGAATTCGGGGCTGTCGACCGGGCGGCGGCCGAGTGCTGCTGCTGGGGTGGAAAACTGGCGACTGCGGATTTCGGCAATCGCGGAGGCCAGCGAATCAGTTTCGCCGGCGGTCAGGGCTTCATCGCGCTCGCTGAAACGGTCAACAGCGCGCTTGACGGTGCGCAGCGCCTCGCGGCGGCGCACGGCCGGCTCTGGCCGCACAACCTGATCGCGCAGATTGCGCACCCGCGCTGCCAGCCCCTCATAGGCGGGGTCGACGCGTTCCGGCGGCGCATAGCGCCCTTCGACCTGGTCCAGCAGGGCGACAAGTTCGCCCCGCAAGGCCTGCCATTCGCCGGGCTGCGGGTCGAGTGCCAGTTCGGCATTGTCCGAAAGTGGGAAGGCTCGGGCCATGTTCGGTCCCTGTCCATGAAACTCTGTGCCCCTCGCGATTCAGCACGAAGGAATGAGGTTCACTCTTGGGAAAACATGGTAAAGAACCCGTTAAGCCTTGCTGCATTATGCAATGCTGACCCCGCCAAACTGCTGATTTGATGCGGGGATGCCGCCACGGTACGCTAGGAAACGGACCAATACACATGCCGGACCCCGGCCGAGGAGTAGCGCAGACCATGACGCGCCGCCGCATCATCATCGTCGACGATCATCCCCTGTTCCGCGCCGCGCTGCGCCAGACCCTGGCTGGCGGCGATGCCACCGTCTCGGTCGAGGAGGCCGGCGACCTGGCCAGCCTCAGTGCCGCGCTGGAAACCGATCGCGATTGCGATCTGGTGCTGCTCGATCTCAACATGCCCGGCGTGCGGGGCTTTTCCGGCCTGCTGCTGCTGCGCGCCCAATATCCCGATATTCCGGTGATGATCATTTCGGCGGTCGAGGATGGCACCGTGGTGCGCCGCGCCTTCGAACTCGGCGCCGCCGGCTATCTGCACAAATCGGTCGGCCCCACCGAAATCCGCCGCGCCATCGAAACCGTGCTGTCGGGCGAGGTTTTCGTGCCCGAAGGCATGGCGCTGGGCGGCGAGGATGACCACACCGCGTTGATGCGGCGCCTCTCGACGCTGACACCGCAGCAGGTGCGCGTGCTGATGATGCTGAGCGACGGCTTGATGAACAAGCAGATCGCCTATGAGCTGACCATCTCCGAAGCCACGGTCAAGGCGCACGTTTCGGCCATCCTGCAGAAGCTCGATGTCGATAGCCGTACCCAGGCCGTCATCGCTGCTGCCCGCATCGAAGAGGGGCAGTTTGAAGCCCTGTTCTCCATCGGCACCGCCGACAAGGTTTGACAGCTTCGCCCGGCAGCGCGGCTATCGCGGCTGCCATCCAGGGGGACCATCGATCCCCTCAGACTCTCCTATCCGGCACGTCCGGGGGGTCGATCTGCCTGGACATGCCAGCAAAACTGGATTGCCCGGACAAGCCGGGCAATGACGGGGGAACCGGGGATGACGTGCCCCTATGTCCCCTTAGGCCGGCTTCTTGTTGATGCTGCGGGTCTGGTTCGCCAGCCCGCTGATCGCCGCCCGCAGCGCGGCCGGCTTGACCGGCTTGGTCACCACGGCAATGCCGCGCTCCTCGGCCAGCGCCCGCACCGCCGGGCTGCGGTCGGCCGTCACCAGCGCCGCGGGCAGGTGCCCACCCACATTGTGGCGCAGCCATTCCACCGCATCCAGGCCCGAGGTCTGGTCGAGGTGATAATCCATCAGCACCAGGTCCGGATACCAGCCCTCCAGCAGCCGTTCCCGGTCGATCTGCTTGAGCGACAGCGCCGTGCGCACATCGCAGCCCCAATGGCTCAGCAGCCCCTCCATCGCCTCCAGGATTGCCCGCTCATTGTCGACGCAGAGGATCTTGAGATCCATGGTGCCGAAATTGGTCTCGCTCGGCGCCGAACCGATATCGTCGGGCGCCCGCATGGTCCGCGTGGCTGGCAGGAACAGCGAAAACCGCGAGCCGCGTCCCTCGACGCTGTCCAGCTCCAGCGTCAGCCCCAGCGCCGCCACCAGTCGCTGCACGATCGATAGCCCCAGCCCCAGTCCCTGCGCCATGCGCGCACCGCGCTCCAGCCGCGAAAACTCGGCAAACAGCAGTCTGTGTTGATCACGGTTGAAGCCGATCCCGGTATCGATCACGTCGAGCCGCATCCGGCTGCCGCGCCGCCGCAATCCGACCAGCACCTTGCCGCCCTGTGGCGTATACTTGATGGCGTTGGAGACCAGGTTCTGCACGATGCGCCCGACCAGCATCTTGTCGACGATCACCGTCGCCCGCGTCGGCACGATCTTGAGGGTGATATTGCGCTCGCGTGCCATCGGACCGAACTCGACCTCGATTTTTTTCAGCAGGTCGCGTGCATTGACCGGGGCCGGCGCCGGGCGCAGCGCCCCGCTGTCGATCCGCGAAATATCGAGTAGCGCGGACATGATGTCTTCCACGGCCGTCAGCGATGCCTCGATGGAATTGGCCAGCTCCGCCAGCCCCGTCGATTTGGAGCGCTCGATCAGCGTCGAGGTATAGAGCCGCGCTGCATTGAGCGGCTGCAGCAGGTCATGGCTGGCGGCCGCCAGGAACCGCGTCTTGTCGTGATTGGCCGCATCGGCCTTGGCCCGGGCAATTTCGAGTTCGGCATTGACCCGCGTCAGGTCGGCGGTCCGCTCCTCGACCCGCCCCTCCAGCGACTGGTTCATCCGCTCCAGTTCGCGCTCGGCCTTGACCCGCGCGGTCACGTCGGAAAACGCAATGACCAGCCCGCCATCGGGCAGGCGGCTCGAATGAAATTCCAGTGTTTGTCCGCCCGTGCCCAGCCGCTGCGTCACCGTGGTTGGGGCTGCGGTGAGCAGGTTAATCCGCTCGATCGCCAGCCGCGCCGGATCGCCGGGCCCCAGATCGCCGCGATCCCCCAGATAAAGCGCGATATCGAATAGCGGCGTTCCTGGCTTGATCAGCGCCTCGGGCAGCGCCAGCAGGGTATTGTAGCGCTGGTTGGAGGCGAGCAGGCGCAGGCCATTGTCGAACACCGCGATCCCCTGCGGGACGTGATCCATCGCCTGGCGCAGGCTGGCTTCGGCGTGTTTGGGGCGGCTCGACATCAATTCTGGGTTCCGGCGAAGCGACAGTCCGGCCAGTATCCGCCCCTCGCTCAACAGTCGCAAGGCCGACTTAGGGCCTGTACCGCGGCACAGCGGTGGCGATGTGATGTGGGTAAGCCATTGCCTTATCGAGCAATCTGGGAAAATCTGCCATGCCGCCAACCGTGCGGTCCGCCAGATTGGGGCCGGCGCAACTGACATCGAGAGGGCTTGAAATGTTTAAGGAATTCCGTGACTTCGCCATCAAAGGCAACATGATCGATCTCGCCATCGGCGTGATCATCGGTGCCGCGTTCGGTGCCATCGTGTCCTCGATCGTCGAGGATATCTTCATGCCGATCATTGGCCTGATCCTGGGCGGTATCGATTTTTCCAACCTGTTCATCGTCTTGTCCAACCCCAATGACTTGCCCGTACCCTCGCTGGCCGTGGCGCAGGCCGCTGGCATTGCCACCCTCAATATCGGGCTGTTCATCAATGCCGTGGTCAAGTTCACCATCATTGCCATTGTGCTGTTCATGGTGGTCAAGGGCATCAATTCAATGAAGCGCGAAGCCGCCAAGGACCCGGCGCCCGCCGCTCCGAGCGCCGAGGAAGTGTTGCTGACCGAGATCCGCGACGCCCTGCGCGCCCAGAACGCCGCCAAGCCGTAATCGGCCGAGACCGGCGTCTGCGGGCGCCGGTTTTTTCAGGCCACAACACTAGGAAATAACTCCGTTGACGGCGGTCAACTAGGGATATATACCTAGAACTAGGTAGTAGCTCCTACGTATTCTCCATATCGGACGGCACGAACACTTAGAGCAAACTACCTCAGCGATTCACTCACCAGAGCCCGTCTTCCTGGCGCAGCCCATGCTGTCCCATGACCGGCGCAGCTTTGTCCCGGGGGCGGGCGATGGATCGTTTTTAGCGAAACTGACCAAAGGTGTAGGCAGATGAGCGACGAGATCTACTATCATTCATTTCTGAACCGCGACCGCCTTGTCCATATTGTCGATCCCGATCCCGCTACCTGTGAGGCCCTGAGTGTTCTATTCAGGCTCGAGGGTTTTCAGACCACGTTCTCGCTTGAGGCCAGTCATTTCGTTGCCAGTCTCGAGCGGTTGCGGCCCGATATCGTCGTGGTCAATATCAAGATCGGCCCCGAAAGCGGGCTGAACCTGCTGCGCCGGGTCAAGGCCATGCGCACCGGAACACCGGTGTTCCTGCTCTCGGACTATCCGCAGGTCGATGCCGCCGTCGCCGGCATGAAGCTGGGGGCTTCCGACGTGATCAGCAAGCCCATCGATACCGAGCATTTCCTCACCGTGGTGCGCGATGCCCTGCGCCGCGATGTCTATCTGGGGGCCATGCAGGGCGGGCGCCGCCCGGTCGAGGTGCGCGGTTTCTCCCAGCTGACCCCGCGTGAGCGCGAAGTGCTGCAACACATCACCAATGGGGAATCCAACAAGGAGGCCGGCCGTGAGCTGGGCATTTCACCCCGCACCATCGAGGTGCACCGCGCCAGGGTCATGGAAAAGCTCGGCGCTCGCAACACTGCCGACCTGATGCGCATTGTGCTCACCAGCTGAGCGCTGCCCCCCTGACGGTCCCCGGGCGTCCAGGGATCGTCAGTCCGGCTGTGGTGGCCAGCCCTGCGCGCCGATCAACGGCACAAACTGCACCGCGCCCAGATCGTCGGTTGCGTATGTTTCTGCGCCCTGGCGCGTCACTCGCACCAGCCGCTGTGCTGCGCCCGAGCTGCCCACCGGCATCGCCAGCCTGCCGCCGATTGCCAGCTGCTCGCGCAGTGCCTCCGGCACGTCAGGGCCGAAGGCCGAGACGATGATGCCGTCATAGGGCGCCGCATCGGGGTAGCCCAGCGTGCCGTCACCCGCAATCACCCTGACGCTGCCATAGCCCAGTCCGGCCAGCCGGGCGCGCGCGCTGGTGGCCAGTCCTTCGCGCCGCTCGATGGTGACGACACTGCGCACCAGTTCTGCCAGCAAGGCCGCCACATAGCCCGAGCCGGTGCCGATCTCGAGCACGTTATGGTCCGGGCGCGGCGCGATCGCTTCCAGCATCAGCGCCACGATATAGGGTTGGGAAATCGTCTGCCCCTCGGCCAGCGGCAGCGCCTTGTCCGCATGGGCATTGTCCTGCTGGGCCGCCGGCACAAAGGCTTCGCGCGGCACCTTGCGCATCGCGGCGAGCACGCGCCGATTGGTAACGCCCATTGCCTGGATCTGGTCGACCATGGCGCGTCGCGCCATCCGGACGTCAGCCATGGATGCCTCCCCTGCAGATCAGGCAGACTTGATCACACCGGCTGCTGAACGCAGTTCAATCCCCAGCATGAGGTCCATCGCACCAAATCGGGCGGCGCAGGCCGCCTGACTATCCGCCGATCGTCGGCAGGGTCAGGTCGCCCGAGGTCAGCTTGCTGGCGGTGATCGCTGCGTCGGCGCGCTCGCGCGGCAATTCCAGGCTGGTCCAGACGCTCACCAGCGCGTGCCGCAGCTCGAAGATCATCTCATCGGTATGTAGCGGTGTCGGGGTGATGCGCAGCCGCTCGGTGCCCTTGGGCACGGTCGGGTAGTTGATCGGCTGGATATAGATATTGTGCTTTTCCAGCAGCATGTCGCTGGCGGCCTTGCACTGGCGCGCGTCCCCAACCAGCAGCGGCACGATATGGGTATCGGTCTGCATCACTGGCAGTCCGGCATCGGCCAGGATCGCCTTGGTCAGCCGCGCCTGGCGCTGCTGCATCGAGCGCTCTACCGAGGAGGCCTTGAGGTGTTCGATCGAGGCACGGGCAGCGGCGCAGAGGGCCGGCGGCAGCGAGGTGGTGAAGATGAATTCGGGCGCATAGGAGCGCACCGCGTCAATGATCGCCTTATTGGCGGCGATATAGCCGCCCATGACGCCAAAACCCTTGGCCAGCGTACCTTCGACGACGTCGATCCGATCCATCAGGCCGTCGCGCTCGGCAATGCCACCGCCGCGCGGGCCATACATGCCCACGGCATGGACTTCATCGATATAGGTCATCGCGCCGAATTCTTCGGCCAGGTCGCAGATTTCCTTGATCGGGGCGACGTCGCCATCCATCGAATAGATCGATTCAAAGCAGATCAGCTTGGGGCGCTTGCGGTCGCAGGCAGCCAGCAGGTCGCGCAGATGCGCCACGTCATTATGCCGGAAGATCGCTTTCTGCATCCCCGACTGACGAACACCCTGGATCATCGAGGCGTGGTTGAGCTGGTCCGAGAAAATCATGCAATCGGGCAGCAGCCGGGCAATGGTGGCAATCGCGGCTTCGTTGGACACGAAGCCCGAGGTGAAGACCAGGGCGCCTTCCTTGCGGTGCAGGTCGGCGAGCGAACGCTCCAGCTCGACCAGCGGGCGGTTGGTGCCCGAAATATTGCGCGTGCCGCCCGAACCGACGCCGAGTCGGCCAGCAGTTTCCTGCATCGCGGTAATGGTGGTCTCGTGCTGGCCCATGCCCAGATAATCATTCGAGCACCAGATGGTGATCTCACGGGCATTGTCGGAGCCGTCGCGGTAGACCGCGCGCGGGAACCGGCCGGCGATCCGTTCCAGATCGGCAAAAACGCGGTAACGCTTTTCCTGCCGCAGGGTGTCCACCGCATCTTCGAAAATGCTGCGATAATCCATCGGTCCGTCCTTCGCCGTCTTGCGCAACCCCGCGTGGCCCGGACCCATCTGGACCCTGCAGCGCAACGGAACCTATTCAGCGCCGGCCGTCATTGACATATGTCAATTCGCCGCGCGCCACGAGCCGGCTAACCCATTCATTTGCAACGGGCCGGCAGCCTCAACTTGAGAGCCATTCTAAAGTGTGGCGGGCCGCCTGCCAAGTTTGTTGCGCAGCCAAATCGTGCCGCCGCCCTAGCGCGTCGTTAACGCAGCGATGATAGATAGGCCCACAAGCGCTGACCACGGAGCCCGCCATGTCCGAATTTGCCCGCTTTCCAAGCCTGCAGAACCTGCCCGTCGTCATTTCCGGCGGTGCCTCGGGAATTGGCGCGTCGCTGGTGCGCAATTTCGCCGCGCAGGGTGCCCGTGTCGGCTTTGTCGATATTGCAGCTGAAGCCGGCGATCAGCTGGCCGCCGAACTCAATGGCCTGGGCCAGTCTGTCCGCTTCACCCGCTGCGACATCACCGATACGCCCGCCTACCAGGCCGCCATTGCCGGTTTCGCGGCCGCTCATGGCGATGCCATGGTGCTGGTCAATAACGCCGCCCATGACCAGCGGCATGACTGGGCCGAGGTCACGCCCGACTATTGGGACGATCGTATGGCCGTCAACCTCAAACATGCCTTCTTCGCCATCCAGGCGGTGGCCCCGGGCATGGTCAGGGCCGGGCGTGGGTCGATCATCAATACCGGCTCGATCAGCTGGATGATCATGTCGCCGAAAATCCCGATCTACGAAACCGCCAAGGCCGCCATCCATGGTCTGACCCGGTCCATGGCCCGCGAACTGGGCAAGTCCGGCATTCGCGTCAACTCGCTGGTGCCCGGCTGGGTCATGACCGAACGTCAACTCACCCACTGGCTCGACCCGGAGGGCGAAAAGCTCATCGATGCCAGTCAGGCCCTCCGCGGCCGGGTCTATCCCGACGATGTCGCCCGCATGGCCCTGTTTCTGGCCGCCGATGACAGTGCCATGATTTCGGCCCAGCAATTCGTCGTCGATGGCGGCTGGGCCAATGCCTGAGACAGCTGCCATGCAGCGGCGTTCAGAAGCCGTTCATCTGTAATTCGGCACACACCATTCCACCACCTTGCTGCCGTATTCACTCCGCAGTAACGGCCACCAATCCTTCAGGGGGATAAATTGAAGAAGACCAAGATTATCGTTGCGGGTCTTGCCGCATTGGCGCTGAGCGCCTGCACCACTGCCAATCCCTATACCGGCCAGTCGCAGCTCTCCAATACGGCGGGTGGCGCGCTGCTCGGCACCGGCGGCGGCGCCATTGCCGGCGCGCTGGTGGGCGCTGCCGTCGGTGGTGATCCGCGCGTTGGCGCCCTGATCGGCGCTGGCGTCGGCGGGCTGACCGGCGTTGCCATCGGCAGCTATATGGACCAGCAGGAGGCCGAATTGCGCGCTCAGCTGCAGGGTTCTGGTGTTTCGGTGACCCGCGTGGGGCAGCAGATCATCCTCAACATGCCGTCCAACATCACCTTTGCGACCGCCGAGGCCCAGGTGCAGCCGCGCTTCAACGAGACGCTGGTTGCCGTGGCGCTGGTGCTCAAGAAGTTCGATAAGACCATCGTCGACGTCTATGGCCACACCGATAGCCAGGGCGACGACGCCTATAATCTCTCGCTCAGCCAGCGCCGTGCGGTCTCCGTGGCCACCGTTCTGGCCAATCAGGGCATCGATCAGCGCCGCTTCTTTATCGAGGGCAAGGGCGAATCAAGCCCCATCGCTTCGAACGCGACCGAAGCCGGTCGCGCGCAGAACCGCCGCGTGGAAATCCAGATTTCCCCGATCAACGGCTGATTTTTCACCGATCGCATTCACAAAAGCGCGGCCTGCGGGTCGCGCTTTTTCTATGGCTGTGGCGCCGGGGTCACCGTGACGTCCACCACCGGCTCGGCCACCGGCGTTCCCGGTTGCACCATGGTGCCGGGTGCCCCTTTGAACACCTGCATCAACAGCAGGATGGCGATGATGATGGCCAGCCCGAACAGTCCATAAAGCCACCAATTGGTCGGCCCGGTCGCGCCTATGGTTTCGTCATGCTCGCCCGCCACCTTGATCGGCGTATCTTCGGGCAGTGGAATGCGCGCACCATTCTCGTCGATCAGCGCGTCCACCTCCGCCACCACGGGCGGTGTCGTCTTGTCGATAACGGCCATCAGAAATCTCCCCTCAGCACTGTTGAACTGCCTATTCCGTCCTGCACGCCCTGGCGCACTTCCTCCATGGCCAGATCGATCTCCTCGGCATCAAAGCCCAGGGGTGTGCCTTCCTGCGCCGCAACGGCCACATCGGCCTTGAGTTGCTGCAGCAGGTCCAGCTTCTCGCGCGCCGTGAACAGGGTGTTATGGGCGATGCGCATGGGGGTTACATTGTCCCGTCCTCCCATGCGGTCGCTGAGCGAGTCCAATACCATTGTCGCCTCCATGGTCGATCTGTGGTCCGGCTATCGGGCCCATTCACTTTTTCAATGCTCTGGTGGTGACCATGGTTCCGCGCGGGGCGTGGAAAGCCTTTCTCTGCCGGGCGTTTGCCGCGTATCGGCTTTTGGTTCCACGCCTTTTTCGACGATTTTGCGGGGTCAATTTCGGAACTGGGGCGGGGTCGCGACGTTTACCAGTCACACCCCAACGAAAGGATCACACCATGGCTTATGACGACATCCGCAAGAGTGACGCCAGCATCAAGGAAACCCATGACCTGATCGCTTCCGACAAGGTCGAAGGCACCAAGGTCTATGATCCGCGCGGCGAACACATCGGCTCCATCGAGCGGATCCTGGTCGAAAAGCGCAGCGGCAAGGTCTCTTATGCCGTTCTCAGCTTCGGCGGCTTCCTCGGCATCGGCAACGATCATTATCCGCTGCCCTGGTCCAAGCTCAATTACGACGAGAGCCTCGGCGGCTACCGGGTCGACATTACCAAGGAACAGCTTGAAGGCGCTCCGAAATACGATCGTGAAGACGACGCCTACTGGAACCAGGAAAATGGCCGCCGCGTCCATGACTATTATGGCGTTGCGCCTTACTGGATCTGATCCAGCCACTATCGGGGACGATATGATCCCCGGCTAAACTGCGGCCGGCATCCGAATGGATGCCGGCCTTTTTTGTGCCGGGCTCAGATTTGGTCACGACGGTTGGGCAAGGTGCATTGCTTTAGGCTACACCCTCGCCCAGATTGTTGGTTGTCATCAGGGCATTAGCCATGGCGCCCGGGAGAGGCAATGAAGGTCGACGCCGAAACTCTGGACCTGGTGTCAGATCGCTTCCTCGAGGCCGCGATTGATCCCACGCTGTGGAAGGACGTTCTGGAGGATCTGGCGGTGGCCAGCGGCGCCTTCGGCGTCAATATCGTGCCGATAGGCCCCGTTTTTTCAGGCATTGTCGCGACCACCGACAGCCTGGCTCCAGCCATGGAACTCTATATTGGCGACGAGTGGTACAAGCGCGATTTCCGCGTCGAGAACGCCCCGCTGCTGAGCGCCGAAGTCGCCGTTGAGCAGGACTTCGCGACAGCCGAGCATTTCTCCTCCCTCGATTATTACCGCGCGCAGGAAAAGTTCGGCCTGCGCTGGACCGCCATCATGGCCATGCCCGCCGATTCCGGCCTTGTCAGCTTTGTGCTGCAACGCCGCATCGATCAGGGGCCGTTCGAGCGTGAGGAAGTGGCTCTGTTTCGCCATGTCCGCCGCAAGCTGCTCGCCAGCACACTGGTCATGCGCGAACTGGCCGGCGCTCGTATCGCCGGCCTGTCCGCCGGCTTTGAAACTGCCGGCATTGCCTGCATTTCCTTTGATCGTGCCGGCAAGGTCGCCGGGTGCAACGAGCGGGCGAGCCGCCTGCTTGGTGCCGACCTGCAGATCACCGCTGGTCACCTGCGCTGCCGCCGTCCCGCCGATAGCGCCGCATTCAATGAACGGCTGCGCCAGGTGCTGGGGCAGGGGCCGTCCTTCGTGCCAGGGGTTGCCGATGTCATCGTTGTGCCACGCCCGGACCGCCGCCCTCTGGTCATCCGCCTGCAACGCGTTGGCGGCGGCGCCCAGGAACTGTTCGGAGCGGCCGCTGCCGTGGCGCTGATCGAAGACCCCGAGCAAGCCCGACCCATCGATACCGCGCTGCTGGTCACGGTCTTCGATCTCACCCCCCGCGAAGCCGAGATTGCCTGCATGATGGCCAGCGGCGCCGGCCTTGTCGGCATTGGTCTGCATCTCGATATCACTTACGATACCGTGCGCACTCATGCCCGCGCTATCTTCCGCAAGACCGATACCGGCAGCCAGGGCCAGTTGATCGCGCTGCTTGCGCGCTTCCGCTTCTAACGCCTGGGCTGCCCCTTAATCGCGCGGCGAATAGGTCGCCAGCAGCCAGCCGATCAAGGCGCCGCGCTCCAGCAGATACTCTGCCGGCACCGATGCCCCGGCAAAGCCGTGGCGTTTCAGCGCCGCGTTCAACGCCATCGCCCGGTTCGCCGGATTGACCACCTCGAGCGTGCGATCGGCGATTTCGCCCGCCATGGTCTTGGACATGCGCTTGCTCATGCGCCCGCGCCCTGCAGTCGGCCCATGCCGGGCAACCAGCCCCCGATAGCCCTTGCATTGGATATTCCGGGATCCACCCTCTCGGTATTCGCCATGGCAACCTCTGTTCTGATCGGCCTCACCTGCATGAGTGCAGCTTCTTGCGCAAGTCTATCGGGCGTGACCGCCGCGCCACCATGCTTGGGTGGACAAAGGCGGCGCCAGGCATTCTTGTAGCCACCTCGACGCGCTGCCGTCGTCGAAGGGAGGCCAGACAGCCATGAAGATCGCCAACGATGCTCAGTTCTGGGACAAGTCCTCACGCGGCTATGCCAGGAGTGCGGTCGCCGATCCCGCCGCCTATGAGCGCACACTGCGCCGGACGCGGGACTATCTGCGGGCCGGCGACCATCTGCTGGAGCTGGGCTGCGGCACGGGCAGCACGGCGCTCCATCTTGCCGATGCGGTGCAGACCTATCAGGCCACCGACATTTCCCCCGGCATGATCGCCATTGCCGAAGAAAAGCGCGCCTTGCATCCGGTCCCCGGGCTGAGCTTCCGCGCCGCTACCGCCGAGACCCTGGCGCCAGCGGCGGGCGGCTATGATGCCATTCTGGGCTTCAACTACCTGCACCTGGTCCGCGATGTGCCAGCGACGCTGCGCCACATCCATGACCTGCTGGCTCCCGAAGGGCTGTTCATCTCCAAGACCGCCTGCCTGGGCGACATGAACCCGCTCATCCGCCTCGTGCTTCTCCCCATCATGAGCGCCATCGGCAAGGCCCCGACAGTCACCGCCTTCACTGCGCAGCAATTGGCGCAAATGCTGACCGCATCTGGCTTCGATATCCTCGTCACCGAAAACCACGCGTCCAAGGGCAAAGATTCCCGCCCCTTCATCGTCGCGCGCAAACGCTAGCCACGGCGCCATGCTCGACCGGTCAAAACCTGGGCCAGAAGAGCCCGGCCCGTTCACGATAGGCCGCGTAGTCCGAGGCCATGGCACTCTTGCCGAGTAGGGTCTCTTCGTATCGTGCCGCGATCGTATAGAGCGCCGCCATGATCGCCACCGGCAGCAACGACCAGATGGACCAGGTTGCCACTGCCCATCCCAGCCAGAATATGAGGTAGGAGGCGTAGAAGGGATGGCGCACGCGCCGGTAGGGGCCGGTGGTCACCAATTGCCGTGGCAATGCCGCGTCAAAGGCGAATCTCAGCTTGGCCGCCTCCGAGGCCTTCACTGCCGCCCAAAACAGCGAGAGGCTGAGAAGCATGATCGCCACGCCGGCCACCTGGGCAGCTGCAGGGTGGTCCAGGCGCCAAACCAGGATCAGCATGATGAGGCAGGTGAGAAGCGCGCCCGCCGAAATCGTACGCGCCCCGCCCGTCATCCGGTCGGACGCGAAATGGCCCTTCAGGGCCCAGATATGCTGACCGAAAATGCCAAGAGCGACTATGGAAACGATACTATCCAAAGCAAATTGCATGGCAGGTCTCCGCTGTCTGTTTACTATTCGGAAAAACCGGTTCTTAGCCTCGAAGACTTAGTGTGCTGATTATCTCTAGCGATAAGAAGCACCATGTCCATCTCCGAGTTTCGTCTCCAAGTCGATGGCATCACGATTGCAGGTCGGCAAAGCGGCGCGCAAACCAGCCCGCCGGTATTGCTGCTGCACGGCTCGGGTGCCTCCAGCGCCGTATTCGAGCACCAGCTCGATAGCGAATTGGCCGGCGTCTGCCGGCTGATTGCCATCGACCTGCCTGGCCATGGCGCCTCGGGCAATGCGGTGGACCCGGCCAGCACCTATGCCATCCGCGGGATGGCGGCGATCATCAGCGGCGTCATCGACCAGATGGGCCTGGTGCGGCCGGCTGTCTATGGATGGTCGATGGGCGGGCATATTGCACTGGAGCTCGCCGGGCAGCGATCGGATCTGGCGGGACTGGCACTCGGCGGGGCGCCACCGGTTGGGCCAGGCCCGCTTGCGGCGCTGCGCGGCTTTCATGCGCGGTGGGACATGCTGCTGGCGTCCAAGGAAAACTTTTCCGATCGCGACGCCTATCGGTTTCTGCGACTGTGTTTTGGTGACAGCGGGACGCCGCAATTTCTCGCGGACATCAAGCGTGCTGATGGTCTGGCGCGCGTCCATTTCCTGCGCAGCCTGATGCGCGGCGATGGCACGGACCAGCGCCGGTTGGTGGAGACCAGCGTGCTGCCGATTGCCATGATTGACGGTGCCGATGATCCCATCGTGCGCCGGAACTATATCGAGCATCTCCGCTACACAGCGCTGTGGCAGGAGACCTGTCACGCTATCGCAGGCGCCGCCCACGCACCGTTTTGGGAACAGCCGCAGACATTCAACCGGCTCCTGAGCCAGTTCCTGCGCGACCTGGCATCCCGTCCCCAGGCCCGTCCGGTCCGCGCGACTACCTCCAGGACCGGCTGACCCTCCGCTCCACGCCGGGTGCAGCCTCTCCCCTCCTCATCGAGAACTGGGATGACCGCCATCCCCCATTGCTGGCGCGCTCGACGCAGGGCCGGCAGGCACGCAGTGGCATGAACATGCTTGGCGCTGATGCGCCACTGCTGTCGTAAATACAGTAGTGCGAACTGAGTTGGCGACTATCGGTGAAAAATCTACATCGATTGTTCTTTGCGAAGTAGTAATGTTCGGATCGCGTATTCTTGTCCAAGATCAAGGGATGTGAAAGACTGCGCTTTTCCACCAAATAACTGACCGGTCAGAGAGTTAAACCAGCGATGATGCCGACGCTCGCGCGCCTAAATCCGTTCATCGCACCGATGGTCCGCCGTGTCTCGCAGGCAGATGGGGTGACTGTTGAGGAACTTCAGCCGGAGGAGATCGAAATATTGCCACCGGCGGCCATTCTTCCAGGCCAAATTGATCGCGTGACCAGCACTGACGGGCTTTCGCCGCTCGAATACCATCTACAAAGCCTGACCGCCACGACATTCCGGCACGCGCCGGTGCTCCGCAAGATGGCGAAAAATGCAATCGTGGCCTTTGACGGCTTTGCCACTGCGCGCCATAGCCGGCGCCACAGCAATGCGCTGTTTGCGCAGGTATTGGGGCAGAGGCTCGCGTCCGTCAACCGTCTCCGGTACTGCCATGAAGGCCTTGCGAGCCGCCATTTTGGCCATTGGTTGACTGATGCAATGCTCGAATCGTTGATTGACGGGCCTGAACTTGGGCATCTGTGGATGCCAGCGCCCAGCAATTGGCCGCACGCAACGCAATATCAGCAAATACTCGACCTTCCCTCTGTCGGTGCCGATCTCGTCTTCGCGCGCGAACTCTTCTTCTATCAGGACTTTGGTCAGGGCTCCCACAAGCGCGCCCGCTACGCCAGGATTCGGCGAGCGATACATGCTCGACATGGTGCAGCCACTGGCGCTGAGTGCGTCTTCATTTCTCGAGGCAATACCGGCGCCGCGCGGCTCATTCGAGACCAGGACCGCCTTGTCGACGAGTTGGTTCGGCGCAACTGGACAATTATCGAGGTTTCGACGGCTAGCCTCGACCAGCTGCAGACCGCTCTATGCAGTGCGCGCATTGTTGTGTCGATGGACGGGAGCCATCTGACGCACGCTCAGCTATCGCTAACGCCCGGATCCGTCTTGATTGTCCTTGTGCCTCACGATCGGTTCACAACTGTGCATCTCGACTATGCGAATGCCAATCGCATCTCTGCCGGCTTTGTCGTGCTTGAGGGCTCTGCCGGCGAAGGATACGTCGTCAACTGGGACGAGGTCATGCGCACTATCGAGCTCTCGACGACGCGTGCGGGCCTCATGCCGCCGGCGGAATAAGCCACGCCGGGCTTTGCCGGAGGCCGTTTAGCTTTGGCTCAACGCGCTGGGCACTGGCCAACAGCCGACAGGGATCGTGGCGTTAGGCGGCATGCTTATATCAGGTGAACTGGTGCTGCCGGACAGGATTGAACTGTCGGCCTCCCCCTTACCAAGGGGGTGCTCTACCACTGAGCTACGGCAGCATCTGGTGCGCGGCGGATCGGGCTGGGCCACGTCCGGCGACGGGCGCTCTAGTGCCATAGGCCTAATCTCGACGCAAGGCTAAAAAACGCTTATGCAACGGCACACAGTGATTTCCTCAGGACAAGTCCAGAAATGTCCAAAGCCGTCGAGGCCCAGCAGCGCGAGCAAAGATTGGCCGCAAAGCTTCGCGAGAACCTGAAACGCCGCAAAGGGCAGGCCAAGGCCCGCTCTGACGCGGATGCGCAGGCCCCCGAACCGATTCGGGCGGCCGATGGCGCTGCGGGAAAGAAACCGTAAACCATTTTCGGGCGAACTGTTCGCTTGAAGCCCCTGGCCGAATGGTCGCCTCAGCCTTGCTGGCCGGCGGTTCTTCGGATAGGCGAGACCCAAATTCGGCCTTTGTTCCCCCACATTTGGCACAAAGGCTGCACGTCACACATGGCGCAGGCCAGTCAGCCCCGTCCGGGCGCACATCTAGGATAAAGATATGGATCGCATTCGTTTGGTCGGCGGCAATGAGCTTCGGGGCGAAATCCCGATCTCGGGCGCCAAGAACGCCGCTTTGCCGCTGATGATCGCCTCGCTTTTGACCGATGAGCCGCTGGTGCTGCAAAACGTGCCGCGCCTGGCCGACGTCAAGCAGCTCGAGCGCATCCTCGAGAATCACGGTGTCGATATTGCGGTCCATGGCCGCCGCCGCGGCGAGGACCAGGGCGTTGGCCAGCGCATGACCTTCCATGCCGCCGACATCGTCGATACCACCGCGCCCTATGAACTGGTCTCGGTGATGCGGGCCAGCTTCTGGGTCATCGGGCCGCTGCTTGCCCGCTGCCATGAGGCGCGCGTGTCGCTGCCCGGCGGCTGCGCCATCGGCACCCGCCCGGTCGACCTCTTCCTTTTTGGCCTCAAGCAATTGGGTGCCGAGATCGACATCGACGAAGGCTATGTCGTCGCCCGGGCGCCCAAGGGCGGCCTGGTCGGCGCGCATATCGTCCTCCCCAAGGTTTCGGTCGGCGCCACCCACACCATCCTGATGGCTGCCACGCTCGCCCGCGGCGTCACCGTCATCGAGAATGCCGCCCAGGAACCCGAAATCACCAATGTCGCCGAATGCCTTGTCGCCATGGGCGCCAAAATCACCGGCATCGGCACCCGCACCCTGACCATCGAGGGCGTCGACAAGCTGCATGGCGCCACAGTTGACGTCATTCCCGATCGCATCGAGACTGGCACCTTCGCCATGGCTGCGGCCATGACCGGTGGCGATGTGCTGCTGCGCGGCGCGCGTCCCGAGCACCTGCAGAGCGCCCTCGATATCCTGGCCAGGACCGGCACCGAGCTGACCTATGAAGTCGATGGCATCCGCGTCCGCCGCAATGGCAATGGCATTCAGCCGGTGGATGTCGAAACCGATCCATTCCCCGGTTTCCCCACGGATCTGCAGGCCCAGTTCATGGCGTTGATGACCATGTCCTCGGGGGTCTCCAACATTCGCGAGACCATCTTCGAAAACCGCTACATGCATGTGGCCGAACTGGCGCGTTTCGGCGCCGACATCCGCGTCGAAGGGCAGTTGGCGACCATTACCGGCAAGCCCACGCTCAAGGGCGCCCAGGTGATGGCGACCGACCTGCGCGCCTCGGTGTCGCTGGTCATTGCCGGCCTCGCGGCCCGCGGCGAAACCGTGGTCAATCGCATCTATCACCTCGACCGCGGTTTTGAACGCCTCGAAGACAAGCTCAGCCGCTGCGGCGCCGAAATCGAACGCGTGGCGGGGTAGGGGCTCTCGTCGCTCCACAATCTCGGTACTCCCACCGGGTCATTCCCGCGCAGGCGGGAATGACTCCGTCTGTGGGGGATGAGGGCGGCTCCGCCCCCCTAATCCAGCGTCTGCCGATAGCGCAGCATCGCGCCAATCGAGATCACCACCAGGATCACTGTCAGCGCCACGAATTCGGCGCTGACATCGCCAATGCCGGCGCCTTTCAGCATCACCTTGCGCACCAGCCGGATGAAGTGGGTGGCGGGCACCATGGTGCCGAGGGCCTGTGCCCAGCCCGGCATGCCCGCAAACGGGAACATGAACCCTGACAGCAGCACCGAGGGCAGGATGGTGAAAAAGCTCAGCTGCATCGCCTGCATCTGGTTGCGCGCCACCGTCGAGATCAGAAAGCCCAGCGCCAGATTGTCGAGGATGAAGAGGTTAAAGCCGATGAAGAAGGCCAGCATCGAGCCTTCGAACGGCACAGCGAACACCAGCCCCGCCGCCAGCACGAAGACGATGGTCTGGATATAGCCCACCACCACATAGGGCAGGATCTTGCCCAGCATCACCTCGAGCGGCCGCACCGGGGTGGAGATCAGCATTTCCATGGTGCCGCGCTCGCGTTCCTTGACGATGGCGACGGCGGTGATCATCACCATGGTCATCGAGAGGATGATCGCCAGCAGCCCCGGCACGATATTGGTCGAGGTGCGCCCTTCGGGATTGTATTCGCGATGCACCACCAGCGAAAACGGCGGCGGCCCATTGGCCAGTCCCGCCAGCGGCCCCGAGAGCGTCTGGCTGATCGCCCCTTCGAGGATGCCGCTCATGGCGCTCATCGCCCCGCCCACCGCCGAAGGATCGGACGCATCGGCCGAGATCAGGATCTGCGGCCGCAGCCCGCGGATCACGTCGCGCTCGAACCCATCGGGAATGACCACGACGAAATTGGCCTCGCCCCGGCGCAATGCATCCTCGCCGGCGCCGACGCCCTCCACCGTGCCGCGAAAATCGAAATAGCCCGATACATCCATGCCCGACAGGATCGAGCGCACCAGCGGCCCGTCATCGCCCACTTCCACCAGCGTCGGCAGGTGGCGCGGATCGGCATTGATGGCAAAGCCGAACAGCAGCAATTGCACGATTGGCAGGCCGATCATCATGGCGAAGGTGACGCGGTCGCGCCGCATCTGGATGAACTCCTTCAGCAGCACCGCCAGGAATCGCGACAGCGAAAACACCCCGCTCATAGCGGCGCTCCCGCCGGGTCGCCGGCAAAATTGTCGCGTGCCCCGGCCATCAGGTAGATGAATGCCTCTTCCAGCCCGGCCGGCTGCAGGCTCCACTGATGCGTGCCCTCGGCCTCGAGCTGGCGGACGCTCGCCTCCAGCGCTGCCCCATCAATGCCCGACACATGCAGCACCGAACCAAACCGGGCCACCTGCAACACCCCGGGCATTCCGTGCAGCCGCTCTTCCAGCTTGCCCAGTTCCGGCCCCGAGACGCGCCAGGTGGTCAGCCCCACCATGGTGGGAATTTGTGCTGCCGGCCCGTCGATCAGCTTCTTGCCATAGGCGATATAGGCGATGAAATCGCACTGCACCGCCTCGTCCATGTAATGGGTCGATACCAGCACGGTGACGCCCGCCTTGCTCAGCCGTCGGATCTCGTCCCAGAAATCGCGCCGCGCCTTGGGATCGACGCCGGCGGTCGGCTCGTCGAGCAGCAGCAGTTTCGGATCGTGGATCAGGCAGGCCGCCAGCGCCAGCCGCTGCTTCCAGCCGCCCGATAGCGTCCCCGCCAATTGCCGGGCGCGATCGGCCAGCCCCAGCTCGGCCAGCGCCCGGTCCACCCGCGCCTTGCGGCCGGCCACCCCATACATGCGCGCCACGAAATCGAGATTTTCGCGGATCGACAGGTCCTCGTAGAGCGAGAATTTCTGCGTCATATAGCCGACCTCGGCCTTGATCGCGTCCGCCTCGCGCCGGACGTCAAAGCCCAGGCATTGCCCGTCCCCGGCGTCGGGCGTCAGCAGGCCACACAGCATGCGGATCGTCGTGGTCTTGCCCGAGCCATTGGGGCCCAGAAACCCATAGATCGCGCCGCGCGGCACCGAGATGTCGAAATCGTCCACCACCTTGCGCCCGCCAAACACCTTGGTCAGCCCGGTGACGGCAATGGCCGGCTGCGGCTGGGCGCTCATGGCAGCAGCGTCACGGTCACCGGCTGGCCCGGCAGCAACCCGCCCGGCGCATCCAGCACCGCCTCGGCCAGGAACACCAGCCGTGCCCGCTCGTCGCGCGAATAGATCACCGGCGGCGTCGTCTGCGGTTCGGCCGCCAACTTGCTGATCCGCGCCGTCATGTCGGCGGCGCAGCCATCGCAGGCAACGCGCACTGCCTGCCCGATGCCGAGTTGGGACCGTGCCGCCTCACCCACATAGAACCGCGCCTTGATCTGCCCATCCGGGCGGATCGACAGCACCGGCGACCCCGCCGGCACCATCTCGCCCACCTTGTAGAAAATGCTGTCGATGACGCCGGCCACCGGCGCCGTCACCGTCCGGTCATCCAGATTGATCCGTGCCCCTTCGGCATCGGCAATCGCCGCTGTCAGATTGGCCTCCGCCGCTACCTGCTGGGCATTGCGCGCCGGCAGTTCCGCCACCTGCACCTGCGCCTTGAGCTGGGCCACCTGCGCTTCGGCGCTGGCCAGTTGCGCCTGGTTCTGCTCCAGCTGCGCCCGCGTCGCCGTCCCGCCGGCATAGAGTTTTTGCGTCCGCTCCAGCGTGGAGCGCGCCAGCGCCAGATCCGACTCCGCCTTCGTCAGGGTGGCGCGGATCACCTCGATTTCCGGCTCCCGGCTGCCGGTCACCAGATTGTCCAGCGTCGCCTGCGCTGCCACCACCCGTGCTTCGGCTGCCGCCACCTGCGCCGCCTGTTGCGCCCGGCTCAGTCCAAACAGCACATCGCCAATCGCCACCGTGCCACCCTCGGCCACCGGCAATTGGCTCAGCGTGCCACCCGCCACCGGCGCGGCATAGACATAGTCTGCCTCCAGATACCCAGTGAACCCGGCGGGGGCGTCGTGCCCCGGTAGGAGGCTCATGATCGCCGCTAATATCCCGGCAAGGAACTCGTTCATTGCCCATGCTCCATCGGGTGCGCACTCAGCCCGTCAAACAGAATGGCCAGGTGGTTGTCCATGAACCGCTCCAGCGCCAGGCCATCCCCGGGCGCGATGTCGAACACCTCTGCCAGCATCAGGTGCACCGCAATCGGCCCGACAAGCGAGCGCACCGTCAGTTCCGCATCCAGCTGGCGCAGATAGCCCTGATCCATTCCGCGCTGCAGCAACGCCGTCACCGCCGGGATCGCCCGGTCGAGCACTTCGCGCCGATACATCTCCGCCACCTTGGGAAATTGCCAGGCCTCGCGCAGGATCAGCTTGGGAATGGCCATGCGTTGGGGATCGCTCAACTGCACCATCAATGCCCCGATCACGCGCCGCAAAGCCACGCGCGGGTCCCCCTCGACCACCGCCAATTGCGCCAGCGCCGAATCCGCCACCGGCGAAATCGCCCGGCGCACTATTGCCTCCAGCAAGGCGTCTTTGGATGGAAAATAAAGATAAACCAGTCCCTTGGAGACCCCCGCCCGCCGCGCCACATCCTCAACCTTGGCGGCAGCAAACCCCTTCTCCAGAAACATCTCCAGCGCTGCATCCAGCACTTCATCCGGCCGCGCCTCCGCCCGACGCTTGAATTTCGGTTGCTTGTCCATCGCCCGTATCCATTCTTGTCCTCAATATAAATAACTGACTGGTCAGTTAGTTGCAAGGGGGTGGCAATGAGCCGGGGCGGGAAGGGGCCGGCGCGAGGGCGAGTGACGGCGATGAGGGCGGGCGGCGGGAAGCGAGGTGGAGGGAGAAAGGAGGCGGAGTGAAAGAGGGGCAAGAAGGGAGAAGGAGGCAGAGCCCCCACCGCGTCATCCCGGCGAAAGCCGGGATCCAGTTTCCTTTCCCAGTACTGCGCTCCCCGCTAGACGCAGTTCGCCTCTCATACCACTACGCATCATCCCATCCACCGCTCTGCCCACGGGCCTGACCCGTGGGCCACTCTCCTCCGCACCGCACAGCGATTGTGACCCGAGACCCGCGGGTCAAGCCCGCGGGCAGCCCCGTGAACTGGGCGAGACTATGCCCGTCAGCACCCCCACCCTTGCTCCCTCCCAAAAGGGAGAGGGAGATGACTGCTGCTCCATCACCATTCCATCAGTCGACCCCCTTGTGGGGAGGGATGCGAGATAAGACTTAGCTTTCTAAGTCCGTCATCGAGCAGGGTGGGGGTATGGCGCCGCAAACTCGGGTCAAAATCCACCCACCGTGCTGCCCACGGGCCTGACCCGTGGGCCACTCTCCTCCGCACCGCACAGCGATTGTGACCCGAGACCCGCGGGTCACGCCCGGGCACCCCCGGTAATTTGGGAGGGGTATACCGACTGCGACACCCTCCCCCTGGGGGGGAGGGATCAAGGGTGGGGGCCTCGCAAACGCTGAATGGCGACAAAACCGAAACTTATCCCCGCCCCCTCCACCCTCCTGCATACTCCCCGCACTCACCCACGATAGCTGCGGGGTCGCGCGAACCGGCTTGTGGGAGGCAGATGGGAGAGGGGGGCGTTCGCCTCCCCTTGGGTCCATGGGGGCTGTGTCGGCCTAAGCTCAAAAGGTCGGCCGCACCTGAGTTCCAGAAAACCCATCGCATGCGGCGAGGCGGTGTCTCGCATATTCAAAACTCATGAGGCCCGTTTCGCCGCATGCAACGCAGTCCCCGCAACCGCCGGTCACCCCGCGCGGCGCGCCCGCACGCCGATTTTCTCCGTCATCGCCACGGCCCCGGATTGCCCCGCTACCGACAAACTTGTAGATCGGGCGGGGTGTGACCAGATAGGGTCGTTTCCGTTGCGAATAGGGCCGACAACATCATGACCGATCTCAAGCTGCTGGCGCTCGATACCGAAGACCTTGAGGTGATCTCTGCCCATGTGCAGGATGCCGTGGTCCGCATTGCCGATATGGGCTATGCCCGTGGCGACCGCCGTTTTGCGCTGTTGATGAACCGCTTCGATTGGGAGACCGGCCAGCACGGCCGCCGCGACAAAGGCCAGCGCAAGCGCGCCGCCCTGCATTTCGATGCGGTCCAGTCCGTCGTCACCGCCGGCATCGATACCAATGCCCATGAGGGGGTGCTCAACCTCCTCGCCATCACCTTCATGCCCGTCGATGGCCCGGCCGGCATTGTCGAGCTGAGCTTTGCCGGCGGCGGCACGGTGCGGCTCGGCGTCGAATGCCTCGAAGCCCGCCTCGCCGATCTCGGCGCCACCTGGGCCGCCAGCGCCAAGCCCACCCACGCTATCGACTGATCCAAACACTGCCTCTGCAAGGACTGCTCATGCCCATTCGTCTCGACAGCCACGACGCCGATTTCGAGCAGCGTTTTGCCGCCCTGCTGGCCGGCAAGCGCGAAGCCTCCCAGGAAGTCGGTGATGTGGTTGCCAATATCATCGCCGATGTGCGCGCCCGCGGCGACGCGGCGGTGGTGGAATGGACCAATACCTTCGATAAGTCCGATGTCGCCCCGGCAACGCTGCGCATCTCCGATGCCGAGATCGAGGCCGAAGCCAATCGCGTCGGCCCCGAGGTCGTCGCGGCCCTGCAGACCGCCCATGACCGTATCCGCGCCCACCACGCCAAACAGCTGCCGGTCGACCATATCTATCAGGACCATCTCGGCGTCACCCTTGGCACCCGCTGGACCGCCGTCGAAGCCGTTGGCATCTATGTGCCTGGTGGCCTGGCCTCCTATCCGTCCTCGGTGTTGATGAATGCCGTGCCCGCCAAGGTTGCCGGCGTCGAGCGCATCGCCATGGTCGTGCCGGCGCCGCATGGCCAGCTCAATCCCGCTGTCCTCGCGGCCGCCCGCATTGCCGGCGTCACCGAAATCTATCGCGTCGGCGGCGCCCAGGCCGTGGCCGCCCTGGCCTATGGCACCGAACATATCGCCCGCGTCGACAAGATCGTCGGCCCCGGCAATGCCTTCGTCGCCGCCGCCAAGCGTCAGGTCTTCGGTCAGGTCGGCATCGATATGATCGCCGGACCCTCCGAAGTGCTGGTCATTGCCGATGGCTCGGCCAATCCCGCCTGGGTCGCGGCCGATCTGATTGCCCAGGCCGAACATGGGGCAGGGGCCCAGTCCATTCTCGTCACCACCGAAAAGGGTCTGGCCGACGCCGTGGCCGCCGAGGTCGAACGTCAGCTCAACCTCCTGCCCAAGCAGGGTATTGCGCGCGACGGCTGGGACGAATTCGGCGCCATCATCACCGTCGCCTCGCTGGATGCCGCTGTGGTCCTGGCCAATCGCATCGCCTCCGAGCATGTCGAACTGGCCATCGATGATCCGCAATCGCTGGTACCGCGCATTCGCCATGCCGGGGCCATTTTCCTTGGCCACCACACGCCCGAAGCCATTGGCGATTATGTCGGCGGCTCCAATCACGTCCTGCCCACGGCGCGTTCGGCGCGTTTCGCCTCGGGGCTCGGCGTGCTCGATTTCGTCAAGCGCACCTCCATTCTCGGCTGCGATCCGTCTTCTCTGGCTGCGCTCGCCGAAGCCGCGATCACCCTGGCCGAAGTCGAGGCGCTGGACGGCCATGGCCGCTCCATTTCCATCCGGCTCAACCGGTGAGCATTTCGATGCAGCAGGTGGCCGATAAAACCGACACCGACCGCCTCGTCACCGTTACGCTCGACCCCAATACCATCACCTCGATCAATCCGGACGAGGTGCATGAATGGCGCATCGCCATCTATGATCTCTTGGAAGAGAACAGCTTTCGGCCGGCCCGCGTTGCCGCCACGGGGCCGTTCGCCCTGCATATCTCGATCGTGGGCAATTCCATCGTGCTCGATGTGCGCCATCCCGAGACCTTCCAGCCGATCGCTGCGCACTATCTCTCGCTAACCCCGTTCCGCCGCCTGATCCGCGATTACTTCCGCATCCGCGACGCCTATTACGAAGCCATCCGCTCGGCCCAGCCCTTCCAGATCGAAACCGTCGATATGGCGCGGCGCGGCATGCACAATGAAGCCGCCGAGCTGCTGCGCACCAGGCTTCACAACAAGCTGATCATCGATCTCAATACCGCGCGGCGCCTGTTCACCCTCATCTGCGCCGTCCAGCCCTATGCCAGCCGCATCGATGAGAGCAAAAGCGAATTGCCCAGCGTGCTGTTCGTCTGCTCGATGAACTCGGTGCGCTCGCCCATCGCCGCTGCCCTGGCTCGCCAGCAGTTTCCCGGCCGCCTTATTGCGCGCTCGGTGGGCGTCAATGGCGGCAAGGCCGATCAGTTCGTCTATGAGGTAATGGAGGAGGTCGGCATCGATATGAGCGTTCATACCCCCCACATCCTGGATGAGCTGGTGGCCAACCGCTTTGATCTGGTGATTACGCTGTCGGCGGACGCGCCCGAAGCCGTTCGGCGCAAGGGCCTGGAATCGGGCGCCGTCGAACATTGGCAGGTCGAGGATCCCTCATTGGTCGAGGGCAATCGCGAAGTGGTTCTGGCGGCCTATCGCGAGTTGCGCGACAGTTTGCGCAAGCGCGTTCGCACCCGGTTGGAAGCCTTGGTTTCCGGTGGTTCACAAACTACTTGATTTCCGCTAGGTTGCGGCAAATTTTCGACCCCTTGGTTCGGCAAGACCACCTGCCGCGGGGTCTTTTCAGGAGACAGTATGGCGAAGGAAGAAGTGCTCGAATTTCCGGGCGTTGTTATCGAATTGCTTCCCAATGCGACCTTTCGGGTCAAATTGGAAAACGACCATGAAATCATTGCCCACACCGCTGGCCGCATGCGCAAGAACCGTATCCGTGTTCTGGCTGGTGACAAGGTGTTGTGCGAAATGACGCCGTATGACCTGACCAAGGGTCGCATTACCTATCGTTTCAAGTAGAGCATAGCCGATGGCCAGCCGCCCGGACCTGATTCTGGCATCCGCCTCCCCGCGGCGCCTCGCGCTTCTCAACCAGATCGGCATTGATCCCGAACATCTGGTGCCGGCCCATGTCGATGAGACCCCCGAAAAGGCCGAACTGCCGCGCAAGCTCGCGGTTCGCCTTGCCGATCTCAAGGCATTGACCGCCCAGCACAAGGCGCGCTCCGCCGGCTTCGGTGCCGATGCACTGGTGCTGGCCGCCGATACGGTCGTCGCCGTCGGCCGCCGCATCCTGCCCAAGGCCGAAACCATGGAAGAGGCCTCCGAATGCCTCCGCCTGCTCTCGGGCCGCTCGCACCGGGTGTTTACCGCCCTGACCGTACTGACGCCCTCCGGCGCCAAGCGCCAGCGTCTGGTCGAAACCCGCATCCGCTTCAAGCGCCTCTCCACCCGCGAGATTGAAGCCTACCTGGCGTCAGCCGAATGGCGCGACAAGGCCGGTGGCTATGCCATCCAGGGCATTGCCGGGGCCTTCGTGGTCAAGCTGGTCGGCTCATATTCCGGCGTGGTCGGCCTGCCATTGATGGAAACCGCCGCCCTGCTGGCCGGCGAGGGCTATCCTGTGCATTTCAACTGGCTCAACCAGTCGACTCTGTCGGGCGTCTGATGACCGAAACACCGACGCCCACCAAGCGCTGCCCGATTTGCGGCAAGCCCGCAGTGGAAAAATACCGTCCATTCTGTTCATCGCGCTGCGCCGATGTCGATCTTAATCGCTGGCTGACCGGCGTCTATGTCATCCCCGGAGATGCCGGGAAAACCGATGATTCCGAGGCCGCAATCCCCGCGCTTCCGGGCGATGACGAGGACGATAATATCTGACGCCTGGCCTTCGGAAGCTGTTCTTTGCAAAAGACCTTTTCCACATGCTGCTTTCGCTCTTGCACCCGCAAAAACGATCTCCTATAAGGCGCAGGCATTACGCGGGGCCGGACTTCTCCAGCCCCTTGCCCGGGTAGCTCAGTTGGTAGAGCAGCGGATTGAAAATCCGCGTGTCACTGGTTCGATTCCGGTCCCGGGCACCACTTTCTTCGCGAAAGTGCAGTTAGCGCAATGATTTCCCAAGAGATGATCTTCCCTCCGGCATACATGCGGAACTAATGACCTCGCCTTGGCGTCGAGCCCTTCAGAGCGGGGCGCCAAATGCTGGTCTGGGGTAGTTCGCCGCCGGCAGTCTCGCCGATCAGCCGAAGCGCGCGTTCACGAGACGCCGGCCAATCCTGCAGCAAGCCAGCGCGATTCCGGCGCGCTTGATTTCGTTCCCAATACTTGGTGGCGGCTCGTAAGTTAAGTGATTGTATTCGGCTCCCCGCGGGATACCATCCTCTTGCGAAAGACACAGAGGAGGTCGCAAATGGAAGACGCACAAGTAGGTTGGATTGCTGCGATTATTATTGGGGGCATTGCCGGCTGGCTGGCCGGCATGTTCATGAAAAGCAGTCATGGGATCGTGCTGAACATCGTCCTGGGCGTGGTTGGCGCTATTCTCGCCAATTTCCTGCTCGGGGTGATCGGAATATCCCTGGGTGGCTGGATCGGCTACCTGATCGCAGGTTTTATCGGCGCGTGCATTCTGGTTGCGCTTGGTCGTTTCATCAAACGCTAGCCGCCGGGCCTGCATGTTCTGAAACAGACGTCAGGTCCCGGCAATTACCTGGGGCCTGACTGGTGGTGCTATTTGAGATTGGCAGCGATCGGGCTGTTACCGCCGGATGCTGGTCATGGGGTGCCGCCGCTTTGGCTGATTGCGGATGCGCGTCGGCTTTTTCTCTTCGGCCAACTCAAAGGCATCGGCGCGATAGTCCAGATCGGCGTAGGGATCGGGGTCGGATTGGGCGATGGTCATGCCTGGGCGCACATATCCGGCCCCGTCCTCATCATCAATTCAGCTCGTCAGTAGCCGGCCCGATGAGCTGGGAAATGCCGTCTTCGGCAACAGCGCGCTCGAATTCTTCCCAGGCTTCGGCGTCGGTGGCGAAGCTGTCTTCCCAGATCAGGGAATTGTCGTCTTCGTCGATCACTTCCAGCGTCCAGCCGTCATTTGAGCCTGCGGCGCGGTAGATGCCGACCTGCACGGTAATCCCCTCATGGGTCACTTCGCTGCTGCGTTCTGAAAGCTCGATGTCCTGAGCGTCGTCTTCGGTCATGGTGGGATACTCTCTGTTTCGGTAGTTCCCTTTAGCGTAACGGCCCGTGACAGGCCACACCCTGCATAGCCTCGTCCCATGCCATTCCCGCGACATTTCCGCCCCGCCTCGGCGTGTCACCCACAGGCGCGGCCCCCTGTCTGTGCGAAGGCGATGTAGCCAACTCTGTAGGTGCATGACGACTTGTGTCCGTGCTATTGGACGGAACCGTGCATGACTTGGGAACGCAAAGTTTACCAGACCGCGTTATTCTGGCTCTCTGCGTTCGGGGAGCGTCTCAATGGCGTCAGGCAATAGCGCGTTGCTGCTGCGCCTTCAGACTGAAGTTCTGGAGGCTGTTGCCTATGGGAAATCCCTGGCGAACGTCGTTGAAATCCTGTGCCATCATGCTGAATTGCTGGCACCCGAGGTTATGTGCTCCATCCTGACTGTCGACGCTGATGGGCGCCTCCATCCATTGGCGGCGCCAAGCTTGCCGCAAGGCTTTTCCGATGCTGTCGAAGGGCTGGCGATCGGGCCGGGCGTGGGCTCCTGTGGCACCGCTGCCTATCGCAACGAGCCGGTTCTGGTGACCGATATTGCCGCCGACCCGCTCTGGGTCGATTTCAGGGACTTGGCCTTGTCCTTTGGGCTGCACGCCTGCTGGTCCAGTCCGATCCGGGCACGCGATGGCAGGGTCGTCGCCACCTTTGCCTTCTATTACCGAACCCGGCGGGGGCCGACCGATCTGGAGAGACGCATCGTCGAGACCTGTGTGCACCTATGCACCATTGCCCTCGATCATGAGGCGGGGCAGCAGCGCAATTACCGCCTCGCCTATTACGATGCTCTCACCGGCTTGCCCAATCGGGGCCATTTCCGTGAACTGCTGACGAGCTATATCGAAACCGCCCACCCTTTCGGTCTGTTGTTTGTTGATATCGACCAACTCAAGACCACCAATGATGCGCTCGGCCACGACGTTGGCGACGTCTTGATCCACACGATCGGCCAGCGGATCGAAGCCAGTGATCCGGCCTTCCGCACCAGCCGCATGGGCGGCGACGAGTTTGCAGTTCTGGTCAGCCGGAGCGCTACGCCTGAAGCCCTGGCCCAGGCAGCCAGCACCCTGCTGAGCAGCGTCAAGGGCCTGATCCAGGCAGGCGACAACACCATAGAGCCGCATGTGACCATTGGCGGCGCCTTGTTCGGACCAGACGGCGTCGACGCCGACTCCCTCTGCCAGAATGCCGACTTTGCCCTTATCAGCGCCAAGGAAACCCATCGCGGGGGTTATCTCCGCTTCCAGCCCGGCATGCGCACCCAAATGGTTGAGCGCATCAACATGGTCCACAGCGTCGATCTCGCCCTGGCTGACCATCGCATGCTGCCCCATTACCAGCCTGTGGTGCGCCTCGATACCGGTGCCATTGTCGGGCTTGAGGCACTGGCCCGTATGCGCACGCCCGATGGACGGATCGCCAGCGCCGGTGAATTCCACGTCGCGCTGGCCGATCCGCGTATTGCCTATGAACTGACGGGCTCCATGTTGGCCCAGGTGGCCGCCGACCTGCGCAATTGGCTCGATGCCGGCATTGCCATCGAATATGTCGGGATCAACGTCACCACCGGCGATTTCCAGCGTGGCGATCTGGAACAGCGGATCGTCAGCGCGTTCGAAACGGCAGGGGTGCCGCTCCACCACGCGCTGCTCGAAGTCAACGAGGCGGTGTTCATGGGCGGTAGCGACGGTCGGGTGCCCCGAGCCGTCGAAGCGCTGCGCAAGCGTGGCCTCAAGGTCGCGCTCGATGATTTCGGTACTGGCTTTGCCTCCCTTACCCACCTGCTGAGCTTTCCTGTCGACATCATCAAGATCGATAAGTCCTTCGTTGATCGTTTGGGCAGCGACGCGCCCAGCACCGTCATTGTGCAAGCCATCATCGATATCACCCGCAAGTTGGGCATGCAGGTTATTGCCGAGGGTGTTGAAACCGTCGAACAGGCTCAGATACTGCGCAGCCTGGGCTGCCGGAGCGGGCAGGGGTTTCTCTACGCGCGCCCGGTCTCGGCAGCCGAAGCCGTCGTTCTGCTGTCGACGCCAGACCCGACGCGGCGTTCCGCCTGAGTCCGATTGATTTCCAGTGCTGGTGGGCGCAAGTTCCTCTGGACGCCGACCTGCGACATCCTGTCTTGCTGACAGGACGCTGACAGGGAGCGGCCCTAGTATTGCCTCACGAACGCAACGACGTTCAGGAACTATTGGGAGGACTTATGAACAAGCTGTTTCTTGCTGCGCTGGTGTCTGGGCTGATCGCTCTGCCGGCCTATGCGGCTGACTATTCCATCATGGCCCCTGCTTCCCCCGGCGGCGGTTGGGACCAGACCGCCCGCACCATGCAGGCGAGCCTGCAGGACGAGAAGATCTCCGGCAATGTGCAAGTCACCAACGTACCAGGCGCCGGCGGCACCATCGGTCTCGCCCAGTTCGCCAACCAGGCCAATGGCGATCCGAGCCAGCTGATTGTTGGTGGTTACGTGATGGTTGGTGCCATCCTGACCAACCAGTCGCCGGTGACCCTGGCAGACGTCACGCCGATTGCCCGTCTCACTGGCGAATCGGTGGCGCTCGTCGTTCCAGCCAATTCACCCCTGCAGACTGTTGATGATCTCGTTGCCGCGCTCAAGGCTGACCCCGGCGCTGTTGCCTGGGCCGGCGGTTCGGCCGGCGGCGCCGATCACATCACGGCTGGCCTCATCGCCAAGGCCGTTGGTGTCGATCCCACCCAGGTCAACTACATCGCCTATTCGGGCGGTGGCGAAGCCCTCGCTGCCATTCTCGGCGGTCAGGTGACCGTGGGCGTTTCTGGCTATGGCGAATTCGCCTCGCAGGTGGAATCGGGCGATCTGCGCTTGCTCGCCATTTCCGGTGAAAAGCGCCTCGACGGCGTCGATGCACCAACCCTGTCGGAAGCCGGCGTCGACGTTGTGCTGGAAAACTGGCGCATGGTCGCCGCTGCTCCCGGCATTACCGACGAGCAGAAGGCCGCCATCAATGCCGATATCGAAGCCATGGTGAATTCGGCAACGTGGCAGACGGCTCTGGCGGATCGTGGTTGGGTCAATACCTACCTGGCCGGCGACGCATTCGACGCCCAGCTGGCCAAGGATATCGAGGCCACCGGCGCCATCCTGAAAGACATCGGCCTGGTGCAATGACCACCGGCTCTCCAAACTCTGAGCGTCGCCCCGATGGGGCGGCGCTTTTCATCGCCGCCATCCTGGCCGTCATCGCCGCCATCATCATCTGGCAGACCTCGCAAATGCGGGTGCCACCGATCCAGGCGCGCGTCGGGCCCACGGTTTTCCCCTATATCATCGCTGGCGGGCTCGCCCTTCTGTCCGTCGGCACGCTCATCTCTGCCTGGCGCGGCAGCTTCCCCCCGCGGGAAAAGGACAATTATGGTCCGATGCTGTGGATCGTTGGCGGGCTGATTGGGCAGATCCTGTTGCTCTCAACGGCTGGCTTCTCCATCGCGACGGGCGTGCTGTTTGCGTTGACCGCCAAAGGCTTTGGCCGGGGTCCGCTTTGGGTATCGTTGCCCATCGGCATCGCCTTTTCATTCATCGTCTGGTTTCTCTTCTCGCGCGGACTACAGCTGTCACTGCCGGCTGGCCCGCTCGAGCGCTTGATCCCCTGATCGGAAGGCGAACTCATGGATACCTTCGCTCTCCTCGCCCAAGGCCTGATGGCCGCCATGGCGCCAATGAACCTGGTCTACGCGCTGATCGGCGTGACGCTGGGTACCGCTGTCGGCGTCCTGCCTGGCATCGGCCCGGCGCTGACGGTGGCGCTCCTGTTGCCGGTGACCTATCGGCTTGATCCGGCCGGCTCCCTCATCATGTTTGCCGGCATTTACTACGGCGGCATGTATGGTGGCTCCACCACCTCGATCCTGCTGAATACCCCGGGTGAAAGCGCCTCGATCGTCACCGCGCTCGAGGGTAACAAGATGGCTCGCAAGGGCCGGGGCGGGCCGGCTTTGGCTACCGCCGCCATTGGCTCCTTCGTCGCCGGCCTGCTTGCTACGCTCGGCCTTGCCTTCATCGCGCCTTGGGTGGTCAAGTTCGCGCTGTCCTTTGGCCCCGCCGATTACTTCGCGCTGATGGTGCTGGCTTTCATCACCGTCTCTGCTGCCTTCGGCGATTCAGCCCTGCGCGGCATTACCGCGCTGTTCATCGGCCTGGGCCTCGGCATTATTGGCATTGATCTGCAGACCGGCCAGGCGCGCCTGGCCTTCGGCGTCCCTGATCTGTTTGACGGCATCGAAGTCACGACGCTGGCCGTGGCCCTGTTCGCCATCGGCGAAACCCTCAAGATCGCCTCGTCCCCGAGCCAGCTCAAGGAAGAGATCCTGGCGGTCAAGGGCTCGGTCTGGATGACGGTCGAGGATTGGAAACGCTCGTGGGTTCCGTGGCTGCGCGGCACGGCCATCGGCTTCCCGATCGGCGCCATGCCGGCCGGCGGTGCCGACGTTGCCAGCTTCCTGTCCTATAGCGCCGAGCGCAGCTTCGCCAAGAAGCCTGAGGAGTTCGGACATGGTGCAATTGAAGGCGTGGCGGGGCCCGAAGCGGCCAATAACGCTTCGGCCGCCGGTACGCTGGTGCCGCTACTGACCCTGGGCCTGCCGACGACGGCGACAGCTGCGATCATGCTAGCGGGCTTCCAGCAGTTCGGCCTGCAGCCGGGGCCCTTGTTGTTCGCCAATAATGCACCATTGGTCTGGTCGCTGATCGCCAGCCTGCTCATCGCCAATTTCATGCTGCTGGTGCTTAACCTGCCGCTGATCGGGCTGTGGGTGAAACTGCTGACTATTCCCAAGCCGTGGCTCTATGCCGGCATCCTGACCTTCGCCACCCTTGGCACCCTGGGTGCCAACGGGGCGATGTCGATGCAGGTTTTCGGCATCCGCTTCTCGTTTGAACTGGTGCTGCTATTGGCTTTCGGTATTCTGGGCTACGCGCTGCGCCGCTTCAGCTATCCGATCGCGCCGGTCGTGGTCGGTCTGATCCTGGGGCCGATGGCCGAGCAGCAGCTGCGCCGCGCTCTGGCAATCAGCCAGGGCGACCCGGGCATCCTGATCGGCTCGCCAGTTGCCATCGTCCTCTACTCGGTGGCGATCCTCGCGCTCGTCCTGCCAATGATCATGCGGATGCGCGGCAAGGGTGGTGCCTTGGCCCAACTGGCCAGCGACGAAGACTAGCGGCTGCTCAAGAGCCCCAAAAATGAAAAAGCCCGGATACCAAAGTGGCATCCGGGCTTTTCTTTGTCGATGGCAGAGCAGTGACAAGTCGCCAAGGGAGGGCAAAGCGCCCTGTCTGGTCACGCGGTTCGGCGGCGCCTGGGGGAGGCGCGCAGCGGAACGCAGCGCGGACCTTAGAGCTTGCCGATCGAGCGGAAGGCGTCGGCATCGATGCCCAGAGTCTTGAGGTGCTTTGCCTTGGGCGCCCGCCCAGCCTCGACAGCCGACGCTGCGGCAGCAGCGCTACCGAATACATCGACAATAGTGCCAAGACTTGCAAACAAACGATTGTTGCGCAGGGTGCTCATTTCAAAACCTCCAAGACCGGGCCGGATTGCCGGGTCGCTTTCATGACCAATAGATGGGGCCATTACCGTTGCGTTGGTAGAGGCTGATCGCGCAGGCCAGCCATGCGCTGGGAGAAAATCTTGAACCGGCATGGGCCCATGCCGAAACCTGACCCTGAGATACGCCCCATAGGCCTAGGGCTTGGGCGAAACGATCTCGTTCCAGGTGTCCAGAAACCGCGTCCGCCGCTGCTGGTCCAGCGACACCATCAGGGCTGGCCCCAGCGCGATCGGCTGCAATATGCCCCGGCCACGCGCCGCAATCGCTTCGCTGCTCCATTCCCCGCTCGATCCCGGAATGACCGAACCCAGCGCCGTCTCGCTGGCTGCAATCTCCTGACCCGCCGGCGACAGGGCAAAATCCACGAATGCCTTGGCCAGGTCGGGGAAGGGGGCATCCCTGGGGATCAGCATGGCGCGCGTCAGCACCAGGACATAGTCATCGGGCACGACGATTTCGATATCGGCCCCCGCCGCCTTGCGCGCAAAGGCATAGGAGCCCAGCACGTTGTAGCCGAGCGCCAGGCTGCCATCGGCCACCCCATTGAGAATGCCGGGGCTCGAGCCGCTGAAATGCGCATTGACCCGCCCGAAAGCCGCCGCGAGGCGCCAGAAATTGGATGAGATCACCTGATCCTGCGCTGCCAGCAGATAGCCGACACCACTGACCCCGATATCGTAAGTGGCAATCGTGCCGCGAAATCGCTCGGATTGGTTTTCCAGCAATTCAGCAAGCTTGAGATGGGTGCGCGGCACTTCATCGGCGCCCATCAGCTTGGGATTGTAGATGATCACCGCCGGCTCGAAGGTGAAGCCGAACACCTCGTTGCGCCAATGCGCCCAGGCCGGCAACTGCCCCAGATAGGGGCTGTCATAGGCCATGGCATGGCCGTCATTGGCCAGCTTGACCTGCAAATCCGCCGCCGAGCTGATCATCAAGTCCGGGGCCAGCGCCATGGTGCCATCCAGAAACGTCTCGAACATCGGCAGCGTGTCGGTCTCTTCATAAATCACCGCGACATCGGGGCGTTCCAGTTGGAACCCTCCGATGAAGCGGGCAAACAATGGCGTATCGGTGGTGCCGACGATAGTCAGCGTTGCGCCGGCACTCGGCTGCGGCGCCGGATAGACCGAGGTCGCCGCTTCGGTCGAATTCGGCGACAACACCAGCATGGCGGCCAGCAGCGCGATCATCCCGCCTGCCGCCGGTCGCTTGTTCCGACCACCGGAGCGCCCCAGCAGCGGCAGCGTAATCCGCACCACCAGCCCACTGCCGACGCGATCCGTCAGCACCAGCGTCCCCCGATGCGCTTCAACCACGCGCTTGACGATAGAAAGCCCCAATCCCGATCCTGCCTTCGCTCCGCTGGAGCTGCCGCGCGTGAACCGCTCCAGCACCAATGCCTTCTCTCCCTCGGCAATTCCGGGTCCGCGATCGCTGACCGTCAGCTCGAGCATGCCCGCCGCGGTCCGCGCCACAATGTCCACCGGCCCATCCGAATAGACCAGCGCATTATCAACCACATTGCGCAGCATCTCGCGCAGTGCCACGCGGTCGCCCCGCAATTGCACCGCCGCCGCCTGATCCAGGTCCAGCACGAGCCGTCCCGCCTGATCGGGGTCCAGCCGTTGGCGCACATCCTCGATGACTGCCGAGAAGGCGGTGGCGTCTATCTCCTGGTTTTCCAGCCGATGCGAGATCGTGGCATCCATCAGCAATTGACTGACCAACTGGCTGGCCTGGATGGCGCCCTGATGGATGCGCCCCACCCGCCGCCGCAGGGCTTCGGGGTCCTGCTCGTCCATCGCCACCTCCGCCTGCGCCCGCAGCGAAGCCAGCGGCGTTCGGACCTCGTGCGCCGCCTCGGCCACGAGCCCGCTCACCCGCTCCATGGCACTGCCCAGCCGCGCCATGAAGGCGTTCAACCCCTGCACCAGGTGGCTGACCTCTACCGGTACCGGCACATCCAGGGGGCTGAGATCGTCGGGTGCCCGTCCGCGCAATTCCAGCTCCAGCTGATAGAGCGGGGCAAACATCCGCCCGATGCCGAACCACACCAGACCCACTGCCAGCAGCGTCAGCGCGATGACAGGAACAATGGCATTACCCAGGATTTCGTTGGCCAGCGCTTCGCGCTCGTTCTGCGTTTCGGCCACATGGATAGTCACCCAGTCGGTGGCACTGGCCGATGAGCTCAATCGCCCGACGCTCGCCACCCGCACCAGTTCGCCGCGATAGGTTACATCGGTGAAGATCGGCCCGGCATCCTGCATTTCCGGCAGATTGGCCGATAGGTCGTCATAGCCGGTCACCGCCCGCCCATTCGGATCTTCCACGGCATAAAACACCCGGTCACGCCCGGAGAACATCGCAAACGAGGCAAATGGCAATTCCACGATCACCGCATCGCCCTCGACCTGCACCGCCCCGGCAATCGTCAGCGCCGATGCCGCCAGTAGCCGATCGAACGCCCGGTCGGACGCCCGCTCCGCATAATCGCGAATGAACACGATCAGCACCAGCGCCGCCCCCAGCAACAGCGCCAGCGCCAGCGCCAAAATGCGCCTGCGGATCGAAAACGACTTGGGAGGCGTCATCCCGCGATGCTTTCCAGTTCAGAGCGAACCCTAACCATGCGGCGCCCGCACCACATAGCCAACGCCCCGCACCGTACCGATTTCAATATTGCCGCCCTCGAGCTTGCGCCGCAGCCGCGAGATATGCAGCTCCAGCGCATTGACCGAAACCGCCTCGTCGAAATTGAACAGCTGGTTCATCAGCCGCTCCTTGGGCACGACCTTGCCGGCATTGGTAACGAGGATTTCCAGCAGCCGGAATTCGCGCCGTCCCAGTTCCAGCACGGCACCGTTGACACTGGCATTGAGACCCGCCAGGTCCATTTCCAGATTGCCGACGCTCAGGGTGCTCGTGGTCTGCCCGCCGGTGCGCCGGATCAGTGCCCGCAGCCGCGCTTCCAGTTCGCGCAGATCAAACGGCTTGACCAGATAGTCATCCGCCCCAAGATCGAGCAGCCCCACCTTGTCGTCGATTTCCGAGCGTGCAGTGATCACCAGTATCGGCGCATTGAACTTGCGTTTTCGCAGTTCCGCGATCAGGCCGATGCCGTCGCGATTGGGCAGCATCAGATCCAGCGCTACCGCATCGAAGCTGTCGCCTTCGGCGGCCGAGACCACGTCATTGCCGTCCCGCACCCATTCCACCGAATGGCCGGCACCCCGCAGGCGTTTCTCAATCGCTTCGCCGAGGTCCTCGTTGTCTTCGACCAATAGAATTCGCATCGCGCGTCAGTCTCCCCGCGCGCACACTAGGGGGCGAAGCTGCCGCTGTCAGCCAGACAATGCGTTCTAGAACAGGTTGGTGACGATGCTGGCCGCCACGGCCACGATCCCCAGCGCCGTCAGGCTCGCTGCTGCGAACATCATCCGTGCCCTTTGCACGTGGCCGCCGGTATTGGCCTGCTGCCGCGCCAGACGCAGGCTGTCGTGATCGATATGGGTCATTCTTGCCTCCTCACTGAGCCGTTGCCATCGCCGCGATGGGGCTGTGCAACGCGATGGGCAGCCGCTTTGAAGAGAGCTGTTTCTCACCCGCAAGAGAAGGCTAGCGCCGGTCGGGTCGGGCGAAGACAAGTTCCCGGCAACGCAGTTAATTTACATAAAATCCCACAGACCCTGAACTTGTATGGTAGTTATTGATCTCGTGTCCGCTTCATGCCAGAAACTGGTGCATGACTCAGTCCGCCCATCTGCATCCAGATCGCCTGTTCCCCGCCTCCGAGCCCAGCCGCGGCGTGGCGCGCGAGCTCTATCCGGCGGTCAGGGACCTGCCCATCGTCAGTCCGCACGGTCATACCGATCCGTCCTGGTTCGCCGACAATCAGCGCTTTTCCGATCCAGCGGCGCTCTTCCTGACCCCCGATCATTACGTGCTGCGCCTGCTGCGCAGCCGCGGGCTCAGCTATGATGACCTCGGCGTGCCGCGCAAGGATGGCAAGCCTGTCGCCGATGGCCGCGCCGCCTGGCGTCTCTTCGCCGCCAATTACCATCTGTTTGCGGGTACGCCCTCCAAGCTCTGGGTCGATCACTCGCTGCAATTCGTCTTTGGCATCAACGATGAGCTGTCCCCAGTCACCGCCGACGCCATTTACGATACCATTGCCCAAAAGCTTGCGACTCCCGAACTGCTGCCGCGCGCCATACTCGATCGCTCCAATGTCGAGGTCATCGCCACCACCGAATTCGCCCTCGATCCGCTATTGCATCACCAGAAGATGGCCGCCGACGGCTATATTGGCCGCGTCCGCACCACCTATCGCCCCGATGACGTCACCGATCCCAGCCGTCCCGCTATCGTCGATAATCTCAAGCGCTTTGCCGAACTGACGGGCGAGGATGTCGCCACCTGGGCGGGCCTGATCAATGCCCACCGCAAGCGACGCGAAGTCTTCCGCAGCTTTGGCGCCGTCGCCACCGACCATGGCGTGCCCTCGGCCATGACCGCCGATCTCCCACTGGTGGAGAAGCAGGCCTTGCTCGACAAGGTGCTGGCCGGCAGGCATGACGCCGCCGATGCCGAACTGTTCCGCGCCCAGATGATGACTGAAATGGCACTGCTCTCGGTTGAGGACGGTATGGTCATGCAGATGCATGCCGGCTCACGCCGCAATACCGATCCGCTGCTGATGGCCGAACGCGGCACCGATCTCGGCGCTGATATCCCCGGCACCACCGACTACGTCAATGGTCTGCGCGCGCTGCTCGGCCGCTGTGGTAATGAACCCAATCTGCGCCTGATCATGTTCGTTCTGGACGAAACCACTTATGCTCGCGAGCTGGCGCCCATGGCTGGCTATTGGCCATCCCTGATGATCGGCCCGCCCTGGTGGTTCCATGATAGTCCGCAGGGTATCCGTCGCTATCTCGATCAGGTGGTGGAAACCGCCGGTTTCTACAATCTCGCCGGTTTCAACGACGACACCCGCGCCTTACTTTCCATCCCCGCCCGCCACGACGTCTGGCGCCGCGAAGTCTGCGGCTTCCTCGGTCGCTGGGTTGGCGAACATCGCCTGTCCCGTTCAAGCGCTGAGGAAATCGCCAAACACCTGAGCTACCAGGCCGCCAAGGACGCCTACCGGATCAAATAAGCTCCAGCTACCGGCGTACACAGCGTCATCCCGGCGAAAGCCGGGATCCAGTTTTCTTGCTCACCGCCTTGATCAAAAAAGCCCTCAAGGCGCCTTCCACAACACCACCACCAGCACGATTACCCCGGCCAGCAGCAGGATCAGTGTCCCACTCAATCCGTTGAAGATCTGCCGGGCAATACTGGGATTGGCCTCGTCCGCCGCGGTGATATCGGCGAGCTCGTGGCGCGGCTGCGCGTTGTCCATGGCTTGGTGCGTCATAGTCCAGACCCTTCTGTTGATGGGCGCTGTCTTGCGTCAGTGCCAGCCTAGTCGCGCAAGGCTTTACCAAGTCTTTGCAGCGATGATTTCCTGCTTTTAGGGTTGCCATCTCACCAAGCGTCAACCTTACCTATGGGTAAATGCTTGTTCTTGCCCGATTTCGATCAACATTTCGCGGCTAGTGCTGCAGGGGTGTCGAATCGAATGCCCCATTCTGCTCTAATGGGACAATGATGAATCAGTCGCCCGTAGAAACTGCGCTTAGCCGAGCCCTCATCCGCTGGTCACTCACCAAGGCCACGCCGGTCGCCGAAACGCCCACGAGCTGGGTTTTTCGCGTCGAGCAGAACGGCCGTAATTTCGCTATCCTCAAGATACTCAAGCCCGGCATGGGTGAGGGTGAGCGGCGCGGTGGGGCGCTGATGAACTGGTATGGCGGGGAGGGCGCCGCTACGGTGTTCGACAGCCATGGCGACACCCTGTTCCTGGAATGGCTCGATGGTATCCCCCTTAGCGATGCAGTCCGCCAGGGCCGCGACGACGAAGCCACCATCGCGCTATCCTCGGTCGTTTCCAATCTGCATCGTCCCCGCGCTGATGCGCCGGACGACCTGCTGCCCCTGCGCCAGCATTTCAATGCGCTGTTCGCCACCGATGTTCGTGCCTGGCCCCATACGGCGCGCGATCTCTATGCCCGCTGCAATGGCGTGGCGCTGACCCTGTTCGACAAGCCCAGCGCCCAGATTCCGTTGCACGGTGACCTGCACCACGACAACATCATCTCTTCGGGCCGTGGCTGGCTGGCCATCGATCCCAAGGCGCTGGTGGGCGATCCGGCCTATGAAGTTGCCAATGCCTTCATCAATCCGATGGGCGCCGACAAGCTCGCCGCTGATCCGCGCCGCATCGCCGGCATGGCCGATATTTTCAATCAGCGCCTCGGCTTCAGCCGCAAGCGTATGCTGGGCTGGGCCGCTGCCCATGCCGCGCTCTCGGCCTGCTGGGACCTGGAAGACGGCAAGCCGATCACCGGCCAGCTCGCCTGCCTCCCCAATCTGCTCAGCGCGTACGATCAGGCCTAGCGCTTGATCGGCTTCCTATCGGTTTGCCTCATTCGGATTGTCTCATGCTCGACTTGACCCGCCGCAGTTTCCTCGTGCTGGGTGCCGCCGGCGCACTCAGCGCCTGCGTTTCCACCATCCCGGTCATTCCGGCCGGTGGCAACACACCCGAAACTCTGACCGACGCGCAGATCCTGCTCGCCATCAACACGGTGCGGCAGGCCAATGGTGCCCCGCCCTGGAGCTATAGTCAGAGCCTTGAGGATGCCTCCCGCGCCCAGGCGCGCCTGATGGCCGCCAAGAATACGCTTAGCCATGACCTGGGCGTCAAGTTGCGCCAGCGTGTCACCGATGCCGGCTATGCCGGGGCAGTCGGGGAAAATCTCGCGGGTGGCCACAAGACGCTCGAAAGCGCCATCGAAGGCTGGATGAATTCCAGCGGCCATCGCTCGACTCTGCTCTCCCCCAAATTTACCGAATTCGGCCTCGCCGTCGCGCGGGCCCCTTCCGGCAAACTCTACTGGGCCATGATCGCCGGCGGCAGCTTCGACGCATGGCGGGTATACTGAGCGACAGGGCAAGGGGGCTGACGCTACCTGCTTCCACCACTCACAGGGTCATTCCCGCGTAGGCGGGAAACCATTCTTTTCCCGCATGCCTAAGCCGTCAACGTCCGCCGCACCGCGTCGTCCCAGCCCTTCACCTTGCGCTTGCGTTCTGCCGCAGCCATTTTCGGCTCGAACCTTTGGTCACGCGCCCAGGCCTCGCCAAACGCCGCTGCGTCGGGCCACACCCCGGCCTTGTATCCAGCCAGCCAGGCGGCCCCCAGCGCCGTAGTTTCCAGGATCACCGGCCGGTCCACCGGCGCGTCCAGCACATCGGCCAGAAACTGCATGGTCCAGTCCGACGCCACCATGCCGCCATCCACGCGCAACACCGTCTGCCCGCCCGCACTCTTCCAGTCCTTGCGCATGGCTTCCAGCAGGTCGCGCGTCTGGTAGCAGACGGCCTCCAGCGCCGCCTTGGCGATCTCGGCCGGCCCCGAATTGCGCGTCAGCCCATAGATCGCGCCGCGCGCGTCCGCGTCCCACCAAGGCGCGCCCAGGCCGACAAAGGCCGGCACCATATAAACGTTCTGGCTGGGATCGGCCGTTCGCGCCAATGGCCCGGTTTCGCTCGCATGCTTGACCAGTTTCAGCCCGTCACGAATCCATTGGACGGCCGCCCCGGCAATGAAGATCGAGCCTTCCAGCGCATAGGTGGTCTTGCCATCCAGTCGATAGGCGATCGTGGTCAGCAGCCGGTTCTTTGATCGCACCAGGTCCGCCCCGGTGTTGAGCACCGCAAAGCACCCGGTACCATAGGTCGACTTCATCATGCCGGGTGCAAAGCAGGCCTGCCCGATCGTTGCCGCATGCTGGTCGCCGGCCACCCCGAGAATGGGGATCGGCGCGCCGAACCATTCGGCATCCGCCACACCGAAATCGTCGGCGCAATCCTTGACCTCTGGTAGCAGCGCCGCCGGCACATCGAGCAGATCGAGCAGCGCCTTGTCCCAGTCATTGCTCTCGATATTGAACAGCAGCGTCCGGCTGGCATTGGTCGCGTCGGTGGCATGCACCTTGCCGCCCGTCAGCCGCCAGATCAGGAAGCTGTCCACCGTGCCAAAGGCCAGTTCGCCCGCCTCAGCCCGCTTGCGTGCGCCTTTGACACTATCCAGCAGCCACTTGACCTTGGTGCCCGAGAAATAGGGGTCCAGCAGCAGCCCGGTCTTCTTGGTGACCAGCTTTTCCTTGCCCTCTTTGCGCAGTTTGGCGCAGAGCTTGGCGGTGCGCCGGTCCTGCCAGACAATGGCATTGTGGATGGGCTTGCCGGTTATCCGGTCCCAGATCAGCGTCGTCTCGCGCTGGTTGGTAATGCCGATTGCTGCAATATCCCCGGCATCCAGCTTGGCCGCCTTCAGAGCAGCCTTGACCGACCAGACGACGCTCTCCCAGATGTCCTCGGGGTCATGCTCAACCCAGCCATCGCGTGGAAAGTGCTGGGTGAATTCCTTCTGCCCGACTCCGACAATCGCCCGGTCGGCGGAAAACACGATCGCCCGGCTTGAGGTTGTCCCCTGGTCGATCGCCAGCACATATCCGCTCATATCGCCTCCTCAGACGCCGAATTCTCGGTCTTTTTACCTCGCTTCCCGTGGGAGGCGAGCACAGCTTAGTGGCCGCTTTTCGCCAGATAGGCGTCCAGT
Source organism: Devosia limi DSM 17137 (assembly GCF_900128975.1). GTDB lineage: Bacteria > Pseudomonadota > Alphaproteobacteria > Rhizobiales > Devosiaceae > Devosia > Devosia limi. The sequence continues at coordinate 31,934 of NZ_FQVC01000007.1, read as the reverse complement.
TTTGCTGCATCTTCGCTATTGGTCCGCAGTCCCAGCTTGGTGCGGCGCCACAGGATATCCTGTGCAGTTCTCGCCCATTCGCGCGCCACGAGATAGTCCACTTCGCGCTGATAAAGCCCGTCGCCAAAATGTAGGCCCAAGCCTGCAAGATCCTTGGCATCGCCAAGCAGGTCACGCGCCTTGGTGCCATAAAGCCGGGTCAGCCGCAGCACTAGGTCATGGGGCAGGGCAGGATAGTCCTTGGCCAGCCGCCGCACTTCGGCATCAAACGCCAGCGGCTCGAAGTCGCCGCCGGGCAGTTTGGCCGTCTTGGTCCAGGGCGCACCCTTCTTGCCCAGCACGCCCTCGATTTTTTCCAGCACCGATTCCGCCAGCCGGCGCGACGTGGTCAGCTTGCCGCCAAACACATTGACCGCCGCGCCTTCGCTCGCCGTCCCATCAACCCGCAGCACATAGTCGCGCGTCGCTTCCTGCGCGGCGCTGGCACCATCGTCAAACAGCGGCCGCACGCCAGAATAGGTCCAGACGATCTGGTCTCGCGTGACCGGGTTCCTGAAGTACTCGCTCGCCGCCTTGCAGAGATAATCGGTCTCGTTGTCCGAAATCGCTACGTCCTTTGGATCGCCGTGATAATCTTCGTCGGTGGTGCCGATCAGGGTGAAGTCGTCCTCATAGGGAATGGCGAAGATGATGCGGCCATCGCCATTCTGGAAAATGTAGCAGCGGTCGTGATCGAAGAGCTTCCTGACCACGATATGGCTGCCCTTCACCAGTCGCACATTATGCGCGCCGTTCCGGCCCATTGCCCCGCCAATGACCTCGTCCACCCATGGCCCCGCCGCATTGACCACCAGTCGCGCCTTGATCGTCTCGGTCATGCCACCGGCATCGGCCACCACCACATGCCAGATGCCACCCTCGCGGCGCACGCTGGTTACCTTGGTCTGGGTGCGGATCACCGCACCCTTGTCGGCGGCGTCGCGCGCGTTCAGCACCACGAAGCGGGCATCGTCGACCCAGCAATCCGAGTATTCGAACCCGGTGCGATAGCCCGTCTTCAGTGGCTTGCCGGTCGGGTCCGTGGTCAGATTGAGCGTCTTGGTCGGCGGCAACAGTCGGCGCCCACCCATATAATCATACATGGCCAGCCCGGCCCGTAGCACCAGCGCCGGCCGCAGCCCCTTGTGGTGCGGCAACACGAAGCGCAGCGGCTTGATGATGTGCGGTGCCGCCGCCCACAGCACTTCGCGCTCCGACAGCGCCTCGTGCACCAGTCGAAATTCATAGTGCTCGAGGTATCGCAGCCCGCCATGCACCAGCTTGGTCGCGGCCGATGAGGTGCCCGATGCCAGGTCGTTCATCTCCGCCAGGAACACGCTAAATCCGCGCCCCACGGCATCGCGGGCAATGCCCGTACCATTCACGCCGCCGCCGATGACAAAAATGTCGAAAATATCGGGAGTGGACATCAGCTCAGGCTCCTTGGCGGCCGGCGAGGGTGTGTTTCGTTTTGTAAGCGAATGGATTTCGGTTTGGAAGGATTTTGTTTCGTTTTGCCCTGCCGTCGCAAATTAACGGCTAACGCACCGATCTTCCATACAAGGGTGAATTGACCTCGCTGCCTGGTGGCGTTAGTCCAGTATCTCCTTCGGCCCCAGGTTCCTCGGCCATGCTTGCCATCATCACTGTGATCGCGCCGATTTTCGCGCTGATGGCCTTTGGCTATCTGGCGGTTCGCTATCGCCTGTTTCCGGCCGATGGAATCAAAAGCCTAATCGCTTTCGTCAACAATTTTGCGACGCCCTGCCTCCTGTTCTATTCCATCCTGACCAGCGACCTGCGCTCCGCCTTCAACCTGGCCATTATCGGCCCTTTCTACCTCGCCGCGCTGATCTGCTTCGTCCTCGGCATTTTCGTCGCCATCAAGCTGTTCAAGAACCGCCCGGGCGAGGCCGTTTCGGTGGGGTTTTCAGGCACCTTCACCAATACCGTGCTGGTCGGCCTGCCGATCATGACCCGTGCCTATGGTGTGGATTCCCTGCCGGTGACGCTGTCGATCATCGGTCTGCATGGTGCGATCCTGCTGACCTTTGGCATGGTCACCATGGAACTGGTGCGGCGCGACGGCCAGCCGCTGAGCAAGACCCTCGTGGTCGCGGTTAAGCGCGTCGCATCCAATCCGCTGATCTGGGGCATTGCCGCCGGCATGATCGGCTATTTCAGCGGCCTTACCCTGATCGAGCCGGCCGAAGCCTTTTTCACCATGATGAGTCAGGCCGTGGTTCCCGCAGCCCTGTTCGGCATTGGCGGCGCTCTCAATGAATATCGCTTGTCGGAGAACTGGAAGCAGGCCCTGGTCGCCTCGCTGTTCAAGCTCGTCGTCCACCCGGCACTGGCCTATGTGCTGATGATCTGGGTGTTGCACGTGCCGATGGAGATCGCCCGCTACGGCATCCTGCTCGCTGCCATGCCCTCGGGCGTCAATGTCTACGTCTTCGCCACCTACTACAATCGCGGCATCAGCGTTGCCGCCAATACCATCCTTATCGCCACCATCGCCTCCGCCGCGTCTATCTCCGCCTGGCTTTACATCCTGAGCCTCTAGCGGGTGTTTCTAACGCGACGTCCGGTCTGGCGAGCGCACACATTTTCCCGATCCAGCGTCACCTGGCTTGTGCGGGCAATCCACCGCACCGCCCTTTTGCTCCACTAACCTACGGCGCCAGTTCGATCGTAACGCCCATATCCCTGGTGCCATCCCCCGCCGGCACGGCGCGCAGCGGCTGGGTACCCAGCGCGTCCAGTCCCGCCGCCAGCCGCACATGCCGGTCGGTCGGACACAGCAGCAGCATCGGGTCAAACCCGATCCAGCCCAGCCCGTCGTCAAACGCCTCGGCCCAGGCATGAAATGCCGCTGGGCTCTCCGCATCGCCCGCCAGATATCCGGTCACATAGCGCGCCGGAATACCCAGCGCCCGCGCGGCGCCGATAAAGCCATGCGCATAGTCCGCCGCCGGCGCTGCCGCCTTCACCGCGCCCTGACCTTGGCTCTGCTTGCCATCCGCCTGCATCTGCGTCTGGCTTTCGTCCTCCGCCGCGCCCAGCGCTTCGCTCACCCGTGCCATCAGACCATGCAGGATATCCAGCCGGCTCTCCTTGGAATTGCGGAACTTGCTGTAGAGCCCCGCCGGCACCTTGGTCAGCGGCGTCACCCGCTTGTAGATCGCTGGCACTGGCTCGCCCCCCGGCCGACCGAGCACGCCATGCCGGTCCACCGTCGCCACCACGCCTTTGACCGTCACCGTCAGCGGCCCGTCCGGCCGCGTCTGGTTGACCAGATGCGCCATATTGCCAAACGCGTCGTTGAAGCGCCCGGCATTGCCGATCCCGGGCGCCTCCACGCTCCAGCTTTCGATGGTCTGGCTCGGCCCAGTTTGCGGCGTCAGCAACAACTGCATCACCGCATGTTGGGTGCCCGGAGGTGGCGTAAAGCTCAGCTGGTGGCGAATGGCTATGCGCATCGGTGCAATCGCGTCCTAATAGAAGTTGTAGCTCTCCGAGAGGCACTCGGTGACGCGATTATTACGGGCAATGAACTCGGTCAGGAATTCGTGCAGGCCATGCGCGAAGATTGTCTCCATCGTCGTGCCCTCCACCATTGCCCGCATCTGGCTGGCCGCTTCGTGGCAGTCCTGCCGCTTGCCATAAAGCTCCGACAGACTGTCCAAGGTCAGCTCGATGGCCCTAGCGCAAAAGATCAGCGAGCGCGGCATTTCCGGCCGCAGGATCAGGAAATCGGCAATGTTATGAGCCTTGTAGCGGTCATGGTAGACATGGCGATAACTGCGATGGGCCGATGCCGCCCGCAGGATCAGCGTCCATTGCTGGATGTCGAGATCGCCACCGATCATCTTGGCACGTGGCAGCAGCACGTAATATTTCATGTCCAGAATGCGCGCCGTATTATCTGCCCGCTCGACGAAATTGCCCGCCTGACTGAACGCAAAGCCGTCATCGCGCAGGATAGTCCCAAGGAGAGCCCCGCGGAACTGGTGGCTCAATTGCTTGACCCATTGCAGCAGGCCCAGCAGTTTGGCCCCCCGCACATCGCGCGGCTTGATCTGTGAAAATTCCAGCCACGCCCCGTTGAGGCTTTCCCACATATCGGTGGTGATGGCGGTGCGCACCGAGCGCGCATTGGTGCGCGCCGCCATCAGGCAGGAATAGACCGAGGATGCATTGTCGGGGTCGAACATCATGAAATGGGCGACCGTATCGACGTCGGCAGTCTTGTGCTTCTTGTTGAATTCCTCGTCGACTTCGGCTGCCTGCATCATCGACATCAGATGCTCACTGGCCCCGCCCTCGCGCCGCGAGGTCAGGCTCATGCGGTATCCGACTTCCAGCAGCCTCGCCATGTTCTCGGCCCGCTCCACATAACGCGAGAGCCAGAACAGGTTTTGCGCAGTCCGTCCCAGCATTCTCATGCGGACACCTGCAGATTATTCATCATCACGGGTAGGTGCTGCATGGACATCATCAATCCTCCAGCACCCACGTATCCTTGGTCCCGCCGCCCTGGCTGGAATTGACCACCAGCGAGCCCTTCTTCAACGCCACGCGTGTCAGCCCGCCGGGGGTGATCCGCACTTCGTCGCCGATCAGCACATAGGGCCTGAGATCGACATGGCGCGGGGCAATCCCGGCATTGACGAAAGTGGGGCAGGTGGACAGCGCCAGGGTTGGCTGGACGATGTAATTGTCCGGCCGGGCCTCGATTTTCTTCTTGAATTCCTCGCGCTGCGCCTTGCTCGAGGTCGGCCCGATCAGCATACCGTAGCCGCCCGAACCATGCACTTCCTTGACCACGAGGTCCTGGATGTTGTCGAACACCCAGGCCCGCTTGTCGCTGTCGGTGCAATTGTAGGTCGGCACATTGTTGAGCAGCGCCTTTTCACCGAGATAGAATTCGATAATCTCAGGCACATAGGTATAGACCGCCTTGTCGTCGGCAATGCCGGTGCCCGGCGCATTGACCAGCGTCACATTCCCCGCCCGATAGGCGTCGAACAGCCCGGGCACGCCGAGCATGGAATCTGGCCGGAAGGTCAGCGGATCGAGATAATCGTCATCGATCCGGCGATAAATCACATCGACCCGCTCCGGGCCGGTGGTGGTGCGCATATAGACCTTGCCGCCATCGACAAACAGGTCTGGCCCCTCGCACAGTTGCGCGCCCATCTGGTCGGCCAGGAACGAATGCTCGAAATAGGCCGAGTTGTAGATGCCCGGCGTCAGCACAGCGATATTGGGCGATGATCCCGCGCCCGCCGGCGCCACGCTATCCAGCGTCCGCCGCAGGTTCTCGGGATAGTTCTCGACTGGCGCAACCTTGCAGCGCTGGAACAGGTCCGGCGCCAGCTGCATCATCGCCTCGCGGTCTTCCAGCATGTAGCTGACGCCCGATGGCGTGCGCAGATTGTCCTCAAGCACATAATATTCGTCCGGACCGACCCGCACGATATCGACGCCGATAATATGGGCATAGACGCCCTTGGCCGGCTCCAGCCCCATCATTTCGGGGCAGAAGGCCGAATTCTGCAGGATCAGCTTTTCGGGAATCCGGCCCGCCTTCAGGATCTCCTGGCGGTGGTAGATATCGTAGAGAAAGGCGTTGAGCGCCTTGACCCGTTGTTCGATCCCCTTGGACAGCCGCCGCCATTCCTGCGCCGCGATAATGCGGGGGATGACGTCAAAGGGAATGACCTTTTCGGTGCCCTCGTCCGAGCCATAAACCGCAAAGGTAATGCCCAGCTTGCGGAAGATGGCTTCCGCATCCGATTGCATCAGGGTCAGGGCTTTGTCGGGTTGCTCGTCCAGCCATTGGGCCAGGGCGCGATAAGGTTCGCGGACAGATCCGTCCGCATTATGCATTTCGTCAAACGGCGTTGTGTCGCCCATTATGCTCCGAGTGGTAATACGGCTCGTCCCATCGCCTTCACATTGCTACACATTTGTACGGCCCCGTCCAGCCGTTCGCGAATGCTTTTCGTCCTTGCTTGTCGACTTGAGGAGTGGCGCGGTCTATCTCTTGATGCACTGTCCGATCCTGTCCGCCGAGTGAACCATGCCCATCGAAATCCTGCAGACTGCCAAGCTTCTCGATAGTTGCGAGGCCGCCCTGGCCGAACGCTACACCGTCCACAAGCTGCATCTGCAGGCCGATCCGGCAGCCTACCTCGCCGAAATCGCCCCGCGCATTCGCGCCCATGCCGGCAGCGGCGTGAAGGGCGATCTGATCGCCAAGCTGCCCAATCTCGAAATCATTGCCGGCTTCGGCGTCGGCGTAGACAACATCGATCTGGCCGCCGCCAAGGCTGCCAATGTGCGCGTCACAAATACGCCCGACGTGCTCAATGACGCCGTCGCCGAACTCACCATCGGCCTGATGATTTCGCTGGCCCGCCGTATTCCGCAGGGCGATCGTTTCGTGCGCGACGGCAAATGGCTCAATGGCGGCTTTGGCCTGTTTTCCGAACTGACCGGCAAGACCGTCGGCATTCTCGGCCTCGGTCGCATCGGCAAGGAAATCGCCACCCGCGCCCAGGCCATGAAGATGCGCGTCGTCTATCACGGTCGCAATCGCCAGGAAAACCAGCCCTATGTCTACTACGACAAGCTGGTCGACATGGCCCGCGATGCCGATTGGCTGGTGCTGATTGCCCCCGGTGGCAAAGGTACCGATCGTATCGTCTCGCGCGAAGTCCTCGAAGCGCTCGGCCCCAAGGGCATGCTGGTGAACATTGCTCGCGGCACCCTGGTGGATGAGCCGGCCATGGTCGATCTTCTGGTCAATGGCGGCCTTTGCGGCGCCGCCCTCGATGTCTTCGAGAAAGAGCCCCAGGTTCCTGAGGCGCTGTTCTCCCTCGACAATGTCGTCCTCGCCCCCCACCAGGGCAGCGCCACCCACCAGACCCGCGACGCCATGGGTGCGCTACTGGTCGCCAATCTCGAGGCCCACTTCGCCGGCGAGCCGCTGATCAGCGCGGTGGTCTAGCGCCAATTTCCGGTCGGGTCACGCAAAGTGGAACTTAGTCCAGACAGTTTGGTGCTTATCAATCCCGTCGACCTCGGGGGTGTAATAGAATGGCTGTTGCACCCCGGAGGCCAGCATTTTGGCGCGCGTCATGTTGAACGAATGAGGCGTATGGCCATCGATCTGGTCGAGGAAATGAGTCAGACGCTCGGGCCCAAAGATGAGCTGTGGCTATGTCGGAGCGTGGATTACCAGCCAGATGCATTGATTGGTGAAGAGGGGCTTGCGGTAGTGCGGGCGGGTGTCATCGTCGCGTATCGGCCTGTGAAGCAACACTAACGGCAGTGCTGCCGAGTTTTATTCCAGATCATCCTGCACGATTGTTCCATTGGCATGGATGCAGATGATCACCAGCCGGTCGGGCCCGATATTGGTGAACTTGTGAGGCGTATTGCCCGGCATGACCGCTATGTCATTGGGCCCGATATCAAGCGTTTCCTCGCCCGCCACCAGTCGTGCCCGGCCGGATTTGACGATCCAGGTTTCGGCATAGGGATGCACATGCAGTGCCGGCCCCTGGCCGGGCTCATTGTCCACCGAGAAGAACGAAATTCCGGTGCCATAAGCCTCGCCCTCGAACTTGATCGTTCGGCTCGCACTGGGCGCCCGCTCTGCTGCGCGCAATACGTGAACCATGGCTGCTCTCCTGTTTGTCCTCGAACAGGCGACGGATGGCCGGTTCAGATTTCGACACGCGCCGGGATGCTGGTCGCAAAGATCCAGTGCTTTTTCCCACTCAGCTGAACGACCTCCACCGTCGTCCATCGCTGTTGCTCGAACAGAGGGACCGCCTCTGCCGTCAGCGAATGTAGCCGCTCATATCCCAGCCGCCGCGCCTCCACCTTGGCCCGCGCCAGCAGCGCCGACGCCACGCCTTGCCGCCGGGCCCGCGGATCGACGACCAGACCACCCAGCCAGGGCGATCGTTCGGTCACCAGCCCACCCGAACTGGCCGTCAACGCACATGTGCCCACCACATCCCCGTCCCTGATTGCGATGATCCCCAATGGCAAACCATCGCGCCGCATGCGCTCGCTGAGATCTGCCCGCGCCGAGGCGCCGCGCGCATTGTACCAATCGGGCCATTCGGCCTCCAGCAGCGCCGTCAGCGCCGCGATGGCGTCCCTGTGGTCGATCAACAATGCAGTCTCGATGGTCATCGTCCTGCCTTTCTCGCACGGCCAACCTGCATTACACGGCGATTCCCAGCGGCCCGACAACGCGCTAGCTTCGCCTCAATGAGTCAGGAGACCAGTATGGCTGAATGGTGGCGTGGCGGGGTAATCTATCAGGTCTATCCGCGGTCGTTTCAGGATAGCAATGGCGACGGCGTCGGCGATCTGCCCGGCATCATCCGCCGCCTCGATCACATTGCCAGCCTCGGCGTTGATTGCATCTGGCTCTCCCCCATTACGCAGTCGCCCCAGGCCGATATGGGCTATGACGTCTCCGATTATCGCGAGGTCGATCGCCTGTTCGGCTCGCTGCATGACTTCGATAGCCTCGTCGCCCAGGCCCATGCCCGCGGCATCAAGGTGATCATGGATCAGGTGGTCAGCCACACCTCGGACCTGCATCCCTGGTTCGAGGAATCCCGCCTCAACCGCACCAATGCCAAGGCCGACTGGTATGTCTGGGCCGATCCCCTCAAGGACGGCTCCCCGCCCAATAACTGGCCCGCCGTCTTCGGTGGCCGCGCCTGGGAATGGAACCCGACGCGGGGGCAATATTACCTGCACAATTTCCTCGCCAGCCAGCCCGATCTCAATTTCCACAATCAGGACGTCCAGCAGGCGGTGCTCGATGTCATGCGCTTCTGGCTGGAACGCGGCATCGATGGCTTCCGCCTCGACACGGTCAATTACTACTTCCACGACAAGAAGCTACGCTCCAATCCGCCCAACAAGCTGCAGGAGCATCTGCCCTATGCGGTCAATCCCTATGACATGCAGGAGCACAAATTCTCCAAGAGCCAGCCGGAAAATCTCGACTTCCTGCGCCGTGTTCGCAAGCTGCTCAACGAATATCCCGGCACCACCTCGGTGGGCGAGGTCGGCGATAGCCACAAATCCGTGCAGTTGATGGCCGAGTACACCTCGGGCGGCGACACGCTGCACATGTGCTATGGCTTTGATTTCCTTGGGCCCGATTTCACTGCTGCCCATTTCCGCACCCGCATCGAGCAGTTTTTCAAGGCCGGTCCCGATGGCTGGCCGTGCTGGAGCTTTTCCAATCACGACGTTCCGCGCCATCTGACGCGCTGGGCGCCCCATAGCCAGAGCCTGTCCAATCTCGGCCGGCAGACCGCAGCGCTCCTGCTTTCGCTCAAGGGTTCGGTCTGCCTCTATCAGGGCGAAGAACTCGGCCTGACCGAAACCGACCTGCTGTTCGAGGAATTGACCGATCCGCGCGGTATCCGCTTCTGGCCCGAGGACAAGGGCCGCGATGGCTGCCGCACCCCGATCCCCTGGGAAGCAGGCGAGCCGCCAAATGGCTTTACGACCGGCACGCCCTGGCTGCCGATCAAGGCCGAGCAAGCTGCGCTCAACGTCGCCGCCCAGAATGCGGATGGCGCCTCGATGCTGGCCTTTTACCGGCAGATCCTTGTCTGGCGCCGCGCCCATCCTGTGCTCTGCGATGGCGACATCGCTTTCTACAAGACCGGCGAACCCGTGCTGGCCTTCCGCCGCTTGGGCGACGGCGAAACCATGCTGGCCGTGTTCAATCTCTCCGGCGAAGCCCGCGAAGTCGCCGTCACCGGCCTGCCCAATGGCACCGAACCCGAGCCGATCTCGCAATCCGCCGTGCTGGCCCGCAAATCGCTCGCGCTCGGCCCCAATGGCTACGCCTTTTTCGCTCTCCCCGCCGACGCCCCCGCCGTCAAGGTCAGCTACAAGCCATGAAAATGGTCCGGCGAGACCAATCTCGCCGGACCATCAATTCTCAAACGCTCGCCGTCACCCACCAGGCCATTCCCGCGCAGGCGAGAATTTCCTTGGCCTTATAGGTGGCCTACCAGACCTGCCGCATCGTATTCGGGTCGAAATAGGCCATCGACTGGCTGCCGTCGCCATTGCGCACGAAGGCGCGGATGCAGCCATTCCAGCGCTCGACGCTGGTCGCATCGACGCCCATGCGCTGCAGCGTGCGTAGATCGGCTTCGTTCAGGGCCCGCTCGTCGGCATTGCGATCAAACTTGTCGTCCCCGAATCCCATCGTGATCGAGACGCTGGTGCGGTTATCGACGCAGAACGGCGCCGCGAGGGCCGGGACGCTGGAAGCCGCCAGCAGGACAAGCACCGGTACAGTGTGACGCAGCATGATAGAATCTCCTTTTGGCTAGTTCTCGCCCGTGATTGTGGCGGTCTCAAGCTTGCGCTCGCGCCGCTGGATCAAAACCACCACGGCCGGAATAGCAAAACTCAGCAGCAATAGCCGGATAACGTGGTGCGCTGCGATGAAGGCCGTATCATAGCCCAATGCAATGCCCAAGGCACCCATGCCTTCCAGTGCACCGGGCGACAGTCCCAGCCAGATCTGCCCGAACGGCATGTCGACGAGCAGGCTCACCCCATAGGCAATAGCGGTGACGATGGCCACGGTCATGCCGGTGGCAATCAAGCCGCCCCACGCCGCCTTGACGAATTCATCCCGCTTGATCCCGGCAAAGCGCGACCCGATCAGCGCCCCGGTCAGGACGAAGGTGATGGTGACAAGCACTGGCGGCAAGCTGGCCGTGTAGAACCCCGCCAGCTTGGCCACCGTCGCTGCCGCCATCGCCCCCAGCACAAAACCGGCCGGCACCTTGAGCCGCACAAATGCCCAGCCCGTCGCGGCGCAGGCGGCCGCCAGCGCCAGCAGCTCGATAATGCTCAGAAACGATGTCGGCACCGGTGGCGCGAAATGCTCGATCGGCAGCACCATGGCGCCCAGCGGCACGCAGATGGTCAGCATCAGGATGCGGATCACCTGAATAATCGCGATCTGGCGCGGATCACCCACGCCCGCCGAGGCAATGCCCATGATGAACGACAGATGGCCGGGGAACGAGCTGAGATAGGCGGTGCCTACATCCAGCTTGAACACCCGCACCAGCATCCAGCCGGTCAGCGAGATGATCAGCACCAGTTCCAGCACCAGCGCGGCCAGGCTGATCGGCCAGCGGGTAATCAGTGTCAGGCTATCGGGCGCGACGCTCGCCCCCATCGACATGCCGATCAAAACGAACGCCACGTCGCGAACCCGGTCGGGCATGGCCACGGGCATGCCCGCCATCGCCGCGGCCGTTACGGCCAGCGCGCCGCCCATCAGCCAGCCGGCCGGCAAGCTCAGCGCGTCGGCGACAAAGCCGCCAACGGCTGAGATAGCCAGCGTCGCAAGGGTCAGCAGGATAAGGCGGCCGCTTGCGGGTAGGGCCGTCAGGCGATCGGAAGGGCCCTTTCGGCCAGGCGTACCCAATAGCTTGTTCCCACTGGAATAATGTCGTCGTTGAAATCGTAGCCGTCAGTGTGCAGCTCAGCCGTGTCGCCATTGCCGAGGAAGATATAGGCCCCCGGCCGCGCTTCCAGCATATAGGCAAAATCTTCGCCGCCCATCGAGGGTGCCGCGTCGGTATCGACCCGCTCGACGCCCGAAATCTCTGCGGCAATCTCGGCCGCAAATGCCGTCTCGCGCTCCGAATTGACTGTCACCGGATAGCCCTTGCGATAGCCGACCGTCGCCTTGGCGCCAAAGGCCGCGACAAAATCGGGCACGAACTGCTTCAGCCGGTCTTCCATGAAATGGCGCACCTGCGGATCGAGCGTCCGGATCGTGCCTTTCAGCCGCGCATTGCGCGGAATGACATTATAGGCCTCGCCCGCTTCCATCACCGTCACCGACAGCACCGCATTATGCAGCGGGTCGACATTGCGCGACACAAAGGTCTGCAGCGCCGTAATCAGCTGCGCCGCGATCATCACCGGATCGATACTGGTCTGCGGGCGCGCCGCATGGCCACCGCGCCCTTCGATCTCGATGGCAAATTCATCGGTCGCCGCCATGATGCCGCCAACGCGAATGCCGAATTCACCCGCTGGGATGCCCGGCCAATTGTGCATGCCATAGACTTCGGCAATGTCGAACCGGTCCATCAAGCCGTCCTGCACCATCTCGCGGCCACCGCCGCCACCCTCTTCGGCGGGCTGGAAGATCACCGCCACGCGCCCATCGAAATTGCGCGTCTCGGCCAGATATTTGGCCGCGCCCAGCAGCATTGCCGTGTGCCCGTCATGGCCACAGGCATGCATGGCGCCCTTGGTGGTGCTGGCATAGGGCTTGCCGGTCGCCTCGGTGATCGGCAGCGCATCCATATCGGCCCGCAGCCCCACGGTGCGGCCGCTGGCATTGCTGCGCCCGTTGATAATCCCGACCACCCCGGTCCGGCCCAGTCCGGACACCACCTCATCGCAGCCGAACGCCTTCAGCAGTTCCTCGACCTTGCCGGCGGTGCGATGCACCTCGAACAGAATCTCCGGATGAGCGTGAAAGTCCTGACGCCATCCGGCGATCTCGGACTGGAACTCGGCGATGCGGTTGAGAACGGGCATAAAACTCTCGAAGCAGTTGGCGCTGGGTCAGTGTCGCTGTCCCAATCACAAGCGTCAACCATACCATGGAGTGAGCGAGTCTGCGCAAGGCAGGGATTTTCCAACAATCTCCGGCATGGTGGACCGAAATTCCCCAACTCCGCCTTGTCCTTGCCGCCCGGATTTGTCAAACCAGCGCCAACTTCCAGGGAGCCTGCCGCACCATGAAGATACTGGTCGCCATCAAGCGCGTCGTTGATCACAATGTGCGCATTCGTGTCCGTCCAGATGGGACGGGCGTCGAAACGCAGGGCGTGCGGATGTCGATGAACCCCTTCTGCAAGCACGCGGTGGAAGCCGCTGTGCAACTTGCGGAAGCCGGTCACGCCGATGAAGTCGTCGTGGTGTCCATCGGCCCCAAGACCGCCAATGACGTCATCCTGACGGCGCTCGCCATGGGCGCCCATCGCGGCATCCTGATCGAAACCGATGCCGAGCTCGAAACCCTCGCCATTGCCAAGCTGCTGGCCAAGCTGGTCGCCGAAGAAAACCCCGATCTGGTACTGCTGGGCAAGCAGGCGGTCGATGATGACAGCAATCACGTCGGCCAGATGCTCGCCGCGCTGACCGATCGTCCCCAGGCCACCTTCGCCTCGGCTATCAAGGTCGAAGTCCAAAGCCTCGAAGTCACCCGCGAGGTCGATTTCGGGCGCATCACTGTCGCCCTGCCTCTGCCTGCCATCGTCACCGCCGACCTGCGCCTCAATACCCCCCGCAATGCCGCCTTGCCGATGGTTATGAAGGCCCGCTCCAAGCCACTGGCGGTGCGCCCGGTCGCCGAATTCGGTGTCGATATCGCCCCGCGCCTCACCGTCGAAAAAGTCTCCCCACCGGCCGAACGCGCTGCGGGCCGCACGCTGGGCTCGGTGAGTGAACTGGCCGGCTTCATCGCTGGCGATATTGCCGAGATGGAGGCGCTTTGATGGCTGTTCTGGTTCTGGCCGATCACGACCTCGGTACGCTCTCTCCCGCCACGGCCCGCGTTGTCCATGCCGTCGCCGAACTTGGCCCCATTGACGTTCTGGTGCTGGGCGAGGGCATCGATCAGGTCGCCACCGATGCCGCCGGTATTGCTGGCGTCGCCCGCGTGCTGGTGGGGCAGGGTGCCGACTTCACCGGTGACTTTGCCGACGCCATCGTCCCGCTGCTGCAGACCCTGTCAGCCAATTACCAGCATATCGTTAGCGCGGCCGGATCGGTCGGCCGCGATGTCATGCCCCGTCTTGCCGCCAGGCTCGACCTGATGCCGGTGACTGACGTCGTCGCCGTGCTCGGTCCCAACCGCTTCGAACGCCCCATCTATGCCGGCAACGCCGTGCAGACCGTCACCGCCAATCAGCCAAAACAGGTGCTGACCATCCGCGCCTCGGCCTTCCGCGCCGCAGCGTCCGGCAATGCCGCTCCCATCGAGCCGGTGCCGCATCAGCCCGTCGCCTCGGCCGCCCGCGTCATCGCCGCCCACCGCACCGAAAGCGATAGCCCCGACCTCGCCACCGCCCAGATCGTGGTCGGCGGCGGCGTCTCTGTCGGCTCCGCCGAAGGCTTCCAGCTCATCGAGCAGCTCGCCAAAAAGCTCGGCGCTGCCATTGGCGCTACCCGGGCTGCTGTTGATGCCGGCTACGCCCCCAATGACTGGCAGGTCGGCCAGACTGGCAAGATCATCGCGCCCGATCTCTATATCGCCATCGGCATCTCCGGCGCGTTGCAGCATCTGGCCGGCATTCAGGGCGCCAAAAAGATCGTCGCCATCAATTCCGATGCCGAAGCGCCGCTGGTCAAACTCGCCGATGTCGCCCTGATCGGCGATCTCTTCACCATCATCCCTGAACTGATCGCCGAGCTGGATAAACTTGGTTTCAAACGGCCCTAGTCAGAAGGCCGCATTGAGTCAGCCTGCGGACTTCTCATAGATTGCAAATCCCGCCCCGCCGCCTATAAAGGCTGCGCCTTCCCACCGGAACGACTCCAAAAATGTTCGAGACTCTCTCCAAGGCCCCCGGCGACAAGATCCTGGCGCTCATGGGCGAATACGCGGCCGACCCGCGTCCCACCAAGATTGACCTTGGTGTCGGTGTTTACAAAGACGAAAAGGGCGTGACCGCTGTCATGTCCGCGGTGCGCAAGGCCGAGGAACGCATCCTCGCCAATGAAAAAACCAAGACCTATCTCGGCATCGCCGGCAATAAGGGCTTCGGTAGTGCCGTGCTCGATCTGGTCCTGGCCGATGCCGTCGATCGCAAGCGCGTCCGCATCGCCCAGGCCCCCGGCGGCACTGGCTCGCTCTGGGTGCTGATGCAGCTGGTCAATCGTGCCCGTCCCGGGGCCACCATCTGGGTGTCCGATCCGACCTGGCCCAACCATATGCCCATCGCTGAAAATGCCGGGCTGACGGTCAAGACCTATCCCTATTTCGACACCGAAACGCGCGGTGTGAAGTTCGCCGACATGCTCGCCACGCTGGATAAGCTGGGCAAGGACGATGTCGTGTTGCTCCACGGCTGCTGTCATAATCCGACCGGTGCCAACCTCACCAATGAACAGTGGGACCAGGTTGCCGCCAGCTTCGCCCGCACCGGGGCGCTGCCCTTCATCGATCTGGCCTATCTCGGCTTTGGCGATGGCCTGCTCGAAGACGCCTATGGCACCCGCAAGCTGCTGGCAGCAGTGCCCGAAGCTCTGGTCGCCTTCTCGGGCTCGAAGAATTTCGGCCTCTACCGCGAACGCATCGGTGCTGCCATCATCCTGGCCCGCGACGAGGCCTCGGCCGATATCGTCAACTCGCAGATGCTCAATGTCATCCGCTCCAGCTATAGCCAGCCCCCCGATCATGGCGCGGAAATCATCCGCACCATCCTCGAGGACAAGGAATTGCGCGCCGAGTGGGAAGCCGAGCTCAACGCCATGCGCGGCCGCATGATCCGCCTGCGCGAAAAGCTCAGCGAAGCCATCCGCCAGCGGTCAAATTCCAAGGACTTCGACTTCATCGCCGCCCATCGGGGCATGTTCTCGCTGCTGGGTCTGCCAAATGAGACCGTCGAGCATTTAAAAGCCGCGAACGGTATCTATATGATTGGTGACAGCCGCATCAACGTCGCCGGCATTCCCGAAGACCGCATCGGCGACCTGGCCGAGGCAATGCTCGCAGCGACGAAATAACCTCAAGCCAAAGCGCCTTGCGGCCCGGACACGCCGTGCTACATCTTGGCCAATGGCTTCGAATAGAACGCATTTTTAGGAGGGAACGATGAAGTTCTTTGTCGATACCGCGGAAATCAAGGATATCCGTGAACTGCAGGAAACCGGGCTTCTGGATGGTGTCACCACCAATCCGTCG
Source organism: Devosia limi DSM 17137 (assembly GCF_900128975.1). Classification (GTDB taxonomy): domain Bacteria; phylum Pseudomonadota; class Alphaproteobacteria; order Rhizobiales; family Devosiaceae; genus Devosia; species Devosia limi. Next base: position 15,877 of record NZ_FQVC01000007.1, on the reverse strand, counting down.
CTGATCGCCAAGTCGGGCCGCGATTTCAAGGAAGTGATCAAGGAAATCTGCGGCATCGTTCCCGGCCCGGTTTCGGCTGAAGTGGCTTCGCTCGAATATGAGGGCATGGTCGCCGAGGGCGAACACCTCGCCAAGATCGCCGACAATGTCGTCATCAAGCTGCCGCTGACGCTCAATGGCCTCAAGGCCACCAAGTACTTCCATGACAAGGGTATCAAGACCAATGTCACGCTGTGCTTCTCGGCCAATCAGGCACTCCTGGCTGCCAAGGTCGGCGCGACCTATATCTCGCCGTTCCTGGGTCGTCTGGATGACATCAATCTCGACGGCGTCGAGCTGATCGAAAACATCCGCGTCATCTATGACAATTATGCTTTCGACACGCAGATTCTGGCCGCTTCGATCCGTTCTGCCAACCACGTGACCCAGGTCGCGCTGGCTGGAGCCGACGTTGCCACCATCCCGCCTGCCGTCATCCGCAAGCTTGCCGATCACCCGCTGACCAATGCTGGTATCGAAGGCTTCCTGAAGGACTGGAAGGCTACCGGCCAGTCGATTCTCTAAGGATCAGGCGAGCCGTCTACCAAAGCGATGTCACCCCGGCGAAAGCCGGGGTCCAGTTTCGGGTCTGGTCAAGCAAACTGGATTCCGGCTTACGCCGGAATGACGCGGTGGGTAGCTTGGCCAGAGCGCCCCACTGAAAGACCCCCATGGCCGATACCGAACTCGCCGCTTCGATCAAATCCGCGCTCGACGCTGTCGAAATTCCCGGCGGCGGCGCGCTGTCCGGTTATGCCGGACTGTCCGAAATCATCATCACCACCCATGCCGTCGCCTTCGCCATTGCGGTCGCGCCGGGCATGGAGGCCGCTTTCGGTCCTGCCCGTGAAGCCGCCCAGCAGGCCGCGCAGGCTGCTGCTCCCGGCCGCAAGATCATGGTGTCGCTGACATCCGACAAGGCGCCGGCCACCGGCCAGGCTGCCGCGCAGGGCCGTCCCGGTCCCGCGCCCAAAACCCCGGTCCCCGGCGTCAAGCGCATCATCGCCGTCGGCTCCGGCAAGGGTGGCGTCGGCAAGTCCACCACTGCGGTCAATATCGCCCTGGCATTGCAGGCCGAAGGTCTGCGCGTCGGCGTGCTCGATGCCGATCTCTACGGTCCCTCCATTCCCAAGCTGCTCGGCATCGAAGGTAAGCCCGCCGTCCGCGAGGATGGCATCTTCTCGCCCCACACCGCCTTTGGCCTCAAGGCCATGTCGATCGGCTCCATGCTCAATCCCGATCAGGCCGTGGTCTGGCGCGGCCCGATGGCGACCTCGGCCCTGCGTCAATTGCTGCGCGAAACCGATTGGGGCGGGCTCGATATTCTCGTTGTCGATTTGCCGCCCGGCACCGGCGATATCCACATCTCGCTGTTCCAGCAGGCTGAAGTCGATGGCGTCGTCATCGTTTCCACGCCGCAGGAACTGGCGCTGATCGATGCCAAGAAGGCCATCGACATGCTGCGCCGCCTCAACGTGCCGCTGCTCGGCCTCGTTGAAAACATGAGCTATTTCATCGCCCCCGATACCGGCACCCGCTACGACATTTTCGGCTCCGGTGGCGCCGAAGCCGCCGCTGCGAGCTTGGATATGCCCTTCCTTGGTGCCGTGCCGCTGGTTATGTCGATCCGCGAGAATTCCGATAGCGGCCAGCCGCCGGTGGTCTCCGATCCGACCGGCCCCGAGGCCGAGGCCTTCCGCGCCATCGTCCGCAACATCCTCGCCGCCACCCCCGCTCTGCGCGCCTAGGATCGTCCCTGCGCCGCGCCGGCAGCACCGGCAATATCTGCTATGCAATCGATTGCATAAACGCATTTCCTACGCTATTCGGCTTTGAACGCGCGATCAATCGCCGCCAGAGGAGCCCGCATGTTTTCCATCGATCGCAAGGATTTTGGTCCCGATTTCGTCTTCGGCGTCGCCACGGCCGCCTATCAGATCGAAGGCGGCCAAAAAGACGGACGCGGCTCCTCGATCTGGGATAGCTTCTCCGCCACCCCCGGCAATGTCCACAACGGCGATACCGGCCTCAATGCCTGCGATCACTATGAGCGCTGGGCCGAAGACCTCGACCTGATCCGCGATGGCGGCTTCGACGCCTATCGTTTCTCCTTCGCCTGGCCCCGCCTGATCCCCGAAGGCACCGGCGCCATCAACCAATCCGGCCTCGATTTCTATGACCGCCTGATCGACGGCATGCTCGAGCGCGGCCTCAAGCCCTATGCCACGCTCTATCACTGGGATCTGCCCTCCGCCCTGCAGGACAAGGGCGGCTGGATGAACCGCGATATCGCTGGCTGGCTGGGCGACTATGCCAGCCTGATCGGCGACAGGTTCGGCAATCGCCTGCATGCCACCGCCACCATCAACGAGCCCTGGTGCGTCGCCTTCCTCAGCCACTTCCTCGGCGTCCACGCACCCGGCTATCGCGACATCCGCGCCACGGCCCGCGCCATGCACCACGTCCTGCTCGCCCACGGCACAGCAATTGATGCGCTGCGCGCCGAAGGCGTCAAAAACCTCGGCATCGTGCTCAATCTGGAAAAGTCCGAGCCGGCCACCGACACCCCCGAAGACATTGCCGCCACCAATCTGGGCGATGCAATGTTCAATCGCTGGTATCTCGATGGCGTGCTCAAGGGCAAATATCCCGAGGACCTGACCACCCCGCTCGCCGCCTATCTGCCCGAGGGCTATGAGCGGGACATGGAGATCGTCTCGCGCCCGCTCGATTGGCTGGGGATCAATTATTACACCCGCGGTCTCTACAAATCGGCGCCCTCCCGCATCGGCTTCCCCATCGAACAGGTTCAGGGTCAGCTCGAAAAGACCGAAATGGGCTGGGAAATCTATCCCCAGGGACTGACCGACCTCCTGGTGCGTGTCTCCACCGACTACACCAGGATCCCGCTCTACATCACCGAGAACGGCATGGCCGAGGTCGAAGGCGAGGCCGATCCGCGCCGCGTCAGCTACTACGAGGAACACCTCAAAGCCGTGCTCGCCGCCCGCGCCCAGGGCGCCGATGTCAGGGGCTATTTCGCCTGGTCGCTGCTCGACAATTACGAATGGGCCGAGGGCTACAACAAGCGCTTCGGTCTGGTCCATGTCGATTACCAGACCCAGCAGCGCACCCCCAAGGCCAGTTACCGCGCCTTCCAGGGCATGCTGCACAACACCCGCTGATTGCTCCGCGCGGAAATCCCCCAGCTGCCGGGTCATTCCGGCGCAGCCCGCAAGCCATGCGCAGCTCCCGCAACATGCGCCGCTCAGCGGGCCTGCTTGCATCCGGCCGCCAGCCGGGGCTAACTGACCATGCCCAGCGCCGGAGATCGCCCATGACTGCCAGCCCGTTGATGACTGAAACCAAAGCCGTCGCCGACCCTGCCATCGATCGGGACTGGTGGCGCGGCGCAGTGATTTACCAGATCTATCCACGCTCCTTTCAGGACCAGAACGGCGATGGCGTCGGCGATCTCGTCGGCATTACCAGCCGCCTTGATTATGTTGCCGATCTGGGCGTCGATGCCATCTGGCTGTCGCCGGTCTTCACCTCGCCGATGAAGGATTTCGGCTACGACGTCTCCAACTATCGCGACATCGATCCCAGCTTCGGCACGCTTGAGGACTTCGATCACTTGGTACAGAAGGCCCATTCGCTCGGCCTCAGGGTGATCATCGATCAGGTGATCTCGCATTCTTCCGATAGGCACGCCTGGTTCTCGGAATCGCGCCAGTCACGCACCAATGCCAAGTCCGACTGGTATGTCTGGGCCGATCCCAAGCCCGATGGCACACCCCCCAATAACTGGCTGTCGATCTTCGGCGGGTCCGCCTGGTCGTGGGATAGCCGGCGCATGCAATACTACCTGCACAATTTCCTCGTCTCTCAACCGGACCTCAACTTTCATAATCCCGATGTGCAGGAGGCCCTGCTGGGCGAAATGCGCTTCTGGCTGGAGCGAGGTGTCGATGGTTTCCGCCTCGACACAGTCAATTTCTACTTCTGTTCGCTGGGCCTGGAGAACAATCCCGTGGTGCGCCCCGAGGATTTCAATGCCTCGACCGCGCCTGCCGTGAACCCATACAATTTCCAGGAACATCTTTACGACAAGTCCCGCCCGGAAAACCTCGCCTTCCTCAAGCGCCTGCGCGCCCTGATGGACGAATATCCCGGCAAGACCACGGTCGGCGAAATCGGCGACAGCCAGCACCAGCTGGAAGTCATGGCCCAATACACCTCGGGCGATGATCACCTGCATATGGCCTATACCTTCGATTATCTGGGCGGCGAGTTTTCGGCCGAGCATTTCCGCAAGTCGATCGCCGCCACCGAGGCTGCGGCGCCAGACGGCTGGGTTTGTCTGGCCTTCTCCAATCACGACGTCGTCCGCCATGTCAGCCGCTGGGCTGTCCATGGGCAGGAAGCCGCCTTCACTCGCCTCGCCATCACGCTGCTGCTCGCCATGCGCGGCTCGGTCTGCCTGTATCAGGGCGAAGAGCTGGGCCTCAAGGAAGCGGAGCTATCCTTCTCGGATCTGGTCGATCCCTATGGCATCGAGTTCTGGCCCGAATTCAAGGGTCGTGACGGCTGCCGCACCCCCATGGTCTGGCAGGCACATGTCCGCAATGGCGCGTTTTCTACGGCCGACCGAACCTGGCTGCCGGTCCCCGCCGAACACCTGACACATGCCGTCGACACCCAGCACGAGGTCGAGGGCTCGGTGCTTGAGTTCTACCGCGCGCTTCTCGCCTTCCGCCGCCGGCACGCCGCATTGGCCAAGGGCAGTATCGAGCTCGTCGACGCCAGCGGCGACGTCCTCGCCTTCATTCGCTCGCATGGCCCCGAGCGCCTGCTCTGCGTCTTCAACATGGGCGCCGCCGCCGCGGTATTCACCATTCCCGCAGGGCTCACGCCGCACGGCATCGACTGCCCCGGGGTCACCGCCGCCGCCATCGACCGCGAAATCGACTTGGAGCCGTTTGGGTCCTATATCGGCAAGCTGGGGTAGGGCAGTCGAGGCGGGCCTGGCAGGAAACGCTTCCCAGCAGCATCCCGGGCCACCAGACGCTTAGCTTCCACGGAGTCATTCCCGCGCAGGCGGGAATCCATTCTTGATGTGGCTGGCGCTGCAGAATGGATTCCCGCCTGCGCGGGAATGACTCCGTGGGACGACAAATTTCCCGCCGCCGGCCACGATTCCGAACCCCTCACCCGACCTCCGGCAATCGCGCCGCCATCAATTCCTGCGTTAACCGATGCTGCGGATTGGCGAAAATCTCATCCGGTCGTCCCGTTTCCACGATCCGTCCCGCTTCCATCACCATCACCCGGTCCGCCACGGCGCTGACCATGTCGAGGTCGTGGCTGATGATCAGATAGGTCAGCCCGAATTCGGCCTGCAATTGCGCCAGCAGGGCCAGCACTTCGCCACGCACCGACATGTCGAGCGCTGAGACCGGCTCGTCCAGCACCAGCAGTCGCGGCCGCGTCACCAGCGCACGGGCAATCGCCAACCGCTGCCTCTGCCCGCCGGAAAACTCGTGCGGATAGCGCTTGAGCATGTCCGCGTCCAGCCCCACCGCTTCGATGGATTCCACCAGCCGGTCGACATGCGCCTGTGGGCTCAGCCCCGGCTCCAGCCGCAGCGGCTCGCCAATCGAATGCTCCAGCGTCAGGCGTGGATTGAAGCTGCCAAACGGGTCTTGGAACACCAACGACACATCGCGTCGCCGTTCGCGCGGCAGGTCTGCGCCGCGATAGCGCGCGCCAGCCAGTCTGACCTGGCCGGAAGTGGCGCTATCCAGCCCGACAATGATCTTGGCCAAGGTGGTCTTGCCGCAGCCCGATGGCCCCACCAGCGCCACGCATTCCGCTGTTGCCACCGAAAAACTCACCCCATCGACCGCCCGCAATGGCTTGTCGCCCCACGGCCAGATGCTGGCGTGATGATAGTCTCGGCTGACCTGATCGACCTCCAGCAGCGGCCCGCCAATCGGTGGCCGCTGCAGCGACGGTGCCTCAAAACGCGAGGCGGTCACCAGCTTGCGCGTGTAATCCTGCTGCGGTTGGGCAAAGACCTGGCTCGCCTTGCCGGTTTCCACCAACTTGCCGCGATGCATCACTGCCACCCGATGGCACAGTGCCCCCACTGCCTTGAGGTCATGGCTGATAAACAGCAGCGCCATCTGCCGCCGCGCACAGATCTCGGCAATCAGGTCGAGCACCCGCCGCTGCGTGATCAGGTCCAGCGCCGAAGTCGGTTCGTCGGCAATCAGAATGTCGGGCTGGCTGGCCAGCGCCATGGCGATCATCGCACGCTGCCGCTGCCCGCCCGATAGCTGGTGCGCAAAGCGGTCGCCATGCCGCAGCTCCAGCCCCACTTCCTTGAGCAGATAGGGCACTTCAAGCTGAGCAAACCCGCCCGAGCGCCCCAGAACGATGGCTTCTTCGATCTGGTCGGAAATCCGCATCAGCGGATTGAGCGCCGTCATCGGCTCCTGGAACACCATGCCGATACGCTTGCCGCGCAGTTGCGCCATCTCGCGCTCGCTGCCGGGCAGGGGAACGCCATCAATGCGGATGCTGCCGCTTGTCGATGCGCCTTCGGGCAATAGCCCGGTGATCGCCAGCGCGGTCAGGGTCTTGCCCGAGCCGCTCTCCCCGATAATGCCGAACCGCTCGCCGCGTTCCAGCGAAAAGCTCACATCCCTGACGGCCTCCGTCGCACCGAAGCGCACCGAAAGGCCGACAACTTCAAGCAGCGACATTGGGCGCCCCCACGGCCTTGAGACGCGGATCGATGGCGTCCCGCAAGCCGTCGCCGGCCAGGTTCAAAGCAATGACGATCAGCACGATGCACACGCCCGGCACCAGCGTCAGCCAAGGGTGGATCAGGAAGATTCCCTGCGCATCGCGCAACATCAGTCCAAGGCTTGTCGCCGGCGGCTGGGTGCCCAGTCCCACATAGCTCAGCCCCGCCTCGGCCAGGATTCCCAGCGAGAGCTGGATGGTGCCCTGCACGATGATCAGGCTCATGATATTGGGCAGCAGGTGCCGATAGGCGATGCCGGCATTGCTCAGCCCTGCCAGTCGCGCCGCTGCCACGAAGTCCAGCGTCTTGATGCTCAGCGCCCCGCCACGAGCCACCCGGGCAAACACCGGAATGTTGAAAATGCCGATGGCGATGATCGCATTGGTCGCGCCTGGCCCGAACAGCGATGTGATCAGGATGGCAACGATGATGGCCGGAAAGGCAAAGATGAAATCGGTCAGGCGCAGCACCAGCCATTCGAGCGGCCCGCCCCACGCGGCCGCGGCCAGCCCCAGTGGCACACCGATGCCGGCCCCAATCGCCACGGCCAGCGCTGCGACAAGAAAACTGGTCAGCGTTCCGGCCATGATCAGCGAGGCCATATCGCGCCCCAGATTATCCGTCCCCAGCCAATGCTCGGCGCTGGGCGCGAGAAAGCGGCGGGCAATATCGATTTCGGCAATCGGGTAAGGGGTCCAGACCAGCGACACCAGCGCCAGCAGCGCAAACATCAGGGTCGCGCCCAGCCCGATCCACAGGCTCGGATGCGACAGGATCGGCCGGCGATCCGGCATGATTGTCGTGCTCATCGGGCTCCCCGCTCGCGCAGCCGCGGATCGACCATGGCATAGGCAATATCCACCAGCAGCATGGTGGCCGTCACCGCCACGATCAGCACGATCACCGCGCCCCGCACCAGGATCAGGTCCCGCTCGGATATGGCGGTGAAAATCAACCGCCCCAGTCCGGGCAGGTAGAACACGTTCTCGACGATAATGGTGCCGGCGACGAGGAACGCAAATTGCAGCCCCAGAACGGTCAGCACCGGCAGCAGCGCATTGCGCACCCCATGCCGCCAGACCGCTTCGCCCATGGTCATGCCCTTGGCCCGCGCCGTGCGGATAAAGTCCTGGCCCTGCACATCCACCAGGGCCGTCCGCATTATTCGCGCCAGGATCGAGGCCTGCGGCAGCGCCAGCGCCAGGCTGGGCAGGATCAGCCCGCGAAACGCGGCGCCTGCATCTTCGTGCCATGGCGTAAAGCCACCCGGTGGCAGCCAGCGCAGCGTCACCGCAAACAGCAGCACCAGCAGCATGCCGAACCAGAAATTGGGAATGGCGATGCCCAGCTGCGCCACCACCATGATGCCGGTATCGGGCGCCTTGCCGCGCATCCGCGCCGCTAAAATCCCCAGTGGCAGCCCGACCGCCATCGAGATGACCATCGCAAACACCGCCAGCGGCAGCGTCACCGCCAGCCGGTTCCAGATCAGCTGCGCCACCGGCGCGCTCTGGGTGTAGGACATGCCGAAATCGCCCCGCAGCATGCCCCAGATCCAGGCGAGGAACCGCTCATGCGCCGGCGCATCCAGCCCCATCTGCGCCCGCAGCCGCGCCAGCGATTCCGGCGTTGCATTGATGCCCAGCACGAACTGCGCGGGATCGCCGGGCAACAGATCGAGCAGATAAAAGATCACCGCTGCCGCCAGCAGCAGCGTCACCGCAAAGCCCAGCAGGCGGCGAAGCGTAAAGAGGATCATGAACGAACCGAGGGCAGGGCACCCCCACCCTCATTCCCTCCCCACAAGGGGGAGGGAGGCCAGGCCGGCGCTATGGAAAGATTGTGCCGCTGACCACGCTGCCGTCGTCTCCCTCCCCCTTGTGGGGAGGGATCAAGGGTGGGGGCCTTCACACGCACAAAGGCTGACGTTCTATTCCGTCCAGTGAATGTCGCGCAGCACCAGCCCTTCGATGGGCGAGTTCTGCCACATGCCGGCGAGCTTGGCGTTCCACACACCGGTCTGGGCGAGTTCGAACAGATAGCCATTGACGGCGTCGCGGGCGAGAATCTCCTGGGCCTGGATGGCCAGGGATTTCCGCTTTGCGTCGTCGGTCGTGGCATTGAGGGTCTCGATCAGCGACTGGAATTCGGGGTTGTCGTAGCCGAAGTAGTAGTCGGGATTTGCATAATTTCCAATGTCGAACGGCTCCACATGGGAAATGATGGTCAGATCGAAATCCTTGTTGGTGTAGACGTCCTCAAGCCATTGCGCGAACTCGACATTGATCAGTTCCAGCTCGATGCCGACCTTGGCGAACTGGCTGGCGATAATCTGTCCGGAGAGCCGAGCATAAGCCACCGGCGGCAGCTTGAGCGTCGCCTTGAAGCCATCGGGGAAGCCGGCTTCTGCCAGCAGCGCCTTGGCCTTCTCGATATCGAACGGATAGGTATTGGTCAGGTCGACATAATAGGGATTATGCGGCGCGAAATGGCTGCCGATCGGCGTGCCATAACCATAGGTCGCCCCATCGATGATCGCCTTGCGGTCCAGCGCATGGGCCATGGCCTGGCGCACTCGCAGGTCGTCAAAGGGCGGCTTGCGGTTATTGGTCGCCAGCAGCGTCTCGCCTTCGGTGGTGCCCACCAGCACCTTGAAGCGCGGATCGTTCTCGAACACGGCCAGCGCTTCGGCCGCAAAATTGTTGGTGCCATCGATATCGCCGGCCAGCAGCGCATTGGTCATCGTCGCCGTATCGCTGATGAACACATAGGTCGCCTTGGTCAGCGCCACCGGCTCACCCCAATAGGGGCCATATTGCTCCAGCACGACGCGGCTGCCCTTGTCCCACTGCACAAAGCTGAACGGGCCGGTTCCGATCGGGTCGGTCACATTGTTGTCGGCGCTTTCCGGCGCCACGATCACCGCATCGCCCCGGCCCAGGTTGAACAGGAACTGTCCGCTCGGACGGGTGAGCTTGAAGGCCACGGTCAGCGGATCGATGACGGTGATGGCTTCGATGACTTCGTAGAATTCCTTATGGGCGTTGACGCTGTCAGGGCCCAGGATGCGATCGAAGGTGAACTTGACGTCTTCGGCGTCAAAGCTGCTGCCATCATGAAAGGTCACGTCGGGGTGCAGGTTGAAGGTAAAGGTCAGCCCATCCTCGGAAATGGACCAGTCGCGCGCAAGCCCGGGTTGCACGCTGCCGGTCGGGTCGATGCGGGTCAGGCCTTCGAAAATGTTCTGATAGACCACGATGTCGATGGCTTCGGCGGCGCCGGCAGTCGGGTCCAGCACTGGCGGCTCCAGCGCCACCCCGATTCGGACCTCGGTTCCCGCGGCATATGCCGGGGCTATCAGCGCGGTGGTCAGCGCCAGGATCAGTCCAAACCCAGTCAACGTCTTGCCCATTGGTCACTCCTGATAGCTGCGATCCCGGCCATAAGAGCATGGCCAGCCTGATCGCATGACGTCTGGCGTCGCGGGCTAAAGGCCAACCCTGCTCCGCTTCGTTCACCCAGCCGTGCTGACGCGTGAGGCGTCAGCTCCCATAGCGCGATCATATAAAAGATCGCCACTAACATGGCAGTAGGCGCCGGGATTATACTTTCCTACGATCGCCCAGCCGCGTAGCAAGAATGACCGGGATCAGTCCCGCCAGCACGATGAACAGTGCTGGAAGCGCCGCCTGCGCAAAAAGCCCCACATTGGCGCGCGCATAGACAATCGTCGCCAGCGTATCCACGCCCAGCGGGCGCAGCAGCAGCGTCGCCGGCAATTCCTTGACGATCTCGACGAACACCAGCGTTGCCGCGCTCAGTATCGCCGGCATCAGCGTCGGCAGATCGATGCGGAACAGCAGCCGCCAGCCGCTTTGCCCCAGCACCCGCCCGGCATCCAGCATCGAGCGCCCGCGCCGTTTCATCGCTGCGTCGAGCGTCGAATGGCTGACGGCCAGGAACCGGATCGAATAAACATAGAGCAGGGCGGCCATCGACCCCGACAGGATCAGCCCCGGCCGCCAGTCGAACAGCGCCATGGTCATCCGGTTGAACCAGAGGTCGGCCTGTCCCAGCGGCAGCAGCAGGCCCAGCGCCAGCACCGTGCCGGGAATGGCGTAGCCGAGCGTTGCCAGCCGGATTGCCCCCTTGGCAGGGCGCGATGCGTCCCCGCTCGACAGCTTGGCCGCTACCAGCCCGATGATGACGGTAATCACCGCGCCAAAACTCGCCAGCGTCACCGTTGGCACCAGCGCCGTCAGTGTCATCCCGATCGCCTCAGTATGCGACAGCCGGAACGCCAGATAGGTCATCTGTCCCACGGGAATTCCGAATCCGAGGGTAAACAGCATCATGCACAGCCCAACCGCCACCCATTTGCGTGCCCCCGACAGGGGCTCGCGCCCCGGTGGCACCCTGCTGTCGCGATTGGCCAGGTAAACCCGATTGCGCCGCGCCTGCTGCTCGGCGGCGATCAGCAGCCCGATCACCAGCACCACCGTTACCGCCAATTGCGACGCCCCGCCGAAATCGGAGCGGTTGATCCAGGTGGAGTAGATGATTGCGGTGATCGAGTTGACCCCGAAATATTGCACGGCGCCGAGATCGTTGACGACCTCCATCATTGCCAGCGTCACCCCAACCACCAGTGCCGGCCGCGATAGCGGTAATGTCACCGCAAAAAACGTCCGCATCCCGCCGGCCCCCAGCGTACGCGACGCAATATTGAGTGAGGCTGACTGCATCAGGAAGAAAGCCCGGCAGGCGACATAGACATAAGGATAGAGCACTGCGGATAGCACGACCACCGCGCCCCAATTGCTCCTGATGTCGGGAAACCAGTATTGCTGCAGCGTCGTTGCGCCATTGAGCGAGCGCACAAACCCCTGCACCGGCCCGGTAAAGCCCAAAAACTCGACATAGCTATAGGCCGCCAGATAGGTCGGCACGGCCAGCGGCAGCACCAGTGCCCAGTCGAATACCCGCCGCAGCGGAAATTCGTAATGGGTGACCAGCCAGGCGGCGGACAGTCCGGCAATCCCGGTCGCCAGCCCCACCAGGGCCATCAGCATGCCGGTCTCGCGCAGCGCCGTCGGCAGCATGGTGGCGGCCAGCCCATTGCTGCCGCCTGCAGTGGCGGCAATGGCGCCCCAGCCCAGCCACAGGATCGGCAGGCCCATGATGGCCACCAGCAAAAATGGCACGACCGACAGGACGATTGTCTTGCCGGTCATGCTGCGAAGTGTGGCTGCTCGTCTAGTCAAACGCTCACCAGGCCAGGTCTCCCTCTCCGTCCCCCGGAAGTGTCCGGCGTGGGCGGGTGTTCGGAATTACCCTCGGGTCATGCCCGAGGGGGGCGCTCCGGGCAAGGGAAACTAGCTTGCCCGGCCTTAGTTCTGTGCGCCTTCGTTGAACTTGAGCTCGTCGACCAGCGCAGCGGCCTCGGCGCGGTGGGCGGCAACGTCGACCAGCGGCGTGTCGACCGGGTTGAGCGCACCCCAGGACAGGGTCAGTTCGGCCGGCGCCACCGATGGCACGACCGGGAACTCGTAATTGGTGTCGGCATAGATGCTCTGGGCTTCGTCCGACAGCAGGAAGGCGATCAGCGCATTGGCGTTTTCCACGTTCGGCGCATGCTTGGCGATGAAGCCGCCAGCCACGTTCACCTGCGTCCCTTCGCCGTCCGCATCGGGATAGATGATCCGGGCGGATGCAGCCCAGTCCTTCTGTTCCGGCTCGGCTTCGTTATTGAGCATCGCACCCATGTAATAGGTATTGGTGATGCTCAGGTCACAGGTGCCGGCAAGGATGTTCTTGACGCCTTCGCGGTCGCCGCCAGTCGGGGGATAGGCCAGGTTGTCGCGCACGGCGGTCAGCCAGGTGCGGGTCTCGTCCAGGCCATGCTCGGCAATGCGCTGTGCGATCAGGCCGATATTGTAGGCATGGTCGCCTGGACGGGTGCAGATGCGGCCCTTCCATTCCGGCTTGGTGATGTCGTCATAGGAAAGCGCGGTGGCATCGACGCGGTCCCTGGAGACGTAGAATACGCGCGCGCGCAGCGACAGCGCAGTCCAGTTGTCATTGTCGTCGCGGAATGCCTGCGGCACGCGCTCATCAAGGACGGGAGTGGTAATTTCCTGGGTCAGGCCCTGTTCTTCGGCGCCCACCAGATTGCCAATGTCGACGGTCAGCACCACGTCGGCAGGAGATAGCTCGCCTTCGGCGGCGACACGGTCGAGCAGGCCGTCACCAGCATAGAGCACATTGGCCTTGATGCCGGTTTCCTGGCTGAACCTGTCCAGCAGCGGCTGCAGCAGGCTCTGCTCGCGATAGCTGTAGATATTGACTTCGCCGCTCTGGGCGAACGCGGGGACGCTGAGGCCGGTCAGGACGACAGAACTCATCAGGGCGACGGCAAGGCGCGCGGTCTTGGTCATTAGGCTTCTCCATGAACGCGGGATTCAAGGTCCCGTGCAGATCGGCGCTTTCTGCAATTTTCGTCGCTTGCTGTCAATAAAGCTAGTAAAAACAATGCGTTACAGGTTAGAACCGTTCAAATATTGCTGCGAATTATAAAGCAAAAACAGCCTGTTAGCTGACGGCGGTTCTCCACTTTATTTTACCTGGCGCAGCGCCCATGCACCGGTTGCACGCCGGGAATCTCGGTCACCCAACAGCAAGGCTTCAGGCGCGATCCACCAGGTCGGACGGGATCACCAGCGAAAACAGCATGCCATGATTGCCTGCCGGATCGACCGACAGCGAGAATGCATTGACCGCCAGCAGCGAGCGCGTCAGCGCCAGCCCGACGCTGGACCGCACTGGCGCCAGCATCTGCCCGTCGCGCCCCACGCCATCGCGGAACACGACGAAACGCTCAGCCATGTCCACTGGATTGGTGGAGCTGTCGCGCACATGAATGGCAATGCCGCCATCATCTTCGCGCTGCGCCGAGATCACCACTGCCCCGCCCGCTGGGGTCTGGTCGATAGCGCTGGCCAGCAGGTTCAACACCGCCTGCGCCAGCGAGGCCCGATCCGCCGTTACCCGTGGCAGGAATTCGGAAATCGCGTTGCGCACGATGACGCGCGAACTAGCCGCCTGATGGCGAATACGCACCACGCAGCTCTCCAGCAATCCGGTCAGGTCGATACTGGCCCGCTGCGGCAGGTAACGGCCGTCACGCAGTCTGGTATAATCGTCCAGTTCGTCCACCAGCGCCGCAATTTCGTGCCCGGCGGTGGTGATGTCCTGTGCGTAGCTCTCGTAACGCTCATTGCCCTGAGCCCCAAAGCTGCTCGAGCGGATAAGATCGGAGAACCCGATAATGGTATTGAGCGGCCGCCGCACGCCGCGGCTGATCCGTGCCAGCAGCGCCGGATCGCCATCGGTGCCGCCGGAAATCTGCAGCGGGGCTGCCGGTGTTCTGGCATTCACAAAACCGAAATAGCCGGCCAGGACCCCTGCCTGACCCTGGGCGAAGATCATGATATCGGCGCCACGGCCAATACCGCGCAGGGTAATGCAAGGCCGAGCGGTTTCGGCAAAGCGGGCTGGCCGTTCGAGAAACTCGCGCAGCGCCGGCAGGTCGGCCGGCACAATCACATTGGCCAGCGGCTTGCCGGTCAGAGCGCCTTCGTCCACGCCAAGCGCCTTGCCGGCGCGGCCATTGATCGCGCTCAGCGTGCCAGCGCGATTGGCTTCAAAAAAGCCATCGCCGCGCATATCGGCCAAGCCTTCGGCAAAGGCCCGCACCGCCGCTTCATGGCCAGTCCGCACTTCGGTCGTGCTGGCCGACAGCATCAGGGCAGGGCGCCCCTGCCAGGAGATGGATTGCAGCCGCGCCGTGACCGGCACCAGCGTACCGTCGCGCTGTACGAGGTGGTTGACCGGGCCAGCTTCCTGCCCGTCCGGTCCCGTCGCCGGAAATACCGAGGCCAGCCCGGCATTGCGCAGTTGCTCCACCGAATCATAGCCCACCATTTCAGTGATGGCGCGATTGGCGAACAGCACCTGCTGGTCGCGGAACACCAGAATGCCCAGCGGCAAGCGGTTCAGCACCAGCGTCTCGCCGCCGAGATTGATCAGTGCACCCGATGACGCTGGTATCGGCGCCGGCTGGCTGGGCAGCGGTTCGCGCGGCTGCTGCGCCGGATCGCCAACGCGATCGGTCAGAATGCGCGACAGCTCATCGAAATTGTAGCGCGAGACCCGTTCAACGCGCTCCGCGTCCGGTGGCGGATTGGCCTCGGCCCGCGCCACGATCGGCCCGAGCGCTGCCAGCGCCGCTTCCATTTTCCGGACCGCCTCTTCGTCCGCTGCGGCTTCGGCGACCGCGCCCGGTTCCGGTTCGTCCGTTGGCGTGGTGCTGGCGGCGGTCGCTGCCGCCGTAATTTCCGCGACTGCGCTCAGCCGCTCCCCATCGACCCCGTCAAGCCGGGCCAGATCATCCAGATCGGCTTCAGCGTCGGCATTCTCGTCCGGTTCGTCTTCCGCCGCGAAGACAAATTCATCGCCGTCGATATCGATCTGCCCCGCCTCGATTTCGGCGTCATCGGCTTCCGCCGACAGCAACAGATCGTCGGCATCGGTCAGCGGCGTAAACAGCGCACTGTCCGCAGCGAGCCGATCGATCAGGTCCGACAGGCTCTGGATGGTGACCGGCTCTTCTTCTGCCTCGGCCGCGACTACCGGATCAGGCTCGTCCGTGCCGTCCGGCTCGGCTTCCGCGGCCGGCGCATAAACCTGCTCCTGGTCGGCTGCGCGCCAGTTATCCAGCTCGCGCTCATAGGCGTGATCATCCGCAGCGATCGCCTCGGCAATGCTTTCGTAAGGCGCTTCCGGCCGGGTCTCGTCGGGATCAATGCTTTCCGGGTCCGCCCAGGCAGCCGCCTCAACCATTGCTTCGGCCAGTTCCTGGAACGAGTCGTCCGTCGGCTCCGCTGACGGCTCTTCCGTCGGCTCCGCTGACGGCTCTTCCGTCGGCTCCGCTGACGGCTCTTCCGTCGGCTCCGCTGACGGCTC
>NZ_FQVC01000023.1 GCF_900128975.1 Devosia limi DSM 17137 | reverse complement strand
GTATCGGCTGAAAAACCGCCGCCCCTGGTTCGGTCCCGCAGAAAATACCGGCGCGATGGCGAGGCTCTGCCTCATTTCATTGCGGACTACCCGCTTGAGGCAAAAGCCTCGCCATCCCCGCACTTCGGATACGAAGTGCCCCCGCCAGCCAGAAACCGCGCCCGGCGGCGCCTCGGCGCGTCACACCATTTCCGCGCGTCTTCCATACTAGCCAAGCACACCCCCGCCCGCTAAAACTCTCAGCAACTGGGGAGGGGCCAAATTGACCACCAAGAAAGTTCGCTGGGGCATTCTATCGACCGCCAATATCGGCATGCAGAAGGTCACGCCCGGCATCATGAAATCGGCCCATTCCGAGGTATTTGCCATTGCCTCGCGCGATCTGGGCAAGGCCCAGGCTGCCGCCAAAAAGCTCGGGATCCCAAGGGCCTACGGCTCCTACGAAGAGCTATTCGCCGATCCCGATATCGACGCCATCTACAATCCCTTGCCCAATCACCTGCATGTGCCGATGACCGTCGCCGCCGCCAAGGCCGGCAAGCATGTGCTGTGCGAAAAGCCGATCGCGCTCAATGCTCGGGACTCCGAGGCACTGCGCGAGTGCCCGCCCGACCGCATCGTGCTCGAAGCCTTCATGGTGCGCTTCCATCCGCAATGGCTGCGGGCCCGCGAGATCATCCGGTCCGGCGAATTGGGCGAAGTCCGCGCCATCAATGCGGTGTTCGGCTATAGCAATCTCGACCCCAACAATGTGCGCAATCAGCCCGATATCGGTGGTGGCGGCATCATGGATATCGGCTGCTACCCGATCACGGCGGGTCGCTTCCTGTTCGAAGGCGAGCCCAGCCGCGTCGTCTCGCTGGTCGAGCGCGACCCCAATTTCAAGACCGACCGGCTGGCCAGCGTCCTCGCCGATTTCGGCAATGGGCGGCAGCTCAATTTCGTGGTGTCCACCCAGATCGCCGGCCACCAGAAGGTGCAGGTACTGGGCAGCAAGGCCAAGCTTGAGATCACCATTCCGTTCAATCCCGCGCCCGACGAACGCACCGCCATCACCATCGATACCGGCGCGCCCTTCGACGGCTCCCTGGCCCGCCGCGAAATCCTGCCCGCCTGCGATCAATATACCGAACAGGCCGAAGCCTTTGCCCTTGCCGTGCTTGGCGAAAAACCGCTGCCCTGGGGCATCGAAGACGCCATCGCCTCGATGAAAGTCCTCGACGCCATCTTCGCCAGCGAGAAAACCAACGCCTGGGCCAACGTCTGATCCCCAGCCATCGCCCTATCGTCCCCTCCCCCTTGAGGGGAGGGCCAGGGTGGGGGTCCCAAGATACGCGCGAACCATCCCTGCACACCGTCATCCCGGCGCGAGCCGGGATCCAGTTTCCCCCCGCCAACCAGCGTCCAGCCTCACCCCAATTCCGGCCCGATCAGCCGCCGGCACATCAGTCGGATTCCCGCCCCGACCTCCGCCTCGCTGCCAAACTTGCGCGCTATCCCATAGGCCGAAGCCAGCACCAGCCGCGCCAAAGCCTCGGCATCGGCCACACCGGCGCCCCGCAGCTCCGCCGCGATCTCATCGCGCACCCGCTCATCGACAGCGCGGAACCGTCCCGCCAACCGATTGTGCTCGTCATAGAGCTCAGCCGCATGTGCGGAGCCAGCCAGTACCCCGGCGATCACCCCATATTTTCCGGCCAGCGCCGCCCCAACCCGTTCGGCGATATCCCCGCCCCCTGCCATGCCGCTATCATAGGCGGCAAGGAGGTCCCCGATCATCTCGTCGATGATCCCGCTAAACACCGCATCCTTGTCGGTGAACTGGGCATAGAGGGTTGGTTTGGCGATCCGCGCTTCCCGCGCGATCGCTTCCATGCTGGTGGCGCGCAGTCCCTGTTTGAGCACCAGGAACCGCGCTGCATCCAGGATACGACGCCGCTTTTCCTTGACCCTGTCTGTCGCTGCTTCAGTCAATTGGTCGACTCGCTCTTGTACTAATTGAACGATTACCATACTTATCGTTCAATTCTAAGGGAGATATTCAATGTCCGACCGCGTCCTGCTCACCGGCATTTCCGGCTTTCTCGGCGGCCATGTTGCGCTGCAATTGCTCAATGCGGGCTACATCGTCCGCGGCTCGGTGCGCAATCTGAGCAAGGCCGACAAGGTTCGTGCCACCCTCGCCAAGGCCGGCGCCGACACCTCCCGCCTCGAGTTTGTCGCGCTCGATCTGATGAACGATGCCGGCTGGGATGCCGCCATGGCCGATTGTCGCTATCTCCAGCACACGGCCTCTCCCTTCGTGCTCAAGATGCCTGAAGACAAGATGGAGCTGATCGGCCCGGCCGTCGATGGCACCACCCGCGCCATTTCGGCCGCCTTGCGCGCTGGGGTAGTGCGTATCGTCCTCACCTCCTCGATGGCCGCCATCGCCTATGGCCACGACAAGTCCCGCACCGAGCCCTTCACCGGCAGCGACTGGACTAATCTCGAAAGCCGGGCCGTCAACGCCTATGTCCAATCCAAAACCCTGGCCGAACGCCGCGCCTGGGACCTGATGGATGCCGCCGGTCGTCACAATGACCTCGTCACCATCAATCCCAGCGCCATCTTGGGACCGCTGCTGGATGAGGATCCCGGCACTTCCGCCACCCTGGTGCAGCGCCTGCTCAATGGCTCAGTCCCCGCCGCCCCGCGTATTCCGCTTGTCATCATCGATGTACGCGATGTCGCCGCCGCCCATGTCGCGGCGATGACCGCGCCCGCCGCCGGTGGCCAGCGCTTCCCCATGGGCGAACGCTCACTATTCTTCCTGGAGGCCGCCAATATCCTGCGCGCACACCTGCCCGAAAACGCCGGCAGAATCCCGCGCTTCGAAATGCCCGACTGGGCCGTCCGCCTCTATAGCCTCTTTGACAAGGACGTCCGCTCCAATCTCGGCGAACTCGGCGTCCTGAAACGCCTGGACTCCGCGGCCGCCATCACCCTGCTCGGCCGCCCCCTCATCCCCGCCGCAGCCGCCCTCACCGCCACCGGCGAAACCCTGCTTGCGGAAGGCCTGGTGTAGGTCCGCGATAAATGCCGAGCAGCACGGAGTTACCCAAAAGCCAGGTGCACATGTCGGTCATCCCGCCGTCTTGGTCCGCCGCGTTGGTCGTCCCAGTCCCCGATCCCCTCCCCAGCGTCATTGCCCGGCTTGTCCGGGCAATCCAGTTTCCTGCGTGCCCTGCGGGACTCCGGCTGATGCCGACCGCGCCTTCTGCCTTGGCGAAACTGCGTCCGGCGAGACTTACGACCCCCGGTGAGGCTCGAACTCTCCCCCTCACCGCGCTGCCCTCGGACTTGATCCGAGGGCCACTCTCAGCCGGGCAGGTTGTCAGGAGCTCCCAGTTACCCCCGAGCCTTGTTTCCAGTCGCGCCTGTTGCTCGCGCCGCGGTTTCCCGTTAGCGGCCCTGCCGCTCTCATTGATCAATTCCGGTCCTGGAAACGCAAAACCCCCGTCGGCTTTCGCTGACGGGGGTTTTGAATTTCGAGATTGTATTGAGAGCCGTATGTTTTT
>NZ_FQVC01000024.1 GCF_900128975.1 Devosia limi DSM 17137 | reverse complement strand
GCAGACCTTGCAGCGACCTACTCTCCCAAGCCTTGAGACTTAGTACCATTGGCGCAGAGGAATTTGACGGTCGAGTTCGGGATGGGATCGGGTCCTGGGCTCCTCGCAAGAACCACAAGGTCAGCGAAAAACATACGGTGTGAATTCTGGTTTTTGTTCTGTATGGCCAAGTCCTCTCCCATGCAAGGAGGCTTGGCTGGTGTATTATTCTAACCGATCATTTCACAGTCTATGCGGACATAGATTAATGAGAACGATCAAGCCAATCGAGCTATTAGTACCGGTAAGCTTCACACATTGCTGCGCTTCCACACCCGGCCTATCGACGTGGTGGTCTTCCACGGCTCTCAAGGGAATACTAGTTTTGAAGGAGGCTTCCTGCTTAGATGCTTTCAGCAGTTATCCCGTCCGAACTTAGCTACCCTGCAATGCGGCTGGCGCCACAACAGGTCCACCAGAGGTTCGTCCAACCCGGTCCTCTCGTACTAGGGTCAGCTCTTCTCAATATTCCTACACCCACGGCAGATAGGGACCGAACTGTCTCACGACGTTCTAAACCCAGCTCACGTACCACTTTAAATGGCGAACAGCCATACCCTTGGGACCTGCTCCAGCCCCAGGATGTGATGAGCCGACATCGAGGTGCCAAACAATGCCGTCGATATGGACTCTTGGGCATTATCAGCCTGTTATCCCCAGCGTACCTTTTATTCGTTGAGCGATGGCCCTTCCACGCGGGACCACCGGATCACTATGACCGACTTTCGTCTCTGCTCGACTTGTCAGTCTCGCAGTCAGGCAGGCTTATGCCATTGCACTCGAGGAACGATTTCCGACCGTTCTGAGCCTACCATCGCGCGCCTCCGTTACTCTTTGGGAGGCGACCGCCCCAGTCAAACTACCCACCATACGCTGTCCCGGACACTGTTATGCCGCGGTTAGACATCTATGACGATAAGGGTGGTATCTCATCTTGCGGCTCCACAGAAACTAGCGTCCCTGCTTCAAAGCCTACCACCTATCCTGCACATGCCGACACAAATGCCAGCGTAAAGCTATAGTAAAGGTGCATGGGGTCTTTCCGTCTGACCGCAGGAACCCCGCATCTTCACGGGGAATTCAATTTCGCTGAGTCTATACTGGAGACAGTGGGGAAGTCGTTACGCCATTCGTGCAGGTCGGAACTTACCCGACAAGGAATTTCGCTACCTTAGGACCGTTATAGTTACGGCCGCCGTTTACCGGGGCTTCATTTCAGGGCGTTAACCCCTCCATTTAACCTTCCGGCACCGGGCAGGCGTCAGACCCTATACGTCGTTTTGCAACTTCGCAGAGCCCTGTGTTTTTAGTAAACAGTCGCCACCCCCTCTTTTGTGCCACTCCTACAAGGTTGCCCTCGTAGAAGTCATGCTTATCCCGAAGTTACGCATGCAATTTGCCGAGTTCCTTCAGTATAGTTCTCTCAAGCGCCTTGGTATACTCTACCAGTCCACCTGTGTCGGTTTAGGGTACGGTCAATGTCGATGGAGCTATTTCCTGGAACCGGCTCATCGCACCCCCAATCCAATAAGGGGATACGAACCTGCGCGATCCGTCACTACCATCTGGTTCACGAATATTAACGTGATTCCCATCGGCTACGCATTTCTGCCTCACCTTAGGGGCCGACTAACCCTGCGCTGATTAGCATTGCGCAGGAACCCTTGGACTTTCGGCGAAAGTGTCTCTCACACTTTTTGTCGCTACTCATGTCATCATTCGCACTTCCGATACCTCCACGGCCCCTCACAGGTACCGCTTCGCAGGCTTACGGAACGCTCCGCTACCGCTTACTCGTAAACGAGTAAACCCTAAGCTTCGGTGGATAGTTTTAGACCCGTTACATCTTCGCCGCAGGAACGCTTGACCAGTGAGCTGTTACGCTATCTTTAAAGGATGGCTGCTTCTAAGCCAACCTCCTGGTTGTCTAAGCATTCCCACATGCTTTCCCACTTAACTATCACTTGGGGACCTTAGCTGTAGGTTAGGGCTGTTTCCCTTTTGACGACGGACCTTAGCACCCGCCGTCTGTCTCCCGGATATTACTTGTGGGTATTCGGAGTTTGGTTAGGTTTGGTAAGTCGGTGAGACCCCCTAGCCCATCCAGTGCTCTACCCCCCACAGTATTCGTCCGAGGCGATACCTAAATATCTTTCGCGGAGAACCAGCTATTTCCGAGTTTGATTGGCCTTTCACCCCTAGGAACAAGTCATCCCCGCAATTTTCAACTTACGTGGGTTCGGCCCTCCAGTAAGTGTTACCTTACCTTCAGCCTGCTCATACCTAGATCACTCGGTTTCGGGTCTAATCCAACTAACTTAACGCCCTATTCAGACTCGCTTTCGCTGCGCCTACACCTAACGGCTTAAGCTTGCTAGTTAGACTAAGTCGATGACCCATTATACAAGAGGTACGCAGTCACCCTTGCGGGCTCCTACTGTTTGTATGCATCCAGTTTCAGGAACTATTTCACTCCCCTCGTCGGGGTGCTTTTCACCTTTCCCTCACGGTACTTGTTCGCTATCGGTCGTGCACGAGTACTTAGGCTTGGATAGTGGTCTACCCATGTTCAGACAGAATTTCACGTGTTCCGCCTTACTCGAGGACCTCAATGCTTTCTACCGGTACGGGGCTATCACCCACTATGGCTGGAATTTCCATTCCATTCCCGTTCTTACAAAGAGGCCACTGGCCTGGTCCGCGTTCGCTCGCCACTACTAACGGAGTCTCGGTTGATGTCCTTTCCTCTGGGTACTTAGATGTTTCAGTTCCCCAGGTTAGCTCCCTTGCGGGTGACCTAAATGGTCGGGTTTCCCCATTCGGAAATCATCGGATCAAAGCTTATTCGCAGCTCCCCGACGCTTATCGCAGCGTATTACGTCCTTCATCGCCTGTGCACGCCAAGGCATCCACTGAATGCACTTAAGACGCTTGATCGTTCTCATTATCAATGCCCGCAACATCAACGACGCCAGCCCCTCTTGAAGGCCAACGTCTCAGTCGTCGGGATTGTGAAATGCCAGCGCAATCTCTGCGCCAGCTGCCGACGCATAAAGCGTCAGCGTTTTGATCGGTCAGATCAAATTAACCAGAATTCACGTGCTTCTCTTGTTCCTCCCCGGGGTGCGGGTCAAACGGGACAAAAGAGCATCTCTTTACAATGTCGAAAGATCCGCCAATCCAGCCTT